>NZ_CP033795.1:0-37500 GCF_003812125.1 Bacillus sp. FDAARGOS_527
AGGATAGCATACAATGGTGGTGAGAGGTGGTAAATTTGACCATTTTAAATAGAGTGAAGGAATTAAGAGCTCGGTTTAATTTTTCGCAAAGTGTATTAGCAGAAAAGGTTGGAGTGACGAGACAAACAATCGCGGCAATTGAAAAAGGGGATTATGTTCCGTCATTGTTATTAGCGCTTACGATTTGCGATGTGTTCGAGCTCAAGATGGAAGATGTGTTTGTTTTAAATAAGGAGGGGGAAGAGGATGAATAGACTTGTATTTTCCTATATGTTGAATGTACTTTTAATGGTATTAGCAGGTTGGGCATTTATTGAGTTGTATTATTTTACTATCGAAGTTGCTAATTTTATTCAAACGAAGAGGGTACCATTTGAAGTTTCGGTGAGTTTAATGCCAATAGGATTGCTTTTAATATTTGGTATTGTATCGACTGTTCTTTATAAAATTCAAAAGAAAAAATATAAAGAGCTATCATATTGGATGTTTCCACTGTTATTTCCTCAAGAAGACGAGCGGGAAAAGGCGATTACAGAAAAGGCTTGTCGTACTACATTTATGTCACTATGGTACGTGTTGCCTTGTGCGGTTGGTTTTTTAACGCTTTCTCCAATTGCTAATCTATATGTTCCTGCATATCCAATATATATTGCATTTAGTATTTTCTTTATTCAAATGACAATTTTCCACGTATCTTTATATCGAAATAAAATCGCTTAAAAAGAAACCTTCTTGCATCAGCAAGAAGGTTTCTTTTCAGCTTACACTTGTACATATAGCAATATTATCTTATCATTTTAAATAGAGTAAGATTTTGTAACGGAAAGGAATTGTATATGAATAAGCAAAGAATTTATAGTATAGTAGCAATCCTCCTATTTGTTGTAGGTGGTGTATTAATCGGCAAACCATTTTATGATGGATATCAAGCTGAAAAGAAACAGACTGAAAATGTACAGGCTGTTCAAAAAATGGATTATGAAAAACATGAGACAGAATTTGTAGATGCTTCGAAAATTAATCAACCAGACTTGGCAGAAGTAGCGAACGCATCTTTAGATAAGAAACAAGTAATTGGTCGTATTTCGATTCCGAGTGTTTCATTAGAACTTCCTGTTTTAAAGTCTTCTACTGAGAAAAACCTATTATCAGGTGCAGCAACAGTAAAAGAAAATCAAGTAATGGGAAAAGGGAATTATGCATTAGCAGGACATAACATGTCTAAAAAAGGTGTTTTATTTAGTGATATAGCGTCTCTAAAAAAAGGCGATAAAATTTATTTGTATGATAATGAAAACGAATATGAATATGCGGTTACTGGTGTATCTGAAGTAACTCCTGATAAATGGGAGGTTGTTGAAGATCATGGGAAAGATGAGATAACACTTATTACATGTGTATCTGTAAAAGATAATTCTAAACGTTATGTTGTTGCTGGTGATTTAGTAGGAACGAAGGCGAAGAAATAAAAAAGAAGGTCAACTCTCTAAAGAGTTGACCTTCTTTTTTACTAATGTTGAGAAATAATAGAATATTTTAGTTGGTATTTAAGTATTTTTCTATTTATGTATAATAAAGTTAGAATTCAAGATTTTGGGAGGAACAAGAGTGAAACAACAGGTGAAGAAACTTCTTTTAACAACAAGTGTAGCGTTATTGGTAGCTCCAATTTCAGCCTATGCGCATCCAGGACGTACAGATGCTAATGGGGGACATACGTGTCGTACAAATTGTGAAAAATGGGGATTGCAGTACGGGGAATATCATTATCACAATAAGCCAGCTTCTAGTAGTGGTGCAACAAGTCCAGCTCCTAGTCAAAATAATAATGGTGCTGTAGAAGCTGAAAGACAAGCAGAAGCACAGCGCAATGCTGAGGCTGAAAAACAACGTGCCGCAGAGGCGCAGCGTAAAGCTGAAGAAGAGAGACAACGTGTAGCGGAGGAACAAAGAAAAGCAGAGGCAGAGAGACAACGTGTAGCTGAAGAACAAAGAAAAGCGGAAGAAGCACGTAAGCGAGAGGAAGCACAACGTCAAGCTGATATGGAAAAAGGACAGCTTGAGGGACAAAAAAATGGAGAGATTGATTTTAAAGCAGGGAAAAATGATGCAGAATCACATTTAGCTGGAAAATCAGATACATATAAAGAAGCATTCAAAACTGCTTATGCTGCATCTTGGTCTTTAGAAGAGCAGAAGAAAACGCATTTTGAAAAAGGAAAAGAGCAAGGTTTAGCACAAGAGACGATGGAAGATAGTCAAATTGCTCCAGAGTTTAAGCCGAATTTTGCAGAAGGTTTCCAAGTAGGGAATAAAGAAAGAACAGAAAAAATTGAAAAAGAGCAAGCTGAACTAGGGGAAAAGGCAGGTAAGGAATTAGCCGGAAAGAACCCCGGAAATAGAGAGAAAGATGTGTACGTGAAGGCGTATGAAACAGCTTATGAAAAGGGTTATAAATCTACAAAAAAAGCAGTAGAAAAGGCTGGCTATAAGTATGCATTTGAAAACTATGATTTGAAAGTTCCTGCTAAATATGAAAAAAATGAATCGTTAAAGAAATGGTTTATTGAAGGATTTAAATCAAATAAAAAAGCAGCAGAAATTAGAGAAGAAGGATATAAAAAAGGAGACAGTTGGCTTGCATTCTTCTATAAGAATTTTGTGCCAAGTGAATATAAAGAACATAAAAATCTGTACGAACAAGCGATAGAAAAAGGTAAGAATGCATAAAAAAGATGAGGGATTTCCCCTCATCTTTTTTAATCCATCCATTTCACTAACTTCTTAGAAATTAGTAATAAAACGCAGCCTAATACAATTGCTACAGCACCAATTACTGTAAATACTTCAGCATATCCAAGTGAAGTTGTGAAGCTTGCGAGTTGTCCACCTAAAATGTTAGCGATTCCTGAGCTTGCTAACCATACTCCCATTAATAAAGAAGCAAGTTTTACTGGGGCAAGCGCACTAACCATTGATAGTCCAACAGGTGATAAGAATAGCTCACCTAACGTATGGAAAAGATACGTAAAGACGATAAATAGTAAGTTTGCTTTTTCTGTAATGTTATGTTCATCACTACCTGTTTTTAATGTAGCAATAACGAGAATGATATAACCGATACCGAGCAAGATCATACCAAGTCCCATTTTAGTTGGGATTTTTAAATCTCCACGCTTGCGAGTTGCAAGTTTTGCCCATAATGCCGAAATAACTGGAGCAAGTAAAATAATAAATAATGGATTGACCGATTGGAACCAAGATGTTGGAACTTCCCATCCGAACACAGAGCGGTCTACAAATTTGTTTGTATATAATGTTAATGAACTACCAGCTTGTTCAAAGCCAGCCCAGAAGAAGACAACGAAGCATGTTAAAATGACGATAACTGCAGTACGTTGTTTTTCTTTTTTTGTTAAAGGTGTATCTCCTACTGATGGTTGTCCATCTGTTGTTTGTAAATCGCGAGTTGGTTTTTTACCGATATCACCAAGGAAGCGATTGGATAGTGTTGTAAATAAAATTTGTCCAATGATCATTCCGATTGAAGCGGCTAAGAATCCGTAACGGAATCCGTAATGTACAACGCCATCAACCGTTGTTTTGAATAAATTTTCTGATAAAAATCCGCAAACGAGTGGAGCTAAAAATGATCCGACATTAATACCCATATAGAAAATGGTAAATGCACTATCACGTTTTGGATCGTTCTCTTCGTATAATTCCCCAACCAGTGTAGAGATGTTCGGTTTGAAGAATCCATTACCGATAATAATAAGCGCTAATCCGAGGTATAGGCCGACTTGGTTTTGTAAGGCAAATAGTGTAAGGTTACCGATTGCCATTGTTATACCACCAATTGTGATCGCTTTTCGTCTACCTAGAAAACGGTCTGTTAAGTATCCACCAATCATCGGTGTGAAATAACAGGCTCCAGTGTAAAATCCGTAAATAGAGAGTGCCCATCCAGGACTAAACCCAAGACCACCGCTTACTAAAGCTGTCGTTAAATATAATGTTAATAATCCTCGTAATCCATAGTAACTAAATCTTTCCCACATTTCTGTAAAGAAGAGTAAGTATAAACCTGGAGGATGTTTCTTTTTTCTTTGTTGTTCTCTTTCTAGTTGTATCGCTGATTCCATGTTATTTTCCTCCTGACACAAACAAAAACAAAGTTAATAATTTTGTACATTTAATATTTTACTTTATTAACTATTATAAGTCAATAAAGGTTGATTTTTCAGAAGAAATTGGAAAAGGGATATAGCTATAGAATGAGTGTTTCTTTTATGTTAGACTATGGACTATGTTTTCTTTGTAAAGAAGCGGTTTATTGCACTTTTTTATATGTGAAATTGATTTCATAAAAGATGAAATTAAAGAAGGAGAAAGAAATGAAATTGTTACAGAAAAAAGAAATTTTACTTATTAGTCTTATGTTATTCTCGATGTTCTTTGGAGCGGGGAATCTTATATTTCCACCTTTTCTTGGGTATGAAGCAGGAGAACATGTGTGGATTTCATTAGTAGGGTTTATTATATCAGCAACAGGTCTTCCGATATTGGGAGTTATTGCGATTGCAAAAGCAGGAAGTTTTCAAACGCTAGCGGGTAGAGTTCATTCTTCATTCGCCATTATTTTTCCGTGTATCGTGTATGTATTTATTGGACCAGGCCTTGGTATTCCTCGTGCAGGAAGTCTAGCTTTTGAAATGGGACCGGGTCAGCTATTTCCGGAAGCGGGTAGCGTAGTCTTATTATGTTACACAGTTATTTTCTTTAGTATTGTGTACTGGTTAAGTTTATCACCGTCTAAATTAATGGGGTTGTTCGGAAAAGTTTTAACACCGTTATTATTAGGTATGATTGCTCTTATCTTTATAAAAAGCATGTTTACATCAGTAGGTAGTGTGAAAGAGGCTGCTGGAAATTATGGACAAGCGCCTATGTTCCAAGGGTTTTTAGATGGATATTTAACGATGGATGCATTAGCAGCTTTAATTTTTGGGATTGTGATTGCAAATGCTCTTCGTGCAAAAGGTATTGAAGATGATAAAGGTTTAGCGAAATATATGAGTATTGCTGGAATTGGTGCAGGACTATTATTATCTATTATTTATGTCATACTTGGATATGTCGGTTCAATGAGTGGTTCATTGGGGACATTTGATAATGGCGCGCAAGTGTTAGCGCAAGTGATGACTACATTATTTGGGCAAGGCGGGGTCGTTTTATTAGGTCTTATTTTTACGATCGCGTGTTTATGTGTGTCAATCGGACTTGTTACATCTTGTAGTCAATTTTTCGCAAGTGCATTTCCGAAAGTAGCTTATAAAGTTTGGGCATTTATGTTAAGTTTGGTTAGTATGATTTTAGCTAATTTAGGATTAACACAAATTTTAAAAGTATCAGTACCGATTCTTGGATTTATTTATCCAGTTGCATTAACGCTTATTATTTTAGGGCTATTCCATAAGTATATTGAGAAGTATGCATACGTATATACAGTAACTGTTGGAATTGTAGCGGTGTTTAGTGCAGTTGATATTTTCAATAAAAATGTGATGATGAATCAGTGGACATCAGTATTGAAATACATTCCGTTTTATATGGAAGGTGTTGGGTGGATTGTTCCAGCTATTATAGGTGCTTGTATTGGTGTTATCGTGAGTATTGTTATAAATAAGAATAAATAAGTAAAAGGTGTTTTCCGATTTCGGAAAACACCTTTCTTTTTTGGAAAAATAGTATTGAAAATGAATAGACTAAGAGTATGATAAAGGTAATTGGTAATATATAGGTTTTGAACGGATAAGGGGGGAGCGTATGAAGGAGGATTTGAATAAGAAAATAGAAGCACTCGAAACGGCAATTGAAACGATTCAAGAAGCACTTTTTGAATTGAAAGCCAAACAAAGAGAAATAGAAGCAGAAAATGCTAAGCAACATGTTAGGACGGAAAAGAAAGAATATATTGAAACGGTGATGGAGGAAAAACAAAAAGAAGAAGTAGTTACAATAAAAGAGCCTGTGCAAGAACGTGGGGTAAAACAAGTAGATATAGCTGCGTTTAAACGAGAACCATTTAATATTATTAAGTTTTGCCAAACGTGGTTACCGCGCATATTTGTCGGTATTATGTTGCTTGGAGTAATTTGGTTATTTAAAGCAGGGGTAGATGCGGGATTATTAACACCAGCAATACGAATTGTGTTTGGTATTGTCCTATCAATCGGTTTTTATTATATAGGGGATATTCAAATTAAACGCGAGCGGCAAGCGTTAGGGTTAGTATTAGCAGGAGGAAGTATTACGGGTATAGTTTTAACGACATTTGCGGCACATTATTTATATGGATTTATTCCAGCGAGTGTCGCGTTTCTATGTAATATCGCATGGGTCATTTTAGGTATTTATATAGCGAAGAGGTATCAATCGGAATATCTTACTATCTTTGTAGCGGTAGGAGCTTTCTTCGTGCCGTTCTTATTAAATAGTACGACTCCTAATCCGTATATTTTCTTTGGATATGAGACGATACTAACGCTCAGCTTATTATGGTATGCGTTGAAAAATCATTATCAGTATTTATATATGATTTCTTATGTTGTTGCAGCTATTGTTCTTTTTGTCTTCTTTGCTGTTATGTCAATGTTAGTAGAGGATTTGCAAGTCCAGTTAACAGTAGTTTATGGTTTAATTCACTTACTATTATTTTGGCATATGTTTACGGAGAGAAGTTTTATAGTAGAGCCACGCTTGGCGATATTTAGTGCGAATGCAGTCTTCTTTATATTAGCCATTTCAAAAATACATGAATTTACAACATGGGGATTAATGATAAGTGCACTCGTGCACGCTATTATGTTCGTGTTTGAATATAGGAAGAATAGACATTCTACATTTACAAACCTTTTATTTGGTTTCGCAATGGGGGCCTTTAGTTTAGCGATTTTATATGAGTATAGTTTAGTGAATGCAGCGATTGTACTATTATTACAAGGCTTCCTCGGTATGGTGACTTCTATTAAAGTAAAACAACAGATAAAATTGTATGTTAGTGCGACGGTTTACGCAATTGGAATGATACAGACTATTTTTAGCCCGTTTGATCAATTTATTTCGGCAGGCTTTGTTGCTCATCTTATTTTAATTGGCACGCTCTATTATTGCATGAGACAAGCGAAAGATGTATTAGCGAGCTTTGGCAAGTATGTGTATTCTATAGCACTCTATTGGTTTATGGTGATTGTATTTATTACAATTACTAGAATCGGTGAAGTTTTGTCCACAGATGGAAGCATAATAAGCATATCTGTATCGTTATTATGGATGGTGTATGCATTATTTGCAGTTTGGCTTGGCCGGAATAAAAATATGAATGAAATATTATATGCCGGCTTAGTCGTGTTAGTCGTAACGATAGGAAAGCTATTCCTTCTAGACTTACCAGAAGTTTCAATGATGATTAGGGCGGTTTTATTCTTAATCGTAGGAAGTATAGGCATCGTTATTTCAAGAATGTTTTTCTCAAAAGAAGAGAAATGAGAAGAAGGCAATCCATATCCGGATTGCCTTTTTCATTATTTCTTATTAATCATTACAGTCTCACTATATTTCGCTGTTGTATTTTGACGTAGACGAAGTGTTGCTTGTCCAGTCGTATTTGGATCGATTTGTACGTTCACAATTTTTTCAGCAGAACCTAAGCTGTTTGTTGTGAAAGAAAAAGCACTGCTATATCCGAAAGTAGATGGCCAAGTGCCGTTTGTATTTTGAACTTTTGCTACTTGTGTACCGCCAGTAGTGAAGATACCTAAAGAATAATTATTGTATGTTGTGTTTGGTAATAAGTTATTTACTTGAATTTTGATTTGGAACACTTCATTGTTTGGTAGAGTGCTAGGGTGTGTAACTACGTAGTCATTTGCTGTTACTGCACCGTTATAGCCATATGAACCAGGTTTAAAAGTATTTGTATTAAACCATTGATAACCTGCATTTGGCGCACTCCAAGGTTCAGGTTGTGGCTCAGTTGATAAGCTTGGTTGTTCAAATGTTTGTAAAGTGGTAGGTAAATCAAGTTGTAAACCATTTACTTGGTCTAAACTTGTAAATGTTTCTTTATTCGATAGCCAATTTACGATATTTTCTAGTAAAATCGCATCGTTTTCTTCTTTATATCCATCGTAAGTTTTCTTTGTTTGGCCAGAGTCTTCACGAACGTATTTTGGCGTAGCATCTTCAACAGGAGAAGAGTCTCCAATAAAGGCAGCTTTTCCAAGTCCTACTTTTGCGATAGCAGCATAAGGACCTTCTGCAACACCACCGCCGTTATACACACCGCTATCAACAGCGTTATTCCATTTTGCTGGGTTTTCTGGAAGATAAACAAGTCCTTTTGCTAGTTTTGGATTTGTAATTGCTAAAGTAGAACCAGCATGCATTGCTACAGATGAAACCCCTTCTGTAATTCCGAATGATTGTTCAGGTGATACAATATTTTTAGCGGAAACATCACCGATTGCATTATAGCGGAAGCGAATACCGAAGTTGTCAGATAGCCAATCAGAGCTTTCTACTCCTTGCATAGCTTGTGAATTGGCTTCTTCGTTAGACATTCCTTTTGCTGGATTATCCCAAGCACCGCGTCTATATCCGTTAAATACTTCAGAAGAGTCCCAACGATTTTTATTACGATCTGCATTATAATGATCGGCAATGAAGAAGATACTACCGCCATTTTTCACGTATTGTAACATAGCATCTTGTTCAGATTTTTTGTAAGGAATATTTGCTTCTGGAACGATAAATACATTGTAGTCTTTTAAATCTTCGTATGTAAGCGGTGTTGATTTACGTAGTTCTTTTACATGATAGCCGTTTTGGGCAATGCCGTTTCCGAAATCAGAAAAGCCACCATCGATAACCCAGTCAGCAGTCCCGGCAGTTTGACCGTGTGTATTATCGAATAATACTTTTTTCCCATTGTTTTGATTTACAACTTTTGCAGCAATTTCAGGAGCTGGGTCTACAGAGCTTTCGGCATAAGTAGACGGTATGAACGAAGCTCCCATACTTAGTGTAATTGCTGTTGCTAAAGAAAATGTAATCCACTTTTTATTCTTCATAGAAGAATCCCCCTAATAATAAATATATGTGCTTTAATAATGTAATTTATTTTTCTGTAAAAATAAAGACGGAAAACATAAAAAATATTAAAAATTTGTAAAAATACCGTGAAATTTGTTGAGAAATATTTATATAGGCATAAAAATATCCCTTCCAAGTAATAAGGAAGGGATGTTTTGCTTAACTAATTTTTGAATTAGGTGTTTCATCAATTTTATGAAAACCTTTCATGTAATACACGACAGCTAAACCGATAAGCCAAATTGGTCCAACAATTAATGCAATCCGTGTATCTTCTGAATACGCCATTATACATAATACGAGTGCAAGGAAAGCAAGTGAGAAATATGAACTTAATGGGTATAAAGGCATTTTATACGATAACTTTTGTTTGTTTTGCGTCGGCAAACTTTTACGGAACTTAATTTGAGCGACTAATATAATACCCCAAGTCCAAATTGCCCCGAAAGTTGAAATACTAGTGAGCCATGTAAATACTTTTGCGGGCACAAGATAGTTTAATATAACACCAACGAGTAAAACGATTGCTGTTGCTACAATTCCTTGACTTGGAATGCCATTTTTATTTAAACGACCGAATCTTTCCGGAGCTTTTTTCTGTTGAGTTAATGTATACAGCATACGGCCTGTACTAAATAAACCACCATTACAAGAAGAAAGAGCTGCTGTTAATACGACAAAGTTAATAATTCCTGCTGCTTTTGCGATACCGATTTGCTGGAATGTTAATACAAATGGACTTCCTTTCTCACCAAGTTCGTTCCATGGATAAATTGCCATCATAACGAATAGAGCCCCAACGTAGAACAGTAAGATTCTCCAAAATACGTTATCGATTGCTTTTGCGAGTGTTTTTTTCGGGTTTTGCGCTTCACCAGCTGTAACACCGATTAATTCAACGCCTAAATAAGCGAATAATACCATTTGCATGGAGAGTAGTAACCCAGAAAATCCATTTGGAAACCAGCCACCATGTGACCAAAGGTTTGAAATGCCAGTAGCGATACCACCGTTTCCGAATCCGAATAAAATAATACCAGCCCCAACTACTATCATACAGATAATTGTGACAATTTTAATGAGAGCAAACCAAAATTCAAGTTCTCCAAATACTTTTACAGATAAAAAGTTGAAAGCACTCATTAATAATAGAGCGAGTAAAGCCCAAGTCCAGCGCGGAATATCTGGGAACCAGTATTGCATGTAAATGCCAGCAGCCGTAATTTCAGCCATGCAAGTAACAACCCATAAGAACCAGTAGTTCCAACCGGTAATATAGCCAGCTAGTGGTCCAAGATAATCATATGCATATTTACTAAAAGAGCCAGCAACAGGTTGTTCAATTGCCATTTCTCCGAGTGCTCGCATAATGAAAAAAATAACGAGTCCAGCAATCATATAGCCTAGTAAAATAGAAGGACCAGCTAGTTTAATAGCAGAAGCAGATCCTAAAAATAGTCCAACGCCAATAGCTGAACCGAGTGACATTAAAGTAATATGTCTTTCTTTTAAACCTCGGTTTAAAGTTCCAGATTTGTTTGTGTGCTGCATAAGAAGAATCCCCCTTGTAGAGTGAACGATATTTGAATGCGTTTACTAAATATTTAACTATTTCAAATTATAAAACATTTCTATCTGTTATGCTACAAAAATAATCATTATTAACTGTACTACATCTGTGCTTGTCAGACTTAAACTTAAAATTCGAACTATTATTGAATATATTGACTCTTCTTTTTATTGATTGTTAAGATTAAGTATTATATTTTCTCACATACTAGTAAGAAAAGAATATGTGATAATAATTCAGATGTAGGAAGGGTACATAACCATGTTTCAATTACAAAAATATAACACTTCTGTGAAGCAAGAGCTTTTAGCTGGCATCACAACTTTTTTTACATTTGCGTATATTCTTGTCATCAATCCGAAAATATTATCTGATGCAGGTGTACCATTTGATCAAGCTTTTACGGCAACTATTATTGCGACTGTTGTAGGGACGTTATGTATGTCGTTTTTAGCTAACTATCCAATTGTTATTGCTCCAGCTATGGGAATGAATGCGTATTTTGCTTATTCTGTTGTTCAACAGGCAGAGGGGATTACATATGTCATTGCGTTTTCAGCAGTATTTGTAACAGGTATCATTTTTCTTTTATTATCTTTCACTTCATTTAGGCAAAAGCTAATTGTCGCAATTCCTGACAGTTTAAAACATGCAATTGCAGGTGGAATTGGGTTATTTATTGCTTTTATTGGATTACGTCTATCTGGAATTATCGTTGATCATCCATCTAATTTAGTTACGATTGGTGATTTCCATTCTCCAGCCGTTATTTTAACTTTAATTGGTTTGATTTTAGCGGCGGTATTAATGACATTGCGTGTGAGCGGTGCATTATTTATTAGTATGATTGTGACAGGAATTATCGTCTTCTTTACAGGGCAGCTGAAGTTTACGGATAAAATTGTTGCGATGCCTCATTTACCAGAGGGGATTATCGTTTCAAATCCAATCAACGCCTTTTCAGATGTAATTGAATACGGATTATATGGCGTTGTATTTTCATTTTTACTTGTACTGTTATTTGATACAACAGGAGCATTACTCGGTTTAATTAAACAAGCAGGTTTAATTACAGATAATACAGAGAAACGTTTTGGTAAAGCATTTATTGCGGATGCAATTGGCGGTACTACAGGCTCTATCTTTGGGACAAGCCCAACAGCAGCGACGATTGAATCGTCAGCTGGTATTGCTGCAGGTGGTAAAACAGGATTAACAGGTATTGTAGTAGTCGGCCTAACGATTATAACAGCATTCTTTAGCCCTGTTATTGCTTCTTTATCAAGTGTAGCCGCTATTACAGCTCCTTCATTAATTATTGTAGGTAGTTTAATGGCACAAAGTATTCGTGATATTAATTGGAATGAATTTGAAGATGCATTACCAGCATTTTTAATTTTCGTTGGTATTCCGTTAACGTCTAGTATTGCGAATGGAATTGCAATTGGGTTTTTAGTGTATCCAGTCTTAAAAATTGTGAAAGGGAAAGGGATGGAAGTACATCCATTACTATACTTATTTACAATTTTATTTGGATGTCATTTATTCTTATAATATAGAAATAGGAGAGGGGGCTTCTTATGAGAGGCCCCTTTTTTGTGTATAATAAAGTGAAACTATAATCAGTCACGCAAAATATAAATTACTTAATGGAATATATATGTTACAATATGGATGGAGGGGGAACATGAATGGCTGTAAGTAAAATAAAAGTCGCGCGTGTTCAGTTAGATTTAACACAGCAACAATTAGCAGAAAAAGTAGGCGTTACAAGGCAAACGATTAGTTTAATTGAGAAGGGCAAATACAATCCGTCTTTAGATTTATGTTTGAAAATTTGTTATGCAGTAGATAAAACTTTGAATGATTTGTTTTGGGAGGAAAAGGAGTGATCGGATGAAAATTGTGAAAGATGAACGTTTAATGATTGAGGGGTTAAAACATATTAGATTAGTTTTCATCTTACAAAATATTTTCATACTAGGTATTGTTTTTTATCGCTACGTTTTGCAAGATGCAGGATATGAAAGTGTTTCGGATTTATTAATGATATTTATGTGCGGGATAATAGGGATTAACTTTTTAAACTTAAAAAACTCGGTGCAAGTGTATGAGCATACGGGCGGAGTATCACGCAGCTATTTTATGAAACTATTATTCATTCCGGTAGGTATTATTATTGGGATTTTAGCTATTTGTATCGTTGTAACACCAGATATTTCAATAAAAGAAATTAGTATGACAGGACTTATTATGTTAGCCTGTTTTTTAGTTCCTAGTCTGTTTATATACATATATATGAAAAAAATAAAAAGTGAAGATTGAAATATAAGAAAAGCTTTCCCATAGGAAAGCTTTTCTTATATTCTTTTATACAGTACTTTATGAAGGCCAATTGGTTCAATTTCAAAGATTTCACCATGTTCTTGGAAGCCTAAGCGCTTGTAATAGTCAGCTACAGTAATTCGGCCATTACACCATAATATATTTGCTTGACGCTCTTGTAAGATTTGTTCTGCTTTCTGAATTAAGGAGCTTCCAGCGTGGTTGTTTCGAAATTCAGGTAATGTGGCCATTCCTCGTAGACGGTAATGAATACCTGTAGGTAGGTCAGGATATATTTCTTTTGAGAAGGAAGCGATACTAATCAGTTTATCATTTATAAATGCTCCTAAGTGAAAGCTGTCTGTTTCATAGTCGGAAGGGTATTTACAATCTGCTAATGTTTGACTCGGGCGCAAAATTTTTTGACGTAATACGTAAGTTTCAGATCCATCAATATTTTTCACGGTAATCATATTAACATCCTTTCTTATAACGCTTTTTCTGTTAATTGTATAAAGAAATAGGCAGGTGCAGCGAAAAGTCCGAGTATGCTAGTGGTTCCGAGAAGGAGTGAAAGTAAGAGGCAAGAGTATTTTATTCTATTTGACTTTTTCCATCCGTAACTACAAATTTCAATACTAACACCGATGAGAATAATGGCCACGAGTATTTCGGCTAATAATAAGAGAGCTAAAGTTATAATAGACATAATGTAATCCATCCTCATAATATGTGATAGTAACATTTTACCATATGAAATGGAAAAAAATGCCCCTCAATTATGTGAGGGGCATTTTTTTATTCTAATATGTTTTTTAGTGTATCGATATGTTCTTTTGAGCCTGTTACAAGTAATGTATCACCGTGTTGTAGTCTTGTATCACCATGTGGGATTAATGCTTTATTTCCACGATAAATTTGAATGACTAGTACATCACCTAAAAACGGAAGGCGACGAAGTGCAACGCCGTTATATTTATTGCTCCGTAGTTCAACTTCACGGACTGTTTCGTTTGCTGTTGTAATTAAGCGAACGAGACTCGGTTTATCAATTAGCGCACGTAATAGAATACGTGTAGAGTTAATTGTTGAGAATACGGCGATATGTTCTTGTGTTGCTTTTTCTTGTAGAAGTGGATCTTCTACACTTGCAATAACATGTTCAACACCTAGTTCTTTTGCGTGTTCTGCTAATAGTAAGTTTTGCTCATCATCACTTGTTGCAACAACAACTCGGTCTGCATGAAAGGCTGTTTGTTCAGTTAACGATGCGATTGTGATGTCATCTAATTTCACGATAGGGAAGTCATGTGATTTTGCTTCCTCATCGTTTATTTTGTTTTGACGCATCATATATAGTGTTACGTCATAATCTTCTCGTTTTAAATCAAGTGATAACGGAAGGGTAATTCTGCTCGCACCAATAATAGAAACTTTTGGTTTTGGCGTTTCTACTTTTGGGAACATCTTTTTAAATAATATAGGCGCAAAAATACAAGTAATAACTGCGCTTAAAATAAGGGAAGCAGATAAACTTGGACTGATGATCCCTAGCTTTTCACCAATTTGTGCAGCTGCAATAACTAAAGAAAGTGTCGATGTTAATAAGATGGCACTCCCCAGTACGATATTACGTGGATACCATTTTCGTAAAACGAGTGATGGTAACAGTTTTGAGATAAAGAGTCCTACAATTAGAATTGGAATCATTAGCATACTAGAAGGCTCTTTAAAAATAGACCAAACCTCTAAATTTACACCAACCATTACGAAGAAAATAGGAATGAAGAAACCGTATCCGATAGAATCCAGTTTTTCAACCATATCTTCATTTGGTGATAATAATGATACGAGTACACCCGCTAAGAAGGCGCCTAAAATATTTTCAGCTCCAACGGATTCAGATAACCCAACTAATATTAAGATGAGTGCAAAAACAGCTCGTGTATCAATTTGTACACTCCCAGCTTTTAAGTTATCCAAGTATGGAATGTTTTTAAAACGTTTTGCAACGAAGTAAATAACAATACCAGCGCCGAATAGAAGAAGAAGAAGCCACATGCTTTGGCCGCTTTCGGAATTTAATCCGACGAATACAGCGAGTAAAATCATTGTAACTAAATCCGCAATAACAGCGACTAATAAAATGATTTGCCCAATTGCTGTTTTTCCTAAGTTATTCTCTTTTAGTGTTGGTACGACAACACCTAAAGAGATTGTTGAAATGATTAAAGTCATAAACATTGCATTATCTACAAATCCTAGCCATACGAATAGTAGTGATAGGGCATAAGATAAGATGAAAATAAATAAGAAGATAATACTTGCTGCTTGGAATGTGTTTGGTTCGTTTGTCGTGTTCTTTTTCCCTTTTTGTTTAAAGATAGAAAAATCAATTTCTAAACCGCTTAAAAACATAAGAAAGATAAATCCTAGTGTCGATAAGACTTGAAGCCACATATCTGGCTCAATAATATTAAATCCACTTTTACCTACAAAGATTCCTGCGATGATTTCTGCAACAACGACAGGAAGTGCTTTTAATTTAAAGCGTTGTAACAAAAGGGGAACGAAAAACGCGATTGCAACGACAACCATAAGTGATAGAACAGAAGTGTGATGTTCCATTGCGTTCTCTCCCTTCAAATAAATATAGTACCTATTTAGCCATATAATAGGTAGAAAAGCAACGCATATGGATTCGATTTCATAAAGAAAGAGTTTTCTTAACATTTGTCATAATAAGTATATTTTTCATGATTCTGTTGTTAATTCCGTAATGTGGATGTAATAGGGGAGGGAATAAAAAAAGACTGCTGAGGAATCTCAGCAGTCTTTTTCATGTACATTACATTGAGAAGAAGATCCATACAGTTAAACCAACTGTTGCAGTTGCAACGAAGAAACTGTAAATCATAGTAAGAACTTGAACTCTTCCTTCTCCTTCTTTTAAATGCATGAACATAATTAATTGTAACAACGCTTGCGCAACAGCCATTATGATAATGGTAGTTAAGATCGTTGATAGTGGCAGGTTTGTATAAAGTGCCACGTATAACGCTAGAAACGTTAGTGCAAGCGATAAAATAAATCCGAAAACGTGTGACCAAGGGAATCCGCTATGCGCATGCCCATTTGCTTGATTGTTATTTTGACCCATTTACGCCACCATCCCGTTCAAGTAAACTAGTGTGTAAATAAAGACCCAAACTAAATCAAGGAAATGCCAGTATAAGCTGATAATGAATACTTTACGAGCTGTAACTGGTGTTAAACCTCGTTTTAAAATTTGGATAATAACACAAATTGCCCAAATGATACCGCCTGTTACGTGGGCTCCGTGCGTTCCAAGAAGAACGAAGAATCCAGATAGGAAAGCACTTGTTTGAATTGTTGCGCCTTCACCAATATACATAATGAACTCTTCGATCTCGAAGAATAGGAAGCCTGCACCTAAAAGTAATGTAAGGACGAACCATCCAAGCATTGCTTTTTGGTTGTGCTTACGCATTTCGTGGATCACGATACCACATGTGAAACTACTTGTTAAAAGTAGTAATGTTTGAATTAAAAGCGTTTTAAGTTCAAACAGTTGTGCTGGTGTTGGGCCATCTGCCGTACGACCAGCAAGTACTAGATAAGAGGCGAAAAGTGTTGCGAACAGCATAATTTCAGCCCCAAGAAAAATCCAGAATCCTAGGATATTCAATCTGCTTTGTTCGGATTGATATTCCAAAGGTAAGCTTTTATCTAAAGCCGCCATATCATTTCACCTCTCATGCTACATGTTCTGATTTTTTAATTTCATCTACACTAATATAGTAACCTTCATCGTAATCGAATGAACGATAGATTAAGCAAGCTAAAATACCAATGCCGCCGATTGCTGCAAGCCAGAACCAGCTAAATACTAATGCGAAACCTGCAAGACCGAAGAATCCAGACGCAATAATAGGCACACCAGAGTTACTTGGCATGTGAATTGGTTTGATGTCTTCTGCTGCTGGTGTAACTGTTTCTCCGCGTTTTTTCATGTACCAGAAAGCATCAGCTTCTTTGATTTCAGGAAGTTTCGCGAAGTTGTAATGTTGTACAGGAGATTGAGTTGCCCATTCAAGTGTACGGCCGTCCCATGGATCTCCAGTTGTGTCACGTTCACCGTGACGAGCACTCCAAATTACGTTGTAGCAAAGAAGTAGGAAGCCGATACCCATCATTACCGCACCAACAGATGCGATTTGGTTTAGCCATCCCCATCCAAGACTTTCAGAGTAAGTGTACATACGACGAGTCATACCGTCTAAACCTAAGAAGTACATTGGGAAGAAACAGATGTTGAATCCGCTCATAAAGATCCAGAATGTCCATTTACCTAGGCGTTCATTTAACATATGACCAGTCATTTTTGGATACCAGAATGTGAATCCAGCAAGCATAGCGAATACTGTACCTGCGATTAATACGTAGTGGAAGTGAGCGATTAGGAAGTAGCTGTTATGGTACTGATAATCAGCTGCTGCCATACCAAGCATAACCCCTGTAACCCCACCGACTACGAAGTTTGGAATAAATGCCAATGACCAAAGCATTGGAACTGTAAAACGAATACGTCCTTTATACAGTGTAAACAACCAGTTAAAGATCTTAACCCCGGTTGGAATCGAAATCGCCATTGTCGAAATCGAGAAGAATGAGTTAACCGCTGGACCTGCACCCATCGTGAAGAAGTGGTGAAGCCATACGACGAAACTTAGTAAAGAAATTGCAACCATTGAGTATACCATCGCACTGTAACCGAATAGACGTTTACGTGAGAATGTACTAATGATTTCAGAGAAAATACCGAATGCCGGTAAAATAACGATATATACTTCAGGGTGACCCCATACCCAGAATAGGTTGGCCCATAACATTGGCATACCGCCGCTCGCCATCGTAAAGAAGTGAGCATCGAATAGACGGTCAAATGTCATTAATGCTAGAGCAACTGTTAATACTGGGAAAGCGAAAATAATGATAATCGTTGTAATTAAGATTGACCAAGTAAACATTGGCATTCTCATTAAAGTCATACCAGGTGTACGCATTTTTAAGATAGTAACAAGGAAGTTAATACCTGTCATTAACGTACCGAGACCTGAAATCTGTAATGCAATTGCGTAGTAGTTATTTCCTACACCAGAAGTAAACTCTGTACCTGCCATTGGGAAGTAAGAAGTCCACCCAGCGTCTGGAGAACCACCGATTACGAAAGCGATGTTGAATAACATTGCTCCGACAAAGAATAACCAGAAACTTAAAGCATTTAAGAACGGATATGCAACGTCACGAGCACCAATTTGTAATGGTACTACAAGGTTCATTAATCCCATAACGAATGGCATCGCCATGAAAAGAATCATAACTGTACCATGTGTTGTGAAGATTCCGTTATAGTGTTCAGCGTTTAAATAAGTTGTTTCAGGGAATGTTAACTGTGCACGGATCATTAAACCGTCCATACCACCACGGAATAACATAATAACCGCAGAGATAATATACATGGCCCCAATCTTTTTATGGTCAACAGTTGTTAACCATTCGTCCCAAAGCCATTTCCATTTTTTATACTTAGTTAGTACGAAAATGATTGCTAATGTCACAAGAACGATAGAAGCGTCTGCACCGTAAATAATCGGGTCACCTGTGACAAAGAATTCATCAAGCTTCACTGTGTTCACTCCAATCTGTTGGAATTATAGCTATTATTTTTTGTTTTTGTAGTAGTTGTAATCACAATATTCAAGTGATTTTGGATCTACATAACTTAAGTGATGGCTAGAGAATGTCATACGACCAACTACACCAGGTTTAACAATTTCGTTGTACTTATCTTCTGTTAGTTTAGGAGCAGTTTGTTGTACTTCTTTAACCCACTTGTCATATTTCTCTTTAGTTTTTGCTTCAACTTCGAACTCCATGTGAGTAAATCCTTCACCAGAGAAGTTCGCGCTACGACCTAGGTAAGAACCTGGCTTATCAGCTTGTAAATAAAGGTCCATAATCATGCCATCCATTGTGTACTTCATACCACCAAGTTCTGGTACCCAGAAAGCATTCATTGGGCCGACAGAAGTCAGTTTGAATTGAATTGGTACACCAGCTGGGATGTTTAAATAGTTAACGGTTTCAATTTTTTCCTCTGGGTAACTGAATAACCATTTCCAGTTTGCAGATGTAACATAAATCTCCACTGGTTTAATATGTTTGGACTCTTTCGGAACCTCTTCCGAAGCATAAGTTGCTTTTACTGTTGGAATCGATAATGCGATAACGATAATAACAGGAACAAGCGTCCAAATGATTTCTAATAATGTGTTACCGTGTTGTTCAGGTGGCTCATAGTCCATATTCTCTGGTTTTTCACGATAACGAATCAAGATGACTGTAAACAAGATGAATACAATTGCGATAATTAATGACATAAGCAAGAATGACCAAACAATTAAATCATACTGTGCTTTTGCAACAGGTCCTTGCGGATTTAATACTGCGAGTTTTTTATCACAGCCACCGAGGAACAGAAGTAATGATAACGGAAGAAGCGAAGCCAACTTCCAAAACGCTTTCTTTAGTTGCACGATTGAAAATCTCCTTTCTCCTTGGATTGAAACTATGCCAATAAAACAATATAAACCTATTAATTTATAGAAGGCAATAGTTTTTGAGATATTGTTAAAAAATAGACACAAATGCACACTTTTTAAGGTGAATATCATTTGTAACTTGATTACATTGTAAACTATTTTCCAGAGAAAAATGCGATTGTGAAAATTTTAAGATAAATAAAGTTATACCAGGATACCCAAGAAATAGAAAAAAGCTATCTTATCATAAGAAAGATAGCTGAATATTTCGTATATTTAGTTTATTTCTTGTGAAATAGTCTGTTGTTGTTCAAATGTGACAATTTTTTTATATTTCACTTGATATAAAATGTAACAAATGACCATAAATGGAATGCCGCAATAAAGAGCAATTCTCTGATCTGGAATGAAAGCTAAACTAACAAATGTAATGAAATTGAGTGAGAACGCTACGATTGGAACGAGCGGATAAAGTGGTGTGCGATATTTTAAATCATTTATGTCACCACCGTTTTTCACGAAGTTTCTACGGAAGAAAAACTGTGAAGCCGCAATTGACATCCAAACGACAACAGCAGCCATTGCTGCGATAGATGTTAAAACTAAAAAGACAGTATCTGCTGCAAATATACTTGTTAATAGGGATAGACTTGCAAAGATTAGACTGAAAATCAATGCGTTTAGTGGTACACCTTTTTTAGTTAATTTCGTAAATGCTGGACTTGCCATTCCTTGTTTTGCCATCGCCCAAAGCATACGCGAATTTGCGTATAGACCAGAATTGGCTACGGATAATACAGCTGTAATAATAACAAAGTTCATAATGTCTGCTGCATATGGAACACCAGCTACATCAAATACAAGTACAAATGGACTTTCGACTAGATTAGCCTCTTGCCACGGGAGTAAACCTACAACAACTGATATTGCTAGGACGAAGAAGAATAGTGTGCGCCAAATGGTATTTTTGATTGCTTTAGGAATTGTTTTTTCAGGATTTTCACTTTCTCCTGAAGCAATTCCGATTAATTCTGTTCCTTGGAAGGAGTAATTTACTGTAATCATCGTAAGAAGAACAGCTAATGCACCATTTGGAAATAGGCCGCCATTTTCAGTGAAATTGTGAAGCATTGGAGCTGGTTTTCCGTTAAAGTCTAGTAGACCGAACATAACTGCACCACCGAGTACGATGAAAACAACAATAGTTGCGACTTTTACACTTGCGAACCAAAATTCTGCTTCTGCATATGCTTTTGCTGATAAAGCGTTTACAAGAAAGAGTGCTGCCGCAAATGTAACACACCAAATCCACGAAGAAACGTCTGGAAACCATCGTTTCATTAAAATACTTACAGTTGTTAACTCTACTCCAACTGTAACAGCCCAATTTAACCAATACATCCAACCGACAACAAAACCAAAACCAGGTGAAATAAATTTGCTTGCATAGCTTTGGAATGAACCTGCTTCTGGCATAGCTACGGATAATTCACCAAGACATAACATCGTTAAATACATAACAAATCCACCGACTAAAAATGCAAGAATAGCACCACCAGGGCCGGCGTTATGGACGATTTGACCAGATCCCATAAATAGGCCAGTGCCGATAACACCACCAAGTGCGATCATAAATAGGTGTCTACTTTTCATTGTACGTTTTAAATCTGTTTGTTCTACTTGTTGATTCATATGCCCCTCACCCCGTTATTTTCTTATATGTGTTAACTGGTTTTCATTCTGAGTTTTTAATCATTAGTGGGGGATGTGACACATACTCAGTTTATTTGCTATGAAATGAATGGAGTATGTAAAAAACGAACTATGACTAAATACTCTAAGAATGTTTTTATTAACAAGGTGATATCTTCACCATGTTAATAATTTTGATTTTAGCAAAATGTTGCTAAAAAGTATATTGTTTTTTCTTTTTATTAAAAATAATTAGAATTTTATAACGATGTAGTTATGAACAATAATCCACAGAATCTTTCTAGCAAACTAGCAAGAAGAAAGGTACAATGGTAAGAGGTATGTCTGTAAAATAATAATTAATGGAGTTTTGTTTAAAATGAAAAAGTTAAAATATCTTTTTGTTTTTGGAATTATATTTGCTGCAGCGTTTTTTATAGGGAAAGATAAGATTATACAAAAGGCACAAGTGCTACGCTTAGATTTTCTATCTGAAATGAAAGAAGCGGCTATGATTGAAAATGTTCCGTTTATAAAGCAGTTACCAGAATTACCTCGTGGATGTGAAGTGACAAGCTTAGCTATGTTGCTACAATATAAAGGTGTACAAGTAGATAAGATGCAGCTTGCTAGTGAAATTCAACGAGTTCCATTTGAACAAAATGGTTTGCGTGGAAATCCGTATGAGGGATTTGTTGGTAATATTTATACGAAAGCTGAACCAGGATATGGTGTATACAATAAACCAATCTTTAATTTAGCAGAAAAATATGTTTCTGAAAAAGTAATTAATTTAACAGATAGAGACGTGAAAGATCTATATAAGGTAATTAGTTCTGGTTCTCCAGTATGGGTTATTATTAATACAACATTTAAGCCGCTAGCTGAAAGTAGTTTTGAAACATGGAATACAAGCTCTGGTGAAGTGAAAATTACATATTTTGAGCATAGTGTAGTAGTAGTTGGATACGATCAAAACTTTGTATATGTAAATGATCCTCTAAAAAATAATCCGCGTTTCGCTGTTCCGCGAGCAGAGTTTGAGCAAGCGTGGGAGCAAATGGGGAAACAAGCAATTACTATTTTATAATAATGAGAAAGCCATCTTTTTTGATGGCTTTTTATTTTTAATTAATTATAACGGAAAATTCAGAAGATTCTTTTAAAAGTTAACGATTCACGTTATAATAACATTTAACTTGGTGAAGAAGGGGAGAAGAGAAATGGATGTTGCAAAAGAACTTGTTTTGTCAAAGGATCAGTTGGTTGAGTGGAGAAGACATTTTCATAAGTATCCAGAGTTATCTTTTCAAGAAGAGAAAACATCGCAGTTTGTGTTCGATATACTTCGGGAAATTCCATGTTTAGAAGTATCAAGACCTACGAAATATAGTGTAATGGCAAGGTTGATTGGAAGGCAGCCTGGTAAAATAGTTGCGGTTCGAGCTGACATGGATGCTCTTCCTATTCATGAAGAAAATGAGTTTGATTTTATTTCTACATATCCGGGTGTAATGCATGCATGTGGCCATGATGGACATATAGCGATATTACTTGGAGTTGTACATAAGTTAGTAGAAGCAAGAGAGAAAATTAAAGGGGAGATTCGTTTTCTATTCCAACATGCTGAAGAAAACTTTCCTGGTGGTGCAGAGGAAATGGTTGCAGCGGGTGTAATGGAAGGGGTCGATTATATTATTGGTGCTCACCTTTGGGCATCGTTAGAGGTTGGAAAAGTAGGTGTAATTTATGGTCCCGCAATGGCTGCTCCAGATGTTTTTAAAATTATAATAGAAGGAAAAGGTGGACATGCTGGAATCCCTCATGAAACTGTTGATAGTATTGCAATCGGTACACAAGTGATTTCCCAACTTCAGCAAATTGTATCTCGCCTCACGAATCCGTTAGATTCTCTTGTAGTATCTGTTACGCAATTTCACGCTGGGACAACCCATAATGTGATTCCAGAACAAGCGGAGATCGAAGGGACAGTGCGGAGTTTAAGACATGAGTTACGAGAAGAAACAGAGAAAAGGATTGAACAGATTGTAAAGCATGTGACGGAAGCTTATGGAGCGAAATATACGTTTTCTTATGAATATGGATATCGTCCAGTAGTAAATGATTATGAAGTGACAGAGATTATTGAGCAAACAGCATTACAGCTTTATGGAAGGGAACGAGTTACTCGTTTACAGCCGACGATGGCTGGAGAAGATTTTTCAGCGTTTTTACAAAAAGCACCAGGGACATTCTTTTTTATCGGAGCAGGAAACAAAGAGAAAGGAATTATATATCCTCACCATCACCCTCGTTTTACGATTGATGAAGATGCATTACCAATTGGCGTGCAAGTCTTTGTATCATCGATTATGAATTTCATAAGTAAAGGAGAATGAGATGAAGAAAATACACGTATTAGCGCTTATTCCAGTTTTTTGTTTAGTTATTGGACCTGTATTTGCTAATTCAGTTACTCCTTACATATTAGGGATGCCGTTTTTATTATTTTGGATATTATTATCAGTGCTTATTACATCTCTTTGTATGGGGATTGTGTACGTATTCGATCCTGCTAATAAGGGGGATATAAAATGACCGCATTACTTATCATTATTTTATTTTTGTTTCTCGCATTATTTTTAGGAATTCGGGCACAACATGGAAAAGATATGAATTTAGAGCAATGGTCAGTTGGGGGAAGAGGTTTTGGTACTATTTTTGTTTTTCTTCTTATGGCAGGTGAAATTTATACGACATTCACATTTTTAGGTGGAAGTGGATGGGCGTATAGTAAAGGAGCGCCTACTTTTTATATTTTAGGTTATGGTGCATTAGCTTATATTTTATCTTATTTTTTATTACCACCAGTTTGGAAATATGCAAAAGAGCATAATCTAGTTTCACAGCCAGATTTTTTTGTGAAGAAATATAAGAGTCAGGCACTTGGCCTTATCGTTTCTATTATTGGAGTTATTTCGATTATCCCATACCTTGTTTTACAGTTAAAAGGATTAGGAATTATCGTTTCGGAAGCGTCTTACGGAAGGGTATCACCAGTTATCGCAGTGTGGATGGGCGCAATTGTTATAACGATATATGTAATGGTTTCAGGTATACACGGCTCTGCTTGGACGGCCGCTTTGAAGGATATTATGATCCTATTTATCGTTATGTTTTTAGGTATATATTTACCGTATCATTATTACGGAGGATTTCAGCCGATGTTTGAAGCTGTAGAAGCAGCAAAGCCAGGATTTTTGTCTTTACCTGGTGAAGGAATGAGCATTTCTTGGTTTGTTTCTACTATTGTATTAACAGCTCTCGGTTTCTATATGTGGCCCCATACATTCGCTTCTGCTTTCTCTGCAAAAAATGAAAAAGTATTTCGTAAAAATGCGGCCATTATGCCACTGTACTCTTTAGTTTTACTTTTCGTGTTCTTTGCAGGGTTCGCAGCTATCTTGCAAGTTCCTGGATTAAAGGGAGGGGATGTAGACCTTTCGTTATTCCGTCTGGCTCTTCAAACTTTTGATCCTTGGTTTATTGGGGTTATTGGTAGTGCTGGAGTTTTAACGGCATTAGTTCCGGGTTCTATGCTTGTCATGGCCGCTTCTACATTATTAGCGAAAAATATTTACCGAACAATGGTCCCATCTGCTTCGGATCGACAAGTGGCAAAAGCAGCGAAATTATTTGTTCCTGTAGTAACGCTTGTAACTGTTTTGTTTACTTTTAAAGGTGGAGAAACGATAGGAGCACTTCTTTTAATGGGATATAGTATAGTGACACAACTTTTCCCTGCACTTGTATGTAGTTTGTTTCCACGTCAGGTTATTACGAAGCAAGGAGCAATTGCAGGGATGGGGATTGGAGTGTTAGTGGTTGCGTATATTACTTTATCTGGTTCAACTATAGCTACGATGTTTCCGGGTTTCCCTCAATATATAAAAGATTTAAATGTAGGTATAGTCGCATTGTTAATGAATATGATTGTGATGTTTATCGTTAGCGGGTTCACGAAAAATGTGTCTATAAAAGCGGACAATATAATAGTAGAAAAGTAATTCATATGCTAGAGCTATCTTTGAAAAGAGATAGCTCTTTTTTGTATATATTTTCTTCTATTAGCGGAATCTAACTAAAAACTTGTTGAAAAGGAAGTTAGGTGGGGGACTTGTTAGAGTTAAAAGGTAACTTATTTGAAGTTATGAAAGAAATTAGGGATGAGTTAGGTTCGCCGAATGATTTAACAATTAGGGAAGTTGCCCT
Organism: Bacillus sp. FDAARGOS_527; assembly: GCF_003812125.1. Classification (NCBI taxonomy): domain Bacteria; kingdom Bacillati; phylum Bacillota; class Bacilli; order Caryophanales; family Bacillaceae; genus Bacillus; species Bacillus sp. FDAARGOS_527. The sequence goes on from NZ_CP033795.1 coordinate 25,642, forward strand.
TGCTGGTAGTTTTACACGCTGTGCTGTTGTCTTTTTATGTGGGTTAACAGATAAGGATAATGTTTATAAATATGTAGTTCGTACACTTCAATATGAAGAAATAAAAAAAGACGAAGTTGTTGTTCAAACATTATTAGATCGCTTTATTTCTATTGCAGAAGTTGGTAAGAAGACAACATTTCCGGATATTATAAATGCGATTTTAGCAGGAGATACAGTTATATTAATTGATAATATTCAAACTGCTATCGTGATTAATAGTAGAGCTTGGGAAAAAAGAAGTTTAGAACCACCAGTAACAGAAGATTTAATACGTGGACCGAGGATTGGATTAAATGAAGACATTAACGTGAATAAAATGTTAATTCGCCGTAGTTTACGTGACCCAAAGCTGAGATTTCAATCTTATATTATGGGGAAGAGATCCCAAAAAGAAGTGACTTTAGTATATATAGAAGACATTATTAATCCTTACATTGTAAAAGAGCTAGATCGGCGTCTTCAATCCATAGTGACAGATGTCGTTTTTGAGACGGGTACAATTGAGCAATTAATTCAAGATAATAATTTGTCGCCGTTTCCGCAGTTTTTGAATACGGAAAGGCCTGATAATATTGTGGCCTCATTGGCGAAAGGAAAGGCAGCTATTTTAGTGGATGGATCACCGTTTGCCCTTATAGCTCCGCTAGTATTTGTTGATATTTTTCAATCTGTGGAAGATCACTATGAGCGTTGGGTAATAGGGACTTTATTAAGAATATTGCGGATGGGTTCTGGTATAGTTGCAATTTTAATGCCAGCGATGTATGTAGCGCTCGTTTCGTATCACCAAGGACTTATTCCTTCTAAATTGGCTTATTCGATTGCTGGAGCAAGAGAAGGTGTTCCGTTTCCTGCATATATTGAAACATTAATGATGGCATTAACGATGGAGTTAATAAGAGAAGCGGGAATTAGGTTGCCAAAACCGATGGGACAAACGATAGGGATTGTAGGAGGTCTTGTAATAGGAGAAGCTGCGGTAAATGCAGGGATTGTAAATCCGTTTTTAGTTATTATTATTGCAGTTACTGCGATTGCTACGTTTTCACTTCCTGTATATAGCATTACAATTACGTTCCGAATTTTACTTTTCGTCTTTGTATTAGCAGCAACGGCTTTTGGGTTGTATGGAATCATTCTAGCTCTTATCGCGCTTGCTGTTCATATTACAAATTTAACAAGTGTTGGTGTGCCGTATACAACTCCAATTGCTCCCGCATTCTATAAAGATTGGAAAGAAGAGCTTATTCGTTTGCCAAAATCAATGTTGAAAGATAGACCAGAGTATTTACAAACGAAAGATTCTACAATACGTCCAAAGGAGCGAAAATAATTGAAACCATTTGAGTATGGCGATGAAGAAATTGGATCTCGGGAACTTGGGTTTGCAGTATCGTCAACCATTATTGGTATAGGTGCATTGTCTATGCCAAGGGATATTGCTAATCAAACTTTATTCTCAGACGGTTGGATTATTTTGCTTCTGGGTGGATTGATATGTGCAGTTTTAGGTTGGTTTGTAACGAGGGTGGCTATTTTATTCCCGAAACAAAACTTTGTTCAATATACGAGTGCGCATTTGACAAAACCTGTTGCATACACAATTAGTAGTATTTTAGTATTAACGTTTGCTGCTTTGACAGCATATGAATCGCGAATGATTTCAATTATTTCTCAAACGTATTTGTTTAGTGATACACCAATACAACTATTGTCTTTCTTCTTCTTATTAGTTGTTATTTATGGAATAGCAGGATCAAGAGCGGCCTTATTGAGGTTGAATGTTCTATTTTTACCGATTGTTTTAATTGCGATCGTGCTTCTTTCTTTATTGAATATAAATTTAATGGAAATAAATAATTTACTACCAGCTTTTCAAACAAAAGTGAGTCAATATGCTGTTGGAGTTAAGAATTCTATTTTTACGTTTATTGGGTTTGAAGTAGCTCTCTTTTATGCGGTGTTGCTGAATGATAAGGCGGCAAAAAAAGCACCAATGGCAGTTGCGAAAGCGGTAATGGTAAATGTGTTGTCGTACATTTTAATTTATGTAACTTGTATTAGTGTTTTTACGTATATGACAACTCGTGGATTGACGTACCCAACAATTGAATTAGGGAAAGAAATTGAAATTGGTGGAGGGTTTTTAGAAAGATTTGATGCAATTTTTTTTACAACTTGGATTATTACTATTTATAACACTACGGCCATGTATTATGACGTGGCATCTTTATTATTTTGTGCTATGTTCCCTAAAGTGAAGAAACATATTTTCATTTTTGTAAGTGCCCCGATTATTTTTATGGTGAATATGATGCCTAGTAGTTTGAATGCTTTGTCAAGTTATGGGACGTATTTAGCTTGGATAGATATGGGGTTTGTTGTGTTAGCACCTTTATTAGTTTTTATTGTATATAAAATAAAAAGAAGGAATGGTAGAAATGAAACACCTTCTTAAAATTATAATGCTTATGGTTTTAGTTGGATCTATCAGTGGGTGTTCTGAGCTAGAAGAAATAGAAGAAAGAGGATTTGTAGTAGGTGCAGCCTATGATATCGTGAAAAAAAAGAAATCGAATCCGATTATGAAAGGGACGTATCAGATGGTACTTCCCAGTAAGCTAGCGCAACAAGGGGGACAAGGTGGTGGAGATAGTGAAAATTATATTAATGTGAGTGCGAAAGCAGATAGTGTCTTTGAGCAAATCCGAATTATTGCTAAAAAAATTAGTCGAACATTATTTTTTCCGCATATACAAGTGATAATTTTTTCTAAAGATTTATTAGGGAATCCATATGTTTTACAAAATACGTTAGATGTATATATTCGTGATCATGAGATGAGACGAAATATTCGTTTGTTCGTTTCTGACAAAGATGCAGAAGCTATTTTGAAACAGAGCGCTAAGCCTGAAAATTTACCAGCGCAGTATATTGATATGTTAGCTGAACATCCTCCAAAAAATGCCCAAATGGTTGAGGCTGCAAGAATTGGTGAGGTTCAGGAAAAGATGATTGCGAACCGGAGTTTCGTATTACCTATTCTTGAATTAACAAAGCAAGGTGTACAAATGAACGGGGCAGCGTTGTTCCGTGGGAAGGATAATAAGTGTGTAGGTAGTTTGAATGGGGAAGAAACATTAGGGATGAATTATATAATAGGTAAAAAAATTGGAGGTTTTTTTACCATCCGCAAAAAGAATCAACTTATTACATATGAAATTCATAAGTTGCGTCGGAAAATTAAAGTATCTACAAAGAATATTACAAAACCAAAGTTTAATATTCACTTATATTTGGAAGGTACAATAGCTGAGTTACACTTTAGTGATCATAAAAAGGTCTTGAATGAAAAACGTTTAGAGAAGGATATTTCGGAGGAAATGGAGAAGCGCATCCGAAAATCGATCAAGCTTGTTCAAAAAAATATAAGGTAGATGTATTAGAGTTAGGGGAAGTATATAAGCGGCATAATTATAAAGAGTGGAAAAAAATAAGTGAGAATTGGGATCAAGGTGAAAATTACTTTAGTGATGCTGAGGTTACTGTTCATGTTCATCCAACAATTGAACATTCGGGTTCAGCTTTACCAAAAAGAGTAAAGTAAGGTGATGGAAGGTGTTTACTGGATTAGGGATTAGTTGCACAATATTAATGGCAGTTCTTCCGGGAACCATATACTACATTCATAAAAAAATCACAATGTATGGAGCGCAGCCTTGGAATACTGATGTGCAAAAAAAGAAACCTGAATGATTTCAGGTTTCTTTTATACAAAGCATATGTGAAGGGGGATACCTTCTATGTATGCTCTGTTTTTATACAAGCCCTAACCAATGTACCAATTGTGTAGAGAGGAATGTCACAACAATGGCGATAACGGTAGGGATTGCAAACGATAAGAATGTCCATTTTGCACTTTTTGTTTCTTTATATATGTTAACCAGTGTTGTTCCACATGGGAAATGAAGAAGTGAGAACAACATTGTGTTTAACGCTGTTAACCAAGTCCAACCATTTTCTAAGAATAGATTTTTAATTTGATTAAAATCATCTATTTCAGTTAAAGCTCCGGTTGATAAGTAAGACATTAATAAAATCGGGATAACAATTTCGTTCGCTGGTAGTCCAAGAATGAACGCAGCTAGAATAAATCCGTCAAGTCCTAACATTTTAGCGAATGGATCTAGGAAGTTTACAAAATACATAAGTAGACTTGTGTCACCGATGAAAATATTAGCAAGTAACCAAGTTAATGCAGCCGCAGGAGCAGCTACAACAACAGCTCGTTTTAAAACATAGACTGATTTATCGAGTGTTGCACGCACAATTGTATTCCAAACCTTTGGCTTACGGTATGGCGGTAACTCGAGTGTGTAGTGAGTTGGAACGCCTTTTAAAGCTGTTTTTGATAGTACCCAAGAAACGGTTAATGTCATAACGATACCAATTACAACCATTCCAACTACAACACCAGCAGTAACCAATGTTTGCATACTACCTGTATAACCAGCAGCCATAAATAATGAAGCCATTAAAATTAACATAGGCCAGCGACCGTTACAAGGAACGAAGTTGTTTGTTAAGATTGCAAGCATACGTTCACGTGGTGATTCAATAATACGTGTTGACATAATGGCTGCCGCATTACAACCAAAGCCCATTGCCATTGTTAAAGATTGTTTACCGTGTGCACCAGAGCGTTTGAATAAGCGGTCCATATTAAACGCAACTCGTGGTAAGTATCCGTAGTTTTCTAATAGTGCAAACATAGGGAAAAAGATGGCCATAGGTGGTAACATAACGCTAATAACAGCACCGATACCACGGAATAAACCAAGTATTAAAATGCCATGTAACCATTCAGGTGCATGTGCTGCTTGGAACCAAGATGTTAAATATCCTTCGGCCCATCCGAAGAATTCAGCAATCATATCAGATGGTACGTTAGCGCCTGCAATTGTAAGATAAAAAATGATAGATAAAATACCGAGCATAATTGGGAATCCCCAGATTGGAGATGTGAAAATTTTATCTAGTTTTTCAGAACGATATAATTTATCCGTATTTGTATATTGAACAGATTCTTTACATATGCTTGCAGATGTTCGGTAAATATCTCCGACAATATCATCTCGTATATCTTCTTTTGATAGTGCTTGTGCATGTTGAATAATATAGTCTAATGGAAGAGCTTTACTGGCTGAGTGAGATTCCATTCATTACGACCTCCCTTACAAGTGGTTCATTATGGTGTTGTTGAAGTGTAGTTAAGAAATTTTTATCTCCATCTAATATACGTAACGCAATCCAACGTGCTGGATACGTATCACCGAACAATTTATAAATTTGTGGTTCTAATTCCTGAATCATATTCTCGATTTTTTCGCTATAAGAAATTTTAATTGGTGTTGGAATTAGTTTTTTATTTGCTACTTTGGCAATAACATTTAGTAAATGACCGATACCTACTCGGTTACGAGCGGAAATCTTAACTACAGGTACACCGAGTGATTTTGCTAATTTCTTTTCATCAATAACGATGCCTTTTTTCTCAGCTTCATCAATTAAGTTAATACAAATGACTACGTTGCTCGTCATTTCCATCACTTGAAGTGCTAAATTTAAATTTCGCTCCATAGCAGTTGCATCGATAACAACTACAGTTACTTCTGGTTTTTCAAATATAATATAATCCCTTGCTACTTCTTCATCCGCAGAATTTGAATATAGTGAGTAAGTTCCAGGTAAATCTATTAATGTATATTTACTACCGTTATGTTCATATTCCCCTTCAGCTTTTAAAACAGTTTTTCCCGTCCAGTTTCCAGTGTGTTGTTTTAAGCCTGTTAAAGTATTAAATAATGTACTTTTCCCGGTATTCGGGTTGCCGGCTAAAGCAATGCGATGTTTGCTCATCTGAAATCATCTCCTATTAATATCCCGAAAATAAGGGAGCTTTCTTCCTTACGTAGTGCAATAGTGGTGTTGCTTACTTGATAAGCGACTGGATCTCCAAGTGGACTGCGTTGTAATACTTTAATCGTTGCGCCAGGGATAAATCCTAAATCTAATAAACGTCGTTTCATAGTTCCTTCTAATTGTATCTTCTCAATTTGTACAAACTCTCCAGTCTTAAATTCGGAAAGTGGTTTTATATTAGCCGATACCATAAAAGTTACCTCATCTCTATATTGTTAGTTTAAGTTTAAAAAGTTTCCTTAGGTAAACTTTTTGTTAGTAATATAGTAGACTACATTGGATGATGCTGTCAATTGGTACTTTAAAAATATTCATTTATTTTTAGAATTGTTCCAATTTATTTAGTTGTACTAAAAAATATTACTGAAATTCTGTGGAATATGCATAAATTAGGTGTGTAAAAGTAACAAAATACAGCGGAATTGTAAATGTAACTTTAACTCAAAGGGAAAAAGAGCGAAAAACATTTACATTGAATTTACATTGTTAAGAGTAAATTTACATTAGAGCTTAATTAGTGTGGATTTTGTTGGGTTCTTTAACTATAAATGTTGGGATTCCTAGTTTTTAAGGGTTATTATCGTCATTTACTTAAAATTAAAAATTGCTTAACACTCACATAATATTATTGTCCTACAATGAATTTGTGTTCGAAAGAAGTAGACAAATGTGAAAAGTGATAATCCAAATGGGGGTACAAGACATGGTCATGAAAAAGGGTATTAAATTTTCTTTAGCAGCTTTAGTGGTAGCGGGTTCATTAGTGGGATGTGGAAAAGCAGAAGAGACATCAGGTAAAGATGCTAAAGGAAGCGATAATGCAAAACAAGAATTGTCAGGTACGATAGCAGCTGCAGGCTCTACAGCACTTCAGCCTCTTGCAGAGGAAGCTGGAAAGAAATTTATGGAGAAAAATTCAAACGTTTCTATTCAAGTGCAAGGTGGCGGTAGTGGAACTGGAATTAACCAAGTAGCTTCTGGTGCGGTCCAAATTGGTAACTCAGATGTTCCATCTGCAGATAAAATAAAAGATGCTGATAAGGCGAAAGAATTAGTAGATAACAAGGTAGCGGGTATTGCATTCGCACTTGTCGTAAATAAAGATGTAAAAGTTGATAATTTAACAGTACAACAAGTACAAGATATCTTCACTGGAAAAGTAACAAACTGGAAAGAGGTAGGCGGGAAAGATGAAAAAATTAACGTAATCAATCGTCCAGCTTCTTCTGGTACACGTGCTACATTTGAAAAAACAATTATGAAAGATGCGAAAATCAATGATGGAACTGGTACTACACAAGATTCTAACGGTGCAGTAGAACAAGCGATTAACTCTACTCCAGGTTCAGTAAGTTATTTAGCAATGTCTTACATGGTTGGCGAGAAAAAAGGTGCGCTACAAACAGTGAAAATTGATGGTGCTGAACCAAAAGTTGAAAACATTGCGTCTGGTAAATATCCATTCTGGTCTTACGAGTACATGGTAACGAAAGGTGAGGCAAAAGAAGCAACAAAAGCTTACATTGACTATGTAAAAGGTAAAGATTTTGAAAAGCAAGTAGAAGATATGGGTTATATTCCAATGTCTAAATTAAATAAGTAATAAAATTTATGGGGCTGGCTGCAAGGCCAGTCCTGTTCATTTCAATTTATGAAGTGGGGTCTGTCCTGTGATGAAGGGGAAAAAACAAATTAATTACGTGAAAAGTGAATATATAGGAAGATCACTTGTTACGTTTTGTGGTATTTTTATTGTTTTAGTTACATTAGCTATTATTGCATTTATTTGCGGTAAAGGAATTCAATCATTTACGCAAAGTGGTATCTCGTTTACTGAAATGTTAACATCGACAAAATGGAGTCCAAATGCTGATGAGGGAACTTTCGGGGCTGTAATTTTTATTGTAGGTTCAACGGTGGTTTCGTTAGGTGCGGTTATTATTAGTGCGCCAATTGCTATAGCTCTTGCTATATTCATGAATTTAATTTCGCCGAAGTTTGGAAATAAAGTATTGAAGCCTGTTTTAGAATTATTAGTTGGTATTCCTTCGGTTGTATACGGATTATTAGGGGTTACAATTTTAGTACCGCTATTACGTGATTCGTTTGGAGGAGTGGGCTTTAGTTTAATTGCAGGTATTGTTGTATTAAGTATAATGATTTTGCCTACTATTGCTAGTATCGCTTCTGATGCAATACGCTCTGTTCCATTTGATTATTTAGAAGCTTCTTATGGTTTAGGATCAACGAAATGGCAAGCGGTTAGCCGAGTGATTGTTCCTGCTGCGAAAAAGGGGATTTTAACAGGTATTGTTTTAGGTTTAGCGCGTGCTTTTGGTGAAGCATTAGCGGTTCAAATGGTAATTGGGAATACGGTTAAATTACCAGAAGGCATATATAGCCCGACAGCAACGTTAACTGGTATTTTGACAATGGACATGACAAATACATTAAACGGAACTGCTTGGAACAATGCGCTATGGACTTTAGCAATGATTTTACTTGTTATTTCATTCCTGTTTATTTTAGTAATTCGAGCAATTGGGCAAAGAGGTGAGCGATAATAATGAATGCAAGAACGGTAAATAAAGTTTGGACAGGTATCTTTTATGCGGTTGCGGCTTTAGTTGTAGCTTTACTAGTGTTCTTAGTGTTTGAGATTTTACAAAAGGGATGGGGTTTTTGGGATCCTAATTTCTTGTTTGGAGAACCAAGTAATACAAGAGCTGGTGGTGGGATTGGTCCGCAGTTATTCAATTCTTTCTATATGCTTGTTATAACGCTTATTATATCTATTCCTCTCGGATTAGGCGCTGGAATATATTTAGCAGAGTATGCAAAACAAGGACGTTTTTTAAACTTTGTTCGTTTATGTATTGAGACAATGGCATCTTTACCTTCTATTGTTGTTGGTTTATTCGGTTTGTTAGTGTTCGTTACAATGACAGGATGGGGATACACAGTAATGGGTGGTGCCCTTGCTTTAACAATTTTAAACTTGCCAGGTTTAACTCGTGTTTGTGAAAATGCGATTTCAGAGGTTCCTTCTAATGTGAAAGAGGCGAGTCTTGGATTAGGTGCAACAAAGTGGCAAACGATCACTCGTATTATTATTCCGTCGTCACTACCACAAATTATTACAGGTGTTATTTTAGCGGCAGGTCGTATATTTGGTGAAGCGGCGGCATTAATTTATACAGCGGGTTTAACATCTCCAATTTTAAATTCAGCAGCGGACTTCTCAAGTCCTGCTCATCCTTTAAACCCATTTAGACCAGCTGAAACGTTAGCGGTTCACATTTGGAAGTTAAATTCTGAAGGAATTATTCCAGATGCGAAGTTAATTGCGACAAAGTCTGCAGCTGTATTAATTATTATGGTATTGCTATTCAATGTTATTTCACGCTTAGTAGCATCTATATTGCACAAACGTTTTACAGGAGCGAAAAGAAAAAGTAAAACGACGAAGAAGGTAAAAGCGGCATAAGTTATAAAGAAGAACTCTCTATTTATAAGTAGGGGGTTCTTTTTGCGTTTTAATATAGAAGGAAAAGGTATAGCGATTGTTGAATTTGTAATTCGTTATATAGATAAAGTGAAATTTTAAACAGTGGGGTTTTACTGCTCACAAATAGTGGGATAAAATGATGGATTATATGAGTAGGTAGAGAAAAAGCGTTATCTTCATTCGTGAAGATAACGCTTTTTCGTTTAAATATCAGGTGTTTCTGTAGAAGTATTTATTTTTCTACGAGAGCGTCTTTTTCTCCCGATTTTATCTAATAGTTCATACATTACAGGAACGACTACTAATGTAAGGACAGTTGAGACTGCTAAACCGCCGATGACAACGACTGCCAAACTTTTCGATACCATACTTCCTGCTTGTGATTGACCAAATAGGAGTGGTAGCATAGCGACGATTGTTGTAATAGCTGTCATAATAATTGGGCGTAATCTAGTGGAACCTGCTTCAAGTAAGGCCTCTCTCGTTTCCATACCGTGTTCTCGGTTTTGTTGTACTCTTTCTATTAATACGATAGCGTTTGTAACGACAATCCCGATTAACATTAATGCGCCGATCAAGGAATTTACATCAACTGGTGTTCCTGAAATGATTAATCCTAAAATACCGCCGACAGCAGCTAATGGCAAGGAGAACAAGATTGCAAAAGGAGCACGCGCCTGCCCAAAGGTAATAACCATAATTAAATATACAATCCCGATTGCAATCCCCATAATCTTGAATAAATCTGTGAAGTTCTCTTGCATAGATTCAGTGGCGCCTGCGATATTTACTTTGGCTCCGTTAGGTAAATCTAAGTCGGCTATCGCTTTGTTCACTTCTGCGCTTACCTTACTTAAATCTTCATTTGAAGCTTCTGCGGTAATTTGAATGGTTTCTTTTCCATCTTTATGGAAGACTTCTGTTTGAAGTTGTTTTTCTGAAATAGTTGCAATGTCTTTTAAAGGAATTGGTCCATTAATAGGTGATAGTATGTTTGTGTTTAAAATGTCTTCTTGTTTAGTAATGCTTTCTTTTTTATGTTCTATCATAATAGTAGTTTTTTCGTTATTGATTGAAACTTCACCAATAGGTGATTTCTTCATAAGGAATGCTACTTGTTGAGCTGCTAATTCTGGTGTTAATCCTAGTTGTTCGGCCTTTGTTTGATCAACATGGATTTGCCATTCTTTCTTAGAGTCTTCTAAATTCGTTTTTACTTTAGAAAGATCATCCATATCTTTTAGTTTTGTTTCGACGATAGTAGCAGCCTCTTTTAAATTCGTTTCGTTAGTGGCTGTTACGTTGAATTGCAAATTATTGCCGCCGCCAGAGCTTGAATAACTCATTTTTATATAATCAAGTTCAGCGGGTTCAAAAGTTTTATGTTCTTTCTTTAACTCTTTAATATACTGATCAATATCAGAACCTTTTTTAAAGACTACCAATATACTTGCGAGATTATTTTTGGTCGTTTGCCCCCATTGTGCATCTTCTGCGCTAGATCCCATTCGTAAAATAACATCCGTTACATCTGAATTAGAAAGTAGCTTCTTTTCGAAATCAAAGGCTTTTTGTTTTTGTGTTTCAGGAGCGTAATCAGCTGGGAAAGTCATATTAATAGATAACATTGTGTCGTCTTCAGATTTTATATTCGCTTTCGGTAGTAATACATAGGCAGCAATCGATCCTGCGAATAATAAAAAAGAAGTAAGTAGAATAATGAATTTATGCGAAAGAGCCCACTTTAATGTAGCCGTATATCGTGGTGAAGAACTTGGCTTTTTGTGTTTTGTTTTTTTGAGTAGTAAAAAAGCCATAAGTGGCACAACTGTTAGTGCAACGATTAAGGACGATAGTATAGAATATACGACCGCTAATACCATAGGTAACATTAATTTTCCGATTACTCCTGATACGAGGCCGATAGGTAAAAAAACAGCGACCGTTGTTAAGGTGGAAGAAGTAATTGCGACGGCGACCTCTTTCGTTGCATCGAGAATAATATCTTTAGAGAAAGATTCCTTTTGTAACCGGCGGAAAATATTCTCAATGACAACGATGCTATCATCGACGAGACGTCCAACTGCAACGGCTAAACCACCAAGTGTTAGAGTGTTAAGTGTGATGTTAGATTGGTGTAGTAAAAAGAGTGTTAATAAAATAGATAATGGAATACTGACAACAGCGATGAGTGTCGTTCGGAAATTGCGTAAAAAGATTAAGATAATTAGAGTTGCCGCAATTGCTCCAAGGATTACTTCTTTTCCCATACTAGTAACAGCATTTTCAACTTGTTCATGAGTTGATGCTAAAAGTTTAATAGAAAA
>NZ_CP033795.1:42500-3947500 GCF_003812125.1 Bacillus sp. FDAARGOS_527
CGAGATAAAAGGTGCCTGTACCGCAAACCGACACAGGTAGGCGAGGAGAGAATCCTAAGGTGTGCGAGAGAACTCTGGTTAAGGAACTCGGCAAAATGACCCCGTAACTTCGGGAGAAGGGGTGCTTTCTTAACGGAAAGCCGCAGTGAATAGGCCCAAGCGACTGTTTAGCAAAAACACAGCTCTCTGCGAAGCCGTAAGGCGAAGTATAGGGGGTGACACCTGCCCGGTGCTGGAAGGTTAAGGAGAGGGGTTAGCGTAAGCGAAGCTCTGAACTGAAGCCCCAGTAAACGGCGGCCGTAACTATAACGGTCCTAAGGTAGCGAAATTCCTTGTCGGGTAAGTTCCGACCCGCACGAAAGGTGTAACGATTTGGGCACTGTCTCAACCAGAGACTCGGTGAAATTATAGTACCTGTGAAGATGCAGGTTACCCGCGACAGGACGGAAAGACCCCGTGGAGCTTTACTGTAGCCTGATATTGAATTTTGGTACAGTTTGTACAGGATAGGCGGGAGCCTTTGAAACCGGAGCGCTAGCTTCGGTGGAGGCGCTGGTGGGATACCGCCCTGACTGTATTGAAATTCTAACCTACGGGTCTTATCGACCCGGGAGACAGTGTCAGGTGGGCAGTTTGACTGGGGCGGTCGCCTCCTAAAGTGTAACGGAGGCGCCCAAAGGTTCCCTCAGAATGGTTGGAAATCATTCGTAGAGTGCAAAGGCATAAGGGAGCTTGACTGCGAGACCTACAAGTCGAGCAGGGACGAAAGTCGGGCTTAGTGATCCGGTGGTTCCGCATGGAAGGGCCATCGCTCAACGGATAAAAGCTACCCCGGGGATAACAGGCTTATCTCCCCCAAGAGTCCACATCGACGGGGAGGTTTGGCACCTCGATGTCGGCTCATCGCATCCTGGGGCTGTAGTCGGTCCCAAGGGTTGGGCTGTTCGCCCATTAAAGCGGTACGCGAGCTGGGTTCAGAACGTCGTGAGACAGTTCGGTCCCTATCCGTCGTGGGCGTAGGAAATTTGAGAGGAGCTGTCCTTAGTACGAGAGGACCGGGATGGACGCACCGCTGGTGTACCAGTTGTTCTGCCAAGGGCATAGCTGGGTAGCTATGTGCGGAAGGGATAAGTGCTGAAAGCATCTAAGCATGAAGCCCCCCTCAAGATGAGATTTCCCATAGCGTAAGCTAGTAAGATCCCTGAAAGATGATCAGGTTGATAGGTTCGAGGTGGAAGCATGGTGACATGTGGAGCTGACGAATACTAATAGATCGAGGACTTAACCATATAATATGAAGCAATGTTATCTAGTTTTGAAAGAATATAAAAAAACTTGTTGACTTTTAAAGTTAAATAAGTTATAATGATTCTTGTCTTAAATGAATAGAGTCTGGTAATGATGGCAGAGAGGTCACACCCGTTCCCATACCGAACACGGAAGTTAAGCTCTCTAGCGCCGATGGTAGTTGGGACCTTGTCCCTGTGAGAGTAGGACGTTGCCAGGCAAAATGGAGGATTAGCTCAGCTGGGAGAGCACCTGCCTTACAAGCAGGGGGTCGGCGGTTCGATCCCGTCATCCTCCACCATATATGTCGGAGGGGTAGCGAAGTGGCTAAACGCGGCGGACTGTAAATCCGCTCCTTCGGGTTCGGCAGTTCGAATCTGCCCCCCTCCACCATTCTTAATTAATGGGCTATAGCCAAGCGGTAAGGCAACGGACTTTGACTCCGTCATGCGCTGGTTCGAATCCAGCTAGCCCAGCCATTAAGAGCCATTAGCTCAGTTGGTAGAGCATCTGACTTTTAATCAGAGGGTCGAAGGTTCGAGTCCTTCATGGCTCACCATTTTAACAAAATATGCGGGTGTGGCGGAATTGGCAGACGCACTAGACTTAGGATCTAGCGCCTTTGGCGTGGGGGTTCGACTCCCTTCACCCGCACTTTTAATAAAATAACTCATACATGTCTTGCGGAAGTAGTTCAGTGGTAGAATACAACCTTGCCAAGGTTGGGGTCGCGGGTTCGAATCCCGTCTTCCGCTCCAATTTTCAATATGACATGCCGGGGTGGCGGAACAGGCAGACGCACAGGACTTAAAATCCTGCGGTGGGTGACCACCGTGCGGGTTCGACCCCCGCCCTCGGCACCATATGCGCCCGTAGCTCAATTGGATAGAGCGTTTGACTACGGATCAAGAGGTTAGGGGTTCGACTCCTCTCGGGCGCGCTTTTAATAACGGGAAGTGGCTCAGCTTGGTAGAGCACCTGGTTTGGGACCAGGGGGTCGCAGGTTCAAATCCTGTCTTCCCGATATTCCCAAAAACATGGGGCCTTAGCTCAGCTGGGAGAGCGCCTGCCTTGCACGCAGGAGGTCAGCGGTTCGATCCCGCTAGGCTCCACTTTATTTATTATATGTCTCGGAGGTATACCCAAGTTCGGCTGAAGGGATCGGTCTTGAAAACCGACAGGCGGTGAGAATCGCGCGGGGGTTCGAATCCCTCTACCTCCTCCATTTTCTTTTAAAATGGTTTAGACATAAATAATAAAATATTTTTTCCTTCATGGAGGTATACCCAAGTTCGGCTGAAGGGATCGGTCTTGAAAACCGACAGGCGGCGAGAGTCGCGCGGGGGTTCGAATCCCTCTACCTCCTCCATTTTTTATAAAGTAAATATTTTATCATCGCGGGGTGGAGCAGCACGGTAGCTCGTCGGGCTCATAACCCGAAGGTCGCAGGTTCAAATCCTGTCCCCGCAACCAAATGGTCCCGTGGTGTAGTGGTTAACATGCCTGCCTGTCACGCAGGAGATCGCCGGTTCGACCCCGGTCGGGACCGCCATTTATGTTTGGCTCGGTAGCTCAGTCGGTAGAGCAGAGGACTGAAAATCCTCGTGTCGGCGGTTCGATTCCGTCCCGAGCCACCATTTTTTTATGCCGACTTAGCTCAATTGGTAGAGCAACTGACTTGTAATCAGTAGGTTGGGGGTTCAAGTCCTCTAGTCGGCATCCTTTAGGGGCATAGTTTAAAGGTAGAACTGAGGTCTCCAAAACCTCCAGTGTGGGTTCGATTCCTACTGCCCCTGTAAAGTATATGGGCCTATAGCTCAGCTGGTTAGAGCGCACGCCTGATAAGCGTGAGGTCGATGGTTCGAGTCCATTTAGGCCCACCATATATTATTCCGCAGTAGCTCAGTGGTAGAGCTATCGGCTGTTAACCGATCGGTCGTAGGTTCGAGTCCTACCTGCGGAGCCATGGCCCGTTGGTCAAGTGGTTAAGACACCGCCCTTTCACGGCGGTAACACGGGTTCGAATCCCGTACGGGTCATAAAAAAAGAGTCAGCAATATGCTGACTCTTTTTTATTGTGCGTCCATTCTCCTTTATCAACTGATTTTCCTGAAATAAATAAAGGGATTTAGGAAAAGCTATGGTATGTATAAAAAGGAGGAGATACAAATGACACGAGTGAGAGACTTGATGAGCACTCATATTGTACAGTGTACACCGTTAGACAATGTATATGAAGCTGCTGTAAAGATGAAAGAAGAATCGATTGGATTGATCCCGGTTGTTGAAAATGAACAAGTTGTTGGTCTTGTTACGGACCGAGATTTAGTTGTTCGAGGGATTGCTGAAAAACATCCTGGATCTAATAAAATTACAAATGTAATGACAAAAAACATTGTTTCAGTTTCTCCAGATGATCCTATTGAAAAGGCTACAGAGTTAATGGCACAGTATCAAATTAGACGATTGCCAGTAGTTGAGAGTGGTCAACTCGTTGGGATGTTAGCACTAGGAGATTTAGCTATAAAAGAATCGGCAGATGATCAAGCGGGATTTGCTTTAAGTGAAATATCAGAGCATACGGAATGAAGTGAGACTTTAATTAGTGTAATACGTTACGTATAAAAATCAGATACATTATTCTAGTATATAGGGTTAAGCTAATATGTTAGCATGATGTATCTGAGCCATTATATAATAAGTATACAGTTAGTAATTTCGACAGTTTATTTAAATTTGTCATTCCTAATTATAAATAAGAGAAAAAATGATATACTGATAGATATAAGTATTATGATTGATTTCGAATATAACAATATTCATTGTTAATGATGTGATAATGGATTAATATTTCCTATGTAGATAAAAGGGAAGGGGAATTATATGAAGGCTGTACAGCGCGATCCAAATTGGAATTTGGTTACAGATACATATATAGAACCAAATAATTTCGCTGAATTATTTTCTTTGCTTGTACCTTGTCATCCAAAAGGTGAAGGGAAAGAACGAACTATATTAGTGTGGAAAGAAAAAGAATTTTATAAAGAAGAAAATTTAGCGGCATTTATCGTATATGGAATGAATAAAGCAAAGAATTTACCGCAATTTCATAAAGACGAAATTCCAACTTTAGTACGTATTCTTCGCTTATGCCAAGAAATTGGTTGGTATGAAGAAGCGAATACTTTTATGGTAACTCAAGGGCTAGCTGAGTTTGTTCATACTTCATTGGAATATGAAACGTGGGATCTTTTGACGCAGGCGGTTGCTTTAAACTATTTAATAATTAAATATCGTATTGGTGAATTAACTGATGGAGATGTAGAAATTTGGGATAGAGTTAAATTTAATGAGAAATGTATAACAGACTGTAAACATTTATTATCCCATAAAGAAGTATTAGAATTTACATTTTTTTATATGTGTAAGAGAGCTAAGTCACTATCAAAAGAGCAATTAAATAGTGATATGATGAGTTTAGCGATGTATTGTAATACTTTTGTTTATGACTTATATACATATGATTTATTACGAAAGTATCGTAAGTGTACAGACTTTCTATCATATTATGGACCTAGTCAAGCGGTGTTAGCTTGCCAAAGGGCTGTACTTTCTCAAATTTCAGATCGATTAGACCCACTCAAGACTACTCATGTAGATGATTATTTATATGTAATGAAAGATATGATGGAGCATATGACGATAGGGATAATGGATCGATATGATCATTTTATTGGAAAATTATTATCATATGTGCCATTTTTTGAAATGATCCAAGTTCCACAACATGCATATTATTGTGAAGAATTATTGTATATTTGTAAGGGCATTAAATATAAAGAAGAAATATTACGCAATTATATATTTATACAATTACATGACTGTTTACCATCTTTCTTTAAACTGTTTCTTAAAAATAAGCGTTATGCAACGATTCATGATATTCTGTTCTATTGGTGTGATGATGAACAAAGAATGAGCTTAGAGAAAAAATATAATCTTAGCTTTATTTATGAAAAATATGCTTGTGGATAAAGAGCACTTTCTATATAAATTAAAAAGGATCTCAATTGTGAGATCCTTTTTTTATTAGTAAAGCAAGGAGAATGTAATTAAGACGAGAAATAACATTCCATAAAGGAGAAATTGTGCCGTATAGCTTCCTTGTATACCAAAAAAAGTATTTGTTTTTTTATATAAATTCAATATATATTTTATCGGATTATCTTTGAAAGATTGGTACACAGTGTCTCCTCTTTCTAAGCTTCTTGTTCGTGTTTTTTGTTATTAGGGACATGAATGTATCTAGCTATGAATAATAAAACCGCCATAAAAAATACGGGAAATACGGTAGATAAATAAAAACCATTACTAATAATATTTGTTATTAAAGCACTTAATAGAAAAATGGCATTATAAATATGGGCAATTTTTTGTTTTAGTTGAACTTGAAAAGCTTCCATCATAATTTCTAAAGCAACAAAAGCAATGATAATAGATAAAAATACAGTATTTGTATTATAAATTACTAAGCAACAGATTAGGCCTAAAAAGGCTAAGTATTCAATTAAGAGAGGTATATTGATATTGCGTGGCATACAATTTACCTAACTAAATATGGCAGTGGGTTTACTGCATTTGTTTTTTCAAAATTCCATTCTCCATTGTGTAATTCAAAATGAAGATGTTGCCCGTATGAATGACCTGTGTTTCCCATATGACCTACTAATTGTCCAGCTTGTACTTGATCACCAGCTTGTACAGTGCGATCTTTCATGTGAGCATAGACTGTTGTATATAATTTCCCGTTTATTTGATGGGCGATGAACACAACATTGCCATAGCTAGCTGAATAATATGATTTCACGACTTTACCTGCCGCAGCAGCCTGGATAGAGACATTACCCTGAGCTGCGATATCTATACCATAATGCATTTGTTCCCAGCGCATATCAAATGTTGAGCTAATTTTTCCTTGAGTAGGGAATTTGAAAACGGCTGGAATGGAAGTAGGTTGAGTCGTTTGAGCTTGTGATTGCGTTTGATTTTGCACTACATAATGCTTTGCCACATATCCGTATCCTGTGCCAAAACGAATTTTATACCAAGTTCCTACAGTTTCCACTACTTGTAATTGTGTACCATTTTGTAATGAACCAAGTAGTGCGCTACTTGTACTAGCGTTGCTACGCACATTAAGTTTAGGTGTTGCAACTGTGTATTTCGTATTATTTTGAACTGTGATGCCTTTTACTAAAGGCTGTGAACCATTAGATACGAATGCCTTTTGTACGTAACCTGTTTTGCCATTATGTAAAATTTTATACCATTCACCTTGTTCTTCTTGAATAGTAACGAATTTCCCATTTGGTAATACATCTAAAATTGAAGATTCTAAATTAGGTTCAGAACGAACGTTTAATGCATTGGCATTGACGATATATTGATTATTAGATTGAAGTTTGTTTTTTAGTAGAATAGAATCTTTTTGTACGTAACCTACTTTATTATTAACAGATACTTTATACCAGCCATTAGTTGTTTCAAGTATATTCACTTTCGTATTAAAGCGAATTGTATCAATTGATGAGCTATTTGCGTTATCTTTTGTATGTAAGGCTACTTGATCGACTTTGACATATCCAGTTTTCACATTAGATAATTGTTCAGCGTTGGCTGTTTGTACATTTGTTTCTCCCATAGAAGGAAGTAAAGAAGCAATTGCGACAGTAGTTGCTGTTAAAGCAGTAGCTTTCATATTCATATAATAGAGACCTCCTCTAGTTGTATAGTTGTAATTTTATTATAGTATAAAGATATAATATAGTGGGTGTATTCACATAAATGTAATATGAAATCAATATAAAAATAAATTTTTTGAGGATAATGATTCCTTTTTATCCAATTTATTAGGATAATAATTTCTAAGATAGAATATAAGTGTTATATGGTTTTGTTATTTTGTTGACAATTGAGAAAATTAAAACAGTTGATGATGTCTTATTACGGTGTTATACTGACAGTGATAATTTTATAGTTTGCTAGGAGAGCTGGTGTTGCCAGCTGAGAGTAAGACCTTAAGTCTTTGATCCTTTTTATTACCTGATCTAGATTATGCTAGCGTAGGGAAGCAATTCGGACACTAATAATGAGTCCCCGTTTCTTTGCGTATAGAAACGGGGCTTTTTTATTTGAAAATTTCATATTGAAACCACTAGGGGTGCTTGTTGTGCTGAGAGAGGAATAATCCTTAACCCTTACAGACCTGATCTAGATAATACTAGCGAAGGGAAGTGGAGCAACGAATAAATTATAATTTTATTTGCTGTAACCACTTCTTATTTAGAAGTGGTTTTTTATTTAGATATATAAATTGAAAGGGGATAGAGAAATGAAATTTTGCGATAGATTATTAGAAACTGTACAACCAGTTTGGGAGATGAGTCATAATCATCCATTTGTTGTAGGTATGGGGGATGGTACGTTAGAAAAAGATAAGTTTCAGTATTATATTATTCAAGATTATTTATACTTGTTAGATTATGCAAAGTTATATGCGATCGGTGTTGTAAAGGCAACAAATCCACAAGTTATGGGGAAATTTGCTGAACAAATTGATGGGATATTAAACGGAGAAATGACAATTCATAAACAGTATGCAAAAAGACTTGGAATTTCTATAGAGGAGATAGAGTCTGCAAAGCCATCTGCTAAAAATTTAGCTTATACAAATTACATGATGTCTGTATCTCAAAATGGCACACTTGCGGAATTAATAGCAGCACTTCTTCCATGTATGTGGAGCTACTGGGAGATTGGAAAGCGTTTAAATGATATTCCTGGAGCAAGAGATCATGAGTTCTTTGGTGAGTGGATTCAAGGCTATAGCTCTGAAGAATATGGCAACCTTTGTGTTTGGTTAATCGATTTATTAAATGAAATGGCAGTTGGAAAGTCTGAAAAAGAGCTAGATCGATTAGAGGAGATTTTCCTATATTCCAGTCGATTTGAATATTTATTCTGGGATATGTCCTACCGTAAGGAGATGTGGGGATTTGAGGAGCAAGAACATACTACAGTTTCATAATGTTTCTTTTCATTATGATGAGAAGCCAATCATTAATGAATTAAATGCTTCTATACAAGATAAAGAGTTTGTAAGCATTATCGGACCGAGTGGATGCGGGAAAAGTACTTTATTTCGCCTTATTACAGGTTTAGAAGAAGCGAGTACAGGACAGATAGAACTAACAGAAACAAAGAGCCATCCTGTAGGGTATATGCCCCAAAAAGATATGCTCCTGCCATGGAGAACGATTATTGAGAATGCGGCCCTGCCGCTAGAGTGCCAAGGTGTACAGAAGAAAGAAGCACAAATAAAGGCAAAGGAACTGTTACACAAATTTGGTTTACAAGGATATGAGACAAAATATCCGAAAGATTTATCTGGTGGTATGAGGCAACGCGTATCTTTCATTCGAACTTTATTAACAGGCGGAGAGATATTGCTCTTAGATGAACCGTTTAGCGCGTTGGATGCTTTAACGAAGGCATCTTTGCAGGAATGGTTGTTTGAACAATGGAAAGAGTGGGAAAAAACAATTTTATTTATCACTCATGATGTGGAAGAAGCATTGTTTCTTTCTAATCGAATTTTAGTGGTAGAGCAGCAACCGATAACTACTTTAACCGAGAGGATTGTACCGCTTGATCATAATCGGACAAGAAAAGATTTATATAAACCGGAAGTATTAGCGCTGAAAGATGAGCTTCTTAGTATGTTGCAAAGGCAGGTACTCGTATGATGAACCGGTTGAAGGAGCTATTACCTGCTCTTACACTTTCTAGTATTTTACTTGCTCTTTGGGAAGTAGGCGCAAGAATTGTAGATGAAATGTACATTTTACCGTCACCGTCTGCAATTGTAATGAAGATATGGAAACTAAAAGACATATTATTTATGGTTCATTTGCCAGCAACATTATATGTCGTTTTAATAGGGGTGGCTATTTCTATCGTACTTGGGGTAGGGCTAGCGATGTTAATGAATGCGAGTAATTGGATGGAGAGAGCATTTTATCCATTATTAGTTGCCTCACAAACGATTCCTATTACAGCGCTTGCTCCGCTTTTCGTTTTATGGTTTGGATATACGATCTGGAGTAAGGTTGTTGTTACGGTTTTAATTACGTTTTTCCCAATTGCAGTTAATACGTATGATGGACTGCGCAGTACGAAAAAAGAATGGGAAGAGCTTTTAGTTACGTATGGGGCAACGAAAAAAGATGTTTTTCTTAAATTAAAATTGCCGTCTGCACTTCCTTATTTTTTCTCAGCTTTAAAAATTGCAGTACCGCTTAGTGTAATTGGGGCGGCAATTGGTGAATGGCTCGGTGCACAAGCGGGGCTAGGATATTTCAGTAAGAGAATGATGACGCAATTAGACGGGGCAGGTGTATTTGCACCCATTGTATTGTTATCGTTATTAGCTATTTTCTTCGTCGTACTTATTTCGGTATTAGAAAAGAAATTCATTAGTTGGAGGAAGCATTCATGAAATTTTTAAAACGCATCTTTGTGCTTACATTATTAGTTGCAATGATTGCTGGATGTTCGAGTAATTCAGCATCAGATAAGAATAAAAAAGAGAAAGAAATAACGGTCATGCTTGATTGGTACCCAAATGCGGTACATAGCTTTATTTATGCGGCAATTGAAAAAGGTTACTTTAAAGAAGAAGGAGTAAAGGTAAATATTAAATTCCCTTCTAATCCGACTGACCCATTAACGTTAGCAGCTGCAGGAAAAGTAACAGTTGGCTTATATTATCAGCCAGATGTTGTCATGGCAAAAGCAAATGAACAAATTCCAGTGAAATCAATTGGAGCTGTCGTACGTTCACCATTAAATCATGTTGTATCGCTGAAGTCTGCAGGCATTCAATCGCCAAAAGATTTAGAGGGTAAAACAGTTGGGTATTCTGGAACACCTTTAAGTGAGATGTATTTAAAAACGATGGTAAAAGAAGCTGGTGGTAATCCAGATACAGTGAAAGTAGTCGATGTTGGTTTTGATTTAGTACCAGCATTAATTACGAAAAAAGTGGATGCGGTAACAGGAGCATATATTAACCACGAAGTACCTGTTATGCGTCATGAAGGTCATGAACCAGCATACTTTAATCCAGCAGATTATGGTGTACCGAATTATCATGAGCTCGTATTTGTAACAGGTGATAAAACATTGAAAAAAGATAAAGAAGCTTTGCAAGCTTTCTTGCGTGGTACGAAAAAAGGCTATGATTTTATGAAGAAAAACCCAGATGAAGCATTGAATATTTTATTAAATCATCAAGAAAAAGAAAACTTCCCACTTGTGCCAGAAGTTGAAAAGGAAAGTATGAAAATTTTATTAGAGAAGATGGAAACGAAAGATGAGCCATTTTTATCAGATTCAAAAGGGTCATGGGAGAAACAAAATAAATGGTTGAAAGATAAAGGAATGACGAAAGAAATCGTTCCGGCCGATGAGTTATTCGAAAACATTTTAAAGTAGGCGAATGAATATGAAAAATGAGCTTCATGTAATCTCAAATGGTCACATGTCATTCGAAGAGTTAGTGAATGTAGCGATGCAAATTGAAAGTGAAATTGATTATTTGCATATTCGTGAGCGTGAGAAAAGTACGAAGGAATTGTATGAAGGTGTGGAAAGTCTTTTGAAGAAGGGCTTTCCAGCATCGAAAATAGTGATAAATGATCGAATTGATATTGCTATTTTATTAAATATTCCGCGCGTGCAGCTAGGATATCGAAGCGCAGATGTAAGGTCAGTGAAAGAAAAGTTTTCTTATTTGCATGTCGGTTATTCTGTGCATTCTTTAGAAGAGGCGATTGATGCATTTAAGAATGGCGCGGATTCACTCGTCTATGGTCATGTATTTCCGACAGATTGTAAAAAAGGTGTGCCAGCGAGAGGGCTTGAAGAAATTTCAGACATTGCAAGGTGTTTATCCATACCGATTACAGCAATTGGAGGAATCACTCCGGAAAACACTGGAGATGTTCTTACTA
This sequence comes from Bacillus sp. FDAARGOS_527, assembly GCF_003812125.1. Lineage (NCBI taxonomy): Bacteria > Bacillati > Bacillota > Bacilli > Caryophanales > Bacillaceae > Bacillus > Bacillus sp. FDAARGOS_527. The sequence continues at coordinate 53,861 of NZ_CP033795.1, forward strand.
ACGGCGTCAGTGGTATTGCTGTTATGTCTGGGATTATAAGTAGTAGTAACCCGTATAGCAAAGCGAAATCTTATAAGGAATCAATAAGAAAGTGGGCGGAAAAACATGTGTAAGAAGTATGATGTAGCGATAATTGGCGGTGGTGTAATTGGTAGTTCAGTTGCACATTTTCTAGCAGAAAGAGGCCATAAAGTAGCGATTGTAGAGAAGCAACAGATTGCATCTGAAGCCTCGAAAGCAGCCGCTGGTTTACTTGGGGTGCAGGCAGAATGGGATGAATATGACCCGCTATTTGAACTTGCGAGAGAAAGCCGTGCTATATTTCCACAACTTGCAGAAGTTTTACGCGAAAAAACAGGCATCGATATTGGGTATGAAGAGAAAGGCATTTATCGCATTGCTCAAAATGAAGATGAGAAGGAAAGAATTCTTCACATTATGGATTGGCAGCAGAAAACCGGTGAAGATTCTTATTTCCTAGCGGGAGATCGTTTGCGAGAGAAAGAGCCGTATCTATCTGAGTCAATTATAGGGGCTGTATATTATCCGAAAGATGGTCATGTTATTGCACCAGAGCTTACGAAAGCATTCGCACATTCCGCATCATTCTCGGGTGCTGATATATATGAGCAAACAGAAGTATTTGATATCCGTATTGAAAATAATAAAGTGACTGGAATTGTGACAAGCGAAGGTATGATCACTTGCGAAAAAGTTGTTATTGCGGGTGGCTCATGGAGCACAAAGTTACTAGGTTATTTTCACCGCGAATGGGGTACATATCCAGTTAAAGGAGAAGTAGTAGCGGTCAGAAGTAGAAAACCACTTTTAAAGGCGCCTATTTTCCAAGAAAGATTTTACATTGCACCAAAGCGCGGCGGACGTTACGTAATTGGAGCAACGATGAAGCCCCGTACATTCAATAAAACTGTGCAACCAGAGAGTATTACTTCTATATTAGAGCGCGCGTATACAATATTGCCAGCATTAAAAGAAGCGGAATGGGAAAGCGCATGGGCAGGATTAAGACCACAGTCGAATCATGAAGCTCCTTATATGGGAGAGCATGAAGAAATAAAAGGTTTATATGCTTGCACAGGCCATTATCGAAACGGCATTTTATTAAGTCCTGTTTCTGGTCAATATATGGCTGATTTAATAGAAGGAAAGCAGGAGAATCACTTGCTAGATTCATTGCTTTCTAAAACAGTTTAGAAAGGGGATGAAAGTTTGAATTTAAAAATTAATGGTAATCAAATTGAAGTGCCAGAGAGTGTGAAAACAGTAGCTGAGCTACTTACACATTTAGAGTTAGATAACAGAATTGTTGTAGTAGAGCGTAATAAAGATATTTTACAAAAAGATGATCATACAGATACATCTGTTTTTGATGGAGACCAAATTGAGATTGTAACTTTCGTAGGAGGCGGTTGATTATGTTAAACATTGGACCATTTTCATTTCATTCTAGACTTTTATTAGGAACAGGAAAATTCCCTGATTTTGATGTGCAGCAAAAGGCAATTGATGTATCTGAGGCAGAAATTTTAACGTTCGCAGTACGTCGTATGGATATATTTGATGCAAAGCAGCCTAATTTATTAGAGAGACTTGATGTAAAAAAATATACGTTATTACCGAATACAGCCGGAGCAAAAAATGCTGAAGAAGCTGTTCGTATTGCAAAATTAGCAAAAGCTTCAGGGCTTTGCGACATGATAAAGGTAGAAGTTATTGGTGATGATAGAACGTTATTACCTGATCCGGTAGAGACGTTAAAGGCATCTGAAATGTTACTAGAAGAAGGATTTATCGTACTTCCGTACACATCTGATGATGTTGTATTAGCACGTAAATTACAAGAACTTGGCGTGCATGCGATTATGCCAGGAGCATCTCCAATTGGATCAGGACTTGGTATTGTAAATCCATTGAATTTGAGCTTTATTATTGAACAAGCGACATTACCAGTTATCGTTGATGCTGGTATCGGTAGCCCGGCTGATGCGGCATTTGCGATGGAATTAGGAGCAGATGGTGTGTTATTAAATACAGCTGTATCAGGAGCAAAAGATCCTATTAAAATGGCACAAGCAATGAAATTAAGTATTGAGGCAGGCCGTTTAGGCTTTGAAGCAGGTCGTATTGCACGTAAACGTTGTGCAACAGCAAGTAGTCCTTTAGAAGGAATGAGCGTAGTTGAATAATCGATATTCTCGCCAAGAACTATTTTCTCCAATTGGAGAAGAAGGACAGCAAAAGATAAGGGAAAAGCATGTGCTCATTATCGGTGCAGGCGCACTAGGTAGTGCAAATGCAGAAATGTTTGTAAGAGCTGGTGTTGGCACAGTAACGATTGTTGACCGGGATTATGTCGATTGGAGTAATTTACAAAGGCAGCAATTGTATGCAGAGAGTGATGTGGAAAATAATCTTCCGAAAGCTGTAGCAGCGAAGAAGCGTCTAGAAGAGATTAATAGTGAAGTAAGAGTAGAAGCGCTCGTTCAAGATGTAACAGCTGAGGAGTTAGAAGAACTCGTTACAAACGTTGATGTAATGATTGATGCAACTGATAATTTCGAAACGCGTTTCATTGTGAATGATATGGCACAAAAATATTCTATTCCATGGATTTACGGAGCATGTGTAGGGAGTTACGGTCTTTCTTACACAATCCTTCCTAGTAAAACGCCATGTTTATCTTGTTTATTACAATCGATTCCGCTTGGCGGAGCGACATGTGATACAGCGGGGATTATATCACCTGCTGTATCTCTCGTCGTTTCTCATCAAGTAACGGAAGCTCTTAAACTGTTAGTGGAAGATTACGAATCACTTCGAGATGGACTTGTATCGTTTGATGTATGGAAGAATGAATATTCATGTATGAATGTGCAAAAGCTTCGTAAACATAATTGCCCTTCGTGCGGAGAGAATGCATTATATCCTTATTTAAACAAAGAAAATACATCGAAAACAGCAGTTTTATGCGGGAGAAATACAGTTCAAATTAGACCACCTCATAAAGAGGAAATAGATTTTGAACGATACAAAGAGCTGCTGCATGATCGTGTGAATGATTTAAATGTAAATCCATATTTATTATCATTTTCTGTGGAAGAAAAGAGATTAGTTGCTTTTAAAGATGGTCGTGTACTTGTACATGGAACGAAAGATATAAGTGAAGCAAAAACAGTTTATCATCGTTATTTTGGATAGAAAAGGATGAGTGGGATGAAAGTAAATAAAGCTTTAACAATTGCAGGATCTGATAGTGGCGGCGGTGCCGGCATTCAAGCAGATTTAAAAACATTCCAAGAGCTTGGTGTGTATGGGATGACGGCTATTACGGCAATTACTGCTCAAAACACGCTTGGCGTTCAAGGGGTATATCCAGTTTCGTTAGAAGGTATTACGGAACAGTTGAATTCAATTGGTACGGATTTAACACCAGATGCTGTGAAATTAGGAATGTTATTTAGCAGCGAAATTATTCAAATTGTAGCAGAACATATTAATAAATTTGGCTGGAATAATATTGTACTAGATCCTGTTATGATTGCTAAGGGCGGTGCATCATTATTACAGCAAGAAGCAGTACAAGCGTTAAAAGAATATTTATTGCCAGTAGCAACAGTTGTAACGCCGAATGTTCCTGAGGCAGAAGTGTTAACGGGGCTAGAAATTCATAACGTTGAAGATAGTAAAGAGGCTGCAAAAGTATTGCATGAATTAGGGGCGAAATATGTACTTATGAAGGGCGGACATGCAGAATATCAAGGTAATGAAGTAATTGATTTACTTTTTGATGGAGAAAAGTTTATTGAATTTAGAAGTGAACGAATTCCTTCAAAGCAAACGCATGGAAGCGGGTGTACATTTGCTTCAGCGGTTACAGCTGGACTTGCGAAAGGATACTCAATTGAAGAGGCAGTTCAAGAAGCAAAACAATTTATTAGTATAGCAATTGAAGAGCCGCTACATATTGGAAGTGGTCATGGACCGACGAATCATTTTGCATATAAATTGAATAAAGCACATGTATAAGTAGACAAAAGTCAGTTGTATAACTGGCTTTTTTTTCTGTTTACTTTTTCTAGATACAAGAGTAATATATCAGCCAGAATATATTTTTTGTAATACGCTGAGTCCAATTATATGGAGCGGAGGAACCAATTTGTGCAGTGTCACTAGGGGTGAATCTTTCAATTTTGAAAGTAGGGCTACTCTCAAAGTCCGAATCCGACAGCTAACTTCGTAAGCGTCTTGAGAGAGGACGGTGCCATGATGGATACATCACTTCATCGATCTGATTAGTATAGGGGAATATCAATCTATGTTTGAGTTCTTTTATGCTAAGGAGGATGAGGTACATGGAACTAACACTTATTTGTGTTGGAGAAGAAAGCAAGGTAAATAGTTTAATAGATTTAGTAGCGTTTCAACATGAGTTAATTATTTTTACCGCAAATGAAGAGATAGCGGCTGAAGTGAGGAATTGTGGGTTTGATTGGACGTATAGCTGTAGTAAGGAGCAGGATTTTGCTAGTGTTTGTGAGTGTATTAAGAAGGTGATTTTACTAGGGGATGAGCTTCCAATTATTAGCTTCTTTACAGAACACATTCGCTTTTCTTTTCAAGCACCTATTACTGTTGTTACAAGGAATAAACGATACCCAGCGAGGCTCTATGAAACAATTGGAGCTACATTTGTCGTGTTTACGAATTGTGATAATATTTCTTTTTTATTTTTTGAATAGGGCGGGGGAGAAGAAGATGAAGGTGTTGTTACTAGGAGATATAGCGAATCGTTGGGCGGTATCGGTAGAGCGAGTTCAAGAATTGGTGGTACTTGATCCTATTTTTCCAAGGCCCTATATCATATTGCCATCGAAAGACGCTTTATATTTAAAAACAGATGTTATCGAATATGAGCAGCTACATGCAGAATTGTCACAAGTTTATATTCGCGGGAGAAATTTACGTGCTTTTTTACGAGGAGAATAAATAGTGAATAAAAATAGAGCGAATGCTAAGTGCAACAAGCTATGCACTTCATGTCATTCGCTCTTTTTATTTCGTATTTAAAAGATCATTTATGTGAAAAAGAAAGAAAAGACGAGAAAACAGATGAAAAAATATTAATAACACTCAATGTAAGCGTTTAAATAGATGGATATTTTCTTATTTTCAGTAATTTAGCTCTTTACAAGTGAAAAATAGAGGAGTATATTTACTCTCATAAATCATTCATAAAATTTCCAAAAAAACCTAAAATCGCTGAGTTCCAGAAATGGAGCGGGGGAACCAATTTTGTGCATTGTCACTTGGGGTGAATCTTTCAGTTTTGAAAGTAGGGCTACTCTTTAGGCCCGAATCCGACAGCTAACCTCGTAAGCGTTTAGAGAGGAGGTTTACTTTTTGTTGTTCATTTTTTGAACACTGAGTAGAGCTCAGTGTTCTTTTTTAATATTTTAATGGTAAATTTTTCCAGAAAGGTGAGAGGGTAGCTATGTTAGATGTTGTAATGATCGGAATTTTTGTTGTGTTAGTCGCATCGATGGCAAGTCTTGCAAGTTGGTCAGATAAAGTTGTGAAAGAAGGGAAGCAATCATGATGATTGTTTTATCAGTTATTGTTGCAGCAATTACGGTGTACTTAGTGTATGCATTATTAAATCCGGAAAAGTTTTAATTAGGGGGAGTCATTCATTATGATCTGGGTTGCAGTCGTTATTACAATGCTATTGTTTATTCTTGTGGCAAAGCCAACGGGAATTTATTTAGAGAAAACCTTTCAAGGTAGTAAAAAGCTAGATAAAGTATTCGGGCCTTTTGAAAAACTTATTTTTAAAATTACGGGTGTAAAAGAATATAATCAAACGTGGAAACAGTACGCATTATCATTAGTTTTATTAAATGGATTTATGATTGTTGTCGTATATTTCATTTTCAGACTACAAGGAGTATTGCCATTAAATCCAGCACACATTGAAGGAATGGAGCCTACGCTCGCTTTTAATACAGCAATTAGTTTTATGGCTGATACGAACTTACAGCATTATAGCGGTGAAAATGGTTTATCTTATTTATCACAATTAATCGGAATTACATTCTTAATGTTTGCAGCACCGGCAACGACGTTAGCGCTCGTTATGGCATTTATAAGAGGGCTAGCTGGAAAAGAACTCGGTAACTTTTTCGTTGATTTTACGAGAGCATTAACGAGAGTGTTTCTTCCTATCACATTTATGGCGGCACTAGTCTTTGTCGCACTTGGTGTACCACAAACGTTAGACGGGGCAGTTACGGCGCAAACGATTGATGGCGCGAAACAAAGTATTTTACGCGGGCCAGTTGCATCATTCGTGTCCATTAAGGAACTTGGAAATAACGGCGGTGGATTTTTCGGAGCCAACTCTACGCATCCTTTCGAAAATCCAGGGCAAATGAGTAATATTTTGCAAATGATGCTTATGATGTTGTTGCCAACAGCACTTCCATTTACGTACGGACGAATGGTAGGAAATAAAAAACAAGGTCGCATCCTTTTCGTTTCACTATTCATGGTGTTTTTACTAGGATTTATAACAATTACGACATCTGAATTAAACGGGAATCCAGCTTTAAATGGAATGGGTATCGAACATGTACAAGGAAGTACAGAAGGAAAAGAAGTAAGGTTCGGAACAGTATTTTCTTCACTATACGCAACAGTAACGACAGCTGCTGAAACCGGAGCGGTGAATACGATGCATGATACGTTAACACCAATTGGTGGGTTAGTACCACTCGTAAATATGATGTTAAACACAGTATACGGCGGCGTTGGAGCAGGCTTTGTGAACATTATTATGTATGCGATTATCGCAGTTTTTATATCAGGATTGATGGTTGGACGGACACCGGAGTTTTTAGGTAAGAAAATTGAAGGGAAGGAAATGAAATTAATTGCGGTAACGATACTATTTCATCCACTGCTTATTTTAGGATTTTCAGCATTAGCTCTTTCAACAAGTTTAGGAACGGATGCTATTTCTCATTCCGGTTTCCACGGTTTGACGCAAGTAGTATATGAATATACATCGTCAGCTGCGAATAACGGATCTGGATTTGAAGGATTAGCGGATAATACACCGTTTTGGAATATTACAACTGGTTTAGTTATGTTTTTAGGACGCTATTTCAGTTTAATTACGATGCTAGCTGTTGCAGCTTCATTGAAAGAAAAGACGGTTGTACCAGAAACAGTCGGAACGTTCCGTACGGATAATAGTTTATTTGGCGGCATTTTCATCGGAACAATTGTAATTGTCGGTGCATTAACATTCTTCCCAATGTTGGTACTCGGTCCAATTGCAGAATTTCTTACATTGAAGTAATGGAGGGTAAATGATGAGACCGGTAGTAGTAAAAGAAAAAAGAGTAAATGAGTCGCAAATACATGTTGTAGAAGAGGAAGTTAGACAAGCGAAAACAATGGATCGTGATATCGTGACACATGCGATGAAACAGTCCTTTGCGAAATTGAATCCAAAAGTCATGATAAAGAATCCGATTATGTTTGTTGTAGAAATTGGATTTATCATTACGTTCATTTTATCGTTTCTTCCAAGTCATTCTAGTAGTGTACCAGGATGGTTTAATATAACAGTTTCTTTCATTCTCTTATTTACAGTTTTATTTGCTAATTTTGCAGAAGCATTAGCGGAAGGACGGGGGAAAGCGCAAGCCGATTCTTTAAAACATTCGAAGAAAGATGTGTTTGCCAATGTTGTAAAAGAAAATGGGAACATTGTTCAAGTTTCAGCAACGGATCTGAGAAAAGGTGATGTTGTTATTGTAAAACAAGGAGAAATGATTCCAAGTGATGGGGAAGTCATAAAAGGATTAGCATCTGTTGATGAATCTGCGATTACAGGGGAATCAGCTCCTGTAATAAAAGAAGCTGGCGGTGATTTTTGTTCCGTAACAGGCGGTACGATGGTTGTAAGTGATGAGATTACGATTATCATTACGAGTAATCCTGGTGAATCATTTATTGATAAAATGATCTCTTTAGTAGAAGGGGCTGCTCGTCAAAAAACACCGAATGAAATTGCTTTAAATACAGTATTAACGAGTTTAACGTTTATTTTCTTAATCGTTGTTGTGACGCTGCCGATTTTCACAAATTATTTAGGGTTTCAAATTGATACAGCTGTACTTGTAGCATTGTTAGTTTGTTTAATTCCAACGACAATTGGTGGATTATTATCAGCGATTGGTATTGCCGGGATGGACCGTGTGACAAAGTTTAATGTGTTAGCAATGTCGGGTAAAGCAGTAGAAGCTGCTGGCGATATTAATACAATTATTTTAGATAAAACGGGTACGATTACTTTCGGGAACAGAATGGCTCATACATTATTACCTGTAGGAAATGAAACGATTGAGCAAGTTGGAAAGTGGGCTGCGATTAGCTCAGTTTTAGATGAAACACCAGAAGGTCGATCTGTTATCGAGTATGTGCAAGCGAAATCTATATCATATAATAGAGAACTTGCGGAACAAGGTGAGTTTGTTCCATTTAAAGCAGAAACGAGAATGAGTGGTGTTGATTTACAGGACGGAACGAAAGTGAGAAAAGGTGCTGTCGGTAGCGTGATTGAATGGGTTCAGTCACAAGGTGGAACAATTCCGAAAGATGTAAATCAAAAAGCAGATTTCATTTCAAAAGAGGGCGGAACACCACTTGTAGTTGCAGTGAATAATCGTATTTACGGTTTAATCTATTTAAAAGATACAGTAAAACCTGGTATGCGTGAACGTTTTGAACAGTTGCGTCAAATGGGGATTAAAACGGTTATGTGTACAGGGGATAACCCATTAACAGCAGCAACCATTGCAAAAGAAGCAGGAGTAGATGAGTTTGTTGCTGAGTGCAAACCAGAAGATAAAATTGCAGTTATTAAAGCAGAGCAAGATAAAGGGAAACTCGTAGCGATGACAGGTGATGGTACAAATGATGCGCCGGCATTAGCACAGGCTGATGTTGGATTAGCGATGAATAGTGGTACAACAGCTGCGAAAGAAGCAGCCAATATGATTGATTTAGATTCGAACCCGACAAAAATTATTGAGGTTGTAGGAATCGGTAAGCAATTGTTAATGACACGTGGTGCGTTAACGACGTTTAGTATTGCAAATGATATAGCGAAATATTTTGCAATCATTCCAGCAATGTTTACACTTGCGATTCCGCAAATGGAAGCATTGAACATTATGAAACTAACATCACCACTGTCAGCGATTTTATCAGCATTACTATTTAATGCAGTTATTATTCCATTACTCATTCCATTGGCGATGAAAGGTATCGCATATAAACCGATGAGTTCGAATGCACTACTTGGCCGAAATCTACTTATTTATGGGCTTGGTGGAGTGATTGTACCGTTCATTGGAATTAAAGTAATTGATATGATTGTCGGCTTGTTCATATAAGGAAGAGGGGAAAGAGATGGCGAAGAAACAAAGTATACTATCACCAATCATCCGTATTACTTTTACATTTTTAGTGTTGTGCGGACTTGTATATCCGCTTATTGTTACTGGTATTGCACAAGCAGTAATGAAGGATAATGCGGATGGAAGTCTAATATATAATGATAAAAATGAAGTGATTGGTTCTAAATTAATCGGTCAAAATTTCACAGATCCACGTTATTTTCATGGGCGTGTCTCTAGTATTGAATATAAAGCAGAAGCGTCTGGTTCAAATAACTATGCACCGTCTAATCCAGATTTAGAGAAACGAGTAGAGAAAAGTATTGAAGAGTGGAAGAAACAAAATCCGAGCGTTCCAGTTACAGAAGTGCCAATCGATTTAGTGACAAATTCAGGTTCAGGGCTTGATCCTGACATTAGTCCGAAGGCAGCTTCCGTGCAGGTAGAGCGTATCTCTAAAATAACGAATATTCCGAAAGAAACGCTAAATCAATTGATTAAGGATCAAACAGAAGGTGCGGCACTTGGCTTATTTGGAGAAAACCGTGTGAACGTTTTAAAGTTAAATTTAGAATTACAGAAACTAATGAAATAGAAACAACGCTACCTCAATCTAAAGGATTGAGGTAGCGTTGTTTCAAAAGAAGGGTTGTGAATGTTTTGTATGCGGATGACTATAAACCAACTTTTCAAAGGCGAACACCAGAAGAGTATTTAGAATATATTCGTCAGCAAAACCGCGGGAAGTTAAAGCTATATGTAGGAGCAGCTCCAGGAGTAGGGAAAAGCTATAAAATGCTCTATGATGCTAGAGAGATGAAAAAGGACGGTATGGATATTGTAATTGGTTTAATTGAAACGCACGGGAGAAAAGAGACAGAAGACGCAATTGCTGATTTAGAAAAGGTTCCTTTAAAAGAAATAGAGTATAAAGGGAAAGTGTTTTATGAACTTGATGTGGAAGGAATTATAAAGCGTGCGCCGCAAGTCGTTGTAGTGGATGAACTTGCACATAGTAATATTCCCAGCTCTAAAAATAAGAAGCGTTATATGGATGTACAAGAATTGTTAGAGGCTGGTATATCCGTATTGTCAGCGTTTAATATTCAACATTTAGAAAGCGTTCATGACATTGTAGCTCAAATTACAAATGTAAAAGTAAGAGAACGAATTCCAGATTTTATTTTACAAAAAGCAAATGAAATTCAGCTCGTTGATGCAACGCCGGAAGTACTTCGGAAGAGGTTAATAGATGGAAAGATATATAAAGAAGAAAAAATTCAGCAAAGCTTACAAAATTTCTTTACGCTTAATAATTTAGGAGCACTAAGAGAATTATCACTTCGGGAAGTCGCTGACGATATGGACGAAAAGATTAGTCAAACAGTGATAGAACCAATCGGAGTGAAAGAAAAAATTCTCGTTTGTGTACAGTACAGTTCAACAGCAGAGAAATTAATAAGACGGGGCTGGCGCATGGCTGATCGCTTAAACGCTGAATTGTATGTATTAAATGTTGAAAGAGAAAATATAGACTCTCTTTCAGCTAGTAAAAAACAAACAATTGAAGAGTGGAAGTCGCTCACGAATCAATTTGATGCAAGTTTTGTATTAGAAGAAGCAAAAGGGAGAAAGCCTGCGGATGTTATTATTGAAGTCGCGAAAAGATTGCAAGTAACACAAATTTTACTTGGGCAATCAGCGAGAACGCGGTGGGAAGAAATTCGAAAAGGTTCTATTGTAAATGAAATTATGAGACAGACGAAACATATTGATATTCATATTGTTGCGGATCAAAGAGTTTAAAATAGAGACCATCTGTAGGTCTCTATTTTGCTTTTTGTGTGGCAGGGAAGCATAGCATTTTCATTGCATATAAGATTACAAGTAAAAACATAATTGCGCCTAGGAAGAAAATCCAAAAGTAATTTTGGTTAAATAAAAGAAATCCACCTATAAGTGGGCCTGTGCCCATACCAAGATAGCGGATGAAGTTGTACATACCGATAGCTGTTGCGCGTTCTTGTACGAATTCTTCCGTTAATAAAGTAGTGTGAGTTGGCATAGAAAGTCCCATACTAAAACCGTACAAAGATGTAACGATAATGATGAATGGGATATTAATGCTATATGTGAAAGAGAATAAAACGACACATATAATTTTGAAGAAACTCGTAATAAATAAAGTTTGCTTTGTTGTGAGGCGTTTTTGCAAAAACTTGTAGCAAAAACTTCCCAGCATGATAGAAAGAGACATTGGTACAAACATAAGACCAATTTCATTTACAGTTAAATGAAATGAATTTGTTAAAATACTCGGTAAAAAAACGAGAAAGCAAAAGTAAATACAAAATTGAATGAAGCCAATAAGAGTAATAGAAAATCCAGTTTTATTTTTTAAGATAAACCAGTAATTCTTTTTTGCTTGCGGTTGCTTAATTACAGTAGGTTTTGTTTCTGGAAGTAGTGAAAGGTTTATCATTAATAAAAGAATGCCAAGTATAGATAAAAATAGAAATACGGATAAGTGGCCATTTATACTGCCGAGATAACCACCAATGAGAGGACCAATCGCAGGTGCGAGGGCAAGTAACATTTGGTATAGGCTCATCGCTTCTCCGCGTTCTTTTCCTTCAAATAAATCGCCGATAATCGTTGCTGAAACTACAGGTATAGCCGCTATTCCTATAGCTTGAACAGCTCTAAAAAAGAGAAATAAATAAATGTTTGCCGAAAAAGCACATCCGATTGAACCAATTGTACTAATGACTAAACTAGGGATAAGGACAGATTTTCTCCCTTTTGTATCAATTAAAGGTCCATATACGAGCTGCATAATTGCAAGAATAAATGTGAAAAGTGAAACTGTTACATTTACAAGATAAGGAGAAGTATGAAAAGAACCTTGAATCATGGGCAAGATAGGTGTGTAAATATTTTGAGCGAAGGAACCAAGTAAGGCACTAATACAGACAACATATAAAATGAAATGTAGTTTGGATTTTTTCATTATGTTAACCTCCTTCTTTTTAGTTTCCCGGGAAACTAAATTTATTTTAACATGTTTTTCTAACTTGTAAATATGAAAAAAAGATTTTAAAATGGTATATAGTTAAATTGTTTCTTTGGAAACTTAGGGGGGCGAACGGATTGGATTATGTAACGAAACAAATGGAAATACTTTCGGACATTCGTACACTTTTGCATAAAAGAGAAGAACATTTGAAAGGACAAAATGAGAAGTTTCTTAGTGAGACAGGTGTAAGTGGTATGTCTTTATCTGAGTTACATGTAATTGAGTGTATCGGGAAAAATGGTCTGATGAATGTAACGGCAATTACGATAGAAATGGGAATGACGAAGGGTGCAATCTCTAAAGTTTGTACAAAGTTATTCCAAAAGAAATTCGTTGAGAAGATGCAAATGTTAGACAATCAAAAAGAAATTTTCTTTCGCTTAACGGAAAGCGGAAATGAAATATATAAAGCTCATGATAAATTGCATAAACAAGCTGAAGAAAAGTGGCTGTTACTCTTAGATAGATATACGAAAGAAGAACAAGATTTTATTCAGAGGTTTATAAAGGATGTCTCCGATCATTTGGAAATATAATTGGAAGAAAAAATTCCGTTTTCTCAAGTCTTTTAAATATAATTTCTGAAAGAACTCATATATAATAGAAAAATATACTTAACATGGTGAATAATTAAAGAGTCAATATATATAGAGGAGAGAGTAACATGCTTGAAAATACAGGGTTAGTATTAGAAGGCGGCGGTATGCGTGGTGTATATACGGGCGGGATATTAGAATACTTTATGGAACAAGATTTATATTTTCCATATGTAATCGGTGTATCAGCTGGTGCTTGTCATGCAGCGTCGTATCTTTCCAGACAAAGAAATAGAAATAAAACGGTCAATATTGATTATGCATCACATCCGAAATATTTATCGTATAAAAACTTATGGAAAAAACGTCAGCTATTTGATATGGATTTCATTTTCCATGAAATTCCAGAAAAGCATGTGCCGTTTGATTTTGAAACATACTTTAATAGCCCGGAACGTTTCCTTGTAGGAACAACGGATTGTGAAACAGGACAGTCTGTTTATTTTGAAAAAGAGGGAACGAATGACGATGCACTAAATTTATTACAAGCTTCTAGTTCATTACCTTTCATTGCACCAGTAGTAAATTACCGTGGTAAGCAATTATTAGATGGCGGGATTTCAGATCCAATTCCAGTTCGTAAAGCACAGGAAGATGGATTTAAAAAATCAGTCGTAATTTTAACAAGAAATCACGGTTACGCAAAGAAAAAATCAAGATTTGGGTGGGTTGCTGCGAAAGCTTATAAAAAATATCCGAATCTTGTTAACACGATGCTAAATCGCTATGAAGTGTATAATGAAACACTTCACTACATTGAAAAAGAAGAACAAGCGGGTAATTTATTTGTTATTCGTCCAGAAGTACCGCTTCAAGTAGATCGTATGGAAAAAGATACAGCAAAACTACAAAATCTATATGAGCAAGGCTATGAAGATGCAAAGAGACAGTTTGCAGATTTAAAAGCGTTCTTGCAAAAATAAGTATTAGGCTGTGGAGAAGAAATTCTCTGCAGCCTTTTTTGTATTGCTTGCTTATCCGTTACTTTTTAAAAATGTATAAATGTTTAAGTGTTTAAAGAGTTTGTAAAACATAGGAGTGTCTTATTGAGGAGAATTTACTTGAGAGGTATTATGACGATGTAGCGCTACTAAACTATTAATTTATGAGGTGATTGTTAATGAAAGGAAAAGTTTTTTCAATTACGACTTTAGTATTATTAGCAACATCAATCTCAACAAGTGCATTCTATCCAACTCTAAGCGGTCACAAAAGCGGTAACCTACTATCTTACAGAGCTCAAACGACTACGAATCAAAACGCATCTCGCTGTTCAGTAGCGATTTCTTTTATTAATTCAAAAGGAAGTTATTCATATATTGAAAGTGCTTCGGATAAATTAGGATCGCATGAATCTGGAAGAGCATTAAATGCCACGGTTAGTAATGGCGCATATAACGCCTTTGGTGCAAAGGGGCTATACTCTGAGCATTATGCTAATGAGAGTAATGACTATCAAGAAGATACACACAAAGGAACTTTTGATAGTAACGGTAACTTACGATTACAGTGGTAAAAAGCATTAAACAGTTGTCTTTATAAATATTTGGATAGGGAGAAGGGGATGTTCATCATCTCCTTCTTATCTAAAAGGAGCAGAGACATGTATTTAGCTTTTAAAAATATAAAAAACAACAAACTGTTTTCCGTCATTCTTCTTATGTCATTTTTTATTTCGTTTCTTTCTATATCAATAGCTGCGCTTTTAACAGAATCTAAACGGAATTTCATATCTGCTTTTCAAATCGGCTTTCCAGAAAAGAATCAAACGTTAACTGTTCCGATAGCGAATACAACTGAATTGGAAGCGATAATTCCTGTCATACAAGATATTTTTGTAAAAAGTGATATTTACGTAGAGCATTTAAAAGCATTAAATAGTTCAGGGGCAACAAAGATCATAGCTGTAAACTTAAAGGATGATTATTATTGGAAGCCATATATTTCTGAAGGAAAATATTTTCATCGTGAAAATGTAAACGATATGGTTGTTGGCGATCAAACGAATGTAGAGGAGTTATATGAATTTGATGATACATATCAAAAAATAGGAACTATATCGAGAAAAGACAGTGATATCGGTGTAGCAGGCATATACGTTCCACTTCAAAACTTACCTACTCTATCTAAAAAAAGTATTATCGCGAGTAAACAATTACAATTAACAGTTGTTAATCCTACATCATCTATTCATAACGAGATAAAAACATTTATGAATAAGAGCAAAGAAGTGCTCTCGGGAGATGTTCAAATACTGAATGAACGAGATCTTCAGGAACTACAGGTAGCACATATAGATCCAGCAAATAAGTATTATTATAAATTCATTCTTGTTGCAGTAGTTTCTGGGCTTTCCGCGGTGTTGTTTTGGATTTATAAAAAAGAAAGAGAGATTTCATTAAAAAAGGCAGTAGGTGCTTCTAATATATCTATTTACTGCGAACTATATATTCAAATTTTGTTTATTTCTCTAGTGGCGATGTTGTTGGTTTTTCTGGCGTTAGAAATGTTTTCTGGAACAATTCATACGTATTTTCAGACATACTTATTAAAACCGTTAACACCATATGTATTGGTATGTAATATTGTTTTTATAATTTTTCTTACAATGTTTGTTACTGTAATTCCAATCAAGCACATTATAAATATATATCCCGGAAAACATTTAAGAACGTAGGTGGTCGTCATGTTTTTTATATTTGATTCTATACAGTCTGTGAAAAAACGGTTGTTACCAAGTTTGATTATAGTAATTTCTTTAATTATTGCATTTTCTTCAGCTATAGAATTTATTAGTAATCTGTCGGGATATCGAAAAATGATGACAGTAGCAAATAATTTATCGACTCATAAAAATTTCTACGAACTTTATGCGACGCAAGATATAACATTGTTTAGTGAAGAAAAAGCGAAAAGTGATTATCAACAATTCATTCAAGGATTATCTAATACGATACCAATAACAAATAAAACCAATTATTTGTTCCGTAACTATTCAATTAGTTTAAAAAAAGAAAATGGAACGATAAAGGCTCTTATTGTTGATAAAGATATTAATAAATACTTTCATATACGAATTTCACAAGGAAGATATTTTGAGGAATCGGAATTTCATAAATCAGTATTTGATATTAGACCTGTTATATTAGGGTCTAATTATATAGAAAAGGTATCTATTGGTGATGTTATACAATCTGGAAAAATGAAGTTGAAAGTAATTGGCTTTTTAGAAAAAAATTCACCATTTACATATCCTCGGAGCGGTGATATATCAGATAATCGTATTACATTATTAGATGACATGGCAATTTTACCAATTGGAATGGAAGAAATAGAGTTCTATAGTGTAGACCTTTTATACAATGGGTTAATTATAGAAACAAATGAGAATATAAATGAATTTCAAAAGAAAGTATTAAAGGTAACGGAAGGTAAGGGATATTCGTATTATGTTACAAATCCGAACAAATTGTTAGAAAACGAAAAACAAGGTATTGATAATATGTCATACCCCTTATTATTAAGCGGTACAGTCTTATTTTTTTCGTTTCTATCTATCGTATTAACATCAATGGCCGCACTTTATATGGAGCGTAAAAATATTTCTATTAAATCAGCGTTAGGTGCAAGTACTTTTCAAATATGTCTTCCATTTATTATTGAGTATATGTTGTTATTCATTTTATCGATATGTATAGGCATTATGTATTTTCAATGGGAGAATAGCGGAGTAATTGAAATTCAAAAAGAGCTAGAAAATAGTACAATATCTTTTTTTGGAACGTTACAAGTCTCTATAGAATCATTGATTGTTATAAGTATGTTATCAATTGTAATGATCTTCATTATATATATAATCATTTATTTCAATGTATTAAAAATAAAAAATACATATATGAAAGAGGTGTTATAGATGATTCAGCTTGCAAATGTGGCTAAGGGCTTTGGAAAAAATAATTTTAGTGCTTTAAATGATATTAATCTCGTAATAGAAAAAGGCGAAATGATAGCTATTATGGGACCCTCTGGTTCGGGGAAATCTACTCTCCTTAACATTATTGGCTTAATCGATAGCCCCTCTGCTGGAAAGTATTTTTTAGATGGAGTGGATACGAGTACATTAAAGTCAAGCTATCATAAGTATAGAAACAAGGAAGTTGGATTTGTGTTTCAGAACTTTTCGCTACTTGATGATTATACAGTTGTTGAAAATGTAATGCTTCCGCTTGTATATAGAAGAATTTCTCATAAGAAACGTATGCAAATATCAAAAGAAATGCTGAAAATGGTAGGGCTTGAGAGGCATATTAACAAATATCCTTACGAGTTATCAGGAGGAGAACAGCAAAGAACAGCAATAGCAAGGGCTTTAGCACAAGATACAAAAATTATACTTGCTGATGAACCGACTGGTGCTCTTGATCAAGAAAATGGGGAAAAAATTATGAGTATTTTACAAGAGATTAACAAAGAAGGAAAAACAGTTCTAGTTGTTACACATGATCAAAAGGTAGCTGCATATTGTCAGAGGACAATACGGTTACTTGATGGTTGTATAGCATAATATGGATGATGGTATGTGAAAAGGTGATACATATGGAAAATGTATATAAAAGACTTAGACATACCGGATTTACTGCAATGCTTATTTTTGGAGGGGTATTTCTACTTCGCTGGCTCATACATGATGAGATGCTAATGGATTAGCTTATTGGGTGTAGTGTAGGGATGGTAATGGTTATTTCGTCAGTTTTCATTCAAAAGTATAGTAAAGAATTACAGGTGAATGAGAAATATTAAAGGTTCCTAATCTCTTTTAAGTAGTTTGGACGTAGAGGAGGCTTGCATATGATTTTTTTATTCGCCGTATATTTTGTTTTCATTATGACGTTGGTAATTACGTTTCTTCTTTCACAAAAGTCATATAAGAAGCCAGTTATTAAATATATACCAACGTTAATATTGTTTATTTTGGCTTTCATTTCTTCTGTTATGTTTGTATTGAATAACGGAATGGGAGAGCTGATGATAGCTGTCTCTTTAGGGATTGCAGCGATAGTGAACGGTCTTTTGCTTCTTGTTTTGAAAGTAGTTCGTGTGATTGTTGCAAAGGGAAAAGAGAGCATCGAATTCGATGCTCTCTTTTTATTTACGCTTCTTTTTAATAAATGAAAAGGCTAAAGCTGTAATTAAAATACTGCCTTTAATGATATCTTGTGCATAATAAGGAACGTTCATCATTGTGAGTCCATTTAATATAATTCCAATTAATACTGAGCCGAGAAATGTTCCGACTATATTTGGTTTCTTGGCGCCGAACATTGCGTAACCGATATAGGCAGCTGCGACTGCATCCATTAATAATGGGGCACCAGCTGAAACTTGTCCTGTTCCAACGCGGCTACATAGAATAATGCCGCCAATAGAAGCTAGTAAACCGCTAATCATATAAGCATACACACGGTAACGGTCAGTAGGGATACCGGCTAGTCTAGCAGCTTCTCGATTCCCACCCGTCATATAAAAGAAACGACCGTACGTTGTTTTTTCTAAAAATAGATGTGCAATTAAAACGACGATAAGCATGATAATGACAGGGACTGGAATTCCTAAAACAGAACCCTGACCGATAAATAAAAAGGATGGAATAAAATGTCCTGTTGCACCGGACATTCCTTCATAAATTGAAGATCCTTTTGAAAATGTTAAGTGTAGTCCATTAACGATATACATGATACTTAATGTAGCTAGTAAATCGGGTAGTTTAATTCGGATAACAAGTAGTGCATTAAATAACCCAACTAATACCCCGCAAAGAATAGGAACAAGGAGTGTAACTAATAGTTCTTGTCGATATAAAACGAGACAAGAAGCAGCGGCAATTGTTGCTAAACTAGCGGTAGAGCCGACTGATAAATCAAACCCATCTACAATCAATGTAAAGGTAACGCCGATTGCAAGTAACGTTACGATGGAAATAGAACGTAAAATATCACTAATATTGTTATATGTTAAAAAAGAATCATTGACGATAGAGAAAAAAATTGTAACACCTATAATAATAGCAATTGTACTAAATTGATAAAAAAGATGAGTAGGTAAATTTGGTTTTTTAGTTTTATGAACGAGATTCAATGGAATAACTCCCTTCAGATAAATGTAAAAGCTGTTCAGGAGATAGTTCGTTTGGTAAGTATTCACCTACAAATTCTCCGTTCGCCAGTATAAGAATGCGATCAGCGATATGTAGTGCTTCATCTTGTTCTCCTGTGAAATAAATTGCGGAACTTCCGTTTTCTGTAATGTTGCGAATGAATTGAAAAATGTCTTGTTTTGCAGCGATGTCTACACCTTTAGTTGGTTCATCCAAAAGAAATAGATTAGGTTTGAATCCATCCCACTTTGCAATTGAGACTTTTTGTTGGTTTCCACCACTAAGTGAATGAATAAGGGCTTTTGGGTCATTTGGCGAAATGCTGAAAGAAGAAATTGCCATGGTGGCATTATTTAATTCGGTTTGTTTTCGTCGCCATCCTGATTGGTGTAAATTTGTGTGACCTATAATATTTTCTGTAAGAAACACGCCTTGTTTTCTTCTTTCTTCGGGTACAAGTGCAATTTTCGCTTTAATTGCATCTCGTGGTGTTTGGATTTTTATTGTTTGACCATCTATTTCAGCGTGATAAGTATGACGAGCGCCAAATAAGGTTTCGGCAAGTGTTGTTTTTCCACTTCCAATTAATCCGTATACCACAACAGTTTCTCCTTTTCGTATTGTAAGAGAAAGGGGAGAACGATCTTCGTGTAATTGAAGTTCTTGTACTTTAAATAATTCTTCGCTTCCGGTTTTTGGTGCTGTATTAATAGGGAGTGTAAGTTGTTTTCCAGTCATTGCTTCCACAATTTGCTGATCTGTAATCTTTGTAATAGCTTCAGAAAGGGAAACCTTCCCATTGTGTAATACAGTTACATCATCTGCGAAATTTCGAATCTCGGATAAACGATGAGAAATTAAGATAATGCCAATACCTTTTGCTGTTAAATCTTTTAATAGTTTCCCAAAGGTTTCAACCTCTTTTGGTCCAAGAGAAGAAGTAGGTTCATCTAATAAAAGATAATTTGTATTGTTAGATAAAGCTCTTGCGATAAGGAGTAATTGTTTTTCATGTAATGAGCAGTTTGAAACATCTTCCGAAACATTTAAATTTACCTGTACAGTTTGCAAATGTTGTTTAGCAAGTGCGATTAATTTTGACTTTGAAAATAGTATTTTATTTTGCATTGCTAAATGATCGATTAGTACATTTTCTAATACAGATAATCCGGGAATAAGTCCGTGATCTACTTCTTGTGTTACGAAAGAAATACCATGCTTTTTTGCATCTCGAGGTGAAGTAAAGGAGACAGACTGATTATCAATTTTTATATCGCCAGCAACTGGTTGAATTTCACCAGTTGCTATTTTTAGTAAAGTACTTTTTCCGGCACCGTTCATGCCTAGTAAAGCGTGCACTTTTCCTTTTTGAATATGAATAGAAACATCTTCTAGAACAGGTGTAGCGATATGATAAGAATGTGTAATGTTTTGAAGAGAGAACGTCATCATTTTTTCTCCTTCTCTAATTTTTTCATCCAAGGGGAATATGCATCTTTTGAGTCTCCCCAACCGTTTATATATTTTGATAACTGATCCATTGTTATATTTTCTTTCGGTAAACTATTTTTCTTTACTAAATAAGGTTCTAGTGAATAAATATCTGGCGTTTGTTCACCAGCAATTTTTTTGTATAAAAATCGTACTTGAACCTTACCTACTTCAGCTGGGTCAGTTGCAGCTGTAGCAGTCCAAGGTGAGTTTTCTTTTTGCATAAGTTGTAAATCTTCATTACTTAAGTCAATGCCATATACTTTTATATCTGTACGACCAGCTTGTTCAAGTGCTTTAACAGCCCCTTTAGCAAACTCATCCCACGAAGCGAAAATAGCTTGTAAATCTCCTTTTTTCGGATATTTCTTTAGTAAAGCTTCTACTTGTGTTTGTGTATCAAGCGGTGTGTTATTACTAGCAGTACCGAATCTTGCAACTTCTTTTATATTTGGATACCGTTTATAAAAGGCATCAATGATAACGTTGCGGCGTTCCATTGGAGCAAATCCGCCAACCCATACGACGGCGATATTTCCTTGTCCATTCAAATCTTCCGCTAACGTTTTTAAAGATTTCCAAGCAAGACTATAGTCATCTTGATCGATAATTGTCACACCTGGCAAGCGTAGATCGTTATCGAACGCAACTACGGGAATGTTCGCCTGTAATGCTTTTTCTACTCCGGGTTTTAGTGCTTCAGAACGGCCATGATCAATTAAAATACCATCAACTTTTGAATTAATAGCAGTATCTAAATTTGCAGCCATTTTTGCTAAATCATTATCAGAATTGTAGACTTGTACACTGCCGCCAAATAGCTCAACTTGTTTTTTGACGCCCTCAATATATTGAGAGGAAAAAGTTCCGATGGACATTTGCATAATTAATGCGATTTTTAATGGCTTCTTCATTTGGATTGGAACTTCTGTTTGTAATTGTTTTTCTACCGTTGTAGTTGCCTGCTTCACAGTTTGTTGCTTTTGTGAAGAGATAGCATCTTGTTCATTTGTACAAGCTGTTAATGTAAATAAGAGAAAAATAAGTACGATGGAACATAGTTTTTTCATAAAAAAATCCCTCCTAAACTAAGAAGAGAGAGGAGGGAGTGAAAATAAAAAACGCCTTTTCATATAGAAAAGACGTCTTATCATATTACTCTTATCTTTCAACACAATGTGTTGTAAGAATTAGCACCGTGCCCATAAATGGGTCGGTTGCCGGGCTTCGTAGGGCTCATCCCTCCACCTGCTCTTGATAAGACATCGAATATTTAACTATTTTGAATTATTCCATGATTCTGTATGGTTGTCAAATGTTTTTTGTAAATAAAAAAACCCTCAGAAAGAGGGTTTTTAATGTGGTAAGAAAATCAATTGATAAGCAAACAAAATTCCAAATACATACACAAGTGGGTGAACAGCACGGAATTTACCTTTTGCCACTTTCATAAGTGGATATGAAATAAATCCAAGTGCGATACCTGTTGCGATACTTGATGTAAGTGGCATGCTTAAGATTACTAAGAATGCTGGGAATGCTTCATCAAATGCGTCCCAATCGATGTGGCGAACTGAACCCATCATAAGACTACCAACGATAATTAGTGATGGTGCAGTAATAGCTGATACACCAGAGACAGCACTTACTAATGGTCCGAAGAATGCTGCTAGTGCGAATAGAATAGCTACTGTAACAGTTGTTAAACCAGTACGACCACCAGCTGCAACACCAGCAGATGATTCAATGTAAGCTGTTGATGGTGTTGTTCCGAACATAGAACCGATTGTTGCTGAGAATGAGTCAGATAGAAGAGCTCGTCCAGCTTTGGGAAGCTTTCCGTCTTTCATAAATCCACCTTGTTGTGCAACGCCAAGTAATGTACCTGTTGTATCGAAAAGTGTAACAAGGAAGAATGAGAATACAACGCCGTATAATCCGTAGTTAATTACGTCAGATACAGCAGTAATTGGATTTGAAACGATAATTCCTTCTGGTAATCCAGGCATTGATGTAACACCGTTTGAGAATGATAATTGTCCCGTGAAGAAAGCGATAATACCAGTTAATAGCATCCCGATAAATAGCGCACCATTTACATTTAAAGACATAAGAACAATCGTAATTCCAAGTCCAGCTAATGCTAGTAGTACTGGAGCAGAGTGAAGATCACCAAGTCCAACTAAGTTTGCTTCATTTTTTGTAACGATACCTGTTAAACGTAAACCGATAAAGGCGATGAAAAGACCGATACCAGCAGTAATTGCATGTTTTAAGTTTTCAGGAATTGCTTCCATTAATTTTGTACGGAAAGATGTGAATGATAACAAAATTAAAATCATACCTGCTACGAATACAGCAGAGAATGCAATTGCGAAAGTCATGCTTTCATGAGCCTTTACAACAGAGTAAGAGAAGTAAGCATTTAATCCCATACCTGGTGCAATTGCGATTGGTAAGTTTGTAAAGATCGCCATAAATAATGTTCCGACAACAGCAGCGATAATGGTTGCTGTAAATGCTTGTTCAAATGGAACACC
Organism: Bacillus sp. FDAARGOS_527; assembly: GCF_003812125.1. Lineage (NCBI taxonomy): Bacteria > Bacillati > Bacillota > Bacilli > Caryophanales > Bacillaceae > Bacillus > Bacillus sp. FDAARGOS_527. The sequence goes on from NZ_CP033795.1 coordinate 77,206, forward strand.
TGCATCCCCAAGGATAACTGGGTTTACGACAATGATATATGCCATTGTTAAGAAGGTAATAATACCTGCCATAATTTCAGTTTTAATAGAAGTTTTATGTTTTGAAAGGTTAAACATATAAACATCCTTTCTGTTTACGAATAATTTTCACAACAGTTATATATAATATTCGTTTTTTAACTATTTTGCAATAGTTTTGCATAAAAAGTTTACAACAATTCATATTTTGTGTCTTAAATTCAAATATTAATCGTAATATGATGTGCGAATTTCAGTTTTTATTATGCACATTATAAGAAAAAGGAGTTGAAAGAAAACTATGCCGCAGCAAAAAAACTTTGTAACAATGCCGGCGCAACATCAAAATAAACAGCCTGGCATTGAATCATTAATGAATCCTCTACCGCAGTTTGAAGATCCAAATTATAAAGGAAGCGAAAAGTTAAAAGGAAAGAATGTATTAATTACAGGTGGAGATAGCGGAATTGGACGAGCTGTTTCTATCGCTTTTGCGAAAGAGGGAGCAAATATTGCGATTGCTTATTTAGATGAGGAAGAAGATGCTAATGAGACGAAGCAGTATGTTGAGAAAGAAGGTGTAAAGTGTGTATTGTTGCCGGGTGATTTAAGTGATGAACAGCATTGTAAAGATGTTGTTCAAGAGACCGTTCAGCAGCTAGGAAGTTTACAGGTTTTAGTAAATAATGTTGCGCAGCAATATCCGCAGCAAGGACTAGAGTATATTACAGCAGAACAGCTAGAAAAGACTTTTCGTATTAATATTTTTTCTTATTTTCACGTTGCGAAAGCCGCACTTTCTCATTTAAAGCAAGGGGATGTCATTATAAATACCGCGTCTATCGTTGCATACGAAGGAAATGAAACGTTAATTGATTATTCTGCAACGAAAGGGGCAATCGTTGCTTTCACAAGATCACTTTCTCAGTCATTAGTGCAAAAAGGGATTCGTGTAAATGGTGTTGCGCCAGGACCGATTTGGACACCACTTATTCCATCGAGCTTTGATGAGAAAAAAGTATCACAGTTTGGAAGCAATGTTCCAATGCAAAGACCTGGTCAACCATATGAATTAGCGCCAGCATATGTATATTTAGCGTCTGGTGATTCATCCTATATTACAGGGCAAATGATACATGTAAATGGGGGCGTTATTGTAAATGGATAGTTTTCATTTATAAGAGCAAAGTAAAGTTAATTCCACTTATTATAGTGAGCGCTAGGGGGGTATAGATGAAAAAGCTATGTTTCGTCATACTATTATTTTTCATTCTACCGGTTAGTGCTTTTGCTAGTACAGATCATTTAATATTAGTGAATCTTACGACAAACCAGTTGTCTTTTTTTGAAAATGGAAATTATACAAAAACATTCCCCGTAACAACTGGAAGAGATCGTACACCTACGCCTGAAGGTAATTTTTGTATTATAACTAAATATAAAAATAAAGAATACCATCGAAAAAAAATAGCTGGTGGTGCACCAAATAACCCTCTTGGTACGAGATGGCTTGGACTAGATAAAAATGAATATGCGATTCATGGGACAAATCGGGAATGGACAATTGGAAGTAGGGAATCAAATGGCTGTATTCGTATGCATGACAGGGATATACAGTGGTTATATGACCGAGTTCAATTACAGACGAAAGTAATCATTTCTCGGTTTCATACGAGCCCGGAATATGAAGCGAATAAGCTTGGTTATCGTGTTGTGAGCTGGAATGGTCGTAAAGTAGAAGAAGAGCAAATTGGTATGCTTACGTTAGTAGATCGCGTGGATATATATTGGCAAGAACCGAATGGACAGCTAACGAAAGTGAAAATGGTATTGCCAAACGAAAGATATGCAGTGTACTCAAAACGAAAAGATGGAATATATTATATAGGAAACAATTTGTATATTGTGGATGAAACAGGAGAAAAAATTCGTTATGAGCAAATTCCTTCTTCAGCTTTAAGTAATATATATAAACGAAAATATAATGTTCCGTAATAGGCTACCGTATTATAGACGGTAGCTTATTTCTACTTCCAGTTTAACTGCAACTATTGTACTTTGCTGAATATAATACAGTACAGATAGGGGGCGGTTACATTATGAAAAGTGAATTTGCGTTTAAAGTTTTCTTAGTAACGACCTGTTTATTTATCGTGTATTTGTATGCTTTTCTCGTCTTTTCGTTTTATGTTCCATACGTTGATTTAATATTGTTCTTCGGATTTATTTGGGCGTTTGTTAAGGCAAGGGAAGGGGAGAAAAGTATATATCGGCGTATTACGTTATGCGGGACAGCCGTTCTCGTTATTTTGTACTTTTTTATTATGCATGATTTTTGGAGGGGAATGTAAAAAAGCATACGATTAGTCGTATGCTTTTATATCTGTTAATGATGGAAGGGAGGCAATTGCACCGTAATTTGTACATGTGATAGCGCCTACTTTATTTGCAAAGGAGATAAACGCTGTTAAGTCTTTGAAATGATACGAAAGTGTGTGTTCACTTTGGGCAATCTGATATAACATTGCTCCGACGAAAGCATCACCAGCACCAGTTGTATCGACTTGTTGAATAGAAATAGAAGAGACAATGGTTTGACCTTCATTTGTCGCTAGAAGGGTACCGTCTTTTCCAAGTGTAATAGCTACTACTTTTGCGCCATAATTTAATAATTTGAGAGCAGCTTGTTGTAAATCACTCTCTTTAGAGAGCATAGTAGCCTCCTCTTGACTTACTTTTACGAAGTGTGCATGTTTTATAAAGGTTAGACAATCTTGAGAGAATTGTTCTGTATTTGTAATGAGTGCACTTCGATAATTTGGATCAAAAGAAATAAAATGGCCGTTATCTTTCGCATATTGTAACAACTGGAAATACGTTTCTTTTAATGGGCTTGATAGTAAAGCTGTCGCTGAACCAAAATGTATTAAATCATTCGTTTGTATTTTTGATAAATTAATGCTATTGAATTGATATTCACCATCTGCACCACGCATAAAAGTAAAATCACGTTCGCCATCTTGATCTATGGATACGAATGCAAGTGTTGTTTGTTTATCTTTTATGAGCATGGAAGTATCGACTTGCGCACGCTGTAAAGTTTGTTCAAGAAAATCACCAAATGGGTCGTTTCCTACTTGGCCCATAAATGTAGCGTGTCCACCTAATTTTGTAATTGCAGCAGCAACGTTAGCGGGTGCTCCACCAGCTTTTTTTTCGAAATCTGAACCGTTTACTAAAGAAACGTTAGTATTTCGGCACACAAAATCAATTAATAGTTCACCTATACAAAAGACATTTCTCATATAATTCCTCTTTTCAGCTTATATTGTGTGATGGTAAAGTTTAGTTTTGCATCTGAAAAGATTGCGATATGATGTTTCATGTCTTTTCGAGGAAAAACTCGGGAAGTAAAGACTGTTGAACCATCATATAAGAAAATTTCCACGATGCTTTTATCTACAAATATTTGTAGTTCTATCGTATCTTGAATATCGATTTTTTTACAGCGTTCAAATCCATATTCTCCGCCAAATTGATGGTAGAAGTTGCCCCTGTCTATAGAAATAGTACCTTGTTCCCGATTAAATGTAATTGGAAAACATTCCTCCTCATTGTGGAAGAGAGAAAGCCCAAAACACTTTGCATCTTCTGTTTTAAGGGAAGCAATTAATTCGTAGGAGCCTTCATCATCAAGCGTTGATAATACATTTAATCCAGCTGTTATATCTCCTGAGATTTCTTTTTTTGTTGTTCGTAGTTTTGTTAATTCTGAAACTGGTTTTTGTTTTAAGATGTTATCTTCTAATGTTAATTCACGTGGAATTGTTAGGCAATGAGCCCACATATAATCATCAGAAGGATATGTGATTTCACTTGATCCTGCCCAAGCAAACAATAGGCGACGACTAGTAAAGTCTTCTAAAGTTTGAGGAGCATAAAAATCGAATCCTTTATCAACTTCGTAATAGGAATCAACATGGAAATATAAATTTTTAATATCGAAATGGCCTATAGCATAAACGACATTGTATACATTGTGAAAGTTTTCTCCGTCTTTTTCAATTCCTTGCGGTGAAAAGAGAAGTACATCTTTCCCTGATAATTGGAAGTAATCGGGGCATTCCCACATAAATCCAAATTCTTTTAAATTTGTTGTAATTTCGCCTTGGAAATGCCAATTGTATAGGTCTTGTGATTTGTATAGTAATAGAGTTCCTGTTTTATTTTCACGTTGGGCACCGAGTAACATATAGTACATATCATTATGTTTCCAGACTTTTGGATCACGTACATGTTTTGTATATCCGTCAGGAATTATATCAATAACGGGATTATTACTATATTTCGTCATCGTATATTGTGAATCCATTGTTGCCATACATTGTTTTGCATCACGGGAATCATCAGGATTTTTTATATTCCCTGTATAAAGTAAATGAAGAAGGCCATCTTTTACGATAGCACTACCAGAATATGCACCGTGTGATTCATAGCTTTCAGTAGGGATGATGGCTACAGGCATACGCTCCCAGTTAATAAGGTCTTTTGACTTCACATGCCCCCAATGCTTCATTCCATGAATGGGACCAAATGGATACCATTGATAAAAAACGTGATATTCATCATTGTAGTATGATACACCGTTAGGATCATTCATTAATCCAAATGGTGGATGGATATGATAAATTGGTTTCCATGAATCTTGGTTTGCAATTTCATATAAAGAATGTAATTCGTCTTTATTAGATTGCAGTATTGTTTTATATTTTGACATAGTTTTTACCCCGTTATTATTTACTTTCTTTATATAAAATGAATGTGGCAACAAAAGCAGTGATAACTGCAATAGTGAAGCCAATTATATAGTGAATCATGTTCATCATGCCAAGAGGTGCAACAATTGTAAGCATCGGAATACCTGTTAAACCGTATGCATTAGCCGCCACTTGCATCCAAACAACGTAAGCGCCTCCAATTGCGCCGCCAATAGCGGCTGCAATAAATGGTTTACCAAGTTTTAAATTGACCCCAAAAATAGCTGGTTCCGTAATTCCTAAAAATGCTGAGGCTGCTGCGGGAATTGCAATTTCTTTCGTTTTTTTGTTTTTTGTTTTGAAATAAACTGCTAAAGTAGCACCGCCCTGTGCAACGTTCGCCATTGACCAAATAGGGAGTAAGAAATTGACACCGATATCTTTATTTGCAAGTAAGCCCGCTTCAATAGCGTGGAAGCTATGATGTAAGCCAGTAAGAACGATTGTTGAATACAATCCGCCGAATATAAGTCCAGCTACTGGTCCTGCAAATTGATAAATTGTATTTAAAAGGTACGTAATGCCGTCACCGATTTTATATCCAATTGGTCCGATAATAATAAGTGATAAAAAGCCAGTTATAATAATTGTTAAGAATGGTGTAACTAATAAATCTAAAGAGTTCGGAACACGTTTTCGAAGTTCTTTTTCAATTGTACTCATAACATATACGCATAATAAAATAGGTAAAACAGTACCTTGATAGCCAATCATATCAATATCCATACCAAGGAAATGTAAAACAGTTGGTTTTGCATTTGAAAGAGTCCAAGGGTTTGTTAAGCTTGGATGAGTTAATATACCACCAACAACTGCACCTAAGAAAATATTTCCACCAAATTCTTTAGCGGCACTCACTCCAATTAAAATAGGTAAAATAATGAAAGCTGCACTTGAGAACATATCAAGTAATTGGATAAGTGAGTGATCTCCAGGAACTAATTTAAACGCTTTCAACATTCCGAGTAGACCCATAAGTAAACCGCTTGCGACGATAGCTGGAATAATTGGAACAAAAATATTGGATAGTGTCTTTGCTAGGCGGGCGATAGGATTCATTTTTTTCTTAGGTATATCGTTTGATGTTGTAGAATCTAGTTCGGCTATCCCAATTAGTTTTGAGAATTCATCATATACTTTGTTTACTATGCCAGTTCCAAAAATAATTTGATATTGCTCGGTCGTTGCGAAAGCACCTTTTACTCCATCGATGTTTTCGATTTCTGCAGCGTTTATTTTCGTATCATCCTTTAATATAAGACGAAGGCGAGTCGCGCAATGTGTGGCACGAACAATGTTTTCCTTTCCACCAATGTTCTGTAATACTTGAGTTGCAATTTGTTTCATATCCATAAAAATTCCCCCTTACTATAAATTCTCTTTTATGGAACCGGTTCCGTAATAAGTTAAAATAAAAAACAGGGAAATGATGTTGAAAATCCTGTTTTTAAAATGTGGAACCGGTTTTAATTTTATTATAGAGCGCCTTTATATTTTGTCAACGCTTTCTTGGATTTTTAATGTATAACGAGAGTGTAATATTTTTGGTATAGTTTTGTTTTCAACAAGCTGTGAAAGAGAAGTGGCAGCAAGCTTTCCAGCATACTCATAGTCAAACGCAATTGTCGTTAAGCTAGGGTGTACCATTTCTGAAATATCATATCCCCCAAATCCTGTTACAGAAATATCACCTGGTACAGAAAGGGAGTGGGAGTGAATAACTTTCATTGCGCCAAGAGCGATATTATCTGTAGCACATACGATAAGAGTTGGGCGATTATTATCTAAAATATGTTGTACTTGTTTCATGGCATCTTCTATTTGGAAAGATGTTTCGTAATAACAAACACTGCAAGTTGGTTCTAAATTTTCAATGGCTTTTTGAAAACCGTTTTTTCGATTTATACCAACAGAAATATCATCTTTTTCTACTCCTAAATAGGCGATATTTCTATGACCTTGTGATAACACGTATGCTCCTAACTCATAAGCTGCATCATAATCATCATGAACGAGGCAATATTGATCTTTATATTCTTGCCCAACGAATAAAATAGGGATATTTGAATTAGCAATAATTTGTTGATGCTTATTTGTTAAAGTTTTGGTTAATAAAATAATGCCAGCTACTCTTTGCTTTATAAAGTTTTCCATTGCTTGTATTTCAGTTTCAATTGTTTGATTTGCATTTGCTACAAGCATTTGATAGTTATTTTCCTGTAACGTATTATCAATCCCGATAAGTGTTTTCATTGTAGCGAAGGAGTCTAATCGGGGGATAATAACACCAATTAAATTTGTTGTTTTTGCTTTTAAGCTTTGAGCAAATGTATTGGGAGAAAAATTTGTTTCTTGAATAATACTTTCGATTTTAAGTTTTGTTTTATCACTTACATATCCACCGTTTAAGTAACGAGAAACTGTGCTTTTTGCAACTCCAGCCAATTTGGCGATATCTGCAATTGTTTTAGCCATAGTATTTCACCTTCGTATTCATAAAAATGTTAACTTTATTATAGGGAGAATTAGAGAAGACGTAAATAAGAAGGGGGAAAGAAAAAACCACCTCACGTATATGAGGTGGAATAATTGTTAATATTTTGGTTTAAAAGTATGACAACAAGTTTCTACACTCGTTGTTACAGAACTTTCTAGCGTCTCGTTTGTTAAAACTGCGCTTGTATACGAATCATTTGTATTCGAACCCGTTTCTTCAGCATCTGGTTGAACAATGATTGCACTTGCTTGACAAAAGTTACCTTGTCCCCAAAATGAGCAATTGGAAACAGAACATTTTACTTCTGGCATAAAACCCCCTCCTTATACATTAGTTTGGAATTTTACGTCCATTTCATGTGTAGAAGGAGTTTCCTTTTCTCGTTATTTTTTCGTTTGTTCAAACCATTCTTTGAACTTTTCTTTTGATTGTTCGCCGCTAATACGGCTTACTTCTTTACCATCTTTAAAATGAATAATTGTTGGTGTTCCTTGGATATTGTATTTATCCCAAGGCTCGTTTAAATTTTCAATATCAATTACTTTCATATCAACATTTAAATCTTTTGCTAAAGGTACAACAGTAGGAGAGACCTTTTGACAATGAACACAAGAGGTTTGATAAAAGTAAATCGTTTGTTCTTTTTTATCTTCTATATTTTTATTGAGATCCTCAAGAGAAATTTTATTTGAGTAGTAACCTTTTTCATCTGTTGATGCGCTTTTCTTTTCCATTTGTGTTACAGCAAAGATTGCCGCAAATAAGACGATAATAATACCGCCAAATATAAGCATTTTTTTCATTCTTTCATCTCCTTATTTGTTTTTGATGACAATAAAGCTACAAACAGCGATTGTAATAAAGCCGATAAGTGCTAAAAACGGGATTGTCACAAAGCCGAACCAGTTTATGTATTCTCCCGTACATGGTACACGGCCGCAAGCTGCCCCTGCAGCCGAAAATGCTGCGATCTTTTGAATTGCATAGTGATATAAAGAAATACAAGCACCAATACTTGCGATTGGTAAAGAATAATTTGCGATGCGATAGTCTTTTTTTACTACAGCGATACCGAGCCATAAAACGAATGGATACATAAAAATACGTTGATACCAACAAAGGACACAAGGCTCAAATTTCATGATTTCGGAAAAGTATAGACTTCCTAGTGTAGCAATAAAAGAAGCTCCCCACGCGGTAAATAAAGCATATTCTTGCTTTTTTTCTCGTCCCATATTTTATACCTCTCTTATAATAGTTACATACTAAATTATAGTATGAAGTGGTACAGAAAAGAAAGAAAAAATATGTTTATCAATAAAAGTTTTATAAGAGGAAACTTTTATTGATATGAACATTTAAAAAAAGCGCTATTCTCCAGAAGAGAATAGCGCTATAGTTTACATTTGAATTTGCTCTACTTCTTCTATATGTGACTTTTGGGATGCGTGGTCAATATATTGAAATAGGAGCTGCAATTGTTTATCAACTTCTGGCAGTTCTTTACTGTATTGATAAGCGTGTAAAAAATGCTCAATACGCTTAGAAAATAATTGATCGTTCGTTTGAACCATGAGAACGAGTAATTTATCCCAATTACAGCAATACGTGTAATAGAGAGCTTTATCATAGTCGTTATATGTTTGCACTGTGTACCCTCCTTACCGAGAGTTATATATAGTGTGTGATAAGTAAGGAGAAATACACTTGAAAGAATTTGTTAAGAAAAAAAGTGAATGAAAAAAAACGAGGTGTTTCCTCGTTTTTTAAGCTTTTGGCATTGGCGTAGGTGTTGGTTTGCCATAGCCTTCTTTGTATTTATTATCGATATAGTTACGAATTTCAAGCGTTGTTTTTCCTTTTTGTTTCATGGAAGCAGATTCAACTGCGATTTCTAGGCAATTGACGCAAGTCGTTGCATGGGAATCCCAAACAACTTCACCATTCTTTTTAATTTCACGAATAAAACAATTTTTATTATTTTTATGTCCTACACTTTCACCGCAACCGCAGTAACATGGAATCCAATCTAATAGTTCTGCATTTTGTCCAGCGACAGTGTAGATATCTTTCATTTGTGGATCAAGCTTGTCTAGGAAGGTGGGAAGTGTGTCGACTCCTTTTGTTTTCTCTTGAATGTCAGCTTGCTGAGTGTGCGATGCATGGTCATGTTCTTCTTTTTTTGATTCAGAAGATTTTTGGTCATTTGTACTAGTACTTCCGCATCCAGCAAGAATTAAGCTTAGTACTGCAAGTAAAGAAAATACATATTTTTTCATTCGCTTGTCCCCTTTACAAATGTATTAATCAAATTGTATCAGAGATTATGGTGTGTCGGGTGAAGATTTTTTTGACCGATTTTTGAAATGCCATCGTAGTGAATGGAATAGAAATAAAATTGGGATATAAGCGTATACAATGTATAAACCAGCTTGAGATAGGACTGTATTTAATGTGTTGATACTTTCACGGTTTTTAAAAAATAAAGAAGCTGTAAAAACGATGAAAATGAAAAACGGTAATGTAAATTTAAATGAAATATGAAATGAACGCTTCATCGTTTGGCATGATGACCAAATAGTTAAACAAAGGTTTGGCAAAATAATCAGAAACCAAACAAAAATAATAATATATTCAAACCGTTGAATGAAAGGAACTTTAATTATTTTTAACATCGTTAAAGTAGGCCAAATAGTATGATTTAATTGTCCTTCACTATAATACATAAAAGATACAATAGCTAAAACTACATAAATCAAAGTGCTAAAAAAAATTCCTGCATGAGCCCATCTTTTTAAAGACTTACCTTTTTCAATAAATGGATAGAAGATAAGGATTGTTTCAAAGCCGAGAAACTCTAATGCAGATTGCTTTGCAGATATAAGCATGTCAAAAGGTGAATGTGTAAAAATAGGTAAAATATTGCGGAAATGAGCGTATTTCATTGGATAGACTAAAAAGAATACAACGAAAAGAGGAAGTACAATACCCCAAAAACATATCCCTGTCACAGAACGGAACCCACCTTTTATAATGTAGTAAGTGACTAATAAAAACATAAGGGTAAGTTTCCATAACTTAATGGTAGGGAAGATCCAAACTTGTATCACTTCCATATATGTACGAAGAACAGTAAGGCAAAATAATAAGCAATAAAGAGTGAAAATGACAGAAAATATAGAGCCAAACCATTTTCCAAAACTTGTTGTATGAATGCTAATTAAATCTCCATCTTTTTCTAACATTTTTAACATACAAAACAGCACAATATGGGTTGCAATCCCCGCAATAATAAGAGAAATCCAGGCATCATAACCAGCGTTTTTTAAAATTACACGTTGATACCCAAGAACTCCTATTCCAATTTGAAGCGAATGTAATAATATAAAGGCAAAGTATGGAGAGACTGTCTTTGCTTTATTCATTGTATTCATTGCTTATTTCACCTCACTATTCCCCGATTCCAGATTGTACAATATTAAGGTCTAAATTTATATCTACGGCTACGTTTTTATACATATTTCGAATTTGTTTTATATTCCATTTTCTCGTATGACTTCTAATTTCATCGCGTATGCCTAAAGGATCAATTTCCTTTTTTTGAAATTGTTTTATTAAATCTTCACAGTCTTTTTCAACATTTCGTTCAATTTGTTTCTTTATATAGTTGATATTTGTTTCTTTTCTTAAATCAATCCAATTAGGAGAGTTTTTAATTAAACCATTTAATTTTAAATGGATTTTTACTTTTGGTATGTCGCCAGTTTGATCTATATCATATTTATTTTTACCAGCTAAGTTTTGTATAACAACCATACCTTTATGTTTATCCTTTGTTATTGCTGCTTCGTAACGTCCATTTTTCGTAGGATTAATAAGTAATTTTGCTAAAACAGAATGTCTTTTATCCGTATACATAACGACTTTATCGCCTTTCAAAAAGGCAAGTCCTTTGACAGCGACAGAATGATTATCGTCCATTTTAATATAAGGAACATAGGCATCACATACAGAAGAGTAATAATTATATAAAAAAATGTTTAATTCGGTTTGTGGAATGTTCTCATTTCTTATATTTTGCTCGAGTAAATCAGCAATATATAAAGAACCATTTTTTTTTCCGTAATTTAAAAGCTCTTCGGCCGTTCCATCTACAATTGCTAGTTGTACATCACGTCCGATATTTGGATCACGTTGTAAGTTAGTAATAATTTCTCCCATTCCGCGTTCTCCTAGAGCCTTTCCAAATAGGACGACACGCATTTGACCTACAACAACATTGTGAGGAGATTTAGCATTCAATCGTGAAGCGATTGTTTCAAGTGAACGAGCAGATGTTGATTGCGTCTCTGGCTTAGACTTTACACCATGTGTGTATTCTGGGAATAAGATAGTTCCTTGGAATTGTTTGTTTTTTGTGATGTCAAATCCAACGATATGAATAATACGCTGTGTATCCACTATATACGTTTGTATACAGCCAGTTTGTAGAATGAAAAAGATAATAATAATGTATAATAAGAGTTTTTTCATTCATTATCACCATCACGTTTTTGCTTCACTTTGTTTGGATTATAGCGCCATTTTGATTTTGGTCTAAGGAAAGAAGGCCTTTGTGCCGTTTGACTAAATGGTAATCGAAGAAAACCTTCTGCTGTACCTAAACCACGAAATGGATATAAAGGTAATAAATAAGGTGATCCAAGTGATTTTAATTTAATTAAATGAGCTAAAATAAATACAAACCCGACAATAAGACCTAATCCACCAAATGCACCAGCTAAAAGAATAAGTGGAAACCGTAACAACCGGATAGTAGAAGACATTTTTACAGTTGGTGTTGTGAAAGATGCAAGAGCGGATAAAGCAACTGCAATTAATAAAATTGTACTTGTTAAAGCGGCTTCAACAGATGCTTGCCCAATTACAATCCCACCAACAATACCAATTGTTTGTCCAACTTTTGTCGGTAAACGTGCTCCCGCTTCACGAAGCAATTCGATTGTAATTTCTAAAAAGAGTGCTTCTAGAATAGGTGGAAAAGGTACGTTCGCTCTTGAGAAAATAATAGGACCTAGTAAATCAGCAGGAATCATTTGATAGTGATACGTTAAAGCCGCTGTATAAATAGCGGAGGAAAAAAGAGAAAATATAGCTCCGAAAAAACGAATAATACGAAAGAACGATCCAATCATCCACGGTAAATAATAATCTTCTGGTGAAATGAAAAAATCTAGTAACGTTGTTGGTCCTGATAAAGCATATGGAGAGCCATCTGTTAAAATTAAAACTTCACCGTTAATTAACGCAAATACAGCCCGATCTAATCGTTCTGTAGGCAATAGAACAGGAAAAGGTGAATTGCTATTATCACTAATAAATTGCTCAATCATAGTTGCGTCAAATGGGACATCAAAGTCAATGTCTTCTAGCCGTTGTATTGCGGTGTTGATAAATTGTTCATTTGTAATGCCTTCTATATAAGCAACTGCTACTTTCGTTTTTGACATAGTTCCGACGGTCACTTCTTTAAATATGAGTTGCTCCGTTACAATATTTCGGCGTAATAAGTGTATATTTGTATCAAGGTTTTCAACGAAACCGATTTTAGGCCCAATTACGCTATATTCATTTTCTGTATCGTTATTTAATCGTATTCCTAAAACAGTACTTTCGGCACGAATTAAAGCATATTGATCGGGATTCGAATTGTTTTTTAAGCGTATTAAAATATATCCACCTAATAATTTCTCACGAATATCATCAATAGAAGGGGAGGTAACAATATCTTCAATAGAGACGATATTACACAAATCAGAGATGTTTTGGATTCGATCCGATTCCTTTTTTAGAGGAGTTAAAATAAATTGTTTAATAATAAGTGCTTCCACGACAGATTTATAATAAAACAAGCATAATGTTTCATTTTCAAGTACGTTATAAGAGACAAAATCGCTAGATTCTGTCATACTTTCTATAAATTCTGGAATAGAACAAAGTGTTTTTGGATTAGTTTTTTTGGATTTCTTAGATGATAAACCGAACATTTTCTCACCCCTAACATATATCATTTTCTTGTGTTAGTTTTTGGGAAATACGGGAATTTATACTTAAAAATTGAAAGTTCATAAAGAGAAGGAAGAGTATTGAAAAACTCTTCCTTTTTGGCGTATTAATTTGTTTTCTTTTCCTTAATAGACTTCACTAATTTAATCATTTCTGCTCGTATATCTTCTTTTTTTACATTTAATTTTTCTGCAATTTGTTTCATATCCATTCCGTCTTTTTTCATTTTTAGTACATCATCAAGGGGAGTATTACTTTTTTGAGAGATGATTGTTAATACCGTGAGGTGACGTAATCCGATATTATATTCTTTCATTTTTTGTTTTAGCCCGTCTGGTGTAGATTTTTGCATATTTGCTAATTGTTGCAGTAGTGCTTTTTTTGTTTCTTTATTCATATGATGCTTTTTCAACTTACTTGGATCTACCCCGAAATGCTCTGCTGTTTTCTCCCAAGAATTATTTTGCTTATAGTAAGCTAAAACGTCTTTAATTTCTTTTTTACTCATTTTTGCAATGTGGGCAGCTTTCCAAATTTCATGTTTGTTATAGCCGAGTTTTTCAAGCGACTGCATTTCTTCTTCTGAAATTGGTTTATGATGATGCAATGTGACTTCTTTTGGCGTAGCAGCGAAAGTAGGGAAGACGGTTGCACCGAATAATAATGTTGCCATAGACATACTTACTGCGATTTTTTTGTACATGTAAACTCCTCCTAGATGGATAATGTGGAAAACTGTACACATATCATTTCCATAAAATGTGAAATGCTTGTGAACAAATCAAGTTTTTTTATTCACAGTATGAAATGACGTTTTTGGAAGTTTTCCAACATAAAACATTGATTAATAGTGAAAAACTAGGGTATAATCGAAATTGAAAATCAATATCAATAATAAACGTATACATATAGATAAAAATAAGGGAGAGAAAAATATGACTACATATACTTCCATCGCAAATGTGATTAAAGAAAGACGTTCTGTTCGTACATTTACAGATAAAGCAGTAGACAAAGAGTTGTTAATTGAACTATTAAACGACGCAACGTGGGCACCGAATCATAAACATCGTGAACCATGGAATTGTAAATTATACATTGGAGAAGGTCGTAAGAAATTGGTAGATGCAGTATTAAACTCTTTCACAGAAGAAGAAAGAGCGAAACGCGGTAAAATTTTATCGGATCGTTTCTTAAGCACGCCAGCACAAATCGTTGTATATATAAATGAAGACCCACGTCAAATTCAACGTGACGAAGATTACGCTGCAACATGTGCATTTATGCAAAACTTCCAACTTCTTGCTTGGGAACGTGGATTAGGTTGTGTTTGGAAATCAGGCGGATTAAACTACAATCCACTATTTATAGAAGGACTCGGTTTAACTAGAGGTCAACGTATCATTGGAATTCTTCACCTTGGCTATTTCGATAAAGCACCAGAAGGAAAAGCTCGTACGCCGATTACGGAGAAGATGGAGATTATTGAAGGTTAATAGATGAGACATTCTCGTTTTTATGAGGGTGTCTTTTTATTATGCAATCAATCCTCATGAAAGCTTGTTCTCAATCATACACTTTCTTAAGGGAAAGTGTAAGGAGGGAAAATAATGAGAGCAAGTGACGATAAAGCACTGCAATATGCAATTGCGGAAATTACGGAAATTGCGACTGGATTTGGGCTTGATTTTTATCCGATGCGTTATGAAATATGTCCAGCGGAAATTATTTATACATTTGGTGCATATGGGATGCCGACGCGGTTTTCACATTGGAGTTTTGGAAAACAGTTTTTCAGAATGAAATTACAATACGATTTAGGTCTTAGTAAAATATACGAACTCGTTATTAACTCTGATCCATGTTATGCCTTTTTATTAGATACGAACTCGTTAATTCAAAATAAATTAATCGTAGCGCATGTGTTAGCGCACTGTGATTTCTTTAAAAATAATATTCGTTTTTCAAATACGAAGCGAGATATGGTAGAAAGTATGTCAGCGACAGCTGAACGGGTGAAAGCATATGAGCATAAGTACGGAAAAGAAGAGGTAGAAACATTTTTAGATGCTGTACTTGCCATTCAAGAGCATATTGATCCGTCGCTCATGCGTCCAAAACTTGCATGGAGTATTGATGATTTAGAAGAGGAAGAAGTAGAAAAGAAAAAGGTATCGCAATACGATGATTTATGGAATTTAGATGATCGCAATAAAAAGAGGGAACGCTCCAATGTTCGTAAAAAGAAGAAAATCCCACCACAACCAGAGAAAGACTTACTCCTCTTTATTGAAGAATATAGCCGTGAGCTAGAAGATTGGCAGCGGGACATATTAACGATGATGCGTGAGGAAATGTTATATTTCTGGCCGCAGCTTGAAACGAAGATCATGAACGAAGGCTGGGCATCCTTCTGGCATCAACGCATACTTCGCGAAATGGACTTAACATCTGATGAAGCAATCGAATTTGCAAAATTAAATGCGGGCGTCGTTCAGCCATCAAAAACGAGTATTAACCCATACTACCTAGGTATTAAAATGTTTGAAGATATAGAGGAGCGCTACAATAACCCTACTGAAGAAATGAAACGACGCGGCGTAAAACCAGGATCTGGTCGAGACAAAATCTTTGAAGTACGCGAAATCGAATGGGATGTATCGTTCCTAAGAAACTATTTAAATAAAGATCTTGTTATGCGAGAAGATATGTACTTATTCCAGCGCCAAGGAAAAGAATATAAAGTAATAGATAAAGAGTGGGAACATGTACGTGATCAACTCGTAAATATGCGTACAAATGGCGGCTTCCCGTACTTAGTAGTAGAAGACGGAGACTACTTAAAGAACGGAGAATTGTATATTAAGCATAGTTACGAAGGAATCGAGCTCGATTTAAAATACTTAGAAAAGGTATTACCATATCTTCATCAGCTGTGGGGAAGAACAGTGCATATGGAGTCGATTGTGGAGAGTAAGGGCGTTGTGTTTTCTTATGATGGGAAGATGGTGCATCGGAAGTATGTGTGATAAGAGACGCCACTATATGATGTAGTGGCGTCTTTTTGTATTCAACTAAGCAGTGCATGCAAAATAAAAGCAGTGCTTAATACGAATTAGTTTATGTCGTCCTCTCTATTTAATAGTTCTATGAAATATGAATTTTCAGGAGAACGATTTTCAATGGCTATTTTATTGGGGATTTTTTCTAAACTTGTTTTTTGCCATAATCTTGTCTTTAGTTCTTCTATTTGTTCAGAGTTAAAGAAAAAATTCAGCTCAGCTTCTTCAGGGGAAGTTATTTTTATTGTTTTTTCATCAGTTAGACAGTCAAAAGTTATATAATTATTATATTTTCCAACCTGAATTTGTGCCGTATATTCCAGCTTAAGTGGTTTAGGGCTATTATTATAATTTCTACCATAGATATGTCTCCATCCTTTCTATTTATTTTTGTTTATTTCTTATTTTAAAACATATGTTTTTCTGTATATAATATTTTTATATATAAATTTATAGAAATGAAATAAATGTTAAATAATGAATCTTTGATTGTTATAGATATTTCAATTTTGTTCAGAGAGAGATTGAGTGAAGGAGTCAAATAGATCTGAAAAGAAGTTTAGTGAGAAGTGATCTATTTAGGGATTACAATTCATAAGGGGGATGTATTGAACAACTATAGTTATAAAGGGTTAGGTATTTGGATATTCCGAAAAATTTATATATAGATCATAGAGAATAAAGGTGCAGTCTTTTCTTATAATAGGAAGCATATTTGGAGAGGATAGGTAAATTTTCACATGAAGAAGAGGATTTTTATGATGGTTAAGCTTATAATTTGAATTTTACAAGGTAATTAAATTGTTGAGATTCCAGCATTTTAAGAATTTAGCTCATATTCTCTATATCATATAAAATACTTTTAAGATATAATTCTCCAAAATTATAATTATCGAATTGGTTATGTGAGTTTAGAGTAATTAGAATGGGGTAATTTAAATAGTTTTAATTATGGTATGAAAAAGAAATCTTAATCTATGATAAAATTTGGTAAGGATATATAAGAGTAATTAACTATATTTAAGGGAGAATGTCATGAATATAAGTGCTCAAGAAGAACATTTTGGTCAAGTTGTTTCCATATCGGGTATGGATATTATTGTAGAAATGAAACAGGAATTATTAAAAAGTAATTTGGAGCAGAGAATTGTTGGAGATGGACAAACAGTGCTTAAGTTGTTTGTTGGAACTGTAGGAGATATTTTTTTAATTGGTGATCCTGCTACAGATGCATTTCATTATGCTATTTTTGAAGAAGTTAAATTAGTTTCGGAGGTAGAGGATCAAGAGAAGACTGGGGCCCCTTATATAATTAGTTCAAAAAAACAAAAAGCGATAGCAATTGCTAAAATTATAGGTTATCAGGATCAAAGAATAAAAGAAAAATTAAGTTTTAGGAGAGGGATTGGACATTATCCAAAATTTAATTCTAAGTGCTATTTATTAACATCTCAAGAAAAAAAAGATTTATTTGCATTGGAAGGTCAAGGGATAAGAGTGGGACATATGTCCAGTATTCAAGAGGAAGAAGTTGTTATACATACTGATAAATTTTTAAGTAAACACTCTGTAATTTTGGGTTCAACAGGTTCGGGGAAATCTTGCACTGTAGCTAGTATTTTACAAAAGTTATTAAGAGCGCATAGGTATAGCCATGTTGTTTTTTTTGATTTACATAATGAATATTCAGCTGCTTTTTCTTCTGATGATTTTAATCATAGAGTTAATAAATTTTCTGCTAATGATTTTAGCTTACCGTATTGGTTTTTAAACTTTGAGGAGTTCCAATCAGTATTCTTAGGGGATATCGATTTAACAAAAAATAATGATGGAATTAGAATATTGAAAGAACAAATTTTAAAGTTAAAAGAAAATGAACACTCTAAAGTGGAACATAACGTAGGTGAAATCCCAAAGATTAATATAAATTCACCTTTGTATTTTAGTATTGATGAACTTATCCAAGAATTAAAATTATTGAATAAAAAAACTTTGTGGAAATCAGATAATATATCAACTTTTAAGCAAGATATTCAAGAGTATTTACCAAGTACAGGGAGTAAAAAAGTTAAGCGAGAAGATAAACAGATTGATGATTATGTTATTCAAGATCAGAATTATTACAATAAGTTAAATCAGGTTATTGAAAAGCTTCAGAGTATAAGAAATGATAGAAGGTTTAACTTTTTATTTTCTGAGAATCATAATTCATCGGAAAGTTTTATTGGGTATTTGAGTGATATTTTATGTATTCCAGCTAATATTGAACAAAAGCAGATAACTATTTTAGATCTTTCTGGTCTACCTTCAGAGATCACCCCTGTTATTATTGGGATGTTAGCTAGAATTTGTTTTGAATTTAAAATTTGGGAGGAGGATCCTAAAAAAATTCCATTATATCTTGTTTTTGAAGAGGCACATAATTATATTCCGAGGGATACAACCTCCATAACAAAACTTCCTAAAAGATATATTGAGCGTATAGCAAAAGAAGGGAGAAAGTATGGTATTTCACAATTAATCATTAGTCAACGTCCTTCGGATTTATCAACTACAATTGTTTCGCAGTGTTCTAACTTTTTTGTGTTGAGAGTAACAAATCCAGATGATCAAACTTTTATAAGAAAGGTACTTCCAGATCATTTGAATGCTCTGACAAGTATGATTCCCTTTTTCCAAAATGGTGAGGTGTTAATTGCTGGTGAATGTGTACCTATACCAATTAAAGCTGCAATTGATCTTCCAAATCCATTGCCTAATTCTAGTGATGTTTCATTTAGCGATGCGTGGAGTAATTTTGTAAAATACGATATTAAGGATACAATATTGAAGTGGTGGGAAGTTAAAGAAGATGAGTAAAATTATTAACAGTATATCATTAAAGAATTATAGAGGGTTTAATGAAGAATGTCTCCTTTATCTAGCGGACTCTAATAATATTTGTTTTTTAGTTGGACCTAATAATAGCGGGAAATCTTTAATTGCTAGAGTTTTATCTGTTTTTACAATAGATAATATACATCAATTTACGGAACAATTTAATGTTAACGATTATTTTTGTGATAATGATTTTCATGCTTTGGATACAGATAAGGCAATAGTAATGAAGTTTAATATTAATACGAAAGTATTTGAAGAATTTCAAGACCCAGATTTAATAAGTTTATTAAATCTGGATGAAATTGGTCTATGTTTTGAAATTAGAAAAATCAATGGAAATTTTTTATGTTGTATGTACTTAGCTAATAAAGATGATTATTCTCATCAATTTAATGAATCTAAAATGAGATTTGAATTTAAACAAAGAAATTCTTTATTAGATCAGCTAGGGCTAGTTAAAGATCAAATTGAAGCATTAATTTGTAAACTATTTCAAGAGATAAAACGAAGAATTTTAGTATTCGATTCTATTCGCTCTTTTGATCGCGTAGAATCATCTTTTTATAAAAATGGTTCAGATTTGATTAATTGGATTAATGAAAGGAAACATCCAGGTGAGATAACAAGAGCAACTAAGCAAGTTCGTGAATGGTTAAAAGAATACTTCAATTTGGATGAACCTAGCGCAATAAGGGCGGATATTTCAAAAAAACAATTGATATTTACATTTGAAGATATGGAATTTTCCTCTCAAGAAGTTGGTACTGGTTACACAATGTTATATATATTACTTATTGAAATCATTAGAAGTAAAAAAGATCTAATTATTATAGATGAAATAGAGAGTCACTTGCAGCCAGGATTAGTTAGGTTATTAATCAATTTAATTAGAAACCATGGGGAATCACAGTATATTATTGCTACGCATTCTGCCCCTGTTATGGAGACTGCTAAAGGAGAGGATATTTTATATCGATTTAATAAAAAAGATGGCATGTGTAAATTTGAAAACTTTTTTAGAAGGGAAGGTGAGGGAGCTTTAGCACTTCGAGAATTGTGTAATGATTTAGGCGTTATCCCTGGAGATGCGTTATTATGCAATGTAGTAGTATGGGTAGAGGGACCATCAGAAATGTTTTGGATTCGTTCATGGTTAAAACATTATCTTCCTCTGTATAAGAAAAAAAACCATAAAGTAGGAAATTTAATTGAGGGCTTACATTATACAATTTTAATGACGGGTGGTAGTAATATATCTCACCTTTCTTTTAATGAAGATGAGATACCGATAGAACATATAGAAGAGGATAATTTATTAAAGGTTTTAAAAGTAAATCCTAATCCATTTGTAATCGTTGATTCAGACAATGCTAGTCATACCTCAAAAAAATTTCTGAGGTTACTTAGAATTGCTGCAGAGCTTAATAAAGTTAATTTATTAAATACAAAAATTAAAGATACTCATATATCTGAAGAGATTACAAAGGATAACTACTCTGAGGTAACTAACTTGTGGGTTTTAAAAGGTAAAGAATTAGAAAATTATTGTCATCCTCAATTAATTAAGGATTTTTACACAGGACGTGCTTCTTATTCAGTATCTAAAATAAAAGGGGTTCAAGAGTGTTTAGAATGGGATGTATTTAGTGATACTCAAGGTACTGGAGAGATTTTAAAGAGTAGAGGTATAACTAATATCAGTAAGGCAAGTGGTACCATTATTCATAAAAATGAATTAGCACGTTTTGTTTTTAATAATTTGAATGAAATTCATTTTCAAGAAAAACCGAAGGGAATACTATCTCCGAATACAGATATGCTAGAGGATCTTAAATTAAATTTAGACAAAATGCTGGGATATATTTTTGAAATAAATGATATAAGTTGATTAGAAAATAATAAAGCATTTAGAAGGTTGATAAATTAAATTTATTTAGTTTGTTAAACAAGATGATCCTGTATAAGAAATTTAAGTTACAATTTAATTATCTAACTAGTGATATCGAATGTTGATGTTTAAATCTATGTAAAGGATGAACATAAAAGATGGTTACACAAGAAAACTACAAAGAAGTATATGGGGATATGGAGATTAAAAGGATAGATAGGGAGTGCTATGTTACATTGAAAAAATATGAAGGAATCTTACATAAATGTAAAGTAGGATTTCTCTTCGTATTTATTTTGTTTTTTATTTTTTGTTTTTCTTATAAAGAAGTTCAGGTAGGACCGCATTCATTTGAAGAGGTGTTTAGTTGGAAACTTATTATAGGTGCCTTGGTTGCACGGATCATATTTTCTTACGTATCGCGTTATTTGATATATATCATGGTGGAGAGTGTGTATAAGAACAGAATAAAAGAGAATCAGGTCAAGAAAAACAGTGATTCTTTTACAATATTAGGAGTAATCAAAGCAAGTATAATTTTAATTTTATCTCCTGATTTGTCAGCAGCAAAATTTTTTAAAAATAAGTTTCATGAATTTGTGAAAAATAATAAGGATAAATTGCATGAACATAGTAATTTTGAAGGAGAAGACCTCCTTTTGAAAGCAGAAGGGCAAGATTCAGTTCAAGGAAAAGACCTCCTTTTGAAAGCAGAAGGGCAAGATTCAGTTCAAGGAAAAGACCTCCTTTTGAAAGCAGAAGGGCAAGATTCAGTTCAAGGAAAAGACCTCCTTTTGAAAGCAGAAGGGCAAGATTCAGTTCAAGGAAAAGACCTCCTTTTGAAAGCAGAAGGGCAAGATTCAGTTCAAGGAAAAGACCCCCTTTTGAAAGCAGAAGGGCAAGATTCAGTTCAAGGAAAAGACCCCCTTTTGAAAGCAGAAGGGCAAGATTCAGTTCAAGGAGAAGACCCCTTTTTGAAAGCAGAAGGGCAAGATTCAGTTCAAGGAGAAGACCCCCTTTTGAAAGCAGAATCAAAAGGCTTATGCAAAACAAGGAGTATTGATAGTGAAACAAAAAATGAATGTGGTAAGAACTATATTGATAAAGATGATTTATGTATTCAATGTAATGACTCTCTAAAATTCATGACTAAATTTCATGTTAAGTTTTCTAATTGGTACAACTTGGTTATATCTATATTTTTAGCAGTTGCTGTAATTTTTATTGGTATACATGGTAATTATTCATATCCAAAAGGCATAATTTATACTTTGTTTATTTTACTATTGTTGAGGCTTGTTTCTAGAACAATAGAAATAGCTAAAGCATTTTATGATGATGTGGTTCAAGTTGGTGTTAGGATTTATAATAAAAAAAATGAAAAGGTTTATTTGCATGATTGGAAAAATACATACATTAGAAAACCATTGAGAATATCCTTAGCTATACATAGTCTCTTAGAGTTAGTATTGATGTTTACATGTGCCTATATACTAACCTTTATCATGTTTGGCAATCAAATAGGTTTTCAAGATAAAGAAAGTGAAAAATCATTTAAACATGAAATGGTTACAGAAGTTAAAAGTGAACAGAATATTACCAAAGTCTATATAGAAAAAGAATCCAGTTCCAGTAAAATCAATGATTATATAGTTGAAGGTAAAGTTTATGAATTTTTTGTATATGCAGTATCGATATGTTTCTTTAATATTTCATATATAAATTATGGTGTTCCGTTGTGGAATATACTTCATGTTTGGCAAGTTACGATGAGCATGGTATTAATTATTTTATGTATTGCTGCTTATTTTGGAAGAAGTGATGATATGTATAAAAGGGAAAGTGAGTTTTTTGCTAGAACACTTGAAGAAGTTAATGGGCAAAATCCCACGAGAGAAAATAAAAAGGATTCTCAATGATCCTTAAATCGTGCAGGGAATTTAAATAGGAAAGAATTAGTATAATAAAAAAGAACGGAATGAAAGTAAATTTGAATTTCATTCCGTTCTTTTTTATTTGGAAAAAGATCAAATATGCTATTCTTGAAAAAAGGGAGTTACATAGAGAAATGGAGCGATTTAAATGAGCAAAATAGGGGTATGCAAGGTGGATATTACGCCGCCTATAGGTATTGATTTTGTCGGATATCATAGAGAGACAGGAATAAATAATATTGAAGAACGTATTTATGGGACAATTTTTGTATTTGAAAAAGATGAAATGAAAACTGTGTTTATAAGTATTGATAATATTGGGATGTTAGTAGAAGATACGAATATAATTCGTGAGCGAGTAGCAAGTAGGCTTCATGTGCCGTTTGAGCGAATAACAGTTGTTTATACACATACACATTCTGGTCCAGAAACTGTTGGTGAGCAATCTTTAGTAAGGTCGTATAAAACGATTTTAGTAAATAATGTGGTGCAAGGTGCTGTTACTGCGAATAACAACTTGAAGCGATGTGAAGTTGGCTGGGGTGTTACGACAGGTGATATTGGAGTAAACCGAAGAGAGAGAACATCTGATGGAAGAGCGAAGATGGGAACAAATATAGAGGGTGTTGTAGATAAACGAATTGGTATGTTAGCAATAAAAGATGCTGAAACGAAGGAATTAACTGGGATTATAGTATTTTGTACGGCCCATCCGAATGTTTTAAAAGGTGATAGTGATGCATTATCAGCGGACTATCCGGGGATGACAAGAGAGATTCTTGAGAAGATCGTAAACTGTCCTGTTATTATTGTTCAAGGTGCTGCTGGTAATGTGAATGCGAAGTATCGAGGTTCTAAGGAAGCATTAACACAAATGGCTTATACGCTTAGTGGACATGTATTAACGATGTTACCGACAGTTACATATAGCCCAATTGTAAATGTAAGAACGATTTCGAGTATGGTGCAAATGAAGTTGAAGAATATCCCTGAAATTGATGAAATACGAAGCATGGCTTGGTTAGCTGAGAAGCAGTGGGGCGTGAATACGGATAAATGGCTTACTATCGTTTTAGAGAAATATAAGCAAGGTATTCGGCATTTAACTATTGATTTAGAAGTGCAACTGTTTCAAGTGAATGATGGTATGTTTTCAGGTATACCGATGGAACCTTTTTCGGAAACGGCATTAGAAGTGAAAGAGAATCTTCAAAATGAATTGGCTTTCTTTGGTGGATATATGAACGGATATATTGGTTACTTGCCGACAAAGGAAGAAATTTCATATGGTGGTTATGAAGTGGAATTAAGCCTTGTTGTGTATGGGCCGGTTACAAATTTATTGATGCCACCGGAGGAAAATACAGCAGATGTAATCGTACAGAAAGCTATAGAACTATACGTAAAAGAACTTAGAGAGATCTAAGTTCTTTTTTGTTTCAAATTTGTGAAAGAAAGACATATTGATTGAAATTAAATTTTTTATAATTTATTATATACCCATACAGGTATAGGTTTTTTGTGAAGTTTGAGAAAATTAAATACTATGGAGGTTTAAAATATGTCCAGAAAAATAGTTGTAGTAGGCGGAGTTGCTGGCGGCGCATCAGTAGCTGCAAGGCTTCGTCGTTTAAGTGAGGAAGATGAAATTATTATGGTTGAACGCGGTGAATACATTTCATTCGCAAACTGTGGATTGCCATATTATATTGGCGGTGTCATTACAGAAAGACAAAAATTATTAGTACAAACTGTTGAAAGAATGTCGAAGCGTTTTAATTTAGATATACGTGTATTGAGTGAAGTAGTACAGATTAATAAAGAAGAGAAAACAATTACGATAAAGAATGTAACGACAAATGAAACATATAACGAGAAATATGATGTGTTAATTCTTTCACCAGGGGCGAAACCAATTGTTCCATCTATCCCGGGTATTGAAGAAGCGAAGGCGTTGTTTACGTTACGGAATGTACCGGATACTGATCGTATTAAAGCGTATATTGATGAGAAGAAACCACGTCATGCGACGGTGATTGGTGGCGGATTTATTGGAGTGGAAATGGTTGAAAACTTAAGAGAACGAGGGATTGAGGTTACTCTTGTAGAGATGGCAAATCAAGTGATGCCACCAATCGATTATGAAATGGCGGCATATGTGCATGAGCATCTTCAAAAACACGATGTTGAGCTCGTTTTTGAAGATGGTGTAGATGCGTTAGAAGAGAATGGGACTGTTGTACGTTTAAAAAGTGGCTCAATTATAGAGACAGATATGATTATTTTAGCAATTGGTGTACAACCAGAGAGTAGTTTAGCGAAGGATGCAGGATTAGCATTAGGAGTTAGAGGGACGATAAAAGTAAATGAGAAATTTCAAACGTCGGACCCACATATATATGCAATTGGTGATGCGATTGAAGTAAAAGATTTTGTTACAGAAACAGAAACGATGATTCCGTTAGCGTGGCCAGCTAATCGTCAAGGTCGTATGTTAGCAGATATTATTCATGGTCATACAGATTCTGTATATAAAGGTACACTCGGAACTTCTGTAGCTAAAGTTTTTGATTTAACGGTTGCTTCGACGGGAGTAAATGAGAAAATATTAAAACGATTAAATATACCCTATGAGGTAGTGCATGTACAGGCAAATTCGCATGCGGGATACTATCCGAATGCTACGCCAGTGCTAATAAAATTAATTTTTAATAAAGATAGTGGGAAAATTTACGGAGCACAGGCTCTAGGTCGTGACGGTGTAGATAAGCGTATGGATGTTATCGCAACGGCAATGAAGGCAAATTTAACTGTACTTGATTTGCCGGATTTAGAATTATCATATGCCCCGCCCTATTCTTCTGCAAAAGATCCAGTAAACATGGTAGGGTATGCGGCAAGTAATATAGTAGATGGTTTTGTGGAAACAGTCCAATGGCATGAAATAGATCATATTGTTGAAAATGGTGGATATCTTATTGATGTTCGAGAGCCTAATGAACTAAAACAAGGAATGATTAAAGGTTCTATTAATATTCCGTTAGATGAATTACGTGATCGTTTGGATGAGGTGCCGGTAGATAAAGAAATATATATTACTTGTCAACTTGGTATGAGAGGGTATGTAGCAGCACGCATGTTAATGGAAAAAGGGTATAAGGTAAAGAATGTAGATGGTGGTTTTAAATTGTATGGAACGGTAGTACCAGAACGTGTTGTATATTGATATTTTTTCATCTTCCACTTCAAAATTTGGTGGAAGATGAAAGCCTATAGATGAAGGTTTCGCTTTGTGTTTTGTGAATGTATAAGGTAAAAGTTTAAAATAGGGGTTTACAAAATACCCTACAGGGTATAATATATTGTCATAAGCTATAAATGGTGACATAATGGTAATGAGGTGATTATACAATGGAATATAATCAAGATATGAAAAATAGATTGAAACGTATTGAAGGGCAAGTTCGTGGTGTGCTTCGTATGATGGAAGAAGGAAAAGATTGCCGAGAGGTTATTACACAGTTAACGGCATCTCGTTCTGCACTTGATCGTACAATTGGACTTGTTGTTGGAACGAATTTAGAGCAATGCTTGCGTGAACAGTTTGAAAGTGGTAATGGTTCAAATGAAGAGTTAATTAAAGAAGCTGTTCAATTACTTGTAAAAAGCCGATAATCTGTCAAACGTAAGTGTTGACAGATTTTCAAAAACATTTTAATATACCCCTACAGGTATATGTATATAAGTTATGGAGGAATCGACTATGAGTATAAAAGTGGATATGAGTTTAGATTGTAAAGGGTTAGCTTGTCCGATGCCGATTGTGAAAACGAAGAAGGCGATAGAAGGATTGGCATCAGGACAAGTGATTGAAATTAAGGCAACAGATAAAGGATCTACAGTAGATATACAAAGCTGGGCAAATAAAGTAGGGCATCAATATATCGGGACGAAACAAGAGGGCGATGTTTTGATGCATTACATTAGGAAAGCACATGAGCATGAAGTGAACGAAGTAGCAAAGTATCCTCATACAATTACGAATACGGAGTTGGAAGAGATATTATTAAGCGATGAAGAGTGTATTGTATTAGATGTTCGAGAAGCAGCGGAATTCGCTTTTGGTCATATTCCATCGGCCATTTCGGTGCCGTTAGGAGAGTTAGACAGTGCAGTTTTAGATCAGACGAAGCAAATTTATGTTGTTTGCCGAACTGGTAACCGTAGTGATGTAGCTTGCCATATGTTGAAAGAGAAAGGTTATGAAAATGTGAAAAATGTCATTCCAGGTATGTTAGAGTGGCAAGGGAATATAAAGAATTAAATTTTTTTAAATGTAAATATACCATAGGGGGTAAAAAGATGAGTGTTAAATCATTACAAGCAAAAGATGTTGCAGAGAAAGTTTTATTCGGAGAGTTGTTTATTTTAGATGTTCGTAATGAGACGGATTATGAAGATTGGAAAATTGAAGGGAAACAAATCTCATCTATAAATAAACCGTATTTTGATTTGTTAGATGGTGTAGATCATATTGTAAGTGAATTACCTAAAGATAAAGATGTTTTAGTAGTATGCGCAAAAGAAGGGTCTTCTATATTTGTGGCAGAGCAATTAACAGAGGCTGGATTAGAAAATATTTATTATTTAGCTGGTGGTATGAAGGCATGGAGTGAATATGTAAAGCCTGTAAAAGTTGGAGATTTAAAAAATGGCGGAAGTATGTATCAGTTTAACCGTCTTGGAAAAGGCTGTTTATCTTATATGGTCGTTTCAAACGGTGAAGCAGCAGTTATTGATGCAGTAAGAACAGTTGAAGCGTATGAAGAATTTGCGAAAGAGCATGCTGTTACGATTACGAATGTAATGGATACACATTTACATGCAGACCATATTTCTGGAGGACGTAAGTTAGCGGAAAAAGTAGGTGGTACGTATTGGTTACCGCCAAAAGATGCGGAGGAAGTTGTTTTCTCATACGAACCGCTTGTTGAAGGATCTGTTATTACGGTGGGGGGTACTAAAATTGAAATTGACGCATTATACTCACCAGGGCATACGATTGGAAGTACGTCATTTATTGTAGATGATTCCTATTTATTATCAGGCGATATTTTATTTGTAGATTCAATCGGGCGTCCAGATCTTGCTGGGAAAGCTGAAGATTGGGTAAGTGATTTACGTAATACTTTGTATAGCCGATATAAAGAACTATCTCAAAGTTTAATTGTGTTACCGGCTCATTATTCAAAAATAAGTGAAATGGACGAAAGTGGTATTGTTAGTGCAAAATTAAAAGATTTATTTGAGCATAATGCAGGTTTAAATATTGAGGATGAGGGAGAGTTCCGTAAAGTTGTAACAGAGAATTTACCACCTCAACCGAATGCATATCAAGAAATTCGTCAAACAAATATGGGACAATTAAATCCAAATAAAGACGAAGAGCGTGAAATGGAGATTGGTCCAAACCGTTGTGCTGTTCATAATTAATTCGGTTTCAAATGAAATAAACACAGGAGGTATATGAAATGAATGCCAAGCAAGTATTAGATGTAAAAGGATTAGCGTGTCCAATGCCAATTGTAAAAACAAAGAAGGCAATGGAAGCATTACAATCAGGAGAAGTGTTAGAAGTACACGTAACAGATAAAGGTGCGATTAAAGATATTCCAGCATGGTCACAAACAGGCGGTCATGAAGTGTTAAAGCATACAGAAGAAAAAGGCGAATTAAAGTTCTGGATTAAGAAGGCTTAATGATAAAAACAGGAGGTATATGAGATGAATGTAAAGCAAGTATTAGATGTAAAAGGATTAGCGTGTCCAATGCCAATTGTAAAAACAAAGAAGGCAATGGAAGCATTACAATCAGGAGAAGTGCTAGAAGTACACACAACAGATAAAGGTGCGATTAAAGATATTCCAGCATGGTCACAAACAGGCGGTCATGAAGTGTTAAAACACACGGAAGAAGATGGTGAATTAAAGTTCTGGATCAAGAAAGCATAGCATTTCAATAATAGGCGGAGGAGCAAATCATCTGCTTATTATTGAAAGTAAAGAGGATAATCATATATGTTCTATATAGTTATATCCCTAATAGTATTGGTGCTGGGAAGTTTAGTAAAACGTTACATTCCCGTTTTAAATGTTGCATATATTTCGTTAGAACAAGTAAGGAAAATTGAAAGTGTTATTGTAGATGTACGAAATTATACAGAGAGCGACAGTGATAACAATTCTAGAATTATGTGTATACCATATGCGTATTTAAAACGGTATTATCATGAAATACCAAATAAGCCTTTGCATCTTATTGTTCATAATAAAGTGGATCGGAATTTAAGTATACGCTTTTTAAGAAAGAAGGGGTTCCATATTCAAAGTTATAGTATGTATTTGGATAGGAAAAAAGTATAGAAGGAGTTTGAATAGCTTTATGGATGTGAAGACAATATTGAATATAATCTTAATTGTACTTGTATCATGGTTTATTATTTCTCGATTCTTACCAGCTAGAGGAGTAAAAAACATTTCAGGAAAAGAATTAAAACGTATGATGGGACAAAATAATAAACAATTTATTGATGTGCGAACAGCTGGTGAGTATAGAGGGAACAATATTAAAGGGTTTCGGAATATCCCATTAAATGAACTAGCTAATAAGGCGCAACAATTAGATAAACAGAAAGAAGTTATTGTTCTTTGTCAAAGTGGAATGAGAAGTAAGCAGGCTGCAAAAGTATTAAAAAAATTAGGATTTCAGCACGTTATCAATGTTTCAGGCGGTATGAATGGTTTGTGAGGAGGAAATGTAAAATGAAAGAAATGACAGCAAAAGAATTAGAAGAAAAATTGTTACGTAAAGAAGCAGTAAATATCGTAGACGTACGTGAAGTAGAAGAAGTAGCTGCAGGGAAAATTCCAGAAGCGTGTAATATTCCACTAGGACTATTGGAGTTTCGTATGCATGAGTTGGATAAAAAGAAAGAGTATATTATCGTTTGTCGTTCTGGCGGAAGAAGTGCACGAGCTGTTCAATTTTTAGAGAGCTACGGTTTTCAAGTGATCAATATGGTAGGTGGTATGTTAGCGTGGGAAGGTAAAGTAGAATAGGGCGAAACAATTTTTTATAAAAATAAAAATACCCCTATAGGTAATTGGAGGGAAAACAACATGGAACAACAGAAGAAAACAACAATCGTTTTATTTAGCGGAGATTATGATAAAGCGATGGCTGCTTATATTATTGCAAATGGTGCAGCGGCGTATGATCAAGAGGTAACTATTTTTCATACTTTCTGGGGATTAAATGCTTTAAGGAAAGATGAACATGTAGAGGTAAAGAAAACTTTCATAGAAAAAATGTTTGGAAAGATGATGCCACGCGGCGCTGATAAGATGGGATTATCTAAAATGAATTTTGCTGGTATGGGACCAAAGATGATTAAAGGTATTATGAAAAAACATAATGCGATGCCGTTACCAGATTTAATTGATTTGGCGAAAAAACAGGGGATTAAACTTGTCGCTTGTCAAATGACAGTAGATTTATTAGGGTTAAAAGAGGAAGAGATTATGGAAGGAGTAGAGTTTGCAGGAGTAGGAGCTTATTTAGCAGATGCTTCGGATGGGAATGTGAATTTATTCATTTAAATCACCTTCTTTTTAGAAGGCGGGGGATATAAGGTGAGTTTAGTCGTATTACTTTTTATAATTGGGTTTATAGGATCGTTTATATCAGGAATGGTTGGAATTGGCGGTGCGATTATTAATTATCCGATGATCTTATACATTCCGGTATTGCTAGGATTTACTGGCTATACTGCACATGAAGTGAGTGGTATTACAGCGGTGCAAGTATTCTTTGCAACTTTCGCAGGGGCATGGGCTTATCGGAAAAGTAATGATATGGATAAAACGCTCGTTGTGTATATGGGAGCTAGTATATTAATAGGAAGTTTCATAGGTAGTTTTGGTGCTAATGCATTAGAGGAACATACGGTCAATGTTGTTTATGCAGCGTTAGCAACAATTGCTGCTATTATGATGTTCGTACCGAAACGAAATAATGGTGATGAATTGAAATATAATAAATGGATAGCAAGTTTGTTAGCATTTATTGTAGGCGGAGCATCAGGCATTATAGGTGCTGGAGGTTCGTTCCTTTTAGTTCCGATTATGCTAGTTATTTTAAAATTGCCGATACGTACAACGATAGCAACATCTATCGCTATTACGTTTATTTCTTCAGTAGGGATTACAACTGGAAAAGTAATAACTGGACAAGTAGTTGTAATTCCAGCTCTTATTATTGCGATTGCAAGTATCTTTGCAGCGCCGCTTGGAGCGCGAGTAGGGAAAAAGATCAATCAAAAAGCACTGCAATATATGTTATCGATTTTGATTGTAGGTACAGCTATTAAGATGTGGATTGATATGATATTGAAATAAAAGGATGGCGCTGCTTGCAGCCCATCCTTTTATTTATGCCCAAATCACTTTCATTAAGTTTTTATATTCGTCATTTGCTAATTTATATAGCATTCTCGTATGTTCAAAGACAAGTGCTGGATTAAAGTTTGGCTCTGAGAATGCAAGAGATGTTGAAATATCAATTGCATTTTGCTTGTTTAATGTGAATTTTGCAAATCGATAAGATGTATTTAATTCATTAATGGTATGTAAAACATCATTTGTTGCTGCTTCATTAGGTACGTGAGCAACATTGAAGCAGTATATATCTACAGTAGGATGTTCGTTTTGGAAAGCAGCGATAAGTTGAATTTTTGCGCCAGCTTCTGTCTCTAATCCTACTGAAAAATGAACAGAACCATCATTTTCATCTATATTTTCTTCCATGTATATATCGTTTGACTTTAAGTAGTCTTTAAAATCTGAGATGTTATGTTTTACTGCAGCTTTCATATGTATGAGCCCCCTGATAATTGGAATAGATTGCTACTATTTATTATAATTTAAAAATATTAAAAAAGATAGTTAGAAAGTTCTGATTTTTAATTGTGACGGAATAAAAAGAAGCAGTACTCTACCTCCATAGAGAACTGCTTCTTTATTATTCATTGTCGTTAGACGATGTTTCTGTATCTTCATTGCTATTTTTATTTTTCATTTCATTGTTACTTGATTCGCGTTCACTTGTATTTTCAGACTTAGATTCTTTTGTTTTCTCTGTACTTGTTTTTTTCGAATCAGAGTCTGTTTTTGTATATGCAGGTAATCCAAGATGAGTACGAAGATCGTTTGTAACCTTTGCTAATTCTTTTTTATCTGGATTGTAGTAATACGTTCGGCCGCCACCAGCGGATTTGCTACATGTATCGTCACCTTTTTCCATATAGCAGTCGTCACCTTGAATTTGTAATTTCTCGATTTCTGAATCCGATCCGTACTTATAGAATGAAAGCATATCATCAAATGTTAAGTTTGTAACGAATTGTCCGTTAATATCATCAATGATGTTGCCAACTTTTGTTACAGAACCAACACTTGTTAGTTTCTTTAAAATAGCCTCGATAACGAGTTGTTGACGTTGTCCACGCATTGCATCACTATCGATGTGTCTTGTCCTAGCAAGAGCAAGAGCTTCTTCGCCATTTAACTTTTGAACACCTTTTTCTAGGTGAATTGCCTCTGCATTATCATTGCTATCTTGCTCAGTAAATTCAACTGGTACATCAACTTCAATACCGCCCAAGTCATCGACGATTTTTATAAATGATTTAAAGTTAAATTTCACAAAATAATCGACAGGAACATTCATTAATTTTTCAACTGCATCAATGCTTGCTTGTGGTCCACCATTTTTTCCATTTTTAGCAGAACCGAATGCATGAGCGTGTGTAATTTTATCTTTTTTCTTTTCTATTGGAATATAAGTATATGTGTCACGTGGGATACTTAATAGTTTTACAGTTTTGCTATCTTTATTAAACGTTGCAAGCAACAGCGCATCTGTTCTAATAGCTTCACCATATTCTTTTCCTCGGACATCGCTTTCATCAACACCCATTACTAAGACAGAGACATTGTTTGTAATAGGTTTTACAACTCTATCACGTAAATCAGATTTATCACCGCGCGCTAAATCATGTGCGGCATTTCGAACAGCAGAAGATGCTTTATTTACTAAAAACCAAGTATAACCGCCGCCTATTAATAAAACGAATAGTATAGCGCTTATAATAACTTTTATTTTTTTCTTATTTTTTTTCGGGTTACTGCGTGTATTTTCTTGCAAAGATGGGTTTTGCTCCATTTCCTGTACTCCTTCATTTGGATTGAAATACGACACTCATATCCACTTATTATAATGAAATTTGACGAAAAAAAACATTACAAAACATTTACATTTCGTAAAAATTCAATATATTTATAAAAAGTCAGATATTCTATATTATATTTTTTAGATGTAGAATAAGTATAAGTTGTTTTAGTAGAAATGAAAATATGTATTGTGAGAAAGTGATAGAGAAGTAAGATTTGTTGAAATATAGCCAAGAAGAAACGAGTAGGTTTACTTATTTCTTCTATATAATAAAGAAGAAATTTACGGATAAAGGAGAGAGCATAATGAATCATACATCATTCCGAGCAATTGTTGTGAACGAAACAGAAAGTAAGCGGTTTGTAAGAAACGTTGTAGCGAGAGAAGTAAGTAGTTTACCTGAAGGGGACGTATTCATACAGGTTCATTATTCTTCACTAAATTATAAAGACGCTCTTTCAGCCACTGGTAATAAAGGTGTTACGAGAACATATCCTCATACGCCAGGAATTGATGCAGCAGGAGTGATTGTGAGTAGTGAAGATGCTACCATTAAGGTAGGAGATAAAGTCATTGTAACGGGATATGATTTAGGGATGAATACTTCTGGTGGTTTTGGAGAATATATTCGCGTGCCGGCATCTTGGATTGTCCCTTTACCAGAGGGAATGTCATTAAAGGAAAGTATGATGTACGGGACGGCAGGTTTTACAGCCGCTTTATCAGTGTATAAGCTTATTAGAGCAGGAGTAACGCCTAGTATGGACGATGTTTTAGTAACGGGTGCTACAGGCGGTGTAGGGAGTGTAGCTGTTAGTATATTAAGTAAGTTAGGGTTTAACGTAGTAGGAGCGACAGGGAAAATGGAAGAGGAACAGATGCTACTACGTCTAGGGGCGAAAAAGGTGATTCATCGCGCAGAATTGAATGATGAATCAGGAAGACCAATGCTTAAAGGAATATACGCCGGAGTTATCGATACTGTAGGTGGACATATGTTAGAAACAGCTTTAAAAACGGTAAAGTATGGCGGATGTATAACGACATGCGGTAATGTGGCAGGCCATGAATTACAAACAACGGTATATCCGTTTATTTTGCGAGGCATAAGCCTGTTAGGAGTAGATTCTGTACAGTGCCCAGTAGATGTGAGAAGAGATGTATGGACGCTCCTAGCAAATGAATGGGAAAACAAAGAGTTACTATCTTATACAGAAGAATGTACATTAGAAGAATTAGATGAGAAGTTTACACTTATATTGCAAGGAAAGTTAAAAGGAAGAACGGTTGTAAAGATGAAATGAAAAAAGAGACGCTTACTTTAGCGTCTCTTTCTTATTATAATGATTGTTTTAAATTGACTTTACCTTGTTCACCTAAAACACCATCGGCAATATTTACAGCGTGATCACCGATACGCTCTAAGTTACTTACCATATCAACGAAGATGATACTTGCATCACCTGAACAGCTACGTTCGTTCAGACGTAATACGTGACGTTTACGAAGAACACGTTCCATTTGGTCAATTTTACGTTCTTTCGCAATAACAGTTTGAGCTAGTTCAGTATCAAAGTTTGTTAAAGCTTCAACTGCGTCGTGTAATGTTGAAATTGTTAACTCAAGCATTTCATTTAGTTCAGCTAATGCGTCGTCTGATAGGGAGACACGGTTTGAAATTTGGAAATCTACAAGTTCTACAAGGTTTTCTACATGATCACCGACACGTTCAATATCTCCAACAACACCTGCTAGGACTGAATGCTTCTCAGAGTCTGTCGGTGAAAGTGGTTTTTCTGATAGTAAAACTAAATACTCGGTAATTTTTTTATCTAAATTGTTAATAGCTCCTTCTAATTGAGTAGCCATATCAGCATGTTTTTTATCTTGTGTGTTTAAAAATTGATTTGCTTCTTTTAGTCCATCTAATGAAAACTCAGCCATACGGATAATTTCTTTTTGAGCTTCTGTTAAAGCGATAGCTGGAGATTGTTCAATAAAGATTGGGTTTAAATGTTGCGGTTTGAAGTTAATAGATGAATCTTCACCACGGATGATTTTTGTTACAATCCATGCTAATACTGCAATGAATGGGAACTGAATAATTGTATTCGTTACGTTAAACGTTCCGTGTGCAAATGCAATTGTCATTTCTGGATTTAAGTTTAATGACGTTTGGAAATATTGAATTAAATTTGTAAAAGGTATTAATAAAATCGTAAAGATGATTGTACCCACAATATTAAAGATAACGTGAACTAATGCCGCACGTCTTGCAGCAATTGAAGTACCGATTGCTGCTAATACAGCTGTAATTGTTGTACCGATGTTATCACCAAACAATACAGGAAGGGCAGCTTGTAAATCGATTGCACCTTGACCGAATAGTTCTTGTAAAATACCGATTGTTGCACTTGAGCTTTGTACAATTAAAGTGAAGACTGTACCAACAACAATACCTAAAATTGGATTATCACTCATGCTAACTGTTAATTCCTGGAATGACTCTAAAGAACGAAGAGGCTTCATACCTGTGCTCATTAGTTCTAAACCGAAGAATAACATACCAAAACCGAATATAACTTGACCTAAAGAATGTACTTTTTTATTTTTAAAGAAGAATAGTAAGATAGCTCCAACTGCCATAATTGGAAGAGCATATTCTCCGATTTTAATTCCGATAATAAATGCAGTAACTGTCGTACCGATGTTCGCACCCATAATAACACCGATTGCTTGTCTTAATGTCATGAATCCGGCACTTACAAGTCCTACTGTTAAAGCAGTTGTTCCTGAACTTGATTGGATTAATACAGTAACTAACATACCTGCTAGTACACCCATCAGTGGGTTTGTTGTAAAGCGATCTAGAATATCGCGAAGACGATCTCCAGCCGCTTGTTGCAGTCCATCGCCCATGTATTTAATCCCGAATAAGAAAATACCTAATCCACCAATGAACTGGAAGATCATATCTTGAACATTATATTCCACGCATTCCACTCCTTAAATTTCATGTACGATGTAATTATTAACTGAACCGTGAGGCAGTGTAAACGGTTTGCTAGTAAAATTTACACTAAATTTACAAAGAGAAGAAAAGTTTACAATCACTTAAAGAAACAGCTGTATTTTATTGGTTTTCATCTTATATAAATCTTAATTTTGTAAAGAAATCACACTTTTTAGAATAGTATTGTTCGGTTGAATATCAAGGAAAGCGTCTGCGAGTTCATCGTATATTTTTTGATGAAAATTTAAAAAATATGTAGGAAAATGCATGTAATTTTATAACATCAAAAATAAGATAAAAAAGCCACTGGAATTATCCAGCAGCTTTTTCTGTGTTTTTATTTCCATGCTTTTGTCTTCTTACACTTGTGATGTAAATGAATAGGAAAGCAATAAGTAATAGAGAGGAATAACGATATACAGTTGCGTAGTTTGTAAAATGTGCAATGAATCCAAAAATAATCGCGCCAGCACCAATTCCAAGGTCAAATGCTGAGAAGAATGTAGCTGTTGCGACTCCTCGTCGGTGCGGTGCTACTCGGTCAATCATCCACGCTTGTAGTGCAGGTTGAATCGCTCCGAAACCACTTCCGTAGCATGCTGCTGCAATAATTAAGCTTGGAATGGTAGTTGTATACGACAATAAAATAATCCCTGTAAACGTAATAATAACTCCTGGAATAATTACGAAGGAATGACCTTTCGCATCATATAACTTTCCGGAAAATGGACGAGTAACAGCGATTGCAAGTGCATTAAATAAGAAGAAGAGGCTTATATCAGCAATGCCGACTTCCGTAGCAAATAACGTAATAAAGCTTCCGATTCCCCCGTACATTAATGTAATACATAATATTAATAATGAAGGAAGTAAAGCTTTACGTTCAATAAATCCATCAAGGAAGGTACCAGATGTTTGCTGTGGTGATTGCGGCGATTTTTTGATTTGAAGTAGTTTCGTTAATATTAATGAAACAATTGTACAGGAAAGTGCACATAAAAAAAGAATCGTGAAGTTATATGTTTGCATAAGCCAAAGTCCGATAAGTGGACCGAGCGCCATTGCAATCGTTCCAGAAAGACCGAAATATCCCATGCCTTCACCGCGGCGAGCTTGCGGAATTAAATCTGAAACGACAGTTCCATATGTAGTCGTTGTAATACCAAAACCAGCTCCGTGTAAAATTCGAACGGCAAGCAATAGGAAAACAGTTGAAGCGAAAAGATAACTACCCATAGCGAGTAAACAAATAGCAGTACCGATCATTAAAATGATTTTTTTGCTGAATTTTTGCAAGGCATTTCCAGTTAGCGGTCTAACAAAAAGTGCCGCAACAGTAAACATACCGACAACAAATCCAATATTGGAACTTGTACCTCCAATTTCTTTCACATAAACAGGTAAAGTCGGAATTAACATTTGAAATCCTAAAAACATACATAAGTTTGCTAGAATTAGCGCAACAAATTCTTTCGTCCATAACGGTTCTCGTTTTACGAGTATTGCTTCTCCCATATATTCATCCCCTATATAAAAATTTCTCTTTTCTTTCGAGTATATGTATTGGCCAATGAAACAGTCAAGGAAGGTGCCTTGAAAACGTACAACAATTTTCGAGGTAAAAAACTGACAAATTTGTGGAAAGACTACCCAACTATGAAAAAAAGATGTAAAGTATAGATGTATAGACTGGTAGTTGTTATGAATGATAGAAATTGTTTTTTCTTTAAAGAAAGCGGATTCAAAAAGTAGTGAATGAGAAGGGGATATATACTTTTTCGCTACATATATTTGAAAAGGTTTACAATATGATGAAGAAAGAGGCGTGTACATATGAGACGATTAGGTATTTCTATTTATCCAGAACATTCAACAGTAGAGAAAGATAAAGAGTATTTAACATTAGCAAGTAAATACGGATTTACTCGTGTATTTACATGTTTATTATCTGTAGATGGTGAAAAAGAGAAAATTATAGAAGAGTTTAAAGAAACGATTTCTCATGCGAATGCATTAGGGTTCCAAGTATTAGTGGATATTAGTCCATCTGTTTTTGAACAATTAGGTATTTCGTATAATGATTTATCATTCTTCCATGAATTGGGTGCGTACGGTATTCGTTTAGATGTTGGTTTTTCAGGATTAGAAGAATCAATTATGACTTATAATCCGTATGGTTTGAAAATTGAGATTAATATGAGCAATGGTACGAAGTATGTAGATAACATTATGAGTCATAGACCAAATCGTGAAAATTTAATTGGTTGTCATAATTTTTATCCGCATCGTTATTCAGGGTTATCATACGATCATTTCATTAAATGCTCGAAACAATTTAAAGATTACGGTATGAGAACGGCTGCTTTTATTTCATCATTTGATGCAACATATGGACCTTGGCCAGTAACAGAAGGATTATGTACGTTAGAGCAGCATCGTGAATTACCAATGACAACACAAGCGAAGCATTTATTTGCAACAGAATTAATTGATGATGTTATTATTGCGAATGCTTATGCATCAGAAGTAGAATTACAAGCACTAGGTGCATTAAATAAAGAGAAACAAACATTTGATATAGAGTTATATGATACAACGACAGAACTAGAAAAAATTATCGTATTAGACGAACCTCATTTTTATCGCGGGGATGTATCTGAATATATGATTCGCTCTACACAAAGCCGTGTGAAATATAAAAAAGAAGAGTTTAAACCTCATCATACACGTGAAATTAAGCGCGGCGATCTTCTAATTGATAATGAGCAATATGGCCAATATAAAGGTGAATTGCAAATTGCATTAAAAGATATGGTGAATACAGGAAAAACAAATGTAGTTGGTCGAATTGTAGAAGAAGAGATTTTCTTATTAGATTATTTGCAAGCATGGGATAAATTCGGATTTACATTAAAGAAATAGATAAAATAAAAGGGAAAAACTACTGATTTCAGCAGCTTTTTCCTTTTTATATATAAATTGCGAGAGGAAGAGCTATGACAAAGGTGCATCAGCGATTAGTTTCTATTTTAGAGGAGTTTTTAGAAGAGAAATCGATGTTAAATCGAGCTTTTTTAGCGAGCCGTTTACATGTATCAACGAAGACGATTCAAAAAGATATAAAATTATTAAATGATATATTGGAAGAAAATGGAGCGAAAATTGAATCGCAAAGAGGGACTGGATACGAACTAGAAATTATACAAGCGAAGAAGTTTGAAGAGTTTTGCGTGAGTCTATTTCAAAAACAGACGGAAAAGATCCCAACTTCTTACGAAGAAAGGATAGCTTACATTCTACAACGTATTTTAACGACAGATGGGTATGTGAAGCTTTCACAGTTAGCAGAGGAGATTTATGTAAGTAAATCGACTGTAAATTTAATTATGAAAGATGTGACAGATATATGTGGTCGCTATCAATTACAAATTGAAAAGAGACCGTATTATGGTATACGTATTGTCGGAGAGGAGTTTCATATTCGTTCTTGTTTATCACAATATGGTTTACCGCGTTATGACCATACTCCGTTTCATGAGCAATTTGAGCAGAATGATACATACTTATCGCTACCTCATATACCGCTTATCCGTTCGATTATATTAAAGTATATCGAAGGAGGAACGATATACTTATCAGATATAGAAATTGATAATTTAGTCATTCATATTGCAATTGCATTAAAGCGTTGTGAAGATCAACATTATATGAAAGGACTACATGTAGAGCAAGCTGAACTTATAATAAAGAAAGAATACACAATTGCGAAACAGATTGTAGGGGATTTAGAGAAAGAGTTGCATCTTTCATTTCCAGAAGAAGAAGTTTTATATGTGACGATGCATTTATTAAGTACTGCTGTTACAGCGAAAGATCGTTATGAAAATGTGGAAGAACTATTAGGAAAAGATCTATATGCATTCATGCAACATATTCTTTTTAAAGTAGCGGAAGAACGGAATCTTATTTTTTATTATGATGAAGAATTATTATTTGGGTTTGGTGTTCATTTAAAAACGTTATTAAATCGTTTGAAGTATAAGTTAAATACGAGAAATCCTCTTTTGGCAGAAGTGAAAAAGAATTATCCGTATGCTTTTGAAATTGCGGTTCTCGTTGGAGATATAATTGGTGAATATACGGGAGAATCGATTCCGGAAAGTGAAATTGGTTATATTGCGATTCACTTCGGCGGAGCGATGAGCCGTTTACAGGAACAGAATCAAAAGAAAAGATGTTTATTAGTTTGTGCAACTGGTCAAGGAAGTGCCCAACTATTGAAATATAAAATTCTATCACAGTTCCGAGATAAATTAGAGATTGTAGGGATTACAGGTTATTATCAATTGAAAGTAGAAAATCTCTACAAAGAAAAGATAGATTGTATTATTAGTACGATTCATATACCAAGTGGTTTACCTGTGCCTGTTATAAAAGTAAACTCAATATTTGATGATAAAGAGATTAAGTCAATTGGTCAGCAGTTATTTACGCATGTGAATACTAGTGTGCAGCAATATATGAAGGAAGATTTAATCTTTTTAAATCACAGTGCTTCTACGAAGGAAGAGGTTATCCAATTTTTATGTGAGAAAGCTGCTGAGAAAAATTATGTACCAGAAAACTTTTATGACTCTGTTATGGAAAGAGAGAATACATCCCCTACAGCGGTTGGGAATTTAGTTGCGATTCCACATCCGATGCAGTTATTAAGTGAGAAAACATTTTTGATGTTTTGTACACTT
Source organism: Bacillus sp. FDAARGOS_527 (assembly GCF_003812125.1). NCBI lineage: Bacteria > Bacillati > Bacillota > Bacilli > Caryophanales > Bacillaceae > Bacillus > Bacillus sp. FDAARGOS_527. Next base: position 118,416 of record NZ_CP033795.1, read on the forward strand.
GATAAAGCGGTTGACTGGGGAGATAAGAAAGTACAAGTTATTATTTTATTTAGTGTAAAGCGCAATAATAATGAAGATTTACAAAAGCTTTATGATTTTTTATATGATATTATGTCTAATCAAAATACGATAGAGAAATTAGCTCAGGCTGAAGTGGTTGAAGATTTTCAAGAGATATTATTATCGTTATAAGAGAAGTATATAAAAACTTCCGTTACACAACGGAAGTTTTTTATGTTTAATTGTATGCGTTTTCATAATAAGATAACAATATAGAAAAAAGATGGCTTGGGGGAATTTAAAATGACTGATATGCAAACTCCATTTGCGTTAATTTTACATGGTGGCAACGCGAGAAGCGCGTCACTTGAAGCAATTGCTTTTGCAAGACAAGGAGATTTTGAGAATGCGAGTGAAAAGATGACACTTGCTAGGGAAGAAATTTCAGCAGCTCATCGTATTCAAACAGACTTAATTCAAGAAGAAGCAAGAGGAAATCATGCAGAAATCAGTTTACTGTTAGTGCATGCACAAGATCATTTAATGAATGCAATTACAGTGAAAGAACTTGCTGAAGAATTTATCACTCTTCATAAACGAGTAGAAGAGAAAGTGACAGTATAAGATGTACATTTTATTATGTTGTGCAGCAGGCATGTCAACGAGTATGGTTGTAAGAAAAATGCAAGAAGAGGCAATGAAACAAGGGAAGGATTATAAAATTAAAGCAGTTGATTCAGAACTTGTGAAACTGGAAATAAAAAATGCTGATGTTGTTTTAATTGGTCCGCAAGTGAAATATTTATTTCCAGCCGTAGAGTTTCTTGCAAATTCATACAATATACCAGTTGCGATTATAGATCAACGAGATTATGGCATGTGTGATGGTTTGAGAGTACTGAAACAAGCAGAACAATTAGCTTTAGCATAATTATATTTTTTTAAATATAAACATTATAATGTTATAACTTTATTTCATCCTTTCATAGAAAAGAGAAAGAGGAGGGGTTTTGATGAATGGTTTTATGAGTTTTATGGAACAAAAGATTATGCCAACAACACAAAAGATTGCCGGACAGCGACATTTATTAGCAATTCGAAACGGGGTTATTTCTACATTGCCGTTAACGATTGTCGGATCATTTTTCGTTATCTTTTTAAACTTACCAATTGATGCATATATGGAGTGGATTGCACCGTTTCGCCATATTTTAGATATTCCATTCCGATTTACAGTAGGACTAATGGCGTTATACGCAGCATTTGGGGTAGGGGCTTCACTCGCCAACTTTTATCAGCTCAATCAGTTAAGTGCAGGGTTATTATCTGTACTCGCCTTTTTACTAGCATCAGTTGAACCAATTCAAATTACGAAAGCCGTACCAGGTGTTATTGAGGCAGGTAGATACATTTCAGTAGGAACATTAAGTGCAACATCTTTATTCGGCGCAATTGTTACAGCTTTAATTGCAGTAGAAATTTATCACTTTATGATTAAGCATAATATCTCGATTAAATTACCAGATAGTGTACCACCAGCAGTTTCAAATTCGTTTGCAGCATTAATTCCAACGTTAGCAGTTATTCTTTTATTCTGGGGCATTCGTTACGGTTTGAAATTTGATGTAAATACAACAATCACATACTTAATCGCACCACTGAAATCAGTATTAGTAGGAAATAATTTATTCGGCGGTTTATTAACAGTATTCTTAATCGTATTTTTCTGGTCATTTGGTATACATGGCCCTGCGATTTTAGGACCGATCATTCGTCCAATGTGGGATTCGGCAATTCTTGAAAATATGGAAGTATTCACAGCTACAGGAAATGCACATCAATTACCAAACTTATTTACAGAGCAATTTATTCAATGGTTCGTATGGATTGGTGGATCAGGCTCAACGTTAGCTTTAGTAATTATGTTTATGTTCTCTAAATCTAAGTTCTTAAAAGAGTTAGGTAGATTATCATTTGTGCCAGGCTTATTCAATATTAACGAACCAATTATTTTCGGGGCACCAATTGTAATGAACCCAATCTTAATTATTCCGTTCGTTATTACACCGTTAGTGACAACGACAGTATCATATTTCGCAGTTGTTTCAGGTATGATTCCGATGATGATGGCGAAATTGCCATTTACGATGTTAGCACCAATTGCAGCGATTATTAGTACGGACTGGACAATTATGGCTGGTGTACTTGTACTTGTTAACTTTGTTATCTCATTCGTTATTTACTATCCGTTCTTCAAAATGTATGAGAAACAACAATTAGCAGGAGAGGAGAAAGAAAAATGCTCGGAGCAATTATCATCTTAATTACATTTGTAGCGGGGCAGTGTATTGCACATTATTCAAAATGGGTACAAAGCAAATCTTTATTAGTTTTACTACTAGTATCAATTGTATTTATCGGTAGTTCAATGGGTGCCTATGTAATGCTAAGCTTACAATCACCGTACGTAATTATTGTACCAACGATTTTATGTGCAACATGTTTATCTGCAAAATATAGATTTACGAGCATGGCATTAATACAACGTGTGAAGGAGATGCAAAAGCATGGAGCGTAAATTAGGAATTTCACTTTATCCAGAACATTCAACGAAAGAAAAAGATATGGCATACATTTCGGCAGCGGCACGCCACGGTTTTTCAAGAATATTCACATGCCTATTGTCTGTGAATCGCCCGAAAGAAGAAATTGTAGCTGAATTTAAAGAAATTATTCATCATGCGAAAGATAATAATATGGAAGTTATTTTAGATGTAGCTCCGGCTGTCTTTGATCAGCTTGGTATTAGTTATAGCGATCTATCATTTTTCGCAGAGTTAGGTGCAGACGGTATTCGATTAGATTTAGGGTTTGACGGATTAACTGAAGCGAAAATGACGAATAACCCGTACGGCTTAAAAATTGAGCTAAACGTAAGTAACGATATTGCGTACTTAGAAAATATTCTTTCGCATCAGGCAAATAAGTCAGCTTTAATTGGTTGTCATAACTTCTATCCGCAAAAATTTACTGGACTTCCATACGAATATTTCATTCGCTGTAGTGAACGCTTTAAAAAACATGGTATTCGCACGGCAGCGTTTATTACGTCACATGCAGCTAACATCGGCCCATGGGATATTAACGACGGATTATGTACATTAGAAGAGCATCGTAACTTACCGATTGAAGTACAAGCGAAACATTTATGGGCGACAGGGCTTATTGATGACGTTATTATCGGAAATGTTTATGCGAGTGAAGAAGAGTTAGAGAAACTAGGAAACTTAAATCGTTACATGTTACAGCTAAAAGTAAACTTTGTAGACGAGGCGACTGAAGTAGAGAAGAGAGCTACGCTGCAAGAATTACACGTAAGACGCGGTGACATAACAGAATATATGGTACGTTCTACAGAAGTGCGTAAAAAGTACAAAGACTATGACTTCCCAGTGCGCGAAAGTGTACGACAGGAAAGAGGGCAAGTTGTAATTGGAAACAATTCATTTGGTAAGTATAAAGGCGAACTACAAATCATTCTAAAAGAAATGCCGATAGATGAACGGAAAAATATTGTCGGTACAATTACAGAAGAAGAGTTATTCTTACTAGATTATGTAGGAGTTTGGACGCAGTTTACTTGTGTGGAATAGGGGAGTGAAAAAAGAGGATGCTGTGGCATCCTCTTTTTTCTGTTGAAATGGTAGTCTATTGATTCTTCCATTAACAAGGATTTTATACAGAGATAGTGCTTATATTCGTTCAACCGTTATTGAGGTGTTAGCAAAAATAGGGGGAGCAGACTTGTAAATAGTCTATATTGAAGCTTTACAGGATAGAAATGTGATGGTGAAATATGAAGCTGTTCGAGCTAGTTATATGAATGGCGACGAAATAGCAATGAGACCAATTTGCGAACGTGTGAATAAAATTGTTGCTAGAAGACGTAAAAATGAAGTAGAGCCTACGGATGAATCAGAGATTATCATTGCTCTTCGTTTCTTACGAGAAAGAGAGAATGTAAGAATCATAAAAAAGAGTCAGCCTCAATGAGACTGACTCTTTTTTTACAAACTAGTTTAATACTTTAACTGTAACTGTTTTACGTCCCCAGTTACTTGATGTACCTTTGTCTGGCATTAAAACATCGATTTTATTTCCTTTAATAGCTCCACCAGTATCACCAGCGATTGCTACTCCGTAACCTTCAACCCATACTTTTGAACCTAATGGAATAACACTTGGATCAACCGCGATTAGTTTCATGTTTGGATTAGCTGTTAAGTTGTGACCTAAAGCTGATTTTACTTGGTCGCCTGCTTTATAACCATTTTCAAGTGGATCTGCTGTGTAAGCTGTTGCTACAACGCGTAACTCACGAGAAGATGATGGTGCACTTGTTTCAGTTTCTTTTGCAACAGGTTGTTGTGTAGCTGGTTTTTGAGCTTTAGCCGCTTCACGAGCTTTAGCTGCTTCTTGAGCCTTAGCTTCTGCTTGAGCTTCAGCTACTGCTTGAGCTGCTTCACGAGCTTCAGCTGCTTCTTGAGCTTTAGCTGCTTCACGAGCTTTAGCTGCCTCTTGAGCTTTAGCCGCTGCTTGAGCTTCAGCTACTGCTTGAGCTTTAGCTGCTTCACGAGCTTTAGCTGCTTCTTGAGCCTTAGCTTCTGCTTGAGCTTCAGCTGCTTCTTGAGCTTTAGCTTCTGCCTGAGCTTTAGCTGTCTCTTGAGCCTTAGCTGCTTCACGAGCTTTAGCCGCTGCTTGAGCTTCAGCTGCTTCGCGGGCTTTAGTTGCTTCCTCCGCTTTAGCTTTTGCTTGCGTTTCAGCTACTTCACGAGCTTTAGTTGTTGCCACGGCTTTAGCTGTATCTTGAACTGTAGTTGTTTTTTCAGCTTTAACTACTGGTTGAACTTTAACTGGAGCTTTACCTGTTAAGTAAGGAACGTGAACGTAAGCTGTTTTTCCGTTATATTCAAATTGGATCCAACCATTTTCAACTTGGTGTGTTGTTTCGATTACGTCATCTTGTTTCAATTTCCCAAGAATCTCTGAGTCTGTGTTTGCACCAGCACGTACGTTTAATACGTTAGCTGTTACGTAGTAAGTGTCTTTTGTGTAGTCAGCGCTAATGAAAGCTTCCTTACCGCTATTCAATTTTACTTTTGACCATCCGTTTTCTGTATGTAAAACGTTAACTTTATATCCATCTAATAATTTTCCGACAACTTTTGATTCAGTAGTTGGGTTTTCTCGTACATTTAGTACATCAGTTGTTACAAACGTTTCTGCTTTAGCAGATGTTGTGAAAATCCCAAGACCAAAAACCGCTGCTGTTGCTATACCCATAAATTTTTTCATAATAGCCTCCATTGCATTTGTTTTCGTTGACCTCATTATAGCAACCATTATTTTCTTATTTGCGAAAAACATAAAATTACAAAGCTTTCGTAACGGGTCATTAATATTCTGTAATAATTCCAGTAATATCCTAAAAGCGCTTTCTTATAGTTTTTAGGGGAGGTTAGAGCATATGATGCATAAAAAAGGTAGTATTTCAATTTCTGATAGGTTAATAGTATTTCTATAGTGTTACGTAATCGTTTCGTAATCATTACAAAAATGGCGTATTTTGCTGTCGGAACAGAAAAGTAGTTATGTAAAAATAACTATTTTAGTTGTGGAGAAATAAAAATGAGGTGAAATTTAATAAAATATCGCTATAATTGTTACAAAATAAGTCGAGGTATGGAAAAAATTACGCCTTGATTTTGATTTAGCACATAGTATTTTTACAATAATAGGATTCTATAATAGCTTTAGTAGGTTGAAATAATGAAAGGTGTTGATAACGTGAAACATATATAATAGAAGAAACACGATTAAATAGATAAATAAAAAACGTAGGAGTGTAAGCTCCTACGTTTTTGTTTATTCATATCGTAAACATTCAATTGGATCCAGTTTTGCAGCTTTGTTAGCTGGCAGTAAACCGAATATAATACCGATTAACATTGAGATACCTACTGCAAGAAGTCCAAGTTCTTTTGAGACAACGAGTGGCCATCCAGCAAAGATTGAGACGATCCAAGCGAAGAAGATACCGAGCATGAAACCGATGAAACCACCGAGTCCTGTTAAAATACAAGATTCAATTAAGAATTGTGTTAATACTTTACCACGCGTTGCACCAAGAGCTTTACGAATACCAATCTCACGTGTACGCTCTGTTACAGATACAAGCATAATGTTCATTACACCGATACCACCAACAAGTAAGGAGATAGCGGCAATACCACCGAATACCATTTTCATCATACCGATTGATTCATCTAATTGCTTCGTAAATTCACCTAAGTCTTGTGCTTCGAATTTGTGCTCAAATTTAGGAGCTTTCATTTCGTTTAAAACAGAAACGGCTTGTTTTTCTACATTTTTACGTTCTGTCGGAGAGGTCATTGTTAATCTTACAGAGTCATACTCAGTTACTCCTGAAATGACAGGGGCGTTTTCAAGTGATGTATAACCTTCTGACATAGCCATTCCAAACTCATTTTTCGTTTCGTACACACCGACTACTTTATAAGGCTTTCCTTTTATATCTGTGTATAAATTTGGTTCCCAACTATTAAACAATTTATTGAAAGCTTCTTCATTTAATATAACAGCAGGGATTGCTTGGTTTAATTCGCTGTCATTTAATTCACGACCGTGAACTAATTTTATTTTCGAATCTGTCATAAAAGCGCCTGTTCCACCTTTTAAATCAAGATTTACATCTTTTGAACCGGCAGATGCTTTCACTTTCATACTTACATCTGGATACACATCTTTAACGCCTGATACAGTTTGAAGACGGTTTAGCATATCAGGTGTGATTTTTGCACTATCTGTTCCGTAATCAGGATTATTGTAGTAAATCGTTACTTCATTATCTTTTCCTTGGCCTAACTCTTTTTTAAACTTTGCATTTGTACCATCACCCATTGAAATGATAGTAATAATGGCACTAATACCGATAATAATTCCTAGCATCGTTAAGATAGAACGCATTTTATGGGCAAAGATAGAGGAAAGGGCCATGCGTATATTTTCACTCGTGTTCAAAATTAACCTCTCCAATCTTGGACGATATTTCCGTCACGAATTACAATTTGACGTGCTGCAGCTTCCCCGATTTCACGATCATGGGTAATCATAATGATTGTTGAGCCTTGTTTGTTTAATTCGTAAAAGAGGTCCATAATTTGTGTACTTGTTTTCGTATCAAGTGCCCCCGTCGGTTCATCGGCTAAAATGAACTTTGGATTATTTACGATTGCACGTGCAACAGCGACACGCTGTTTTTGTCCACCTGATAATTCGTTCGGTAAGTGAGTAGCACGATCAGCTAAACCTACTTTTGTTAAAGCAGCTAATGAGCGCTCACGTCTTTCTTTTTTATCAACTCCAGCGTAAATAAGAGGTAGCTCTACATTTTGAAGTGCTGTAAGTCTCGGTAATAACATAAAGTTTTGGAATACGAATCCGATTTCCTTATTACGAACGCGTGCCAGTTCTGTTTCAGACATGTTTGAAATATTTTGCCCAGCTAGTTCGTACGTACCTGTCGTTGGTTTATCTAAACAACCGATAATATTCATTAAAGTTGATTTACCAGAACCAGATGGTCCCATAATGGAGGTGAATTCTCCTTGGTTCAGTGTTACGTCAATTCCGTGTAATATTTGAACAGATTCTGCACCATTTTGGAAGGATTTCGTGATGCCTTTTAAGTTAATCATTCAACGACAACCTCCATACCATCTTTTAAGTCTTTTTCAGGTTTAGAGATAATTTGTTCTCCTTTTTTCACTCCAGAAACTTTTGCTTCGCTATCAGTCTCGAATTCAACAGTAACTGCTTGTTCTTTCGCTTTACCATCTTTTACAATGAATACAACATTTTTGTCACCTTTTTTCACGATGCTGCTTTTCGGAACAATTGTACCAGTTGCTTCGCCAGATTTACTTGTTACGTAAACGTGGAAGCCGTTTTGTAATTCTTCACTATTATCTAAAGTGACAGTGAATTGATAGTTAGAAACAGTTTTATTTTCGTCCATGCTCTTTAATGGTGTAGAACTGATTTCTGTTACTTTTCCTGTCCAAGTCTTACCAGCGACCGTTTTTGAGGAAACAGTTACTTCTTGCCCAACTTTCATACTAGCAAGCTCATATTCAGAAAGTTGACCTTTTACTTTAAATGGACCAGCGTGACGAAGTGTAATACCGCTCATACCTGTTTTTTCATCAGCGATTTTTACGATATCATCAATTACGCCATCAGCAGGGCTCGTTACAGAAAGTGTATTTACTTTCTCTTTTGCAGCTTTAATCATTTCATCAGATTTTTCAACTTCAAACTTTTTCATTTCAAGCTGTGATTCTAATTGTTGTACTTCAATTTCAGATGCTTTTAATGCTTCAGCAGGAAGGCCTGCATTTTTATCTTTTTGTAATTTTTGTTTCGCAGCATCAATTTGCTTTTGGAACAATGTTACTTCTTTTTGTGCGATTTTCTTTTGCATTTCTGCTTCTGTTACACCTTGTTTCGCAGTAGGGTCATTATATTTAAAAAGGAGTTGCCCTTTTTTCACTTCATCACCTTTTTTTACAGCTAATTCATACGTACCTTTTGTTGGATCAAATGAAATTGTTTCAATTCCGTTTGGAATGACTTCACCGCCAAATTTTTGCGCGTTTTGGATTTGTTTTTCGGTTACTTTATATCCGCTATATGCCATTGCTACTTCTGAACCGCCGCCAGCAAATGCAAAGTATGATCCAGCTGCAATTCCGATTGCTACTACACTAGTAATTAACACTTTATTTTTCTTCTTCATCTATTTATCACCTTTTCGTTCGTTTTAGTATCTACATTAAGTATAGAAGAGGTAAAGAATCTGACAAATCGTTTTAGCTTACAATAACCTTACAGTTTTGTAAGGTATGAATATGTAAATGTAAGGTAGAGCTTGTCCCAGTGTAAGCAAATGAATTGACTCGTTGTTTCTTTCTTACAATAATATTGTATGAAGGAGAGGAGGAAGGAAGATGGAAGCTTATTTTAGTGCGCATCCATTAAAACCGTTTATTCCCTACTCAAGGCAACATGCCATTATATTATTTATTCTGTTGGTGGGAATCGTTTTTTTATATCAATACCAAGATGTATTACGTCAAAATGAGTGGAATATAACGGTTCGATATGTGATTGCATTTCTATTTATAGGGAGTGAAATTGGACTTCATATGTGGGAGTGGAAAGCAGGGATTTTTGAGCTAGCCACTTCATTACCGTTTGAGTTATGTACGATTAGTTTGTTGTTAGCGTCAATTATGATCATAACGAAAAGTTACCGTATATATGAGATTGTATTTTTTACAGGAATTATTGGTGCATCACAAGCCATTTTAACGCCAAACTTGCAGTATGCTTTTCCGCATTTTCGGTTCATTGAATATTTTATCGCGCATATATTGCTCATTTGGGCGCCACTCTTTATGACTTGGGTGGAAGGATATCGTCCGACAGTACAATCTATTAAACGCACAATGATATTTTTAAACATATTGATTCCGATTGTTTCGTTTGTAAATTACAAAACAGGTGGTAATTATATGTTTTTAGCTCATAAGCCAGAAACAGCTTCATTACTTGATATGTTAGGACCACATCCTTACTATATTATTTCATTAGAACTTGCAGCGCTTATTGGATGTTTTATTTTGTATATGCCGTTTGCGAAAAGAGAAAAACAGTTACACAAAGAATCGTTAGGGTCATAACCTAGCGATTTTATATATAATAAATATTTACAATTCAGAAAATTGAGAATAAAATTGAGGAGTAAATTATAAAGAGAGAAGGGCGAAAATGGTCAAAAAAGTATTTTTGAATGGGATGGAAGTGACGATTCAATTTCTTATTTCGATTTTGGGTATTATTTGTTTAGGGACATTGCCGAAACTATTTTATGGATTTGAGCTGCATGCATCACAGTACATAAAGAGTTTACAAGAAGTGTTTGTGAATTTAATGGACATCTCCAATTTAAAATATGTGGGAGATAAATTTTTATTTCCACAGTTGTTTGTCCATTATAAAGAAACAATTATTATATTTTTAGCTGCTTTTTTCATTTCATTATTTGTAGCATTTTGTATTGTTTATGTAATTATGAGTAGTTCACCGCGTATACAACATCGAATTAAATCATTTCTTATCTTCCTAGAATCCATTCCAGATATCCTTCTTATTTTAGTATCACAAATTTTAGTTGTATGGTTTTTTAAACAAACAGGTTTTTTACCTTTTCAAATTGCTTCAATTGGAGGCGAGTCGATTAGGGGGTTGCCAATATTGTGTTTGAGCATCCCGACTACGATTATGTTTGTAAAAATGATCGTGCTTCGTTTTGAAAATGAACTAGAAAAAGATTATGTACTATTTGCTAAGGCGAAAGGGCTGGGGCGCTTTCATATTTTAAATCGCCATATTTTACGAAATGTGTTGCTTAGTACATTATTCTTTGCGAAAACGAATATCTTTTTTATGTTATCTAATTTATATATTATAGAATGGATTTTTAATACGGGTGGTATTTTTATGTTTTTGAAATCGTATTTCGGTATTAGAGTTGAGGTTTTCATTGTTAGTGTGCTTCTTATATATATTCCGATTTTTATTTTATTTAAATTGTTTCATTATCTCATTCCGGCTGCGATGAAGGAGAGATTATAATATGTGGACGTATATAAAACGTGATAAAAGATTTTGGATAAGTATTGGGTTCCTTCTCCTATTAGTTCTTTTGAGCATCGGAAATACGTTATGGAATGATGGACATATTAGACAAGTTACATTGCAATATGATGCGGATGAAAATCCACAAGTGCCACCGTTTCCACCTTCATTACAATTTTTACTCGGGACAGACCGGAAAGGGTATGACCTGTTACATTTAGTCATTGAGGGCGCGAAGTGGACGATTGGTATATCTATTTTAATTGCGGCACTTAGAATGGTAATAGGTGTGTTTTTCGGTGTCGTACTCGGAACGTATATAAAAAGAGGATTTTCAAAAATTGAGGCTTTCTTTGATAGTTTTACAGTTATTCCGACAGTTATGATTGCGTATTTTTTTCTTCAATCTGCAAATACATTTGGAAGCGGAGAGGAGACAACAACCTTTTTTGAAAGGGCTTCGTTTCAAGTGGTATTACTTGTACTGCTTGTAATGCCAGTTATTGCACTGTATGTTGCGAAGGAAGTTCGTAAATTGCGAACGGAAGAATTTGTTGATGCCGCACGCATATTAGGTGGATCGAGAAGACATATTGTTATAAAACATCTTTTTCCGCACCTCTATATGACGTTTATACTCGTATTTCTTCAGCAGTTTACGCAGACTCTTACTATTTTACTGCACTTAGGATTACTTGAAGTGTTCTTTGGTGGGACTGTAATGTTTGGTGGACAAATAAAAGAGGTGGAATCTTATACGCATGAATGGTCAGGTTTAATTGGAGTATACTTTAGGTCATTAACAGTGAATCCGTGGATCCCTCTCGTTCCGATTACATTTTTTGGACTTACTATTTTTTCAGGAAATATGATTGTAAAAAGCATAGAAGAGGCGATGATGAAAGTAAGGTTAGGAGGAGAGCTAAAGAAGGATGTTGCAGAAGAGGAACAATCTGTTGTGCAGTCGAAAGAAGAGTTATTTACTTTTAAGCATACGATGTGAAAATAAACAGAAGCAAGCATGTATTTCATGCTTGCTTCTTTACTTTATTTTGTAGAAACTTCGCCTTCAGCTTCTGTTTGTGGAATAAAGTATCCGATTATACCACCAATTATTGCTGGAACGATCCAGCCGATTCCTAAGTTATAAAAAGGAATCGTGTGTACGATATTAGCGATAAAACTTGGTATCATTCCCACATTATCAAGTGCATGAATACAACTAATAATGAATGCTGCAATCATTGCCCCGATGTAGACAGAAGGTTTACGTTTCGTATATTTATCTATAAATGATACGAAAATTAAAATAATCGTAATTGGATATAAAATAATTAATACAGGTAATGTAATTTTGATTAATAAACTTAAACCTAAGTTTGAAATCACGAAGCTGAAAATACAAACGTATAGTACGAGCTTTTTGTAAGAAACATTTGTTAGTACTGTTGCGAAATAGTTTGCAAATGCACTTACAACACCAATTGCTGTCGTTAAACAAGCGAAGATAATGGCGATACTTAATAAAACATTACCGCTTGTCCCAAAGAAGTGATACATAACAGTCGCTAATAGTTGACCACCGTTCTCGAATTGTCCTAAGTTGCCGTTTGAAGCACCGATATAACCGAGTAAGAAGTACACAATTGTTAAAAATAGAGCGGCAATGCTTCCGCAAATAATTGTATATTTCGCAATTGATTTCTTCTCTTGTATACCGTTTTGGCGAATTGCATTTACAACGATCGTTGATAATACGAGAGCACCGATTGCATCTAACGTTAAAAACCCTTCAAGAAATCCTTTGAAAAATGGAATTTCTTTATAGTCACCAACAGGTTCTGCAAACGTTCCTGGTGAAAGAATTGCTTTTGTTGCCATAATTGCAATAATTCCAAGTAAAATTGGCGTTAATATTTTTCCGATATGATCTACTAATTTTGATGGATTTAATGATAAGAAGTAGACGACTGTAAAGAAAATCGCACTAAAAACTAACATAGAGTACCATTGGTCTGGGAAAAGTGGTGCAATCCCAATTTCGTAAGATACAGATCCAGTTCGTGGAATAACAAATAGTGGGCCGATTGAAAGATAAATAATGATAGCGAATATTGCTGCGAATTTTGGGTGAACACGGCTTGCTAAAGTGTTAAAACTACCACCGGCAAGGGCAACAGCGACGATAGCTAGTAAAGATAAACCGACGTCTGTAATAATAAATCCTGTAATGGAAATCCACATATTTTCTCCGGAAGAAAGGCCGAGAAGGGGCGGGAAAATCATATTACCAGCACCGAAGAAAACTGCGAATAGTAATAAACTAATCGAAAGTATTTGCGCTGGTTTTAAAGTTGTACGCATATAAAGAAAATCCTCCTAATGAGTGTTTTTGTCGAAAATTCAAATAATTTGTCGAGTAACTGTTATTATTTTAAAGGTCTGATGACTAGAAAGCAATAGGGAATTTTGAAAAAATTAAAAAATAATACATTAAATCGAATAAATATACTATTTGTATGTTTAATAAGAAGGATTTAACTTTAAACGTAAAAAAAACACATATCGCTAGGATACGTGTGTTAAAAATAAATCTTTCGATCGCGTTCTTCTTTTAAAATTTCAACTGCTTCTCGGAAACGTTGCGAATGGACAATTTCTCGTTCACGTAAAAAGCGCAAGCTGTCATTTATGTCGGGATCGTCTGATTGGTTAATAAGCCATTGATATGTGGCACGTGCTTTTTCTTCAGCGGCAATATCTTCGTATAAATCAGCAATTGGATCACCTTTAGCTTGTATATAGGTTGCAGTAAATGGAACACCAGCCGCGTTATGGTAATGAAGTGCGCTGTCATGGTCGACGTAATGAGGATCAAGGCCAGCTGCCTTCATCTGTTCAGGAGTCGCATCTTTTGTTAGTTTATAAACCATTGTAGCAATCATTTCAAGGTGCGCAAATTCTTCTGTACCAATATCGGTAAGGAGGCCAATGACTTTATCAGGAATTGTATAACGCTGATTTAAGTAACGGAGTGCAGCAGCTAACTCTCCATCTGCACCCCCATATTGTTCAATCAATAATTTTGCAAGTGCTGGATTGCAAGTTCCTACTTTAACAGGGTATTGTAATTTTTTTTCATAAATCCACATAGTTTCTCTCCTTTATATTTGCCATGGCCAAGGACCTTTGCTCCATTCCCAAGGGGCATTAGAATAGCTATTTCCGTACTGTTGAAGTGGTCCATATTTTTCTTCCATCTGTTGTTTTAGTACTCTTCGTTTATAGGAAAAGTCATTAAATTGATTAATAGCTGCCGTATCATCTGGGTGGGTGTCTAAGTAAAGCGTTAGTTCGACTAGTACAAAGTCTAATTCTTGGAGATTCTCTAAAAGTCGATAATATTCTTCTGGTAGTGGCTGGTTCACGTCAGTCGTCACCGCCCTTTTTTATAAGGATTTTCGTAATAGTCATAAAAAACAGGCCATAAAGTTCCTTTTTGTAGTGCTTCTTTCGGTGAGAATTGTGGTAAATTTGGCGGTTGAAAACCTAAATATAAATTAGGAGGGGTAGAGTAATATTTTTTACCAATAGGAGGACAAGGATCTTGAGGACTATGGTATGGCACATATGATTTCATATATTTATCCATTAATAAACCTCCCTATATTCTTCATCACTACGTATTGTATTCAGACATAATAGGCATTTATGACACATATAAAAAGGTAATAGGTACAGGGGGAATGAATGTGGAGCAATGTATTGTATTAGAAGTGAAGAATTTAAAGGAAACTTTGTATTTTTATGAAGGGATTTTAGGAATTAAGCCTAGTTTAGAAAGACCTCAATTAGATGTAACGGGGGTTTGGTATGATTCTGATTCAAAGAGAATTAGTTTTGTCATGAATCGCATGTTAGGTGGGCGGGAAAAAGGTGTTACAGATTCATGCGAGGTTTTAACATTTACGATTTCTGACATAGAGAAATTGAAAAAGAAGCTAGCATTTTATGAAATTTTATATACAGAAAATGAATGTGCGAGGAGTATTGTAGTACAAGACCCAGATGGATATAAACTTCAAGTAGTAGAGAAGGGTGAATAAAAGGAGGGGATTTAGTGGAGAGAAATTATGAAGAAAGTGCGTTGTTTGAGCATCAATTTTGGCTAAAGGTACTTACTGATCATTCGCAATTTTTACTTGATGCGTTAGCTCCAAAGGAAAAAGAAGATATAAAAAAAGCTACTTATTTTGTTGAGACGTTTACGGACTTTCTAAAAAAAATTCATACTGTTAATCTCATTGCATTTTCAAAAGAGGCAGAACAAGCTGCTAAGGAGATTCGGACGTTTAAATTAAATATTATACAGAAACAGTTGGAAGGAAAAATTACCATTCATTTTACGCCGACTTTTATTAATCATATGGTAAACGAAGTTGAGGAGTATATAACAGTGTTAGAGTTTTTAAAGAAAGGGGAAGTTCCGCCTGTTTTTCATGAATTACATTATCATCTCGTTTGGCTAACGGATGCGGCAGGTCATGCAGGCTCTATTTCTGGTGGGCTAGATCTTGTTGAAAAAAGGTTGAAAGAGAAAAGTGAAGAATTTACGAAGCACTTTGAACAATTTTACTTAAAGGCAGTTGAGATGACTGGCTATTTACGGACAGAGCTTCATCATTTTCCTGCGTTAAAGAAGTTTACAAAAGATGTTTCACTTGAACTAAAATTATTTTCACATTTTTTACATGAAGTTGAAGAACTGGAGTTATCGAATGAAGTATTAAGTGTATTATCAGCGAGAATGGCAGATCATATGGCAAGGGAAGAATGTTATTATTTATTAAAATTAGCTCAATCATCTGGAATTGAAATGCCGAAATGTAATCCGCTTTAAAGAAAAAGAGGTCAATTTTATTTGGCCTCTTTTTCTGTTTTATTGTCTCTTTTTATTTTTGCTTGTTCAATACTTGCCTGTAATGTCTCCATGATATTGATGATGTTTGGAGTAGGAGAGATTGTTTCCGTTTTTTCTTGTTGTTCAATTTTCTCTTCGATTAATTCGGTAAGGGCTTCTTTATACTCATCTGTATACATTTCTTGTTCAAAAGGATTTGTAAGGTGGTGAATTAAATTAATAGCTGCGGTGAGTTCTTGTTTTTGGATAGGATAATTTTCATTACTTGGTAAGTTAGGTGTATTTGTTATATCGCGAATTTCATTAGGGTAGTGAATGGTTTGTAACATAAGTCCATCTTCAAAGTTACGGATAATAGCTAAATGTTGTTTTTTTCTAATGGAAATATGGATCAGACCAAGTTTATTCGTACGCTCAAGTGCTTCTTTTAATAACAAATACGATTTTTCATGTCCTGGGGTAGGTCCTATAAAATAAGAGCGGTCATAAAGAACAGAATCGATTTCTTCATTTTGGACAAAAGATATAATACGAATGGATCGTGGTTCGTGAGCTTTTTGCAACGCAGCTAATTCTTTTTCATCCATAATAATGTATTTATGAGGTGCGTATTCATAGGCTTTTACAATATCTTTATCATCAATTTCTTCATCCGTACAATCAGGGGCAAATTTTTTATATTTAATAGGTGTCAAGCACTCTTTATGGAGACTTAAAAATTTTATATCGTTTTCTTCTACGGCACTATATAGTTTAATTCCTATATTTAATAGTCCAAGTGAAAGTGAACCTTTCCAGACGGTATGCAAATGAAACATCTCCTTTCGTTCAAAAATGATTATGTATATTATGAGATAGTAAGAAATTTCCTATGCGTTTTTTGTTTTTTACGGAAGGGATTGGAATATAAAAGATATTGACAAGCCCTCCAAAATATTTTAATGTGATTGTATAAAATTGTGTATATAAAGGGGAGTAACTTATTACAGTAAAGTCGTCATTACAGGGAGAAACCCTCGGCTTTATTGGCAACGTTTCGTTGTTAGTGAGACCTTTACCAGCAATGGTAAAGGCCCCTTATTGTCTTTTTTAGGACCCTTACCATATTTGGTAGGGGCCTTTTTGTATACAAAGAGAGGAGAAATAAAAATGAAAAAACTGATTAGTAGATTAAGAGTTGTATTTCATGTTCGTCGATTTGTTCCATTCCTATTTGACTTTTTTACTTC
Source organism: Bacillus sp. FDAARGOS_527 (assembly GCF_003812125.1). Lineage (NCBI taxonomy): Bacteria > Bacillati > Bacillota > Bacilli > Caryophanales > Bacillaceae > Bacillus > Bacillus sp. FDAARGOS_527. The sequence goes on from NZ_CP033795.1 coordinate 135,348, forward strand.
AAAAGAGGTTTCAATAAAGAAGAAAATCTTATCCATTGCTTTTTTAGTTGGTTATGTAGCGATGCCGCTCGATTTAATTCCAGACTTCTTACCGTTTATCGGTATTTTAGATGATATTGGAATTGTGTTATTTATTTTGAACCGAATTGTAAAAATGGCGCCAGTTCAATTACAAGAAAAGCATAACGTAAACGTAGGATAGGAGTTGGAGTAGAAAATATGGAGCAAATGATTTTAGATATAATCGAGTTTTTAAAGCAATTTTCTTATTTTGGAGTTGTGCTAGCATTAACGTTTGAATTTATCCCAGCAGAAGTAGTTTTGCCTATGGTTGGATATTGGGTGTACGAGGGTGATATGAATTTTTGGCTAGCTGTATTAGCTGGAACACTTGGCGGAACGACAGGACCGTTAACGTTATATGCACTCGGTTATTACGGTGGTCGTCCTCTATTAATAAAATACGGGAAATACTTCTTTATTAAAGAAGAACAAATTCAAAAAGCAGATGATTTCTTTGAGAAATATGGACCAGTTGTAGCATTTGTTGGACGCTTTGTACCGGGAGTTCGAACACTTATTTCTGTTCCATGTGGTATGGCAAAAATGAATATATGGAAATTTAGTATTTATACATTTGTAGCAATGTTCCCGTTAACGACTTTATATGTCTATTTTGGAATGAAATTAGGTCCACATTGGGAAAAGGCTGCGGATGTTGTTGGACAATATATGCTACCGATATTATTAGTCGTGATTATTGTTGTCGGTGGTATATTTATCTATAAATTTATGAAAAAAAGAAACAGAACGGAATCTATCTAGTCATTTGAATATTTTTTGAAAATAGATGAATAGTACAGGCAAAAGATTCTGGGGGACATACACATATAGGGAATAACAAAGAGAGAGGGGAAAGGCTATGGCTTGTGAATGCTCAAGTACAGTATTAACATGCTGCTCAGATAATAGTAGTAACTTCGTCCAAGATAAAGTATGTAACCCGTGGTCTAGTGCTGAAGCTAGTACATTTACAGTTTACGCAAACAATGTGAATCAGAATATTGTTGGTACAGGATATTTAACTTATGATGTTGGTCCTGGCGTGAGTCCTGCGAACCAAATTACAGTAACGGTTTTAGACTCAGGTGGAGGGACAATCCAAACATTCCTAGTAAATGAAGGGACTAGCATTTCATTTACGTTTCGCCGCTTTAACATCATTCAAATTACAACTCCTGCAACGCCGATAGGTACGTATCAAGGGGAATTTTGTATTACAACTAGATATTTAATGGCATAGAGAGGGGAATTAGTATGGGTAATTGTAGTACAAATCTTTCATGTTGTGCAAATGGACAAAAAACAATTGTCCAAGATAAGGTGTGTATCGATTGGACAGCAGCTGCAACTGCAGCAATCATTTATGCTGATAATATTTCGCAAGATATTTATGCTTCAGGATATTTGAAAGTGGATACTGGAACAGGTCCTGTTACAATTGTATTTTATAGTGGAGGAGTAACGGGGACTGCAGTGGAAACAATTGTAGTTGCCACTGGAAGTAGCGCATCTTTTACAGTTCGCCGATTTGATACGGTTACAATTCTTGGAACAGCGGCTGCTGAAACAGGAGAATTTTGTATGACTATTCGCTACACTTTGTCTTAATATATGGTGATTTAAAGATTACCAAAAAACGTGCAAACGATTCATGTGTTTGCACGTTTTTTAGTAGACTTTTGATTAGATTCAAAAGCAATAATTTTTTTGTTATAGGCAATCTCGCTTTGATTTACAATAAGTTAATTGGAAGCAGTAACGCCCCTCGATATAAATAGAAGGATCTGATGGAATATCGATAACTGAAACGGATTGTAAATCAAAGCCTGTATATGAAATAGTGTTTCCAGGTAAAGCTGTAAAAGTATTTGTGGTAGAACTTATTATTTGGATAGATAGTGCATTGGTACTATTCCTATTATTGTATATAGAGATAGTGCCAGATAATGAAACAATTCCGTCGTTTTTCCAAATGTTTACTGTGGTGTTGGTTTGTTTTAGTTGTTTTTGAGAAATTGGAATAAAATCATTTGAGATAAGAATATCTCCAGCGAACTCATTGGTAACTAATTCGGCGTCGCCTCTTTCAGGTGGGAGAATAGGAGGAGGACAGGGGCAAGTAGGTTGACAAATGATAGATAAAGGAGCAAAACAGCCGATATTTTTATGAGGTTTCAATGGGTTCCCTCCTTTTCATAAGACTGTTTACTATTATTAAATGTAACAGCATGGCCGATGTGTTAAGAATGGATAAAAAAAATAAAATCGTGATAGTTTCATAGGCTCATATCTCTTCATAGTTTTTATAGGAAAAAGTTAGTTATCTATTAGACAAAAAGTACTTGTTTTATGTAAATGTGGCATTTAATATAAAATTGACTGTATATTTACAAAATTTAAATAAAATACATTTTTAGTTTAAATTAAGTTAATATATGTTCGATACAATAACCAATGTAATTAATTTATTATATGAGGAGGATTCATGTGGAAAGAACAGCTTTACGAAAAGTAAAAGGTCTTATTGGATTATTAATGGTTTTTGTATTAGCATTTGTATCATTTCCGTGGAGCACATCAGTTAAAGCGGAAGAGAAGAAGCAAGAAAAGGCACCGAGTGAGAAGAAGATAGTTTTTCCAGTTGTAAGTGATGTACATATTAAGAATAGTGGGACAGATGATACGTTTCGCTGGAAACGAGCAATCGAACAACTGAATACACTTGCACCTAAACAAGATGCGTTTGTAATTGTGGGAGATTTTACTGATTCAGGATCACTGCAACAATATGATCGTTTCATGCAAGTGTATAATGAAAATGCAAATAAAGATGCTGTGCGAATGAATTCTCTTGGTAACCATGATTATTGGAACGGTTTATCTGTAGAGGGCGCACAGAAGCGTTTCTTAGAAAAAACAGGAATGGAATCGATTTACTATCACAAAGTGGTAAAAGGGTATCATTTCCTTGTTATGTCTCCGGAAGATGGGACAACTCATGGATATTATTCAGACAAGCAAATTAATTGGTTAAAAGAAGAAATGGCAAAGGCACAAAAAGATGATCCAGAAAAACCAATTTTCGTATTTTTACACCAGCATATTAAAGATACAGTATACGGTAGCCAAGAGTGGGGAACAAAAGATAGTGCGAAAATTAACGAGGTGTTAAAAGAATATCCACAAGTTATTACGTTTTCAGGTCATTCACATTATCCGTTAGATGACCCGAGATCGATTCATCAAAAAGACTTTACATCAGTTGGTACATCTTCAGTAAGTTATATGGAAGTTGAAGGTGGTAAAGTACAAGGGACGATCCCGCCAGGAGCTAGTACATTAAGCCAAGGTTTATTAGTAGAAGTAGACGATAAAGAAGTAACGATTAATCGCCGTGATTTCCATACAAATTCTTGGACAGGCGAGCCTTGGAAAATTAAATTACCAGCAAAGAAAGACACATTTACACATGTAGAAGATCGTGATAAAGAAAAACCTTACTTTGCTAAGGATGCAAAGCTTGCTGTATCAAATGTAACAGAAAATGCGGCAACGGTAACATTCCAGCAAGCGTTGGACAACCTTCTTGTTCATTCTTATCGTGTACAAGCTAGAGATAAGCAAACAGGAGAAATTAAAAACAAGCTGTTAGCATTCTCAGAGTTTTATCGTGACCCAGTGCCGAAAGATCTTACATTTACACTTGCAGGGTTAGATGGCGGGAAAACATATACACTTGAAGTAGTTGCAATTGATTCGTTTGGTAATGAAAGTGCGCAGCCTTTAACGGCAGAAATTACTACGAAAAAAGATGATATTGATCCGAATGTAAAAGTGCCAAAGGCTGATGTTTTCGATGTGAATTTTGCAGATGGTACATTTAAAGACAATTCACCATTTGGTACAAAAGGTGATGTGAAGGGCAATGTGACTATTGAATATGATAAAGCATTGAAAAAGAATGTGATGAAGCTAAACGGAAAAGCAAATACATTTGGATACCTTCCGTTTTCAGCAGCACAAAAAGAAAAAGTAGCAAATACATTTACGTTAGAAACTGTATTTTCAATGAATGAAATCCGTGGACAAGGTATTTTGCAAAATACAGAGGGTGGCGGAATTGGTTTTGAGTCTACGGGAAGTGGCTATGTTGAATTATGGGCTCACATTGGCGGTAGTTATAAACGTGTTGGCGTTCAATTAGAAGCAAACAAAACATATCACTTAACAGGAACGTATAACGGAAGTGAAGTAGCTATTTATGTCGATGGTAAAAAAGTAAATAGCCAACCAGCTACAGGGAAAGTGTATCATCCAAATGTACCATTTGCACTTGGAGCGGATCCTGATAGCAATGGAAATGGTGGCATTCCGTTAAATGGACAAATCGCGCTTGCGAAATTATATAGTAAAGCGTTAAGTTCTTCAGAAGTATTAGCGGCGTACAATGAGTTTTCTAACCGTACGAAATTAGAGCAAGTAAATGCGTTATTTGAAGAGCTTGGAAAAGTGAAAGAAGTGCTAGCTGGTACGTATGAGTTTGGTGATAAGTCAGGTCAATATTCAAAGGAAGCATTTCAAGAATTAGAGAAAAGCTATAATCATGCAAAACAAGTGTTTGAAAATGTAGCGAGTACGGGAGAACAAATTGTTCAAGCGTATAACGAATTAAAAACTGCAAATCAAACATTTATACAATCTAAAGTAGTAGAGCAACCGAAAACATTGAAAGAAAAATTACAAATTAATATTGAATCTGCAAAAGCAGTATTGAAAAAAGCGCAAGCTGCAAATGTAACGGACGGTTCAGTGAAATCATTGAGTCAAAAAATTACAGTGGCAGAAGCTGTATTAAAAGATGCGAAAGTAAAAGATGCACAAGTAGAAACGATGAACCGTACTATGGAATATGCGATTTCACTCGTTGAAAAAAGCATAAACAAATAAGAGTGAAGAAAAGAAGCTTATCATGATAGGCTTCTTTTTTGTTATACTAAAAGTAGCATAGAATGAAGGAGCGAATAATTTGGAAGAGAAAAAGCTAAAAAGAATTCTTGAATATGTATGGATCGCGGTTGTGCTCCTTGTAGGATATTATTTCTTAAAAGAAAAAAGTATATGGGTTCTATTTTTAATGACGTTTTTATTAGCGGGTTTAGGCACGTTATTTATTAATTTCTTCTTTGATAGTTTAAATGCATGGAAGAAGAAAAAGAAGGGAACGAAGTAAAGGAGGGAATATATGCAAAAGTGGAAGCTCATATATCAGGTGATTATTTTCCTATTACTTGTAGGTATTGGAATTGTGAAATACGCAACGCCAATAGGAAATTGGGCATCGTTTACAGCTTGCATCGGCATATTTTTCATTTTACAATCGTTAACGAAAAAATATAATAGTACAGAAAAATAGCTTGCCGCTAAAACGGCGAGCTATTTTGTTATGCTTTTTTCTTTTCATCATTTGTTTTTTCGGTAGCTAAGTGACTATGCTTTCTAGAGTAGAAGAAATAGAAGCATAAGCCGACTATAAGCCAAACGGCAAAGCTAATCCATGTTGTTTTAGACAAATTGATCATTAAATATAAGCAGCAAAGAATCGCGACAACTGGTAGTACAGGTACGAAAGGTGTGCGGAATCCGCGTTTTAAGTCAGGGTGTGTTTTTCGTAAAATAAGTACTGCACAGCAAACGAATGTAAAGGCTGTTAATGTACCGATGTTTACTAAATTCGCTAATACGTGCAGATCTAAAAGTCCTGCTAATAAAGCGGCGACAACACCAGTAATCCACGTATTTAATAAAGGGATTTTCACTCTTTTATTTACACGTGCTAATGCTTTTGGAAGTAAACCGTCACGGCTCATCGCATACGAAACGCGAACTTGTCCATACATAACGACTAAGAGAACGGTTGTCATTCCAGTCATCGCTCCAACAGCGAGTAGTCCTGCAATTGTATCTTCGCCAACGAAATGTAAGGCAAACGCAACTGGGTCAGAAACATCTAATTGTGTATAAGGAACCATACCTGTTAAAACGAAAGATACGATCATATATAAAACAGTGCAAATAAGAAGAGAGCCAATAATGCCGATTGGCAAATCACGCTGTGGTTTTTTCGTTTCTTCCGCAGCGGTTGCGATTGCATCAAATCCTAAGAAGGCGAAGAATACAGTAGCAGCTCCAGTAATAATACCGTCGTACCCGAATGGAATGAACGGCGTCCAATTTTCAGGTTTTACATATTTTGCACCTGCTACGATAAAGGCGATAATAACGGCTAACTTAATAAGAACCATAATATTATTAATGCGTGCGCTTTCGCGTATACCAAAACTTAAAAGGCCAGTAATGATGAGTAAAATACAAACAGCTGGTAAATCAATGAGACCACCTTTTCCTACGCCAGGGGCCGAGGCGACTATGGCGGGAAGATGGACGTTAAATCCTTGTAGTAAAGATTGTAAATAACCAGACCAACCGACAGCTACTGCTGCAACGGCAAGTAAATATTCGAGCATTAAACACCATCCGACGATGAAGGCGACGACTTCTCCGACTGTCATGTATGCGTAAGTATACACACTTCCTGAGACAGGAATAGAAGAAGCAAATTCAGCATAACAAAAGGCTACACAAGCACAAGTAAATGCAGCAATAAGAAATGATAGCATAATACCAGGACCAGAATGTTTCGCTGCAACAATACCTGTTAATACAAAGATCCCTGTCCCAATTACGGCGCCAATTCCTAAAAACGTTAAATCAAGTGCGGTTAATGTTCTATCTAGCTGCTTTGGTGATTCAGTACTAAGCGCTTTTTTTCGTAATAATGACTTCACTTTGGACTCTCCCCCCGTTTTTTCATTTCCATAACTGCGAATGTAGTATGAGCCCATTAGAAAAGAGTATGTAAGTAAGTGGAGGTACAGTTATGGGGCATAGCTTTTTAAAATTGCTGGATTAATCTTAATATAATTCAGAATATTTTGTCAAATAAAAATATGACAAATAAAATGCGGATCAATAGGGGAAACTACTTGCAGAAATGGACGGGGGTTAACGACCCACTGATTAAAGTTAAAGTAGGAGAAGATGTTATGTTATTTTATTTTGAACTTGTCGTCATTTTACTTTGTACGAAATTAGCTGGTGATATTAGCGTGAGGCTTGGCCAGCCTTCTGTACTTGGTAAATTAATTATTGGTATTATTATCGGTCCAGCTGTACTTGGTATTATAAATAGTTCTGAATTAATCGATGAACTGAGTGAGATTGGTGTTTTGCTACTTATGTTTATGGCTGGACTTGAAACAGATTTAGAAGAGTTAAATCGGAATTTGAAATCATCATTTGCAGTAGCGGCCGGTGGAATTATTTTTCCTTTCATCGGTGGTTATGTAACAGGATTGCTGTTTGGATTAATACAATCTCATGCAATTTTTTTAGGATTATTACTTTGCGCAACGTCAGTTAGTATTACGGTGCAAACACTAAGAGATTTAGGAAAAATGAATACGAGAGAAAGTACAACGATTTTAGGTGCTGCCGTATTTGATGATGTCATCGTCGTTATTTTATTAGCGTTTGTTATGAGCTTTTTAGGAACGCAAGATGTGAATATAACACTTGTTATCGTAAAGAAAATTATCTTCTTTGTTAGTATTGTTTTTATTGCATGGAAAGTTGTTCCTTGGATTATGAAAATGCTCGTGCCGCTTCGTGTAACAGAAGCGCTAATTAGCGCGGCTCTTATTATTTGTTTTTCTTTTTCGTATTACAGTGAAATGATGGGAATTGCAGGTATTATTGGAGCATTTGCAGCCGGAATTGCCATTTCTCAAACAGAGTATAAGCACGAAGTAGAACATAAAATTGAACCGATTGCTTATGCGATATTTGTGCCGGTGTTCTTCGTAAGTATCGGAATGGAAATTACATTTCAAGGCATTGGAAGTCAGCTTTGGTTCATTATCATTATGACGCTCATTGCGATTTTCACAAAGTTAATCGGATCAGGTTTAGGAGCAAGGTTAACAGGATTCAACCTTCAATCTTCTATAAGTATTGGTGCGGGAATGGTGTCGCGCGGAGAAGTAGCACTTATTATCGCAGCAAATGGACTTACAGCGAATTTATTAGCGAAAGAAAATTTCACAGCGATTGTTATTGTTGTTATATTGACGACGATTATTACGCCGCCGCTTTTGAAGAAGTATTTCGTGTAAAGAGGAAGAGCTTATCTGAAGTAGGTAAGCTCTTTTTTTATTGCAAAAAGCAATGGTCATGTGGCATGAAAGGTCTGTAATTATGGTAAAATCTATGTATGTGATATGACAAGGAGAGGGATGTGTTTGAGGATTACGAAGGGAAAGATTATAGGTGTAATTATACTTCTTTTATTGTGCATACCCTTTACTGCATGGAAAGAATCAAAAGTGAAAGATTTTCCGGTTTCTATTTTCTCGGAAGAAGCAGATGGTGAGTACGATCAGAAGCTGAAATATACTGCTTTTTTACCTGATGTTGCGATTTGGATGAACGGTTGGGAAAAGAAGTGGACAGAAGGGGAAAGAACTGTTTATCAAAAAGGGAATCGCATTGTAAATGTGTTTCATCCTCCTGGCGATGATGGTTTTTACCTTCTTGAAGCAAGAGAAAATCAGTGAACGCAACCGTAAGAAGTGGAGGTTAAATAGTGAAAGCTTCAACGTTACTATTTAAAATTGAAAGTAATATGGATCAATTTTCACCAGCTGAAAAGAAGGTTGCCATGTACATAATGGAGAATGCAGAGATTGTTCCGAACTTAACGACGAAAGAAGTGTCAACGAATGCGGGCGCAAGTGAGGCGAGTGTTGTTCGCTTTTGTAAGTCGATTGGAATCGGAAGTTTTAAAGCATTTAAAATCGCGCTCGTTCGCGAATTAACGATTGCTGATTATAATATTAACGATTTTTCAGTGATGAATACGGAAGATGGACCGTACGACTTGTTTAATAAAGTTACATATGTGAATAAAGCTGCAATTGAGGCAAGTGTTACGGCTATTGATAAGAAGGAGCTGGAGAAAGCAGCAGATCATATTGTAAATGCGGATAAAATTATATTTTACGGAGTAGGCGGATCAGCTACTCCAGCGATGGACGGGGCTTATAAATTTACAAGACTCGGATTTACTGCAATGATGCTATCTGATTTTCATATGATGTTGCCGCTTGTGACGAATTTAAAAGAAGGCGATATATTTGTGGCGATTTCAACATCTGGTCGTACGAAAGATGTACTTGAAATGGCGCAATATGCGAAGAGACAGGGTGCAACAGTTATTGCGATTACAAAGCTTGACCAATCATCACCGTTATATAAAGAGGCGGATATTCGTCTTTGTATGCCAGATGTAGAACAAGATCATCGTATTGCAAGTATTGCTTCAAGAATGACGCAATTGAACATGATAGATGCTCTATATGTGATTACCTTTAATCGCATTGGTAATAAAGTGCTAGATCAATTTATGGAAACAAGAGAAGAAGCTTTGCGATTACGGAAGCTGAAATGAGAAGATGGGGAAACCCATCTTTTTTGCATATGGACGGACATAAATTCGTCATGAAAAGAAATTAAATTTCATAAAATAATAAAGCAATATTGATTTTAAGTTTCTTAAAGTTATAATGAAAGTATGAAATTAAATTTCAAAGTAGGTGGGAATATGTTAGAAAATTTATCGACAGAACATCGCAATGAGAAGACGATGAATTTAGATGAGATGAGCATAAAAGAAGTTTTGCAAAGTATGAATGAAGAAGATCGAACTGTTGCATTAGCAGTTGAAAATGAAATAGAGCAGATTGAAAAAGTTGTGCAGACTGTTATTAAATCTTTCGAAGAAGAGGGCCGATTAATTTACATTGGGGCTGGTACGAGTGGCCGTTTAGGTATTTTGGACGCAGTGGAATGTCCGCCGACATTTGGCACAGACGATAAAATGGTGCAAGGATTTATAGCAGGTGGATTGAAAGCGTTTACTAAAGCGGTAGAAGGTGCAGAAGATCGCGAAGAATTAGCAGAAGAAGATTTAAAAAGTATTGGATTAAATGAGAAAGATACAGTGATTGGAATTGCAGCAAGTGGTCGAACTCCTTATGTTATTGGTGGCTTGAAGTACGCGAATAGCGTAGGAGCGAGTACAGCTAGTATCTCCTGTAATAAAAATGCTGAAATAAGTAAATATGCAAAACTAAACGTGGAAGTAGAAACAGGCGCAGAAATTTTAACAGGATCAACGCGTTTGAAAGCTGGTACAGCGCAAAAACTAGTGCTCAATATGATTTCAACAGCATCTATGATTGGTGTAGGGAAAGTATATAAAAACTTGATGGTAGATGTTCAATCTACAAATGAAAAGTTAATAGAACGATCAAAACGAATTATTGTGGAAGCAACAGGTGTTAGTTATGAAGTAGCGGCAGAGCATTATGAAAAAGCAGAACGTAACGTGAAAGCTGCGATTGTTATGGTGTTATTGCAGTGTGAGTATGGGGAAGCACTGGAGAAACTAAAAGAAGCGAAAGGGTTTGTGAAGAAGGCACTATAAAATAATAGGGAGGGGGATTCTATTATGAAGAAAGAAGAGAGAATGGCCAGAGAAATTTCAGAGCAACTTGGGGGAGTAAAAAATATTCGTGGCATTGCTCATTGTATGACGAGACTACGATTAACGCTTCATGATGAAAGTAAAGTGAACATGGACCTTTTGAAAAAGGTTGAAGGGGTTATGGGCGTTATTGAAGATGAGACGCTTCAAGTTGTCGTTGGTCCGGGAACGGTAAATAAAGTAGCAGCAGAGATGGAAGGTTTAACGGGACTGCGAATTGGTGAGGTGGCAGATCATCACCTTGAAGATCTTGGGCAAGAGATGAAGTCAGAGATTAAGAAGAAAAATAATACACCGGTGAAAAACTTTTTAAGAAAAATAGGAAGTATTTTCATTCCGTTAATTCCGGGTCTTGTTGCGTCAGGTATTATAAACGGGGTTGCTAACTTTGCGAAAAACGCAGGCGCTGATCCGAATGCAACATGGCTACAAATGTTACTACTTATTGGCGGCGGTATCTTTACATTCTTAGGCATTTTAGTCGGTTGGAATACAGCGAAAGAGTTTGGCGGGACACCAGTTCTTGGGGCAATTGCTGGTATTTTAATTTTCAATCCGGCGATGGCGAACGTAAAGTTATTTGGTGAAGCGCTCGTACCCGGACGGGGCGGATTGTTTGCAGTTATTTTTGCAGCGTGGCTTATGGTTGTAGTGGAAAGACAAGTTCGAAAAGCTGTACCAAATGCAGTTGATATTATCGTGACACCACTCATTACTGTGTTAGTCGTAAGTATCGTAACGATGTTAGCAATTCAGCCGGTAGCAGGTTTCTTATCTGAAGGAATTACAAACGGAATTAATGGCATTTTAAATATTGGCGGCGCGTTTGCAGGAGCAGTGCTTGCCGGAACATTTTTACCGCTCGTTATGGTCGGATTACATCACGGTTTAACACCGATTCACATGGAGTTTATTAATCAAACGCACGTAACGCCTTTATTACCAGTACTAGCAATGGCTGGAGCTGGGCAAGTAGGAGCTGCGATCGCCATCTATGTGAAAACAAAAAACAAACGACTTCGTAACGTAATTAAAGGTGCATTACCAGTTGGCTTTTTAGGAATTGGCGAACCGTTATTATACGGGGTTACATTACCACTTGGGAAACCGTTTCTTACAGCTTGTTTAGGGGCAGCTGTCGGCGGTGCATTCCAAGCAGTTATGAAAACAGCCGCACTTGGAATTGGCGTATCAGGATTATCATTAATTCCGTTAATTGCTGATAATAAATATTTATTATATTTCCTTGGATTAGTCGTTGCATATACTTTCGGATTCATCTTTACGTACTTCTTCGGATTTAAAGAAGAAATGGCAGAAAACATATAGAGAAAGGGATTCCTTTCTCTTTTTCTATTTATAGAAAGGGAGATTCATATGATTGGAGTTTCAATTTACCTTGCAAAAGAACGAGTAAAGAAGCAAGAAGAGTGGCTAAAAGTAGCGAAGGAAAACGGGTTTTCATCTATTTTTACATCATTGCACATTCCTGAAGATGATCCAAATACGTATAAAGAGTTAATTCAAATACTTGGAAAGCAAGCTCTCGAAAATGAAATGGAATTAATGGTTGATGTTTCTCCAAAGTCGTTACACCATTTAAGTATGACGTACGAAAATGTGGAAGAGTTAGTAAACTGGGGCATTACTGGTTTACGAATGGACTATGGCATCACGCCGAAAGAAATTGCACGCGTATCTCATAAAATGAAAGTAGCTTTAAATGCGAGTACGATTACAGAATCATTTTGGAAAGAGTTAATCACTGAAAAGATACGGGTAGAGAATGTAGAAGCATGGCATAATTTTTATCCGCGCCCAGAAACAGGACTAGCAAAGTCCTTTTTACAAAAACAAAACGAATATTTACATGCGTGCGGAATAAAAACAATGGCATTTATTCCAGGGGATGGGGAGAAACGGGGCCCGTTATATGAAGGATTACCAACGTTAGAAAAGCACCGCAATATGCGCCCGCTTGAAGCGTATTTAGAACTTGTAAAAGATTGTGGTGTCGATAAGGTGTTAATCGGGGATATAAGCGGAAGTCTAGAAAGTGTACAAGAGATAGCGAGTGCGAGTAGAGGGATTATTCCGCTGCGGTACAAATCGTTTATAACTGATAAAGAAGTATTAAAAATAGTGGAACGAGTGCATACAAATAGGCTGGATCCAGCCCGTGATGTCATTCGGTCTGTAGAATCACGAGAAGAACATAAAGTGATTTTACAGCCGATGCATACAATTACAAGAAAGAAAGGCAGCATTACAATTGATAATGAATTGTACGGTAGATATGCAGGAGAGATGCAAGTTGCTATACATGATTTGCCTGCAGATGAGAAAGTGAACGTTGTTGGCATGGTTGTAGAAGAGGATATTTCTTTATTGCCGTATGTTGGCGCTGGAAAAATGTTTCAAATTTCTTGTGTAATAGAGTAAAAGCCTGAATTAGCGCTATTTTGTAAGAAAACATTATCCGTAAAACGGATAATGTTTTTTGTTTTCTTTAAAAAAGTATTTGACGAATGAAATGAAATACCGTATTGTTTTGACTTGTAAATAAAAGTTCACCCTAACAAAACAAAAAGGAGAGAAAAAAATGAATCAATATATTGGGAATTTAATTATTCGTATCGTGTTAGGAGTAACGTTCTTTGCACATGGTTTAGCGAAGTTTCAATCAGGTATCGATAACGTAGCAGGCTGGTTTACAAGCATTGGCTTACCAGGTGGTCTTGCATATGGCGTAGCAACAGTTGAATTAGTTGGTGGTATATTATTAATTATCGGTTTAGGCGTAAGATATGTAGGATTGTTATTCGCTCTTATTTTAGCTGGAGCTATCGTAAAGGTAAATGGAGCAGCAGGTTTATTAGGAGATGGAAAGAATCCAGGATATGAATTAGACCTTGCATTATTATCAATGGGTGCGTATTTATTCGTTGTAAAAGCAGAAGGATATGTAGATCGTTTCTTAAAAGAGAAAGTAATGAAAACGAAGTAGATTTTATTTATAAATTGTTGACTTAAAGGATTATTGTAACTATAATGATTACAACTTGTGGATTAAGAATAAAACAATTTAATATTTTTTTACACAAGATGTAACTACACGTGTTACATCTTGTGTAAAAATAAATAAAACGGGAGGAAGTAACATGTCTAAATCAAATTTAGAAATGATTCGAAGTACATATGAAGGATCAGCTTCTTCAAATGCAAAACATTTAGTAGAAGCTCTCTCTGAAAAAGCAGAATGGACAGAGGCAGAAGGGTTTCCGTACGGGGGAACTTATATCGGTGTAGAAGCAATAATGGAAAATGTATTTAGCCGATTAGGATCAGAATGGGATGATTATAAAGCAAGTGTAAATACATATCATGAAGTAAGCGGAAAAGATGTAATTATTGCTGAAGGTATGTATTCAGGAGTTTATAAAGAAACGGGAAAATCATTTGAAGCAGCATTTGTTCATGTATGGCAACTTGAGAACGGAAAAATTGTGAAGTTTAAGCAATATGTAGATAGTCATCTTGTTAGAGAAGCGATGAAGAGTTAATGCTTTTTAAATGGGGCGTAGGTATATGCATTACAATTATAATAATTTTCTCGTCTATAGTTGGCGGAAAGAAATTGCTTGCATATGTGGAAAAAGAAAATAAAAATATTCAAACCCAGCAAGTGGCAAACGAAAAAGAGAAGAAAGTTGCAGAAGAATCTCCGCAAGTTAGTGAAGGTGAAATTATTTCTACTATGCACAAAATGGTACACCAAAAGGTAAAATCCTCTGAAAAATGGGGATTTGTAGAAATGACAAACAAGGAAATTTCTAATGTGAAAAGAGATATTGAAAATAGCACAGGTTTTCAATATAAAATGAAGTTATTTTCTATTATAAATAGATGGGAAAAAGGAGATTTTTCTCAAACTGTTGAGGAGCATAACTTTTTATGGAGCCTTCAAGGTGGAGATACTGGCAAGGCGACGGAACGTTTATCGCCAGAAGAGGAAAAGCAGTATATAAAAGAAATGAAGAGAAAATAAAAACATCGCCAACCCAGATGACGATGTTTTTTCATTAAGAATGTTTTCGCATTAAAGGTCTAACAGGCTGAACGGCAACTGTTTTGAAATGAGAAAATAAATAACATCCTGTCACAACGATCATTGTCCCTAAAATTTGAATCCACGTTAATTCTTCTCCGAGGAAAAGGAATGCTAAAATAGCTGTGAAAATGGGATTGAAGTTTAGAAAAATGCCGGATGTAGTTGCTCCTAATTTTTGTACGCCAACATTCCAAAATACCATACAAAGAACTGTGGAAATGAGTCCTGTATATAAAAGTGATGTTATAAAAGAAGTGTTGATATTTGTAACAGTGAAGCTCCCAATGTTAAATGGCAGTAATAAAATAACGCCGAAAATACCAGAGTAAAGCGTCGCCATAAGCGGTGTCGTTGTTTTTGTTGCCCATTTACTACAAACAGAATAGATTCCCCAAATGCAAACAGCCGCAATCATCCATAAGTCACCGCTATTAAAATGTAATGAAAATAAAAGTGCAAAGTTACCTTTTAATAGGACAAGAATAACCCCAAAGAATGAAAGAATCATGGATAGAATTTGAAGTGTATTTACTTTTTCTTTTAGAAATAAGACAGAAAATAGTGCAATAGAAATCGCGTTTAATGTAGAAATAAGCCCTACATTTGTTGCGGATGTTTTTTCTAATGCTAAAAATTGAAAGATGTTAAAAAGAGCAACCCCTGAAATTCCCATCAATATTAACGGAAGTATCGCCGCGCGTGGTGGAATGATTTTTTTTTCTTTAAACCATACCATTGGTAATAAACAAACAATCGCAATCATCCATCTTAAACTTGTAAGTGTCATTGGAGATGCGTGATCAACAAGTGATTTTCCAACGACAAAGTTTCCTCCCCATAATAAGCTCGTTAGTAATAGTAAAAAGACATAAAAATAAGGCATATTAAAATCCCCTTTGTTGTAATCAATGTGAATTGTAAATAATTTTAGCATTTTTCTTTATTGTGTAATATATTCTTTTGTATAATGGATAAAAATCGATAAAATGTTTTGTTATGAATGATATTTAAAGAAAGATGTTCAGTTTTATATAAGTTATAAGGTGTTTTTTCGAATAATCATCGGTAAGAAATAAGGGGGAATTATAATGGAGTCGTCTGTTATTAAAGTGTTGGATGATTTAGATGTACAAATTTTAGATATATTACAGAAGGAGTCACAAGTAAGTAATGCAGAGCTTGCGCGACGTGTTAATTTATCACCAGCTGCGATGCATGCGAGAATAAAAAGATTAGATGGAGAAGGATTCATTGATAAGCAAGTAGCCATTTTAAACCAAGAAAAGCTTGGTTTTGATTTGTTATGCTTCATTTTTATGAGTACGAATATTCATCAATCGGATAAACTTGAAGTGTTGGAAAAAGAATTAGAAGCGATGCCTGAAGTGTTAGAATGTCACTGCTTAACAGGAGAATATGATTATTTATTAAAGGTCGCAAATCGTGATCGTAAAGAATTAGAGCAGTTTATTAGAAAGCTGAATAAGCTTGGTATTACAAAGATACAGACGAGTTTAGCACTTCGTGAAATTAAATATTCGACGGTATTACCGATACGAAATGAGGAACCGAGCATCGATTAGATTGCTTGGTTTTTTGTTTGTATAAAGTGATTGACGAGAAGAAAAGAGAGATGTATTATTATATAAAATTATGTATTAAAATTCATTTAGAGTTATAAATATTAATATCGGGGGCAAGGGAATAGCATATGAAAATCTGTAATGCGGTTACGAGTGATGTGAAAGAAATTTATAGTCTCATTGAAGTTTATGCAAAAGAGGGAGTGGTTTTACCGCGTTCTCTTTTGTCTCTCTATCAATATTTACAATGTTTATATGTTATGAAAGAAGAGGGAGAAATCGTTGGAGTTGCTGGTTTACATGTGTTAGGAGAGGATCTTGCAGAAGTACGATCGTTAGTCGTTTCGCATACATATGCAGGAAAAGGGATCGGACGTATGTTAGTAAACCATGTAATAAATGAGGCGGCGAAAATAAAAGTGAGTAGAGTTATTTCTTTAACATATGAAACGGAATTTTTTCAAAAGTGCGGGTTTGATTTTGTGAATAGAGATGCATTACCTGAGAAAGTGTGGATTGATTGTAGACATTGTCCGAAGGTTGATTATTGTGATGAGGTGGCGATGATTCGGTATGTTGGGTGAAATAAATGTAAAGAAGAGCAGCTAGCAAAAGCTAACTGCTCTATTTAAGGGATCTCTCCAAGGGGGAGTGGAGAAAATATTATGTTACTAGCAGTATTGACAGATTATTAGGAAATATACAAATCGGATGAAAGAAATTTTAAATAAACTTTCGGCATTGACAGTTTTTACAATATTCATGTACAATACACATGAATGACATTCAGTCATTTTCTGAGGCAGGATGTCATTTGCTTGGAAATGTAACAAATACAATAGTAAATGAGGATGATAGTTGTTTATATAGTAGTAATGAAAGATCATATTTTTTTAAAACAAAAATGACTGATAGTCAGTCATAAGAGGTGAGAGGTATGAAAAATAGAGCTTGGTTATATGTCATATTAACATGTATCTTTGAAATTTTTTGGGTGTTTGGTTTTAATACAGCCAATACTTGGTGGCATTGGATTATTATTTTAGGCGTTATCGCTGTTGATTTTCACTTCCTTTCTAAAGCGTGTGAACATCTTGCAACAGGGACTGTATATGCTGTTTTCGCCGGAGCTGGTACGGTAGGTACTTTCTTAATGGATGTATTCCTTTTCGGCGGGAGTTTCAGTGTAGGAAAATTATTCTTTATCGTGATGGTTGTAGCTGGCGTTATCGGTTTAAAGCTAGCTGATAATAAAGAAGATACTATGGAAGGAGCTGCTTAAAGATGGGTTGGTTTTTCGTATTTTGTGCTGCAATTAGTGAAATAGTCGGTGTGATCGGTCTGAAAATGTATAGTAAAGATAAAACGTTAGCAAATGGTGCACTTTATATAGGTGGGTTTGCTACATCCTTCGCATTCTTGTATACATCTTTCTTATTTTTACAAGTAAGTGTCGCGTATGCAGTTTGGATTGGTATCGGAACAGCAGGTGCCGTTTTATTAAACATGTTCTTGTTTGGTGAGTCGAAAAGTAAAGCACGTATCATTAGTGTGGCTCTTATTGTATGTGGAGTGACAGGGTTAAAGGCTCTTTCTTAAAGGTACTTGGCATTTTTATCTCCTAATTTTTTGTTAGGAGATTTTATTATGAAAAAAATGATTTCCTCGCAAAGTTCACTATCATTGACAGTACAATCGATTATCTTATAAAATGAGTGACAGTCATTCAATACGCGTTTGAAAGGGTTTAGATGATGAATAAAAAAGAGAAAATTGTCTATGCAGCTATTGAAGTGTTTCAGGAAAAGGGCGTTGAAAAAACGAAGATTTCTGATATCGTGAAATTGGCTGGCATTGCACAAGGAACTTTCTATTTATATTTTCCTTCTAAGTTATCTGTTATGCCTGCAATAGCAGAAGTGATGGTTGAAAAGATGATACTTGCAGTGAAAGAAAAAGTGCAAAATGATGCGCCTTTTTCAAGTAAAGTGACGCAAGTAATAGATGCGGTGTTTCACTTTATAGCGGAATATCGTGAAATACAAGCTTTAATGTATGCTGGTCTTGCATCTACAGAACATATAAAAGAATGGGAAGCTGTGTATGAGCCTCTTTATATGTGGTTAAGCGAGTTTTTAAGTGCGGCGAAAGAAGCTGGTGAAATTCGTGATTCGGTTCACGCGGAGCGAACAGCGAAGTTATTTATCGCTCTTGTTGAATCAGCAGCGGAACAAGTGTATTTATATGATCATAAAGATGATGAGCAAGTTGAGTTACAAAAGGCAGAAGTACTAGATTTTTTAACACATGCACTACATATAAAGAAATAGTGGGATGAACCTGTCTGAGAAGGTAGGTTCATTTTTGAGGAAAACTGAATGATAGTCATTCACCTAATGAGTATGTATGTGTGGAAGGATACAGTGAAATTCTAACGAGTAGGGGCATTTCTACTCATGATTAGCCCACAAATAGCAGGATAAAGAAAAAGCTTCTTGGGTATTATTTTTTTGAGGGGAGCTTACGGGAAGAGGTGTTGAAAGTGAAGAAACCGATAAAAGAACAAAAGATGGTACTGGTCATTCTTTTGAGTAATATATTTATCGCTTTTTTAGGGATTGGATTAATCATTCCGGTTATGCCGTCCTTTATGAATGATATGGGTTTAACAGGTAAGACGATGGGATATCTCGTTGCAGTGTTTGCAATGGCTCAGCTTATTGCTTCACCTATTACAGGCCGGTGGGTCGACCTTTATGGTAGGAAGAAAATGATAATCATTGGATTATTTATTTTTGGTGTTTCAGAGCTTCTGTTTGGATTAGGAACAGATGTATGGATGCTCTATGCAGCGAGGGTGTTAGGCGGAATTAGTGCTGCGTTTATTATGCCTGGTGTTACGGCATATGTTGCGGATATTACATCTATACAGGAACGTCCAAAGGCGATGGGATATTTATCTGCTGCTATTAGTACCGGCTTTATTATAGGACCTGGAATCGGCGGATTTATTGCAGAATACGGTATACGTGTGCCGTTTTTCGTTGCAGCAGTAATTGCCTTTGTAGCATGTGTGATCTCGATCTTTATTTTAAAAGAACCGTTAACGAAAGAAGAGCTTGCAGAGATTTCTTCTAATACGAAAGAATCAAGCTTTATTGGTGATTTAAAGAAATCATTACATCCAATGTATGCAATCGCATTTATTATCGTATTTGTACTTGCGTTCGGTTTATCGGCATATGAAACGGTGTTCAGTCTGTTTTCTGATCATAAGTTTGGATTCACACCGAAAGATATTGCGGCAATTATTACAATTAGTTCAATCTTTGGGGTAGTTGTGCAAGTATTTATGTTTGGAAAATTAGTTGATATATTCGGTGAAAAAGTGTTAATTCAAATCTGTTTAATTGTAGGTGCAGTATTAGCGTTCGTTTCAACTGTAGTCTTTAATTATTGGATTGTACTTCTCGTTACGTGCTTTATTTTCCTTGCATTTGATTTGCTTCGCCCAGCTTTAACGACGTTTTTATCAAAAGCAGCTGGAAAAGAGCAAGGATTCGTTGCTGGTATGAACTCGACTTATACGAGTTTAGGAAATATCGCAGGACCAGCAATGGGCGGAATATTATTTGATATGAATATTCATTATCCATATGCATTTTCAGGAATTGTTTTAATAGTTGGTCTCGCTATTACATTTATGTGGAGAGAAAAACAGCTAGCTGAAAGTTTTGCGAAGTAATCAAACCCCTTACAACGGTAAGGGGTTTTTGTTTTATAAACTTAATCCAAACCGTTTTAATTCAATAAATATCCCCTCTAATTGCTTTCCTTTATCCGTTAATGTGTACTCTACACGAGGCGGAACTTCTGGATATACTTTTCTAGTGATAATGCTAATGCCTTGTGCTTCTAATTCTTTTAGTCGAAGCGATAATGTTTTCGGGCTAATCCCATCCATTGATTTTTGTAAATCACTAAAGCGTAATGTTCCTTCGATAAGAAGGTCACGGATGATTAAAAACGTCCATTTTGTACGAATTACATCAAGCGTTTTAGCGATAGGACAAGGTATGCCGGGTAAACCTTTCATTAATTCAACTGGATTTATATCGTTCATGGAACTAGCCTCACCGCCATCAACCTAAGCAATACAAATACCCTCAAAATGAAAACATGAATATTTTATTACAAGTTAGTACAAAATTTCGTTCTAGGGGTACTATATACTATAAAATTTCAGCTGAATAACGATGTGGTGGGACCAAAAAAATGCGTTTTAGTCTTTAAACACGCTCAGTTTTTCAAATAGATCTCCCAGGATATTGATAAACATTTCTTTTTCCTCATCGCTGTAGTTTTCCATTACCGCAGAGATTTTACTGAAATGACCGGGTAGAAATTGTTTCAGTTGTTCTTTTCCCTCTTTTGTCAGTTCAATGCTGATTTTTCGTTTATCCTTATTTTGATGCGTGCGGCTGACAAAACCGTCCCTCACCAGCCCGTCCAGCAAACCTGTAATCGTTGCTTTCGTAACGTTTGATTGCTTTGCAAGTTCTGTCGGACTTAACGAGTGGTCTTTTGCGTCGAAGAGTAGCATCAGGATTTTGAATTTTCCTTCAGACAGCCCTCTGCCTGCAAAGTAACGCTCCATCACATGATTTATTTTTTTTGATATATCAAATAGAGATAAAAACAATTCAAGAGAACTGGCATCTATATTGGAATACGTCTCGGTGTGTTCTGTTAAATATTTATATTTAGGTAAATGTTTTAATTCCATTAAAATAAGCTCCCGTTCGTTAGTTATGACACGATTATAAAGGAGTTAATATCATAATACAACCTGACTTAAAGATGATTGACAATTTTTCTGAGGATGTAGTAAAGTAATGTAGTTAGGCGCCTAACTATTTTTAAAGAACTAAAAGGGGTTATTTATATGAAACATATTTTGATAGCTGGTGGGGGAATTGGCGGATTGTCAGCGTCTATTTCCCTTAGTAAAGTAGGATTTTCTGTTACCTTGTGCGAGGCGGCTTTAGAAAATCGCAAAACCGGTGCGGGGATTCTTATGCCGCAAAACGCACTGGCTGTCTTGAAAGAATTGGATGTATTTGAAGAGTGTTGTGAACATGGCTTTCAAACAAAATGGCTGAAAACATTTGATGCACAGGGGAATCTGCAGTTTCAAGTCAGTGAATCCTTTTTAGACGACACACTTCCAGGGCGCAATAATATCCCGCGAAAAACATTAAGTGATATTCTCATCAAGCATGCTGATGCAGCGGGTGTAGATATCAAGTGGGGGAAAAAGGTTGTTGCTTATGAAGAAAGGGCTGAATCGGTCTCTGCCATATTTGACGACGGAGAAAAGATAAAGGCTGATATTTTAGTAGGTTTTGACGGCATTCATTCAACTGTAAGGAATATGATGCTGCAAAAGGAAATAGAAAAAGAGCATCTCGGTATGGGAGCGTGGCGATTTTATTTCGAGCTTCCTGATTACAAATTTGAGGATTCGTCATTGATGTATATAAGCGGAGAAACGCAAATCGGCGTCGTACCATTAGCTGAACGCGCCGGCTATGTCTTTGTGCTCCAGCCTTGCGCCAGCGATTACTGGGATGAGGAAGATACCCGGTTTAATAGAGTCAAAGAGATTCTCTTAGGCTTTCCGGGACTTGATTTTATTACAAAGCATATGTCAAAAGATTACCCTGTTATTTTTAACAAATTGGAACAAGTCGCAGTGCAAGAGCCATGGTACAAAGGCCGCGTCGTCATTGGAGGAGACGCCGCCCACGTCGGAGCTCCGACTCTTGCGCAAGGAGGAGCCATGGCTATTGAGGATGCAATCGTTCTCGCCGAAGAGCTCAAAAACAATAATGACATTGAAGCAGCCTTTCAGGCATACTTCGAAAGAAGAGCACCAAGAGCGCTCAAAGTCCAGAATCTATCCTCAGAAATCGTTCGCCGTAGGCTGAAAGGCCAGACGGGAATAGAAGAGCTGATTTGGGAGTGCCACGAGGTGTTAAGGAAAGGTTATTAAAATCGAAAATTCAAATAAAAGAATTAGGTAAGAGAGAGGAAGACAATTTAATATGGGGAATCAACAAACAACAGCAGAGAACTCTAACATCAGAGCTCTCCCGATTATTACGTCATTTCTTATTGCTGGATTTATCGGCTTGTTTAGTGAAACAGCCTTAAATATGGCGTTAAAAGATTTAATTACAGGTTTTGATATTCTAGAGACAACAGCACAGTGGCTGACAACCGGCTACTTATTAACATTAGGAATTCTTGTGCCAATTTCAGGTTTAATTCTTCAATGGTTTACAACAAGACAGCTTTTTATCGCATCTCTTGTATTCTCCATTATCGGAACATTAATTGGAGCTATTGCACCAACATTTAGCGTATTAATGATTGCCCGCATTGTACAAGCAGTAGGAACAGCTTTACTTTTACCACTTATGTTTAACACCATTCTTGTTATTATTCCACCACATAAGCGTGGAAGAGCTATGGGAATTATCGGGCTTGTCATTATGTTTGCCCCAGCTGTTGGACCAACCGTCTCAGGGTTGATTCTAAAAACGTTAACGTGGCACTGGATTTTTTGGATTTCACTCCCATTATTAATTATCGCATTAGTATTTGGTACATTCTTCATGCAAAACGTAACAAAACTAACAAAGCCAAGAATCGATATTTTCTCAATCATTCTTTCAACAATTGGTTTTGGCGGTATCGTATTTGGTTTCAGTAGCGCTGGAGAAAGTGGAGGCTGGGGAAGCTCACACGTTATTCTTTCTCTTGTTATTGGAGTCGTTGGATTAATTGCATTTTCCCTTCGTCAAATGAAGATGGATGAGCCAATGTTAGACCTTAAGGCTTTTAAATATCCAATGTTCGTTATTGGACTTCTCTTAATTTTAGTATGCATGATGGTGCTGCTTTGTACGATGATGATTTTACCATTATACTTACAAACATCATTAGCGTTATCAACGTTTGCAGCGGGTCTTATGCTTCTACCGGGAGGAATTATTAATGGAATTCTTTCGCCTGTTATGGGGGGATTATTTGACCGTTTTGGTCCTAAATGGCTAGTTATTCCTGGACTTGTCATTGTAGCATGTGCACTGTATGGTTTCTCAACTTTAACATTGGAAACATCTACAGGATTTATTGTTGCACTACACATTGCACTTATGGTTGGAATTTCAATGATTATGATGCCAGCTCAAACAAACGGATTAAATCAGCTGCCACCTGAACTATACCCGCATGGAACAGCGATTATGAACACCTTACAACAAGTTGCTGGTGCTATTGGAACAGCTGTTGGAATTTCAATTCTTTCCTCAGGTTCAAGAAGCTTCCTTCAGACAGTATCTGATAAAGAAAATCCATTAAACCAAGTTCTGGCCTTTACAAACGGTGTTCAAAATACCTTTATCTTTGCTATCATTGTAGTAATTGTTGGATTAATAATCTCGTTCTTTATTAAAAGAGTCAATGTTGAACAGCGAGCATAATAATAAAAAAGTACTGGCATTGCCAGTACTTTTTTATCTCTATAAGACTTAGTGACAGAGGAGCTGCTCTCTTCATAGACTCTTTCTCTTATTTTTTACTATATGCTATATAAAATCCTCATATATATTTAAACTTCTGTTTTTTGTAATGCTCGCTTTAATGCACCGATATATTCTTCCTCAGCTCTTTGGCTAATTTCAGCATTGGGCACTATTAATTCGAATCCATGGTAGCCACCAGGATAAACATGAAATTCTGTTGGTACTCCAGCTTGCATTAATCTATTCGCATATTCAATTGTCTCGTCTCGGAATAAGTCTATTTCACCCACCATTGTATAAGTTGGTGGAAGTCCTGTAAGGTCAGTTGCACGAGCTGGAGCAGCGTATGGGGATACCTCTTCACCGTAAACTGAACCTAAATACATTTTCCACCCAGAGATATTAGTTTTTCTGTTCCATAATTTTGAATCCGTTATCTCAAAAGCAGAAGGTTTTATATTACGATCATCAATCATAGGGCATAGTGGCATTTGGAATATAATTGAAGGTCCCTTTCTATCCCTTGCTAAAAGGGCAAGGGCTGCTGTTAGTCCACCTCCCGCACTCATTCCGGCAATTGCAATTCGAGAAGAATCGACACCAAGATCTTCCGAATTATTAGAAACCCACTGTAAAGCTGCATAGCAGTCCTCAAGTGGTGCAGGGAATGGATTTTCCGGTGCTAATCGATAGTCAACCGAAACCACTATACAGTTGGCTTCCAATACGAACTTTTCACAAAGTTTGTCATCCATTTCGGGTGATCCCACTTGATATCCACCACCGTGTATCCAAAGGACCCCAGGTAAAGCTTTTGTTTTTTTAGTTGGCTCATAAATGCGAACTCTAACTTCAGGCGCTCTTTCAGGCCCAGGTATAAATCGATTAGATACAGTAACTTCATCATTCGATGATAGAACTGTTGCAGTAAAAGATTCTTTAGCCCATTTCCTATATTGTTGGAAATTTTCCGGACTATTATCTACTTCAGGTAATACAGAAAACATTTCTCTTAATTCTGGATGAACTCTATTCTTCATTAAAAATTCTCCTTTATTATGAAATTTTTTGTAGCTACCTTAGTTACTTTCTTGCGAAACCAGTTTTAACTGCTCGCACATAATCATTCCAAGCGTGAATAGATATATCAGTATCCGGATGCATCATTTCGAACCCATGATAAGCTCCAGGATATAAATGGAACTCGACATCAACACCAGCTTCTGCAAGTTTGGTTACATAGGTTAATGTTTCACTACGGAATGGGTCCAATTGACCAACGCATGTGTAGGTACGTGGTAAATTACGATAATCTTCTGCTCGAGCAGCGGCTGCATAAGCGGGAATATGATCCGTTCCATGTAATTCTCCTAAATACATTTTCCAGCCAGCTTCATTTGATTTTTGATTCCAAACAAACCCTTCTTTAATTTCATTGGCAGAAGGTGTGTTATTACGATCATCAATCATTGGATAAAGCGGCATTTGGAAACAAATAGAAGGATATTGGCGATCACGGGCTAATAATGTTAATGCAGCTGTTAGTCCGCCACCAGCGCTCACTCCTGCAACACCAATTCGATTCGAATCAATGTTCAATGTCTCCGCGTTATCAGCAATCCATTTTAATGCTGCATAACAATCTTCAATTGGAGCTGGATAAGGATGTTCAGGAGCTAAACGGTAATCTACAGAAACGACCATACAGTTAGCCTCTTTTGCAATTTTTACAGCAAGATCATCGTTATCATTTATAGATCCCAAGATATATCCGCCACCATGTATCCACAACAGAGCAGGTAAGGATTCATTATTTGATTTTGGACGATAAATTTTTAATCGTAATGGATTTGCATCAGGTCCCTCAATGACTTCATTTGTTACAGAAAGAGTTTCATCAACAATGGTAGGAGGGAAGACTTTTGATGCTTCTTCTCTCATTACTGGCAAACACTCTGGGCGTAAATCTTGATCTGGATACATTTCTAAGCCTGGTAATAATGCTGGGTTTACTCGGTTCTTCATTTTAAAAACTCCTTTTTATTTTTTATGAAAGGTGAAATATTATTTTTAGAAATATAATTGTAAGCTAGCTATGTATAGCAATTTATCATAGGCATTAGAGGAAAACGATAATCAAAAATGTTTATGTGTTTCAAAATGCGACATATATCTCAAAGTGGTTCATTTTTTAATGGGTTTTTAACGATATAAAGTATACACAGTACTAAAACTAGCCTGTATGAAATATTCATTTTCTTGATTTTTTATATGTATTTTGACTGTTATTCTCCTTTTCCGAGGGGATAGGAAAAGGGAAATTAACTATCTTGAAATGGATTGATGTGGGATTTATAAGTTGTATTGTAAAAAAAGAAAAAGCATGCCCTTCTCGCAGTATAAAGAAGGGGCATGCTTTTTCTTTTATTCCAGCTGCTTTAACACCTGGAAAAAATAAAACTGAATGAAATGTACAAAATGAAGCAACAAAGCGTAGGGCTTGATTAAAATTTAAGGCTTTAAAGATTTCAATGCTAAATTCATATAAGTATTCATTCTCTGTTCTAGTGAGTATTTTCCATCTAAAAGACACCAATCTAATATAAGTCCTCTAGCAATTGTAAAAAGATACGTTGTTATTTCTTCTACACTCATATCATTTGTTAATTCTTTTTCAAGTTGTCCTTTGTAAACAAAGCCATTTAGAGCTTCGTAAATGAGTGAAGGCTCATATATAAATGACCTTTTGTTGAAATCGTTAAGAAGATTTATATGTAACTCTAATTTAGTTGTATATTCAGCTATGCATTGGAAGAAAGTTAAAATAGTTGTTTGCATTGTTGTATGTTGATCTATATTTTCTAATTCAACATGTAGATTTTCTTCAATTTGTTGAAATAATTTTTTATAAATATCCTCTTTGGAAGTGAAATAATGATAAAAAGTTCCTACTGATACATTTGCTTTTTTACAAATATCTTCAATTGTTATATTTTCAAATTTCTTTTCTCTCATTAAATTTAAAAACACATGAAATATATTGTTCTGTGTTAGTAAAGCTTGTTGTTTTCTATTTGTCAGAGTTTTTTTGTGCAATGTCTATTCCCCCTTATTTATATATTAACGGATATTTTAAAACCGAAAAAGTAGTTTGAATATTTTGGTTCTTGTTGTATAATCCTCATTACACCGAATGACATTCGGTGAATATTATTCGGTGTAATGAAATTTTTTTGAGAGGAGATTGTTGTATATGAAAACACCTTATCAATCAGTTGTTATGATTCCTACAAATAAGTTGATGGGAAAAAAGGCTTTAGAAGATCCGTATAAACCATTTGCATGGTATAAAGAGATGCGAGAAAAGGAGCCTATTTGTTTTAATCATCAGGCAGACATGTGGAATGTTTTTTTGTACGAAGATGTAAAAACTGTCTTAGAGGATAAAGAGTACTTTTCTAGTATTATGCCTGAGAAGAAAAAGTCTCCATTTCCACAAAGTATTCTTGGGATGGATCCGCCAAAGCATACGCAAATTCGGTCTATTGTAAATCGGTCTTTCACTCCTAAAGCATTAAGGGAATGGGAACCTAGAATCCAGCAAATCACAAACGATATACTCAATCAATTATCTAATCGTGAAACTTTTGATATTGTTAGAGAGTTATTTTATCCGTTACCAGTTATAGTAATTGCTGAAATGTTAGGTGTTTCTGCTAAGGATATGGAAAGGTTTAAGAGATGGTCTGATATTATCGTAAGTTCACCGAGTCATGATGATTCGGATTATTTGGAGGAATTTTTTAATACACGTTTACAAGCAGAAAATGAATTAGGAGAGTTTTTTGAAGAAATTATACAATCCAATCGAGGGAAATCCAAAAAAGATTCAAATAACATTATTTCTTTATTAGTTCAAAGTGAAGCGGACAAAAATATTTCAGGAAAAGAAATAGTACCGTTTTGTAAACTACTTTTAGTAGCGGGAAATGAAACAACAACCAATTTACTTGGAAACGCTTTATATTGCTTCATAGAACATCCAAATGTTTATGATCAATTACAACAGGATGTATCTCTTGTTCCGAAAGCAATTGAAGAAGTATTGCGGTATCGTTCACCAGTTCAAAGAATTGTACGCAGAGTAAAAAAAGAGATTCAATTAAAAGGACAAACTTTACAAGTAGACCAAATCATTTCAGCTTGGGTTGGATCAGCTAACCGTGACTCGCATCAATTCAAAGATGTCGATAGTTTTAACATATATCGTAGACGTAATCCTCATCTTACATTTGGACATGGCATCCATTTTTGTTTAGGTGCTCCTCTAGCTAGATTAGAAGCGAAAATTGTATTAACGGAATTAATAAAAAGATATAAATCATTTTCATTTATTGACCAGGATCTTCCTGTTCCTATCTCAAATAGTAGTTCTATATATGGATTACATTCTTTCCCTGTAAAAAGTGAACTAAATTAAATATTTTGGCTCTGGTATATTCGCGCCAGAGCCAAATTTATATGATCCATCTCAGTTTCATAAAAGGATTATATTCGTGGGGAAATGCCAGATTATCATTAATTTAGGCATACTAAAAGGAGATAAGGATTAGGAAAACAATTACAAATTCATGCAGTACTTAGATTCAATATAGGAGGATACTAAAATTGAGTAATTTCACACGTTTACGCACACAAAACATAATAAAAGATGCGTTTATGGATTTATTAAAAGAAAAAACATTTTCATCCATCACAATCAATCATATTTGTGAAAAAGCAATGATTCATAGAAGCACATTTTACCGTCATTATGAGGATAAATATGAATTATTTAGCGATGTATCAAATTCCATCGCAATCAATCTTTTTGAACAAACAAAAGAAGGATTGGATTTAGAACATACATTGTTTGAGGAAATAATTGAATACATAGATGTTAATCGTGCATTGTTTTTTAATATTACTAGTAAAAATAATAGCCTTGAGTTATACGAAAAATTGATTCGATTTGGTGCAGAAAATTTATATGAAAACTCAATGGAATATAATGATCCGCTTTCGAAAAAAATCCAAAACTCAGATTATCCAATGGTACTGTGTGATTTTTACTGTAGTGGCTTTTTTGAGATTATAAAAAAATGGTTAAGCAATGAATATTCCTATACAAAAGAAGAGTTGATTCAGATTTCTAAGAACTTATTGATAAATGAACCAAATTAAAACAAATGTCTCAATTCGAGACGTATATTATTTTTTGCTCATCGTCTTCCTTAAAAACCTATGATAGATTATTGAACATAGCAAAGGAGGAATGAGTAAGGTTAAAGAGCAAAATAAAATTACCGTTATGCTTTAAAAAACGAATTACGATCTAATATTAAATGAAAATTATATATAATATTCCAATTATTTGAGGGAGGATTTTTTATGAAAGCCGCAGTGTGGTATGGTGAAAAAGATATTCGTATCGAGGAAAGAGAAACAAAAGAGTTACAACCCAATGATGTAAAAGTTAAAGTGGCATGGGCTGGTATTTGTGGTTCTGATTTACATGCATACTTGCATCCAGATTCAGTACCAATGAATAAGAATATGGTAATCGGACATGAGTTCTCTGGTGAAATTGCAGAGGTTGGTTCCCTGGTAACAAAATTTAAAGAAGGGGACAGAGTATGTATTTATCCAATGATGCTTAAAGATCCTTCAAATGCTGAAACTGAACGTTTTATCACTTTAGACGCAGTAGGTGCACAAATCGACGGAGGGTTTGCTGAATACGTGATACTTCCACAAAAAACGATTTTTAAAATTCCAGATAATTTATCACTAGAAGTAGCAGCAATGGTAGAACCAGCAGCTGTATCATTCCAATCAATTAAGGATTCAAATGTAGGAGAAGGAGATACTGTTGTTGTTTATGGCGCCGGCCCTATTGGGCTATTTGCTGTTTTAGGTGCAAAAGCTGCAGGTGCTTCTAATATTATTGTTGTTGATTTATTTGATAGTCGGCTTGCCAAAGCAACCGAAGTGGGTGCGACGCATGTCTTTAATGCTAAAGAAGTAAACCCTGTAGAAGAAATTCGTAAATTATTCCCAGATGGAGCAGATGTGACAATTGAAGCTGCAGGTGTTGAGTCAACATTTAATCAAGCCATTCAATCAACTAAAGTTCGTGGCACAATGATGGTTATCAGCTTCCATACTCAAGATATCCAATTTAATGCTCCTGCTTCCTTACTCTTTAGTGGCGTAAAATTATTGGGATCTGTGGGGTACAGTAATGAAACTTATAATGAGGTCATTCAATTACTCGCTAATGGAAGATTACCTGCACAATCCATTATTACAAGCAAAGTTGATATAGATAATATTGCTGAACAAGGTTTTGAAGCGTTAATTCATGATAAAGCGCAAGCAAAAATTTTAGTTAAATTAAGTGGCGCACATTAATCATATTTTAGATAAAATAACTTGAGAAGATTGAAAAAGAAATAATTAAAAATATAGAGAACTCTTAACTATTTACTCAAGAAATTCAATTCTTTTATCCTCTAATATTTTACGAGATCCTGCTAGAAATGTAGGGTTTGTGCAACGAACTAGTAAATAACAAGCCAAAGATTTAGTTGCTTTGCGTGTATACCCCATGTCCATCAAGCTAAACAAGTAACTTACTAGATATGAAACGATTCTTGGTTCAAAACTAGTAATTGATAGAAAAATAGGCATGCTAAAGAAGCCTATTAAAACGTGATTTTTTCGCTAGGCAGCTTATCTATGCTTCACTGTCGTTTTATACACAATCCCTAGAATATCAAAGACGGTCATCTTCTTATACCTATGACATTTACGACCGTTCTTTTTGAGCAGCTGATAAAGGCGATGCAAAATTTTTAAAAGTTTTTCTGTGCCAACGGCTATCGCTTGAAACAGTAATGGAAAGTAATCTTTAATCATATAAATCGCTTTGTATTCACTCAGCTCTTGTTTTTTCTTTTCAAGCAGAAACTGACGCATTTGAAACATCGTAGAAGAACAGAGGAGAATGCCGATGAGTTGTCCATATAAATGGCACTCTAGGCGTTCTCTTTTTATATTTTGACATTCATCAATTTTAAAGAGTGACTTCCACGTTTTAAACAAAATTTCAATCTGCCAACGAAGTGAATATAATGGATGCACGTAGTTCATCGGTACTTCTTCTAGCGACGTGTTCGTGATATATACATTCATGCCCATTAAACGTTTACTTTTATCCTTCATGACAATGCCTTTCTTCTTTTCACGTATCGCTTGGTTTTTCAGACGTGTTTGCGTTTGATCATCGGTTAAACGATGGATAATAACACGTGCTGGAAGTTTCTGATTTTGACCAATGTATGCCTCGGGGATTTCCATCGTTTCACCAGGGATTAGACCAGACAGCATTTGTGTCATATCAAGCTGGATGTATTCTGTTTGCTTTTTTAACATACCATTGTTGAAATATTCTGGTTCAGGGTTCTTGATATAAATGCGCGTATTCAACTTCAACCGCGAGATGTAGTAAGCCCCTTTATCATGAATAGTTTGTAAGTCTCCTAAATCGAAGTAACCAAGATCACGTAAACACAAATCGCCGGTCTCTACGGTCTCAAGGCAGATGGTACCGTATGTTTTATCATTATTCTTTCCTGGTCCAAGCTGCACGTTAAGAAATTGACCACTAAGTAAATCATATTCCAATTGGATTTTTACGCCTGCCGTATTACTACTCCCACCTGAACCTTGATAGTCAGTAGCCAATTGATCAGGCAGTTGAAACACTGTTGCATCCAAAATACGGATACGATTGAAAGTAGAGATCATATGTGCAGAAAGTGATTGATTTGAACAGAGTTTTTGTTTGAGAAGAGAAGTAAAGACTTCTCGAAGAAATGCGACAGCTGCTGGATTAAAGCGTTGATTCAGTCCTTCTGGGCTCATGAGTGTAGCTGTATTTGTATAAAGCTGACTGCATAATCGAGTAAGAGAATCGCTTGCTACGTGTTGACTAATCCAAATACATAAAGCGGCCAAATCACGTGCGCCATATTTACTTTTACGTTTTACGAAACCCGTCTCCTGTGCGAGCTGTTGAAGGATGCTTGGGGATAGATATCGCTGTAATTCTTCAGCGAATAAATGAAACTCATATTGAATCGATAGAGTCATACAAAACGCCATCCTTTCTGTATTTTTCTACAAAAAGAATAGCGTTTTTTTCGTTATATAGATACAAAGTTAGCTTGAATTTCTTTAGTTGGTCACTTAGCCATAAACTAGGTACAGAAATTCCAATTACTTGCCCTAAGTTTCGTATTATGTAAATACAGTGAGTGATAAACTGAAACCAAATTCAAAAATACCTGTAATTGCTATTCGTCTAATGAATATTTTGCCTAACCATTTTTCAGATAACATAGGTCCAAGTGGGTATGTGATGGGCCACTTTGTGTTTATGTACTTCGAATTAAACAACCCTATTTCTTCTGTAAGCTACCTCTGCTAAAAAAATATCTCCCCCTCATAAACAGAAGATACTTTTTATGAGGAGTATTTATTGAATTTAAGTTTATAAAAATTGAATGAAGGCGATGCAAGTTCTCACTTATTTAGAATAAGAGTAAAGATGATGCTTTATTTGTTCAATGAAATATTGATGGTGTATATTATCGTTAGATACTCGACTTGCCATAATAGCTCCCTCCATTGAAGAGGCAAGAAAAGAAGCGAGCGATATAATGTCTATATCTTCTTTAAGTTCTTGTTTCTCTATTCCTTCCTTTATGAGAGAGGCCATTAACATTACTGTATCATCATAGCCTTTTGCTGCTGCTTTTTGTAATTCTGGAAATACGCCAGTACTTTCAATGGCGCTATTAAGTAATGGACAGCCTCCAGCAATAGGAGGATTATTAGCTGCATCTTGATATACAAGGAAAATTGCAAGGATTTTATCGATTGCTGTTTTTTTATTTTCCATTGCTTTATGAAAATGACTCCACATAATCTCACCACTTTTGTCGTAGGCAGCAAGAACAATTTCTTCTTTATTTTTGAATCTACGATAAATAGATCCTTTCGGTAGTTCAGTGGCTGTCATTATATCCTGAATGGATGTGCGAGTTATCCCATTAGTATTAAATAAATATAAAGATGTTTCAATAATTTTTTCTTTTACCTTATCAACTTTAGTCATGCTTTGTAATCCTCCTAATGAAAACGATCCTAATATTCTAGGTAATGTTTACCCTCTATTTTCTTGATTTTTTTGTAAGTATAAATAAGTTCGGAACAGAAATATCTTATCAATCCCTATCTTATGAAAATCTCAAACAATACAGTTTGAAAAGAAGTTAATCAAATTATATTATCCATGTAAAATAAGTGAATTTGTTGGTTTGAAATTAAGTTTGATTAAAATTTAAGCGAAACCATTGATTTCATCACAAAAAAATCTCACGCATTTTGAAAAAAATTTGATTAAAATGCGTGTGTTGAAATTTTACAAGCTATTTATTTTTATAATAAAGTTTGATAATTTCGGTAAGCGAATTGTTAAAATTTGCCCTCTAATATTATATTTTATTAATTAATTTATCTAATTCTAATTCAGATATAACTTTAATGCCCTTACTTTCTAATAGAGCAGTCGTTACGCCGACTCCTGTTACCTTTTTTCCAACAAACTCACCACTATAAATTTCTTTACTGCCACAAGAAGGGCTATATTCTTTTAAAACTACATGGCTAGCTTGCATTTCTTGTGCTAAATTTAAAGTCTTCATGGCACCATTTATATATAATTCCGTCACATCATTACCGGAACGTTCCATTACTTTTGCTTTGCCCTCTAAAACATCATATCCATCTCCGCCCAAGATTTCAGCTGGTTCTCTCGGTGTAACAAAACCACCTAATAACTCCGGGCAAACAGGTATCGCTTTCTTTTCATCAATTAATTTTTGAATTGTATCGTTTAAACATGCAGTACCATTATATCTTACTGGTTTTCCAGCTAAGCAAGAACTAACTAAAATCATGATGTACATCCTTTCAAATTCATATTCAATTATTACAACAACATTAAAAACTACCCTTTTCTTAACTATGCGAACATCTTAATATTTTTGCTTTTATTTTTATTTTATTAATAATTTATAAAAGGGGTTTAAAAAATTAGAAACTTATAGTATCATTAGTTTTCGAACCGAACCGTCCGGTTTGGTATTTATATAATTATATTTTAGAAGGAGAACCTAATGCAACAAGAAAAATCAAAGATTCTAAGTAATTTCATTATGGAGGTAATAAAGTGAGCTTTATAAAAATGAATACAAAAGAACTTGTTATGCTAATAGTTTATATACTGTTTGCACTACTTCAAATTGGCTTGTTCATATTATTTGGCATATCCCTTTTAACTAACAGCAACTTAGTTGAATCAGAATTTGCTCTTAGTGCCATCGGTTTGACTGTACCTGCTATTGTAGGAATCATTTTCTTTAGGAAAGAAATTATTGAAAGTTTTACTTATTTTAAAGAGAAAACAATTTTGAAAATAGTAAGCGTTCCTATGGTGGTTTTACTTATGGTAATTGTGGAAAATTCTATTATGCATTTTCTAAACATAGGTCAGCTAGAGAACCAAGAACAGGTCCTTACAAAGGGCGCAGAGGTGCCTATTATATTCACAGTACTTCTATTTGGGATTATAGGACCAATAATTGAAGAAATTATATTTCGTCATATATTAGTAAATCGTTTTTCAGAATATATTGGTACTGCTATTGCATCCATCGTTTCGATTATAATTTTTGCAGGTCTTCATTCAAATCAACTTTCGGATCTTGCTATATATTTACCTGGCACGGTGATGCTTACTGCGGCTTATCTTATTTCTAATAGATCCCTTGCATATGTTATAGCGATACATATGTTAAACAATTTTAATGCTATTTTTTAATTACATATGTGATAGAGAGACACATGTAATTGAAGATTGTAAAAAATAGGAGGGTGTCAAACATGATTGTAACAACAACTTCTGGAATTCAAGGTAAAGAAATTATTGAGTATATTGATATTGTAAATGGTGAAGCTATTATGGGGGCCAACATTGTACGCGATTTATTCGCTTCAGTTCGTGATGTTGTCGGTGGCCGTGCTGGTTCTTATGAAAGTAAGCTAAAAGATGCTCGTGATATTGCGATGGACGAAATGAAAGAACTTGCAAAACAAAAAGGTGCGAACGCTATCGTTGGTGTTGACGTAGATTACGAAGTAGTTCGTGATGGAATGTTAATGGTTGCTGTAAGTGGTACAGCTGTACGTATATAAGTAAATAAAAAACGGATCTCCCCTTGAAATTTATAATTTGAGGGGAATCCTGATTCAGTTGCAAATTTTAAAGAATAAAACGAGATGTTGATAAATCATTGTACGTCGAAAAACCACAGTTTGAGTGTAAACTGTGGTTTTTTATATAGAGGCCCCATCCTATTACTATCAGGCAAAATTTTTTTAGTACCTCCTGTGTAGGGATAATAAAGTTGTTCAATTTCAGTAGAATAATTATTAAACAACCTTTCTTTTTCCGACAAGGTTTACAAGAATATTGTGTTAAATGATAATAGTAGTTTTAGATAGAATAAAGATGTTTTTAAATGTAAAGTTCTAATTGTATTTTATAGTAACTTCAGTAATGTAAACGCAAAGGAAGTGTACAACATGAAATGGATACGAATTCCTGTAGGACCACTTAAAGCAAATGCATACATTTTATCTAATGAAGATAAAGCATGCGTAATAATTGATCCTGGTGGCGGTGCGACACGTTCCTAAGTGAAAAGCTTAGGCATTGTCGAACTTACAGTTCAACAGTGAACTGTCATTCCAAGAAGTCAAATGATAGGGTAACGCCTTGAAGGGCTTCCTTTAATACTCCGACATGCAGTGAAGTTAGCAAGAACTGAACTGTATGAAGCTCGGTGAAGTCGGTTGAGAGTTACCGTAATCCTATAGGATACGAAAGTCACTCAGAGGTGGGTGGTGTAACCTATAAACCGGAAGTCTATAAATTACCTATGGTTAGTATGCACTATGAACCAATAGAGTATGGTATGTGCGGACGAATCTCTGATGGTACGGGTCTATATCGGAAGTAAGTCGAAAGGCTTACTGACACAATTAGTGTCGCTACTGTGGATGAGTAAAACTCGCCTTTATGAAAGTCCATATATTGTTACAGGCAATATCAAGGTAGCAGGCTCATAGGAGAAACCTAACGGTATATGCACAGATAGGAATGACGGAACGTGGTAAGCTGTCAACACTGAGGGCTTGCTTCCGATGAAGTGGTTCTAGGGAAAACAATTGTAAATTGTATAACCTAGGTTTATGACAGTGAAAGTGGTGGCACAGTACCTATGAAACGTGTAATGAACGTGGAGGGATAGCCACTAGTCGATTGAAAACTGACTGTTACTTATGGTTGACATGGTTTCGAGTAAGACTAAAGAGATGTAAACCTCCAGTAAATAAGGGGAGGTTACAGCCCATGTTAAAGAAAACTAAACTAAGGCACAGTGAATATTACGACATGCAAAGAAAGTATGATGAGTTATATTCTAATAGCCTTAATGGTAACAATTTCTATAAATTAATTGATATTATCGGTTCGGAAGAAAATATTAGATTAGCATACCGCAACATCAAAACTAATAAGGGGAGTAACACGGCTGGAGTTGACAATTTAACCATTAAAGATATTTGGCACCTAAACGATACAAAGATTATTCATGAAGTTAGGAAACGATTAAATAACTATCAACCACAAGCAGTTAAAAGAGTCCTTATCCCAAAAGAGGGCAGTGATAAGAAGCGACCCCTGGGGATTCCAACAATTTGGGACAGATTAGTACAACAATCTATCCTCCAAGTATTGGAACCTATTTGTGAAGCTAAGTTTCATAACCATAGTTATGGATTTAGACCGAACAGAAGTACACACCATGCACTAAGTAGAGTTGTAAGTCTTATTAACATAGGTCACCAACACTACTGTGTTGATATTGACATTAAGGGGTTCTTTGATAATGTATGCCACAAAAAGCTATTAAGGCAAATGTGGACTCTGGGAATAAGAGACAAATCACTTCTATGTGTTATTTCAAAAATCCTTAAATCTGAGATAGAAGGAGAGGGTATTCCCAATAAGGGTACTCCGCAAGGAGGAATTATTTCTCCTTTACTTTCCAACATTGTTCTAAATGAACTTGATTGGTGGATAAGTAGCCAATGGGAAACCTACAAACCTCACAGAATCTCTACTC
Source organism: Bacillus sp. FDAARGOS_527 (assembly GCF_003812125.1). Lineage (NCBI taxonomy): Bacteria > Bacillati > Bacillota > Bacilli > Caryophanales > Bacillaceae > Bacillus > Bacillus sp. FDAARGOS_527. Next base: position 172,718 of record NZ_CP033795.1, read on the forward strand.
GGCATTTAGGGTTTCGACAATATGCTAGGAAGTACACGAATCTAAAATGTGGTTATGTAGTGAGATACGCGGATGACTTCAAAATAATGTGTCGGACTTATGATGAAGCACAACGCTTTTATCATGCGACAGTTGATTTTCTCAAATCCCGCTTGGGATTAGAAATTAACCCCAAAAAGTCCAAAGTGGTTAATCTCAAGAAAAACTCGTCAGTTTTCCTTGGATTCAAAATCAAAGTGGTTAAACAAGGTAAAGCTAAATTTGGATATATTGCAAAAACCAGTATGTCCGACAAAGCTATTACAAAAGCTAAAAGACAACTAAAAGAACGAATCAAAGGAATTCAAAAGGAGCCCACTTCAGAGAAAGTTACTCAATTTAATTCAACCCTTCTTGGTATACAAAATTACTTTAAATATGCGGTTACAATTTACATGGATTTAACGGAGGTAAATTACTCTCTGCGAAGAGTCATAAGAACCAGACTTAGAAACAATATGAAGCACATGAAGTTCTGTGAAACATCTGTGAATTTTAAAAGGAAGACCAAAGGAATACAACCTAACACTAAGATTTACGTTGTACAGAACACTCCACTCTTACCAGTTACAGGAATACATCATAAAAACCCGTGGAATTTTTCGCAGGTTATCTGTAACTATACGGAAACGGGGCGTAATAAAGTACATAGTAATCTTAAGGCAATACCTAAGGATGTTCTCAACCAAGTTATGAGGACTTATTCGAAGAATAAAAGTATTGAGTACAACGATAATAGGATATCAAAATACGTTGCTCAATATGGTAAGTGTTATGTAACTGGTGAGGAAATTGGTATTGAACGTGTTCATTGTCATCACATTGTTCCCATTAAACAAGGTGGGGATGACAAGTACAACAACTTGGTAATTGTAGATTGGTTTATACACAAACTGATTCACATGACGAATCTTAATAAGATTACACATTACCTTCGGTCTTTTAAACTTAACAAGAAACAAATGGATAAACTGAATGTGCTAAGAACTAAAGCTGGAAATGAACCGATAGTAACATAATTTGATTTTAAAGTCAGTTGGAAACGATGGAACGCCGTATGCTAGGAAACTAGCACGTACGGTGTGAGGTGGGGGAAAAGGTGGAGATTACATCAAAGCCTTACCTATCATCATAATCAGACAAAATTAATCAATACATAAAAAAACATGATTTAATCCCCAAAGCTATTCTTTTAACTCATGCTCATTTTGATCATATTGGGGCAGTAGATGAAGTAAGAAGCAAGTGGAATATCCCTTTGTATCTTCATCAGGCAGAACAGGATTGGCTCACTAACACAGAATTAAATCGTTCTGCTTTACCTGGTAGAATTAAAACTACGGCAAAATCAGCAGATTATCTGATTGAAATAGAAGAAGAGATTCATATCGATTCCTTTTCATTCAAAGTATTGTTTACCCCTGGGCACTCACCTGGAAGTATATCTTACTATATAAAAGATGAAAGTATTATTATCTCAGGAGATGTACTTTTTAAAGGTGGTATTGGACGAACGGATATAATCGGAGGAGATCAAAATAGATTAATGAAAACAATTCAGGAAAAACTATTTAGTCTGCCTGAAAAAACACTTGTTTTAAGTGGGCATGGAGACATCACAGATATTCAGACTGAGCGAAAACAAAACCCGTTTCTAAAAAATCTTAGATAATATTTCACCATAAAATAAAAAAAGGATATTCTATAGGGTATTTCTTGTATAATAAAAGGAAAGTTTGGAATAGATATCAATGGAATTTATAAAAATGACTCCTGTTGGATACAGAAATCATCTTCTTGATGTTGCCAACTTTTTTCACAATGTCCTTTTATAGAAAAAGAAAAATCACGCATACAGAAACTAAATTATTTTTTTACATGATTTTATTATAAATTAAACGACTTTATTATTTTTCAATAACTTTATTATTCGTGATCATCTCCAGAACGAAATTTTGTGTTAATTTGTAACAAAAAGTTCTTTTTTCATTTTGTGTTAATTTGTAACAAAAAGTTCTTTTTTCATTTTGGGGTAATTCTGAATTCTTAAGTTGATGCACACATATGGAGACGTTTAATAGTGTGAAGATAAACTAATAAAATATAAATTTATACGCTACTTAGTGACAGAATAAAGGTGGACAAAGTTCCCCCTCATATTCTAAATTCTTTTTGTATATATCTGCATAAGCAATCTTCAATTGCTCACGTAATTGTTTCTTCTCTTCTGTTAACTTTTTAATCTTACGTTTCAAAGAGGCTATAATTACTTCTAATTATAGCCTGTTTAACAATGGTAAGGTTTTTTGGTTTATAAACTTAATCCAAACCGTTTTAATTCAATAAATATCCCCTCTAATTGCTTTCCTTTATCCGTTAATGTGTACTCTACACGAGGCGGAACTTCTGGATATACTTTTCTAGTGATAATGCTAATGCCTTGTGCTTCTAATTCTTTTAGTCGAAGCGATAATGTTTTCGGACTAATCCCATCCATTGATTTTTGTAAATCACTAAAGCGTAATGTTCCTTCGATAAGAAGGTCGCGAATGATTAAAAACGTCCATTTTGTACGAATTACATCAAGCGTTTTAGCGATGGGACAAGGTATGCCAGGTAAACCTTTCGTTAATTCAACTGGATCTATATTGTTCATGGAACTAGCCTCCATAAAATTTTTTGAATGAATTTGCTTTATAGTATCACAAAACTATACTTTTGGTAACTATATGAAAAAAATATCACTACTTCTATAAAGGAAGTTAGTGCATATACAATAGCAATATGAAATACAAAGGGTTTAGATGAGGGGGAGGTGATTTTCATGGGGGTAAAAAAGTTGTTTGGATTTCTTAGTTTGTTTGTTATTTGTATTGTGCTTGTAGCATGTGGCGTGGAGGGAAAAACTGAAGTACAGTTATTAAAAGAAATGCCAAAGGCAAAAACAATGACAATCGATCCTTCACTAAGTAAAATGGAAGCGACCGAAATGGTTCATGCAGCGCAGCGTTTTTATGCATTTTGGGATACAGGTAAAGAGGAGCTTCTTTCGCAGACTGTTACGAAAGATTTTTTCGATAATACGTTGCCAAAAGGGCGACCACAAGGCATTGAAGGGTTAAAGTTTGCAGCACAAAATTTTCGTAAAGTTGTGCCTGATATACATTGCAAGATTGAAGACTTATTGGTTGTTGGTGATAAAGTAACAGCTCGTCTTTCTTTTGCAGGAACGCATAACGGTAAAAATATTAGCTTTTCTGCAATAGATATTTTGCATGTGAAAGACGGAAAGATTACGGAAGACTGGCATTTAGAAGATAATCTTACGTTGAAACAGCAACTTGGGTTAATAAACGAGGAATAGAGTAGGGGAGAGAAAAACGATGAAAAATATATTTATTATAAATGGACATGAAAAATACGGTACAAAGGAAGGACGATTAAATAAAACATTAGTGGATCATATGGTGACGGTATTAAGCGAGAACCATCAAGTGAAAACAACAACGATTCAAGATGGATACAATATAAAGGAAGAACAAGATAAATTTTTATGGGCTGATGTTGTGATTTATCAAACACCGATTTATTGGTTTAGTGTTCCAGGATTATTTAAAACGTATATGGATGAAGTATATGAATACGGTTTGTTCTTTAAAGGTGCAGATGAATACGGAACAGGTGGTTTATTAACAGAGAAAGAGTACATGTTCTCTACAACTTGGAATGCACCTGAAAATTCATTTGGAGATAAGACGAAGTTCTTTGAAGGGGAAAGTCTAGAATCAACGCTTAGTCATTTACACCGCGTGCAGAAGTTTCTTGGGATGAGTCCGTTAAAGAGTTTTGCTTGTTATGATGTGGTGAAGAATCCGGATATTGAACAATATTTATTGAACTTGAAAGATCACTTAGATGAAGTAATTAAATAATAGTTTATATTTGTATGTGAAGAAGGTACTACTATGGATGTAGTACCTTCTCCTTTTATAATGAATCGCATTTTAAGACATGGATGGCTGTATCCATAACTTCGCAAAATTTGCCCAACCGAATGAATCAATTGTTACGTTTTTTAAAGAAGAAGGGTATGTCTTTCTTTTTAAAACGTGATAGTTAAATAAAATGATGTGTTCTGTTTGTAAAAATTCTTCGATCTCATACATGAGCTCGTAGCGCTTTTCTTTATTTTCTTCTAATAAAAATGTATCTAACAAACAGTTAATTTGTTTTTCATAGTGCGGGTCCATGAACCGGTTTACAAAGCAACTTTTATTTTTAAATACATTTAAAAATGCAAGTTCATGATCGGCAGCAAACACTTCTCCGATGAAAATAATATCGGCATGTTGATCGATAGAACGGTTCATATAATCTGAAACGAGAAATGGGTGAAGCTCTACTTGTATACCTAAACTTTCACATCGTTCTTTTAAGAAATATGCATCATTTGCACTATCTTTAAATGCGAAGAAGTAAATATGTATCGTCTCTCCATTATAGGTGCTCTTTTTTAAATACTCTTTCGCTTTTTCTAAAGAGTAAGACCTTTTAGAAGCTTGGCGACTTCTTTCAGGGAAAAAGCTTGATGCAGCAATTGTTCGTCTACCCTCTATGCTACGAAGTATCGTTTCAACATCATATAGTTCTCTCCAAGCCTTTCGAAAGTAAATGTCGTGATGGGGACCAGGTTTTGTAAAGTTGAAGCCAGCATAAATACAACCTATTTCTTCTATTTGTATATCATGCCTTTCATTTTCTTCTTCATTTGGTAGTTCATAATCAGCATCGATTTGCACATGATCAGGAATACTCCAAAATTCAATACGGTCTAATAAAGCGCGCTCTTTAAAATAATGAGAGAATGCTTCGAGTACGATATTATCTTCAGAGTAATGAGAAAGTTTGAAAGGTCCAGTACCTATATAATGGTGATTTTGAATAACTGCATCACGCGGCAAAATTGCTAGTTGTATGGAACTTACATAGTGTAAGAAAAATAAATTTGGTTTTGCTAAATGAAATCGAATTTGCAGTGGTGATGGTGTTTCAATTTGAACAATTTCTGCTGTTAACCATTCGAAAGGAGAGTGAACTTCCTTTAGTCTTTCAAATGAAAATTGTACATCTTTAGAAGTTAAAACTGTTTCGTTATGAAAATGAATGTCCTTTCGTAAATAAAAAGTCCACGTCAGCCCGTCTTCACTTAATTCCCACGTATGCGCAATGTGTGGTTCCATTTTTTCCGTAACATCGTTATAAACGACTAACGTATCAAAAATTTGATTCGTAAGATGGCTCTCTGTAGTTACAGCCACAAAAGCCGGATCTAAGGGGAATATCTTTCTCGATATAGGAATTTTTAATATGTCGTACATATCATTTGAAGGTTCGTATCCAAAATGATGATGTAGTTTATTTTCTATCTTTTTTTGAAGTGCAAGGGGTAGGGGTTCTTTTAAAAGAAGAAAGATATCTTTTAATTTTTCTTGCGCTAACAGTTCATCTGTATAGGACTCAATCGCTTCTACGAAATTATGTATAAATAGAATTTCTGTTTTATTTCCACGTCCTCGCCCTGGAGTCCAGCTAATTAATTGTTCCTCACTCATTTTCTTTAATAAAATCTTTACGTTTTTCGTACTGCAATATAAAACATCTGCTAATTCTTGTAAGCTATTTCGCATATGTTGTTGATCTTGTGCATGTAGTCTTAGTCTAATGTAATAGTCCATAATTTTCATATATACACTTCCTTCTATCATAAAAGGGGAAACTCTTTAGAATATTCTAACCTTTTTCTTCCTTTTTTTCAAAGTAAAATAAGTAAGCGTAAGGAGGGGGAAACAATGGGATTTTGGAGTATGCATCGAAATATAAAAATTAGAATTATAACTTCGTTTTTAACACGTACTGTATCCACGATGATTTTTCCATTTATGGCGATTTATTTTTCAATAAAGTTAGGTAGTGCGATTGCTGGTGCGTTACTACTTATTAATGTCATAGCTTCATTAGTAATTGGTTTATACGGTGGATATGTTGGAGACCGGCTCGGTCGTAAAAAAGTAATGATTATCGGTCAAAGTATACAAGTCATTTCCATCGCTTGTATGGGGATTGCGAATTCCGATTATGTAGATTCACCGTGGCTAACATTTATATTTATGTTAGTGAATAGTTTAGGATCTGGACTTATGAACCCTGCGACAGAGGCAATGTTAATTGATGTAAGTACACCTGAAAATCGAAAAGTGATGTACAGCATTAACTACTGGGCGATTAATTTATCCATTGCAATTGGCGCGATATTTGGAGGACTACTATTTGAAAACTATAGATTACAATTGTTTATCGTATTAACGCTTGTTGCAATTATTACTTTATATGTGATGGCTGTATATATGGAAGAGGTGTATGTAGCTAGAAAAACAGTAGAGAAGAAAAATGTATTAAAAGATATGGCACATAGTTATAAAGTTGTGATGAAAGATAAAGCATTTTTAATTTTTTGTGCAGCAAGTATATGTACATTATCGTTAGAGTTTCAGATTAATAATTATTTAGGAGTACGTTTGCAGAAGGAATTTGAAACGGTGCACTTTTTATTCGGGAATGGTGTTACGTTTGATTTAACAGGTATTCGCATGCTGAGCTGGATTTCTGCAGAGAATACAATTTTAGTTGTATTATGTTCAGCACTTCTTATTAAAATGCTGAAAAGCTTCAACGATTTGAAAATATTATATGTAGGCTTATTCATTTATACAATAGGATTTACAATACTCGGAACGAGCAATAGTTTATGGATTTTATTAATTGCAGGGCTTTTCCAAACGGTAGGCGAGATGATGTATGTGCCAGTGCGTCAATCTATTATGGCAGATATGGTACCAAATGAGGCGAGAGGTTCATATATGGCGATTAATGGAATGGTCTTTCAAGTGGCAAAAATGAACGGGGCATTGGGTGTTATGCTAGGTTCATTTATCGCATCTTGGGGCATGAGTGCTCTGTACTTTATCGTTGGTATGAGCAGTATTTTATTATTTATGAAGGCGATTGGGAGAGAGAAGTATGAGGAGGAGGTTTCTCAAATTGGATAAAACGATATGAAAAGCGATGCTAGAAATCGCTTTTCATATGGCTTTTAAAACGGATCAACTTCAGCTAAATTTGGAGTGGTGCTCGGTTGTAGTAAAAGATTTTTTAACGTTCCTACTTCAGAAAGAGTGACTAATATGTAGCCACTAATCAGTACAATAAGTCCGATGACACGTAACGTTTGTAAGGTTACTTCATTAGTATTCGTTTCCGTTGGATTTGGGGGCGTTGAAGGTGGATTGTTATTCATAAATAAGGCTCCCATCTTTTGTATTTATATATGTGTAAAAGCATGATTTAACTTATGGATAGGAATGATATAGTCATTTTCACTATATGAGAACTGCCTATGAAAAGTGATTAGAAATTTGGGGACGAAGAAGGGGGGAATCCGTAGGTCATTAAAAATGACATTCCTTTTTATTTTTCATACAAATAAAAAGGTTAACCAAAGTAGCTAAACAGCTATTTTGGCTAACCTATAGTAACTATCCTAGTATACGCAATGATTCTTCAATAAACGCTGGGATATCTTCAGGTTGTCTACTTGTTACTAGCTGATTTTGGCATACGACAACCTCTTTGTCATGAAAATTTCCGCCGGCATTTTTCAAGTCGATCTCAATGGATTTATATCCAGTCACATCGCGTCCTTCAAGTGTTTGTGCAGTGATGAGTAGCTGAGGTCCATGACAAATAGCGAAAATAGGTTTTTTCGCATCCATAAATGCTTTACTAAAGCGAACGAAACGCTCATCTGCACGAAGTATATCTGGGGAAAATCCACCCGGTATGAAGAGTGCGTCAAAGTTTTCTGGAGAAACATCATCGATACCTTTATCAATTACAACTTCACTTTTTCCTTGCTTACCGTGTACCGTTTTACCTTTTTCTGCTTCAATAGTTGTTAATTCATATCCCTTTTGTTTAAAAGCTTCTGCTGGCTCTGTGTATTCTGTGTCCTCGAAATAATCCGTTATTAAAATAGCAATTTTTTTACTCATTCTCATCCGCTCCTTACATTATATTATCGGTTCCAGAATCGTCTTTGAGCAATGCGTCGTATTGTCTATTTATTTAATCCCCCCAGTTCGTTTCCCTTGTTAATTTAATACATACCCTTTTTATTAGGACGTAAACATGTATTATCATTTTTTATGTGAAAATTATAAAAATATCGATTGTGCCGGTGATTCTTGTTTGAGAAGGAAAAATAAAAAGCTAAGGAGAGAATTTATTCTCTCCTTAGCTTTTAAGATAATTCTTTTCGTTAAAACGAGGGAACGCGTTGCTTCGTTTTTGGTACAATAATAAATTTGATCCAAAGTAACCCGATAATCATAATGATAAGGCTATGTAAAAATTGACCTGTAGCAATGAGTATAACAATTGAAAATACAATGAGTTGAATGCTTAGCAATATAAAGATTAAGTGAAGAAATTGATTCATTCGTTTCTCAGTATGAATTGGATATAATGCTGCAATAATATTTCCCGAAAAATATTTCCATAGGGAACGGAGCTGCATAGAGATCATATATAGAACGATATATGCGATAGCGCCTTTTACGTATATGTTTGGTATAAAATATAAGGCGAAGGCACCGATCAATCCTAAACGAATATATATACCGAAATAATCATTCCCGCGTAAAAAAGCTAGTGTATGTAAATAGAAGAAAGTTGCTCGTTTTTTATGTAATAAAGGTTCAATCCAAGTTGTAAGCCATTTTCTTTTATTTACTTGCTTATTTAGTTGCGGAACATCGGTGAAGATGCTAGCAAATTGATAAAAACGAACGTTCATTTTTTCTTCTTGTTCAATTATGTAATCCCACGGTATTCGTTTTGTAGGCTGCTTTTTCGTATATAGAAGCAGGAAAGCAAGCAGTAAAAGTAATCCGCCTAATATGAGAATGTTTGCTGAGTAAAACAACATGTAAATGATGAGTGCGTTACAAGTAATACGAATAATGAACCATATGCCGTTTTCATGACTATCACGCCACATCCAATGTATGTACATGTTCCAAGCTTTCGTAATCATTAAAACGATAAAGATTGTACATAAGAAAGGTACAGTTACTTGCAATGATTGTAGCGCAAGTGGAACGAGAATAAGGAACGTAAATAATAATGGGAAAAGCTGAATGATATAATTGTATAGAAGAGATTTTTTGAAATAAGATGTTAATTTCTCTTCTAGTGCTAGTAAATAGACAGCATCAGGTTTTTGAATAAATGTACGGATCGGGCATCTCGTTATAATGAATGTAAGTACAATCGTGATGAGTAGTAAAGATATTCCTTTAGAAGGAGATGCTTTTAGAAACTGAGCATAGTAGTATGCACCAACGCATGAAATAAAGATAAAGCTATATAGTAAACCGTTAATCATACGTGCAAAGTATGTAATGATATTTTGCATATGTTGTTGGAAGCGGCTGCTCCATAGTGATTCAATTGACATGTTTTTCACCTCTTTGTTCTATTATATATGTTTTACAAAAGAAAAAACGAGCAAATTGCGTTATGCAACTTGCCCGTTTTTCTTTTCGTTATTTTTTTTCTGATCACGATTCATTAATGGATAGAAGGCAAAGCCGATTACGAATAAACCAATTCCGAGAAGGAACGTTTTTATATCGGATGCACCCGTTTTAATAACCCATAATGCGTAGCAAAGTGCGATAACTGCGACTATACCATCTGTAATTCTTGCCCGCATTTCATTTTTATACGTTTCACCAGTTGCGACTAGTTTTAACTGGAAGATTGGTGAAACGAGATATGGAATGAGGTAGGCTAGTGTTGATACCGTAATAACGAATGTATAAGCTTCCGCAATAGTCCCTGATAATGTTGAGAATAAGAACACTTGCGACATAATGTTTGTTAATCGTAATGAATAAATTGGACTTCCTTTTTTGTTTGTTTTTGTGAAGAAGGAAGGGAAGAAACCTTCTTTTGCTGCTTGATATGGTACTTCTGAGCTTAATAAAATCCAGCCTAAGATGGAACCGAATAGGGAAGTAAGAGCAAGTAATGCCATCAGTTTCCCGCCGCCATGACCCATTGCAGCGTTTAGTGCGTCTGCTAAAGGACGTTCAGAAGCTTGTAATGTATCAATGTGGAGTACACCCATTGTTAAAATGGTAATTCCTAAGTAAATCGCAACTGTAATAAGTAATCCCGCAACTGTTGCGCGTTTTACCGTTTTTGGAGAAACAGCACGGTTTGATAAAAGAACCGCTGATTCAATTCCGATAAATGCCCAAAGCGTCGTAAGAGCAGCTAAGTTTACTTGTGAAAGAAGGCCATGTGATACACCTGATTTATCGATCATCGGTGTGTACCATTGTCCAAACTTAGAAGCTTCGAATGCAAATAACGTAACGACGATGAATAATAGGAATCCAGTTACTTTCGTTGTTGTTGCTAAGAAGTTTAGCTTTCCAGCTCCGCTTACACCGTTTGTTAATATAATATGAGTTCCCCAAAGTAAGATGGAACAAATCGTAAATGTAATTAGTTTTCCGACTTCTACATTAAAAGAACCGATTGAAAATAGTAGTCGTGTATCTTTCATAATCGGGAAGAAGAGAGATAAATATCCCGCAAATGATGTAATGATGGCAACGTTACTTGCCCAGTTTGCAACCCAATATCCCCATACCATACTGAAACCAGCCATTTTTTTCTTTTTTGGTGTTGAGAATAAAGCATATGCATGACTTTGTGGTCCTGTCGTTAAATCAGGACGACGAATTGCTAAATTACCGAAAACAAGAGCTAGCATTAAAACACCAAACCCTGTTGTTAACCAAGCTAAAGTGACACCGAGAGGGCTTGCTGTTTGTGCCAACGTACTTGGCACCATGAAAATACCAGCGCCAACCATGTTACCGACAACGAAAGCTGTTAGTACCCAAAAGCCCCATTTTTTTTGTTGCATAGAAAATACCTCCAAAGTTAGTATAACCAAGTCAAGCGAGGAGATATGTATGTCTTCCTGAGTCAGGAAGAGAAGTCCCAAACAAAACAAAAAAAGCACGTAATTTGCCGTTACATGCTTTCTATCTTATAAGAAACCCACGACATACCTCTCGATAGCTCTCCACAAACGAAACGTTTGTGACAGTTCTGCACTTATTCAATGCAGACCCAGCAAGCGTGCATGGTGGACACGGGCTTACTTCGGCAATCATTCCTTTCTCATTCGTTCATCAATGCCACTACATCTCCTGAAATGATACTCTTAATGACTGCAACCTCTACCTCACCGAGATACGAATGAGGATTTAAATATTAATTTAACGTATTTAAGAGTAACAAATGAATTTTTATACGTCAATGGATATAGTAATAATCAGATTATAGAGAAGAGTTTGTTATTAAAAGTAAGAGGGATTATTATGCAACATTGAATTTTCATAATATAATAAATGTTATTAGCGCTAGATGATTGAAAAGGGGATGAAGTATATGTCTGTATGTCATAAACATTCAGTAATAGGTGTGTTAGATTCGGGAGTTGGGGGATTAACAGTTGCGAGAGAAATTATAAGACAATTGCCTAAAGAGAGCATTTATTATATTGGTGATAATGAGCGTTGTCCGTATGGGCCAAGAAGTGTAGAAGAGGTACAATCTTTCGTATTTGAAATGGTTGAGTTCCTCAAACAGTTTCCATTAAAAGCTCTAGTTGTAGCATGTAATACTGCTGCAGCGGCTGCATTGACCGCGCTGCAAGAAGCACTTTCTATTCCGGTTATTGGCGTTATACATCCAGGAGCAAGAGCGGCAATTAAAGTGACAAAGAAAGGGGAAATCGGAGTAATTGGAACTGTAGGTACGATAAAATCTAATATGTACGAAAAAGCATTGCATGAGCTTGATACATATTTGAAAGTGCATAGTCATGCGTGCCCGACTTTAGCTACAGTTGTAGAAAATCAATTAGAAGATACAGCATATGTAACCGAGCAAGTGAAACAAGCTTTACTGCCATTAACGAAAGAAGATATAGATACGCTAATTCCCGGATGTACGCATTATCCACTTTTAGAGTCCTATATTAAAAAGGAACTAGGAGAAGATGTAACGATTATTAGTTCTGCGGAAGAAACAGCGATAGAGTTAAGCACAATTTTGCAGCACAAAGGAATTCTGTCTGACAATTTGAATCCGGAGCATCAATTTTTTACAACAGGCTCTGTTTCATCATTTGAACATATTGCGGAGAGATGGCTAGGATATCAAATTTCTGTAAAATGTGTGAATTTACCTATGGAAAAACAACTAGTGAACTAATTTGTATAAAAAGAAGCTGATCTAATTTAAGATCAGCTTCTACATATAAGATTAAACTAAGTTTAATACAGTTACTTTTTCACGTGTCATAGACTCAAGGCTCTTACGAATACCTTGTGCGCCCATACCTGAACCTTTTACACCGATGAATGGGAAGTGGTCAGGGCCGCGCTCTGTGCGTCCGTTAATTTGAACAGAACCAGTTTCGATTTTGTTAGCAATTGCAAATGCTTTGTTAATGTCTTTAGTGAAGACACTTGCTTGCAGACCGAACTCTGATTTGTTAGCAATTTCAATTGCTTGCTCATCTGAAGAAACACGGATGATTGGAAGGATTGGGCCGAATGGCTCTTCCCAAGCAACTTTCATGTCTTCTGTTACGTGGTCGATTAATGTTGGGTAAATTAAGTTACGCTCACGTTTGTTACCGATAACGATCGTTGCACCCTTTTCTACAGCGTCGTCAACTAAACCTTGAACGAAGTCAGCAGATTTATCGTCGATTAATGGAACGATTGTGCTGTCTTGTTCTGGAGATCCAACTGATAGTTTAGCTACTTGCTCTTTTAATAAGCCAACAAGCTCGTCTGCTACGTTTTCGTGTACAAGTACACGTTTAATAGCTGTACAACGTTGACCAGAGTAAGAGAATGCACCGCTTACGATATGGTTTGCAGCATCTTGTAAGTCAGCATCTTCACGAACGATACCAGGGTCTTTACCACCAAGTTCTAATACAAGTGGAATCATTGAAGCTTTTTTCGCTAAATGTTTACCTGTGTTTGTACCACCTGTGAACGATACCATATTGATGCCTTCGTGTTCTACTAAGTAGTCACCAATTACAGAACCACGTCCTGTCGCTACGTTTACAAGACCTTTTGGAAGGCCAGCTTTATGAAGTGCTTCCACCATTTTAATACCACTAATTGCACCTTGAGTTGCTGGTTTGAAAATAACAGCGTTACCCATAATTAATGCTGGTGCAAGTTTTGCAGCAGATAAGTTTACTGGGTAGTTAAATGGTGCGATTGCTAATACAACACCAAGTGGTGCGCGTTGGATAATTGCAAGTTTTGATTTTGTACCGCCCGGGAAGCTATCGCCCATCATGCTTTCTCCGTGCATATGTAAAGCTTCTTCGATCGTATAACGAATGAAATCAGCTGTACGAACAACTTCTTTCTTCGCATCTTTATATCCTTTACCGACTTCTTTCATAATGATATCGGCAATTTCATCTTGCATATTTACGAGCTCATCAGCCCATTTATATAAATACTTTGCGCGATCTTGTAGAGAAGCTTCCGCCCATGATTTTTGAGCTTCTTTTGCAGATGCAATTGCTTCATCTACTTCTCCGCGAGTAATTGCTTGTACTTGTCCAATTACTTCGTGTAAGTATGGAGATGGAATTTCGATTGTTTCTCCTGAAGAGCTTTCTCTCCATTCTCCATCTAAATAAAATTTGTACGTATTGCTAGTTGTCATGATTAGTCCTCCTAAAATAGCAACTTGTAAGAGTGAGTATAAGGTGATTGTATGGGGTTTGATAACATTTTTCAAATGAAATATTTGTGAAAACGATTTCTTATGAAGTTTTTATTTTGTATGCCCTTTCTTACAGAACATTCCCTTATTTCGAAATGATGGATCATATATTTTTATTCAATTTGTAAAAAAACAATTGACAGAATACTCAATAAAGTTATAAGATTATAAATGGAAAATAAATGAAGGGGGTGTGCGTAATGATTGTAATCGTAAATGTAATGGGTTTAGCTCTGTTAAATGGCAGAAAACATTTATATCATTACGCAACCCGTGCGGATATATAGGGCATTTTTGTCTTATAAAAAGCGTACGTTGCGTATATCGTAACGTACGCTTTTATGCATTTTTGTGCATATCGTCAAGCGGCGGTATGCTTTTTTTTGTTTATTTTCCATGTTACTAAATAAAACTTTGGAAGGTGGAAAAATGTGATGAGATTGTATGGGTTACGAAATGTAAATGTGATGGGTCTGGATAGTGGATAGAGAAATGAGAGGTAAACGAGAACGAGAAGGGAGAGATTACATTGTTTTCAGTATTACTAAAGTTAAAGTGGTTTTTTAAAGAGCATTGGAGGAGATATAGTATCGCCATTGGAGCTCTTTTAATTGTGAATATAGTTGAAGTTATTCCCCCGAAAGTGTTAGGGGTTACGATAGATAATATAAAAACAGGAACGTTATCGAACGAAGCTATTATACAGTCTATTCTTATTTTAATTGGGGTTACGATAGTTGGATATGGCCTCACTTTCGTATGGCAACATCAATTGTTTGGCGGTGCATTCGTGCTTGAGAAAACGATGCGCTCTAAATTTATGGGGCATTTACTTAAGATGACGCCGACTTTTTATCAAAAAAATCGTACTGGTGATTTAATGGCGAGAGCGACAAATGATTTAAAAGCAATCGCTATGACAGCTGGTTTCGGTATATTAACGCTCGTAGATTCGAGTTTATATATGCTTACGATTGTCTTTATGATGGGATTTACAATTAGTTGGGAGCTTACATTTGCGGCACTTATACCGCTTCCAATTATGGCGTATGCGATGAATATATATGGAAAGAAATTGCATGAAAGATTTACAGTTGCGCAAGATGCGTTCGGTGATATGAATGATAAAGTACTTGAGTCAATCGCTGGTGTGCGCGTGATTCGTGCATACGTACAAGAAAATGCAGATCAAGAAAGATTTCATCATTTAGGAGATGATGTCTACGAAAAGAATATGAAAGTAGCTAGAATTGATGCACTATTCCAGCCAACTGTGAAAATGCTTGTCGGTCTTAGTTATTTAATTGGTTTAGTGTATGGCGCATATCTTGTATTCCAATCAAAGGTGACACTTGGTGAACTTGTTTCATTTAACGTGTATTTAGGGATGATGATTTGGCCGATGTTTGCAATTGGTGAATTAATCAATGTTATGCAAAGAGGAAATGCGTCACTCGACCGTGTAAATGAAACGTTAGCGTATGAACCAGATGTAAAGGATCCGAAACATCCAAAGCTTGTACAAGAGCCGGATTATATTCAGTTTGATGATGTTACCTTTTCATATCCTTCATCAACTGAAACAAATTTAAAAAAGGTTTCGTTTACATTAAAACAAGGGGAAACGCTTGGTGTTGTTGGAAAAACAGGAAGCGGAAAAACGACGCTCGTACGTCAGCTTCTTCGCCAATATCCGCTTGGAGATGGAGATATTGCAGTCTCTGATGTGACATTAGATCAAATGACGAATGAAAATGTGCTTGGGTGGATTGGTTATGTACCGCAGGAACATATTTTATTCTCAAAAACAGCGAGGGAAAATATTTTATTCGGAAATAGGGAAGCGACTGAAGAGGAACTCGAGAAAGCGATTGAAATTGCAGCGTTTAAAAAAGACTTAGAGTTTTTACCAGAAGGGTTAGAAACGCTCGTCGGAGAGAAAGGTGTTTCTTTATCAGGAGGGCAAAAACAAAGGATTTCGATTGCACGAGCTGTTATTCAAAATCCGGAAATATTAATTTTAGATGATTCTTTATCAGCTGTTGATGCTCGTACGGAAGCGGCGATTATTGAAAATATAAGAACAGAGAGAAGCGGAAAGACGACGATTATTACGACGCACCGTTTATCTGCCGTACAACATGCGGATTGGATTCTCGTGATGGATGAGGGAGAAGTAATGGAAGAAGGTACGCATGATCAGCTTATCCAAAAGGGAGGCTGGTATGCGGAGCAGTTTGAAAGACAACAAGGTGAAAGTGAAAGTGCGGATAGTGGGGTGAAAATATGAGCGTGTCAAAACGATTGTTTCAATATGCGATGAAAGTAAAAGGAACAATTTTTGCAGCGATGCTAATGTTATTTATTTTCGTCATCGCAGAGCTTGCTGGTCCTTTCGTCGCGAAAACGATGATTGACGATCATATCGTTGGAATAGAGAAACCTTGGTATGAAACAGAAAAGAGTGAAGAGGCTGTTTCGTATAATGGCACCTTTTATAAGCGAAGCGATCGCTTCCAAGAAGGTGAGAAAAAAGGAAAAGAAGTACGCGTGATGCAAGTCGGTTTTCAATATTATTTTGTACCGAATAAAGTGAATGTGGAAGGGTCGCGGAATGTAAAAGGTGATATGATTACCGTTCAAAACGGTAAGGCGGTGCAAGTGTATAAAGCGAAAGCATTAACGAAAGAAGAAGTGTTTGCGTTTTATAAACCAGAAATAAACCGACTATTATTACTTGGTGGAGGCTATTTTGCTTTATTAGTAGTCGTTTCATTATTTGCATACGGAAAGCAATTTTTCTTGCAGAAAGCAGCGAACAAAATTATTCAAATTATGAGGGAAGATGTCTTTTCTCATATTCAAACGTTGCCAATTCGTTATTTCGATCATTTACCAGCAGGGAAAATTGTGTCGCGTGTAACGAATGATACAGAGGCCATTCGTGATTTATATGTAACGGTGCTGGCAACATTCGTTTCTAGTATCATCTATATTATTGGGATATTTGCTGCGCTATTTTTACTCGATGTAAAATTGGCGACATTATGTTTACTTATTATCCCAATCTTAATTGTTTGGGCAATTCTTTATAGAAAGTATGCGTCTGTATACAATCATAAAATGCGCTCTCGTTTATCTGATATTAACGGAACAGTGAATGAATCCATTCAAGGGATGCCAATTATTCAAGCGTTCCGTCAAGAGCGTGAAACGAAAAAAGAGTTTGAAGAATTAAATGGTGATTATTTTAAGTATCAAAATAAAATTTTAAATTTAAATGCAGCAACTTCTCATAACTTAGTAGGTGTATTAAGAAATATCGCTTTCACAGGTGTGATTTGGTATTTCGGTGGTGCTTCATTAAGTGCTACAGGCGTCATTTCTCTAGGGATACTATATGCGTTCGTTGATTATTTAACACGATTATTCTCACCGATTACAAATATGGTGAATCAGCTTGCTAACTTAGAACAATCGCGCGTTGCATCAGAACGTGTTTTTGAATTATTAGAGGAAAAAGGGGAAGCAGTAGAAGAAGAACGTATACCTCGCTTACAAGGAAATGTGAAGTTTGATAATGTGTCGTTTTCTTATAATGGAAAAGATGAAGTGTTAAAAAATATTTCATTTGAAGCGAAACAAGGCGAGACAGTCGCACTTGTCGGTCATACTGGCTCAGGAAAAAGTTCCATTATGAATGTACTCTTTCAGTTTTACGAGTTTGAAAAAGGAAAGCTTACAATTGACGGTCATGATGTAAAAGAGATGCCGAAACAAGCAACTCGTGAACATATGGGAATTGTACTGCAAGATCCATTTTTATTTAGCGGAACAGTAGCATCTAATGTTAGTTTAGAAAATGAAAATATTTCAAAAGAGCGCATCGTAAAAGCATTGCGTGATGTAGGTGCTGAAAGATTTGCGAACAATATAAATGAAGAAATTACGGAGAAAGGAAGTACACTTTCAACCGGAGAACGTCAGCTTATATCGTTTGCTAGGGCGCTCGCTTTTGACCCAGCCATTTTAATTTTAGATGAAGCGACATCTAGTATCGATACAGAAACAGAGGCGATGATTCAACAAGCGCTAGAAGTTGTGAAAAAAGGAAGAACGACATTTATTATTGCCCACCGTCTTTCAACAATTAAAAGTGCAGATCAAATTATCGTGCTTGATAGAGGGACGATTTTAGAAAAAGGGTCTCATGATGAATTAATGAAAAAGCGCGGGCGTTATTACGATATGTACAAAACGCAAATGGAAGGGAATCAGAGCGCTTAATAGGTATGGGGAGGAACTTGTGATTTTCACAAGTTCTTTTTTAGTGAATCACGGCAATTAAATAAGAAGTATTATTTTACCTTTCGTACAATAAATGCTATATTAAAAAATGTTACTTATTTTTTGTATGTAGCATTATTTTTCCTTTTTGTTTGATTATGAAGAAAAAGGATAAACTAAATAAGAACATTTTCATTGAAAAATTGTTCAAGATTGCATACAATCAATATAGTTTTTAAATTCCTATCAGAATACTTGGAGGATTACCATCATGAAGAAATTATTTTCAGTACTTGCAGTAACTACATTAGCGATCGGGATTGTAGCCGGCTGCGGTAAAGAAGAGAAAAAAGATACAGCTAGTCAAGACGCGTTACAAAAGATTAAACAAAGCGGTGAACTTGTAATTGGTACAGAAGGTACATACCCACCATTTACGTTCCACGATTCAAGCAATAAATTAACTGGATTTGACGTTGAACTATCAGAAGAAGTTGCAAAACGTTTAGGTGTAAAACCTGTATTTAAAGAAACGCAATGGGATAGCTTACTTGCTGGTTTAGATGCAAAACGTTTCGATATGGTTGCAAACGAAGTTGGTATTCGTGAAGATCGTCAAAAGAAATACGACTTCTCTAAACCATACATTTCATCTTCAGCGGCATTAGTTATCGCAAAAGATAAAGATAAACCTGCTACATTTGCTGATGTAAAAGGATTAAAAGGAGCACAATCTTTAACAAGTAACTATGCAGATATCGCTAAGAAAAATGGTGCGGAAATCGTTGGTGTAGAAGGATTTAGCCAAGCAGCAGAACTATTAGCTTCAGGACGCGTTGATTTCACAATCAATGATAAATTATCAGTGTTAAATTATTTAGAAACGAAAAAAGATGCGAAAATTAAAATTGTAGATACAGAAAAAGAAGCTTCAGAAAGTGGATTCTTATTCCGTAAAGGTAGCACTAAGCTTGTACAAGAAGTAGATAAAGCGTTAGAAGATATGAAAAAAGACGGTACGTATGACAAAATAACGAAAAAATGGTTTGGTGAAAATGTATCTAAGTAGTGCATTGATTTCAGATCGATTGTCTACTTGGATAGATATTATGCAGACTTCCTTCATGCCTATGCTGAAGGAAGCTGTTTTTACGACAATTCCATTAACGCTTATTACATTTATTATCGGTCTTATACTGGCAACGTTAACGGCGCTTGCACGTATTTCAGGTAGTCGTATTTTACAATGGATTGCTCGTATCTATGTATCTATCATTCGCGGAACGCCACTTCTTGTACAGTTATTTATCATTTTCTATGGTCTCCCAACTCTTAATATTGAAGTTGAGCCATATACAGCAGCAGTCGTTGGATTTTCATTAAATGTCGGTGCGTATGCATCTGAAATTATTCGTGCTTCTATCCTTTCAATTCCGAAAGGGCAGTGGGAAGCTGCTTATACAATTGGGATGACATACCCACAAGCGTTAAAACGTGTTATTTTACCGCAAGCAACGCGCGTATCAATCCCGCCGCTTTCGAATACATTTATTAGCTTAGTGAAAGATACTTCATTAGCATCGTTAATTTTAGTAACAGAAATGTTCAGAAAAGCACAGGAAATTGCGGCAATGAACTACGAATTTTTAATTGTTTATTTCGAAGCAGGTCTTATTTATTGGGTTATTTGTTTCTTATTATCAATCGTACAACAGATGTTAGAAAAGCGTTCAGAACGCTACACATTAAAATAATCCTTTTACAAAAGGAGTTTTTGTTTTTATGATTTCAATTCAGCACTTACAAAAAAGTTTCGGAGATAATACCGTACTAAAGCATATAGATTTAACAGTTGAGAAGGGCGAGGTTGTTGTTATTATTGGGCCGTCTGGGTCTGGTAAAACGACATTCCTGCGTTGCCTTAACGTATTAGAAACGCCAAACGCTGGTCATATTCGTATCGGTAATAAAGAGCTTAACTTCTCTCAAAAAGTAACGAAGAAAGATATTGTCAACCTTCGTACGCAAACAGGTATGGTATTCCAGCACCATAATCTATTCCCGCATTTAACAGCACTTCAAAATGTAATGGAAGGGCTCGTTACAGTGAAAAAGATGGGGAAAGAAGAAGCGAAGAAAAAAGCAAACTATTTCCTTGAAAAAGTGGGTCTAGCAGATAAAGTGGATTTATATCCGTTCCAATTATCAGGCGGACAACAACAGCGCGTTGGAATTGCTCGCGCGCTTGCAATGGAACCAGAAGTGTTACTATTTGATGAGCCGACGTCAGCGCTTGATCCTGAACTCGTTCAAGAAGTTCTGAAGGTCATGAAAGAGCTTGCTAAAGAAGGCATGACAATGGTCATTGTAACGCATGAAATGCGCTTTGCACATCAAATTGCGAACCGTGTTATTTTCATGGATGGCGGTGTCGTTGTCGAACAAGGTACACCAGAAGATGTATTTACAAATCCAAAAGAAGAACGTACGAAGAAGTTTTTACAAATGTTGCAATAAATGAAGGAAGGTCTCAAGGCATATGCCTTGAGACCTTTTTGCCATATATATTTATTTGTGGAATCCGCCAAGGCTTTGCTCAGCCATTGCAACTAGACGTTTTGTGATTTCGCCACCAACAGAACCGTTAGCACGAGCTGTAGAATCTGCTCCTAATTGTACACCAAATTCTTGAGCGATTTCGTATTTCATTTGGTCGATTGCAGCTGTTGCTCCTGGTACTACTAATTGATTTGAAGAATTTTGGTTTGCCATAGGAATATATCCTCCTTAGAGTTATAAAAATTTTTTTGGTTGGACTAGCTGGAGTTGAACCAGATTATCGCCCCGTTTGGCGCTAATCCATCGGTAATTAAGTTTGTACTCATAGTATGGATGTTACCTAGAAAGATATACGAAATAATAATTTGTAAATTTTGTAAAAAAATCTTAGTGATTTCGTAAATTATGAAATAAGAGTAATCGTTGTATTTTTTAGAAAGAAGGCTAAACTAAGAGCGATATGAAATATATTTTTCTTTTTGTATCCTGCTATTTTGAGGTAAATGTAAGTAAGAATGGGGCAAGCTGCTCCTATACATAGCTAGATACAATTATATGGAGGAATCGTGATGGGGATTTGCCCGCTTTGCAACGCATTAGAATCACAAACATATTCTTGTCAAAATTGCCAAAGTATACTCCAAGATTATGGGAAGGCTGTAGATTACATAGACGATTATAGTGCGTATATGGACCAAGAATTATTAAGTGCAGTAGATGGATTGACATATAATAATTCAAATGAATATTGCAATCATATTTTTTATTGCGGAGTATGTAACGTGGAAACAGAGTTTGTAGTAAAACTTGTGTAAATAGAAAACTTCCACCTTATGAATGAGGTGGAAGTTTTTGTTTTTGTATTTGTGAGTGAATCATAGGAGACGGGATATGCTCGTTATTTGAGGAAGTCTCTAATTTTATTTGAGACATTTTTTCTTTTGTATCGCGCAAAGAATGTTCAGTTAAGTAGATGGCATATTCGTAAAATAATTGGCGCGTTAGTTCACTCTGTTCTTTTAACTTGGCATCTTGGAATACAGTTCGCCCAGGTTTAGAGTTTGCTTCAAAGAGCCACGGGTTTTCCTGCGTGTCTAAACCGATATCAAAACCGATTTCTCCAATATTTCCGGTTACTTGTTCATCGAGTGCGTAACTAATTTGTAAGGCTGTATGTTTTAATTTATTTTCAATTTGAATTTGTTTCGTTGAATCAGGAAAAAGTTCTTGCAGCAATTTCGTATCGCCACCGCTATTTACATGCGTTGTTAAGCTACCTTTGCCAGCAATTTTTGCGACGATTGCACTGACCATCCATTGGCCGAAATGATTTTTATTTGTATGAATGCGGAAATCAACAGGCTGCCCATCGAAGCGTAGCAAGGAGATACCTTGTTGTACGATAAACTTTTTTAAATCATGTCCTTTTAACACATGGTTCAGAAGTGTTTCTAATGATTGGTACTTTCTTAGTTTATTTTCTTCATTTTCGCGATAACGACAGTAGTAGCAATTCTCTGTTTGGGAATAAAATATTTGATGAATGTTTCTACCGAAGCTACCATGAATCGGTTTCATATAAATGGATTTATACGTTCCGAGAAATCGTTCCACTTGTTCGAAGTGCTGAAATGTTTCTGTGTTTGGTAATAGCGGCATAATGGATTCATCTTTCATAAGAAGTTGATGCACTTCCCATTTATTAAAAAAACCTGGGTTAAACCATGGAATCGCATAGTCATGCTCTAACTTTCTTTTTGCTCTTACGATCGGTTTATAATTTTCGGCTTTCCGATTTGGTAATCGATCGTAAATGACATTCGGTAAAGGGACTTTTTTCTTTATCCATTTTTCCTCATGAAAGAAATACCCTTCAATTGTTTCGTCTTCCCAGTCTATATGTTGCACACCAAAAACGAATACAAATGGTCGTAAGGTGAATGGTGGCGTTAGTAACTCGCCAAGAGAAGTTGAACGGTTCCCTAAAGGATTAGAAGCGTCATCGTTAAAACCAGTTGTGAAAATCCCGATTAATGGTCCGAAAATAATCGTTTGGTTTTGTGTGAATGCATGGATAGTAGTGGAATGAGGCAGTAAAAGTTTCTCTGCAATTTGTTTTCCAATAATGATTTCGCGAGTAAAGGAATAATGAATTTTTACCTCTTCACTTGCAACATGGCGTAGGCCGAAGGAAAGGGATGTAATTGGTGGTGTGATGGAAAAAATATAAGGTAAAGTAATACTATTTGGATGTTCATCTGAAATATTTAACGTATATATGTGCTCTTTCAAAATAGACTTACCCCCTTTCTTTATGGTGTAAAGCGACTAAATTGTAATGGTCCATGATATATTTTTTCGGCTAATGAATCACTATGGCGAATGTAATGTTCGTAAGGGGGAATCGTGTTGACATACATAAGCCAAATTGCCCCTTTTTGATCCATAATAGTGGAAAGCTCTAGCTCGAATAATGAAGAATAAGATGCATCTAGCGTTTGAAACACTTCATTTATAATGTCTTGTAAAGCGTCTTGTAACAATTGTACACCGGTATTAGATAGTACGTATTTAATTTTTGAAAATGCATGCAGAGAGGAATCGTCGGTTACCGAAAGTAAAAGTTGATTCGGAAATGAACTTTTTTGTATAAACTGACCGATAACGTTCCACTTCTGTTCTTTATTTTTTTGTAAAATGGTTCGAATATGGAGTGGGTATGTTAATTGATTTGGAGGTTGCAGCATTGTATGCGTGATGTAACGTGCTGATCGTATATGAGATTTGTACCAAGATATAAATTCATCAGTCCGTTTAATTGGAGTAGAAGTATGGTAGGCATCATTTATCGTATCAACATGAAACGTTTTATTTTTATAAACGACCCGGTACAAACTTTCATTGGAATGTGCGTTAGTAGGACGTATAATAATATCTTTTGTTTTTAATAACAGTTTGAAAACGTTGTGTATCGTTGCTATTTCAAATTTTGGTATATAAGGAGATAATTTTTTATTCGTGAGAAATACATCATGTAGTTTGCTTAAGTCAATGAGTGTGTTATTTAAAAAGGTAGTGGAAGGACGATTGTGTAATGAGCGAATAATTGACTTTGCTTTTTCGACGTCTGTTTCCTCGTTAAAAGAAGAACGATCATATATATAAGAAGGAATAGGGAATATTTGCTCTTTCCATTTTCCTGTATCCGTATCATAAATCAGACCAGAAACAAGATCTGTTTTAGGATCAATACCAAATGGCGTAAACTGGGCAACGACATTATGATAAAGCCGAGCGCGTTTAGCGATTTCGGTGTAATACGTTTGCTCATAATGAGGGTGAGAAGTTAAAATACCGAGAACCAACGAAATCACTCCTTTACTAACAAAATGTTGGCATAATAGGCGAAGCTATATATTGCAAATACGTTTTTATACCATTATACTTTTGTCCGTATGATGATATGCTATAGTTTTGGAGAAGCGAAAGGTTGATTGTAATGAATATATGGTTAAGTATGTTAACGACGACAGGGCTCGGAGCAATTATTGGAGGATTTACAAATCATTTAGCGATAAAAATGTTATTTCGTCCTCATCGCCCTATATATATTGGGAAGTTTCAAGTGCCATTTACACCAGGATTAATTCCGAAGCGCCGCGATGAGCTTGCTGTTCAATTAGGGAAAATGGTTGTAGAACATTTGTTAACGCCAGAAGGAATCGGCAAGAAGTTAACAAATGAAGAGTTTCAAAAAGGTTTAATCCACTGGGCACAAGTAGAAGTGGATAAAGTAATTACGAATGAACAGTCACTGCGACACATGTTAGAAAAATGGGACGTAGCGCATGTAGAAAAAGAAGCAACTGAGAAAATCGAACAGGTGATTACAGAAAAGATTCAGGCATTTTTAGAAGAGTACTATACATATACATGGGAACAAGCTTTACCTCATTCTGTTCATGAGAAAATAGAGAATGCGATTCCAAATGTTTCGGCATTTATTTTAGGGCGAGCAACTCAGTTTTTTGAGAGTGAAGAAGGTAAAGCACGTCTTTCAAAAATGATTGATGATTTCTTTGCTTCTAGGGGGACATTGCTTAACTTAGTCGGAATGTTTTTAGGGAATGTAAGTGTAGTGGATCGTGTTCAGCCTGAGGTTATCAAGTTTTTAGGGCAAGATGGCACAAAGCAGCTTTTAACTGAAGTACTGCAAAAAGAGTTGGAAAAGTTAAAAGGAAGAGATGTAAAAGAAGTAGAAACGTTTGTAGAAAAAGAAATGATTGTAAGCTCCATATTGTCTGCAGTTAAAGTGGAGGAAACAGTAAGTAAATTTTTAAATCAATCTGTGCAGCAAGTATGTGAGCCAGTTCGAGAAACAATTATGGAAAAGGTAGTCCCAGGCGTAGTAACGAAAGGCTTGAAGTGGGGAGCAGAAAACGTAGCGAGTATACTAAATAATCTCCACTTGGCTGAAATTGTGCAGCAAGAAGTGTCCACATTTTCCACGGAGAGACTAGAAGATTTAGTGCTGTCCATTACAAAAAATGAACTAAAAATGATTACGTATTTAGGTGCCTTATTAGGCGGTATGATTGGAATTGTGCAAGGTTTATTACTGTTGTTTCTGAAATAATAAAATACGTACATACAAATAAAAGTGAAATTTCTTCACATCTCTTGCATAGTTTGATATGGTAAGAAGAGGTGCGTATGTAAATGCACGTAAAAGGCAGTGCGTATGATAAGCGCTAGCCTTCTAAAGGAGGAAAATAAAATGACAAAAAACATTCATGATGTAGCATATGAATTACAAAAAGCAATCGCTGAAAACGATGACTTCAAAACTTTAAAAGAGAGCTACGCAGCAGTTCAAGCTGATGCAGCTTCAAAGAACTTATTCGATGAGTTCCGTACAATGCAACTTAGCCTACAACAAAAAATGATGCAAGGTCAAGAAATCACTGAAGAAGACAACCAACAAGCACAAGAAGTTGTAGTTCGCATTCAACAAGATGCTAAAATTACAAAGTTAATGGAAACTGAGCAACGCTTAAATGTTGTAATCGGCGACGTTAACAAAATTATCATGAAGCCACTTGAAGAATTATATAGCGCGCAACAACAAGCGTAATAGTGGAAGACGCCCCTCGGATAGGGGCGTCTTTTTTGTTTAGGGAATTTGATAGTTAGACCACAAAACCTCACTTTCAAAATAGCTATTTTGAAAGTGGTATGTAGTACATCCGTTAATTCTTTTTATTGCTGTTAATTGAAGTTTTAATGTTTTTTTCGTTTAAAAACTTTTCAATCTCTTTTTGCTTCCGTCCATTAGCTTTCTCAAGGTGCTTCGTAAAAGAAAAATCGGCTTTGAATAAGTTACCATCTTGGGCGAGTTTGTTTAATTCTTGATCTAGTTCTACGAAAATAGCCGTAGATGATGACATAAATTCATAGATTTCTTTTGAAGGTTTTTTATAATCAGTAGGTAAATTATTATTACTAATAAACTCATGGAAATTCATATCGTTTTGTTTCGCTAGATCGATTAGTTTTTGTAATTTTTTTCGATCGGAATCAGTGAAATTCTTATCAGGAGTTGTTGAGGCAAGTGGAATGATGTTTTCAGATAACTCCCAGCTATAATCTATATAATCTTTTATATTTTTTCTCATTTCATCTTCATTAATAGTTTCATTCTTTTTTGAGGAAGTGAATATCGTTTCTGGAATTTTAACCGTAACATCTTTAATAGATTGTACATCGTTTTCTTCCTTAGGTTGTGCACTGTTTGAACAAGCTGATAGAAATAAAAGAGTAAGTAGCATGAGTGAATATAAAGTATATTTCTTCATTTTAATCTCCTTTTACATTCATTAGTGTCTTTGTAAAATAGCAATATTCCATTTCAAATACTTTACTAAAAGTGCGTATATATGTTTGACCATTTGGTAAGATATGACGGATATGAGTAAACCGACGCAAAAAGCGATAAACACATTATAAACATCGGAGTAACTAATTTGATGAAACCCTTTAAAAAATCCTAACCCTATTAATAAAATAGGTGAAATGATTAATACTGGAGTAGCAATGATAAGTGCTAGAATAATCGGTAATAAAAAGAGTAGTACGAAAAAGGCGATAAAGATAAAGGCAAAGTTTAAAACACTTAAGCTCATAACAGAAAATAGTGCAGTTATCATATTTTTGAAGCTGCGTTTCTTGTCAGCATTGCTTATTGCATAGGAAACATTCAGTTCTTTCGCGATCGTTTTAGGGTTTCCTAGTTTTCTAGCAATTTCTTCTTCACATTTTCCATCTTGTTTACCACTAATAAAATGAGTTTCATATTCTGAAATAATATCCCCCTTTTCTGAATTAGGTATATTCCGTAGGGAGGAACTAAGTTGGCTTAAAAACTCACTTTTGTTCATTGCGATCACTTCCCTTTATAAAATAATGAATTATAGCTGAGAATCCGCTCTTTGTTGAGAGGGAGATATACTAACTACGAATATCATTCCAATTAATGGGTGTTCCAATATTTACAAATATATCATTTAGTAGTGTTCTTTGCAAGGTACTGTAAACATTTTGGTACCGTGATGAGATGGAAGTTTTTTAGATTTTTTCGAGAAAATATAAAAATATTATTTTAGGATAAATAAAGGGTTGTAAGCGCATTCGTTAATCGGTGTCAAAAAACTGTCAAATTCATATTGTTGGAAAAATAATGTATTTGTAATATAATGATAAATAATACTTCACCACGTTAATTAACTAGGTGAAGTTTAAAATCTTTATTACACAAATTATGAAACAAAGGAATGGTTAGTTTGAGTACAGGTGTAAAAGCAAACGACGTGAAGACAAAAACAAAAGGAGCAGATCTTGTTGTTGATTGTTTAATTAAACAAGGTGTTACACATGTTTTCGGTATTCCAGGAGCGAAGATTGACTCTGTATTTGATGTACTGCAAGAAAGAGGACCAGAGTTAATTGTTTGTCGTCATGAACAAAATGCGGCATTTATGGCAGCTGCGATTGGTAGATTAACAGGAAAACCGGGCGTATGTCTTGTAACTTCAGGACCAGGGACATCAAATTTAGCGACAGGTCTTGTTACTGCGAATGCGGAGAGTGATCCCGTTGTTGCTTTAGCTGGTGCAGTTCCACGTACAGATCGATTAAAACGTACGCACCAATCTATGGATAATGCTGCACTATTCGAACCAATCACAAAATATAGCGTAGAAGTAGAGCATCCTGATAATGTGCCAGAAGCAATATCAAATGCATTTCGAAGTGCGACTTCCACAAATCCAGGCGCTACTTTAGTAAGTCTTCCGCAAGACGTTATGACTGCGGAAACGACTGTAGAGTCTATCGGTGCGCTTTCTAAGCCACAGCTTGGAATCGCTCCCACACATGATATTACATACGTAGTAGAAAAAATAAAAGCAGCGAAATTGCCGGTTATTTTACTCGGTATGAGAGCAAGCACAAATGAAGTGACGAAAGCTGTTCGTGAATTAATTGCGGATACAGAACTTCCTGTCGTTGAAACATATCAAGCAGCTGGTGCGATTTCACGTGAATTAGAAGATCATTTCTTCGGCCGCGTTGGATTATTCCGTAACCAACCAGGTGATATTTTACTAGAAGAAGCGGACCTTGTTATTTCTATCGGTTATGACCCAATTGAGTATGATCCGAAATTCTGGAATAAACTTGGGGACAGAACGATTATTCATCTTGATGACCATCAAGCAGATATTGATCATGATTACCAACCAGAGCGTGAATTAATTGGTGATATTGCCTTAACAGTAAATAGCATCGCAGAAAAATTACCGAAACTTGTATTAAGTACGAAATCAGAAGCAGTGTTAGAACGATTACGTGCGAAATTATCAGAACAAGCAGAAGTTCCAAATCGTCCTTCAGAAGGTGTTACGCATCCACTTCAAGTAATTCGTACACTTCGTTCTTTAATTAGTGACGATACAACCGTTACATGTGACATCGGTTCCCATTCTATTTGGATGGCGAGATGTTTCCGTTCTTATGAACCACGTAGATTATTATTTAGTAACGGTATGCAAACGTTAGGTGTTGCACTTCCTTGGGCAATTGCTGCTACTTTAGTAGAACCAGGTAAGAAAGTAGTTTCCGTATCAGGTGACGGTGGTTTCTTATTCTCAGCGATGGAGTTAGAAACGGCGGTACGCTTAAATTCTCCAATCGTCCATCTTGTTTGGAGAGACGGCACATATGATATGGTTGCATTCCAACAAATGATGAAATACGGTAGAACATCGGCTACAGAGTTTGGCGATGTTGATCTTGTGAAATATGCGGAAAGTTTCGGTGCGACAGGTCTTCGTGTTAACACGCCTGATGAATTAGAAGGGGTATTAAAAGAAGCATTAGCAGCAGACGGCCCTGTCATTATTGATATTCCAATCGATTACCGTGACAACATTAAATTAAGCGAAAAATTATTACCAAATCAATTAAACTAATGGAGGCAGATTTGAGATGACGGTTGCGCAATTAATTGATATTGATGCAAAAAAAACGAAAACGAGTAATGAAGTATATCAAACATCTACAATGCTTGCGCTATTAGATGGTATATATGATGGTGTGATTAGCTTTGAAGATTTGAAAAAACATGGTGATTTCGGTATCGGCACATTTGATCAGTTAGATGGTGAAATGATTGCGTTTGATAACGAATTTTATCATTTACGTTCAGACGGTTCAGCAGAAAAAGTAGAGCCAGAAGAAACAACGCCATTTGCGACTGTAACGTTTTTTGAAAAAGAAATGAGTTATAAGGTAGAACGTCCGATGAAACGTGAAGAAGTAGAAGCATTATTACATGAATTAATGCCGAGTAAAAACTTATTTTACGGTATTCGAATGGACGGTACGTTCCGCGAAGTAAGAACAAGAACGGTTCCAAGACAAGAAAAACCGTATACACCACTCGTTGAAGTGACGAAATCACAACCAATCTTCTCATTTGAAAATACAGAAGGTACGCTTGCTGGATTTTGGACACCAGATTATGCGCAAGGTATTGGTGTAGCTGGATTCCATTTACATTACATTGATGATGAAAGAAGCGGGGGCGGACATGTTTTCGACTATGTTGTTGAAAACTGTACGATCCAAATTTGTCAAAAAGCTCATATGCATTTAGCACTTCCAGAAACAGCTGACTTTATGGCGGCTGAATTATCAAGAGAAAACTTAGAGGATAATATTGCGACTGCGGAAGGTGCGGAGTAAAAAGGGAGAGACTGTTCCATTTTGGAACAGTCTTCTTTTTTGAATAGTTTTTGTTGAATCGTTTATTTCTTTGAAACAAACGGATGCCCTTCATAATAAAAACGCCAAGGATAATGTATAGCTTCTTCTGCGTAGTCAATGTTAATTCGAGGTCCTGCTGTTATTTTATATTGTGATGATATGTGTTCTTCTTCTCGGACGAGTTCAATATGTAATGTGTCACTTTGCAATGATACGCCTCGTTCTTCTAACGTAATTCCGAGAGCACGGCATAGTTTGCCAGGTCCGTTCGTTAAGTTTTTATATTGCGCTTTTGTAATGTCCGTTTTGTTGTAGCGCGCTAGTTTTATTTCTTCTATTCCATCTACTGGCTCAAGGGCTCGAATGAGCACTCCTTGCGGGGTACCAACTGGTGCTGTAATGACGTTAAAACAATGATACATACCGTAAATTAAATATACGTAAGCATGTCCCGGTGCACCAAACATGACTTCTGTGCGATCAGTCCGTCTGCCGCCATAACTATGTGCGGCCTTATCATCGGGACCTTTATATGCCTCTACTTCAACAATGATTCCGCTTCGCTTTATTCCGTTTACAATATGAACAAGTTTTTGTCCGAGTAATTTCTTTGCGACTTCTAACGTATCGCCTTCATAAAAGGAAGGAGGTGCCTGCATTGTACTATCTCCTTTACTGAGTGTATATGTATATAGTAAACCAAATTTTCAGTAGAAATTCTAACTCGTTCTATTTGCTACATTTATTTCATAAATTATGGATAGAGTACAACAGCGAAGAGGGGGAGTGCGACATGATTTATCGCTTACTAGCTCTTAACATAGATGGGACACTACTATACAACAACGGAAAAATTGCAAAAGGATTAAGAGAAACAATTGAATTTGTGAAAAGAAAAGACGTATACGTTACATTATTTACGAGCCGTAATTTTCAGTCCGCTCATAAAGTAGCAAAGGCGTTAAAATTAGATTCGATATTAGTGACACACGGTGGTGCTTTCATTTCAGCAACGTTAGATAAGCCGTACGTTCAAAGAAGGTTATCGGAAGAGAAGACATTTAATATTGTGCAAGTATTAGAGCATTTTGATTGTAACGTCCGCATCTCTCATGAACGGTTTTCAATCGGAAATCGCGAAAGAAATACACCAAACTTAATTGCACGTACTGTGTTATCGAGTGCAGATCCGTTATTTTATCCAGTTCAATTTGTAGATTCATTAGGTGATGCGCTTCGTGATCATCCGGTAGCGGCGCCAAAAATTGATGTTCTTTTCCAAACGAAAGGTGAAAAAGAACGAGGGCTCAATACATTAAGAAAAGCGTTTCAAGATTTAGAGTATGTTGAGTGTGATTCAAAACGAATAGAAATTTTGCCACAAAATGTATCAAAATTACGTGGATTACAATTGCTTGGAGAGCATTTAAATATTTCGCTAAACGAAATGGTTGCCATTGGAGATAGCATGGAAGATTTAGAGGTTATTGAAAATGTGGGTCTCGGGGTAGCGATGGGGAATGCACCTGTAGAAGTAAAACAAGCGGCCGACTGGATTACACGTTCAAATAGTGAGAACGGCGTAGAGTATATGATTAAAGAGCATTTCCGCAAGCAATTCCCGCTTCCGTTTTTGAAGAATCATAAAAATACACCGAAACGATAAAGGAAAAACGTAGCTTTTGGCTACGTTTTTCTTTGTTTAAGCTTCAATAACTTTAAGCATTCGATTTAAAAATGCGGCTGCTTCAGCGCGTGTTGCTGTGCCTTTTGGTACGAATTCATTTCGTTCGTTACCTTTTACAATTCCGTATGCGTAAACATTTTGTAATGCTTTTTTATCGTATGCTAAGTGTTGGTCAGTGAATGGTAATTTCACTTCTTTTCTATAAATCCACTTATATTCTAGTGCACGGTCAATCATAATAACCGCTTCATCACGTGTTATTGTAGCATTGGGATCAAATTTATTATTCCCACGACCATTAATGATCCCTGCGCTAGCGGCGCGGTTAATTCCATCTATTAAAGATGGGTGTGCTTCGTTTAAGTCTGTAAATTTAGCGTTTCCAGTAGGTAATTTTAAAGCTCTCGACATTAAATTTGCAAACTCAGCTCGTGTCACGAGGCGGTTTGGCCAGTAAGAACCATTTCCATCACCGAACATGATTTTTCTAGCAGCTAATTGACGAATGTCTTGTTCATACCAACCACCTGTAATGTCGTCTTTTTCATGAGGGACTTCTGGAGGAATAACCTCTTTACGATGTTCATTATAGTAAGCGTTCGTGCCCTTTAAGAAAGCATCCCATTGCCCGCGTTGAATCATAAATGCAGGACAGTTTTTTCCGCTCCAAAATTGATGCTTTTGAACGTGATCTAGGGAGATATTTAATTCGTTCATTAAGTAAGCCGCTAATTTTCGGGCATTTTCTACCGCTTTCGTATAATTTCCATCACTATTCACAGCAATTTCAATTCCGATAGATTCATAGTTTCCAGTTTTATCTCCAGCATGCCACCCAACTTCATTTAGCGGAAGATGTTGATAAATTTCTTTGTCATCTACTGTAAAATGCCAAGACGCTGAACGATCAGTATTTCCGCGAGCTTGATTATCTAAGTACTTCGCATGATTTAAAGCGTTCGCACCTTTACTTGTATTAGCAGTTTCATGAATTGTAATGTATTTCGGTTCCATTGCGTAGCCAGGGCGAATATTTTCATTTCCTTTTGGAACAATCATTTCTTTAAAAGTAACACCATAAACGTTATTTGTAGGTAAATTAGATGGTGTTTTGAAGAAAGTTGCGCTTCTCTTTTCGATAGCACCTGTTTTTTCAAATAATGATGCTTTCGTACCGTCGAATGTAGCTGAAGGAGCATAAATCCATTTCTCAGTTCCGTTCATTTGAATGTTAAACCAATTCCCAGCTTGTTCAGTAGGAGTTACTGTTTGTGGCTGTAATTTCGTTTCTTCTTTAAACGATTGGAAAGGGAAGGAATATACTGATGCTTCTTCTGTTACGATTAGTTTTTGATTCGAGAGTGTATGAATCTCTTGTACTTCTAAACTATTACTTTCCTTATTAACCCAGCCAGCACCAAACGTAGTTTGTATGTAATATGCATTCCCTTTTTTCTTCGTTGCTTTTACTACTGGTTCAGCAATTTCAATATTTGTTTTCGTTTTTAAGTCATTTGAATTGTATAGTGGAAGTTTTGTTGATAAGTGGAGAAGATATTCACCCGAGATTTCAAGGTCGTTTTCTTCGTCATGTCTATGCTGTTTTGCATGTTCTTCAATGCTTTTTAAAGCTTGTTCATCCATAGACAATTCCGCAGTTTTTTCTATACTTTCTGCGAATGAATGGGTAGGCGCTACAAATGTTTGTAATGCCAAAGATAATGCTAAAATGTTGTAAAACTTTTTTTTCATAGTTGTTTTAACACGTGATAGTCTTTCGTGCGTGTTAAGAGTCCTCCTTTATATGTATTTAAATTAGTAGCAAGTACTAATACGTTCTAGATTGTAACAAGAGTATATTCTAATGTCTATACAGCTAGAGAAAGTTCGTTAAAAATCAATATTCAGTTTGTTTTAAATAGGATATGAAAATAAGGTAAAACCTTCTGTATTGACCTGCAAACGCCCTTCAAGTAAACTAAAGAGAGTTTGCAAATGAAAAGGTGATAATGTTGTTAATTTCAATTAAAACGTTACAAGATGATCGTTTTTTACGTCCGCTACAAAATATTGGCGGCTTATTTTTTGAAGATAGTACGATTGGATTTGAACAAGAGGAAGCAAATCTTATCGTTGATATACACATTGAAGAGAATGTGAAAGCATCAGCTCGTTTAACAGATGTTGCGACTGGAAATGTGTATGAAGAAACATTCGCAAAAGATTTATCTGCTTTTACAGATGAAAAAGAGCGTATGAAGCAAGTGAAGCACGTTGTTTCTTATGTATATCTTTCTGTTCTTCAGCAGTTAACTGGTATTGAACAAAGCTGGGGTATTTTAACTGGAGTTCGTCCAACGAAACTTCTTCATAAAATGCTTCAAAATGGTATGTCAAAAGAAGAAGCACACCAAGAACTTCGTGAAAGTTATTTAATTCATGAAGAGAAAATTGAACTTCTTCAACGTATCGTTGATTGTCAATTAGCGGTAGTTCCGGATTTATATCGTTTGAAAGAGGAAGTAAGTATTTATATCGGTATTCCATTCTGCCCAACAAAATGTGCATATTGTACATTCCCGGCGTATGCAATTAACGGACGCCAAGGCTCTGTTGATTCATTCTTAGGTGGTTTACATTATGAAGTTCGTGAAATTGGTAAGTTTTTAAAAGAAAAAGGTGTAAAAGTTACGACGATTTATTACGGCGGCGGTACACCGACAAGTATTACAGCAGAAGAGATGGATATGCTGTATGAAGAAATGTATGAAGCGTTCCCAGATGTAAAAAATGTGCGTGAAGTAACAGTTGAGGCAGGTCGCCCAGATACAATTACGCCAGCGAAGCTAGAAGTGTTAAATAAATGGAACATTGACCGTATTAGTATTAATCCGCAGTCATACCACCAAGAAACATTAAAAGCAATTGGACGTCATCATACTGTAGAAGAAACAATTGAGAAGTATCATTTAGCTCGTGAAATGGGAATGAACAATATTAATATGGATTTAATTATTGGTCTTCCTGGTGAAGGGTTAGATATTTTCAAGCACACGTTAGATGAAACAGAAAAGTTAATGCCAGAGTCATTAACAGTTCATACCTTATCATTCAAACGTGCTTCTGAAATGACGCAAAACAAACGTAAATATAAAGTAGCAGGTCGCGAAGAAATTACAGCGATGATGCACGAAGCAGAAGAGTGGACGAAAAAGCATAATTACGTACCATATTACCTATATCGTCAAAAGAATATTTTAGGTAACTTAGAGAACGTTGGTTATGCAATGCCGACGCAAGAAAGTATTTACAACATTGTCATTATGGAAGAAGTACAATCAATTATCGGACTTGGTTGTGGTGCATCAAGTAAATTTGTTCATCCGAAAACGGGAGCAATTACGCACTTTGCGAATCCGAAAGATCCAAAATCATATAACGATGGCTTCGTAAAATATACAGAAGACAAACTGAAAATTTTAGAAGAGTTATTTGCATAAGATGAAGGGTGTTCCAAATCGGAACCCCTTTTTTTATATTGTCAGTTTTTGTCGGTAAGTTGATATATTCGAAAAATCGCTGATATAAATTGAGTTGTGGTCGATATATTTGAAAAATCGCCGATATATTTCAAGTTACGTTCGATATATCCGGAAAATCGCCGATATAATTTCAATGACCGCCAAACGGCGCTGTTTGTAAAATGATGTCGATAATAATCAGAAAAATTAGTTAAATCATTAAAGGACAATGTCTACTTATGGACGAAATGATAGATTTATGAAAGAGAAAAGGGGGAAATTGTTGGCATGTACATGACGATAGGGAGAATTTTCGATTTATCTGTTGGTAAGTATCCGAATAAAGAGGCGTTAGTGGAGCCGGAAAAAAATATTCGCTGGACGTATAAACAGTGGGATGAGCAAATAAATAAAACGGCGCACGCTCTATTAGAAGAAGGGGTAAGAAAGGGAGATACTGTATCTGTTTACTTATATAACTGCCGTGAATTTGTAAACGTTTACTTAGCCTGTGCGAAAATTGGTGCAATCTTTAACCCAATTAATTTCCGCTTAAAAGCAAAAGAAGTATCTTATATTCTCCAGGATGCATCCTCGAAAGTAGTTGTTTTTGAAAAAGCAGTTGAGCCAACTGTCGCTATCATTGAACGAGATTTTCCAAATTCGTCTTTTTGGTATGTAGAAGATGATACACCTTCTTATGCTAGCTCCTACCATGAAAAAGTAAATGAAGCATCTTCCGAAAAAGTAGATATTGAAATTGGTGAAATGGATTATTGTTCTATGCTGTATACAAGCGGTACGACAGGTCATCCGAAAGGTGTATTACATCGTCATCGCGAAATGGCTGAGCATAGTATGATTTGTACGTATTTCCTAAAATATAATCGAGATAGTGTTGGGCTTGTTGTAGCACCGTTATATCATTGCGGTGAGTTGAATGCTGGAATTATACCGCGTATTCAAGTTGGTGGAAAGAATGTTATTTTACATCATTTTGACACAGAAACAGTATTACATACAATTCAAGAAGAGAAGATTACGACGTTTTTTGCAGCACCGACGATGTGGAATATGCTGTTGCAAAAAGATTTAACGAAGTACGATTTAACTTCGATGAAGATTGGTATATACGGCGGAGCAGCGATGGCTCCAGCGTTAGTGAAGGAATGTAAAGAACGTCTTTATATTGATCTTGTACAAATTTATGGAATGACAGAAATGGGACCTGTTGTTGCATTTCTCGTAGAAGAGGATCAAATTACGAAAGCAGGTTCAGCAGGAACACCGTGTTTTAGTCACGAAATTCGAATTGTGAAACCGAATGAAGATGCACCGGCAGAGCCAAATGATATATTGCCTCCTTATGAAGTAGGAGAGATTATTTTGCGCGGTCCAACTATGATGGCTGGTTATCATAACCGAGAAGAGGCAAATGCAAAATCGATGTATAAAGGGTGGTATCACTCTGGTGATTTAGGTTACTTCGATAAAGACGGCTATTTATTCGTCGCAGATCGCGTGGATGATATGGTGATTAGTGGCGGCGTTAATATTTATCCGCGTGAAATTGAAGATTTCCTTCATAGTCATCCTGGTATATTAGATGTTGCTGTGCTCGGTGAGCCAGATGAATTATGGGGAGAACGTGTTGTAGCAGTTGTTGTAAAGAAAGATGAACATATTACAGAGGCTGATTTAGAAACGTATTGTAAAGAAAGTGATGAATTAGCGGATTATAAACGTCCGCGTCATTATTTATTTATGGATGAACTGCCTCGTAATGCGAGTGGAAAATTACAAAAATTTGTCCTGAGAGAGTCGTTGAAAGGCGCAAAACAATAAGGAGTAGAACAGTCGTCTATACAGATAAAGCTACCTTTTCTAATACGAAAAGGTAGCTTTATTTTTGAAAAATGATTAAAAAAATGATATTTATCTTTTAGTCAAATCCTCTTTTATTATTATACTAAAATACTTTTTATGGCATTGCACTTTGATTAAAAACGCTTTATATTGCGCTTTAAATAAGGGGTTAGTAAATTACTTAGGTGAGTTTTATAGATGTTGAAATAATAAATTTAGTTAGAGTGGAATGAAGTTATGAAGGAGAATTATCGGTAAAAGATAAAGAAATTCAGTCATCAGATGACCTGATGAACAAAGTGGTCATTTAGTATATTTTGGTAGCATGAATATAGTAACAAATTAATATGTAAATGAACAGTCTTGTAATGTACTTTTATTGGGACTAGTATTTATTGTTGGCTGCCCGAAAAAAGTAGAAATGAACGCAATATAAGTTAATGAATTGTGCTGTTTATTACTTTATGTTTTAGAACTAACGATGGTTTGATGCTGCAAATAATCTTTAGTCCGTACCCCCTTAGTTTAAGGGGTATTTTGGGTGGAATGGATCTCACGGCAAAAAAGATTAACAATTAATATTGGAGGTTTTATGAGTACATATTTAAAAAGAATATCTGTGATTTGTTTTATTTTTACTGTTCTTATTGGACAAATTTTTATGCCTATCATAGGGCATGCTCAAGAATTAAATACGACAGGATTTGTTGATAGTTTTGCATTTGAAAAGACGAAATTAAATTATGGAGAAAAAACCACGATACATGTAGACTTTAGTGAAAAACCTGGAAAGAAGATGAAGTCTGGGGATACATTAACGTTAGCACTTCCGCCAGAATTAAAAGGTTATAGTGGCACAATTCCATTAAAGGATGATTCGGGTCGTATTTTTGGTACGTGCCAGATTAATGCAAATAATGTAGTTTGTACATTTAATGATACGGTAGAAAAGCTTGAAAATATTAGAGGGAACTTTAATTTCACTGTTCAAGGTACGAATGTTGAAGCCGGAAAGACGAAAGATGTACAAACGAATTTAGGGACAGATTTAGAAAAACAAATGGTAAGTATTACGCATCCAAAAGGAGAGGGTACAGAACCGGGGATCTTTTTCTATAAGTCTGGTGATATTCAGCCAGACAAAAGTAATGAAGTGCGTTGGTTTTTAAATATAAATTTAAAGAAACAATATTTACATGACAACATCGTTTTAAAAGATACGTTACAAGAAGGACAAACGCTAAATAAAGATAGTTTTACTATTACTATCAATAATAAAGAGTATTTATCTCTTAAACAATTTCAAGACCGAGGTTATGGATATATTAAGCTCACTAGTGATAACTCATTTGAAGTAGTAATTTATAGACATATGGCGAACGCTACGTCGTTTACCATTTTCTATACATCAACGATTACTGATAGTGGGAAAAAGTTGAAACATCTACAGAATGACTACAAGCTTGATTATCAAATTTTATATGAGAAACCGATTTCTGAATCTAATAGTGTAAAGGTTGAAAATATATCATTTGGCGGCGGGGCTGAAGGGGTTTTACCTGCGAAAGGAACGCTGCAAATTGTAAAACATATTGAAGGAGACGAGAAGAAGTTTATTCCAGGTGTTTCTTTTAAATTGTTTACAGAGTCAGGACAGCAAATTGGTGATTCCTATACAACAAATCGAGACGGAATAGTTGAAGCACCAAACCTTACTCCAGGTAATTATTACGTACAAGAAATATCTGCTCCGAACTATGTAGAGTTTGATTCACAAGCGAAAATTCCTTTCACAATTAAGACGGATGCTACAAATGGAATAAAACTTATGGTTCCAAATAAGTTAAAAACTACATCTGTTGCAGGAACGAAAACGTGGGAAGGCGATAAAGTAAACGATCGCCCGAAAACGATTAAAGTAGATTTACTGCAAAATGGTAAAGTCATTGCAACGAAAGAAGTTACGGCAGAAAATGATTGGAAATATGAGTTTGGAAAGTTACCAGCAGTTGATAGTGAAGGAAAAGCTCATACGTATGAAGTGAAAGAACAACCAGTATCAGGATATCAATCGAAAGTTAACGGATATGATCTTACAAATATAAAAATCCACGAAGTAACAGAAGTAGAAGAACAAGGTAAAGAAGAATCGTTAGAAGAACTGGAAGCTCCAACTAACCCAGAAGAACCGAAAGTAACAGAAGAGCCGAAAGAGCTAGAGAAGCCAGAAGTTACGGAGAAGCCGGAAATTCATGTGAAACCAGAAGAAGAGCAAGTTGAAGAAGAAACAACAGAAGAAATTAAAGAAGAAAAACCGGAAGAACCAAAGGTGACAGAAGAGCCGAAAGAGCTAGAGAAACCAGAAGTTACGGAGAAGCCGGAAATTCATGTAAAACCAGAAGAAGAGCAAGTTGAAGAAGAAACAACAGAAGAAATTAAAGAAGAAAAACCGGAAGAACCAAAGGTGACAGAAGAGCCGAAAGAGCTAGAGAAACCAGAAGTTACGGAGAAGCCGGAAATTCATGTAAAACCAGAAGAAGAACAAGTTGAAGAAGAAACAACAGAAGAAATCAAAGAAGAAAAACCGGAAGAACCGAAAGTAACAGAAGAGCCGAAAGAGCTAGAGAAACCAGAAGTTACGGAGAAGCCGGAAATTCATGTAAAACCAGAAGAAGAGCAAGTTGAAGAAGAAACAACAGAAGAAATTAAAGAAGAAAAACCGGAAGAACCAAAGGTGACAGAAGAGCCGAAAGAGCTAGAGAAACCAGAAGTTACGGAGAAGCCGGAAATTCATGTAAAACCAGAAGAAGAACAAGTTGAAGAAGAAACAACAGAAGAAATCAAAGAAGAAAAACCGGAAGAACCGAAAGTAACAGAAGAGCCGAAAGAGTTAGAGAAGCCAGAAGTTACGGAGAAGCCGGAAATTCATGTGAAACCAGAAGAAGAGAAAGTAGAAGAACCAAATAAGTCAGAAGTAAAAGAGCAGCCAAAAGTTTCAAACAAACCAGAGATTCAAGGTAAAGTAGAAGCAGAAAACAAACAAGATGTACAAAATAAAAATGAAGTATCATCTAGTAAAGAAAGTAATAAGCAATCAAAATTACTTCCTCAAACAGGTGGAGCGGCAGCGGAATCTACTTCCATTCTTGCAGGTATGTTCGCATTAATTTTGGGAGCGATCATGTTTAGACGCCAAAAAAATTAATGGATGTGAGAGCATTAATTTTTTATGTTTTTAGTTTGGGAACAAATGTATAGAAAAAAGCGGAGACGATAAGTCTCCGCTTTTTATATTATTTACGTGAAAATCCTTCTTCATCAAGGTATTCCGCAGCTTCTGGATAAGAGTTGAATGTACCGTCTAAATTTACACCAGCGTACACGTTCCACATATCGTCCTCTGAGATAAGAGTAAGGATATGACCGTCTTCGTTCTGCCATTCTTCTTCTTTTGCAGGTTCTGCAGGAACTACGATTTCTTCTTGTGATAATAGTTCAATTGATTGCTCAATTACTGAACGTAACTCATCTGCTGAAAATTCGCGGATGTTAACCATGCCTTTATCATCCGTTTTGTAACCTTTAATACCACTTGCATATACAAATCCGTTTCCATTTGGATGTAAATGATATACAACGTTCTTTTTATCTAAACGACTTTCTTCAAAGTGAAAGTTCACACGTTTTAATGATACGTTTTTTCTTTCTAATTCTGGGAAAGATTCAATGATCGATAATTTTTCTTCAAAAGTTAGCATAGTGCCTCCAAATATATAATAAAAGATTTAATTTATCTATTATAGCACAGTTACAATGGTTTCCAAAGATGCGATAGGTACTTGTAATTGAATGCGTTTACGTCACGATACTGTAAAAAGTGGACTAACGAATGTATCTATTTAGGTGTACAATGGAAAATGGACTTTATACAAAGGTGGTTATTATATGTTTCAAAAAATAGCAAAGGAATGTTTAGCTGGTTTTACTGTTGCAATTGTTGCGTTGCCACTTGCCATTGCATTTGGTATTGCAGCAACGGGAACGTCTGAGGGAGCACTAGTTGGAT
This sequence comes from Bacillus sp. FDAARGOS_527, assembly GCF_003812125.1. Lineage (NCBI taxonomy): Bacteria > Bacillati > Bacillota > Bacilli > Caryophanales > Bacillaceae > Bacillus > Bacillus sp. FDAARGOS_527. The sequence goes on from NZ_CP033795.1 coordinate 214,035, forward strand.
TGTATGGTGCAATTTTTGCAGGCTTATTTGCGGCGTTATTTGGTGGTACACCTGGGCAGGTTACAGGCCCAACTGGACCGATTACGGTTATCGCAACAGGGGTTATTGCGACGCACGGATTAGAGGCGAGTTTTATAGCATTTATGATGGCGGGACTATTTCAAATTTTATTCGGTGTATGTAAGCTTGGCTCGTACGTTCGTTACATTCCGTATCCTGTCGTTTCAGGATTTATGAACGGTATCGCATTAATTATTATTTTAGGTGAAATGAAACATGTGCAAAATAGTTTTCTACTCGTCGTATTAACGATTATTGTCATGATTGTTTCCGGAAAGTGGATTAAGGCAATCCCATCTAGTTTAGTCGCATTAGTAGGTGTGACAGCTATGCTTCCTTTATTTTCTTCTGCGTTAGAAGGGCTTACAGTGAGGTTACCGGTTATCGGAAATTTGTCATTAAATAAGGTGATTGAAAAGATTGGGACGATTCCAGAAGCGATGCCAACGCTTCATATTCCATCTTTAAGTGGAACAGGCGTAGCAGAACTTGTTTTACCAGCGCTTAGTATTGCTTTATTAGGATCGATTGACTCGTTGTTAACATCGGTCGTAATGGATAACGTGACGGGGACACGTCATAAAAGTAATAAAGAACTTGTCGGACAAGGTATCGGTAATATGATGAGCGGATTGTTTGGCGGATTAGCAGGGGCAGGTGCGACTGTACGATCTATCGTTAATATAAGAAGTGGCGGTAAAACGGCGTTTTCAGCAAGTATGCATAGTGTTATATTATTTATTTTCATTATGGGACTTGGATCAGTCGTACAATACATTCCACTTGCTGTATTATCAGGTATTTTAATTTTAACTGGTATTGGCATGTTTGATTGGGAGAGCATGAAGAAAATGCATGTAGCGCCAAAAGGTGATGTCGTTGTTATGCTCGTAACGATGATTGTCACAGTGAAGTTTGATTTAATGATCGCGGTTGCGTTCGGTATTATTCTTTCATTCATTATATACATGGTGAAATGTAAAGAACGTAAAGTTTCTATTGTAAAAGAAAAGGAAGCAACATATAAAATTAAGGGACCACTTTCGTTTTTAACAGTGGATCGTGTTTTTTATGCTTTACAAGACGTAAAATCTCCGGTTGTTTTACGTATGAAAGATGCACGCTATATGGATGTATCAGGAGCTATGGCGTTATTGAATTTCATTGAGCAGTCGGATAAGTCAGGATTGAGTGTAACGTTAGAGCAAGTACCTGCTCATATTAAAAAGACGTTAGTAGTGATGGCGAGTAATGAGCAGAAAGATAAATTACTATTTGTAAAAACGGAAACTATATGAAGAAACACCCTTATATAAGGGTGTTTTTGTTGTTTGTAACATTTGTATATCAAGATGTTATGCGTCTGTTGACATTTATTCCTCTTAGCAGTATAGTAACATTCTAGATTAGGTATGTGATATTATAGTAATGTATATGAATTTTGAGATTCCTTTTTTTTCAGAAGGAAGAGCTTTAAGCTGGAGGGAATAATTGATGTACAAACAGTTACCACACGGAGTGAAGATTGGGATTACACGCTCAATTGTTGTTTCTTTTGAGAAGTATATGAAAGAAATTGAATGGAACGAAGAAAAGTTTGATATGCAACAATTTGTTGAACAGTGGAAACAGTATTTATACACAAAATCAACTTGGATCAATAAAGTAGATGACGAGTTGAAAGGACATCCAGATTTCCATCAAGCGTTAGCAATGAAAGTAAATGAAAAAATTAACGAGCTTATTAATGAAAAACCGAGCGAAGAACAAGTGGAGCAATTAAAAAGAAATAAAGTAAAGCATGCAGATGAAATGTGCAAATTAGAAGCTGAATATCATATTGAACGTTTATTCGTAACGAAATAAATTTTACATAAAGAAAAAGCCTGTCCAAAGAGGTGTGATGACCATCTTTTTGAGCAGGCTTTTTGTATGAAAAAAAGTAAGAGAGGCGAGCTTCTCTATGATTAGTCTTGTGGTACAAGTGCCTTCCAAGAAGATAGGTCCATATCTTCTTTTAATATAGATGAAGCAGGGAAGACAAATGACCACGGTTTTGTAGTGTTCGCTTTAATTTCAAGGTTCGGTAATGTGAAAGCGCCTTTAACAACAACTGCACCTGTGGCATCTTCAATATGAAGAGGAAGTTGCTCTAGTTGAATGTTGTCTTTACAACCGTTACGAATAAGAAGCGTTGTATGTAAATCGCCGTTTTCTTTTCGTGCAGCTTGCAGACCTAGGAAGTTAATTTCACCATCATTTGGAGGTGTTAAATTGTCTACGAAATTACGTAAAGCTTCTTTGCTTGCTTCAGGTAACTGAGCTTCCCAAGATGGATCTAAATCTAATACATGCTTACTTTCAAGTTCGAACGCTAATTCCCAATCCGTTTGCGATAATTCAGCATCTGTAATTGTTTCTTGCTCAAATGTAAAGATAAACGGCATATTTACATTTGCAGGAATATCTCCTAATGCAGAAAGGTTGAATGTTTTTCGTGCGCATAATTTTTTCTCTTTATTTAGAAGAATTAATGTAACTTCTTCGAAAGAAATTGGTTTCGGAACAGTGCTGCGAATAAATACAGCTACGTCATAACCGTTATCACGCTTTTCAATCTCAATTCCAGATAAAGAAATTTGATATTCTTCTAAACGTGGTAGTTCTTTATGTAAAAATTGATAAATGTATTTTTGTTCTTGTCCTACTGCACCCCAGCTAGGGTGGAAGTAAAGCGTTGGTTTTACAGTTTTATTTTCAGTATTTGTGCTTTCTTGTCCGAATAGTTGATTACTAGAGACAGTCGTATCTTTTCCGTTTTTCTTCGCTTTTTTTAGGAATGATAACATAATCTTTCACCTCGTTATTGTACGTTTTCAGGAACACCTAAATGTCTTGCAACATAGCGGCACATTTCTTTTTCGAAATTACCATATGTGTATAAAAAGATATCTAAAGCTTCTTTTTGATAAAGACGAGTAGGGTCTTCTTGTTGATATTGTCTTAGTCCGATGCCTTCTTTTAAGTGAGTCATTGCATCTAAGTGATTGACCCAGTTTTGATCTAGGAAATGAAGGGCAACATATCGTAGCGACTGTTGTAAATCAGTATGGCTATCTAGCTCATTTACGCGCTCTTTATAAAGAGATAATGTTTCTTTCAAAACGGATTGTAAATCTTCCGGTGAATGTACATTATTTGCTGATAATGATGGCATATTTTCTACTGATAAAATTTCGTTTAGACTTGCTGTTAAACTAGCAAAATCCCATTCTTCTGGAAGCATACCTTCTACAAGATATTGCTTAGAAATGGCTTCTACAGCATGATCAATCATTGGAATAATAATTTCAATCATATTTGTATCTTCTTGTAATAAGTTATTACGTAATTTATAAATAACGTTACGTTGGTCATTTATTACATCGTCTAACTTTAAATTGTACTCACGCATGGAGAAATGGCTACCTTCACAAATTAATTGTGTACGGTTTACAAAATCATGGACTTTAGAAGTTAGAATAAGTCCTGTTTCATCTGTTTTCAGTGATTTCATTAATTTCTCGACTTCTTCTTGTGCGAAACGTTTTAGCATTTCATCTTCTAAAGAAAGGAAGAATTGAGAGCTACCTGGGTCACCTTGGCGACCAGCACGACCTTTTAGCTGATTGTCAACGCGTCGCGATTCATGGCGTTCTGTCCCGATTACATGTAATCCACCAAGTTCGTGAACACCCTCACCTAGTAAAATATCAGTACCTCGTCCGGCCATATTCGTCGCAATTGTAATTTGACCTTTTTGTCCAGCAGTTGCGATTAAATCAGCTTCTTGTTCTGCGCTTTTTGCATTTAATAATTGATATGTAATATTTGCTTCATCTAAGTAACGGGCAACGGTTTCTGATTGTAAAATAGACATTGTCCCAATTAAAATCGGGCGTCCTTGTTTATTGTGCTTTAGAACATCTTCACGTACAGCTTTATATTTTGCATCGGCTGTTACGTATACGACGTCTTTTTTGTCTTCACGAATGATTGGACGATTTGTCGGAATCGGCATAACTTCCATGTTATATACACGGTTAAATTCTTTTTCTTCCGTTTTTGCTGTACCTGTCATACCAGATAGTGCTGGATACATACGGAAGAAGTTTTGAATTGTAATGGATGCTTGTGTTTGATTTTCTTCAGTGATTTCTAAGCCTTCTTTTGCTTCAAGAGCTTGGTGTAAACCGTCACTTAAAGAGCGACCATCCATAACGCGGCCCGTGAAAATATCTACAAGTAGAATTTTTTCATCGTGTACAATATAGTCAACATCACATTGGAAAGCGACATGAGCTCGTAATGCTTGAATCATATAATGATATAAAGTTTGATGCTCTAAATCATATAGGTTATCGATATCAAATAAATCTTCTATTTTTGTAATACCGTCTTCTGTAAAACTAGCAGATTTCGTTTCTGCATCGTATGTGTAATGAAGAGTATCTTGGAATGATTTAATAACTTTTGCACATAAATAGTGTAAATCAGAGCTGCTTGATTTTTTACCGGCGATAATAAGAGGCGTCTTCGCTTCATCAATTAAAACGCTATCAATCTCATCGATAATAGCAAAATGATAAGGACGTTGCACCTGCTCATCTTTTGAAGCAGCCATATTATCACGTAGATAGTCAAAGCCAAATTCTGTTCCAATACCGTATGTAATATCAGCTTCGTAAGCAAGTTTCTTTTCGGCAGGATCGATTTGAGGAATATTTAATCCAACCTTTAAACCTAGAAATTCATGAACTTGGCCAATTAATTCTTTATCTCGTTTTGCTAAATAGTCGTTTACAGTAATAACGTGAACGCCTTTTCCTTCAAGAGCACGTACGTATGTTGGAAGAGAAGAAACTAATGTTTTTCCTTCACCAGTTGGCATCTCTGCAATATTACCTTCTAATAGTACAAGGCCACCAATTAACTGTACATCGTAGTGACGTAATCCAAGTACACGTTTTGCTGCTTCACGTACAACAGCGAACGCTTCAACTTTTATATCATCCACTGTTTTTCCGTCACGAAGCATGTTTTTAAATGTGATTGTTTTATGACGCAATTCTTCATCAGATAAATCAGATAGTTTTTCTTCCAGATTATTAATTTCTTGAACAAGTTGTTCATACTTTTTTAGTTTTCTCTTCTGAGAATCTCCTAACAGCTTTTTTACCGAATTCAGCATGTTGTAAACACTCCTCTTACTGACAATAGCTACATTATAGCACATGTTTATCCCGAATAAGTAGAAGTAGTAAATTGAAGAAATAACTGGATATAAATAAGGCGTTAGTGTACATACTATATTTAAAACATAGAAAGAAAGAGAGTATTCAATGTATAAGAAATTTGGTATGATAGCTAAATGAGATAAAGTGAAATTTTTCAAAAAAGAGAAGAATATAGCTATCTCGTTTTATGTTGTAATATGTATGGAAATTATATATTGAAAGAAAAGAGCTAGAAGATGAATAATAAGTTTGTGAAAGGCGCTGCGATTTTAACGATTACAACGTTTCTATCGAAAGTGTTGGGAAGTTTTTTTCAAATCCCATTACAAAATATAGCAGGAGATGAAGTACTGGGGATTTTTCGCCTTGTTTTTCCTGTGTATATGATAGCTTTAACTTTATCAGTAGCGGGAGTACCGCTAGCTATATCAAAATTAATCGCTGAACTTCATGAGAAGAATGACGAGAACGGAATTGCCAAACTATTTACTTCAGCATCTATTATTGGAGTAATATTTGGAGTGCTTGGATTTTCAGTTATTATGATTGGATCAAGTATGTTTGCAAATATGCTTGGTGGACAAGATACAAGACTTCCATTAATCGTAACTTCGTTTGCGTTATTAATCGCACCATATATGGCGGTATATCGAGGATATTTCCAAGGTTTTGGAGATATGATTCCTACCGGGGTGTCACAAGTAATTGAGCAGTTCATTCGTGTTTTCTTTATGTTAGCAATTGCATTTTTATTTGTATATTGGAATAAAGAGAGTGATGTTGTAACAGGCGGCGCAATGATTGGTTCTTGCCTTGGAGTAATTACGTCACTTATCTATTTGAGAATGAAGTATGTAAAAAGTATATATCGTTATAAAAGTAATACATATTCACTACAAGATTTTAAAGATAATGCAAAAAAGATACTTCAGGTCTCGATTCCAATTGCAGTTGGAGCATTATCGATGCCGGTGTTAAATTTAGTTGATTCTGTAACGATTCCACATATGTTGCATGAATCCACTACAACGATTCAAGAACAATTTGGTATATATAGTCGTGGATTTGCGTTTACACAATTAATTGTCGTGTTTGCAAGTGCGATGGTATTTCCGTTAATCCCGTTGTTAACGGCTGCATTAACAAAGAAGGATGTAGCGTTAGCAAAACAAACAATTGAACGAACAAATGAGCTTGCCCATGTTTTAACAACGCCGATAACAATCTGGCTCATGGCACTTGCAGTCCCGTTAAATGTTGGATTGTTTACAGATGCGAAAGGGAGCGGAATGTTAGCTATTTTAATTGGTAGTTCGTATTTCACATCACTTATGGTATTATCAATAGGAATTTTGCAAGGAATTAACCGTTCTAAGCAAGCGGCGTGGATAGTTGTTGGAGCGAGTTTTGTAAAAGTCATATTAAATATAGTACTTGTAAGTCAATTTGGCATAACTGGTGCGGCTTATAGTACACTTATCATATATATCATGATTTGTATCGTAAACTATATATACATTCGAAAAGAATTGGCTTATTCAATTCACATGGGGAGATTTTTTGCTGTAATTGGGGTATCTAGTATAGTAGGTATAGGATTATATTTCACATCTACTTTCATAAATGTGGTAGATTCTAGACTTATTGCAATAATATATAGCGGTGTAGCGTTTTGTGTGGCCTTGTTCATATATGGCATATGCGCATTAAAGTTGAACTGGATATCCAAAAAGCAAATCCCATTTTTACGTAAGTAAATGAGTCCATAAATGAGTATGGCTATTTGTATGTTTGTGAAAGAAATCAATTTAAAGTTATCCAACTTTTCTTATTAAAGAGTTGATAGCGATTTGTTGAATGACAAAAAGTTGATTGCGAAATGTTGGAGGAGATTAAGAGTGCGGTTAGTTTTATCAGGATATTATGGTTTTTATAATGTTGGGGACGAAGCAATTTTGCAATCAATTATTCAAGCGCTACATGAAGAGGATCCTACTCTTGAGCTTGTTGTACTTTCGAATGACCCCGACTATACAAGAAAAATGTACGGTGTAGAGGCAGTAAATCGCTGGGATATAAGAGCAATTTATAAGGAAATAAAGAGAAGTAATGGCTTAATTAGCGGAGGAGGAAGCCTCCTTCAAGATAAAACGAGTATTAAAAGTATTTTGTACTATACGGGTATTATGCGAATTGCTCGTTTTTTGAAGAAGCCGTATTATATTTATGCGCAAGGAATTGGTCCAATTACGAAAAGACAAAATCGTTTATTAGTGAAATGGCAAGTATCAAAAGCGGAATATATATCAGTTCGTGATGAAGATTCATTTTTGTATTTAAAAGAAATTGGTATTAAGAAGGATATCGAACTAGTTCCAGATCCGGTATTGGCATGTCAACCAGAAGGAATGAAGTCGGAGTGGTTGCAAAAACATGCGATTCAAGGGAAAGTAATTGCAGTTAGTGTGAGGTATTGGGACGCGAAAGAAGATTATATGAAGAAGCTAGCAGATACGCTGAAAAAATTTAAGCGTGATGGATACCATATTTTATTCGTACCAATGCATGGACCATTTGATCAAAATGCATCACGCGATATTATTAATTTAATGGGAGAAGAAGCTCATATGCTTCCGTATAAGCTCGATATTCATGAGAAAATTTCAATTTTGTCGGAATGTTCGCTTCTAATCGGTATGAGACTGCATGCACTCATACTATCTGCGGTTGCTAATATTCCTATGGTCGGTATTTCATATGATCCAAAGATCGATTCATTTTTACAACAAGTAAATCAGCCGATTATCGGAAACGTAGATGGTGATTGGACGTCTGAAACTTTGTATAATGTCGCAACGAAGCAATTAGAACAAAAAGAATATGTACAAGAAACATTGGAACAAAGAGTAGAAGAATTACGAGAGCAAATTTCAACAGCGTCTCGATACATCATAAGTGACTTGAATTCAAAAGAGTTCAAAAAAAGAGGAATGGGATCTTAATTTAAGAGGACATCCTCTTTTTTATTTTTTGAAAAAGAAAATGTCGAAAGAAAAAAATGAATTTGTAGAAAAATGTCGAATTACGTAAGTGATTGTAAATGTATGCTCATAAAGAAAGAAGTTTGAGAGATAAGATGTACGTTTAAAAATCCTAACATTAATATATATTGAATGTTTGTATTTAACGTTTTATTTAGTAAATGATAAAAAAATAGGTATGGTAATTTTGGGAAATCTGATGGTAATAAAAATGTCGAATCATAGAAAAATAAGTTGTCGATTAATATCGTAATATCTTTATAGTTAAATATTGAAATTGGAAACGTTTTTCTGTTATAGTTGTAAATGGTTATAAGAAGATTGTTATAAATGTAATTCAGACGCGTTTTTCTATTCATTTAAGATATTCAGATTTTGAAATCTGGATTCTTTAAAACAAAAGTCGAAAAAACGATCGTTTCGAATTGTGAAAATTCACTTTTTTGTCGAATTTAAGGTTTTAAATTAGATGAAAAGAGTGTATGATTTCTTTATGATATCTTTAATACGGGATATTCTATTATTCTGTACAAGAAATATTTTAACCACATTTATATCTACTAGTTTCAAAAATAAATAGAATATCTATTTAAAACATTATGTAACTAGTATTACATTCCTAAGGAGGAAATATATAAAATGGCAAAGACTAACTCTTACAAAAAAGTAATCGCAGGTACAATGACAGCAGCAATGGTAGCAGGTGTTGTATCTCCAGTAGCAGCAGCAGGTAAAACATTCCCAGACGTAGATGGTCACTGGTCTAAAGAATCAGTTTACTACCTAGTAGAAAAAGGCGCTATCGCAGGTAACGACGATGGTACATTCGCTCCTGATCGTGAAATCACTCGTGCAGAAGCAGCTACAATGATGGCTAAAATTTTAAACTTACCAATCGAAAAAGGTGCTAAACCATCTTACGCTGATTCTCAAAATCACTGGGCTTCTGCAATCATCGCAGCAGTTGAAAAAGCTGGCGTTGTTCAAGGTAAAGGCGACGGCACATTCGATCCAGACGGAAAAATCGACCGCGTTTCTATGGCATCTCTTCTTGTAGAAGCTTACAAATTAGATACTAAAGTAGACGGTCCTCTAGAGACTAAATTCGATGATTTAAAAGATAGCTGGGGTAAAGATAAAGCTAACATCCTAGTTAAATTAGGAATCTCTGTTGGTACTGGCGACAAATGGGAGCCAAATAAATCTGTAACTAAAGCAGAAGCAGCTCAATTTATTGCTAAAACTGACAAGCAGTTCGGACAAAAAGAAGAAGCTAAAGTTGAGTCTATTAAAGCAATCAATGCTAAAGAAATCGAAGTTAAACTTGGCGCTACAGTGAAAGAAGAAGATGTGAAGAACGCAAAATTCACTCTTTCTCAAGGAACTAATGCAACAGCAGTTACTGCAAAAATTGGTGAAGATAAAAAATCTGTAATCTTAACATTAGATGGAGATGCGAAACTTAAAAATAAAGAAGCTTATGTTCTAACTGTTGAAGGCTTAAAAGCTACTGATGGAAAAGAAATTCCAAAAGCATTAGAAGTTATCTTCTTTAACGATGAAGTAGCTCCAACTGTATCTACAGTATCTACTCCAGACGGAAAACTTAAAGTTGTGTTCAGCGAGAAATTAGATGCAACAAAAGGTGCAACGGTTGTAGTTAATGGTCAAAAAGTTGAGGGTAAAGTTGAAAACAATACTTTCACTTCTACTAATGCTCTAAATCTTGAAAGTGGTAAAGAATTCTCAATCATCGTAACTGGTGCTACAGATTTATCTAATAACGCTATGGAAATGTACGAAGGTAAAGCTACTTATAAAGTAGAAAAAGATACTACAGCTCCAGAAGTTAAAGATGTAAAAGTTAAAGAAATTACTGCTGAAGGAAAAGCAACATTAGAAGTTACTTTCTCAGAAGAACTTGCTGAGAACGGTCAAGGAACAGTTGTAGTTAAAAAAGGTAAAGAAGAATTAAAATCTGCAATTGCTCGTGATACTCAAGACAAAACAAAGGCAGTTATTGAAGTAACAGGTGCTCTTAAAGATAAAGAAACTGCTGCAGATCTTACAGTTGAATTTGTTGGCTACAAAGATTTAGCTAACAACGTAGGTTCTAAAGTATCTAAAGCAGTAAAAGTTTCAAAAGACGTTGTAGCTCCTAACTTCGTAAAAGTTGTAGCTGATCAAGATAAAGCAGCAACATTCACTTTTGACAAAGAAGTAACTGCACAAAACGGAAAACTTCGTGTGATTAACTTAGATACAAGTAAAGATGTAACTGCTGATGTGACTGTTGCACCAGCTAAAGATAATAAAAAGGGTATCACATTAACATTCCCAGAAAAAGGCAACTACAAAGTAGCTGCTGCAAAAGGTCTTGTAAAAGATGCAGCTGGTAACGAGTCTGTAGCATTTACTAAAGAAGTAAAAGTTGTAGAAAAAGAAGCTGAAAAAGAAACAGATAAAGTAGCTCCAGTAGTAAAAGCTGTAGCTTATGATAAAGCTACAAATAAAATTACAGTAAACTTTGAGAAAGAAGTAAAAGGTGGTCAGGTTGCTGAATCAGCTTCTAATGTAAATAATTACACATTAGCTGGTGCTAAATTACCAGAAGGCACTTTAATTGTATTAGACGGTACAAATGCAATTATTGAATTACCATCTACATTTACTTTCGAAAAATCAGAAACAGTTAAATTTACAGTAGCTAATGTTGCAAACAAAGATGGAGTAAAAATGGGTACAGCGAACCTATTACTAGAAGTTAAAGATACAAAAGCTCCTGAATTCAAATCAGCTAAAGTTTCAAATGTAGAGAAGAAAGAAGTAACTCTTACATTCTCTGAAGCTGTAAAAGTTGATGCAACTGATCTTGTGTTTGACTTAAATGGTGTGCCATTTACGGTAGCGGCAGACTCTGCTAAAGCAGCAAAAGAAACTGCTTCTAAAGAAGTAGTACTTAAGTTAGAAACTACAGAGAATGTTAACTTTGCAACTGGTACATTAACTCTTAAAGCTAAAGAACTTAAAGATAATGCAACTTTAAATACAGTTGACACAGAAAATAACAAACTTGTTGCTTTCAAACCAGTAACAGTAACTCGCTAATTGAAATTTATTTCAATAGAAAGAGTCCACATTATGTGGGCTCTTTTTTTGTGATTAATTTTTATATAAAACGATTTCTAAAAAATAAATCATATTTTGCAGATTAGTAGTTCATTTTATTGAGAAACAAATCAAAAGCGCTTTCAAAAATAGAAGAATACCTCATTGATATGTAAAATTTTTGTAAATTAACACCTTTTTCTGTTAAAAAAACATTCGAAAAGAAGAAAAAAATGTCGAAATGAAATAGTTTCAGTCGAATATAGTCTGAAAATTGTATTTATTGTAAAAAATATTTAGGTGATGAAGTGGAAATATGTGCTATAATTCCAATTGTGTATTCGATATGAAAAATATACGAAGCGCATTGAGAGTGGTTTATAGGAAAACAGTTTATTCATTTCTATATTTAAGTATTATCAATATCCTAATAGTACGATCAGAAGACTGAATTATCAGAATGTGTCGAATCTTCTTTTGAGAAAGTTCTTGATAACGAATGGTTTTGTATAGTATGATGAACTTGTTTCAGAAAATGGTATTTAAACCTTATATTTACATCTGACGGTTTGTATCATTTTTTATGTGAACTACTTTTCATTATAGTGTTTTTGTTTATGTTTTTATTGTTTTATGGCTTTTCTAACTAGCTAGTTTTCAAATTTAATATGATGTGAAACTAGTAGCATATTCCTGAAGGAGGAAATATATAAAATGGCAAAGACTAACTCTTACAAAAAAGTAATCGCAGGTACAATGACAGCAGCAATGGTAGCAGGTGTTGTATCTCCAGTAGCAGCAGCAGGTAAATCATTCCCAGACGTTCCAGCTGGACATTGGGCAGAAGAATCTATTAACTACTTAGTAGATAAAGGTGCAATTGTAGGTAAGCCAGACGGTACATATGGTCCAACCGAATCAATCGATCGTGCTTCTGCAGCTGTAATCTTCACTAAAATTTTAAATTTACCAGTTGATGAAAATGCTCAACCTTCTTTCAAAGATGCTAAAAATACATGGGCTGCTAAATATATCGCAGCAGTTGAAAAAGCTGGTATCGTTAAAGGTGACGGCAAAGAAAACTTCTATCCAGAAGGAAAGATTGACCGTGCTTCATTTGCTTCTATGTTAGTAAGTGCTTATAACTTAAAAGATAAAGTTAATGGCGAGTTAGTTACAACATTTGATGATTTAAGAAAACATTGGGGTGAAGAAAAAGCAAACATCCTAATTAATCTTGGAATCTCTGTAGGTACTGGTACGAAATGGGAGCCAAATAAAACTGTAACTCGTGCAGAAGCAGCTCAATTTATCGCATTAACAGATAAAAAGTATGGTAAAAAAGATAATGCACAAGCATATGTAACAGATGTGAAAATTTCTGAACCAGCGAAATTAACATTAACAGGTACTGGTTTAGATAAACTTTCTGCTGATGATGTAACTCTTGAAGGAGATAAAGCTGTTGCGATTGAAGCAAGTGCTGATGGTACTTCTGCTGTAGTAACACTTGGTGGCAAAGTAGCTCCTAATAAAGACTTAAGCATTAAAGTTAAAAATCAATCATTCGTAGCGAAATTCGTATACGAAGTGAAAAAATTAGCTGTAGAAAAACTTACATTTGATGATGATCGTGCTGGTCAAGCAATTGTCTTCAAATTAAACGACGAAAAAGGTAACGCTGATGTTGAGTACTTAAACTTAGCAAACCATGACGTCAAATTTGTAGCAAATAACTTAGACGGTTCACCAGCAAACATTTTTGAGGGTGGAAAGTCAACTTCTTCTACAGGTAAACTTGGTGTTGGCCTTTCTCACGGTGATTACAAAGTAGAGGTTCAAGTTACAAAACGCGGTGGTTTAACTGTTTCTAACACTGGTATTATTTCAGTGAAAAACCTTGATACACCAGCTTCTGCAATTAAGAGTACTGTATTTGCGGTAGATGCAGATAAAAACGGTGTAGTATACGGTAATACATTGACTGGAAAAGACTTCAAACTAAACAGCCAAACGTTAGTGGTTGGTGAAAAAGCACAAATCCATAACGTAGTTGCTACAATCGCTGGAGAAGATAAAGTAGTTGATCCAAACTCAATTAGCATTAAATCTTCAAACAGCGGTATTATCTCTGTAGTAAACAACTACATTACAGCTGAAGCTGCTGGTGAAGCTACACTTACTATTAAAGTAGGCGACGTTACAAAAGACGTTAAATTCAAAGTAACGACTGGTTCTCGTACGTTAAAATCAGTAAAAGCTAATCCAGATAAATTACAAGTTGTTCAAAATAAAGAGTTACCTGTTACATTTGTAACAACTGACCAATATGGCGATCCATTTGGTGCTAACACAGCTGCAATTAAAGAGGTTCTTCCAAAAACTGGTGTAGTGAAAAAATTAGATGTAACAACAACTGATGCTGGCTCAATCGGTACAAAAACAATTGGTGTTACAGGTAATGAAGTAGGCGAAGGTACAATTCACTTCCAAAATGCTAACGGTGAAACTTTAGGTTCATTATATGTGAACGTAACAGAAGGTAACGTTGCATTCAAAAACTTCGAACTTGTATCTAAAGTAGGTCAATACGGTGAATCACCTGATTCAAAACTTGACTTAAATGTGGCTAACACAGTTGAGTATCAATTATCTAAGTACACTTCAGATCGCGTATATTCTGATCCTGAAAACTTAGAAGGTTATGAAGTTGAGTCTAAAAATCCAGCAGTAGCTGAAGCTAAGATTGTTGGAAATAAAGTTGTTGTTAAAGGTTTAAAACCAGGTAAAGTTGATATCCACTTAACGAAAAATGGTGCAACTGCTGGTAAAGCGACATTAGAAATCGTTCAAGAGAAAATCGCTATTAAATCTGTAGACTTCAAACCAGTTCAAACAGAAAACTTCGTTGAGAAGAAAATTAACATCGGTACTGTATTAGAACTTGAGAAGAGTAACCTTGATGATATCGTAAAAGGTATTAACTTAACAAAAGAAACACAACATAAAGTACGTGTTGTGAAGTCTGGCAAAGATAAAGGAACTCTTTACCTTGATACAAATGGTAATGCTCATTATGACATCTTTGACCAAAAACTTGGCGATGTAACAGTAACAGCATCAAGTGATTCAGTATTCAACAACTTTAAAGCAGATATTTATGATGCTTTAACTACTAAGTACACTGACAAAGGTACATTAGTATTCAAAGTATTAGGCGATAAGAATGTTGTAACAAGTGAAATTGGTTCACAAGCAGTACAAGTGAACGTTCTTAACAATCCAAATCTATAAGTCGATTATAGATAAAGTAAAAAATCAGTGGGGATTCATCCCCGCTGATTTTTTAATAGAAAGAAGGCTCTTGTAAATTTACAAGAGCCTTCTTTCTATTTCTTAAACTTAAACATATCCCCACTCAAATTCGAATCACTATACACGAACAATACCATGTTAATGTTGTTGTCTTGAATGTATTGATATACATCTTTTTCGTGATAGTGACGCAGGTCGAGGATAGATGTGTGTTTGAAACTTTGTGCTAAGTGTGGCACGATTGCGTTTGCGAATGAGTCTTTTAGGACTAGGGCGCGTACTTCATTTTGTGCATTGTTATTTTCGATGACGATTTCTGGATAGTCATCTGTGTAATAACCTGCGTATGATGTTGTATCTTTTTGTTTTTCTACGCCGTATATTTCATCTAAGTTTTGGTGAATAGTACCTTGCACATCTTTTGCGGTTACGCTTGTGAAGTTGAAACCGTCTTTCGGTGTGTAGTAGCACAATTTTTCACCATTTGCATCTATGAGTTGGTATAGTTGGTTGTTGAAGCTTCCAACTAAATGTTTGTTTTGCGCACATGTACGAATATAATCTTCTTTTTTTATTTCTTTTCCTTTATATATAGAAGATTGTTGCCCGATTGTGTTCATTATATATTGGTAGCCTAAGAAGGCACCGTCCATATTCCAATGATGGTCTGTTTTGAAATACATGTCTTGTATTTCTTCGTTTGTATAGTTCTGTTTAAAGTGTTCCATCAGTTTTATTGGCTTTACGTCTGCTGGAAGCTTCTTTAGAAAGTAATTTAAATTTTCCTGTGCATATGTGTGAATATGAGAAGGTAATTTAAATGATAATGCATTCGTTTTTGACGGTGGTAAAGCAAAGTAAAACTCAACGTTTTGTTCTTTTAAAAACTGCGACAAATCGTTTATAGCAGGCATGGATTGGTCAATTTCATTATATTTTTTTGTCCACGCCGGGTTTTTCAGGAGCCATTTATCATCAGTTAAAATAATGTCGTTAATGAGAGATTTGCCCATATTAATTTGAGCAATTGTATAGTTTTTAATAAGCTCATCTCGTCCGATTAGTTGATCATTTGTGTATGTTTCGACATCTTTAAAGAAGCTACCAGTTAGGAGAGCTTCTTTCGTAAGTGCTGGTTTTTGAGCGAGCGGCCGATTTTCAACTGGTGAAATGTCTCGGTCTGTTTTGAGTAACGATAATATGCCAAATGAAAAGATAATGGTGAGAAAACCGATAAACAGGATGAGGTTCCCAAATTTTTTCATAATAACGTTTCCTTCCTACATCAGTTAAAACCTGAAATAAATAAATGGATTATATGTTGAGTTAATCAAGTACATAACCGAAATCATAAATAATGTTAGTAATAATATAGGACGTACAAATTGCATTGTGAACATATACGTTTTTGGCGCAAGTTCTAGTATGTTTTTCATTCGTTTTAAAATTGGTGTCGCTGCGATAAAGGCAATGAGAAATACGATAATGTATTCATGTACGTATAACATCGTATTGTCATCGATGAAAGATTGGCCACCTATGCCGAACATCGCTTTTAAATATTGGAAAGAGTAAGCGAAGTTGTCAGCTCGGAAGAAGACCCAACCGATCATAACGATTAGTAATACGTATGCATGTTGCAGAGGCTTCCATAGTTTGTTTAATATTTTTTCGAATCCAGCTTTTTCAATTGAAATAATAAAGCCGTAATATAAGCCCCAGGCGATAAATGTCCAGCTCGCCCCGTGCCATAAACCAGTTAACCCCCATACGATGAAAAGGTTACGATAATTCGCCAGTTTTGAAACGCGGTTTCCGCCGAGCGGGATATATATGTAATCGCGGAACCAAGAGCCGAGTGTAATATGCCATCTTCTCCAAAACTCTGAAATAGATTTAGAGATGTACGGATAGTTGAAGTTTTTCGGGAAATCAAATCCGAACATTTTTCCAAGTCCGATTGCCATATCAGAGTATCCTGAGAAATCGAAATAAATTTGCAGGGTATAGGCGATAATACCAATCCATGCCGTTCCAACACTCATTTCAGATGGTGGTAAGGCAAAGATTTTATCAGCGACAAATCCAACTTGGTTAGCGATTAATATCTTTTTTGCTAGTCCGAGAACGAAAATTTGAATACCTTCTGTGAATCGTTCAAAAGAATGGATGCGCGTTTTAATTTGCTCAGCGACAATATTGTAACGAACAATTGGTCCGGCAATAAGCTGAGGGAAAATAGAGATATATAGCGCTAAGTTAAGTGGATTTTTTTGAACATCCCCATCTTTACGGTATATATCGATGACATAGGACATCGCTTGGAATGTATAAAATGAAATACCAATTGGTAGTGGAATAGGTTCCACATGAATAGATAAGTGCAATGCGTTGTTTAAAATGTCTGTGAAAAATGAAATATACTTAAAATAAGAAAGTAATAGTATATTTCCGACTACAGCCATAATTAAAAATGTGACTTTCATATTTTTTCGTTTATCATAATGATGCACGAGTAGGCCGAAGCAGTAGTTTAATACGATGGAAAAGAGCATTAAAAGAACGAAACGTGGTTCGCCCCATGCATAGAAAATTAAACTAAATGCAAGTAATACGAAATTACGTAGCTCGGCACGCACTATAAAATAGAGAAATAATACGAGAGGTAAAAAGATAAACAAGAAAATCGAACTACTAAATACCAAAGGACTCTCCTCACTTTTTCGAAATACATTTCGTAAAAAAAACGACATATCTATTATATATTCTTTTTTATAATAGTGCCTTTAATATTTTAGCATGTTAATAATTCGATTAAAATAATTATTCTATATAATAGAAGAAAAGCGGTATGGAATCCTTTTGACACCCACTATCTGGATAAGATAAGATGAATAAGGTGTGATTTGTTTAGAAGGGAAGAGATGGTGTGTTATTTAACTCGTTTGAGTTTATTTTTTTATTTTTACCGATAGCATTTCTTTTATATTTTTTATTAAATAAATTTGGACAAACTACTTTAGCAAAAGCTTGGCTTGTGGCAGCATCTTTATTTTTCTATAGTTATTGGAACATAAAGTATTTGCCGCTTATGTTAATATCGCTCATTGTGAACTACTTTATCGGAATGAGGCTCGTGAAGCATAAGAGTAAACTTCTTTTAACAGTAGGCTTACTATTTAATATAGGAATGCTTAGTTATTTCAAGTACTATGATTTCTTTTTGCAAAATGTAAATTCGTTATTTGGAACTCATTTTACATTATTATCATTAACGTTACCGCTTGCGATTAGTTTCTATACATTCCAAAAGATTGCGTTTTTAGTAGATACATATCGCGGGGAAACGGAGGCATGTCATTTTCTTGATTACGCTCTGTTTGTAACATTTTTCCCGCAACTTATTGCCGGACCAATTGTACACCATGCGCAAATTATGCCGCAATTTGCGGATCGTAGTAAAAAGCGTTGGCAATCAAATTATATCGTTCTCGGTATTTTTGTATTTGCCATCGGTATTTTCAAGAAAGTAGGGATTGCAGACGTTTTATCTCCTGTCGTACGGGAAGGGTTTGATGTACAGCAGTCGCTAACCTTTGTTGAAGCTTGGCTTTCATCATTAGCGTTTACATTTCAGTTATACTTTGATTTCAGTGGATATAGCGATATGGCAATTGGAATTGCGTTAATGTTCAACATTAAATTGCCTCAAAACTTTAACTCACCTTATAAAGCGGTGAGTATACAAGACTTTTGGCATCGTTGGCATATGACATTAAGCCAGTTTTTAACGAAATATGTGTATATTTCTCTTGGAGGAAATCGAAAAGGTATTACGCGTACATACGTCAATATTATGATTGTCTTCTTAATAAGTGGACTTTGGCATGGGGCTGGTTGGACATTTATTTTCTGGGGATTTCTGCACGGATTAGCTTCTGTCGTTCATCGTTTGTGGAACAAAGCAGGAGGGCGCATGCCGGCCTGGGTGGGATGGCTCGTGACGTTTTTCTTCATTAATATAACGTGGGTATTCTTTAGAGCAACATCGATGCATGATGCGGTGAAAGTGTTAAAAGGAATGTTTGGATTTAATGGATTCGAACTAGCCAATAGCGTATTCCCGGTATTTATTATTGAGAAGCTACAATTTTTAAAAGGGTACGGTGTTTCATTTACTGAAGCATACCATGTTTCATTATTAAATACGGAAATAGTAGCGTATATTTTCGGAGCATTATGTATTAGTTTCTTCTTGAAAAATTCAATTCAGTTAAAAGACTCATTCCGTCCGACAGTATGGACGGCGTTATTTACTGCAATATTACTTGTGTATAGTGTATTGCATTTAACGAGTATTAGTGAGTTTTTATACTTTAATTTCTAGGTGGAGAATATGAAAAACAAACAGTGGCTTATTTTCGTTTTTGTATGTGTTTTTGTTCCACTTGCAGGTGTTGGAATATTTAATGGCTATGCAGATTCACTTTGGTTATTCTCTCATAAAAATAAGTGGAATAATGTTCAGTTTGGGTTTAATGAGAGACAACAAAAAACGAATTATATAACATATCGTCCGTTTACTTATGATGGCGTTATACTTGGAAGTAGTAGAACAACGTTTATCAATGAGAATGATTTTACTGGATTAAACGCATTTAATTATGCGGTAAGTAGTACAGATCCGCGTGAGTACGATGCGTACATTGAATATGCAAAAGAGAGAAAAGGTAGTGAATTATCTTCTATTGTGATTGGTTTAGATTTCCTTGGAACGAACAAAAATAGAGAAATCGGTTTTGAAAAGCCAGAAGTATATATTAATGAGGCACAAAGCTTACTATATCCAATTAAATCGTATGTGAGTATGGATGGGATTACATATTCCCGAAATACAATTCAAAACTCTATTCATCACAATAAGACTATTGATGTATATAATCGCGATAACATAAAATCGATGCGTGAGTATACGAAAGAAGAGCGTGACACACAAATTGCCGCGCAAGTAGATAAATTTAGTAGAGAGATTTATGGCGGGAATTATGAGTATCAAAATATGAAGGAAATATTAGGAACTGTAAAATCTCATAATCCGAATACAAAGTTTTATATTTTTACAACTCCTGTTTCAGAGCCATTGTTCCGTGCGATGATTCAATCAGGGCGTTGGGAAGATTATAAAAGGTGGCTCCATGATACTGTCGATGTATTTGGAGAAGTACATCATTTCATGTATTTAAATTCAGTAACAAAGAACTTAGATAACTATATGGATGGACATCATTTCAGACCAGAAGTCGGAAAGATAATTGCACATAAAGTTGTAAATGAAGAAGATCGTAATGTGCCGAAAGATTTCGGTATTGTTATTACGAAGGATAATATTGATGAGGTGCTGGAGCAGATTCATGCATCGTTTCAATAGAAAGAAATAGTTTTGTTTCAAAGGTCGAATCGTAATGTGATTCGATCTTTTTTTAGTAGTCCACAAAAAATTTAATTAAGCGAGAAAAAGCAATTATGACTGGAGTAGAAAGAAGCAGCATCTAAATAGATGCTGCTTCTTTCTATTCTATTTCTAAATCAACAATTAAGTAAGCAAGTATAACGACGAAAAAAATGCTAACAGATGGCGCTGTTAATACGTGACCGGACATAAAGCCAATGCCAAGTGATAGGATGAGTGTACTAGCTAATAGCATATGTTTTACAGTTATAATTTTCTTAAAGTTTGTGATCATACGGATGAATAGTTTAATACCGAAGTATAGAAGTGGTATTAAGTAAATAAGGAAACCGATAATTCCAAAGGCGAAAAATAGGTCATGGAAGTCCATTTCAATTAATTTAATTTTAACTGTGTAGTTACCAGCGTAACCCATTCCAAAAAGTTTTTGTGAGAGCGGTGCTTCTTTATAGTATTGTTTGTATACTTTTAAGAATTTGTCCCGATCACTATAAATTAAACTCTTCACTTCAGAGTCTGTTAGTTCACCTTTTGCGTGTTTTTTTGCATCCTCTGGATTTTCTTTAATTACTTTTCCTTCTTTTTTATCCTGTTCTTCTTGTACTGATTTTTTGTATTCGTATATTTGCATGTGGATTCCCATATTTTTTGCGATAGGAGTATGCGGTGTAAGAACAATTAAACCTCCTAGTACAACTGCTGCAACGATGGTGTTTACAAGATATGTGAATCCTTTTTTTTCTTTTTTACGGTTTATTATATATTCAATGAACGAGAAGAAAAGTGCTACGCCTAATGTTAGCACAATTGCACCATATCCAACTTTTGTTCCGACCATAATACTTGCATACATCGCAAGTATTGTTGGAATCCAGTAATATATTTTCGAGAAAGAAGTTGTTTTATAAATCGAATATAAGACAACGATTGGGAACATAATCGCGAAGAGAGCACTTAAATCATTTCCAGCAAAGAACCAACCTCTTGAGCCAATTTTTGAGTGAGGATAGCTTGGGAAATCAGTGCCAGTTTGCATTGCGATAATCATTGTGATGCTTAAAATTAAAGTTGCATATAAGAAATATGTAATGATTTTATGAAACACATATTCTTTATTTTTTAGCTCTTTAAAGACGATAATATATCCAAACAGTAGCACAATTGGATATATGCTCTTTAAAATAAATTTAACTTCTTCTCCAAATGAAACTGGAGATTTAACCATCATATTATTTACAAGACCGATTGCCAGTGCAATGCCGAGTAAACATAAATAGAGAATGTACTTTTTCGCGCCTTGTTGTTTATGATGAAGAAGTAGATAACCTAATGCAAGAAGCATAAAGGCGAAACGGACTACGATTCCGACTGTTGCGCTCATGTGTAATATATAGATTGAAAAAGACGTTAATAAATCTAAAATTGGTTGAAACACGATGAATAGCAGTAGGAAATGCGGGAAGTAGTTATCCGTCTGTTTTAACTTAGTAACCATATGTTCCTCCATTTCTTCATTCCTTTATTTCAGCACCCCTCTATATAATAGGAAGGGGAATGAATTTCTATATTTAATTTTTATATCAGACTTAAGAATACACCATTTCATTGTAATGGTAAATAGATGAAGAGCCGGGATAAACCGACTTTAATTTCTATATTTTTCAACGAAATTGTATGTTTTATGCAAAGTGATATACAAATTACGAGATTATTAGACAGAAAATTAAGAAAAAAGAAGGGTTTTTCACATCCTTTCTATAATTATATAAGTATAATCTTTGTGTAGAAAAGAGGGGTATATATAATGGAAGTAACAAGTAAAACAGAATCTGTCATTGTGAAATATGAAGGGCACGTTGCAACGGTTATGGTCAATCGCCCAGAGGTGTTAAATGCATTAGATGAGCCAACGTTAAAAGAGCTATTACAAAAATTGAAAGAAGTAGCGGAGAGTTCTGCACACATTGTTGTGTTATGCGGGAACGGCCGTGGTTTTTCTGCGGGTGGAGATATTAAATCGATGCTTTCAAGTAATGATGAAAGTAAGTTTGATGGTATTATGAATACTATTTCTGAAGTTGTTGTGACTTTATATACGATGCCGAAGCTTGTTATTAGTGCGATTCATGGACCAACTGCTGGTCTTGGATTAAGTATTGCACTAACAGCTGACTATGTGATGGCAGATATATCATCCATTATTGCGATGAACTTTATTGGAATCGCTTTAATTCCAGATGGTGGCGGCCATTTCTTCCTTCAAAAACGCGTCGGTGAAAATATGACGAAGCAAATTATTTGGGAAGGAAAGAAATTATCGGCGAGCGAAGCGCTTGAAATCGGTTTAATTGATGAAGTAATCGGCGAGGATTTCCAAACGGCTGTGAAGCAAAAAATTAGTGAATGGTCACAAAAGCCGATCAAAGCGATGATTCAAACGAAGCAAATTTTATGTGAAGTAAACCGTTCTAATTTAGAACAAACACTGCAGCTTGAAAAACGCGGCCAATATGCGATGAGACAAACAGCGGATCATAAAGAGGGCATCGCTGCATTTTTAGAAAAACGTTTGCCAGCATTTAAAGGAGAATAAAGTGTAGTAATAGTTTTACTAACGGTTAATTTAAGGTAAAGGGGAGAAAGTGCTAACACATTTTAGTATAATTGTGTTAGCACTTTTTTTAGGAGTAATATATGAAGAAAATTATTGGTGTTATCGTTATTATTTTACTTACATATTATGCTTTGCATAGTACACCATCTCTTGCGGTACGGACTGCACTATTCTTTGAAGGGCATCCAATTGTTGCTTTCTCAGGTGAAGTGAAGAAAGAACGGGATGTGAAAAAAGAGGCGATTCCTGATGAGTACCAAACCTTATATGGCGATAAGAAAGAAGAACCAGAGCATTATTTCTTTCCGGCAGTAAGGGCACACGGATCAGGAATTGATATGTTAAGTGCTTGTGTGAAAAAAGAGTGGTTATTTTATAAGGCAGAGCTCGGCTGCTATTAAACATAGGAGGAAATAACAGTAAACAAAAATTTATAAAACACTCTAAAATTTTATAATTACGGGTTGTGTATTTTACAGAATTTAACATACAATATTTTTAGGTGACGAAAATGAAGAATTATATTTCAATTGGGAAAGCTGCAAACATATTAGGTAAAACACAACAAACTTTACGGAATTGGGATAAAGAAGGTGTTTTTATTGCGGATAGAACATATTGAAAAAAACGAAGAATCCGAATTAGTGGAAGATCTTATAGCAATCACAACCTCTTTTTCTGCAAAAATTCATGGGAAAAGAGGAGGTAGAAAATTAGAAAATGCAATAAAATCCGTATTAGAAAAGGGTGAAAAGGATGAAAACAACGCGGACTTGTAAGATCAATTCTATTACAAAAGAACAAATAGAAGATTTAATTTCTTTAATTCGCACCTTCGAAAGTGCAAAACGATATAGTTTTAATCGTTTAATTGAAGGAGAAAACGAGAAAGAATTGATTAAAAAACTACAACTTAAATATTTGTTAAACAAACGCTTTTGTGAAGATGCAGTTTTGCAAGCACAAACCATCCTTTCCTCCCAAAAAGAACTTCTTCCTGTTTACCTAGAAAACAATCAAAAAAAATTAGAAAAAACATTACAAAAAAAAGATGATTATGAAAGTGGCAGGAAAAACCCAAAAAAAGTTTCATTAGAAATGTGTCTAATTGGATTAAGAAAAAGACAACAAAAATTAGAACAAAAAATTGAAATGTATGAAACACATATTAAAAATGGAACATTACCTCCTATTATTTTTGGTGGACGGAAAAATTTCTATGAAAGAATGAAAGATAAGATATCCAATCAAGAATGGAAAGATTTACGTACAAGGCAATTATATTCTCGCGGAGATAAAAGTAAAAAAGGGAATTTGAACATGCGCATTACAGTTGATGATTGTGGGCAAGGATGGTTAGAAATTGCAAATCCATTAGGACGAACAAATGGAAAAACAAAAAGCCCACGAATCAAAGTTCCGATTATCATTCCATATCATTTTTATCATCAAATCACAAATGTCGTTATGGGAAAGCAAATCGGTGTAAATCCAAAAGGAAAACCGATTATAGAGCATCAAAAATATAGTGTAGAAATCATTCGTAAACAAAATGAATTTTATGTAAATATTACGTTTGATGAAACAGAAATAGGTCGTGTACTAGATTTCAAGGAAACACCACAATCAGATGTAATTGCAGGAATTGATGTAAATCCGGACCGCATTGCAGTTAGTTTATGTACAAAACAAGGTAATTTTAAGGGTTCGAAGATTTTTTACTTACACAATCTTGATACATTTTCAACAAACAAACGCACAACAGTAATCGGACAAATCGTACAACAAATCAAAAAATGGTTAATAGAAAACAATGTAGGTGGTATTGTTTTAGAGGATTTGAAATTCCAACAGTCTCATGATACTGATAAATACAGCAATCGTAAATTTCATCAATTTACGTATAAAAAAATGTTGGATAGTTTAATTCGTATGGCTCTTCGTAACGGATTTTCTGTCAAAACAGTAAATCCTGCCTATACAAGTGTGATCGGAAAATTAAAATATAGTAAAAAGTTTGGTATTAGTGTTCACGAAACCGCTGCGTTCACAATCGTAAGACGTGGATTAGGTTTCCAAGAAAGATTACCTAAAGAAGTTGTTCTATTATTAAAAAACAAAATTACAACAAAACTCCGTATTTTTGTCGCTTCAATGGAAGAAAGCGAAAAGGATACGAATACGAAAAAAGTATATAAAAAATGGCTACAAACGATTAAAACATGGAAAGATCATCACAATTGGAAATTGTGGAGTATTCTTCACAAAACTGTTTATATGAACAATCAACAATTATTATTTAAAATTTAAATATAGAAGGGAGGTACTGGTTTATTTCTTATAACCTCTTGCATATTGCTGACTTGGATGAATGGTAGTATGCAAGGACAGATCGTTCCTAACAGGAACCTGCCGTCATTCTTTCACAATAGGTGGATGAAAAGGTCACAAATCTTACGGACAGGAAAAAGGTGAGATTCCTTTTCGGTAGTTGGCATTTGACTTGGTTCGCCAACAATTTATAGATTTTTATAAGAATTTTAAACCAGGATGGATGATGTCAGCATATAACAAGTTAGTAAGAGATCGTGTTCCAGAGAAAATCTTAATGTCTGGAAAAACATATACAGCACAAAAATTAACAGGACAAGCATACATACAAGCTTTAGCGAAAATTGGAACAGAAGAAATTCGTGAATTTGCTTCTATGAAAGAGCGTGAACATGCGCTTGATTCTCTTGCGGATGCACTGGAAGTAATCATATCATTAGCGCGTGCAGAAGGTGCAACAATTGAAGATGTAGAACGTCTTCGTAAGCAGAAAGAGATAGAGCGCGGTGGGTTTGAAAGAGGTATTTACTTGTTGGATGTTTCAGAAGAATAGATTTGTAGGGAAAGCATAGCATTACTCATTAACGCTATGCTTTTTTGTTGCAATTAAGCTAATAATGAAGAAGATAGCTGTTAATACCCAGCCGGTTGTAATAGAAGTAGTAGTATGAACTGCATAAGAAACTTGTAAACAAAGTAATGATGCTAGAAACAAAATGAGTGTAATGTGTACATATTTTTTTGATATATTCATATTGTATAACTCCTTTTATATACTAAAGTGAATTTTACTATAATTTAGAAAATTAAGCTATATGAGTAGAGGATTTATAGTAAATTCGGTATACTAAATAATAGGAAAAATGAGGAGGAAATGACAATGGCACATCATACGAAAGAAACGATGGAATTGATTAAGGAGCTTGTCTCTATTCCAAGTCCATCTGGAAATACAGAGAAAATTATTCGTTTTATTGAAAACTATGTAAGTGAGTGGAATGTAGAAACGAAGCGTAACAATAAAGGTGCTCTTATTTTAACGGTAAAAGGGAAAAATGATGCACAGCATCGTTTATTAACAGCACACGTTGATACGTTAGGTGCGATGGTAAAAGAAATTAAGCCAGATGGTCGTCTCAGTCTTTCTATGATTGGCGGATTTCGCTGGAACTCTGTAGAAGGGGAATATTGTGAAATTGAAACATCAAGTGGTAAGACGTATACAGGAACGATTTTAATGCATCAAACGTCTGTACATGTATATAAAGATGCAGGTGAGGCGAAACGCGATGAGAAAAATATTGAGGTTCGTATTGATGAGCGCGTATTTTCAGCTGATGAAGTACGTAAATTAGGAATTGAAGTAGGAGACTTCGTTTCATTTGATCCACGCGTTCAAATTACAGAGAGTGGGTACATAAAATCACGTCATTTAGATGACAAAGTAAGTGTTGCGATTCTATTAAAATTAATTAAGCGATTACAAGATGAAAACGTAACATTACCATATACAACTCATTTCTTAATTTCTAACAATGAAGAGATTGGATACGGTGGTAACTCTAACATTCCAGAAGAAACGGTTGAATATTTAGCGGTTGATATGGGAGCGCTAGGTGATGGACAAGCATCTGACGAGTATACAGTATCTATTTGTGCAAAAGACTCTAGTGGTCCGTATCATTATGCACTACGTAAACATTTAGTAGAGCTTGCAAAAACGAACAATATTGAATATAAAGTAGACATTTATCCGTACTATGGATCGGATGCATCAGCTGCGATTCGCGCTGGATTTGATGTGAAGCATGCATTAATTGGAGCAGGTATTGATTCTTCTCATGCATTTGAGCGTACACATGAAAGTTCGATTGCTCATACAGAAGCACTTGTTTATGCATATGTATTATCAGAGATGATTGCAGAATAAGAAAAGAAATAGGCTACCTCTAGTAGCCTATTTTTTGTGTGCAGAGAAATCGACTTTATTTAACAAAGAGTAAATTAATTGTAATTTATTTTACAATATTAAGAAATTAGGTTTACTACATAATTCGAGTATTATAAAATAATAGAGGCGCACTAATTTTTTTTGTTCGGATTTGAAGAGATTTATATATTAAGATTACGCGTTATTAAAAGATGATTGTCGAGAGGAGTATTATTTTTTATGAAGTATCGTGCAGTCGCGGCAGGTATTTTAGCCGCAAGTTTATTATCGTCTCCAGTAAGTAGTTTCGCAGTAGCGAAGAAGTTTTCGGATGTCCCTTCATGGGCGCAACAATCAGTTGATTATTTAGTAGGAAAAAAGGCGCTTGATGGAAAGCCAGATGGAACGTTTTCTCCATCTGAAGCAGTAGATAGAGGGTCAGCTGCAAAAATTTTAGCAGTCGTTCTTGGTTTACCAATTGATCCAAAAGCAAAGCCATCTTTTAAAGATGCACAAAACCATTGGGCAGCTCCGTACATTGCTGCAGTGGAAAAAGCAGGTGTAATTAGTGGAGATGGTACTGGTAAATTTAATCCATCAAGCCAAATTAACCGTGCATCTATGGCATCTATGTTAGTACAAGCATACTCATTAGATAAGAAAATTATTGGAGAACTTCCAACACAGTTTAAAGATTTGGAACCTCATTGGGGTAAGAAACAAGCTAATATTTTAGTAGCTTTAGAGATTTCTAAAGGTACGGGAAATGGCTGGGAGCCTGAAGGAACTGTAACTCGTGCAGAAGCAGCTCAGTTTATTGCGATGGCTGATCAAAATAAAACAGATACATCAAAAAGAATGTATATGAACAGAAACTTTATTACATATCATCAACCATCATTATCATCTGGTATTACTGATGTTCAGCATAAGCCACAAATGGTTGTAGTGAAAGAACAAAGAGCAGACGGCTGGTTAAAAATTGTAACAAGTAAAGGTGAGAAGTGGACACCTCTAACAGAAAAAACAGAAACAATTAACCAAGACTTTACTGCATATGAATTAGCTTCACATAGTTCTAAAGTGCTAGGTACATATAATGCACAAACAGTAACGATTATGGAAGAGAGTGGAAGCTGGATTCGTATCCGCGTAGGCGCTGGTTTCCAGTGGGTTGATAAAAATCAATTAAACCCAGTAAAACAAGAGAACTTCTTAGAAGGTAAAGCGATTATTATTGATCCAGGTCACGGTGGAATTGACTCGGGTAATGTTGGTTATTATGAGAAAGAAAGTGAAACTGTATTAGATGTATCATTACGATTAAAGAAAATCTTTGAGCAAAAAGCACCATTTACTGTTATGTTCACTCGTACAGATAATACACGTCCAGGAGTAAACTCAACAGATTCATTGAAAAAACGAGTAGAGTTTGCACAGGAACATAATGGAGATATTTTTGTAAGTATCCATGCTAATGGCTCTCAATATAAAAATGGACAAGGTACAGAAACATTATATTATCAGTCAGCAAGAGCAAAAGTAACGAATCCGCATGTAGAAGACAGTAAGTTATTAGCACAAAAAATTCAAGACCGTCTTGTAGCAGCACTTGGAACAAAAGATCGTGGTGTGAAACATCAGGACTTATACGTAACTAGAGAAAATACAATGCCAGCTGTATTAACAGAATTAGCATTTGTAGATAATAAGAGTGATGCAGATAAAATTGCTACACCAAAACAGAGACAAGCTGCAGCAGAAGCGATTTATCAAGGTATTTTAGATTATTACGAAGCAAAAGGTAATAACGTATCTTCTTTCCGTTAATAAATAAAAAGAGATTGCCAATTGGCAGTCTCTTTTATTTATTAACGTTTCTCTTTATTTCAGGCATGTGATATCATTTAATTTTATACGAAAAAGTATTGTAATTATAACGATATAGAGGATGATAATAGATTGAATAATCATAGTAAAACACCTGCATGTATATATACGTATGCATTTCGCGAGGAGGAGCGTGCTTTATGTTACTTGGAAATGCGCTCGTTCTTTGGAATGGAGTCTCACGTTAATATTTTGAAAAGTGATGTCAAAATTGACCCGAGTAGAAGTCCTTTTATGAAAGAGCGCGTTGAGGTTATGTATGAAGGAGACAACTTAGAAAGTATTCTAAAACAAGTGGAACAAATTGATTTGGCGGGAGCGTCGTTTAAAGTTATTTTCGTTAAAATCAATGACCTCATTGGAGAAAATAAAATTGAATATGGAGAAAGACGTCTCATTGAACGAGACCTCGGCATGCATATTGAAGGAGAAGCGGATGTTCGTAATCCAGAGCGTGTATTCGGGATTGTTCCTCTTGGAGGACGTTGGTATTTCGGACACTATGTAGAAAGTGAGCCAGTTTGGTATCATCACATAAAAAAACCGCATAGTTATTCGACATCTCTTAGCACACGTGTTGCGAGATCAGTTGCAAATATCGCTGTACCAAATCCAGATGGAGTACGAGCAATTGACCCGTGCTGCGGCATTGGAACAGTAGTAGTAGAAGCACTTTCTATGGGGATTAACATCGTTGGTAGAGATATAAATCCACTTGTAGTGCTTGGAACGAGAAAAAACATCGCACATTTCGGGTTTGAAGGAACAGTAACAAAAGGCCCAATCGAGGAAATTACTGAGAACTACGACGTTGCAATTATTGATATGCCATATGACCTATTTACGCACGCAACACCAGAAGATCAATTCTCCATTCTTTCAAGCGCGCGCCGCATTGCTAAAAAGGTAGTCGTTGTCACAATGGAAACGATGGACGACATGATCCATGAAGCAGGATTTGAAATTACAGATCGCTGCATTACAAGAAAAGGATCATTTACTAGACAAATTCTTGTTTGTGAATAAGAAAGGAAGGTCACCCGTTTGGGTGACCTTTTTTGCTTTGTATGAATGTGTGATTGGTTGGTGGAATGGAGGAGTGGTTTGACGAAATTTGTCGGTAAGTCGATATTCCATGTCGAATCGTCGATATATTTAAAAAATCGCCGATATATTGTGTGGAATCGCTGATAAATTTAAAAAATCGCTGATATATTCTAAGAATCGCCGATATCGTTACATTAGAATATTACTGTTCTTTTAATTTCTCTTGCTGTGCAAGTAATAAATTGCGTAAGACGTGTCCGCGGTAACTTTCTAGTTTTCTTCCTTCATGATAGCGAACACCTAATTTTTTTAGTTCAGCTACGTACCAGCCTTTTGTTCCGTAATACATGGGATCACTTCCTTTTTGCTTTTGAACAGTATATGTTGGGGATGGAAGTAACTTTCCATTGAAAATAATAAGCCTGGCTGTATCGAGTGGTTCCATAAAATAGCTTCTGGATCGTGTATAAAAAAATAGACAGTACTGTATGCTTTTTTAAACAATGTATACAAATTCATACCCTATGCGTTGGCATGATATTTGCAATGAAAAGAGTATCAACATATAGGGGAGAGATAGAAATGAAGGTTAGTAAAGTGTATACGACGATTGATGCTCACGTAGCTGGAGAACCGCTTCGAATTATTACAGGCGGTGTGCCGGAAATAAAGGGAGAAACGCAGCTAGAAAGACGTGCATACTGCATGGAACATTTGGATCATCTTCGCGAGATTCTTATGTATGAACCGAGAGGACATCACGGCATGTACGGTTGTATCATTACACCGCCAGCAAGTGCACACGCTGATTTTGGAGTATTATTTATGCACAATGAAGGCTGGAGCACGATGTGTGGTCATGGCATTATTGCTGTTATTACAGTAGGAATTGAAACAGGCATGTTTGAAGTGACAGGTGAGAAACAAAAGTTCATTATTGATAGCCCTGCTGGGGAAGTCATTGCGTACGCAACATATAGGGGGAGTGAAGTAGAGTCCGTATCATTTGAAAATGTTCCTTCATTTGTATACAAAAAAGACGTTCCTATTAAAATAGATGACTATGAATTTCAAGTAGATATCGCGTTTGGCGGAGCATTCTACGCTGTTGTGGATAGTAAAGAATTTGGTTTGAAAGTTGATTTCAAAGACTTAGCTGCTATTCAAACGTGGGGCGGTAAAATTAAGCACTACATCGAGAGCAAAATGGAAGTAAAGCATCCACTTGAAGAAGGGTTAAAAGGAATATACGGCGTTATTTTCTCAGATGAACCGAAAGGGGAAGACGCAACGTTACGAAATGTAACAATCTTCGCTGATGGGCAAGTAGACCGTTCTCCTTGCGGCACAGGAACTTCCGCAAGAATCGCAACTCTTTTTGCAAAAGATGCCCTGCAAAAGGGAGAAATTTTCGTCCACGAATGTATTACTGACGGGAAATTCGAAGGGGAAGTATTGTCGGTAACAGCGGTACATACATATGAAGCTGTCGTTCCGAAAGTAACGGGGAATGCATTTATTACAGGATTTCATCAGTTCGTTATAGACCCGAGAGATGATTTGAATCGGGGATTTTTGTTAGGATAAGAGGAGGAGGTGGAAATATATGCTAGTTATAAGCGCGAACGAACAACGAAACTTAGTAAATATGAATGAAGTCATTGCATACGCGGCGCTTGCTTTACAAGAATTTTCCGCAGAAAGAACGATCACACCAATACGTATTTCACTACCATTTGCGAATGAGAAAAATACGGCATTAATTATGCCTTCAGTAGCGGAAGGACTTGAAGCACTTGGTCTAAAAGTAGTAACAGTAGTCCCGCAGAACAAAAAGATAGGAAAGAAAACGATAAATGGGATTGTAATGCTATCAGACTTTCAAACGGGAGAACCGCTCGCACTTTTAGAAGGATCCTACTTAACGATGATTCGAACAGGCGCCTTATCCGGAGTAGCGACAAAACATCTAGCTCGTCATAACGCAAAAACTTTATGTATTATCGGGACAGGAGAACAAGCGAAGGGAATTGCCGAAGCAGTATGTGCGGTTAGAGATATTGAAAAAGTCATTTTATACAATCGAACAGAAGAAAAAGCGTATGCATTTGCGCAATATATACAAGAGAAATTCAATACACCTGCTTATGTTAAAACAAATGCAAATGAAGCAATAAGCGAAGCAGACATCATCGTCACAACTACGAACGCATCCACACCAGTCTTCTCAGAAAAACTACAAAAAGGCGTCCATTTAAACGCCGTCGGCTCATTCAGGCCGAACATGCAAGAACTACCATCTCACGCCATTGCTAACGCAACGAAAGTAGTAGTTGAATCAAAAGAGGCAGCATTAGAAGAAACAGGAGACCTTCAAGTCCCGATACAGGAAGGTTTATTTGAAGCAAGCGACATCCACGCTGAACTTGGTCAAATTATAAGCGGAGAAAAAGCTGGTAGGGAGAACAATGAGGAGATTACTGTTTTCAAATCGGTTGGTTTGGCGGTAGTGGATATAATTGTGGCGAAGTATTTGTATGAGAGAGCGGTGGAGCGCGGAGTTGGGAGTAGGATTGAGTTTTGAGGGAGACTGCCTTTTTGGTGGTCTTTTTTGTTGATAGGGTTGGTGCTTGGGTGGGATTGGTTGCTAGTTTGGAAGGTAGTTTTTGCGAAATTTGTCGGTAAGTCGATATGCTGTAGCCACGATCTTCTGGATCTGCCACATGTTTATGAATCTCATCTAATATCTTTTGGATTAGCTCTTCACGAGAGGGCGCAAAACAACTACATCAATGCTC
This sequence comes from Bacillus sp. FDAARGOS_527, assembly GCF_003812125.1. Taxonomy (NCBI): domain Bacteria; kingdom Bacillati; phylum Bacillota; class Bacilli; order Caryophanales; family Bacillaceae; genus Bacillus; species Bacillus sp. FDAARGOS_527. Next base: position 246,915 of record NZ_CP033795.1, read on the forward strand.
GATGAATCTCCATATATAAGATTTTCGCTTTTTTGTAGTTCCTTCCGAATCTATATATGATTCAAATCCGAATAATACATAGTCCTTCTTAATTTTTGTATTAGAAAATAATATTGTACAAGTAGTTATATATTCATTTTCCTTGCATATTTTTAAATGATATGGAATAAAGGGGGATATGAAAAATGTATATTTTGAATGATATAAATCTTGAAGAAGATACACTTTTAGAATCTTATCCAGTTTGTATGAAGGATAAATATAATGGAGAGATCTCTTGTATGGGTATATTAGTGAAAAGGGAAATAGAAAATCATCATTCAAAATTGGAAGGTACACACTATTATCAATTTGTCTATTTTTATGGAAAAAGCCCTATTAATTTTTCTAAATCAGACTATAAGGAATTGCAAGAAAGAGTCTGCTTTGATATGAATATCGAAATGGTTGCGGATTTTCGATATTCTTTTAGTGAATATAGTTCATCTCCAGGATTGAGTACATCAATTAAAAATAAGAACTCTTTATCGGACATATTAGGGAATGATATTATGCAGGTTAGCTATGAATACCGCATTTAGGAGATGTTCCTCTTAGTACCTGTAAAAACTAAACAGCTTAAAAGTTAAGATTAGAAAGCGCTTATAATGGGTGGTTGAGTCTGTTCATATGGGAAGGATGAACTATAAGAAAGCAGCCGACTTTTATATAAAAGTCGGCAATTTTTCTTTCTATTTAATCTTTAAAAGATATGTTTTAACGGTATAGGTGATTTATGCCAAAAGTCCCCTGGAAATTAGGGTGCTTTAGTTATATATATTTATGGTAGTATCTAATTAGAGAAATGTATTTGTTAAGAGAGATACTTTAAGAAAATAAATTAATTCTATTCAGAGAGGGATAATTATGGGGATATTCAATACAATCAAGAAGTTATTTTCTAATCCGGCTGTTAAGGAACCTAATAATGGTCCAATGGTAAATTTAGAGCGTCATTTAGGTGATATTAAACAAAATAAATATTATGATTTTATTGATAAGGATACAATTCGACCAATATCAACGATTCTATTACAAACGGATAGCAAGCAAACATGGGATTCGTTCTTTTCTGTAGCCAAGAAAAATCCTAAATTAATAAATTTTGAAACCAGGTCTCGTAGGAAATTTCGTCATCTTTATCATAATCAAGATTTACTTGTTGTCGAAGCGGCAGGAACTATTGAAATGATTACTAAAGAGCAAGTACAACAAATCAATTTAAAAGAAACAGCATTAGAAAAAATGCATCCTGTTGCTGTGAATCACATGGGTGCTCTGCTTCACGATAAAGAAAAGGTTGCTTTTGTACATTATAAGAATAAGCAAGCTATTGTATATGAGTTTCAATGGCAACCTTTTAGATTTGCGATAGGTAATGATTTTTGGCTAGTGGGAACCCGGGAAACATATGACGGTCCAGGTAAGCTCTATTGTTTTGACTTTAATGGAGATCTAAAATGGGGAATTGCTTTTAAAGAAACACTCTCTACGATGTTTGGTGAGCTTAGTTTTATGCCTTATTTACTTGAGGTGTCAGCGGATTCAACCGATATTTTTGTCTCGAGTATGGATAGATTGTATAGATTGGACAATAACGGTAATTTAAAAGCTAGAATTGCTATTTCTGAACTGAAAGAAAAAGAATTACAACAAAAACAAGAAGAACTTCAACGTGAATTATCTGCCCCGCCAAAAACTGAAGAAGAAGCAATAAGTATGTTTGCTAAACAATTAGCAGCTCAATTTTCTATGGGATTTGAGAGAATGAGTTTTAATTCGCCATTCGCTGGTTTCGCACATGATCACAAAACTGACATGGTGTTCATTTTAGAAGAGAAGGGGCGAGTTTCTGCCTGGGATAGTAGTGGGAGGCTCAAATGGATTAATGCATTTAAAAATGAAGGTAGATATATTTGTTGGATAGAGAATAAATTGGTTGTCTCTTTTCAATCTGGAGAAACTTTCTGGTTAAACAGAGAAGGGAAGTTTATTTATGGCGCGCAGCTACCAAAACAAGCCACTACTATTCAATTGATTCCTAATCAAGAAAAATATTTAGTTGTGTGTGAAGATAATCGATTATATGAACTACACAAAGACACTGGAAATCTCATAAAAGGTTCAGAAGGGCATCCTGGAATGAAATTATTCATTTTATCTGGTCAAAATGTATTTTTTGATGGAGGGATTCATAATCAAGGATACTTTTGGTTAGCTCCTGAAAATCACCAATGGCAACATTTTGAGGCTAAAACCTTTACAGATGTAGAAAAGATTGATGTTCAAAGTGAGGTGGCACCTGAGATTACTGTGACTAAGCGGTTCTCAGGAAGATGGGAGATAAAGAGTAAAAAAGAGTGGTTTGGTAGTCGGGTTATTGACATGAAAAATCAAAGGGTCTACGTGGTTGAGGAAGGACCGCAGAAATCAATTAATGAATTAGCAAAGTTATCTGATAAACAAAGAGAAAAAGACCGTTTGAGCCATAAATTAGTATGTTATGACCTTGGTGAAAATGTTATTTGGGAAAATCATATATATTCATCTATGCGGTCGCTATTCTTATCTTTAGATGGAGAGGTTTTGTTTACAAGTATACCTTCAGGATCAGAAATTACTTATCTTCCTGGGCATATTGTTACCTATTCAAAAGATGGTCAACAACTTGATAAATTCAAAGTGGATGCTCATGGATTTAATCTGGATTTTATTTCCGAGGACAGGGCTATTGTTCATTTTGCTTCTGATAGAGGGGAGAAGTCTGTTTCTGGTATATTCGAAATCGACGGCAAAGGAAAATGGAGACTAAAAATAAATGAATCCGATGTTGAAAGTGAAAAACGGAATGTGTTCGGCGCAGGATTAAACGATGTAAGTTTACCTAACTTCAGATTAAAAAGAACAGATAAGAAAAAATATGAATTGGAAAGTCGAAATAGTAAAATAGAATTAAAGTTTTCGGCGGCTATTTATGAAGCTTATGAAACAATGGAACATAATTTGGTATTGCGAATAGGAACAAGATTGTTATCGTTCTATAACACGGATTTAGAGAAAATCCTTGAAGTTAAAGAACAAGAAAGTATTCAATCTGTTACATTGGGATCGAGTAGCTTAGTGGTTGTCACAAAAGCAGAAGTAAAAGGTTACAATTATCAAGGTGAAGTCTTATGGAGGTATAGCGCTCTTCCGAAAGCGTTCGAATCAAGGGTATTATGGATTCCGAGTAAGAACATTTATCTATGGATAGTATCAAATAATTTGGAAACAATAGTCGCGGCTATACATGAGAATGGGAACGTGTTAAAAAGTCATTCGTTTAACAAGAATAGTTATCATCATTCTATCTTGGTCTATCCTGAAGAGTGTTGTTTTGTAGCTCAGACAAATGAAATTATTCAAGGATATAGTATTTAATAATTATTATGGAACATTTACGTGAGTAGACGGGAAGAGGGGGGATTTTTTGGCAATCACTACGCATTACAAATGTAATGCAAAAGCTAGTGTTAGGGCATTCACAAGTAGTTGTTGAACTCCTTCGCAAGGGAGAGCTTGAATGATAAGAAAGCAGCCGACTTTTATACAAAGAGTCGGCTGTTTTTCTGTTTATTTAATACTCTAAAGATATACATCTTAAAGAATATAAGATATTTATGTTCAGAACGCCTTGGTAATTGATTAGAGAAATGAGTTTGGAAAATAGATTAATTTTAGTTAGAGAAGAAGAACTTAGAAAAAAATCTAATCATATTATTGATTTTAATATATATCAGTATTTGATTCTATTGGAGTTATTTTTGTTTGTCCCTTATTTTCAAATTGGAGAATAAGGGACAAAGTTTTATGAAGGAGTAAATTTAGACACCAAGAGTATGCAGCTTTTTTACCATTCTCGCCATTCTTCTGTGATGTCTTCTTCGGATTCTAAGCCAGCTATTTGTGCTGCTGTATCGATAAAATCATAGAGATCTTCTCTTGCCATTGTTTCGATAAAGTTGTCATGTTCGACGTTTAATTCATTTATGTTAATAACGACCTCTTGGACGACTTGCATTATTTCGACTTCGGTTGGGTTGTTTCCTAATTTTTGTAAATTGTTGATGTAAGTGTCAAGAACCTTATTTGTTGCACTTATATTTTCTTCAGTGAAAAATTCCCCATCTTCATCATACTCAACCCATGAGGTTGTTGGTTTGTTCTTTTTCAATTCATCAAATGTCATGATAACCTCCTAAATGTGTTTTTTATCTTTAATCTCATTCTACATTTTCGATCATATATAACAACCATTTTAGAGGGGATTTTTTTGTAGATTGGTAGTTTCTACGGAATTTGTCGGTAAGTCGATATGTTGTGCCGAAACGTTGATATAATCGGAGTGGTGTTCGATATAATTGTAAGGTTTTTTTTGTCGCCCATTACATACATTGTTCTTTAAACATTTCGTTGTACTATCTTTTGATTTGAAATAGCTCTTTATATAAATTAATGTTATTGGATTGATTGAAAACTTAAGTTGTTTATCGGAGGAAGAGAAAAGAGAGGGGAAATTATTGTAATGTTCTTGAACAAGATACAAAATATAGAATAGTAGTTAAGTTTATGCTCCAATTACTACAAAGTGCAAATATTAAGGTGCTTTCTAGGAGGGATATTGCAAATGGATAGATGGAAAAAGTTTTCGATGATTGTAGTTAGTATCGTGGTATTTGGTATATTTATAGGATATATGGTAGGAATGTTTTTCAATCCTGGAAGTGAAAATAAGCAAATACAAGAGAGAACAGTTGATGCCAAAGGTGAGGAAATTGACGATTTGGTCAACTCTGAGGGTGTCATAATCGACTCTATGCACAAAATGTTGCATCAAAAAGTAATAGCTGATAAAAAGATTGGTTTTATCGTAATGTCCCCTGAGAATATTAAAAAGCTTCGTCACTTGTTAGATCAAAGCGATAAAATAATTGAAAAAGAAAAATATGTTGTGATTTTAAATCGTTGGGAAAAAGGTGATTTTTCTCAAGCGGTTGAGGAACATAATTATATGTGGGAGCAAGCAGGTGGAGAAAGTACGGGAAAAGCAAAAAGATTAGCTACTCCAAAAGAAGAAACAGCATATCTCAAAGAACAAAGCAAAAAAGAAGGTTCTAGTACAAAAATAGAATAAAGGGTAATAAAGTGTATAGATTCCTAATGGAATTGTATCTTATGCTGCAAGTTCCAAAAATTGATCGATGAACTCTTTCTGATTTTTGACAGACTTGTCCCGTAAATCAACTTGTTCTTTTTTATCTGCTGTTATAAAGTTTAAAAACCTCTACATATAAGTAGAGGTTTTTAAATTGCATATTAATGAATTATACTTTTTCAGATAAACGAAGATCATAGAATACATACTTTTAACTAGATTTATTATTAGCTAGTTTATCCCCACCACCAAGCTCCGCCTCAATCTGCGAAGTTTTCGATGACTCTGCCATACGCCAATACGTAATAAAACTGATTGCGATACATCCAGCTACGTAGAAGTAGAATAGTGATTCCATTCCGATACTCTTTAGCCATAATGCGATGAACTCAGCTGTTCCTCCGAATATCGCAACTGTTAGGGCATATGGTAAACCTACGCCAAGTGCGCGAATTTCAGTTGGGAAGAGTTCTGCTTTTACAATTGCGTTAATCGATGTGTAACCAGTAACGATAATGAGGCCGACCATCATAAGTAAGAACGCCACGATTGGTTCTGTCGTTTTTTCCATAAAGAAGAAGATTGGTGCTGTTAGTAATGTTCCGAGAATACCGAATGCCATTAATAGTGGGCGTCGTCCAATTTTATCGGATAGTAGCCCCGCAATTGGTTGAAGCACAACGAAAATAAGTAGTGCGACAAAGTTAATCCAGCTTACAATTTCTTTAGGAAGACCGACTGTGTTTACCATGAATTTTTGTAAATATGTTGTGTACGTATAGAAGGCGACAGTGCCCCCAAGTGTTAGACCGACTACTGTTAATACTGCTTTCGGATGTTTCATAAGCGCGCGAACGGTTCCTGCACTTTCGCGTTTTTGTGATTTTACGTTTGCGAATTGCTCCGATTCATCCATCGTGCGGCGAAGCCATAATACAGCTACTGCGCCCATCGCTCCAATAATGAATGGAATACGCCATCCCCAAGCTTTCATATCTGGTTCGCTTAGTAATTGCTGAAGAACAATTTGAACGCCTAACGCAACCATTTGTCCAGCAACGAGCGTTACATATTGGAAGCTTGAATAAAAACCGCGGCGACCACTACTAGCCATTTCAGATAAATACGTTGCGGAAGTGCCGTATTCTCCGCCAAGCGATAATCCTTGTAGTAAACGAGCAAGAACTAAAATAATTGGTGCCATAATACCGATGCTTTCATAACTAGGTGTACAGGCGATAATGAAAGAACCACCGGCCATAACTGTAATCGAAAGTGTTAATGCTGCCCGGCGTCCGTGCCGATCTGCATAGCGTCCCATTAATAAACTGCCGATAGGGCGCATTAAAAATCCAACTGCGAAAATAGCTGCTGTGTTCAGTAACTGACTTGTTGGATCTCCTTTAGGAAAGAACTCTGCTGAGAAGTAAACAGCGAAGGCAGAGTAAACGTACCAGTCATACCATTCAATTAAATTGCCGACTGAACCTTTGAAAATATTGCCGGCGACTCGTTTTGAGTTTGCTTGAGCCATAATCATTCCTCCTCTTGCTTAGAAATAAAAGGTATATATGAAAGCGTGTTCATTGTAGTTGAATTGTACTGTCTACGGAATAAAATCTCAATATTATGACAATTTTATTCTTTTTGTACTTTATGTACATGGAGAGTTTTAATGGTTGCTTCATTATTCGTTTTGTCATAATAATAGAAAAAGGAGATTGATAGTTTCGAATATTTTATCAAAGGGTATGGGGTATGAAGAAATCACGCAAAGTGTCATTACAAACGAAAATAGTAAGCTTAATTATCGCGTTAATTTTATTTGTTGTTCTCCTATTAGCAGGAATATTTGTTTACATTCAGTCCGTTGATACGAAGCGCCAAGTGGAGCAGTTAGCACTGCAAACAGCTAAATCTCTATCTTTTATGCCAGCTATAAAAGAAGCTTTTCAAAATAATGAGCATAAAAGTACCATTCAATCTATTGCGGAACAAGTTCGTGAGCAAGCTGGTGCAGATACTGTCATTGTAGAAGATCGCTCTGGGGTTATGTATTCACATTCTAATTCTGAGTTGATTGGAACAAAGAGTAACAATCCATATAACTATGAAGCACTTACTTTTGGCGGTTATTATACGCTCGAAGGAAATGGTGTAAGTGGTCTGGCTTTAATGGCGAAAGCACCCATTATTGTTCATAACGGAGACTATGATCAAGTAGTAGGTGTTGTGACAGTGGAGTTTTTAATAAAAGGCATTGAATCTAACATATTGAGCAGAACGAAAGAAATTATACTCTTTTCTTTAGCTGTATTACTAGCTGGAATTGTTGGTGGCATTCTTTTAGCACGTAGTATTCGTAAAGATACACTCGGTTTAGAGCCGAATGAAATCGCAGCGCTATACCGGGAACGAAGTGCAATATTACTATCTATAAAAGAAGGAATTATTGCTATTGATCAAAATGGTTTTATTACGATGATGAACACATCAGCAGAGGAAATGCTTCATGTAAATGGTGATTATATGCAGCAGCACATTTCAAAAGTTTTACCTAATTTTAATATGGGGAGAGTGCTAGAAAACGATCAAGAAATCGCGTTTCAAGATAAAGTGTTTATTTTAAACATGACACCAATACTCGAAAATAATAATACGGTAGGCGTTGTATGTAGTTTTAGAGATAAAACTGAACTGCAAAATTTAGTGAATACAATATCTGAGGTAAGAAAGTATTCAGAGGACTTGCGTGCTCAAACGCATGAGTTTACAAATAAGCTTTTCGTCTTATCGGGATTATTGCAATTAGGGCATTACAAAGAAGCGATTGAATTTATTCAACAAGAATCTAATATTCATCAAAGCCAAAACCATATTTTATTCCATCAAATTCACGATGCGAAAGTACAAGCTATTTTATTAGGAAAAATCGGAACAGCGTCTGAGAAGAAAATTGATTTTCATATTGAAGGAGATAGTGCACTTCATCCGTTACCAGACCATATAAAAGTTTCGCACCTTATTACGATACTTGGAAACATAATCGACAATGCATTTGATGCGGTGAGTGAACGAGAGGAAAAGAATGTTTCCTTCTTCGTTACGGATATTGGGCACGATATTGTGTTTGAAGTGATAGATAGCGGAGTAGGAATACCAGCTGAAAAAATCACGACCATTTTTCAAAAAGGATTTTCAACGAAAGGAAACAATCGTGGTTACGGACTAGCAAATGTGAAAGAAATGGTAGATGTACTAGAAGGAACAATTGAAATTCAAAATGAGAAAAATGGGGGAGCTATTTTTACAATTTACCTTCCGAAAACATTGAAAGAAAGTACATGACAAACAGGGGGATGGGCATATGTTGAAGGTTGCAATTGCAGAAGATGATTTCCGCGTAGCGCAAATTCAGGAAGAGTTTTTATTAAAAATAAAGGACGTAAAAGTGATCGGAAAAGCATTAAACGCAAAAGAAACGATGGAACTACTACAAAGGGAAGAAATCGATTTGCTTTTATTAGATAATTATTTACCAGATGGAATTGGAACAGACTTATTGCCGAAAATCCATGCTGACTTTCCAAACGTTGATGTCATTATGGTTACTGCGGCGAATGAAAACCATATGCTAGAAAAAGCAATTCGAAACGGCGTAAGCAACTACCTTATAAAACCGGTCACATTAGAAAAGTTCGTTCGCACAATTGAAGACTATAAAAGAAAGAAGCAACTATTACATAGTAGCAATGAAGTAAATCAAGCAATCATTGATAACTTTTTTGGCACTTCACAAACACAAGACATAAAAAACTTACCAACAGGTGTCGATCCGTTAACACTGCAAAAAGTGAAAGGAATTATAAAAGGGTTCGACGAGGGCATTACAATAGAAGAAATGGGGGAGCAAATGGGGGCCTCCAGAACAACCGCAAGAAGATATTTAGAATACTTAGTGGCGACAAACGAGTGCACAGTAGAATACACATACGGAATAATTGGACGACCAGAACGAAAATATCGAATAGGACGAGGGCTATGAAAAAACGATTATTACTATGTATATGGATCATGACAGGAGTAATAGTTGGTTGTTCCTCAGAAAAATCCCATACGAATAAAGTGAACATCGACAAATTAGAAATCGTTGCACCGAACGTTCAAGGGGCAGGCTGGGACTTAACAGCGCGGGCGATGCAAAAAACGCTCGCAGAAGAAAAAATCTTCACAAAACCAATCACAGTCACAAACAAAGTAGGTGGCAGTGGTGACGTCGGATGGAAATATACGAAACAAAAAGGCGGTCACGTGCTGGCGATTAACTCAAGCTTACTCATAACGAACAACCTACTAGGCCACAGTAAACTAACATATAAAGACTTCACGCCGCTCGCGCTACTAGCATCAGACTGGGAAGTCGTTGTCGTATCAAAAGACTCAAACATAGAAAACGCAAACGAACTAATGGAACAACTAAAACAAAACAAGAAAAACTTCAACATCGGAGTTGCCCCAGGCTTAGGAAACGACGATCACCTATCCTTCGTACAAGTAAGCAAAGCCTTCGGCATAAACCCAGCCGAACTACAATTCTTCGTCTACGAAAACAAAGAAAAAATCATAAACGCCCTAACGAACAAACAAATAAACGCCGCAACCATGACCCTATCTGAAGCCGAAAAACAATACAAATCCGGCAAAATAAAAATACTAGCCGTATCCGCACCAAAACGACTAGATCGACTACCAGAAATCCCAACATGGAAAGAACAAGGAATCAACGTCATATTCCAGCACTGGAAAGGAATTATGGGCCCAAAAGATATGACGGAGGAAGAGGTTGCTTATTGGGATAGCATTATTAAGAAGATGGTTGAGAGTGATAGTTGGAAGGGGATTTTGAGGGAGCGGGGTTGGGAGAGTTTTTATAAGGGGAGTGGGGAGACGAGGGGGTTTTTGGAGGAGAGTAGTGGGTGGTATGGGGGGATGGTTGGTGGAGATAGAGGAGATAAGTAATTTTAGTGCTTTGTACTTATAAAATATCGATATCACTCTTAGTATATACATTTATATAAAAATTTCCCTTTATAAAAATAATACGTTATTATAATTTTATAAGTTAAGATAGAAAGGGAAATAAAATGGATGTTAATAATATAGAGTTACCAAAATCACTAAAAGAAGTACTTTGGGACGGGTGGATACTCCTTGGTGTCGTATTTGTTGTATGTACCTTGCTAGTAATTATTAGATCTTATATACCAGATGATATGCTACCTATCATTAAAGGTGCTATAGCATTAGTTATTTTAGGTGGGATATTTTATATAGGTTATTAAAGTAATTATTATGGTTTATGAGTGAAAAGGAGTTAAGATGGCTAAGCGAAAGAAAAAGCAAGATGAATCGATATTGGGATCTTTACTAGTTATGACGTTTTTCGGGGTGTTGTGGAAACCGGAATTTTTAGTACCGATAATAATGGTATCGGCAGCAATTATATTATTATATATGTATGTGAATGTAAAAAAGCTAAGAGAACTTCGGCAATCAGGAATTTATGATATCGATAAAATGAGCGGACACCAGTTTGAAAAATATTTAGGACGTCTATTTCAGGCTTTGGGTTATAAAACAGAGGTTACTAGAGCATCTAACGATTTTGGTGCAGATTTAATTTTGAGAAAAAATGATAGAAGAATTATTGTACAGGCAAAACGCTATAAGAATAACGTTGGAATTAAATCTGTTCAGGAGATTGTTGGTGCAAAAGAATTTTATAAAGCTGATGAAACATGGGTTGTTACAAATAGTGAATTTACAGCTGCAGCATACAAACTCGCTAAAGTGAATCGAGTTGTATTAATTAATCGAGAGAAACTTATTAAGTTAATTAGTCAGGGCAAACGAGAAAAGAGAAATTAGTGATACAAAAGGTTAGGTATAGACTTATGGAAAAGGCACTATGAAAAGTGTCTTTTTGTTTTGGATATAGAAAAATAATCCAGAAAACTTATATTTTAGTATATAATTTAAAATTAGAATGGCGTGTAATAATAAAAGAGAACTTTTGATCATTTTTTATTATTATAAATTATTTATTTATATATATTTATATTTAATTTATATAAATGTAAAACGCACATAATATTAAAAAAGAGGGGATTCTTGTGAGTTTACATATTATACCGAATGATTTGCCGAGCTTAACTCCAGGTGAGAGAAAAGTACTTGAAAAGGTTCGGTCTTTATATAAAGATGTGCAAAGAGAAGCGTATTTATATATTCAGCCAAGAATTAGACATTTAGAACCAGATTTTATTTTAATTGATTCACAAAGAGGTGTAACAATCTTTGAAGTGAAGGATTGGGAACTTTCTTACATTAGTAGAGCGGATAGAAGAAAAATAAATTTAGCAGATGGGAAACTGGTAGATAATCCGTTTTGTAAAGCTAACTTATATCATACTGCAGCACAGAGATTATTTAGTTTGCAAGATGTTTTAAAAAATGAACGGAATGAATTAAAGTTTAAATTACATACTAACGTTATATTTCCGTATCTTCATTCTAATAAGATTGAAGAGAGTGGATTAGATCAAGTATTTAATCAGCCACCAGCGCAGTGTATTTCATCTGACATGTTAAGTGCAGTAAATATAAATCAATTATTTAAAAATGAATTTAGTTTTGTAGAAGAAGATGAAATTATTGCAATACGAACACTATTATTTCCAGAAATTAAGGTTAGTTGTAGCGATAATCAAATCAGTACAAAAGAATTAATTACAGCACTAGATGCAGAGCAAGAGCGTTTCGCGAAGCGTGTACCGTACGGACACTATATGGTAACTGGAGTTCCAGGTAGTGGAAAAACAGTTTTATTGCTAGCTCGTGCAATTCATCTAGTACGTGAACATCCAGAATGGAAAATAAAAATATTAACGTATAATAGGTCGTTAAAAACAAAAATTGAAAACAAATTGAATTCCTTAGCAGCTGATCTTGCCTTTATGAATGTGCGCTTGGAGAATATAGACGTTAGCACTTTTCATAAATTTGCGCTAGATACAGCAAGTATATGTGTACCCCCAAAAAATACAGTGAAGTGGTGGAATGAAGAATTGCCGGAAGTAGCTATACAGCGAGCGCAATCATCATATGATGCTGTTTTAGTGGACGAATACCAAGACTTTCTAGATGATTGGATTCGATTATGTGTGAAGTCTTGTAAAGAACATACTTATGTTAATAATCAAAAGGAAACTGTTACTGGGATAAATTTATTTTTAGCAGGAGATAGACTACAGAGCATTTATAATAACTCAGATCATAGTTGGAAGAGCTTAGGTATTGATATGCGCGGGAGAAGTTCTTTATTAAAGAAATCTTATCGTGCCGGTAGTCAACATATAGATTTAGCCCTTAATTTCTTGAAACAAGAAAAGAAATTGGAAGAGGAAGTAAATAAATTTTATTGTCCAATGAGTGAACTATCTTTTGAGAACGAAATGAAAGATGGAGTTAGTTTTATTGAAGGATCATATGAAGATATTAGTAATAAAGTTTACGAGCTTATTAAGCGCGAGGGCTATAAGCCAGAAGATATATTGATTTTATGTAGAGAGCGAAAAGATTGTGAGAGTATACAGGAAAAACTAAATCATGAAATACGTCAAAAAGTAAAAGTTACAAAAAATATTACTGAAGGACATTTAATTATAACGACATATCATTCATCAAAAGGTCTTGAGGCACCAATTGTATTTTTAGTTGATGTAGACAAGTTTGAGAGAATGCAGATCGAACAAAATGATATTAAACTACGTAAGCTATTATATGTAGGCATGACAAGATCATCTGAGCATTTATACATTCATGCTGGAAGTTATGATAAACCGTCCTTTGGACAAGTATTAAGGAACGAAATATCTTGAGGGTATCCTTGAAAATCTAAAGAGGAGTATAATTGAACTGAATGTTAAAACATTAAAGGTGTAGGACGGGGGAATTATGATGATACATACTTTAGTAAGGGGACAAAAGATAGACGTTACTAATAATCATCCGGAGATTAGAGGTTTACTGGTAGATTTAACTTGGAATGCCCCGATGAATATGGATGTAGATGCATCAGCTTTTTTAGTAGGGTTTAATAGGAAAATTACTAAAGAAGAAGATTTCGTTTTCTATGGACAACCTTATTCTAGTTGTCGATCTGTTCAATTGAATCAAAATGAAACAAATGGAAGTAAACAAAGATTTTCGATAGATTTTACTCATATAAAAGATGAGGTACAAAAGATTGTCTTTTCGATTACAATTCATAATGCGGAAGAGAAGAAACAGGCGTTACGAGATGTTTCCCATATTCAATTGAAAATAAGTAACGCACAATCAGGTTTAGAAATTATTCATTTTCCTATTACATATCCATTTACAGATGAAAGTGCCATTATTGTTGGAGAGCTATATCGACATGGAGGAGGATGGAAGTTCAATCCTATTGGAGCTGGCTATTTTGGAGGGTTAGCTGCATTGTGTACAAATTTTGGAATAGAAATCGCAGAAGATGAAAAACAATTTACTCCTCCTGTAGAGAAGAAAATAGTTCCTACTAAGCCTCCAGTACAAAAAACTATTAACGCAGTGAAGGTTGAATTGAAGAAAAAACAATCTATCAATATACAAAAATCTAAAATGGTAACAGCTACTTTAGAGTGGGAAACAAATAAAGATTTAGACTTATATTGTTTTTACGTAACAACGAATGGAGAGATAGGAAAGGTTTATTATAAAAATCTAGGTTCGTCTAAAGTGTCGCCGTATATTGTGCTGGATGGTGATTCGCAACAACCAGGAAAAGAAACAATTCGTATTTATCGACCAGAAGCTTTAAAATATGTTTTATTTGCTGCGTATAGTGCTGTTGGAAATGGTGTAGGAAGTTTTTATTCTATGAGAGCAAAAGCTGTTGTCGATAATCATATGGGAAGCGTTGTAACAGCACCGTTATTAGAAATAAATGACCATGCTTATTGGGTGTGCATTGCTCATATTGATTTCACCAATTCAAATGAGATGAAAATTTCACACGTAGAAAGTTACTCAAAAGACCATTCAGAGGCTTCACCACTATTGTACGAGAATGGAAAATTCCGAATGGATGTTGGGCCGATTGAATTTAAAAATGAAGAGGATTATCAGAAGTATTTTAAATAGTAGAGTAGAAAATCATACATTAAATTGTATGATTTTTCTTTTATACATAGTTTGGTAAAATAGTAGTAATTGTAATTAATTGTAACGGTGGGGATGAAAATGTTGGAGCAACTCATAATTGAATTAGCTAAAACAACGAAGCAGGTTGAAGATATAAAAGGTGATAAAACTTATTGGATTATAAACAAGGATGATAAAGGATTAGATGTTCAAACTAAAACTTCAAGTGGACAATATGCAAAAGAAGAACCATCTTATTTTAACGTGAGTTTTGAGCTTCTTAAGAATGCTTGGGGAAAGATTATCGCTATGCGTACGGTAAAGAGTAAAGATTTCGGACAAGTGAGTGAATGTAATGCTTTCTTATTAGCCTTCTTTTCACAGCTGCCATTTGTGAATGTAATGGAATCAGGAGCTATTACATTTAAAGAATTCAAAACCGATAACCTACCAAGTGAAAAATATGATAAAGTCATGCTCTTTTTAGAAGAGATAATGAATGGTACATATAATCCAAGTACGTTACGTGAACAAACGGATGAGAATTTATATAGAGTAAAATCGAATGCACGCCAAGATTTGAGATTATTGGGATTTTTGAATGAATCTCATGAAATGAATCAGCTTTTATTAAATGAATATGTTCAATCGGAAGATAAGAATGCTTATATAGCACAGCTAGTTTTAAGGCAGGAATATTTCCGTCATGCTTTATTTGTTCTTGGATTGTTAGAGAAGTATTCAAAGGATGAAAAGAAAGAAGCTTTAGTAGGTTTGGGAATGACGATTGTTCGAAATTCTTTAGGTGATAATCTAATGGTTGAATCGGTAGCGAAGAGGCGTACCGGTAACTTACTAGATTGGCTTGAACAAGTAGGGCTAATTAATGGTGAATGGATTCCTGTTGAACAATATGCAAAAGACGATGGAGAAAAGGGCGGTAGTATGGACAGTAATTTGCGTGAAAAGTTTTTAACGGTTCTGAATGAGTATTTACAGGCAAGAACAGAAAGATTTGCGGGGCATAAAATGGGATCGTTTGTTAGGAATGAAATGACAACGGAAATAACGAGATTACCATTTATTGATCATAGTCAGTATGTTGTTACAGGGTCAGTGGGACAAGGGAATTGGGCTGCTGTTCCATGGCTTGCGATTATGAATAAAGATATTACGACATCTACGCAGAGAGGTTATTATATCGTTTATTTGTTTAGTGAAGATATGGAGCGATTATATTTAACGCTGGCGCAAGGTGTGACAGAAACGACTAAAGAAGAGATGCAAAAAATTAAAGAAGAGATTCGTGAACAAATACATATGTCCCAAAAGGTGAAAAAAGATGATGAGATTTTCCTAGGAACAAGCTCAAAAGCAAAAGGATATGCGAATTCAACAGCGGCTTATATTGCGTACGATGTTAATAAAATGCCAAGTGAAAAAGAGTTAGTAGAGGACCTAGAAGAAATGCTTCGCTATTATGAGGGGTTCATAGCTTATAAAGAGGAAGGAACGAAATATGAAATGATTTATGAAAGGAAAGAAGTGTATTTAGATCAACAATCAATTATCGATCATGTGTCTTCTTATATTCAAAGTAAAGGTTTCTTTTATGAGAAAAATGATCTTGTTAATTTCTTCCTTTCGTTAAAGACGAAGCCATTTGTGATTTTATCAGGTATTTCAGGTACAGGGAAAACGAAAATTGTTCAGTGGTTTGCGGAAAGTTTAGGAGCAACGGAAGAGAATGGACAATTTACACTTATCCCGGTTCGACCTGATTGGAGTGATAGCTCTGATTTACTCGGTTATGTGAACCTTCAAGGCGAGTTTCAAGAAAGACCGTTAATTAAAGTTCTTGAAAATGCAGATGCAAATCCAAATAGACCTTATTTTGTAGTGTTGGACGAGATGAATTTAGCTCGAGTGGAATACTACTTTAGTGATTTCTTAAGTGTAATTGAAAGTCGTAAATGGAAAGATGGAAAAATTGTTACGTCACCAGTTATTCCAGAATCGATTACTAATAAGCACATTACGATTCCATCAAATGTATATATTATCGGAACGGTAAATATGGATGAAACGACACATCCGTTAAGTAAGAAAGTATTAGATCGTGCGAATACAATTGAGTTTAATACCGTTAACTTAGATTATTTTAATTTCTTAATGGATGTAGAAGAGAAGGAAGCTGAAATTGTTTCTGATAGCTCTTTAGCGACCAAGTATCTTCATTTAAAAGAATGCTTTAAAGAAAACGAAGATCTTGTGAGAAATATATCGAACATTTTAATAGAAGTAAATAAAACACTTGAAACAGTTGGAGCTCAAGTTGGGTATCGTATACGAGATGAAATCTGTTTCTATATGGCATATAACGAACAAGGAAAGTTATTGTCATTCGATGAAGCACTTGATTATCAAATATATCAAAAGATTTTACCGCGTCTTGCAGGGAGCGATGGACGAACAGAAGAGGTATTAAAGCAGTTGTATGTATTATGTGCAAATGAAGAATATGATAGTGGCAATAATGACGCTTCATATGCTAAGTATCCTCGTTCAGCTAACAAGCTGTCTCATATGTTAAGGAGGTTCGAGTATGATGGTTTCACCTCTTTCTGGATCTAATAATGAGATAGAGCTAGTTAAGATTGAAACAGAGGAACTATCATTGACGATTAAAGGAAATCCTTATCATGAAAAATATGAGAGTCTAAAAGAATATCACGCTATGAACGCGGATGAAATGATGTATTTTCATGTAGATGGGAAGGTAGAATCTGTATCTGTATCTGTATTTGATGCGAGATTGCAGAGGTTAGATGAAGGGAACGAACACCCGCCAATCTTTTTTGAAAATAGAAGTTATCAGCTTGTTGTTGTTCCGAAAAATAACAAGCAGCTCTCTTTTTATCATGAACATCCAGGATTTCGAAAACAAGTTAGTTCTATTCAAATGGGATCACTTCATGTGTTAATGGGGAATCTTTCGTTTCCGAATGAAGTAGGAAATACAACGTTTGAAATTAAAGACGAGCAAGATACTTTATTAACTGTTACATTTGAAGTTTTCCCGACAAAACTTGATTATAAGGATGATTACAGAGCTTTATTAGATGAAGTAAATGATGAAATTTATAATTTAGCATTTCATTTACTAAAGAGAACTTATTTAGGAGCATCTGCAATTTACGCTACAAATCCATCGAAGAGTGAATTTTATCGTATTTTAAGTGATTCCTTTGAGCGATTTATGAAGTCAATCTCTCATATTAAAAGACAACCGCATCATACGCTTATGACTAGACATCAACTAGTACGAGGAGAAAAAATTCGTAAATTGGATTCTGTCGGAATGAATTATTTACGAAAGCGACCACACTTGCTGCAAGGAGAAAATAATATACCGACTAAAGGCATTACAGCTTATAAGGAAGTTTCTTATGATACGCTGGAAAATCGATTTGTTAAATGGATGATTCAAAGAGTCGTACATAAAATAGATGATTTACTTAAGGCGCTAGAGCCAAAGTCTAGATATACAAGTGGTGTAACGGATGAAGATTTATTAGAACGTGTAAAAAATATGAAGTATCGAATGAAAAATGAATTGAACGATCCATTTTGGAGAGGAATCGGAAAATTAGATCGCTCAGTTTTTTCACTCGTTATCCAAATGGCTGCAGGCTATAGAGATGCGTATCAAATCTTCTTAATGCTATCGCGAGGTTTAACGTTACGAGGACAAATTTTCAAAATGTCAGTAAAAGATGTGGCTAGATTATATGAATACTGGACATATTTAAAACTTGGACAAATTTTATCAAAGAAATATATACCGCTTCATCAAGATGTTATTCAAGTTAAGCAAGATGGTTTATACGTAACACTTGATGAAAGTAAAACTGCCAAAAGAACGTTTAAGCATCCAGAAACAGATGAGACAATCGAACTTTACTTCCAAAAAAGAAACGGTCGACTGCCAACAGTTACACAAAAGCCAGATACGATGCTCGCTATAGAGAAAAAGGGAAAGAGTTATCAATACCAATACATTTTTGATGCGAAATATCGAATTGATTTTGCTGAAATATCTCATTATAAAGGGAAGTATGGCGCTCCTGGCCCAATGGAAGAAGACATTAATACAATGCACCGTTACAGAGACGCACTAGTAATAGAAGAAGAAGGACCATTTGAACGAACAGCTTACGGAGCATACGTATTATTCCCATGGAACCAAGAGGAAGTGTACGAGACCCATCCATTTTATAAAAGTATTGAAAAAGTAAATATCGGTGGCTTCCCGTTCTTACCAAACGCGACAAGATTAGTAGAACAATTTCTAGATCGTCTCATTGAAAAAAGCCCAGAAGAAATTATAAGAGAAGGCATTCTTCCAAGAGGAACAAAAGAAGAATGGCACTCTTCATTAGAAGAAAAAGTATTAGTAGGCAGTGTGAAAACTGAAAGTGACTATGAAACATATAGAAAGAATGGCGTATATCGGCTACCAGTTACACAACTAAAACCAGGATGGCAAGAAGCAAAGTACATAGCATTATATGCACCGAAAAAATGGCACGGAGAAAAAGGTGGCATTCAATATGTAGCCAAAATTAAACACATTCAAATGCAACAAAACGATGATTATGTACATTTCGAACTAGAGCCATGGAAAAAACTAGACCACCTCATCCGCCCAGTAGGATATGGCATTCAAACATATACAATAACAACTATGTCGTTGTTAAAAGAAGTACAAGAACTCCCAGAACTATTTATGAAATCAAAAGAAGAACGAACTCTTTGGAAAACACTGCGCCGTTTTACGAAGCAAGTTAAGGTTGAGCTGGATCATCGCAATTTAGATGAAGCATCTTCTATTAAGAGTTATTATGTGCAGGATGTTCAGATTTGGGTTGATTATGAGAATGTGGTTGTTATGTTGGGGAGAGATGGGCGAGTTAAGGAAGTTCCTTTGGAGTTGGTTATTGGGAGGGGATCGGTGTTGTTTAGGGAGGTTTTAGAGGTACTAAATGTTAGGGAGTAGTAAAAGGGGATTAAATAATGAATAAGAGACCAAATTTATTTTCACATGGAACAAGTGAGTTGTCGCAAGATGCTTTTATTTGTTGGCTAGCAGAGTGGGCGAATCCAGTCTATAAAGAAACCGATGAATGCTTATATGAAGCTGGTATAGATTTTATTAGAAGAATATATGACTTACATAAAAAGAACTTTCCAGCCGCTATTAAAGAAATTAAGATTACAAAACAATTCAAAGGTTTAGATATACTCATTGAAATTAACGGTAATCAGGCTATTTTAATTGAAGATAAAACGTATACAAAAGAACATTCTAATCAATTGAAGCGTTATTATGAAGATGTAATGAAATTTAAAAAATATGAAGAAAATGACCTGTTGCCCATTTATTATAAAATAGGTAATCAAAGTGATTACTCAGCGGTAATTGATGCAAAGTATATGTTGTTTACAAGAAAACAAATGCTTGAATTTTTACAAGAGAATATAGATAGAGGAGTTCAAGATCAAATATTTTTAGACTACTATTTTTATTTAAGAGAAATAGATCAAAAATATGATTCATATAAGACACTTCCATTAAGCGAATGGAAAGGTGAAGCTTGGGAAGGATTTTATGAGGAGTTAAAGCAACGTGGGATCGAAGGCCAATATGGATATGTAGCTAATCCGAATGGTGGATTCTATGCCTTATGGTGGAATGAACAAGAAGATAATAATTGTAAGCAGTATTTGCAGTTAGAAGAAGGACGTTTATGTTTTAAAATACATGTTGCTGATAAGGATAGAAGAAAAGAACTTAGGGATAAGTGGAGTAAGGCGCTAATCGAACGAAGTCATAATTATTCTTTTAATGTAGAGAAACCTAGGTTTGGTAATGGGCGATATATGACTGTTGCTGTGGTGAGGGATTATAGAGTGGAGGATGGACAAGGGAGAATTGATATTTTGGGAACGATGGAAGTTTTAGGGGAAATAGAGAAATTTTTAAAAATGATAAATGTAATTGTGAAATAGATTAGATAAATATTAGTCGGATAAATTGTAAATAACGGGGATATGAAATTTTAAATGATGACCTCCACCCTTTCAAGGTGGCGCTCTCCCTGCTGAGCTACTGGAGAAACATTGATTTAAAGGTGTTTTTACGGGTTTGTATAAACGGAATTCTATTAAAAAAGCAGTGATTTTTGCAAGCTATGTGACCAGTTCGTGACCACAAAATTATGTGCTTAGCTGTCTGTATAATGGTAAGGGGAATGAGGAGACCCATTCCTTTTTTTGATGTAGAGGAGGGATAATTTCCACAATTAGAGGAGGACTTGTGGAGAGAAGAGGCATAGGTTGGTTCAGACACATGGTATGGAAATGTTGAGTGTCCGAGAAAGAAATATGAGAGCGTGGAAGCTGAAAAAGAAACTTGACAATAGAAGGACAGAAATCGAAGAGATTTTAAATCTTGTTGATAATAAGAATTAATTAACATCAGAAGTTGATAAGCTAGGAAAAGATGTTGGGGCTAAGAAAGTCGAGATTAATATGATTTACATCCCAATAAAAACAATTAAACTGTATGAATTAATTAATTAATTAATTCATTGATTTATAACAGACACAAAAAGGAGAATTATCGTGAAAACAAAAAAATGGACAATTTGGGGAATTATCTTTTATATCCATTCAGCAGTATTACTTTTCTTAGGATTTGATAGACTCGGAGGATATCAAAATTCTGAAACATATACCGATTCGAATAAATATGCCTACGTAGGCGGAGATGCGTATAATTATATTATCAATACAAATGTACTTACAGGTTTCTTTGTACTTAGTGCGTCATTCTTTGTAGCAGGTACGATGTTAATAGCAACTGGTTCAATTTTAAGAGCTATCAAGGAAAAGTAAGTGGAGAACAAATACTTGAACCGCCAATAACACTAGATAATTAAAAATGGACTTCCTTCGGGAGGTCTTTTTTTTTATCGTTACCTTTGATTCTATGAAGCAGGACATGACTTACGGGATAGTACAGATTCAACTCTCTGCTCATTACAAGGAGAAGAATGAAGCCTCTAGAATTGTCTGCTAAAGGGTTGTTACAGTTAGAACTTGAGGAAAGAAAAAGAACCACTCTGCCGACCAAGCCGATGGGATGGATATTAGTGACTGCGGAGAAAAGGTAAAGCAGCTTATAGAGGAGCATCTTGCGGCAGTAGGTATTAATGTTGTTCATGAGTCAATTGATATTCTTTCGAATCGATTTGAAAAACAGATAGAGGAAACGAAGACACCAGAAGGTAAAGCGGCTGAAATGGAACATGCCATTCGTCATGAAATACGAGTTAAGTTGGAAGAGAATCCAGTCTACTATACATCTTTAAAAGAACGGCTTGAAGAACTACTTCAACGACGCAAAGACCGCCAGATGAATATCGACGAGTTGTTCGCAGAATATCGTAATATGGTGAATGACATGCGAAATACAGCCCAAAAAGGTGAAGAACAAGGCTTTACCCGTGAACAATATCCATTTTATCAAATGCTGGAGAAAGAAATGCCGCAATATGATGAAGCAGAGGATTTGAAAGCATTAACGCATCTTATAACGGACATCATTCAGCAGGAAGTAGATATAGTGGAATGGACGACTAAAGAAGATGTGAAACGTGAAATGCGAAAGAAGATTAAGAAGCAGCTCCGTGTAAGTCCTTGTCCAAAAGAAAAATTGGAGAGTCTAACACAGCAATTGATTGACTTAGCAACAGTGCATTATAGGAAATAGCATCAGTAACGAAAATAAGCCATCTTTCTTGAGATGGCTTTCCTTCTATTCCAGTGTTAAAGTAGGTCCGTTTACACGTAACCAATCTTTACGTTGTTCATAGTCGGGGAGGATAGAGCGCACAAAGTTCCAGTAGTCATTACTGTGATTCATATATCTTAAATGAGCCAATTCATGCACGAGTACGTAGTCTATAATAGACATTGGTGACATGATAATTCTCCAGTTTAAATAAATGTTACCTTCAGATGTACAAGAACCCCAACGCATTCTCTGCTCCTTAAGTTGCACATCATTAAGTGTAACGCCCATCTTAGCACAATACAGCTCTAAACGTGACTGTACCTTCGCTTTACCGTGTTCAAGATACCGAGCTTTGAACAAGTCTAGCAATTGTTGTCTCTTCTCTTTTTCGTCTAATCCCACTGGAACGGTTGCGATGAATTTACCTCTTACAAAATTTAACTGAACTTTTTGTAGACCTTCTTCTCTATATACTTTTAATCGATAGTTTCGTCCTAAATAAGCAAATTTTTCACCGCTAACAAATTTTTTTGGAAAAGGAGGCTCAGTTATCTCATTCACTTCTTTTAGCTTCTGGAAGATAGTAGGTGCTTTCTTTCGCACAATATCCTCAATTTGTTCGTCGGTAATACCTGTAGGGACTACGAGTCGAGTGCTTTCCATCCATTCAACAATAATAGATACGTCTTTTTTATCGTCGGCATATTCGATGTCATACTCAATAGCTGTAGTTCCATATTGAAAAGTCGGCATATTATAACTCCTTCCCATGCATATCATTATTTTACGGATAGGAACACATTGTGACAACTGTAATTGCAATTGTAATTTTTACTAGGTGTTGTTTTGTATGCTTGTATGCATCAGCATAATTGAGCGTTATAGGTGGTTATGAGAGGATGGCGTATTATATCAGGAGTGAAAAGGTGAGGGGGATTTTCAAATATAGATGGGGACTATTATGAGAAATAGGAGTTGTAATTTGGTATAACTTAGCGACAGAATTAATAGAAGGAAATAATATGGAATACGGTCACAATAGATTTCTACCCGGCGGCTAGAGTTAGAGGTGTAAGTAAAGGTGCTGAAGGAGAAAGGCTATGTAGCATATATGAAGAGGAATTCATTGATATAAAAATAGATTATCCACAATTCACATAGCTGTTTTAAAAGAGTGAAGCATTGGTCATTGTAGAGGTGCATGATATTCAAAATACAGAGAAAAATATATATTGAATATTCTATAAAAAATCTAGGAGAAAATATAGATATATGAGGATTGGAAGGTATATAATTCTAGTTAAGTAGAATTTATCTAGAAGGTGGAATTGAACATGGAGAGCTTTTTTGAAGTTATAGATTATCACAATCTTTCTAAAACACGGCTACGGGAAGAGGTAGGGAAGATGTCACTATCTCAGATTGGAGATATTGCTGAATCGCTATCAGAAACTGTTAAGGCGTCAACATCCCACCAGATGAAGCGTGAAGATATGTTTGATTTGTATCTAGGTGGTTCTTTGAATGGGAGTAGTGATTTTGGTTGCAGGAATTTGTCTTGTCGCTTAGATACTTTAAAGAAAGCAGGAGCATTTAGTGTGCTTTATTCAAATAAAGCCTATATTCCAGATTACTTTAACTCTTATCACCATCTAGTGGGAAAATTAGATGAATCTCAAATGAAACAAAGATTTTTTGATGATCTAATTGTTATAAATGAACTTAGAGGTGCTTTTGAGAAGGGGAAACTGGAACTATTTCATCTAGACCTTTGTCCTACCTGTGCTTCTGTATCATTAGCTGGATTTGATAACATATTTACTAAGGAGTATATTGAGGAACTGACAGACTTTTATTTGGATAATCTTGAAGCTGAAGTTAGGTTTTATAGGGGTGGAAAGCTTTTAAAGATTGAAGATAAATCACAATCCCTATTAGACCATGAGGGGATATTCAGGAATGATAAAATATTACAGAACGTCCCTGATGGAAAAGTTGGCAGAGAGGTTTTGAAGGAGATTGGCCTTGTTAAAAAGCTGATTATGAAAGAATTATCAGTGTTAAAGTTTCACTATGCAAATTCGAGTTACTTAGGAACTCCATTACTCACTGATAGGAATGCGCATGACAAGTTTTTAAGTCAAGTAAATATTCAAAATGAGTATAGTAAATATAATTCAGTTATGCAGCAACTACACCTTGAAACTCCAATTGTTGAAAATGTATCTATTGACAGCATAATTAGGCTCAAAGAAGCAGAAGAGGATGCTTTTGAAAATTATAAAATCACTCTTAAGAAATCAATACAATCATTTGTAAAAGAGAAAGATAGTATTACATCAGAGATGATTCAAGAATTCTATAATGATAATATTGCTTCAGAATTAATAAATCTTAACAGGAAGATGCGGAATAGTAAATCATTAGCGACTAAAAAAACTTTAGGTGGTGCACTTATCACGGGTGTAGCTTTAGGAGTAGGTCTTACTACTCAATTTGTGTCACCTACAGTCCTTCAAACCTTAGGTTTGTTCACCTTCTTAGGAACAACTGGAACTTCAGCTATTGATATGTTTCAAACTCCAAATGATATAAAGAATAGTAACTACTACTTTTTATGGAAATTGCAAAATTCAAAATAGTCATTTGTTAATAATAAGGAGAAAATATAGAATTACGATGTATAAATAGTTACTTAACGACATTATGAGGGTCTAATTATGGTGAAAAGTGACCAATATACATAATCAAGAAAAAACTAGATGCCTCAAGGATTGAGTACCGCAAAACATGGCTATAAGCTATCGGCCTGGAGTCAGAATTCCTGTTAGGGCATGAAAAAAGACAATGCATGTGCATTGTCTTTTTTGTTTGAAATAGTATTTTAATACGTAAGTTGGCAGACTAGGTGAAAATCTAAATTACAGTTAAGGAAAGCGTTTGTTCACAGCCTCAAGAGGATATTGGAACTCTCTTGAGCATACAATAGATTTGGAATTCATTGTGTGGAATGAACATAAAGTATAATCGTTCTTGAAAGCTGCGCATGATAGTAGATATTCTATTATCTTTCATATGGCCCTTGTAAATGGAATGAGACAGGGCGAATTGTTAGGCTTGCGATGGAAAGATGTTGATTTAGACAAGGGACATTTAACCATTAGTCGAACGTTAAGTCATGACGGGAGGACGTTCTTGCTTGGAGGAAAAACAAAATCAAGTTTAAGAAAGATACTATTGCCTACATCAACAGTAGCAAAGCTAAAAAAGCATAGAGCAGTCATATTGAAAGAAAAACTGAGTAAAGGTCTAATTTTATCTATATTAGTGTTACTAATTTATATATAATCCCCTTGCACCTCCCCCAACGTCACCCCCTAACCTAAAGAAGACAAAATAAAAAGGGGGGACCAAACTACTCATGAAAATCACCACAAAAGAAAAAAGAAACACCATCATCATGCTAATACTCTCAGCCGCAATAGGAATCTTTTCACCACTACTCATGTACATTACACTGGCACGGAAAAATGAGGTGTACAAATACCATTGCCGAAAGGCTTTCAACTTTCATTTGTTAATTTTTCTTCTATTTAATATTAGTTCGCGTGTTAGTGATGTTTTGTTTTGGCTTGTGTTTGCCTTTGAGGTCGTTCAAGTGATTTTTGTTGCGTGGAAAGTAATACGCGACGAACCATATCGCTATTTCATTCGAATACCGTTATTTAAAGAAGATAAGTATGCGGTGGAAGGAGAATAGGTGATGAAACAAGAAGTGGAGATAAGGGGAAAGCGACTTTTGGTTATGATTGCAGTGTTGTTTATTGCGATTTATATTGTTTTACGAAAAAGAAAGTATGAGTGCTTTTATGATGGTATTAGTGAGTATGAAAAACGTTATGGAGATAATGTTCCTTTTGTATTGCTTGTCGTAGGTTTGTTTCAATATTGTAGGCAGAATGAGATGAGTTTTTCTCATATGCTTCAGTATGTGAAAGAGAAGTTATCGGAGTAGGTGATGATATGGCGTGGATGATTAGTGAGTTTGCAAGTGTTGGGGATGTTACGGTGCGGACGCTTCGTTATTATGACAAGATTAATTTATTAAAGCCGAGCGATTATACTGAAGGTGGGCATCGGTTATATACGAAAGATGATCTGTATGTGTTGCAGCAAATTCAATCGTTTAAGCATCTCGGTTTTTCGCTTGGGGAGATTCAAAATATTATATTACAGCGGAATGTAGAGATTGAAGATTTTTTAAGACAAATGCATTTTCAAAGGGAATTGCTTTTGGCAGAGCAAGAAAGAATTACGAAAGTACTTTCGCATATGGATGAGATGACGAAGAAGTTTCAAAGGGAAGAACGAGTGGATGTCGCTTTGTTTTCTTCATTTTTGCAAACATTCATATGGGAGAAAGAAAATAAGGAATGGCTAGGGGAACACTTTTCAACGGATAGTGTTCGAGCGTTTTATAATAATAAGGAACTAAAAGAAAAGTTTGAACAGCGATTTATGGATGTGATAGGGAAGTTGAAAAAATATAAGGTAGGAGAGAAAGATCCGGGTCATCAAGACGTTCAAGTTACCTTGAAGGAATTTTTCAATGTAATAGAAGAGGTAATGAACTATCTGGATACATCTCAAAGTGATGTAGAGGATATAATTAAACAATCAAATTTTCCATTATCCGAATTCCCAACCCTTTTCACAACTGAAGAAGAAAACTATATAAAAGAAGCAATGAAGCAGTTTAACAACTAGTTAAACTGCTTTTCCATTATAATAGAAGAAAAACCAAACGGAGGAAACCCACATGCCAACCTACAACAAACTAATCCGAAACAAAATCCCACAAATAATAAAATCCAACGGAAAAACACCCACAACAAGAATTCTACCCGAAGAAGAATACATAAAAGAAATCTGCAAAAAAACAGAAGAAGAACTAACCGAATATCTAGAAGCAACAACAAAGGAACATAAACTCGAAGAACTATCCGATCTACTAGAACTAATAAACGCCCTAGCCGAACACGAAGGCACAACACTAGAAGAAATCAACAACATCCGTAAAAAGAAAGCAGAAGAAAGAGGCGGCTTCTCAGATCGAATCTTCCTAATCGAAGTAACCGATAACTAGCCCCTCCTAAGCCCCTTACAAGCCCCTACCAAGTAATAAATCACTAAGAAAAAACATAACAAAACAAAAACACCAACAAACACCGGAGTAGGAGTCGAAAAAATTTTTGAAATAACACGCCAAAAACCCAGCCCTCCTTCCTATATATAGTACAAAGAGGAAATTTTCATTTTTGAATTAGGACGGGAGGAATTGGGATGGCGGTGTATCGTACTGTGCAGGTGAATTTTTGGCAGGATGATTTTGTTTTGGATTTGACGCCGGAGGAGCGGTATTTTTATGTGTACTTATTAACTTGTTCGAAGACGACGCAATGCGGGATTTTTCCTTTTCCGAAGCGGTTAGCTGAGATGGAGACGGGTTATAATCGGGAGACTGTTGATAAGCTTGTGCAGCGCTTTGTTGATTATGGAAAGATTCTTTATGATGCGGATACGCGGGAGTTATTCGTTTTGAATTGGCTTCGTTATAATCCGGTAACAAATACGAATGTGGAGAAGTGTGTGCTTCGTGAGCTGAAGGGTGTGAAGAATAAGGAGTTTGTACATATGTTTCTTCAGAAGTGCGTGGAGGAGGAGCTGAATGTTCCGATGCTTTTAGCACATTTCGGTATGCCTGGTGATTTGGCTGTGGATGATGTTGATCCAGTTTGTGAGGAGGCAGAGGAAGAAGAGGAAGAAGAGGTTGTTCAGGAAGAGACGGGAAGTAAGGTGTTCACGTTTTATGAGCAACATTTTGGTAGTTTGTCTCCTTTTACGGTGGAGGAATTGAATGCATGGATGAATGATTTGTCAGAGGAGCTTGTGCTGAAGGCTCTTCAAATTTCGTATGAGAATAAAAATCGGAAGATGGCTTATGTGAAGGGGATTTTGCGTGGTTGGTACGGGAAAGGGTTTACGAAAGTGTCTGAGGTTGAGGCGGATGCTGCGAATTTCCGGAAGAAGGGGTCGTCTGTTAGTACGGGGGAGACGGAGGAGTTTTTGGCGAGGTGTGAGGAGTGGGAGAAGAATACGCCGTCTGAGGAAGAGTTGCAGCGCTTTTTAGCGGAGCGCGGGTGGCGTCCATGAGTATTCAAAATGTGGAGGCGGAAAAGACGGTGTTAGGCTCTCTATTACTTGATGGAGAGCTTATTAAGGAGTGCCGTTTGACGGAGCAGTATTTTTCTATGCCGGTGCATAAGTCTATATTTCAGTTAATGCGAAAGATGGAAGATGAGGGGCAACCGATTGATCTTGTGACGTTCACTTCTAGAGTGGATCCGAAGTTTTTGAAGGGGATCGGGGGAATGGAGTATTTTATAGGGTTAATGGATGGTGTGCCTACTACTAGCAACTTCTCTTATTATGAGGGGCTTGTTCGAGGTGCCTGGAAAATGTATCAGGCTGGTGTTCTTGGGCACAAGATGGGAGAGCGTCTTATTGCGGAGAAGAATGAGAAAATTATTGGTGAGACGATTACGGCACTTTGTGAGTTAGAGGAGAAGGACTGTGTATGTGAGTTTGATTTGAAGGATGCGCTAGTTGATTTATATGAAGAGCTTCATCAAGATGCGAAAGAGATTACTGGTATTGAGACTGGTTATACATCGCTAAATAAAATGACGTGCGGATTGCAGGAAGGTGATTTTGTTGTTCTTGGTGCGCGTCCTTCTATGGGAAAGACTGCGTTTGCGTTAAATGTTGGACTGCATGCGGCGAAGTCTGGAGCGGCGGTTGGATTGTTTTCATTAGAGATGAGTAGTAAGCAATTGTTAAAAAGGATGGCATCTTGCATAGGTGAAGTGTCAGGAGGTAGGCTCAAAAATCCGAAGCACCGTTTTGCGATGGAAGACTGGGAAAGGGTGAGTAAGGCGTTTGCGGAGATTGGTGAGTTACCTCTTGAGATTTACGACAATGCAGGGGTTACGGTGCAAGATATTTGGATGCAAACTCGTAAGTTAAAGAGGAAGCACGGTGATAAAAAGATTTTAATTATTGTAGATTATTTGCAGCTTATTACGGGCGATCCGAAGCATAAGGGCAATCGTTTTCAAGAGATTAGTGAGATTTCTCGTAAACTTAAGTTATTAGCACGTGAGTTAAATGTTTGTGTAGTAGCATTATCGCAATTGTCTCGTTCAGTAGAGTCGCGTCAAGATAAGCGCCCTCTTTTATCTGATTTAAGAGAGACAGGACAAATTGAGCAAGATGCGGATGTCATTATGCTTATGTATCGCGAAGATTATTACGATAAGGAAACGAAGCAGAAAGAGATGACGGAGATTCATGTGGCGAAGCATCGGAATGGGCCTGTGGGTAGTTTTAAGCTGCGGTTTATGAAGGAGTTTGGTCGGTTTGTGGAGGGGAAATAGTGAAAAGACTTGAGTATTACTTTGCATATAAAATAAAGCATAAGTTTTCCACTGTATTCACTTATGCTTTATTTTTTGAATATGTTTCTTATTTCCCCATAAAGAAAGATCGTCTCTCCGCAGTAATCCATTGCTCCAAGTCATCTTGGCTACGTCGGACAAGTCGATTCACTAAAACATCATGCCATACATAATCCTCTAATAAGTATATATGAACGGGGTCATCTGTATAAAAAGCAATATTACGCTCTTCAAGTGATGGGCCATAAATCATTTCTTTAGAATCTATTGATAAAATAAACCAATGCCCTGTAGAGAGGGTTTCTGTATAAGTTGTTATACGATGGGCTTCTAGATTTTTAATAGGATTTTCAACATGCAAGGTAATGCCTTGTACTGTGACTTTATCAGCTACCTCAGCTAGGTCCTCTTTTAACGCTTCATACATTTCATCCCACATCGAAATGACAATACGTCGTTCTGCTTTTTTTATTAATGTTTGACAGTAGCTAATGATTGTTTGATTGTCTTTTAAAGTAATGACTCGATTATCCGTTTTTTCCTCGGAAGTTTCTAGTTTTTTTAATGAATCGCTAATTCCTTCATAAGTAGACTGCCATTCTGATTGAGCCTTCTGTAAAAAGATTTCAACGGGTAGGGGTGAATAGCGAGTGGTGTCATTTATTTCTTCCTTCATGACAATTCCTTTTTCTACAAGGTTACCTAAAATCTCATAAATTCGCGCTCTAGGGACACCCGAATCTTTACTCACTTGGTAGGCTGTGACAGGCCCCTGTTTAACAAGAGATACATAAGATTTAGCTTCATATTCATTAAAACCCATTTTTTTAAGCTGTTGCACTATGTAGTCCACTTTTTTGTCCTCCGATGTTTGCTGTTATATTTCAACGTTACAATAACTCTTTACATTTAGCAAATTGATAGTTACTATTACAATAGTGACTAAGGGGGAGGCTACTAGTATGGATTTTTATTTAGACCCATCTGTATTAATGATTTTGATTGTTTTTGGGTTTGTGGCTGCATTTATTGATTCAGTTGTAGGTGGTGGTGGATTGATCGCCTTACCAGCTTTATTATTTACAGGATTGAATCCAGCAAGTGCAGTAGCCACGAATAAATTAGCATCAACAATGGGGAGTGCAACTAGTAATATTGTGTTTTATCGTTCTGGTAATCTTGATTTGAAATCGGCTTTAAGATTATTTCCAATCACTTTCATAGGTTCCATAATAGGGGCATGGACCGTTCATTTAATGAATCCAGAAGTACTGAAGCCATTGATGCTGATCATGCTTGGCGCAGTCGCTATTTATACGATATTCAAGAAGGATTGGGGAAGTATTTCCACTCATAAAAAATTGTCTGGTCGACACGTCATTATTTTTACCTTTTTTATTTTTGTTATTGGTTTTTATGATGGATTTCTAGGTCCTGGTACAGGTTCATTTTTAATGTTTGCTCTTTTATTCATTGGGTATGATTTTTTAAAAGCAGCAGGTACGGCGAAGTTTCTTAATTTAGGAAGTAACGTTGGTGCATTGTTCATGTTTATGTATGTAGGTCAAGTAAACTATGCGTATGGATTCATAATGGGAATTGCTCAAATTGCTGGAGGAATCGCCGGATCCAGATTTGCTATAAAAAAAGGAAGCGGGTATGTTCGCGCCCTTTTCATTACCGTAACTTGTTTGTTGTTAGCGAAAAATCTGTATGACTATGTGCAGTAAGTAATCTAAGTGAAGAGAATGAAAATAATATAAACTCATATTTTTTCATATAAAATTTCATTTGTTTTATTTACATAATATCTTTACAATCATTTGATAAAATAAAGTCAACTGCGTATTGTGAGGGTGGGTGGTTATCCCTTCTTTCTATTTGGAAGGAAAGGGGGGGATAATATGGACTTTTTGTTTGACCTTGTAAAAGAGTTTGTCAAAGCGACTATATGCGAAGTTTCAGCGTATTTTTTGCGGAAGCAACTTCTAGATAAGGACAACAAAAAACCCACTCCGCGCCGTAGGAAGCAAAAGGGTGGGGTTCGCAAAAAATAATAACGTATAATAACCACTACCCTATACGGTAGCAGTTAAGGAAGAGATGTTAGCGCATCTCTTCTTTTATTATATGCCATTTTAGTGATAGCACTCTACCGAAAATATATCATATTCCTATTTGGTGGTCAATTTGATTGCATGATTGAAAAGGTGCAGTCTTATTCCTTTTCAAACTGAAAAATATCCCGGTTAATAAGTTGGTGGAGATACATATCCATTTCAGCCGCAGAAACTTTTCTTTCATTTTTAAACCACCATGCGCTTAATGAGGTGATTGCCCCTGAATAAAATTCAATGATTAAATCATTTGGCATCGTATGATTTTTGCGCAGTTGATGTAACGCTTCTATTTCTTGTTTTCTCGTTTCGTGACTTAAATACTGTGTCCGGTTAATAAATTGTTCATCAGACATTTGCGTCTCTAATATTTTACCGAGTTCTTCATGGTGTAGAAATTGTTCCATTACTTGAAATGGTTTACTTAATCGATCTGAAACGGGTATTTCAGCAATCATCTTGCTGTATCGTTTAAATCCAAAGGCTAATAAAGCATCTTTATCTTCAAAGTGTTTATAAAAGGTTGTTCGGTGTACCATCGCGCGATCACATATTTGGTTAATCGTGATGGTACTATATTTCTGTTTTGATTGCGTCATTAATTCAAATAAGGAATCCCATAGTAATTTATGTGTACGTCTAATACGTAAATCAATTTGTTTTTCATTATCGTTCATCTACAATTCTCCTTTTTTGTAGATTAAATATACAGTGGCTGAAAATTGATTCTCCCTTTTTAATCTACATATGTATATTATATTACATGTGTTTAGGTATATTTAAAGTTTTTTAAGTAAGAAACAGGAGGAGAATTTGCAAATGAATATAACAACTAAGGGCCCTGTAAGTGGCAAAGTTGATACTTCTAATTTGAAACATACCCCCATTTTAATTGCATTACTTTTAGGGGCAATGGTTGCGTTATTAAACGAAACGTTACTTGGTAATGCGTTAACAGTATTAATGAAAGAATTTGGTGTAACAGCTTCAACGATTCAATGGCTTTCTACAGCATACATGTTGGTGGTTGGGGTTTTAGTCCCAATTACAGCGTTACTTCAGCAATGGCTTACAACGAGACAGATGTTTTTGATCGCTATGGTAACGTTTTTAGCTGGTACATTAATTGCGGGATTTGCACCGACATTTTCTGTTTTATTAATTGGCCGTATCGTCCAAGCAGTAGCGACGGGGTTAATTTCACCGTTATTAATGAATACGATTTTAATTATTTGTCCGCCTGAAAAACGTGGTGCCACAATGGGATTAATCGCACTTGTGATGATGGCAGCTCCAGCAATTGGTCCTACATTATCTGGAGTAATCGTCGACTCATTAAATTGGCGCTGGTTATTCTATATCGTTATTCCTATCGTGATCATTTCAATTATGATTGGGATGAAGTACATTCAAAATGTTTCAGAGTTAACAAGACCGAAAGTAGATTATCCATCTATCCTTTTATCGACATTAGGATTTGGCGGGCTTGTATATAGCTTTAGTGCATCAGGTGATTTAGGATGGTCCGATGTGAAAGTATATGGCGCTTTAATTGTTGGGCTTATCTCATTATGTATTTTCGTCGTTCGACAATTAAAAATTGAGAATCCAATTTTAGAATTACGCGCTTTTAAAGTTCCGATGTTTACATTATCAGTTGGATTAATCGTCATTGTGATGATGTCGTTATTCTCAACGATGACTTTATTACCGATGTTCTTGCAAACAGTTTTACTCGTTACAGCTTTTAAATCAGGAATTATCATGCTTCCGGGAAGTATGATTAGCGCCATAATGGGACCAATCGCAGGTAAACTATTTGATAAATTTAGTCCGAAAGTTATTATCGTTCCTGGGATTGTTTTAGTAGGAATTGCAATGTTCTTATTTAAAGGCATTACGCCTGACACATCAATGTTACAAATTATTATTATGCACAGCGTATTAATGGTTGGACTCATTTTTGTCATGACAGCACAAACATACGGTTTAAATCAATTAACACCAGACCTATATCCGCACGGAACAGCACTGTTTAATACACTGCAGCAAGTAGCTGGCGCAATTGGTACGGCTATTTTTATTTCAAAAATGTCTTCAGGAACAGCTAGCTATATGGAAAGCTCTGCAAATCCAATGGACCCAGTAGAGAAGTTAAACGGTTTAACATCTGGGTTCCAAGGTGCATTTGCACTTGGATTAATCTTTATCGTTGTTGCTTTTATCGTATCGCTATTCTTAAAAGAAGAGAAAAAGGGAGTAAAGGTAGCAGGGGTTTTACAGAACGAAAATTAAGGTTTATATAAAAAGACATCTTTATGATTAAAGATGTCTTTTACATTTCCTCCGTAACATCATACCTTAGCAACTCTTCCTGATTATAAAACCTCTCAAAAATAAGCCCCATTACATAGAAGAATACTAGCCCAAAGCAAATATGAATGAGTGTAAAAGTAGCTCCAAATGAAGAAAATTCATACACGAGAATTGGCAATTTCGCAGTTGTCCAAACGCCTAAGAAAAATACGATGTACCGAATGCTTGCACCTTTTTTTAAGAGTAGTGCTGCGATTGGAAAGGCGATGTAGAGGGGACCAGCTGCAATGCCTCCTAATAATAGAGAAAACAAGATTCCGTACATACCTGATTTTTCACCCATATATTTCATGAGCGTTTCTTTTTTCACCCATTGATCAAGTAGCCCTACAAATAGTAAGACAGGAGGGAGGAGAAACAGCATATCTAAAATGCTATTCCCTGTTAGTTGTAATGCACTCCATCCTAAAGATTGATTTATAAAAGTTAATATAAAGAGCCCGAGTAGTAAGACGAAAAAGAAGCGATATCTTTTTAGTTCTTTCATACCATCACCATCCAAATGATATAGGAGAATAGAAGAGACATGAGCAAAGCAGCTGCATTACGTGCGTAAGCAAAGCTTCGCCCAAATATCTTTTGTTCCATCGGCATAGTTGTAATTCCTACTGACATGAATGTAGACATAAGTGCCGCAACTTGAGGTAGGCCTGCACCGTGTTGGACTAACGTATGACCAAGAGGGAACACGACAAAGCTTGGAATAAGTGCAACGGAGCCGAGTATTGCTGAATACACAATGCCGATAAACCCTGATTGCTCCCCAATAATAGAAGAAATAAAGGACGGCGTTAATATAGAAAGCGATAAGCCAACGAAAAGCATGATGGAGAGCATCGCAGGGAGAAGGTTGCGAAACATTTTCCATGACTTCATTAGAGCATCTTTCGTTTTACTGCGGTCCTTCATAAAAGAAATCCCCGTAAGAATAATGGCTAACGTGTAAAGAATCACGCCGTTAATCATGATCAGATTCCTGTAAGTCTTTATATTTACCCAGGAAAAAGGATAAGTTCTTCATTTTTTCTGCAATATCCATTTGGAAATGTGCCAATTGTTCCTTTCCAGCAGGTGTAATTTTGTACATCTTTCTCGGTTTGTCTTGATGATCTGTACTTACGTAAGATTCAATTGCACCTTCGTTTTCTAATTTTTTTAGTGTGCGATATAAAATGGCGCTATCGATTGGATTGACGGGAAGTTCTTCCTCACACTTTTGCAATAATTGCCCACCATAGTTATCGCCCTCAGCTAAAAATAATAAAAGAAATGCACCTGTATGTCTTCCTGTATGTTTCATGGTTCTTCCTCCTATAATGAATTAAAATTTATACTGTTAATGACAGTATACTGTTTTTAACAGTATATGGTGCATGAAGTGTTATGTCAATTTTAATGTTACATGTACTGAAGAAGGTGTAAGAAAACTTGTTATGAGGAAAGCGTAAATGAGAATGAAATAAAGGAAAGACAGGAGATTTAAAATGAAGCGCACAACAGAATTGGTACGGGTTTATTGGGGGTGCATTTAGGGACGCATCTCATGTAATGAGGGGAATAGCACTAATAATAAAAATGATAAGTACACAAGAAATAGAAATACTTCCTTATCTGGTGAAATTCTATCTAATTGTTTATTCTCAACGAATAGGATTCCCAAGTGCATAAGAAGGTTATGGATTGATCTAATTCAAATAAATAAAAAAGGCACCTTAGTATGCCTTTTTATTATCGCGCTATGATATGTAGTTAATCATAAACTAATAAACTTCTTCATTTCTCTCTTTGTTGGCAAATATAGTTTTTCTAACATTGAATGTTATGATTGCAAGTATAGAAATAATAATAATATTAGTAAGCTCACTGAAAAACTTATTATTTAATAACTGCGGTAAATTTCCTATCAAGATAATACAGATTGTGGCATACACTAAAAATGTTCCAATCCAAGCAATAATGTAATTAATTAATGCGGCTAGTCTAGGAAAGTTAATAACTAGATAATTTAAAACAATGTAATATAGAACACAGGAAACGATGAAAAATAAAATATCCCAAAAATAAATGGCGTATCCACTTGCTATTGTTACCGATACAGACTTATGTAATGAATAAGCAGCGAATCCTCCTAAAAATAAAAAATCAACTAAAACAGCTACGGTTCTACTCACCATTTTAGAAATTTTAACAAGGATTATTAATAAGAATAATAACAGTATAGGTAATAATAGAATCATTATTTATTCACCTCCAATTTATTTATATAAAATAATTATAACAAATATAGAAAAATTAACCATATGAATAGGGTTAATTTTTTGAATTATCAATTATATGGAGTTACCTTATTTAGGCGAAAAAATACGAAAGATTCTTATCTATCTGTTCCACATTCTACAGAAGGGAGGGGCTGTACATCCAAAAATACAAAAAAAGACACTCTCAAGAGTGCCTCCCCTTAGCAGCCGAATCCGCCGCCCCAACAGCTAGCGCCAACGATGATTAATAAAATAAACAGTACAACAAGTAAAGCGAAACCGCCGCCGAAACCGCAGCCTCCACCACAACTACCGCCATAGCCCATATTAACTCCTCCTTCCATAAAGACCATTTAATAATGGATTTAATTCACTTTATGTTTTTACGGATAATCTTGAGCAGGTCCTTTTGAAAAATAAAGGTGCTTAGATTTTAAGAGAGTTGACGACCTTATTTTTGTCACCGTTATTCCGCTGATGACATATTGTATTTTATTCTGTGTATTGGGGGAAGGAGGATCTTTATGGCTAATTCTGAAATGATTTTACGTTTACTTACAGATTTAAAGATTGAACAGCAAGCTTTAAAAGAACAGCTGGAAAAAATGCAAACAGCTGTGAATACTCTTGAAGAAAAATCATTGATTGTGGAAGAAAAACCAAAGACTATTGAAGAAAAACCAGCTGTTGCTGCTGCAAAGCAAAGAGCTCATTCTGGACACCCAACATCTTTTCGTGCTTGGAGAGCATCTGCTCAAAGGAATTCATAAAAATATAAGAAAAGAAGACATCTAGTAAGATGTCTTCTTTTGCTTGTACAATCCAAATGCGATAAGAAGGTATATATCCATATTGCTTTAAAACTAAGAAGAAAATAACGATTGTCGACTCCTAT
Organism: Bacillus sp. FDAARGOS_527; assembly: GCF_003812125.1. Classification (NCBI taxonomy): domain Bacteria; kingdom Bacillati; phylum Bacillota; class Bacilli; order Caryophanales; family Bacillaceae; genus Bacillus; species Bacillus sp. FDAARGOS_527. The sequence continues at coordinate 284,397 of NZ_CP033795.1, forward strand.
TTTAGTATAGCATGTAATAATGAAATTCCTCTATGTAATATTGCATATATATGAATTATGCAATTTTTATCGTATATATTTTAGTTGTCTGTTATTTGTTTTAATTCATTGACTTATATTATTTTTTGAGCGCCCCAGTAATGGGGCCTTTTTTTATAATTGTTTTAAAGCAAAAACCCCTCAAGTATAGTGAGAGGCTACATGACTAGATAAATGAATGATGATTAGTGTTTAATGAGCTGAAGTTCAGGATATTGCTTCTGAATTTCTTCTAAATGATTTTCGTTTATTCCTTTTAAATTTTGATCAAAGAAGCTAGTTACTAGCTTATTAATGAGTGTATAATTTGCGGCTACATCTTCGTCAGGTTCGTTAATAATAGGTGAAAATGCTGCTAAATCTGTAAAACTAGTATGGTTTGTTTTTGGAATTACCACTGTGTACACGCCCGGTTTTTCAATAGTTTTATTTCTTAAATAGACTATTTCCAATAATTCATTTTGGATTCCGGTTATCTTTTGATTCTTAGCCTCTTTCATAAAATGAATCGTAGCTTCAGCATTCATCAACATGAATGGTTTTTGAGGACCGTCTTTAGGTAGTGGATCGCCATACAATCCGCCATCCATATCAATTGCAGCTTTAATACGCGCATCCTTTACTAACATTTGTGCGGAAGTTGCTCCGCCAAAAGAGTGACCGAACATTCCGATTTTGTCATAGTTAATTAAGTTTGCGATAGTTTTAAAACTTTTATCGAAATTACCTTCTATTACTTCGTTTAAAACAAAAGTAGTATCCTGTTCCCATTTTTGAACTAGAGTATTTAAAGCCGTAGGTGTATATTCAATTGGTATAGAGTCCACACGGTTTCCGTTAGGGAAAATAGTTGTTGCTGCGTATCCTGTGAAATTAAGAGCGATTACTACATAGCCTTGACTAGCTAATTCCTCTAACTGGAATGTATTTTGTTGACCATATAATCCCATCCCATGGCCGAATAAAAGGAGGGGGAATTTTTCTTTAGCTTGAAGTGGCTTAGCATCTTGATAAGAATGTGTTTTTGTCAGCCCTAAATGTGTCGTTACGATATACGGAGCACCGTTTGTTACTGCCAATTGTTCAGCGAGAGCGTTTATGTTCTCAAAATAGGTAGAAGGGTTCCCTGATCCTTTTTCGGCAGGATAATATACTTGTATCATTAACTCACGATTTCTATGATTATTTGGTACAGTGGTTTCTTTTCGATTTTTATCAATTAAATGAAAAGCTTTCGTTCCTACTGTATATTTTCCAGTAGGCTCAGGGAGTGTTATGATCGGAAAAAGTAAAGGTAATGTAAACATTGCGATAGCAGTTACGATAATTCCTAAACCTTTTAAAACTTTCATCACTAACTTTTTAGAAACAGCTGTAGTTTTTGGTTTCAAAAAAACTTGTAATGTTAAAACGAACAATAAGAAATAGGCGGGGATCATACGCCAGTTTGCACCAATTACAATGATGGTGGCAAATAAGAATGCATAATTGATCAGTAAAATGGCTACATTTTTTTTCGTTAAACCACGTTCGATAAAAATGAGAGTGATGCTAGATAAAAGTAATACAGCAACAAAAATGATTTCTAACATTTTCAGATTTTAGCTCCTTTCCAAATCACGTTGTAATAGATTGATAATTTACAACCTTCTCAATTATATAACTATCATTGGTGATTGTATGCATGTAAGTAAGTTTAGAATGTTTTTACATGACATTTTAAAAAAAGTACTCATACGAGTACTTTTTCTTAAATGGATTATTATTTATTTTTAAACCGTTCCCCACAAATGATAAACCATACCGAAAACAAAAAATGCGAGTCCTACAAATAAAACGATTAAAGCAAGCATTCCATTTTTATTATGTTCCATACAGTTAGCTCCTTTTTAGTTATATAGAAAAAAGCCTTTAGTCGTAATTATAGCTAAAGGCTTTGATCTTCATACTGTGTATTTTATAAAAAAGTTGTACTTCTGTATGAATTTGGAATATGATTATTTAAAGAGTAGGTGATGAGTACATGCAGGAAACAAAACAATTCCCGCTTATATCTGGAAATCTCTCATTAGATTTAGTGAATACAGAGCTAGTTAGGCGTGGACAACGTTATGATTTATTAATAACGGATAAAGATGTATTAGAATGGCTACATGTAATAAAGGTTAATCTTCCTTTTTGGAATGAAAAAACACTTATAGGAATTCAAGAACGAATGGATCAAGTTACATCTAGCATATTAGAGGCAAGAGAAGTACTGAGAAAACAGTTTGAGACAATTGCTGATCAGCACGAAATTTCTAATGATTTTATTACGTATTTGGAAAAACAAATTGAGAAGGCACCATTTACATATAAAGTCATTGAACAGAGTCTAGTACCTATCCCAGTTGGAGAAGTTGAGGATGTACTTGTATCGATAATTGCATTTGATGCTTTAACCTTAGTAGCAGAAAATAAACTTATTTTCCTTAAAAGGTGTTCAAATCCCGACTGTGTTTTATTATTTATAGATAAAAGTGGGAAACGAAAATGGTGTTCTATGAAAATATGTGGGAACCGAAAAAAGGTAGCAAAATTCCAGGATCGAAAATGTGAAGAAGTTTAGGGGATCAACTTATAGCAGTTGATCTTTTTTTATGCATTTTAAAACTAACCCCTAAAATTAATGTTGATCGGTTAGTTTGTTTGAAATATAATTGTTGGTAAATAAAGGAGGAGAATGATGAATCATATAACAGCAGCTAAGCAGAAAGAGGCTCCACCAATAAGTGTACGATATTTTGCAAAAATGAAAGGGAAAGGAAGAAGTCCGTTACAAGTAAACATAAAGGACTCTTTGACGGGACTATTAGGTGGATTTTTAACAATTCTCACCTTAACATATTTAACGAGTATGACTTCTACAGAATTGTTAATGGCTCCATTTGGGGCGAGTTGTGTATTAGCGTTTGGAGTTTGGAGTGCACCGTTATCTCAGCCGCGTAATATTATTGGAGGACATTTGATTTCAACTTTCATTGGTCTATCAATATATCATTTGTTTGGGAATGAATATTGGACAATTGCTTTAGCAGTTGGGATGTCGATTGCTATTATGATGTTAACGAGAACAACGCATCCTCCAGCAGGGGCCGATCCAATTATCGTTATTTTAGGGGCATACAGTTGGAGTTATTTAGTAACACCGGTTTTAGTTGGCTCTCTTGTTATTGTAGTTATTGCTTTATTTATTAATAATATGAGTAGTAAAAGGAGCTATCCAACTTTTTGGATATAATTAATAAGGTGAAAAACAATTTGAGTAAGTATCCCGTTTTTACTATGTCTTCATTTCATATACTTTTTAGTTTACAAAGAAAAGACACCCATATAAGAGTGTCTTTTCCAATAGTTTGTTTAGCAGAAGCAAGCAGCTCCAACGATGATTAATAAAATGAATAACACAACTAATAATGCAAATCCTCCAGCAAAACCGCAGCCTCCGCCGCAACTACCACCAAATCCCATAATAGTTCCTCCTTTAATAAGAGGGGAAAACAAAGGGTCACTCGTGTTTTTTAACGGATTCTATTTACTTTATGTTTGACGCATGAATGTGAGCAAGTCCTTTTGAAAATAAAAAAGGACACATTGAGGTGCCTTCTGTCCCATGTATGTAATCAATATTCGTTAGCATAAAACTCTTTTATTAGCTTTATTTCATTTGTATCTGGGTTAAATTTAAATATTTTAATTTGATTAGATTCGTCTTTATAGGCAAATGTATTATCGCCAACTTGGGTCATATTGCTAGTGTTTAAGATAGGGTCACTATCATGATCAGTGATTTCCACAGGTTTGTCACGATCCCAAAATGCAATGACAATGATCAAGATAATAAGACATATACGTATGTTACGTAGTTCTCTTGCTAGAGGATGCTCCATATGATAGTCTCCTTTTTCATTTGCTAGATTTTGTGTATAAAAGAGATATTTTCGATGAGAATATAAATAAAAAAGACACTGTAAAAAGTGTCTTTGTTATTTGATTTATGCGCATTGCTTAATAAGACGCTAGTTCCTCAAGTTAAATATGAGTAACTATGTAGGGTGATTTCATTATAACATTTTAACCAGTAATGGGTCTATATGGAATTTTATCGATGGTTATGTTTGATTATTCAGAATGGTACATGTAGTGAAAGATATTTATTGCCTATAGTAATTGTAAAATATAACGATGTATATAACTAGTCTTGTAATGAATTTTTATTATATTTAAGATTGAAATAGAAATGAAAAAAGCACAAAGAAGGAGCTGTAGCATATGGGCGCTTGGGGAACTGGATTATTTGATGATGACACGACTTGTGATGTGAAAGATCAATTTATTGAGTATATAGAAGAGGGAAATAGTGCGGAAGAAGCAACTAAGTTCATTTTAGAAGAGTGTGTAGATGAGTTTGATATAGAGGAAGAGTTAGAAGAAATATCTTTAGTATATATTGGTCTTGCGGCAATACAATTGGAGAAAGGCTGTCTTCAAGAAGAAGTTCGTAACAAGGCAATTGCATTAATTGAACGTGGGGCTGACCTTGAGCTTTGGGAAGAAGCCGATACGGAAGATTATGAAGAGAGAAAGAGAGTTTTAGATGAATTTAAGCAACAGTTGATTAACGGTTAGTAGTTTACAACATAAAACTTATATATTGTCTAATATATAAGTTGAGGTGAGAGAAACACTTTTGCTTGTATAAAGATGTAATTGAGAAGAATAGTGAAAGTTTAGAGCTTTACGTATGAGAAGGAGACATCTTAATGGATGTCTTCTTTTTTAAAGTATGGAAATTGATTTCCCTTTACACAAACATAACGGTATAATATAGTTAAGTTAAGTTAAGTGAACTTAACTATTAAACGAAACAAAATAACAGCATGGAGGAAGAGTGCTATGACGAGAACATATAAAGAAATAATTAATGAAATGAACAGAGCCTATAATGAATTTTACATTTTACTATTCCAGGAGTTGAAAGATGAGTACGGTCTTACAGGACAGCAAGAGAGTATGCTATTTCATATTCATTTAAATGAAAACACGACAGCAAATCACATTGCGACTACTTTTAATATATCGAAAAGTGCTGTGAGCCAAGTTTTATCGAAATTGGAAAAGCAGAAGATGATTTCAAAGCAAGTAAATCCTAATAATAAAAGGGAGTATTTCCTTACACTTGGTCCAAACGGTAGTAAGTATATGGAGGAGTTGTCTGAGTTAGATGATGTATTAATTGAGAAGTATTTTTCTAAAATCGATATCGGTGCTTTAGAACAAATGACGGATACGTTAAAGAAAATAAATAAAGTTATATTGGAAGAAAAACAGAAGGATCTTGATTGTAATGAGTAAGAACTTAGATGAGGTAATGAGTAAAAAGGAGGGGAAGCATGTGATGAGTTACATACCAAATATGATTACGATAGCAAACTTTGTATGTGGACTTCTCGCTATTCACGCTGTTTTCGTTCACGATATGTATGGTGCAGTTATATTCATTATTACAGGTATGGTATTTGATTTGTTTGATGGCATGGTTGCTCGGAAACTAGATGCTTTTTCGGAAATTGGCGGAGAGTTAGACTCATTTGCGGATTTAGTTACGTTTGGCGTGGCACCGTCTATTTTTGCCTATAGTGTTGCGCTAAAAGATTTGCAGTCTATTGGGATGATATGTGCGCTCGCTTACAGTATTTGCGGAATGCTGCGGCTTGCGAGATTTAATACACAACAAAGCAAACTCCCGACATTCATCGGAATGCCAATTCCATTCGCAGCCATGTGTCTCCTCATTTTATGCTTTTTGAATAATCCAGTTTCCGTGGCATTTGGTACATGCGTACTCGCGTATTTAATGGTGAGTAAAATCAAATTCCCTCATTTTAAAAAAGATATATCTGAAAGTTTGAAGTCCGAAAGATGGGACTAACGAGAAAGGTAAGGAGTATAACATGATTCGTATGGCATTAAGATCATTCAAAATACAAATATATTGTTTGCTAGGCGTGATGTTATTGGGATGGGCGATTACACCTTTTCGAGCCCAGTTTGTAGGGATAAGCATTGGCCTTTTAGTTAGTATGTACTGCGCCTGGATTTTAGGAAGACGTATCGAAAAATTTGGAAATAGCATTGTAAAAAAAGAAAAAGCACCGATGCTCGGAATGATGAACCGGTTCGCAGCCGCAATTCTCGGCGCGATTATTATGTATGAAATTGAACATCGTGAGTACATGTGGACATTTGCTGCTGGAATTATGGGTGGGTATTTCTTGATTATTATTAATTTGGGGTATTACAGTATGAGGGATGCGGAGGAATAGATGAGTAAACTCTCAAGTATAGAATGATATACTTGAGGTTTTTTTATTATATAAAAAGTTTGCTCATTTTAAATGTATCTATTACTTGTTGCAACATATCCATTAGCCCCCCCATTTCAGTACCTTTAACAATATAACATATATATTCATTATTTTTGAAATCTTAATCTATTACATGTCTCTTTTTCGGAGGTATTTCATTTGTCTAGAAGGATTTTCTATTTTTTACAAGAATGAACAGTAACGTATAATCTAATTTTCATGAATGTAATAGGGAGGCAGTGAAATTTGAACAGGAAAATTTGGTTTGTATTTACTTGTTTTGCTCTTTTAGTATCTGGTTATATTGTTGTCCAATATTTTATTATGGATGGATTTCAAACAGGGCTTGTAAAAGCGAAGCTTATGTTTGGATCTAAATTAAGTGAGTTCTGGTATAGTATGTTATTGACGCATATTACAACGAGTATAGTAGCATTAGTAATTGGTCCGTTTACATTATCCACTAAATTTAGAGAAAGGAATATCAACCGTCATCGAATAGCTGGGAGAATCTATATGGTTGGTATATTATTAGGAGGCATTTCTGGACTGTACCTGTCCTTTTATGCTACGGGAGGATTGGTAGCAAAGCTAGGTTTCGGTTTGTTATCCGTATTTTGGTTAACATCAGCATATCAAGCGTTACATAGAGTTAAGAATAAAAAAATGAAAGACCATCGAAATTGGATGATCAGAAATTACTCTTTAACCTTTGCGGCAGTTACATTAAGAATTTGGCTACCGTTGTTTATCGTTCTATTTGGAATAGAACATTTTGAACTTAGTTATGCTATTATTGCTTGGTTAGCGTGGGTACCTAATTTAATTGTTGCAGAATTATTCATAAGAAAAAGGCTTAATAAAGGAAAATACGAAGGAAATGAGGATTTACATTTTTAATGTAAATTTGCTGTAATATTGAGTGCAGAATTCTTCAGTAATTGAATTTTTCTCATAGCTGAATTACGTACAAAAATAGGATGGCCAATTGAAACCATCCTATTTGTATTACCAACTAGCAGTTTCCGTATTTTCTTTCAACCACTTCACCCAATCCAAATCCTCTATCTTAAGCAAACTGAGTGAAACACCTTTCATATCTAAAGAAGTTAACAGTGTACCGACCTTTACGAATGTAACTTGTAATCCTTCCAGCTCACACAAACGACGAATGTCATTTGCGAAAATGTATTGTTCCATTAAAGGTGTTGCGCCGAGTCCATTAATAAGGATGGCGAAGTTGTCGCCTTTTCTCCAGCGATAAATGCTTTTAAGTTTGTTCATTAGTTCAATCGCTAATATTTCAGAAGAGGATAGTGCTTCTTTACGGTAACCTTTTTCGCCGTGAATACCGACGCCGTAAAAGACTTCATCTTCGTTTAATGTGAATGAAGCTTGTCCTTTCACCGGATCGTTGGCAGGTGAAAGGGCGACTCCTAATGTGTGTAAGTTTTCAGTGATAGAACGGCCGAGTGCAGTCAGTTCTTCTAAAGAATGACCTTCAAGAGCGGCCGCACCTAATATTTTTTGAACGAAAACAGTACCAGCGACGCCGCGTCTTCTTTTATTAAAAGAAGCATCATCTTCAATTGAAACGTCGTCATTTACGATGATGTGGTCAATTTGTCTTCCTTCTTCTTTTGCGATTTGTTCTGCCGCTAAAAAGTTAGCTACGTCATCTTTAAAGTTTTTTATGATGAATAGTATACTTTTTTCTTTTGGCATGAGGCGAGTTGCCGCCACAATTTGTTCCACTGTAGGCGGAGTGAAGATGCTGCCGTTTACGGCCGCCGTAAGCATTCCTTTTCCTACATAACCAATATCAGCAGGCTCGTGTCCGCTACCACCTCCGCTTATAATGACAACGCCTTGCTTCATTTTTTCGATATCTTTTACATAAATGATGTTATTTGTTTCGTCGTAATTTACTTTGTCGTTATGTTCAAAATAAAAGCCATGCATCATATCTTGAACGATATTTTGTACATCATTCATAATCTTTTTCATTGCTTTTGCCACCCTTTAATTACTTTGCTGATTGCTCCAGTAATAGTAGTAATTGATTGTTTATCATATTTTTCATAAGAGAAGACATAATGGAAGGATCTACTTCGCACTTACTTTCAATCCAATCTTTTATCGTTCCAACGAAGCCGTGACTATAAAAAGAGGCAATTGTATTTTTTGTCTCATCAGAAAGGATGAATCCGCAGCTCACAGATAGTTCATCAATAATCTTCATATATAAGTTTTTCGTATGCTCAAATAAATAGTGATTAAACGAGTTTTGTTCAATGACTTTAAAAGCGTTTCGGTAAAATTTTTGATTTTCATAAAAGTAATCAAATAATAAATCGAAAATATTTTCCCATGTTTCATAGTCGAGAAAGTCGATAATGTTTTCTTTCGTTTCTTCTCTATAAATCCAGCTTAATAGTTCAAATTTATCTTTAAAATGATAATAAAAAGTTTGCCTACGCATTTGACAGTGTAACATAATATCGCTCACTGATATTTTATGAAACGACTCTGTTTCCATTAAATACTTCAATGAATTCGCGATTATCTTTTTAGAAATTATAGAAGAGGTCATGTGAATCATCCCTAGAATGTTAGTAATATGAAAATCCTACCCATAAATGAGAGCGGTGTCTTTAGACAGATTGTCCATTTTGTCCGTTTACTATAAAACGCTTTCATTTTAACATGGATAGTAAGAAGAAGATTTCAAATATATCACAATATATTAAAGGAATTGAGGGAGAAGCACAATGAAAAAGATTATAAACAAACCAGAAACATTAGTAATGGAAATGTGTAACGGAATGGTTATGGCTCATCCAGAGCTTGAGCTTTTGAAAAAATATAAAGTCATTAAGAAGAAAGAAATGAACGAAAATAAAGTAACATTAATTAGTGGCGGCGGTAGTGGTCATGAGCCAGCGCATGCAGGATTAGTCGGAAAAGGAATGTTAGATGCGGCAGTGTGCGGAGATGTGTTTGCTTCGCCTTCACAAATTCAGGTATACCAAGCGATTAAAGAGACAGCTAGTAAAAAAGGTACGTTATTAATTATTAAAAATTACAGCGGCGATATTATGAATTTCAAAAACGGTGCGCATTTAGCGACGGAAGATGGAATTGAAGTCGACTATGTAAAAGTGGACGATGATATTGCGGTAGAAGATAGTCTATACACAGTAGGACGCCGCGGCGTTGCGGGCGTTATTTTAGTCCATAAAATTGCCGGTGCAGCAGCGGAAGCAGGTATGGATTTAGGAGCGGTGAAAGCTGTAGCGGAAAAAGCAGCTGCTAACGTGCGTACAATTGGTTTAGCGTTAACATCTTGTACAGTTCCAGCGAGCGGATCACCTACTTTCACACTTGCGGAAGATGAAATGGAATACGGCGTAGGTATTCACGGCGAACCAGGAATTAAGCGTGAAAAAATGCTGTCGGCTGATGAATTAGCGAACCGTATGACAAATGATTTAATGAAAGATTTAGGAGTAAAAGATGGCGAGGAAATTGCACTGCTAGTTAACGGTTTTGGCGGAACACCACTGCAAGAACTTTACTTATTTAACAACGCAGTGACGAGAGAACTAGCTGCTAGAAACATTAAAATTAATAGAGTATTCGTCGGTAACTATATGACGAGTATTGATATGGCAGGTATGTCTTTAACGGTAATGAAGTTAGATGATGAGCTAAAAACATTACTATCGAAAGAATGTAATACACCAGCGTTTAAAGTAGACGGGCCAGTTGAAAGTGTTGAGTATGTAAATGTACTTGAAGAGGCAGAAGAGAAGGAAGTCTCCTTTGAACTAGAAACGGCGGAAGAGCACGCTGTGATTAAAGAGAATGTCATTACATTAAACAACATGATTTATCTCGTTGATAAAATGAGCGATATTATTATTAAAAATGAAGTACCGTTCTGTGAGCTAGACACGCATGCTGGTGATGGAGACTTCGGAATGAGTGTAGCAAAAGGATTTAAGCAATTAAAACGTGAGTGGCATTCGATTGTAGAACAAGAAAACGTAACGATCGGATCATTCCTTGACGGTTGTTCCATGATTATTATGGAACATTGCGGCGGCGCATCTGGTCCAATTTGGGGCGGTGCATTCCGCGCAGCTAGTAAAGCAGCAGGCGAAAAACGTGAATTAACAGTGAAAGAGTTCGCTGAAATGTTACAAGCAGCACTGCAAGGCATACAATCGATCGGGGAAAGATCATTCGGCAGAGGAGCGGTAGTTGGTGACAAAACACTTGTTGACGCACTTGCTCCATGTGTAGACTCTTGGTTAGCTAGCGCTTCAAGCGAAGAAGACATGAAAACTGCCTTTGAAAAAGGAGCAGAAGCAGCGGTCAAAGGAGCAGAGTACACAAAAGAAATCGTAGCTCGCATGGGCCGCGCCGGTACAGTAGGTGAAAGAAGTTTAGGATATCCAGATGCAGGTGCACATGCGCTTGGGGTTATCTTTACGGAGATTGCGGGTAGTTTGAAATAGGAATTGGAGAGTCCCCTCTGCCTTAAGGTGGAGGGGTTTTTCTGTAGTTGATTGATATATATAATTTCGCTAGATGTTTTCTCCGTAAAGATATGTATGTTTATAAATAATGAGATAAGGATTTTAAAAGAAGTAACGTGAGTTCTCATATAAATATGGAATTCACGTTGTTTAATTGTATTTTGGGCTTCAAAATTATGGTGGTACACCTTATGAAGTGCTTTGGAAGAGATGGAGAGATTGTTTCATAAGGTGTACCTTTTGAAATGTTAAAGTCTACCATTGGATAGGGTTTTTATGTTCAGATACATATCTATGATTAATCCCACTATGGAACCCTTATATCCTAAAAAAACAAGATGCTTATAAAAAATAATGGAATAGAGAAGTTGTTATCCAAAATGAATTAATTATTTTTTCTGAATTTTGTCAATTTTCTTTATTGATATGTAGATTTCTGCGCGGTTTTATGTAATTTATACCATATTTTTGAAATTTTTATGGTATAAATTACATAAAAAGGATGGTCTAAATTATGAAAAAGAAACTTGCGACAACTGCATTAGCTTCGGTTTTATGATTAAGTCCACTATATTCTTACGCACATGCTGATTCACAAACAGTGGAGAAATCAAACTCACAAACAAGCCCTCTTACTACTAATCATGATACTACTACATCAGAAAACTTCTCACAGGCAATTCCTACTATTATCGCTGCTCAAAATCTAGAAGATAATGTTGTCTACAGTGAAAGTGTTGTTTATGATGAAAAAGGAAATGTTGTAGATAGACAAGTATCTGGTACAGAAGCGAAACCCTCTAGTTCTCAAGGATTAGTAATAGCGGATGGAAGTTTCAATTGGAAATATGTTGGTTCCAGAGAGTCTAGTAATAGAATAAATAGGGATAGTTACAATGTTGCTTTAATTTTAACGGGTGCATTCTCCGGTTATCTTCCTGGTAAACTTTATCCCGCTATAGCTAAAGCAGTTGCAGGCGGTCTAATGTACTTCAATCAACCTTCGCTTTATAGATATTATACTGATAATTACAGGGATTTTGATGCGGTAAATGAGTATGTAAAATCTGTAACTGTTACAAAAAGTGAGGGTGGTACGCGATTGTATTCTGATACTAAAGTACAAAAATTTGTTAAATAATAAAAAGAAAACCGAACTAGACTATTTATCTAGTTCGGTTTTCTTTTTGTTATTTATTGTATCTATTAAATCCATAACCCAGTTATTAATAATGATTAATGTAAAAATAACCAAAATTGCAATGATACTTTCATTTGATGCTATATAAGGTATAAGTGTACTTCGCATTGCGAAAAATAATATGAGAGCAAAGGCAATAGAATAAATAAATTTAATCATCAATTCATCCTTTTCAATTTAGTTTACTATAAATATACCACATTACATCGAATTATATACAGAAAACTTAAATAAATCTGACTATTTAGGTTCAGGTCTGAATTTACCCTGATTATTGGATATTTATAAGGGAACTAGTAAACAACAAGTAAACTGATTTACCCCCAAGAAATATACGTGATTTTCGTGTTAATTAGATTTTATTAGATAGTAAAGAAGAGCTGATATGATTGGGTAAAAGAATATGCTTATCTATTAGGTAATATATTCTATGGTTCAGAAAATCACGAAAAAGCCAGCAAGTATTTACACATTGCTTTAGATGCAGACAAAAAGAGCATAGAAAGAAGGGCGCTAAAATGAAAAAAGCAATCTTATTAATGATGATGTTATCCGCTGTTTTTACTTTTGGTCTTACTAATGTAAAAGACGTACCACAAAGTGAATCTATTCAAGTGTTTATGGATCATGGAGAGCATATTTAATTACCTGAAAAAAGAGGGAGCTGTGTGGGCACCCTCTTTTTTTATTATGACCATATTAATTTAGAAATACGGTTTCTGAATCTAATAAGCGATATAATAGGATTCTTGAAGAGTTTTTAAATCTTCAAATGAGATGGATAGGCTAAATTTGGATTAAAAAATGAATTAAGTGTCGGCTTTGGTATTGGTTTAGAAATAAAGTTTGGCGTAGAGAAAGGTTAAATTGTTGTATTTATTAAAGAGGAAGTGTTTTTGCTTTCATTACAGGTATTTAGGAAAATTTTAATTATTTTTGGTCTTATTGCTGTTCCTCTTAGTTTATTAGCCCTTTGGTTTGGAGCAGATGCTACATTTAAAGAGAAAATGATGTTATCTTTAGTTTTTGGAGATTGAATGTATGGTATAACAAGAAACATAATGTTCCTAAGGTTTTTCAATGGTTTCCTAGAAAATGGGGTAAAAGAAAAGTGTCAGAGCATTTATCACAATTGAATGAAAAGCTAGCGGCTGAAGGTAAAGGTATTTGGGTTACAATCTATGCTATAGATTTATACATTGTAACTATTCTTTGTACAGTCAAAAAATATAAATCTTAATAAGTATATAAAAGGTCTTTTCTTTTTATAAATTTTAGAAGTGATTTGTTGAGTCCATGTGTTTATGCGGAGAAAGTCACTTGAGTGTGATGAAATAGAGGGAGATTGTAGTGAAGTGAACCGTGTAATAAAAAGCTGTAGGGCGAGATCTTAGCAAAGGGTAAAAAAACAACGGGGGTTATTTAAAATGATAATCAAAGATTTGGATTTTTTGTGATGAATACTTATTCATGCTTGATTAACATAACGCCCTATCATCGGTAGCAAGAAAAAGGCGAATTCCAAACTTCAAAAGGAATTCGCCTTTTTCTTTTTCTATAACCCTATCCATCTCTTTATACATTCCTATCATGGCGGTACCCCATTTATAGGTTATGAGAAAGGGTGTTTTTTGCACTATTATCTATTCTTAGATATTATTAATAATATCTATATGAACTTCTTTTTTATTAAAAAAGGTTTGGCGGTGTGTAAAATGATGAAAGGGATTAAAAATATTGAAACGAAAGAACCGATAAACATGTTTCTATTTATTCCCTGTAGTACTCTTTTGTTTGATAATATTTATCAACATTTTATTCTTGGAAAGGATTTTACACTAGAGAAGCTTTTATTTGAACTCGTATTTTTATTTATTTTCATTTCATTTTTTTTATGTAATAAGTGTTTACAAAAAATGAATAAACAAATGTTTACAAAATATATTTTTCTTGGTGTTAGTATTATTTATCTTTTGGCATATGATCTTATGTTTATAAGTGATCCAGGTTCGTCTTTACATATCCCATATTTAGAGTGCTTCCTAGTAATTTCTGCACCTTTATTTTTAAGTATTTATTATCTTCTATCGGTATCTATCTGTATGATATGTAGATTTTTAATTGCTATTTATTATTTTGAAATTAACTATCCAATATCATTAATATTATTGTTTCTAACAATTTTTGTTACGTCATTTTTTGTATTTCTTTCATTAAAATTTTTAGTACAAAAAATTAAAGCATCCTATGAAAAACAAATGAAAGAAACAGCTTTATCGATAATGAGGATAATGGAATTAAAGGATCAATATACGAAAGGACATAGTGAACGTGTAGCCAATTATGCTACGATTCTTGCTAAAGAAACAAATGAATATGATGATAATTATTTAAAACAATTTCACCTTATCTGTTTATTACATGATATAGGGAAAATAGGTATTCCTGATGAAGTTTTAAAGAAAGCATCTTCTCTTACAGAAGAAGAATATAATATTATTAAGACACACCCACAATTAGGATTAGAAGTTTTTAAAAATATATCTTTAATAAAAGGTAATGAAGACATAATTCTTTCTCATCATGAAAGATGGGATGGAAAGGGCTATCCCAAAAAACTAAAAGGAAATCAAATACCATTATGCGCAAGAATTGTTGCGATAGCAGATGCATTCGATGCAATGACTTCTTCAAGAGCATATCGTTCGGCTCTATCTCCTGAAGAAGCGTATAGACGTATTATAGAAGGATCTGGTACACAATTTGATCCTTCCATGGTAGAGATTTTCAAAAAGGTATTTCCTTTGTGGGAAAAAATGGTCCCCAATTCTTTTCGTTAAAAACACATGTCTGAAATCGATTCTTATTTCAGGTATGATGAATACGAAAAATGAAAAAACAAATTCAATCGTGATAAAAATTTGGAACTAGATAATGAATAAGGCATATAAAGAAAAGGTACCCATATAGGTACCTTTTCTAATAGTTTTTTAGCAGAAACAACTGCATCCGATAATGATTAATAGAATAAATAATACAACTAATAAAGCAAATCCTCCAGCGAAAGCAAAGAAGTTAGGTGGGGGATCAACTGCCCATAAAAGTCCGATTGGTTCAACTAATAATCAGTGGAGGATAAAGAACCCCCCGCTGATTAAAGTTTCACTTTATTATGCACTGTTACATACTTCTCTAAATTCCTCTATTTTTCATTTGATAAAATGGAATCCTAATATTACCAAAAATCAAATAAATATTTCTACATATTCAAGATATTTACATAAGTTACAAAAGTGATACATTTAAGTTGTAAGCTATAAAAACTATTAAAGGGGGATTTATTATGTTTAAGAAATTAGTAGTAGGGCTATTGGCAACTGGTATTGCATTAACAGGAGGAATTGGAGCGGCTTCAGCTGATACGCAAAAAGCTGTGAGTTCTCCGAAGCAAGCAGCATGCTCAATTCCTTATGAGTATTCTAATGGTAAATTTAAAAGAACTCTTTATTACTCAAATGGAGTATATGCTAATAGTTTTAATGAAAATGTTTGTGGCGGGACGATTACATGGTATTTAAAGCATGTTCAAAATGGAGTTGCTTTTTACGAAGGTAATTTAAAATAGTAGATTTTTTGAACCTCATTTATTGAGGTTCTTTTATTTTTGATTTTTAAACTGATTCTCTATAAAAAAGCTAGGATTTCTCTTAGCAAAAGAGTTATATGTCATACAGAAAGACAATTGTATGCAAACTGGATATTTTCAATTTTATTATATAACGTTTATTGAGGGATTAATTGAATTATAGCAATCTTTACGTAAGTTTTATGTGATATTAAAGTTTTTGGGAGAGGTTGAAGTAGGATTTTGTACAAATAAGTAGGAAGTATGGGGATAATATTATAAAAAAAGGGTTCAATCCTCAAAAGGGAGAGAGTTGAGCCTGAAGAGGTAATTACTAAGCTCTCGGGTTGATGAAAACTAGTAATTAAATAAAATCGCCCTAGGTTTAGGGGGTCTAGGGTTTCACGTTTTGGTATATCTCACACGACATTATAAAAAGAATAGAACGTACTGAAGGTAACACATGAATGTTTCATAAATGTATCAAAAAAATGAACAAATTGTGTTTGAAATAAAAAAGGTCCTTACTATTATGTAAGAACTCCATAAACAAAGAAAAAAGTCGTATGTGCCTCTATATTAGAATCGAAATAACATTTTTAATATTCAATTATATATAGTTTTCTATATAACTTAACGTGATGAAGTTAAATAAAAATGTTATTTTAATACAAAACGAAATTGAAAGTTAGCAAGCAATACTTAAATAAGTAAAAGCGGCAAATCCATAAACTAATAAGCTACTAGTAGCAAGGAATTTTATAATTTCATTTGTAGAAATAATAGTTAAACATATTGCTATAGATGCACCTATAAAGAATTGATACTTCGTATGTATATTTGTAAGATTAATTATTACAAGTACAGTTAAGAAAAGTGAAATGAAGTTCAAATATCTTTTCATTGTCATATTTCCTTTCAATATTTGATCTGTATTTATTATACCGGATGGTACCAGTAATAACATACTTTGTAATAGATCGGAATAGAAATCTCATTTTGCCATAAATAAAAAGACGGTTGTTTCCGCAACCACCTTTCAGCAAAATAAAGCACTTTTTCAGAAATAAAATATGGATAATTCCTGAAAATGTTATAGGATATAATCCCATTTTTATAATTCAAGTGACGAGCTTAATTTATAAGAAAGGAATGACTACATTATATGAAAACTTGTCTAACAAGGTTACAAATAAAAGAGCAGCTAGCAAAGGCTAACTGCTCAATACAAGGAGATACAGAGAAAACTAAATGGGTTTTGGCATACAGCCTATCAACATTATGGACATAATATTGAGTTTTATTCGAAGGAATTCATGTTTTGTAAATTAGATTATAATAATAGATAATTTAATAAATGCTACGATTGGTTTAGGGTTAGTAAGGCAATACATCGCTCCACAGAAATTAGAAAAGGCTGTAGCTTGTATAATGAAATAAGTGATGATATGGCACGAAAGCAAACGCGAGAGTCTCTTAGTATTGTACTAGATAAAACGATAAATACGTTTATAAAAATGAGGAATAAAAGAAAGGACCCCCTGAAGTTCGGGTCCTTTTAGAAGTGATGATGTTTTCTCGGCTTGGGAAACTGAGAAAATACAAAAATATAATACATTGAGATTTAGAGGATTTCAATACTAAATTAGAGATTATCATGAGGGAGTTATAACGAGTTACTATTTATATATCCACAAGTAAAACAACATAATATCACCATGAATCCCTATAACAATATGAATTTTTGCATATTTCAAAACCTAATATATCCTTCAAAAAATTTTAATAGTATAATATGTTTTGTCATATTCTTTTAGATTTTTCGACAAAAAATAACATAAATAGAAACGATATTGGGAGAAGGAATTATGTACACAAAACTACTAAAATCAATTACATCATTATCACTTATTGGTGGTGCTTTACTGTATACAAACGGCAGTGATGTGAGAGCTGCTGAGGCGGGTATTTTTTCCGATGTGCCTACATCGCATTGGTCGTATCCAGCAATTAAAGATTTAGCGGGTAAAAATATTATTTCTGGTTATGGAAATGGGAAGTTTGGTTTCGGTGATGTTGCGACGAGAGAGCAAGTTGCAGCTTTAATTTATCGTGCGTTGTTACCGAATAAGCAAGGTGGTACGTTTAGTAATGATGGTGCTCGTTACGTATTACAAGATGGATCTACTTTAAATAATCCGTATCGAGATATTCGCTCAGGATCCACATTGTTTCCAGAAGAGGTTTTAACGTTAACGAAATTAGGGATTTTTAACGGGGATGGAAACGGAGGTTTTAGACCGAAAGATTCTGTTAGCCGTGCAGAAATGGCGCAAATTATTAAAAACGCTTTTCAAGTTTCGGCTAAGCAAAAGCATACATTTAATGATGTTCCGAATGGTTTTTGGGCAGAAGGGGCAATTAGTGCGGTGCAGTCAAACGGGATTGCATCTGGTACAGGCGACGGGAACTTTGAACCCGCTAAAACGGTAACGCGTGAACAATATGCACAGTTTTTATATAATGCTTTGCAGTATAAAAAGCCTGCGGTTGCGGTGCAAAATACAGGAGATGCAGCACTATTAGCAGCATTCAAAGATGAAGTGCAGAAGCGTATTAATGCGTACGAAACGAATATTACACTTCCATATAAAACGACAAATAGTAATACAAAAGAAGTGATGAATACACTTTTTAACGCCTATAAAGAAGTGGCAAGTAAAAATGAGTATACAAATAATAATAGATCGAATGTTTCATATGGACTTTCTGGATCACCTGGAAATTATACGTTTACGCTAAAAATTACATATCGTGAAACGAAAGAACAAACAGAATATGTAATGAAGCAAGCGAAGGCAATTGTTTCTTCTATTACACAAGTTGGGATGGATGATCACGAAAAAGTGAAAGCGATTCATGATTATGTCGTAAAACATGTTTCTTATGATACGTCTTATAAAGCTTACACAGCATATGAAGCACTCGTAAATCGTTCTGCGGTTTGCCAAGGTTACGCACTATTAACTTATCAATTATTAAAAGAAGCGGGAATTGAGAATCATTTTGTAGTAGGAACTGGAGACGGTCAGCCTCATGCTTGGAACTTAGTGAAAATCGAAAACAAATGGTATCACCTTGATACAACATTCGATGATCCTGTGCCAGATGAACAAGGCCGCGTAACATATTCCTATTTCAACTTATCAGATGAGCAAATCGCAAGAAATCATGAATGGAACAGAAGTGACTATCCGCAAGCTACAACAAATTATTATGATACATTGACAAGTAAAATCGCAGGGGGTAATGCTAAAACAGCTGCATACCAACAGATTTTAAAAGATACAAAGTTAAATTATTTAGGAAATGAATACATTGCAAATAACTATAATGAATTCAAAAATAAAATGCAGCAGCGTTATAACGAAAAGTTACCAAAGATTGAAATTCTTTATAAACAATCAATGGATGGCGCATTGCAAGATGTGAAAAAAGCAATTGGGGAAATCGGTTATCCGCAAGGGGCAAGCCGTGTTTCTTATAAAGCGGAGCCGTATAATGCGAAAGAAGGGTATTCTTTAGTGACGATTACGTTTATGTAGTGAGAATGAGAAAAAGCATCTGTTTCAGATGCTTTTTTTAATTGCTGAAAAAGAGATTTAACAAATTATATAATTTATTCCGCACTGATTAAAGTTTCACTTTTTTCATGTAATTCTCTTGAAGGAATCGTAAAATTAATCAGCGTTTAGCATGTTAGTAAATTCATCACCTAAGGGGACAGCGTAAAGTCTTTTCGTACCAGAAGCTGAGCTTCTTGATGTGGCAGCAAATATATAACCAAGAGATTCACTAGACATTCTATCAAACCATGCACCGCCACTAGAACCTTTTGTCATCCCGCAATTCATATATGCATCGTTTGAAAAAAGGCCATCTTTAAAAGTGTCACCATAACATGAATAAGGAAGTTGGCCATCATAAGGGGCATCAGATGGATATCCTGTTATCCGCACATCTGTCTGATATTGACTAGCGTTAGTCATCCAACCATTTGACCCTAGATAATTCGCAATTTTGGTACCGCTATTATTTGGTCTCATTCTTATAATGGCTTTGTCATAATCATATTTACCTGAATTTGTCCAGCCATATGGTGCATGGACTTTTTCCCATATCCAACTACCATATGGTCGTTCACCATTAAAGTACGCTGGAACAAATAAAAAGTCCGTATACCAGGAACCTTTAGCGCCATCGTGAACACAGTGACCTGCTGTTAATATTGCGTTATCTTCATTAGAAGTAACTACAGATGCAGAGCATACCGACGTTTTAGAATTAGGGGTCTCGCGAAAATATAGCTTTCCTGTAGTTTTTGGGACTATTGATTTAGTAGGAACAGGATCATTGCTGGGATAAGTTGGTGGTGCAAATTGTTGCTTTTTATCTTTTTCTTTCATAGGTGGTTTCTCAAATGATGGATTTAATTTGATGGAGTTGTCTGGTGTTTTTGTTTTATCTTTAGGTATGGCGTTTTTGAGGTCCTCTTCTGTATAAAGGCCTCCTGATTCTTCATATAATGAATCTTTACTTTGAATATAGTTTTCGGGTTTGGAAGGTTCATCGGGATTCATTATTGTTACTGGAGTTTCTGGATCTTCTGCTGCCATTGCTTGTTGTGATGATAGTGATGAAAAGAATATAGAAAATAGGATAGTAGAAAAGATACATACATTCTTAGGGATAAAAGATGTAATCATAATTTTCTGCTACTAAAAATATAGACAAATATACAATCTGCTGCACCCTAAGCATATTTATATCTATATTTGCTCTTTTGTTAGTAACAGATTATTCACCTCGCTTTTTTATATTTTCAAATTTACGTGATAAAGAGCGTTGTTCACGTTTGCTTATGTTTTCACTTACTGTTGTTACCTCCTTATATTTGATGAAATCATTATATCACTATTTTAATGAAAATGATAATCAATATCATCTATGAAATGCGCTTGCAAATTTACGGAAATAAACAGAGCTATTTTCAATATTTGTTTAGAGTGTTTTTATGAAAAATAGAAAAGGACTTATCCTATTTTGTTTTAATTCGACGTAATGCGACAAAAGAACATGCTAGCATCTGTTATGATGACCTTGGTAATTTTACATTTTGGAGGATTAATAATGAACAAAAAGAAGATTGTTGCTGCGTTAATAGGAATTATAGTGTTACTTGTAATTATTAATGTAGTTATTACGAAGGGAAAAACGACATCAACTAGTGAAAAAATGTACACTGAGAAAGAATACAATACATTAGTAGATGAGCATTTTGAAGAAATGCAAAAGTTAAAAAGTGATAAGAGTGTATTAGAAACTGAAAATAAATCTCTGGATGCACAAGTTAAGAGGTTAAAAGATGAATTAGCGAAAAAAGAGCAACCAGTAGTGCAACAGCCAGTTCAACAAGAACAACCGAAGCAACAACCAGCTCCACAGCCGGAAACGAAAGAAGAGCCTAAACAAGAACAGCCTACAGGCGCATTCGCAAATCCTGTGAAAAGTATAAATAAAACAGATGCAATGAACAAAGTGAAAGAAAAAGCGAAGCAAGACTTTCAAGATGATTATATGACGCAAAACTTTGTTGCGGATGAACAATCAAAAGCATTTGATTTCTTAAATGGAGTAGAGATCAAATCACAAGAAGAATTGAACGTGATGAAGAAGGCGTTGAGGGATTTTCCTAACGATTTTATGACCGCAAAGTTTGTTTATGAAGAGCAAATGAAGGCAAAGAATAAGCAAGGGTAATATAAAAACGCTATCTTTTTAAAAAGGTAGCGTTTTTGTTATGGGTAATGAAGTTATTTCTGCATTTGACATATACAGTCGAACTGTATAAAATCAAACTATACAGTTCGACTATATAGTTTAGCTATATATTTATCGTTACATTGGAGGTCTTTATGAATAGAGATAAGAATTTACCATTAACGGAAACAACGTATTACGTTCTTTTAGCTTTATTAGAGCCAGCACATGGTTATTTAATTATGCAAAAGGTGGAGGAACTGAGTAATCATCAAGTGAAAATCGCAGCGGGCACATTGTATGGGGCGGTTGAAAATTTATTAAAACAAGGGTTAATAGAATCGGTAAAAAGTGAAGATAAACGAAGAAAAGTGTATGTCATTACGGAACGCGGGAAAGAAGTATTGCATTTAGACTTTATGAGAATGCAGCACATTATTGCGGTTACAAAAAGTTTATCCCACTTTAATGGGCAGTAAGACCCCCACCTCAAAATGCAGCGAAAGCAAAGAAGTTAGGTGGGGGATCAACTGCCCATTAAAGTCCGATTAGTTCAACTAATAATCAGTGGGTGATGAAGAAAACCCCCACTGATTAAAGTTTCACTTTATTACACGTATAGTTAGGGGGAAACAATGATGTGGAAATTGAAATTCTTTTTAGACTTTGAGAAAGAGGAAAAATGGTTAGAAGAGATGGCTTGGAAAGGCTATCAACTAGAAAGCAATACATTTGGTTATACATTTAGATATACAGAACCGGAAGATGCGACGATTAAAATAGACCATAGGGTATTTAGTAGAAAAAGTGAATTTATGAATTACTGTACATTATTTGAAGATAGTGGCTGGGAGCATATAGCTGGTAATTGGTGGTCAGGTACGCACTATTTTAAAAAGGTAAATGAGGAAAATGAAGATGACATTTTTTCAGATCAAATGTCACGAGCAGGGAAATATAAACGTCTATCTAAAACATTTTTAGAATTAGCGATATGTTCTATTCCGATATTAATTCTATTTATGTTTAATGACACGATTCGTTTAGGAGCACTTGCAAATCCGAAAGAACTATATTTTACGCCAGGACTATGGGATAAGCAAGGTGTATCATTTCTATGGGCATTCTTATTTGAAACACCACTTGCATTGATGAGAGGCTTTGCATGGTTGTTTATCCCTGCTGCAATTGTTATGTATTTAGTTTGTTCGTATAAAGCAAATCGATTATATGAAGAGAGAAGATGATAGGATGGGTCCCCTTAAAGCTGATGCTTTGAGGGGATTTTTTGCATTTATAAATTGTATTTTTTTAAATGGATAAAGGAAATGAGTGCGTATTGGAAGCAAGTTAGTACGATTTTAATTTAGTTGTATAAACATTATATGCTGGAATAACCTTCTTTAAATATTCCATAATTAACCTACAAAAAACATTTTTATATGTTAATATTAAAAAATATGTACGGTATTTTTTTAATATATTATTTTAAGAATAAGGGGATTCAATTATGAATTTTAAACAATTAATTTTAGCAGGGGCAGTTATTGCATCAACAACACTAACACCTCTAACAAATGTGCAAGCAGAAAATACACTAGGATTTAAAGATGTTCCTGAAAATCACTGGTCTTATCAAGCAATTATGGATTTAAAAGAGAAAAATATTGTGGCTGGTTATGGAAACGGAATGTTTGGTTTTGGTGATAATATTACACGAGGACAAGTAGCTAGACTAATATATGCCTACTTGAAGCCAGTAGATGAACTTAATACACAAAACCCTTTCACAGATATAGAAGAGCATATGTTTAAAAAAGAAATTTTAGCTCTTAATAAAGCTGGTATTATGAACGGATTTGGTGATGGGAAATTTGGTCCAGATAACGTTTTAACGCGTGAACAATTAGCTGTTGTATTAACAAAGGCTTTTAACTTCAAAGCAACATCTACTACTACTTTCAAAGATGTAGATAAAAATTACTGGGCAACAAATGCTATCAGTGCATTACAAGAAAATAAAATTACGACGGGCACAGGTGATAATAAGTTTGAACCACAAAGTCTCGTGACTCGTGAGCAGTATGCACTATTCTTATACAATGCAATTAATAAATCGGAAAAAGAGCATGAGTCAAAGCCTACTGCTATCCCACAAGATTTAGCAGACGAGCTCATTTATTATCATGAAGGTTGGATGGATAGCTCTTCGGTATTAAAAAAATCTATATCTAAGGAAGCACAAAATCTTATTACTGAAATTAACGCAAAATATAATGCGGAGCTAAAATATATAGGGATAGGCGGTCCACGTTCAGAGGTCGTGTTATTCTCTCCGGTATTAGAAGGGATTCCAGAATTTAATGGGAATTTCACTGTAGAAGGCGATAATGAAAGTAACTTTACCGTTAATTTTGTAATTGATAGAGGTCAAGGTAAGAAGGCGTTAGTAGAGTTAGGGAAAAAATGGATCAATATGATAAATCCAAACTTAGATTTGAGTACAGAGATTGATAATATAGTGGCTTCTAATACACGCACAGGT
The DNA here is from genome assembly GCF_003812125.1 of Bacillus sp. FDAARGOS_527. Classification (NCBI taxonomy): domain Bacteria; kingdom Bacillati; phylum Bacillota; class Bacilli; order Caryophanales; family Bacillaceae; genus Bacillus; species Bacillus sp. FDAARGOS_527. The sequence continues at coordinate 308,578 of NZ_CP033795.1, forward strand.
AATTTTGATATAAATAAAAACAATCTTAAAATAGAGATAAGCTTAGAGAAGCAAAATTCTAGTAGCGATCTAATGAGTGTTAAAATCCACAAGTAAAAAAGAGGAGTGAAATTTCACTCCTCTTTTAATTATATTATTTTTACTGTTATCCCTCATTTGCCTGTAAATGCTCGATAGGTTCAATTAATAATCAATGGGGAAGGGGGCTTACCGCTGATTATAGTTTCACTTTATGTTTGGTGACGCTATATAATTGGAATTGAAAATAGTTTGTTTAGGGTTAATTGTTATTTATATCCTTTTTTGTTTGAGTGTGATAAAATTAATAATAATATTCCTTAGGAGGATGATCATCATTCATACACTTTTAGGTATTATTGGAGCAATTGTTTTACTCGCTTTTGTTATCCACCCCGGTGTTCCAGACAAACGTGTCCCTCTAAAAAATAAACTCGCAGTAACCCTTCCATTGATTGTTATAGCCGGTTTCATTTCCTTGTATATATAATGAAAATAAGCACTTATCAAGTAACATTAAGGTAGATAGAGAAGTATATATCTATTTTTCTCCCTATGTGTAGTCCCATAGAGAGGTTGCTTATAAGGAGATTTAATACATACTCAGTACTGCTTATGTTTCTATCCATTGGTTCAAGCAAGGACTTTTAGGTGTCATTACTACTATTGATTTTTTGTTAATTACTACATGGACTACAAAAAGATCTCATATAGACAACCAGCACAAGTAAATTATTGTATTTCTCAATAAACAAAAACAACTTAACATGGTAAAATAATAGTTGGATGGGAGTCCAATACATATTATTAAAATTAAGATGGTTCAAGTCGGAGGAAGGCACTTTAGGGTGTCTTTTCTTTTTTCTAAAAGAGAGTTTTTCTTTAAAGAAGACAAATTTTCAATGGATTAATGCCATGCGTATATAGATAAAGTTCATCAATACATGTATGTTCATGAATATGTATAATTACATGAAATTTTAGAGAAAAAGAGAGTATACTTTCTTATTGTGTAATAAAGATAAAGCCCGCCTACGGAAATAGGCGAGCTTTTTTAACATATAAAGAAAAGCAACTTTTAAGGTGCCTTCCTTCGAGTTAAAACATTTTACTAGGTTAAGTTTTGTGATGATTGTCTCTTTTCATTTACATAAACTAAAGTAGTGCATCACTTTAGTTTTAAGCATCCTTCTCAACAAATATGAATATTTTCATTATCCTTTTCACTACAAAGGGTAGTAATTTAGAAGCTAAAAATGCAAGCACGAAAGCAATTGCCCATGTTTTTATCCATGATTTGAGAAATAAAGCTGTATACCCAACATTCATTGAAACCATGACGAAAGAGATAATACTAGATATACCTAAAATCATAAAGAGATTAAAAATTATCGGTTCAAATTTTTTATTGATTTTCAAAATTAACACCTATTTTCTATATATACTTTGCTGTCCGATTTCACCAACATCTAATCTTACAGTTTGAAATCTATGTTGTCCAGCTTGTTGTACTCTTCTGCAATAGCAATTATTGAGATGTTAACTAGTTTGTCTGGGATGGGAACTCATGATATTGCTATCAAGCTAAGGTTGTATAAATGAACACTTTATCTTTTTTATAGCATCGAAGTTCATTTTGGGGGCGAATGTAATATTATATCATTAAAGTATTAGTTACACTTGAATTTCTGCATATCGCATGTCTTTTCCAATAGTTTTTTAGCAGAAGCAAGCAGCTCCAACGATGATTAATAAAATAAACAATACAACTAATAAAGCAAATCCTCCCGCGAAGCCATAACTATCACCAAAGCCGAGAACAGTTCCTCCTTTAAATAGGAGGGGGAAAACAAAGGATCAATTATGTGTTTTAACGGATTCCATTTACTTTATGTATTTATGAATGGAGCAGGTTCTTTTCAAAATAGATTTATTCTTTGAAGGAGTTCAAGGACAAAATAGGAGAATCTATATTATTTATTAATAGGGAATAAGTGGGAAAAAAATTTCCAAAAACACAGATAGAAATCCGCTTTTATACCTTTCATTAAAATAATACTAGCATTATATATTGTAAGGAATACTTATTCTTAATTGTAAATGAAAGGGGGGATTGGTATGAGTTATGGCTATGATCATCCTCCTGAAAAACATCATAAACACCACAATGAAACTTTGTCAACGGGTGTATTACGTAGACATTCCGCTACGTTGTTTCTTACTGTAGAAGCTATGAATGTTGATCCAGATGATACTCATACAGTAACTGTTGAAATGTTTGATTGGTCATCGGGTTCTCCGGTATTGTTACCATTAGTAGACCCTTCAACACAAACATTGGCACCTAATCGACGTGTTACTTTTCGTTCAGCAGCTCTTCCTTCAGGTGTTTTTGCTTATGAAGTAAGAATCATTCGTTCGAAAGATAGAGATGTTGTTACGAATGTTTTTGGTCTTAGTGCAATCGTATTTAACCCACAAGAAGGAAATAATGTTTTACAACATGATTTAGCAAAATTAAATCTTAAATAGCTTTTATAAAAGTTTATTTATTGGACAAGATTAAAAAAGAGTAGGATTACATCCTACTCTTTTTTAACATCAATTATATTAAAATTTTAAAAGAAATCCTTCATCATTTTCACATCTTTAATATTCACTGTTACACCTTCAACCTTATCCTTCTTCTCATCTTTAGCAATCGTAATTTTCTCATTATTATCAACCCAAACAAGAAACTCTTCTTTGGAGTCATCTTTATATGTAACGGTAATAGTAGAATGTGCCGATTCTCGCTTTTTTTGATCTAAAGTGATTGTTTTAGGCGTGCCTTTTTGAACTGCTGAAACGATAGATTGTATCATTTCTTCGTTGTCTGTTTGAGATTTTGAAACGTTGTTATTTATTGTGCTAAGTATTTCAATGTCTGTAATATTTGCGGATTTTAATTGAAAGGTAGTTTGTGTATGTTCTTGCTTAGCTTGTGAAGCTTTATTTGTAGCTGAGGTGCTTGTACAGCCTATTACAGTGAAAGATAGAGCGGTTAGAGCGCATATAGATATGATTTTTTTCATAGTATCCCTCCTTAAGTTTAATTATAACAATTTTCTGTTAATTTAGGTAGTTATTGTAAGAGGATTTATTTTACTAGTTTTAGGATAGAGAAAGTTCAAGAGGAGGTTAACCGTAAATAATAACCATCAGGGTCTACAATACGAAAATCCTTCATTCCCCAAGATTGCATTTTAAGGTTAGATTCCACTGGATAATTTTTTTCTAATACATGTTGGTATATTTGTTCAATATTATCAAAAACTATGATAACCTCAACACCTTTACCTTTTGGCTTAAGTCCACCTGTTTTTAAATAATGATTTTCATTGAGAATATAATCAGGGGTTAATAATAAAGAAAAATCCCCTAGTTTAATCATTGCACTAGTTGCATTCTTTTTTGAGAATACAAGGGTAAGGATTTCCTCATAAAAACGAATAGATCTTTGCAAATCTTCAACAAATAGCTCTAGACGAAAGTGCATATGTACTCTCCTTTTCATTTTTTTCAAATTTTATGTTTAACATTTCGAAAATAGGTGTACTACATATAATATAACAAATAATTCATTTTAAAGGAGGAAGTTAAAGATGGAAACGAAGTATAGGAAACCTTTTGTATATGAATTTATTACGGAGAAAGAGGTCATGAATGCGGCGAATGATCTAGTAAAGAAAGGAATAGACCAAAAAGATATTTACGTATTAACACACGAGAAAGAAAGGACAGATAGAATCGCAGACAATGCAGACGTGAATACAATTGGTATACAAGAGGAGGGACTTGGGACAAGTATTATTAACGTCTTTCAAAAAACGGGAGATCAGTTAAGAAATAAGATGCAGGAGTTAGGGCTTAATGAGGAAGAAGCGAACTTCTACGAAGAAAAGCTAGATGAAGGAAAAATCTTGTTATTCGTTAAAGATTTAGAGAGAGTCGGTGAATGGTTACAAGAAAGAAGATGCATGTATTCTATTTAAATTTGTATCCTGTAAATCTATAAATCTATTACGAAAAGGAGATGGGAAATATGAGTGAGAGCGGACTAAAAGAACAAATTACTGGTAAAGTGGAAAAGAAAAAGGGACAAGTAAAAGAAGGAATTGGTGAAGTTACAGAAGATAGAAAGTTGAAAAATGAAGGGAAGTGGGACAAGACGAAGGGAACGATAAAAGAAAAAGTCGGAAAAGTGAAACAAAAGATAAGTGATGGGTTGGATCATAAAGAATAATACATGTTTATCAAGCTTTGGTTACATACCAAAGCTTGATAAATACAATATAAAACGAATATAGGAGGGTTAATTGTGGGACTTATTATTACGTGTATTGTAGGTGGACTTATTGGTGCGTTAGCTGGAATGATTACGGGAAAAGACTTCCCTTTAGGTATAGTTGGTAATGTGATTGCTGGTTTAATTGGATCTTGGGTAGGTAGTGCGTTATTTGGTCATTGGGGTCCTGAATGGGGAGGCATCTTTATTCTTCCAGCTTTATTAGGTGCAATCGTCTTTATTTTAATCGTTACATTCTTCTCTAGAATGTTGCGGAAAGCGTAAGTATGATAATGAATAGTAATCTTAAGTTTATTATATATAGCTATAAAATTAATGAACTGATAAATATACATAAAAAAGCATCCAATTAAACTAATTGGGATGCTTTTTTAATGTAATCTACATAGGAATGAGTGGAGGATGAAGGACCCCCACTCATTGAAATTACAATTTCTATTATGTATTAAACCATCGTTACTTTTTTACAATTATTTATTCTTACGACCTGCCTTGGTTCTATATGAGATAAGTCCTCGTTATTACCTATATCCACTACAATTGTATTCGTTAGTATATTAATAATGGAACCAACTAATTTTGTAGCATGATCGTGTCGATAAGAAAATTGAACAAAATCTCCTTTTTTAAAATTGTGCTCTTCCATAGATAGATCCCCCTAAAAATAATGTTTATAGATTATATATACACAAATTTATAAGGTTTAAACATTTGGTAGTATTTTTTACGTGTTAAGCCGAGAAAGGTGTGGAAAATTTATTTATAATAAAAATAAAAAAATATGTTTAAAACTAATTTTTATGGGTAATTAACATAGTAGTAGTTTGAGATAAGGGGGCGGAAATGATGAATTTGGGAATAAATATTTTGCAAAATGATGTAGGTTATACGGTACAGCTTAATGGTGAAATTGATGCGTATACGGCATCAGATTTAAAAAATAAGATTATGCCTATTGCAGGCGAAAAAGAGGTTCATATTGTCGTAGATTTTACTGAGGTAGAGTATATGGATAGTACAGGTTTAGGCGTGTTTATAGCTCTATTAAAAGCGGTTAAGAAAAATAATGGAAAACTAGAGTTTATTGGTGTATCTAAAAGGTTAAAAAGATTATTTGATATTACAGGGTTAACAGAAATATTAAATTTGAATTCCGATTTTGAAAAAGTAGAAAGAAGGTGACTAGGGATGATGGAGAGATTTGAAAAGATAGAAATGAAAATTCCTGCAAAGGCAGAATATGTGGCTATTATTCGTTTAACAATGGCTGGTGTTGCAAATCGAACGGGCTTTGCTTATGACGATATAGAAGATATGAAAATTGCTATTAGTGAAGCATGTACAAATATTGTACAACATGCATATAAAGAAGACGTTGGAGAAATTGCAATTGTCTTTGGGCTATATGAAGATCGATTAGAAATTATGGTTGCGGATAATGGGGTTAGCTTTGATTTTAACAACTTAAGAAGTAAGGTTGGCCCGTATGATATTAGTAAACCAGTAGAACATTTGCCGGAAAATGGTTTAGGTTTATATTTAATCAATACGTTAATGGATGATATACAAATCATGCATGATGAGGGCATGACAGTTTTAATGACAAAATATATACAAAGAGAGCAGGTGGAGAATGATGGAAATCCAATCTCAACCTACAACTCTTACTAAAGAAGACGTTATTAAACTAATTGCAGAATTTCAACAAAATCAATGTGATGAAGCGCAAGAAAGGTTAGTTGAGCATTATAAAAATCTCGTATATTCCATTGCATATCGCTATTCAAAAGGCGGGCCGATGCATGAGGATATTATACAGGTGGGAATGTTAGGGCTCTTAGGCGCAATAAGAAGGTATGATTATTCGATAGGGAATGCCTTTGAGCCTTTTGCAATACCTACGATAGTAGGGGAAATAAAGAAGTATTTGCGTGATAAAACTTGGGGCATTCACGTTCCAAGGCGAATTAAAGATTTAGGCGGAAAAATTAAACTTGCGATAGAGGAGCTAACAGATCGCCTGCAGCGTTCACCGAAGATTATAGAGATTGCAGATCATTTAGGACTATCCGAGGAGGAAGTACTAGAAATTATGGATGCGAAAAATAATTATCGAGTATCTTCCTTAGATGATGTAGTTGAAAATGCATCTGATGGAAGTTCGGTAGCGAGAATTGAATCTGTAGGTGAAGTAGAGCAAGGATATGAAGAGACAGAAAGGCGTCTCGTTTTAAAGGATATTTTTAACGTATTAAATGATACGGAAAAGAGTGTTATTCATTATATATTTGGAGAAAATTTAAATCAAAAAGATACAGGGGAACGGTTAGGTATTTCACAAATGCACGTTTCTCGTATTAAAAGACAAGCAATAAGTAAATTGAAACAAGCCGCATTTTTAGATACATAAAAAATTAAAAATAATGATGTTTAAAACATGAGAAAAGGGGTACGTATTAAGTATAGGAGGAGATATAAAAATGTCACACGATGTGAAAGAACTAATCGAAGGATTGAATGAAGATTTAGCAGGAGAATACTCAGCAATTATTATGTATAACCATAATGCAGCTACAGTTTCTGGTATATATAGACAAGTGTTAAAACCTTTCTTTGAATCTGAAATTAGTGATGAACAAGGACATGCCCTATATTTAGCGGAGAAAATTAAGACGTTAGGTGGTACACCTACTACGATCCCTTTACCAGTGAAACAAGTAGAAGACGTTAGAGAAATGTTAGAAGAAGCTAGAAAGTCAGAATATGAAACAATTAAGCGTTATGAAAAGAGAAAAGAACAAGCAGCGAAATTAAATATGACAGAGTTAGTTGTAAAGTTAGAAGATATGATCGCAGATGAAACAAATCATATGGAAGAATTGGATCGTCTTTTAAGTGATAAAGCAATGGTGCTAAATTAAAAGTGGAAACTTATAGAGTGAAAGAACAAACTCTCATTTCTGGGGGTTTGTTCTTTTGCTATATAAAAAATATGTTTGAGTAGGAAATTTTCATTTTATAACTGAGTATGTAATACTAGAAAAATAGAAAATAATAATCGATTTACATTTTATATAAGAAAAGGGGAAATCACTTGTGTCCATTTTAATTGTAGATGATAATCCGGTGAATATCTTTGTAATTAAGAAGATTTTAAAACAAGCCGGATATCAGGATCTTGTATCACTTAATTCTGCACAAGAGCTTTTCGAATACATCCATTTTGGAAAAGATTCTTCCAGGCATAATGAAATAGATTTAATACTATTAGATATTATGATGCCTGAAATTGATGGACTTGAAGTTTGTAGGCGATTACAAAAAGAAGAGAAGTTTAAAGATATTCCTATTATTTTTGTAACAGCTTTAGAAGATGCGAATAAATTAGCTGAAGCACTTGATATAGGTGCAATGGATTATATTACAAAACCAATAAATAAAGTTGAATTGTTAGCGCGTATGCGTGTAGCACTACGCTTGAAATCGGAATTAAATTGGCATAAAGAACAGGAAGAAAATCTTCGGAATGAACTAGATTTAGCTACGCAAGTACAAAGAAACTTATTAAGTAGCCCATTAAGAGAAGAACACATAAAAATCGAAGCAAGTTACTTACCTTCATTTAAACTAGCTGGAGATATGTATTACTGGTATAAAATCGATGAAAACCGCTACGGTATTATATTATTAGATGTGATGGGACATGGTGTATCTGCTTCCTTAGTTTGCATGTTCATTTCGTCTGTATTACGTGAAACGATTAAATGTTTAATCGATCCAGAACTTGTCATGAAAGACTTAAATAAATATATGACTCTTTTACATAATGAGAATGACAATATTCCATATTATTTTACAGCGATATACTTAGTAGTTAATACAGAAGATAGAACGATTGAATATGTAAATGCAGGACATCCTTCTGGATATGTTTTAGTTGATGAAACAAATGTAGTGGAACTAAATCGCGGGAGTTGTGCGGTAGGATTTTTTGATGAGATAAAAGTTGAAAAGACAGTTATACCTTTTGAGAAAAATGCTCAAATCGTATTGTTTACAGATGGTGTACTTGAAGCAATAGCAAGTGATGAGTTTGAGGCTGAAGAGAAATTACGTAATTTTACAGAAAGAAAATGGGGAGAGTTAGAAGAAGAGATAGAAGGGTTTTACAAGGAAGAACAGAAGGAAGCACAATCAGATGATATGTGTCTTATCATGATACAAGCGAATGCGAAATAAAAAGCGTATGAAATCCAAATAGAGGATTTCATACGCTTTTATTGTATTTTTTGATAGATTTGTTCGTGTGGATTAAATTGCGTATAATGCGGCATGATATCCGAGAAACGAAGAGTTTCTTTATTTCCTAAACATAGGAATCCATTGTGACTTAAACTTTCATAAAATAGTTGCTGTACTTGGTTTTGAAGTTTACTTGTAAAGTAAATTAAAACGTTACGGCAAAGGATAATATGAAATTCGTTAAAAGATTGATCGGTTACTAAATTATGTTGTGCAAAAATAATGTTTTGTAACAGTGAAGGATTAAAATAAGCAAAACGACTATCCGTTGAATAATAGTTAGAAAATGCTTGTGTACCGCCAGCTTGTAAATAATTTTTCGTATAAGTTTGCATTTTATTTAATGGAAGAATACCTTGTTTTGCTTTTTCTAACACATCTGTATTCATATCTGTTGCGTAAATAATAGCTTTTTCACTTAATCCTTCTTCATGAAGTAAGATGGACATAGATAATACTTCTTCACCAGTTGCGCATCCAGCGTGCCAAATTCTAATTTCAGGATGCTTTCTTAATTCAGGAATAACATGCTCTCTTAGCGCCTTAAAAAAGATAGGGTTACGGAACATCTCAGTTACATTAATCGAGAAATCATTTAATAACTGTTCTAAAACCCCTTCCTCGTGAATTACTTTTTCTATTAATTTTGAAATGGTAGGGATATTAGAAATCTGCATTCGATTACAAATCCGCCTATAAATAGATGTGCGAGCGTATTGGCGAAAATCAAATCCTGATAGTTTAAATACCGCTTCTAATAGTAAGTCAATTTCTAAGTTCGTACGCTTATCCATATCTACTGATGGATCAAAATTATAATACTTATTTTCCACTGAAACGAAACCTCACTTATTTTATTAACCATACACTCATTACCGAATAGAGTTGATGTAAATTTAATGGTTTACTTATATAATCTGAAGCGCCAGCAGATAAACATTTTTCCTTATCATTTGGCATTGCTTTAGCAGTTAATGCAATAATAGGTATTTCATGTAACCCTAAATTCATTCGGATATGTTCCATCGTTTCATAACCGTCCATATTTGGCATCATAATATCCATTAAAATAAGGTCGATATTTGTATTGTTTTTTAGTATTTCTAAACACTCTAGGCCGTTTTGTGCAGTAATGATATTGGCATGGTGTTTTTTTAATGCATTTTGTAATGCAAATATATTTCGATGATCATCATCGACAATTAAAATGGTTTTCTCTTGGAAGACATTATGTGTTTCTGGAAGAACGATGGTTTCCTCAACAACTTCAGCAGGAATAACTTCATCTACTGTTGCTGCGACTTCTAAATTGGATACTTGTATATCAGTTAATCCGTTTGGAAGGTTAGGAATATATACGGTGAAAGTACTGCCTTCTCCTACATGACTTTCTAACGTAATCCAACCACCTAATAGTCTAGCAAACTCTTTACAAATAGATAAACCTAATCCTGTACCACCATACTTCCGAATCGTTGCGCCATCTGCCTGTTGAAAGGCTTCGAAAATAAGTTGATGCTGTTCTTTAGCGATACCAATACCAGTATCTTTTACTGAAATTGATATCCAGTCTTTACTTATAGACTGCATATCATGACTCAAGTTGCTTGTTTCTACCGAATCGAAATGTAAAGAGACGGATCCTTTTTCCGTGAATTTAAATGCATTGGATAATAAGTTTTTAATAATTTGTTCAATCCGTTTTGCATCTGTATAAAACAGATCAGGAATCGTGTCACTGTCTTCAACAGTAAATTCAACATTTTTTTGTGCAGCGATATGTAAGAAGTTTTGATGCATACTTGCTGCCATATCACTTAGATTTGTTGCTTCAAAAATAACATCTAGTTTTCCAGCTTCTACTTTAGATAAATCTAGTATGTCATTAATTAAAGTAAGCAAATCTTTCCCTGATGAATGAATGACGGTTGCTAATTCAATTTCATCATCGGATAAATGATTATCATGATTTTCTTTTAACATTTCAGATAATAGTAAAATACTATTTAGTGGTGTACGTAATTCATGTGACATATTTGCTAGGAATTCTGATTTGTATTTTGAGCTACGTAACAACTCGCTTGCTTTTTCTTCTAATTCTAATTTAGTCACTTGTAAGTCAGCTGTCTTTTGCTCGGCCTCTTCCGTTCTAGACTCTAACTGTTCGTTCGTTGTTCTTAATTCCTCGGCTTGCATTTGTAGTTCTTCCGCTTGCGTTTGCAATTCTTCAGATTGAACTTGTAACTCTTCTGTCATTGCTTGTGATTCATGTAAAAGAGTTTGAATTCGCATACGTCCCATAATACTATGGATTGTTAAACCTAGATTATCAACAGTTTGGTGAATTAAATCTTGATGTAAATCTGAAATGTCAGTTACACTCACTAACTCCATTACTGCAATCACTTCATCCTCAAATAAGACAGGGATGACTAGTAAATTTTTAGGGCGTATTTCTAATAATCCAGTAGTAACGTAACGAAACTCTTCAGGTATGTCCCTAAGAATAAAACTTTTCTTTTCTAAAGCAGACTGTCCAATGAAACCTTCACCCATTTTAATAGATTGTTTTCCAATATCAATACCTTGATCGGCGAAAGAAGCTTTTTTCACAAAGTAGACAGTTTCTTCAACTTCTTCACGTACATAGAATGCACCGCAAGAAGTCTGCGTTTTTTGTATAATGCCACTCAAAATTTTGTTACCTAACATCTCAATAGAAGATACACCTTGATACATTAAAATTAATTCTGCAATCTCCGTTTGTAACCACTCTCTTTTCGATATTTCGTCTAGCAGATGGTTCGTTGTATGAGCAAGATCTTTTATTTCATCATGTGTATTTACATGAATTCTTTCCGTAATTTTTTCTTTAGAAGAAATGGATTTAATAGCTTGAATTACATTTTTAATCGTTTTTGTAATGGAATTGGAAATATAAAGTGAAACGATAATAGAAATACAAGATAGTAAGAACAATAAACTGTATAACCAACGCTCTAATTTATTATTTTCAGTATCTAATTGTGCAGCTCTTTTTTTCGTTAGTTGTTCCTCAGTGCTCCGGAAGTCAGTTAGTTGTGATTGTAATGATTGGATTTCGGTAGTGTCGATTTCTTGTATTTTATTACTATTATGATTTGCAATTAACGGGTGAATCTCTTTATTCATCCAATTAGTAATGTTTCCATTAATCTCTTTTAATTTTTCTTGCTGAGATGGATTATCTTCTAATAAAGAAAAAAGATTATGGTAATGTTTTTCATAATCTCTTTCGGCAGAGTTAAGAGATTGCAAATAGTTCGCGTTATTAGAAGTGATAAAGCCTTTCGCTTTATTTTCAATTGTTAGCAAGTCTTTCTCCACTTGATTCGTTAAATTGAGAACTTTAAAATCGTGATCAATAATAAAATTGCGAGATTTTTGTAAATTGGAAATCTGATTGTTTAACATAATAAAAGAAATAAGTAAAAACAAAATGATAACTAAATAACCAGCCATAATTTTGTAGCGAATACTAAATTTTGCTTTCGATTTCATTAAAAATTCCTACCTTCAAGGTTATTAAAAGTTTTCTATTTTAAAGAATGAAAAACGTAATATATATTATATCAGTTTTCATAGGGCTAAACTAGAAATCCCCCTATTGTATTAGGGGGTCTCGTTTTGAATAGAGGAAATCATTTTGAAGTATAAAACTATGTATGAAAAATAACAATCGAGGGAATAGGGGATAATAAAACCTTTAAGAAGGAAAGAGTGTTCTTAAAGCTCTTTTTGCATCTATTCCTTCAAATATAAATAATACAAGCTCTCTCTTTTTTATAGTAAGGAAAAATGATACTAATGTGCTTAAGTTTTTAATAGAAGTAAGTGTTCCTCGTTTACTTATAAATACATTCGTTTGAAATGTTGTCATTAAAGCATAAAAATGATGAATCTGCGTTATTGTAGGTGTTTCATTATAAAGAATAGTAGTAGAGTGAATGGCGTTCATCGTAATTTTCCTTTCCATATAATAAGCATAACAATATAAACGTACCCGTTTTAAAAAAAGTTAAACATATAAATAAGAAAAAATATAGTTATAGTTTTTTACGTTTAGAAAGGGGGAAGAAGGGTATACATATACCATAAAGAGATTGACCGAAGATGGATTGTAAAGTTTTAGTCTATAAAAATATACTTTTACTTTAAATAAAAAGGAGACTGTTACATATGGATAAAATGATAACGGATATTACATTTGATTTCATTTACTTGTTAAGTAGTTCTCTTGTAGTCCTTTTATTATTAGCATTTTTCGTAAATGGTTATGTGAATAAAAAAATTAGTGTATATAAAAACGAAGAGTAATAAAGATACGTTATATAAAATTTTAGGAGGTTAATAGTTATGAATATGGATAGAAAAATAGTAGGTGTTTTTCCAACAATTGATGATGCGGCACTCGTTATTAATGAATTAAAGGAAAAAGGATACTCGGCAGATAACATTTCAGCTATTGCGAAAGATCAAAAGGAAATTGAACATCTGGAAGAAAAATCAGGTGAGAAAGTGAATCATGAAACTGCACATAAAGGAGATATCTTTTCAGCGACAGGGCTTGTAGCTGGAGGAGTAGCAGGCGGACTCGGTGGTTTATTAACAGGTCTTGGTGTACTTGCTGTATCTGGACTGGGCCCAATTGTAGCAGCGGGACCGATCGCAGCAGCTATTGGGGGAGCCGGTATTGGCGGAGGAGCTGGAAGTTTAATAGGAGCATTTATTGGCTTAGGAATCCCTGAAGACCATGCTAAGAAATATGAAGAATACATTTACGATGGAAATATATTGATTTTAGTAGATGCAAAATTAGATGATAAGTTAGAAATCTATAAAATATTTGATAAGCATCATGCTTATAACTCTGATTTCTTTAAATAAGCAAAGTGAATATCATTTTTTGATCTTACAACTTTGGCGCGACCGAGGAGTCGTATGACTATAAGAGAGGAAGGGCTTATAGTAAAAGATCAAGTTCTATTACGTTATTTTAAAAGGAAAGAGGTGTCTATTCGTGATTGTAAAAATATTAAAAGATAGTAGTAATAGTTTCCTTTGTACAGTTCAAAATAAAAATGGAGATCAGTATGTGAAGAAATGGTTTCGTAAACATGAAAACAATGAAGAATTAGGACGACCAACTTTTAAAGAAGTAGAACGCGACTGGAAAGAAAATAGGGAATCATTTATATATCCTAATGTTAAAGCGCTTTATTAAACATAATAGGCATTTTATTCTTACAAAACTGTCACATTCCTGTAAGGTAATTCAATAGATTCGTTGTTTGTTCCATGTCATAATAAAGACATAAGAAAGCTTATTCAAACTACAACTTATTAGGAGAGTGTCAGTCATGATTGTAACAACAACGTCTGGAATTCAAGGTAAAGAAATTATTGAGTATATCGATATTGTAAATGGTGAAGCTATTATGGGTGCAAATATTGTCCGCGATTTATTCGCTTCTGTTCGTGATGTTGTCGGTGGTCGTGCTGGTTCTTACGAAAGTAAGCTAAAAGAAGCTCGTGATATCGCAATGGATGAAATGAAAGAACTTGCAAAACAAAAAGGTGCGAACGCTATCGTTGGCGTTGACGTAGATTACGAAGTAGTTCGTGATGGAATGTTAATGGTTGCTGTAAGTGGTACAGCTGTACGTATATAAGTAAATAAAAAAACAGGCTCACCCCTCGAAGATTATGCTTCGAGGGGATTTTTTTGTTCATAACTAAAGGTAAGAGGGAGAAGAGCCAATATACTAGCCGGCTTATTTCAAATGTAGTATATTATTTTTAAAGGTAAAAGTAATAATATGGAAAAATATTAACTTTATGACAAATAATAAAATTGTCATTTGAGGTAAGAAGAGAAATAATGGTATGAATAGCCTTAGAGAGTGTATAGTTTATAGAAATAAACGATTGAGCATGTAAAGAGTTATAGTACATAAAATTTATCCCGCGCTAACGGACAGTAAAACTCTCACCTCAAAATTTCAATTGGAGCAAAGAAGTTAGGTGGGAGATCAACTGTCCGTAAACGTCCGATTGGTGAGATCTGATTAAAGTTTTACTTTATAAAGGATTGGAGGCAATTACATTATGTTTTGGTTAGGGGGTTTTTTAGGCTACATTGTAGGTTCAGTTATTACATGTGCTTTACTTTACTATGGATATAGATCTAGTGAAAATAAAAAAGCGGATATACGAAAGAGGGAGGAGAGGAAAATCAATCAAAAAGGTGTATAGGATGTGGAACGTAAGGTGATTACGTTGATGCCAAAATAAAGGACAGTACATATTGGATATGACGACTATGTACTGTCCTATTTATTCTTTTTGAATTAGGAAAAGTTATTTGCTGTCTTACTATAAATTTTATAGGCGAAATAACCAAATAAATAGCCTATTCCGGTCCCTAAACTAACTGAAAGCAGGGAGAAGTCCGGGAAAAACATGCCGAAAATCAAGCCGATCATACAACCAATAAACATTCCTATTGGTATTAAACTGTCTAATAAAATTTGAGCCTCATTTGATTTTTTCTTACCCAATTTGCCGTGCTTATATTTATGTTCCAATCTTTTTATTACAAATACTACAATTCCCCCGACTATTAGAACAGGCGCGATTGCCGAAATGAACCACATGTTAGAAGCTCCTTTCACCTTTTAATAGAATTATACCAAAAAATTACAATTATAGACTGCTAAACGTACTATCTAGTCTATTTAAAAGGTAAATGCAAAAGACTTCTTCTTTTGCATTTAATAACTCGTCAAAAACACTTTCCGATACGATAAACTTAACTAAATCTATACAATTCAATCAAATTTATCTTGTTCAACTAAGGGCGCAATTCCTTAGCCAGTTCTCTTATGAACTTCTCATGTTTTCACATGAGCGCAGACTATATGTTTATCTCTTTAAAGATAGAGGATTTTTCCATCACCATAGGCTTGTGATGTAATCTCGTCAGTTATACGAGATAGTCGTTGAACGTTCATCTTATCACTTTTGACTTAGATGATTCGAGGCGGAAGACCCATTGTTCTAGTGTTTAGGATTTAACCTTGCACGATCTGATTGATTTTTTCTGCTTTCGCAACATTCACGCTCGCCATTTCTAGCCACGTTGTAGTTCAATCAGCTTTAGGGATTGCCCGCAGTTAACCCTCACTACTAGCCAATCACTTGACTAGCAGGGCTTACTGATATATTTAATTAACTTTCGTTATAATTGGTTAAATAAATCATAACAGTTAGTTACCCTTTCGTTTTCTCAGCGGACTGTACAACATCAACCGCCGTTTTCACATCCGCTAAGTCATATGTAGAATGTACTTTCATAAAACGTAATTGCTTATTTTCTACTAAGTGAATTAAATGACGAAACGTTTCTTGCCATTTATATGGTGACACTTCTTTATTCCAATGTCGTAAATGAAATATGTTCGCGTGCACTTTTGCTTTCGTGACAATCTCTGCCCAGTTAACTTGTACACCTGATAGAAGGCCGATCGTTAAAAAATGCCCGTTTGGACGTAAGGAGGAAGCTAATTCATTTCCATCTGGTCCCCCGATAGAATCAATTGCAGCATCCGCACCGAGCCCGTTCGTTAATTCCATAACGGTTTCATAAAGCGGGGTAGTGGAAGTATCGATTACATGATGAGCGCCAAGCTGAAGTAATTCGTCTGTATGTTTACTATTTCTTGTTACGGCAATGAGTTGGAAATTTAAAATTTGCGATAACTGCGCAAAAAGATGGCCAATAGCGGATCCACAAGCATTTACTAATAAAACGTCATTTCGTTTTAAGTTTAGCGTTTCTGTACATGTAACCCACGCTGTAAGGGGATTAATATACATTTGTGCCGCTGTGAAATCATCAATGGTATCAGGAATAGGGATTACAAAATCAGCTGATGTTTTCACATATTCTTGCCAAGTACCTTCTCCGCGTAACGGTAAAACACGTTTGCCGATCAGGTCTCTAGAAACAAAAGCTCCCACATCTTCTACAATACCAACACCTTCATAACCAGGTATGTTAGGTAACGGAATTCTATGTGCATACGCTCCGGTTATTGGAATTAAGTCAGATGGATTAATCGGTCTAACTAACATACGAACTAGCACTTCATTATCTCTTAATGGTTCTATATTTTTATATTCAACTTGTAGTACATCTTTTGGATTGCCAAACTTGTGAAATTGAATGTGTTTTCCGTGCAAGATAAATGTGCCCCCTTAGTTTGATTGGGTTTATTATAGCATTTATAGCTTGTGCACATATCGCGTTAACGATAGATAAAAGTGAACAGAAAGGTGTTATATATACATTTGATGGAATTGAGAGAGAAATTTTAAATAAGGTAAATTTTCCAGAGTAATGTAGTTATAGGAGGTAATTAATAGTTTTTTTTACAAATAAACACTTATTGTTCCATATAAAGGTGAAAAGGGAGTATTTACCCCAAAAATGTCGTTTTTTAATTTTTCCTTCGACAAAATACGACATAATACAATCAGGTCATCTGATATGATAAGTTCGTAAATCTTACATATTATCATTGGAGGAAATATTCATGGGTAAAATTTTTAAGTTTGGATGTTTAGGATTCATCGGTTTAATCGTACTAGGTATCATTGGATCGGCATTAGGTGGCGGAGATGATGAAAAAGAAAAATCTTCTACAGAGCCAAAGCAAGAAACTAGTGCTCCAGCTACTAAAGAAGAACCTAAAAAAGAACTTTCTAAAGAAGGCGAGTCTTCTAAAGTTAAAATCGCTGTAGGATCTGTTGAATCAGTGGATTCTGTAGGTGGCGAATATTTAAAAGAAAAAGCACAAGGTGTGTTTAAAGTAGTTGAAGTTACAGTTACAAATAATCAAAAAGATGCTATTACTGTTGATGCTAACAGCTTCAAATTAGTTGATAATAAAGATCGTGAATTTACGTACTCTACACAAGCTCAAACAGCTTTCGATGTAGGTAACGGTGGTAAGTCTGATTTCTTCTTAAAACAACTTAACCCTGGTTTATCTCAAACAGGTAAAATAATCTTTGATGTTCCTGCCGACGCACAAGGATTAGTTTTAAAAGCTCGTGGCGGTATGACAGGAAAAGAAATTAAATTAAAAGTGGAATAGTTAAAGGCACTCAAATGAGTGCTTTTATTTTTCCTTCCCAAATACAATTTAACAATTACGCATAAATGGAGGAATCAGCATGAACAAAAAGGTAATCGGAGGGATTTTAGGTGTTATTGTAATCATCATAGCTCTTGTGAGTATGAACGTATTACAAAAAAACGCTAAAGAAACCGAAGAAAAAAAGAAGCGTGAAGCTAGTTATGTTCAAGCAGCAGCGGAATTTTATGATAATATCGGACTAATGGGATTTGTTGCTGATCTTGTTTTACCACAATATTCACAGGCCTGGTCTAAAGCTATTGATGATCGCCGAGATTTTAATATCGCTGTAAATGCTAAGAAAAACTCAAATGATACAATAATTTCCCAAGCAGCTGTAATATATAATGATATGGAAGGGCAATTAAAAACTGTTTCTGAAGCTGCAAAAGAAAATCCAGATAAGTATAAAGAACTTTATGATGAATACAAAAAGATGTATGGGACCATTACATCTTTAAAGGAACAAACTGAATCACCTAGTGGGACCTTAATGACATTTAACCAAAATGCAAATATGTTATTTCAGGAATACAAGAAGTATAAAGGAAATATCGATGTGGTTGTATCTGAGGATATAAAAAGTGAAGTTGAAAAGTTAAAAGAAAAAAACAAGAAATAATTAAAATCGTAATTGAAGTTTTCAAAAGCAAGAAGCTACTTTTAGAGTAGCTTCTTCTATTTTTTATTAAGCCGAAGCTCTCTTCATTCTCTCAAGTAAACTAGATAACACATGCGTACGATACGATTCTAGTTTTTTGCCTTCATAAGTACGGATACCTAATTTTTTTAGTTCTTTTACATACCAACCTTTGCTTCCGAAATACATGTGATCGCTCCCCTTCAACTTTGTTTTTATTTGTTCTGATTGCATATGGAGGTACAGGATTATAATGAAGGAAATGAATTTCGCGCGAAAATGGTTAACTTTGTTGCAAAAGACATATATACTAAAGATAGTATACAACGAGGTGGACAAGACGTGATTATAGAGAAGCACGAAATTCAAATTGACCAAATTACGAGCGGTAAGGTGAATATCTTTACTTTCTATCGAAATAGAAAGCAAATTGATGATCATTTTTTACGATTGCAAGAACCATCGCTTACAGCAAACTACTTCTTCCATTTTCATTTTGATGCAGAGAGCTTGCATCTACTGCAGGAAGAGTTTCAGGGCGTATATCCGTACGACGGTAGTGAAACGATTCACGACTGGACGGAAAAGATGAAAGCAGAATTGCAACATCAGATCCAAACAGGAAAATGGAATAAGCGCGTACGTATCGGTAATCGCATTCTAGATGTGGTGTTTACGTGGTGTGACGAAGATATAGTAGAATGAAAAAGAAGCGGATGACGCTTCTTTTTTTAGCGCTGGAATAAAACGAGCTTACCTGCAGAAGATGTGCAGCGATGTGTTTTTTCATACAATCCTTTTTCTCGTAAAATAGATTCACCTTTTGTTTTCGCTTCTTTTTCAGTTGCCGCCTCGAATGATTCGTCTAATGCTTTTGAACCATCTTTTTCAAAGACTGTTAGAACGTATACTCCCATGAAAATTCCCTCCAATAATAAAAATCAGAATCTTATAACTATTTTGGCATAAATCACTAGAATATGCAAAGAAATATATGACATTGCGTGTTAAAATAGAGTGAAAGTTTTATGGACACTAGATTTACTATTTGTAGTAAAGTACGGAAAAGAAAGGATCGTTATTTGTGAAACAAGTGAAGTTTATACATGCGGCTGATTTGCATTTGGATAGTCCGTTTAAAGGAATGGAGATGAATGTACCGCAGTCTGTTTGGAAGAGAATGAAGCAAAGTACGTTTGAATCGTTCGAACGTATTGTTGATAAAGCGATTCAAGAGCGCGTTGATTTCGTATTGCTAGCCGGGGATTTGTATGATGCGGAGACGAGAAGTTTGAGGGCGCAAGTGTTTGTGCGCGAGCAAATGAAGAGACTATCGCAGTACGATATCCCTGTTTTTATTATTCACGGTAACCACGATCATTTAGGGGGAAGCTGGGCAGCAATTGAATTTCCAGAAAATGTTCACGTGTTTACGGAGCCTTACGTAGAAGAGAAATCATTTTATAAAAATGGTGAGTTGTTAGCTTCTATTTACGGGTTTAGTTATTTGCAGCAAGCGGTAACGGATAATATGACAGCGCAGTATACGAAAATGAGTGATGCGCCTTTTCATATTGGCATGCTTCACGGAAGTGTGGAAGGGGATGCAGAGCATAATCGCTATGCACCGTTTCAAATTCGTGAGCTAAAAGAAAAGCAGTTTGATTATTGGGCTCTCGGCCATATACATAAACGTGAAATTTTATCAGAAGAGCCGTGCATTATTTATCCAGGGAACATACAAGGGCGCCATCGTAAGGAAACGGGCGAAAAGGGCGCGTACTTGATTGAACTCACGAAACAAGGAACGCAATGTTCATTTTTCCATACGGCGGATGTTGTGTGGGATGAGATAGAAGTGAGTATCGATGGACTTGAAACTGTTGATGAACTTATGACGAGCGTATCGAGTGCGATGAATGAGTGCCGAAGAGAAGAGGAAGGAACGCTATTAACGGTCTTATTTACAGGACAGGGGCCACTTTCTCCTTATTTACGCGATGAAAAACGTGTGGAAGAGATTTTTCATATTTTAGCAGCGGGCGAAGAGCGAAAAGATTTCGTATATGCGATGAAGTGGAAAAATGAGACGGTTTCTTTTGCAGAAATCGAGCGTTTGAAAGAAGAAAATCATTTCGTCGGTAGTGTGCTAAAGGAGTTAGAAGCTTTCACAAATATGGACGGAGTATTGCGAACCATTTGGACATCTCCTGTAGCGCGTAATAGTATTGAATCTTTTACAGAAGAAGAGAAGAAAGAGATTCAGAAGGAAGCGGAAAATATTATTTTAGAACAATTATTCCAGCAAGAGAGGGATAAGAAATGAGAATTGAAAAACTCCATATTTATGGGTACGGAAAATTAGAAAATGTGGAAATGGATCTTTCATTGCTGACCGTTTTATATGGTGAAAATGAAGCGGGGAAATCGACAATTCGTTCATTTATGAAAAGTATTTTATTCGGTTTTCCAACGAGAGGACAACGCCGTTATGAGCCGAAAGAAGGCGGCAAGTATGGCGGTGCGATCACTGTACAAACAGAGAAGTACGGCCTTTTGAAAATTGAACGATTACCAAAGACAGCCAATGGCGAGGTAACCGTTTATTTTGAAGACGGGAAAACGGGTGGCGAAGAAATTTTACACGATATATTAACCGGGATGAATGAAAGTTTATTTGAATCGGTCTTTTCTTTTGATATGCATGGCCTTCAAAACATTCATCAGCTAGGCGAAGCGGATATCGGCAATTATTTATTTTCGGCAAGTGCAGTCGGAAGCGATGCGCTATTACAGCTCGATAAAAAGCTAGAAAAAGAAATGGATCAGCGCTTTAAGCCGAGCGGGCGTAAACCGGAAATTAACGTGTCACTGCAAGAGATGAAGAAACTTGAAGAGAAGATGAAAGAGTGGCAAGGGAAAATTGGCACGTATGAAAAACAGGTCGAACAGTTAAAAGAAAGTGAAGAGAAGCTTGCTTCTGTTCGCGCAGAAAAAGAGAGTGCAGAAAAACGAAAGCAAGATTATGAAATATTAGCAGCGCTTGAGCCTCTCGTTATTGAAAAGCGTGCGTATGAGAAAGTGTTAGAAAACGAGAAGGGGCAGTTTCCTGTAAACGGAATGGCGCGTTATGAAGCGATTAAGGCGAAGATGGAGCCGCTCCAATTACAAGTTGATTCGCTCCATAAAAAAATAGAGACAGTGCAATCGGAAATGGAATCGATTCAAATAGATGAAGAGTTTTTACAAAAAGAAAGTTATGTAGAAGAACTTCGCATGCAGCATATGTCGTATGAAAATGCACGCCAAGAAATGCGTGATATAACAGGAACGATTACGAATATAAAAGAAGAGCTTGCAGAACTCGAGCAACAAATCGGTGCTACTTTTGAAAAAGAAACAGTCCTTTCGTTTGATATGAGTTTGGCAACGAAAGAGTTAATTACGCAGGCAGTACAAAAGGCGCGCGAATTAGAAACGCAAAAAGCACAGCTTGATGATCGTTTTAAAGTAGCGCAAGAGCAATTAGAAGAACAAGAAGAAAACATAAGACAGATTCAGAAGCAAATGTTAGCGGATGAAGAACGAAATGCGTTAGTTGAGAAAGAAAAATCGTTCCAAGATGCGGCGTTTATCGGTATGGGTGCTGAGAGAATGAAGCGTAAGTATGAGGAAAAAGCAGGAGCGGCGATGCAAAAGAAAAAACAGTGGCAAAGAGTTTGTCTTCTGTTACTTCTTATTAACACATGCGTGTTATTCACAAGCTTATTTATAGATAACCGAGCACTCTTATTTATTAGTGTCATTATTTTTGTAGGGATTGTTCTTGCCCTCGTTTTATATAAAGATCCGTCAAGTGGATTACAAGAAGAACTTCTTACTCTTCAGCAAAGTGCTGGCGGGAGACAAAGTGAAGAAGCGATGTCTGTTCGTTATGAGTTAGAAAAAGACGAAGAGATTCGTAAGTTATTTGAGCGTGAGTCTTATAAATTGCAGCAAATGGAGCGAGCGTATGATAAAGTCGTTTCATCGTATGAGGAATGGGAGAGAGAAACGTTCCGCACGAGCGAACAAGTAAATGTGTATAAAAAGCGCTATACGTTCCCTGAATTTTATACGTATGCGCACATATTGCCGGCGTTTGAGCGTATGGAAAAAATGCAGCAATTATATCGTGAATTAGAGAAACAAGGCACGCGAAAATCTTCATTATATGAAATGATTTCCCAATTTGAACATAAACTAGAAACTGTTATCGGTAGTGCGGAGTATAGTAAGCTGCACGAGGCACAAAGCCGTATGCAAAATGAGAAAGAGAAGCGCCAAACTTGTAAGCAGTTAAAAGAAAAACTGACGGAATGGCAAGAAGAATATGAGTTCATGCAAGAACAATTAAAGCAATTACTAGTAGAACGAGACAGTTTATGGCATATTGCAGAAGCTACAAATGAAGAGATGTTTTTAGAAGCAGGTAAACTAGCGGAAAAACGTGAAGATGCGGAGAAGCAAGTAGGACGTTTATTACCGCAAATTGATCTTTTAGAACAACGTTTAACGAGTTTATCATTAGCTGAACATTATGAAGCTGACGGTTATGATGAAAAATTAAAGCAAGAACTGACAGCCGCGCAAAACTGTCTGGCACAAGAAAAAGAACTGACAGAGCGTATTGCACAGCATCGTATGGAAATTGCGAATTTAGAAGAAGGTAGTACGTACGGAGATTTAATGCATGAATGGGAAATGAAAAAAGCGCAAGTGCGTGAACAAGTGAAGAAGTGGGCTGCTTATGCGGCTGCAAAGACAGTGTTAACGAAAACGAAGCAATATTATCATGAAGTACATCTTCCTCGTATTTTACAAAAATCAGAAGAGTATTTCGTCTATTTAACCGGCGGACGATATAGTAAAATCTTTTCACCGTCAGAGGCGGAGCCGTTTATTGTAGAGCGTAACGATGGTATGCGTTTTTATAGTCATGAACTAAGCCAAGCGACAGCTGAGCAGTTGTATTTATCGCTGAGATTTGCGTTAGCAAAAACATTTGAGCATGATTATCCATTTATTATTGATGACAGTTTCGTGCACTTTGATGCGGTAAGGACGAATCGGACGATTGAACTTATAAAGGAAATTGCAAAGGATAGACAAGTGATCTTCTTTACATGTCATGCGCATTTACTCGCGTATTTTACAGAAAAACAGATTATAAAATTAACACATATGCGTAAAGAAAATGAGTTGTAGTGTGCTATACTAAAAGTAACTGATTTGGTGGAGGAATTCGAATGAAAAAGAAAATTGCAGAGTATGAAGTTGGTGAACAAGTCGATATTTTCTTGTTAATTAAAACAGCGACAAAAGGTATCGCGAGCAATGGAAAGCCATTTTTAACAGTAATCTTACAAGATCCAAGTGGAGATATTGAAGCGAAATTGTGGGACGTATCACCAGAAGTTGAGAAACAATATGTAGCGGAAACAATCGTGAAAGTGGCTGGAGATATTTTAAACTACAAAGGCCGTATTCAATTACGTGTGAAACAAATTCGTGTTGCAAATGAAAATGAAGTAACAGATATCTCAGATTTCGTAGAAAAAGCACCAGTGAAAAAAGAAGATATGGTTGAGAAAATTACGCAATACATATTTGAAATGAGAAATCCGAACATTCAACGTCTAACAAGACATTTATTAAATAAGCATCAAACCGAATTTTTAGACTATCCAGCAGCGACGAAGAACCATCACGAGTTCGTATCTGGACTAGCTTATCACGTCGTATCGATGCTTGATTTAGCGAAAGCTATCTCAAATCTATATCCATCATTAGATAAAGACTTGCTATATGCAGGCGTTATTTTACATGACCTTGGTAAAGTAATCGAGTTGTCTGGTCCAATTTCCACAACGTATACGTTAGAAGGAAATTTATTAGGCCACATTTCGATTATGGTGAACGAAATTGGTAAAGCAGCAGACGAGCTGCAAATCGATGCAGAAGAAGTATTAATTCTTCAACACATCGTCCTTTCTCACCACGGAAAAGCAGAATGGGGTAGCCCAAAACCACCATTAGTAAAAGAAGCAGAAATTCTGCATTACATCGATAACTTAGATGCAAAAATGAACATGATGGACCGCGCATTAGGACGCACAAAACCAGGTGAATACACTGAACGTGTCTTTGCTCTTGATAATCGTTCGTTCTATAAGCCGTCGTTCCATAATTAATAGTATGAATAAAGTGGCCTCATTAAGTGTTAATACGCTTAGTGGGGCTGTTTTTGTATTGAACATTAATGTAGAAGTGCATGTGTTATATGGAAGAATTGATCTCAAGATGTTTTTTTCTGGACTTATCGTTCCAGAAAAATTATACTGAATTATATAATAGGGGGGTGTTATTAATTGGGTAGAAAAATTAGCTTTAACAAAGAACATGCACTAAATAAAGCTATGCATTTATTCTGGGAGAAAGGTTATGACGCTACATATATATCAGATCTTATTGAAACGATGGGTATAAGTCGCTCTACTCTTTACGATAGCTTTGGAGATAAGGATGCACTATTTAAACTCGTTTTAGAACAGTATAAAAACTATGGTTCTCAAAAGAGAAATTTACTTTTTAGTGATACAAATACGAAAGAATCACTGAAATCCTTTTTTTATCAACATATTGAAAAATGTTATTCAGATGACATTCCAAAAGGTTGTATTATAACTAATTCTTCATTGCTGATTGGGCAAATTGATCCTTCCATAGAAGAAATACTCATAAATGATTTTAATGAACTTGAAAAAGCATTTAAGCAAGTTATCGAAGAAGGAAAAAAGAAAGGAGAAATTTCACAAGAGGATGACACTGAATTAGTTGCATATTCTTTATTAAGTTTAAATCATAGTCTTAATTTAATGTCTATGTATAAAAAAGAGAAAAAGCTAGCATATAATTTAGTTGATAAGGCTATTGCAGAGCTATAGTCTTTCTTTTTTAATTGTTTTGGAACGAACGTTCCGAAAGTGGAAGGAATGATAAATTTGACTAAAAAGACAAATTTTCTAATATTCATTTTAGCAATTAGTTGTGGCTCACTTGTTGCGAATATTTATTATGCACAGCCAATTGTACAATTCATTGCAAAAGACTTGAATATCGCTTCGGATTTATCTGGATTGCTCACTACTTTGACGCAAATTGGATATGGATTGGGCTTGTTTTTTATCGTACCAATGGCAGATTTATTCAAAAGTAAGAAAATAATAGGTATTCTTATCGGACTCACTATTATTTCATTGATTGGTACGCTAATTTCGACAAATGGAATTGTTTTTTTAATACTAACAACTGTAATTGGTATTGGAGCCTGTGCAGCTCAAATGTTAGTTCCGCTAACAATGAGGATTGTACCTATTGAAGAGACGGGTAAATATGTGGGTAAAGTAATGAGTGGTTTATTAATTGGGATTATGATTGCTCGCCCATTATCTATCGGAATAACTGAATGGTTCGGCTGGAGAATGGTATTTCTTTTTTCACTAATCATTCTAGTTGCTGTATTACTGTTACTTATAAAATTTTTGCCCAACTATGAAGTAGTATCAAATAGTAACATGTCATATTCAAATTTAATAGCTTCTATGGTAAAACTGCTACTACATACTTCTCCGTTACAACAAAGAGCTTTTTATCACGCATGTTTATTTGCAACATTTAGTCTTTATTGGACAGTTATTCCAATCTTATTACGGTCAGAACCATTACATTTCTCAAATAATGAAATTGCATTGTTTGGATTTGCTGCAATAGCTGGAGCTTTATTAACTCCTACTATTGGTAAAATCGCAGATAAAGGCTATATTTTTACAATGACTAATGTATCAATGGCGCTCGTACTATTATCTATCGTACTATTATTTTTTGTTCAAGATCATTCACTTTTTAGTGTGATTGTAATACTTATTTCAGGTATTAGCATCGATATTGGTGTAGCAGGAAATTTATTATTAGGTCAAAAAGTTATCTTTAGTTTGAATCCTGAGATAAGAAACAGACTGAATGGATTATATATGACCATTTTCTTTTTGGGAGGAGCCTTTGGTTCATGGATTGGAAGTTATACGTACTATAAATTTAATAGCGAAGTACCGTTACTCATTGGAGCGGCTTTACCTTTAATCGCCTTATTTGTGCATTTAATAAAAAATAATGCGATACATTTATCAAAAACGAAAAATAAATATATGTCTTAACGTTATACAGTTTAGACAATGAAAGTACTTGAATGAAATAGTAGAACAAAACCATCGTTCTATAATTAAGCTTGTAAATAGAACGGCCTCATTAAGTGTTAATACGCTTAGTGAGGCTTTTTTTTATAGGAAGTAAATCATAAGATACAAAAAATATCTCGAATTTGAGATAAATCACTTGCTTTTTAATCACTTGAGGTGTAAAGTGATAGTAACGAAAGCGATTGAGTCATATGAAAAACATACACTCAGTTGCTTTCGAGTTAAAAACGAAAGTAACTTATGCAGTAAAAACTAAGATGAATTTACAAAAATATAATGAAGAATAAATTGAAACGTTAAAAACCATATTAGTTGTGGGAAATGTTATTTTTTTAGTCATCACTTGACTAGTAAAACGAAACGGAGGAATAAACAATGTATGAAATTAAAGGGCATCATCACATTTCAATGGTTACGAAAAATGCAAATAAAAATAATCACTTTTATAAAAATGTACTTGGCTTACGTCGCGTGAAAATGACAGTAAACCAAGATGATCCGTCAATGTATCATTTATTTTATGGAGATAAAACAGGAAGTCCAGGTACGGAATTAACGTTTTTTGAAATTCCTTTAGTAGGAAAAACATATCGCGGTACGAATGCCATTACTCGAATTGGATTACTTGTTCCTTCAGAGGATAGCTTGCATTACTGGAAAGAACGATTTGAGACATTTGATGTGAAACATAGTGAAATAACAACATATGCAAATCGTCCTGCTTTACAATTTGAGGACGCTGAAGGTCTTCGCTTAGTATTACTCGTTTCAAACGGAGAAAAAGTAGAGCACTGGGAAACTTGGGAGAAATCAGAAGTTCCTGCAGAGCATCAAATTCAAGGAATGGGTTCTGTGGAAATGACAGTTCGTAGACTTGATAAAATGGCGAGCACACTTACAGAGATGTTTGGTTATACAGAGGTTAGCCGTAGCGAAGAGGAAGCAATTTTCCAGTCCATTAAAGGAGAGGCTTTTGGAGAAATCGTTGTGAAATATTTAGATGGTCCTACTGAAAAACCGGGCCGCGGTAGCATCCACCATTTAGCAATTCGTGTGAAAAATGATGCAGAGCTTGCTTATTGGGAAGAACAGGTGATACAAAGAGGCTTCCAGTCTTCAGGAATCATCGACCGTTTCTATTTTAAAAGCTTATATTTCCGCGAATCAAACGGAATCTTATTTGAAATTGCAACAGATGGACCAGGATTTACAGTTGATGGAGATGTGGAACATTTAGGAGAAAAACTTGATTTACCACCGTTCCTAGAAGATCAGCGTGCAGAGATTGAAGCGAATTTAGTACCTATAGAAGAGAAGTAATAGAAGAGAAAATATAAATTTTAAAACCATTGGAGGAATATAAAATGAACCAATTAAAAGGAATTCACCACGTTACAGCGATTACAAGTAGTGCAGAAAAGAACTATGAGTTTTTCACTCACGTTTTAGGAATGCGTTTAGTTAAAAAAACAGTAAACCAAGATGACATTCAAACGTATCATTTATTCTTTGCAGATGATAAAGGTAGTGCAGGAACAGATATGACATTCTTTGACTTCCCAGGTATTCCAAAAGGAGTACACGGTACGAATGAAATTTCAAAAACTTCATTCCGTGTTCCAACTGATGTGGCATTAGAGTATTGGGTAAAACGTTTTGACCGTCTTGAGGTCGAACATACAGGAATTAAAGAGCAATTTGGTAAGAAAACTCTTTCTTTCGTTGATTTCGATGATCAACACTATCAATTAATTTCAGATGAACTTGATAAAGGGATCGAATCAGGTACACCGTGGCAAAACGGACCAGTTCCATTAGAATATGCAATTACTGGTTTAGGACCTGTATTCATCCGTATTGCAAACTTTAGTTTCTTCAAAGAAGTGTTAGAAAAAGTTTTATTATTTAAAGAGGTTGCGCAAGAAGGAGAATTCTATTTATTTGAAGTAAACGAAGGCGGAAACGGTGCATCTGTCATTGTAGAACATAATACGGTTCTTCCAGAAGCACGACAAGGTTTTGGTACAGTGCACCATGCTGCATTCCGCGTAGAAGATCGCGCTGTATTAGAAGAATGGATTGAGAGAATCAGTAGCGTAGGGCTTCCTTCATCTGGCTACGTAGATCGTCACTTCTTCGAGTCATTATACGCAAGAGTTGCACCACAAATCTTATTTGAATTTGCAACAGACGGACCAGGATTTATGGGAGATGAGCCATACGAAACACTTGGCGAAAAATTATCTTTACCTCCATTCCTAGAGCCAAAACGTGAAGAAATCGAAAAATTAGTTCGTCCAATTGATACAGTGAGAAGTACGAAGGAATTTATTAAAGAGTAAAAGTAGAGGTAATAAGTAGGAGAGCAAGTAGTTTTAGCTGATAGCTGGAACTGCTTGCTTTTTTTGTTTTCGCTTTATAAGTATTTTGCTAAAATGAATGTAAAACTGATGGAGGAATAGAATGACGAAAATTAATGGGTATACTTGTAGATGCTGCGGTACATATCATGAAGAAATTCCAACGAGCTATGGATCAGCAGCTCCTTTTTATTATTATGATGCTGAACCTGAAGAGCGAGAAGATAGATTTGAAATGAACGATGATTTATGCGTGATGGATGGAGAACACTTCTTTATGCGAGGGAGTATTGAAATTCCTATCATTGGCACAGATGAACATTTCATATGGGGTGTATGGGTTTCATTAAGTCAAGCAAATTTTGATAAGGTGAATGAATGCTGGGATAAACAAGAACTGTTAGAGCCAATGTTTGGGTGGCTTTCTACAGATTTACCATATGAGCTGGAAACAGTCAATTTAAAAACGATGGTTCACCCAAGAGCCGATGGCATTCGTCCTTATATTGAACTAGAGCCGACAGACCATCCTCTAGCAGTGGAGTTTAGAGAAGGAATAACGATGGAACGGGTACAAGAAATAGCGGAACAACTGTGTGTAAATAACGAGGATGATGAGGAAGAGTGCTGATATTTGTTCAGTGCTCTTTTTATTATATGGAATAAAATAATTGACTTACTTTTCATTTGTAACTATAATGGTTACAAAGAAACTGTCAGTAATAGAAATGAGTAATATTTTTTTAATATAGTTGTAACCATTATAGTTACAATTAAAAATAATTATAAAACAACCAAATAATGTAAAAACTTTAAATAGCAACAAGAGAAAGGAGACGGGAATGTTGAAACGGTTTAAGTTTTATATGATTAGCGGTATTGTGCTCGTTTTACTTATCGTATGTAACTTCGTTGATAAGCCAATCGCGAAGGTTGGAGAAGTGAAAGATACTGTTATGATGAAGCTGAATACGAAAGAGAGTATGGCGCAAATTGATGGGCAGACGATTTATTTTAAGAAAATTGGTGAGGGGAAACCACCTTTACTTATGCTGCACGGGTTTGGTGGTTCTTCAGATGGATTTAGTGATATTTATCCGGAACTTGCGCGGGACCACACGATTATTGCAGTGGATATTTTAGGGTTTGGGCGTTCTTCTA
Source organism: Bacillus sp. FDAARGOS_527 (assembly GCF_003812125.1). Lineage (NCBI taxonomy): Bacteria > Bacillati > Bacillota > Bacilli > Caryophanales > Bacillaceae > Bacillus > Bacillus sp. FDAARGOS_527. The sequence continues at coordinate 338,946 of NZ_CP033795.1, forward strand.
AGCCAATTGATTTTGAGTATTCGTTTCCTGCACAAGTGAATTTATATTATAAGTTAATGAAAAAGCTCGGATACGATCAGTTTGCGGTGCTCGGTCATTCAATGGGCGGAGAGATGTCACTGAATTTAGCGTATTTATATCCGGATGCAGTGACGCATCTCATTTTGGCGGATGCTACAGGGATAGAGTCTTTCCAGCAAAAAGAAAGTTATGAAGTGCCGCCGTTATCGACAGACTTACAAACTGTAACTGAGATTACGGATTACAATAAAAATGAAGTGAAAAATAGTCGTGACGATAAAGAGCACTATGATCAGCTGACGAAAATGAGAGAGCGCCGCATTGCGATGGAAGCCGATAAAATTAAGGTGCCGACTTTAATTATATGGGGACGACACGATAAGAGTGTTTCTTGGAAAAATGGTGAACTGTATCATGGACTATTTGCAAATAGTACGTTTCATATTATTGAAAAGGGATACCATGCACCGTTTCGCCAGGAACCAATCGAGTTTATGGAATATGTACAAGCGTTCTTCGCGAAGAATCCACAATGATAAAATTTTAAGCATAAATCTACTTCTTTCCTCATACAGTGAAACTAATAAGGCTTGTCTAAGGAAAGGAATGAAGTAGAGTGGAAACTTTACCATGGTGGGTGTATCTTGTAATCGTTGGGATCGTATTAAGTGGCTACATGGTTTTATATACTTCAAAAAAAGAGCAAGAGATGGATAATGAGTTTATTGAAAAAGAAGGCGAAGTGTACATGAAGCGCTTAGCAGAAGAGCGCGAGAAACGTAATCAGGATAGTGATAAAGATTCTGTATTGCTTTAATAGAAATGTTGAAAGGCTATTATCTAGTAGAAGTTTACATCTAGGTGGTAGCCTTTTTCTTTGTTGGGAAGCATGTATACGAAATTCATTATGAACTTTTATTGAGGGCATTTATATATATGTTTCTTCATAAGAATGGAACTAGCGGGGTATTTTACTGGGGGGGATTAACAATGCATAGGGATGAAACTCCATTACATCCGGATACAGGTGTTACATCTGTAATGTTTGTTGAGCGTTCATTAAATGAAATTCGTTTTTGGTCTAGAATCATGAAGGAGCATTCTCTTTTTCTTCGCTTAGGGTTTAGATGCGAAGATACGCAACTAATTGAAGAAGCGAATCAATTTTATCGATTGTTTGAACATATTGAACAAATAGCGCATTCCTACACAAATGAAACAGATCCTGAGCAAATCAAAAGATTTAATGCAGAAGTACAACAAGCCGCAACTAATATTTGGGGGTTTAAACGAAAGATTTTAGGGTTGATTCTCACATGTAAATTGCCAGGACAAAATAACTTTCCACTGTTAGTTGACCATACGAGTAGGGAAGCTGATTATTTTAGAAAACGTTTAATGGAATTAAATGAAGGGAAATTAGATGCTCTTCCTGATGCTATTATTAAAGAAAATGTTTTCTTTTTGAGGATTATGGCAGACCATGCTAAATTTATTGGTCATCTTCTTGATCCATCGGAAAGAAAGCTTGTAGATACAGCACGAAATTTTAGCAATGATTTTGATGCATTAATGTATCAAGCAATTGACTTAGAATCTATGAAACCACAATCCCAAACAGTCCCTCTTTTAGATCAATTTTTAGATCAAAATCGTGTGTCGGTTGCATCTCTTCGGGACTTTAAGAAAACAGCACGTGATTTAATTGAGCAGTGTAAAATAAAGAGTATCATCCACCCATTATTGGCAGACCATGTCTTCCGTGAAGCTGATAGATTTCTTGAAATCATTGATATGTATGATGTTCATCTTACAAATATTCAATCACAACCTAGATATTAGAAGATGAAGAAAGATAGTATTTTACTTTCGGTTGAGAAGTTAACAATTTATTGTTAACTTCTTTTCTTTGTGATTAAAATTTTCTTTTAAGGACTACATAAATCCCTTTGATCAAATATATAATTATTTTTAGAATAATATATTTTATTTATATATATAAATAAAAACGTTATGAATATACAGTTAATATATAGATAGTAGATTTTAATAAATTATTCGGGGGGAATTTATTAGTTAAGTATATTAACTTTTTTGTGCTAAATTTTACAAATAAAGGGGTATTAGTAATCATGAAAGCAAAAAAATTAGTAAGTTTAGCATTACCAGTTATGTTATTGAGCGGTTGTATTACAATTGAAACGGATGGTAAGAAAGCCGAACCAAATAGATGCTGTTAGCTATCACAAAAAGCCAATGTGCATATGCGAATGGAAACAAAGACAGGCCATAGTATAGAAAAAATCTATATTATGGCCTGTTTTTATATATACTTTGGTTTTCTTATGCATATGTATTTTTAGATAATCAAATAGATTAACATAAAAATGAAAATGTAATTGATTTTTACTAGAGAGTAATTTATATTCAATTTATGCAATATATAGTTTTAACATTATTGGGAGGGATGTATTATGAAAAAAAGTAAATTTCTTAATTTAACAACGGCCGCCACACTAAGTTTAAGCCTTTTATTCACAGGAGCTGTATCCGCCGCTACTGAAGAAAAATTCAGTCCAAAACAAATTAGTTTAGATAAAGTTACATCTGAAAAAATTGATATGTATCAACTAAATCAAATTCAAGATACATTTACAAAAAAAACTGAAAATCAGGTAACTTTTTATTGGAAAAATACACAAGGTATAGAGGAATCAATTGATTTATCTGTTCGAACAGATGCTAGAGGAAATATAACTTCCGTAAACGAAGTCACTACACATGACAACCTAGTTGATTCTCTAGTTAAAAAGAAAAAACCAGGGAAACCAGGGAAAGGTTCGAGTCCAAAGGTACCATATAAATTAAATGGTGGAACAAATAAATCTAGCTTTATTAACGAACACGCTTATAATAGACATAAATATAATCCAAAAGAAAAATCTACTTCTAGCAAAACTCAGTATGGTCGAGATGTTGACGTGAAAAAGTTAAGGGAGGAAACAATGCATAATTATGAAAATAAGTGGAGTCAAACGGATAACAAGGGTAACAGAACAACAACTTATGCTAAACAATTTGATGGTAATTTAAGCACTTCTGATTCATCAACAAGTCATCATAGGGTTATAATCAATCATTCTGACTCATCAAGAAGTACACAATTCCCATTGTACTTAAAGAACTAACATGAATACAAAAAAATTTCAAACCTATGTGGCGTTGTCAACAAAAGACTGGAGTGCTGAAACATTTGTAAGAACCTTAGAAGAGATTGTATCTTCGGCAAAAGAATATGAAAATGATTATATTGAAGTCCATCAAGTATTAGAAATGGTAGTAACAGAAGTTGAAGTTGAGTATGTAATCATTTTAAATCATACGAGAAACTTAGATGATTTGGGGAAATATCTTAAATAACACATTTCAAATACTGTTTATAAAAAGTATGTAATCAGTATGACAAAGGAAAAACTTTCGGTCGTTTTACGTGAAAAGAAGGCGAAGTTTATAGGAGACGTTGAGAAGAAGAGCGAGAGAAACGGAATCAGGATAGTAATAAAGATTCGGTGTTATTATAATAGTAGAGAGAAGTTATCTGAAAAGGGTGTGAGATACAGTCTGTTTTAGATAGCTTCTTTTATTAATGGAAGTTTGGATATTTGTATCTATAGAGAGAAAAAATTAGTGTAAAGTTGATATGAGAAAGAGTGGGAATTATTTTGAATTAGAATTTGAAAGGAACTGGATAGGGTATTTTTTGCTAAAACAACGAATAATTGAAACTTTATATAGTTGATTCTTGATGATTAAAATAAAATGAATGATATATGTGTTGATATAAAAAAATCATTGGTTTTTTTATAGGTTTTTGAAGATTTTTTGTTGACTATAGTCAACGTTTTTGAAGAATAAATTTAGTTTAAAAGAGGAAATTAGATAGGTTTTTGAAGAATAAATTTAGCTGGAATAGGGGATTAAATAGGTTTTGGAGATTAGATTTAGTTTGAATAAGGAATTAAATAGGGTAAATAATAGATTTTTTTATGGAAGGTGTTTTTTGATAGTTTATTTATGATGGGTGTATTTTTGTTTGTTACAAAAATCGTTGTCTGGATATTAAATAAGTTTACTGGGGCGAGCATTACACTTGTAGCAGATGCACCGTATGTAATGAACTTTTTACCTCTCATATTAATGGTTATAGGTGGTATAGGATCTGATAAGTTGAAGAAAATATATATAGATAGAGGAAATAATTCCCCACACTAGCTGTTCTTTCTACTCAAATTGTGTACTATAAAGGATAGGACGACATAAAGAAGGGGATATAGAGAATGGAATTTCATGAACAAAAGATTTTGCCGGCAGTGAGGCAAATTAAAGATTTGGAAAAGCTATTACATAGTTCGTATGAGTATATCGTTATTTTAGATATTCATGTCGGTCAATTGAAGAGTGTTATATCACTTGCGAAGCAATATTGTAAAAAGGTGTTTTTACATGTGGATTTAATTCATGGCTTGCAGAGTGATGGGCATGCGACGGAGTATTTATGTCAGGAGTTTAGACCGTACGGGTTACTTTCAACAAAGGCGAGCGTCATTATGAAGGCGAAGCAAAAAGGTGTTGTGGCAATTCAGCGTATCTTTTTAATCGATTCGAGTGCAATGGAGAAAAGTTGCAATCTTTTAGAAAAGACGAAGCCGGATTATATAGAGGTGCTCCCAGGAGCGTTAACGGATGTGATCGCTGAAGTGAAAGAGCGTACTGGTGTACCGATTTTAGCGGGTGGTTTCATTCGTACTGTTGATGATGTAGAGAGAGCTTTAAATGCTGGTGCGACAGCAATTACGACATCAAAACGCGAACTATGGAAACATTACCAAAAAAAGTGACGAAAATGTGAAATAATTCTGTTGACACCGCTTTCATTAACGGTTAACATTATAGACAAGTTAATAAACGTGACGGAGAAAAGTAGAGATCCACATTTCATTGTTTCTATATAAATTTATATAGAAGCGTGCAAAGCTGTGGGTCTTTTTCTTTTGACAAAAACGAATGGCCATTCATTTTACCTCTATCACATTTGAAAGCGTTTAAATTGATTGTGGAGGGATACTATGTCAGCATTTTTAGGAGAGTTAATAGGGACTGCGTTGTTAATCGTACTTGGTGGCGGCGTTTGTGCTGGTGTAAGTTTAAAGAAGTCGTTTGCGAAAGATTCTGGTTGGATTGTTATTACAATGGGCTGGGGCTTAGCGGTAGCGGTTGCAGCGTATGCGGTTGGATCAATTAGTGGGGCACATTTGAATCCAGCTTTGACGATAGGATTAGCATTTAAGGGAGCGTTCCCATGGAGTGACGTACCTGGCTATATCGCAGCACAAATGATTGGGGCAATTATCGGGGCAGTTATCGTATATTTACATTACTTACCACACTGGAAAGAAACAGAAGATCCAGGAACAAAGTTAGGTGTATTTGCAACAGGTCCAGCAATTCCGAACACATTTGCAAACCTTTTAAGTGAAATGATTGGGACATTCGTTTTAGTATTTGGTATATTAGCAATTGGTGCAAATAAATTTGCAGATGGATTAAATCCATTTATCGTAGGTTTCTTAATTGTAAGTATTGGTTTATCATTAGGTGGAACGACAGGATACGCAATCAACCCAGCACGTGATTTAGGTCCGCGTATCGCGCACTTCTTCCTTCCGATTGCAGGAAAAGGCGGTTCAAACTGGAAATATGCATGGATTCCAGTAGTAGGTCCAATTTTAGGTGGATCACTTGCAGGATTATTCCATCAAGTTGTATTTGAAGGAAAACAAAATGCAGCACTTATTTATGTGATTATTGCAACTGTGATTGTACTAGCAATCTCTTATATGACAAGCAAAAAAAGTGGAAGCAATACAAATAGTAGAAAAGTAGCATAAGGGGGAAACCATTATGAAAAAATATATTCTTTCATTAGACCAAGGAACAACTAGCTCACGCGCAATTCTTTTCAATAAAAAAGGTGAAATTGTTCATTCAGCTCAAAAAGAATTTACACAACATTTTCCAAAGCCAGGCTGGGTAGAGCATAACGCGCAAGAAATTTGGGGATCTATTTTAGCGGTTATCGCAACTTGTTTAAGTGAAGCTGATGTAAAGCCAGAACAAATCGCTGGTATCGGTATTACGAACCAACGTGAAACAGCGGTTGTATGGGATAAAACGACTGGTAAACCAATTTATAACGCAATTGTATGGCAATCTCGCCAAACAGCTGAAATTTGTGATGAGTTAAAAGAAAAAGGTTATAGCGAAATGGTTCGCGAAAAAACAGGTCTTTTAATTGACGCATACTTCTCTGGTACGAAAGTAAAATGGATTTTAGATAACGTTGAAGGTGCAAGAGAGAAAGCAGAAAACGGCGATCTATTATTCGGAACAATTGATACGTGGCTTGTATGGAAACTATCTGGTGGTAAAGCGCACGTAACAGACTACTCAAATGCGTCACGTACATTAATGTTTAACATTCACGACTTACAGTGGGATGATGAGCTTCTAGACATGTTAACAGTACCAAAGAGCATGCTTCCAGAAGTACGTCCATCATCTGAAGTGTATGGAGAAACAATTGACTATCACTTCTTCGGTCAAAATGTACCGATTGCAGGTGTAGCTGGTGATCAACAAGCGGCATTATTTGGACAAGCTTGTTTCGGTGAAGGTATGGCGAAAAATACTTACGGAACTGGTTGCTTCATGTTAATGAACACTGGTGAAAAAGCAGTAGCTTCTGAGCACGGTCTATTAACAACAATTGCATGGGGAATAGATGGTAAAGTAAACTATGCATTAGAAGGAAGTATTTTCGTAGCAGGTTCTGCAATTCAGTGGTTACGTGACGGAATGCGCATGTTTAAAGATGCAAGTGAGAGTGAAGTGTACGCTTCTCGCGTTGAATCAACTGACGGTGTATACGTTGTACCAGCATTCGTAGGTTTAGGTACACCTTACTGGGATAGTGAAGTACGCGGCGCTATGTTTGGTGTAACGCGCGGTACGACGAAAGAGCACTTCATTCGTGCAACACTAGAATCTTTAGCTTACCAAACAAAAGACGTATTATGCGCAATGGAAGCAGATTCAGGTATTGAACTAAAAACATTACGCGTTGATGGCGGAGCAGTTAAAAATAACTTCTTAATGAAGTTCCAAAGTGATATTTTAGACGTTCCTGTAGAGCGTCCGGTAATCAATGAAACAACAGCTTTAGGTGCAGCGTACTTAGCTGGTCTTGCGGTTGGATATTGGAAAAACCAAGATGAAATTAAAGAACAGTGGCATATGGACAAACGTTTTGAACCAACGATGGAAGCGGAAACAAGCGAAGAGCTATATGCTGGATGGAAAAAAGCAATTGAAGCAACAAAAGCTTTCAAATAATCATAAACAGTGTTATAATGGTGACAAGTTAATAATTCGGTAGGAGATTTGGAGAGACCACAACACGCTATAGAGGCGAAATCTATAGCGGAGTTTGTGGTCTCTTTTTTCGTTATCAAAGGGAGGAATTACCATGAAATTTTCAAGTAAACAACGTAAAGACGTATTAAACGGAGTAAATAAACAAGAATTAGATGTGATCGTAATTGGTGGAGGTATTACTGGTTCTGGTATTGCATTAGATGGAGCAACACGCGGGTTATCAACAATTGTGTTTGAAATGCAGGACTTTGCAGCAGGTACATCAAGTCGTTCAACGAAGCTTGTACACGGTGGTCTACGTTATTTAAAACAACTTGAAGTGAAAATGGTAGCAGAGGTGGGGAAAGAGCGTGCGATCGTATATGAGAACGGTCCCCATGTAACAACACCAGAGTGGATGTTACTTCCGTTCCATACAGGCGGTACGTTCGGATCATTCAGTACATCAATTGGTCTTCGTGTATACGACTTCTTAGCAGGTGTAAAACGAAGCGAGCGCAGAAAAATGTTTAGCCGTGAAGAAACGCTGAAGAAAGAGCCTCTTGTAAAACAAGAAGGATTAAAAGGCGGCGGTTACTACGTTGAATATCGCACTGATGATGCGCGTCTTACAATTGAAGTAATGAAAGAAGCAATTGAGCACGGCGCAAAAGCTGTTAACTACGCAAAAGTAGACGGTTTCTTATATAAAGATGGAAAAGTATGTGGTGTACGTGTAATCGATTTACTAGACGGAGAAGTATACGAAGTTTACGGTAAGAAAATTGTAAACGCAGCTGGTCCTTGGGTAGATACACTTCGTGAAAAAGATAACTCGAAAAAAGGAAAAGTACTTCAGTTATCAAAAGGTGTTCACTTAGTAATTGATCAAAAACGTTTCCCATTAGGTCAAGCGATTTACTTCGATACACCAGATAAACGTATGGTATTCGCGATTCCGCGCGGAGGAAAAACATATGTAGGTACAACAGATACGTTCTATGATAAAGATGCAGCTGTACCACAAATGACAACAGAAGATCGCACATACATCATTAATGCGATTAACTACATGTTCCCAAGCGTAAAAATTACGGAAAAAGACATCGAATCAAGCTGGGCTGGTGTACGTCCGTTAATTTATGAAGAAGGTAAGAGTGCATCTGAAATTTCTCGTAAAGATGAAATTTGGACTTCTGAATCTGGTTTAATTACAATCGCAGGTGGTAAATTAACAGGATACCGCAAAATGGCTGAAATGGTAGTAGACTACGTAACGAACTTACTACAAAAAGAAGGCCATAGTGCATATCCGAAGAGCACAACGAAACATATGCCAATCTCTGGTGGACATGTAGATGGCTCTAAAGGGTTACCAGCATTTATCGCGAAAAAAGCAGGCGAAGGTACGAAATACGGTTTAACAACAGCACAAGCAGAAGAATTCGCGAAATTCTACGGCTCTAACGTTGACGTACTATTCGACTTAGCAAAAAAACATAAAGACGAAGCGAAAGAATACAACATGCCACTAGACGTTCTAATCCCACTTGTATACGCAATGGATTACGAAATGACAGCAAAACCAGTTGACTTCTTCGTACGCCGCAGAGGCGCTGTATTCTTCAACATCCACTGGGTATACGAGTGGAAAGAAGCAGTAATCAACTACATGGCTGCGAAACTAGGCTGGAGCAAAGAAGAACAAATGAAATACACAGCAGAACTAGAAAAAGCATTAAGAGACGCTGTCATTCCTGTAGATCAACAAGAGCATGCAGCTGCGTTAGCATAAAATAGAGAAACACCTGAAGAGAAACTCTTTAGGTGTTTTTTTATCTTGACTAAAAATAAATAAAATGTGTTACAATGATGGTAGAGTATATAGTATGAATTTTGCATAAAATAAAGAAGACAGAAGCCTGAGAAACTTCTGCCTTTGTAACCTAACTTGCTATTGTGGTGGTAGTAGGTGCGGTTATAAGACAATTACATTAACGTTTTAGCCGAGAACCGCCCTTACCTGAACTGGACCCGAAAAGTTAGACATATATTTAAGCAGCTAATAAGGATTGAATTCTGTATTTTACAGGAGGCAATCCTTTTAATTTTGCCTTAATCCTTTTATTATTGTAATAATAAATATAATTCTCTAGTTCTTCCCTAAAGTGTTCCATACTTTCAAAATCTTTAAGATAAAGTAATTCAGATTTTAATAAGCCAAAGAAATTTTCAATGACTGCATTATCTAAGCAATTTCCCTTACGGGACATACTTTGAGTTATATTATTTTCTCTTAAAATATATTGATATCTATCCATTTGATAGTGCCAACCTTGATCTGAATGAAGGATAGGAGTATCTTCTTTATCCAAGCATTTTAAAGCCTTATCTAACATCCTTTCGACTAGAAGGAATGTAGGGCGTTTCTCAATATTATAGGAAATAATCTCACCATTAAACAAGTCTAGAATAGGAGATAGGTAGAGTTTTTCACCAAACAAATGAACTTCAGTAACATCTGTAACCCACTTTTCATTAGGCTTAGAGGCCTTGAAATCACGCTTCAAGACATTTGGCGCTACCTTCCCAACCTTCCCGCGATAAGAGCGGTATTTAGTGATTCTTACCAACGATTTTAACCCTAATTGATTCATTAAGCGAAGGACGGTTTTGTGGTTAATGGTATAGCCCTGATTACGTAATTCAAGTGTGATACGCCTATAGCCATATCGCCCTTGGTGTTCCTGAAAAATCTGCTTAATACTTTCTTTAACCTCGTTATATTTATCTTCACGACTCATTTGTTTCACCCAGTAATAATATGTACTACGAGCCATTTCAGCCGCTTTAATCAAGTCGATAATTTTATATTCATGCCTTAACTCATATATTATGTGTGCTTTGTCTTTTCAGAGATTGTTGTTTTTGTTGAATTAAGGCGTGTAACTTTTTTAAATAAGCATTTTCCATGCGTAAGTATTCAATTTCTTTTTGTAAATCATTTTGAGAGTTAATATTTTGTTTTTTCTTAGGTGCAATAGCCTGTTTCTTCTTCACAGTGGAGTACCCCTTACTTGTTTTACGAAGAGCATCTATCCCCTGTGATTCTAGCATTGATCGCCACTTCCTAACGGTACGAGGAGATGGAACGTTGAACATAGCGGCCGCTTGTAGGGGCGAAGCTCCTGTATTGTTCATAAAATTCAATACTTCCATTTTAAACTGAATGTCATACCTTGTACATTTAGAGTTTAAGGACTCTATTCCTTGTTCTCTAGTACGTGCCACCCACTCTTTTAATAACGATATACTGACTTGATATTTTTTGGCAGTCACTTTAAAAGAATCATTTGTATTTAAATAATGTTCAACGGCATTTCTTTTTAATTCGAATTTATATTTTCTAGACATAATAAAACCGCACCTCCAATTGTTAGTTATTTGTCTAACAAATTGGGTGCGGTTCAACCTTTTCCACGAAGCAGGGTGGTTCTCGCTTTTTTGTATACAGAAATTAGCCATGGACCAACGTATCTTCTACCGATGACAACGCCAGCTCCGGTTAGGATACCATACACTAATTTAATGACAAACATCGCGATCATATTATCACCTCCCCCTTTTTTCAAGATGGAAGAGATGATTACCACACCTACTAGTTATAGCTTATTAAGTCACGTATTCATTGTATTATGTTTTAAAATAGGGAACAAGACATATAGATAAAAAGCCCTAGCGTTCAAACTCAAACCCCCACTGAAAGGCTTTATCTCAGTGGGGGTAGTTGACTCCTTGTTAAATAAACATAACTAAAAAAATAAAGATACTGATAACAATATCCAAATGAAATACACGGCAGAACTAGAAAAAGCAATAAATCAACAAGAACAAACAGCTGCGTTATGTATAGAACTTCAAATACTACACTTGTATGAAGAATGTATCGGTTTTGATATTATCGATCCATCTTTGTATGGCCATGAAATATTAGATTCTTTAAGTGAGTGTTAGAAAGAAGGAGGACTCGATTAAATCGGTTCTCTTTTTCATTTAGCGATAGGAAACGAAGACGCCCCTCTTATTGCAAACTTAAAGAGCGCCGTGGGAGAAAGACGCTCTTTAGGTGAATGTAGTGTAATAACTATTCGGTTTATTATATGTAAGTTGCTGAGGAAGTGTTTTATAAAAAACGTTATTACCCTCTGTATTTTTTATAAATTTATAAAACTTTTCCATACAGTGCGTCGTCTAATATATGGGAAGGAGGGAAGGCTGTGGATGAATTAATGATAGAAGCGTTTGAAATAGAAGATAAGGAGGACCTTATCGACGAAATCATGAACAAGTATGGACAAGAAGTCTTACAGCTTGTGTATTCATATGTGAATAATAAAGAGGTTGCGGAGGATTTAACGCAAGATATATTTGTGAAATGTTATAAATCTCTTCATACATATAAAGGGAATTCGAACTTAAAAACATGGCTATGGAGAATTGCAATTAATCATTGTAAGGACTATTTAAAAAGTTGGTATAACAAAAAGGTCATCGTGACAGAGGATGACTTTACGTATATGGGGAGTCAAAAAGAAAGTGTGGAACAAACTGTCATTCAAAATGCGGAGGATCGTGAACTGGCTTCTGCAGTAATGAATTTACCGATAAAATATCGAGAGGTGATTTATCTATTTTATTATGAGGAATTATCAATTAAAGAGGTTGCTATTGTAATAGAAGTGAAGGAGAACACGATAAAAACGAGACTGAAAAAAGCAAAGGAGCTTTTGAAGAAAGGATTGGAGGAATAGTCAAATGGAAGATCGATTAAAAGGCTTACGAAAATCAATGGAGAACACAACTTTTAAACATTTGAGTTTTTCTGATCAGCACCAGAAGCGGGTGCATAAAAAAATCAATCAATCGTCCGAAAAAGAAGAAGATATCCTTTTAGCAGTGTTGCAACTTCTTATGAATGAAAAAACAGGCTATGAATTGATGCAGTTACTGCGGGGGAGAGGAATTCAAACATTCGAAGGTGATGAAGGATCTCTATACACTTTATTACATCGTCTAGAGCAGAATCGCTTTATCCAATCTAGCTGGGACCACGCGGAAGCTAAATATTATCAATTGAATGATAAAGGAAATAAAATGCTGCGAAAGGCAGAGAAGAATGCTACGAAGGCACGATTTATATTAAAAGGATTAGTACAGGAGTGAGAACAAATTGAACAAAAAAGGGGAGCGTTTTTTAAAAGAAGTTACGAACCATATTAAATCAAAAGAAGCAAAGGACTTAGTGGCAACGGAACTAGACTTTCACTTGAAACAGACGAAGGATATGTGGATAGGGAAAGGGTTAAGTGAGGAAGTTGCTGAAGATAAGGCTGTTGAACAAATGGGGAGTCCGATTAAACTGGGGCAGGAACTTAACAAACTTCATAAGCCAAAGGTTGATTGGTTTTTAATTGGTTTATTAGTGGCTGCGATGGGGTTAGGGTTTTTGCCGGTTATAGCTTTTGGATATATGAATGATTTACTAATGGATAAAGTGATATTTGTTGTTCTTGGTATTGCAACAGCGTTAGGGATGATGCTGATTAATTATCGGAAGTTAGAGAGATTAGGATGGTTGTTTTATACAATTGGTGTACTTATCTTGTTAATGCTATACTGCTTTCCGAATGCTGGGATGCTTGGAGAACCGATAATAAAAGTTGGTCCTATTGCAATTGACCGTTTAATGGCAGTGCCGTTCTTTTTTCTAGCTTGGGCTTCTTTTTTCAATAATAGTAGGATAAAAGTAATGCATCTTGTGGCTCTTTATTTATTTTCTTTGTATTTATTTTTAATTGGCGCAGCTTTTTCAGTGATTTTTATTTATATCACGATGGTATTCGTTATGCTTTGGTGGAGTAAGTTAGGGAAGAAAAAGGCATTAATTATTACAATTGTACCAATCTGTTTATTGATTATAGGGGCCTATTTTTTCTGGCACACAGTAAAAGGAGTTTATTTGGATAGATTTTTAGGGTATTTGAATCCAGAGCGTGATGCACAGGGCGCAGGATTTATGTATATACGTTTAAAGGAGGTAATGTCGTCAGCAGGTTGGTTTGGTACATACGGAGATGTAAAGTTCATCCCTAATCCAGATACTGATTTTGTATTTGCAAGTTTGACTTATTATTATGGATATGTGCTTGCACTGGTCCTTGTCTTAATTCTTTCTCTTTTTGTAGCACGGTTAATCTTCATATCTTATACAATAAATGACCGATATGGTAAATTGCTTCTCATTGGAGGCATGACTCTTTTCGTAGTACAATTCCTTTATAACGTCGGTATGATTTTAGGTTTATTACCGATTACTGCTATATCATTACCTTTTATTAGTTATGGATTAACACCAACTGTATTTCATGCGCTTTTAATGGGAATCGTACTGAGTGTATATCGACGTAAAGATATGTCGTTTAGAATAAGAAAAACACCTTGATACTTATATAAATTGCATGTAAAAGATTGTATTATTATGATCAAGTATAGACATAAATAGAGAGCAGAAGAGGGGTATGATAAATAACCCTCTTTTCGTGTTTAAATAAGTGCACTCTCTTTAATAGAAATACATAATTCAGAACGAGAAATTGATTCAGCTAGCTGCTGTAAATAGGCGTATTCTTCCGCGTCTTTTTCGGAAGTGTTAGGATCCAATACAGGTGAAGAAAGAAGTACATCAATCGTAAGTATGTCTGCATCATGAGAAATGATGTTATAACCTGCAAATACAGGTTGTTTTAAGTCTTTTACTTTTTGAATCATCTGATGGAATTTCGTAACACTTATATGAATTTGTGCGAATGGAAAGCATTTTTTGGTAGGATTCTCGATGGTCTTTCTAATTTTATAATCGTATACATAGTAGTACTTTTCTTGCTGCTTGAGTGTTTGAAACTCTTTCGTTAATAAGTGGTATTTGTCTGTAAGTCCAGTTGTAAGTGCATCGTGTTCTTCGCCAACTAATAATGTGAAAGGTCTTGGTGAGGGGATTGCAATGGTGCGGACGTTTAGGTCAGTAAAAGTGTGCTTAGATTGTAAAATGGTATGTAATTTTTTGGAAGGGAATTCACCGTCATAAATAGCAATAAAATAATGGTTCATCTTTTCGCTCCTTAACTTTTTTCTAAACTGATATATTCTACTTTAAAGGTGTAAGTCCTGCATAAAAAAGAAAACACCTTGATTGTTATCAAGGTGTTGTAATAAGCTCAAAACTCTCCGAATCAGCCTCAAGAATAAAAGGACTAACCTCGCCAACGCTATAAAGTTGTAATTCATGCATTGCGCGCGTACAAGCAGTGTAGAATAATCTACGAACGCTCTCATCGCTGTATACATCTTTAGAAGCATTGTAAATAATAACAGCATCAAATTCGATACCTTTCGCTAAGTAAGCGGGGATCACGACGATGCCTTGCTCATACTCAGCTGAGTTACTCTTCACGAGTTTAATATTCTCGATATGACTAAGCGCTTCGTATGCAGCGGCACTTTCAGCTGCGGATTTACATATAATTGCGATCGTATTGTGCTGCTCTGTTTGTAGTTCAGCAACTTTGGCAGTAATATGCTCATGCAGTTGGCTGTCACTGGATGCTTTCATCACTGTAGGTTTCTCGCCGTCACGTTCAAATGCGTGAATGTTTTTTCCTTCCGGTACGAGAGCCCGTGTAAATTCAATAATCGGTTTTGTTGAGCGGTAGCTACGAGTTAAGTTAATGCCGTTCGTTTCATCCGGCCCGTATAAATTTGTAAGTGTATCGAAATTCACCGTTTCACTCGCATGAGCAAATATTGCTTGGTTAAAGTCTCCAAGTACCGTCATTCTTGCAGCAGGGAAGAGACGTTTTAAAAACTCGAACTGAAATGGTGAATAATCTTGCGCTTCGTCTACGAGTACGTGCTTAATCGATCTATTTGTTTGGAAGCCTTCAATTAACTCTTTTAAAAGTAAAAATGGAGTTGCGTCCTCGTAATATAGCTTTCCTTCATCTAACATGTTTACTGTTAATGAGCAAATGTCATCCCATTCTTTCGGTTTTTCTCCAGTAACCCATGATGCATCTGTGAAGAGGTGTTTATATATGCCTGTGAAATTGATAAAGCGCAATGTTTGAACACCTTTGCGAAGTGGTTTCAATTTTTTACGGACAATCATACGTCCAAGTACTTTCGCTTCTTTCTCAAAATCGTTAAAGGAGTTGTCGTCAAACTCACCTTTTTTCTGTAAATATTTATAAGCCTTTTGATATTCATCTTTACTAAGTAGTTCAATTTCTTCTTCTACCCAAGGCTTTTTCAGTTCTGCTTTTTCAAGTGCATCTATTTGCTTATTTAGCCAATCCGTTAACTTCTCAATTCGGCTATGGAAGCGGAGAGAGGAGTCAGTATTATAAAATTGCTCTGTAATTTCTTTCGCAGAGACAATTAGCTTTCCTCTAAATTTCATTCCTCTAAATAGCATGCCTGATGATTCAAGAGATTGTCTGTACGCTCGAATCATTTCGAAAAATTGAGTAGATGCTTTAAAGCGAATGCTTGCATTTCTTGTTTTATAGATAGGGCTATTTGTTTCAGTGAGCATATATTCTAATTGCTCGTATGGATCTTCCACGTCAAATGACTTACTTAGTCTATGATTTAAATATTCTTGGAATGTCACTTGCTGCATATTTTCTTCGCCGAGTTCAGGTAGTACGTTAGATACGTAGCTATTGAACATAGAGTTAGGGGAGAAGAGAATAATTTGATCTGCTTTTAGCCATTCGCGATATTTATATAGTAAGTAGGCGATTCGTTGCAGGGCAGCGGACGTTTTACCGCTACCAGCAGCTCCTTGCACGATAAGAAGTCGGCCTTCATCGTGACGAATAATTTCATTTTGCTCGCGCTGAATCGTAGCGACGATACTTTGCATATGTTTGTTTGTACCTTTTCCGAGCGCTTGTTGCAAGATCTCATCGCCAATTGTAAGGCTCGTATCGAACATAGAATCAATCTCGCCATTTTGAATAATATATTGTAATTTTTTCTCCACGTTACCGTGGATTACGCCTCCTGGTGTACTATATTCAGCTGGTCCTGGTGGATAATCGTAGTATACACTCGAAATAGGTGCGCGCCAGTCATATATAAGAAAGTTTTCTCCACTAGCATCCGTAAGTGTAGCAACGCCAATATAAATTTGTTCCGCAGCAGATTCTCCTTCTTCTTTGAAATCAATTCGTCCGAAATAAGGTGCTTTATGCATGCGTTTTAGTGCGGCAAGTCGATTAAAGGTGTGCTTATGGGTAATTTGTGTGACAGCTAGTGACTGAGCTTGTTGTCTTAAGTTGATAACTGTTTCAAGATAATCATCAAAAGTATCAGTATTCACTTTCACGTCATCCCAAAAGTGTTTACGAATATGGATTACTTCTGCCCGGCGTCTGCCAGTTTCGTTTTCCAGTTTATCAATTTGCTGCGTAATCGTTTCGATTACGGTATCCAATCTTTTTTGCTCTAAATCAAGTTTTTTGTTCATACGGTAAGCACTCCTTTAAAAGTGAAAAATAGAGGTTGACTGAAGATGTGTTTTGGTGTAAAATTAAGATACGGATAAATACGTTCTTTATATTTAGTGAAACGTGTTTCTGTACTAATTTAACATAGTTTTTGAATTTAATCAATGATAATAAGATAAACCTTGGTTCCGTGTGGCGTGGATCAAGGTTTTTTTGTGTTTTAAGAGGGGTTCGCAGTTATTGTCAGTTTCTGTCGGTAAGTCGATATATTATGAAAATCGCCGATATAATTGGAGTTGTGGTCGATATATTTAAAAAATCGCTGATATAATTCATTCAGAGGACCAACTATATAATTTCATTTACCGAATCTAGATATAACTACCGAGAGAAGAGGGGATAAAAAAAGCTCGGGCCTAAGCCCAAGCTTTTTATTTCATTATTTCTTTTCTTCTTTTTTAGCGTCAGTTTTCTTCTCTTCGAAAAGATCTTTCAAATCTTTATCGTCAACTTTTACGTCAGCTTTTTTGATTTCTTTCATCATAAGATCGTTCATGAATGCGCCATCTTGTGCTTTCTTTTGAACGATTTCTTTTTTGATGTCAGCTTTAGATTGTTCGAATGATTTTTCTGGCTCTTTAATGTCTGTTACTTTAATGATGTGGTAACCGAATTGTGATTTCACAGGTTCGCTTACTTCATCTTTTTTCAGTTTATAAGCAGCCTCTTCGAATTCTTTAACCATTTTGCCAGGTCCGAAGAATCCTAAGTCTCCACCTTTTTCTTTTGAACCAGTATCTTCAGAGTATTGTTTTGCTAACTCTTCGAAAGATTTACCTTGTCCAAGTTCTTCTTTAACCTTTTTCGCAGTTGCTTCATCTTTTACAAGAATGTGGCTTGCTTTAATTTCAGGCTTGTAGTTATCTTTTAATTCTTTATCAGTGATTGTTTTCTCAATAGCTTTTTCTTGCGCTAATTGAGCACGTACACCAGTTTTTAACGTTTCTTCTTTAATACCTTGTTGTTTTAATAGTGTATCGAATTGATCACCGTATTGTTTTTTCATTTCATCGAACTTTTTGTCTACTTCTTTGTCTTCAACTTTGTAGTTTTTAATAAGTACTTTTTCCATAACCATGTTGTTTAGTACTTGTTTACCAGCTTGTGTCTTCATTTGCTCGTAGAATTCTTCTTTTGTAATGTCACCAGCTTTAGATGTAACGATTTTGTCTGATGATGATGTTCCACATGCTGATAATGCGATTACACTTGTTGCGGCTAAGGCAAGCATAGCTTTCTTCATTCGATAAACACTCCTACTATTATGTATTTTTAATTTATCCTATACCAATGAATTTTAGTTCATTAGAGCCCGATTAAGTCTCACTGATACTTTTGCTTTTTTTGTTGGTAAAGCTCGCTTAACAGGGCTTACCGAGGCTTTAGGATAAAGTTAAGATGCGTGTCATGTATTTCATAGTATAAGCAATATGTACAAAATTTAATATATCATATTTCGACGTGTTTTCATATTGATAAAGAAAATTTAACCAGTACGTGTCAGATTTTGAAGGTGTACCATATTGGGCGTATGCCGCATATACAGAATAGAGGAGGGGATGGGGATGAATTCTCAACTTATTTTATTACTTGTACTGTTTATTTTATTGGTTATAGTAGGTATAATTTGCTTATAGAGGAAAAAAGTGAGGAAGGGGCTTTCCTTCCTCACTTTCCATGAAATATAATTTCTATATAACTAGAAATTAATAAAATTGTTATACATACATTAATAACCCGAAAGACACCGGGTTGGCGGCTCGCAGATATTTGTTTTCGTTCACACAGTGTATGTGTCATGAAATTCGTGTAAAATATAACAAGAAGTGCGAATGCGACAAAAACAACTGTTATAAGTGTCATGAGGCGAGACCTCCTTTTGGCTAAAATACATATACTTTATATATTGTATCATACGATATTTTGTTCGTGTTATAAAATTCAGAAATAGAAGACTTTGTGTTAGAAAGTGAGGGAGAAAATGGACGTTGTTAGAAGATTAGAACAAGCTGAATACTACGTAGACCTACTATTTAAAATGATTGATGAAGAAAAGTGTCCATTTTATTCTTTGATCATAAAGAAAAAAGCTCGTAAAAAAGATATTGAACGTATACTAAATCTTTGTGAAATACTGAACGAACAATATGTAGTGGAAAAAGCAGAAGGACTTCTTTTGTTCGATGCGCTGTTAGATCAATTTGAAAAAGCGCTTCCACATCAGCTCGAAGTACACGAAACTGCGGAAGCGCTAGCAAAACAAGGTTTATTCAAACCGCTTATGAATGAATTCTTAAGCATGATTGCGAAAAAGTAAATAGATTACTTCTTAACTAACTTTTGATCGGATTCTGTAAAGTTCTCTTCAATATCTTCTAATGATTTCTCAAAAATATCGATGAAGTCTTGTCCGTAAATGTTACGCAAGATAGCAATCAGTTCGATATTTTCTGGGAACTTCCCATAAAAATTACGAAGTGCAAGAGCCCCATTAAACACTGAATTATTTTCAGGGTCATACTCCTCCATTAAGCGAAGTAGTAATTCTTCCCCTTTGTCTGTAATTTCGATGTACGTATTTCGTTTATCATCTTCTTTTTTCGAGAATACAAGATAGCCGCGTTCTTCCAACTTTTTCGAGAAGTTAAACGCCGTTGATACGTGCATAACTCCAAACTTAGCAATCTCAGAAATAGAAGCCCCTTTTAAATGATAAGCGATTGTTAAAATATGATGCTCATTAATGTTTAAATCATAAGGTTTAATCCACATCTGCCAATCTTTCTCTACACATTTCCATAACGCTTTCGATAATTGAGCAATGCGTTGGCTGAAAATCATCGCTTCTTTTACCGAGTAATCTTTTTCTCCACTTTTCATATACTCACCCACTTTAACATTCTTTTTCATTACTATCTATTATGCCAGTAAAATAAAAATTAATAAAGTCTTTTTGTGAGAATTGTGAAAATTTTTTGGAAAAATGACATTCTATACAAATCATGCATAACTATGGAAGCGGTTTATGAGTCGTGAATACATGTGTTGTCCATACATGTTAAGTGATAACATATATTGTAAATGCATAAAAACACGGCATATCTATGTGATATGCCGTGTTAAGGTCAATTTATATAAAAAATATTTGTTATATGCAAAAAACTAAGCAGGAATTTGTTTACGCTTTTTCCGGAACAGCTTCTTGTAGTTTCTCAATTGATTTTTGAATGTCCAAAATCTCTTTCTCAATATGTCGTTTGTTTTGAGAAATATCTTGCTTCCAGTTAGAAAGTGTATCGTGCATATCGTCTTTTAATTCTTGGAACACTTCTTTACCTTCTGAAGCAGTTTCAACGATTTGACGTTTTAATAATTTTGTATCAGCTGTAATATCAGCTAAAGTCTTTTTAATATCATTTCCTTTTTCTTTTAACTTACCGCGCATGTCTTTGCCCGAAGAAGGAGTTGAGAAAAGAACAGCTAGTCCAGCAACTGCTCCGCCGCAAATGACACCTGTAATAAAGGATTTAGCTTTTGACATAAAAGGAGACCTCCTTATTTTTTGTTCGTATTCATGATGTGAAAAAATATGCATATCTTTAAGACGAGGGAAAGGAAAGTGTGCAGTCCCCAGCATCTTAAGTGGAGAAACAAGCCGTGCCATATTTAATCACGTTAGGAAAGTGGCTTGTTATGTATGACTTCTTATTATAGTGTCACTATTTCACACTATTTGCAATTGTACTTGCGATGTTTTGTAAATTTTCCATTGTGTATTCATTTTGATGTGATTTCCAAACAGCACCGAAACCATCGTTTTCACCGTAGCGTGGAATTAAATGAAGGTGGAAGTGGAACACAGTTTGTCCAGCTTTTTCACCATTATTATTAAGTAGGTTAAAGCCAACTGGATTAAACTCTGCTTTAATCGCATTTGCGATTTTCGGAACGACAGAAAAAATGTGTGATGCGATTTCTGGCGTTAACGCAAAAATGTCTTGTTTGTGAACTTTTGGAATAACAAGAGTATGTCCTTTTGTTACTTGACTAATATCTAAAAATGCAAGCACATGTTCATCTTCGTATACTTTTGAGCAAGGGATTTGCCCGTCAATGATTTTACAAAAAATACAATTATCTGCTGTATGATTCATCGATCTCATCCTTTCAAATATCCTTAGCCGTATTTTACCATAATTACATAAGAGAACAAACACGAAAAACAGGAAGCTGACTCAGCTTCCTGTTTTCTGAAGATGGATTGAAAAAGCATTATCGTAATTTACGTTTCGCAGACACCTCATTTATTTTAAGAAATGCACGGTAAATCGGCTAAAGTTTCTGCCGTAGACACCCCATTTTCAAGTGAAATGAATTGCAATCTTTTTAAATGAAATTGTTTACTTTTTAAAACAGTATATGCTCTTTCGGAGACACCCCGTTTCGAAAATAAAACAAATAATCTGGTTATGTGTAAATTCCTTTGTCCAACTTGGACACCCCATTTCATGATGACTTCACTATGTTGTTGTACTCATCAATAGGTGGTCGCTTTTTCAATGTGTTCCTTCTTCCTTAATTATGATGTCCGCTTTCGGGAAAATATATGCGAACAAATTTAAATTTTTTTGAATGCATCGATACTATGTAGTACAGCGTAATTTTTGGTAAGATGAATATAGAACGAATATAAATGAAGAAAGTGGTGTCGTATGAGCGAGTTATTGCGTGTAGAAAATGTTACAGGAGGATATACGAAACGACCTGTATTAAAAGATGTTTCGTTCTCTGTGAATAAGGGTGAACTTGTCGGCTTAATCGGTTTAAATGGAGCAGGTAAAAGTACGACGATTAAACATATTATCGGTTTAATGGAACCGAAAAAAGGAACTGTCACGATTAATGGGAAAACAATTCGTGATGATATGACAGCGTACCGTTCTAGTTTTTCGTTCATCCCAGAAACACCTGTATTATATGATGAGCTAACGCTAGAAGAACATTTGAAGCTAACAGCGATGGCTTACGGTGTCGATGAAAAACAATATGAAGAACGTGTAGGACAATTATTACAAGAATTCCGTATGAAAAATCGTTTGAAATGGTTTCCGTCTCATTTCTCAAAAGGGATGAAACAAAAAGTAATGATTATGAGTGCGTTTTTAGTAGAGCCATCTCTTTACATTGTGGACGAACCGTTCGTTGGGCTTGATCCGTTAGCAATCCAATCACTCCTTCAAATGATGGACCAAATGAAAAAGAGCGGTGCAGGTATTTTAATGAGTACACATATTTTAGCGACGGCAGAGCGTTATTGTGATTCGTTCATTATTTTGCATCAAGGCGAAGTGAGAGCGAAGGGAACATTATCTGAGCTGCAATCACAGTTTCATATGCCGGATGCAACGTTAGATGATATTTATATTGCATTAACGAAGGAAGAAGATTATGAATAGCACAGCATTATGGAAAGAACGATTTCGTCACTTTCTACAAGAAGTTCGTACATATAGTAAATACGTATTTAATGATCATTTAAAATTTATTTTCGTATTCATTATCGGCGCAGGAGCATATTATTACCAGCAATGGTTACAAACGTTAACACCTTCGTTTCCGACGGCCCTCGTTATGGCAGTGTTGCTTGGGCTCGTATTAACGACCGGATCCATTCAAACGTTGTTAAAAGAAGCGGATCTCGTTTACTTACTGCCAGTGGAAGAAAAGTTAAAACCGTACTTCACAAAGGCATTTCTTTTTACGTTTATGATTCAGTTATACATAATTGCAATCGTAGCAGCAGCGCTTGCTCCGTTATACTTCCAACAAATGAAGCAAACAGGAGCTGGTTACATATGGATCGTACTCGCATTTGTCATTGTAAAAGCGTGGAATTTATTTGTAGCGTGGGAAAAGTCATTTTTAACAGATCAAAATATACAAAGAGCCGATTGGTTCATTCGATTTATTTTAAACGCCTTATTTGTTTATTTCCTTGTGGAACGTACTTCAGTTATGTTTATTGCCGGAATCATCCTTCTGATGGTGTTATACCTCGCTATTCTGCATCAAATGGTGAAGGGGAAACCACTAAACTGGGAGTATTTAATTTCTGAAGAAGGTAAGAAGATGATGCTGCTGTACCGCATCGCGAATATGTTCGTTGATGTACCAGCATTAAAAGAGAGAGTAGCACGTAGAAAATGGCTTGATTTCATTCTTTCGATGATCGGTGAAAAGCGTACCTATTTATACTTATATACGAGAACGTTCTTAAGATCTGGTAATTATTTTGGCTTATATGTGCGCCTGCTCGCTCTTGGCGGAGTTATTCTTTACTTCATTCCGTTTTTATATGGACGATTTATCGTAAGCCTTATCTTCCTATACTTAATCGGTTATCAGCTATTAACTTTATGGAAACATCACCGCATGAAAATTTGGCTTGATTTGTACCCAGTAGGCGGAGAAGAGAAGAAGAAAGATTTTCTTACTTTATTAAATGCAATTCTCATTATTGGCAGCGTTGTATTTACAATCATATTTGCACTTGCTACGAAAGATTTCATGATGACGGGAATTTTATTAGTCGTAAGCATAGTATTTAGTATCGGTTTCGTTTATCAATACGGGGCAAAACGTATTGAGCGTTTAAATTGAAGGGAATGAACCTATGATTACATATGAAGAAAAGGTTATAAAAGAACTGGAGCAGTGGAAAGCTACATTCATGAAAGATTCTTCTATGATGACACGGTTCTCAAAGAAAGTGCAGACGAAAGTACAACAGCTTATTCCGGCGAAAGTACAAAAAGTATTAACAGAAACGATTCGGATGATGGTGCAAACAATTAGTGCCGGATCGAACTTTATAAAGCCGAAATTAAAAGAGACGAACTGGTCGTTGCAAAGACGAGATGATGAAGTACGTAAAAAAATGGATGAGTATAAAAAAATAGCAGCGGCAGAAGGAGCGGGGACGGGAGCAGGCGGTATTCTCCTTGGCCTTGCTGACTTTCCGCTGTTACTCGGCATTAAAATTAAATTTTTATTCGATGCAGCAACATTGTACGGATTTGATACGAGCGATAAAGAAGAGCGCCTTTTTATCCTTCACGTTTTCCAACTTGCCTTTTCAAGTGACGACCACCGAAAAGAAATATGGAAAG
The DNA here is from genome assembly GCF_003812125.1 of Bacillus sp. FDAARGOS_527. NCBI lineage: Bacteria > Bacillati > Bacillota > Bacilli > Caryophanales > Bacillaceae > Bacillus > Bacillus sp. FDAARGOS_527. The sequence goes on from NZ_CP033795.1 coordinate 363,238, forward strand.
CAATCGAAACGTGGGATACAGAAGAAGAAAATCATATGGACTGGGAAAAGTTCCAAACAGAGTACCGAGACTATATCGATTTAGCGAAGATGCTTCAGCTCGTCCCGGTAATCGGTGCCCCGGTCGGCGCGTATGCGAACTATCAATTACTGCAAAGACTTGGAGAAGTAACGATGAATTGTTATCGTATGCGATTGTTGAATAAGGATTAAAAACAAGGCGTCCTACATGTGTAATGTAGGACGCCTTTTCTTAGAAGCCAAGTCCGATATAGCTAACTCCAACTATAATCAATACGACAAAAAGTACAATGAGTAATGAAAATCCACTTTTGCCAGCTTGTCCAGCTTCACCGCCGCCATTACCACCACTACCGCCTTTACCACCAAGTCCCATATGATATCCTCCTTATTGTTATATATTGCTTTTGTTTTATATTTTTCTCCATTTACCAATAAATTCCTCCTGGGGCGCTAACTAACTTGAAAATCATTTCGTTTCATTTTATAATTTACTTACCGACCGGTAAGTAAAAATAAGTGAGGTACAGTATGACAAAGAATTTACAAACATCGCAAAACATTGTAGAGGCTTCATTTAAACTTATGGCAGAGCACGGCATTGAGAAGATGAGCCTTTCCATGATTGCGAAAGAGGTAGGTATTTCAAAACCGGCCATTTATTATCATTTTTCTTCTAAAGAAGCGTTAGTCGATTTTTTATTTGAAGAAATTTTCTCTGGGTATCATTTCGTGAGTTATTTCGATAAAGAGCAATATACGAAAGAAAACTTTGCAGAAAAGTTAATCGCAGATGGTTTACATATGCTCTCTGAGTATGAAGGACAAGAAGGAATACTGCGCGTCATAAATGAATTTATCGTAACTGCGGCGCGAAATGAAAAGTATCAGAAACGCTTATTTGAAATACAAGAAGAGTTTTTAAATGGTTTCCACGAATTATTGAAGAAAGGCGCGAGACTAGGCGTTGTGTCACAAGATGCAACGGAAGAAAACGCTCATACGCTAGCGCTTGTAATTGATAATATGAGTAATTACATGCTCATGGGATTTCAGTTAAAGTATAAAGAAATTTGGATTCGAAATGTGAAAAACGTCATGAAGGAGGAGTAAAGATGAAAATGCAAAAAAACTGGTGGCTCGGTTTTCTTGGATTCATTGGGGTGTATAAAATTCCAGGCATGATAGAAGCTTTTCAAGCGGATGGAAATTGGATGAAGTTAATCGGTTTCATTTGGCTACTTTGGTTCGGATATTTTATTCCTGAGAAGAAAGAAGATTGAATTTCAATTTTCTGTAAGGTTATGTAAAATATAGATTGAGACTATTCATATATTAGATTACTAGATTTGGAGTGGTTACATGGATCCATTGAAAAATGAAATTCACCCTGACATGGTCAAGGTGTGGAAAGTTCGGGCTGTAATAGAAGAAGGGATCGGTATTCTTGTCATTTTAGCTTACCTTTTCCTCATGATAAAGTTTGATTGGTGGGCGTGGATTTTGTATGTGATGATTGGGCTAACAGTTGTGTTCGCACCATTTTCGTACTTTTTATTCCCAAAACTACGTCAGCGTTATTACAGCTACCAACTAAATGAAGAAGAACTTGAAATTCAACACGGTCTTTTCGTCGTAAAGCGCGTATTAGTACCGATGATTCGTGTACAGCATGTGACGATTGAACAAGGGCCGATTATGAGAAAATACGGTTTAGCAGAATTACACATTTCAACAGCAGCAACTTCTCACAGCATCCCAGGCTTAACGATGTATGAAGCAGAAATGTTGAAAACGAAAATCGCAGAATTAGCGAAAGTGAGTGATGAGGATGTATAAGAGGCAGCATCCGATCACGATGTTATTGGAATTAAAAATAACAGATTTTATACCATTTATTATTTTTCTCCTTAGTTTAAAAGGAAAGTTCCCATTTTGGTATTTAGTTCCTATCGGTTTTGCGGTAATCACGATTGTTTCAGCTATCGTAGGCTGGTATTACAAAGTATATTGGATTGAAAATAACGTATTACATGTGAAACAAGGTCTCTTTGTGAAGAAGGAGAGCTACTTAAATAAAGAACGTGTGCAAACAATCAATACAAGCTCTAACGTGTTATATCAAATGCTTGGCTTAAAGAAAATCCAAATTGAAACAGCTGGCGGGGGCGATGATGCGGAGGTTAGCTTAGCCGGTATTACAGTAGAAGAGGCAACTGAGCTTATTGCTTTGCTAAATGAGCCAACTCTAGAAGTGAAAGCAGAAGGAACGCTAGACGAAAAAGCGGAACATGCAATAGAAAAAGAAATCGTTACAGAAGAAAAACAAACGACAGAATATAAATTGACTTGGAAAGAAATTTTACTAGCCTCTGTTACATCGGGGCAGTTTGGACTATTATTCTCGTTAATCTTTTTCGTGTATCACCAAGTAGAGGAATACATTCCGAAGTGGATAGAGAATAGCGTAAAGTCATATGTAATGCAACATGATATATATGGCTGGATTTTCATGGTAGCTATTTTACTCGTCCTTTCGTGGATTATATCTACAATCGGTTATGCGCTAAAACATGGAGATTTCACAGTAAATCGAAGAAATGACGAAGTCCGCATTTCACAAGGATTACTTGAGAAAAAAGAACTCGTCTTAAAGTTACATCGTATTCAAGGGATTACGATAAAAGAAAGTATTTTACGTCAGCCATTCGGCTATTGTGCTGTGCAAGTAGAAGTGATTCAAAGTAAGGGAACGGATGATGAAAAAGAAAAAGTTACACTGCATCCAATCATCCGAAAAGATCGAGTACAACAGTTACTCGCGCATTTACAATTACCATACGAACTGCATACAAATATGATTTCATTACCAAAAGCAGCATTACGCCGCTATCTCATTGATAGCTTCATCTTTTTCGTAATAATAGCTATCCCGCTTATTGGTATAAGTATATACTTTGAAAAGCACTTCATCATGTGGGCACTCATTCCGCTTGCGATTCTCATCTTTATACTTGGATACGCAACATTTAAAACAAATGGTTACAGTGTAAATGGAGAGCAAATTACGCTTGTATATCGTAGCATCGGAAAATATACAGGACTTGTTAGAAGAAGACACGTCCAATCAATGGAAAAGACGCAATCATACTTCCAGCGCCGCGCGGATTTATGTACGTATAAGTTTTCGAGCGCATCATCGAGTTATAAATTAGAGCATACGAGAGTAGAAGATGCGGAGAGAATGCAGGATTGGTATAAGAAGAGAATAAGTGAGAATTAAATGGAATGGCTCGTCTTTTGCGGAAGGCGGGCTGTTTTTTTATGTAAAGCTGATGGAAAATAATTTTAATTTCATATTTTCATTTTATTAATTCTATTTATTTTAATAATGTTTCTTCAAATATACGATGGTAAGGAGAAATTTTTTTGTTTTTATGAATAGAGTTCGTTCCTAAAACATTTGTTATAGGGACGTTAGTATTCTTTTAAAAGTATTCATATGATGGAGTATAGGTGGTTTATAAATCAGCAGTTTGTATTTATTACAACTTAGGATTAGAAAAGGCTGTATAATCACCCGTTAAATCGCTCATAAACGTAGCAATCGGAAGGTGGATGTGTTTCTTTTCTTAAATAAAATACTGGCAGTAAATCGATAAATATAAGTGAAAATCAGAAAAATGTCTGAAATACGGACAAGGCAATACATATATTCGAGATTGTGGTAAAATAATTGTATACCAACTTTATCCTAATTAGTAAAAATTTAGATTTCGTTTGTGATATATTTAAGCATTTGTTGTTAAATGTTGTTTTAATAATATATTTATAAGGTGGAATGGTCATGAAAAAGGAAGAATTTTTGTTGTATTCCGAAAATAGAATATTACCAACAGTTATTGAATTAGAAGGAAGATATTATCCTGCATATGCTAGTAAATTACACCCTTTTTGTATAACTACTTTGGGAGAGCATAATATTACCATCACACTTTGTGAGGCACTTAGAATTAAAAAAAAGAAAGAGCCGGTAGAAGAGTTTATGTACAGCGAAATTAGCAATATAGAGGTTTCTGTTGTTAAGAAGCCCACCGCTGTTCTTTTCCTTCCTGGGACTCGAATTAATTTAGACTTAATTCTCAATTTGAAAAATGGAAGACGACTACATTTAGAGTGCGAAACTATACGTGTTTTGCCACAAATCATAAATCTTTTTTCTAAAAAAAGTATAACGGTTAAAGATCCTTTGGATTTAGAACATATTTTTCTGTCTAAAGATTCTATTGAAGATGTCTATGAATATTTAGAGAGTAATCTTGAAAACATGGCTAAGGAAAAAGGAATAAGTATATTTCGATTAAAGCAAACTGAAGATTAATTATACATTTTAATGGATTGGAGAATTTTTAGTGGTTGAGTTTATAGGAAACCTTTTGATTATTTATTTTGTAGTTTAAGACTGATAACACTAATATACATAAATAATAGGATTCCTTTTTGATAATCAAGTGAATTAAATGCTATATAAGAAAATAACGTTGCGAAAGTTTGGAAGCAAAACCAAATCATGTTTGGGTAGATGATTCTAAATCTCCATATTATAATACGCTACAAGAAAAGCCTGTAAGAGGTAGATGGAAGTCAGCTGAAAATATGTATATCCCAGCATATGATTATGGATTCGTAATTAATTATAATACGGAATCACGTACACCATACAAAGGAAGCGCAATTTTCTTCCATGTCTCTACTTCATGGACAGAAGGATGTACAGGTGTAGATAAACAAAATGTGATTGATATTTTAAGGTGGATTGATTCAGGAAAAAATCCTGTTATTATTCAAACACCTGAAAATGAACTGATAAATTATTAAGTTAATAACCTAAAAAATTTAAGTCTACTTTCATTAGTAGGCTTTTTTGTTAAGTATGCAATTTTTGTTTTGTTGGTGTAATCCCATGCCCATAGAGCTAGCAAAATGGATTGCCCCTAAAATAATAAAAATGATATAAAATTTTCGTCTTTGGAGACAACTAATTATTAATTTGATGATTTAGTTGATTTTTTTTGTAGTTATTGAAAAACACCATAGTTTCTAGAGAGTGAACAGGGGTTTTGAATTGATTTAAAGTTGACGGAACAAAATAAAACGAATTGAGCAAAAAAACTTGCAAAACTAAAAGAGGAGTTGTATATTAATTGATGCATCAAATATTGATGTATCAATTAATGTTTTAATAAGTAAGAAGGAGGAATTTTCGAAAACGTGTTATTCAGACGATGTCGGATTTTTATATAAGCTATAAGATTAAAGCGAAGATAGAGGGGGCACAATACTGTGGAAATAATCGCAGCTATTTTAGTCGGGATCGTAGCATTAGAACATTTATTTATCATGAGCCTCGAAATGTTTTTTATGAATTCAAAAGTCGCAAAACGTGCTTTTAAATTACCGGAGCATTTAGAAGGAGATCGAAACGTAGCTATTATGTTTGCAAACCAAGGTTTATATAATGGATTTTTAGCCGTTGGTCTCATTTGGGGACTTATACTTGGTCTCAATTCAATTGGTTATATGGTTCAATTATTCTTTGTAATGTGTGTGGTAGTAGCAGCTCTGTTCGGCGGTTTCACATCTAATAAATCAATTATTGTAAAACAAGGACTTCCAGCTATATTAGCGTTGATTGCCCTTTTAATTGTGATATAGAACTAAAGCGTTTGTATAAAAGAACTCATTTTTGAAAAATACGTTATTCTTTCTTCCTATAGGCTCATAGGAAGAAAGAATAGCGTATTTTTTCTTTTTAAGGGGGTATATCCTTCAATTTAATCAAAAATGTAAATTCTTTTTTAGCGCGATTGTTATGAAAATACGTATTACATTAAGGATTGGAACCGGATTAACGCTTTAAAATATAGAAAGTGGGGAAAATAATGTAAAAAAAAACTATTGTATGTTTAAAAACCATGTGTTACATTTGTGTTACAAAATAGTTACAAACTGTAACTTATATTGCAGTTTGTTTTCTTTTTGTTTTTCGGTATGTTACAAATCGGAGTGTGTATCAAATCGTCAGAAGATATATGAAGTTCAAAAGTTTTTCTATGTGTATAAGAGTGTGTGTAGTAAAGAGCTTGGTGAGAACTTTGCGCACATTATTAAAATTCCTTTCTGTCTTTAAAAGAAGAAAACCAAATATTTAGGAGTTTTAAGTAATGATAGTAAATGAAATGTACTTCCTTTCCCGCACATAAAGTACATATTTACGCTCAGTCTAATTACTACACAGACTTTTATACATATAAAGCTATTGTTTTAGGGGATATATAGGAGGAGAAAAAATGAAAAAGTTATTAATGGTAATTGGACTTACATTTTTAATGTTAGCTGGATGTAGTAATGGGAATTTTGACAAAGTAATGGATGAAGGAAAGACCGCGTTAACGAATAAAGAGTATAAAAATGCCTTATCATCATTTGAAAAAGCACTAGATGAGAAGAAAGATGATTCAGATGCAAAGGTGCTTGTAGAACAAACAAAAGCAATGATTGAAGCTGTGAAGTTAAAAGAAGAAACAAAGGTAGAAGAATCAATCAAGTCATTTGAAAAAGTAGAGAACATGAAGGATGGAAATAGTACGTTAGTAAAACAAGCGAAGGAAGAACGAACAGCATTATTAGCTATCGTCGAACAAAAAAAGAAGTATAGCGAGCAACTAGTGAAAAGTGAAGAGTTAATAAATAAGAAAAATTACGCAGAAGCGAAAGATATATTAAATAAGCTAGTTTCAGAAACAAAAGATAACAAAAATCTTGAAGAATATAATAAAAAGGCTTCAGGATTAATTACTAAAATTGGTGAAGCAGAAAAGAATGCAACGGTAGCGAAGGCAGAAAAAACTAATGTAGCAACGAATCAAAAGGTAACAACAGAGAAGCCTCAAAAGGTAGAAGCAGAAAAGAACCAAAAGGTAACGGCAGAGAAGACTCAAAAAGTAGAAACAGAAAAGAACCAGAAGGTAACGACAGAGAAGAACCAAAAGGTAGAAACAGGAAAGACTCAAGATGCATTTACTTTTGAGAAAGCGAAAGAATATATTAAAAATGAATATAAAGAAGACTATGATTATACGCTAGAAAATACGCAAGTAGAGAATGGAAAGAAATATTATCAAATTAGAGTGCGTACGACATATAAAATAGAAGGCGCAGCTGGATCAGGATTTACTGGCGTATTTAAAGTATTTGAAGATGGTACAATTGTTGAAGTGCACTAAATTAATGGAAAGGTATCCTCAAAGTGTTTGAGGATACCTTTTTAGCGTAAAAAAAAGCATCTAGCAAAAGTACTAGATGCAAATAAAAACACAAGGGAAGACAAAATTCTTCCCTTTTCCCGTAAGTAATTATATCAAAAAATTTATAAAAAACTAGCTTTATTTTTAATATAATTGATGTGTGAAGCTATGAAAGTATAAGATTACACTATTTTTGTAGTGTTTTGTTGAAAAAGGAGCCACGTATATGATTAATTTTAAACCAGAAAATTTGAACCAACTATTAAAAGTAATGTTAATTAGTGCCAATAAGTCTTACGATGCGATTAAAGAGTATGAATGTACGGGAGAAGCAGTCGTATTCTGTGTAGACTTCGAATATATTGACGTTTCTCTTATGATTGTAGATATGCTAGGAAGATCGGCTTCTAGATTTAACATTTTGCCATTTGCTAAGCCAGATACGAATGAGATAGATTACATTCAGTTTCAAGTGCATTCCATTAATGAAGGGAATTTTAAAGAAGTTCTCGATACGATGTAAAAAACTATAATTTTACAAATATGTATATACCAACTAATATATAAGTAATACATTCATATAATTGGAGTGATGAGATGCAGCCGTTAGAAAGGGAGATTCATTCTAATATGCTGAAAGTGTGGCGAATTCATGCTTTAATTGGGGCGGCAGTTATACTAGCAGTCGTAATTGCGTATTTCTTTTTTATGATCAACTTTAATTGGTGGGGTTGGTTGTTTGGCTTGTTAGTCACAGGAGCTATTCTATTTATTCCGCTTGATTATTTTGTATTTCCAAATTTACGTCAACGCTATTATAGTTACAGATTAAATGAAGAAGAAATTGAGATTCAAAAGGGAATGTTCGTTGTAAAACGCGTGCTCATTCCGATGATTCGTGTGCAGCACGTAACGATTGAGCAAGGCCCAATTATGAGAAAGTATAATTTAGCAGAATTACATATTTCAACAGCAGCAACTTCTCATAGTATTCCAGGTTTAACGAAGGAAGAAGCAGAGCAGTTGAAAAGACAAATTGGAGAACTTGCGAAAGTGAGTGATGAGGATGTATAAGAGGCAACATCCGATCACGATTTTATTAGGTATTCGAGTTGCGACTTTGTTGCCTTTTATTTTTCTTGTTTTATTTCGATCAGATGGTGAAGTAGAACCATGGTATTTCTTGCATCTTGTTCTTTTGTTTGTATTATTCATTATGGCTATTTTCTCAGCTATAAAATGGTATTTTAAAGTGTACTGGGTTGAAAATAATATTTTACATATTAAACATGGCGTCTTTGTAAAGAAAGAAAGTTACTTAAATAAAGAACGTGTGCAAAATATTAGTACGTCTTCTAACATCATCTATCAAATATTTGGACTGACGAAATTAAATATTGAAGCGGCAGGCGGCGGTACTGAGCCAGAAGTGATGTTAGCTGGCATTAGAGAAGAGGAAGCGAAGGAACTAATTGCCTTATTACATAAAGAAAGAAGCGTTGTGAGTGAAGAAGCGCCAGCGGCAGAAGGAAGTAAGACGGTTTATCAGTTAGCTACGAAAGAAATTTTAGCAGCATCTATTACATCTGGCAGATTTGGATTAGTGTTTTCTATGTTAGTCATCCTTTACACAGAGTTTAATCAATTTCTACCAGAATGGCTCATTAATAAAGTAGAAGCGTATGTGATGGATAACGGTGTTTATGAATTAATCGTTATGGCCGCGATTTTAATGGCAATTTCGTGGGTCATTTCTACAGCTGGCTATGCGTTAAAATATGCGAACTTTAAAATAGAGCGAAAAAGAAATGAAGTTCGCATCGTACAAGGATTATTTGATAAGAAAGAGTTTGTATTAAAATTACACCGCATTCAAGCGATTACGGTGAAAGAAGGCATTCTCCGCCAGCCTTTCGGATATTGTTCTGTCGAAGTAGAAGTCATTCAAAGTATAGAAGCGGCAGGAAATGAAGTGATGCTACATCCTTTTATGAAGAAAACAGATGTGCAGCAGTTACTTACGTATTTGCAGTTGCCGTATGAAATGGAAGCGGAAATCGTTCATTTACCGAAAGCAGCATTACGTCGTTATGTCATCATGGGCTGGATTACAAGTGCCGTACTCGCTGTGCCAATCATAGGTGCGAGTATATATTTTAAACAAAATATTGCGTTATTCACTCTCATACCACTATGTATTATATTTACGTTACTTGCATACGCGCGGTATACAAGTAGTGGTTATATGATACGAGACAATCAGTTAGTCATGGTATACCGAGGACTCGCGAAATATACAGGAATCATGCGAAGAAGGCATGTGCAAGCAGTCGGATACAGTCAGTCGTATTTTCAAAAGAAAGACGAGCTATGTGCAGCTGTCGTATCAGTAGCAGGGCATCGTTATAAAGTGAAACATATGCAAAAAGAAGATGCGCTTCGTATATATAATTGGTACAAAGAAAAAGGAAACACCGGTGTGTAACGGTGTTTCCTTTTTGTGTCGTCATTTGTCGATAAGTCGATATTCTTTGTCGAATCGTCGATATATTGAAAAAATCGTTGATATATTCGAAAAATCGCCGATATATTCAGAAAATCGTCGATATAATTTCACATACCGTGACCTTCAAACTTCGAACTCCAAAACCCTAAACTAACACATCAAAAGTAGTCACGAAAGACGGACGAGAGAAAATACTCTTTTGCTGTTCTGCATGTGGATGCGCCGGAGCTTGTCCTTCTGCTTGTGCGGGGCGTTTTTTATGAGCATTTTCGAATGAACGTGATTCTGTCCAGTCTTTAAAGTTTTGCTCTGTTTCCCACATCGTTAAGATGACGTATGTATCGTTACTTAATGGGCGTAGAACGCGGATCGCTTGGAATCCTGGTTCGTTTTCAATAAGGCCTGCGCGGTTTTTAAAACGGTTTTCAAATACTGGGCGACCTTCGTCTGTTACAGAAATGTTGTTACAAACGATATAGCCAGGCTGTCCTTTAAATTCTCCAACAGCGTCTAGTACATCATACTTAAGAGATCCTTCTACAGATTCTTCTGTATTTTCTTTATAAAACATATTTTTTTCATCATTTTTTGCAGTGAAATGTGCTTGTTCTAGAGGTGTTTCGTATGAAATAATAGCCTTCATTTTAATGCCCCCTTACTTATTTGTTTCTATTATATCAACTCTCTTAAAAAACTTCGAAGATTATATACATAAAGATACTTCTTTTTCAAATAATAAATGTACCATCATTTGGAAAGAAGGCCGATGTATGAAGAAAGTAAAGTGGACTTTATTAGGTGGGTTAGCAACGCTTGTACTAGCGATTGTCCTTTATAAACTAATTGTGTTAGCTGGTGGCTATATGATGGATGAAAAGCAGCTCGTTTTCCACTCTTCATCACGTATCGTTGACCAGAAAGGGAAAGAAATTACGAAATTATACGTAGAAAATAGAGACCTCGTACCAATCGAACAAATTCCAAAATACGTGCAGCAGGCGTTTGTTGCGGTGGAAGATTCTCGTTTTTATGAGCATCAAGGAATTGATTACCCGTCTATATTTCGTGCTCTTTATAAAGACACGTTAGCTGGAGGGAAGGTCGAAGGCGGCAGTACGATTACGCAGCAACTTGCTAAAAACGTCTTTTTAACTCGTGAAAAAACATTTACGCGCAAGTTGAAGGAAGTCGCAATTTCCCTTCAATTAGAGCAAAAATATACGAAGCAACAAATTCTTGAAATGTATATGAATCATATTTATTTTGGCCATGGAGCTTACGGTATTCAAGCAGCAGCAAAGTTATATTTTAATAAAAATGTAGAAGATTTAACAGTAGAAGAAGGAGCAATGCTTGCAGGTCTTCCGAAGTCGCCAAACGGTTATTCACCTTATTTTTCTCCAGAGAAGAGTAAAGAACGCCGCGATCTCGTATTGTCACTTATGCATAAACAAGGCTATTTGACTGCCGAAGAAAGCGTACGTTATCAAGGAAAGACAATCGCTCTCTATAAAAACTTAGATGAGAATGAGCTCGCATATATGCCGTATATTGATATGGTCATAGATGAAGCAGCACGTTTATACGGATTGTCTCATCAAGAAGTGCTTCGCGGAGGATATACGTTTGTCGTACCGATGGATGAAAAAATTCAAAAGGTAGCATATAACCAGTTTCAAGATGCAAGGAATTTCCCTGGGAAAGAAGAGGGAGCGCAAGGTGCTTTTTTATTAATGGATAATCGTACAGGCGGCATTAAAGCGGCGATTGGCGGAAGAAAGTACGTTCCGAGAGGGTTCAATCGTGTTTTTGCAAAAAGACAGCCCGGTTCTGTGCTAAAACCACTTATCGTTTATGCGCCAGCACTCGAAACGAAAAAGTATAATCCGTATTCTTTATTAAAGAATGAAAGACATTCTTTTGAAGGTTATGAACCTCGAAATTATAACCATGAGTATTCGAAAGAAATGACGATGTACGATGCGATTGTAGAGTCAGCAAATGTACCAGCAGTTTCTTTATTAAATGAGTTAGGGGTAGAAGAAGGAAAGCAATATTTAGAGAAAGGAAATGTTCACATTGCTGATGCTGGCTTAAGTACAGCGCTTGGCGGATTGAAAAATGGTGTTTCAACATTTGATCTTGTGAAAATGTACCGTGCGTTTTTAGCAAATGGTGATATTATTGAGCCGCACGTTATTGATAAAGTGTTAAATAGACACGGCGCAGTCATTGGAGAGTCGCCAAAAGTAGAAACGAAAATTTTCTCGAAACAAACGGCTTGGTATATGACGAAAATGTTAGAAGGAGTTGTAAAGGAAGGGACAGCGAAAGTCGGTGTATATAGCGGGGCGTTAGCTGGGAAAACAGGTACAACTTCCTTACCAAATGACGATAATGGGGCGAGGGATATGTGGTTCGTTGGCTATACGCCAAATTTAGTAGGCGCTGTTTGGATTGGTTATGACCGCATAGATGAAGAGCATAAGTTGCAAGGAGAAAGTGCATCAGCAACAAAATTGTTTAAGAAAATTTTAACGAAAGCAAATGTAGAACAGAAAGAGCAGTTTAGGAAACCAGAAGGTGTGGAAACAATCGGTGCTCCAATTCGGCTGCGCAAGATTGAAGATGTGAAAATGAAATTAGCATTTAGCCCTTTCGGTTTATTTAAAGCGAAATTAAGCTGGACACCACTTCCAGATGAAAGAATTATGTATCGTATTTATAGAGTGGAAAATGGAATTCATACGCATGTAGGTACTGTAAATGGTGCCGGGGAATATGAGGAAAAGTTCGTTAACATCTTTTCAAAACCGAGTTTTTACGTTGTGCCATATAACACACAAACGAATCGCGAAGGAGAAAAGTCAAAAGTAGCTAAACCATAGTTTTTCTCTGTGTTATAATAAGAATGTTGTGAAAATAGTAAGCGTTTTTAAGAATGTTTGTGTCAATTTAATGAACAACGTACATAATATTATGCATTTTGTTTTTACAAGCTGTATAGTAAAAAAAGATAAATATCGAACGTATTCGAAGCATTGTGGTAAGGAAGGGAGCTAGGGTCTTGGTAAGAACTATAAATGAGACATTTTTAAAAGCATGTAGGGGGGAACGTACTGATTATGTACCAGCGTGGTATATGCGTCAAGCAGGTCGTTCGCAGCCGGAATATAGAAAGATAAAAGAAAAGTATTCTTTATTTGAAATTACACATAATCCAGAGTTATGTGCTTACGTTACAAAACTGCCAGTTGATCAGTATAACGTAGACGCAGCAATTCTTTATAAAGATATTATGTCACCACTACCTGCAATTGGTGTGGATGTAGAAATTAAATCAGGTATTGGCCCAGTTATTGATAATCCAATCCGTTCTTTACAAGACGTAGAAAAACTAGGGGAAATCAATCCAGAAGATGACGTACCGTACATATTAGATACAATTCGTTTATTAACGACTGAAATGCTAGACGTACCGTTAATCGGTTTTTCAGGAGCTCCATTTACGTTAGCGAGCTATATGATTGAAGGCGGTCCATCTCGTAACTACCATAATACGAAAGCGTTTATGTATGCAGAGCCGAAAGCTTGGTTCGCTTTAATGGATAAGCTAGCAGATATGGTTATTACATATTTAAAAGCGCAAATTAACGCAGGAGCAAAAGCAGTTCAAATTTTCGATTCTTGGGTTGGAACAGTAAACGTAGCAGATTATCGCGTATTTATTAAACCGGCAATGGAGCGTATTTTTGCAGAAGTTCGCACGATGGGTGTACCGATGATTATGCACGGCGTAGGAGCTGCACACTTAGTAAATGAATGGCACGACTTACCGCTTGATGTAGTCGGTTTAGACTGGCGTTTACCAATTGAAGAAGCACGTGCACGCGGCGTTCACAAGGCGGTACAAGGTAATATGGATCCTTCGTTCTTACTTGCACCATGGTCTGTTATTGAAGAACATGTAAAAGGTATTTTAGATCAAGGGATGAAACAGCCGGGTTATATCTTTAACTTAGGTCATGGTGTATTCCCAGAAGTAAATCCAGATACATTAAAACGTTTAACTACATTTATTCATGAATACTCTAAAGGGCAGTTAGCGAAGTAAAGGAGAATTGCTGTATGAAAAAGAAAATTGGTTTGCTTGTAATGGCATACGGAACGCCATATAAAGAAGAAGATATTGAACGTTACTATACACATATTCGCAGAGGAAGAAAGCCAAGTCCTGAAATGCTAGAAGATTTAACAGAGCGTTACCGTGCAATTGGTGGTATTTCTCCTTTAGCTACTATTACATTAGAGCAAGCTAAGAAGTTAGAGAAGCGTTTAAATGAAGTACAAGATGAAGTCGAGTACCATATGTATCTTGGCTTAAAACATATTGAACCGTTCATTGAAGATGCGGTGAAAGATATGCATAACGACGGTATACAAGATGCAATCGCACTTGTTCTTGCGCCGCACTATTCTACGTTTAGCGTAAAATCATACGTTGGACGAGCACAAGAAGAAGCTGAGAAACTTGGAAACTTAACAATTCATGGCATCGATAGCTGGTATAAAGAACCGAAATTTATCCAGTATTGGGTTGATGCAGTGAAAGGTATATATAGCGGTATGTCAGACGCAGAACGTGAAAAAGCAGTATTAATCGTATCAGCTCATAGCTTACCAGAAAAAATTATCGCAATGGGCGATCCCTATCCAGATCAATTAAATGAAACAGCGGACTATATTGCAAGAGGCGCTGAAGTAGCAAACTATGCAGTAGGTTGGCAAAGTGCAGGAAACACACCAGATCCTTGGATTGGTCCAGATGTACAAGATTTAACGAGAGAACTAAATGAAAAGCACGGTTATACTTCATTCGTATATGCACCAGTTGGATTTGTTGCGGAACATTTAGAAGTTTTATATGACAACGACTTTGAGTGTAAAGTGGTAACGGATGAAATTGGCGCGAAATATTATCGTCCAGAAATGCCAAACGCATCGGATGCATTTATTGACTGCTTAACAGATGTTGTAGTAAAGAAAAAAGAATCTGTACTGTAAGAAGAAAGGGGGAGCCTGCTTGAGGAAAAAAGTTGTGATCATCGGCGGAGGCATCACTGGATTAACAGCAATGTATAACTTACAAAAAAATATTCATGAAAAAAACTTGCCGATTGATACATTACTGATAGAAGCATCGGGTAAACTTGGCGGAAAAATTCAAACCGTTCGAAAAGATGGATTTACAATTGAGCGCGGACCGGATTCTTTCTTAGCACGAAAAGAAAGTGCAGCTAGATTAGTGAAAGAATTAGGTCTTGGCGATGAACTTGTAAATAATGAGGCCGGTCAATCATTTATCCTCGTAAACAATCGGTTACATAAAATGCCGAATGGATCAATGATGGGAATTCCAACGCAAATTACGCCGTTTCTATTTTCCAGGCTGTTCTCCCCAATTGGTAAACTAAGAGCTGGTTTTGATCTATTAATGCCGAGGTCAAAGCCAGTATCTGACCAATCACTCGGGCACTTTTTCAGACATCGCCTCGGAAATGAAGTGGTTGAAAATTTAATAGAACCATTACTATCGGGTATTTATGCAGGGGATATTGATGAAATGAGCTTAATGTCAACATTCCCGCAAATGTATCAAATTGAGCAGAAACATCGCAGTATTTCACTCGGTATGCGTACGCTCGCTCCGAAAGAAGAGAAAGCTGAACCGAAAAAAGGAATCTTCCAAACAGTGAAAACAGGTTTAGAATCTATTGTAGAATCTCTCGAAGCAAAGATGCATGAAGGTACGATAATAAAGGGAACTCGCATTGAAAAAGTTGCAAAACAGGGTGATGGCTATACGATTACTCTTAGTAACGGAAAAGAAATAGAAGCGGACGCGGTCGTAGTGGCAAGTTCACATAAAGTATTGCCATCTATGTTTGCACAGTACAAGCAGTTTCGTTTCTTCCGCAACATTCCGTCCACATCAGTTGCGAATGTAGCAATGGTTTTCCCGAAATCAGCCATTCAGCGAGATATTGATGGTACAGGATTTGTTGTCTCTCGAAATAGTGATTACACAATTACAGCATGTACGTGGACGCATAAAAAGTGGCCACATACAACGCCAGAAGGAAAAACGCTTCTTCGATGTTACGTTGGACGACCTGGTGATGAAGCAGTTGTAGAACAAACAGAAGAGGAACTCGTTCAGCTCGTACTAGAAGACTTACGAAAGACGATGGATATTACAGAGAATCCAGAGTTTACAGTCGTAAGCCGTTGGAAAGAAGCAATGCCCCAATATACAGTAGGCCATAGCGAGCGAATGAAGAAACTCACAACATTTATGGAGAAAGAGTTGCCAGGTATATACTTGGCAGGTAGTTCTTACGCTGGTTCTGGTCTGCCGGACTGTATTGATCAAGGTGAGAGGGCTGCAAAGCGTGTACTCTCTCATTTGGAGAAAGTAATGAATACGGAATTAATCGCACAGTAAAGAGAAACGCCTTCAATCATATTGAAGGCGTTTTGTTACTTATTCACCAATAAACATATATAAGTTATTTGGCTTTATAACGGCATCTCCTGCATAAATAACCCATTCTGTTAAGTCATCAAAATCTAAATGATAACTATTTCCTTCACTCATATCTTCTATAAAATATGGTTCATTAATGAGTATTCCTTGAATAAAGTCTTCCGTAATATGTTGCATTTCAAACCACATATGCTCGCTTTTATCCTCTTCATAGGAAACGCCAAACTTAGCGAGAAAACGAAACTCCTCATTTGATTGTTCAATTTGAAAAATGTTGCTGAAATACCCGAAAGTATTCTTCGCATTGTAAGCCATACGAGCCGTTTCACTATTTGTTTTATAGAACATGAGCCCTGTAGCTTCCTCGTGTTCTTTGAAAAAGCTTTCGATACATTCTTCTGAAGTATCAAATTTGAACAAGAGAACAGATGGCGATTGATGGTATTCATCTCGGTCATCCATCCCGCCTAAGAATGTGTTTTGTGCATCTATTGGTTGTAGCTTCACTTCTTCATTCTCAATTGAAGATAATTGATCTATACTCGTTTTATGCCCAATATAAGATAATCCTTTTTCCCACGGAACAGCTACGGTATGTATAGAGCCTTGCTGACTATGTGCGATAACGATAGGCTCATTCATAGGGACTTGTCCATTTTCAACGGCATTATTCGCAAATGTTTGAAAGAGGTCACCAATGCCATAGTAGGAAGGAATGCGATTTGGAATAATTAATTCTATTTCTGTTACGCCCGCTCTTAAAAGGCCGTGTGTATGAAACCAATATTGCGTAGGCTCGCCTTCTTTATCGTCTTCATAAACGGAATGAATAACGTACAAGTCAGGAATGTCAGGTAATAATTCATTTTCAACGTGATATTCAATATAGCTTCTAGATATTACCTTCATTGCTGCACTTGAATCAATTACAAATAACAAATCTGGCGCAAGGTTCCATAAAAAATGTAACTGCTGGAAAAAGCAGTCCAGCACATCGCCTACAAATAGCGTACGGGTGAAAATTTCAGTCCCGAAAGCCGCATCTTCAAAATTACGATCTACGATTGTAGAATCTTGTCTATTGTACAGTTTATATTCTTCTGGGTCATTCGCCTCATCAATATGCAGTTCATACGGTATGACTTTTTCATCCATATGTAACTCAACAATAAGGCTTGTCTCATCACTATAAACAACTTTTAACTCATCAACTTTAGTAGCGATAGTTTCTAGCCGTTGTTTTAACTGCTCAATTGTAATTCTAGTCGGTATAACAGCAATCATATCTGAAAAATGACGTTCTAATGTTCCATTCATAGCTGCGCGGTATGTTTCTGTTTGTACTTCCATCCAATCACTCCTATTCAAATGAATCCATTTTACATGCCAATGAAATATCGATATTTTCTGTTTTCTCTCTCTAACATTATAGAGTGCATTCGTAGAAAGTGTAAAATTATTATTTTGTATTATAGTTTGAAAACGAGTAAATTAGATTAATTTTTTGTAAAACTTGTCGAAATATCATTCTATATAACGAATCATTTGATATGATAGACATGCTGAGAAAATATGAAATAGGGAGAGGAAAATGGCTGTGAAGAAATTGTTAAGTATCTTTTTATCATTCATACTATTGCTTTCATTTACTGGAACTTTAGTACAAGCAGAAGAAACTACTTCTATGTCAGTAGAAAAAGCAATTCAAGTATTTAAGCAGCAAGGGAAAACGAAGGGGACAGTGGAAGGGTATATCGTCGGATATACGCAAAGTCCTTCGAAATACACGAAAGATCCGGCTAAGTTTGATGATACAAACGTAGCAATTGCTGATTCGCCAAATGAAACGAATCCAGACAAAATCATGCCTGTTCAGTTACCAAAAGGCGATGTGAGAGCGGCAGTAAACGTGAAAGATCATCCTGAAAATATCGGGAAGAAAGTTAGTTTAACAGGGACGCTTGAATTATATTTTAGTAGCCCAGGTTTAAAATCAGTAACAGCTCATAAGTTTCAAGGGGAAGAACAAAACCGTGTTAGTGATGTAGTAGCTTCACCGAATGGAGGAGAAGTTGCGAAAGGAACAGCAGTAACGTTAACAACGAATACAGAAGGAGCAACAATCTATTACACGTTAGATGGCTCTAACCCTACAAATAAAAGTGTTCGTTATAACGGACAAATTATCGTGAATGAAAATAGTGTGATTAAAGCAATTGCAGAGAAAGAAGGGCTTACTTCTTCAGCGATTTCAACATTTTCATTTGTTATCGTAAACAATGAACCAGTTCGTATTCATGATATTCAAGGAAAATCACATATTTCTCCTTACAACGGGAAGAAAGTATACAATGTGGAAGGCGTTGTAACAGCGCTTGATAAAAATGGTTTTTATATAGAAGATAATCAGCCAGATAATGATCCAGCTACTTCAGAAGGTATGTATGTGTACAAAAAGGATGCGAATGTAGCAGTAGGAGATCTTATTCAAGTTGATGGAGTAGTAGAAGAATATGTTGGGCCTGGATATGCAGAAAGGTTTGACACAGACTTAACGACGACTGAAATTAAAGCGAGCCGCGTTGCTGTAATCGCAAAAGATCAAGTTTTACCAGCACCGATTGTACTTGGAGAAAACGGTGTGAAAATTCCTGATCAAATTATCGATAATGATGCATTTGGTTTATTTGATCCAAATGAAGATGCAATCGATTTTTATGAAAGTATAGAAGGTATGCGCGTTACGATGCCAACGCCCAAAATTATTGCACCTCAGAAAAACGGGAATTTATATGTAACAGTGAAAAATGGCGGGAATAAAGTTGTAACGAAATATGGCACACCTGTATTAGATGAAAATCAATTAAACCCAGAGCGTCTTTCTGTAAAAGTACCTCGTGATTATGTAGCAAAAGTAGGAGATACTTTCACAGGAGATATAACAGGAGTAGTCGGATATGATTACGGTGCGTTCCGCATTGCGCCAATAACGGAATTACCATCTGTAATAGACGGCGGATTTAAGCAAATAGGAGCAAATATTCAGCCGCGTCTTGATAAGTTAACGGTTGCTACATATAATATTGAAAACTTCTCGGCGAATAAAAAAGAAACAACAGATGAAAAAGTAAAAGCGTTAGCGTATTCTATTAAATACAATTTAAAAATGCCGGATATTATCGGTGTAGAGGAAATGCAAGATAATAACGGAACGGTTAATGACGGTACAACAGATGCTTCGTTAAGCGCAAAACGTATCATTGATGCAGTGCTAGAAATTCGCGGGCCAAAGTATGAGTATGTAGAAATTGCTCCGAATAATAATTTAGACGGGGGAGCACCAGGCGCTAACATTCGCGTCGGGTTCTTCTATAACCCATCACGCGTGAAATTAGCGACAGTACCGAAGTTGCTTGATAAAAACGTTGTCCGTATTGGAGACGAAAACCCATTGTTTGAAAGTACACGTAAACCGTTAGCGGCAGAATTTACGTTCCAAGGGCAAAATTTAGTTGTTGTTGCAAATCACTTAAACTCAAAAATAGGAGATGCAACACCATTTGGAAAAGTACAGCCGCTCGTATTAAAAAGTGAAGAAAAACGAGTTCAATTAGCACAAGAAGTAAACAATTTCGTACAAGGTATTCAGAAAAAGAATACGAATGCACCAGTTGTTGTGTTAGGGGATATGAACGATTTTGAGTTCGCTAAACCACTAAAAACATTAGAGGGAACAAACTTAAAAAATATGTTAAACACAGTGCCAAAAGAGAACCGCTACACGTACATCCATGAAGGAAATGCACAAGTGTTAGATCATATTTTAGTAACAAACAACATCGCACCGCACACAATCGTAGATCCATTACACTTAAACTCAAACATTATGAAAGAACACGGACGTGTAAGTGACCACGACCCAGTACTTGCTC
This sequence comes from Bacillus sp. FDAARGOS_527, assembly GCF_003812125.1. Lineage (NCBI taxonomy): Bacteria > Bacillati > Bacillota > Bacilli > Caryophanales > Bacillaceae > Bacillus > Bacillus sp. FDAARGOS_527. The sequence goes on from NZ_CP033795.1 coordinate 383,550, forward strand.
AAATTGATTTGAAGAAAGCTTCTTAAATAGTTGAGAAAGAGCGCTTAGAGATATACTGAGCGTTCTTTTTCTGTAAAAATCATGTTAAAATTATTTAAAAATTCAGTATTATTAACGAGGAGGTTGAAGATGCAAGCATGGTTAAATGGAAAATTAATGAATCAGCTTGCAATTTTTTTTAGTACAATCGTCATGCTTCAATTTGTAGCGGAGGTAATAGGACTTACGCAAAGTTTAGATATTACATATAACTTAATACATACAGCGGCATCTTATATAACATTTAGTTTGGCAGTTATTTTTACTTTAATTGGCGCAAGAAGAGAATTAAGTAAATATGCAATTATTTCATTATGTTTAGTGGTAGGTATTAAAGCGATTTATTTTGTAGCGGTCGTTATTTTATGGGGATTGGCTGGTACGCCGTAAAGGGGAGGGTGATGATATGAATAGTGAAAATATACGATTGATACATGTAAATGATAATAAGAGCGTAATTCTCTAATCTAAATTAGGGAATTACGCTCTTATTCGTTCAATGATTTAGTCTGAAATTACTTGAAACGCTTTTCTACACCGATCTCTTCTTTGCAGTCTTCTTCTATATTTTTTTCTATCCCGCTTTACTCCTTGTATATACATAAGTAAGCTAACGAGAAGGAAGAAAGCACATTGCATCGTTAAAATGTACGGTGACATGCCTTGCAATGGTTGCTTTGGGTCATATAAATGAATAGGTGCTCCGCCTATTGTAGGGAATATTGTATTTAGCAGGACGTACGGAATGGAGTTAACTGCAAATGGAAATAGAATCGCCATATAGTCCTTTTGTGACCATGCAGATGCAGCGAGTCCTAAGAGGGCCATTAAACCTGCAAATAAAAAATTAATTCCGATATATACCGTAATGTAAGTGAGAGGCGCATCTAAATATAGGTTTGCGAACATTCCATCATCATTTATGATGCCTGAACCAGCTATAGGTTCTCCGTCTGGAATTGTTAATTTGCAAAATAATAATGATAAGATGAACGGAAATGTATAAAGAAATCCTCCGCAAAAAAACGTAACGATATATTTCGTTATTGAATAAGGAAATAACGAAATTCCTTTACTTACGAACGGTTTAAAACCATCTGACTTATCGGAATTGTAACTTGTACTAAAGGGGAAACTCGCAATAACTGGCATTAATAATAAATAAACATCCATTTCATTATCACGAAATCCAATCCATTTTATATCTGTTGATATAGGTCCGCCCGCAGCGTTTCCTAAATAACGAATGACATAATAATAATGATAAATACAAATAAGAACGAATCCACTAAACAAAATAATTAAAGAAACACGATTACAAAAAGCTTGCTTTATATTTAAACGAAGTGCACGCATCATGACTGAAAAAGCCCCCACTGATTATTAGTCTTCACCAATCGGACTTTTATGGACAGCCCGATTCCCACCTAAATTCTTTGCTTTCGCTGAATTTTGAGGTGGGGTCTTACTGCCCGTTAAAGTCGGATAAACTTGTCTATTTTCTATATTACTATTAAATGTAAAGATTTTCTTGTTTTTTTATTTGATTATTTGAAAAAAGAGAAATTTGTTGTTTGTAAGTAAGGTTTAGCTGTATATCTCAAGAACACCTTTTCCTTTTCTCTTTTCTTCTGATAAACTATGGAAAGTATGATATAACTTGACTGAAATTTTTTATGATGGAAATAATAAAAAAGAGAACTTGTATAGAATGTAAGCGTGTGGTAATATCAAAGATGTACTGATTGACTAAATTATCCAATTGGTCATTTTTGGAGGTGACGATGTGGCGATAGATCGAAAACGTTCTATTATTGAGGCTGCAACAAAGTCTTTTTCAGCATTCGGTTATAAAGCAACAACGATGGATCAAGTAGCGAAGTTAGCGAATGTAGGAAAAGGAACGATTTATACTTTTTTCAAAAATAAAGAAGAGCTATTTGGCGAGATTATTTCTAATTTAATTACAGAAATGAAGCAAGTTGCAGAAAATGCAATTCGTTCAGATGTTTCATTTTTTGAAAATGTACATAGAGCATTATATAGCATATTAGAATTCAGAAAAGAACATCAGCTCATGATTAAGTTAATTCAAGAAGAGCGCGATATGGGAACGAAAGAAGTACAAGAAGTGATGCAACAAGTAGATGTGGAAATCGTTTCTGTCATTCAATCGTATTTAAAGATTGCGATTGATAAAGGTGAAATTAGCAAATGTGATCCAGAAATTACAGCATTTATTATGCTTCGCTTATATGTATCGCTTATTTTTGATTGGGAAAAAAATCATGAGCCGCTAGAAAAAGAAAAAATTGCAGAATTATTTGAACTTTATTTATTAAAAGGATTGTCAAACTAAGATAATCCTTTTATTATTATAAAAAAAGTGACCAATTGAACAAAGTGGTCATATATTTAATTTAGGAGGGATAATAGAAATATTCACTTCATAGTAAGGAACAGTTGCATAGTATAAATTCGGGGATAAGGCATATGTATGAATAGGTATAGCCTTTTTGTTTGGGTAAAAATGACTAAATGAACAATATAGTCATTTTAAAAAGGGGGATAAATGATGAAAGGAAATCAGTTACTTCGTAAAGAGTTCACACAAATTATAAAAAGTAAAAAAATATTAATTCCAATTATCGCGGTTTTATTCGTACCGATTTTATATGCAGGCATGTTTTTATGGGCCTTTTGGGATCCGTATAAACAGTTAGATGATTTACCAGTTGCGGTAGTCAATTTAGATAAAGGTGCAGTGTTTGACGGAAAACCAATTGAGGTCGGAAAAGGGCTCGTTGATAATTTAAAAGATAATACAAGTTTTAAATGGGAGTTTGTAAGTGAAAAAGAAGCGAAAAAAGGAATGGAAGGTAGAAAGTATTACATGTTAGTACGCATTCCAGATGACTTCTCAAGTAACGCTACAACATTATTAAAAGATGAACCGAAACCATTAAACTTAGAATATATTCCAAACGAAAGCTTAAACTTCTTATCTTCACAAATTGGCGGAACAGCCATTGAAAAAATTAAAGGTGAAGTAGCAAGTACGTTAACGAAAACATATGCAGAGAAAATGTTTGATTCCATTCAAGACGTCTCAAAAGGATTAGCAGATGGGGCGGAAGGAGCAAGTAAACTACATGACGGATCAAGTGAGCTGCATGATGGTTCAAGTAAAGTAACAGATGGCCTTCATACACTTCAAGGAAAGTCTGGGGAGATGAAGGATGGAGTAGGGAAGCTATTTGATGGATCTGGGAAAGTGACAGTAGGTTTAAATACGTTAAATGGCAAAACAGGTGAGATGCAAATAGGTATTGGAAAATTAGTAGATGGGTCAGGAAAAGTAACGAACGGTTTAAATACGTTAAATAGTAAAACAAGTGAGATGCAAACAGGTATCGGAAAATTAATAGATGGATCCGGAAAAGTAACAGCAGGTTTAAATACGTTAAATAACAAAACGGGTGAAATGCAAAAAGGAATTGGCGAATTACATGATGGATCTGAAAAAGTGACCGGTGGTTTGAACAAATTAGTAAGTAAATCCGGTGAATTACAAAAAGGAACAACGGATCTATCAAATGGTATGGGAAAACTTGCTGAAGGGCAAAGTCAATTAGAAAAATGGTCTCAAGAGATTCAAAAGGGATTGCAAGATTTAAATAGTAATGTACAAAAATCTGTTGCAGGATTGGGGGAAATGCAGTCGAAAGGCCCTTCTATATTGAATACAGTAAATGAGAAAATAGATGGTGCTGGGGCGAATGTAAATCAGTTAAATGAGCTTACGCAATCAACAGAAGAAGATGCAAAAAATGCAGCGCAAGATGTAGCGAATTTACAAAAGCAAATTGAAAGTTTACCGAAAGAATATCAAGAGCAGTTACAACCATTCATAACAAGTGCTGTAAAAAGTACAGCGACAGTTCAGCAAAAAACTACTGGAGTAGCAGGCGGAACAAATAAATTAAATGAAGAAGTAAAACAATTAAAAGGCGAAATAAATCAAAAAACAGGGGATGGACAAAGCAAACTGCCGAATGCAGCAGAGTTACAATCCTTAACTGCTGGTATTGAACAATTATCTAGTGCACAAAAAGGGTTTGTTGAAAAATTTCAAGGATTTGGTGTAAAGTTAAATGTTGCTAAAGAAGGCGCAAATAAATTTAAAAATGAATCCGGTCAATTAATTGATGCGATAAATCAATTAGCAGATGGCTCAGGTAAAGTAACAGGCGGTTTAGGAACTTTATCTGCAGGAGCAAATCAAATGGCAGGTGGAGTAAATCAATTAGCAGATGGCTCAAGTCAAGTAACAGGCGGTTTAGGTGCATTATCTGCAGGAGCAAACCAAATGGCAGGCGGAGTAAATAAACTAGCAGATGGTTCAAGCCAAGTAACAGGCGGTTTAGGTACATTATCTGTAGGAGCAAATCAAATGGCAGGTGGAGTAAATCAATTAGCTAGTGGCTCCGGTCAAGTAACAACAGGCTTAGGTGCATTATCAACTGGCTCAACCCAGTTAATCGACGGAGTAAATAAACTAGCAGACGGTTCCGGGAAAGTAACGGATGGCCTTGTAAAAGTAAACGACGGTTCAGGTGAACTTGCTGAGAAACTAGGCGAAGGGGCAGAGAAAACGGGTGAAGTAAAAGGAACGGATAAAACGTATGATATGTTTGCAAGCCCTGTAAAAGTGAAGACAGAGAAAATGGCGGAAGTTCCAAACTACGGAACTGGATTCACACCGTATTTCTTATCACTCGGTTTATTCGTTGGGGCATTACTATTATCAATCGTATATCCATTACGTGACACAGTTGGTGTTCCAAAATCAGGGTTTAGCTGGTTTATTAGTAAGTTTGGCGTATTACTATCAGTCGGTATTATTCAAGCAGTAGTAGCTGATGTCATATTACTGTTCGGATTAGGTGTAGAAGTACAAAGTATTCCGTATTTCATACTCTTTAGCATCGTTACAAGCTTAGCGTTTATCGCGTTAATTCAATGTTTAGTAACAGCATTCGGTGATGCAGGGCGTTTCATTGCCATCATCACATTAATTATTCAGCTTACAACAAGTGCCGGAACATTCCCACTAGAATTAATTCCAAAATTTTTACAACCATTCAATGCTTGGTTACCAATGACATACTCTGTATCAGGATTAAAAGCAGTCGTATCAAGCGGAGACTTTGACTTCATGTGGCAAAACATAGGAATACTCATGATTTTCATCGTTGTGTTATCACTTGGAACAATTGCTTCATTAACTTGGATGCATAAACGACAGTTTAAAAATATTGCTGAAAATCAATCGGTTGAAGCGTAGAAAAAAGCACCTTTTTGGTGCTTTTTTTATTGTAATACAGGGCATCTTTTTTGTAGTTCGGATATGAATCTTTCTAAAAACTATAGAAACGAAAGAAAAGGAATTACAACAATTTACAGAGAAACATAGAGTAGAGGAGCTGATACGATGAAAGGAAATCTTACTTATTATTTTATCTTAAATCCGCTAATCATCTTTCTTGTTTACGCCCTTTCACCTATCTTGTTTCATAAAGAAAAATATATAAATATGAAAGATGCACTAGGAATACTTACAGTTTACTATGTACTAATTAGCGGGTATTACCTTATGGATGTTATAAGTAAAAGAATGAAGAAAAATAGTAAGGACAAATAAAAAATCAGTACATAAAAAAACGATGGAGGACAAAAAAATGACTGAAAGTGACATGAAATTTAGGGATACGACCATTCGTAACTTTTTTGGTAAAGAGGACCGTCTAAAATCGATTCCAGGTCAAAAGAAGAAAAAACTAGTATTGTTAGAGCATTTAATTAGCAAATTAAACGCTGAAAATCACTATACAGAAAAAGAAATGAATACATTTATAAAACAATATCACGATGATTTTTGTACGATTAGACGCGAGTTTATTGTGCACGGGTTTATGGATCGCGAGGATAATATGTACCATATAAATGGGAGAGAAGTTTGGACGAAGTGGGAAGAGTTATAAATGTAATGAGGAAGGGGGATTTTCTTGCAAGTTAGTAGTCTTATACATGAGAGTCCGGAAAAACATCGATGTTAGGGATATCATTTAATACTTCAAATGAAATAAACGGATGCTATATTTTCCAAGCATCCGTTTACACCACAATCTAGCTTTCGCCCCAAAAATTTATCCCCAAAAACTAAAGTTATTTTCAAGAATACCATCTGGGTTTGTTTGTATATAGCCACCACCGTTTTCAGTGGTTGCGTCTATATCTGTGTTGCCATCACCATCTCGCCAATATCCTTCAACATGAGTTCCGTCTTGACGATCATAACTAGAAACGAAATGTGGCTCTACAAAATGATCTCCAGCATAATCAACATTTGAAGTATCAGTAACATCTGGATTTGCACTGGTGAATGGATTATTTACCTCAGAAATACCGGTCATATCTATGGTATCCATCTGATCAAATGAATCAGGAGTAGCTGTATTGTTAGGATTAAATGGATTACGGAACATAATTTTCAACCTCCAAACGGAATGTGTCTACGTGCTTTTCAGCATGGTTTTCATTTTTATTTGCTAATTCGATAAGCTTCTGTTTTTTCATTGTAACAGACTCATCGATTGGCAAGTTTTTAAATGTATAGAGCTGTGTCATTTTCATTAACATGTGTTCTCGAACTTCTTCGTTGTTTTTAATAGGCTCATAAAGAGCATGAACTTGCTTATAAGTATGGAAAACGGCATGATTCACTTCAGAAATATAGAAAGGCAATAACGTCTGAATGAAATGTTCGAAGGAATCTTGTATTTTAGAAGTATAGAATTCTAAACGTTGATTCTCACTTTCTTTTCGAATTCGCTCTCTCATTTCATGGTCTTTCTTACTATAATAAGTATTAATCCCGGTCATAGCTATTCCAATTAAAGCGAGGGGGCTAAGAGCTATTGCGGCTACCCCATACAAAGCACCATTGATTATTCCTCTGTTGATTATTTGATTAGAAATGTTTTTCTCATAGTCCTCTCTAGGAATAAGTGCAAAAGAAACTGCTGAAATAGAACTCTCCATTTCATGAAGAGAACGATGAATTTGAGATGTAATACCCATAAGTTTTTTTTGTAATGATTTAAATGATTGATATACCTTTCCTTGACCATGTTCCTTTAAAATATCTTTTTCCATTTGTTCAAGCATTGCTGGAAGATAAATAGATACCTTATCCAAATGTTTCTTTTGAGACTGTGTAGCATAATATAAATAGTTAATGATTTGTACATTCTTTAGTTCTTTGTCTTGTGTAGTAGCCTGAATTTCTTTCAAACCTTCGTACATTGCGAAAAGTTGTCCGAAATAATGATATAAGATATGGTTGTTAATTTGCCGACTATAACTTAAAAATAGTTGATCAGATGAAACTTGTGGCAGACTTGCTTCTTTCTTAAAATAATAGGCTTTTGACATTATCTCTTTAATACGTTCATTATAAACGTTCAATTTATATTGTTTCTGATTATTGAGCGTTACTGTCAATTCAGAATAAGATGATGATTCATTACCATAGTTGGTTACAGAAATATCTACAATTTGTTCATGATATAAATGTAAGAAATCCTTTTGAAGGGATCGTTTTAATGTGATAGCGTCCATCGATTGTTCTAGGAAAAACGGCTCATTATGGCCCGTAAAACAAATATTCATTTTTAACGGTTCTGTTATAGCTTCAAATTGTATGTAATTATGTAATTTGAATTTATTCTTCGTTTTTATAAGCGCTATTTCACCTTGGTGGATGAAAATGACATTCTTACCGTCTCGAATAAATTGGGCGTTTACCAACCTCACTACACCGATAGAATTCAAAGTATCTGCTAGAATAAATTCAATTTCCTCTTCATTTATTGCCATTATTATATTCACATTTGTGTATTCCTTACCTAATAAGGTACCAGTGAAATCTCCAAAATTCGAAATGAATCTATGATTTGGTTTGGTGAACTTTTTTGAAATTTGATTTTCTAATCCATTATAATCTAGTGAAAGTATAAATCGAGCCATTTGTCGCTGTTTATGCATGATCAATATTTGTTTTGACAGCGAATTGTAATAGCTATCGTATTCTTTGAAAGGATGTTGACTTATAATCTTACGTTTTGCTTCATCCATGACAACTAAGTCATCATTGAAAAGTGCAAATACTAGCTCTTGATTTCGTACGAACTGTCGATGAATGATACCGTTTGTTACAGCAGTGTACAGTAAATTTGTATTACCTATATCTTCAAAGATACTTGGGGATTGTTCTAATAAGCTGATTAATTGATTAATTTTATTATCAAAAGGGATAAAAATCTTAATATTCTCCAAATCACCGACCGATTTATTATAGAATTTTCCATTCAATTCTATAATAGAATCCGTCTTTTTGTATGAATAGATTCTATAATAGTATATGTCGGTAAAAGGGCCGTTCATTAATACTATCTTCTGATCTTTTATTATAATATCGCTGGAAAACATTTCAGAATGTTCGCTTTCAAAGTTGTTTGATATTAAACACGGTGCACTAGTAGCTGTTTCACCAACAATATGCCATCGTTTTTTTCTTACTCCTGATGTATATAACTTGTAAAATTGTCCATGAGTTATAGAAATATGAAATGTAAAAGAATCTGTTTTATAATTAGATAATTGCACATCAGATTTTGAAAATTTTACTTTAATCTTCCCTGTATATTCCCAGCTTTGTTCAGAAGAAAATAATCCGCCAGAATCATACCCCAATACTCGACCAGAATTGGTTATATATAGTTTCTTGTCTCCTATAATAGAATTGTTTGGAGCGGAAAACCCTCCGTTAACCTCTATAACAACATATTCTGTTTTCGTTAATTTATTATAAATCATACTGGCTGTCATAAAGTCCCTCCATAAGATATAAAATGAATTTCCATATTTAACTATATTATTCATTTTAAAATCTGTCTATTTTTATATTTGAAATTAATTGTATATTTTTATAAGCGAAAATATTACTAGATCATCGCTCTGCATCTGTACCGTCTTACTAGTTGATACGCATTTCCCTATACTATTTCAAATTGCTTAACAGATTTTTTTCGTTTATATAGACGTAGGAATATTGCATCAAAAGTGAAGAGACTGCCAATATTGGCAGTCTCTTTTAGTGGAAATGTTAACACTTAGAAAACCTTAAGTTCCAATCTTTCTTTCTGACGAAGATGATGTGCAAAATGCATAGAAATAAGTTGGAACCATTCTGCTGCATGTAAGTAACCAAGCCCAGGGTGTTCGACTTTACAATCACTTGGAATAGAAGAAAGTGTTGGCTCAATGTCTTTAACAACTGTAATTAATTCTAGCATACGTTTTTGTATTTCTTCTTTATTAGAGGGATTTTCAGGTGTATATCCAGGATGATTTGGTACTTTGATTTGTATATCCGGGAAAGCACCAAGTTTATATACTTTTTCACCCATATCCGTTTTCTTGTTAGTTGCTGATGGTGTTTCAGTTTTACATTTCGCGATTGCATCTAACTGCATATATGTAGAGGCAATTAAATGACTATACATTTGACCGAGGGACCATTCTTCGCTAGACGGCTTCGTCCTAAATTGTTCTATAGAGTACCTTTCTAATTCCTCTATGTAATACGTAGCTAATTCCTCAAATTTCTTCATATTGTTAACCCCTTTTTATAAAAATGTATTTGTTAATACCTACTATAAAGGAGGGCTACTGACAGCATTATGTCAGTAGTGAAATTAAAGTTTTAACATTTTTTTTGCTTCATCACGGATTTTCTCAGAAAGAATTTTTGGCTCAAGTACTTGCACTTGGCTCCCCCAGCTCAATACCCATTGAAACACTTCGTCTATATTTCTTGATTTCAAAAAGACGTGAAAACCGTTATTTCTATGTTCATATGAATCTATAAAATAATATCGTGATTCAATAATTTTATGTGCAATATGAGATGGAAACAATAAATGAATCATAACAGTACGATTGCTTTCAGGCTTATAGTTTTGTAAAGAAAAGTCTTTCGGTTTTGTGAAAAATTCTTGTTCTTGCTGTAACGTATCCATACGATCTAAACGAAAATTGCGTATTTGTTTTCGAAGTAAGCAATGTGCAACGATGTACCAAATTCCTGAAATATTGACTAAGCCATAAGGATGAACGGTCCGCTTTATTTTTGTAGTTTCTCTCGGTTTCCGATAAGAAAAAGAGATAGCTTGTTCTTTTTGAATAGATTCTTGCAATAGGAGAAGTTGATTTTCTAGTTTTTCTTGTTCAGATTGCTGATGTGAAAACATAGGAGAAAGGAAACGAAAAGTTTCTCGTAATTCCTGGGCTTTCTTTTGTTGATCAGCAGGGAGAACAATTTCAAGTTTCTCTTTTGCTGATCGTGCATGTACAGAAAAAGAAGAAGTGAAAGTTTTCTCGATATAATCACCGCCTAGTAAAAGAGTAACAGCCTCTTCAGGCGTAAGCTGAATGGGGGGCAAGAAATAACCATCCATTAATGAATAACCGTGACCAGGCATTGAATAAATAGGAACACCCGATTCGTTAAGTGCATCCATATCTCGATAAATCGTTCTTATACTTGTCTCAAATTTTTCCGCTAAGCTTTGTGCTGTAACAGTTTGTTTTCTTTGTAATTCAATTAATATAGCTAATAAACGATCTGTCCGATTCATGAAATATCACCTTCAAATTTTTATAAATATGTTTACTATAAACTTCTAAAAGCAGTATGTTTTCCCCTCCCATTAACAGACTTTTCCCTATGTATAATATTAATATAGTAAAATCATAAGAAGCCGTATTGCAGTTTCCAATAATATACTATATAATCAATTTAAGAAAACGTTTTCATGCAAAGGGGGAGAATTTCGTGTCGACTATAGAGGACGTGGCGAAATTAGCGGGGTTATCAAGGACAACGGTTTCTAGGGTGATTAATAATCATCCATATGTTTCAGATGAGAAGAAAAAAAGGGTTCAATTAGCGATGAAGCATTTAGGCTTCGTTCCTAATTCTGCGGCGAGAAGGCTTCGTAAACAAAAAACGGAAACAATTGCGGTGCTAGTTCCAAGGATTACAAATCCTTTCTTCAGTAGATTTATTGAAGCAATTGAGATTGCTGCTTCTGAACATAAATATAAACTGATTATTTGTCAAACAAGATATTTACCGGAAAAAGAGATGGAGTATTTACAATTATTATCTACGAAACAAGTAGATGGGATTATTCTATGTTCACTAGAAAATTCATGGGAAGATGTAGAGCCATACTTACAGCACGGTCCAATCGTGTTATGTAATGAATATATTGAGGAAGCAAATGTTCCAACAGTGAAGTTTGATCATGCGCAAGGAGCATACATAGCTGCTAAGCATGTGTTAGAACAAGGGTATCGTAATCTTATTTTTTGCCGTGGTAACGAAACCAAAGTGGTTAGCCAACAGCGAAAAATGGGCTTTTTACGTGCGATAACAGAGAAAAGCCGCCAAGTAGAAGCGATCGATTTTCTTGAAAACGCTTTCTCTTGGGAAGATGGAAAACGAATATTCCATGAAGTATTAAAGGACAAAAAAAATCCTACCGCGATTTTGGCAGGAGGCGATGAGGTAGCAGCTGGAATTATTTCAGAGGCGAAACGCCATGACTGGAGCATTCCAGATGATCTCGCTGTTATCGGTTTTGATAATCAAATTTTATCACAGATTACAGAGCCAGGTATTACGACAATTGAACAGCCAATCGATGAGATGGCCCGAAAAGTTGTCGACCTGATGATGGATAAAATCCATACGAAAAATTATCGAAAAAAAGAATTGTATGAGTTTGAATTGGAGCTCTTGGTGAAAGGTTCAACGATGAAGGATACGATGTTATTAGCCTAGTAGACTATGTCTGCTAGGTTTTTTTCTGTTCACAAACTACTATTCTTCGTGAACGCAGTCATCACATTTGTTATGGTATGCTTCGTGTTGCTCATCAATTTCTTTCCCACAGTGCGCACAAGTTTTCGTCGGTAAATTTCTGAAAAACTCCATTGGTTGATCGATCATGTCAATCCCTCCATTTCCATTTCTTACTATCATTGTATTAGTACAAAAAACAAAAGTCAACAACTGTTTTATAACAAAATTGAAAATTAATGAAAAAGTTTAGGAAATGGATTATAGTTAACAATGTAGAATGTAAGTGAAACATGCATTTCTACTCGGTTTTAGAAAGGATGGATACATATGAAAATGACTGTTGTCGGCTTTTGGGGCGGCTTTCCAGAAGCGGGAGAAGCAACGTCGGGGTATTTGTTTGAACACGATGGTTTTCGTTTACTTGTAGACTGTGGTAGTGGTGTACTAGCACAGCTTCAAAAATATATAACACCATCTGATATAGATGCAGTTGTACTTTCGCACTATCATCACGATCATGTTGCAGACATTGGGGTATTGCAATATGCGAGACTAATTACGAGTGCGACAAAGGGACAACTACCGGAACTACCAATATACGGTCATACGTTTGATGAGAGTGGATTCCATTCTTTAACACATGAACCGCATACGAAAGGAATCGCGTACAATCCAGAAGAAACACTTCAAGTTGGACCGTTCTCGATCTCATTCTTAAAAACTGTTCATCCTGTTACATGCTTTGCGATGCGTATTACAGCAGGTAATGACGCTGTAGTATATAGCGCAGATTCCAGTTATATTCCTGAATTTATTCCATTCACAAAAGATGCTGATCTTTTCATTTGTGAGTGTAATATGTATGCACATCAAGAGGCTGCAAAAGCAGGGCATATGAATAGTACAGAAGTAGCAAGTATTGCGAAAGATGCGAATGTAAAAGAACTTTTATTAACGCACTTACCGCATACAGGCAATCCAGCTGATTTAGTAACAGAAGCAAAACAAATTTTCAGTGGCCATATTACGCTAGCGCATAGTGGCTACGTATGGAACTCATGAGGTGATACGATGTTATTTATTGATAATAAAGGGATTATAGATCCTAGAATAAACTTAGCGATTGAAGAATATTGTGTGAAGAATTTAGATATTAACGAAACATATTTACTTTTCTACATTAATGAACCTTCGATTATCATTGGTAAAAACCAAAACACAGTAGAAGAAATTAATGCAGATTACGTAAAAGAAAAAGGTATTCATGTCGTTCGTCGTCTATCAGGCGGAGGCGCAGTATATCATGATTTAGGAAACTTAAATTTCAGCTTTATTACGAAAGATGATGGAGACAGTTTCAGCAACTTCAAAAAATTCACAGAGCCTGTAACGAAAGCGCTTGGTAAATTAGGCGTAAATGCAGAACTAAGTGGTCGTAACGACATTTTAGCTGAAGGCAGAAAAATTTCAGGTAACGCGCAGTTCTCAACGAAAGGTCGTATGTTCAGTCACGGTACGTTACTATTTGACTCTGAAATCGATCACGTCGTATCAGCACTGAAAGTAAAAATGGATAAGATCCAATCCAAAGGAATTAAATCAATCCGTAGCCGCGTTGCGAACATTACAGAGTTCCTAAACGAAGAAATGACGACAGAAGAGTTTAGACAACTTCTTCTAGAAACAATTTTTGAAGGAGAAACAGAAATTCCAACGTATGAATTAACAGAAGAGGATTGGAAAGAAATCCACAAACTTTCTGAAGAGCGCTACCGCAATTGGGACTGGAACTATGGAAAATCTCCGAAGTTCAACTTACAACATTCACACCGCTTCCCAGTTGGACAAGTTGACGTTCGTCTTGAAGTGAAAAAAGGAACAGTAACAGAATGTAAAATTTACGGTGACTTCTTCGGTTCACTAGATGTGCATGATATTGAAGAACGTCTAACAGGCGTACAATTTGATAAAGATGCATTCACTGCAGCTTTAGAAGGCGTAGATATCGCACGTTACTTCGGTAATATTACAACAGAAGATTTCTTACATTTGTTCTTCTAAAAATAAGGGAGGCTACCGTAACTGGCAGCCTCTTTCTTTTTGCGTAGATTGTCACGTTTTGTCGGTAAGTCGATATATTTTAAAAATCGCTGATATATTTCGAGTTGCGGTCGATATATTTGGAAAATCGCCGATATATTTCGAGTTGCGCTGATATATCTGAAAAATCGCCGATATAATTTTATATACGATAAAATCACAGGACATCTGCCTCTTATAAAAGAATATACATATTCAAAAGGAGGCGGATCGAAATGAAAAGAGTAATGTACGTTGTATTATTGCTCAGCTTCGTTATTGGAATAGCAGCTTGTAACGATGAAACGTCCTCAAGTCGCATACTTTTATCGATTGGAAAACCAGCGAAAGATAATGTTATATATTTTACGCATACAGATAACAGACGAAAGATACAGGAAATACAAGACATGTTTCAAAATAAGAAGTGGAAAAGAAATGAAACATTCAGCACTGTTAATAAGACACCAGATGTCGTCTTTTCAATAGATGAAGACAATGCAGGGTTACCAGCACTATATGTTACGGTGTATTTTCATGAAGATGGAGCGGACGCGATTAACTTGTTTGGAGAGCATACGACGTTAAATAAAGAGGAACTTACTAAACTGAGAGAAAAGATGAGTGCATATTATCCTAAAATGATTTTTGGTCTAGTTTCATAAATTACTTGCAAATAAAATTCCCTTATCCTTCCAAAGTAAATGAAGAGGAGGTGATCTGTTTATATGCAGTTAATGGAATAACACTTGCCACTTTAATTTTCTTTTAATATAATTAATTTAGAATTTTTAAATATTCTAAATTTTATAAAGGTGGGGTTTGTGTGAATCTCGTTCAATCTTTGGCTGAAACGGCGAAAAAGAAGGGGGATAAACCGGCTTATATATTTATGGATCAGTCGGTCTCATATGACCAATTAAACAAAATGGTCACAAGGTTTTCTAGCAATTTAGCAGAAATGGGCATTGGAAAAGGGGACAATGTTGCATTAGTTGTTGGAAATTCACCACATTTTTTGGTCGGTTTATACGGAACAATGAAAGCGGGAGCAACTGTTATTCCAGTTAATCCAATTTATACAGCAGACGAAATGCATTACATTTTACAAAATGGAGATGTAAAAACAATCATCGTACTCGACGTCCTTCTACCTGTTATACAATCTCTTACAACAAGACTTCCTTCACTTGAGAACATCATCATATGCGAAACCTCATCAGATTTTAACCATACAGAAACCGAAAAAATGAAAACGTTTACTACAATGATAGGGGCTGGAGATTTAACTTACGAAGGCCCAGAACTAGATGAAGAAGATGTAGCGGTTATTCTATACACTTCGGGCACAACTGGAAAACCGAAAGGCGCTATGTTAACTCATAAAAATTTATATAGTAATGCGAGCGATGTGGCGTCGTATTTACAATATACGGCTGATGATCGCGTCGTTGCGGCATTGCCGATGTTCCACGTATTCTGTTTAACAGTGGCGGTCAATGCACCAATTGTGAACGGAGCGACCATTTTAATGTTACCGAAATTTAGTCCGAAAGAAGTATTCCGTATTTGTCGCACGTATGAACCGACGATTTTTGCCGGTGTACCGACAATGTACAATTATTTATATTTATTCGAAGAAGCGAGCGCAGAAGATGTGAAGACGCTTCGTCTTTGTATTTCAGGTGGTGCTTCAATGCCTGTTGCTCTTCTACAAAACTTTGAAAAACGTTTTGACGTTATCGTTTCAGAAGGATACGGTTTATCAGAAGCATCACCAGTTACTTGTTTCAACCCGCTAGATCGCCCGCGTAAGCCAGGGTCAATCGGTACAAATATTTGGCATGTAGAAAATAAAATTGTAAATGAACTTGGGGAAGAAGTACCTGTTGGTGCAGTTGGGGAATTAATTGTTCGCGGGCCTAACGTTATGAAAGGATATTATAACGCACCAGAAGATACAGCTGCGACATTGAAAGATGGCTGGCTGTATACAGGAGACTTAGCAAAAATGGATGAAGAAGGTTACTTCTATATCGTTGATCGCAAAAAGGATATCGTCTTAGTTGGCGGTTATAACGTATATCCTCGTGAAGTAGAGGAAGTATTGTACATGCACGAATCAGTGGCGGAAGTTGTCGTAATCGGTGTTCCTGATGAAAACTTAGGAGAAGCAGTGCGAGCGTACGTCGTTCTGAAACAAACGAACGTAACAGAAGAAGAACTTATGCATTACTGCACATTACATTTAGCAAAATATAAAGTACCAAAGAGTATTGAATTTTTAACAGAACTGCCGAAGAATACGACAGGTAAATTGCTGAGAAGAGCTTTGAGAGAAAAAGCGATGCAAGTTTAAATATAGGGGCAACCATCTTTATGAAGATGGTTGCCTTTCTATTTTTTAGCATTGGTTAAGCTATGGTGCCATATATTTAAACCGTAATATGACTAATAAGGAGGAGATATAAGTGGAACAGAAGGAATTACGTTTACGGCGAGTACAATATCTTATTTGTGACATTATGGATGAAATGAATGCGGAAAGTGAGAAGAAAAACTTAGAGATTTTGCAGCAAGTCATTGATCACCTTTCAGGAGCGATAGGTGATTTAGTGGATCCATCAAGCTCTTATTCTATCGATTATTTAGAGAGGAAAGTTCATACAGCGCATTATTTACTTTTTAAAAATGAGCGGAAAGCGTACTTATGTAGGAAATAATAGTATTATTTTCATTTGACATTGATAATCATTATCAATATGATAGTTGTGTTAAGTATATTTATATAAAGGGAGATGTCATATTGATAATGATTAAGAAAAAATATATGAATGCATTTGTTATAGCAGCAACGTTAGTAGTTCCATTTAGCGGTATGATGGCACCGATTGCGAAAGCAGAAGCGGTAGTAGAAATGAAAGCAGCTAGCAAATTAGCAGATGGCACGTATGACGTTATTTTAAAGACTTATAAAGATCAAACGAATGATACATCAGTTGCTTCTACATATTTAAAGAATGCAAAAGTAACCATTCAAGGTGATAAAAAAATCGTTACGTTAACAGTTCAAGATAGTAGCTATTTCCAGTATCTTAGAGTAGAAGATCCAAAAAAATTAGGGACATTCCATGATGTAAAAGTAATTTCCGAAGATAAAGCAAATAACGGTACGAAAGTTGTTCAATTTGAAATTGATGAGTTTTCGAAAAAATATAATATGCAAATGCATATATTAATTCCAGCAATTAAATATGATCATACATATCAAGTACAGTTTGAAATCGATGCGAGTGCAATTGAACAGAAGCCTAAATTCTCTGACGTACCAACTTGGGCACAAGAGTCAGTTCAATATTTAGTAGATAAAGGAGCAGTACACGGTAAGCCAGATGGTACGTTTGCACCAGCTGAAAATATTGATCGTAGTTCCGCTGCAAAAATAGTAGCAACTGTTTTAGGGCTAGAAATTAAGAAAGATGCAAAGCCATCATTCCTTGATGCACAAAATCACTGGGCAACGCCGTATATTGCTGCTGTTGAAAAAGCAGGTATTGTAAAAGGTGATGAGAGGGGTAACTTTAATCCGAGCGGGTTAATTAACCGTGCATCAATGGCTTCTATGTTAGTAAATGCATATAAATTAGAAAGAAATGAAAATATAAAACTACCGAAAGAATTTGCTGACTTAAACAATCATTGGGGTGCGAAGTATGCCAATATTTTAATCCAAGAAAAGATTTCAATTGGAACAGATAATGGATGGGCTCCAGATAAAGCGGTAAGCCGTGCGGAAGCAGCACAATTTATTGCGAAGGCGGATAAGTTGAAGAAATAAATGAAATAGAATGAGAAATGAAGGCGCACAACGTTCACTTTTGTGAATGGATTGTGTGCTTTTTTGTTGTGGGTTTCATTAATGGGATAGAGGTAGATAAAGTATTGCCTCTTTGGATAAGGGGGAATACTTTATTTCAATTTAGAAGAGAGAATAAAGGAAAAGTTTGGTTTGATAATATTCGTTTACTAGAAGGAAACGCTCTTATTAAAAACGAGTACGACAACGACGGAAATGTTATTGCCGCGTATGATGAAGAAGGGCAGAAGAATACATTCACATACGATGCATCAGGAAATAAAAAGAGCGAAACCGATGAAAAAGGAAATACAAAACTATATGATTACAACAAAGATAATCTATTAACGAAGGTTACATTAAAAAATGGTACCTCTGTAAATTATCGTTATGATCATAATGGAAACACAACAGAGAAATCTGTCATGTTTGGTGGGAAAACACAAACACACAAATATGAGTATGATGTAGATAACAAAAATACAGTGTATATCGACGCGTTAAACCGTCGTATTGAACATACGTATGATGAAAATGCAAACAAGATTAAAACGAAAATGCCAAATGGTTCTATCTTAGAGTCTGTATATGATACAGCTGATCGCGTTGTTGGTGAAAAGCGCAACGGAAAAGATTCATTTACATTTGAACGTGATCAAAATGGACAAGTTACGAAAGTAAAAGACCATGTCAATGGCGTAGAACGTACAAAAACATACGACAAGGCAGACCGCGTTACAAGTGCAACAGATAGCCGAGGCGGAAAAGTTGACTGGGCATATCACGACAAAGCAAACAGTAAGACAGAAAAATTAAAAGAACAAACAGTAACGCAAGGTGGATATACAAATAAAGTATCGTATGACTACAACACGTTAGATCAAAACATTCGTGTAACAGACGGTTCTCAAACGTATCGCTTTGATTATGATGATCAAGGAAACGTTCGTACGTACACAGCTGGAAATGGTTCAGGTTCTACATTCAACTATGACCATGCGAACAAAATTAAAGATTTAGTAGTAGGTACATCAAACAGTATTCTACTTTCTGAACGCTATGAATATGACCAAGCGGGCAACCGTACGAAGATTAAACATGAAGGTACGGGTGGAAAAGTAACAGAGACAAACTTTGTATATGACCCGATTAACCAATTATTAAATGAAGCACTACCAAACGGAACAACTAAATCATACACATATGATGGATTTGGCAACCGTACAAGTGTGAAAGTTGTAGAGAATGGAAAAGAAACAAAGTCTATAGCGGCAACATTCAATGAAGGAAATCAACTTGTAAAATTCGGGAACGAATCGTTAACGTATGATGCGAATGGAAATCGTACATCAGATGGAAAGTACAAGTATACGTGGAATGAAAATGACCAAATTGTAGCCATCACAAAACAAGGTGAAAGCAATGCATTTGCAACATATAAGTATGATGAGGATAATCGTCGTATTGAAAAGAGTGTAAATGGTCAAGTAACACGCTACTTCTATGACGGAGACAGCATTAACCCATTATATGAGACAGATGGTAGTGGAAATGTACTTCGTCAATATGTATACTCTGTAGACGGTTTACGTTTGGCTATGAAATCGAATGGACAAACGTTATACTATCACTATAACCCACGTGGTGATGTCGTTGCGATGACAAACCAGGATAAAGAAGTTGTAGCAACATATGAATATGATTCATGGGGTAACGTATTAAAGAGCGACGTAAAAGGTGTTGCAGCAGACAATCCATTTGGATATGCGGGATACATGTATGATAAAGAAATTGGGATGTATTATCTGATTGCGCGTTATTATGATCCAGAGCATGGTGTGTTCTTATCGGTGGATCCTGATTCAGGTGATAGTGATGATCCGGTTACAATGAATGGGTATACGTATGCGGATAATAACCCGGTAATGAACATTGACCCAGATGGGCATTGGGCAATGGCTGCAGGCATATATTTCGTACCAGGTTTGGGACAAGCGGCATTATTAGCAACTATAGCGGTTGGTGGTGCATATGCGGCTTGGCGTATTGGTGCAAAAATCAGAGTCATGCAGGCCCGTAGTAAACCATCTGGACCAGACCCGAAGGCAAAGGGAAGTCCACATACAAGATATAAAACTAAAAATGGAAAAGTGACTGAATACGCAACTTATGGACAAGGAGGAGTGTTGAGGAAACAATTTCGTGGAGAAGGAAAACCGCATGGTGATGTTCCACGACCAAATGTTAAAACTAAAAATCAATACAATAGAAACCCTATAACTAAGAAGAAGTATCCGAAAGAAAAAGTGAGAAAACCATTTAAAAAGGAATATCCAAGAGGGTATTAAAATGAATATAGTTATTGAAGAATACTTGTATTCATAACAGGAAGGAGGGATGGGCATGAAATATTATAACGGTGGATTTATGATAATTTCATATGAAAAAGAGCTTATTTATCAAACTTGCATAATTGAGGGGCTTTCCTCGATTATTTTAACAATAAGTAATAGCGTACGGCCAACATTTCCTGATTATTGGTTTTTCCCTTGGGCCAATACAAATGAAAATGAATCGATTACTAAACTAATAAACTCAAGATTAAGGATCAGTAAAGAGGAGCATGAACAGGCGCGATGTTTTTTAGATACATTGATAGAGGAAAAAAGGTTCTCCTGGCCCAATGTTTTTAGGGATTTAGAGGATGCTAGATTTTTTAAGAAAAACTATTTAAAGGGTATAGAGGATTTGGAAATTGTTAGTTTAAATCTTTCAGAAGAGTATCGGGCGGATTTTTTATTGAATGAGCGAGAAGAGAATGATTTTGATTGTTCTATATATCATTTTATGGAAGATGCATTGCCATTCTGTATCAATAACGATGAAATGTTAGGTTTTGATATATGTGGCTATAGTAACAATAATTTTTATTCGTTTATTCATAATAAATTACAGACGGATTTTAGAAAGTATGGTAAGAATTTAAATGAATTATCACTTATCGCTAATTATGAGGATGCACAATATGTTATTCATTTAATTGATAATCAAAAGATAGAGGCGGAAGAGATATTGTGGTATCCTTGGTTAATTTTGAGGTGCTCATAATTTATAAAGAAAATATAAAAGATTTTTAGGGTTATATAGGTTTTGAGAGAGTAAGATATATTGTTTGTAGATAAATAAATTATAATTGAGGGTAAGCGTCAAACTTATTAAAATTAAGGGATTTTGACGCTTATTTTTTTTATATGGAGTTTGAGAGGGTTATAATCTGTTGTGGATAAATGAACTCTGGTTATGTAACCTCGCATATTATAAATGTCAACTAGATAATATGCGAGGTTAAGTTTGTATGAAAAGGATTTTATATAATTTAAACTTTTTTCCTACAATATTTTAATTTCCTAGTTCATACTTAAATTGAACATAAACACAAATGGCGTAGAACGAAAACATACGACAAGGCTGACCGCGTTACAAGCGCAACAGATAGCCGAGGCGGAAAAATTGACTGGGCGTATCATGATAAAGCAAACAGTAAGACAGAAAAATTAAAAGAACAAACAGTAACACAAGGCGGATACACAAATAAAGTATCGTATGACTACAACACGTTAGATCAAAACATTCGTGTGACAGACGGTTCTCAAACGTATCGCTTTGATTATGACGATCAAGGAAATGTTCGTACGTACACAGCTGGAAATGGTTCAGGTTCTACATTCAACTATGACCATGCGAACAAAATTAAAGATTTAGTAGTAGGTACATCAAACAGTATTCTACTTTCTGAACGATATGAATATGACCAAGCGGGTAACCGTACGAAGATTAAACATGAAGATGCAGGCGGAAAAGTAACAGAAACAAACTTTGTTTATGACCCAATTAACCAATTATTAAATGAAACATTACCAAACGGAACAACTAAATCATACACATATGATGGATTTGGAAACCGTACAAGTGTGAAAGTTGTAGAGAATGGAAAAGAAACAAAATCTATAGCAGCAACATTCAATGATGGGAATCAACTTGTAAAATTCGGGAACGAATCGTTAACGT
The DNA here is from genome assembly GCF_003812125.1 of Bacillus sp. FDAARGOS_527. NCBI lineage: Bacteria > Bacillati > Bacillota > Bacilli > Caryophanales > Bacillaceae > Bacillus > Bacillus sp. FDAARGOS_527. The sequence goes on from NZ_CP033795.1 coordinate 405,587, forward strand.
ATGATGCGAATGGAAATCGTACATCAGATGGAAAGTACAAGTATACATGGAATGAACATGACCAAATTGTAGCTATTACAAAACAAGGTGAAAGCAATGCATTCGCAACGTATAAATACGATGAAAACAATCGTCGTATTGAAAAGAGTATAAATGGTCAAGTAACACGTTATTTCTATGATGGAGATAGTATTAATCCGTTATATGAGACGGATGGTAGTGGAACTGTACTTCGTCAATATGTATACTCAACAAGTGGTACGCGTCTAGCGATGAAATCAAAAGGACAAACGCTATATTATCACTACAACCCACGTGGTGATGTCGTTGCGATGACAGATCAAAATAGAGAAGTTGTAGCAACGTATGAGTACGATTCATGGGGTAACGTATTAAAGAGTGACGCAAAAGGTATCGCAGCAGACAATCCATTTGGATATGCGGGATACATGTATGATAAAGAGATTGGTATGTATTATCTGATTGCGCGTTACTATAACCCAAATCATGGTGTGTTCTTGTCTGTGGATCCTGATCCGGGTGATGAAGATGATCCGGTTACGATGAATGGGTATACGTATGGTGATAATAATCCGGTGATGAAGGTGGATCCGGATGGGCATCTTGCATGGTGGATCGCTTCTGGAGCTGTTGGTGGAATTGCTAATGTGGGCAGTTATGTAATAGGGCATTATGCAAAACATAAAACTTTAAAAGGAATGAATTATAAAAGACTGGGTAAGGATTTCCTTTGGGGGGTAGCCGGTGGTATTATAGGAGGATCAGGAGGTCATGTTGCTAGGCATTTAGGCAAAGGAGCTCGTTTATTTGTTAGTACTCATACAGCAGTACCTGGGTATGCTGTAGCGAATGCTGGAAGTGGTGTACAAAGAAAAGGGCAAAGTGGTTATAGTGGAAAAGGTATGGCTCGAGATGTAGCATATTCTATGACTGGAAGTAAAGGTTATTTAGGATTAACCTTTGCTACTGCATATCGTGATAATCGTTCTACTAAAAATGTAAGTAGTAAGAAGAAAAATACAAAAAGTAATAAAAAGGCTGCTAAAAAAAGGCGAAGATAGTTTTTAATAGAAAATTGAGGTTAGTATATTAGTTAGAAGTTATTTTATTATTATGAGTAAGATGAATGTTTATGAATAATATCCATTAAGTGAAAATATATTTTTCACTTAATGGATAAGGTCCTTTAAAAAATAATAAAGTAGGAGAGATATATGGAAGACATTTTTTTTATGGTACTATGTTTTTTTATAGCCTGTGGAATTATAATTTTTGGAATTATAATAGATAAAGAAACTTTTAAAAAGCAGCGTGTTAACTCACTGTTATTTTCTTTATTAACACCATTCCCAATCGTACTGTCTTTCAGTTTTTATTTGTTTAAGATATTTTCAATCGGTGTAGGAGTAGCTATATTATATTCGATCTTTTATGATGTATATAGTTATTTTGGATTATAACTTAGTGTGTAAGTACTTGAGAGGTTAAGGAGAAAATAATTATTGATGATAATATAAGAATTTAAAAAGAAAGAAGAGCTGAAATGCAGTGTCCCCTGTCAAGTAGACAGGGAGCACTGCAAACTTTTAAGCTCTTCCTTTTTTATATGTTATAAATTAGGATATTCTTTAGAAGTGCTCTATACGGCTGAATGTACATCACAGTTTACGATAATATTCAATTATATATAATTGAAATAAGATCTTTATAAAACAGTATGCATCTAATTTTTAAATGGGGTATTTTTGGGGGAATACATTGTACAACGTGAATATATCGCTTTTTCCTTAAAAGGAGCTTGAAAATAAGTGGGATAACAGTAATCAGCTATACGAACGAGCTAGAAGGAGAAACCATGGACACATACATCGAAATACACAAGCCTGCAACGGAAAAAAACGAATATTTTCTAGTGTTGGATGAACATGATAATTTTGAAAATGATAAAATCCTGAATTTGTTATCAAAAATTAATAGATATATAGTTGATGTTGATACAAGCATGGAACAATTTATGAAAACAATGATGTCGAAATTTCATTTATATATTTTAGTGAATTGTGAAGGGATTCAAGAGGAATTAACAAAGGTGCAAAATTACATTTGGGAAAAAGAATTAAAAGAGTTAAACTGGAAAAAGTCGATTGTGAAGAGCACAATTTTAATAAACCAGTATGATCCTGCAACTGATATTTTCGATGTGATTTCTCCTGTATGTATGGAAGGGAGCCTCATGTTCCTTTTCTCTGAAAAAGAAGTAAACGATAATGAGTTAGAGAGTATCATAAAACATATAAATTTTGATCGGACAAGAGTATATTTCAATAAAGAAACAATTGAACTGGCGGGGGAAATGGGGTATATAGTAGGGCATTTTGAAGATGAGTATTATGTAGTATCTTTACGTTCGGAAAAGCAAGTATTTGTTTGTTATGCGGAAGAACGTATTATGGATTAGAATGAAGCCGCAAAACATGAAGTTTCTACATTGAGAATGAAAATGCACCTGAATTTTTGGGTGCATTTTTTACAACCTTTATGTGTAGAATCAATGAGAGGATTTTATTATTAGAAGAAAATAGTTTCAATGAAAAACAGTTAGAGTGTTATAGGAGAGAATAAATGGAATCAGTACTATTCAATGAATTAAATTATACGTTACAAATCGGGAGAATTCGTATGTTTATACCGGATTTTAGTTCAAAAGAATATATCATTTTTGAGGATTTAGCCGGGCTTTTAGATTTAGAGACAAATTATGATGCAATGGTTTTTATACGAAATCAAGTTAAAGAAGCGGGAATAAAAGGTAAAGTCCGTTTTGATTCAGAGAGCGATTGTGTAGAGATATATTCAACAAATGGAAAGAAAATGTTACAAGTTGCGATTTTGGTGAATAAGCTTATAGACGAAGAATTTACATTTGAGAATAAAAGAGAGTATGAACAGTTCATTGAATCTTGGAAACGACCTAAAAAGCAAAAATGGAAAGTTGGGGATGTATTTTCTATCTCTTTACCAAATGAAACATATTTTTTCGGACAAATTGTTGAATTGATGGAAGACGTGTTTCCTTTATGTGTTATATTCGATTTGCATTTGAAAACAGTGCCTACTAAAGAGGATATTGATAATGCTAACATTTTAACAGCATTGATGCTTAATGGAATGGTATTTGACGATTATACTCTTAAGGTTATTTTTGATATGGAAATAATGGGAGAAATCAATGAAAACACTAGGAGAAATCCAGTTCGAAATGTGACTTGGTCTACTTCTCATTTAATAGATTTCTGCATGGAATACAAGTTAGAAAAGAAACAAAAGTTTGTAGAAGAGATATCCGCTAATAAAAATTTTGTAATTGAGTATAACTGAAGGATAACAACTGTTATCCGTATTATAAAGTGGAGGCAAATATATGAATAAATTAGGGTTTAGAGTTATTCACGGGGAAGAGGGATATAGCCATTATTTTGGTGGAGAAACTTGGAAAGTTCCTATATGTCCGCAATGTAATGAACAAGTGCATCAAATATTTACCTTTGATTTGAATGATTCTAGATTAGAGGAACTTAAGACAGAAGAATTAAGAGAGTTGCCATTAATCACTTGCTTAAATTGTTCCTTATATGAAGATATACAAAATTTCAAAATAAATATAATGGAAAGTTCTATACATACCATTACTCAAAGTGAGATGTTTGATTGGAAGTATGAATTAATTGATAAGATACCAGTTCCTTTGCCAAAATATGATATGAAATTAGTAACGATGGAGAATTATGATGTCCCTTGTGATGAAGATGAAAATGACCAAGCTTTAGATGCTATGGGAAGAGATTATATTTGTAGAATAGTTGGAGCGCCCCTATACATAGAAGATTCTATAGAGGCAACGTGTCCTTGTTGCTCGAAAAGTATGAACTATGTGGCTATGTTGACCGGAGAAGATTATGGGAATGAAGGGGGACTTACAGGAGGAATAACGTTTCAAATAGGAGAGAGTTTTTTATATTTCTATCTATGTAAAGAATGTTTAATCATACAAACTTCCATGCAGAGCACTTAAGTTTGTTCCGCGGTCTGAACGGTTTATTTGAATGAGAAGAGAGAGCGCACCATTTATAAATGTAGAAAAAGAATAAGGGATAATAGAACTTTTATCAATGGTTTGAGTTACGTTAGGATGTATAAAAGAGGTGGTATCAATGTTAAAACGAGAGCCTTCAAAGCTCGTAATAGAGGGGAATCAATTTTATATACCTTGGGTGTATTGTGTCATACAGGATAACTGTATTGTTGTGGATTCTAAATCTCGAAAGTTACAGTTTAAAATTGTATGTCCAACATATAAGACTTTAGTAGAAGATGATTATTTAGATATATATTTAAATAAGTACCCTGATTTTATTCATAAGGAACAAAGTTATTACTATAGAGAGTTTAATTTTCAAGAATCGGAATTTAATATAGAGGGAGAAACTTTTACGGTCCTTAATGGAAACATTCGAATTAGTTATTTATCAATAAGGACTTTTTCTATAGCAATGGAATTAGAATTAAGAGCGAGTAATGGTTTAAGAACGATGGCTACTTTATATTTATATCCCCTTATTAAGGAATCAGTAACGAGTGAGAGAAATATGTACTTTAGCAATCTTATTCCTAAAATAGTGAAAGAGGCAGGATCGCCGGTGGGTTCAATTAATGGAAAACCGATAGAGGAGCTAAGTCTTGAAGATTTTTCTTTTTCATCCATTTGGGAATGGGACTTAGAAAATGAAAGCTTTGAGTATCAAGATGAATCTTGGATTAGACCATCAACTGTTAAGAGTATATTTGAATTAGATAATACGGATGTCTTTATAAAAGCAGACTTATTATTAGAGGACGATGATAGTTTATACAAATGTATTTTAAATATAGATGTAGACCAAATAGCGCAGACTTTTTCTGTTATAGAAGGGGCTGCATTTATAAATGAAGAGTATATCGATTTGAGAGATTTTTTATTCAATCCAAAAGTAAATATACAAAAGATAGTTTTTTATATTCAAGATCAAACATTTGAAAAGATGAGTCCAATAAATTATAGAAAGCAACAATGGGATTTAACATTTTCTTGGAGTAAGTAAGGTGAAGTATATAAAATTATAATGGAGGATAAGCGTCAAACTTATTAGAATTAATGGAGTTTGACGCTTATTTTTTATGTTTAGAATCAATGAGAGGGTTTTTTATCTATATGAAAGATATCGTATGCAAAGAGTTCATCAGTTTTAAGTCTATTGTTGAAGCTTATCAATTTAGAAAAAATGAACGTGGACTATAAACAAAATATAATTTTATTAGTACAAGATCATCAGGATCGCCCTTGTATTATTTATTTGGATAAAAATAATGGGAGTATAAGTAATATTAATTTAAATGTGGATATAGATGTTGAATCTGTGATATGTATGCAGCGAATCGGAGAGAGATGGCTATTTATATTTAATTATGAAGATAAGAATGCAGTTATTTATAATCCAGACGGAAGTGAATATGTTGAGTTTTATGCCGGAGAAGAAATTACAATAGAGTTATTTAATAGTGAAGAAATAGAAGAAGGACAGGTTGGATACAGTATTACCGATAATGGGGAAAGTTTAATGAGTAATGAAGAAGGATCTTGGCAAGAAAGTTGGATTGTAATTGGCTTAGATTCATATATAGGAGATCCTATTTTTGTAGATACTAAAGATATAGGGTGTGCAGTGTACACTGCTGAACATGGAGAGGGAATGTGGACTCCCGTGCTTGTAGCAGAAAGTATAGAAAAGGTAATTCAAGTGGTTAAGGAGAAAAAATTGCTGAAGAAGGTGATTCAAAAGGTCATTAAAAATGCTCTTTTGGAGACACCTTCTTTCTTTATCTAGACAGATGGCTCGCAAACGTATCGCTTTGATTATGACGATCAAGGAAATGTTCGTACGTACACAGCTGGAAATGGTTCAGGTTCTACTTTTAACTATGACCATGCGAACAAAATTAAAGATGTAGTAGTAGGTACATCAAATAGTATTCTACTTTCTGAACGATATGAATATGATCAAGCAGGTAATTGCACGAAGATTAAACATGAAGGTACGGGCGGAAAAGTAACAGAAACAAACTTTGTATATGACCCGATTAACCAACTATTAAATGAAGCACTACCAAACGGAACAACTAAATTATACACATATGATGGATTTGGAAACCGTACGAGAGTGAAAGTTGTAGAGAATGGAAAAGAAACAAAATCTATAGAGGCAACATTCTAATAAGTTTTACTTCATATATGTCGCTCTTGGGTTACAAAATTAATATAGTGATATTCGTTTTTTTAGGAATTAGTTTGTTTTTAGCTGGTATTTTTGAAAAAGAAAAGTAAAGTCGATTCGGTGTATTTCAAAATCTAAACAAATAGTTTGATTTTGGGATACACTTTTTAATTTTGAATAACTTATTACTTCTATAATCTGATTTTTTATTGTATGTTGCTATAAACAGGCTCTTATATATTTACATAAGAACCCGTTTGCATGTGTATCACTGTTTTATGTACAATAAAAGAAAAGCATCTTATGAGATGGGGAGAGGAAAACCCATGTCCAATCAACAATTAGTAAATTTACGAATTGATTTCGCTTTTAAACAATTATTTGGTACAAGTGGAAATGAAGACATTCTAATTGCTTTTTTAAACGCAATGTTACGAGATTCTTTAAAATCGCCAATTGTTGCGTTACAATTAGAAGATCCACATTTGCATCGAGAACATGAAGAAGATAAATTATCGATATTAGATATTTTAGTTACATTAGATACAGGTACGAAAGTAAATATTGAAATTCAGTTGAATAATGCTCACAACATGATTAAGCGCAGTTTGTATTACTGGGGAAGGTTATACACATCCCAACTTCAAAAGGGAATGCCGTATAGTTCTCTTCGGAAAACCATCACGATTAATTTGTTGAATTTCGTTATGTTTCCTGAATATGAAGCATTCCATACAATAGGAATCCTATGGAATCAACAGCAACAGAAAGTATTGAGTGATGATATTGAAGTTCATATTGTAGAGTTTCCCAAACTTATGCAACAGTGGCGGAATGAACAAGTAAATCCCTGGGAAGATTCATTTGTTCGTTGGTTATTATTACTCCCAGCGAATGAAGATGAACAATTAACCCAAACATTGGAGGATATTGCAATGAACCAAGATCCGATTTTACAAAAAGCAATGAATAAATGGGAACGTATGAGTCAAGATTCTTCTTTTCGACAAGCGTATGAAGCAAGGGAAAAAGCTCTGATGGATGAGGCAGCAAAGTATGCACATGCCCGTAAGGAAGGGATTGAAGAGGGGAAAATACAACTCATTCGTGGTATGAGTAAAAATGGAATGTTGATAGAAGATATTGCAAAGTTTACAAATTTACGCATAGAAGAAATACGAAACATTTTACAAGTCTAAAAGAGTTATGAAAATAAGGGATGTAAAAGTGTTGATTTAACGACATTTTTACATCCCTCTTTACGAAAGTGAAAGATCTTGTCAACGGTGTAGAACGCACGAAGACATTAGCATTTGAAAAACGACACATGAAACAAACATCTCAAGAACCAATAGAACAACTCAATACTTCTAATTTTACACAACAATTCCCCGCTAATTCATTTACACTCTATGATGACAAATAGCATTGGAGCAATATATTCCTATAGGGGAGTGTAAAGCATCTTTTTTAGTAAAAAGGGATATTTATATGAAGAAAAAACTAGAGATATTGAAAAAACACTAAAAGAATTTTAACCTGGGACAGCAGAGGAAATGAATGGTGAAAATTAAATGAAAAATAATTTGTAGAAAGAAGAGCTGATATCGGCTTTTCTTTTTTATAAATATCTTATATAGCTGATTGTTATGCAATAAATGTGCTAGATGGAGACGTTTGGCTCTATTATTCAGAATTTCCTTTAGTTCAAATGAAAGATAAAAAATTTCATATGTCTTGGAATGAAATAAATGTAATTAAGGAAATACGGTCGGAAAGTTTTGCGGTTGCTCAGGACAAAGTAGTATTTATTACGCAAGATAAAAAGTTGGTTGTTTATGATTTAAATAATAATCATGTGCATGATGTGAATCTTCGTAATGAACTAGGAGAACCGATTCAATTTGTTGCTTATTATAGCCGCGGATCTGTTATGTATTTTCAGATGGATGATAGGCTGTATTATGTTGATACAATCAATATATGAGATGATAACAAAGCGCACTCAACAATCTGGGTGCGCTTTTTCATAACCGTTATATATTCCTCCTCATCAACTCCCCAACTTGCGTCGCAACAAACGCAACATCACTATCAATTTCGTCTAACACGTAAGATTCCAAAATGCCCATTACAGCCGTTCCTAAAAATTTTAAAATGATGTGTTTATCGATGTTGTTATTTATTGATGTGTTTGTGTTTAACTTTTTCTCTATTTCATCCATGATGAAAGTTAATAACTTTTTTTGAAACGATAATGTGCTGTTACTTTTAAATAACGCCGCGAAAAATGGTTTGTGTTCTTTGAAGTATTCAAACCATATGATCGTTCCTTCTATAAACCCTTTGTTTTGTTTCTCATAGCATATTTCTTTTAATTGGTCTAAATGATCGTCCACAATTTTATCTAATAAATTGTACTTATCTAGATAGTGTAAGTAAAAAGTTTTTCGCCCGATGTTTGCTTTTTCGGTAATGTTTTTTACTGTAATTTCGTCGAAACCATCTGTAATTAACATTTCTATAAATGCCGATTGAATGGCGTTTTGTGATTTTATAATTCTTCGATCGATTTTCTCCATATGGTGTTCCTCCGTTGTTGATACACATATTTCGTTATGTGTGTATTATCACCCAAATGTGTAAATGTGGTCATTGAAACAAGATTCTACTCATTTTATTATAAATATACACGTGAGTAATAACTCTCACAAGTGTAATATTAAATATGAGATAAGGGTGGTTTTATATATGGCAGTTACGAAGGAAAATGTACGATTTTATGCAAGAGGTTTACAAGTTGCAGGTATTTTGAACATTCCTGAAGGTGCTGAGGAAAAGAAACAAAATCCAGCGATTGTTTGTGTGCATCCAGGTAGTAGCTGTAAAGATCAAACAGCAGGATTGTATGCGGAAAGGTTAGCAGAACAAGGGTATGTAACACTTGCGTTTGATGCATCGTATCAAGGGGAAAGTGAAGGTGCACCGAGATATATGGAAGAGCCAGCTGCGCGAGTTGAGGATATTCGCTCAGCAGTAGATTATGTAACGACTCTACCTTATATAGATGAAGAACGTATCGGTGTGTTAGGTGTTTGTGCAGGCGGTGGTTATGCGGTAAATGCTGCGATGACAGAGCGCCGTATTAAAGCGGTTGGTACAGTTGTTGGTGCAAATATCGGTCGTTTAAATCGTGAGTCTAACCCGATTGGTGTGTTAGAGGCAATTAGTAAACAACGTACTGCTGAAGCACGCGGAGCAGAGGTAATGATTACAAATTGGATTCCTAAAAATCAGGAAGAGTTAGCGGCAGCAGGTATGACAGATATAGATATTGTAGAAGCAGTTGAGTATTACACAACGCCGCGAGGTCAAAGTGTGAACTCGCCAAATAAGTTAAACTTTACGAGTATGGGATCGGTAATTGGTTTTGATGCGTTCCATTTAGCAGATGCGTTATTAACGCAGCCACTGCAAATTATTGTCGGCAGTAAACAAGGTGCATTCGGTTCTTATAAAGATGGTCATGAGCTTTATGAGAAAGCAGCATCAGAGAAAAAAGACTTACTTGTTGTGGAAGGTGCGAGTCACTACGATTTATATGACCAACCAGAACCAGTAAAAATTGCAGTTGAAAAATTAACAAGCTTCTATAACGAAAATCTGTAAAAGTAATTTTGTTTTGAATTGCACCTCTAATTGTTAGGTTTGCATCTAGCAATTAGAGGTCTTTATTGTGAAGATTGCTGTGCTTAATATTTACGCTATAAGTGCATAACAAGATATAATAGAAGAAATGAATAAGGAGGCTAGTTGTGAAGAATCTTCGTTATCTCAATATATTTACGATATTAATTATATACACACTACTTATGCTCTACATCGGCTGGAACGGATGGGTTTGGCTTCATGCGGTATTTGGCTGGGAGTCTTGGGGATATTACGCTTTCGTTGTTGGCTTCATTTCCTATGCGTACATTCTCGTGCAAGTGTTTAAGTTTTTGCCTTTCCTACGAACGATAGGTTCGATTTGGTTTGCGGTTATACAATACGCGCTTATGTTATTGCCGTTAGCTAATATTACAGTCTTTCTTTTACAGTTTGTAGTAGAGAAAGAAGCGGCAATTATTTGGACAGGGGCAGCTGTGTTAGCTGCATTTATTTTTATCTTTGCGTACGGAGTATTTAATGCATATAGCCCGGTAGTAAGAAAGTATGAGGTGCACATTCCGAAAAAAGTAGAGGGACGTAAAAGCTTACGGATTGCGATGGCTTCTGATATGCATTTCGGTAAATTATCTGGCGTTTCGCATTTGAAAAGGCTTGTTCGTCATGTAAATGAAATGGAGCCTGATATTATTTTACTGCCAGGTGATATTATCGATGATCATCCAGGTGTGTTCATTCAAAAAAATATGGGACATATTATGAAACAAATGACAGCGCCACTAGGCGTATATGGTGTGTTAGGAAATCACGAATATTACGGACGAGCAGTTCCAGAATTCCTGCAAGAGATGGATAAGATCGATATTCGCATTTTATTAGATGAAGTAATTACAATTGAAGATCAGTTTTATCTCGTTGGAAGAAGAGATAAAACTGAGCGAGATCGCCAAAGTTTTGAAAATCTAATGAGTACAGTAGATAAAACGATGCCAGTTATCGCAATGGATCATCAACCATTCGAGTTAAAACAAGCAGCGGATGCTGGCGTAGATTTACTATTATCCGGTCACACGCACCGCGGACAAATGGCACCAAACCATATTGTAACGAGAAGAATGTACGAACTAGACTGGGGCTACGCACAAAAAGGTGCATTTCACGCAATTGTTTCTTCAGGCTTCGGATTTTGGGGACCACCGCTTAGACTTGGAAGTAGGTCGGAGATTGTACAGGTGGAAGTTACGTTTGAATAGTAGGATAGAGGGCCAGCTAATAACAGTTGGTCCTTTTTTCTTTAGTTTTTTCTAAAATCATATGTGTCCGTTTCTACATTTAATTTATGTTTATTAATCATCAATGTATGATCGTCTAACCATTTGACGGTTGCAGTTTCTTCACGATAATTCCAGTATATATTTTTCTTGTTCATAAACTTTTTATTATTTGTTACAAGCTCTCCTCTTATAGCATAGCTAGTTGTTGCTCCGCCATTATGCCTGTATATATGTAACGATACGTTTTATTTGGGGAGTGTATGGATTGAATCTTTTCACCGCCTGAAAGCCCAGATAAAGTGAAGAATTTCCAATATCCTAAACTAATTAATACAATAATGATTAATAGAATGGTAAAGAAAATCTTTTTCATGTTTCCCCTCTTTCCCTTAATAGCTATATATGTATTAAATCAAAAAAGAATGAAACTAACAATATTATCCTTTTTGAACTAGAATATGTATGTTCCTATTTTTAACGTCCTGTTCACGATGTAAACGAATCCTTTCTCGTGCTTGATTTGAATGAGGTTCTTTATTTTTTCAATAAAAAAAGGCTCCATATAAGGAGCACTCAATAAAAATAAATGAATTAAAACAAATAACAGACATGTATAATATACAACATTAGTAATTTAATATCAATATATTAAGATTTATTATTTATTTTGGTGTCAATTTCATAAAAGAGGTACGATTATAAGACGAGGTTGAAATAAAGGGGGATTACAATTGATCATATCAGATGTACTATACGGAGAACTTGAAGTGGATCAAGTGTTAGAAGAATTAATTTTAAGTAAGTCTGTGCAAAGACTTAAAGGTATTCATCAAACTGGCGCAAGTTATTTAGTGAACAAGGAATGGAATGTAACGCGCTTTGATCATTCAGTTGGCGTTATGTTGTTAATTAAGAAACTCGGTGGCTCAGTAGAGGAACAAATTGCTGGTTTACTGCACGACGTATCGCATACTGCTTTTTCTCATGTGATTGATTATGTTTTTGATAACAAAAATGAAAGTTATCATGAAGAAATATTTAGTGCTGTTGTGAAAAATTCAGAAATTCCAGCAATTCTTGCGAAGTATGGCTATAACTATGAAGAGATTTTGTTAGATGATTCGAAGTGGACGTTACTGGAAAGGTCAGCGCCAGAATTATGTGCAGACCGAGTGGATTATACGTTACGAGATATGTATACATATGGGTATATTTCTTTAGAAGAAGCTCACAGTTTTTTAGAAGATGTAATTGAAGTAAACAGAAAAATGGTCCTTCAAAATATCGAAATAGCAGAGTGGTTTACAGAAACGTATTACAAAGAAGTCATCGATTTCTTTATGCAACCAATGAATATTTATGGAAATGATATGTTAGCAAAAACGCTAAAGTTAGCTCTACACAAAAAGGTTATTCATGCAGATGATTTTCTTCTTGAAGATGATGAGCTAATTTCGAAATTGCAGCAATGTAGTGATTCAGAAGTACATGCTTTATTAAGCAAAGTCCACCCGAATGTAATAGTAAAAGAAGATAGAAACGATTACGATTTGTATCAGAAAAATAAAGTACGTCTTATTGATCCACCGTTACTTTGTGAAGGGGAAGTCGTTCCATCGTCTGTTGTGTCAGAAAACATAAGACAGATGAGTGATAGCGCTTATGAAAAAGCGGTGAAAGGGATGTATGTGAAAGTGATTTCAGATTAAAAAGGAGAGCATCACTCCTAGATGCTCTCCTTTTCCCACATCACTGATCAAACCAATTCCAAACCTCAATATCTCCAAGAGTTGCATAACGAACGTGCGGCGAGTTTTGTAATTTTAATAACTCTTTCGACGGGCCAGTAATGACAATGCCATATACTTTTACGCCGTTATCTTTTACATACTCATAACGTTTATCTAAGTTCAGCTCTTTTTCAGGAGTCCAAGTAGTTTTACTTACAGTTTTTTTATGCTCAGAAAGAATGCGCATCATTTCGATTACCTCATCTTCTTTTGTCTTCGGTCGTTCTGCTTCACTATCAGGGAGGTTTATATGTTCTGGAAATCCGATAACCTCTCCGCCATGTAGGATGAAATCTTCCTCATCTATTCTCTCTTGTCCTGTGTCTAAAGCGTACCATACAGGAGTTGGTGGCATTTCTTGTGCTTCAAATGTGCTATATAGAATGGATTCTAATTCTTGTAAAGTGTAAGGTTTGTCAAAAGATATCGCTACTTCTGCAACGGTGCCCTCATGTATCTTTCCGAGTGTACTCCAAACTTTTTTAGAGATTTCTTTCAAATGATCACCTTGCTTTATTTTCGGATGAACAAAGGAAAGTTTAGAGTAATTCAATTTGTTTGCCCAAGATTTATTTGTAGCAGTTACAGACGATAAGAAGCTTTTCGTTGTTACTGTACCGAATTGAACTTCTTTTTTGCCGACAGTTTTAACTAAATTCATTTCATTTTCTGTACGGAAAAAGGGTTTGATTTTTGTACTGCCTCCAGTGGAACGACTATTTGGAATTGTTGCTTCTAGTGCGAGTGCTGGAATCTCATTTACTTCAGCTAACTTTTTCATATTATTGAAGTAAAGAGAAGATGAAAAATGCTCGACAAAATAGATCGCTATACAAACCGCAAGGACAAAACTAACGGTTTGCCAACGTTGTTTCCATTTTATTTTCCAAAACGGAACTTTCAGGTTTTGTGGTGGTAGTTTTTTCTTTATTGTTTCACTTTTTGAAAGCAATTGATCTAAGTAAGCCTCGCATTCTTCACATGTCTCAATATGATTTTCTAACAGTTTCTGTTCATCATGCGTGAGCGTTCCGTTTTCGTACTTCTCCCATAGTTTTTTAAATTCTGTACAACCCATCCGTATCACTCCTTTATGCTTTTCATTTCTTTTCGACCACGGTGTAATTCAATTTTCACTTTCGCTAGTGAGAGACCGGTCATCTCTGCTATTTCTTTATATGAGAATCCGTAGTAATCTCGTAGTAACAGAACATTTCGTCTTTCAAGCGGAAGAGAAGATAAACCTTCTAACCAACTAGCAATCTCATGTTTTACGAAATATTCATGTTCTGTACTTGGTACGTTTGGTAAATGGAATTCTTCCACTGTAGTTGTTTTATATTTTTTCTCTTTTCGATACCAATCGATAAAGGCGTTGTAGGCAATTGTAAATAACCACGGTCTAATTTCTTCGCCTTTGTAATAGTCAATATGGACGAGCATGCGGTAAAAGGTTTCTTGCATGAGATCTTCAGCAAAATGGGAATCTCCGGTTAGGGAGAGAAGATAGCGAAATAAATCTTGCATATGTTCTGAATAAATTTCTTCTAATGATTGTTTACGTTTCACTACATTTCCCTCCCTTCACACATAACAACGAAAAACATATAAAAAAGTTACAATTTTTTATGGAATTATAGTAAAAAACGTCAAGAATTGGATAAGATTCTCTTTTATCATAATACATATAAGGCGGGTGAACAGAGATGGAAAGCTATGAAACACAAATTCAAAGGTCCATTGATTATATTGAGGAAGATGTAATGGAAAAACAGACGCTGCGTAAGTTAGCTCGCATTGCAGGTTTTTCTGAGTCGCATTTTCATCGTGTATTCCAGGCGTTAGTAGGTGATACGGTAATGGAGTATGTTCGAAAGAGGAGGTTAGCCCGGGCAGCTTATCAACTTTCTCATACGGATGAAAAAATTATTGATATTGCATTTGAGCATGGCTTTCAATCTCACGAAACGTTCACGAGAGCCTTTAAAAAATTATTTCAAATGACACCGAGTGAATATCGAAAGCAAGAAATAGAAACGCCGATGTATTACAGCGTGAATGTAAAGCAAAGAAAATTAAATCCGTATTTAGGGGGCATACAAATGGAATATCGTATTGTAAATAAACAAGAATTTTTAGTGGCGGGTTATGAACTGAAGACGACAAGTAAAGAAGGGAAGAACCATCAAGACATTCCAGCATTTTGGCAAGAATATTTACAAAAAGATCTTGGAACAACGATTCCGAATCGTAAAGATACGAGCCAATGGGTAGAGCTTGGATTATGTACTGATTTTAATTTAGAAACAGGGGACTTCACTTATATTATCGGAATGGAAGTTACAGACTTTGAAAATGTACCAAATGAAATTGCAAAGCGTAAGTTCCCAGTAGCAACATATGCAGTATTTACAACGCCGAAAGTTCCTCATGAAGAAATGGTATCGTCTATTCACCAAACATGGAATGCAGTATTCTCAGAGTGGTTCCCGCATTCAGGATACGAACATTGCGGCGTTACAGAGTTTGAATTATACGATGAGCGTTGCCACGAAGATAAAAGTGAGTTCGCTCAAGTAGAACTTTGGATACCGGTGAAGAAAAAATAATAGATTGAGAGCGAGTCATTGAGAAATGGTTCGCTTTTTTATAAAGGGGGAAATAGGACGATGTTCAAAAAACTAGAATGTGTATCTATACATACGAAGGATATAGAAAAATCCGTTTTTTTCTATAAAGAAATGGGAATGGAGCAAAACTGGATTATAGAGAGAGAACTAGAAGAAGGGGTTATTTGGACGTTAATCGGATTGAAGTTTCCAGATGAGAAAAGTTCGAAGTTAGTAATAAGCAATCATCCGGATATTCATTTTATGGAAGTCGAAGTATTAGTAGAAGATGTGCAACAAACGTATGAAAGTTTAAAAGATACTAAAGATGTTAAATGGATTCGTGAACCATTTCCAACAGAATCAGGACACGTTGCGGTAATGGAAGCACCTGATGAGAATGTGTTTGTATTGGTAGGAAAATAGCTGAAGTATGGAGTGACCTTTCATAGTGAGTTATGGAAGGTTATTTTTATGAGTGGATTGTTAAATTTGTATTGCTTTATCTTGTAATACATTCGAAAATGGTAAAATAAAATAGCAATTAAATATTGCGGGTGGAAGGTTATGCCCTTTCTTCATTTGGTGAAGAAAGGAGGTGTAATCGTATGGAATTTCTTTTGCAAATTTTGTTGGAAATCACAAAAACTATAGCTAGAGAAGGTATAGTTATGGGATTTAAGAAATTAACGGCAAAAAAGCGCAAAAAGAAGACCACCCGTCTGCCTGCGAAGCGTGGGAAGTCTTCTAAGCGCAAATAAGCTTTAGTTGCAACCTTCCACCTTGCGGTAATTAGTTGCAGTGACGGGGTGTTGGAAGCACCTCGTCTACTTCATTTTATGCAAAACTTAGTTAGTTTATACTTCTATTTATAGTATAACAGTTTAGAAATGTATTTGTTAATAGTTTTATTTTTACTTTGTATAGTAGAGGAAGTAGGTTAGCGTTGTCGGTTTTTGTCGGTAAGTCGATATATCTAGAAAATCGCTGATATAATTTGAGTTGCGCCGATATATTCAAAAAATCGCCGATATAATTTCATATACCGCTAAAACACTTTAAAAAACGATCCGTATAATTTCATATACCGCCGAACGCCTCTATAAGAAAAGACGCCACATAGCGCCTTTTCTACGAACGAAACGGAAACACAAGTATAATTGTCGTTCCTTTTCCAAGTTCGCTATCGATAGAAATCGTTCCGTTATGAGCATGAACGAGCTGCTTTGTAATGGCGAGGCCAAGTCCCGTTCCGATGTTGCTTTCTTCTGTATTCGTTCCTCTGTAATATCGCTCAAATAGAAGCTCTTTCGTTTTATCATCCATTCCTTTTCCATTATCTGAAATAGATAGTGTGAATGAAGTAGCGTTTTGCGAAAGTTTTACGATGACATTAGTCGTTTCATTATTATGTTTTACCGCGTTTACGAGTAAGTTTTCGATAATACGTTGGAACCATTTTTCTTCAATGAAATATTGAATTTTATTTGAGCTTGGTACGAACTCAATATTTTGATTTTGAAGTGTCGGATTATTAATGAATTGTAATAATACTTTTTGGACGAATTGATTCATTTCAATGTTTACATGCTGTGCAGGAAGACTATTATTTTTTAATTGATACGTTAAGCTTAAGTCATCAATTAGTGTGGTCATATATTGAGATTTCTCTTTCATAACGCTACCGAATTGCTGAATGTCACGATCAGTCCAGTTATACTGTTTTGATTCTAGTAATAATGCGTAGCCGTATATAGAACTTAGTGGTGTTTTTAAATCGTGCGTTAGACCAGTAATCCATTCTTCACGTGTTTGCTGCAGTACTTGCCTCATCGCATCATTTTTTTTGAGTGTAATAGAAAGGTGCTCTAGTGAATTTGTAACATCACTAAATAAGCGGAATGACCATTTTTCTTTACCAGATTTCCTGAACCTGATAGGTTTTCCTTTTTTACTAACAGGCTCTTCGTACTTTCCACCAGCTATGTTTTTAAGCCAGCGCATCGCATGTAATAACGGTTTTCCAAATTTATTACCGTACCAAATAGAAAGAATGACTAAATAAACAAATACGATAAGAAGGATTAATCCGCATCCGATTAGAAACTTTTTAGCAAATACATCGTCTATTTCATCATCTGGGTAGTAGTACTCATTTTTGGCAGTTACAACGAGAAGATGATTGCTATTTGTGTCATAAAAGCTAGACGTGTTTTCCTTATGATTCCACGGCTCTTTTTCGCTAAGAGCGGCTTGTATAACAGAAAATGTTTTTTTCTTTCCGTTTGGATAGGAGAATACTTCTTCGCCAACGCTATTAAAGATTTGAAGTGTTGCTTTTTCTTTAGAAAGTAACTGTTTTTCTTCTTCTGTTAATGTGAACGAATCTGTAGATACAGAAGGGTGCGCTTTCTGGATTGTTTTTAGTAATGCATTGCTTTTTAACATACCACCGTAAATAACAAGTACGTTTTTTTCTTCTAATTCAATTTCCCAATATGAAAATGTATAAGGACTTTCTATGTGATTCTGTATATACGAGAATAAAGATGTTTTCGTATAAGATGTCGGTACGTCACTAGGTGTATTAAAGTGATAGAGAACTTTTCCGTTTTCCTCTACAACTTGAATCCAATCATTTTTCTCTTTAATTAAGTCTTTTACTTCAGCTTTTAACGAAATATCGCCATCTTCTGAAGAAATGTATCTTGCAATCATAAAATTTTCAGCATCTGGAATGTTAGGTTCGTATGAAGTACTCGTAACAAGAAAAATTAAATACGTGAATGCAGCTACTACAGCAATCAGTAATGTAACTAAAACAAATACGTGTTGCATGATAAACTGGATAATAAGTCGTTTATTAAAGTTCATATCGTCACCCTACTTTGTAATGAACTTATAGCCAAGCCCGCGAACGGTTTTTATATATTCTGGTTTACTTGGGTCTTGTTCAATTTTTTCACGTAGTTTTCGAATGTGGACCATAACGGTATTATCATCGCCATTATAGGCAGGTGCTCCCCAAACTTTCTCGTATATTTCTTCTTTCGAAAATACGTAGTTCGGATTCTCGCAAAAGAAGAGTAATAGCTGAAATAGCTGGGCGGAACATTCGACAACATGTCCATTTACTGTAAGCTCTGCGGAATATCGATCAATTTCAAATCTGCCAAATGAACTGGATTGTGCTTTTTGTTCGTGTGGCATAACTTGCTTCATATGTCTTCGGAGTTGTGCTTTCATACGAGCTACTACTTCAAGTGGATTAAATGGCTTCGTAATATAATCATCTGCACCGTGTGAAAATCCAGATATTTTATCTAAATCAGATGTTTTAGCTGTGAGGAAGAAGATAGGGCAATCTGTTTTTTTGCGAATGATTGGACAAATATCAAAACCAGATTGTCCAGGAAGCATGACATCTAAAATAATTAAATCGTAATCGTTTTGCTGAGTAAGAGATAAAGCCATTTCAGCTGATGTTGCAGTTGTAATATGAGAAAAACCTTCTTTTTCAAGAATGGTAGTTAGTAATTGTAAAATTGCTGTTTCATCATCAACGAGCAAAATATTTGCTTCATACATAAAAATCCCTCCTAATTTCCTCGAATATCATATCATCTTTCGGTAACTTATGGAATTTTTAAGGAAATTTTAAGGTTTTCTTTCTCAAAAAATTAAGAATCAAATGATATGATAAAAGTAACATAGGGGAGGAGATGAGTGTGAATCCGTTTCAAACGATGCGAGCTAGATATTTTTTAATTGTATTTGCACTATTAACTGTAGTTGCAAGAGCCAGTAATGAATTGATAGAAAATACATTTCATATGCAAAATTCTACTTTTATAAATATTCTTATATTCTATATCCTGCCGATTATGTGGATCTTTTTTGAGTATAAAAAACACCGTGTTGCATTTTCATTATTTATTAATAGAAATGAAACATTTAACCTGGTGCAAGTTTTATACATTACGATTATGTTATGTGTGTTTAGTTATGGATATCTTATTTTGTACATGTATAGCTTTGCATGGATTACACCGACATTTATTATGAACGCATTACGCGAACCGATTATGGATAGCACTGGAGGATATGTTTATCAAGTTATTATGGTCGTATTCATCGCACCAATTATTGGGGAATTTGTTTTTCGCGGATTTTTACTGCAACGCTTCGCAGCAAAATGGGGAACGAGTATAGCAATCATTGTTGTAGCGATATTATTTGCATTGTTACACGTTGATTTTCTAGGCGCAGTTGTATTTAGCATTGTACTATCAATCGTATATATTCGTACGAATAGCTTACTCATGCCAATTGCTATTCACATGTTAAACAATGCATTTGTAATTGGTCTTTCTTTTCTAATAAATAAAGAAGAGATAATGAGTTTTGCAGATTTCTCAAATTATACGACGTTCTTTCCAGGACTTATTATTTTTATAACAGGATTAAACTTAGTACTCATCTTTTTATTTGTTAACCGCAAGTATTGGAGTAAAGAAATGCCCGCTATATATGTAGAGCAGGAAAAAAGTTTTTCAGACGTAGTGGGGAGTAAATGAGATGAAGAAGACGATTGAAAAAATATTGAAAGACATTATAGATGCTACGTCTCTTACAGATATGTGTGATAAAAGCGTTTGTCATTGGCTGCAACCTGTAGTAGATACGATTGTGTTTCCAGAGTATTACTTATTTTCTAGTACGCATGTAAAAGAAAATATTATTTCTCTTCTCATTGTGTTAGGAGTTTTACTACTATTTGGTCTAATTGTAGAAGAAATGATGAAGCGCATCTTCAGAAAGAATGAAGAGAAGTATATGTGGGTTCATAAAGTATTCGAGAAAGTAATAGTGGCTTTCCTTTTGTTTTATAGTATGAAAGCAATCATTTACTTTATAGCCTTGAAACATCATTAATTCAAAATGTGAAAGGGATGTATAAAATTATATGAATGAAACAATATCATCAAATAAGTTTTTTTATTTGATTGTGCTTAGTATAGTGCTAATAACGACAGTCAACGTTATTCTTCGCTGGGAGGAAGCTTATTTCTTTATGTATTTAGCACTTCATTTGCTAGGGATTTTATGTATTAGTGGCGGTGTAGTTGCTGAAAAAAAGAGTGAAGAAAGCGTTAATTATATGTGTGTGACCGGCCTTATTTTACTTTTAGCTGTACAAGGTATTATGAAATATAGTTCTTTTTCTTTACAAGATTTTAGCTTATTAATGGATGTACTTCCTTAAGGAGGCACGTTATGTTATCTAAGAAGCAAATAGGATATGTACTAGTTTTAATTGGATTTTTTACGCTTATTGTAACGACTTTATTTTTTCAAGACTATGAATATATACGCTATATAAAAGGCGCTGGTTTAATATGCTGGGTTGTAAGTACGTTTCTTATCCCAGAGTATGAACCGAAGAAAGCGTCTAAAGGTAGGTAAAACTCTTCTATTTGTAGAAGAGTTTTTTTATGTAAATAAAAGGATCTCGAGCAATTCGCGTAATAAGCTTGTTCTAATTTAGCATGTACGAACTTACAATAATAATAGACAGGCAGCATAGAGGAGGGAATAGCGTGAGGAAGGTTATCGGGTGGTCGCTTTTTTTGTACGTTGGGTTTGCGTTATTTATATATTGGTATTTATTTGGATGGAATCATGAACTAATTCCTGACATGTACAAAGGAACGAGTGCAGATCCAGAAACGTTTATGAATGCAAGAGAGCTTACGCTAAGCCAAGATTATTCGCGCGTGAAAAATTTACTGTATTTTTTAGCGACGCCTCTTGAATGGATTATTTTATTATTTGTACTTGTGCTCGGTATTTCAAAAAAGTTTGAGAAATGGTCGAAGGAAACGACGAAAATAAGTGTCCTGCAAGTTGCGATTTATTTCTTTTATTTATCATTACTTACAACAGTTCTTGCCCTGCCAATGCAATGGATTAGCCGAAAAGTGTCCGTTGATTACGGCATTTCAACGCAAAGTACACAAAGCTGGATAAAAGATCATGTTATCGGTTTTTGGGAGAGCTATGCGACGATGTTAATTGTAGTTGCCGTTCTGTTATGGCTTATCCGTAAATTCCCGAAGAGATGGTGGTTAGCAGGGTGGGCGCTCTCTGTTCCGTTTACAATCTTTTTAACATTTATACAACCTGTTGTGATTGATCCGCTATATAACGATTTCTCGACGCTGAAAAATAAAGAGTTAGAAACGAAAATTTTAGCGATGGCAGATAAAGCTGACATTCCGGCAAAACACGTATATGAAGTAAATATGTCGGAAAAAACGAATGCGTTAAATGCTTACGTAACAGGAATTGGGCCTAATGCCCGAATTGTAATGTGGGATACAACGCTTAAGCAATTAAAAGATAAAGAGATTTTATTTATAATGGCCCATGAAATGGGGCATTATGTTATGAAACATATATATTGGGGCGTTGCGAGTTATGTGTTGCTATCGTTTATAGGGATGTACCTCATTAGTCGTATTATAAATATGTGTATTCGAAAATGGGGGGATACGCTGCAAATTTCAAAAGCAGCATGTTTCTCAATTTTACCTTTATTTTTCTTAATTTCTTCTGTCCTCTCTTTTGTATCACAACCAGCAACAAACTATGTTTCTCGTATAGAAGAACGAGCGGCAGACCAATATGCTTTAGACATGACGAAGGACGGGAAATCTGGTGTAAAAACGTTTCAATATTTATCAAAAACGAGTTTAAGCCAAGTAAATCCTCCTGCGTTAGTGAAGTTTTTCTTATACACACATCCACCAATTTTCGAAAGAATTCATACATTTGAACAATATGAAAAGGAAAAGAAGCGGTAGTGTACTGCTTCTTTTTTTATGCGTTATTCGAGTTTTGGAAAATTATAGTGTATAATATATGGAATATTCAGTGAAATGTTTAGGAGGTTAATATTTTGTTTCATTCAAAATCAATGCCGGCTATAAAAATGATCCTTTCGATGTCTATTTTCGGATCAATTGGATTTTTCTCTGTTCAAACAGGTTTACCGTCTTTTGAATTAGTATTCGTTCGTTGTATTTGTGCGACTATATTTTTAGCATTATGTTGGCTCGTAACAGGACAATATAAAAGTGAGCAATGGAATAAAAAAGAAGTCATGCAAATATTAGCATGCGGTGTATTTCTCGTTTTTAACTGGGTATTTTTATTTAAAGCATTTGAAGTTATGTCGATTACAATTGCGATTTCAGTTTATCATCTAGCACCTATTATCGTATTAATGATTGGTAGTATTGTATTTAAAGAGAGACTTACAATGTTTGCTGTTTTGTCCATTGTTATTTGTTTTATCGGTACAGTGTTAGTGGCTGGAGTAGATGGAAGTCTATCACTTGAAAAACTGATGTCATCTGGCATGGTATGGGCACTACTTGCGGCACTATTTTATGCTTTTACTACTTTACTAGGAAAAGGAATTCAGCATACGAGCGCCTATGCGATGACATTTTTACAAACATTTTTAGGTATATTTTTATTGCTACCATTCGTAGACTTTGGCAAGTTTCAAGGGTTAACAGAGATGAATTGGATGATGATTACAGCGACAGGTCTTATACATACGGGATTTGTATATTACTTATTTTTTGACAGTTTAAGAGATTTATCGACGAGATTAATTTCTGTATTAGTGTTCTTAGATCCTGCGGTTGCAATACTATTAGATATAGTCTTTACCGGGTTTAGACCGACTAGTATGCAAATAGTAGGAATTGTTCTTATATTTGTAGGAATGGCATTTACTTTTCGAAAAACGAAGGATGAAAAAATAGTAGTAGAAGAAAAATTCTATTCTTAATTGTAAATAATTATGTTGAAATGAATTTATAATTTTCAGATTTATTGTATAATATAATTTGCAGGGAAATAAAGGAAAAGGTAGATGAGAGAGATGAAAAAGCTAGTAAAGATAGCGACATCGTTAACACTAATGGGAGGAATATTTGTAGGTGCAAATGGTGTGTCTGCAAATACAGGTATTATCCAAAAATCTAGTCCTAATATTATGATAAAGTTTGATGATGTAACAACAGATCATTGGGCATATGATGAAATTACAAATTTAGTATATCATCGCATTATGTATGGCTATGGAAATGGTAAGTTTGGGACGGAAGATCATATAACACGTGAACAAGCGGCAGCAGTATTGTACCGCGCACTTCATGTGAAAAGAAGTGCGACTATTGGAAATCCATATGGAGATATTAGTGCGAAATCAACCATGTTCCCTTACGAAATTTTACGCTTAACACAGCTTGGTATTTTTAAAGGAGACGAAAATGAGAATTTCCGTCCGAAAGATACATTGACCCGTGCAGAATTAGCACAAATTTTAACGAAAGCATATGATTTGAAAACAAAGAGTCCACATACATTTACAGATATACCAGAAAATCATTGGGCAAGGGATGCAATTAGCGTATTGCAGTCTAATAAAGTAGCGGTAGGAACAGGAGATGGCAAGTTCCAGCCTGAAATGCTCGTTACACGTGGGCAATTTGCAAAGTTTTTACAACGATCAATTGATAATTCTCCAGGGAAAATGGAATAGATAAAGAGAAAGCTCATAATTTGTGGAAGAGGTATCTTTCGCTCATTATGAGCTTTTGTTAATAGAGAGGCTACTATTGTCGTATGTTGTAGTTAAGTCGATATAATTGCATTTTTTGTCTAGAAAATGAACTCTTAAAACGTGAAGGATTTCTTTTGAAAAAAGTAGAATATTTATATTATAGAAACACCTTTACATGAATACAGGAAAGAAAATTAGTTTGCGTACAATTCGGTATAAAAATTGAAATTGAGAGCGAATTGGCTCTCCTTTAGTAGTGATTTTCACAATAATAGATTTTTTAAATGTAATATATTGCATAAATGGTGCAAAGGCAACATATGTAATATTGGAAAGGATTTCAGTCTATTATTTTCCGTTTTTTCAAATGGAGGTAAAGGGGAGAGGACAATGAAGAAGAACATGTTACGTATAATGGCAACGGTAACTATTATGGGTGGTTTGTTTGTAAGTACGAATGTTCCCAACGTAAAAGCAGAAGAATATCCAGAAATGATTGTGTTTGATGATGTTCCAGTAAACTACTGGGCATATGACGATATAATGGATGTAGTATACAATAAAGTAATGTTAGGGTATGGAAATGGTAAGTTTGGTGTAGGTGATAATGTAACAAGAGAACAAGTAGCAGCAGTGCTGTATCGTACATTGAATTTGAAAAGGGAAGGTCCTTTAAAAAATCCATACAAAGATATTTCTGAGAGAGCAACAATGTTTTTAGATGAAATTTTAGTATTAACAGAGCATGGTATTTTTAAAGGTGATGAAAAAGGAAACTTTAGACCAACTGCACCAGTAACACGCGCAGAAATGGCACAAATTCTTACGAATGCATTTACATTTGAGGTGAAGAAGAACCATACATTTAAAGATGTACCAAATAATCATTGGGCAAAAAATGCGATTAGTGCACTACAGTCTAATCATGTCATAGTAGGAACAGGAAATGGGAAATTTGAACCGAATAAAGTTGTAACACGTGAGCAATATGCAACGTTTTTAAATAGAGCTGTTTTTTATTTTCCAGTAAAAGATGAAGATTATGAATGAAAGTTAAAATATAAGGATGTTTAAGTTATATCAATATAATATATATCGAGAAAAAAGCGCGGGAATTCCACGCTTTTTTCTTATTTAAAATTATTTGTAATTATATCGATTTTCTATTCGTAATTTAGTTTTTCGATTTTAGTGGATAAGAAGAGTTTGAATAAAGTAACTTTTTATTGTTTAAATATACGGTTTAGTAACTTTATTGTTAATAACGTGTAAATAAAAGTATGTGAAATATAGTTCATAAATTAGACAAAAATCACATGAAAATTATATTGTTACGCTTCCATTAATTCTTTATATTAGAAAAAAATATGTTTTTAGGGAGAGAATACTTTGAAGAAAAAGTTTTTAAAAGTAGCAACAGCTTTAACAATTATGGGTGGAGTGGCATTTAGTGCTGAAGGGACAACAGCAAAAGCTGAATTAGCTGCAAAGCCACAACAAGCAAGTCAGGCATTCTTTAAAGATGTACCAGCAGGACATTGGTCTTATGAAGCAATTCAAACTTTAGCAGAACAAGAAATTATGCTTGGTTATGGAAATGGTGTGTTCGGTTTTGGACATAACGTAACACGTGAACAAGTAGCCGCTTTAATTTATCGCACAATGGATTTCAGTGAAGTATTCGAGGAAGGCGATATTCTTGAAAATCCATACAAAGATATTAATGAAAGATCAACAATGTTCTTAGAAGAAATTTTAGTATTAACAGAATTAGGTATCTTTAATGGTGATGGAACTGGAAACTTTAGACCGAAAGATACATTAACACGTGCAGAAATGGCACAAGTGCTTACAGTAGCATATGAGTTAGAAGTAAAAGAAACAAAAGGATTTAAAGATGTACCAAAAGGACATTGGGCAGAAAATGCGATTAATGCAGTAGGTTCAAATGGTATTTCGGTAGGAGATGGAAAGGGTAACTTTGCTCCAAACATGAAAGTAACACGTGAACAATATGCGCAATTCTTATTTAAAACAATTTTTGAATAAATAATAGAAAAAGAAGCTGGTGTTGTATAACACCAGCTTCTTTTTTATGTGTAATACCGGTGGAAGAATACAGTTTTACAAAAAAACAATTAAATTTTCAAAAAAAACTTCCTTTTCTGAAGATTTGTTATATAATATAAAACATAAAATCAAATCTGTTATAAAACAGTTTAAGAAGGGGATGCTAATATGTCGACGCAAACTTCACGGGTTACATTGCCCGGAGAAATGTTGCCAGCGTACAACGAAATATTGACACCTGAGGCGCTTAGTTTTTTGAAGGAACTACATGGAAATTTCAATGAGCGCCGCATAGAACTTTTACAAAAGCGTGCGGAGAAACAAAAGAGAATTGATGCAGGGGAGTTTCCGAAGTTTTTAGAAGAAACGAAGCACATACGTGAAGCTGATTGGACAATTGCTAAATTGCCAAAAGATTTAGAGGATCGCCGCGTAGAGATTACTGGCCCGGTAGATAGAAAGATGGTTATTAACGCTTTAAATTCAGGAGCACATCTTTTTATGGCGGATTTTGAAGATTCGAATTCACCAACTTGGGAAAATGCGATTGAAGGTCAAATAAACTTACGAGATGCAGTAAAGGGAACGATTTCACATAAAAATGAAAACGGAAAAGAATATCATTTAAATAGTAAAACAGCAGTATTAATTGTGCGTCCAAGAGGATGGCATTTAGAAGAAAAACATATGCAAGTTGACGGAAAGAATATGTCTGGTAGCTTAGTAGATTTTGGACTTTATTTTTTCCATAATGCGAAAGCTCTTTTAGCAAAAGGAAGCGGTCCATACTTTTACTTACCGAAAATGGAAAGCCATTTAGAAGCAAGGTTATGGAATGATGTTTTCGTATTTGCTCAAAAATATATCGGTATTCCAAACGGAACGATCAAAGCCACGGTGTTACTGGAAACGATACATGCTTCGTTTGAAATGGATGAAATTTTGTATGAGCTTAAAGATCATTCTGCTGGATTAAATTGCGGAAGATGGGATTATATTTTTAGTTTTCTAAAGGGTTTCCGTAATCATAATCAATTTTTACTTCCAGATAGAGCGCAAGTCACGATGACGGCGCCATTTATGCGCGCGTATTCTTTGAAAGTCATTCAAACATGTCACCGTCGTAATGCACCAGCTATTGGAGGAATGGCAGCACAAATTCCAATTAAAAACAATCCAGAAGCAAATGAAGCAGCTTTTGAAAAAGTTCGTGCGGATAAGGAGCGCGAAGCTTTAGACGGTCATGACGGGACTTGGGTTGCCCACCCGGGACTTGTACCAGTCGCGATGGAAGTATTTAATCACATTATGAAAACGCCGAATCAAATTTTTAGAAAACGTGAAGAAATACATGTTACAGAAAAGGATTTATTAGAAGTACCAGTGGGAACGATTACAGAAGAGGGTCTTCGTCTGAATATTAGCGTAGGTATTCAATATATTGCATCTTGGTTAAGCGGCCGAGGAGCAGCACCAATTTATAACTTAATGGAAGATGCAGCAACAGCGGAAATTTCTAGGGCACAAGTATGGCAATGGATTCGCCATGAAGGTGGAAAATTAAATGATGGCCGTAATATTACACTTGAATTAATGGAAGAGCTAAAAGAAGAAGAGTTAGCAAAAATAGAAAGAGAGATTGGTAAAGAAGCCTTTAAGAAAGGGAGATTCCAAGAGGCGACAACGTTGTTTACAAATCTCGTTCGGAATGATGAATTCGTACCATTTTTAACATTACCGGGTTATGAAATTTTATAAAAAGTGAAAAGGGGATGGAACAAATGAAAAACGAAAGAATCGAGAAATTACAAGAGAGCTGGGAACTAGATACGCGTTGGAAAGGGATTACACGTCCATATTCGGCAGAAGATGTAATTCGCCTGCGCGGGTCAATTGATATTGAACATACGTTAGCGCGCCGCGGTGCTGAAAAGCTTTGGGCATCGCTTCATACGGAAGATTACATTCATGCACTTGGCGCATTAACAGGAAACCAAGCGATGCAGCAAGTAAAAGCTGGGTTAAAAGCAATTTATTTAAGTGGATGGCAAGTAGCAGCAGATGCGAACCTTTCTGGCCATATGTATCCAGACCAAAGTTTATATCCAGCGAACAGTGTACCTGCTGTAGTAAAACGAATTAATCAAACACTTCAACGTGCGGATCAAATTCAGCATATGGAAGGAAGCGGTGATACAGATTATTTCGTACCGATTGTAGCAGATGCAGAAGCTGGATTTGGCGGACAATTAAACGTATTTGAACTGATGAAAGGTATGATTGAAGCGGGTGCATCAGGTGTGCACTTTGAAGATCAATTATCTTCAGAGAAAAAATGCGGTCATTTGGGCGGAAAAGTATTACTACCAACGCAAACAGCGGTGCGCAATTTAATTTCGGCACGCCTTGCGGCAGACGTAATGGGAGTACCGACAATTATCGTTGCAAGAACAGATGCGGATGCAGCAGATTTAATTACGAGCGATATCGATCCTGTTGATAAAGCGTTTATTACAGGAGAAAGAACACCAGAAGGATTTTACCGTACGAAAGCAGGTCTTGACCAAGCGATTGCACGTGGTTTAGCATACGCTCCTTATGCAGACCTCGTTTGGTGTGAAACATCTGAACCAAATTTAGAAGATGCAAAACGATTTGCGGACGCAATTCATAAAGAGCATCCAGGGAAATTGCTTGCATACAACTGTTCACCTTCATTTAACTGGAAACAAAAACTAGATGAGAAAACAATTGCGAGCTTCCAAAAAGAAATCGCATCTTACGGTTATAAGTTCCAGTTCGTAACACTTGCTGGATTCCACTCATTAAACTACGGCATGTTCGAATTAGCACGCGGCTATAAAGAGCGCGGCATGGCAGCGTACTCTGAACTACAACAAGCAGAATTCGCAGCAGAAAAACACGGCTACTCTGCAACTCGCCATCAACGAGAAGTAGGAACAGGTTACTTTGATGAAGTAGCACAGGTGATTACAGGTGGTACTTCATCAACGACAGCATTAAAAGGATCTACAGAAGAAGCACAGTTTACGAAATAAAAGGAAGGGGCCCCTTTTTGAAGGGTGCCCCTTATTATTTTTCGCACGATTCGAGAGTAAATAAAAATATATCGACGATTTTTTCGATATATCTATCATAACTTAAAATATATCAACGATTTTTCAAATATATCGACGATTCGACAAAGGATATCGACTTACCGACAAAAAAAGACAATATGATCAAATCCACTCAGCTCCATGATCACGAATAAACTTCATATCTTTTTCATAATGTTCTAAATGTCCTTCGTCAATCATTCTTTGGAAATTGATGTCGCCTTCGTTTGCTTTACTTTTCATATATGTACATAATGCTTCTAGACGTAGTAGTACCATACCTAAGTAATCTTCATCCATACTTTTACCGTAGGACTGGACGAATAATTTTATTCTTTCTTTCATACGGCCAGCATGTTGTGCCGATTCATAATGAATTGTCTCGCCTGATTCCGTATAATACACTCTACTTAAAGGCACACAAGTATACAGTGTATAAGCGATATCCCAACTTCTTGGTCCAGGGGCAGCAACATCGAAATCAATAATTCCTACTGGCTTCTCGTTATTAAATATAATGTTATATATAGCAAAATCATTGTGGCATAAAACCTCAATATTATTTGGGGTATGGTCCATAGGTTTCCAATCATCTAATAACGGAAAGTCACTTACAGCATCATGATAAAGGCGAAGCATCTTTGCTATTTCTTTTAACACATCATTAGATCGCATATATTCTTTTAAAGGATAATTCCCAGCCTCTCCTTCAATAAAAGATAAAATCTCTCTATTTTTCTCATCTATACCTAAAAACTTTGGTGCGTAATGAAAACTTTTGTTTTCTAAATGCTGTAATAACTTATGAATTTTTACACTGTCTGGCTTCAATTCTCGCCGAACAGTATTTTTAGAACGATATACGTTTGAGACGTTTCCCCCTGTAAGCTTTTCTTCGTTTGTGTAGTTTGACATTTCATCCCCTCCAGTAAGTACTGTCAGATTACATTTTAACACGTAGAAAAAGGAATATAGTGGCATTCGAAAGATTTGTTTATTTTTATTCAAATAAGATATTGATAATTGCATACGTGATTTAATTTGTCAGTTATTTTCAAAAAAGATTGTACATTTTATTTTAATGTGCTATGATAATGTCAGTTGAATAGTTAAATTAAGCAATCCATATATTATCAAGTGCTGAAAACGAACGAGAAAAAGTATGTGAGAACTAGTTTATGTTTCGTATTTGATAATGTGTGGATTCTTTTTTTAGATAGGAAAACTAAAAATTTAAAAAAATGTATTTTCTTAGGAGGAAATAATTATGGCAGTAACAGGACAAGTAAAATGGTTTAACAACGAAAAAGGCTTCGGTTTCATCGAAGTTCCAGGCGAAAACGACGTATTCGTACATTTCTCTGCAATCGAAACTGACGGTTTCAAATCTCTAGAAGAAGGTCAAAAAGTTAGCTTCGAAATCGAAGATGGTAACCGTGGACCTCAAGCTAAAAACGTAATCAAACTATAATTT
Source organism: Bacillus sp. FDAARGOS_527 (assembly GCF_003812125.1). Classification (NCBI taxonomy): domain Bacteria; kingdom Bacillati; phylum Bacillota; class Bacilli; order Caryophanales; family Bacillaceae; genus Bacillus; species Bacillus sp. FDAARGOS_527. The sequence continues at coordinate 436,562 of NZ_CP033795.1, forward strand.
TATAGTTGATGATGGAAAAAAGGATGGCTAATGCCATCCTTTTTTTAGGTTGTGGAGAAAGTTTTCCCAGAGCCTGTTTTTATATCTAAATCTCTTTTTCTATGTTACAACGGGTGAAAAATTATCTGGAATGCGTATTAGTTTCTGTAGAAGAATTAGTTCAGCAAGAGCATTTGCTGCGTATGATAGTAAATAACTATAAATTTGTATTCTCTGTTGAAATAGGGAAATCTTTTCCAGATAGACCTTGAGTAACATCTTTTTTGTTAGTATTGTTGTTAGAATTTTGTTCGTCTTGAGATGATGTTTCTAACATTTGTTCTTGCTCCTTACTAGGGGTATTCAGAGCATCTGATGGGACGCTATTAATCTGTTGGCTTAATAGACTTTTTTTCTCCATATTATACAGCTCCTTTTTGGAATTAGATAAAAAACGAATGTAATCATAAATAATCACTTACATATTTTGTGTTTTGAAGTGGAATTATATACAAAACTTATATTGCAGATTTAACGAGTTAAAAAGTTGCTAGTGATTTATAAAGGTGAAGTTCTTAATGAAAATGGGTAACACGTACAAGTACTTTTTAACGTAGTGGATAATTTTTTATATGTAATAATATTAGAAAATAAAGGGGATACAGGGACACTCGGAAGAAAATATGAATATGAAGAAGAGTAAAAGGCTTTCCAAAATAGAAAGCCTTTTACTCTTCTTTTTCAACTTTTTTCTTCGCGCTTTTCTTACATTCAGAGCATTTCGATTTACGAAAAGGCTTTGCAAAAAATAATAGAATGAAAAATAAAGCGAATATAATGCTAGCTGGGTTGTTCACGATCACAATGCTGCTATTTTTCATGTGAATCGTTGGTTGCATTTCTTTTTCTTTCATAGTGGACCTCCATATATTGGATTTTTATTTTAATTATAGCAAAGTTAATTGTCTTAATGATGCGAAATGAGGAAGTAGTTGTAAATATTTATAGGTAGTATAAATAGATTTTGTATAGGTTTATTATTATAAAAATAATATATTTTTATTTTATAATTTAAAAGGTATTTGACAAATAATAAAGTATTGTAAAAAAGCGGAATCTGTAAGCCATTTCCTTTTCATAGATGCTAAAATTATACATGCAGCTGCTAATATAAATAGAAAAAAGGAGATAGTGGAATATGGAAAGTAAAGTAGAACGCTACGTCGAAAACTATGTTGTAAATAAAAATACAATGGCCTTACTTCCTGTAATTCTCAGTGAAAAGAAAATTGTTACGCGAGTTGTTGAAGTGCAAGACTCTTTTTTCGTATTTCAAAAACCTCTAGATATTATAGAAAGAAGTTGTCGCAAGCATGGTTCTAGTTTCTTAGGCAGAAAAGAAGGAACGAAAGAGTTAACTCACATTACACATAAAGCACCAATTGCAATTAGTCCGACCGATCAACTTTATTTTTTCCCTACCTATTCGTATTCTAGAAAAGAGTGCGCGTGGTTATCTCATTTTTATATTGAAAGCAATAAAGAATTAAAAGATGGAAACCTTATTATCCGATTTATAAATGGTTTTGCTGTGAAGTTAGAGATATCGAAAACTAGTTTTGAAAATCAACAAAATCGTACTGCGAAATTGCGAACGGAGTATGAAGATCGTAGGAAAAAACAAGGGAATCCTTGCTTTAAAGAGGTTGATCAAAGGGATGAATCAACATTAAGACCAGCTTATGAGAGAGTGTATGTTGTTAGAGAAGAGGATGTGTGAGAGGAAAAGGATGAGGTGACTCATCCTTTTTGATTTCATTATATATACAGTTTACGTTGTAAGATTTATAAACAAAATGAGAGAATGTAAAAACTTTTGTTCTCGAAGGGTTCAAGATAATATATAATTACAATATAATGGAAAAATTATACATATTTACTATAGTGTGAACATACAGTATATTTTTTCATTCTGTATAAAAAGGAGATGGTATGTTGAAAAGGAACCTGTTATTTTGGGCGCAATATATTCTTGCTTTGCCTATATTTTTTCTTACATTTGTGTTTACTAGTTTCACTGGTAGTCAGTTGATGATAGTCGCTGATAAACGATATTTTGTTTTCACACCTCAAAATACGACAGATTATAGTCAAATTAGTGAAATTGATAAATTGCTATTTGCTTTTTCAATTCAACCGTTTGTCACTATAGTATGTTTTCTGTCAATCGTGTATGTACTGACACTTATTGTCTTTCAAATTATTGAATGTAAGAAGAAAAGAAAGATATTACATAGCCTGCAATATATGATTCTTATACCAATTTTTCTTTATTTGTGGTTAGGAACGATGGAATTTTCCGCAGTTAATTTAACGTGGATAGATAACTGGAAAGATTATCTTATCTTCACTCCTGCAACTATAACGAATGAAGAAGATATATATATGATTGATAAATTTTTATACAAATTTCGAATGATACCTATTCGGAGTACATTATTAATACTATCTTTCTTACATATGTTAATACTTATCGTGATTGACAGTGTACGCTTGCTAAAAAAATTGCTTGTAAGAACTAGCCATTAGAGGATTGTTTGAAGGTAAAATAATCATCCGTCGCTACCTATATGAAAAAGACTAATTATTACTTTTTGCATTTTCTTCTTTCTCATAAAATATAACCATTAAGCTATAATCGGCGCATGTTATTTAAAATAACTTCACGTCCTGTCGAATATTGATAGATTATCATAGCATAATAATGAAGGAATTCTCATGAAAGATATGGAAACTTAATAATTACATCTCCATATGTCGTATCTACCATTTCCTCTTTCATATAGGCAATGATACAGTAGAGGTAGTACTTAGAGTAAAGGGGTAAAGTGTAGAATGGATTTTCAGACAATCAAAGAGTATTTTTCACCAGAAAATATGGATCATATCGTTGAAAGCTATAAAGCGTTCGGACCACTTCTTGGTATTGGGTTACCGATGATAGAGGCGCTAATTCCAGCATTGCCACTTATCGTATTTGTACTGGCGAATGCTGTTGCATTTGGATTTTGGCTCGGTTTTCTTTATTCTTGGCTTGGATCAGTAATGGGTGCCTTACTTGTCTTTTTCATAATCCGCCATTTTGGCCGAAGTCGTTTCTTTTCTTTTGTAAATAAGCATGAGAAAGTACGAAAGGCAATGGGGTGGATTGAAAGGAAAGGGTTCGCACCGATTTTCGTCATATTTTGTTTTCCGTTTACACCATCTGCGCTTATAAATGTTGTTGCTGGTCTATCTCGCATTAGTGTAAAACAGTTTGGCCTTGCGCTCGCGTTCGGAAAGCTTGTGATGATTTTTATTTTAACGTATATCGGTCATGATTTAATGTCATTTATTCATAATCCGGTGAAATCAGTCATTGTAGCAATTGGTATTTTTATTTTATGGTATGTCGGTAAGAAAATCGAAGTAAAGTTAGAACTACATTAAGAATAGTCTTCTTTGTAAAGGAAAGCTTCATTATTAAAGGATAAGGGGAGAAGCGGATGAAGAAAACTTTGAAAAAAGAAGGCATAGAGTGGATACGAACAATTTTAATTGGTGTATTATTAGCTGTATTTTTTCGAACGTTTTTCTTTTCAACGTACGTTGTAGAGGGGAAATCAATGATGCCGACATTGCAAGATGGCAATATGCTCGTTGTAAATAAGGTGAGTTATCAAGTGGGGGACTTGAATAGGTTTGATGTTGTTGTGTTTCATGCGAATAAAAAAGAGGACTACGTAAAACGAATTATCGGTTTACCTGGGGATCATATTGAATATAAGCATGATAAACTATATATAAACGGACAATTCGTAGATGAACCTTATCTAGAGAAATATAAGAAAGAGATAAATGGACGACAACTAACAGGTGACTTTACGCTAGAAGAGTTAACGAAGGAAAAAACGGTGCCGCCTGGATATATTTTTGTAGTAGGTGATAACCGCCTCGGGAGCTGGGATAGTAGACATTTTGGTTTTGTAAAAGCTGATACAGTTGTCGGTAAAGTTGATTTACGATATTGGCCAATTCAAGAGGTGCAAACGAATTTTTCAAAAGGTTGATATAATAGGTAGAAGTATAGAAAAAGACAAACTACTCCGTTTGTCTTTTTTCGTGTCCTATAATACAATTATAGTAGCAAACTAACGTTCGTTATGTAAGTGAAAGGTGGGGTTACATGTCACTTCGATTTGTGATTGGTAGAGCGGGAAGTGGAAAAAGTACACTTTGTTTACACGAAGTGCAAGAAGAGTTAAAACAGCGCCCAAGAGGGGAAACAATATTATATCTTGTGCCAGAACAGATGACATTCCAAACGCAGCAGGCGTTAATTGGTAGTGAAGATGTTAGAGGTTCTATTCGGGCACAAGTTTTTAGTTTTTCACGATTAGCGTGGAAAGTATTGCAAGAAGTTGGCGGAGCGAGTCGTCTTCACATTGATGAAGCGGGCGTACATATGTTACTTCGTAAAATTGTAGAGTCTCGTAAAGATGGATTATCGGTATTCCAAAAAGCAGCGGAGCAAAATGGTTTCTTTGAACATCTTGGCAGTATGATTGCGGAGTTTAAACGATATAACGTGACGCCATCAAACGTATATGAAATGTGGCAACAATTAGATGCACATAGTAGCAGTGCTGAACAAAAGCTATTAGCGAATAAAGTGTATGATTTACAGTTATTATATGATGATTTTGAACGTGCTTTAATCGGAAAGTACTTAGATTCAGAAGACTATCTGCAATTGCTAGTGGAAAAGCTTCCGCAGTCTGAATATGTAAAGGGAGCTGAAATTTATATAGATGGCTTCCATTCATTTTCACCGCAAGAACTAGAAATTGTAAGACAGCTTATGATTTGCGGTGCGAGAGTGACAATTACATTAACGATAGATGAAAAAACGTTAGCGCAGCCAGTAAATGAACTAGATTTATTTTATGAAACGACGTTAACGTATGAAAAAATAAAACAAGTAGCGCGTGAAGAGAAAATAGAAATTGAAAAAACGATTCCGCTTATGGAACAACCGCGTTTTCATTCTCCAGCATTAGCGCATTTAGAAGCTCATTATGAAGCGCGTCCGAATGAGAAATTTAACGGGGAAGCAAGTGTAACGATTCATACAGCCGCGAATTTACGAGCTGAAGTAGAAGGCGTTGCTCGTGAAATTCGTAGACTTGTGGCAGATGAAAACTATCGTTACCGGGATATTGCGGTTCTTCTTCGTAACGGGGAAAGTTATTACGATGTAATGCGGACTCTATTTACAGATTATAATATCCCGCACTTCATCGATGAAAAACGCCCGATGTCACACCATCCGTTAGTAGAATGTATTCGTTCTGCACTCGAGATTATTAGCGGGAATTGGCGTTATGATGCAGTATTTCGCTGCGTGAAAACAGAGCTTTTATATCCATTAGACGTAAGAAAAGAAACGATGCGCGAAGAGATGGATGAGTTTGAAAACTACTGTTTAGCGTACGGTGTACAAGGGAAAAGATGGACTTCTGAAGATCCGTGGATGTATCGCCGCTATCGTTCTCTTGACGATACGGACGGGATGATTACAGACAGTGAACGTGAAATGGAAGAGAAAATAAATCGATTGCGTGGCGTTGTAAGAACGCCTGTTATTCGTATGCAAAAAAGACTGAAGCGTGCGGGAACGGTTATGCAAATGTGCGAAGCTGTTTACTTATTTTTAGAAGAGCTTGACGTTCCGAAAAAATTAGAAGCATTACGTATTCGTGCAGAAGAGAGCGGAGATTTCTTATTTGCGACAGATCATGAACAAGTATGGGAAGAAGTAATGAGTCTTCTTGATACGTTCGTTGAGATGCTTGGCGAAGAAAAAATGTCACTTTCTATGTTCACAGACGTTATGTCGACAGGTCTTGAGGCGCTTCAATTCGCAAACATTCCGCCGTCATTAGACCAAGTGTTAATTGCGAATATTGATCGTTCTAGATTATCAAATGTGAAAGCAACATTCGTCATTGGAGTGAATGAAGGTGTGATTCCAGCAGCACCGATGGATGAAGGTATGCTTTCTGATGAAGAAAGAGATGTTCTTAGCGCTGCAGGTATTGAACTCGCACCAACGACGAGACAAACTTTATTAGAAGAACAGTTTGTTATGTACCAAATGGTAACGAGAGCAACTGAGAAATTATACATTTCATGCCCGCTTGCAGATGAGGAAGGAAAGACGTTACTTGCTTCTAGCTTTATTAAGAAAATAAAAAGAATGTTCCCTGATGTGAAAGATACATTTATTACGAACGACGTAAATGATTTATCACGTTCGGAACAAATTTCATATGTAGCAACACCAGAAGTAACGTTGTCATATGTTATGCAGCAACTTCAAACGTGGAAGCGATATGGATTTGAAGGCAACTTAGACTTTTGGTGGGATGTATATAATTTCTACGTTACTTCAGATGAATGGAAGCAAAAAAGTAGCCGCGTATTATCAAGCTTATTCTACCGAAATCGTGCGCAAAAGCTAAGTACAGCTGTAAGTAGAGATTTATACGGAGATAAAATAAAAGGAAGCGTTTCTCGTATGGAATTATTTAACCGTTGTGCGTACGCTCATTTTGCGCAGCACGGTTTATCATTAAGAGAGCGTGATATTTTCAAACTTGATGCGCCAGATATCGGAGAGCTCTTCCATGCAGCGCTGAAGAGAATTGCAGATAGGCTATTACGTGAAAACCGTACTTGGGCGGATTTATCAATAAAAGAGTGTGAGCATCTTTCTGCTGTAGTAATAGAAGAGATTGCACCGTTATTACAAAGACAAATTTTATTAAGTTCAAACCGTCACTTCTATTTAAAACAAAAACTACAACAAATCATTTTCCGTACGTCAATCATTCTTCGTGAACATGCGAAGTCTAGCGGTTTCGTACCAGTTGATCTAGAAGTGCCATTTGGTATGGGCGGTACAGGATCACTTCCGCCAATGGAATTCTCGTTACCTAATGGTGTGAAGATGGAAGTAGTTGGACGTATTGACCGTGTTGATAAGGCAGAAGATGAAAACGGAACATTCCTACGTATTATTGACTATAAATCAAGCTCAAAAGCGTTAGACTTAACGGAAGTGTATTACGGATTAGCACTTCAAATGTTAACGTATTTAGATGTTGTTACTTCAAATGCGCATACGTGGATGAAAAAAGGCGGCACGGCATCACCAGCTGGTGTATTGTATTTCCACATTCATAACCCAATTGTGGAGGTAAAAGGTGACGCATCTGAAGCAGAAATTGAAAAGGAAATTTTAAAGAAATTCAAAATGAAAGGTCTCGTACTAGGAGATGCTGACGTTGTTCGTTTAATGGATAACAAACTTTCAACAGGAAGTTCTGATATTATTTCTGCTGGTCTGAAAAAAGACGGTAGTTTTAGTGCGCGTTCAAGTATTGCCAGTGAACAAGAGTTTAACGTCCTGCAAAAATACGTACACCATACGTTTGAAAATATCGGGAAAGACATTACAGAAGGCGTTATTGATATTGCTCCTTACAAAAAGGGGAATAAAGCGGCATGTACGTTCTGTAACTTCAAATCTGTTTGTCAGTTTGATGAATCACTTGAAGATAACCAATTCCGTACGCTAAAAGATATGAAAGATAGCGAAGCGATGGAGAAAATTAGAGAGGAGGTTGGCGGAGAATGATAGAAAATTGGCCTAAAAAACCAGAAGGTAGTCAGTGGACAGATGACCAGTGGAAAGCGGTTGTAGCGAACGGACGTGATATTTTAGTCGCGGCAGCAGCAGGATCAGGGAAAACAGCAGTATTAGTTGAACGTATTATTAAAAAGATTATTAATGAAGAAAACCCAGTCGATGTCGACCGCCTGCTCGTTGTAACATTTACGAATGCAGCGGCGCAAGAGATGAAAAACAGAATTGGGGAAGCGTTAGAAAAAGTATTAATTGATGAGCCTGGCTCTCAGCACATCCGAAAGCAGCTGAGCTTATTAAATAAAGCTTCCATTTCAACGATCCATTCATTTTGTTTACAAGTCATTAGAGGATATTATTACATGCTTGATGTTGATCCTCGTTTCCGCATTGCGAATCAAACCGAAAATGAATTGTTAAAAGAAGAAGTGCTAGATGACATATTAGAAGAAGAGTATGGGATAGAAGATAATACGATATTCTTTGAACTCGTTGATCGTTATACGAGTGACCGTAGTGACGATGATTTACAACGTATGATTTTAGCGCTTCATACAGAATCAAGAGCGCATCCAAATCCGGAAAAATGGCTCGATAAATTAGTAGAAGCATATGACGTCGAAGGAAAGACAATTGAAGATTTAGTGTACGCCTCTTACTTATTAGAAGATGTGAAATTCCAGCTTGAAACAGCGGAACAGCATATTCGGAAAGCAACGGAACTCGCAATGCTTCCTGACGGTCCAGCGCCTCGCGTTGAAACCCTGCAAGCAGATTTAGCTTTACTTGGAACGTTATCATCAGCTGCTCGTGAGTCATGGACAAGCGTATATGAAGCGATGCAAAACGTATCGTGGCAAACGTTAAAGCGTATTAAGAAAAGCGATTATAACGAGGATGTTGTGAAACAAGTAGACTCTCTTCGTAATAAAGCGAAAGATGAAGTAAAGAAATTACAAGAAGAGCTATTTAGTCGCAAACCTGAAAGTTTCTTACGAGATTTTCAAGATATGCATCCTGTATTAGAAAAACTCGTACAGCTTGTAAAAGTATTTACAGAGCGTTTCCAAGCGATGAAGCGAGATAAAGGAATGGTCGATTTCACAGATTTAGAGCATTTCTGTTTACAAATTTTAAGCGAACAAAGTGAAGAAGGTGAAATGAAGCCATCAGCTGTAGCACTTCAATATCGTAATAAATTTGCTGAAGTATTAGTCGATGAATATCAAGATACGAACTTCGTACAAGAATCGATTATTAAATTCGTAACGAAAGATTCTGAGAGTGAAGGAAACTTGTTTATGGTTGGTGACGTGAAGCAGTCGATTTATCGTTTCCGACTAGCAGAACCAGGATTATTCTTAGGAAAGTATAAACGCTTCACGCAAGAAGGGTTAGGCGGCGGAATGAAAATTGACTTAGCGAAAAACTTCCGTAGTCGTCATGAAGTGTTAGCGGGTACAAACTTTATCTTCAAACAAATTATGGGCGAAGAAGTTGGGGAAATTGATTACGATGCTGACGCTGAATTAAAGCTAGGTGCTAGTTATCCAGAAGGTGAAGATGTAGCAGCTGAACTATTGTGCATTCAGCAAACAGAAGAAGAAGTAATAGACGGTGAAGAAGGTGCGGAAGTAGAAAAAGCACAGCTTGAAGCACGTCTTATGGCGCAGCGCATTAAAGCGATGGTTGATTCAGGTTATGAAGTGTATGATCGTAAAACGGATAGTATGCGCCCTGTACAATACCGCGACTTCGTTATTTTACTTCGCTCCATGCCGTGGGCACCGCAAATTATGGAAGAGTTAAAATTGCAAGGAATTCCAGTATACGCTGATCTTGCGACTGGTTACTTTGAAGCGACAGAAGTAAATATTATGATGAACGTATTCCGCGTTATTGATAATCCGATGCAAGATATTCCGCTTGCAGCAGTACTTCGTTCCCCAATCGTTGGATTAAATGATGAAGAACTTGCAACGCTTCGTGCTCATGGGAAGAAAGGATCGTTTTATGAAGTAATGAGCTCATTCTTAAAAGGGGCACCGCTTGAAGAAGAAAAAGAACTACATGATAAATTAGAGTGGTTCTATAACTTATTACAAGGATGGCGTGAATTTGCGCGCCAACAGTCTCTTTCTGATTTAATTTGGAAAGTGTACGGTGAGACAGGTTATTATGACTTTGTCGGTGGTTTACCAGCTGGAAAGCAAAGGCAAGCAAACTTGCGTGTACTATATGACCGCGCAAGACAATATGAAGCAACATCGTTTAGAGGACTATTCCGCTTCTTACGCTTTATTGAGCGTATTTTAGAACGCGGTGATGATATGGGTACGGCGAGAGCTTTAGGTGAACAAGAAGATGTCGTTCGCATTATGACAATTCATAAAAGTAAAGGACTTGAGTTTCCAGTCGTATTTGTCGCTGGACTTGGTCGTCGCTTTAATACACAAGACTTAATGAAGCGTTTCTTACTGCATAAAGACTTCGGTTTTGGTTCGCAATTTATCGATCCTCGTAAACGAATTAAATATACGACATTATCACAACTTGCAATTAAGCGTAAAATGAAAATGGAATTAATTGCGGAAGAAATGCGCGTCTTATACGTAGCGTTAACACGTGCAAAAGAGAAGTTAATTTTAATTGGAACAGTTAAGGATGCAACTAAGGAAATGGAAAAATGGCTGGATGCGAGAGAGCATAGTGAATGGTTATTACCAGATCATATACGTGCCGGAGCGTCTTGCTACTTAGACTGGATTGCACCTTCATTATATAGACACCGTGATAGTGAAATACTTCTTGAATTAGGACAAGGAAGTGTTCCAGATGAAATTTATGGGTATGACACTAGCTGGAAAGTAGAAGTTGTTGACGGTAACACGTTACTCGCGCCAGAACCGGTTCAAGAAGAAAAACAAGAATTGTTAGAAGCACTTCGTGAGAAAAAGGCCGTTCCATTAGAGAGTGAACGGAAAGAAGAGGTGTACGATAGATTAATGTGGAAGTACGGATATGAGGAAGCGACATCTCATCGTGCGAAGCAATCTGTTACAGAAATAAAGAGAAATTATCAATCTGAAGAAGGTAGCGATAATGCCTTTATTAAAAAATTACGTGCACCAATTAGGACACGTCCTCGTTTTATGGAGAAAAAGGGATTAACATATGCAGAGCGCGGAACAGCAGTACATGCCGTTATGCAGCATGTTGATTTGAAGAAGCCGATTACAGAAGAAGTGATTCGGGAGCAAATTGCTGGAATGGTAAATAAAGAATTATTAACATTCGAGCAGGCGGAAGAAATTGCGATTGAAAAAGTAATTTCATTCTTTGATAGTGACCTAGGTAAAAGGGTATTAGCGGCGAAAAGTGTTGAGCGTGAAGTACCATTTACGATGATGCTTGCAGCAGAAGAAGCGTATCAAGATTGGCAAGGGCAGAGCGGGGAATCCATTCTTGTCCAAGGGGTTATTGACTGCATGATTGAAGAGGAAGATGGTATTACTTTAATCGACTTTAAAACGGATACGATTGAAGGGAAGTTCCCAGGTGGATTTGATCAAGCGAAACCAATTTTAGAAGAGCGATATAAAGTCCAGCTTTCGTTATATGCAAAGGCACTTGAGAAAAGCTTACAACATCCTGTGAAAGAGAAATGTTTATACTTCTTTGATGGTAATCATGTTATAAAAGTTGAGGAATAGAGGGGCTTGCAAATGGTAACGGAAAAAACGTTAAGAACGTGTGAAAAAGGACATGAGTACTATAAAAGTAACGATTGTCCCACTTGCCCAACCTGTGAGAAAGAGAGAACGCCAAAAGAAGGGTTTCTTTCCCTTCTTTCAGCGCCAGCAAGAAGGGCGCTAGAGCATCATGGAATTCATACTGTAGAAGAACTCTCAAAGTATAGCGAGAAAGAAATTTTAAAGCTACATGGTATGGGACCAGCATCTTTGCCAAAGCTTAGAAAGGCTTTGGAGGAAAGCGGGTTATCATTTAAATAAAAGAAAAAGTAGGAGATATTCTCCTACTTTTTTTACGCTGTTCCAATCTGGTCTTGATCCGCCACATCAGAATCAAACGTATTTGTTGCACTAACACCGTTAAAAGTATTCACGACAAATCCAACATTGGAAGCTCCGGATCCATTATAAGCTTTCGTATTTTCTTTCGGAGACACGTTATAAAAATCCCCTAAATTGAAAGAACCATTACTGTTTTGCACGACGAGATTTCCAACAACAGAAGGCATACCATCCACCTACTTTACTAAGCTTTTTAATTACTATATGAATTATTGTGCGGAAGGTTCATCCGTAATATATTGGCGAATTTGCATAATACGAGAGTTATTAAAAACATAATCAACATTTCCAATTTGAAATCCACCAGAGTTTAAAAGTGTGCGCAATTCAACGTTATTCACTTCAATAAAAGGACATTCATTTATAATGTTTAATTTTACATCTGTCGTTCGTTTTGGGATTGTGATGTATTCATCTGTAAAGATTTCAAATGCATCTAAGCGGCCTTCGTCTTTTATATAACAAGGGAATTCCCGGTGGACGGCAAGAGCTCGACTTTTTAATTCCATTTGATTGGCATCTCCAACTTGAAATACGGCAGCAATTCCTAACGAAACAATAGAAACATTTTGGACAGCAGACACATGATGTAACATAATCTATCAGTCTCCTTAACCTGGAGTAGGAGGGACATCTGTTACTAATGGCACAAATGGACCCTCTGTAACAGTTTCAAACGGCGTATCAAGAATAGAAGATAGAATGAGGAAATTTGCATCCCCAATTAAAAAGAGTGCGGACGACGATACACCGTTCATTTTAATCTGTCCGACTTTGAACTCGCGGTTTACAACGTTAAGGTTCATACATACTTACTCCTTTCGGAAATTGCCCGGTATGTGTTGAATAAACGAAAGGAAGGCCTTGTCGATATCATGTTTCATAGCTTGAATAATGATATCTCGTAAATAATCTGGATCTGTTGAAATCCCTTCATGTGATTGTGCTTGTGATAAATAATAAGGAAGTCTATGCTCCATCTGTTTCTTTATGTCGTCAACCATCATTTGTCGATACATTTCATCGAGTGGCGTTCTCTCTTCTTGTTCAAAATGGAGAATTCGATTATATGCTTCTTCATCTAAGTAACGATGCATTTCCTGAAGGATACCTTGGTAAAAGTCTGGATTTGTGTCAGTTTCAGGATTGACCTTCAAAGTTTCCGTGTCAACTTGAAAATCCTCAATTTGTTGTCCTTTTGTTGAAAATGGATTTAATCCAATATTTAAAGTGCCATTTAAATTTTCTACTTTTAATTGATCGAATTTATATTCCACTTTTCCTATAGAAGAGGAGGGGCGACTTTTTAATTCATTAAGCTCTTCTTGTAATTGACGAACTTGATCTTCTAAGTTAAGAATGGTCGCTTGTTGTGCTTGAAGAGCTTGTTGAAGTTGGTGTAAGTAAGTATATATATCTTGATTCATTTGTGAAACCTCCTTTTCAATAGGGAGGGTAAATATATTCCTACTATATATTTATGACAAGGATGTCTTAAGAAGAACTAGTTGATGGTTTGATAGAAATAATTTGTCCTTTTGCCTGTAATGGGCGAAGGGGTTCTGTAAATCCGCCAGTATTTGAGAATTTAGATAGGGCTTTAATACTTCCGGCAGTACCAATTTGGAATACAGAAGAGGTTGTAATGCTATCAATTTTAATACTGTTAATGATGATGCTTTGGTTTACATAAAAATTCAATACAATCGCCCCCTTTAAGTTGAACCAATTATCGCTTGATCAACAACATCTGAATCATTAACAGTCGTTGCGCTTTGATAATTGTAGACAGAAACGTTATCTCCAACATTAAAAGAGCCGGCCCCAGCGAAAGCGCGTGAATAACTAATAGGCCTAATCGCAAATACATCTCCAATATGAAAAATACCACTTGATCCAATATTAACGATACGAATATGTCCGACCATAGCTGGCATACAAAACACCTTTCGTTTTTAAAATTTTCTTTTCTACTATTGTATGGGCGTTTTTAATAAAATGTGTGTTTTTTTGAAATAAAAGAAACACACACGTTATTGTGTGTGTGTGTGTCGAGTGTTTGATTAGGGTGAAAATCCGTATGTACATGCCAAATTGCATTTAAGAGCCTGTCCAGTTCTTGGCTACAATCCACTGTTTTTTGAGAAGTCATTCCGTAGCGTTCAGCAAAATAAATCATTTTTTCACGTTTTTTTTCAATCGCTTGCTCAAACATTGAAATCGGCTCCATCTCTAAATGAAATTTTTAGTATATATGTAGTACATATTATACAAAAAAACATAAAAAAGAAATGCATTCGCTAAAAAAAGTAAAATTTCTACATTTTATGCCAAATGATAAAGGAGTAACGAATCGGATATGAGAAGAATATTGTAAAAATTAGCGTGTATGAGAAGGTTTTTTTCTTACAGATGCGAATACAATTAAAAGGTATGAGTTTTAGGATGGAGAGTGGAAATGTTGCGTTTGGTAACGGCGAAAAAAGAAGAAAAGGTATTTGTAGGTATTGTGGATGAAGAAGAAGAAAAGGTATTGCACTTAAGAGAAGCGCAAAGGCAAAAGGGAGAAAAGGTTACAATCCCTATTACAATGTTAGAATGTATTGAAAGAGGAACCGAATGTGTTGAAAAAATGTGTGAAATTGTCAATTGGGCGAAGGAAAATGAAGGAACGGCGTATTACCCGTTAACTGAGGTGAAAATATTAGCACCAATTCCAAGGCCAAGAAAGAATATTCTTTGCGTTGGAAAAAATTATCGTGAGCATGCGATGGAAATGGGCGGCGTAGAGTCAATTCCAGAAAATATAATGATCTTTACGAAAGCACCAACGACAGTGATTGGAATGGATGAAAAAATTAATAGTCATCCCCACGCAACAAATGAATTAGACTATGAAGGGGAACTAGCTATCGTCATTGGTAAGCGAGGGAAACAAATAAAAAAAGAAAAAGCGCTTGAGCATGTTTTTGGTTATACCATTATAAATGATATAACTGCTCGCGACATTCAAAGGAAGCATAAGCAATTTTTTCTTGGAAAAAGTTTCGATACATTTTGTCCGATGGGACCGTATTTAATTCATAAATCGATGGTTAGTGCGCCAAATGCATTACACATTGAAACGGTAGTAAATGGAGAAGTAAGACAAACTTCAAATACAAATAAAATGATTTTTTCAATAGAAGAAATCATTTCAACGATAAGTAAAGGAATGACATTAGAACCAGGAGATATTATTGCAACAGGAACCCCGGCTGGTGTTGGAAAAGGTTTCACACCACCGAAGTTTTTGCATGCCGGTGATGAAGTAGTTATTACAGTAGAAGGAATTGGTACTTTGCGAAATGTAGTGAAGTGAAGAAAAGAGCTATCTTATTACTAGATAGCTCTTTTCTATGGTCTTGGGTGATAGAGGTAATCGATAACGGAAAAAGTGTAAAGACCAATGACTGCAAGTGTACAAATGCCAAATAGTATAACCGTAAGTGCGCTTTTTTCGCGTCCAAAACCAATGATAGTAAGAATAACAGTAGTCCAAAATGATGCTTTCAGTAGTGTGAATGTAGTGGGAGTTGAGTAGTGACTAAGCGATGTTACGGAAAGTAGGAAGCCAAAGAATGTAACTAAAAGAAAAGTTGTAGCTAAATAGTTAATATGTTTGCCGTATCTTAATAACATATCGCACCTCCTTTATGATTTTAAAATACAGAAAATTGCAATTTTATTTTAGTATAAATCAATATAAAATGAAAGAGGTTGTCCTAACATGTAGGACAGCCTCTCTATTATTACGATAATACCGCTTTAATTTTTTGGAATGCCCACTCTAAATCTTCTTCAGAGATTACTAGAGGTGGTGCGATACGAATTACATTTTCGTGCGTTTCTTTACATAATAGACCCGCTGCTTTTAGTTGTTCACAGTAAGGACGGGCTGGCTCGTTTAATTCGATACCGATAAATAAACCTTTACCGCGAACTTCAGTAATCATTGGGTTATCGATTTCTTTTAATTGTCCAACTAATTTTTCACCTAATTGAAGAGAACGCTCTGTTAATTTTTCTTCTTCTAACACTTCAAGAGCTGCGATAGAAACAGCACATGCAAGTGGATTACCACCGAATGTAGAACCGTGAGAACCTGGCTCAAATACCCCTAAAATGTCGCGGTTTGCTGCAACGCAAGAGATTGGGAATACGCCGCCGCCAAGTGCTTTACCAAGTATGTACATGTCAGGAGTTACACCGTCCCAGTCACAAGCAAATACTTTACCAGTACGGCCTAAGCCAGTTTGGATTTCATCTGCTACGAATAAAACGTTTTCTTTTTTACATACTTCAAGAGCTTCTTTTAAGAAACCAGCTGGTGGGATGTTAATCCCTGCTTCACCTTGGATTGGCTCTAAAATGAATGCAGCTGTGTTTGGTGTAATAGCAGCTTTTAACGCTTCTAAATCACCGTAAGGAATTACAACGATGCCAGGAAGCATTGGACCGAATCCGCGCTTGTACTCTTCGTTTGAAGACATAGAAACAGCGCCCATCGTACGTCCGTGGAAGTTATCTTCACAAACGATAATTTCAGCACGGTTTGCTTCTACTTTCTTCACATCATAAGCCCATCGGCGAGCTGTTTTAATTGCAGTTTCAACAGCTTCTGCACCTGTATTCATTGGAAGTACCATTTCTTTATTAGTTAGTTTCGCAACTTTTTCGTACCAAGGGCCTAATTGATCGCTATGGAAAGCACGAGAAGTTAACGTAACACGATTAGCTTGGTCAATTAAAGCGTTAATAATTTTTGGGTGACGATGCCCTTGGTTTACTGCAGAATATGCACTTAATAAGTCCATATAGCGATTTCCTTCAGGATCTTCTACCCAAACGCCTTCCGCTTTAGAAATAACGATTGGAAGTGGGTGATAGTTATTTGCTCCGTATGTGTCTGTAAGTTCGATAATATCCTTAGTTTGAATCATGATTGTTCCCCCTTTTGTTATTACAAGAAGTTTGTAAATACTCTAAATATTATATCATTTAAATGTAAAAAAGCGAAACATTTCCTGAAAATAAATGAACATGTTATCATATAGAGTGAAAAAGTGTGAAAAGAGGAGGTAAGGGATACGATGGTACATATGCATATTACAGCATGGGCGTTAGGTTTAATTTTATTCTTCGTTGCGTATTCACTTTATTCAGCAGGAAGAAAAGGGAAAGGTGTACATATGGGGCTTCGCCTAATGTACATTATCATTATTGTGACGGGCGTTTGGTTATACCTAGATCAAACTATAGTTGATAAGAGCTATCACATGTGGTACGGTCTAAAAATGCTAGCTGGTATTTTAGTTATCGCTGGAATGGAAATGGTTCTTGTGAAAATGAGCAAGAACAAGGCAACGGGGGCATTCTGGGGATTATTTATTATCGCGCTTGTAGCGGTATTTTATCTAGGACTGAAATTACCGATTGGTTGGCAAGTATTCTAATAAAGAAAATAAAACCACCTTATAATCTCAAATATTTGGGAAATAAGGTGGTTTTTTATTTTATGTTGCATCGATATGCAACTCTTCTCCGTTTACTTTCGTAAAACGAAACATATTTTTATTTGACGTAGCGTGACGAACGAAATGGTGCTGCAATGTACAAATCATCTCTTCGTTATCAAATAAAAGAATATTTACTCCTTCGCATGCTTCCTCTTTCGGTAAAAAGGATAAATAATTATGACAATACATGCAATCATATAAAGAGTAATGAAGTGATTGCAATGCCTCTGTTAATAAGGCAAAGACAGAGTCAGGTAATTCCTCAAGCCATTCTGTATAGCTAAGGAGTAATTTTTTACGAATGCGTATCATTTCCCCATTTTGCAAATGGTGCTGTTCGTTGGCGATTTGTAATATATCTTGTTCATAGAAACGAGCCGGTAGCCAGTTGTTGTTATATAAAATTTCAAATCCATCTTCGGCAATATCTTCTAATAAAAATGCTTCCTCATTTTCATCATCAAAGAATACCCATTCATTGTTTATATATTCTACATTACCGACCGTATGAGCGCGAGGCTGGTTATATAAAATATGTTTACGTTGTATCATACACGATTTCTCCTTTTGAAAAGTAGTTATTCCTGTTATAGACAGTTCGTGCATTCTTTATAACTAGACACATCTACACATAGGTGGGCATACAATAAAACACGTTTTACTGAGTGAAAATGCTATTCCGTATATGGATAGTAGGTTATCGTCAAGTTTTTCATTTTGTAATCCGCACCTCTTAGGGTGGGGATTACTGCACGTTCAAGAAAAGAAATAAGATGGAAGGATGATTTATATGTGCGGGATTACAGGATGGGTGGATTATAAACGCTCATTAGAAGGAGAACGGGATGTCGTTACGAAGATGGCTGAGACGTTAGCGAAGCGTGGCCCAGATGATAATAAAGTTTGGATTAAAGGCAATGTCGCATTTGGGCATAAACGGTTAATCGTTGTTGATCCTGAAGGTGGTAAGCAGCCGATGACTTGCTTAAAGGACGAAGCGAATTATGCAATTTGCTATAACGGCGAACTGTATAACACGGAAGATATTCGAAAGGAACTATTAAGAAGAGGATATACGTTCAAAGGTCATTCTGATACGGAAGTACTATTAGCATCGTATATGGAATGGAAAGAAGAATGTGTCGATCATTTAAACGGTATATATGCGTTTGCTGTATGGGATGAACAGAAAGAACAAGTGTTTATTGCACGTGATCGATTAGGTGTAAAACCGCTATTTTATAAATATGACAGTGGGCGATTACTATTTGGCTCAGAGTTAAAAGCGATATTGGCGCATCCAGATGTGAAGGCGGAAGTGACGTTAGAAGGATTATCTGAAATATTTGGCCTTGGACCATCTAGAACGCCTGGTCACGGCATTTATGCTGGTATAAAAGAATTACGTCCAGGTCATGCGATGACATTTTCAAAGAACGGTTTATGCATATGGAGATATTGGAATGTGGAAAGTAAAAAGCATGAAGATTCTTTTGAAGAGACAGTAGAGAAAACGCGCTTTTTATTACAAGATGCGATTACAAGGCAGCTCGTTTCTGATGTACCACTGTGTACTTTTCTATCAGGTGGTGTAGACTCGAGCGCGATTACAGCAATTGCTGCGAAAGAATACGAAAGATCAGGAAAAGGGCAATTACACACATATTCGATTGATTACGAAGATAATGACAAATACTTTAAAGCAAATGCGTTTCAGCCAAATTCAGATGCACCATTTATTCATTTGATGACTGAAACGTTTCAAACAATCCATCATCGCTGCGTCATTTCAAATGAACAATTAGCGCAGTATTTAACCGAAGCAGTGCTCGTTCGCGATTTACCTGGTATGGCAGATATTGATTCGTCATTATTATGGTTTTGTCGAGAGATTAAACAAGATTTTGTCGTCGGTCTATCGGGGGAATGTGCAGATGAAATATTTGGTGGTTATCCGTGGTTTTATAGAGAGGATGATTTACAATCGAGTGCATTTCCGTGGATGCGCTCTACAGAAGCGCGTGAACAACTGCTAAAAAAAGAATGGAGAAATAAATTAAACTTACAACAATATGTACAACAGCGCTATGAAGAGTCCATTCAAGAAGTTCCTATTTTAGAGGGAGAAAGCCCAATTGAAGCAAAGAGACGACAATTATTTTATTTAAATATGGTATGGTTTATGACAACATTATTAGACAGAAAAGACCGTATGAGTATGGGTGCAAGCTTAGAAGTACGCGTTCCATTTGCGGATCACCGACTTGTCGAATATGCTTGGAATATTCCTTGGGAAATGAAAATGTATAAAAATCGCGAAAAAGGTCTATTACGTAAAGCGTTAGAAGGATTACTTCCAAATGACATCTTATATAGAAAGAAGAGCCCGTATCCGAAAACACATAATCCGCACTATACGAAAGCAGTAACAGTATGGCTACAAGATTTATTAACAGATAAAGGATCGATTTTACACGAACTATTTGATAAAGAACAGCTGAGCGGATTAATTGAGTCAGGCGGCAGTGCATTCCAAACGCCATGGTATGGTCAATTAATGACTGGGCCACAACTTTTAGCTCATTTAGCACAAATTCACGTTTGGTTTAAAGAATATGGAGTAAATATTAAAGAATAGGAGAAAAGCGACTTACTTTATAAGTAAGTCGCTTTTTATTAAATAAATTGTCATATAAAATTCAAAATCATATTAGAAAAAATACTTATTTAGAATAATTATCTTTACGTACTTATTATTAGTTGTTATAATTGGAAACAAATGTTCTTGAAAAAGATTCTCATTTATAAAATTGAGGTGTTATATAGATGAAAAAGAAAAAAATAGGTTTACTCGTAATGGCGTATGGAACGCCGGATTCATTAGATGAAGTAGAGGCATATTATACACATATTCGTCATGGGCGTAAGCCGTCCGAAGAAGCACTCCAAGATTTAATTGGACGTTATAAAGCGATTGGTGGAATTTCACCGCTTGCAAAAATTACGAAAGAGCAAGCGCATAAATTAACAGACTCAATGAATAATATGTTTACAGAGTATGAATTTAATTGTTACTTAGGCTTAAAACATACTGCTCCGTTTATAGAAGATGCAGTAGAAGAGATGAAGCGCGATGGAATTGAGCAAGCGATTAGTATCGTATTAGCGCCGCATTATTCTACCTTTAGCATTAAGGCATATAACGAGCGTGCAATTCGTCTCTCGGAGGAAATAGGTGGTCCTGTTATTGAGCCGATTGACCAATGGTACGATGAACCGAAGTTTATTTCGTATTGGGCAGATCAAATAAAAGAAACATTTACAAAAATTGAAGATAAAGAGAAAGCGGTCGTAATTTTTTCAGCGCATAGTTTACCAGAAAAAATTATTGCAGCAGGTGATCCTTATGTGGAGCAATTGCAACATACAGCGGATTTAATCGCAGCAGCTGCAAATATTCAAAACTATACAATTGGTTGGCAAAGTGCCGGCAATACATCTGATCCATGGATTGGACCGGATGTACAAGATTTAACGAGAGATTTATTTGAAAATCATAGATATGAAGCTTTCATATATTGCCCAGTCGGTTTTGTGGCAGAGCATTTAGAAGTTTTATATGACAACGATTACGAGTGTAAAGTTGTGACGGATGAATTAAATGCTACGTATTTTAGACCAAATATGCCGAATGCACAATCTATATTTATTGATTGTTTAGCTACAATTGTTTCCAAAAAAATGAAAGAAATAGTTGACAAAGAACTAATTTTGAATAATAATTAATTTATAATAATTTTAAATAAATAATAATTACTATGAAAGAAAGAGGAGGATCCCCCTAGATGAATCCAAATAATCGCTTAACAACAAACCAAGGTGCTCCGGTCGGAGATAACCAAAATTCTCGTACAGCTGGTCGCCGTGGACCAGTATTATTAGAAGACTATCATTTAGTAGAAAAACTAGCTCACTTTGATCGTGAACGTATTCCAGAGCGTGTTGTGCATGCACGTGGTGCAGGTGCTCACGGTGTATTCGTAACGAAAAACAGCATGAAGAAATATACGAAAGCAGCATTTTTACAAAATGAAGGAACTGAAACACCTGTGTTTGTTCGTTTTTCAACGGTTATTCATGGTCAAGGTTCTCCTGAAACAGCACGTGATCCACGTGGGTTCGCTGTTAAATTTTATACAGAAGAAGGAAACTATGATATCGTAGGTAATCATTTACCGGTCTTCTTCATTCGTGATGCAATTAAATTCCCTGATATGGTGCATTCTTTAAAACCAGCACCTGATACAAATATTCAAACACCAGATCGTTACTGGGATTTCATGACGTTAAGTCCAGAATCTACACATATGATGACATGGGTATTTTCTGATTACGGTACACCAGCAAGTTATCGTGAAATGGAAGGTTTCGGTGTACATTCATTTAAGTGGATTAATGCAGAAGGTAAAATCGTCTACATTAAATATCACTGGAAACCACAGCAAGGTGTACGTAACTTAAATGCAAAAGAAGTGCAAGAAGTACAAGGAAAAGACTTTAACCATGCAACTCGTGACTTATTCGATGCAATCGAAAAAGGGAATTATCCAAAGTGGGATTTACACGTACAAGTGATGCAACTAGAAGAAACGGATTCTTTAGATTTCGATCCGTTAGATCCAACGAAAGTTTGGCCAGAAGATCGTTTCCCGTTAATGGAAGTAGGGACAATGACGTTAAATCGTAACCCGAAAAACTTCTTTGCGGAAGTAGAACAAGTGGCGTTCTCTCCAAGTGCAACTGTAAATGGTATTGAACCATCTGAAGATAAATTATTACAAGGTCGTTTATTCTCTTATCCAGATACACAGCGTTATCGCCTTGGTGCAAACTACTTACAAATTCCTGTAAACTGCCCATATGCAGCTGTTCATAACCAACAACGTGATGGTGCGATGCAAATAAA
This sequence comes from Bacillus sp. FDAARGOS_527, assembly GCF_003812125.1. NCBI lineage: Bacteria > Bacillati > Bacillota > Bacilli > Caryophanales > Bacillaceae > Bacillus > Bacillus sp. FDAARGOS_527. The sequence goes on from NZ_CP033795.1 coordinate 458,909, forward strand.
TCAAAACCCATCTACAATCAACTACGAACCGAGCCGTCATGCTGAAAATCCAGTTGAAGACCCAGCTTACCGCGATTCAACTATGAAAGTAGAAGGCTATGTATCTCGTGAGAAAATTGACAAACCAAATGATTTCAAACAAGCAGGTGAGCGTTACCGTTCATTCTCTAAAGAAGAGCAAGACAACTTAATTGCAAACTTAACAAATGACTTAAAAGACGTAAATGAACGTACGAAATTACTAGCTGTATGTAACTTCTTCCGTGCAGATCAAGAGTACGGTATGCGTTTAGCGCAAGCATTAAACGTTGATATTACGCAATATGTAGGAAATGCTCCGAAATAAATTGGAAAAGACGACTGTTATGAAACGGTCGTCTTTTTTGTTTATGCAAAGTTACACGCGGGTATTCTTCAGTTTCGTTATGTCGGAATTTGTTGGTAAATCGATATATCGTGTCGAAACGTCGATATATTGAAATAATCGCTGATATATTTGAAAAATCGTCGATATATCCGAAGAATCGCTGATATATTTATATTAATACCGCTCAGGGTATGCTGCCGGCAAGTCTAATAAAAAGAGATGCAATCTACTATCAATAGATTGCATCTCTTTTTTTAGTTCACTCGCTCAGTATACTCATAAGCTTTCTCCCCATGCATCGAAATATCAAGTCCCATATGTTCCTCGTGCTCATCTACCCGGACAGGGAGGAAGAAGTTAATTGCTTTAATAATCGCGTACGTCATTATAATTGTGAACGCATATGTTGCGCCGATTGCTACAAGTTGTTTCAACAGCAGCGCGGCGTTCCCGTAAAATAATCCGTTAGCGCCATCGCCGTTTACTGCAGTAGTTGCAAATAGTCCTGTCGCAATACCGCCCCAAGTTCCGCCGATGCCGTGACATCCGAATGCATCGAGTGTATCGTCGTATCCGAATTTTGTTTTTAAGAAAAAGACCGCTCCGAAGCATAATACGCCGCCAATTGCTCCGATAAGAAGAGCGGAGAAAGGTGTAACGAACCCACAAGCTGGTGTAATAGCGACTAGACCAGAAACAACGCCGCAAGCAGCTCCCATCGCGGTCGGTTTTGATTGGAAGAACCACTCTGAAAGCATCCAAGTTAATGCGGAGGCAGCGGCAGCTATATTTGTATTAATAAATGCAGTTAAAGCTACATCATTTAAAGATAATGCGCTTCCGACGTTAAAACCGAACCAGCCGAACCATAGTAGCCCAGCGCCTAACATTGTAAATGGTAAATGATGAGGAGACGAACCGTTTATGTTTTTGCGTTTTCCAAGGAAAATAGCTAATACGAGGCCAGCCACGCCAGATGTAATATGAACGACATTACCGCCAGCGAAGTCTAATGCGCCAAGTTCTCTTAGCCATCCACCAACGCCCCATACCCAATGAGCGACAGGATTGTAAACGATTGTTGTCCATAGAAGGATGAAAATAAGGAAAGCTGAAAATCGCATTCTTTCGGCAAATGCTCCTGAAATTAGAGCGGGGGTTAGAATAGCAAACATGAGTTGAAACATCATAAATAAATTGTGAGGAATAGTAGATGAGTAGTCTGGATTTGGTGCGTAGCTAACTCCGTTTAAACCGAACCAATCGAGTGTGCCGATAAGTCCGTGCCAATCTGGTCCGAATGATAAAGAATAACCAATGACAATCCATTGAATCGAAACGATAGCCATTGCGCTATAACTATGCATTGTTGTACTGAGTACGTTTTTGCTGCGAACCATACCCCCATAAAAAAGTGCTAATCCTGGTGTCATTAACATGACCATTACTGTCGCTACAAACATAAAAACCGTATCTCCTGTATTCATTCTCTCTCCTCCTATAATGTTAGAAAAAATAACATCAATTTGTTATGTTTCATATCATATTCGAAATAAAAAGGAAAATCAACTAAAAATTCAGAAAATTTTATGTGTAATGTTAGAAAACCTAACATTTATTAATTTGATAAGAATGAAATCAACGTATGCGATTCGTTTGGATAATTGGTATAATATTCTTACAATTAAAATACATGGGGGATGCGTGTGGGGAAAATACATACTAGGAAACTATTCATTTGTTTTTGTTTAGCTGTCGTTTTGTTTGTACCAATACATACATTTGCAGACGAAAAAAGAGAGTGGCGAGACGAAGTTATATATTCCATTATGATTGATCGTTTTAATAATGGGGAACCGAAAAATGACAAACAGTTAGAAGTTGGCAATTTAGAAGGATATCAGGGCGGAGATATAAGAGGTATTATAAAAAGACTGGATTACATAAAAAAAATGGGATTTACTACTGTTATGCTTTCGCCGCTTTTTGAAAGTGTAAAATACGATGGGTTAGACGTGCGCAATTTTCAGAAGGTAAATGAACATTTCGGAACAGAAAATGATGTGAAAGAACTTTTGCAAGAAGCACATGCAAAAGGAATGAAAGTTGTATTTCAATTTCCACTTGGTGAAAACGAACAACAAGTAATCGACTCGATGAAATGGTGGCTCAAAGAAGTTGATTTAGATGCAAGTTATGTAATACATAGTGAAAAAAAATCACCTGCTTTTTGGGATGATGTGCAAAAAGATATGCAAGTGATAAAGAAAGATTTTCGAGTTATGACAAAAGAAGATAGTGAATACAACGAAAAAATAGTAGATGCGTTTTCCAAAGCGGACGTATCGGTGAAACCTTTATATGATGTAAGTAAAAAAGACGGAGCAGCCGCTACATTTTTAGATAATCAAGATACAAAAAGATTTGCTCGTATTGCAAAAGAGAATATGAATTATCCACCATCTCGTTTGAAACTAGCTCTTACATATTTATTAACAACACCAGGTATTCCGAATTTTTATTACGGAACTGAAATTGCATTGGATGGAGGAGGTACGCCAGATAATAGACGATTAATGGACTTCAAATCAGATGAAAAGTTTATGCAACATATAACGAAACTCGGTGAGCTTAGACAAGCGAGGCCATCTTTACGCCGCGGTACGTTTGAGCTTCTATACGATAAAGATGGAATGAGTGTAATAAAGAGAAAGTATAAAGATGAAGTGACAGTAGTAGCGATTAATAATACGAAAGAAACACAAAAAGTTGCTTTACCTGCAAGTGCGATTGGTGAAAAACAAGAGCTAAGGGGATTGTTAGAAGATGAAATTATAAGAGAAGAAAACGGAAAATTTTATCTCGTTTTAAAGCGTGAGGAATCGAATGTGTATAAAGTTAACGGGGAAACAGGTGTGAATTGGCTATTTATTTCTTTAATCGTCGGTGTGAACGTATTGTTTATTGCTTTTTTAATTGTGGTTAAAAAGAGGCGGAAATAAGGGGAGATTCTCTTTTATGTTCAATTAAAAGTGCGTGATGAGGTGAGATGTTTAAGTCTTCTTATCGTATTCGTAATTCTGTATTTTGGGGATAACAGTGACGATGGGGAATTTGTTTGGTGGGACAGGCTAAGGAGAAAACTTTCTCTCTAGTCTGTTTTTCTTTGAAGTAAGACTCTCACCTCGAAATGCAATTGAGCAAAGAAGTAAAAAAATCGATAGAAGCAACAATAATTGAAAATATACTAATTTTACATTACATTAAAGGGTGAAAAGTATTTTGTTACTCATTGAGGGCTATATTTGAGGAGGAAAAATGGAATTTTACGATTTGGGTATTACCATTAAAGAACTTAGAATGAAAAAGAATATATCACAATCTGAATTGTGTCATGGAATATGTTCGCAAAGTCAAATTAGCAAAATAGAAAAAGGTATCATTTATCCATCTAGCGTATTGTTATATCAATTATCTGAAAGACTTGGTATTGATCCAAATCATATTTTCGCACTAACTCAAAACAAAAAACTAAAATATGTAGAAAATGTAAAATGTGTAATGAGAGATTGTACAAAACAAAAACAATATAATGAACTTTATGAAATAGTGAAACAAGAGAAAACCGAAAATAATTTCCAGTTAAAAGAAGATAAACAATTTCTAATATGGCATGAAGCGATTGCTATATTTTATGTGAATAAATCAATAAAAACTGCTTTAAATCTTTTAAATAATGCACTAAAACTAACTGTAACGAATGGTGATTTTTTATCGGAAAGAGAAATAGATATTATGCAGTCGATGGCTATATTTCATTGGGCAAATAAAGAATATGAAAAGAGTATTACTATATTAAGAAGATGTTTAACTGATTTTAACAAGTTAGATTTCCCTAGAGATAAAGAGATTAAATTAAAAATCATTTTTAATTTAGGGAAAATGTTAGGTCATGCAAATCAACATGAAGAGGCAATAAAATACAATGATATGGGTATTAAATTAGCTATTAATCTAAATACTTTATATTTATTAGGCGAATTATACTACGGGAAAGCTTGGAACATGCTAAAGCTGAAACAATGTAATGAAGAAGATGTAGCTGATAATATGAAAAAAGCATTATTTATCTTTGAATTAACAGAAAAAGAAGATCTGATAAAAATAGTTAAAGAAAAATATTTTGAACAACAAAATAAAAAAATCACTCATAATTTCTGATGAACATCTTATTATTCTCTATAAAAAAAGCACCATATGGTGTCTTTTTTATGACTTATATCATCGATTATTACAGTTCGTAGGTTTCTTATACCAAGCTTTGTTGATGTATTTACAATTCGCAGGTGTTGAAGTTTTAGATGTATCCCCAGGTGTAGTTATATTATTAGAACACCCTGCAATATATAGACAGAATGTAGTTAATAAAAAACATAGTATTAATTTCTTCAAATAACCACTTCTAACTCTTTTTAATTAACATTTTTCATAAAATAAATTCCTTACTAATTTTACATTACAGGAAAGGGTGGAAAATATTCTTATACTCATAATTTGTTACATTTGATTGGGGAGGGAGGTTTTTGTTTCGATTTTTAAAAGGTTCTTCTTCATTTATGCATAAAATTTATCCGATTGCCCGTAAGCTTAGACTTTTACAAGCTAAAAAGAAAAACATCCTCTACATAGAGGATGTTTTTCTTTTTAGCGGTAGTTAATAAATTGTACGTCAATTGGTAAATCAGCGCTACGAACTGCTGCGATAACTGCTTGTAAGTCATCACGGCTTTTCGCTGTAACACGTACTTGATCATCTTGTACTTGTGTTTTTACTTTTAATTTCATTTCTTTAATGATGTTGTTAATTTTTTTCGCGTTATCTTTATCGATACCTTGTTGAAGTGTTGCACGTTGGCGAACAGTGTTACCAGCCGCCGCTTCAACTTTTCCGTAATCTAAGTTCTTAATTGGAACGTTACGTTTTACGAGTTTAGAAATAAGAACGTCTTTTACTTGCTCTAATTTGAACTCATCGTCAGAAGTTAAAACAAGTACTTCTTTCTCAAGTTTAATATCACTTTTACTTCCTTTAAAGTCATATCGGTTTTGGATTTCTTTTAATGCAGTGTTAATTGCGTTTGTTACTTCAGGTAATTCTACTTTCGAAACGATGTCAAAAGAACTATCTTTTGCCATAGTTAGCACCTCCAAATAAATTTCTAATCTTTTTATGTACTGTACATACTAAAGTATAGCTGAAAACGAGCTTAGACTTAAGTGTTTTCATGCTTATAATGATGTAACCTCATTTTATTATAGTGAATTTTGGGCAGTTGGACAAATAAAGAGAAAATCGTGTTATAATTAACTTTTGTTTGGAATGATAAAAATATAAAAAGTTAAAAAAGTTCATTTTATATATAGAGAAGGGAATTAAAAAAATATGTATTTACAAATAGGATCGATTGAGCAGGTAACTGTTTTACGCGAAACGGAAATCGGATATATGGTTGGGAATGAAGAAGAAGAAATTTTCCTACATAAAAATGAAGTAGCTGGAGAAATTGAAGAAGGCGATACGATTGATGTATTCTTATATCTTGATCACCAAAATCGTATTTCGGCAACAATGAAGGAACCAATTATTACAACGTATGATTGGAACTGGGTAAAGGTTGTAGAAGTCATTCCTAGTCTAGGTGTGTTTGTTGATATTGGTGTATCAAAAGATATACTAATTCCAGCTGATGAATTCCCAATTTATATGCCAGTATGGCCAGAAGTTGGAGACGAATTATATTGTACGTTAAAATTAACGAATCGTGATCGTTTAATTGCTCTTCCAGCAAGAGATAGTGATATGCAAGAAATCGTTGTAGATGCGACACCATCTATGCGTAATAAAAACGTAAACGGACGTGTGTATCGTTCACTTCAAGTTGGTTCGTTCGTATTAACAGATGAGCATTTCCGTGCATTTTTACATCATACAGAAAGAAAAGAGCAAGTTCGCATCGGTCAGCGTGTAACGGGACGAATTATTGATGTAAAAGATGACGGTACAATTAACATCTCTCTTCTTCCTCGTAAGGAAGAAGGAATGGAAGATGATGCTGCAGTGATTTATGCATATATGGAAGAACGAGGCGGAGCAATGCCGTTTTGGGATAAGAGCTATCCAGAAGACATTAAAGAACGTTTCAATATGAGTAAAGCTGCATTTAAGCGTGCACTTGGTAAGTTGATGAAAGAAGAAAAGGTTTACCAAGAAGAAGGTTGGACGTACTTTAAGAAATAAAGGAAATAAAAAGCACCACCTTATATTTTACCTATAAGGTGGTGCTTTTTTAATTCCCTTGCTCATGTACAAGAGTGAACGTATCTTTCAACTCACTATCGTTTATTTTAATATTTGCTTTTTTTAATTCATTTTGCAATAGTTTTTTGCCGAATATAGGGTCAGAGATACGTTCTTCTTCTAAGTTTTTGCGAATAGAGTCTTTCACTTCATCATAAGGCTTTAAAGCTTTTTTATCAGTTAATTTAATAATATGATAACCGTTTGGTGATGCAACGGGATTGCTAATTTGTCCGACCTTTAGTTTATAGGCAGCAGTTTCAAATTCAGGTGCCATTCTACCTGAATTGAAGTATCCAAGGTCTCCGCCTTTCTCTTTTGATAGTAGGTCTTGCGATTCTTGTTTTGCTAGTTCTTCAAATGAAGCACCAGCATCTAATTTTTTCTTTATTTCTTTCGCTTCATTTTCGTCACTTACTAAAATATGGCTTGCTTTAATTTCAGGTTTATAGTGGTCTTTCACGTCTTTTTCTGTAATACTTTTCTTAATCGCTTCATTCATAGCAAGTTTGAACTTAATTTGATTTTTGAAATCAGCTTCATCTTTTAAACCATTGTTTTTCAATACGTTTTTAAATTGGTCTCCGTATTGATTTTTCGCTTTTTGTAATTCTTTATCTACATCATCGTCAGATACTTTATATTTTTTCGTGATAACGTCTTGCGCCATCATTTCGTACAGCATGTCTTTTCCGTAACGATCTTTTAACTGTTTTTCGAAGTCGCTCTTCGTAATGGTTGAGTCTGTTGCTGTAGCGACTGTATCTGAGTCGTTTTTTTGTCCACAAGCAGATAGCATTAATATACTTAGTAGTGCAGTAATAATGAAAATGTGTTTCCCTCTCATGCTAACACCTCATCCGAATATGTTATCGCTATTGTAGAATATAGAAGTGAACATGAAGTGAATTTTTAATGTTTTTTCCCTGTAAACTGTAAAAAAGTACACCAACAATATTGTCGGTGTACGATGGAATCAAAGGTGATCAGTCTTTTTAGAATAGGCACGCTTACCTTGTTCTATATTCTTTTGTTCTTGCTCATTTTTTTGCGCGCGTTTTGCATTATTATCGCGTGCTTTTTTGTCGTTATCACTCGTATGTGGCATATGTATCAACTCCATTTCTAAACGTTGTACGTTTATCATTTCCTTTTTCGTAAAGACTATGTATAGCAGTGTACTCATGAATAATGAAGGTGGATTGGAAATGGATTTGAAGTTGAATTATACCGAACTTATAAAGAAGTTAATCGTTGTAATCGTCGCAGGTTTGTTAAATGCGATTGGAATGAATTTATTTTTAACGCCAGCGAAAGTGTATGCAAGTGGCTTTGCTGGATTGTCTCAATTGCTATCACAAATATTAGGTGATTTTTTATCTATTCACATATCAACCGGGGTATTATTTAGCTTGTTTAACATTCCAGTCGTTATTTTAGCCTGGAAAAAGGTTGGAAAGGCCTTTACTTTCTTTAGTTTTCTTTGCGTTATCTTTATGACTATGTTTTTAGAAATTATCCCAGTTAGAGCAGTTTCAAACGACATCATATTAAATGCGATTTTTGGTGGGCTTATTTCAGCAATCGGGGTAGGGATTGCGTTGAAGTGGGGGGCTTCTACAGGTGGTTTAGATATAATCGCCATGATTTTATCAAAGATTAAAGACAAGCCTGTCGGTACGTATTTTTTCTTCTTTAATGCACTGATCATTATCGCTGCCGGCTATGTGTATGGATGGGAAAAAGCATTATATACTTTAGTGACTTTGTATGTGTCAACGCGAATCATCGATGCAATTCATACGCGTCATGTGAAGATTACGGCGTTAATCGTTACGAAGAATGGGGCGGATGTACGAAAGGCGATTCACTCACGCTTAGTGAGGGGGATTACAACTATACCAGCAACTGGTGCTTATACGAATGAAAATAAGGAAATGTTAATGATTGTTATTACTCGTTACGAACTGTACGAATTAGAGAGGGTTATTAAACAAGTGGACCCAGGTGCATTTACAAACGTACTGCAAACGGTTGGGGTGTTCGGATTGTTTCGAAAAGATTAAAGAGGACCAAAGCTGGTCCTCTTTTTTAATGTGCATTCGTAATGTTTTGCAACTGCTCTTGCATTTCACGTAGCTGAGCTTTTTCAGCTGTTGAAGAGTTTGCGTATGCAGAGTGCAAAGCGTTTTTGGCTCTATATACGAGATCTTGTTGCTCGGCACCGCTTGAACAAGATACGGCATTTGCAACAGCATCTCTAGCTTGTTGAAATAGTAAGTTCCCCATTTAGACCCCTCCAAAAGAAGAGTTACTTCTCGCTTTTTCTGCCTCAGCTAATGTACCTCGGTACGGGAATCTTGCATCATGCTTCATAACAGCATCGGCTCCTTGTTGGATAAAACGTTTTGATTTATTCTTTTTACCCATTCGAAAAACCCCCTTTATTTAGCTGAAAACAATCGACGCGCTAACTTTTGCGTCTAATGATAGTATGAGCGTTTGGCGAGAAACTATAAGTAGGGAATTTTTAGATTACAACCCAAGAACCTCTTCTAAATATAGTGCAATGCCATCTTCTTCGTTCGTTAGCGTCGTATGGTTTGCGAGCGATTTTAATTCAGGGATGGCATTTCCCATTGCGATGCCGTGACCAGCAAATTCAATCATTTCAAAGTCGTTATCTTCATCACCGAAAGCGATAATTCGCTCTTGTGGAATGTTGTAATGACTAGAAATTTTTTGTAGTCCAACGGCTTTATTTAATCCGCTTTTTACAATTTCAATAATCGGCCAAGGTGCGCCCCATTTTCTATGGTCAATTACTTCAGCATGCATATCAGTTAAATGTTGACGAATTGCACTGGAATGCTCGTCATGTGCGTCAATTAATAAGCAAGTTGGATGATCGTTTAAAATATTTAATAAGTCTCCTGTAAAAATGTTTGGAGAACCGAATTCAAAAATATGTTTTTTATCTTCATCAATTTCACGAACATACACATCATCCATTACTTCAGCGTATATATTTTTTACGCCAAAATCAAAGCAAGCTCGGACAATTTCTTGCGCTGTTGCTAGCTCAAGAGGAGAGTGATGTGTGCCCCACTTTGAATCAAGAGGGTGATGTACGTAAGCGCCATTAAAGTTTACGATTGGTGTATTTAAACCAAGTTCTTTATAGTAATCATAACTAGCGCGGAATGGACGTCCTGTTGAAATAACGACAATATGTCCTTGTTCCTTTGCTTTTGCAATTGTATGTTTCGTTCGAGTGGAAATTATTTTGTTGTCTGTTAATAAAGTGCCGTCTAAGTCTAGTGCGATTAAATGCTGTTTGTTCATAATTTCACCTCTTATAATAATTTATTTTTGTTTCTATCTGTATTTCCGTTTTAATATGCAGAAATAAGAGGTTAAGCTGGGTGAGACCACCAAAGATGGAAACTTCACTATATATCCATCTTACGTCGCAAAGTGTTACGGTGTCTACTATTTCTCGCTGGAAATTAAGAAAAGTCAACATCTTTTTAGAAAGTTCAAACAATGTTTCTTTCATTATGGACAAATTGTGAAAAGGGTTACATTGTTCGTAGGATGAGGCTTATAATGAACATGTAATCTTCTCGTATATGTTTGACTCTCCTTTGAAACTGGCCTATAGTAGGTTGGTTTCTTTTTTTTCTACAAATAGGGAAGAAATCCCTGCTTTAAGCTTGTGTCATTCATGTATATGTACAAGAATGAAATGTAGTACTTGTTTCCTAAACATGACAGACAAGCTTTCTTTTAAAATGGATATACTAATGAGGCAAAGACGTCATGGAAGGAGAATGGAAATGGGGCAAAATCGTAGGTTTCGTTCTGGACAAAAAGCGCCGAATGATGGCATTTACGTAGAAATTGGTGAAACGGGAAGTATGGTGAAAGATCCGCAAATGGTAAAATTAACTGCTGGTGAAAAGTTTCCAGATAACACAAATCATAACCGCCAGTGGACATATAAAAGAAAACCGTAAAAGAAGCCGCAATTATTATTGCGGCTTTTTTGTCGTCATCCATTTTAATTTCATTTACCGTATATTTTTCAGTCGTATCATGCATGCTCCCTTTTTCTTTTTCTAATAATAAGTTTGAAAATACATAATCAAAATTATTGTATAAAAAAGTCAGTTGGCGTATAATCAAATCAAAGGTCAAAGAAAGTCAAACATTTGGAGGACTGTAAAGATGGACTTAAATCAAATGACAACAAAAACACAAGAGGCGATTATGAGTGCTCAATCTTTAGCGGTATCTCATCATCATCAAGAAGTAGATACTGTTCATCTCTTGTTTACATTATTAGAAGAGCAAGATGGGCTAGCAGTACGTATTTTTCAAAAAATGAATGTCGATATAGAAGCGTTAAAACAAGGTGCTGAAGGTTTAATTAAGAAAAAGCCCTCTGTAACGGGAAGCGGTGCAGAAGCAGGTAAATTATATATAACAGGTGCTTTGCAACAACTGCTTGTAAGAGCAGGAAAAGAAGCAGAAAAATTGCAAGATGATTACATTTCAGTTGAACATGTATTACTTGCTTTTACTGAAGAAAAAGGCGATATAAACCAATTATTTACAAGATTTCATATTACGAAAGATAACTTATTACAGTCTTTAATGACAGTTCGGGGGAATCAAAGAGTGACTAGTCAAAATCCAGAAGCAACTTATGAAGCGTTAGAAAAATATGGTCGTGATTTAGTGGCGGAAGTAAGAGCGGGGAAAATTGACCCTGTTATCGGCCGCGATAGTGAAATTCGCCGCGTAATCCGCATTCTTTCACGTAAAACGAAAAACAACCCAGTTTTAATTGGTGAACCAGGTGTTGGTAAAACAGCAATTGTTGAAGGGTTAGCACAGCGTATTGTGAAAAAGGATGTACCTGAAGGATTAAAAGATAGAACAATTTTTGCATTAGATATGAGTGCGCTTGTAGCTGGAGCGAAATTCCGCGGTGAGTTTGAGGAGCGTCTCCAAGCTGTATTAAATGAAATTAAAAAGAGTGAAGGTCGTATTTTACTATTCATTGATGAACTTCACACAATCGTCGGCGCTGGTAAAACAGAAGGCGCAATGGATGCAGGAAATATGTTAAAACCGATGCTTGCGCGTGGTGAACTGCATTGTATCGGGGCGACGACGTTAGATGAATATCGTAAATATATTGAGAAAGATCCAGCGCTAGAAAGACGTTTCCAACAAGTATTAGCAGAAGAACCAACTGTTGAAGATACAATTTCCATTTTACGTGGTTTAAAAGAGCGCTTTGAAATTTATCACGGTGTAAATATTCATGACCGCGCGATTGTAGCAGCATCAGTTTTATCAGATCGATATATTTCGGACCGTTTCTTACCAGATAAAGCAATTGATCTTGTCGATGAAGCGTGTGCAACAATTCGTACAGAAATCGATTCTATGCCGACAGAATTAGATGAAGTAACGCGCCGCATTATGCAGCTAGAAATTGAAGAAGCGGCTCTTGGAAAAGAAAAGGACTTTGGTAGCCAAGAACGTCTAAAAACGTTGCAACGTGAATTATCGGATTTAAAAGAAGTTGCAAGTGGTATGAGAGCCAAATGGGAGAAAGAAAAAGAAGATATTCACAAAGTTCGTGACTTACGTGAACATTTAGAGCGTCTGCGCCGTGAATTAGAAGAAGCAGAAGGTAATTACGATTTAAATAGAGCAGCGGAACTTCGCCACGGAAAAATTCCTGCAATTGAAAAAGAGTTAAAAGAAGCAGAAGAAATGGGCGCGCATAATAAACAAGAAAATCGTTTATTACGTGAGGAAGTAAGTGAAGAAGAGATTGCTGATATTGTTTCACGCTGGACTGGTATTCCTGTCGCAAAACTCGTTGAAGGTGAACGTGAGAAATTATTACGATTAGAGCAAATTTTATCAGAGCGTGTCATCGGACAAGAGGAAGCGGTAAGCTTAGTATCAGACGCAGTTCTTCGTGCGCGCGCAGGTATCAAAGACCCGAACCGTCCGATTGGTTCCTTCATTTTCTTAGGACCTACTGGTGTTGGTAAAACAGAACTTGCAAAAACGTTAGCGCAGTCATTATTCGATAGTGAAGAACAAATGATTCGTATTGATATGTCTGAGTATATGGAGAAACACGCGGTGTCACGCTTAATTGGTGCGCCTCCTGGATATGTTGGATATGAAGAGGGCGGTCAATTAACAGAAGCGGTAAGACGTAAACCGTATTCGGTTATTTTATTAGACGAAATCGAAAAAGCACATCCAGAAGTATTCAACATTTTATTACAAATGTTAGATGACGGTCGCATTACAGATTCGCAAGGACGTACAGTAGACTTTAAAAACACAGTTATTATTATGACTTCAAATATTGGATCTGCTCATTTATTAGATGGATTAGAAGATGATGGCTCCATTAAAGAGGAATCAAGAGAGCTTGTAATGGGACAATTAAGAGGACATTTCCGACCAGAGTTTTTAAACCGTGTCGACGAAATTATTTTATTCAAACCTCTTACAACGAATGAAATTAAAGGTATTGTTGATAAAATTGTAAAAGAATTACAAGGTCGTTTAGCTGACCGTCACATTACGGTAGAATTAACAGACGCAGCGAAAGAGTTTGTTGTCGAAGCTGGCTTCGATCCGATGTACGGAGCCCGTCCATTAAAAAGATATGTACAGCGTCAAGTTGAGACGAAATTAGCGAGAGAATTAATTGCAGGAACGATTACTGATAATAGTCACGTAGTTGTTGATGTAGAAAATAACGAATTAGTCGTTCATGTGAAGTAAAACAAAAAAGAGTTCGGATAAAATCCGGACTCTTTTTTTAGTGTTGTTCTACTGGCTCGTTTGGAATTGCAGCTGCAATTGCTAGTACGAATACTGCAAGAACAACTGAGAAAATAGACGCTTGGTTAAAATCGTATGTACCGCCAGTCATAGAGCCGATTACATAGCTCATCATATGTACAAGCAAGAACGACCAAATTAATGCCCAAATGAAACGCATATTTTACACCTCTATTCGTTCAATCTGTCCTTATTGTAACACAATTGAAAAAAGAATATAGAAAAATATTTGTAGATTTTTCAACGCAAATTTGCATTCCGTTCATACATTATAAAAGAGTACTTTTATACGTTTAGAAAATAAGGCGGGGGAAAAATGAGTATTACGGAACGTTTTTTTTACTTAGAAAAAGAACCATGTGTCATTTATTTACCGGAGAAGCCAAATGGATTTTCTGTCATGCTCCTAGGTGATTACAACTACTTTATTGAGAATGGTACAAGTTTATGGACACAGCATGCGGGTAGATCTTATTTTTTACATGGCCTTATTGAGGAAGGCTATACGGTCTTTTCTTCTAATTTATACGGAAGACATTGGGGAAACGACCAATCTGTTCGTCTAGCGAAACGTCTATATGACGTTGTTCTGAGAAAAGAGACATTAAATGCAAAAATGCACATTATGGCAGATGGTATGGGGGCACTTGTTGCACTTGAAATGATGAACAAATACCCTGAATGTATACGTTCTGTCATTATGTTAAATCCGTGTTTAGATTTACCAGAATATGTGGAGTTTGAGAAAGAGCATAAATTTTTTTACAAGAGACTCTTGAAGGAATTAAGTTTAGCGTATGATGCTAAAGAAGAAGAATTAGAAGCGAAAATAAATAAGAAATCATTTACGCTTCTTCCGTCTTGTGTACCTGTTAAAATTTTTGTATCAACACAAGAAAAAAGAGGAAGAAAACAGCTGCTACGTAAATACGAGAAAATGAGGCAATTGAACCAATGCGATACTTCTGTCTTATTCCATCTGCAAGATGTGAAATATAAAATGGTTAGGCAAACGACTGATTTCTTTAAAAAATATGAAGAAGAATTGTGAAGCTCCCATATACATAAATGAGGAGCTATTTGTTTCAAGGAGAAAGGGTTGGTGGTATGGAACGCGTGCTAATTATAGGTGCACTTACGTTTGTAGGTTATCACCTTGTGAATAAAATGATTGCAGAAGAAGTAGAAGTATATGGTCTTGATTTTGATGAATTCGATAATATGACAAAAATTAATGAAGAGAAGTTATTGTTAATTGGGCGAAATGCGTTATTTACGTATTATTCGATAAGAGATGAAGACGGATGGAGATCCGTAGAGGAAGAGAAATTTGATGCCGTTTACTTTTGTCTGTATGAGCCTAACCAACAAAGTGGCTTTCGAAATGAAAGAGTTATATTACAGTATTTAAAGCGAATGATAAGACTGTGTGAAGAACATAAAGTGAAGTTAAATCTAATTTCTTCTATTGAAGTAGGAAACGTAGATGAGTCCGAAAATAAACGTCTATTTGCGAAAGTGGAAGAAGGATTGAAAAAAGGAGAGGTACAATATAGTGTATTTCGAGTTCCTACATTATATGGGCCATGGCAACCATCTTTTATGATGTATCATCAGCTCATTTTATCAGAACTGGGTGAGAAAGAGTGCCATTATACGAGTGAGGAAAACGCCAGTGATCTACTGTACGTTGAAGATGTATGTGAATACTTATGGGAAAATGGCATGAACGAGGAATATCTCGGTATATATAATTTACTTAGTGGTAAAAAATCATTATGGAAAAAAGGTATGAACCTTTTACGTGCAGAGGATAAAGTGAAAAAAGAGAATCTAGAAGAAAGAGATGGAACAGTAGAGGTTATTTCGATAAAAAGAAATACTCCGTTAGAATACGGTTTAAATAAACAATTGGCACATATGAAAAAATATAAAGAGTTATACGAAGGATAGCGAGCGTGTTACACTATGTATGTGAAAGTTTTAATGGAGAGGAAGAACATAATATGAATGAGAAAAGCATGCAATTTTTACAAATCGCAATGAAGCATTTACCAGAAGCAAAGGCCATTTTAGATGATAATGGAATTGCGCTTGATATGGAGAAAGCTCAACCAGTATTAGAGTTATTGATGAAAGTTATGAACGAAGCATATGAGCTTGGGAAAGCAGATCAAGAATAAAAAGCATAAAAAGCATCTTTTTAAGATGGAAGAGAGGCCCGAACCGTGGATAGAAGCGGTCAGGGCCTTTTTTATTCTCGCCTGGGGGAAAACCAGATATATGAAGAGGCTAAAGAAAAAGTAGTAAGGAAAACTCTCTAGTTTAGAAGGAAAGCAGATCAAGAATAAAAAGCATAAAAAGAATAAAAAGAATAAAAAGCATCTTTTGAGATGGAAGAGAGGCCCGAACCGTGGATAGAAGCGGTCAGGGCCTTTTTTATTCTCGCCTGGGGGAAAACCAGATATATGAAGAGGCTAAAGGAAAAGTAGTGAGGAGAACCCTCTAGTTTAGAAGGAAAGCAGATAAAGAATAAAAATTTAGATGGAAGAGAGGCCTGAACTGTAAGTAGAAACGGTTCGAGCTTTTTTATATTTCGAAAGAACAGGTAAAGGTATGTTTCCGTTTCTTTTCATAAACAATAAGGTGAATAATGCGTTCGCTTTATGTTTTAGCAGAAATATATTCTAGACAAAAATACATTTATGTTTTAAAATTAGTACCAAGTCATAATAATTGATATAAAACGGAGGGCTGCGATGTGAACGTGGGCATTTTAGGGATCGGAAGATATGTGCCGGAAAAAGTAGTCACAAATCACGATTTAGAGAAAATAATGGATACATCCGATGAATGGGTTCGTACGAGAACAGGTATTGCGGAAAGACGCATTGCCGATGATACAATAGATACTTCATATATGGCCGTAGAGGCTTCTAAAAAAGCACTTGAAGATGCAGGGATTAGCGGAGAGGATATCGATCTTATTTTAGTAGCAACAGTAACGCCAGATCGTGCTTTTCCAGCAGTAGCTTGTGTTATTCAAGAAGCGATTGGCGCAAAACATGCAGCTGCAATGGATTTAAGTGCAGCGTGTGCTGGTTTTATGTACGGAATGATTACAGCGCAGCAATTTATTCAAACGGGAACTTATAAAAATATACTAGTAGTTGGTAGTGATAAACTATCTAAAATTGTAGATTGGAACGATCGAAATACAGCAGTACTATTTGGAGACGGAGCCGGTGCGATCGTAATGGGAGCTGTTTCAGAAGGTAAAGGCGTTCTATCTTTCGAATTAGGAGCGGACGGAAGTGGCGGTAAGCATCTTTATCAAGATGAGTATGTTATGATGAATGGCAGAGAAGTCTTTAAATTTGCTGTTCGTCAACTTGGGGATTCTTGTCTTCGCGTTCTAGATAAAGCTGGTCTTACGAAAGAAGATGTGGATTTCTTAGTACCGCATCAAGCGAATATTCGTATTATGGAATCTGCAAGAGAGAGATTAAATTTACCACAAGAAAAGATGAGTATGACAATTGAGAAGTTCGGTAATACATCAGCTTCTTCCATTCCGATTGCAATGGTAGAGGAATTGCAAAACGGACGTATTCAAGATGGTGATTTAATTATACTTGTTGGTTTTGGCGGCGGATTAACATGGGGAGCAGTCGCTCTTCGTTGGGGTAAATAAGGACTGAGAGAAAAAAAGGAGTGTATTTTGTATGGAAAAAAAGAGGGTCGTAATTACAGGACTAGGAGCTGTTACACCGGTCGGTACAGATGTTGAAACAGCGTGGGAAAACATTAAAAAGGGTGTATCTGGAATCGGACGACTTACAAGAATTGATCCGGAACTATTTCCAGCAAAAGTAGCAGCAGAAATTAACGACTTTGAAGTCGAGAAATATATTGATAAAAAAGAAGCGCGTCGTATGGATCGCTTTACACAATATGCAGTAGCAGCAGCGAAAATGGCAGTTGCAGATGCAAAGCTTGAGATTACAGAAGAAAATGGACCTCGAATTGGTGTATGGATTGGTTCTGGTATTGGTGGTATGGAAACATACGAAGAACAATTTAAGATTTTTACTGAGAAAGGCCCGCGCCGCGTGAGCCCATTCTTCGTACCGATGATGATTCCAGATATGGCAGCAGGCCAAGTATCAATCGCAACAGGAGCAAAAGGAATTAACACTTGTTCTGTAACGGCTTGTGCATCTGGTGCAAACTCAATTGGTGATGCGTTTAAAGCAATTCAGCGTGGTGATGCTGATGCAATGATTACAGGTGGAGCAGAGGCGCCGTTAACAAGTATGGCATTCGCAGGATTTAGCTCAGCGAAAGCATTAACATTCAATGAAGATCCAGCAACAGCTTGCCGCCCATTCGATAAAAACCGTAGTGGTTTCGTAATGGGTGAAGGTTCAGGTATTTTAATTCTTGAAGAATTAGAGCACGCATTAGCTCGTGGTGCTCACATTTATGCGGAAATCGCTGGTTACGGTGCAACTGGTGATGCATTCCATATTACAATGCCAGCTCCTGGCGGTGAAGGCGGCGTGCGCGCAATGCGTCAAGCTTTAGCGGATGCAGGTCTACAGCCAGAAGATATTGATTACATTAATGCGCATGGTACAAGTACGGATGCGAATGAAAAGTATGAAACGATGGCAATTAAAGAAACGTTCGGTGAGCATGCGTATAAAGTAGCAATCAGCTCAACGAAATCAATGACAGGTCACTTATTAGGGGCAGCTGGTGCTGTTGAAGCAATCTTCTCTATTAAATCAATTACAGATGGAGTAATTCCTCCAACAATTAACTATGAGACACCAGATCCAGAATGTGACTTAGATTACGTACCGAATAATGCGAGACATCAAGAAGTAAACGCGGTGTTAAGTAATTCATTAGGATTCGGTGGTCATAACGCAGTATTAGTATTTAAAGCGTATAAATAATAGATGAAATAAGGAGTTTTTTCGTAACATATTGCGAAAAAACTCCTTATTTATTTTTACGCCTTTTTCTCCTTTTGCATATACATAAGAAAAAGGAGGGATAAAGATGGGGATTGTTGAAACTGCTGAGTGGTTACATCTATATTATGGACGGCCAGAAAAGCTGTGTGAGAAGTTTACGAAGTATATCCCGCTGCCAAAAGAAAGGTTGTATCGCTTTTTAATTTCTAAAGGTATGTATCGCCCTGTTATGCGAGGAGAACGAGAAATTAAAGAGTTAGAGAAAAAGGAAGTTTGGAAAGAGTTACGTGCGGAGTATGAGAAACTGAAAAATTGGTTAAAAGGTCCAGATGTCCCTGTTTTTATTCTATTATCAGATTCCTATAATCGAACTGTACAAGAAGAGTATAACGGCAGGGCTGGATTATCTATGCGTCACGTTATTTTCTTATTCGTATGTGGGCGGAATTCGGTGGAAGAATTAAAAGTGCTATTGGCGCATGAATATCATCACATATGCAGGTTGCATCAAATTGAGACGAAAGAAACGGAATATACATTACTTGATACGATGATTATGGAAGGGTTAGCTGAGCAAGCGGTAACGGAAAGATATTCAGAAAAAAACAATGCACCGTGGACGACGTATCTTTCAAAAGAAGAGGCTATATATTATTGGAAAAATGTTGTACATGAAAGAATAAGTATAAAGCGAGGAACAAGGGAGCACGACATCTTATTAAATGGATTTCACTCTTATCCGAAGATGCTTGGCTATGCGCTTGGATTTCATATTGTCAAAGATTGTGTAACTTTGCAAGGAGAAGATACACTTTCTTTATTGCCTATAGATGCGAAAGAAATATTAAATAAAGCCAATACATTTCATATATAAAAAAACAGGAGCTCTCTTTCCTGTTTTTTTAGTATTAATAGAAGAAAAAATAATAATTAGAATATATTTCCTTAGGTGGAATAAAGTTAAGAAAAATTGAACATAATGATGGATACAAACAGTAGTGAAGTGAGGGGTAGTGAATGTTATATCTACATGATGTATGGGTAAATTGGTTTGAAGGTGAAGAGAATGGGTATAACGTTTGTCATTTTTACGAATGGCGGAAAGATGATACGATTGAGCTATTAGATCAAGTGCCATTATTAAAAGTAGATTCCACATTATATCATTACATCGAGAACGAATTGTTAGAGCTTCCGCAAAAAATGTTGGAAGACGTACATCATAAGGCTTATATTCGTAAAAATCATGAACGTTTGCAGCAAGAGTATTGCTTTGTAGTTACAGATGGAAAAGGAATTATTGCAATTGATACAATTGGTTACAACGTGCCAATTCGAAAGAGCAGACTTATACCGCGCCAAGAGCAGATGGTATATGAGATGGTAGAAAACGTACAAGCAGAAAAGTATGAGTTCCAAGTAGAAGAAATGGAAAAAGAACATCATATTTTATCACCATCACCTTTCATTATGAATGGCTTAACTCGTAAAGAAAGGCAGCTTAAACAATTACTATTTATGGCGTTAGATCAATTACATACAACGAAAAACACAGCAGAAATTCGCTATTGGTTCACAGAGTGGGATCCATCAGCATACGGAATGGTTCAACATATGGAATTTGAAGATATTTGGGCTAAGCTGTATGAGGAAGCGAAAACAGGTTGGTCTGAGAAGCACGAACAATTATGCGAGCGTCTCGTAAAAGGACAGCCATTTTTTGAAAAGTTATGGGAAATGGAAAACGAGCAAAAGGTAAATTAAAAAACCGCCGATTGGCGGTTTTTTTAATTTGTTGTAGTCTTGCTCCAGCGGCAAGCTCTTCGTGTCTAAGAACCTTCCGCATAAGAAGGCAAAAAGCGCCTTTTATGCGAAAGAACCTTAGCCAGTCAGAGCTGAACGAGCCGCCTCCGCTTTATAAATTACCTACGTTTTCTGCTTAGTCCCATTGCGTTTTCTACTTTGCGTAGTTGTTTGAATGCGACGCGGTTTGCTTTTTCGGCACCTTTGTCTAGAATTTCGTCTAGTTCTGGTGAGTTGATTAGTTCGTTATATTTGTCTTGGATTGGACGAATCGCTTCTACGACTACTTGTGCTAGGTCGCCTTTGAAGTCGCCATATCCTTTTCCTTCATACATTGCTTCGATTTCTTCAACTGTTTTTCCAGAGAATGAAGAGTAAATTGTTAATAAGTTAGAGATGCCAGGTTTGTTTTCTTTATCGAATTTCACGATACCTTCAGAGTCAGTTACAGCACTCTTAATTTTCTTTTCAATTGTTTTTGGTTCATCAAGCATGCTGATCATTGATTTTGGATTCGGATCAGATTTACTCATTTTTTTCGTAGGCTCTGTTAGTGACATAACGCGAGCTCCTACTTTTGGAATGCGAATTTCAGGAATTGTGAATACTTCACGGAAGCGTTTGTTGAAACGCTCTGCTAGGTCACGTGTTAATTCCATATGTTGCTTTTGATCATCACCAACAGGCACGATTTCAGTGTTGTAAAGTAAAATATCAGCAGCCATTAATGGTGGATACGTTAGTAATCCAGCTGGTACTGAATCTCTACCTGACGCTTTATCTTTATATTGCGTCATACGCTCTAATTCTCCAACGTAAGCAACTGATTGCATAATCCATCCTAGTTGAGCGTGTGCCGGTACTTCTGACTGTACAAATAACGTAGCTTTTTCAGGATCAATACCGCATGCTACATAAAGTGCAGCAAGACTGCGAATGTTTTTACGAAGCCCGACGGGATCTTGAGGCACTGTAATCGCATGTTGATTTACAATACAGAAATAACAGTCGTGTTCATTTTGAAGCTCTGTAAATTGTTTCATAGCTCCTAAATAGTTTCCAAGTGTGATCGTTCCACTCGGCTGAATACCAGAAAAGATAACTGACATAAGTAATTCCTCCTAAATTTGAATGCGTGATAGAGAAGAGAAGGCAAACAAAAAAGCCCATTCATCCCAAAAAACTATAGGGACGAATGGACCGCGGTACCACCCTAATTATTTCACTACTGTGAAATCTCTCTAATCCATAATAACGTTTGGATATAACGCCAAAGCCTACTACTTTCGGTTCGGTTTGGAGCTCAAAAGCCCATTCCATACTGTACAATTACTTGTTCACACCAGCCACAAGCTCTCTGAAATTGCCTCAATATGTACTCTTCTTTATCATCGCATACATATAAATTTATTTATTGTTACCTGAGCTCTTTAAATATGAAAGAACTAA
The DNA here is from genome assembly GCF_003812125.1 of Bacillus sp. FDAARGOS_527. Taxonomy (NCBI): domain Bacteria; kingdom Bacillati; phylum Bacillota; class Bacilli; order Caryophanales; family Bacillaceae; genus Bacillus; species Bacillus sp. FDAARGOS_527. Next base: position 480,762 of record NZ_CP033795.1, read on the forward strand.
AGTTTTATAACAAAATGTTTTGCTGATTATTATATCATATGGGATAGTGTTTGCAAACTACATCAAAATAGTAAAGCTAATGAAGGTCGAGAACAACCCAAGAACGATACCGGTAATGCAAATTGGATACGTCCATTTGAATGAATATGTTTTATAAATACGTTCTTTCTTATCGACAGGTTCCTCTACTTCTTCAATTAAAGAGTCGATTTTTTTGTTCGTACCAAATACTCTTTGGAAGGCGTAAATTGTTACATTAAAAAATCCATTTTGAAATATGAATAAAAAACCGCCTATAAGAATAAAAAATAGTGCGATATAGAACGAGATGTTGACAAAATTCAACAAAAACTGCGATGAAACAAGGAATGCGCCAATACTAGAAGCAATTATCGCTATGAAAATTAGTATACAAGTATGAAAAAAAACTTTATTCAAAATGTTCCCCTCCGTCAAAATGTTACTAGAATTATTATACTATAAAAGCTATAATATGTACTAGAATTAATTTTTTGAAAATTATACGCAATTAAAGGTCTGATTGCAAGATGATGGTAGCAATGTTAACGTATCCCTTTACAAAAAAATAAAAATATAAACATTTTATTAAAAATTTTAACAAAAAAACAAAAAACTATATTCACAATCGTCATATTATATGTATAATGAAAATTGTAGAAACTTGGAGATTATTCTTTCAATTCTACTTTTTTACAAGTGAGGGTACAGGAAGTGCAATTAGGGGAGGCAACACAACATGAAGAAAAAGATACCGTTATTACTTGCATCGACGTTGACTGTCAGTATGTTAGGAGCTTGTAGTTACCAAAAAGAGGATAATAAAGCAGGCGCGAAAGAAAAATCCTCAAACAAGCAAGTGTTAAATCTAACTGAGACAGCTGAAATCCCAACTATGGATACTACGTTATCAACAGATGCAACATCTTCTAACATCATGAATAACACAATGGAAGGGTTATATCGTCTGGGGAAAGATGATAAACTTGTTCCGGGTGTCGCTAAATCTTATGAGAAATCAGAGGATGGCAAAAAGTATGTGTTTAAGTTACGTGAAGATGCGAAATGGTCTAATGGTGAACCTGTAACAGCGAAGGACTTCGTTTATTCTTGGCGAAGAGCTGTAGATTCAAACACGGGTGCCAAGTTTGCTTACATACTATTTGATGTTAAAAATGCGGAGAAAGTTAACAAAAAAGAATTACCAGTTGAAGAACTTGGTGTAAAGGCAATTGATGATCATACACTTGAAGTGGAATTAGATAACCCTGTTCCTTATTTTGTAAGTTTAACAGTCTATCCAACATTATATCCTTTGAATGAGAAATTTGTAACAGAACAAGGAGCAAAGTTTGGATTAGAATCCAATACGACACTTTATAATGGTCCATTCGTATTAAATGAATGGAAGCATGAACAAAGTTTCAAGCTTAAGAAGAATCCAACGTATTGGGAAAATAAAGAAGTAAAACTTGAGGAAATAAACTTCAATATTGTTAAGGATCGTTCAACTGCTATAAATTTATATGAAACGAGAGCAATTGATCGTGTAGTCTTAACATCAGAGTTTGTAGATAAATACAAATCAGATGCTGACTTTAAAACGATTAAGAGACCATCTACACAATTTATTCGCTTAAATGAGAAAAATAAATTTTTAGCAAATAAAAATATCCGAAAAGCAATTGCAATGTCCTTTGAACGTGAAAACATCGGAAAAGTAATCTTAAACGATGGTTCAGAGGGTATATATGGTTTTGTTCCGAAAGGCTTAGCAAAAGGTCCGAATGGAAAAGACTTCCGTGAAGAAAACGGAAAGCTTATAAAAGAGGATATAAAAGAAGCACAAAAATACTGGGAAGCTGGTAAAAAAGAACTTGGTGTAGACAAAGTAGAGTTAGAGCTATTAAACTTTGATACTGATGATGCTAAAAAAATCGGAGAGTATTTAAAAGGCCAGTTTGAAAAGAACTTACCAGGTTTAACAGTTCCAACAAAAATGCAACCATTTGCACAAAAATTAAAACTGGAAGCAAGTGGAGATTATGCAATGTCATATGCGGGATGGAGTCCAGATTATATGGATCCAATGTCATTCCTTGAAATGTATACGACAGGTAATGCGCAAAACAAAGTACATTACGCAAACCCAGCGTATGATGATTTAATTAAAAAAGCAAAAACAGAAGTTGATGTACAAGCTCGCTGGGATGCATTATTACAAGCGGAAAAACAACTGCTTGAAGATGCGGCGATTGCTCCAGTATATCAACCTGGAAAAGCATATTTACAACGCCAATCTATTACTGGCCTATTAGAACATAAATATGGCGGGGAATTTAGCTATAAGTGGGTTGAACTCAAAAACTAAAAATGGTTTCCATCATGAATAAGGGTATATGCCTATGATGGGCATGTACTCTTATTTTAAAAAAATAAAAGTAAGAATATTTTAAACTATCTTATTGCTTTTGAGAAAAACGGGGAGGTGCTTGACTATGGGACGTTATGTATTAAAACGTTTCGTGTACATGGCTTTGACATTATTTTTAATTACTACGTTGACTTTCTTTTTGATGAAATTACTTCCAGGTTCTCCGCTTAAAAATCAGGAGAAGTTATCACCGGCACAAAAAGAAATCATTCTTGAAAAATATGGTTTAAATGATCCAGTACCAGTTCAATATGCACGTTACTTAGGTAACTTAGCAAAAGGGGATTTAGGGGTATCATTCCAATATGATAACCGTCCGGTAACAGATATGATTGTGGATCGCATTGGACCATCAGCACAACTTGGTTTACAAGCGATTATATTAGGAACATTTATCGGTTTAATTTTAGGAATCGTTGCGGCACTTCGTAACAATACGTGGGTCGATTATGGAGCGACAATTATTTCCGTACTCGGGATGTCGGTACCATCGTTCGTATTCGCCGCATTACTACAATATTTCGTAGGGGTAAAACTTGGATGGTTCCCAGTAGCATTCTGGAAAGGGCCAGAGTTTACAGTAATGCCTACAATCGCTTTATCGATGGCAGTTATCGCAACAATCGCACGTTTCGCTCGTGCAGAGTTAATTGAAGTTATGCAAGCTGACTACATTTTAACAGCGAAAGCGAAAGGAATTAGCCAAGGCGTTATCATTATTAAACACGCCCTTCGTAACGCGTTAATTCCAGTTGTAACAATTTTAGGACCAATGGTTGCAGGGTTAATTACAGGTACATTAGTTATTGAGCAAATTTATGCTGTACCAGGACTAGGGGAACAGTTCGTTAAATCTATTACAGTGAATGACTATACAGTTATTATGGGAACTACAATTTTCTATAGTGCGATCTTCATCTTAGTTATTTTCATTGTTGATATTTTATACGGAATTATTGATCCTCGTATTCGTTTAGCGGGAGGGAAAAAATGATGAAAGATGTACAAAAATTATCTCCAGACTTATTTCAACAAGCTAATCAAAATAATGTGGATAATGAAGTCATTGCCCGTCCAAGCTTAACGTTTTGGCAAGATGTAAGAAGACGTTTGTTCCAACATAAAGGAGCAATGTTTGGTTTAGTTTTATTAACGCTTATTATCTTACTAGCAATCTTCGGACCGATGGTAAGTAAGCACTCGTATAAAGAGCAAGATTTAGGACGTGCAAAATTGCCACCGAAAATTCCAGTTATTGAAAATGTTCATTGGTTACCATTTGACGGTACAGATCAATATGGTGTTGACCAATATGAAAAACGTGATATTAAAGAGTATTTCTGGTTTGGTACAGATGATCTTGGACGCGATTTATGGACAAGAACATGGGAAGGTACACGCGTATCATTATATATCGCTCTTTTAGCAGCAGCAATTGACTTAGTAATTGGGGTTGCATATGGAGGTATTTCAGCGTTCTATGGCGGTAGAGTAGATAACATTATGCAACGTATTATGGAGATTATTAACGGTATTCCATACTTAATCATCGTTATTTTAATGGTAATCATTATGGGATCTGGTATATGGTCAATTACACTCGCAATGGCAATTACAGGTTGGATAGGGATGTCGCGTATCGTTCGTGGACAAATCCTTAAATTAAAAAATCAAGAATACGTATTAGCATCTCGTACATTAGGTGCAACAAATACACAATTAATTGTAAAACACTTAATCCCGAACGTAATGGGACCAATTATCGTAATGACAATGTTTACAATTCCAACAGCGGTGTTTGGTGAGGCGTTCTTAAGCTTCATCGGTTTAGGTATTCAGCCACCATTCGCATCACTTGGTTCTCTTGTAAATGACGGTTATAAATCAATTCAAACGTATCCGCATATGATGTTCATTCCTGCGGTTGTCATCAGTATATTAATTTTAGCGTTTAACTTAATGGCAGACGGATTACGCGATGCGTTAGATCCAAAAATGCGTAAGTAAAAGAGGGGAGAGGCAAAGATGAAAACATTGTTAGAGGTAAAAGATTTACAAGTCTCCTTTGATACACATGCAGGTGAAGTACAAGCTGTACGCGGCGTTACTTTTGATTTGAAAAAAGGGGAAACATTAGCGATTGTAGGAGAATCTGGTTCTGGGAAATCAGTTACTTCTAAAGCGTTAATGGGATTAATTCCGAATCCTCCTGGACGCATTAAAAATGGTGAAATCGTATTTGAAGGTCGTGACTTAACGAAATTAACAGAAAAAGAAATGCAGCAAGTACGTGGTAAAGATATCGCGATGATTTTCCAAGATCCAATGACATCATTAAACCCAACGATGACAATTGGAAATCAAATTATGGAAGGCCTTATTAAACACCAAGGAATGAGTAAAGCAGACGCACGTAAAGTTGCGTTGGAATTAATCGACCTTGTAGGTATTCCAAATCCAGAAGCTCGTTTAAAACAATATCCGCACCAATTCTCTGGTGGTATGAGGCAGCGTGTAGTTATTGCGATGGCATTAGCTTGTAACCCAAAACTATTGATTGCCGATGAGCCGACAACAGCGCTAGACGTTACAATTCAGGCGCAAATTTTAGAGCTTATGAAGGACATTCAGCAAAAAACAGAAGCAGCAATCATTTTCATTACGCATGACTTAGGTGTAGTGGCGAACGTTGCGGACCGCGTAGCAGTTATGTACGCTGGTAAAGTTGTTGAAATCGGAACTGTAGATGAAATTTTCTACAATCCAAAACATCCATATACTTGGGGCTTAATCGCATCTATGCCAAGTTTAGATGGTTCAGAAGAAGAGTTATATGCAATTCCTGGAACGCCTCCAGATTTATTGAAGCCGCCAAAGGGAGATGCTTTTGCACCACGTAACCCACAGGCACTGAAAATTGATTTTGAAATGGACCCACCTTTATTTAAAGTAAGTGATACACACTATGCGGCAACTTGGTTACTTCATGAGCAAGCTCCAGAAGTAAAACCGCCGGCAGTCGTTGAAAAACGCATTCTTCAAATGAAAGCAGGTGAACAACATGACTAAACAACGTGAGAAATTAATTGAAGTAAAAAATGTAAAGCAGCACTTCGACGTGAGTGGTGGTGTTGTCAAAGCGGTTAATGATATTTCATTTGATATTTACCGCGGAGAAACATTTGGTCTTGTAGGAGAATCGGGTTGCGGTAAATCAACAACTGGAAGAACGATCATTCGTTTATATGATGCAACTGCTGGTGAAGTATTGTTTGATGGTGAAAATGTACATGGTAAAAAATCACGCGCAGAACTGAAGAAATTCAACCGTAAAATGCAAATGATTTTCCAAGATCCATATGCATCATTAAACCCGCGTATGACAGTAGGGGATATTATTGCAGAAGGTATTGATATTCACGGATTAGCGAAAAACAAAAAAGAGCGTATGGACCGTGTTCATGAATTATTAAACACAGTTGGTTTAAATAAAGAGCACGCAAACCGTTTCCCTCATGAATTCTCAGGTGGACAACGTCAACGTATCGGTATCGCTCGTGCACTTGCTGTAGAACCTGAATTTATCATTGCCGATGAGCCAATCTCAGCACTTGACGTATCAATCCAGGCGCAAGTTGTAAACTTACTGAAAAAGTTACAAAAAGAAAAAGGTTTAACATACTTATTCATTGCCCATGATTTATCAATGGTAAAATACATTAGTGACCGCATTGGCGTAATGTATCGTGGTCAAATTGTTGAATTAACAACAAGTGATGAGTTATATGCGAATCCAATTCATCCATATACTAAATCACTATTATCAGCGATTCCACTTCCAGATCCAGATTATGAGCGTAATCGTAAACGTATCGTATACGATCCATCTCAGCATAATTATGGTAGTGAAGAACCGACAATGCGTGAAATTCGCCCGGGACATTTCGTACTATGTTCTGAAGCAGAGTATAAGAAATATAAAGAGATTTATCAATAATAAAAAATCCATTCTTCTATCACAGAAGAATGGATTTTTTTACTATATAAAAGAGTTGTCAATATTTCTCGGTAAGTCGATATATTTAAAGAATCGCAGATATAAGTTTCCTATACTAAAGACTACGCCTTAATTAAACGAGTATTATTGCACCTGAACAGAAACAATCTCCTCTTGTTCTTCAGGTTTAACAAGTGCATAACGCTCCCATGCTCTACTTTTCCAGCGGAAGAACATAATAATAGCACGTGTCCATTCATCAATAGCTATTGCTAGCCAAATACCAACGAGTCCCATATCTAAATGGAAGGCGAAAAAGTAACCGAGTGGTAAACTCATTAACACCATAGAGAATGCGCCGATTAAAACTGGGTATTTTGCATCACCAGCTGCGCGAAGTGAATTGATGATGACGATGTTCATCGTACGCCCTGTTTCAAGTAGTACACTTAGTAAAAGAACTGACGCACCTAACGCAATAATGTGCGGATTATCTGTAAATAGTCCCATTAATTGTGTGCGGAATGTAATAACGAGAGCAACCATACATAAAGTGACACCAATCGCCCACTTTACACTTTTCCATACACGTTCATACGCTTCATCTTTTTCACCACCGCCAACGAGGCGTCCGATAATAATTGCAGTTCCCATACCGATTGCAATAGCGAATAAATAAGTGAACATAGAGATGTTCGTAGCGTATTGTCTAGCCGCTAACGATTCCGTTCCTAAATATGTTGCATAGTATAAGAAGACAATTTGGCAAGCTTGATACATAACCTGCTCAAATGCAGATGGAATCCCAATCTTTAAAATTTTCCCGATGTATTCTTTTGATAAGGTGAAGTAGTATTGTAATTTTACACGGTACTCCATAACGCGGTACAGTAACAAGAAGAAAACGATAAGCGCGATTAGCCTGCTGACAGCAGAAGAAATGGCAGCCCCTTGTACACCGAGTTCTGGGAAACCAAATTTCCCGAAAATGAGTACGTAGTTTCCAGCGATATGAATAATATTCATTCCAAGTGAAATAAACATCGCTTGCTTTGTGAAGCCATGTACGCGGATAATTGCGGCTAATGAATTAATAATAGCTTGAAGGAAAATAGCTCCTCCGACGATAGATAAATAGCTCTGTGCATACATAAGTACATCGCCTTGTAAGTTCATCGCCATCATCATATGTTTTGAAAATAAAAGAAAACCAGCACTTATAACGAGTCCGACCACTAAATTTAATGTGACGGCTAAAGCTGATATTTTAGATGCTTCCATAAAACGTTTGGAACCGAGGTATTGAGATACGACGATAGCTGCGCCGTTCCCGATGACTTCTAGTACCAAAATAGCGATATGGAGATATTGATTCGCTGCACCAACCCCAGATACAGCATCATCTGATAATGCACTTAACATGAAAGTATCAGCGATCCCCATTAACATAAATAGAAAAACTTCTAGAAAAATAGGCCATGTTAATAAGAATAAACTTAATTTCTCAGTAGGCCCGTTTTTTGCCTGAATTGCTGCCATGTCCGTCCCCTCTTTACCGATATCTATTTTTAGCAAAGTGTATCGTAACATACTTTCTTAACCTTTGCACTCATTTTAACCTACATATCTTTATTATGAAGGGAGAGCTATTTTATGATAAAAACAGAAGGATAATTATGCGCAAAGTATTATAAAATATAAAATTTGCTTTTATCTAATAATTTGGAAAAATATAAAAATAATTATTTCTGACACTTCAGTAAGGAAAATCGGCAATATGAAACGTTTACAAAGGATTAAGTTTTAACAGAAAATTTTAATAAAATAGAAATATAAATATACAAAAAATATATTTGTGTGTATAATATGAATTGTTAGAACATATATATATTTCTTTTTGTTTGAAAATGAAAGGGCTAACATTTTTGTGGAGGGTGGAAGTATGAAAAAAAAGATGCCAGTTTTTGTAGTATCAACAGTAGCAATGAGCATGATGTTAGGGGCATGTAGCTACCAAAAAGATGAGCCGCAAGCGAACGCAAAAGGGGATAGCGGGAAAAGCGGTGCGAAGCAAGTTATTAACTTAATTGAAACGCAAGAAATTCCAACGATGGATCCAGCGTTATCAGCTGATGCGGTTTCTTCAAGAGTAATGACTAATACGATGGAAGGCTTATACAGTTTAGGAAAAGATGATAAGCTAGTTCCTGGTGTAGCAAAGGAATTTAAAAAGTCAGAAGACGGTAAAAAATATACATTTACATTACGTGAAGACGCAAAATGGTCAAATGGTGAGCCTGTGACGGCAAAAGATTTCGTATACGCATGGCAAAGAGCGATTAACCCAGATACAGCTGCGAAATCAGCGTACATTATGTATGATATAAAAAATGCAGAGAAAATTAACAAAAAAGAGATGAGTCCGGACCAATTAGGGGTAAAGGCGATTGATGATTATACATTAGAAGTGGAATTAGACAATTCCATTCCATACCTTGTAGATTTAATGGTATATCCAATCTTCTATCCTGTGAATGAAAAGTTCGTGAAAGAGCAAGGTACGAAGTTTGGTTTGGAAGCGAATACAACACTTTATAACGGACCATTTACATTAAGTGATTGGCAACATGAACGTAGCTTTAAAATGACGAAGAGCTCGTCATATTGGGATAATAAAGAAGTGAAGATTGAGGAAGTAAACTTTAATATTGTTAAAGATACGTCTACACCAATTAATTTATATGAAACAAACGCAGTCGATCGAGCAACGTTATTAGCGGAGTTCATCGATAAATATAAAGGAAAACCAGATTTCCAAACAGTAGAAGATACATCTGTATTCTTCCTTCGTTTAAATCAAAAAGATCCAGCGTTAGCAAATAAAAATATTCGTAAAGCAATTTCACTTGCTTTTGAACGTAAACCGTTCGTTGATACATTATTAAATAACGGTTCTAAGCCAGCAACAGGATTAATTCCTGATAACTTCATTAAAGGACCGGATAAAAAGGACTTCCGTGCTGTAAATGGAGATATTGTAAAACCAAACGTGAAAGAAGCGAAGAAATATTGGGAAGCTGGTAAAAAAGAGCTTGGTAAAAATGAAATCGAATTAGAGTTATTAAACGAAGATGTTGAATTATCGAAGAAAACAGGGGAATATTTAAAAGGTGAGTTAGAAAAGAATTTACCAGGTTTAACAGTGAAAATTAAACAACAACCATTCGCGCAAAAACTAAAATTAGAAGATGCGGGCGATTTCGTCATGTCATTCTCTGGATGGAGTGCAGACTTCCCAGATCCAATTACATATCTTGATATGTTTGTAACTGACGGATCACAAAATAAAATGAAATATTCTAATCCGAAATATGATGAGATCATCATGAAAGCAAAAAAAGATGGAAGCGATGTAAATGCTCGTTGGAAAAGCTTACTAGAAGCAGAGAAAATGTTACTTGATGACGCTGCGATTGTACCGGTATATCAACGTGGTAGAGCATACTTACAAAGAGATTCCATTAAAAATATGTACAACCATAAATATGGTGGCGATTTAAGCTTTAAATGGGCGTCAGTAGAGAAATAAGAAAAAAGCAGGTAATTGCCTGCTTTTTTTAATACGTACGTTTCTTATAAATACCTTTCCCACCAACTTGGTTCCAGCCGGATTGTACATCCAAACTTTTATTAACAAACTTCATCTTTTCTTTTCCGCCAAAGAGTTTTTCACCAATACTATTTGTAATGACGCCAATCAATGCTGTTATTCCGATGATGAGGGCAGCAACAGTGACAAAATCAATAAAAAAAGCAATCATTTGCAAATTCCCCCTTTGCCTGTCTGTATTTTTATTGTATGAGATAAAAGATGAAAAAGAAAGAAATGTCAGAAAAATTTTTGATTTATTTTAGAAATCGTATGGACATGAATGAGAATGTTTGTTAAAATGAGAACAAATGTTCTTTTGATTCTCACTTGTATAGTCTTACATTTCTTAATTGATTTATCAAAAAAAGGTAAGAAAACGTTCTCTTTTTCATAGGAAAGATTATGAGAGAATAACTATAAATCATATGAAAAATCTATGAAAAGCAAGCGTTAAGAGGGTTGAAGATTATTGTTAAAGAACAGCTGAAGTAAGTGTGATTATGTTACATAGCAGTGAAATGCACGGAAGAGTTTTCTCAATTAGAAGGAAATTTACTGTATATTTCTTGCAAAATCTATTGTATAATGATTATAGAAGTTACTTATTAAAAGTAATTGTTGTTTACTAAAAGTTGTTGCTTACATGAAAAGCAATTTTTGCACTTTGTTTTAAGACAAGGTATCGCGAAAAATTGCTGAATTTAGAAATTTAAACTGTAATTAGTACAGAATTTGTACTCTTTAAGGAGAGTGAGCTTTGTATGGTAACATTATATAGTTCTCCAAGCTGTACGTCTTGTAGAAAGGCGAAATTATGGCTAGAGGAAAATCATATTCCTTATACAGAACGTAATATTTTCTCAGATCCATTAACGATTGAGGAAATTAAAGAGATTTTACGTATGACAGAAAGCGGAACGGATGAGATTATTTCTACTCGTTCGAAAGTTTTCCAAGAATTAAATGTAAACTTAGAGTCTTTACCACTTCAAGATTTATATAAGATGATTCGTGACTATCCAGGGATTTTACGTCGTCCAATTATGATTGACGAGAAACGCCTCCAAGTAGGTTACAATGAAGACGAAATCCGCCGTTTCTTACCACGTACAGTAAGAACGTTCCAATTACGTGAAGCACAGCGTCTTGTAAATTAATTATAATAATATGAAAACCTTCTACCTATTATATAGTAGAAGGTTTTTTTTAATGTTTCAAATTTCGTAATCGAACTCGTTGAACGATAAAGCCGATGCATAAGATGGTGAAAATAAATAAGTAAGGAATGCCTGCAGTGAAACTTGGGTTGTTATGAAAAAAGGTTGCAAGTCTGTCTTCATGTGTGACCATTTTACCTGCTGTATAAGCGAGAATTGCTGCCCCGCAATAAATGAGGAGTGGAAAGCGTTCCATAAGTATTAAAATGAGTTTGCTGCCCCAAATAATAATCGGGATAGAAATGAGTAAACCGATTATTACGAGTAAAAATCTTCCGTGAGCTGCCCCTGCAATGGCGATAACGTTGTCAAATCCCATAACAAGGTCCGCGAATACAATTGTACGCACAGCTTGAAATAAAGTTGTTTTTCCTTGAATAGAAGAAAGATCGTTGCTATTATCAGTTAGTAAATTTACTGCAATGAATGTAAGTAAAATGCCCCCGATAAGTTGCAGAAATGGAATGTCGAGCAAATAGACAGCTAGTATAGTAAGGATAATTCTTAGTACGATTGCTAAAAGAGTACCGATCAAAATAGCTTTATTTCGTTTCGATTCAGGTAAATTTCGGCTAGCTAGTGCGATGACAATTGCGTTGTCACCACCTAATACAACATCGATACCGACAATCATTAGTACAGATGTTAAAAACTCTAAGTCCATTCGTCTGCCTCCATTTATGATGTTTTAATAAGCGAACTATATGTATGTGGTGAAAAGGACTAAAGCATCTTCTCTAATAAAAGTTTCACTTTATTACAGTGTACGGGGGAAGATGGAAATGTATGTCCAAATTTTTTATAAGTGAGGCATCGCGACAATGATATATTTGTGTATACCATTGAATGAAGATAGGTATATAACTATTTTTGTAAAATAAATCGATTTTATTTCCATTCTGGAGAATCTTATCATAAAATGAGAGTACAAGAATCTATTGATTTGTCATATGAGTGGGGAATCCCTTCATAACAATTCTAAGCAGGAAGGGAGAGTTGTATTTTGGATATTGAAAGAATTAATGATCATACGATGAAATTTTTTATTACGTACATTGATATAGAGGACAGAGGCTTTAATCGTGAGGAAATTTGGTATGACCGCGAAAGAAGCGAAGAGCTCTTTTGGGAAATGATGGACGAAGCTCGTGATCATGACGATTTCTTTATTGATGGGCCGTTATGGATTCAAGTGCAAGCAGTCGATAAAGGGATTGAAGTACTTGTAACGAAAGCAGAACTTTCAAAGGATGGACAAAAGCTAGAACTACCAATAGGTGTAGATAAAATTATAGACATTCCTCTAGATGAAGGTATTGAATCATTATTCCAGCAAGAATTAGTGGAAGAGGTAGAGGAACAAGCAGGTACAAACTTTAACGAAGATGGTACGTTTGGCTTTTTAATTAAGTTTAATGATTTTGAAGATGTCATTTCATTAAGTCATCGTCTTATCTTTGAAGATATAAAAGATGAGCTGTATTCATTTGAGGACCGCTATTATGTATATGTGGAATTCGATGAAGTGCTACATGATGAAGAAGAAATTGATCGCATTTTAAGCATTGTTTTAGAATACGGGGAAGAATCAACTTTAACAATTCATCGTGTAAGTGAGTATGGGAAACAAATTGTGAAAGAGCATGCGCTTGAAACAATTCGCAATAATTTTCCTGCTAAAACGTAGGCCGATTTCTGTAGTATGAAATCGGCTTTTTATATGAAGAATAGGAAAGCTTTCTTAGTAAGGAGGTAAGAGATGAAAAATACGTTAAAGTTGATTTTCTTTGTTTTACTATTGTTCGCATTATTTGTGTCATTACGTATGTTTATTGATGTAGCGTTTTATTCGGATGTAATTGGGATAAAAGATGTTTCGATTTTAGGTATTATTAGTATTTTATTTACGGTATCTGCATTTTTAATTGGTTGCGTTATTTTCTTAGAGAACCGTCATCCGTCAAAAACACTTACATGGCTCATTGTGTTAGGGATTTTTCCGGTATTTGGATTCTTCGCTTATTTATTATTCGGACAGAACTTTCGGAGGAAGAGAATGTTCCAAAAGAAGGCGTTGCTCGATGAACAAGCGTTTTTACAATATAAGGGGCATGAAGATTACGAAGAACGGATTTTGCGCAATCATAAGCATCAAGAGCTGTTATTTCGTTTAGCGGATCGCTTAGGCGCTTTAAATATTTCATTTCAAACTGAAACGAGAACATTAACAAATGGAGATGAAACGTTTCAGGCTATTTTAGATGGATTAAAACGAGCGAAACATCACATTCATATGGAATATTACATTGTGCGTGATGATAAACTTGGAACAGAAATTAAAGATATTTTAATACAAAAATCAAAAGAAGGCGTAGTCGTTCGTTTTTTATATGATGCGGTTGGAAGTTTTAAATTATCAAAATCATATATTGAAGAATTAAACGACGCAGGTGTCGAAATGATTCCGTTCTTCCCTGTACGTTTTCCGATTTTAAACGATAAGATTAATTATCGAAATCACCGAAAAATCGTTATTATCGATGGGAATGAAGGATTTGTAGGTGGATTAAATATTGGTGATGAATATTTAGGAAAGGATAAGTACTTCGGCTTTTGGCGAGACACGCATTTATATTTGCGTGGGGAAGCTGTGCAAAGTTTGCAGCTTATTTTCCTTCAAGATTGGTTTTATATGACTGGCGAGGCTGTGCTAGCCCCTGAATATTTACAAGCGAAAGCAGTTGAGGGGGAGCATTGGGGCGGCGTGCAGCTCGTTGCAGGTGGGCCGGATAATAAATGGGAAACAATTAAACATTTATATTTTGCCATGATTGCTTCTGCGCGGAAATCCATTTGGATTGCAACGCCGTATTTCATTCCGGATGATGATATTTTATCCGCATTAAAAGTAGCGGCACTTGCTGGTATTGATGTTCGGTTGTTAATGCCGAGTAAGCCTGATAAGCGAACTGTCTTTTACGCATCGAGATCGTACTTCCCAGAGCTTTTAGATGCAGGGGTAAAGATATATGAATACGAAAAAGGTTTTCTCCATAGTAAAGTTGTCATTGTCGATTCTGATTTAGCTTCAATTGGGACAGCGAATATGGATATGAGAAGTTTTCATTTGAACTTTGAAGTAAATGCCTTTTTATATGATACAGATAGCATTCGAAAACTTGTTCAAGATTTTAAAGACGATTTAGAAGAATCAAGTGAAATTCATGTCGATCGTTTTCATAAAAGGCGTCTTCATAGACGAATTGTTGAATCAACGTACCGGTTATTATCGCCTTTATTATAAAAAGAGATGTCCAAAATTGGGACATCTCTTTTTTAAAAGGAATTTGTAATAAATTGTAGAATATAAGGAGCTGAAAGGGTGTGATTCCAATATTTATCGCAAAAAGAGAAAACGGAGAAAAAATTCATCTACTCGATCATCATGATGAAGAGCTTTTACACCATATGCGTAAAAGGGAAAGTTTCTTTTGCATAGCTTGCGGGAAGGAAGTACTAATGAGATTAGGAAAACAAAAAAGGTGGCATTTTGCTCATAAGAAAGTAGATTCATGTTTAGCCTTTTATGAAGCAGAATCTACATATCATATGTACGGTAAAGAATTGTTATATCGGTGGTTCAAACGTCAAAAAGTTCATGTAGAGATAGAGCATTATCTACCAGAGATTCAGCAACGACCGGATATTTTTATAGAGAGAGCAGGGAGAAAAATTGCGATTGAATATCAATGCGCCAATCTTTCTATAGAGCAGCTCTGCAAACGAACCTATTCGTATTGGAAAGCTGGTATACAAGTCATTTGGATTATTGGTGGAAATCAATTGAAAAAGCACTCTGCATACTGGATGAAATTCTCCTCAATTATGGCTTTCTCCTTACAATCTTATCCTCAGCCACTTCTTATTTTCTTCTGTTCGAAACAAAAATCATTTATGAAATGCACGTTTATTACATCATTTTCTACAAGCGTTGCTTTTTCACATATTATATATTTACCAATTGAAACGACTACTTTTGAAATGCTCTTTTCTCCTGTTCCTTTCCAAAGGGAAGTATTAAACCGAGAATGGAAGAAGCGAAAGGATTATTTTCGTCAAAACGCTTTGCCCATCTTGAATTATAATGATAAATCACTATTACGCCTCTTATATCAATGTAAATGTACCCCAGCAAATTTTCCTTCTGAAATTGGTGTGCCACTCCCGTCCTCATTTGCTTTTCAAACAAATTCATTTATATGGCAAGCTTTTCTATATATGAAGTGTATAGGTGAGCTTGCGGTAGGGGATTGTATTTCCCTCAAGTACGTGTGTAGTTATATAAAAAAGTATACGAAAAGGCGTATGCTCCCGTACTTTTCACAGCATATATGGAAAGTGGCAGTTACTGAATATATGACATTTTTATGTTATGTAGGTGTCTTGCAGAGAGTAGGGACTTATAAGTACCGGAAAATACGGGGGATATCCATGTTAAAAACAGAGGAGGAAGTTATGAAATATGATGAAAGGAGTTTAGCGTATGCCTTATCTTTATTTGAGGCAAAGTACAACATGAGAGAAGGAAAAGCGGATATAATAAAGACTGATCGTGAAGGAATTACATAAGAAAAATCGAATTGTATGTAAGTAGAGATATTTAAAGGAGGGCTTAAAGCATGTCTGAACAAAACACAGCAAAAACATTACCGGATCGTAACGAAATTGAAGAATCAAGTACGTGGCGATTAGAAGATATTTTCCAAACAGATGCAGAATGGGAACAAGAATTCCAAGCTATTAAAGAGCTATTACCGAAGTTAACTGAATTTAAAGGGAAACTTGGTGACTCTGCGAACAATTTACTTGAAGCATTGCAATATGAAGATGAAATTTCAATGCGATTAGGTAAGCTATATACATATGCACATATGCGTTACGATCAAGATACAACAAACTCTGTGTATCAAGCGTTAAATGACCGTGCAACAAATTTATATTCACAAGTATCTAGTAGCACAGCATATATTGTGCCTGAAATTTTATCGATTTCAGAAGATACATTGCAAACATTCTTGAAAGAAAATAGAGACTTAAGTGTATATGAACATGCGTTAGAAGAAATTACGCGTCAACGCCCTCACGTATTATCTGAAGCGGAAGAGGCTTTATTAGCAGAAGCATCTGAAGTAATGAGTGCGTCAAGTAATACATTTGGTATGTTGAATAATGCGGATTTGAAATTCCCATCTATTAAAGGTGAGGATGGAGAAGAAGTAGAAATTACACATGGCCGTTACATTCAGTTTTTAGAAAGTGATGATCGTCGTGTGCGTGAAGATGCATTCAAAGCTGTATATGAAACGTACGGGAAATATAAGAACACATTTGCAAGTACGTTAAGCGGAGCTGTAAAGCGTAATAACTTTAATGCACGCGTTCGTAAATATGACTCTGCACGTCAAGCAGCATTAAGTAATAATAATATTCCTGAAGCGGTGTATGATCAACTTGTTCAATCTGTAAATGACAATTTACACTTGCTACATCGTTACATTGATATTCGTAAGCGTGCACTAGGGCTTGATGAGCTTCATATGTATGATTTATATACACCACTTGTACCAGAAGTGAAAATGAATGTGAAGTATGAAGAAGCGCAAGACATGTTATTAAAGTCTTTACATGTACTTGGTGATGAGTATGTTGATATTTTGAAAGAAGCATATGAAAATCGCTGGGTAGATGTGTATGAGAATAAAGGAAAACGAAGCGGAGCATATTCATCTGGTGCCTATGGAACAAATCCTTATATTTTAATGAACTGGCATGATAATGTAAATAATTTATTTACACTTGCTCATGAATTTGGTCATTCTGTCCATAGTTACTACACAAGAAAAACGCAGCCGCACGTATACGGGGATTATTCAATCTTTGTTGCGGAAGTAGCATCAACTTGTAATGAAGCGCTTCTAAACGATTATTTATTAAAAACGACAGAAGATAAGAAAGAGCGTCTATACTTATTAAATCATTATTTAGAAGGATTCCGTGGTACTGTATTCCGTCAAACGATGTTCGCAGAGTTTGAGCATATTATTCATAAGAAAGTACAAGAGGGACATGCGGTAACACCAGACATGCTAACGGAGATCTACTATGATTTAAATAAGAAATATTTCGGTGATGCTTTAGTAATTGATGAAGAAATTGGTTTAGAGTGGTCTCGTATTCCGCACTTCTACTACAACTATTACGTATACCAATACGCAACAGGATTTAGTGCAGCAACGGCTCTATCTAAACAAATTTTAGAAGAAGGGCAACCAGCAGTAGAACGTTACATTAATGAGTTCTTAAAAGCAGGAAGCTCAGATTACCCAATTGAAGTGCTGAAAAAAGCTGGAGTAGATATGGCATCTCCAGAACCGGTAAAAGAAGCATTGCAAGTATTTGAAGAGAAATTAAATGAATTAGAAGCATTATTATTTGAAGAGAAGTAATAGAAAAGACGAGGAATTTGCCTCGTCTTTTTCTTGATGTCATTTTGTCGATATTTGTCGAGAAAATAAATCGAATTGTCTTCTTTTTTCTAAACTAGAAGGCAGTTTTACAGTTCATTAAAACCCTTTAAATCGTTTTTTATGGTTGAAATAAGAGAGAGCGATGACAATGACTCCAAATAAAAGAGGAAAGGCAATCATTTTAGGAAAAGCTTGTAGTAGGGAGAGGATGTACAAGAAAAAAGAAACAATGATAGCTAGAATGATAAGTAAAATATACGTTTTTTTCATACAAAACACCTCCAAAATAGCTTTTTTATAGCTTATTCAAAAATGAAAACGTTTAGAATGTGACAAAAGTGTGAAATTCGACAAAAGGGGTTGTCATCTGACGTCGAATCTTGTAATATAATAAGCGTGAACGAATTCACATACAAACATATACCCCTTTGTTTGAACGTGAAAATTTCTCCCATCCCCTTTAATATTTTTATAAGCCGTAAAGAAGAAGACCTGGTGTTTACACCAGGTCTTTTTCTTTTGCTATCCATTTCCAATAACGCTCACATTTTACGTCAATCATTTGTACTTTTCGTTTCAGTTGTAATTTTTTTAGTTCACGTTCAATTTCTTGCTTCGAGCAGTCATATATAAATGCTACTTCTTTTGAAGAGATAAATTGTGTCGCTTCCAGTAATACTTCTAAAGGTGGTAATGGCTCTGGCTCGATTTCACATTTTACAAGTTCTTTCAATAATTGTACGTAGACGTCGTAGGAATACGTTCCAGCGATTTTAATACCTTCTTCATCTGAATTTGCATGAAAGAATACGAGAGAAGGTATTTCTGTAATATGCATCTCATTTGTGAATTTTAAGTCACATTGGAAAGCCTTTTTTGCGCTAGCGGAATATAGGTCTTTTTTAAATTCTTCTACATCAATATTGCTATCTTTTGCGCATGCAAGTAATAATTCGCAGTCAGGATTTGATACATTTTCAAGGAAAATGTATTCTTGGAGTTTTCGCAAAAACTTCGAACCTGCTTTTCGGCCCTGCAACTCCGCTGCTTTAATTGCCATCGAAACTAAATATGGTGTTGACGATGCTTCTTGCATATGTACCTTTCCATCACATGAAAAACCTTGTAAACTTGTTGTCTTTTCCCACACAAATCGAATATTAGCAGGTTTATTCCATTTGTGTGAGGAAGCGTTCGTTCCGTCCACTTTTCCTGTTACGATATGACGAATAGAGAAGTATTTCCCGTATTCAAGCCATAGTTTAATAATAAAGGGCTCAATTTCCCAGCAATCTTTACAAAGTGGATCAATAAATAAATATGCTTCTACAGACTTATGCTCACATGCGGAAGGAGATGGCATATTGATATGCTTTGCTTCCTGTTTATCCATTATATTTCACCTGTTTCGTCTGGAGTATTAACCATATGCTGAGCAGTTAATGCTAAACGTTCAAAAACGAACTCTCTTATATGACCGTCCACTCCTGTGTCATCCATTGCTTGCTCCATGCACGATAGCCAAGCCTCTGCTCGTTTTGGAGTAATCTCAAACGGGAGATGGCGTGCTCTTAACATAGGATGACCATGTTCTTCCGTGTACAAATTAGGACCACCTAAATATTGTGTTAAAAATTGCTTCTGCTTCCTAGCTGTTTCTGTTAAATCATCCGGGAAGATGGGAGATAGGTCAGGGTGTTTACTGACATAGGAATAAAATGTGTCTACTAATATTGCAATGCATTGTTCACCGCCAATTGCTTCAAATGGTGTCATCGGTTGCTTGCTCATCCTTTTAAACTCCTTTTTCCATGAAATGTATATCTATTGTAGCAATGGAATGTTAGGGAGGGCAAATAAACCGCCTTCATAACGTTCTTTGCTTATTCTACAGATGTAAAAGAATCTTTTCTTTTTCAAAAAGTGAGATGTATCCACTAGTAGAACGTATTCACTAGTGGAATTTTCACTTTAGCGTGCTTTGTTTTGTTTGGCAAGGAAAAAGCGTTTTACTTTATTATTTGTATGACGGATTGGTATGTCGTGTTGCTTTAACAAATGAATAAAGGCAGCTTTGCCTGCTTCTTCATCTTGCACTTCAAATTCAATTTCATAATCATCGTGATTGTAATAGAAACTATGATCAAAGACAAGCGTTCCGCCTTCAAATAGTGTTTCGGCTCTTTCAGTTGTTAAACTACCCATATAAGTTAAAGCAGAAACAGGAATTTGTAATGTGTGTAGTTGATCTACTACAGCGCCTTGAATAATTGTATTTGTTTCCATCATCAATCTTGCTTCATCTGCTGTTATAACTTGATGCGTTTCTAACAAGCCGACTTCTGCAGGTTGTTTTAATGTTAATGTATAAGTTTCTCCTTTATGACGAATACGAAGTGCAGAGCCAGCTTCTTTTAATGAGAAGCTCGGTGTTTCAAAGTAGTGATTCACCTGTTTCGTAAATCCTTCAATAGAGAATGATTTACATAATGTATTGAATTCTTCTTCTGTAACAATATTTTTAAATTCAATTTCAATTTCTTGTGTCATTGTATGCGCGCTCCTTTTGAAAAATAATTCTTTACACATTATCGCTTTTTCACAAATTTGGTTCAATGTTTTATTTGTTTGCGTCCATGTTATGATACAATAATACTGTTAAGTAAGACAGGAAGTTGAGATGGAGGAGTTAGAGCATGCAAAATAAAATCCAAGTTAAGAGCGTAGAAAAGAGAGAGAATGCTCTTATTTTTTGTGCGGAAAATAGTGAAATAGAGGTAAAGGAGTTAAGTGCGCGTAATCACGTACTTGTAGACTCAGATAATTTATCATTTTTATATATCTTAGAAAACGAATCATCTTTCATTTATGTAAGCATTCCGCATACATGCTGGGAAGCAATGCATGAAGCGATGAATAACGACGTGGTTATGTTCGTTCGCGTGAATGACATTGAAATGGAATTAGAAGGTTTAAAAGAAGAAGTAGAATATTTAGTTGAAAATATTGAAGGTAATGCAAATTACGGAGAAGAACTAGTAACTGCTGTAGAAAAAGTATTTCTATAAGCAAATGGATTGATTTTGGTGGTGGTTGAAATGAATCGAAATTGGGAAGAATTTTTAGCACCTTACCACCAAGCGGTGGCAGAGCTGAAAGTGAAACTAAAAGGAATGCGTACTCAATTTGCAATGTTAACAGAGCATTCTCCAATTGAGTTTGTAACAGGAAGGGTAAAGTCGGTTGCAAGTATTATTGATAAAGCGGAGAAGAGAAATGTACCGTTAGACAGGCTAAGAGAAGATATGCAAGATATCGCGGGCCTTCGAATGATGTGTCAATTTGTTGATGAGATTAAGCCTGTTGTAGAATATCTTCGAAAACGAAATGACTTTGAAATCGTGGAAGAACGTGATTACGTCACGCAGAAGAAAGATAGCGGTTATCGTTCTTATCACGTTGTCATTAGTTACCCAGTTCAAACGATTCAAGGTGAACAAAAAGTATTGGTAGAAATCCAAATACGTACGCTAGCAATGAACTTTTGGGCAACAATTGAGCATTCTTTAAATTATAAATATAGTGGACGTTTTCCTGAAGATATTAAAATACGCTTGCAACGTGCAGCGGAAGCAGCATTTTTATTAGATGAAGAAATGTCTTCTATCCGTCTTGAAATTCAAGAAGCGCAGAAAGCTTTTTCAAGAAAGCAAGAAACGAAAGATTCCGAATCATAAACTAAAGGGTGTTGGGCGATGAAATTTACAATTATGTCAAAGGGAGATCAATCATCAGATGCACTGGCAAGCACGATGAAAGAATACTTGCTAGATTTTGGATTTATAATGGATGAAAAGGAACCCGATATTGTAATTTCTGTTGGGGGAGATGGAACGCTTTTATATGCGTTTCATCGTTATTATAATCGATTGGATGAAACAGCATTTGTTGGTGTACATACAGGGCATTTAGGTTTCTATGCAGATTGGTTACCGACAGAAGTAGAGAAATTAGTAATTGCAATTGCTAAAACACCATTCCAAGTGGTGGAATATCCGCTTTTAGAAGTGATTATTCGCTATGTGAATGGGAGTAAAGAGTCGCAGTATTTAGCGATGAATGAAGCGACTGTAAAAAGTGCAGAAGGTACATTAGTAACAGAAGTGGAAATACGCGGAGAGTACTTTGAAACGTTCCGCGGGGATGGCCTTTGTATTTCTACTCCTTCGGGAAGTACTGCGTATAATAAGGCGCTTGGCGGAGCAATTATTCACCCTTCTATTGAAGCGATTCAAATTGCGGAAATGGCATCTATTAATAACCGGGTGTTTCGTACGGTAGGTTCGCCGCTCGTATTGCCGAAACATCATACATGCGTGCTGAAGCCGACTGCAGGAATGAACTTACAAATTACGGTGGACCATTTAACGATGGTTCATCAAGATGTGAAATCAATTCAGTATCGCGTGGCAAATGAGAAAGTACGATTCGTTCGTTTCCGTCCATTTCCGTTCTGGAAACGAGTTCGTGACTCGTTTGTTGCAGATAAATAGAAAGGGTTTATATATTTGAACAGATTTACATTGAAATGGGATATAGACTCGGCTGAGGAAGGAACTTTAGTTAGAGAATTTTTAAAAACAAAAGGGATCTCCAAAGCCGCATTAACGGATATAAAGTTTCATGGCGGATCTATAGAAGTAAATGGTCAACATGCGAGCGTTCGTCATCAGTTGCAAGCTGGTGAAGAATTACGTGTCTTTTTTCCAGTAGAGGAAAGAAGTGAAGGGATGATTGCTGAAGATATTCCTTTATGTATCGTATATGAAGATGATGCAGTTCTTGTCATAAACAAAGAGGCAAACATGTCAACGATCCCGTCTAGAGAACATCCGGCAGGAAGTGTTGCGAATGCGCTCTTATCTCATTATGATAAGCGACATCTTACAAGTACGGTGCACATCGTAACGAGGTTAGATCGTGATACTTCAGGGCTTATGCTTATTGCAAAAAATCGTTTCGTACATCATCTTTTATCGAAACAGCATCAACAAAAAGCTGTGAAAAGAACGTATGAAGCGATTGTTCACGGTGAGATGGTAGAAAGAGAAGGAACGATTGACGCACCGATTGGACGAAAATCGGATAGCATTATTGAGCGAACCGTTTGTGAGGAGGGGCAAAGAGCCGTTACTCATTTTAGAGTGATCGATAGCGTCAATCATAAGACGCACGTATCACTTGAGCTCGATACAGGGAGAACGCATCAAATTCGTGTGCATATGGCGTACATAGGACATCCGCTACTTGGCGATAATTTATATGGTGGAAAAAGAGATGAAATGAAACGACAAGCGCTTCACAGTACATCCTTGACGTTTTATCATCCTATTTTAGAGAAAGAAATGTCTTTCACTACACCGATTCCAAGCGATATGCAAGCGGTATTAAGACATACTTAAAAAGGGAACAAAATTCTTATGTAACGAAGAATTTTGTTCCCTTTTTCTTAGCGGAATAATATTAAAATTTGATTGTCGCCCGTGCGCTTTATAACGAAAAAGCCACTTTCAGATTTTGTAGCAATGCCATCGTTATTTGGACGACAATATCCATGCGTTTCGCAAGTACCGTCATCACGTACTAACATTTGTCCAATTAATCCGACAGGAAGCCACTCGTTACGGTCTTTTCTTGCTATATATTTGCAAGCTGGATCCCATTCTGTATTTAAAAGAGGTTGTATGTCTTGCGATTCCGTACGTACATATTGACGTTTTCCGAAGCTATCTGTTTTATAGCGTTTTTGCCAACTTAAAGCACCGCTATTTCCTATAAGAGCGGGGGTGGCACTAGATATTCCTAAGATGAATGAATCGTTTGAAGTAGCGATTCGAATTTTTTCTTCGCTACTAAATGTAACGAAGTAACCTACATCAATAAAAGTATTGTCTACTGTTTCAAACATTTGTGCAAAATCAGTTCCGCTTGCATTGTAAGAAGCGCCCTCAATATACATTTCTCCATTATGAGCAAGCCACTTTGCACCGATATTATGATCGGTTTCATTTGTGCCGTTTGCAATAAACCAAGAATAAGATTCATCTGCTGTGCCGAAGCGCCCCATAATATGGCTACCTGCAAAATGAGCTGTTGATGTATGATTACCTTCCGCATGAGAAGAGAATCCGTTAGCGATAGTCGCGGTTCCTTCTGCATGTGCTGCTTCGCCTAAAGCGATTGTATGTTTACCTTCCGCATGAGAATAGGAGCCACCTGCTGTCGTTTCACTTCCTTCACTATGGGAACTATGTCCAGTTGCTTTTGTTTTTGATCCTTCTGCATGAGAGAAAGAACCTTTTGCATGTGTCAGAAGTCCTTCTGCATGTGAAGCTGTACCCTCTGCATGAGAGTGAAGACCCTCTGCATATGCATACCGCCCATCTTTTTTTACTTTTTTATTTTCAGATGTAGGGGTCTGAATGATAATCGTTTTTTCTGTTTGTATATCACCTGATGGTACTAATGCTTCTTTAATTTTTTTTACTTGATTTATAATAGCAGCTGGAATTTCTGCTTCCGCTTTTTTATTTATTGCTACAGGGCTGTTTTCTTCTGTATTCTTCTCTACTTGCTCAGAAGGCACAATCTGTTCAATATGAGTAGAGAGAGGTTTATTTTTTTGCTGCATCTTTGCTTTTCTATTATCAATTATGCGGCTCATTACAGCATTCTGTAATGAGACATATTTTGGTCTATCTTTGTTTTTTGTGGAAGCCTCTTGTTCTTCCAGTTCTTCTACAGCTGCAGCTCGAATGCTGCACCAGTTGTTAATTCCGTACATGGGCAGATAAAAAGGCGGGCATTTTCTTTTTTGTTTAGAAGATTTTTTCTTCATTCTGTCACCTCCTGCGACAGTATATGCCGTGTCATTAAAAAAAGATGCACTTTATTGCATCTTTTTTTAATGACTTTACCCAATTTTTATCCCACTTTAATGGGCGGGCTGCCCATTAAAGTGGGATTGGTGAGGGCTGATTAAAGTTTCACTTTATATGAGAGACGCCTAAAAGGTACGGTAATCCTTACATATGAGTTATGAAATTGGGCGGAATTTCTCAGGGACAAAAGGCAGGGAGGAAGGAACGGAAACAATCTCCATTTCAGGATAACGTAGCCCAGTTAGTTTACCACCAAATACAGCGCCAGTATCAATATTGACTGTATGATTTACAAAGCGAGGTTCTTTTACGGGTGTATGTCCATATACAATCCAAGTTGTTCCTTTATACTCCTTCGCCCAGTCGCGGCGGACAGGTGAGCCGTCAGCATGTTTTTCTCCAGTGATATCGCCATACAATACAAAGGTTTGTACTTTTTTATCTTGTCTTCCTATGTAATCTTGCCGAATGCCGGCGTGACACACGAGTAACCTTTTCTCATCGAGTACGTGATATAAAGGGGATTGCTCGTAAAGTGTGATGAACTTTTCTTTTATCATGTTTTGTTTATGAGAAGGCAGTGCTTCATATTCAGCAACAGTTGTTTCGAGTCCATGAGCGATTGTCACATTACGTCCAAGGAAAAATCGATATAGTTTATTACAGTGATTTCCCGGAGCGTAGTAAGCTACTTTTTTATGTATGACAAGTTCCCATACAATTTCAATCATACGTAATGAATGAGGGCCGCGATCTGTAATATCACCAACAAATGCAAGTTTGCGTTGATCAGGGTGAACCGGTAGACCGCTACTCCAGTTATACCCTAGCTTCTCTGTTAAATTTTGAAACTCTTGTAAGCATCCATGTATATCCCCTATAATGTCATATTTCATATTTAAACCTCCATCATATTTTTCATTAGTATATCTAAAAAAGGATAGAGATAAAAATATACGGTTTTTGTGCTTCAGTTAAACATAAAGATTTTCGTTCTTGAGCGGACATTTAAAACAAATCCAATCGCTATCATGTATGTGAGTAAGGAACTTCCTCCGTAGCTCATAAGGGGTAATGTGATTCCTGTAATAGGTAGTAGTCCGATTGTCATCCCGATATTTTGAAATACTTGAAAAGTAAACATTCCGATTGTACCAGCGCAGATGTAACTACCGAAAGGGTCATTACTTTCTATAGCGATATGAATCATGCGGAAAATAAGTAGGAAAAAAAGTGCAATAATGACGCTTGCGCCTAAAAATCCGAATTGCTCAGCGACATTCGTGAAAATAAAATCTGTATGTGGTTCTGGAAAGTATACTTGTCCATTTTCCCAACCTTTTCCTTGCATTTCTCCTGATCCAGTAGCTAAGAAAGCTTGTCTTAATTGATAGCCTTGCGCATCATATTTGTATGGAGCTAACCAGCCGTAGAAGCGATTTAATTGATATTCTTGTAAAATGTGTGCTTTAAAGAATTTTGTATGAGTAAAAAAAATATATGTTAATGTAACGCCAGCTGCAAAGATACCGGAAGCTAACCCGAAAATAAAACGCCAACGTATACCAGAAACTAATATCATTGCTGCGAGCATAGCTGAAATTACCATTGTGTTTCCTAAATCAGGTTCCTTTGCAATCAGTAGTAATGGCGGCAAACTTGTTGCGCATATTTTTCCGAGTAATAGAAAATCGTCTTGTATTGTTCGGTAAAAATATTTCTCATTATGATTAGCTATAATTCGTCCGATGACGATAATTAAAAACAATTTCATAATTTCGGAAGGCTGGAAATTTCCGATGCCTGGGAGCCTGTACCAAGCGGTCGCACCTTTAATTGTAACGGCACCTGGTACTTGAAATTCTAGTCCAATAAGTAGTACCAATGCAAAGCTATATAAATACCAAGCAATTTTTTGATAACGATCGAAATCGATAATCATAATGATACCAATGGCTATGAATCCAATGAAGTACCACTGGATTTGCTTTAATACAAAATTTACATGTTGTAAAAATGATGGTAAAGAGGCTTGTGCACTTGCTATTGCGAAACAACTAACAATCCCAATGGCAAATAAAATGAATAGCAATACGTAGTCTATTTGATATTGAGAATTTGAATCTTTCAATGTGTGTATTCCTTTCTATCGCCTAGTAAGTATATGGATCATGTCATGATAAAAATAATATACAAGCAGACTATGCATACATTTATTCCACTATTTGTGGGAAGTCATACATCACAAGGAAGGAATTCCCCCTTGTGATGGATTAGATTGCATGGAGTTCTTTTGTAACTATATTCAAACAATGAGAAAGGCGAGTATGTGTATCGGTCGTTGGAATGAGTTCTGGATATAGCTGATAAAATGTTGTAGCGTTTTTATACCATTCGCAAGCTTTTAACAGACTCGTTTTGTAATAGTCAGTCTCTTGTAGAAAACCATATTTTTTTGAATGTAAAACGAGATGTGAAAAATCTTCGCAACCTTCAAGGTATTTGTGATGTACTTGCTGTCCCGTATGAAGGCGGAAAGAACTTAAAGGTTCCGTAATATAGATTGCATCACCTTTGGAAAGTAAACTGATCCAAGAAGCCATATCCACACTACAATTATAATTTCTACCATTTAAAGTACCGAAAGGTTCTGTTAATAGGCGTTTTCGAAAAAGTACAGTCGTAGGTTCACCAATAATATTTTGCCCTAGTATAAGCATATGGTTTCCAAGATCTTTCCCATTTAATAGAGTATCTTCATCATATAATCTGTTCATGGAGGGGTGTTGTTCAATTATCTCTCCATCATCATTAATCCAAGTACGATAAGATGTAATAAGTGCGAGATTTTGATCTAAGTCTTTTTGGAAATAAAACATCATTTTTTCAATTTTATTATTATAAAATATATCATCGTCCATTAAGAAATTTATGTACTCTCCATTTGATTGTTCTAAAAGCATAAGGGCGTTATGAAATTGTCCTAAAGTAGAGGGGTTTCGAATGTACGTTATATGTTTATGCTTATGTAAATAATCTCTGTATATTAATTTTTCTGTTTCATTATTTGTGCTATCGTCTCCTACAATAATTTCAATATTTGAATACGTTTGTGCTAATGCACTTTCTAGAGCAATTTTAAAATAATGTGGCCGATTATAGGTAGGAATAAGGATGGAAACGAGAGGTACATTTTTTATGTTTTCCATATACAACTACCTTTCAGAAATTTTCTGTGTAAGAATAATATCTTGATAACTTGTGTGTTCAGTTCTGCCACACCATGAACCATAATGGGGAGGAGTCTGCATTTCTAGCCCATATTTATTTAATAGAGTACGAATATCTTCCTCAAGATAGGCAACTGCGAAATTCGGGATATCTTTATTTAGAACATAACAATTGTCAATTTGATGGTAAAAACCTAACGGACTTAGTCCTGCATTTAAGTAATAGGAAGATTCAGGATTAATTAAAAAGAAAGTAATAAAACATCTCCCATCTTTTTTCAGAACTCGTGCAATCTCGCGTACGTAATGTTCTAATTCTTTCGGAAGAAGATGGGTAAATACAGACGTTAAAAAAATAAAATCGAATGATTCATCTTCATATGGAAACTTGTATTGGGAAGCATCTTCTTTTCCATCGGGATTGTAGAATTGGTTATATATATCGACATGTTCAAAATGGAAATTGTTACGGCGTGTTGAAATGTTATTTTTGCACCATGTAATTCCCTTATTAAATAAGTCAAATCCATAATAATTACCATCATCGCTAAAATAGTTCATTAATGGAACCGCCATCCGGCCGATACCACAGCCTACATCTAACACTGTTTCATTTGATTTTAAATTGCCAATTTCAATAAAATACTGCATAAACTCTTTTCCAACTTCTTCAAAATGACCACCTACATATTGAACAAGTTCTGGAGGTGGGATTAATGTGATTTTTTTCTCATTTTCGTTCAAAAAATTCACACCTTTCTTATAGTAAAGTAGGAAATTTCTACTTTATATTGAGGGGAGCTTTGCTTTTATTCATTACAAGATTGGTTTTCATGAATTAGTAGTATAATAGTACCCCTCAACTAAATATTTTTTTGTTCTATTCTTTTCTCCAAAAAATACCGAAATCATCGATTTGAGTCATAGGAGTTTTTATGTTTCTTTCACTTCTGAAATCTGTTACAGCCTCTGCGCATGTTATCAGTCCATAATCATCAATAATAATAAAGCCACCTATTGAAACTTTATCGTATAAATTTACAAGACTATCCATCGTTGATTCATACATATCACCATCAAGGCGTGCAATTGCAATTTTTTCTATCGGTGCTGAAGGCAATGTATCTTTAAACCAACCCTTTAAAAATTTCACCTGATCATTTAATAAATCATATTTTCTAAAGTTTTCTTGCACTGTTTCTAAAGAAACTCGTAAGTAATCGAATGTGTGCAAATAATCACCGTAATCTTTCGGATATTGTTCTAAGTTAGGTGCGGGTAGACCTTCAAACGAATCGGCAACCCATACAGTACGATCCTTAATGTTGTTTGCTTGTAAAAACCCATTCATAAAAATGCATGATCCTCCGCGCCATACACCAGTTTCAATAAAATCACCTTCTATATTTTCCTTGACTACAGTTTCCATCGCCTCTTGTAATTGATTCATACGTTTTCGCCCAACCATACTATGTGCAGCTCTTGGCCAATCCTTGCCACCTTGACGCTCATTGTTTGAAACGTTAGGATTAACGATTTTTAAATTGTGATTTTCTATATACTGCTTAAGAAATAAAGGAAGGGGAACTGTAACGGGTTCATATGATAGTTCTTTAGATATATGTAACGAAGCAGGTAAGTATGGTTCGTATTCCAACCATATTTCAAATAAAATTGTTTTCTTTAATAACTCGAGATAGAGCTGGACAGCCGATTTATTTTCCATATAAGTGCCTCCTGAAGAATGTCATACAACATTATGACTATGTAGAAAAGAAGGATTTAATGATTGAATTTACCAATGAAAAAGCAGTAAAACTGATATCAGTTTTACTGCTAAGTAAAAAATTAAGCGATTTTTTCAATAATAATGGATGCACTCGTACCAAGAGCTAATGATAATCCAAGCCCTGTAACAATTACTTCAACTAATGATGGAGTTGTCGTAATTTGCGTAATTGCTTGAACAACGATAGGTGCTCCAACTGAGATTAAAGTAGCCCCAGTACCTGGTACAGATACCCCATTTACTTGGATTGTAAGCCCACCTAATACACTTAGTGCTGCAGTATATACGATAACAGTGATTTTATAGAATCCAGTTTCACTAATTACGAAAGTATCAGCATCTAATTGAGAAATTGCTGTACCAAACTGAGATCCAACAGTATTAAATGGTACAGGAGCATTAAGTCCAAGATCCAAAGAAATCCCAGCGGAGTTAAATGCATACAATCCTGCTGGAAGTCCTAGCCCTGATGGTCCAGTCGGTCCAGTCGGTCCAGTCGGTCCAGTTGGCCCAGTTGGTCCGGTAGCACCAGTGTCACCAGTTGGCCCAGTCGGTCCAGTAGTACCAGTGTCACCAGTTGGCCCGGTTGGTCCAGTAGTACCAGTTGGCCCAGTTGGTCCGGTAGCACCAGTGTCACCAGTTGGCCCAGTCGGTCCAGTTGGTCCAGTTGATCCAGTCGGCCCAGTTGGTCCAGTCGATCCAGTCGGCCCAGTTGGTACAGTTGGCCCAGTCGGCCCAGTTGGTCCAGTCGGTCCAGTCGGTCCAGTCGGCCCAGTTGGTACAGTTGGCCCAGTCGGCCCAGTTGGTCCAGTCGGCCCAGTTGGTCCGGTAGGAAGGGTAAACGGTGGTATTGGTGGTAATGTTGGTCCTACAAGATTAGGATCAAATGCACTAGCTGATAAAGATTCATCGGGATTCAATCCATCTGAATAATTATTATTTGACATAAATTCACCTCCATAAAGCGTTCATTATATAGTAGATGCAAAACCGGAAGAAAATGACACGGACATTTGAATTATTGAAAAGAAATCTTAAACTGCTTGTGCAAGTTAAAAAAGTGGAAAGTTTATTGTATGTATAACATATGATTGATTTGGAAGAGGGTGATTATGTTGAACAAGCAAGGAATTACAATTAGTTTATGTATGATTGTTCGAGATGAGGAAGATACAATAGGCCGATGTTTAGATGCAGTCGAAAAAATTGTTGATGAAATTATTATAGTTGATACAGGTTCCATTGATCGAACGAAAGAAATTGTAGCTCAATATACCTCTAACATATATGACTTTCCATGGATTAATGATTTTGCAGCAGCAAGAAATTTTTCTTTTTCAAAAGCAACGCAAGAGTATATATTGTGGCTAGATGCAGATGACGTATTATTAGAAGATGCTCAAGAAGCATTGAAACTTTTAAAAAGAGAATTAGATCCTAAAATTGATGCTGTTTCAATGCCTTATCATCTGGCATTGGATTCTAGCGGGAAACCTTTATATTGTACAAAAAGAAATCGACTTGTAAAGCGTGAAAAACAATTTCAATGGTTTGGAAAGGTTCATGAGTATTTAGCTATTTCTGGTGAAACTTTTAGTAGTAATGTTGCTATTACACATAAAAAAGAAAAAAAGGTAACAAATCGTAATTTGAAAATTTTTCAAAATGCTGTAGCTGCAGGAGAAGAATTGAGTCCGAGAGATTTATTTTATTACGCTAATGAATCTATGGATAACCAAAAATATGATGATGCAGTTATGCTATATGAAACATTTCTTAATCAAGATGAAGGATGGTATGAAGAGAAAATTTATGCATGTGGTAAGTTAGGAGATTGCTATGCAAAGCTTGGATCATGGGAAAAGGCAATTGAATCTTGCGTGAAGTCGTTTCGATATGATGTTCCTAGAGGGGAGAATTGTACAAGAATAGGATATATATATATGGAACAACAAAAATATAACGAAGCGATATTTTGGTTTAAACTTGCAACGGAAGTACCAATGGCGACGGAGAGTCCATTTCATAGTCCAGCGAGCTACACATGGCTTCCCTATTTACAAATGTGTATTTGTTATAGCAAGTTAGGAGATCAAGACAAAGCTTATTATTACAACGAATTAGCGGCTGCTTATGTTCCAAATAATGCTGCAATCGAATATAACCGCAAATATTTTCGGAGTGTTTTTGATAAACAATATAAATCGTTATAGGCAGCTTTTTTTAGAAATGGCTCATCGCGATTCTAACTCTAATAGATTGGCTATATAGTAAAGTATCGGCAATGTAACTAGTACAGGTTACATTTATAGACTTTAAATGAGATTTATATTTCAAATTCAATTTGCATAAGGAGTGTGTAAAATGAATTCCCCAAAAAATTCTTTATACGAAGAAAAGTCTGGGCATTATTATAATGCAGTGAATCCGAATTTATTAAAGCATATAAAAAAGGAATGGAAAGAAGTTCTTGATATCGGTTGCTCGAGTGGTGCATTGGGAGCTGCCATAAAAGAAAATGGCACACGTGTATCTGGAATTGAGGCATTCCCAGAGGCGGCAGAACAAGCAAAAGAAAAACTAGATCATGTCGTTTTAGGCGATATAGAAACAATGGA
Source organism: Bacillus sp. FDAARGOS_527 (assembly GCF_003812125.1). Classification (NCBI taxonomy): domain Bacteria; kingdom Bacillati; phylum Bacillota; class Bacilli; order Caryophanales; family Bacillaceae; genus Bacillus; species Bacillus sp. FDAARGOS_527. Next base: position 513,185 of record NZ_CP033795.1, read on the forward strand.
TATGCCGTACGAGGAGGAGCAATTTGATTGCGTTATATTTGGTGACGTATTAGAGCATTTATTTGATCCTTGGGCTGTAATAGAAAAAGTAAAGCCATATATAAAAGAAAATGGTGTGATTTTAGCAAGTATACCAAACGTTGCTCACATTTCAGTATTAGCACCGTTACTTGCTGGAAATTGGACGTATACAGAATATGGTTTATTAGATAAAACGCATATTCGTTTCTTTACATTTAATGAAATGCTCCGAATGTTTTTAAAAGCAGGATATTCGATTAGTAAAGTAGATCGTGTATATATTGATCATAAAGTGTATGAACCGTTAATTGAGGAGTTATATGGAATTTGTAAGAAATATCGTCTTGGAAGTGGCTTCATGGCTGAGACGGTCGTATTTCAGTATATTATTGAAGCAGAAAAATCACAGTTATGAGTGCTGGTGAAAAAACAATATTATTTGTTACGTGTATAAATGATCGGAAAATGTATGCACAGTGTGTACGGCATATATTGAGATTGGCAGTGCCTCCAGGATATATTGTACAATTTATGCCAATTCGGAATGCGAAAAGTATGACGAGCGGATATAATCAAGCGATTTCGCATCCAGCGAAATATAAAGTATATATACACCAAGATGTTTTCATTATGAATGTGGCATTTTTATACGGATTACTTCAATTATTTAACGAACATGAACATCTTGGAATGATTGGAATGATTGGAGCCCAGTATGTTCCTCCAAACGGGATATGGAATGAAGGCAAGGGAGTTGTTGGGAAAGTAATTGGTTATATGAACGATTTATTTTATATGGCAACGCAAGAACAACCGTACCATGAGTCAAAAACATTTATGCCTGTGGAATGTATAGACGGTTTATTGATGGCAACGCAATACGATATTCCGTGGCGAGAAGACTTGTTTGATGGGTTTGACTATTATGATGTATCTCAGTCATTTGAATTTAGAAAAGCTGGCTATACAGTTGGGGTTCCTGTACAGCGTGATGCGTGGTGCATTCACTATCATATTGATGTAAATATGACCAACTATGACAAGTATAGAAAGATATTTGTGGAGAACTATATGTCAGATGTAAATCAAGACGAATAGAGGGGCTACAAAATGAAGGATCGTACAATATTAGTTGTTGTCTGTGTAAATAATGAAGAGCTATTTGAACAATGCGAGAGACAAATAAGAAACCTTTTTGTTCCCCCTGATTATGTCGTGCAAATTTTTCCGATACGAGATGCGAAAAGTATGGCAAGCGCATATAACCGAGCGCTTTCATATCCCGCGAAGTATAAGGTTTATATACATCAGGACACTTATCTTATTAATCGAGAGATGTTTTATACACTTATTTCTCTGTTTAAAGATAATGAAAAGCTCGGCTTAATTGGAGTAGCTGGAGCCCAATTTTTACCGAGTAACGGGATATGGTGGGAAGGGAAAAATTTAGTAGGGAAAGTGATTGAGTATAGAAGACGGAATTATCAACTATTAAATTTAGATCAGGGGTTTTATGGAAGCCAATCTTTTATGTCGGTGCAGGCAATTGATGGCTTATTCATGGCAACGCAGTATGATATTCCGTGGCGAGAAGATTTGTTTCAAGGGTTCCACTTTTATGATGTATCACAGTCTTTAGAGTTTCAAAGGGCTGGTTATTTAATTGGTATCCCAAATCAATCAAATTTATGGTGTATTCATTATAACGGAGATGAATTTGATGCGGATACATATGAGAAAGATCGAAAAGTGTTTGTAGAACAGTATAAAGATATATTATCTCCATCATAAGGGAGAGATGCAGAGTGAAAGGGATTATTTTAGCAGGCGGTACTGGATCGAGGTTATACCCAATAACGAAAGTAACGAATAAACATTTGCTTCCTGTTGGACGTTATCCAATGATTTATCATGCGGTATATAAGCTGAAACAATGCGAGATTACAGATATTATGATTATTACAGGTAAAGAGCATATGGGAGATGTTGTTAGTTTTTTAGGAAGCGGTCAAGAGTTTGGCGTGTCCTTTAGGTATCGTGTGCAAGATAAGGCTGGTGGAATTGCGCAAGCATTAGGGCTTTGTGAAGATTTCGTTGGGAATGATCGCATGGTAGTTATATTAGGTGATAATATTTTTTCGGATGATATTCGTCCGTATGTTGAAGAGTTTGCAAATCAAAAAGAAGGTGCGAAAGTACTGCTGCAATCTGTAGATGATCCGGAGAGATTTGGCGTAGCAAATATTCAAAACGGCAAAATAATTGAAATTGAAGAAAAGCCGAAAGAGCCGAAAAGTTCCTATGCAGTCACAGGAATTTATTTGTATGATTCGAAAGTCTTTTCTTATATAAAAGAATTAAAACCTTCCGCAAGGGGAGAGCTTGAAATTACAGATATCAATAATTGGTATTTAAAACGTGAGGTACTTACTTATAATGAAATGAGCGGTTGGTGGACTGATGCAGGAACTCATGTTTCTCTTCAAAGGGCGAATATGTTAGCGCGGGATATAAACTTTGGTAAACAGTTTAACGGAGAATAGGTGAGAATATGGAAGTTATAGAAACAAACTTTACCGACGCAAAATTGTTAGAACCGAGGTTATTTGGAGATGAGCGTGGCTTTTTTACTGAAAGTTATAATAAGAAGGTGCTAGAAACATTAGGAGTTACGTATTCATTTGTACAGGATAATGTTTCGTATTCGACAGAAGCGGGAACGATTCGGGGGTTACACTTTCAAAAAAATCCGAAAGCACAAACGAAACTTATTCAAGTTATGCAAGGAGCAATTTATGACGTTATCGTTGATTTGCGAAAAGATTCACCAACGTTTAAACAATGGAGAGGATATATTTTAAGCGCGGATAATCATCGGCAATTATTAGTGCCAAAAGGATTTGCACATGGTTTTTGTACACTTGTCCCGCATACTATTGTTATGTATAAAGTAGATGAGTATTATAGTGCTAATCATGACTCAGGGGTACTTTGGAATGATAAAGACTTAGCAATTCCATGGCCGGTAACAAGCCCTATTTTGTCTGATAAAGATCGAATATTACCATCGCTTCAGGAATGTGAAGATAGTTTTTGAGTAGGAGAGTTGTGTATGAATATATTAGTAACAGGTGGGGCCGGATTTATTGGAAGTAATTTTGTGCATTATATGTTACAAAGCTATGAAACATATAAAATTATTAATTTGGATGCATTAACATATAGTGGAAACTTAAATAATGTAAAGTCTATTCAAGATCATCCGAATTACTATTTTGTAAAAGGTGAAATTCAAAATGGAGAGCTGCTGGAGCATGTTATTAAGGAACGTGATGTGCAAGTCATTGTCAATTTCGCAGCTGAATCACATGTGGACCGTAGTATTGAAAATCCGCTTCCTTTTTATGATACAAATGTAATTGGGACAGTCACCTTATTAGAATTAGTAAAAAAATATCCGCATATTAAACTCGTGCAAGTATCAACGGATGAGGTGTATGGCTCTTTAGGAAAAACAGGGCGATTTACCGAGGAAACCCCGTTAGCTCCAAATAGTCCATATTCTTCAAGCAAAGCGAGCGCCGATATGATAGCTTTATCTTATTATAAAACATATCACTTACCAGTTATAGTAACGCGTTGTTCCAATAACTACGGGCCGTATCAATATCCTGAAAAATTAATTCCGTTAATGGTTACGAATGCGCTCGAAGGAAAAAAATTACCGTTATATGGCGATGGATTAAATGTAAGAGATTGGTTACATGTAACGGATCATTGTCGTGCGATTGACGTTGTTTTGCATAAGGGACGTATAGGAGAAGTATATAATATAGGTGGAAATAATGAAAAAACAAATATAGATGTTGTGGAACAAATTATTACTCTCTTAGGAAAAACGGAAAAGGATATTGAATATGTGACAGATCGTTTAGGACACGACCGCCGTTATGCGATTGATGCAGAGAAAATGAAGAATGAATTTGATTGGGAACCGAAGTATACGTTTGAGCAAGGGTTACAAGAAACGGTGCAATGGTATGAGAAGAATGAGGAATGGTGGAAACCATTAAAAAAGTAAGGGGCATATAAATGAAAGAACGGATTATCATAACAGGAGCAAATGGTCAATTGGGAAAGCAACTACAAGAAGAGTTAAATCCTGAAGAATATGACATATATCCATTTGATAAAAAGTTACTAGATATAACAAATATATCCCAAGTGCAGCAAGTGGTACAAAAAATAAGGCCACATATAATTATTCATTGTGCAGCGTATACGAAGGTTGATCATGCTGAGAAAGAACGAGATCTTGCTTATGTAATAAATGCAATAGGGGCTCGAAATGTAGCGGTTGCTTCACAATTAGTTGGGGCGAAGTTAGTTTATATTAGTACGGATTATGTATTTCAAGGCGACAGACCAGAGGGGTACGATGAATTTCATAATCCGGCGCCGATAAATATATACGGGGCTTCTAAATATGCGGGAGAGCAGTTCGTCAAAGAGTTACATAATAAATACTTTATCGTTCGTACATCATGGTTGTATGGTAAGTATGGAAATAATTTTGTGAAAACGATGATGCGATTAGGGAAAGAAAGAGAAGAAGTATCTGTTGTAGCGGATCAAATCGGTTCTCCTACGTATGTGGCGGATTTAAATATAATGATTAATAAGCTCATCCATACTTCTTTATACGGTACGTATCACGTATCCAATAGAGGATCATGTTCTTGGTTTGAATTTGCAAAGAAAATATTTTCGTATGCAAATATGAAAGTGGATGTATTACCGGTTTCAACTGAAGAATTTGGATCGGCGGCAGCGAGACCAAAATATTCTATTTTCCAACATAACATGCTGCGATTAAATGGTTTTTTACAAATGCCTTCTTGAGAAGAAGGATTAGAGCGTTTTTTTATAGAAACAAAAAGTCATTAACAATTTTAAGTTAATGACTTTTTTGTTTGCCTTTAAGAGGTTTTATGTTACTATAATTATAGTATCAGGTACTAATAACAAGTATAAGTATTTCTGGGAGGATATATCATGGAACTATTACAAGGGAAAACATTTGTTGTTATGGGCGTTGCGAACCAAAGAAGTATTGCATGGGGAATTGCTCGCTCTTTGCATAATGCAGGTGCAAAATTAATCTTCACATATGCAGGAGAACGTTTAGAGAGAAACGTTCGTGAATTAGCGGATACATTAGAAGGACAAGAGTCACTTGTATTACCTTGTGATGTAACAAATGATGAAGAACTTACAGCTTGCTTTGAAACAATCAAACAAGAAGTTGGTACAATTCACGGTGTAGCACATTGTATTGCTTTTGCAAATCGTGACGACTTAAAAGGTGAATTTGTAGATACTTCTCGCGATGGATTTTTACTTGCACAAAATATTAGTGCATTCTCCTTAACAGCTGTAGCAAGAGAAGCGAAGAAAGTAATGACAGAAGGCGGAAATATTTTAACGTTAACATATCTTGGCGGCGAGCGCGTTGTGAAAAACTATAACGTTATGGGTGTTGCGAAAGCTTCATTAGAAGCGAGCGTGAAGTATTTAGCTAACGATTTAGGTCAACATGGCATTCGTGTTAACGCTATTTCTGCAGGTCCAATTCGTACGTTATCTGCAAAAGGTGTAGGCGACTTTAACTCAATCTTAAGAGAAATTGAGGAGCGCGCACCACTTCGTCGTACAACAACGCAAGAAGAAGTTGGAGATACAGCAGTATTCTTATTCAGTGATTTAGCACGCGGCGTAACAGGAGAAAACATTCACGTTGATTCAGGGTATCATATCCTAGGTTAAATATAATATTAAATGTTAAAGGACAATCTCTATATGTTGAGATTGTCCTTTTTATTTGTTACTGGAAAGAACGATTTTTAACGAAAGTTCTTACCATGTAATGAATATAACTATAATAGTACACGATTTATTCAGCTACGTATGGAAGTGGGAGGGACGAGTGTGAAGAATAAAAATAAAAGTTCAACAGTTGGAAAACCGTTGTTATATATTGCGCAAGTAAGTTTGGAACTTGCCGCACCGAAAATAAAAAGAATTATCTTAACAAACTTTGAAAATGAGGATAGAAAAGAGGAAAGGAATAGAAACGAAAATGTTGTAAGTAGTGCTGTGGAAGAGGTAATAGAACAACAAGAACAACAAGAAGAAGAGCAACAAGAAGAACAAGTAGAAGAAAAAATAGAAGAAGAGGAACAAGTACAAGAACAGCAAGAGCCAGTGAGAACTGTTCCGTATAATAAATCATTTAAGGATATGAATAATGAAGAGAAAATTCATTTTTTATTAAATCGCCCTCATTATATTCCGAAAGTAAGGTGCAGAATAAAAACAGCTACAGTCTCATATGTTGGATCAATCATATCGTATCGTAATGGAATTGTAGCGATTATGCCGCCAAATAGTATGCGAGATATTAAATTATCTATAGAGGATATCCAATCAATTAGTATGGCCGGCTTTTAAATATGTAAAGGTGGTAGAAATTTTCTACCACCCCAATAGTTTTTTAGTTTACTTCACTTATTAGATAGAAACGTCGCGTAAGCATTGAATAGCACAGAAACAGCTTAAATCAACAGTAATACAAGTAGATGTCGATACTAGTCTTGCATTTGGTACAGCTAAAAACGTACAAATTGGGTCATCAGTAGGTGGTACAGGAGAGCTATCACCTAATACTACACTTAATACACGTAGTACAGCACAGCTATCATCATCTACACTTTCCACACGGAAAATTGGAGATCGGCAGCTAGTAAGGCTTGCGGATGGCGCGAATGCTTCAAATGGTGCTCCAGCTTTTGTGTATAAAATAAAAGGACGTGTATTTGCTACTGATGCAGTATTGTGTGCACCTAAAAATGGAATTTCACAACCAGATCCACACGTTGTTGTAGAACAATCTTGTAATTCATTGATGAATTTTACAACGTCAACTACACAATGAGAAGAGCCATGGTGTTTATTTTCGTTACAACTCATTAATGTCACTCCTTATCTTCTTGTTTGTATTTACATTAATAAGATATTGGAGTCGAGGAGATTTGGTCACAATCTCAAGACCTTTTTTTTTTAATAGGCGAAAGAGGATAAGGGAAGGTGGATTTATGCTGTTTACAAGTTGGCTTTTATTTTTTATTTTCGCGTTAGCTGCTTTTAGGCTCACCCGTTTAATTGTTTATGATAAAATTACAGCTTTTTTGCGAAGACCGTTTATTGACGAATTAGAGATTACAGAACCGGATGGAAGTGTATCAACTTTTACAAAAGTAAAAGGTAAAGGATTAAGAAAGTGGGTTGGCGAATTATTAAGCTGTTATTGGTGTACAGGTGTATGGGTTAGTGCTTTTTTATTAGTCTTATATAATTGGATTCCGATCGTTGCAGAGCCGTTACTTGCATTATTAGCTATTGCAGGAGCAGCAGCAATCATTGAAACGATTACAGGATATTTTATGGGAGAATAATATATTTCCATAATACGAGAAAAAGCGGAGTTTAAAAGAATGAGGGAACGGAAATAAAGAGTTGTTCATATAGTAAATAGACAGAATTGACAGTAGAGGAGATGTTTGCTGTGAGCAATAATCCAAGGCAAAATTCATATGACCTGCAGCAATGGTATAACATACAGCAACAGCACTATGCACAACAACAGGCATATCAAGAACAATTGCAACAACAAGGATTTGTGAAGAAAAAGGGATGTAATTGTGGGAAAAAGAAGAACACAATAAAACACTATGAAGAATGAAACACTCATGCTACTGTGAGTGTTTTTTATTATACATATAAAAAAGCGGTATTTCTGTATTAGAAATACCGCTTTTTACTAGCTAATTTGTGCAACTGTTAATGCTGCAGCACGGATGTCTACAGTTCCAATTAACTGGACTGGTACAATTTGAATTAAGTCACCAGGGTTTAAGTTAATCAGAATAACACCGCTGGATACGTCTACTTCACCAGTACCAATAACGTTAGAACGAACCGCTGTACCTGATCCAGGAATAATGTTAGCTGGTGTACCTAATGATAAGAAGAAACGACCAGCTTCTGGTGCAACAGGTGAGTTATCAAGACTAATTGTTAATGTATAACTGATTTGATAAATACCAGCTCGTAGAATTCGAATGCCATCTCCGACACTTACTGTATCATTTATTACAGGAACAGGAATATTTGGATTTGGGCTTACGCTAGGTAATAGTAGTGGTGTAAATAGTGAAGCGAACTGAGGTGCAGACGCGTTGAAAGCAAAACCGAAGGCAGGTAGTGTACTAGCTGGTTTTGCCTCGCAATCAATTTTCGTAAATTCGCAATCAGAAGAGAACATGTTTTTCACTCCTTTATCTGTTTCTACTTTCAGTTAATGAAAAGGACAGGTTCTATGTTCTAGACAAGTTCCCAATTTTAAGAAATTTACATAATAATACTCTTTAAGCATGGATTGGGTGGCAGATAATTCTGCCACCCAATCCATGCTTAACTCATTATTTAGTTTTAAATCGTAACATCACGTAAGCATTGAATAGCGCAGAAGCAACTTAAATCAACAGTAAGACAAGTGTTAGTCGATATTAATCTTGCATTTGGTACAGCTAAAAATGTACAGATTGGATCGTCAGTAGGTGGTACAGGAGAGGTATCACCTAATACTACACTTAATACACGTAGTACAGCACAATCATCATCATCTATACTCTCGACACGGAAAATTGGAGAGCGGCAGCTAGTAAGGCTAGCAGATGGCGCGAATGCTTCAAAAGGTACTCCAGCTTTTGTGTATAAAATAAAAGGACGTGTATTTGCTACGGATGCACTATTATGTGCACCTAAAAATGGAACTTCGCAACCCGATCCACATGTCGTGGTTGCGCATTCTTGTAATTCATGTATAAAACGAACGACATTTGATACACAGTTGAAATCACAATCGTGATGATGATGATGGTCTTCGTTACAATTGCAGCTCATTATGTTCACTCCTTCTCGTGAGTTCTGACATACACTATTACAATATGAATGAGATATGGTTGATATTACGTTAATTATCATGATGAAAACAGGGAATTTATATAGGAGGGATGTACATAATGCAATATAAAAAAAGACATCCTTATTTAGTGGATGTCTTTTCAGGTAAATCCTTTCGTACAGTGTACAAAAAACGAGATATATCTAATTTTTTTCCTCTGAAAAATTGCGGAGAGGAAATGTACAGTTCCTCTTTTGCGCGTGTAATTGCGACATAAAGTAGTCGGCGTTCTTCTTCTAAAGCTTCAGAAGTCTCTGTAACACGATCATTTGCATCTTTTAAAGAAGAAGTATGGGGCAGAATACCATCGCTTGCTCCCAGTAAAAAGACACATGGAAATTCAAGGCCCTTTGCGTTATGAATAGACATAAGTGAAACAGCATCTTTTTGCGGCATTGTTTTTAATGCTTCCATTTCTTTTTGCCCTTGAATTGCTTCATCAATAAATTGTAAATAAGCTGGAATGTCGGTGAAACGATTTGCTGACTCCATTAATTCTTCTAACATTTCTTCTTGTATATCTTTATGCATCGTAAAGGAAGAACGATCGTTACTTTGTAAGTACTCTAAATACTTTCCTTTACCATGAATAATTTCTTTTAAAGCTTTTTTCGGTTCTAATTCTTTTATAAATTTAATAAAATCGATACGCTCATTTACCTTTTTCACTTGAAAAGGTTTTAAGCTAGGATTTAATAATAAGAAATGAAGAAGAGAAGGGAAACGGCCTTCACCATATTTCCATTGTTCACGTTCAATAAATGAAATACAATCATCACGCCCGATATACATCGTTGGCAATATATTTGAAAGTGATTCCAATCGAAACGGATCAATTACGAGTCGTAAATGATCTAATACAGGCTTAATTAAAGAATGTTCATAAAATGACTGACTCGCACCGTGTTTAATGAACGGGATTTTATGAATGGTAAGCTGATCAAGTAACGAACGACTTACGGAATGTGTGCGATATAGTAAACAAAAATCTTTATAATTTCTTTCACCACTATCTACTTTTTCTTGAATGAGCTGCAAAATTTGATTTGCTTCATCAAGAGTCGTAGCCGGTCTTGCATAAAAAGGTTGTACACCTTCTTCACGAACAGAATATAGCTCTTTATCAAACCGTTCTTGATTTAGTTTGATAACTTCATTTCCAAGTCCGACAATAAAAGGATTGGATCGATAATTCGTATTAAGGGCGATAATCGTAGTGTTATCAAATTCTTTTGGAAAAGATAAAATAATTTGGTGACTTGCTCCTCGCCAACCGTATATAGCTTGATCGTCATCACCTGCGATAAATAAATTATTTCTTGGCGAAGCTAACAATTTTACAATTTCATATTGAGCATACGATGTATCTTGGAACTCATCTACTTCAATATAGTGGAAACGTTGTTGTAATTGGGTAAGCAAAGGAGCGTTATTTTCTAACATATAATATGTTTCTAATAAGATATCATCGAAGTCGATATAATTATATCGTTGTTTCACTTCTTCAAAACGCTCGTATACTTCTTTAAATTCTTGTTCAACGGGTGTTTTTGCTTTTACATCTTTCGGACGATTCAACTTGTTTTTCTCAAGTGAAATCATCGCGAGCATCGTTTCAGCATCATAAGCGTCTTTTAAACGCAATTCTTTTAAAATTTTCTTTATCATAATTTGTTTATGTTTTTCGTTTGCTAAAATTTGCTGATTATATCCTTGACTACGAAGCAATTTTAAAAAGACAGAGTGGAACGTACCAGCAACAACGTAGCTACTTGCCGCATGATTCATACCTGGTAAATTCGCTACACGATTTCGGATTTCTTCAGCCGCTTTTTGTGTAAATGTAAGCAATAAAATATTTCGCGGATGAACTTGTTTCACATTTACTAAATAACCTACGCGAGTTGTTAAAACAGATGTTTTCCCGCTTCCGGCACCAGCTAATGTAAGAACAGGACCTTCTGTCGTTCGAACGGCCTCTAATTGTTTTTCGTTTAAAAATACATTTTGTTGTTCGAGAGCGCGGAAATACGCCGCATCTGCATCTTCTTCCATAATTAAATGGGTAGATGTTTTCGGAATATGATATGTTGCACGTGGAATATCAGCGTGCGTTAATGATTTTTGTGAAAATTTTTCTTGTGTCATATATTCACCTTCAAAACTATAGCATCAACATTTAACTTTAGCGGAAGAAAAAGAAAATAGCAATGTAAAAAACAGGAGGGGATACCTCCTGTTTTCAAATTACAATTCTTTTATCATAACGATGTGAGGAATATTTGCTTCCATAAATACATCAGAACTCGTTACATATCCAAGTTTCTTATAGAAATCTTCTGCATGTGTTTGGGCATGCAGCTTCAATTTTGGTAGCGAGTTTTCCTTGGCATACGCTTCAAGTGCATCCATAACAATTTTTCCAATGCCTTTTTTACGATGGGAAGCTAGTACGCAAATGCGTTCCATTTTTCCTATTCCATCAATGGTGCGAAAACGTCCAGCACCAACGGGAACATCATTATCATATATAACAACGTGTATGGAAGTTTCTTCAAACTCATCATACTCTTCTTCGGCAGAAACTTGCTGTTCCTTCACAAATACTTGCTTACGTACAGAGAATGCATCTCTTAGTTGTTCGTCCGTTTGTACGATCTGTGCATGCAAATTAGTTGTTCCCCTTTCCAAGGCGGAATGTTTCGTGTACAGTCCATGTTCCATTTTCTAATTGATATAGAAGGTGGAAGCGGTCAATTGGTTGTTCGTAATAGAAATCTTTCATACGTAATCGACCTAGTACATCAGCATGCTCTGCATCTGATAAGCCTTGTCCAATTGTTAAATGAGGTACAAAAGCGTATTCGCGTTCTTGTGTAAAGAATCCGCTATGCATTTCCTCATTTAAGAAAGTAAGTTCAGGTGTTTTTTCTACTTTAAAATAAATAACATTATTAACAGGTGCGAATGAACCAACTTTTCCAACATGAAGGGTGAAAGGGTTCGTTTTACTTGCGATTGTATGTAACTCGTTTACAATCGATTCTAATTGTTCATCTTGCGTCTCAAAGGGTGTTTTCAATGTAATATGTGGCGGAACTAATGCGTAGTGCGGATCATAACGTTTACGCAATCCGTTCGCTTTATCTTGAATCATTTTAGATGGAAAAATTACAATGCCTAATTTCATGTTCCAATTCCTCCCTTTGTAAGTCTAGTTAGATTTTGAGAAAATAACTCTCTTACTCAATTATATCAAATTATTCTGAATACTGCTCTCTATTATTTCATTGATAGCATATGAGAGAAAGCTTTCGGTAAATCAGTTTGCCAATATTTCCACGTATGATTACCTTCAAACTCCTCGTAATGCGTGATGAAATTTCTATCTATCAGAAGCGTATGAAGCTCACGGTTCGGCCCTACGAAATCAGATACTTGTCCATCCGTGCGCTTTACAGCTGTTTCTTCTGTCCCAATAACGTGATAAAGCTCTAGTGCCTCCGGATTTTTGAAGTCTTTTGCTAAGTTCATTACTGTTTCATCCACAAATGGTGATTGCATAACAACTTTACCGAATGTATGCGGATACATAAGTGCAGTCATAAAGGAAACTGTTCCGCCAAGAGAGTCACCAATTAACACGCGACCTTTTCCCATTTGGTACGTTGGATAATTTTCATCGATATATGGCGCAAGTTCATGAGCAAGGAAACGAATATAAGCAGCGTTTTTTACTTCGTTTGGGAAATATTTTTCTTTACGATCGTGTACATTTTTATATGGAATACCGACAATAATTGTACGGTCAATTTCTTCAGTTTCACGAAGGCGCTCAATTACACGGTGTGCTTTACCAAGCTGAAAATAATCTCTGCCATCTTGTGCAATGACCACTGTATGTTTGTGCAGCGGTGTGTAATTTACCGGTAAGTAAACGAGAAGTGTAACATCTTCTTGAAGTGATGCACTATAAAATGAAATCTCTTCAATTCTCCCAATTGTTTGATTCATGTAGATCCCCCTAAATAAAAATTTACTGTAATAGTTGTAAGAGCGACGCTTGTAGTGAAAAAGAAAGAAATATTCACTAATAGGTGCTTTCGTTTCTATTTTACCATAATGGTACGAAGAATCTAAAAAATTAGTATTTAAGTTAGGGAAGAAAACGGATATAATGAAGTGGGATTTTTGACAGGTGAGAGGGGAGACGGAATTTGAAACAAGAAAGGTCAATCGCGCTACCATTAGCTATTTCCATTATAGCCATTTCATTCGCAGCAGTTTTTGTAAAGATGTCCTCGGCACCATCTTCCATATTAAGTATGTATCGATTATGGATTATTGTACTTCTTATGCTGCCTATCGTTTGGAAAAAACGGGAAGAGTTTAGTAAGATTCAAATAAAAGATTGGGGATTTTTAATTGGATCTGGTTTCTTTTTAGCACTTCATTTTCTTTTATGGTTTGAATCTTTAAAGCATACAACAGTTGCGAGTTCGACGATTATTTTAGCGCTTCAACCAATCGTATCTTTAGTTGGAGGTTTTTTCTTATTTAAAGAAAGAACAACATACTCAGCCATTGCGACAATGGGAATTGCGATATTAGGTGTAGTGTGTATTGGTTGGGGAGATTTAGGACTAAGTGAACAAGCAATTTATGGCGATATATTATCCTTTTTAAGTGTAATAGCAGTTGTCGGTTATTTATTTATCGGCCAAACGACAGTAAAGAAAGTATCACACTGGATTTACAGCTTTACAGTCTTTGCATTCGCCGGTATTTTTATGGGGATTTATAATATAGTATTGCAAGTGCCTTTTATAGGTTATACAAAGTGGGATTGGATCGTTTTTCTTTTACTTGCGGTCGTGCCGACAGTGTCACACGTCATTAATAATTGGTTATTAAACTACGTAAATGCAACAACAATTTCGATGAGTATTTTAGGGGAACCAGTTGGAGCATCTATACTAGCGTTCTTCTTACTTGGGGAAAGATTAAATGCTATGCAAATGATCGGTAGCATACTCGTATTGTTTGGTGTATCTGTTTTCTTATTGCAGCAACAAAAAAGAACAGCAAAAAATGTCGTAAACGAGCCTGTTTATACACAGGAATTATAATGTTAAGAGAGAAAAGAGAAGTTGTGATACTTCTCTTTTTGTTTTATAGAAATACGGGCGTAGAAGGGGGAGGGAAATGGAGTTTCCATCAAAAAAAGATACATGGTTATATCCGATTTTTTTCGTTGTCATGGGAGCGTGTTTTGCTCCCATATTTGCAGGAAGAGAATATTTTCTTTTGTTTTTCACAATCCCATTATCTATCTTATTGATGTGGAGTTGGTTTTCAACAAAATACATTGTTGGAGAAGAAACAATTACTATTAGATCCGGTTTCGTGAAAAAGTGCATATTGATACGAGATATAAAACAAATTTCAAATACGAAAAATCCAATAGCAGCTTATGCATTGTCACTTGATCGACTTGAAATTGTTTATGGATCACATCAAACAGAAATTATTTCTCCTAAAGATAAAGAGCAATTTATCAATCTCGTTACAAGTAAAAATCCACACATTGAAATAAAGTAAAAGAGTGGCTTCATAGCCACTCTTTTACTTTGGGTTTGTCATATAAGGTTGTACATGAATGATGCATAGGTCCCTGAACTTACCTTCAGCAGTTGTAACAATTACGACTGCTCTACCTGCACTTTTTCCAGTAATCGTTACTGTATCACCTTTTGGATACAGTGTGATAACATCAGCATTCATATTTGTCCAAATAAGTTCGTTATTGGTTGCTTGTACTGGCAAAACAGTGGCGGACAACTCAGTGCTTTGGCCAGTTCTTATTTTCAACTTATTTTTTTCCATATGAACACCGATGACTGAAATAACAGAAGGAGCGATTGAAATTTTAGGTGGATTAGGTTGTATGTTCAAACAAGACGCAGAAGTATTGGTGATAGGTGAAAATTTTCGTGTTTGTTGTTGCTGGAAAGCTGCTAACATGTTGGAGTCCCCTTTCTGTATAAGTGCTGATAGTATTACTATAAAGGAGTAGTGTTACGTTTAATTTAACGAAACATAAAGAAATTGTTAAATTCGAGCAGAAGATTGTCGAACATTGATAAATTGCAAATTTAATTAGTTCTTTACCAATCGGGCAGTTATTTCCCAACTAGCTCCTTCGTATTCGCCGAATTTTGAGGTGTGAGTCTTATTGCCAACAAATAGCGGGATAAAAAGAAAGCTCTGCTATCATAACAGCAGAGCTTTTCCTTTATAGATTATCACTATGTTGTTTTTCGAAATTCTCAAATTGCTCTTCAATTTCTTTTGAAGGCTGTGTTAGTAAACTAACAATTACGATTACTAGTAAACTAATAGTGAAACCAGGAATCATTTCATATAAGAATTCTTTTAAGAATTTGAATTGAGTCCAAATAATGACTGTAGCGGCACCAGAAATCATACCAGCAAGTGCGCCCCACTTCGTCATACGTTTCCAGTATAAGCTTAATAAAATAGCAGGTCCGAATGAAGAGCCAAATCCAGCCCAAGCGTATCCAACAAGAGCTAAAATCGTATCATTTTGTTTAAACGCTAATGCACATCCAACTAATGCAATAACAAGAACAGCCATACGGCCGACAAATACAAGCTCTTTATCAGAAGCAGAACGTTTAAAGAAAGTACGATATAAGTCTTCAGTTATGGCACTAGAAGTAACGAGTAACTGAGATGAGATTGTACTCATAATTGCTGCTAAAATAGCGGCTAATAAAAATCCAGTAATAAGCGGGTGGAATAAAATTTTTCCCAGTTCAAGGAAAATTGTCTCTGGATTGGATAGCTTTAATCCTTTGTCTGAGTAGTATGCAATACCGATAAGACCAGTAAACATAGCTCCAACAACAGAGAAAATCATCCAGCTCATACCAATTCGTCTTGCACTTTTAATTTCTTTTACAGAAGAAATTGCCATAAATCGTACGATAATATGTGGTTGTCCAACATAACCAAGGCCCCATGCGAATAATGAAATAATACCTAATACAGAAGTGCCTTTAAAAATGTCTAATAATGTTGGATCAATTGATTTAATTGTGCTAAATGCTGGACCAAGCCCATTTACATTCATAATTGTAACAGTAGGAACAAGAATAAGAGCAATTACCATAATGATTCCTTGCACGAAGTCTGTCCAACTTACTGCCAAGAAACCACCAAATAACGTGTAAGCAACAACAACGCCTGCAACAATGAATAATCCAACATGGTAGTTCATACCAAATGAATTTTCAAATAATACAGCGCCTGAAACTAATCCTGAAGCTACATAAAAAGTAAAGAAAATCATAATAACAAGTCCAGATACTAAGCGTAGCATATGGGATTTGTCTTGGAATCGGTGTTCCAAAAATTCTGGGATAGTAATAGAGTTGTTTGCAATTTCTGAGTAGGTACGTAAGCGAGGAGCGACATATAGCCAGTTTGCGTATGCGCCTAGTGTTAGGCCGATCGCAATCCAACTACTACTTAATCCAACGCTAAACATTGCACCCGGTAAGCCCATTAAAAGCCAACCACTCATATCGGATGCTCCAGCACTTAATGCTGTTACTGCGGGGCCTAGTGTACGCCCGCCAAGCATATAATCTGTTAAGTTGGATGTTCGTTTATAGGCGAAATAGCCAATCACTAACATCCCGAGCATGTAAATAGAGATAGAAGTTAAAGTTAACATCTGCGTACTCATGTAGTTCCCCTTCCTTTTGTCATGTCTTTTGATGCGTTATGCATATTTATCCCGCATTAACGGGCAGTAAAACTCCCACCTTAAAATCGGCTGGGCAAGGAAGTTAGGTGGGAGATCAACTGCCCGTAAATGCCCGATTGGTCCAACTAATAATCAGTGGGGGATGAACAAAATCCCCACTGATTAAAGTTTCACTTTATAATCTATCATGATTATTCTGAAAAATCCATACAGAAATATGAATTTTCAGAAATGTAAGCGTTTTTCGATGTCATTTTACTTTTTTAATATATAATATTCATACAAAAAACCTTATTTTTAATAGAGTATTTATTATATTTACATAAAAAGAGGTTGTTTTGTCAATATAATATTGAAAGGAGAGAAAAATAAAATTTTTTAAAAAGTATTGACTTGTGAAAAAAGTTAGGTCTATAATGAGTGCAACTTAAAAAAATGCAAGCGTTGATGAAGAAGAGTACACATGATGAACATGTCAGAGAGCTGATGGTTGGTGCGAATCAGTATGGAATTGATGTGGAATGGGCTTCGGAGCTTCCAAACCGAAACGAAAGAAGTAGGCTTTGGCGACATGATCTCATCGATACAAGAGACACGTATTGTTTTTGATACGGTAAAGTGCGTTACGTTCGTAACGAATTAAGGTGGCACCACGGGAGTACCCGTCCTTTCTATAGGATGAGTACTCCCTTTTTGTGTATAAAAAATTAAATAAATGAAATCGTTTAAGTAAGAAGAGTACGTATATTGGAGACGTTACAGAGAGCCGGGGATAGGTGGGAGCCCGGTGCGGTGCCATATACGGAATGGGCTTACGAGAGGTATGCTGAACAATTATTTTCAGTAGGCAACCCGGGTTCCGCCGTTACAAGGATAAGGTATAAATTTTGTACCTGAACAAAGCGGGATGCTTTTGCATCCAACACGAGGTGGTACCGCGGTATATTTATCGTCCTCTACATATTTTCGATATGTAGGGGACTTTTTTATTTTTCAGGATGAGGTGAAAGGCATGATGACAAAAGAGGAATTTATAAAACAGAAAGAACAAAGAAAAACATTTTTAGTAATTGTTGAAGAAGAAGGAGATAGCATTACGCCAATTTCTTTATATAGACGTATGAAAGGGAAGAAGAAATTTTTATTAGAAAGCTCACAGCTTCATCAAGATAAAGGGCGCTATTCTTACTTAGGTTGTAATCCGTATGGGGAAGTGAAAAGTGCTGGTACAGAAGTGGAACGAACGATTTACGACAGGTCAGAAAAGTTGCAAAGTAACGTACTACAAGTGTTAGAAGAAATAATCGCGTCAGCTCAGGTAGATAGTCCTTTTCTATTTTGCGGGGGAGCAGTTGGATATATTGGCTATGATGTCATTCGGCAATATGAAAACATTGGAGCAGATTTACATGATCCATTGAATATTCCAGAAGTACACCTTTTACTATACCGTGAGTTTATCGTGTATGACCACTTACGCCAAAAGTTGTCGTTTGTATATGTATGCAGGGAAGATGATTCAGCAGATTATGAAGAAGTATACGAAAGGCTGCAAGTATACAAAGAGGAAGTGCTACAGGGAGAAGAAGCGGAAGTAGCTGAAATAAGATCAACATTATCATTCACTTCTTCTATAACGGAAAGAGAATTTTGCGTGATGGTAGAAACGGCGAAAGAACATATCGGGGCCGGGGACATATTTCAAGTTGTATTATCTCAGCGTTTGCAAAGCGAATGTATTGGAGATCCATTCGCGTTATATCGAAAACTTCGAATTGCCAATCCATCACCATATATGTTTTATATCGATTTTCAAGATTATGTTGTACTCGGTTCTTCGCCAGAAAGTTTGTTATCGGTAAGGGAGGATAAAGTAATGACGAATCCAATTGCCGGTACGAGACCGAGAGGGAAAACGAAGGAGGAAGATACGGAGATTGAAAAAGAACTGTTAGAAAATGAGAAAGAGCGAGCGGAGCATATGATGCTTGTAGATCTAGGGCGAAATGATATTGGTAGAGTGAGTGAAATCGGCTCAGTTACGATAGATAAATATATGAAAGTAGAAAAATATTCTCACGTTATGCACATTGTATCTGAAGTTTACGGAACATTGCGAAAACGAATGAGCGGATTTGATGCATTAGCGTATTGCTTACCAGCGGGGACGGTATCAGGTGCTCCGAAAATTAGAGCGATGGAAATTATAAATGAGCTAGAGAATGAAAAAAGAAATGTGTACGCCGGTGCAGTTGGATATGTTAGTTTTTCAGGAGATATTGATATGGCGCTCGCCATTCGAACGATGGTCGTAAAGGATGAAAAAGCATACGTTCAGGCAGGAGCGGGTATCGTTTACGATTCAGATCCAGTAGCTGAATATGAAGAAACATTAAATAAAGCGAGAGCGCTATTGGAGGTAATGAAATGATTGTACTGATCGATAATTATGATTCATTCACATATAACTTGTATCAACTATTAGGCGAATACGAAGAAGAGATTGTTGTCGTAAGAAATGATCAAATAACGATAGAACAATTAGAAGAAATGAAGCCGAAAGGAATTGTGCTTTCACCAGGACCAGGAAAACCAGAGGATGCTGGCATTTGTATTGAAGTGATTCATCATTTTTATAAGAACGTTCCCATATTAGGTATTTGCCTTGGTCATCAAGCAATTATATCAGCGTTTGGAGGAGAGATTGTAAGAGCAGAGCGCATTAAACACGGAAAAACATCGCGTGTGAAACATAACGGAACGTCAATCTTTTCATATGTGACGCAGCCGCTAACAGCGATGCGCTACCATTCTCTTGTTGCAGCACAAACGAGCTTGCCACAGTGTTTTGACATATTAGCGACAGCGATGGACGATGGAGAAATAATGGCAGTTCGTCACAATTATTATCCGCTCTTCGGATTACAGTTTCATCCGGAATCAATCGCGACAGAAGAAGGCGGAAAGTTAATACGTGCCTTTTTAGGCGAAGTGAAAGAGGAGGAAAGAGTATGAATAACTATCTTCGTAAATTGGTGGAGGGACAACATTTAACAGAAGAGGAAATGTATAAAGCGGGGCTTCTTTTATTAAATGAAAACATATTGGAAAGTGAAATTGCAGCTTTCTTAGTCTTACTGAAAGCGAAAGGTGAAACGGCAGAAGAAATATACGGTCTCGTTCGAGCTCTTCGCGAAAAGGCATTACCGTTTTCGAATCATATACAAGGCGCGATGGACAATTGCGGGACAGGTGGTGACGGTGCCCAAACGTTTAATATTAGCACAACATCAGCATTTGTACTGGCAGGAGCTGACGTAAAGGTTGCAAAACATGGTAATCGTGCTGTTTCTAGTAAAACAGGAAGTGCAGATTTATTAGAAGAACTCGGTGTAAATATTAGTAGTACGCCAAACGAAATTGATTATTTATTAGAGCATGTCGGAATCGCATTTTTATTCGCACCAGCGATGCATCCAGCATTAAAGCGCATTATGAAAATAAGAAAAGAATTAAACGTTCCGACGATCTTTAACTTAATTGGACCGTTAACGAATCCGGTGAATTTAGAAACACAATTTGTCGGCATTTATAAACGAGATATGTTACTACCAGTTGCGCAAGTACTACAGAAACTAGGAAGAAAACAAGCACTTGTCGTAAACGGAAGTGGGTTTTTAGATGAAGCATCATTGCAAGGAGAAAATCATGTTGTCATTTTAAAAGATAATGAAATAGTAGAAACGAGTATTGAACCTGAGAAATATGGATTCTCAATAGTGAAAAACGAAGAGATTAGAGGAGGGAATTCGAAAGAAAATGCAAAGATTACGCTCGGAGTATTAAGCGGAGAAAAGAGTGTTTACCGTGATACTGTTTTATTCAATGCAGGGCTTGCTCTTTTCGCAAATGGAAAAGCAAAGACGATTGAAGAAGGAATAACACTCGCAGCACATAGCATTGACTCTGGAAAAGCATTAGCGAAACTAAACTTATTAATTGCAGCAAGTAACGAAAAATTAGAAAGGGTGAATTAAAGTGGGGACGATTTTAGACAAAATTGTAGATCAAAAGAAAAAGGAAGTTGCGGCATTATATGAAACATATACACCAGTAAAAGAAAAAAGAAAAACGCGCTCACTTGTAAAGGCTCTAGAGCAATTTACTGTCATTGCAGAAGTAAAGCGAGCATCACCATCAAAAGGAGATATTAATTTACATGTTGATGTACGAAAACAAGTGAAGGCATATGAAGAATGCGGCGCTGGTGCAGTTTCTGTTTTAACAGACGGTCAATTTTTTAAAGGATCATTTTATGATTTACAAACGGCAAGAGAAGAAAGTAGCATTCCGCTTTTATGTAAAGATTTCATAATCGATAAGATTCAAATTGATAGAGCGTATGAAGCTGGTGCAGATATTATTTTACTAATCGTAGCGGCGTTAACGAAAGAGAAATTAAAAGAGTTGTATAGCTACGTACTAGAAAAAGGGTTAGAAGCGATTGTTGAAGTTCATGATGAACAGGAATTAGAAATTGCAATTCAATTCAATCCGCACGTTATCGGTATTAACAACCGTAATTTAAAAACATTCGAAGTCGATTTAAGTCAAACAGAAAAGCTTGGAAAACGATTAAATGAGGAGAAATTACTTTGGATTAGTGAGAGCGGGGTTCATTCAAAAGAAGACATGATCCGCGTTAAACGAGCTGGGGCAAAAGGTGTACTAGTTGGAGAAGCGCTTATGACATCGTCTTCTATTCATACCTTTTTTGAAGATTGTAAGGTGAACATATGAAAGTGAAAATTTGCGGGATCACTGATATGGAAACAGCAAAACGTGCTTGCGAATACGGAGCTGATGCACTCGGATTTGTTTTTGCAGAAAGTAAGAGAAAAATTACTCCAGGGCTAGCGAAAGAAATCATTCAGGAACTTCCAGCCAACGTGTTAAAAATCGGTGTTTTCGTAAATGAATCAGTAGAAGTAATCCAGAAAATTACAGAGAATTGCGGGTTAACACATGTGCAACTACATGGGGACGAAGATAATCATCAGATTAGAAGATTGAATATTCCGTCTATAAAAGCGCTCGGAGTAACTTCAGAGATTGATATGAAAAATGCTCAAGCATATAAAACGGATTATATATTGTTTGATAGCCCAAAAGAAAGGTTTTACGGAGGAAATGGAAAGAAATTTTCATGGGAACTACTCGCACATATGTCAAAAAAGTTGCGAGAGAAAACGATATTAGCTGGTGGATTAAATGCTCTTAATATAGAAGAAGCAATTCGAACTGTTCGGCCATATATGGTCGATGTGAGCAGCGGAGTAGAGACAGAAGGAAAGAAAGATGTAGAGAAAATAAAACAATTTATTATAAAAGCGAAGGAGTGTTCTAAATGAACTACGCATATCCAGATGAAAAAGGTCACTACGGTATATACGGAGGACGATACGTTCCAGAAACGTTAATGCAATCTGTATTAGAACTAGAAGAAGCATATAAAGAGGCAATGGAAGATGAAGAGTTTCAAAAGGAATTAAATCATTATTTAAAAACGTATGTCGGAAGAGAAACGCCGCTTTATTTCGCTGAGAATATGACGGAGTATTGCGGTGGTGCAAAGATTTATTTAAAACGTGAAGATTTGAACCATACAGGAGCTCATAAAATTAATAATACAATCGGTCAGGCACTTCTTGCGGTGCGAATGGGCAAGAAAAAAGTTGTCGCTGAAACAGGAGCTGGACAACACGGAGTTGCAACAGCTACTGTATGTGCTCTACTCGGATTAGAATGCGTCATTTTTATGGGAGAAGAAGATGTAAGACGTCAAAAATTAAATGTGTTCCGAATGGAATTACTCGGAGCGAAAGTAGAAAGTGTAGCTGCAGGTAGCGGTACATTAAAAGATGCGGTAAACGAGGCACTTCGTTACTGGGTTTCACACGTGCATGATACGCACTATATTATGGGATCTGTTCTCGGACCACATCCATTCCCGCAAATTGTCCGTGATTTCCAAAGTGTAATTGGAAATGAAACGAAAAAACAATATGAAGCATTAGAAGGAAAGTTACCAGAAGCAGTCGTTGCTTGTATTGGCGGTGGTAGTAATGCGATGGGTATGTTTTATCCGTTCGTACACGATGAAGAAGTTGCTCTTTACGGCGTAGAAGCAGCTGGAAAAGGAGTTCATACAGAAAAGCATGCAGCTACTTTAACGAAAGGAAGCGTTGGCGTTCTCCACGGATCGATGATGTATCTTCTGCAAAATGAAGAAGGACAAATTCAAGAAGCTCACTCTATTTCGGCGGGACTTGATTACCCTGGTGTTGGGCCAGAACATAGCTTGCTAAAAGATATTGGCCGCGTTTCTTATCATTCCATTACTGATGATGAAGCGTTAGAAGCATTTCAATTATTAACGAAAAAAGAAGGAATTATCCCGGCGTTAGAAAGCTCGCATGCTGTCGCGTACGCTTTAAAATTAGCGCCGCAAATGAAGAAAGACGAAGGGCTTGTCATTTGTTTATCTGGCCGCGGTGATAAAGATGTAGAGAGTATAAAACGTTATATGGAAGAGGTGTAAACAATGGGAGTAGAAAAAATGAAAGCAGCATTTGAAAATGGCAAGAAAGCATTTATTCCGTACGTAATGGGCGGAGATGGTGGCCTTGAAAAATTAAAAGAAAGAATTCGTTTTCTTGATGAAGCAGGAGCAAGCATCGTTGAAATTGGTATCCCGTTTTCAGATCCAGTCGCAGATGGCCCAACGATTCAAAGAGCAGGGAAACGAGCGCTAGATGGCGGTGTAACATTAAAGGGCATTTTTCAAGCGTTAGCAGAAGTAAGAAAAGAAGTACAAATTCCTTTTGTACTCATGACATACTTAAATCCAGTACTTGCATTCGGAAAAGAACACTTCATTGAGAGATGCTTAGAAGCAGGTGTGGACGGTATTATCGTTCCAGACTTACCGTATGAAGAACAAGATATTATTGCACCGCTTCTCCGAACTGCAAATATCGCTTTAATCCCACTCGTTACCGTTACGAGCCCAATTGAGCGAATCGAGAAAATTACGAGTGAATCAGAAGGGTTCGTCTACGCTGTTACAGTAGCAGGCGTAACAGGCGTACGTCAAAACTTTAAAGAGGAGATTCATAGTTACTTAGAAAAAGTAAAATCACATACAAATTTACCGGTAGTAGCAGGGTTCGGTATTTCAACAAAGGAACATGTAGAAGAAATGATTACAATATGTGACGGGGTTGTCGTTGGAAGTAAAATTATTGAACTGTTAGAAAATGAAAAACGAGAAGAAATATGTGAATTCATACAGGCAACAAAACAAAAAGAAGAGGCATAAGTCTCTTCTTTTTGTTTTACGAAATAAATGTTAAAATATACAGAAAATACATATAATTTAAAGGGTGAGAAAGCATGCTAAGACGTAAACTACTATATCTTCTTTTAACTGTACCACTATACGCTTGGCTCATTAGCATGACGAAAATAGAATTGATGGCTCTATTTTTAGGATATGTATTCATCTTTTCCAACTTAAATCGCATTCAAGAGCAATCTATTTTAGAAATATGTATATTTTCGATTAGTATAGAATTATTTAGTGTCGTTTCGATTGTATTATTAAATGAATTATTCCGATGTATCCATTCATTTGAATTAATAAAATTTGGGAATGTTGTATTGCAAGTCATATGTGCTTATATTGTGTTTGTTGTGTTAGACAAAATAATCAGGCAGCAGAGGGTTTTTCAAGATAAGAGAAAATGGGACTGATTCAAAAAAGGAGCTAAATGGCTCCTTTTTTAAATCTGTTGCAAAAACAATTGAAATTTATGTCATCTGTTATATAATAGTTAAAAATTGTATTTTTAATGAAAAGAGATGATAACATGGCCATATTGTTGGCACTTATCCCAATTATGATGATTTTCATTTGTTTATTTTTATTTAAACAAACGTCATTAAGGTCCTCGTTAATTTCTTATGCTGTGTCTGTTGGAATCGTTTTACTCTCGCCAATGTTTCAATTAGGGATAAGTGAAACTGTGCACGCAACGATTAAAGGATGGTTAATTTGTTTTATTGTCGGGTACGTTTTATTTTTCGGTATTTTTTTATTTCACCTCATGAACAAAATGGGGTACATCGACCAAGTAGCGCGTTTTTTAGAAGAAGTGACGCAAGATCGTTTATTACAAATGCTTCTTATGTGCTTTGGTATTTGCCCACTAATTGAATCGGTAAGTGGATTCGGAATTGGTTTTATGGTTGCAGCACCTATTTTTCTTTCATTAGGTTATAAACCGTTCCAAGCTGTACTGCTCTCGTTTATCGGCTTACTAGCTAGTTCATGGGGGGCGATGGCAACTGGTACGATTATCGGTTCGCAGCTTATCAATATGCCTCTTACAACACTTGGTACAAATACAGCGCTATTAAGTATCCCGATATTTGCTTATTTCGTCATTCTTTCTTTACATGTTGTTGGTGGCTGGCAGGCTGTTATTGAAAAGTGGAAGGAAGGATTCGGTTTCTTTCTATTATTTTCTCTCGGAATCTATCTTTCTAACGCATACGTAAGTGTTGAACTAGCAGGTATACTAAGTTCTATCATTACGATTACATTTGGCTTTCTTATCATTAAATTAAAAGGAAAAAGTGGGCAAAATCTTATAACAGAGCATGCGGCTGCAACGGAGAGAGAAGTATCTATTATAAAAATTATTAGCCCTTATATATTTCTAACAGTTTGTATTTTACTTTCTCGCCTCGTTCCAGCATTACATGATTTGTTCAGATCATATGCGGTTCTTGATTTGAAATCATACTCTTACAAACTAGAGTTACTATATTCACCAGGATTTTGGCTCGGTATGACTTGCTTATTTACTATTATTTTCTTCCGCATCCCGTCTAATATTATTAAACAATCACTCTCACAAACGATCAAACAATGGATTCCTTTTGCGATTACGACGACAATGTTTATCGCCATTTCAGAATTAATGGGTGCATCTGGCATGCATTCATTACTTGCAAAAACGGCTGGTGAAACATTTGGAACATTTTTCGTTTTCGTTGCTCCGTTTATCGGTGGTATCGGTGGCTTTTTAACAGGTAGTAATGCAAGCTCAAATGCGATGTTCATAAAACTACAAATGCAAACGGCGCAAAATGTAGCACTCCCGTGGCAATACGTCACAACATTGCAAAACACCGCATCATCAGTAGCGACGATCGCTTGCCCGTCACGGATTACACTAGGTGCGTATTTATGTAACATTCCGTATCGTGAAAATGAACTATTAAAGAAGACGACGTTAATGATTTTTGGTGCGGTGTTGCTTATAGTGGTAGAGGTTGTTGTTTGGTATATGTTGAGAAATTAAAAATCCTCCTGACATAGGAGGATTTTTGTTATGAGTGGATAATGTTTTAAATATGAAAAGCTTCTACTAAATGAATAGGAGATGAAATGTATGCCCCTAAAAAACTACGGCGTGTTAAAAGGTACAGTTATACAATCTAAAATCGGAAAAGGGAAAACTCCTCATTATCAAGTTCATTTACAAGGTGAAGCAGAAGTAGATTATCGTATTGCAATTAACGTAAAGTCGCAAAGTTATCCGTCAGAAGTTTTATATTTTGCAAGCGACAATATTCGGTCAGAGGCGATTCATATTTTACCGACATTGCCATTTGGTTTTACAGAAATAAAAAACAATGAACCGAAAGTAGCTTTAGACTACGTAAGAGGTAATTTATTTGATTCCAAGCAAATGATTCCTTTACCTGCTGAAAAAGCAGGAGTGGATAATGATTTAAATGAAAAAATAGAACGTTATATAAAACAAGCAATAGAAGAAAAAGCAATTATTTACGCGTTCGGTGAAAGATGGGGACCAGAAGAAAATACACCCGATTCTTACTTTCATTTCGAACCAGGAAACGGGATACACGATATTCACATGAATCAAGGGAATGTAGAAAAATGGAAAGGTGATAATGGTATATGGCAAGACGGAGGAATACTCATTCACTTTGAAAAGGAAGAAGAATGGATTGGTATCTTTCTTGCATTCCAATCACAGTCATGGTGTACCGATGAAGAAGGGCATGCTCGTGTGCCTGTTGAGCATTGTGATTATAAGGGAAATAACTGATGAAAAGAGCTAGTTCGATATGAACTGGCTCTTTTCGTTGTAAATAAGATATATGGCAACCAGTATTTTATCTTATAATATTAAACCATTCTTTATAAGATGTTTCACTGTGCGCTCCCTCAATTCTATTTTTTTCTTTCCCGTTTCTATACTCAACGATTGTAGGGACTGCTTCTATCCTAAAATTATCCCATTCCTCTATAGGGTATTCCCCTAAATTTATTACTTTCATTGGGATATTTTTATCTTTTGCCATTGGTACAATAATTGGGCTAACTTGCTCACAGTATAGGCAACCTTCCTTATAAAAATATATAACATGCTTTTCATTATTAATTAGGTCTGCCTTTAGTTGTTTAATTGAAATCGAATTTTGATAATAATTCCCGTCCTGTATCTTACTAACTTCAAGTTCCTGATTTTTATTCCCTTTTTGCACAAAAAATATACCAGACAGAATTGAAATGATTACAAGACTAAACAGTATCATTTTTTTCATCGTTACACCACTTTTGCTAAATATATTGATTCCTTTTGAAAAATGAAGAGCCACCCATAAGTGAATTTCTAGGAAGCTCCTCATTTATTAATCATATATCATACATTCACTCACTTGTTCTATTTTTGAATATATAAAATAAAACATTTAAAACACCCAAAATAAATATAGTAAATATCATATATAAGCTTGTTCCATCTATCTCAACTTGGTATTCATCTACTATAAATCCAGACATTACATATAAGAGACCCGCTATCAATATACAAATCCCAGAAATACTAAATACATATAGAGTATTGATTTTTTTACAATTTATCAAAATTAAATACGAAAGAGCTATTAAGATACCAATCAGCACCTTAAATACGGGTCTTAATTCTGTGAAAATTTGAATATCCAAGTATATTCCTCCTAAAATAATATAGATTTAACTTGGATTGCAGGCTGCTAAAAGCGTCTGTGGATAACTTACATTTGGCCTACTTGGTTCAATATTCCAAGGGTTTTTCTTACTACCAATGGTATCATGATGACAATCATACTGTTTCTTTAATCCTGATTCATTCTTCCATTTACTATTTCCAGAATGAACAGCTTTTAACTTAACCCAACTATCATGCCTTCTAGAAAGAACTTCTGCATTGTTTTTTCCAGATGTTAAATATGGTTTATGCGTAATGCTTAGTGATATCATACCATCGCGCGTTATCCACTTAGCACCTGAGAAATAATCTTTGTAATATTTTACACTTGCTTTCATAGCCACTGTAACTGGTTCCTTTGCTTCACTAGCTTCCACATGTAACTGCAACACATTCCCTTTAGAAACTTCTGCATGGATTGTAGCACCTAGTTCAGATTTTATTTGTGGCGTATATAATAAAGCAATTGATTCATTTTCTTTATTATAAACGTTACCAGCCCCATTGAAGTTGCCATATTCATCTTTAATAAGTTGAATATACTCTCCATCTTGGAAGTCAAATGGAATTTCAATAGTAGCGTTCGTATCTTCAGGCGCTAAAGTAATTGTTTGCTCAATACTATTACCCTTCTTTTCGATCTTATAATCTAGTGTATCACCTTTAGAATAAGTATTTACTGATTTTTGTTGCAAACTAGGCTTTCCTACTCCAAATACATTTCCTTCCTCAGCTACTAATTGGTTTTCTCCAACCCATTTATCAATAGATTCTATATCGATAAATTTCTGATTTGTATTTTGTACTCCTGCATTTACTTCATTATTAAATGTTGCAAATGAAGTAGCCAATACAACACCTGTTGTAAAAACTTTTAAACTTTTCATACAATCACCTTCTCTTTTCTTTCTTGATTACATTTGTATATTATAATTAATGAATTTTAATTACAAGTCTAGTTATTTGTGCGTTTTTTCGATATAATTTTATTGTAAACATTTAGAAATTTAATGAGGTTTATAATTAGTTATATTTAAATAAGTGGTAAAACGAATATAGAGCGGAAGGCACCATAGGGTGTCTTTATTTGCATAAAAACCCTCATCATCCTATGGGAATGACGAGGTCTTTAATATATATCCAATCTCTTCAATAATTTGTATTTTGAAATTCAAGAAAGATATTGATGTGCTTTTACGTAAGTAAATAGTTTTCTCTTGAGCCTATTATTGGTGTATAGAATAGTATTTGAAAGGAAGAATTTAATATTTCCATTAGGTGAACAGCCCGTTTATTCTTAAGAATTTAGTTGGAATAGTTGCTCATGTACAAAAGCTAGTTATTAGTGGTGAAATAAAGAATATAGGAGAAAAATTCATTAATCATCTTGAGAGAATAAGAAGAGGGCGTTCAAAAAGAACGCCCTCTTCTTATTTTATAAAACGAAAAACTAACGAGTGTAGAAAGACAAGAGAACAGCAGTGCCACACTAGAAAACGCAATGAGATACATATTATATTTCATAACCTGTCCAATTAGCTGATTACTGTCGTATTGAAACAGTCCTGCTATTATGTTGAATAAAAATAACACGATAAACATGACGACAACACCGTCTATTGATCCTTTAATGTCTGGTTTACTTAAAGCGATATGTGCGGAAATGCAAATGGCGATAAATAAAAATAACCAAAAGGAAGGATTCAATAAATTGCCGATTGTAAATAAGCTTTTCAATAATACAAACGTCGACAAGAGCATGTTTTGAACCATTTCTACATTAATAGAAGTAGTAGCGATTGTTTTTTCGAGAGTTGTATGAAATAAAAAATATGATTCTGGTACGAAATAGCGCATTAAAAGGATTAATGCAGTAATACCAGAAATAATAGGCCCAATGCCGATAAAGAAATTCCCAATTCGTTGATACACACTTTTTTGATTGTATTGATGTTGTATATAACCTAAGGCCCCTTGACTTGTATCTGTTGGGAAGAACTGAGTCGCCACAATTTTATGACGGAACAGTACGCACATAATGGCATGTCCAAGTTCGTGAATCGGAACACCGATCCAAGCCGTTAATAGGAATCCTTTTCTTCCAAAAGCTCTCGACCAATACATGCGCGTAAGAGATTCTAAATAGCCTAATAGAAATCCAATTACAATGATAACGCCAATTAAGGAAAATAATTGGATTACGCTTGTAAGGAGTATTTGAAAAATTGAGTTTACCAATTCCATTGCCAGTCATCCAATCTGTTAGAAACATTATTTATCCGACTTTAATGGGCAGTAAGACCCCCACCTCAAAATTCAGCGAAAGCAAAGAAGTTAGATAGGGGATCAATTGCCCATAAAAGTCCGATTGGTTCAACTAATAATCAGTGGGGGATGAAGAAAACCCCCACTGATTAAAGTTTCACTTTATTCTGTTTCATAATAGCATTTTTTTTCAAGATTGCTAGCACATATATTTTCTTTCGGAAGGAGGATTTCAGAATCTTTTTCTTGTAGTCATGTTTTATGTACAAAGTCATATATTGAATTTGTAACACCCTATATGGTATCTGCTTAAGGGGGGAATGCGAGAATGAAATGTCTGGCGTGTCATACAGAAAATAGAGCAGAGGCAAAGTTTTGCGGGAATTGTGGACATTCGTTAACGGAGGGGGCAGTAGCGAGTAGTTCACAGGAAGAAGGTGAGCAACAAGTACGCATAGCACAAGCGAAGGAAACTCGTCCGAATGAAACGGTAGAGAAAGCGAAGCGATTTGTGGGTGGGTATTTTCAGTTTTTTAAACATGCTTTCAAAGCACCGACAGCGATTATGAAAAGCGGCAAGGTTGAAGTGCGAAATGGAATTGTAAGTCTTGTTCTTATTTGTTTTTTAGGAGCATGTATTTTTTATAGAATGATGAGCACAGCAGCTGCTGTTACGAGAACATTTGCACTAGATATAACGACTCCTAATTTCTTTTGGGACTCTGTAACGGTCTTTTTATTTTTACTAATTTTAACTTTATTTGTCGGATTTATTATTTTTGTAAGTGGAAAGATGATGAAATCTTCATTTTCATTTCTTGAAGTATTCGGTGTGTGGGGAACGATAGCGACACCAGCTATTGCTATATTAGTTCTTTCTTTTCTGTTTAGCTTTTTATTAATCTTTTTCTTACCAATCTTATTAGGGCTGGCTACAACGTATATGTCAATTAGTATAATTGTCGCTATAGTAAAGCTAGATAACGGCGGATTAGACCTTATTTATACACTTCTTATCGCAAATGTTTTAATTGGAATTGCAACATTCATTGTACTGTGGTCTTACATTAGCACGATAATTCAAACCTTTACACAGGGATTCACTGGCTTCTAACGAAAAGGTGGATGAATGTATGTACAAAGTGTGGCACTCATTTTGAAGATGGTGTTCAATTTTGTCAAAACCTCAGTATATATATAATGGCTTCATCTTTCCTGATATTGATATCCGAAAATTAACGAGTGGGGACTTAACATACTTATCGAAAGAACAATTGAAAATAGAGAGAAACGAAATATACGCAAGGCATGGACATATTTTTCAAAGCAGTCTTGGTATAGAGAAAACAAGTATTATACAGGAAAGCTAACGGATATTGAATCTTATAATGTTGAACGCATTAAATCAAGAGAATAAACACGATAAAAAGGTACAGTGCACAGCTGTACCTTTTTATCGTTATTTATCTGAACCAGGATCTCTTGAGAAAAAGATGTGAAAGAGAAATGTGACTTTACTGGATCCTCCTGATGTACTAGCTTGTATATGTGATAAAGGACCAGACGTTAGGGCTGCCTCGGAATGGGGTGGTACGACTATTTTGAGCGCATGATCTGATTCTGGTGAAGCAATAACAGTAATTGTATCATCAGAGAAGTTTATAATTTTAACAGAACCGACTGGAAAGATGGACTTGCCAGCATGTGATGCTGAAGCGAATTGGGTAGCTTTCCAAATATCTTGCGCAAATGTATCATCGTTAGATAACCAAGCACGAGCGCTATATATTGTTGCATTAATGGAAAATTCTTGGTCAAGTGAGACGGCGGGTTTCGGTTCTTTTGGTTCTTGCGGTTCATCTGGAAGCTGGGCGAGAAGGCCGGCGCACATGTATGTTTCACCTACTTTCAATTGTTACTGTTATAGCATATTAAACATGTTGTTTATAAGGCACGACGGTTACCTATTTAGGCATAGGTTTGTGCACTAAATTTGAAGATGAAATTCTCTTTCTTTACAATAGAAGTAGGTGTTATTTCTATAAAATATGGAAAACGTAAAGAGTATGTAAAAAAGAAGGAGTGGTAAAGTGAACTATGTCATTATTGGCGGAGATGCAGCTGGTATGAGTGCAGCGATGCAAATTGTTAGAAACGATGAAAATGCAAATGTTGTGACGTTAGAAAAAGGTGAAATTTATTCGTACGCGCAGTGTGGGTTACCGTATGTCATTAGTGGTGCTATCGCTTCAACGGAAAAGTTAATCGCGCGTAATGTAAAGATGTTTCGTGATAAATACGGAATTGATGCGAAAGTACGACATGAAGTAACGAAAGTAGATACGGAAAAGAAAATGGTATACGCAGAGCATACGAAGACGAAAGATATCTTTGAATTTTCGTATGACCGTTTATTAATTGCGACCGGAGTACGTCCTGTTATGCCAGAATGGGAAGGGCGAGATTTACAAGGCGTTCATCTTTTAAAAACAATTCCGGATGCTGAGCGCATATTAAAAACGCTAGAAACGAATAAAGTTGAAGATGTAACTATTATTGGCGGCGGTGCAATTGGGCTTGAGATGGCAGAAACATTCGTTGAACTTGGTAAAAAAGTAAGAATGATTGAGCGAAATGATCATATTGGTACCATTTATGATGCGGATATGGCGGAGTATATACATAAAGAAGCAGATAAACATCATATTGAAATTTTAACGAATGAAAATGTAAAAGCGTTTAAAGGGAATGAACGAGTAGAAGCAGTTGAAACGGATAAAGGTACGTATAAAGCGGATCTTGTTCTAGTATCTGTCGGAGTGAAGCCGAATACTGATTTTCTTGAAGGAACGAATATACGTACAAATCATAAAGGGGCAATCGAGGTAAATGCATATATGCAAACGAATGTGCAAGACGTATATGCAGCTGGTGATTGTGCGACACATTATCACGTTATAAAAGAAATTCATGATCATATTCCAATTGGAACAACTGCAAATAAACAAGGGCGACTTGCTGGACTGAATATGCTGGATAAACGAAGAGCTTTTAAAGGAACGTTGGGTACAGGCATTATTAAATTTATGAATTTGACGCTCGCAAGAACAGGCTTAAATGAAAAGGAAGCAAAAGGATTACATATCCCGTATAAAACAGTCAAAGTAGATTCCACAAATATGGCGGGCTATTATCCAAATGCGAAACCACTTTACTTGAAATTACTATACCGTTCTGACACGAAACAATTATTAGGTGGACAAGTAATTGGAGAAGAAGGTGTAGATAAACGGATTGATGTGATCGCAATGGCACTCTTCAATAAAATGAGCATTCACGATTTAGAAGATGTGGACTTAAGTTATGCACCACCATATAACAGCGTTTGGGATCCAATTCAGCAAGCGGCAAGACGAGCGGAATAGCACTTTTTAAGTGCTATTTTTTTCGTTAAAGGGTAATCATCATTTTTATCGAATGAAGAGGGTTGGGAAATAGTTACATATAGGGAAGGGGGATCATTAAAAATGTTTATAACACTTCAAGCAGTTCAAGAATCAGAAAAAGAGATATTACGTAATTTGTACGCACTATATCTACATGACCTCTCTAAGTTCACACCTAATATAACGATTGGAGCAAATGGATTTTTTGAATACGAAGATTTACATATGTTCTGGGAAAATGATGGAATCACTCCGTATTTTATTAAAAGTGATAATGAGATTGTAGGATTTTTATTACTACTGGAACGTCCGTTTTTGAAGAAGGAAAACGATTTTGGTATAAATGACATTTTCATATTGAATCAGTACAAAGGAAAAGGAATCGGTAAACAAGTTATTGAGAGTTTGCTAAAAGAGAAACGAGGACAATATTTCGTTATCGAACTTGTGAAAAATGTACCAGCCGTTTCTTTTTGGAAGAAAGTATATAGGGAACTAAACATCGAATTTGATGAGAAAATACAGTTAATCGATGAGGAAGAATGCCTCGTGCAAACGTTTAAAATACAATGAGATTGGTGCTCCTAGTATATTACTTTGAAATTTAACTTTATTTTGAATATACCGTTCACCCTTGAAAACATAGTACGTATCGCTTATATTGTCATATAGTATTTAGTTTTTAAACAAAGCAATGAACGAACCAGGGGGCACAGTATGGCAATTAACATGAAAACAATCGAAGAATGGATTGCTGAATCAAACGCAAGACAGGAAGAAGACTTTGGACACGTTATTGAAGAGATGAAAGAAGTATGCGTCGGACTTGATAATGCGACATTAATTTATACGAAAAATGTATTTTGTTTCGGTAAGAAAGTAGAAGTATTGTTCTTCTTCCAAGACCATGTCGTGATTGGACAAGAAAAAGAAGAGTATATTGAGATTGAAAAATTAAAGTATGATGCTATTACACATAGTAACTTAAAAACAAACGATAAAAATACAACGCTAGAATTAAAGTTTGCTAACGGACAATCTATCCATTTAGATAGTTTAAATGATAACTACGGTACGAAAAACTGGTTATTTGCGAGACAAATAAAGAGCATTTTCAAATTAATCTAGTAAAAAAAGCAGACCTCAAAGGGTCTGTTTTTTTACTTGGTCCCTATTACACAAAGGCATCCTCTTTCTTCATAACATTTCACGCTTGTAAATCCTGTTTTATAAAATAGGTTTACTAATTCTTCATTCGTTTTGCATTTCTCCATATGATATTGAATTTTGAAAGTTTCAGCCACTAATAAAAAGGATCCTTTCGGTTGCAAGACGCGAAATACTTCTTTTATATCTTGTTCCACATCAGGCCAGAAGTAGTGTGTTTGAAAAGCGGTAATGAGATCGAAGAAGTTTGTATGATAGGGAATAGAAGAAACGCTTGCTTGTTGAACAATGACTTTTTGTTTTTGAACATCTTTTATATTCGTCTGTATCGAATTTTTTACAGCTTGATAGGAGTAATCAATCCCGTATATTTTTCCAAGTGGAGTTCGTTTTGAAAGAGTGTGTATCGTTTTACCGCCGCCACAACCGATATCTAATATAATTGCCTCTTTCTTTATATATACTTTTTGTAATGCCCAATTAGTTAGTCTCGTATGTGCACTGTTCATAATACAAAGCATGGAAGAACCAATTGTCCCCCGAGGATTTTTTGCTTGCTGGATTAATCGTTGTAAAATGCTCAAGTTAAACTCTCCTTTTATGTAAGAATATATACTCACTTCTCTTTTTATTAAGTAAGTCCTTTAAAAAAAGCACGCCGATGAGTGGCGTGCTTTTAATTACGCAAATCCCCTTTTAACCAATTCCGCGCCCGATAAGCTCCAACAGGAATTTGAATAAGTGACGTTTCATTCCCAGCATCTATTCCGTACAACTGATCACATGAATTTGTATCAAAACTAAGTAAAGGATGCCCGCCCATCCCCATCGCAGTCGCTGCAAAAACGAGTTTGTGAACGAGTATACCTGTTTCCATTTGATGAATACGGTACCCTCTATAGCCTAATGCATTTGTATAATAATCTTTCTTTCCGACTACATGTAAGCAAAGCGGTACTTGAAAAAGGTTTATGTTATCCATCGTCATACTAGATTGAAGAGGATAACGAAGATCTCCATATCGAAGTGGTTGTATGGAATGTGTTTTACTGTTATAAGTGTAAGCCCCGTTTTCTATATCTTTTACATTATAGAAACATCCATATAATGAGACGCGCGCTTTTTCATTTACATACTGACCATCAAGGTCGTTGTAATAAGGGAAGGAGAGACTCGCTTCTTGTAGTAAAGTAGCGAGCTCGGCTGCATCCCATTTTGTTAAAATAAAGTCAGCATCAGGGGAATACCGTTTTCGGCAAAGTTGTAAGAAATCATAAGATAAACGCTCTACTTTCGGCAGTTGTACAGCGTGCGCATGATGTTGATAGTGCTCTTCATGAGCTAGTGTTTGGAACTGTGCTGTCGATTCGACCATAGAAGCCTCATTTATTTTTGTTATCATCGGATACTCATTTACATGCTTTGAGCGAACGAAATGTTCATGTGCTAAAGGCGGAATTTGTTGTAATAGCTCATGGGAAGTAATTGTTTTATTTTCACGGTAATCATTGTGAAACCAATCAGTTTGTGGTTCTGTACTGAAAGGAA
Organism: Bacillus sp. FDAARGOS_527; assembly: GCF_003812125.1. Lineage (NCBI taxonomy): Bacteria > Bacillati > Bacillota > Bacilli > Caryophanales > Bacillaceae > Bacillus > Bacillus sp. FDAARGOS_527. Next base: position 549,641 of record NZ_CP033795.1, read on the forward strand.
CGACAGCATACACGCTTTCTTCTCCTTCTGACAGTCCGAGTAAATGATTGATTGCACGGTCTAGAAACTGAAAATATACACCATTTGTGTAACAAAATTGTTTGGCACATTCCAGTAATTGGCCGATGAGAACACCGCTATCTAACCCTTGAAGCCGATACGAAAAGTTATTGTATTTAAAGTAGTTTTTCCAAAACATAGTGGATACGAATGCAGCACCAAAACAAGAATGTAAGTTACAACGATTGCCGAGTGCTTCTGTAAGGTAAGAATCAAAATTTCCTTCGCGAAGTAAGATAAGTCGGTGATGCGCGGCATCGTAATGGTAAATGCCGTCTGGATAATCGTCTATTTTTAAATATATATACAATTCATTTGGATATAAAGCGCCGCCGGAAGGGATAGATCTTCTAAATAAAATTTTCTCGCTATTTAGCTGACATAACTGGGTTAAACCAAATGAACACCAAAGGTAATGACCAATCTCTTTCAAAGTAGGTGTAGTAGAAGAGTTAGGTAAAGATAATGGGATTTCTAAAGAGAGAGGGATAATAGGTAAGTTTCGATATAATTTATAAGGAAGCGGTGCATCTTCCCAGTCTATTTCATGATTTGGCATAATTTCATCGATAGAGAAATGGAGATGATGTAAAAAAGTATCTAGTTGCATGAAATCCCCTCCTTTACTATGGAAACGGGTGCGGATGTGGATTTAATTGTTCAGTCGTTAAAGGTTCGTCTGTATATCCAAGTGTCATTGGTACGGTATACACTCGATCTAGCCCTGTAAGTCGAGTGAGATGGTGGCCGAACGTCATCGGTAGCATGCCTGGAATAATGACTTTTACACAATGTAATCCGTTTTTTTCTATAAGAGGCACTGTTTGATCTACAACGATTACTTCAAGTCCAAATTGCCCTAGACGGTCTAAAAGTTGATGAAGATCGGATGTTAAATCAAGATCAAATGATTGTAATCCGTTCATTTCTTGGAACGTTTGCATCGGAGCGTCGTCACGTAAAAGAAAGTGAAGGCGTTCTTCTGCTTCTTTCAATCCGTACAGCATACTATGGTCTTCCATTTTATTTACGAGATAAGCGTCTTGTAAGCAGTTTTCGTAGTACTCTCTTTTTTCCTCAAGTTCATCGTCCGTTATAAGTAACATGCCTGCTATTTCATGGATGGCACTCTTTAAAGCGCGGACTGGGTCCAAATGAGAGCCTCCAGCGCAAACAACGTTCATTCCATTTTCACGCGTATTTTTCGCAATTACCCATAAGCTTGGGATGCCGTGTTCCATCGTTGCATTAAAAGCATGTAATTCATAACCGGTAATCGTGTATAGCCGCTGGATCATTAATTGTAATTCCGTATCATTTGCTGAACTAAGATCAAGGCGGGGAAGAGGTAATTCAGCATACCAAGTGAGCAAAAAGGCGTCACGTTCTACAATTTCTAAAATGCCGTGAAAAATTGCTTCTTCTAAACTACCACCAATTGCACAGCCATTTGACGTTTCATATACGTAAGCATCTCGATGACCGAGGCTATAATAAGCGATTGATTCCGGAACTAAAATTGGCCGGTTTTGTGACAATGAATATCCCCATACCCAGTTTTGTTCATAGTCAGGATCAAACGGTTTAAATGGAAAACCATCACGATTATAATGTTCATTTGTATGTACACCGAGCGTAAGGGGATTTAGTGCATGATCCTCTAAATCATGGAAACTACCATGCACATTTGTCTTTTTCCCTCGAGGTGACATACCACAATATCGTTCTAAACCTTCTAAAATAGCAGTTGCTTCACTTATCGCAAATGAAAGAGTTCGGCCTGCAACCCCTTCATTTCCAAACATTAATGGCATGTTTATAATAACGTCAGCAAATGGTAATAAAGAATGCTGCATTTTTCCGTTCAACATACCGACTCGGTAATCTAAATAGTCCTTCGTTAAAAATGTGTTTAGTTCATGAATGGAACGACAGCGATATGTTGCATCACTTGTTTTTAAGCTTGGTTGTAACGAAATCGTTGCCGCATCAGCTGTATCATCAGGCAAATTACTACATACAGGACAGAGGGGGTCTGGAAGAAAAGAATGCCGCGTACATTGCATTGTTTGTAAGTTTAGTAAAATGAGTTCATTTTCTAAAGAAGAATAGTTATGAGTTAATATTTTTTCTGTTTCTGCGCAAATAAGATGGCACATTTGCAGAATGCCATTTTGGGTGGCACGTACATCACGCCTCGTTACGTTTTCTTCTTTTACCGCATATTTTCGTTGTAGCTCCCACATTTCTTTTTGATCAAATCCAGCGATAAAGCGTCGTCCATCGGCACAATGAGTACATCCCGCTGCAAGAGGATGAATATAAGGACCGATAATACCTTCACCAAATGAAGTAAAACCACGTAGCCACGGAATATGATTTGACCGGAAAGTTAGCTCAGCGTCATGATGAATCGTAGAAGGAGAGCCGTCGTGTAATACGAGAGCGAGGTCGATATTTTCAGGGAGTTCATCTGCAATTGTATGTTGGCGAATGATGGAATATTGTTTGCATAATTGATCATGTACATAGTCTGCAAGAATGCCATCTCCTATAAGCAATATATTTTGAGTCATAGACCGTCCTCCTTTGCAATTAATACCCCGTACACACCATCTAAGTTTTCTTTCAAAAATGATTCAATCGCTAAATCAAACACGAATGGATAAAAATGATGTTCTTCTAAATGTTGCAGGGCAAGCTGTAATGATTGCGCATCTGGAATTTCTTTTTCCGCTTGTATTTCCACTCTAAAAGAATCCGTGTCATATAAAATAATAGATGATTCAGGCAAAATATTAGTTCTGTAAGGCGTATCTTCATTTTGAATATGAAGAAGTGATAGTTGTAGTGCGTTTCGTAAGGCTAACGTCATATTAATATTAGATGCGCCATACCATCGATCATTTATACCGACCCAAACGACTGGAAAGCTGAGAATATCTTCACCCATTGCGATTTTAGGTGTTTCAAGAATTGTAGCGAGGGCATCATAATAAAATCTACAATGTTTATCATGAATTTCGGTTAAGTCGACCGTCGTAATTTCTTCTAGCATATGTGATTGTCGTTCATACAGTTTGTGGTTTAAATGTTGTTGTAGTGCCCGGTATACACCCTCTGTCATCGTTTCTCCAGCGCCAATACCGATATCGTTATGTTCAGGAATAAGGCGGTGCATAATTTCCGCTACATATGTTTCAATTCCTACTAAACCAGCTTCTCGGCGCGCTTCGTTATGAGTTAAACCACTGCAAGTTATAAGAGGCAGGAGGGAAGCTGGGCCATCTGATAGAGGTGTAGCCACTTGAATATTGCATTGTGATAATGGTAATTGATATAAATCTTGTTCATCCCATACATGGAATATACCAGTTTCTTTAGAAGTTAATGAATCGAAAAAACGGAATAAATCAGTTGAGGTATGTTGGTTAGACCGATGCTCAAGTTTTTCAGAAAGGTTTTCTATCGTATCAATTGTAAAACTTTCATCAGTGGCGAGAGGATGTTTTATAAAAGGATGCCATGCTCCTTCGAGTGTTTCATAATTTAATAAAAAGAATTGTGGATTCTTTTCTCGATGTGAATCATCAGCAACGTGTTTAAATAATTCAAAAACGATTATATTTGCTAGCATTGCAGATGTAATTGGTGAAAATGAAGCTGATGAATGTTCATTTTGTAAAGTTGTTTCATGTAGCCGATGCCATGCGGATTCCCAGCATTCTTCACGATTAGCCATTACGACAGGACCAGCTATACCAAGTGCTGATAAACAAACGGCTGGTATGAAGTTCTTTCCTACTTCCTTGCAAATCGTGTGAGCTGCTCTTAGGCCATCAATATCTCCATTTTGAGAAACGTACAAAATCCAGTCGAAGGGCTCGAACACTTCATGCAGGGGACGATCAATTGTTGTATCTATTTCTTGAACAAGTACAGCATCATCTACTTCATGCGCAAGTTCTACTAGCTCGTGAATACGGTCGTAATTCGTTTCTTCATAATCTGTCACAAGGTAATGAAAGGTAGGTAATCCGGATTCTAATAAAGAAGAAACTAAGGAAGTAAGCATATCTCCAGAGCCGATTATAAGTACATTTGCATTGCGGTACGTTTCGAATTTTAAAGCGCCTGAATGAGAATCTGCTTCTAGAAATTCAATTTGCGAAGCATATCTATCAAGTAATGCACTGTTTAATTCATGAGGTGCATCTTGACTTACATCACGGACAAACCCATTTTTATATAAAATCTCTCCAATTTCAAATACACGATTTTGATAGGGGAGAGGGAGACCATCCGTTATTTCTGCTAAAGAATAATTACCGTTAAACATTGGCATTAATTTTTCAATCCAGTTATAAATTCCGTCACCGTCCATACGAAATGAACTGGCGTTATTTCGAAAATAGACACCCCCGTTTGAGTCGGGGAGGAAGAAAGTATCTTTATTTGCTTTTAGTTTTGCATGTGCTGGAAGGTTACTCATTTTAATCCTCCTTACTTTTTAGGCATACATTATTACCTTATGTCATGCGATTTGTCCCGTATGAATGCAATAAAAAAAGCTGTAGAATGATATATTCTACAGCCTGTAATAGATTATGAATCCATCAACCTTCTAATAATAATGATTTTGGATCTTCAAGCATATCTTTAACAGCAACAAGGAAGCTAACTGCTTCTTTGCCATCAACAATACGGTGATCGTAAGATAAAGCGATGTACATCATTGGGCGGTTTTCCATACGTTCGTTATCGATTGCAACTGGACGTACTTGGATTTTATGCATTCCTAAAATACCAACTTGTGGGCTGTTTAGGATCGGTGTTGACATTAGAGAACCGAACACACCACCGTTTGTAATTGTAAATGTACCACCTTGTAGTTCTTTTAGTGAAAGTTTGTTATCACGTGCTTTTTTACCTAATTCACGAATTTCGCTTTCGATTTCAGCGAAGTTTAATTGGTTCGCATCGCGTACAACTGGAACAACTAATCCATCTGGAGCTGCTACTGCAATACCGATATCATAGAATTTTTTAATGATAAGCTCGTCGCCTTGAATTTCAGCATTTAATAATGGGAATTGTTTTAATGCTGCAACAACTGCTTTTGTGAAGAATGACATGAAACCAAGACGTACATCATGTTTTTTCTCGAAAGCATCTTTACGCTCTTTACGTAATTCCATGATTGCAGTCATATCAACTTCGTTAAATGTTGTTAACATTGCAGATGTTTGTTGAACTTCTACAAGACGTTTTGCAATTGTTTGACGGCGGCGGGACATTTTCACGCGCTCAACTGGTTTTTCGAATTCAGTTTTTGCAACTGGAGCAGGAGCTGGACTTTTTGGAGCAGCTGGTGCTTCTTTCGGTGCTGCAGCATGAGCTTGTACATCGTGTGGTCTCACACGGCCAAGTGGATCTGTGCTACGTACGTCGTTTAAGTCGATTCCTAATTCACGAGCCATTTTTCTAGCAGCTGGTGATGCGATAGGACGGTTTGTATTTGGTAAACCTTGTAAAGTTGCAGTTTGTTCAGCACTTGGTGCCGCAGCTTTTGGTGCTTCAGCTGTTTCTTGTTTCGGTTGCTCAGCCGGTGCAGGCGTACTTACTGCAACTGGTGCTCCGTTTGCATCTAAAATTGCGATAGTTGCGCCAACTTCAACTGTATCCCCAGGTTCGCCTAGTAACTTCGATACAATACCTGAATCTTCTGCAATGATTTCTACATTGACTTTATCAGTTTCAAGCTCAACAACGCTGCCACCTTTCTCAACTTTGTCGCCTACGTTGATAAGCCATTGTGAGATAGTTCCTTCAGTAATAGATTCTGCAAGCTCAGGTACTTTAATTTCGATCATTTTAAATGTCCTCCCCTTATTTGCCTAACGGTGTGTTTTTTCTTCTTTTGTCTTCGGTAATCTCCATTTGTTAGCCTGACCTTGGGCAGAATATCTGCCCAAGGAACAAGCTAGAAATCTTCATTGTTACTTTTTAGTTGCTGAAAACTTCAATTTCTAGTTTATCTTGACGGAAGTTATACTTCACGTCTAAAGCGTGTGAAACAATTAGTTCTTGCTCAGCTTTGTGAGCGAATGGATCGCCGCCAGATGGGCTAGAGCGATCTGGGCGTCCAATATAACCTGTTTTCACTTTATCTCCAGCTAGTTCGAACAGAATTGGAGCCATGTAATGCCATGCGCCCATATTACGAGGCTCTTCTTGAACCCAAATAATTTCTTCTAAGTTTTTAAAGCGTTTAATAATAGATTGAACTTTCTCAGCAGGGAATGGGTACAACTGTTCAATACGAACGATATGAATTTCATCTAAGTTGTACTCATGCTTACCAGACTCGATTTCTGCTGCTAAGTCAATCGCCATTTTACCTGTACTTAAAACAAGACGTTTTACTTTGTTTGGTTTCATGCCAAGGTTTTCTTGTTCTAAAGCAGGTTGGAAACGTCCTTCGCTTAACTGACTAGCAGTTGAAAGCGTAAGTGGGTGACGTAATAAACTTTTCGGCGTCATCAATACTAATGGTCGAACAGCTTCTGTTCCTAAGATAGATGCTTGACGACGCAGGATATGGAAGTATTGTGCTGCACTCGTTAAGTTTGCAACTGTCCAGTTGTTCTCAGCAGCTAACTGTAAGAATCGCTCTGGACGTGCACTAGAGTGCTCTGGCCCTTGACCTTCATAACCGTGTGGTAATAGAAGAACTAAACCAGATTTTTGACCCCATTTTGCTCTTCCAGCTGAAACATATTGATCAAATAATGCTTGCGCAGTATTTGAGAAGTCACCATATTGCGCTTCCCACATAACAAGCGTTTCCGGAGCGAATACGTTATAACCATACTCGTAACCAACAACAGCAGCTTCTGATAACGGACTGTTATGAACAGAGAATGAAGCGTTGATGTTTGGTAAGCGATGTAATGGTGAATATGTTTCATTTGTATCCGTATCGTGTAATACGATGTGACGATGTGCGAATGTACCACGCTGTGAATCTTGACCAGTTAAACGAATTGGTGTACCTTCTTGTAAAATAGAAGCGAATGCTAATGACTCAGCAAGTGCCCATTCAATTTTACCGTTCTCTTCAAGAGCGTCTTTACGGCGCTCAAGAATTTTCTTCACTTTCGGATATACGTTAAAGCCTTCTGGCCAAGAGAGTAGACCTTCATTAATTGCACGAAGTGAATCAAGCTCAACACCAGTATCAATTGACTGAATGCCCTTTGCAACAACATCTGGCACTTTAACGTGAATTGTTGCATCGCTCGTATCAGCTGGCGGTACTTGTGCATAGTCAGATTTTAATTGCTCTTGCGTAAACTGTGTAATTGTTTCAATTTCATCTGCATTTAGAACACCAGCAGCTTGTAATTGATCTGCATAAATTGCTCTTACAGTTGGGTGATTTTTAATCTTTTTGTACACTTGTGGTTGTGTAACTGCTGGATCATCCATTTCGTTATGACCGTAGCGGCGGTAACCAATTAAATCGATTAAGAAATCTTTTTTGAACAACATGCGATATTGAATCGCAAGATTAGCAGCAGCAAGACAAGCTTCCGGATCATCAGCATTGACGTGAACAATCGGAATATCGAAACCTTTTGCAAGGTCACTTGAATATTTCGTAGAACGAGAATCATAGCTATCAGTCGTAAAACCAACTGCATTGTTTGCGATAACATGAATTGTTCCGCCTGTTTGATATGCATTCAATCTGCTTAAGTTGAGTGTCTCAGATACAATACCTTGACCAGGGAATGCAGCATCACCGTGAACTAAAATTACGAATGATTTTGAAGTATCTTGTTCTGGAAGACCAGATTTTTTACGATTTTCTTGAGCCGCACGTGCGAAACCTTCTACAACAGGATTCACGAACTCAAGGTGACTTGGGTTATTTGCTAATGTAACGCGAGTACTAACTTCTTCGTTACTAACGACTTGTTCTCTACCTAAATGGTATTTTACGTCGCCAGTCCAACCAGAGTTTGCTACTGCGCCTTCTATTTTTGCATGTTTGAACTCAGCAAACATGTGACTATATGGTTTTTCTAATACGTGTGCAAGTACGCTTAGGCGACCGCGGTGAGCCATACCAATCATGACATCTTCTACGCCATTTTTAGCACCTTCTAGCACAATTTCATCTAGAACGGGTACAAGCATATCAACGCCCTCGATAGAGAAACGCTTTTGCCCAACGAATGTTTTATGCAAGAATTGCTCGAAACCTTCAACAGCTGTTAAACGTTTTAAAAGAGCAGTTCGTTTTTGATTTGATAGTGGTTGACGCAATGAATTTGATTCCACCATTTGATGCAACCACGCGCGTTCTTCACTATCTTGTATATGAGAAAATTCATAAGCTAAAGTTTGTGTATACACTTCTTTTAATCTATGAATTACATCAAGTGCAGTGTGAATACCTTCTGGTGCATCTTGCCATACTGTTTTTGCTGGAATCGCTTTCAAATCAGCGTCGCTCAGTTCGTTCATTGCTTTCTCAAGAAGAGATTGTCCATTTGCAGCATCTTCCATCGGATTGATGTGAGCCAACGTATGCCCGAAAGAACGAATCTGTTCAACAAGCTGAACGACTTTAAGAATTTTTTCAATGTTCCCTGTGTTTTGAGGAGAAAAATGTGTTGCTGTGTTGTCCCCTGTTACGACATCATCTTGAAACGAAGGAGCTCCAAAAATTTCAAAAAGCTCTTGTAATTCCGGATCAACAGAACCTGCTCCAGTTACGTAAAGATCATACTGTTCAATAACATAACCAAGGTTCGGACCGTGGAACTTGGCCCAAGGGTTTGTCGTTGTATTCTTCCTCGTCATTTGTTTAAACCTCCCAATGCATATAATCCTTTTTCCATACAAAAAGGTGCATTTTGCTCTTTTCAATAATTGATGAACCAATAATCAATGTAAATGTTTTTCTTTACTCTTATGTTATTACAATAATTTACATAATACCAAACACTATTACTTATCTGTTTTGTAAAAAAACATTCACAATAACTTATCACCCAAGTTAATCTTTCATGTTATAAAGTAATTTTACAGAAAAATAGGGTGGATATATTTGGTATACCTATACAAATAACTAAAATTGTAGCATGTAAATATAAGTATAATAGTTAGAATGTTTCGATAAAAATAAGTTCGAATTATGTATATTGAAATAATAAGCGCTTTCATTGATATTATACAACAATATAACGGAATATAGTATAAAAAATAAAAAATTATGAATTTATCGTAAACTTTATTTAGATAGTGTTAAATATTGAAAGGAAAGTGAAGGATTTCTACAAAAAAAGTTGCTAAACATAAAAAATGCTTTATAAACAGTTAGTTTCTATAAATATGACGAAAAACACCGTAAAACCAATAACACATTTCGCCGAATAAAGGGATAAATGAAATATTTTAAAAGGATAAAACAAATATGGAGATATTAAATTTTAAAAAAAGAGAGGAGGAGATATAGTAACTGTTAGTTACAGTGTTCCGTATTTTGTTTCAAAATAGACGTGCTGAAATTAAAAAGTTTCTTCTATATAAATAGAACGAAAAATAAACAAAACAGATGTAAAGTAAACTTGACGTAAAGTTTCCTTTACGTATATACTCGTTATAAGGAAGGAGGGAGAAATTTCCTTGGAAAATAAAATGGTCGAATACCGAAAAAAATTTGGACTATCTCAAGAAAAATTGGCTGAGAAACTTGGCGTTTCCAGACAAACCATCATTTCAATTGAAAAGGGAAAATACGATCCGTCACTTCCGTTAGCATTTGAAATCGCGAAAACATTTCAGACAACGATAGAACATGTATTTATTTATGAAGGAAAAGAAGGGGAGGAATAAAGATGAACTATTCACAAAAGTACTTCGTTATCATGGGAATTATTTTTCTATTCATGAGTGGATTTATGATATTAACAGGTATAATGACGCATTCCGTACCGCCAGAAGCAACTTATCCATTACTTGGTATGATGATTATGTGTTTTTGCCTAAGTTACCTGCACCCACAATTTAAAGAAAAAGACGAACGAATGAAACTCATTCGTTATAAAGGAATGTTCGTGACCTTTTTTGCATTAACAGCATATTATCTTCTTTTCTCTATCGGCTTAAACTTAAAAATACTTACACTATCTGCTACTGAATTATTGAACATACTAATGGCACTTACGATGAGTACTGTTTTCATCTCATTTGTTGTTTTATCGAAAAGATATTAAGATGGAAAAGAGAAAGGAAGATTAACATATGCAAATGATGTATGCTTTTGGCATTGGACTTGTATTATTTTTAGCTGTATTCTTATTTATTCGGAAAGACGTGCAAGGCGGGACGTTAACGAAAAGAGGCTTTTATAAAATGATCGGCTGTTTAGTTGTTATGTTTATAGCGATTATCGTAATGATCGTTTTAATAAATCGGTCACTATAGAATGTAAAAATGTAACCTTACTTGAGTAAGGTTTTTCTTTATAGTTTAAAATCCGAAAATTCCCATTAAATCCATTTACCACATATAATGGATATTATATAATTTAATAAAATGATGGATAGGGAGAATAGTATATGAATAAAAAAACTATCTTCTTTTTATTAACATGTCTACTACTTGTAGCTAGTACTACTTATATAATATGTAACAAACGAGAACAAGTGCCACCTATGTTAGTATGGGAAGGGCAAGAATATTATGTTACGAATGAACCTGCCAAAGCAGAAGAAGTCGGGCAAAGGCTAGGAGAAGTAACAAAGAAAATTGAAACAAGTGAAAAACCTATTAAAAATAGTGAATCCAACATAGTACAGGAAAAAACAGAAGTATTCACAATGATAGAAGAAGAAAAAGGTCCCCACCCACCTTTAATCATAAAGGAGCCTGATGGTGAAGAATATAGAATTGTGAGGCCAATGTTAAAAGTATTATAAAGTGAAAAGGAGATTCCTATGCAGACAGTAACTTCATATCCATGGTCGTTAAGAAAAATGTTTGTTTTTTTCCTTTGCTTTATCTTTCCACCAATCGGTGCAACCTACATTGTAATGAATAGAGGGGCGCTACAAAAGAGAGATTTCATTTTATATGTATTATTTGCTGCTATTAATATATCACTTTGGTTGTCGCTTATGATCTTTGATCGGAGTATGTGGATGGTAGTAGGGCATTATGTGCTTGGGACAATTGTGATTGTTTTTTCGAATATAAATAAGAGATAACCCAGCAATCTTAAAGTTGCTGGGTTTTATTTTGCTATTTATAATGAAGAAACAAATTTTTAATAGAGAGTAGTGGGCGTTATGAGATGGAAAGAGGGAACGTTTGAAAAAATAGAAACAAATGACTCAGCTATTGAGAAAATTTTAAACACGTTTAAGGAACAAAACTTAAATGGTGGCGCAATAATAAGCTGTTTTAAAGTACATAACGAAAATCTTTTCAAAGAAATACCACATTTGAAAGATGGATACGATCACTTCTTTAGAAGAATCTTCAACTCTTTAGATATAATGCATAACTTAGAAGAGTTAAAAATACATACGTCAGAAAAATATAAGTTTCAATTTCAATATAGAAGCGCAGTAATGCTTGATGGGAGTATTGCATTTCAAATCATAAGAGGAGGAGCATATAAGTGCTTTCCGGATAGAATGGTAATGGCGAAGCAATTAGCGAGCGATGTATGTCAATACATGTTCCAAGATCGTTATGAGGATATTATAGTGTTCGAAAGTCATGCTCCTTGGACAGATTGGTTTTATGATGTTGCGTGGGATGTTACTTGGATGGTGTTAGATAGTAAGGAGTGTAAAATGTGGCTCATTTGTGCTACGGATACGGATTGATAGAAGAGGGGCCTTGTAGGAAAGCTGCAAGGCCCTTAATATTTTGGGAATGAATAGAAAATAAATCATATAAATGCTATACCAAAAAATGTTTGTAATGTCAGTTTCATACTATTGTATAATGCTGACTTACTAGAAAAGATAAGAGGAGAATGAGCGTGCAAAAGATAAAGAAACTATTACTGTTAATTATGATAGTAGGATTAACAGTAGGTGTTTTAGCAGGGTGTGCAAATCCGAAAGATACGACAGAAGAATTTTTAACAGCTATACAAAAAGGTGATGTAGAAAAAGCTCGTACCTTTGTTGAAAGTGACAAAGAGTTTAATAAACTAAATGAAAAAACAGATGATGCGGAAGCGAAAGCAATGCTGAGCGCCATTACGAAAAACTTTAAATTTGAAAAGCTAGAAGAAGTATCGAAAAAGGATGACAAAGCAGAAGTGCAAGTGGAAATTACATCTGCTGATCTATCCGTTGCTTTAACAAAAGCAGTGGGAGAAGTTATGCCAATGACCTTTGCTAGCGCATTTAGCGAAGACAAAGAACAATCTGAAAAAGCAATCGAAAAAACAATGACATCAACTATCGTCAAAAACTTAGCGGATAAAGATGCAGCAATGGCAACTCGCAAAGTTACATTGAACTTAAAGAAAAACAAAGATGGTGACTATAAAATCGTTGCAGATGATAACTTGAAAGAAGTATTATTTGCAAATGTGAAGTCTTTGGAGAAGATGTTTGGCGGGAAGTGATTGATTTAGATAAAAAAGAGAAGCCATATCACGTAGAAAGTTGATATGGTTTCTCTTTTTTTATGACCCCGGAGAGGCTCGAACTCACGACCTCCACCCTGTCAAGGTGGCGCTCTCCCTGCTGAGCTACGGGATCTTCAAAAATGCTTATGTAACAGCATCTTTAATCATTATGTTAAAACAATTATATATAATTAACTGAAATTTTACAATATTTTTATAGTAATCTTTTGAACAGGAAGAATTTGGAGTCAATTTAGTAGTGTATTAAGGAATATATAGGTAGGGAATGTAATGAAAAGTGGGTTAAAATAGAGCGGTTATATTATTTTTTTTGATACCAATCTAAAGGACCTTCATCACTCAAATCAACAAGAAAAGGGAATAAGAAGTGTAAAGGTAAGCTTAAAAGTTCTGGCATAGCGTTTATTGTTTTCTTTGATAGGTATTGCCTTCCGAAACAATACGGACAATCTTTTTCAAATGTCACGAGTATCGACCATACATCTTTTACTTTCCATTTCGTTTTACAATACGTACAGTGCGCCATTTAGTTCCTCCTCATTTTAAGGTGTTTTCTAATATATTCTACTTTATTGTACGAAAGTCATTTGAATTTGATGTGGTAAAATGCAAGTTGTTTTGTTTTTTGTAAAAAGACAATAAAGTGATTATATTTCAACACGTAAAACAAGCCTAACCCCGTTCTACATTTAGGGAGGGGGTAGGCTTGTTTTAATTCCGATCAAAGTCTCTTTGTATCAGGCTGTTTACACATTGCCCAAATAACTTCGCGTTAAGTTTGGGAGAACAATTTTTCCATTCTTACTGTATTTTTCGAATAACTCTGATAGGAGAAGAACAAAGTTTTTATACTCTTCGTCATTTTCTTTCGGAGCATAGGACGCTGATAAATTCCTTCCTAAAAAACCTTCATAGTCAAAAAGTAAATCATTTTGATATTCTTTAAACTCATACTTTCCATCTTTAAAAAAGCTGTTAAACATTTCTGGAGTTTCATCTATTCCACCGCTAAAGCCTTTAAAGGTTGGACAGGTTTTCTGGCAAATTTCTGCGTTCTCTTGAATAAGTGGACTAGTTACATCTCTACTATTCCAAACAAGTGCAACATGTGCTTTTTGTTTCAAAATTCGTTGGCATTCGATTTTGAAAGCTTCTTTATCAAACCAATGAAATGCTTGAGCAACAGTCACTAAATCTACACTATTTTCTTTTAAAGTGGTATTTTCAGCAGTTGCTTTTATAGATTGAAAACGAGGATATTGGTTTAACGATTGTTCTGCCATTTTTCTCATGTCATCATTTGGCTCCACTCCAATAACATGTAAACCACTTTCAAGCAGCTGGTGGCTAAATATCCCTGTACCTGAACCAATATCGGCCACAATTTGATTCTCATTTAGTTCGTTAGCCGAAAGCAAATAATCAATATATTCATTAGGATAACTAGGGCGATATTTCGCATATATATCGGCCTTGTCAGTAAAATTTTCTGTTGTTTTCACCGTACTACCTTCTTTCCAAAGATATTATGTATAGAAATAGGAACCAAATAGTAATTTTCGCATCGGTCTCTAAGTCTACAACGAAAGAGTCCAGCTACATAGAGCTACCTTAGTTCTCTTGTTCAAATTATACTATTTTGCATGATATCTTCCAAAAGACCATGATTTCTTATTCATCTAAAGGGTTTAATTATTGAATAATATGACCATTTGTATATGGAACGAGAGGTATGTAGGATAAGCGATTTCCATTTTTAATATCTAAATTGGCCAATATATCCTTTTTACAATTTACTTAAAATCATGTATAACAGAGATACAAGATTATTTTATAAATATTCAAAAGCAAAGGGAGAATTATCGTAATGGTAAGGAAAACGTTCAAGATGCGCGTATCTAAAAATAGAACGATTTCAATTAATGGCTCAATTCTTGATGTGGATGTTACACATGATGAGTTTTTGCAAGAGTTTGTTGAGTGGGTCGATTCTAAAGGTTGGTCGTTTATGGGGATGACAGATGAGATTACACCTGAGGAAGCTAGTCAAAATTTAATAGATTCATTAATTGATGAGAAGGATAAGAAAGAATAATTCTTTCTTATTTTTTATTGTATATTTATGTTCTTTATCGTAAAAGTATGATATAGTAAAAAACAGTGAATATTCTTCCAATTTAATACAAATTACATATAGATTGGTAGATTCAGTTTTTAAGCTGTGAGAGTATAGTGAAAAGGGAGAGTCATATGGTAAATTTTAAGAAAATTTTGGTTTTTATTACCGTTATTTGTTTATTTTTTTTGACACCTATGACGTTACGTGCTGAGACGAATGTTGGAGTGAATCCAGAACAAGTGGCACCACCACCTAAGGAAGGGCCAAATGTTTTTAGTCAGTTTGCAACTACGATTGATGCGAAAACTGGAGATGTTTTGTATGATAAAAACGCACATCATCGTGCATTTCCGGCTAGTATGACGAAAGTACTAACGGCGATTTTACTTATGGAGCATACGAAACCAGAGGATCAATTTACGTTTTCACAATTAGCATTAGATCAAGAGAAGAGTAATTATCAAATTGAGTTTCAACCTGGTGAGACGATTAATAGAAATACTGCACTTATGATTTTAATGGTGCTGAGTGCAAATGATGTGTCGTATGCGATTGCGGAGCGTATTGGCGGAAGTGTTGAGAATTTCGCTAATATGATGAATGAGAGAGCGAAGCAATTAGGGGCTACCGATAGTCATTTTGTAACACCAAATGGATTGCATGATCCGAACCATTATACTACGCCATATGATATGGCTATGATTACGAGAGGTGTGCAAAAGTACCCTGAGATTTTGCAAGCGATGAATACGAAAAGGACGACAGTTACGACATCTAGGCAGACGGTGTCTATTTTTAATAAATCTATTTATTTTGAAAATCCATTTAGTATTGGCGGTAAGACAGGTTTTACAAATGAAGCGCGCAATACGCTCGTTCTATTAAATGAGAAGGATGGAAATCGTATTATAAATGTAGTAATGGCTTCTCAAAGACCTGAAATTTATGAAGATTTAAAGCAGATGGCGGACTATTCTTTTGGTCAATTTGTGAAGCAAACTGTACTGGATAAACATAGTTGGCATCAAAAGACAACGTATTTAAATAAAGATATTGATAGCGAGCTTGAAAAAAGTGCAGAAGTGATGCTTAAGAAAGATGAAGGAAAAAATGTGAGGACGATTTTCCGTGCGGCTTCATTAGATAAAGATTCTTTGTATCATAAAGGAATTCATCGTGGTGAGGTAGTTGGGGCAGTTGATATCACAAAGAATAATCAAACAATTGCGACGGTTAATGTTCTTTCTAAAGAAGATGTTACTTTTGCAATGCCTAAAAAAGATACGATCGAGCCTGAAGTAAACGAATCAAACGTGAAAATAATAAGCATTGGGATAGGTGCCGCCATATTATTTGGAGCCATTTTATTTGTAGTACTACGCCGAAATACAAAAGGAATGAAAGCAGAAGAAAAATAAATTACTAGTTTACAAGGACTGTGAAGAGACTTCTTCACAGTCCTTTTTTTATATTATAAATAACTAATAATTGTAAATTTTCTTATTGCATTTCTAATATGTTCGTTATATTATTTAATTGTGTTCTTGTTAAAGAACGAAACTGAATATTGCATACTTCAAATAATATAAAACAACGGAGAGGGAGAGAAACGATGAAATTAATTTGGAAGGTGATTAGCAACGTTATCTCATTTGTTTTATTTGCATTAATGATTTGCTTAGCTTTTGTAGTTATTTCTTCAAAAGCGAGCGGTGGGGATCCAACGGTGATGGGATATCAATTTAAATCAGTGTTATCAGGATCGATGGAACCAACATTTTTAACAGGGTCAATCATTGCGATAGAACCGACAAAAGATGGCTCTAAATATCAAAAAGGTGATGTTATTACTTTTAAAGAGAAAGATGAAAAAATTATCACTCACCGTATTATCGGTGTGAAAGATACAAATGGAAAAGTAATGTATGAAACAAAAGGGGATAACAACAATGGCCCTGATTTAGAACCAGTACTTGCGGATAATGTCATTGGGAAATATGCAGATATTACAGTTCCTTATGCAGGGTATGCATTAAATTATGCGAATTCAAAAGCTGGAGCTGCTTTACTTCTTATTATTCCAGGAATCTTTTTACTAGGCTATTCAGCGATTACTATCTTTAGTGCGATTCGTAGCATTGATGGAGAAAAGAAAGAGAAAAAAGTAGAACAATCCGTCTAGTTATTTTGGTTATAGTTTCCTATTAGGAAATTAACAAATATATATTAAGGGGATATGGACATGACTTTAAAGAAAAAATTAGGAATGGGTATCGCATCAGCAGTATTAGGGGCTGCATTAGTTGGTGGAGGAACATTTGCATACTTTAGTGATAAAGAAGTGTCAAATAATACATTTGCGTCTGGGACACTTGACTTAGCGCTGAACCCTTCAACAATTGTGAAAGTGGATAATTTAAAACCAGGTGATACAATTGAAAAAGAATTTAAATTAGAGAATAAAGGTACATTAGATATTAAAAAAGTATTATTAACTACAGAATATGATGTAGAAGATGTGAAGAAAGATAATAAGAGAGACTTTGGTGAAGACATTGAAGTAGTTTTCTTAAAAAATATTGATAAAAAAGATGAAGTAATTAAGAGAACGACATTAAAAGATTTGCAGAGTCAAACAGTGACTGCTGCAGAAAATGATATAGTAAGTTGGTTATGGCCTGAGAAAGGTATTAAAGCGGGAACTAACGATTCATTTAAAGTGAAATTCCGCTTTATTGAAAGAAATACATCTCAAAATGAATTCCAAGGCGATAAACTTCAATTAAAATGGACATTTGAAGCGCAACAAGGCGAAGGCGAAGTTAAAAAATAATGACAAGAAAAAGAGACTATCAAAAATGATAGTCTCTTTTTTGCTAAAAGTGAAATATAAAAAGAAACATAATTTTTATATCATTTTGTAATTCACTTTATTATAATAAAGATATAGTTCTTGATAAAGAACAAGTTGTTCGATAGGAGAGATTAAAATGCTGAAGCAACCGCGTAAATTCAAAAAGATGCTTATATTGCCATGTTTGTGTTCTATTACTTTTTATTTAGGCTCTCAAATGATGACTTATACAGAAGCAGCTTTCGTTCATGAAACGAAAGTAGCGGCTACTATTTCTACAGCAAGTATTTTTCCAAAAACAGTTGATCAATTAATAGAACAAGCTAAGCAGCATAAGGAAGTTATTTTGCATGAGTATAAAGAGATGAAATCAAAATTAAATGTTAGATCCACTCAGGAGATAGAACAGGCGCTTGTTATATGGAAGCAAGGACGCGAGAAGATAGCTGCTGAGAGAGAATCGTTACAAAAAGTATATAAATCAATAGAAGAACCTTATAATCAAGTACAAGAAGAGTTAAAAGGACATACAACTGAATCGAATAAGCAAGTATTCTCGTATGTGAATGCTGGCTTCCATATAGTAAAAGAAAACTGTGAGTATATTGATAAAGAAGTTAATTTACAAGTGATTGATAAACAAATTCAAGATTTTGAGAAGTTACTAGTAGATGAAACAGCAAAACAAGTGAGTGAGGCTGAGAAGCAAAAAGAACTAGAAGAGAAGAAACAAGAAGAAGCAAAAAAACTAGAAGAGAAGAAACAAGAGGAAGCGAAAAAGCTAGAAGAGAAGAAACAAGAGGAAACGAAAAAACTAGAAGAGAAGAAGAAACAAGAGGAAGCAAAAAATCAAGAAGAGAGTAAGAAACAAGAATAGCAAGTAAAATACAGCGACATATAGAGAGAATAGCGGTTATAAAGCCGAGTAGGTGAGAGAATATTGCGACTCACCTATTCGGCGTGTCTTCTTTATTTTAACAATCTACGTCAAAAAACAGATATGAGAAAATTAATTGGCAATATGATGGTGAAGATTAATAATTAGTATAGATAGGGAATATTAATTAAAGTTTTTCTCTATTTCTCGTTTTTTCGGAAATTTCAGAATAATATTGAGAAATAAAAATAACTGAAAATATTAATAAATATGTGTTGTATTTCTATAGTTATGTTCGTTATAATGAACATAAGGTTTTTAAAAAAGAACACATATTAGCTAAGCTAATATAGTTTTAGTTACATCTCTTATTGTAAATAAGAGATAGCAATAAAAAATATAAAAAACAGCTAGGGGGAATTGATTGTGAGTCTGAAAAAGAAATTAGGTATGGGAGTTGCATCAGCGGCATTGGGGTTATCTTTAATTGGTGGAGGAACATTCGCTTACTTTAGCGATAAAGAAGTATCAAATAACACATTTGCGGCTGGAACGTTAGATCTTACATTAGACCCTACAACGCTTGTAGATATTAAAGATTTAAAACCAGGGGATAAAGTAAAGAAAGAGTTCTTATTAAAGAATAGCGGTTCATTAGCAATTAAAGACGTACAATTAGCGACAAAGTATACTGTGAATGATTTAAAAAAGGATAACGCTGGTGAAGACTTTGGTGAGCACATTAAGGTGAATTTCATTTGGAATTGGGATAAACAGAGTGAGCCTGTATACGAAACAACATTAGCTGAGTTACAAAAAGAAAATCCAGATGTTTTAGCTAAAGCAATCTTTGCTCCTGAATGGGGAGAAAATGGTGGTTTAGCAGCTGGTACTGAAGATTACTTATGGGTAGAATTTGAATTTGAAGATAAAGGTGATCAAAATAAATTCCAAGGTGATTCATTGAACTTAGAATGGACATTCAATGCTCATCAAGGAGAAGGCGAAGCAAAAGAATAAACCAAAAAGCGGGGATTTCCCGCTTTTTTATAAAGAAAAAAGAAGTGCTGGTTGTAAGCACTTCTTTCTATTTATTATTTTTGATCTTGCTTCCATTTTGTAAATTCAAGAAATTCACGAAATTGTTCTTTGGAGACACCTGAGCTCATTGCATCTTTAACGAGTTGTGTCCATTCGGAGTCTAAGTGATTTTCCTTTGTTGTTTCATCATGAAGTAAAGTATCAACTGGAATTTGTAGAACTGCTGCGATCTTTTCAAGAAATTGAATGGAAGGGTTTTTTTGTAAATTTCGTTCTATAGAACTAATGTAAGATTTAGCAACACCAGCTTTTTCGGCAAGTTCAGTTAATGAAATACCTTTTTGTAAGCGAAGGCGTTTTATACGTTCTCCAATCATATTTGCGCACCTTTCTATCAATATGTCGTCGTCTTATGATGTCATTATTATAACATAAACTTCGCTAAAAAGAACAAACCTATTGAGCCTGGCTTGATGGTCTCATACGTTGGAAAAAATGTTCGATATCTTGCAAGGCGATACCAGCGTCTAGAGCTTCAAGTATTAAATCAATCCATTCTTGATCCAATGTGTCAGTCTTATCTTTGTACAAATGTAATTCCTCCCTAATTATCGGTCATAACTGCTGCTACAGAATACGTGATAATGCAATCGGATTTTGTATTTATGTAGTGAATTATCAAATATTTTGTAGATAAAACAAAGATAAAATCCCCATTAAATTCCCTCTATGGCGATTATAAAGTTTCTGACAAATATTTTCAATATTTTCAGAAAACATTGTTGAATTGTGATATACTCGTATGCTAACTATGAAATTTTTACAAATATATTAAAAACATTACATAATATGACTAAATATTGAAAAAATATTGAATTTTTAATAAAATTCAATTTGTAATACATATTATTTATTAGGGGAGGAAATAAGGGATGAACAAGAAACCGTTCAAAGTTTTATCATCAATTGCTTTGACAGCTGTATTAGGTCTTTCGTTCGGAGCTGGTACTCAATCTGCATATGCTGAAATGCCTGTTAATAAGACAGCTACGAGCCCAGTTGATGATCATTTAATTCCGGAAGAACGTTTAGCAGATGCGCTAAAAAAACGTGGGGTAATTGATTCGAAGGCTTCAGAGACAGAAACAAAGAAAGCTGTCGAAAAATACGTAGAGAACAAAAAGGGTGAAAATCCTGGGAAAGAAGTATCAAATGGGGACCCACTTACGAAAGAAGCATCGGACTTTTTAAAGAAAGTGAAAGATGCAAAAGCAGATACGAAAGAAAAGTTAGACAAACCAGCAACAGGAACACCTGCAGCGACAGGGCCAGTTAAGGGTGGTCTAAATGGTAAAGTACCAACTTCTCCAGCAAAGGGAAAAGAATATAACGGTGAAGTTCGTAAAGATAAAGTACTCGTTTTACTTGTAGAGTACGCTGACTTTAAACATAACAATATTGATAAAGAACCTGGTTATATGTATACTGATGATTTTAACAAAGAACATTATGAAAAAATGTTATTCGGTAATGAGCCATTCGCATTAGAAGATGGTAGCAAAATTGAAACGTTCAAACAATATTACGAAGAGCAATCTGGCGGTAGTTATACAGTAGACGGAACAGTTACAAAATGGTTAACAGTTCCTGGTAAAGCTGCTGATTACGGTGCAGATGCTGGTACAGGTCATGATAATAAAGGACCAAAAGGACCACGTGATTTAGTAAAAGATGCATTAAAAGCAGCTGTAGATAGCGGTATTGATTTATCAGAGTTTGACCAATTCGATCAATACGATGTAAATGGTGATGGAAATCAAAAACAACCGGATGGTTTAATCGATCATTTAATGATTATTCATGCGGGTGTTGGACAAGAAGCAGGCGGTGGTAAATTAGGTGACGATGCAATCTGGTCACATCGCTGGACTGTTGGACCAAAACCATTCCCAATTGAAGGCACACAAGCGAAAGTTCCATATTGGGGTGGAAAGATCGCAGCATTCGACTACACAATTGAACCGGAAGATGGCGCGGTTGGTGTATTCGCGCATGAATACGGTCATGATTTAGGTCTTCCAGATGAGTATGATACAGACTATACTGGTCATGGTGAGCCAATTCAAGCTTGGTCTGTTATGAGTGGCGGAAGCTGGGCTGGTAAGATTGCAGGAACAACGCCAACGAGTTTCTCACCACAAAATAAAGAGTTTTTCCAAAAAACAATTGGTGGTAACTGGGCAAATATTGTAGAAGTAGATTACGAGAAATTAAATAAAGGTATTGGTTTAGCAACATATTTAGACCAAAGTGTTACGAAATCAGCAAGACCAGGTATGATTCGTGTGAACTTACCTGATAAAGATATAAAAACGATTGCTCCAGCGTTTGGTAAGCAGTATTACTACAGCACAAAAGGTGACAATCTGCATACAACGTTAGAAACACCATTGTTCGATTTAACGAATGCAACGAATGCGAAATTTGATTTCAAATCGTTATATGAAATCGAAGCGGAATATGATTTCCTTGAAGTACATGCTGTAACAGAAGATGGTCAAAAAACGCTAATTGAAAAACTTGGTGAGAAAGCAAATAGTGGAAATGCCGATTCGACAAATGGAAAATGGATTGATAAATCATATGATTTAAGCCAATTCAAAGGTAAGAAAGTAAAATTAACATTTGAGTACATTACAGATGGTGGCTTAGCATTAAACGGTTTCTTACTTGATAATGCTTCATTAACAGTAGATGGTAAAGTAGTATTCTCTGATGATGCAGAAGGTACACCACAATTTAAATTAGATGGTTTTGTAGTTTCTAACGGAACTGAGAAGAAAAAACATAACTACTATGTAGAGTGGAGAAATCATACTGGATCAGATAGCGCATTGAAATTTGCTCGCGGTCCAGAATATAACTCTGGTATGGTTGTATGGTATGCAGACTCAGCTTACACAGATAACTGGGTTGGTTTACATCCAGGGCATGGTTTCCTTGGTGTAGTGGATTCTCATCCAGAAGCAATTGTAGGAACTTTAAATGGTAAACCGACAATTGAAAGTAGTACACGATTCCAAATCGCTGATGCGGCGTTCTCATTTGATAAAACGCCAGCATGGAAAGTTGTATCTCCAACGCGTGGAACGTATACGTATAATGGCTTAGCGGGTGTACCGAAGTTTGATGATTCGAAAACGTATATTAACCAACAGATTCCAGATGCAGGACGTATTTTGCCGAAGCTTGGTTTGAAATTTGAAGTAGTAGGACAAGCTGATGATAATTCTGCAGGTGCTGTTCGTTTATATCGTTAATACAGTAAAACTACCGAGAGATTTTCTTTCGGTAGTTTTTTTGTGAGCAATGAATTTTATATACAAAAAGAAATTATATATAATGTAACTTTACGAATAGAAATTTATTATATATGAAGTCTATATAAATAATGAAAGAATTGGATGAAAATAGTGGGAGAAGGTGAATGAATGAGTGTTTCTTCTATTGTAAATAAACAAAAAGAATATTTTTATAATGGCCATACGAGAAGTGTAGAAGTGAGAAAGAATAATTTGAAGAAGCTTTATGAAGGCGTTCAGCGTTTTGAACAAGAAATATTTCAGGCGTTAAAATTAGATTTAAATAAGTCAGTTCATGAGTCATTTACAACGGAAGTGGGATATGTATTAAAAGAAATCTCTTTTCAATTGAAGCATATTTCATCGTGGAGTAAACCGAAGCGTGTTCGAACAGCACTCACTCATTTTGGATCAAAGGGGAAAGTAGTGCCTGAACCGTACGGTGTGACACTTATTATTGCACCGTGGAACTATCCGTTTCAATTAGCAATTGCACCGCTTGTAGGAGCGCTAGCAGCCGGAAATACAATCGTTTTAAAACCGTCGGAGTTAACGCCAAACGTTTCCAAAGTGATTACGAGGATGTTAGAAGAATTATTCCAAGAAGAGCTTGTAGCGGTAGTAGAAGGCGGCGTCGAAGAGAGTACAGCTTTGCTGAAGGAACCATTTGATTATATTTTCTTCACAGGTAGTGTGGGCGTTGGGAAAGTTGTCATGGAAGCAGCAGCAAAACAGTTGACGCCGCTTACGTTAGAACTTGGCGGGAAAAGTCCATGTATTGTACATAAAGATGCAAAAATAGATGTAACAGCAAGAAGGATTGTGTGGGGAAAGTTTTTAAATGCAGGGCAAACGTGTGTAGCGCCTGATTATATGTATGTGCATGCTTCAGTGAAAGAACAGTTAATTGAAGCGTTGCGACATGAAATTGAGAAGCAGTACGGAAAAGAGCCGCTGCACAATGATAATTATGTACGAATTGTGAGTGAACGTCATTTTGAACGTTTATGTACGTTTTTGAAAGATGGTAAAACTGTAATTGGCGGGAACTATAAAAAAGAAACTTTACATATAGAACCAACAGTGTTAACTAATGTTACATGGGAAAGTGCTGTTATGGAAGACGAAATTTTTGGTCCGATTTTACCAATTATAGAATACGACAACATAGAAGATGTAATTGACACGATTCAGCAACACCCGAAGCCGTTAGCGTTATATGTATTTTCTGAAGATAAAGGAGTGCAAAAGAAAGTAACGAGTAATATTTCGTATGGCGGAGGCTGTATTAATGATGTCGTCTATCATCTTGCAACGCCATATTTACCTTTTGGGGGCGTCGGAAGTAGTGGATTAGGGAGTTATCATGGGGAAGAAAGTTTTCGGACTTTTTCACATTATAAAAGCATTTTAGCCCAATCTACGGCATTCGATATGAAAATTCGTTACTCTTCTACAAAAAGTGCTTTAAAATTCATACGAAAGTTGTTAAAATGATGATGGTGTTTATCAGTAGGCGTAGCCGTATGATAATAGCCCCTTC
Source organism: Bacillus sp. FDAARGOS_527 (assembly GCF_003812125.1). Classification (NCBI taxonomy): domain Bacteria; kingdom Bacillati; phylum Bacillota; class Bacilli; order Caryophanales; family Bacillaceae; genus Bacillus; species Bacillus sp. FDAARGOS_527. The sequence goes on from NZ_CP033795.1 coordinate 574,185, forward strand.
GGAATGGAAGGGGTTTTTCTGTTCGACATTATGTATCATGCGAAAATGAATCAAACATACTACATAAAGAATAGAAGTGAACGCTTGCTAAATAACCATTTTTGTTTGGATCGAAACAAAAAATAGTCTATAGAACATAAATATGTATTCATGAATATAAAAATTTAAATTTGAGGTAGATAGGACGGGAAAATGAAAAAGATTATTAAAGTTGAAGCAGTAGAAAAACATTTTGGAAATCAAGTGATTATCCCACCGCTTTCTTTAGATATTAAAGAAGGGGAATTTTTAACGATTTTAGGGCCGAGTGGTTGCGGGAAAACGACGTTACTTCGTATGATCGCAGGATTTGAAACGCCAACTAAAGGGAATCTTTTGTTAGATGATGAAAAGATTAACGATTTGCCACCATATAAGCGTCATATGAACCTAGTGTTCCAACATTATGCGCTATTCCCACATATGAATGTGGAGAAAAATATTTGTTTTGGTATGAAAATGCAGAAAGTACCGGCAGCAGAGCAGAAAGAGCGTGCTGAAGAGGCAATGCGTTTAACGCAGTTACTTGAGTTCCGTAATCGTAAACCTGCAAAGCTTTCTGGTGGACAGCAGCAGCGTGTAGCAATTGCGAGAGCGATTGTAAATAACCCGCGTGTATTATTACTAGACGAGCCACTTGGGGCGTTAGACTTTAAGTTAAGAAAAGACTTGCAACGTGAATTAAAAAACTTACAACGTAATTTAGGAATTACGTTCATATACGTAACGCACGATCAAGAAGAAGCGATGAGCATGAGTGATCGTATCGTTGTTATGAATAAAGGACATATTGAACAAATTGGAACGCCGAAAGAAATTTATAATAAGCCGAAAACGTTGTTCGTTGCGACATTTATCGGTGAAAATAATATTGTGAAAAACGGGGAAGGCTATGTAGCAATTCGTCCTGAAAATGTAAAAGTGCGTTCGGTTGAAGAGCCAATTTTAAAAGAATACCACCTTGGACATATTGAAGACATTGAGTTTGTTGGAAATATGGAGAAGCTTTATGTACGTGATGAGAAAACATCAGAATTACTAATGGCATATCAAACTGCTGAAGAAGCAGCACAGTGGAGCATTGGAGATAATGTATACGTAGGCTGGGAGCAAGAGGACGAGGTGACCTTAAATTGAAAAAAGGGAAATTACTCGCACTACCTACAGTCGCATGGCTGTTAATCTTCTTCCTAATTCCCCTTCTGTTTGTATTGGCATTTGCCTTCATGCAGCGCGGAGCATATGGGACAGTAGAAATGCAATTTACATTAGAGAACATAGAACGTGTATTTGATCCATTATATATGGGGACGTTATGGGAAACAGTAAAAATTGCGGTTATTACCACAGTAATATGTTTACTGATCGGTTATCCATTTGCATATACAATTACAATTGTCGATCGCAAATATCGTTCGATTCTTTTATTATTGGCAACGATCCCGTTTTGGATTAACTTCCTTGTTCGTTCTTACGCATGGATTGTTATTTTACGTTCACAAGGTCTTGTAAACACATTGCTATTGAAGCTAGGTATTATTAGTGAACCTTTAAATTTACTATATAATACACCTTCTGTCATACTCGGAATGGTATATTCTTTATTACCATTTATGATTTTACCAGTGTATGCAGCGATCGAGCAGCTTGATAAGCGTAAGCTAGAAGCAGCTTATGATTTAGGGGCAACACCAGTAAAGGCATTTTGGAATGTTACAGTACCAATGACGATGTCGGGGATTGCTACCGGTTCTATTTTAGTGTTTGTTTCTTCTATCGGAATGTTTGTTGTATCAGACGTTATGGGTGGATCGAAAGTAGCATTAATCGGAAACGTAATTCAAAATCAATTCTTAGGAGCGCGTGATTGGCCGTTTGGATCTGCGTTATCTATGATTGTTGTTCTATTCTCTGTTCTGTTAATTTACTTATATTATCGTGCAACGAAAGTATATAAATATGATGGGAACGGAGGGGAATAGGCAAAGATGAAGAAGTTTTTAGTTTCTTATTCTTGGTTAATTTTATTGTTCTTGTATTTTCCAATGATGGTTTTAATGGTGTATTCCTTCAATGATTCTCGCATTAATGCGGAATGGGAAGGATTCACATTCCATTGGTATACAGATTTATTTCAAAAACAAGATGTTATTGATGCGTTTGTAAATAGTATGACGATTGCGGTCGTAACGACGATTGTAACGACTGTTCTTGGTGTGATTTTCGCAATTGCATTACATCGTTATAAATATCGTTATGAAGGTGCGATTAACGGTCTTGTATATTTACCAATTTTAATTCCTGATATTTTAATGGGATTATCTTTACTTATTTTATTTAGTCAATTAGGTATGGAACTTGGTAAAACAACAATTATTATTGCACACATTACATTTAGTATTTCATTTGTTGTCGTTATTTTAGCAGCACGCCTTTCTGGTATGGGACGTGATTTAGAAGAGGCTGCGAACGATTTAGGAGCAACGCCGTGGCAAACGTTTCGTTTTGTAACGTTCCCAGCAATTGCACCTGGAGTTATTTCGGCTGCATTATTAACATTCACATTATCAATTGATGATTTTGTAATTAGTTTCTTCGTATCAGGACCAGGATCAACAACATTGCCATTATACATTTACAGTATGGTTAAGCGCGGAGTATCACCAGAAATTAATGCACTTTCTACAATTTTAATTGTGGCTATCGTAGGATTAATGGTTCTATCTGAAATCTTCCGTAACAAAGGTGCAGATGGTGAAGAAAACTCTGGAGGACACCTTCCTTTATAATACGAACGATATAGAAAGTACGAGGAGGTAATAAAACCGATGAAATTAATGAAAAGATTAGCCGGCGCAGCAATTAGCTTTAGCCTTATTGCTGGTGTACTTGCTGGTTGTGGTGAAAAAAAAGAAGAGTTAAACATTTATAGCTGGGCTGACAATTTTGATGAGCAAGTGCTAAGAGATTTTGAAAAGAAATATAACGTGAAAATTAACTATGATAAGTATGCAAGTAATGAAGAAATGCTTGCGAAATTACAAGCTGGTGGCGCAAAGTATGATTTAATTCAGCCATCTGATTACATGGTGAAAACAATGGCGAAAATGGATTTATTAGCGCCGTTAGATAAAAAGAATATCCCAAATATCGAAAACATGGTTTCTAATTTCAAAACACCTGCGTTTGATCCAGAGAATAAATATTCTTTAGTATATACTTGGGGCGTAACAGGTATTGCATACAATAAAAAGTATGTGAAGGAAGCACCTACAAGCTGGGCTGACTTATGGAATGAGAAATATAAAGGGCATGTAACTTTATTAAATGATTCTCGTGAAGTGTTAGGAATGGGTCTTAAGAAGCATGGATTCTCAAACAGTACGAAAGACGATGCACAGTTAAAGACAGCAGCAACTGATTTACAGAAGCTACTTCCAAACCTATTAGCATTTGATACAGATAATATTAAACAAAAATTCATTACAGAAGATGCTTGGATCGGAACAGTTTGGTCTGGAGATGCAGCATTTATCGCAAAAGATAATAAAGATGTAGAGTACGTTGTACCAAAAGAAGGCGGCACAATTTGGGCTGATACGTTAGCAATTCCAAAAGGTGCAAAAAACAAAGAGCTTGCAGAGAAGTTTATGAACTACTTATTAGATGAAAAAGTAAGTGTGAAAAACTACGAGTCAATTGGATACAGTAATCCAAATGAAAAAGCTCACCCTCTTCATAGTAAAGAATATCGTGATAACCACATGATCTTCTTAACGAAAGAAGAATTAGATCGTACAGAATGGCTTGTTGATGTAGACGATAAGCTAAAAGACTACGACCGTTACTGGACAGAGTTAAAAACAAAAGGTAAATAAGTAAGAAAATGCGGTTTCTACAGTAGAAATCGCATTTTTTCATAGTAGGAGGAAATCGTTTGAAGAAGTTGCATCAATATGAGGTAATGTGTATCGGTTTATTATTTGCTGTATTTGGCATTGTTGCTTGGCGAGTACATGCTGGCGGCGTTACAGTGATGGATACATATGTCCGAGGGGTAGTAAAAGGGTTACAAACAGAAAGTTCGCTTACATTTTTCTCACACTATACAAAATTAGGTTCTGCCATTGGGATTGTAACTGTGCTTATTATAAGTTTACTTGTTTTTTGGAGAAAACGTTATTATGCTGCGATGATCGTATATCCAATGGGCATTTTAACAACACATCTTGTGAATAAAGGAATAAAAGAAATTATGAAAAGGGATCGTCCGTCGTTAAATGAAACGTTGGATGCGCTTGGATATAGTTTCCCTAGTGGGCATGCAATGTTATCTATTATGACATTTGGATTTCTTACTTATATCATTGTGGCAAATTTGAAGAGTGTGACCGGAAAATATGTAATAACGCTTTTCATGGGAATAGTAATCGTATCGATTGGATTAAGTAGAGTCATTTTAAATGTACATTATCCAACTGATATTTTAGCAGGTTATTGTGTAGGTGGTATTTTATTAATTATGGCGATTTATTGCCATCGTTTACTTACCGAGAGATTGGGACTTAATAAAGAGAGATAAAAAACGTCTGGAAAAACTATCATTATAGTGTTTCCAGACGTTTTTTGTTTGCATGAAGATGTGATACATTATAAGTAACAATTGAATGATGTAAAGTAGGTGAAAATGTGTGAAAACAAATGTACATAAAGTAGATAAGTGGGGAAAATTAGGAGCTTTTTTGTATCAGTTCCGTTATACAGTAATAGTAGCATTATTATTGCTTGCGATAGCGCTCGGTATTTTCGCTCCAAAGCTACCGGGAGTATTAGGTGGTGATGGCTTTCAAACGGAAGGGGACTATCAAAAAACGAAAGAAATTTTAGATAAAGATTTTAAGAGGTCTCAAGATACGCTGTTACTCGTTTTTGAAAAAAATAAAGGCGTTTCAAATGAGGAATTTCAAAAGCAAGTAGAGGGAATTGTAAAAAATGTACAAGAAAAAGAGACATATGAATCTTTTCATCATCCAGTGCAAAATAAAGAATTGTTACAAGATGATATCGGCTATGCGACAATTTTATTTTCCGGGAAAACAAATAAAGAACGAATGGAAAAGACATTACAATTTGCTGATAAAATTGAAAAGGAAAGTAATACAGCATTAAAAGTAACACCTACAGGGTTTCCGAAAATTAATAAAGAGATTAATGAAAGAACGCAAAATGATTTAAAAGTGGCAGAGATGATTGGGTTACCAATTGCATTTCTCGTATTACTATTTTCATTCGGTAGCCTTTTGGCATCTATTTTACCAATTGTAAATGGGGCACTTAGTGTTATTAGTACGATGGGCATATTATATTTTATAGGTAGTGATAAGGAACTATCTATCTTTGTGCTAAATGTTGCACCGATGATCGGACTTGCGCTATCTATTGATTTTGCGCTATTATTTGTAAATCGTTTTCGAGAGGAAGTTGCAAAGCGAACGGTAAAAGAAGCAATAGCAATTACATATCAGACAGCAGGGCGGGCAATCGTATTTTCAGGATTATGTGTATTCGTTGGCCTATCCGGTTTGTTTTTCTTTAAAATCGATTATATTCAGTCTGTCGCAATTAGTGGAATGATTGTTGTGATTATGAGTATTGTATTCTCGCTCACACTTCTTCCAGCGTTATTATCATTAATTGGTAAACGAATATTAAAAAAGAATCAAGTAGCACATACGCCGGCAAAGGCATGGCGTACATTTGCACAATTTGTAATGAAACATCCAATTGCGATGATTATTGTTGTTACAACATTTATTGTGATTTGTTTATTACCATTACGTACAGCTAATTTACAGTTCCCTGACGTAGAAGCTTTACCTAAACAAAGTGATACAAGAATTGCATATGAGAAGTACGAAGAGGCATTTAATAAAACTGCAAAAACACATGCTGATGTTACGTTAGTCGTAGAGACGAAAAAAGATATGGAAGAAAAAGAAAGTTTACAAAAGGTAGAAGAAGTCGTTCAAAAGTTAAAAGATGATAAGAAAGTATATGAAGTAAGAAGTTTATACGACAGTTTAAATGGAATGAAATCAGAGCAAGTTGCGGGGATGTTACAGTCGCCAGAAGCTGCTAAAATAGCTCCGGTATTTGAATCGTATACGAAAGGAAATAAGACAACAATCGAAGTCTTTTTACATACAAAACCACGTACAGAAATTGGGAAACAGTGGGTGCGTGATTTTAAACAAAATTATAAAGAAACGAATGTTACGTATTATCTAGGCGGAATGACGACGTTCCAACAAGAGTTAGAAGATGAAATTAAAGATAAAGTTGCAATTGGTATGTCTGTTATATTTGGATCGACTTTTGTTATATTATTATTTGCATTTCGATCTATACTCATTCCAATTAAGGCGATTATTATGAATATACTTAGTTTAAGCGCAACAATTGGAATTGTTGTTTGGTTATTCGAAGGTGGTCATTTTGGTTTAGAAGCAAGTCCAGTTCTATTTGTTTTACCAATCTTCATTTTCGGCCTCGTCTTTGGGCTTAGCATGGATTATGAAGTCTTTCTTATTTCACGTATCCATGAATTATATGAAGAAACAGGAGATAACGATCAGGCGACGTTAGAAGGACTTGTGTCAACAAGTAGAATTATTACGTCAGCCGCTTTAATTATGATTGTTGTAACTGGTGCGTTTGCTTTTACTGATATTTTACCAGTACGACAAATGGGGCTTGGCGTTGCATTAGCGATATTTCTTGATGCAACAATTATTCGTCTTATGCTCGTACCAAGTTTAATGAAATTGTTTGGAGACTGGAATTGGTGGTTACCATTTCGAAAGAAGAGAGAAAAATCATCATAAAAAATACTCATCTATAAGATGAGTATTTTTTTATGAATAGCAAGACCTACATTTTGCAAATAGTATGTGATAAGAACATTACATATAAGTAGGTGAAGGCAATGTTTCGTTATTTTAAGTTTAAGCTAAATGATACAGTACAGTTTGCAGAAAACGATGGGCATTTGTATCGCATTGTCGGTTATCGGTTAGAAAAAGGGTTTTATCCAAAAGATGAATGGACTCATATCATTTATGAATTGCTTAGAGATTTTGATGGGTATACGATGGATGCGGAAGAAGAGGAACTTGTAAAGGTCATTCAAGTAGAGGATGAGTATTACAAAATACAAGAAGTATCGGGCTATCGTTATCCGGTAAAAATGAAGCAAAAACAACAAGTGATGAAAACAGAAAAGATGGATGACTTATTAGATACGTATAACGATTATAAGAGATTGGCGGATTTCTTTAAAGATTTATCGTATGAACAAAAAGCGGAAGAAGTGTTGCAGGAAATGAGAAGGCGTAGAGCGTGAAGGGCAGTCTATTATAAGACTGTCCTCTATTTTTGACGGTGCATCAAAGTGTATTTTCCGTTACAATGAGAGAATCAATAGAAATAAGGTGATACAGTATGGAAACGAAGAAGAAGGGCGAATGGTGCGAAATGACTGTGCCAGCGAAATGGAATGGTATAAGCATTGAGTCGCTATTAAAAATAGAATGGGAAATACCGAAAAAGTTGTTACATCAGCTTCGTATGGAAAAAGGTGTTACCGTTAATGGAGAACAGAGAAGATGGAATGAGCTTTTAAAAGAAGGCGATAAGTTGCAAGTTCATATGTTTATGGAGGAAGAATACGGTGTAGAGCCTGAATATGGTGAATTACATGTAGTATATGAAGACGATCATGTACTCATTGTCAATAAGCCTGAGAAGATGGATACGCACCCTTCTGAAAAAGGCGGGATGGGAACTCTTGCAAATCTTGTTGCCTTTCATTTTCAAATGCAAGGTTTAGAGACGAAGGTTCGTCATATTCATCGGTTAGATAAAGATACGACAGGTGGTGTCGTGTTTGCCAAACATAGAATTGCTGGTGCAATTATGGATCGTTTATTAATGGAACGAAAAATTAAAAGAACATATGCAGCTCTTGTAGAAGGCAAAGTGAAAAAGAAGCAAGGAACGATTGATGCGGCTATCGGAAGAGATCGCCATCATGCGACGAGACGACGTGTTTCTCCAAAGGGAGATCAAGCAATTACATATTATAAAGTAGAGAAGTATTTTAGAAAACAAAATGTTACGCTTGTAACGTTACAATTAGAAACTGGTAGAACCCATCAAATTCGTGTTCATATGAGCTATAATGGTAATCCGTTAGTTGGGGATGTTTTATATGGTGGAGGAACGAAATATATGTCTAGGCAAGCGTTACATGCGATGAAGATAAACTTTTTACATCCAATTACGAAAGAAGAGATTGAAGTGGATGTACCATTTCCTACAAAATTAAATGACACAATGAAAGAATTTCAAAGAGTAAATGCGTAAAGTGTAAGTTTAAAGTTGAGAAAAGTAGATTTTTGCAGGAATTTCTCTAAAAGAAGCGAAGCCGTTAAGAGAAAAGAGGGGTGAGAATCACTTGATCAAATATAAATATATACTAGGAATATTTTTCGCTTGTTTTTTAGTTACTCTATGTCTCTATCCATATTTACAAGAGCATTTGGCGGTACATTGGGATGGAAATGGTCGGCCAAACGAGTTTATGAGTAAACAAGTTGTTATAGCACTTATTCCTTGTCTTATTATTTTCTTACATGGATTGATGTATATTATTTCACATAATATATATAAGTTTAATGAAGACGAGCATGTCATTATAAGTGGATTTCTAAAGACGATTACTTTATTTATGTTGTTTATCCATATGCTCATTCTCTTTATTAATTTTGGAAGCATGATATCCTTTCAAACAGGACTAACAATAGGGATTAGTATGTTTCTCTTTATGCTTAGTAAGGCGTTTAAAAAAGTTCAGAGTACGGAAAAAGACCCAATCAAATTAAAAAAAATCCGTTTAGTGAGTAGACGGATTTTTCAAGTGATGGCATGTAGTATATTGTTTTCATTGTTTTTGAACTTGAAATGGGGATTTTATGTGTTACTTAGCGTAATAAGTGGTGGTTCTATTTTGTTTATGTTCTACGCTTTATACTCATACATAATAGAAAGTTATGAAACGTAAAAAAGAGTCTTCTCATAATGAGAAGACTCTTTTAATCTATTTACTTCGTAATAAATTGTTGTGTCCAGTAGTTGCCGCTTTCTACATAGCCAACACCGATGTGAGTGAAGCCATTATTTAAGATGTTTGCACGGTGTCCAGCACTGTTCATCCAAGCTTGTACTACTTCTTCAGGTGTACGTTGGCCTTGGGCGATGTTTTCACCTGCAGATGTATAAGAAATACCAAATTTCTTCATCATGTCAAACGGAGACCCGTATGTAGGGCTGTTATGATCAAAGTAGTTATTTTTTTGCATATCTTCAGATTTAATGCGTGCTACTTTGCTTAATTCAGTGTCGATTTTTAAAGCTGGTAAACCTTGTTTTGCACGCTCAGCGTTTGTTAATTCAACAACACGTTGTTCGAATTCGCTTAAAGATTTTGCTTCTTCAGCAGGCTTTTGCTCAGCTGGTTTTTGTTCAGCCGGTTTTTGCGTATTATTGTTTTCAGCAGGCTTTTGAGCTTCTGGTTTTTGAACTTCTTCAGCAGGCTTTTGCTCGGCAGGTTTTTGCTCAGCCGGCTTTTGAGTTTCTGGCTTAGCTGTCGGTTGCTCAGTTACAACATTTTCAGTAGGTTGTTGACCAGGAATAATGCAATTTGGTTGGAAGTTTCCTTGTTGCCATTGTGCTAATGACTCAACGCCCATAGATTGTAAGAATGCTTGTAATTCTTGTTGGCTCATTTGCTTCATCATCACTTTTGAATGCTGAATATTTTGAACCTTTACGTTAGATGGTTGTACTGTTGCAGCTTGTGCATCTAGAGAAGATACTCCTAAAGTAAGAGCCGTTGCAGCAGCTACAGATAATAAAACACGCTTTTTCATGATGTGTGTCCCCCTATATAAAGTTTTAATTTGTTTTCACACGATTTGTTTTTGACAGCCTGTCTGACTGACAAATTCATCGTAGCATAGATTTTGTGAGAAAAAAGATGGAAAAAAATTCATAGACTTAAAATTTACCTAATTTATCCTAAGAGGGGAAAAGGGGAAAAATAAGAGAAACATAGAGTATAAAAGGAATTTTCAGCATTTTTATACTTGGTTATAAGACGCGGTTTTTGGATAAATGTACCTATATTGAAAATGAAGAATCCTATTGTATCAATGGTTTGAGCGTTTTTTTGAGGAATATAATGGATTGATTTTTACAAAACTGTAATGTTTCTGTTGTTCTTTTTTATAATAAAGTAACATATTTTTAATGTTGTAGCGGACAAAAAAGCGGCTATCTCTTTACATAGACGAAGGAGATAGCCGTTTTCCTATTATTACGTATGTTACGAGTTATTACGAGTTGGTTTCAATTGCTTCTAATAATAAATCAACGATGTGAATTCCTCTCATTTTATGAGAAAGACCTTCTCGTTCAATGCCTAATTTCATTTGTAATAAACAACCTGGATTTGCAGTAACAATGGTTGCTGCTTCTGTTTCATGCACACGGTCCATTTTGTAATCTAGAAATTCCATAGATAGTTCTGAATGAACAATGTTATAAATACCAGCAGAACCACAGCAACGATCTGCATCTTTCATTTCGCGGTATGTTGCGCCTTGAATTGCTTCTAGTAACATACGAGGTTCTGAAGATGTTCGCATAACATTGCGTAAGTGACAAGAGTCTTGATACGTAATAACTTGCGGCGTGACTCGTAAGTCATTACGTTTATGGAAATCTAGTTCTACTAGAATAGCAGTAATATCTTTAATTTTAGAAACGAACTGCTTTGCACGTTCAGCCCACTGTGGATCATCTTTTAACAAGTAATCGTAGTCTACGAGGTAAGCTCCGCAACCACCAGCATTCGTAATAATATAGTCGATGTTTAAATCTTCGAATGCTTTTATATTGCGTTTTGCTAATTCCTTTGCCCCATTTTTCTCACCAGCATGTCCATGTAATGCCCCGCAGCAACTTTGTGTTTTCGGAATAACGATATCACAACCAGCTAACTGAAGCAGTTTCATCGTTGCGTTATTTGTTTCTAAAAACATTGTATCCATTAAACAACCTGTGAAGAATGCAACTTGTTTCTTCTTCGTACTTTCAGCATGTAAAAATTCAGGGCGATCTTTCATTGCTTTCATTTTAGGGACCTTAGGCAAAACGAGATCCATTGTTGCAAGTGTTTCAGGGAATAACTTCATAATCCCTGTTTTATGTGTTAGCGTTTGTAAGCCGGAACGTTGGTAAAATCCGATTAATCCTGTTAATGTTCTCATTCGATTTTGATGCGGGAAAAGTCCTTCAAAAACGACTTTACGAACAGCTCTCACTGGCATTGAAAACTTTTTGTTTTGATTTATAATATCACGAGCTTCTTCTAATAAATGTCCATAATTCACACCAGATGGACAAACAGGTTCACAAGCACGGCAGCCGAGGCAAACATTTAATGTGTTTTCAACATCTTCATCTGGCTCAATTAAGCCGTCAACGACCGCTTTCATTAATGCGATACGTCCACGCGGGGAATGTGATTCTTTATATCCAGATTGAATGTAAGTAGGGCAAGTTGGTAAGCAGAAACCGCATCGCATACAGTTTAGTAGTTCATCTTCACTTAATCGTTCTTTAAATTCCTTTTGAATGTTTTCTTTATTTAATGTTGTCATCGCTCAACCACCACTCTTTTACGAGTGTCCTTCGCGAACATCTTTCCTGGATTCATAATGTTATTTGGATCGAAGGCTTGTTTAATTCCTTGCATAGCAGCAATACCTTCTTTACCTAACTTCATTTCTAAATACGGAGCCTTCATCGCACCAACACCATGTTCACCAGTAATCGTGCCACCAAGTTCAATTGCTTTCGCAAATATTTCAGCAAAAGCTTGTTCAGCTCGGTGCATTTCTTCTTCGTTGCGAGCATCTGTCATACAAGTTGGGTGTAGGTTGCCATCGCCAGCATGGCCAAACGTACAAATAGGAATATTATATTTTTTGGCAATGGCATTAATCGCTTCAACCATCGGAGCAATCTGTGAGCGTGGTACCGTTGCATCTTCTAATATTGTAGTAGGTTTTAATCTTGCCAGTGCTGACAGTGCACTACGGCGAGCTGTCCGAAGCGCATCTGCTTCCGCTTCATCTTTTGCGACGCGAACATCAACTGCATTCATGGAACGACAAACGTTAGCCATTTTTTCAATATCTCGATTAACAACTTCAGGCGGACCGTCTTGTTCAATTAATAAAATTGCTTTTACGTCAGTTGGTAAACCGATTTGAGCAAACTCTTCTACTACTTCAATTGTCGGCTGGTCTAAAAACTCAAGTGTCGCTGGAATGATTTTATTTGCAATAATAGAAGAAACAGCACGTGCAGCTTCATTAATATCTTCATAGAGTGCAAGCATCGTTTTCTTCGTTTCAGGCATAGGAACAAGTTTTAATATTGCTTCTGTTACGACGCCAAGTGTTCCTTCAGAACCGATAAATAACCGAGTTAAATCGTAACCAGCTACATCTTTTGCTAATTTACCACCAGTGCGAATCATATCACCATTTGGTAAGACAAGTTCAAGCCCCATCACATAATCACGTGTTACGCCATATTTTAATCCACGTAATCCACCCGAGTTTTCATTAATGTTACCGCCAATTGTAGAAATTTTCATTGAGCTTGGATCTGGTGGATAAAATAAACCTTTTTCTTCTACTGCTTTAATAATATCAAGCGTAATAACACCAGCTTGTACAGTAATTGTTAAATTTTCTTCATCAATTTCTAAAATGTTATTCATATGGCGGAAGATAAGGACGATACCGCCTTCAAGTGGACATGTCCCTGCGCAAAGATTTGTTCCAGACCCGCGAACATATACAGGGATTTTGTGAGTGTTACATACTTTTAATACTTCAGCTACTTCATTTGTATTACGAGGAGCAATGACTGCATCAGGCATTGCTTGGAAGTTTGGAGTGGCATCATAACTATACGTTAAACGCCCCATATTGGATGTATCTACATTATCTTCGCCAACAATGGATACGAATGAATCAATAATTTGTTTTTCTAACATTGGAAATCCCCCTCAAACTGTTAACGTAATGAGTCATAATAAAAAACGTTGTCACAGTGCTTTCATTATAATGATAAAAAAGTCGGGGGATTCTTTCTATGTATAATCATCTAAAGATTAATCTGTTTTATCATTCTTTTTTGTTTGATTATCTAATAAGAGGAGCGAGAAATATAAAATATTTAAGTCTTTGAATTGTTTCGGATCAAGTCCTGTATACTCCTCAATTTTTTTAAGTCTATAATGCAATGTGTTAATGTGTATATGTAATTGCTCCGCTGTTTGTTTATAGGATTGGTTATAATCAATAAATAAACGTAAAGTGTGCATAAGTTCAGGCGATGATAGTAAGTTTTCGATGGTGCGCTTTAGAAATTGTTCCCGCGTTTCCGCAGAAATATCTTGTAAGCACATTTCTAAACGTAAATCTTCATTAAATACAATGTTTTTCGTTTCAAGTGATACGGAAAGAGCTTGTAATGCTTGTTCGTACGATAAATTCATATTGCTTGGCGTAACGGATTGGCCAATCCCGATATATAAAGGAATAGAAAACAAAGTTTCACAGTCTTGTTTTAATCGTTTTAAAAATTGATATGTTTGCTCTTTGGAGTTCGTGGCTGTAAATAAAATGAATCGATCATTTCCCCAGCGAACAAATAGATGCTCCTTTGTTAATAGATTGCGTACGTGTTGCCAAATCTTACGCTGAAGCATCGTGTCATTTTGATCGATAGAGAACAAAATAAGTTGTTTCTTCTTATATAAATCAATACCAAGTGTTTTGGCACGATCGAGAAAGCTTGGAGACCAGTCTGTATTTTGAAGCCAATCAAAGACAAATGCCTCATAAGAACGGTGTTCAAGTTCTAGTTGTTCTAAAAAGTAGTTTTCATGGATGAGTAGTTCGGTCATTTTACGTAATATTTCTCCGTATTGTGAAATATTTTCAGGTTCGCCTGTAATTCCAATGACACCAATTACTTCGTCATGGAATAGTAAAGGGAGATTCATACCTGCCTTTACGCCTTGCAAACGTCGTTCATCCTCTTTTGTAATAATGACAGTTTTCTTTTGTTTTGCGCAGCGGAGTGCGCCTTCATGAAATTGGCCGATTCTTTCTATATCTGTACTTGCGATAATAACGCCTTGTATATTAATGATAATAATATTTTCTTTAATTAGTCTGCGTACTTCTCGTACAATTTTATTTGCTAAATCAGGAAAAAGCATAATTGGCACACCTCAAATTCTATTTGTTGTACATTATATATGTAAATGAAGTAGGAAAGGGAAATTTCACACTTTCCACACATTTATTTGTTATTTTACAATTATAACGAAATCATCCGAAGATGGAGGGGATCTTTTGAGAAAGTCTGTTTTTCTTCTCTGTTTTTTATTTCTATTAGTAGGGTGTCAAGGAAGTTCCTATATATCGATTGCTAAAGATAAAAGCGTTATTATAACAACGAATATAAAAGAAGGTAGCCTTAGTTTTATTGATAAACATACTAAAAAGTTAATTACGACATGGGAACTTAACGAACCAATGGCAGGGATTGCACTACTTCCAAACGGTGAGGACATACTTGTATATGGTAAGCAGTTAGAGTACATGTATGTATATTCACTAGCAGAAGGAAGGCAAGTGGAAAAATATAAAACAGGAAAAGGCATTGTAAATGTAGTCGTATCAGAAGATAAAAAGCAATTATTTGCTGCCGATCAAAATGCCCAAAAGATAAGGTTCTTTACGATTAATGGAAAAGAAACAGGGAATGTTTCGACAGGAAAAGGACCAATAACGATGGTAGAGTACCATAACCAGTTATCTGTATTAAACTTTTATGATACGAAGCTAACGACAATTGATACAAAGAAAAAAGAAGTAATACAATCCTTTATGATTCCACCAGCGTCAACGGGGGCAACAATTAGTCCAGATGGGAAAGAAATATGGATTGGCGGACATGGTGATGGAAATCAGGTAAATGAGAAAGTATTAGTGTATTCTTTGCAGAGCGGAGAAATGGTACGTTCTTTACACGCTCCGTTTATGCCTGTGAATATTACGAAGGATCATAAGTACGTATATGCATTAAGTCACGGTTCGAATACGCTTAGAAAGTTTGATGTTAGCACGTATAAAGAGGTGGCTTCTGTAGAAGTAGGATCAAACCCATTTGCATTTTTGAAGAGCGGAGCAGAAGGATACGTAGCAAGCTATGATAGTGATGAAGTGTGCGTCATGGATATGAAGAACTTGAAAATAAAACAAACAATTAAAGTCGGAAAAGGACCGTTTCAACTCATAGAGAGAGAAGGGAAGGACAATGAGTAAATATAGGGTGCTAGTTGTAGATGATGAAAGTGATATGAGACAACTTGTCGGAATGTACTTAGATAATTTCGGATACGAGTGGGGAGAAGCTGAAAATGGAAAAGAAGCTCTAAAAAAATTAGAGACAAATCATTATGATTTCGTTGTACTAGATATTATGATGCCAGAGATGGATGGACTTTCAGTTTGTAAAGAAATTAGAAAAACGTCAGATGTACCAATAATATTTTTAACAGCAAAAGGTGAAGAGTGGAATAGGGTGAACGGCTTACGTATGGGAGCAGATGATTATATTGTAAAGCCATTTAGTCCTGGCGAATTAATTGCTCGTATGGAAGCTGTATTAAGGCGTTATACAAAGCAAGAGCAACAAGAGGAATTTCAGTTTGGACCGATCCTTATTAATGAAAAAAGTAGGAAAATTGAGGTGGATGGTGAGCCAATTTCTCTTACAGTAAAAGAGTTTGATTTACTCTATTTTCTTTGCCAACATACAGGACAAGTATTTAGCCGAGAACAATTGCTGGAAAAGGTATGGGGATATGATTATGCCGGAAGTACAAGAACCGTAGATACGCACGTGAAAACGATGCGTTTGAAGCTTGGAGAAAGTGGAAACTACATTCAAACTGTTTGGGGTGTAGGATATAAATTTGAGGTGTAACGTATGTTTACGATGGTACAGAAGCTTTGGCTGACAGTAGTATGTGCAGTATTTGTAACAGTTTCCTTTCTTTATTTTGTATCTTTATACTCGTATGAAAAGCTATACGTTGATAATTTAAAAGATTCATTAGTAATGGAAGGGAAGCGTCTTTCTGCGCAATATGATAAGCGCGAAGGAATATCAATTTTTGAAGAGAAAGTAAGAGCATTTGATCAAATATCTAGTTCAGACGTTCTTTTCGTATCGAACCCACGTGATTTAAGTGCATGTTTACCATTTGATGTGCACCATCATTCTCTTATAAGTGAAGGGGACAGGCAAGCATTATTAGATGGAAAAACTGTGACAAAGATAGGATACGAGGAACATTTTGACCGTAATATTATGGGGGTTGTCATCCCTGTTTTAGAAAATAAAAAATTAGTTGGTATTGTATATTCTTATATTCCTTTAAAAAGTATAAAAGACTTAATATATGATATGGGTCTTATTTTAGCACCGTTAGCACTTGCTATAACTTTACTGACAATATGGATTGGTAGAAAAATTATTATTGCTATTACGAAACCACTTTCGCAAATGGAACGAGTTGCCAATCATTTGGCTACGGGGGATTTCTCAGAACGAATTACAATTTCTTCTGAAGATGAAATTGGGCGATTAGGAAAAGCATTTAATAAAATGGCAAATTCTTTGGAGACAGAAGACGTAAAGCGTAAGGAGTTTTTAGCCAACGTTTCGCATGAACTAAGAACACCGCTTAGTTATATAAAAGGATATAGCGAGGCTATTTTAGACGGTGTAGCGAAGGGACCACAACAGGAAAAAGTAACACAGCTTATTCATAAAGAAGCAGATCGTATGCAGCGTCTCGTTCATGATTTATTAGATTTAGCACAATTAGAAGGTGAACATTTTCCGTTAAAGAAACAACCTATCGTTTTTTCACAACTAATTGAAGATGTGTTAGATACGTATGAGATTAAGTTTATAGAAAAGAAAATTCGTATTTCAACAAATTTAAATCCAGAAATCATTGTAATGATTGATGAGGATCGTATGCAACAGGTGCTTCATAACGTGTTAGATAATGCGATACGGTATACAAATCAAAACGGGGATATTATGGTAACGCTCAGACAGATAGATGATTACTGTGAATTGAACATAAAAGATACGGGGATCGGTATTGATACAGAGCATTTGGAAAACCTTGGCGAGCGTTTTTACCGAGTTGATAAAGCGAGAAGTCGTCAACATGGTGGAACAGGTTTAGGCCTGGCAATTGTAAGACAAATTGTTCATATACATGACGGACAGTGGCGAATTGAAAGTGAAAAAGGGAACGGTACGACGGTTAGTATTAAATTGAAAGTACAGGATGAGGAGAGCATGTTCTAATTTTTAGGGCATGCTCTTTATATGGAAGACAATAATTATACGTAAGATATAAATTAATATGTAATAAATATCGGAATTTTGACGATTTTATGAACAAAACATTTGTACTTCTTACCAATTCGTTCTAAAATAGTTATGATGCAAAGTTCTTATAAATCGTTTCAATTGTTGTTTGGAAGATACTGAGGTGATTTAACTGGAGTACAAATCTATTAAACCGAAAAAGATTTACGAAGAAGTATCTGAAGCTATTTTAACAATGATTAAAAATGGTACGTTAAAACCTGGTGACAAACTACTTCCTGTACATCAATTAGCTGAGCAGTTTCAAGTTGGTAGATCTGCTGTTCGTGAAGCGCTAAGTGCGCTAAGAGCAATGGGCTTAATTGAGATGAAACAAGGAGAAGGTACATATGTGAAGAACTTCGATTCTTCTTCATTAACAAAATCATTAAACAATAGATTATTGATGAAGAAAGAAGATATTTTGAATTTATTAGAAGTACGAAAGGTGCTTGAAGTGGGGGCAGTTCGAGCAGCTGCGGCAAAACGTACGGAAGATAATTTGCAAAATATGAAGCATTGGTTAGATGAAATGGCAAAGAGCGTTGGAGATGAAAAAGCTGGTGAAAAAGCAGATTTTCAGTTCCATATGGGAATTGCAGAGTCTTCGCATAACAACATTTTGCTTGAACTTATGAATCATGTTTCAGAGATGATTGCTGAAACGATTGGTGAATCAAGACGCATTATTTTATATGGTGAACAAACAACATCAGAACGACTTATAGAAGAGCATCAAGTTATATATGATGCAGTGTTAAAGCAAGATGTAGAATTAGCGCAGCAAGCAATGCTAGATCATTTAACAAATGTAGAACATATTGTCACAGGTAGCAACGATATAAATTCTTAATTTAATCTTTTAAAAATCTAATTTTCTGATAAAATAGAGAGAGATTAAGTAAGCGTTTTCTTTAGAAGAGGGAGAGGATAGGCCATGGTTGAGCCTATTTCTTCTCTCTTTAGTCATCTGATGACCATATGTTTGTTGGTGGAGTTGTAAAAAGGGGGAGTAATAATTATGAAAGTTACTTTATTTGTTACTTGTTTAGTCGATATGTTTGAAACAAATGTCGGCAAAGCAACAGTTGAGGTGTTGGAGCGTTTAGGTTGTGAAATTGAATTTCCAGAAGCACAAGTTTGTTGCGGTCAGCCTGCTTATAATAGCGGCCATGTAGAAGCTGCAAAAGAAGCGATGAAACATATGATTGAAACTTTTGAAGATGCAGAATATATCGTTACGCCATCTGGTTCTTGTGCGACAATGTTTCATGAGTATCCGCATGTTTTTAAAGATGATCCGAAGTGGGCTAAACGTGCACAAAAAGTTGCTGATAAAACATATGAATTTACACAATTTATTGTAGACGTTTTAAAGGTTACTGATGTTGGTGCAAGTTTACCAGGGATTGCTACTATTCATAAATCATGTCATATGACACGTATGCTTGGAGTAACAGAGGCACCAGGAATTTTATTATCAAATGTAAAAGGGTTAACTGTGAGAGAGTTACCAAATGTGCAAAATTGTTGCGGGTTTGGGGGAACGTTTTCAGTGAAGATGACTCCAATTTCTGAGCAAATGGTAGATGAAAAGGTAGATAGTGCAATGGAAACAGGCGCTGATTATTTAATCGGTGCAGATTGTGGGTGTTTGTTAAACATTGGCGGACGTATTGAGCGTTTAGGAAAAGAAATAAAAGTAATGCATATTGCTGAGGTACTGAATAGTCGCTCATGAAGGGGGAACATAAGCTATGTCTATGAAAATCAGTGAGAAAAAATTTAATGATCGCGTTGGCGATGGAATTCAAGATTCGTTTATGCGCGGAGCAGTATCTTCTGCACAAACACGCTTATATACGAATCGTTTAAAAGCAGCAGATGAATTAGGAAACTGGGAAGAATGGCGTGAACTCGGTGAAGAAATTCGTCAACATACGTTAGAAAATCTTGATTATTACTTAATGCAGTTAAGTGAAAATGTATCCAAAAGAGGCGGACATGTGTACTTTGCGAAAACGAAAGAGGAAGCAGCAAAGTATATTCAAGACGTTGCCAAAAAGAAGCAGGCAAAAAAGGTAGTAAAATCAAAGTCAATGGTAACAGAAGAAATTAGTATGAACCATGCGCTTGAAGAAATCGGTTGTGAAGTGTTAGAAAGTGATCTAGGAGAGTATATTCTGCAAGTAGATAACGATCCACCTTCACATATTATTGCGCCTGCTCTTCATAAAAATAGAACGCAAATTCGTGACGTATTTAAAGAAAAGCTTGGCTATGAAAATTCTGATGATCCATACGAAATGACAAAGTTTGTTCGTAAACAACTTCGTGAAAAATTTATGGATGCTGAAATTGGTGTGACAGGTTGTAACTTCGCTGTTGCAAATACTGGCTCTCTTTGTTTAGTAACAAATGAAGGTAATGCCGACCTTGTTATGTCGATTCCAAAAACACAAATTGCGGTTATGGGTATGGAACGTATGGTTCCGACAATGGAAGAATTAGATGTTTTAGTTGGTTTACTATGTCGTAGTGCAGTAGGTCAAAAGTTAACAAGTTATGTAACGGTAGCGGGACCAATTCAAGAAGAGGAAGTAGATGGCCCAGAAGAATTCCACTTAGTTGTGGTTGATAATGGTCGTTCTCAAATTCTTGGATCTGAATTCCGTCAAGTGTTGCAATGTATTCGTTGTGCTGCTTGTGTGAACGTATGCCCTGTATATCGACATGTTGGTGGACATTCATACGGCTCTATATACTCAGGACCAATTGGGGCGGTATTAACACCACTTTTAGGTGGATATGATGATTACAAAGAGCTTCCTTATGCTTCTAGTTTATGCGGAGCGTGTACAGAAGCTTGTCCAGTAAAAATCCCATTGCATGATTTATTATTAAAACATCGTCAAGTTATCGTTGAGCAAGAAGGTCGTGCTCCACTTGCAGAAAAATTAGCAATGAAAATGTTTAGTATGGGTGCATCTTCAGCAGCTTTATATAAAATGGGATCAAAGATGGCACCAGCAGCAATGAGTCCATTTACATCTGGTAACCGTGTATCAAAAGGTGTTGGGCCACTTAAAAACTGGACAGATATTCGTGAATTCCCGGCTCCAAGTAAAGAACGATTCCGTGATTGGTATAAAGATCATAAGAAAGGCGGGGACAAATAATGACAGGATTAATTCAAAACCGTGAGTCCTTTCTAGAAAATATTGCAAAAGAACTTGGACGCGCGCGTAAAACGGATGGTGTAAAACGTCCAGTATGGAAAAACAATGTGAATAAAGAAACGTTAAAAAATTATTCACAAGAAGAATTGTTAGAAGTATTTAAAAATCAATGTACAAACATTCATACAACTGTTGTGGAAACGACAAATGACCGTTTACGTGAAGATATTCAAAAAGTAATCGTTGAAAACGGCGGGGGACCTATTATGTTATCGGCAGATGAACGTTTTGATTCTTATGGATTGACTTCTTTATTTAAAGAAGAACTTCCAAAGCAAAATGTTGAAGTGAACGTATGGGATCCTGAGAAAAAAGAAGAGAATATGCGTATCGCGGAAAGAGCGAATATTGGAATTGCATTTAGTGATTATACTTTAGCCGAATCTGGTACGATCGTTGTACAAAGTCATAAAGGCCAAGGCCGTTCTTTACACTTTTTACCGACTGTATACCTTGCTATTATTCCACGTGAAACACTTGTACCTCGTATTACACAAGCAGTTGAGGATATGAACAAGCGTGTAGAAAATGGCGAGACAGTGGCATCTTGTATTAACTTTATTACAGGACCTAGTAACTCGGCAGATATAGAAATGAATCTTGTTGTCGGAGTACATGGACCATTAAAAGCAGTATATTTCATCGTATAAAATAGGGGAAAGCAGGCCAGAAAATGGCCTGCTTTTTTAATAGAATAGAGATAATATGAAGTAGAAGTTCTCTCCTTTTTTTGCTATGTTCTTTTGGAAAGGAGAGGAAGGGATGTTCACTTATGTATATGCATTGTTAGCGGGGATGGTGTTTGGTTCTTTTTTTATGGTAATTGCGATGAGAGTTCCGCTAGGGGAGTCTATCATAACCCCGCGTTCATATTGTCATTATTGTAAGTATGTGCTAAAGCCAAAAGAATTGATTCCAATCATTTCTTTTTGTATGCAAAGAGGGCGTTGTACGAATTGTAAGAGGAAAATTTCAATTTTGTACGTAGTATTTGAACTTGTAACTGGAATGATATGCCTTCTTACTGTATATATGATTGGGGTGGAACGAGAGCTTATTATCGTTTTATCACTTTTTTCGTTACTTCTTATTATTTCAGTTACAGATTACATATATATGTTAATTCCAAATCGTATTTTAGCTTGGTTTGCTTGTTTACTCATTTTAGAATGTGCTTTTATACCGTTAGTCACCTGGATAGATAGTATAGTTGGTAGTTGCGTTATATTCATTTTGTTATACTGCATGCAAAAGATATATCCAGAAGGGCTTGGGGGAGGGGATGTAAAATTACTTTCGTTACTTGGATTTATAGTGGGACTGAAAGGGATTTTTATCGTTTTATTTTTAGCATCTTGCTTTAGTCTTTGTTTCTTTGGAGCTGGTCTCGTATTAAAACGTATGAAAATGAGGATTCAAATACCGTTTGGTCCTTTTATTAGCCTCGGGGCAATATGTTACATGTTGGTCACGTATGCAAAATAGAGAGGGGATAGAAAATGAATGTATATATGGATGATCAAAGAAGTTGTCCGTACGGTTACGTGCTCGCAACTACAGTAGAATGTGCTTTGCAAATGGTACGAGATTATGAGGTGAATGTTCTTTCCCTTGATTTCAATATGGCATGGGGAGAAAAAAGTGGATTAGATTTTGTCGAAGCTTTTTGTAAAGAGGGTTTATATGTAAATGAAATACACTTTCATACGAATGATGTCATCGGTATGCATAAGATGAAACAGAGAATGAATAAGGGGAAGGAAGAAGGAGAGATTAATCCTAATCTTGTTGTTAAATATGTGGGGAGCTAAAAACTCCAAAGTAAAACTTTGGAGTTTTTAATGTTTCATATGCGCTTGCAACGGAATGATTTCTTCTTGTTGAGCTGCTCCTAATTCAGTTTCTTCTTGTTTCACGTCAGGTACTTTCTTTGTTAAGTAATGGTATACCATACCGACAAATACAGACCCACCAATAATGTTACCGATTGTAACTGGAATTAAGTTATGAATAGCACCTGCAAAAGAAATTGTCTCAGGATGCGGTGAAATTAAAGATAAAGCAAACAGTGATAAGTTTGCGATGCTATGCTCGTAACCAGATAAGAAGAATGTGAAAACGAGCATCATCATCATCATAATTTTTGCTGTATCACCTTTAACTTGAGAAGGTAAGAAACAAGCAAGACATACAAGCCAGTTACATAAAATTGCTTTAAAGAATAGTTGCATTGTAGGTGTATTCATTTTTCCTTCTACTACTTTATTCATGAAATGACCGTGATCAATTGCTTCAAAAATGCCAGTTGCGTAAAATAGTAAGGCAAAGAATAAAGCACCCGCTAAGTTACCTGCATAACAAGCAACCCAGTTACGAAGTGTATCAGATAGTGTTGTTTCTTTTCTTAATGTTGCTACAGTGAAGTACATTGTGTTTCCAGTAAACAATTCAGCACCACCATATATAATAAGTACGAGAGCAATTCCGAAAAACATAGAAGCAGCTAAATAAGTTGCTGGTGAATCTGCAATGTGAAAAAAGTTACCTAATTTAAAGCATAGAACAATAATAAAACCGATATAAATACCCGCAAGTGCTGCACGAATGAAATATTGCATCGGGTTTGTATCTAACATTTGTTTTTTGCTCTTAGCCAGTTTGACAACATAATCTAATCCTTGTTCTAGCATGAGTAATACGCTCCTTTAGTACATCATCTATAAATACTCCTTATATGAATAAAGTACATGGATTCTTTTATAGTTTCAATAAGTTTGTGCAATGTTTCACAAAAAGGACATACATATATTAAGAAAGCGTTTGCAGAAGATAGTATAATAGAATTTTTCTGGACATAGAGAGGGGACAAGGAAAAAAGAAAAAGCACTGTAATTACAGCGCTTTTTCGTCTAAATTCTTTTCTACTTTTGTTTCTACTTCTTTTGAGAAGAACCAACCACCAGCTGCGATTCCAACTAATACAATCCAGAATATAAGCTTCCATGGTGTAGATTCTGGGAATGAGTGCGGAATTACATTTAATGCAGGGTGTGCTAACGTATAAACTGCTAGTTTCACACCAACCCAACCTACAATTAAGAATGCCGCAGTTTCAAGTCCTGGTTTACGTTTTAAAATTTGTACGAAAGCAGTTGCCGCAAATCGCATAATGATTAATCCGATAAGTCCACCTACAAAGATAACAACGAATTGTCCAGTATCAAGACTACCAATTGTACCTAATCCTGTTTTTGGTAAAGTCATTGCTAATGCAACAGCAGCTAAAATAGAATCAACTGCGAAGGCGATATCTGCAACTTCAACTTTAAATACGGTCCACCAAAAGTTCTCTTGTTTTTTCTTTGCTTCTTTTTCTTCTGTTTCTTCATCTGTATTCTTTTTAACATACGTTTTAAATAAGTGATTACCAGCGATAAACATAAGGTAAATGGCACCGATTGCTTGCACTTGCCATACGTCGACTAGGAACGAAATCATAAATAACGATCCGAAACGGAAAACAAATGCCCCTGCTAATCCATAAAATAGTGCTTTCTTTCTTTTTTCTTCTGGTAAATGTTTTACCATAATTGCAAGAACAAGAGCGTTGTCAGCCGCTAAAATCCCCTCTAGTGCAATTAGGATGAGTAATACCCAACCATACTCCAATAATAATGATACATCCATGTACATTCTCCTCTCATTTCTATAAGTACTAAATAAGTGAAGAATTTCCCCACTATTTAGTTTCCCCATACTCCTGCCTATTAACTTTGGAAGAATTTGGTAATGAATGCAAAAAAGACCTCTGCCGTTAATAGGCAAAGGTCTTGCTAGACATATGTAATGAAAATGCCAACAAAGCCGGAAGAACTAAGTTCTACGTAATGACGACTTTGTTTCCAAGAAATATTCTTGGACGCTACTCCCCTTTGGAGATATGCTATTGTACTCTCATTATATGGATAATTTATACGGTTGTCAACCTGTTAAAATGTCTTCATTCGGATATTTTATTTTCCGGTTCTTTTTACGTGCAAATGAAAAAGCTAATGTTAAAGGCCCCATCTTCCCAAAAAACATCATAAAGATAATAATAGCTTTTCCAATCATCGTTAAGTGTGGTGTGAAATTCATACTGAGACCGACAGTCCCAAATGCTGAAAATACTTCGAAAGCACTCATCAATAGAGGAACTCGCTCAGTAATGCTTAAAATTAAAATAGCAAAAAAAATAAATGAAATAGAAATAATAGCGATGGTTAATGATTTGACAATGAGAGTATCTTTAATGGATTTTTTAAACACGACAATATCATCTTGCTCTTGTAAAAATTTAAATACCCCAAAAAACATGATTAAAAAGGTTGTTAATTTAATCCCACCGCCGGTTGAAGCACTACCGGCTCCGATAAACATTAGAAGCATCATTAATAAAAGGGAAGGCTTTGATAATGCGGAAATATCAACTGTATTAAACCCGGCAGTACGCGTTGAAATAGCTTGGAAATAAGCAGCCATGCCTTCTTCAAATGGGGTAAAGCCTCTCATAGAAAGAGAATTGTGAAACTCGAATATAAAAATAAAAACAGTCGCAATAATATTGATGATTAGAGTAGAAGAGAGCATAAGTTTTGAGTGTAATGTAAGGTTTTTAAAATTTTTCTTTCTTTTTATATCTACGATTACTGTAAAACCAATCCCACCTAAAATAATGAGGGAGGAAATGACGAGATTGACAAGAATGCTGTGAGAGTGGGACATTAAATTATCGCTCCAAACAGAAAAACCTGCATTGTTAAAAGCAGAGATGGAATGAAAAAAGCTATAATAGATCCCTTTAGCAATCCCATATTTCGGTACCCATTCAAAAGAAAGAATGAAAGCAGCGATACATTCGACTGTAAAAGAGAATAAAAATAATGCTTTGGCAAGACGAATGACACCGCCTATATTCGTTTGATTTAATGCTTGTTGCAATAAAATTCGGTTTTGAAGGCCAATTTTTCTGCCAAGCATAATCGCAATTAAAACGGCAAAGCTCATAATGCCAAGTCCGCCCACTTGTATAAGTATTAAAATGACACATTGGCCAAATATGGTAAATACTTTCCCAGTGTCCACAACACCAAGCCCTGTAACCGTACAAGCAGAAACGGTTGTAAATAAAGCATCGAGCCATGAAATAGACGTCGTTGTAGCAATTGGCAATTTTAATAAGCATGTACCGATAATTGATAACATAATAAAAGACAAAGTAAGAACACGGGGAGGACTCATGTGAATGTTAATCCGTTTCATGTTACATATCGTTCCTTTCAGTTTGCTTTTACTAGTATGTGAAAAAGCACCATTATGTATGTTAAAAATAGAAAGAGGCAGAGAATATCTGCCTCTAAGCCATATGTTATATTGTTATCCACGTAATTGTTGTTGAGCTAAAGAAACAAGACGTTTTGTTACTTCACCGCCAACTGATCCGTTAGAACGTGATGCAGTATTAGACCCTAAGCTTACGCCGAATTCTTGTGCAATTTCATATTTAAATTGATCAAGTGCTTGTTCAGCGCCTGGAACTAGTAATTTGTTTGTTTTTGCCATGATGATACACATCCTTATGAGTAATCCAGTTCAGCTAAGTATGTATCTGAACTGGTACCGTTATTTTATGTGGAACCGGCGTGCTCATACGCGGAAGTAATCGGTGTGATTAGAAGTTATTGGATAGAAAAAAGAGTAGCAATTTTTGCTACTCTTTTTTTAGTATTGTCGCTGTACCTTCCACGACAATATCATCCGATTGATTATATATATTTGTTTGCAACGTAATGATTTTTTTATCATCACGTTTTTTGATGACCTCTGCCACAACGCGAAGTGTATCGCCGATTTTGACAGGAGCGCGGAATGAAACGTTTTGAGATAAATAAATCGTATTTTTACCCGGGAGTTTCGTTCCAAGGATGGTAGAAATAAAACTTGAAACGAGCATACCATGAGCAATACGTTCTTTAAACATTGTCGTTTTTGCAAAAGAATCTAAAATATGAATAGGATTCACATCTCCAGTCAATTTTGCAAAATTGATAACGTCCTCATCCGTAATCGTTTTTGTAAGTGATGCTTGATCACCGACTTGAATCTCATCATAACGAAGCTCCGGGACGGTTTGTGCTTCTTGAAATGGATTCATTTTGTCCTCCTTCTTTTCCATATCGAAAAATGCTAGCCATCTTGATGTAGTAGGAGGAAGAAAGAGTTTTGTTTGTGCTGCAGTTAGCTCCCACATTTTTCTTACTTGATGGAAGTAAATAGATTTTTTGAGTTTTCCTCGAACTTTTTTGCGAGTTCCAACTGTTTTGTCTTGAAATCTTCCAAAAAACCTTCTAACTGTTTTTGAGCCTCTTCACGTTGTAATTGTTGTTGTTCAATAAATTGCTTCGTTGTTTCTTCAAATTGACCGCTTGTTTGAGTAAGGATAGACAAAGATGTTTTTGTAGGAGAAACAGTTAGCTGTTGCATATGAGCAGAAAGCTCTTTCCATTTGTCTTGCCACTCATTAATTTGATCATTTAAGGAGTTTCCAGTTAATTGCTTCACGTAATCTGTATACTGATTATTGAATTGAGTAGTAAATTGTTGCAGTTCTTTTTCTAGTTCATCTACTCCTGATGTTAATTTATGCAAAGCATCTTGTTGTTGTTTTAATGTTTCTAAAGTAAGTTGCTCTAATTGTTTCCCAGCTGAAGAGAAAAGGGAAAGTGATTGAGACCAGTTTTTCCAAAATGCATCGACTAATTCGTATGGTTTAGTTTCCATTGTTTGACCCCCAAATGTTTTTTTACATATTGTGAACGCAGATTACTCTGCTGTATCACCAGGTGAAGATGAAGAATCTTTTTCATCCTTTTCTGGAGAAGTAGAAAATGGAAAGAATGCATTGGTGTATAACGTGAAAAACGTCCGCAACATATTTTGATAATGCTCAAAAGAAGTCGCACATGTTGTTAAATATTGCTCTCCATATTCAGTTAAAGAATAAATTCTTTTGGCTGGCCCTCCGTCGCTTGTATCCCAAGTAGAAGAAATAAGGTTTTCTTTTTCTAATTTGCGTAGTGTTCTGTACACATTACCTTGGTCAACAGAAGAAAAGCCGATATCCATTAGCATTTGAATAAGTTTGTAACCATGAAGACTCCAGTCTTTAAGACAGAGAAGTAAGAAGGGAACTAAGAAGTTTTTTGGCATGGAGTTTGGTTGTTTTGCTTGGTTGTTCTCCAAACTTTCGCGTTGTTCTGGTTCATTATGTAGCATGATTGTGCATCACCTCATGAATCAGTTAGATGGAATTTTTTGCTTATAAGTGCAATTTACACCTATCTGTTTTTAAAGTCAATACATTTGTTAGAAAATAGAAAAAAATAAAATATAGACTTGAAGTTTTATTCAGAATATTAGAAAATAATGAATAGGTTGAATTGTTTCAAAAACGAAAAAGGGAGTGTAGGTAAAGTGATTGATCAAAAATTCGATCCACTACAAGCATGGAAAAATGCTTATGAACAAACCGAAACATTTTGGGGAAAAGCGCTCAATGAAACAATTAAAACAGAAGAATATTCTGCTTGGATGGGCAGCGTTCTAGATTTGAATTTGTTTTATCAAAAAGCATTAAATGATACGACAAAAAACTATTTAGAGCAGGTAAATGTGCCTACGAAAGAGGATATCGCTAGAGTGGCTACGCTTGTTATTAACTTAGAAAATAAAGTGGATAACATTGAGGAGTTTCTAGAAGATAAGGTAGAGTCAGTAGGACAAGCTCCTACATTAAAGCGCGATGTTACGAAAGTAAAACAAGATATTCGCACATTAGAAACGAAAGTTGATCAAATTTTAGAATTGCTAGAAAAGCAAAATGCAGTACTAGCAAAACTACAAGAACCTGTAAAAGAAGAAGTAAAACCTACGAATAAGCCAGAAAATAAAAAGTGATAATAGCGCTTGTTTATAACATATGAAAGAGAAAGGGAGAATCTCTTTTCTATGTATAAACAGCGAAACATAATTATATAGGGACTCCATAGTATGAGTACCAAAATGATTCATAATAGTCGTTCACAAATTCATTTAAGGGGGAAAAGAAATGGTTCAATTAAATGGCAAAGTAGCAATCGTAACAGGTGGGGCAAAAGGGATTGGAAAAGCAATCACAGTAGCGTTAGCACAAGAGGGCGCAAAAGTTGTTATTAACTATAACAGCAGTAAAGAAGCAGCTGAAAACTTAGTAAATGAACTAGGAAAAGAAGGACATGACGTTTATGCAGTTCAAGCAGATGTTTCTAAAGTAGAAGACGCAAACCGACTTGTAGAAGAAGCAGTGAATCATTTTGGTAAAGTTGATATTCTTGTTAATAATGCTGGTATTACAAGAGATCGTACATTCAAAAAGTTAAATCGTGAAGATTGGGAACGCGTAATTGACGTGAACTTAAGCAGTGTGTTTAATACGACAAGCGCGGTACTTCCATACATAACGGAAGCGGAAGAAGGTAGAATTATTAGCATTTCTTCTATTATTGGTCAAGCGGGTGGATTTGGACAAACAAACTACTCAGCAGCGAAAGCAGGTATGCTAGGATTTACAAAATCATTAGCATTAGAGCTTGCAAAAACAAATGTAACTGTAAACGCTATTTGCCCAGGGTTTATTGATACTGAAATGGTAGCAGAAGTACCAGAAGAAGTACGCCAAAAAATCGTTGCGAAAATCCCGAAAAAACGTTTTGGTCAAGCTGATGAAATTGCAAAAGGTGTAGTATACCTATGCCGTGACGGTGCTTATATCACAGGTCAGCAATTAAACATTAACGGCGGATTATATATGTAATGAAGTAAGAAAAAAGTGCATATCCATAGCAGGAATGCACTTCTTTTTTTAGAAGGAAATTGACCAAAAAGGAGATAGAAAAATGACTACATTCGCAACAGAATGGGAAAAGCAATTAGAGCTATACCCAGAAGAGTACCGAAAAGCATATCGCCGAGTGAAAAGGGCGAGTGAAATTTTATTACGTGAACCAGAGCCACAAGTAGGATTAACGCCGAAAGAGGTTATTTGGACGAAGAATAAGACGAAGCTTTATCGCTACATTCCAAAACAAGAAAAAACACAAAGAGTCCCAATTCTATTAATATATGCTCTTATTAATAAACCATATATTATGGATTTAACTCCTGGAAATAGTTTAGTGGAATATTTAGTGGACCGTGGTTTTGATGTGTATATGCTTGATTGGGGCACATTTGGTTTAGAAGATAGTCATTTGAAATTTGATGATTTTGTGTTTGATTATATTGCAAAAGCAGTGAAAAAAGTAATGCGAACTGCAAAATCGGACGAGATTTCTTTACTTGGTTATTGCATGGGGGGAACGCTAACTTCTATTTATGCGGCACTTCATCCGCACATGCCAATTCGTAACCTAATCTTTATGACAAGTCCTTTTGATTTCTCTGAAACAGGATTATATGGTCCTTTATTAGATGAGAAATACTTCAATCTAGATAAAGCGGTTGATACATTTGGAAATATTCCGCCAGAAATGATTGATTTCGGAAACAAAATGTTAAAACCAATTACGAACTTTGTTGGTCCATATGTTGCTTTAGTAGATCGTTCAGAGAATGAGCGCTTCGTTGAAAGCTGGAGGTTAGTTCAAAAGTGGGTTGGCGATGGCATTCCGTTCCCAGGTGAATCATACAGACAGTGGATTCGTGATTTTTATCAAAATAATAAATTGGTTAAGGGTGAACTCGTTATTCGCGGACAAAAGGTAGACCTTGCAAATATTAAGGCGAATGTCTTAAATATTTCAGGGAAACGTGATCATATCGCCCTGCCGTGCCAAGTAGAAGCGTTGCTAGATCATATTTCTAGCACAGATAAACAATATGTATGTTTACCAACGGGACATATGTCGATTGTTTACGGTGGAACAGCGGTAAAACAAACGTATCCGACGATTGGAGACTGGCTTGACGAGCGCTCTAAGTAAAAATAAAAAATCCAACTAGCATATGTTAGTTGGATTTTTTTTATGTAAAATAACAAAACATAGAAAGGAGAAATTTATATTTTAGGAGTATAATTATGAAGCTTATGATTGGTAAGTTGTTTTGGGATACAGGAGCTTCTATGCCTTGTTATCCATCGTTAGAAAATGATATGATATGTGATGTGCTTGTAGTTGGAAGTGGCGAAGCGGGTGCTCAAATAGCGTATTCGTTAGCGAAAATGGGAATGCGCGTTACACTTATTGAAAAAAATATGATTTCATGTGGCAGCACAGCTGCTAATACAGGGTTATTACAATTTCTTCATGATAAATCGTTAACCTCACTTATCCATACATTTGGAGAAGAAAAAGGGGTGCGAGCATATAAGCTTTGTTACGAAGCGTTACGAACAATGGAGAAAGTTGTACCGACTCTCGATATCGATCCCCAGTTTATTCCGCGAAACAGTTTATATTATGCAAGTAAAAGTGAAGATGTCCCATTTTTACAAGAGGAATACAAAACGTTACAGAATTATGAGTTTCCAGTTGAGTATTTTACAGCATCTGATATTAAGGAACGGTATCCTTTTACAAAACAAGCGGCATTATATACACACGGTGATGCTGAGGTAAATCCGTATTTATTAGCGCATAGCCTTTTGCATAAAGCAAATCAAATGGGTGCTACTATATATGAACATACAGAGGCCATACATATAAAAAAACGTCAAAATGATTTAATTTGTTATACGAAAACAGGAAATCAAATTGTAGCAAAGAATATTATTATGGCGACTGGTTATGAAGCACTTTTCGGAAAGAAAGAAAAAAATACAACAGTGGAAACATCATATGCAGTTGTGACAAATAAGGTAGATTCATTTGAAGGTTGGCATGAGCAATCATTAATTTGGGAAACAGCACGGCCGTATTTATATTTTCGAACGTATAAAAACCGTATTATTGTAGGTGGATTGGATGAAGCAATGAAAATTCAAACAATCGGTGATACGAAATTATTGCATAAGCGTGATGTCCTTATTAACATTATAAAAGAGATGTTCCCGCAGTATAAAACTATACAGGCAGACTACTATTGGGCGGCAGCATTTTGCGGTAGTCATGATGGTCTCCCTATTTTAAAAGAAGATAATAAGATACATAATTTATTTTATGCATTGCCATATGGAGGTAATGGAACTGTGTATGGAATGGTATTTGCTAAAATATTTGAGCAGTTATTTACAAATAAAGAAAGTAAAGATTTTTCTTTATTTAATCGATAGAAAAAAGGTAGCGAAGTGATGGAATGAGAGATATAAAAAAGTTTTTACAAAAATTACGCCCTGTACAACTCATTGTTCTGTTTTATTTATTAGCGGTAGTTGTATCGGTGATATTGCTTAGTTTACCGTTTGTTACGAAGCCTGGTGTCAAATGGACATTTATAGATGCACTTTTTACATCGGTTAGTGCGGTAAGTGTTACGGGCCTGTCTGTTGTTACGATTTCAGATACATTTACTACGGCAGGAATTATTATTTTAGCCCTTATTTTACAATTGGGCGGCTTAGGAATTATGGCGTTAGGTACATTCGTTTGGATTATAACAGGAAAAAAGATTGGTTTGCAGAGAAGAAGACTCATTATGGCAGACCATAATCAAGGGAATTTATCAGGTCTTGTAGAATTGATGCGTTCTATTTTAATTGTAATTATTTCAATAGAGCTTATTGGAGCAATATTATTAGGTACAAGATTCTTACTTTACTTTCCAACTTGGCAAGAAGCTTATTTTCACGGTTTTTTTGCAGCTGTTAGTGCAACTACGAACGGCGGATTTGATTTAACAGGACAATCGCTAATTCCGTATAAAAAAGATTACATTGTTCAAATGATTCATATGTTACTTATTATTTTAGGAGCAATCGGCTTCCCTGTATTAATGGAAGTGAAACAATTCCTTAGTAAAAGGAGACAGCAACTATTTCGTTTTTCGCTATTTACAAAATTGACGACAACAACATTTTTTGCGCTTGTGGTCGTTGGAACGATTATGATTTTTTTACTAGAACGAAATCATTTTTTAGCAGGAAAGTCATGGCATGAAACAGTTTTCTATACACTATTCCAATCTGTGACGACGCGAAGCGGGGGACTTGCTACAATGGATATACTTGAATTGTCACAACCGACGCTTTTATTTATGAGTATATTAATGTTTATAGGAGCATCTCCAAGTTCGGTTGGGGGCGGGATACGTACAACGACATTTGCTGTTAGTATATTGTCACTATACACTTTTGCAAGAGGCGGGAGAACGGTTAGAGTCTTCAAACGTCAGCTACATGAAGAGGACGTGCTGAAAGCATCTGTCGTTATGACAATGGGGATTTTATTATGTGCCACAGCACTATTTATTTTATCTATTACGGAAAATGTACCGCTTATGAGTTTAATTGTTGAAGTCTGTTCTGCTTTCGGGACGACAGGACTATCGACAGGTATTACGCCAGATTTAACAACTGTTGGTAAACTTGTACTCATTGTACTTATGTTTATCGGGCGTGTCGGTATTTTAACATTTATACTAGCTAGTGGCGGAAGAGAACAGCCACCTCGCTATAAATATCCGAAAGAGAGAATTATTATTGGATAGTATGAAACCATTCTACCTATGTTAGGTAGAATGGTTTTTTAGTCATTAATGCCAAATTGCGGATGCATAAAAGTATCCTTCTTATTATCTCCTTCTTTTTTTAGTAACTCTTGATTTTCTTCTGAAATCCACCCAATATCATTTGTAGGATGGATCCATTCTTCTCCAGCCATAATGGCAGGATCTACATCATCACTCCAATTGTGAAGTGGACTGTTCTCGGAATCATATTTACTGTCTCCGATTACGACGTCATATTGATTTATGAAAGGTTGTTGCATCTTCTTTCCTGTTCCTTTAAAAGATGGGAAATTCATTTGATGCGGGAGCGTTTCATCTAAAATGGGTGACTGGATTTTATCTTTCTTCTTCAAAATAAGAGCTCCTTTTTATTATGATTTCTTCATATGTAGTATTTCCATCTAGCAGTTCTTATGTACTTGTTAACACTTGCCAGTAATAATTATTTTAGCTTGCTTCAAACTAGAGTAGAAAGTGAATTTTGAGAGCAGGTGAATGTATTGGTAAAAAGAAAAGTGAAACAAAATGCGGCAATCAACAA
Organism: Bacillus sp. FDAARGOS_527; assembly: GCF_003812125.1. Lineage (NCBI taxonomy): Bacteria > Bacillati > Bacillota > Bacilli > Caryophanales > Bacillaceae > Bacillus > Bacillus sp. FDAARGOS_527. Next base: position 608,412 of record NZ_CP033795.1, read on the forward strand.
TAATAAAACTCCGAAAGAAAGCTTACCAGATGCAGAATTTGCATTAGAGTATGAAGGAGAAAATAGCGCGAAGTATGCAAATCGTAATTCAAAAAAAGGTAAACAAAAGTGAGGCGTTTTTTACAAACGCCTCATTTTTTTGTGGGATTATAAAGGTTTTTTTAATTATTTGTAAATTTAGTGTTCATTATTAGCAGAAAAATGCGAAAAAACATAGAAGTAGCAACGTATTACACAAAAACAAACAACAAACAAAAGATTAATGTTGGTTTAATACTGCTTTTACACTAGTTGTTTATATTTGAGTTGTACATAAGATTTGTAAAAGGAGAGAGAGACAGTGAAAAAAACAATCTTTAAAGCTGTAGCAACTGGAATGGTATTTTCGTTATTAATGGGGTGTGGTGCAAAGAAAGAAGAAAGTGCTGGGGCAAAAGTAAAAGATGATAAATTATCTGGATCATTAACTGTTTACACAGCAATTGAAGAAGAACTTGTACCAATTTATCTTGATTCTTTTAAAAAGAAATATCCAGATGTGAAGCTGAATATTGTTCGTGATTCAACTGGAGTTATTACAGCAAAATTGCTAGCTGAAGGGAAAAATACACAAGCAGATGTTGTATGGGGAACTGCAGCTTCAAGTCTATTAGCTTTAGATAAAAAAGATATGTTAAAAGGATACTCTCCAAAAGGAGCGGATCGCGTTTTACCGCAATTTAAAGATGATAAACAACCAGAAAAATGGGTAGGAAATACTGCATTTATGACGGGGATTGCTATAAATAAAGAAGAATTAAAGAAGAAAAATTTACCGATGCCAGAATCATACGAAGACTTAACGAAACCAGAGTATAAAGGAACGCTTGTTATGCCACATCCAGCATCTTCTGGAACAGGATTTTTAACAGTTTCTGCATGGTTACAAATTATGGGTGAAGATAAAGGCTGGGATTACATGAAGAAACTTCATGATAATATGGCAACTTATACTCATTCAGGTTCAAAACCAGCGAAATTAGCGGGGGCGGGTGAATATCCAGTTGGTGTATCGATGGTTTATAGTGCTTTGAAAGAGAAACAAAAAGGTGCACCAGTTGAAGTTGTATTGCCAAAAGAAGGATTAGGTTGGGAAGTAGAAGCGAACGCACTTATTAAAAAAGATAATGAAAAAAATGAAAAATTAGCGCAAGCATTTTTAGATTGGGCAATTACTGATGATGTAATGAAGTTATACTTCGAGAAAAATGGATTTGCGACAATTAAAAATGATTATAAACTTCCAGACGGATTCCCTAAAGATGTGACGGAAAAGTTATACAAAAAGAACGACTTTAAGTGGGCAGCAGAAAATCGTGACAAAATTTTAGAAAAATGGGAAAAAGAGTTTGGCCAAAAAGCAGAACCGAAAAAGTAAGTGAGTGGGAGAGAGAAAAAATGAGCGAATATTTATCAATTCAACACATTCAAAAACAGTTTGATGCATTTACAGCGTTAAAAGATATTTCTTTTACTGTGAAAAAAAATGAGTTTGTATGTTTATTAGGCCCAAGTGGTTGTGGGAAAACAACATTGCTTCGAATTTTAGCAGGGCTAGAAGAGGCGACAACAGGTAGTATAGCTGTGAATGGAAAAGATATTACAGCATTACCTCCTGGAAAGAGGAATTTCGGAATGGTGTTTCAATCCTATGCGTTATTTCCGAATTTAACAGCACTTGAAAACATTGAATACGGCTTAAAGACAAAAAAGTATGGAAAAGCAGAAGTAAAAGAGAAGGCGCTATCGGCGTTAGAACTAGTTGATTTACTGAATGTAAAAGATAAATATCCTGCTCAAATGTCTGGTGGACAACAGCAGCGAGTAGCACTTGCACGTGCACTCGCTCTGTCTCCGGATATTTTGTTACTCGATGAGCCGTTATCTGCTTTAGATGCAAAAGTACGTGAAAAGTTACGTAGAGAAATGCGTGATTTGCAAGAAAAAGTAGGAGTGACAACTATTATGGTCACGCATGATCAAGAAGAGGCATTAACGATGGCTGATAAAATTGTTGTAATGAATCATGCGGAAATTATGCAGATTGGCACACCAGAGGAGATTTACCAAAGACCAGCCAATCCGTTTGTGGCAGATTTTATTGGTTCTATTAATTTCTTTTCGAAAAATAACGAAGAACATGCAATTCGTCCTGAACATGTAACGATTGTACAAAATGATGGTATTAAAACGGTTGTGGAAAGTATGGAATTTCGTGGATCTGTATACCGGACAGAAGTGCGAGTTATAGATGAAAAAACGCATCTATATAATGAGAAAATCGTTGTAGATATATTGGCATCAGAAGTAGAAAAAACAGCTATTAGGAAAGGAAATCCGATTCAAATCTCTTTCTCAGAAAATCATATGTTGTCATATGGAAAGAAGGTTGTTGTATAGATGGAGATGTTAGAAGACTTAAAGGTAGAAAGTACGAAAAAAAAGATTAAGAGACGTATCGGTAAAGAAGAGTGGATACAAAGACTATTAATTATTGGTATGATTCTTGCTTTTTTGATTATGCTAGTATTGCCGCTATTACAATTGTTTACACAAGCTTTTTATGATAAAGATGGAGCTTTCATTGGTGTTGCGAATTTCAGTAAATATTTCACAACACCGACATTAGTTCAATCATTACAAAATACGGTATGGGTTTCGGGCGCGACAACAATTATTGCAGTAACACTTGCTTTTGCTTACGCCTATGCGATTGCTCGCACGAATGTGTTTGGGAAGCGTGTATTTCAATATGTCGCGTTGTTACCGCTATTCGCACCAACGATGATGCACGGTATTGCACTGACATATTTATTTGGTAATCAAGGATTAGTAACGAAAGGGATGTTTGGCTTGTTTGAAGGTATATAAATCCCTTTATATGGACCAGTAGGAATTGTAATGGCTGAAGTCATGTATACATTTCCGCAAGCCTTTCTTATATTATTAATTGCTTTCCAAGGCTCTGATTATCGTTTATATGAAGCTTCTAATATGTTGGGAGCGAGTAAAACAAAGCAATTTCTCACTGTTACTTTACCTAGTGTAAAGTACGGATTAATTAGTGCGATGTTCGTTGTGTTTACACTTAGTTTCACTGATTTTGGCGCACCAAAAATTGTTGGTGGGCAATATAATGTACTTGCTACTGATGTATACAAACAAGTAATTGGACAACAAAATATGCCGATGGGTGCAACTGTCGGAATGATTTTATTAATCCCGGCTATATTTGCATTTGCAGTTGATCGTATTACGCAAAGAAAGCAGGCGAATTTCTTATCTTCAAAAGCAGTGCCATATAGAATAACGGCTAATAAGAAAAGAGATGTAGTCTCATTCATATATTGTAGTGTGATTACACTTATGATTATTCTTTTATTTGTGGCAGTTGGTATTGCGGCAAGTGTGAAAGTATGGCCATATAATATGAGTTTTACATTTGAGCATTTTAATTTTTCGAGTTTAACAGGAGATGGACTTGAAGCATTTAAAAATAGTGTGATTGTCTCAGCAGTTACAGCAGTTATTGGGGCAATTTTAACATTTATGTTCGCATATGCGATTGAGAAAATAGATCAGCTAAAGTTTTTCCGAAAAACAGGCTACTTTTTCTCGATTGTCCCTTTAGCAATCCCAGGTTTAGTACTTGGATTGGGATACGTCTTTTTCTTTAGTCAACCAACGATTCAAATACTTGGACTTTCAGTAACGAATCCGTTTCATTCTTTATACGGAACAATTGCTGTGCTAGTACTAGTAAACATCATTCATTTTTATTCTGTAACATTCGTTACCGCAACGACTGCTTTAAAGAAATTAGACCGAGAGTTTGAGCTTGTTTCGCAGTCGATGGGCATTCCGTTTTATAAAACATTCTTTAGAGTAACAGTACCGATGTGTTTACCAGCAATTTTAGAAATGGTCATGTACTATTTCGTCAATTCGATGGTAACTGTGTCAGCGGTTGTATTCTTATACGCAGCTGATTTTAAACTAGCTGCCGTATCAATCGTAAATATGGATGATGCAGGAAATGTAGCGCCAGCAGCTGCAATGAGTGTACTTATTGTTGTTACAAATATTGTAGTAAGAGTTGTATATGAATGGGGAACGAAAGCACTTCGTAACCGAACTTCACAATGGCAAAAAAGATAAGTGAGAAGGGTGATGGATTGAATGAAAATAGAAGCAGTTATTTTTGATTGGGCAGGTACGACAGTTGATTACGGATGTTTTGCACCACTGGAAGTATTCATAAAAATTTTTCGTAAACGTGGTGTTAAAATTACAGATGAAGAAGCCCGTAAACCGATGGGATTATTAAAGATCGATCATGTAAGGGCACTAACAGAAATGCCTCGTATTGCGAATGAGTGGGAGCGTGTTTTCGGACATTTACCAACAGAAGCAGACATTCACGAGATGTATGAAGAGTTTGAAGAAATACTCTTTACTATTTTGCCACACTATGCCACGCCAATTGATGGGGTGAAAGAAGTGGTTGCTTCATTACGTAAAAGAGGCCTTAAAATTGGCTCAACAACTGGTTATACGAGAGAAATGATGGACATCGTTGCAAAAGAAGCAGAAATACAAGGATATAAACCTGATGTTCTTGTGACGCCAGATGATGTTTCAGCAGGCCGTCCGTACCCTTGGATGTGTTATAAAAATGCGATGGAACTTGGTGTGTATCCGATGAATCATATGATAAAAGTCGGGGACACAGTGTCAGATATGAAAGAGGGCAGAAATGCTGGTATGTGGACTGTGGGTGTAATTCTCGGTAGTAGTGAGCTCGGCTTAAGCGAGTGGGCAGCTGAAACTATGGATCCGGTAGAACTTCGTGAAAAAATGGAAGTAGTTCGAAAGCGTTTCGTTGAAAACGGGGCTCATTTTACAATTGAAACGATGCAGGGACTCGAAAACGTAATTGAACAGATTGAGAAACAAGAATTTATTATTTCATAAAAGGGGAATAGGATCATGACTGAAAATCACTACTTATTATTAACGCCAGGACCATTAACGACAACAAAAACAGTAAAAGAAGTTATGCTATACGATTGGTGTACGTGGGATGTTGAATATAACATGATGGTGCAACAGGTAAGAGCTAAACTTGTATCGTTAGCAACGAAGGAAGAAGAGAGATATATAACAGTATTAATGCAAGGAAGCGGTACTTTTTCAGTTGAAGCAGTAATCGGTTCTGTCATTCCAAAAAACGGAAAGATGCTTGTTTGTACAAATGGTGCGTATGGTAAGAGAATTGTACAAATGGCAGAGATGTTACATATAGATGTGGTGGTCAGTCAAACAGAAGAGTGGGAGCCTACTAATATTGTAGAAGTAGAAAAGATATTACAACAAGATAAAGAGATTACACATATTGCAGTTGTTCATTGTGAAACAACAACAGGTATTATCAATCCAATTGTAGATGTATGTAAATTAGGGAAGCAATACGGAAAAGTAACACTAGTTGATGCAATGAGTAGTTTTGGTGGTATTGAAATAGATATCGCTGAGTTGCAAATTGACTTTCTAATTAGTAGTGCGAATAAATGTATTCAAGGGGTTCCAGGGTTCGGATTTGTTATTGCAAAGCGCGATGAATTGTTGAAATGTAAAGGGCAGGCACGTTCATTATCTTTAGATTTATACGATCAATGGGAAACAATGGAAAATCAAAATGGGAAATGGCGTTTTACATCACCTACACATGTTGTACACGCTTTTTATCAAGCACTACTTGAATTAGAAAAAGAGGGCGGAGTAAAAGCACGTTACAATCGATATGATAACAATCAAAAACTATTAGTGAATCGAATGAGAGAAATCGGATTTAAGCCACTAGTAGATGAAAAATATCAATCGCCTATTATTACATCTTTCATTTATCCAGAAGAATGGTTTGATTTTGAGCAATTATACAATGAATTAAAGCGGGATGGATTTGTTATATATCCAGGTAAAATTTCAAAAGTAGATACATTCCGCATTGGAAATATCGGTGATGTACATGAGGCAGATATTCATCGCTTAGTTGATAGTATCGCTAAAGGAGTTGTTATAGGTTGAAAGTATTTTGCTTAGGTGGAGCAGGTAAAATTTGTCGTGAAGCAATTTTAGATTTAGTGCAATTTTCATCTTTTGAGACGATTACAGTAGCAGATTTTAACGAAGAAGAGGGGCTTAAAGTAATAGAATGGCTCAACGATCCTCGCGTTGATTTTGTGAAAGTAGATGTAACGAATCATGAGGATACGGTTGCAAAAATGAAGGGCTATGACATTGTAATGGATGGTACAACAATTAAGTTAAATGGATTATCTACTCGATGTATTGCAGAAGCAGGTTGTCACGGTGTGAATTTAAATGGATTTGGTGAAGAAAATGATTCGCATTCTATATTTGTTCAAAACGGAAAAACATGTTTACCTGGGTTTGGTATGACGCCAGGTGTAACGCAAATGATGGCGATGCATGCAGCAAATCAGTTACATACTGTAGAGTCAGTTCGTGTAAGTCATGGTTCGTATCGTCCCATTGCTTTTTCTGCATCCATTACAGAAACAACGACATATGAATATGATCCACATTTGCCATCGCGTACAGTGTATGAAGATGGTGAGTTTAAGCAAGTGCCTCCGTTTGCGCGTCCAAGAGAAATTGAATTACCGGCGCCTTATGGTAAGACAACGCAGTATATCATACCGCATTCTGAAACGATTACGTTAGCAAAAGCATTAGAAAATAAAGGCGTTAAACTAATAGAGACGAGAGGAACTTGGCCAAAGCAAAATATGCAGCTCGTACGTGCATTGTATGATTACGGTATATTGCGTAATGATCCAGTTGAAATAAATGGAAAAGAAATCGGCATAATGGATTGTATTGCGAAGTATTTATTGCAATCGAAAGAAGGACAAGAAACAGAGATTTACGGTTATGCACTTCATGTAGAAGTAATAGGTATGAAAAATAATGAGAAACAAAGACGTGTATTATATCATACACACCCGTTATCTGATGGATCTGTTGTAGGATGGGAAAAATTAAGAGCTTATACGAGAAACGTCGGTATTCCATTTGGGATTGCTACAGAGCTAATCGCAAATGGGAATGTAAATAAAGTTGGTGTTGTGACACCCGAGGAAGCTTTTGTCAAACCACAAATTATTTTTGATGAACTAAAAAAGCGTGGTATTCATATTCACGAGGAAGTTTTCGTTGAAAAGGAAAGTTATAACTTTGTATAAGTAAGGCAGTGTATGAGGTAGAAATCAATGGGGTGAGGTTATGTCTGTAGTAGGTGAAGAAAGAAAGCGAACCATTCTTGAGAAGGTAGAGTTTAAAGGGAAGGTAAAAGTTTCAGAATTAGCGAGAGAGTTTGCTGTATCAACAGAGACGATTCGTCGTTATTTAGAAGAATTGGATCGTGAAAAGAAGTTGAAGAAAGTGTATGGTGGAGCCGTCCAACTTCCGGGAGCTGGAATAGAGGCACCAATGTTAGAACGAGAGATGCTACATATAGAAGAGAAGAAGCGAATTGGGTATAAAGCAGCAACATTTGTAGAAGATGGAGATGTTATTGCGATTGATGACGGAAGTACACCACTTCAAATGGTACCATATCTTGTACATCGTAAAAATTTAACGATTGTAACAAGTTCATTTCCAGTAGCGACACAATTAATTTCTTCTATTAATAAAAAGATGTTTCACGGTGAAGTTTTATTTATTGGTGGAAAAGTATCTCCAAAACATTCACGCGTATCAGGATCTATTTCGCAGCAAGTTATCCAGCAATTTCATTTTCATAAAGCATTTGTTTCGATTGATGGATTATTACCTGGTTTTGGAGTTTCTAGTTTTGAATTAGAAAAGGCGAAACTGTCAGAAGCGATGATGAAATTAGCAGAGAAAACATATATTTTATGTGATCACACAAAGGTAGGCGTAAAAGGAAATTACCGAATAGCAGCGTTTTCGCGCATTCAACATGTAATTTGTGATAAGAAAATGCCCTATAGTTTTGAAGAGGAAGTTAAAAGGCATAATATTCAATGGACAATTTGTTAAATACGTAGAACTCCCACCTGATTGTGAGGTGGGAGTTTTACTGCCTGCAAATAGCGGGATAAAAGATTTGTATTTATGCAAAAAAAGTGGACACATTTTCCCATCTCTTTCATATAATTTACCAATACAAAAAAAGTTGGTCGAAGGAAAGAAGGGGAAGTATGTCAGAACGGATATATAATAAACTTGTATTGTATGCAAATATTTTGCAAAAAATTGGTGTCATCAATGAGAAGGAGAAAAATGAAATTCTTCATACGATAGGTAAAAAAGCTCTTTGAATAAAGGGCTTTTATATTTTTTGCCTTTAAAAATATAAATTTAATGTAATATTCTCGTTGACATCGATAATGATATTCATTATCATTTATTTATGAGTAATTGATAATGTTTATCAATTATAAAGATTATATATGATAGGGGATATTATTTTGAAAAAAAATTATATGAAGGCGCTAGTAGTAGCGACAACATTAGCAATTCCATTTGCTGCATACTCTACTCCAGCGTTAGCAGCAATAAAAATTGAAGCAAACCAATCGGTAGCGGCAGCTAGTGAACGTACATACGATACTGAGATTAAAATATATAAGGATCAAAAAGACGAGCCATCTATGGTTTCTCAATATATAAAAGATCCTAAAGTAACGATTGCGGATGGGAAAAAAATTGTAACTGTAACAATGCAAGATAGCGATTATTTTCAATACCTTAGAATAGAGGATAAAAACCAACCTGGCGTATTTCATGATGTGAAAGTTTTGTCAGAAGATAAGAGGAAGAATGGAACGAAAGTAGTTCAATTTGAAATTGGCGAGTTTGAGAAGAAGCACAATATGCAAATGCATATACTTATTCCGGCTATTGGATATGATCACAAATATCAAGTTCAATTTGAAATTAAAGATCCAACTGTAGGTGACAAAGAAACAGAGAAACGAGATGATAACTCTAATTCAGGCAATATGGAGACGGATCATCCAGTTGATAATCAAAATATGATAACAGATAATAAATTAAGAGAGCTTGTTAATAAAAAGGTATTTAATAGAAAAGATTTAAATACACCAATCACGAAAGAAGAGTTATTACAAGTAAAGGACTTGTTTTTAAATACGAATGAGATACTGGATTATAGTGCATTAAAATATATGCCAAATTTAAAATCTTTAACAGTTGCGAATGCGAAGATAAAAGATCCATCATTCTTTACGAGCTTAAAACAATTGAAACATTTAGCTTTACGTGGTAATGAATTTTCAGATGTAACACCACTTGTTAAGATGGATAATTTAGATTCTCTTGATTTAAGTAATAATAAAATTACGAACGTTGCACCACTAATTGAGATGAAAAATGTAAAAAGTTTATATTTATCAGGTAACCAAATAGAAGATGTAACAGCGTTAGCGAAAATGGAACAACTAGATTACTTGAATTTAGCAAATAATAAAATTACGAATGTTGCGCCATTAAGCGCGTTGAAAAATGTAACATATTTAACTTTAGCAGGTAATCAAATTGAAGATATTAAACCGTTATATTCATTACCTTTAAAAGACTTAGTATTAACACGTAATAAAGTAAAAGATTTATCCGGTATTGAGCAAATGAAGCAATTAGAAGAATTGTGGATCGGGAAAAATGAAATAAAAGATGTTACTCCTCTAAGTAAGATGACACAGTTAAAACAATTACACTTACCTAACAATGAGTTAAAGGATATTACTCCATTATCAAGTCTAGTAAACTTACAAAAGCTTGATTTAGAAGCGAATTATATTTCAGACTTAACACCAGCTAGCAATTTGAAAAAGTTAGTATTCTTAAGTTTTGTTGCAAATGAAATTCGTGATGTTCGACCAGTTATAGAACTAAGTAAAACAGCCTATATCAATGTTCAAAATCAAAAAGTATTTTTAGAGGAAACAGAAGTAAATAAAGAAGTAAAAGTACCTATATACGAGAAAGATGGTAAAATCTCTACAAAAATTCGTTTAAAGAGCGAAGGTGGTACGTATAGTAATGATGCAGTTAAGTGGAGTACACCGGGTGAGAAAGTATATGAATTTGGTGTAAAAGATCCATTTGCGGATACAGGAATCTTCTTCACAGGATCTGTGATTCAAAATGTGGTAGAAAGTAAAGAAGATAACACTTCTAAAGAAGACAATAATTCTAAAGAAGATGAAAAAGTAGGAGTAGTAGAATTTAAAGATGTACCAAAAGGACATTGGTCAGAGGAAGCAATTCATTATTTAGCGAAAGAAAATATTTTTAAGGGATATGGAAATGGACAATTTGGATTTGGGGATCGTATTACTCGTGGACAAGTTGCGTCTTTAGTACAAAGGTATTTGAAATTAGAAAATAAAGTAGAGCAGAAAGAGAGATTTACAGATACGAAGGGACATATGTTTGAGCAAGATATTGCTACAGTTGCGCAAGCTGGAATTATGCAAGGAGATGGTACTGGGGAGTTTCGTCCAGATGGAGTATTAACTCGATACGAAATGTCTGTAGTATTATATAAAGTATTTCAGCTAAAAGAAGATGAAAATAATAAAGTGAACTTTAATGATGTACCAACTGGTCATTGGGCAGAAGAATATGTGAAAGCGTTAGCGGACAATAACATATCAAAAGGTGATGGAAAAGGAAACTTTTTAGGTGATGATTTTGTAACACGTGAACAATATGCACAGTTCTTATATAACGCAATAATGAAATAAAAGATGAGAAAATACGTTATTCTTTGATTGAAAAAGAATAACGTATTTTTTATGTATAAAATGAAATAGTCAATATACAGGAGTATAGACATATGAATAGCCCTTTTTAAAGGAGAGACGTGAAACTATATTGACAAAAAGGCGTTCTCATGTGATAATTCAATTAAATTTTTAGAATAATCAAAAAATACTCCTTTTACATAGAAAGGATTCGAACATTATATAAATATTACGCCGGGGGTGACGAAATGTTATTTTTTCTAAAGAAATGGAATGAATTAAAAGATGTGAAATCTGAACTAGCACTTCGTGATTGGTTTTATGGTACAAAAATTAGCTTATCACTTTGTACGTCAAAAGAGCCGTTAACTTTTTTAGTAAATGTTGAAGGAAGAGATAAAGGGTTATTTTCAGAAGAAGATTTTATTGTTGTAAACTGTATGTGTGAACCAGTATTTGAAAATGAAGAAAAACCAGCTGCGGAATCATTTATGCATGCAGATATTTATAAAAAAAGTAGTGCAGAATGTATTTTACAAGTACAGACTGTAGATAGTCATTTAATATCAGAGTTGTATGGAGAAAAAGGGGAAGTAACATTCGATAAACGTAGCGTGGAACGTGTTTTTGGAAAAGAAGGTATAACAGAAATGACAATTCCCATTGTAGAAGATGAGAAAAAATTCGCAGATTTATTAGAGAATAATGTGCCGAATTTTATTGAAGGTGGAGGAGTAGTTCTCGTTCATAATTATGGCATGATTGTGTGGGGAAAAACTCCAGAATACGCGAAAAAATGGTTGGAGGGTATAGAATATTTAATGAACTACCATGTAAAATTGTTAATGATAAAAGGTGCAAAGAGCTCTGTTATATGAAATGTTTGTGATGTCGTTACAAGTCAATAAGTAAATGAAAGCGTTTTAAAAATAATTTTACTCATAAAATATAGGTCTCCTTATTATATATAGATTACATGTTGACATGTAAGGAGGAACATATTTTGCGAGTTAAATATCATTTTCTGCCAAAACAGCAAGTAACATTTTGCAAAATGAACGATTCAGGTAAGAAGGCTCTGCAAATTATGAATGAAACGGGATTTCGAGCAATCCCTGTATTAGCAGAAGATGAAAAGAAATTCATGGGGATTATTTATAAAGTGGATCTTTTAGAAAAGAAGTGTAATGGTGGATTAGAGGAATTAAGTACGGAACATATGTTGGAAGATTCCACTGCATTTATTTTTGAAAAGGACTCTTTTTTCAGAGCATTTTATGTTATTCGTCGTTTGCCGTTTTTAGCTGTATTAAATGATTATAATGAATTTGTTGGCATCTTAACTCATTCCAATATATTTGATGTTATTGAGGATTCATTTGGTATGCGGACGGGTGGTTATATATTAACAATTGCAACACAAGATTGTAAGGGAACGATTAAAGAACTTGGGACATTGTTGAAAGCATTTCATATCGGTGGACTATTTACGCTAGATAACGGCGATCAATATATTCGCCGCGTTATTGTCAATATAACAGATGAGTTAAATGAAAAAAGATTAAAGCAATTAATCGAAAAAATAGAGAAAAAAGGATTCAGGGTGAGTCATGTAGATTATATTTAAGATGAAAAGGAAAGGGAGCAATTTGCTATATGCAGATTGCTCTCTTTTTTAGTTTGAGTCATGAATCTTATTTTGAAACAGGAGGCGGAGATAATGCTAAATCGGATAAAAAAATAAAATCTGCATGTTCACGAATTTTAGGAATAGAGGTTTCTATAACACGTGATGTAATTTCACCTGGAGGCCCAACATGTCCGATAGCTACCATAATCGGTTTTTCTTGAAGTTTTTTAATGAGTAATTGGGCTTGTTTTGAAATATGTGCCGCTGTGTACACGTCATCAAAAAATAATTGATTTTCAATAATAGGTACTCCTAATTCTTTCCCGATTTTTGGGACGACGCTCTTAGGATTTGTTTTGCTATCTAAATAAAATAAACCGTGTTTTTTACAAGCTGCGAGTATAAGTCGTACAATTCTTTCGTCTGCAGTCACCTTTGATCCCATATGATTATTCATCCCAATTGCATGTGGTACTTCTTGAATCGCTTGTTCGAGTCGATTATTTATTTCTTCGTCGCTTAAATCAGTTGTAATTGCTTTTGGTCCAAGCCATTCTTTTTTACCTTTAATCGGTTCCATTGGCATATGTATAATAACTTCGTGTCCTTTCTTATGAGCCGCTATCGCATCTTCCTTTGTAGAAGGAAGAAAAGGCATAACAGCAACAGTTAGTGGAATAGGAAGTGATAACATTTTATCAGTTCCTTTCATATTATTGCCGAAGTCATCAATGACAATAGCTACTTTATTTGTATGGGCCTTGGCTTCAACAGGAAACAAGAAGGATGGTAAAAACATAGTCAAAATAAGCAATGCAATCGTATATTTGTGCATATAACTATTTCCTTTCTATATTATCAATCACCATTATGGTTTGCGTTTTTATATAAATTAAACAAAAAATGTCGAAGAAAAGTATATGGAAAATAGGGAATCCGCTATTTAATTGGTGTTTGTAAAAAAAGGAGATAAAAAAATTGTCTATTATTGCGAATGTATTTACAAAGATAGAATAATTTGTAATAATTCTCAAAGTGAGGGTAAAGATTTGTAAATTACAGGGAGAAAATGTTTAATTTTCTGATTCTTCAAATTCAAATATGATAAGCAGTTAAAAGTTCAATGGAGAAGTGAAGTAGAGAGCATGGAAGTATAATAAGGGGGATATGAATGTTTACTGTAAAAAGGAAGTACACATTAGAAAAGCTTTCACGTGATATTCATATGAAACGTGAAGAGATGATTCAATTAGGTTTAACGAGTGGGTTAAATAGTACGGAGACGATTCAAGTTAGTCAAGAATTGGACAAGCTTATTTTACAGTACCAGTGTTATAAAGAAAAACAAACACCAAAATGGTTATCAATTATAAAGGTACCTATTTTTCAAATTGGGTATGAAGGAAAATCAAGTAATTTTTGGCGAATGCTTGTGGCTGGTTTTATGAAATAAGTATAATTACCCTTTAGGGATAAGGATAATTATACTATGTGTAACGGAATTTCGATATGAACTGTCGTTCCTTCGTTTTCTATACTGTTAATAAAAATATGCCCGTTGTACATCTCTATAATTCGTTTACATATGACAAGTCCAAGACCTGTTCCAGTATCTTTATTAGTAAAGAACGGATGAAAGAGGTGTTTTTGAATATGTTTTGGAATCCCTTTTCCAGTATCTGTAATTTGCAATTGTGCGTGTGTTTCATTGTTTGTTACGAAAATAGTTAGTGTATCGCCAAAAGTCATAGCTTCAATTGCATTTTTTGTAATGTTTAAAACCACTTGTTTCATATGGTCTTTCGAGCATCGGATATGAACAGGACGGTCTGGCAAATGTAAATGGAATACAATATTATGTAGATTCGCCTCAGATTGAATAATTAATGCTACCTCATTTAGAATGGTTCTCACATCATATGTTTGTTCAATGATTGCAGTTGGCTTTCCCAGAATAAGAAATTCACTTACAATTTCATTAATTCGTTCTATTTCTTGTTCGATGATGGAAAAATAGAACTGATCTTGTTCATCTTTATATTTCTCTTTTAATAGAGCGACGAGCCCTTTAATTCCGGTAAGTGGATTACGGATTTCGTGGGCGGTACTAGCTGCAAAAGTTCCAACTAATTCAATTTTTTGTAGTTCATTTTGTTGTCTTTCTAGTTTTGTTTGTCGTTTTAACAACATATATTGAGCGAGTAAAAATAAAATTGACATTAAAAATAAAGTAGCTATACATTCTACGGCAACCCACTGATTTAAAGTTTTTTGATGAATAGGTAACGGAGAAACAGAGACCTTCCAATCTAATCTTTGGAGTGGAGTAGTAAGCATATTAGAATGTGCATCACTTGTTTCGTTATTATCATCGGTTAGAAAAACTACATCATACTTATCAGTTACTTCAAAATGGTATTGTGGCTTAATGGCATTTAAAGATGATGAAATGTAGTCAAAGCGTAAACTTGCTAACAATAAGCCTGAGAGCTCCTTCTGTTTATTAAAAATGGGGGAAGCAATCATAATAGCTTGATGGCCAAGAACACGATCTGTAATGACGGATGATACAGTTGTTTTCTTAGTTTGTAATGCGTTTTGAATATATTTACGATCTGAGACATCAACAGGTGGTCGGTCACCTTCCGATGCGATTGTAATGATACCTTCTGGTGTAGCGTAATATAGACCAGAAAAACGTGCATCGTTTCCATCTGTATCATGTACAATTTCTTTCATCCCATTAATATTTCCAGTCTCGGTTCCTACGACCTTTGTGAGCATTTCTAGGGCAGAAATTGCTTCGCCAAGGTGGTGATCTAAATAGTCTCTATATAAAAAGAGAACCGTATGGGCAACTTGTTTATTTTCTTGTTTCATTTTATACGAATGATATGAATAAAATGTAGCACCAATCCCTGTTGTTGGTAGGATAACAAGCAATATATATAAAACTATGCTGTGGAATTTGAATTTCAAATTTGGTACTCCTTCTTTTTTATTATCATTATATATAAACTATGTTAAAATTGTCATGTTTTTATTCAAGAATCATTCATAATATATTTGGGGGAGAGATAATGAATGAGTGAATACTCATTCGGAATTTATATGAAGTACTATTTTGTTCTTTTTATTACTGAGAATTTAAATGAAGGGTTGAAAGTTGTATGACATCAAATAATGAACGAGAAGATATTTCTCAATCTTTAAAAGTATTTATTGCATTATCTCGTGTACATCGTTCTGTTATGGATACGACAAATAAGTCTATACAAAGTAACGGTTTAAATCCAACTGAGTTTGCTGTATTAGAACTGCTATATCATAAAGGCGGTCAACCACTTCAGCAAATTGGTGAGCGTATTTTAATAGCTAGTGGCAGCATTACATATGTTGTAGATAAGTTAGAGAAAAAGGGACTAGTAAAGAGAATTCCATGCCCGAATGACCGACGTGTTATTTATGCACAATTAACTGAATCTGGAGAGAACTTTATTTCTTCTATTTTTCCAGGGCATGAGCAAGTTATTCATCAGTCTTTTGAAATGTTAACGAAAGAGGAAAAGGACGAATTACTGGATCTATTAAAAAAGATTGGAAAGTATGAAAAGTAATAATATGTTCCAAAGGAGCTTTGGATAAAGAAATCCAAAGCTTTTTTGTTTACATGTAATGATGGCAGTATATGCCGTATTTTGTTGAAGAATAAGAGGAGATTTGGAAGTAAGTATTGAATTATAGTAAAGGATGCATTTAATGGAGAGGAGGCTCGTTCATGTCATTTAAAGACTATGAATATAAAAGGCCAAATATTGAAGAATTAAAAGAGAAGTTTACAGCTGCTTTAGAGAGGTTTGATAACGCAAAAACTGTAGAGGAACAAAAACAAGTCATTCATTCAATTAACGAAATTCGTAACGATTTTGGTACAATGGGGAATCTTTGTTACATTCGTCATTCTGTTGATACAACAGATGCTTTTTATAAGAAAGAGCAAGATTTCTTTGATGAATTCTCTCCAGTTGTACAAGGATATGGTACAAAATATTATAATGCGTTAATTCATTCTCCATTCCGTGAAGAATTAGAAGCGTATTATGGGAAGCAATTATTTGCTCTTGCGGAGTGTGATTTAAAAACATATTCTGATGAAGTCGTGAAGGATTTACAATTAGAGAATAAATTGTCTTCACAATATACACAATTATTAGCATCTGCAAAAATTGATTTTGCAGGAGAAGAAAGAACTTTATCACAGCTTATTCCATTTATGCAAGGGAAAGAGAGAAGTGAACGTAAAGCAGCAAGTGAGGCGTATTACGGATTTTTAGCTGAGAATGAAGAAGAGTTAGATCGTATTTATGACGAGCTTGTTAAAGTGAGAACGAAAATCGCCAAATCTTTAGGTTTCAAAAACTTTGTTGAACTTGGATATGCAAGAATGTACCGTACAGATTATAATGCGGAAATGGTAGCAAATTATCGTCAGCAAGTGCTAGATTATATCGTTCCCGTTACAACGGAATTAAGAAAACGTCAACAAGCACGTATCGGTGTAGAGAAGTTAGCATATTACGACGAAAACTTTGAATTCCCTACAGGTAACCCAACTCCAAAAGGAGATGCGGATTGGATTGTTAATCATGGAAAAACGATGTATAAAGAGTTATCGGCTGAAACAGATGAATTTTTCAATTTCATGTTAGATAATGATTTATTAGATTTAGTTGCGAAAAAAGGAAAAGCTGGCGGTGGATATTGTACATATATTGAGAATTATAAAGCGCCGTTTATCTTCTCGAATTTTAACGGAACGTCTGGTGATATTGACGTATTAACACATGAAGCAGGCCATGCTTTCCAAGTATACGAAAGTCGTAAATTTGAAATTCCAGAATATAATTGGCCAACATATGAAGCGTGTGAAATTCACTCTATGAGTATGGAATTCTTCACATGGCCATGGATGAAGTTATTCTTTGAAGAAGATGCAGATAAATATTACTTCTCTCACTTAAGTTCAGCACTTCTGTTTTTACCGTATGGTGTATCTGTTGATGAATATCAACATTATGTATATGAAAACCCTGAAGCATCACCAGAAGATCGTAAGACAGCATGGCGTAATATAGAGAAAAAGTATTTACCGCATCGTGATTATGAAGATAATGATTATTTAGAGCGCGGTGGATTCTGGCAACGTCAAGGACATATTTATAGCTCGCCGTTCTACTATATTGACTACACGTTAGCACAAATTTGTGCACTGCAATTTTGGAAACGTGCAAGAGATAATAGACAAGAGGCGTGGGAAGATTATGTGAATCTGTGCCAACAAGGTGGAAGTAAATCATTCTTGGAATTAGTAGAAGTTGCCAATTTAACATCACCATTTACTGAAGGCTGTGTGAAAAGTGTTATTACAGAAATTGAAGCATGGCTACAAGCAATTGACGACACAAAATTGTAAAAAACATGCGCTTTTTTTCACATGTTTAACATCGACATAATGAGAAAATGATGAGATAATAAAAGAAAATTCAGAATACTAAAGAGGTGTTTCTAATAAGGAGCGCCTCTTTTCACCAACAAAAGGGGGGAAAGAAGTATGCTTCAATCTAATATGGATGTGAGTTTAGAAAGTTTAGTGAACTCATTACAGTCTACCCGAAGCACGCTATTGTCAGAAATTGAAATGTTAAATGATACAGAAGTGAATGTAAAGCCACGTCGTGATAAATGGAGTATTATTCAAATTTTGCATCACTTGCATTTAGTTGAACAATCTGTCACGTCTGCCCTTGTATATGCCTTACAAAAAAATGAAAGAAACACGACTCCATTTAAAGACCTCCAACTTACGCTGGATCGCACACATAAACGAGAAGCTCCTCAGCAAATGAAACCAACAGAAACGCTAATGAAAAAACAGCAAGGAATCCAATTACTAGAACATTCACGACAAGAATTATTACATGCGCTTCATAGCGTTATAGATGAAAAAGACCTATTTGAAAATGGGTTAAAGCATCCTGTTTTTAATGATCTGAATTTATATCAGTGGGTTCAATTTCTTGATTTGCATGAACAAAGACATCTTACGCAGTTAAAAGAAGCGAAACACGCAATTTTACAGCGATAATTAGGAAGAAGTGGGAGACCACTTCTTTTTCATATGTGCATAGTTTTTCTTCTTATTTTGGAATACTACAGAGAGAAAGAAAAGAAGGAGTTGAAAAGTATGTCCAATAAAAAGAAAGAAGAAGAGCGCGCTTGGAAAGCACGTAAAGAAAATCAAAAACCACATGGAAAAGTGAAAGCTTTTGCTGAATTAGTTGAAGGAACAGAAAAAACGTGATGAGTATTTCATCACGTTTTTTGTATGAGTGGAAAAGTTAATAAGAAAGTTGTACCTGTACCTTTTTCACTTATAATATCAATTTTTCCGTTCATAGCTTGCACAACACTGAATACGACCATCATTCCAAGACCAGTACCTTTTTCTTTTGTTGAATAGAAAGGGGATCCAAGACGTTTTACTTGTTCTTGATCCATACCAACTCCTGTATCTTTTATATATAATTGAATATGTTTATGATCAGGAACTAATGTGAAATAAAGATCACCGCCTTTTGGCATGGCCTCAATGCAGTTTTTTAAAATATTTAACAAACATTGATTTAGTTTTTGTTTTTCTCCCGCGATAAAAAAAGAAGTACTTTGCTTTATATAATGTGTACGCACATTTGTTAAATTAGCAAGCGGTGTAATTAACGATAATGCATGCAGTAGTTCTTCTTCTAACTGTAATATTTGTTCTTTTTCAATACTTGGTTTTGCAAAGGTTAAATAATCTGTAAGAACGTGATTTGCTTGTTCGATTCCGTTGATGGCTATGTCAATATATAATTTTCGCTCTTGCTCAGTGCATGTACCTGACTGCAAAAGTTGTAAAAATCCTTTTGTTGAAGTTAACGGATTGCGAATCTCATGAGAGATGGACGCTGCCATTTCGCCAATTAAATGAAATTTTTCAGCATTCATAAGTTCGTTTTGGAGACGAACTTGAGTTTGTAATATGTGTAGTAAATATAAAATAAGAATCGTACCAAGTATCGTACATAACTCATACACAATAATATGTGGTATATAATCAGTCTTATTTGTAACCTTTGAAAGGAAGAAAGGTATCCAACTCAATCCGTATGTGAGACTGTATATAATAGCGAGTATTATTTTTATACGATTAGAAGTTCGATTGAAAAATTTATATGTAAATAGTAGAACAATAAATAGAAGGATAGAACCGATAAGCGATGGGAAAACACCTATTCCTCCTAATAAGAAGCGATATATATTTAATACAACTAATATTGATCCACCAGCAATAGGACCTCCGGTTAATGTACCGACAACTAATACGATATGACGCATATCAAATTGAAATCCATAATTTGTTTTTGCTGCGAAAGTGATACATAGTATAGTAACGAGGCAGCATAATACAATAAATATAGCTGAATTTAATTTAGGAGAGCGTTTCCCTTTTTGATTCCAAAATAAATGGTATACGAGCATTGTAACAAGGATGAATAATATATTTAGAAAGAGATAAATAATAAAGGATTTCAGTGGGATGCCTCCTCTCTTCTTATAGTAAATTAATCATACTATAAAATGAAAGAAATGAAATGAGAAATAGCGGAAAAATCAGAAATTTTTTCTGGTAGTATACAATATGTTACAATAAGCTTTGTCAATGAAAGAAGGAATTCCGTGCAATGCACGGGAGAGGTTCGCGAACTCCCTCTATAAAAAACTATGGAAACAACAATATCTTTAGGTATTGTTTTGTTTTTTTATTGTGACAGTTCAAGAACGTTCTTTCTTCTTATTCGTAGTAGAGAAGGAGAATGAGTGAAATGAAAAAAGAAAAGGCAGTTGTTGTTTTTAGTGGAGGACAAGATAGTACGACATGTTTATTTTGGGCAATGGAGCAGTTTGCAGAAGTAGAGGCTGTAACGTTTAATTACAATCAACGTCATAAGTTAGAAATTGATTGTGCAGCGGAAATTGCAAAAGAGCTAGGAATTAAACATACAGTACTAGATATGAGTCTATTAAATCAACTTGCTCCAAATGCGTTAACGAGAACGGATATGGAGATTACACATGAAGAAGGGGAATTACCATCGACGTTTGTAGATGGACGAAATTTACTATTCTTATCATTTGCTGCTGTATTAGCAAAACAAGTTGGAGCACGTCATATTGTAACGGGTGTATGTGAAACTGATTTTAGTGGTTATCCAGATTGCCGTGACGTGTTTGTGAAATCGTTAAACGTTACTTTAAATTTATCCATGGATTATCCGTTTGTGATTCATACACCACTTATGTGGATTGATAAAGCGGAAACATGGAAATTATCAGATGAACTTGGAGCATTCGAGTTTGTTCGAGAAAAAACATTAACATGTTATAACGGAATCATTGGTGATGGTTGCGGTGAATGTCCAGCATGTCAACTTCGTAAAGCAGGATTAGATACGTACCTACAAGAACGCGAAGGAGCGAGTAACTAATGGATAATTTCTTTGGATTTCGCATCGTAGAAAATTTGCAAAAAATGGACAAGGATATTCAGCGTAAACAGCTCAAATATCATAATAAACGAGTAATGGTCAGCAAGGAATTTACATTTGATGCAGCACACCATTTACACTGTTATGAAGGGAAATGTAAAAACTTACATGGTCACACATATAAAGTTGTATTTGGGATTAGTGGATATGTAAATGAAATCGGTCTTGCAATTGACTTTGGAGATATAAAAGAAATTTGGAAGAATGAAATAGAAATTTATTTAGATCATCGTTATTTAAACGAAACGTTACCAGCGATGAATACAACTGCTGAAAATATGGTCGTTTGGATTTATGAAAAGATGGCAGAAGCGTTAACAAAAGATAATCGTGTGAATGAATATAAAGGAGCTCGTGTTGAATTTGTTCGTCTATTTGAGACTCCGACTAGTTATGCAGAAGTAAGACGGGAGTGGATGCTCGATGAGTAAAATCCCTGTCTTAGAAATATTTGGTCCGACTATTCAAGGTGAAGGAATGGTTGTAGGACAAAAGACGATGTTTATCCGTACAGCTGGCTGTGATTATAGCTGCGCTTGGTGTGATTCTGCTTTTACGTGGGATGGATCGGCTAAAGATCAAATTAGACAGATGACAGCAGAAGACGTTTGGAATGAGCTTGTAGAAATTGGCGGCGAAAATTTTTCTCATGTTACGATTTCAGGTGGAAATCCGGTATTGTTGAAAAATATTGAGTTTCTTCTTTCTATATTAAAAGAGAATGGAATGCGAACGGCAATCGAAACGCAAGGGAGCAAATGGCAAGATTGGTTACTTGAAATTGATGAAATAACGATTTCTCCGAAGCCGCCAAGCTCGACGATGAATACTGATTTTCAGAAGTTAGATGATGTAATTCAGAAGCTAGCAGGAAAAGATATTAGCTTAAAGGTAGTAGTATTTGACGATTATGATTTTGAGTATGCAGTTAAGATGCACGAACGTTATCCAGAGGTACCATTTTTCTTACAAGTAGGAAATGATGATACAAAAACTGTGGATGATGCGATGTTGATTAAAAAGCTATTAGATAAGTATGAGTGGCTTATTGAAAAAGCGGTTAACTGCAAAGAAATGAATAATGCAAAAGTATTGCCGCAGCTTCATGCGTTAGTATGGGGAAATAAACGCGGAGTATAATGAGAAGGGATGTTTAAAATGGCAGGAAGATTAGATGAAGATTTAAAAGATGTAACATTATTAGGAAATCAAAATACAAAATATTTATTTGAATATAGCCCAGAAATTTTAGAGGTTTTTGATAATAATCATCCAAACCGTGATTATTTTGTAAAATTCAATTGTCCTGAATTTAC
Organism: Bacillus sp. FDAARGOS_527; assembly: GCF_003812125.1. Taxonomy (NCBI): domain Bacteria; kingdom Bacillati; phylum Bacillota; class Bacilli; order Caryophanales; family Bacillaceae; genus Bacillus; species Bacillus sp. FDAARGOS_527. The sequence continues at coordinate 630,868 of NZ_CP033795.1, forward strand.
AAGCTTATGTCCGAAAACAGGCCAACCGGATTTTGCAACAATTTATATTAGCTACATTCCAGAACAAAGAATGGTAGAGAGTAAATCTTTAAAACTATATTTATTTAGTTTCCGCAATCATGGTGACTTCCACGAAGATTGTATGAACGTTATTATGAATGACTTAATTAAATTAATGGATCCACGTTACATCGAGGTATGGGGTAAATTCACACCACGTGGAGGGATTTCAATTGATCCTTACTGTAACTACGGTCGCCCAGGAACAAAGTATGAACAAATGGCTGACTACCGCATGATGAACCATGATTTATATCCAGAAACAATTGATAATCGTTAATATATAATAGAAAGAAAGGATCTGTATGTTATACAGATCCTTTCTTTCTATTATATTATGCATTTTGATTAATGACAGTATAGTTTTTATGACTAACAACTGTAAGAGGTTCCATATCTAGTTCTCTAAAATTCTCCATAATTGTTATATCTACAATAACAGAGTTTTGATTTACTTTTTGAACACGGCCTTGCATTCCACCTTTAAATTCAATGATATCTCCAGTTTCTGCGATCTGCATAAGCAACTCTCCTTGTTACAGTTTTTCCAAAAAAGAATAATTTGGGATTTTTTATTTTCCTTTATTTTGAACTATGTTTCCTGTTTTGTAAATGTTTTCAAAGTAAAAATTCGAAAAATATTCACTTTTTGTAAGAAAATATGTAGAAAAGCCATGTTTTTTGAGAAGAAATAGGAGAAATGCAAAAATCTTTATATAGAGTTATAATAAAGAAATACAATAACCTATTAAAGTGGGAGAAATTAGAGGCGGTAAAATGATGTTTGAATTTGTGGGGAGTGTTATAGCATTAATTTTATTTGTATTTTCTTATATACATTTAAAAAAGATTCGTCATCATGAAACGACTACATATTTTGATGGGATGGATGGTATACATGCTGGGGTCACACATGAGAGTGGCGGGGATATGTAAAGGTGTATAACTTTCTTTTTTTGCGTGGTATGATATGTAAAAATAGTACATAATAGAGTTCGTAAGTGATGAATGGAGAGTGGAAAGAATGAAGATTTCTTTTATTCGTCATGGTCGCTTAAATCGTACTATAGAACCAATGACGGTTACATCCTTTCATGAATGGATGAAAGGATATGACTTACATACTATAACAGAAAAAGCACCTATACCAATGGAAACAAGAGAAGTGGTTGAGGCAGCAAAATTGATTGTATCAAGTGATCAACGGTGTGCTGTACAATCAGCAGCTGAATTAGTGGATTCTTTATCTTTTATCCAAAATTCTCTTTTTAGGGAAGCTGAAATTCCGACGAGTTTTTATGCTCCAAAATGGTTGAAGTGTAAACCTAACGTATGGATGTTTATCGGACGAACAGTATGGATACTTGGTTACCATAAAGATGTTGAGTCTTATAAGGAAGCAAGAGAAAGGGCAAAGCAGGCGGCTTACGTATTACACCGTTACGCTCTCGTACATGGAAGTATTGCTCTTGTAGGTCATAATTATGTGAATGGAATGATTGGTGCCGAACTGAGAGCGATGGGATGGTCTGGTTCTCCTATCTTGCACAGAGAGCCATGGGGATGTACAACATATACGTTTCATGAGGCGATGAATGGAAATGTATTAAATACGAATTTAACATAAAAGCACACGATTTATATAAATCGTGTGCTTTTTTTAAGATATAGAAATTTTGATGTTTAATGGTTTTACGAGATGTGCATAAGGTTCGCCTACAAGCATAACGATTTGATCTTTTTTATAACCTAGTTTTTCGTATAGTGAATAGGCACGTTTGTTTTCTAAATTAACAAGTAATGCGATTTTTTCATACTCCTTTTCAGTTGCATGTATTTCAGCAGCTTCAATTAATTTAGAACCAATTCCTTTTCCGCCATATACACTTGAAACGGATAAAGTATCAATGTAATATTCATCAAGCTCGGCTTCTTTTTCTAACGTAATCGATTCATCTTTATGTAATTCTCTTAAGTGATGTACGATTGGTGCATCAAGCATTGTTGCTTCACTACCGTGATAAGCGACAATAACTCCAACTGCATCCCCGTCTTGTTCATATACAAAACAGTTTTCATAGCTCAGTCGATTTTTCTCTTTTGAGAACCATGTTTCAAGTCCTAGTAATACTTCTGTCTCAACTGTGCTACCTGTGATTTTTTCAGCAATTTCGTGCAGAGCGTTATACAATAAAGGTGCTACCAGTTTCGCATCTGTCTTTTTTGCTTTCCGAATCATAGTATCCCTCCTAGTTCTATTTATATATTGTAGCATAGTGGTATGGAACTTTGCATAATTGAATGTCGAAATGTTTGATATAGAGAAGTAGCTATGTTAGTATATGATATTTAGTGGACATATAATTAAGAGATATCTTTTGAAAAATAATGAAAATGAAATGAAGGTATAGCATCTGGATAATTTTACAGTTGTTGACCTATAGAATATAAGTTAAAATAAAATATTGCATAGAGGTGAAATACATGGATAAAGAATTAGCAAATACAATTTTGGATCAGCTGAAAAATGGTGAAATAAAGGAGTATGTTGTTACGAAAGATGTATTTTATACGTTCAGAGAAGTTTTAGTAAATCGAGAAGACTTTAAACATTTCATTGGTAACGCACAGCGCGGCGGACAGGTCATTTATACATACTCAGAAACGCCACGTTCGTAACTAGAAGAATATAGGGAGGAGACTTATGGGCGATTTTAAACAAGGCATATTACCGCATTGGGATTATATGTGGAAAGATAGAGCCGGCAACCGATTTATGGGAATGGTCATGTATCCAGAGAAAAGAAAGTGTTCGACAAAAATGCTTCAGAAAATAAAAAGAGCATATGAAGAGGCTGTAGAAATTAAAATAACTGTACAAGTTCAACATACGTATCAGTACATAGAAGGAATGATTGTATACTTTGATGAAGAAGCTCCTGTATGTACAATGATTGATAAAGATGAAAATCCACATCATATATTTGTAAAAGATATTTTGCGTATTGAGCACTCTGCATAATCTTTTCATAAATAAGCTGCATTTCCATAATAATAATCTTTTTCTATAATAGTTATCTTTTAGTATGTAACGCGAATCGAAAGTATATGTATAATATTTAATAAAGTAAAATTGATAAATGTAATCGTTTTTTAGAACAGATTATCGTTTCATGTCTGTTCTTTTTTGCGTGATGCTGGAGAAATATATTCCTCCAGCATTTGCCGTTTTATGACAAAATATATTGGTAACTTTTTTAAAAATAAGGTTAAATTCGTTGACAACTTTTTTGAAAAGCACTTTATTGACATGAGTTTTAGAATGTTGTTTCATAGTCATTGTATTGAAAAAAATCGACGGTCTTGTCGAAAAGTAAAAGTTAAAAAAAGAAAGAATTTATACATATATCTTGTGTCTTATTTTGAAACGTAATACAATATATAGAGAAATCAAGAAACAACATACAGAGAGTATAGATTGAAAAGGGAGGGTCGGAAATGTTAGTTGCATATGATTCTATGACAGGAAACGTGAAGCGTTTCATTCACAAATTAAATATGCCGGCCGTTCAAATTGGTGAAGATCTAGTAATAGATGAAGACTTTATTTTAATTACGTATACAACAGGTTTTGGCAATGTACCAGAACGTGTTTTAGAATTTTTAGAGCGCAATAATGAAAAATTAAAAGGCGTATCTGCAAGCGGCAATCGTAACTGGGGAGACATGTTCGGTGCAAGTGCTGACAAAATTTCTGCTAAATATGAAGTGCCTATTGTATCAAAATTTGAGTTATCAGGAACAAATAACGATGTAGAATATTTTAAGGAAAGGGTGCGGGAGATTGCGACACATTGAACTGAATAATGAAATCACGCAAATGCAGGACGGTTTTTATCAGCTTCATAAAGATAAAGAGGCATTAGAAGTCTTTATGGAAGAAGCTAGAGAGAATACCGTTCATTTTAATAGCGTGGCAGAGCGAATGGAGTATATGAAAGAACATGATTACTATTACAACGTTCTGGACGAGTATAACTTGGAGGAAGTAGAAGAGGTATATAACATCGCTTATGGTGAAAACTTCGAGTTCCAATCTTATATGGCAGCATCTAAGTTCTACAAAGATTATGCGTTAAAAACAAATGATCAAAAACAATACTTAGAAAGCTATGAAGATCGTGTAGCAATTGTGTCATTATACTTAGGACGCGGTGATGTTGCGAAGGCAAAACAATTCGCAAGCATGATTGTCAAACAAAACTACCAACCAGCGACACCAACCTTTTTAAATGCGGGAAGAAGCAGAAGAGGAGAAATGGTGTCTTGTTTCTTGTTAGAGATGGATGATAGCTTAAATTCAATCGGCTTTAACATTAATACTGCAATGCAATTATCAAAAATCGGTGGTGGAGTAGCTTTAAACTTATCTAAGCTACGCGCACGCGGTGAGCAAATTAAAGGTATCGACAACGCTGCAAGTGGTGTAGTACCTGTTATGAAATTACTTGAAGATTCGTTTTCATATGCGAATCAACTTGGCCAACGAAAAGGTGCTGGCGCAGTATACTTAAACATTTTCCATTGGGATATTATTGAATTCCTTGATACAAAAAAAATAAATGCCGATGAGAAGAGCCGTATTCAGTCTCTATCAATCGGAATTATCGTTCCAAGTAAGTTCTTTGAGCTTGCTGAGAAAAACGAACCTTTCCATGTTTTCGCGCCTTATACGGTGTATAAAGAATACGGAAAGCATTTAGATGACATTGATATCGATGAAATGTACGATGAATTAATGAGCAATCCGAAAGTGAAGAAGAAGCCGCTAGATATTAGTGCACGTGATATGCTTATTAAAATTGCTATGATCCAGCTTGAGTCTGGTTATCCGTACTTAATGTTTAAATCAAATGCAAATAACCAACATCCATTGAAGGATATTGGAACTGTGAAGATGTCGAACTTGTGTTAAATATGTAGCACCTTCTAGTAGAAATGCTAGTCGAAAACTCCGTTAAACGGGGAAAGCCTCAAATTTGAGGTAACCTACCGTGCTAAATCTTATCTTAGAATGAAAATATAAAAGTTCAGAATGTATCTTATTATTTTGTATAGCAGAGTTATGGGACAACATAAAGTAATAAGAGACTTTCTGAAAGATTAAGATAAGTAAAAGCCTAACGACTATCCCTTATGGGAGTAGAGCGCAAGCGATTGGCGTTCGAAAAGCGGAGCACCTAATCAGGTAATGCTGTAGGTGATGATATAGTCTGTCCTGTATGGTGACATACAGCAGTTGCATGAGCAACGGACTGAGGAGTAGCGAACTCGGTTGAACATTCGAGACAGAAATCTTCCAGCTTCAAGAAACTTCTGAAATTAACGATTACGGTACAGATGACATTATCCGTCGTGATATTAACTGTAACTTAGGATCGTTAAATATCGTAAATGTAATGGAAAATAAAGAAATTCGTGAAGCAGTTCATGCGGGAATGGAAGCTTTAACAGCTGTTTCTGATATGACGATCATTCCGAATGCACCAACTGTGAAAAAAGCAAATGATGAGCTTCATTCAGTAGGGCTTGGCGCAATGAACTTACACGGATATTTAGCAAAAAATAAAATCGCTTATGAAAGTGCAGAAGCGAAAGAGTTCGCTCGTACATTCTTTATGATGTTAAATTACTACTCTATTGAGAAAAGTATGGAAATCGCTAAAGAAAAAGGCGAAACATTTAAAGACTTCGATAAATCTGATTATGCGAATGGCACATACTTTGAAAAGTATGAAACGACAGATTACAGCCCAGTAACTGAAAAAGTTCAGCAATTATTTGAAGGAATTCATATTCCAACAAAAGAAGATTGGACAAGTTTAAAAGAGCAAGTGCAGAAGAATGGTTTATACAACTCATATCGTCTTGCTATCGCTCCGACACAATCAATCAGTTACGTTCAAAATGCAACTTCAAGCGTAATGCCGATCGTAAGTCAAATCGAATCAAGAACGTATGCGAATGCGACAACATATTATCCAATGCCGTATTTATCAAAAGATACGTTCTGGTACTATAAATCTTCTTACGATATGAATCAGTTTAAATTAATTGATTTAATCGCAGAAATTCAAGAACATATTGACCAAGGTATTAGTACAATTCTTTACGTTAATAGTGATATTTCAACACGTGAATTAGCACGTTACTACATCTATGCACATAAAAAAGGCTTAAAGAGTCTGTATTATACGAGAACACGTAAATTAAGCGTGGAAGAGTGTGTGGCTTGTACCGTTTAATGGCATATTGCCATACTAAATGAATAACCCAAAAGTATGAGCAGGGTTATGAACCCTGCTCATACTTGGTTTGTTCTACTAAACGGTTAGCTTTTCATTATTAGATGGAAATTTAACCGTTCAGTAGAACAATAATAGATATAGGGGTGATTCAATGCGCGCTGTTAACTGGAATAAAAAAGAAGACGATTTCAGTTTAATGTTTTGGAAGCAAAACATCGCTCAGTTTTGGACAGAAGAAGAAATTGCGGTTTCGTCTGACAAAAATACTTGGGTGCAATTATCGAAAGAAGAGCAAATTGCTTATAAGCGTGTATTAGGTGGTTTAACACTTTTAGATACGAAACAAGGTGGCGAAGGAATGCCTCTTGTACTTGTTCATCTTGAAAATTTACAAGCAAAAAGTGTATTAGCTTTCATGGGTGCTATGGAAGAAGTACATGCGAAGAGTTACAGTCATATTTTCACAACGTTAGCTACTGAAGAAGAAATCGATGATATTTTCGAATGGGTAGACAACCATCCGTTACTTGAGAAAAAGGCTGGTATTATTACAAGTTACTATCGTCGTTTATTAAAGCCTGAAGTAACGAAAAAAGAGTTATACATGGCAATGGTAGCAAGTGTGTTCTTAGAAAGTTACCTATTCTATAGTGGATTCTTCTATCCACTTTACTTAGCTGGTCAAGGAAAACTAACAGCAAGTGGTGAGATTATTAACCTTATTATCCGTTAACTAATAGCGGCTTTTGGTAGAGATACCAATTGAAAAACCCTTTTAATTGCTGGGAACCCCTATTGTAAATTTATCTGTTATATTATTGATGAATACATACATTCAGGTTATTCTCTAACTATCAATGGATGGAAAGGAGAATAGCTGATAGGGCAATCAGCAGCGAAGCCTTTATCTAGCGATAACATGTACGGAAGTATTAGACACCGAAAGCTGTATAAACAGTGGTGGGTGCGATACGTAGATAAAGGAACGTTCAACGACTATCCCAATGGCGGTGAAATTCCGCAATAGGAGTAGGGCCAAGCGGTGGGTGAGAATCCCTTAAATCGAAATGGAGGGCTACCTGAGAAGGTAGATGATATAGTCTCTTCTTACAGGAAACTGTAAGCTGTATAAACGGCATAGGAGTAGCGAATCTATGTGAAGGTAAAGGATGAGTCAATTCACGGCGTATTCGTCGGTATTTTAGCACAACAAATCTTCGCGGAACTTTCTGCAGAAGATCAACAAGAAGTGCAAAAAGAAACGCAAGAGTTATTAATGGAACTATATGAAATTGAAATGGCATACACAGAAGAAATTTACACTTCTATTGGCCTTGTAGAGGATGTAAATCGTTTCGTTCGTTACAATGCGAATAAAGGACTTATGAACTTAGGACTTGAGCCGAAGTTTGAAGAAGAAGAAATTAACCCAATCGTTTTAAATGGTTTGCGTACAGATACGAAAAACCATGATTTCTTCTCTGTAAAAGGAAATGGTTACGTAAAAGCGACGAACGTTGAAAAGTTATCTGATGATGACTTCGTGTTTAATTTTTAATATATGATCATAAAGAAAAGCTGTCTTATCAATGAATAAGACAGCTTTTCTTTATGGTTTTGTTTACATAACACTATTATTTTCGTATAACGATTTCTGTTTGAAAAATTCTATCCAGCTAACGGACAGAATTTTTTTGTAAGTAAATGGGTATTTACAATCCTTTTGTATCGGTGTATTATTTAACTAGTACACCGATACAAAAGGAGGGAAGAAATGAAAATAGAGTTTTCTCCAAATACACCAATTTACATTCAGGTAATGGAATACATAAAAAAAGAAATCGTAACAGGACATTTATTGCCTGGTGATAAAATTCCCTCTGTACGTGAATTAGCGAGTGAATTACAAGTAAATCCAAATACGATCCAGCGTACATTTCAAGAGCTAGAACGAGATGGGGTTGTTGTAACACGTAGGGGAATGGGACGATATGTAACGAATGAAGGGGAGAAAATTATGGAGCTGCGAAAAGAGATGGCGAAAGAATTACTTCATTCTTTTATAGATGGAATGGACAATTTAGGTTTTTCAGAAGAAGAAATTCTTACAATCCTTCGTTCTTCATTACATGAGAAAAGGGAGGAGAGCGAATGACAGAGCTATTAAAAATAGAAAACTTATGGAAGAGATACGGATTAAAAGCAGTGATTCGTGAATTAAACATAGAGATTACCGAAGGGAAAATTGTTGGGCTTGTTGGAGATAACGGAAGCGGGAAAACGACGTTATTGAAAATGATTGCTGGTCTGCAGCATCCTTCTGAAGGTAGTATTACAATCGCTGGTAAAAAGGTAGGATTAGAAACGAAAGAAATTGTTTCTTTTATGTCTGATAAACCAGTATTTGATGATTGGATGACGGTAAAAGATTCTATATTTTTCTACCGTGATTTTTATAAAGACTTTGACATTCAAAAAGCGGTAGATACGGTTGTGGAGTTTAAAATACCGTTAGAAGAAAAAATTACAGCTTTATCAAAAGGGATGGTTGAAAAGCTACAAATCATTTTAACATTTTCGAGGAAAGCGAAGTTATACGTACTAGATGAACCGTTGGGCGGGATTGATCTCATTTCTAGGGAACACGTACTGGAACTTATTCTACAATTTTATAGAGAAGATTGTACAATCCTAATCTCGACTCATTTAATAAATGAAGTTGAAAATATTTTTGATGAAGTAATCTTTTTAAAAGATGGAGAAATTGTATTGTATGAAAATGTAGAAGAATTACGTTTTCAAAGAGGGAAAGCGGTCACAGATGTGTTTAAGGAGGTGTTTAGTAGATGAAGCCGAGCTTAATATACATGTACAATATAAATAAAAAGCAAATTATTATTTCGTTGCTATCATTTATATTCGTTATCGCTGTAGCTTTCGTAAGTTTGGGGAATTATATTAAGCAAGAATCAGGAGAAGTAAGACAAACAATTATAGTTAGTTTCGTTATTCTAGTATATATAACTTTTTTAGCAATGATAGTTATTCAGGCGGTGTCTGCATTTGGAAAAATGACTGAAAGCACATTATTTCGGTTAACATCGATATCGGGTAAAAAGATTGTTTTAGCAATATTGTTATACGTTGTAATTTATTTACTTATTTTTGAATTAATGGGTTCTATTTTTTTATATGGTATTTCTATGAAAATAATAAAAGGTACAGAGCTCTATGAAGTATTATTTACTCAAAGTGTATTCAATCCACTAAAGCACCTCTTTAGTACTATGTTATATGTATTTAATTTATCTAGCATATTGCTAGTATTACTTTTTTCAGTAGCAAGCGTTAAAGTGTTTTCTTTGAAAAAGAAGAAGTTAAAATATCCAATGGTATTTTTCTTATTTTTACTAGTAACAAAATTATTAGGTACTATATATGGAATGTTGGGCGGTCTTGCACCTGCTGCACCTTTAATAAAAAAATTAGTATATATAGATGAATCATCAGGAGCGGATGTGTTTCTCTATCCGGAAAAACTTATGAATTTATATAGCCTTAGTTTTTCTATAGGAATATTTATTCTACTTGTTTATATAACAGGTCGCATAATCGATAAAAAACTAGAAGTCTAAAGGAGGAATCGGCATTGGGAAACGTAGTAGTAAAATTAGAGAATGTTCGAAAAAAAATTGGTGGAACGGAAATTATTCGTGGTTTATCATTTGAAGTTCGTGAAGGGGAAGTATACGGGTTCCTTGGACCAAACGGTAGCGGTAAGACAACGACGATCCGTATGATGACAGGTCTTATTTCAATGACAGAGGGCGATATTACAATTTGCGGTCATAGTATTCGCACGGAGCGTGAAAAGGCGCTAGAGCAAATTGGAGCGATTGTAGAAAATCCTGAACTATATGATTATATGACAGGAATGCAAAACTTAAAGCATTTTGCGAACATGGCAATTACACCAATTAGTAAAGAGCGCATTGCTGAAATTGTAAAACTGGTTGAATTAGAGCATGCGATTCATAAAAAGGTGAAAACATATTCACTTGGTATGAAACAACGTTTAGGAATTGCACAGGCATTACTTCATCAGCCGAAAATTTTAATTTTAGATGAACCGACAAATGGATTAGATCCAGCTGGTATTCGTCAAATTCGTGATTATTTACAACGTTTAGCGAAAGAAGAGAATATTGCTGTAATCGTATCAAGTCACTTATTAAGTGAAATTGAACTCATGTGTGATCGCGTCGTTATTATTAAGCAAGGTGAGTTTGTACAAGAGTACAACTTACATGAACAAGCAAAACATGATGAGACAGTAGTTGTAGCGTTTGAAGTAGATCAAGTACAGAAAGCAAATGAAATCATTAAAGGGAAGGCACAAAGAAATGTCATTGTAGTATCTGTAACGAAAGAAGAAATTCCACAACTTGTAAAGAAACTTGTGAATGACGATGTGCTTGTATACGGAGTTACTGTTCAAAATAAAACGTTAGAGGATGAGTTCTTAGCGATTACAGGGGGAGTGAAAGCGTAATGTTTAAATTAATTCAAAATGAATTTTTAAAGCTGCATGCGAAAAAAGGAATGTATATTTTAATTGGTGTTATTGCAGTATTGGAGATTTTGGGAGTTTTAGTGATGCTGAAATGGGGAGAAGGAACTGAATTTAAAGGATCATATTTAGATTTTGCAAGTTCAGATATTGGTTTAATTACTTTGTTTACAACGATATTTGGAATTACAATTGCTTCTCGTATGATTACTGATGAGTTTCAAAAAGGTACAATTAAGCAGTTATTAATCCGTCCAAGAAAACGAATGACAGTTTTATTCTCTAAATATATTACAGTGTTACTTACTATAGTATTTATCATATTTGCTAGCACGTTAATTGCAATGATTATTGGCGGAATTGTAATGGATGGTAGCAAAACAGAATTAACGGTAGGAATCGTAATGAAATCTACTTTATACCAAGTACTTTCACTGTTCTTCTTTGCGACGCTTGCATTTTTCTTAGCAAACGTATTTAGAAAATCTGTATTACCATTAATTATCACGATGTTCTTCTTCTTTTTACAAGGAGCAATTAATATGGCATTAATGATGTTTGCAAAAGGTGTAGCGAAGTTTGTAGTATTCTTCCATTTGGATTTAAGAGCTTACGACAGTAATAAATTAATTAGTGGCGGAGCAGAACCACCATTCACAGAATTTACGTTTACAACTTCATTATTACTTGTAGCTGCATACTTTGTTGTATTGCTTGTAGCATCAAGTGCATTATTCCAAAAACGTGACGTATTATAATAAAAGAAATCCCCGCTTGTAAAAACGGGGATTTTTATTACATAACTTGCTCAGGTAGTGCAACTTGAAGAGCAGTAATATAGTATTTTAAGAGATATGTTGTTTGAAAGTAATTGAGAAAAATAGGAAGAGTTTCAACTATATTCATATTATAATGTAGTTATCTGACCATTTACTTTTACTATCTTTGGAGGTGTTCTATATGCATTATGCATTTTCACGTATAAGGCTACGTAGCTTTTTTGGATGGATGATTATAGGGTTGTTCCTTACGATGATCCCATTAGGTCTATCAAATGTTTCTGAGAATACGATGGAGGTTATTTCACAAATAACTGTGTTTTTTGTATTTCCATTATTTTGGTTATACGTAAAAACCAATAAAAATAATGTTGTATTTAATAGTTTTTTTGATAAGCCAGGACGTTTACCGTGGGGATTAATTGTATTAGCAACGATAATGGGAATGATTTTTTCAGTCGGTATATCTCATATTCAATTTTACATATTAGCACATACGTTACCGAATTTCTTAGTTACTATGTTAGAAGACGGAACTGTTATTAATACGAGTAACATATATATGACGATATTTACTTTCGTTTCAGCATGTGTATTAGCACCAATTATGGAAGAGGTTATTTTTAGGGGCTTCTTTTTACAGCGAATGGCTTATAAATGGGGGATTAAAAAAGCTGTCATTATATCTTCCATTATTTTTGGCTTAGGACATTTTGATGTCATTGGTGCGTTCATGTTTGGTGTTGTTATGTGTCTTTTATACATAAAGACACAAAATATATGGACGAATATCGCTGTACACGCTCTAAATAATTTAATTGCAACAAGTATGCAATTTGTTGGCGGAGAAGAGAGTAGCGCAATTTCAATTCCTGAATTACAAGCGCAAAGTAATTTATGGATTGGTATCGGTCTTACAGTTGTTGGATTACTTTGGTTAATTCCTTACGTTTGGAAACAATGGCGTACGGTAAAAGAAGTGGGTGTGCCACCAGTGCGCTTCATAAATGAGGAAAAAGTAGTGAGTGCATCACAAGAAAATAAAGTGTATAGTCAAGTGATTGTAACAGATAGATTGATGGCTGTAGAGCTACCAGATGAGGCTGTAAATAAGCTCGGGTTAGAAGAAAATGATTATGTAACAGTATCTGTAGAAGACGATAAAATCGTTATAAAGAAAGCGCATGATAGATAAGTAAAAAGTAGCTCCTTGTGAGCTACTTTTTACTTTGTAATAATTTCCACACGAAAATTATTGCCGTTCTTTACATATTTAATATCTGTAACAGTGCGCACTGCTTTTAAAATCTCAACTTTTTCACCAATTCGAGGGATAGTCGGAACATTGTCCCAAATGCCAAGCAAGTCATCTAATTGTGCCGTTTTTTCATAAAACCAGATTTTCAATGTAAAGCCCCTTTCTCGAACTTTATGTATTTTAATACATAATATATTATTTTTATTCTTATTGTAAGGGGTTTTTATATATTTTATGAATAAAAATTAATTAATCTTCTGGAAAGATATGTTCAATATCAGGAGTAAGAGATATTTCTGATAATACGATATGAGAAACAGTCGTTGCATATGAAGAAACATCATTGATAAATTCTTCAAGTTCAACGAGTGAAGGAACAGAAATTTTTACAATGTAGCATAAGCTTCCTGTTACGCGGTAACAAAAACTTGCAGATGGATAGGACTGAATAAACTGTTGCATACGTGTTGTATCACCGTTTTTTAAAGTGATTTCTAAAATACAGTCTAAAACAAGTCCTGCTTTTTTATAATCGATATCGATTGTGTATTTTTGGATAACGCCTTCACTTTCGAGCTTACGAACACGTTCTGCAGTAGACGGAGCAGATAAGTTTACTCGTTTCGCCAATTCACGCATGGAAAGGCGACTATCATTATATAATTCATTTAAAATTTTTCGATCAACACGGTCTAGTTGCATTTGTAAATATACCTCCAGTAAAATGATAATTTTTGTAAAGGAAAAATATAAATTAAGATTCATATGAAATGTAAAGAGAACTTTATTTATTTTACAATAAAACTGAAGGGAATAGGAGGAAAAATAATGGAGAGAATTTCATTATCAAATGTAGGAGATACAAAGTTTCAAAGGTTATTAGGTCATAATCCGGAAATATTACATTCGTGGAGTACATTAGAAAATACATTATACAATAAAGGAACTCTTTCAGCAGAGTTAAAGGAGCAAGTGAGAAGAACATTAGCGTATGGGAATGAATGCCCGTACTGTATGGCGAAGGGAAGGCCTGATGATATGCAAAAGGTAGAAGAAATTGGTGTAGCAGTTACTTTTGCGCATACATTTATTCATGACAAAAAGGCGATAGATGATACTATGTTTCATGTATTGAAACAATATTGGACGGAAAAAGAAATTGTAGAGCTTTGCGCTTATATTTGTTTTATTACTGCGTCACAACAATTGGGTTTTCTGTTTCAATTACAGCCGAAAGAAGGAGAAAATGATGAATAATCAAATAGCACTTATCATAATTGATGTACAAAAAGCATTTCAATTACCATACTGGGGTGAGAGAAATAATCTTTTGGCTGAAGAAAATATGAGAATTTTGTTAGCAGAATGGAGAAAAAGGAAACGACCAGTTTTTCATATTCAACACGTAAATAAAGAAAATGATCAGTCGATGTTTTATGAGGGAGCAGAAACGATTAACTTTAAAGAAGAAGTGAAACCACTGTCAGGTGAAGTGGTTATTCAGAAAACCGTTAACAGCGCGTTCATTGGAACAAATTTAGAAGAGCAATTAAGAGAAAACAAATGTAATGCAGTAGTGATTGTAGGATTAACGACAAATCACTGTGTGGAGACTACGACACGAATGGCAGGTAATTTAGGATTTACAACGTATGTAGTGCGTGATGCGACGGCTACTTTTAACCGTAAAGGTCTAGATGGTAAAGAGTATAGCTCAGAAGAAATTCACAATATGACACTTGTAAATTTACATGAAGAGTTTGCTACGATTGTGACGACAAAAGAAGTGTTAAAATTATTTTAAGAAAATAATTGCGAATTATGTAGAAAAAAATAAGAATATTTCGTATAATTTAAGTACAATCATTTTGAAAATAGGGGTGGCATCATATGGAGCAAATTCCGGTAAAGAGAATAGAAGAAGTACTTGTTGTAGCAGGGGATGACAAACAAAAGCAAAAGGAATTTTATGAATTGCTCTTATCTACTGAGTTTTATGTTGCTGGCTCACTAGAAGCAGAGGAAGGGGCAACAGAAGGGATACTTCGTTTGCGTCATTTCCAAGGAGAGGGTAGATGGATCGTTCCGTTCTTTACACAAATGGATTTTGTAAAAGATGTGTTGCCAGAAGGAACACCCCTTATTACGATACGTGGGAAAGAATTATTTGGTAGCATTGAAAAAGATGCTACAGCAGTATTAAATGTCGGTACTGATATAAGTAAAACATTTATTCCAGAAGAAATTGCAGATATCGCATCTGGACGAATTTTTAACTATTATAAATAAAGTGAAACTTTAATCAGTGGGGGGCTTTCTTCATCCCCCCACTGATTATCAGCCCTCACCAATCGGGCTTTAATGGGCAGCCCGACCCCCACCTAACTTCTTTGCTTTCGCTGAATTTTGATGTGGGGGTCTTACTGCCCATTAAAGCGGGATAAAAGGAAAAGCTGAATTGCTTTTCCTTTTTAATTTGAACACGGAGTAGCTATGCCAGAAGAAATAGAGAGTGTTTTATTATTTGTATTTATTGTCGCTGTAGCTCCAAGAGGGATTCCGATGTTTGGGCTTATATGTCCAATCGGTAAACCGAATAGGACAGGTATAGCATATGAAGTGAAATATTCATATAGTATTGTTTGCAATGATTGAGATGGTTTAGAAGGAGTGCAGTCATGACAACTTGTAAAAATAACACCACTACATTCATGAAACTTTCCAGATAAAAGTAGCTGATTTAACATACGATCAACGCGATACGGTTCTTCCCCAATGTCTTCAAGCAATAAAAGTTTATTGGCTGTATTTATCTCGTAGGAGGAGCCAATGATACTCGTTAACACCGCTAAATTGCCTCCAACTAACTGACCTGTAACTGTACGGGAAGAGCTAGGTACGATACATTCTGAAGCAGATAAGATGGTTGAATACGGATGAAATAGTTGGTTGAAAGAAGATAAAGAAAGAGAATCTACACCTTTCCCTAATTCTTCAACCATTGGGCCATGAAAAGTAATAAGCTTTGCATAACGTGAAAAGGCAGTATGTAAAGCTGTAATATCGCTATATCCCCAAAAGATTTTTGGATTTTGCCGAATGATTTCATATTGAATGTGAGGGAGGAGACGAGCGCTACCGTAACCACCTCGTGCACAGAAAACGGCCTTTACTTCATGATTTGAAAATGCTTCATGTATATCATCAAGCCGGACTTGATCCCTTCCAGCTAAATACCCATATTTCTCATAAACACTCTTCCCGATTACTACAGATAAACCCATTTCTTGTAATACCTTTACACCTTTTAATACATTTTCAATTGTTGGTGGCCCGGACGGTGCAATAATCATTACTGTATCACCTTGTTGTAATGCATTTGGATATATCATTGTTTTCAGCCTCCTTCACTTTCAATATATTCGCTTCGTAGGAAGTTCAATCCTTGTAAAAGAAGGGAAAAGTTTGTCAAATAAAGAAGATATAAAGAGAATAGGAGGAGAAACAATGTTTACAAGTCGAGTCATAGATACATTACAAATTAAGTATCCCATCATTCAAGCCGGTATGGCGGGTGCGATTACGACACCAGAACTCGTTGCAGCTGTGAGTAATAGCGGAGGATTAGGAACGCTTGGAGCAGGCTATATGAGCCCAGAACAAATTCGTGAAGCAATTTATACAATAAGGGAGCTAACAGATAAGCCCTTCGGTGTTAATTTACTTTTAACAAAAGAGATACAGATAGAAGAAGAGAAGATAAACTTGGCAAAGAGATTACTTAGCGGAGTGAATAGAGAATTCGGTATAGAGGAAGAAGAGCAGGTAAAGCTTCCAAAAAGTTATAAAGAACAATTACAAGTGTTAGTAGAAGAAAAAGTACCAGTCGTTAGCTTTGCGTTTCAAACGTTAGAAAAAGAAGAGATAAATGATTTGAAAAGAAGTGGAATAAAAGTCATCGGCACAGCTACTCATGTGGCAGAGGCGAAAGTGCTTGCTGAATTAGGAGTAGACATTATTGTCGGTCAAGGTAGCGAGGCAGGAGGGCATAGAGGAACGTTTATCGGGAAAGAACAGGACGCTATGATTGGTACGTTTGCATTAATTCCGCAGCTAGTAGCAGCAGTTCCGCATATCCCGATTGTTGCAGCAGGTGGTGTAATGAACGGGCAAGGGCTTGTTGCGGCATTTACACTGGGAGCAGAAGCTGTTCAAATGGGATCAGCCTTTTTAACGAGTGAAGAGAGTATTACGCATGACGTGTATAAAAAAGCGGTTTTACGTAGTACAGATACGAGTACAACTGTGACTCGTGCGTTTTCCGGGAAATATGCACGAGGTATTCGTAATGAATTTATAGAGAAGCATGAAGGGAAAGAAGAAGACCTTCCGATGTATCCGGTGCAAAATGTATTAACCTCTAAAATACGCCAACAAGCAGCAAAGCAAAATAATGGAGAATATATGTCACTTTGGGCAGGACAAGCGTCATCATTAGCACGAATAGAATCAGCTCAGCATGTAGTGGAGAGAGTGATGAAAGAAGCAGATAACGCAATTGAACAATTGCAAAATGTATATAGAAAAAGACCACTTGAATAATTCAAGCGGTCTTTTCATTAGTTTGCTTTATAAAATTGTTGGATGGCCTCATCGATATAAACCCAGCCTTTCCAACCTAAGTGCATGTGATCTTTTAAGAAGTATTTATCATACTCATGATTTGAGAAGTCAGCAATTGGATAGCCAGCTTTCTCAATTTGCTCATGAACTTTCTTATAGTACAATTCTCGGCGTTCTTTCGGGAAGCCAGCGTAATCGTACCAAGGACCTTTTACAGGAACAGAAATGAAGAGTGGTTTTGCACCAGATTGTTTTAATAAATCAAGTGCAATTTGTAAATCTTCATATTCTGGCGATTGATCATAAGCATCATTTTTTAAGTAGCCTTCACGTTGCTTTAATTTCTTCTTGATTTTGCTGTTGAAGTAACCATCTTCAATACCGTAATTGTTAGATCCAGATTCTGCTGCACCTGTTTGATCTGCATGTTTACGAGCCTCTTCCCAGCTCATTTGTTTTAATGAAGGGTCAAGTTTTTCTTTATGCGGTTTAATATTAAACATAGCTGTAAATAAATCTTTACGATCTAAAATGTTACGATAAATATAAGCGAAAGGTTTAGCAGCAAGTGCTTTTACTTTATGCTTTGTATCATCGTAAACGATACCTTCAAGCGAAATTTTTAATAAAGTTTCTTTCTTAACGATCTCAAAGTTCAATAAACGCTTTGCAATTTGCTTTTTCATTTCAGGTTTTACATCATCGTTGAAAATGAAGTGGTAACCTTGTTGCTTTGAAAAGTTAGGTGCAAAGTGTGTTTCATCAATACCTTGTGGCACAAACCATTGCGGAGAAAGAACGAATACCATTTTCTTATCCTTCAATTGATCCATCGTAGATGCAAAGTTTAATACATGTACAAGGTCTTGTGTTCCGCCACGTCCAAGTAGGAATGGTGTGAATCCTTCAGGCTTTACTTTGAAATAATTTGATGGATGGTAAGCATCCATACGTGCGAATTCCGATGAACCATACATCGGAAGGTATTTCGAGTCTGCTAACATCTTTTGCTGTAAAATCATACTTTGAATCTTTTCTTCTTTTAAAGAAGTTGCAGCTTGTTCTACTTTTTCGTCACTTAAAAGCGGGAGTAGAAAGCGCGTCGGAATAAGTAGGAATACAGCAAAAAGGGCCAATGCTAAAAGCATCGGACCAAATTTTGCTTTGTTCATCGGATTTCTTCCAACTTCTTAATAACCATGTTTGGAGTAGCCCACTCGTCACGATCAAAATCAGAAATAGAAACTTCAATATCTAAACGCTCTTGGAATTCAACTAATAAAGATACTACAGCGAAAGAATCAAGAATACCTTCTTCAAATAATTGAACATCTAAGTTTTCTTTTACAATATCGTTTTCACATACTTCTTCTAAAATATCTAATACTTGCTCTTTAAATTCTGCCATTTTTAAAATCTCCTTTATATCCGAAATATATTATATGTGCAACTTCTTAATGGTATAAGAAGGGTGCATTAAAAGTATCTGTTAAGGTGTCCAGAGAAAATTAGGAAACCGAAACATACAACGTGGAACGTAATTACGATCGCAAGGACGTGTGTAAATTTGTTGTTTGGCCAAAACTTATGCTTTTTGTTTTTTCGTTCGAAAATATCGAATAGAATAAACAGTGCGGCATGATAAAGACCATAAATAATGTATTGATACACATGCTCACCAGTAATATGCCAAATTCCCATAATGAAGAAGTTTAAAAACGCCCCGATATACGAAATAGTGTAACGGTTCTTAATTAACTTTTTCTTCGTTGCAAAAAAGACGAAACGCATGTAAATAAAATCACGGAACCAGAATGATAAACTCATGTGCCAGCGGTTCCAGAAGTCTTTAATATTACGACTAATGAACGGTTTATTAAAGTTTTCTGGCGTTTTAATACCCATCATATAACTCACACCAATTACAAATGAGCTATAACCAGCAAAGTCGAAGAATAAATATAAGCTATAGCTATACATGTAAATCATATTGGATAGGATTGTATCTTGCTGTGCAAATGCCGGATCCATAAAATATTGCTTTATTAAGTAAGCGATAATAAATTTATACAAGAAACCTTGGAAAATACGGTTTAATCCAGTATATAGTAAATTTTGATATTCTTCTGCACTAGGTGGCTTTTGAATATCTTTTTGGAATCTACGGTAACGATCGATAGGTCCTGTTGAAATTGCTGGGAAGAATAAAACGAATTCCCAAAAATTAAAGAAGGATAGTTCTTTAATTAAACCATCACGAACTTCAAATACCATTTGTACTGCCCTAAATGTTACATAAGACATACCTAAAAATACAATAAACTTTAGGTCAGGTGCAAATGGTGCGATTTTTGCCAAAATAAGTGGCAAAATTGATAAAATAACAGCTATACAAAACGTGAATGTACTATTATTTTGTTTTCTTAAAAGTAAATAGCCTTTAATTAGGGTATATTGCCAAATAATAAATGCGGCTAACATAATCGCTTGCTTCGGTTTATCTGAGAAGATAATAGCAAGCATGACTAATGTTAAAACGGCATTATATTTACGCAACATTTTACCTTTTAATCCAGCTATGATAGTAGGTATTAATAAAATGCCCACTATAGCGAAAAAATAAAATGATCCATATGCGGTCATGCTGTAACCTCACTCAATAATTTTTTGCGATCTACCTTTCCATTTGGTGTCATTGGAATAGAAGATTGATACATGAATTTACGTGGAATCATGTAGTTTGGTAATCGCTCATTGAGTTCTTTTTTGATTGCAGATGTTAATTTGAATTCTTTTTCAAATGAATGTTCTCCAGGAACAACAACCGCTAATAAATAATCGTATTTCTCACCTTTTTTAATTGGAACGATAACTGCTCCTTCTACGTAAGAACACGCACGAAGGTGATGCTCAATTTCTTCTAATTCCATTCGATAACCATGCAGCTTAATTTGGAAATCAAGACGACCATTATAGAATAGAAGACCATTTTCAACATAGCCAGCATCGCCTGTTTTATAGGCGCGCTCACCGTCAATCATAGTAAATGCTTTTTCTGTTAATTCAGGGCTTCCTAAATATCCAACGCTTACGCTTGGACCAACAATTACGATTTCACCTTTTTCACCATCAGGCGCAATCGTACCATCTTCTTTCATAATAAGAAGGCGGCAGTCTGATTTACAGTAGCCAACTGGAAGTGATTTGTATTGATTAAGCACTTCTTCTGTAACGTGAATACCTGTTACAGCGACAGTAGCTTCAGTTGGACCGTACGTATTCATAATTGTTGCTTTTGGGAAACGCTCAATTAATTTTCTAGCTACTTCATTTGGTAACACTTCACCGCAGAATAAGAATGTTTTCATGTTTGGTAGCATACTCTCAGAGAAAGATGCTTCCATTAAACACATCTCTGCGAAAGATGGTGTGGAAGTCCATACTTGTATATCCGATTGCTCTAAAGAAGCAAACAAGTCTTTTGGACGTGCAATCATATCTTTATCAATTGCCCAAAGTGTACCACCTGTTACTAATGATGGGTAAATATCCATGACAGATAAATCAAATGAGAAAGGTGCTTGGTTTAAGAATACTTGCCCCGTTTGTAAGTTGAAATCTTCTACAGCCCATTTTGTAAAACTTACAAGGCAGTTATAAGTAATCTGAACCCCTTTCGGATTACCTGTGCTTCCTGATGTGTAAATAATGTAGAAGTTTTCATCACCTTTTACCGCATGTTCAGGATTTGGAGTTTTCCCTTTATGAGTAAAGAAAATATCTTTTAAGTTGTCCTCACTTACAATGCGAACTGGTAAATCAGTTACAGTTACTTCAGTTCCTGATAAAAGTAGTTTCGCACCAGAATTTTCAGCGATACGTTGTACACGATCAGCTGGGATAGATAAATCTACAGGAATATAAGCATGTCCAGCTTTTACACATCCTAAAAAGTTAATAATCATTTCAGGTTGCATATGGCCATACACCATAATTGGTGAACGATCATCTGGATACTCAGAAGAAATCCAATGTGCTAACGCATCAGAATCTTCCTTTAATTGTTTGTACGTAATTTTCGCATCTCGCCAAACAAAAGCAGTTTGATCAGGCGTTTCAATAGCCCACTTTTCAATTTGTTCTAATAACTTCATAACGTTCCCACCCTAGAATTCATTGTAAATAAATGTACTTGTGTTTGTATCATGGAATCCATACAACCAAAGTAATGCAAATAAAATTGCAAGGTAATAAACCGTCTTTGCAACCCATTGTGTGAGTGGTCGAGACCATATCTCTTTTAATCTTTCCATGTCTTTCCCTCTCTTAATGAAATAATAGCTCTTTGTAGGTATCATGTCCTACATTATTGTGAAAAAAACAAAATTCCACATTTTAGGTAAAAA
The DNA here is from genome assembly GCF_003812125.1 of Bacillus sp. FDAARGOS_527. Lineage (NCBI taxonomy): Bacteria > Bacillati > Bacillota > Bacilli > Caryophanales > Bacillaceae > Bacillus > Bacillus sp. FDAARGOS_527. Next base: position 652,872 of record NZ_CP033795.1, read on the forward strand.
TAAGTCAAAAGGCTCTTTTCTGATATTAGCACTAAATACTAAAAAAGAAAATCCCTAACTTAGCAATTATATTACATTCAGCATCAATTTGTAATGGATTTGATATGTAAATAGGAAGTGGATTGTGTGAATACATAAAAGTGGACTATAAGAATGCGAAAAAATAGAGTATTTGTTTTTATTAATCACTCGAGACAGAGTAAAGTTTACAATTTCTATCTCTTTTGAAAAGGAGGAAATTATCATGAATAGAGTATGGAAGAGTTTAATTGCGGAAGAAAATATCGTGAAATGGAGAAGACATTTTCATAAGTATCCGGAATTATCGTTTCATGAGAAAGAAACTTCACAATTTATATATGATACATTATGCACATTTTCTTCTTTTGAAGTAACGAGACCGACGAAGTATAGTGTACTAGCAATTAAAAGAGGAACGGAACAAGGGAAAGTAGTTGCGATTCGTGCTGATATAGATGCTCTGCCAATTCAAGAGGAGACGAGTAAATCTTATACGTCTGTGAATAAAGGAATGATGCATGCATGTGGACATGATGCTCACGCAGCTATTTTGTTGGGGACAGCAGAAGTACTGTCAAATATAAAGGAAGATTTTGCAGGGGAGATTCGTCTATTTTTTCAGCACGCAGAAGAGGTATATCCCGGCGGGGGACAAGAAATGGTTGAGGCAGGTGTAATGGACGGTGTTGATTATGTAATAGGTTTACATGTTATGTCAGGACTTGAGAGCGGAAAGATAGGAATTGTGTATGGACCGATGATGGCGGCACCAGACGTATTTACAGTTGAAATTCAAGGGAAAGGGGGACATGCGGCGAGGCCGGAGGAAACGATAGATCCTATTGCTATCGGAGCGCAGATTATTACAAATCTACAACATATTGTATCAAGAAATACAAGTGCTTTCATGCAAAGAGTCGTTTCAATTACGCAGTTTCATGGGGGAATGGCTGATAATATTATTCCTAGTGCAGCAACTTTAATGGGCACTGTTCGTTCATTTAATCAAGCATTAAGGTTGGAAGCAGAAGAGAAAATTGAGAAAATCGTGAAAGGAATTACAGAAGCACATGGAGGGTCGTATACATATTCGTATCGATATGGATATGATCCGGTTATTAATGATGAATATATTACGAAAGTAGTAGAAGAAAGTGCACTACATTTGTTTGGAAATGAGCGTGTTGTGAAGCTTGAACCTTCTATGGGAGGAGAAGATTTTTCAGCATATTTAAGAAAAGCACCGGGTTGCTTCATTAAATTGGGGACGGGGAGTGAAAAGATAGATACTTGCTATCCTCATCATCATCCCAAATTTGATGTAGATGAATCAGCTCTCATTTATGGAGTGGAATTATTTTTAGAAACAACGATGAGGTTACTGAAATCATAGAAAAGTATAAAAAAAGGCAACTGCGCTCTATCGCAGTTGCTTTTATTTCTTTCCGTCAGAGAGGGCTGAGAAAGAACTATGCTCATTTATAGTATATGAATAGCTAACGGACAAGCTTGTACATTTTAATCATTTTTTAAAAAAAGTTGTTGACAGTGATAATCAATATCAATTAATCTAAAAATAGTTGAAATTGATAATTATTATCAATAGGATGGATGCGACATGTTAATGAGAAAAAAATTTCACCTTCTACGGAGGGGATTAAAAGATAAAAATAAAGAAGTTGATCAGCATATGGAATGGCAACGAAATGTAATTCGTTCTGAATATGTAGATGAGAAGAAGAGCATTCAAACAGAAAAAGAGATACAAAGTAAGGGGAGAGGTTCAGTTGAGTAAGTTAGTAATGATTTTTGCAAGTATGAGTGGAAATACAGAGGAAATGGCTGATCATATTGCCGGCGTGATTCGTGAAACTGAAAATGAAATTGAAGTGATTGATATTATGGATTCACCAGAAGCTTCTATATTAGAACAGTATGATGGAATTATATTAGGTGCATACACTTGGGGAGATGGTGACCTTCCGGATGATTTCTTAGATTTTTATGACGCAATGGATTCTATTGATTTAACTGGGAAAAAAGCGGCAGTATTCGGATCATGTGATTCGGCTTATCCAAAATATGGCGTGGCAGTTGACATTTTAATAGAAAAGCTAAAAGAACGCGGGGCAGAAGTTGTGTTAGAAGGATTAAAAGTAGAATTAACGCCAGAAGATGAAGATGTAGAAAAATGTTTACAGTTTGGAGCTGAATTTGTAAAACACCTTTCTTAATGGCAGAAGGGAGATGAAGAGCAAGTGCATGAGAAAATCGCAATTAAAACGATGACAGATTATCATTTGTATGATTTTATGCGTTGTCCACATAAATTTTATTTTCGTCATATCAAAAGAAGAGAACCTTCTTCGTTTGAATGGCAACAAATCGCACAAATGATTGTGAATCGAATTATTAACGAATATTACACATTACCGGCAGGCCAACAAACGAAAATTGTACTTTTAATATTAATAGAAAAGTATTGGAAAAAAGTAAGGGTTAATATGTTTGCTTCGAAGATGGAGTATTACATTGTGTTAGCGAAGCTAACGGATCACTTATTACAGTTTGTTGAAAGAGATGATAGTCAGACACCACCGTTATTTTTATATGAAAAATTTCAAACATATATGGAAGAGTTAGGTGTCCACATGTCATTGACATTAGAAGTTGGTGAGTGGAGTACTGAGTCGTTTGTAATTAAAAAGTATGTTGTCGATGCGGATGAGGAAATGCTTGCTCTTTGTCAAAAGCTAATGACAGTATTTAGTTATAAAGCTTTCGGCATTCTTCCAGGGAAAATTGAAGTTATTAATTTAATAGAAGGAACTAAGTATGACTACACTCCGAAACAGGAAGATATTATAACTGGAATGGCTCATTTATCTAGAATGAAAGAAATGTTACAGCAACCTGAGCATTATACAGAGCGTCATTTTCGTTCTGAGTGTATAAGTTGTGCATTTCGTAGTGAATGCCAAGGGGAAGAAGTAAAGAAAGAAGCGAAACAGAAGAAAAATATCGTACATTAAAGGATGCAAATTTGCATCCTTTTTTGTTGTTGACATGAAAAGCTTTTCATCATGTACCGTATATTTGTAGCAGATTTTAATAAAGGGAGGAATAATCAATGAAAGATGAAACGAAAGTATTTCAATGGTTAAAAGAACAGAATGCCCCTTTTGGAATTCAACTGCAAATTTTACAGGCATTTCAACTGTATAAAGTCATTGTTGAAATGGATAAAAAGTTAATGTTATATGAGGAGAGAGAATATAGGGAGAGAATGTAATCTCATCCCTGTAGTATTGCTTTCAGTTGTTCTATACCAGCTAAAAACTCAAGTTCATTCTTTGTTTCAAAGTTATAAATTATATTATGTAGTAAAGGACTGTATTGATAAAAATTTGTGATACGGTGAGTGAGTAATGGATCATGGTGTGAAGTAAGTGTACAGTATTGTTCATATACTGATGTAGTAAATTCATGTCCGAAATCATCATATAGCCCAGCAAAGTCAAAGGCAGGATCTCCAATTTGAGCATCACCAAAATCAATGATTCCTGAAATGGTTTTATTTTGTTTATCAAATAAAATGTGATGATGTGTAAAATCAGCGTGAATGATTGTATTTTGAAATTTGGATGTAGCTAGACAGGCAAAGAAATTCTCGAATAAACGGTTTAAGGTTGATTTCTGGAACGAAGTTAGACTGTTAGTAACATACTCATTTAATTTAGTTTGTAGCTCTTTCCAGTAGGTAAGTGTTTTTTCGGTAGGGAACCCTAACGCTGTAACACTTTTTAGAGGAATGCTATGTAGAGCCGCAAGGAAAGTAGCTAATTGTGTAATAATTATTTTTCGTTCTTTTTCATCTAAGTTCGCAACTATTTCTGTTTTTAATGGTTCACCATGAATGAGAGTATAGTAGCTACAAAGAGGAACCTCATCAGATTCATTTGTATAAATTAGGTGATATTGTGGAACTTCGATTTCTTGTAGTGATTGAGTGAGAATTGTGCACAGTTCTTTTTCTAACGGAATTCGCATTGCATATTCCTGTTTTCGCGGGAAACGAAACAGTAGTTCATCATTTACTATAATCGCTACATTATCCCATCCTTCTTCATTTTGTTTATATGAGTGTATAGAAAGATTAGGCAAAGCTTCTTTTATATATTGTTTGTAGGAGTCCATACTTGTTCCTCGTTTCTAATTTAAGTTATTCCACTTTATGATATCAGAATTTTCTTTTTATATGTTAAAATATACCTATCATTATGGAGAAGGGTGAGAGTATTACGAAGAAAAGAATAGTAATCATTTCTCTATGTATCGTTTTTGGACTGTTTTGGTCATATAAAGAAGAAGTTTTTGCTAGCTATAAACCAATTGATCAGTACGGATTAAATAAGGAATTAAAGAACAAAAGTATAGAAACTTTAACTCATAATGAAATGAAAAAGGTAGGAGAACATTTTGTGACCGAGCAACTATCAGTTTTTGAGTTTACTAATAAAGAAGATGTGAAACGAAAAGGTGAAGAACTATTTTTAAATAGAGGGTATGAACAATTAATGAAAAATTATTATCCAAATCGTTTTCAGGATTTAGAGTATAAATTTATAAACGGAGAGATACGTGAAGTGACGGATGGAAGTTTTCTCTATCAAACTGTAGTGTACGTGGCGGGTACTGAAAATGGTAAGAGAAGCGAAATGAAATTGAATTATGAAATGAAAATTGTAAAGGTTAATTATACATTTAAGGTATTAGAACAAAAACAGTACGTACAATAAAGAGAAATATGAACCAGTACCGTAAATAGCGGTATAAAAAATCCCCCAGTTCTTTGAGGGATTTTAAAGATTTTCATTTTGTTGACCAAGTTCTTTTTGAGCAATATATAAATTTCCTTGCTCGACTTGTTTCTGAGTAAGAACCGAATCACCTGCATACCCTTTTTCTGTTTTCACAATTCTTTTTGAACGATTGGAATTTTGTTTCTTCATATAATAAATCACCTTCCATCAAAAATAAACGAAAATGATAAGCACAAGCAATACAGCGGCAAAAATGGTAATCCCCATTAAAAACGAAGTGTTTTTATATTTAGGTTGTTTATGTACATCTTGCCGATATCCAGGTGAAATTTCAGGGGCGAATTCTTCGTCGAATGATTGCTTTTTTTCTTTTTCGTCCATATGTATCCACCTTTCTTTTTCATTATGTTATACGTTACAAGAAAAAATATGCATAAAGAAAACAACCGCTATATTATGAGCGGCTGTTTTGCGTTGTATATTTTCTCTGAACTTGAAAGAGACGGATAAGGAGGAAGGTTGCTCCAAATGCTAGACCGATAATAAGACCGATCCAATATCCTTTTGCTGCCCAATCAGTATAGGTTGCTAATATGTAACCGAGAGGGAGACCAATTACCCAATAGGCGATTAATGTCATAATTAAGGCGACATTTACATCTTTATAACCACGTAGTGCCCCTTGTACAGGAGTTGCAATTGCATCTGAGATTTGAAATAAAATCGCAAATATAAGAAATTCTTTTGCTAAATGATGAACTTGTATATCTGTCGTATAAATAGAAGCAATTTCATCATCAAAGAAGTAAAGAAGAATGGAATATAATAGGGCGAATGCAAGTGCTAAGCCAATCCCGATAAATCCATATTGTTTTGCATTATTATATCGTTTCGCTCCAACTTCAAATCCAACAGAGATGGTCATGGCCATTGCTAAACTTAAAGGAGTCATATATAGCAAGGAAGCGAAGTTCATAGCTGCTTGATGAGCTGCGATTGTTGTCGTACTAAAATTACTCATCATAAGTGTTACTGCAGCGAAAATACTCGTTTCAAAAAAGATAGCAAATCCGATAGGGACGCCAAGTTTTAAGAATTCTTTCCAACTAGAAAGAGAAGGGTGATATAACTGTTTAAAAATATGGAAAGATGCAAAAGGCTCTTTCGTACGAATAATCATAACGGTAATAATTAAAATGCACCAATAGGTTGCTGCAGAAGCAATTGCTGCTCCGACACCACCGAGTTTTGGAAAACCGAAGTTACCGAAAATTAATACATAATTTAATACTACATTAATTGGTAATGATAGTAATGTAATGATCATCGTTGTACGAGTTTTTCCTAATGCATCAATAAATCCGCGTAAAACTGTGTAAGTAAATAAAGGGATAATTCCAATTGCAATAATACTTAAAAATTGTGCTGCAATACGTTCTACCGGTTCTTCTAATCGCATGCCATTTAAAATAGGTGTAACAGTAAAGAAACCGATAAGGATAACAACGAGGCTAGCGAAAATGGCTAAATATACTGCCTGTATGACAACGTGAGGAACATCTTCTTTTTTCTTGGATCCAACGAGTTGCGCAACAATTGGAGTTGTAGCCATCAAAATACCTGTTAATCCCGTACTAACTGGAATCCATATACTCGTTCCGATAGCAACCCCTGCTAAATCAATAGGGCTTGCATGTCCTGACATTGTTGTATCAAAAAAGCTCATTGCAAATAATGACATTTGCGTAACAAAAATCGGGAAAAATAGTAATACAAATTGCTTTAATTTTTGTGAGAATGTACTAGTTTCTTTCATAAAATCCCCTTTCTACGTAAAAAAGAAAACTCTTACTATCATACAATTTAATCAAAAAATAGAAAAGGAATAAGCTTATTAAAACTACGGTTTGACTATAAAAAAGGATGCACTTTGAAAGGGGATAAGGTATTATGGTAAGGTATGAAAAAATTACATATTATTAGTTATTAAGGAGGCACTACTCGTGGCTGATTGGTTAATTGGAATAATCATGGGTGCTGTTGAAGGTTTAACAGAGTTTTTACCAGTTTCATCAACAGGGCATATGATTTTAACAGGTCATTTACTTGGATTTGACGATGAGAGAGCGAAAGTTTTCGAAGTTGTTATTCAATTGGGATCGATTTTAGCAGTTGTAGTTATATTTTGGAAGCGTCTATGGTCTTTAGTAGGTATAGGGAAAGTAACAGACGGACCATCGTTAAATTTATTACATATTATTATCGGAATGATTCCTGCCGGCGTACTTGGCGTATTGTTCCATAGTGCGATTAAAGAAGTTTTATTTGGGCCAGGCCCAGTTGTCATTAGTTTAGTAGCCGGTGGTATTTTAATGATTGTTGCTGAGAAGTTTTCAAAACCAAGTACAGCAAGAACATTAGATGAAATCACATATAAGCAAGCATTTACAATCGGAATGTTCCAATGTTTAGCACTTTGGCCAGGATTTTCTCGTTCTGGTTCTACAATAAGCGGTGGTTTATTAGCTCGCGTGTCACATACAGCGGCAGCTGAATATACATTCATTTTAGCAGTACCAATGATGGTAGCTGCAAGTGGCTTAGATTTAATTAAAAGCTGGGATATATTAAGTGCGGCTGATATACCGCTATTTGCAACGGGATTTATTACGGCGTTCGTCGTTGCAATGCTTGCAATTGTTTCATTCTTAAAATTATTATCTCGTGTAAAACTAACACCGTTTGCTTACTACCGTTTCATTTTAGCTGCGGTATTCTATTTCTTCATTATGTAATAAAAAACTGCCGAGTTCGGCAGTTTTTTTATTTTACTAATTTTTCCATCATGCTTTCCATTACATGTTCCCAAAGAGAAGTGTCATCAGCTAATGTGGCACGGAAATTAGCGTACATTTCTTTTTGTTTCTCTTCGAATGTTGGATCTTCTTTTTCAGGCAATGTAGCGCGCATTGAAGTTACTAACTCTTGTACTTTTGGAGCACGTGGTCCCCAAACGGCTTGTTCGTTTCCATCTTTATCAATGAAAATAAAGATTGGAATCGCACGTGCTGTTCCGTTTGTTAAATATTGATCCATTAATTCTAAGTTTTCATCGCGAATTAATAATGACATATCAATATTTGCAACTTCAGAAATTCGTTTCATAACAGGTACGCATAAAAGAGCATCGCCACACCAATCAGCTGTTAATACGATAACACGCCAGCCATCATTTTGACGTTCTTCTAATACAGGAAGTAATTCATTTGGAATTAAAAAATTATTGTAAATGTGAAGTAACTCGTATTGATTTACTTTCATTTCATTCACATATGTATCAAAGGACATACCTTTATCAGCCCATTTTTGTAAGTTCATAAGTAACACCTCTTTAGTATGATTTGTTTTCATTGTACCAATTTTTATATAGAAAAGCTTGTATTCTTACTCTTTCTTGTCACTTAATAATTTACTTAATAGGAAAAAGAATAGTACGACACATAATTCAGCTATGTTGGATAGTTGCACGCTCTCTATCCAATCGTCAGCGGTATGAATGACGAACCAATCTAGCGTAATTTCAATGATTGCGAAAAGAGTAATAGAAAGCCAATTTGGCATGTTTTGTGTCATTGGATATAGCAGTGCCTTGAAAAAACCGAAGATGAAAAATATAATACCGTCTAAGAAAGTAATTAATAAAAAAAATAGAAGTAAGGCAGTGCGCGACCGATACTCTACACCAGTAATATGAAAGATTCCTACATATATAAAAAATATAAATGCAAAAATTACAATGAGGAACAGAATAACAAAACCAATGATCAAAGTTTTATCTTTTAGATTGAAATTCGAAAATTTGTCTTCTTCACCCACTATCCCAACTCCTTTTTTTGGAAATTTAACTTCATTTTATCATGAAATATCTATTAAAAAACTACGAATTATGGGGAAATAAGGTGACAAAAAGTAAGATTTCATGTAAAATTATTAATAAGGTTTTTATTTAATCAAATGAAATAAAAGGGGCTGTCAAAGTTGTCTCAAAATCGAGAGCAATTAATGGAAGAACTATCGACAAATGTTTTTGCTATGTTCCGCACGTTGCGTAATGATATTGGAAAAATATTTGGTGGTTACATACCGTGGAATGAGTTCATCGTCCTTAGAATATTGAATCGTACGAATAAAGAAATGGTATCACGTGTGGCGAATGAGTTAAATGTGTCGAATAGTCATATTACAGCTGTTACAGAAAAATTAATTAATAAAGGTTTTGTAACTCGTTCACGTTCTACGTCAGATCGCCGAGTTGTATACTTGGAGATTACTGAACAAGGAAAAGATTTAGTTGCAAAAATGGAAGGTGCAAAAAAACAATATTTGCAAGAAAGATTTTCTACGCTCTCAGAAGAAGAAATGAATATAATGATATCTATTTCTAAAAAACTTATTTAAGTCATTACAAGTAAGAAAACGCTTACACCTCGAAAAAGAAGACTTTCCTTATATGAGGAAGGTCTTTTTTCGTATGTAAAAGATTATAAAAAAGAAAATATGTAACATACTACTAATAAAGGAAGGGGGCAGAAATATGACAAATCGAAATGGTAGTAAAGGGAGCGGAAATCAAGGCTCACCGAAATCAGGGCAATTTCAACAAGAGTTTAGTGCAGAATTTGAAACTGGTAACGATAATAAAGGAAAAGAATATCGTTCGAAAAAGGGAAGTAAATCAAAAAAGGAGTGAATCATTTCACTCCTTTTTTGATTTAAGATGCGGCAGATTGATCTGTATTATATTTTTCTTCTGATTTTGCGACAATCATTGCGCAAATTGCATCACCAGAAATATTTACAGCTGTTCTTGACATATCTAGAATGCGGTCAATACCGATAATTAAGGCAATACCTTCTACCGGTAGATTTACTTGATTTAAAACCATCGTCAGCATTACAAGCCCAACACCTGGTACACCAGCAGTGCCGATACTAGCTAGTACAGCAGTTAATACGACTACAGCTAGTTGGGAAATAGTAAGTTCAACGCCGTATACTTGAGCGATAAATACAGTTGCTACACCTTGCATAATGGCAGTACCATCCATATTAATTGTTGCACCTAGTGGTTGTACAAAAGAGCTAATTGCTTTTGGAACACCAAGCTTCTCTTGTGCGGTTTTCATTGCAAATGGAAGAGATGCATTAGAACTAGATGTACTAAATCCAATCGCCATTACTGGTCCGAAATGTTTAAAGAAACGGACAATGCTTTCTTTTGCCAATACTTTTAATAAGCCACCATATACGAAGACACCGTGAATAATAAGTACTAGCATAACGACAATCATATACTTGAACATCGCAGCGACGCCTGCAAGACCCATTTTACCAACGGATGAAGCAAGCAACCCAAATGTTCCGATTGGAGCTAATTTCATAACGAGATTAACGAGATACATCATTAATTCGTTGCCCTGTTCAAGTAATGAATGAATACCTTGGACACGATTTCCTAAAATAGCTATACCAAGTCCAATTAATACGGCAAAGGCAATAATTTGTAACATGTTTCCATCAGCCATCGCTTTTGCTGGATTATCTGGTACGATATTTAGCAATGTATCGACGAAAGATGTTTCGGTTTTTGCACCTTCATATTTAAGCCCTTCGGTTTTAAAATTACCACCAGATCCTGGTTGTATAATCAGTGCAAATGTAACTGCAATAGAGATGGCAACGGCTGTAGTTACAAGAAAGAATGAAATTGATTTTAAACCGATTCTTCCAAGTTGCTTCGGGTCCCCAAGACCAGCAGCTCCAAGTACGATAGAAATGAATACAACAGGGACAACTAGCATTTTAATGAGGCGAATAAACAATTGACCAAGTGGATTGAACACATATTGATTTAATGGTTCAAAAATGGATGGTGCAGCTAAATTTAAAGTGAGTCCGACAATTAAACCGAGAAATAATGCAATTAAGATTGCTTTTGTTTGTTTCAATAAAACCCCCTCCTTATCTTTGTGAAATTACTTTCTACATTAATTGTACCGAAAAACTACCTATTTTGACAATATTTTCTGAATATTTCGTACAAAAAGTATCTATTTAAATATAGATTGCTTTTACTAAAGTAAGCAGAAAAAGCTAAATAAACTATTTAGAAAACAAAATAGACCATCACATAGGATGGTCTAGGGAAGGGGACAATTTATGTCAATTTAATTAGGGATGGAAGTTGTTCAAGACACTGGGGAATGTCTTATAAATTAGGGAGGAACAACTTCGATACATATACTATAAAATGTGGATGTGACGCCCGTGTGAACATAGAGTGAAAGAGAGAGGGAGTTTTAAATAGAAGATAGAAAGACAAAAAATAAGACCATCACATATGATGGCCTAAGGAAGGGGACAATTTATGTCAATTTAATTAGGGATGGAAGTTGTTCAAGACACTGGGGAATGTCTTATAAATTAGGGAGGAACAACTTCGATACATATACTATAAAAGATAGATGTGACCGGGGTGTGAACATAGAGTGAAAGAGAGAGGGAGTTTTAAATAGAAGATAGAAAGACAAAAAATAAGACCATCACATATGATGGCCTAAGGAAGGGGACAATTTATGTCAATTTAATTAGGGATGGAAAGCTGTTCAAGACACTGGGGAATGTCTTATAAATTAGGGAGGAACAGCTCCGATACATATACTATAAAAGATAGATGTGACCCCTATGTGAACATAGAGTGAAAGGTATGAGGATTTAAGCAATGATACATATAAAATGATTGTTGTGAGAGTTATAGAGTAAGGGTACTTATAATAGAAAGAGTCTTTTCATAAATGAAGTGAAGTTCGAGTATAAATAAAAGTTGAAAACTATGAAAAAAAGGATTATGCTCAACTATATTATAAGAATATAAGGTTTATCCTGCTATTTAAGGTTTTTTATAAGCCTTTAGTTATGAGGGGAAAAAGGGAGCTAGTGAATATGGAAGTAACAAAAAGACAAAGGCTGTATAATCGTATTATACGATTAAATCCACCACAAATATTAGCATTAGGTTTTTTCTGCTTAATTGTGGTTGGTGGTTTGTTATTAAAGTTACCATTCGCAACGAAAGTACATATTAGTTGGGTAGATGCTTTCTTTACGGCAACATCAGCAGCAACTGTAACGGGGTTGGGAGTAGTAGATACTGCAAGTACGTTTACGATGTTTGGCGAAATTGTAATTATGTTTTTAATTCAAACGGGCGGTTTAGGTCTTATGACAATTGCCATTTTAATTGTTTGGGTATTAGGTAAAAAAATCGGATTACGTCATCGCTTATTAATTGGAGAGGCATTTAATCAGACAAATATAGGTGGTCTCGTAAAATTAGTAAAACGTGTCTTTATATTTTCAATTTGTATTGAGTTTATTGGAGTCATCTTTTTATCATTTCGTTTTATTCCAGAGTTTGGCTTTGGAAAAGGTGTATACTATAGTATTTTTCACGTAATCGCATCTTATAATAATGCTGGATTTGCTCTATGGCCGGATAATTTAACAAGGTATGTAGGCGATCCGATTATTAATATTGGGATTTGCTCTTTAATCGTAATAGGCGGTCTCGGATTTACCGTACTAATTGATATATGGTATAGCCGGAGTTTTCGAAAACTATCGCTTCATTCCAAAATCATGATTATTGGAACGGTAGCGCTAAATGTGATAGCGATGATTGTGATTTTTGTATTGGAATATAATAATGTGAAGACGTTAGGGAATTTACCGTTAAATGAAAAGTTATGGGCTTCTTTTTTCCAAGGGATTACTCCTCGTACGGCTGGATTTAATACAGTTGACTACGGGGGAATGGAAGAATCATCTATATTATTTACGATGGTTTTAATGTTTATTGGTGCAGGAAGTGTATCAACAGGTGGAGGGATTAAATTAACAACGTTTGTTATTTTAGTTACATCTGTTCTTTCTTTCTTTAGAAAGAAAGAGGAAATCGTATTATTTCAGCGCACAATTAAAATGTCGACAGTAACGAGAGCATTAGCAATTGCCGTTGCTAGTCAAATCCTTATTTTTGCAGCAGTATTTATGTTAATGCTTACAGAAGACTTCAGTTTTATTCAGTTACTATTTGAAACAATTTCAGCGTTTGGAACAGTAGGATTAACGATGGGAATTACTGCAAAGTTATCAGCGTTTGGAAAATGTATGATTATGTTTGTTATGTTTTGTGGATTAATCGGACCGTTAACACTTGTATTTTCTTTAGCGCGACCAGCAAAACAAAAAATTAAATATCCGTCAGAAGATGTATTTACAGGATAAGGTATCTCGCATAAGCGAGATACCTTTTTCTTTTTAAAAGAGGGAGAACAATAAGCCGATAAGCGCTACTCGGAATAAAATTGCAATGAGTGCTGCAATTCCACCGACAATCGCAGCGATACCACCAGTTACAGTAGCTCCGCGGTTATAAGCGTAAATACCTAGTAGTACAGAAACAAGACCGAATAATGTTGGGAAGGTGAAAAGTGATAAGATAGATAAGGCAAGAGCGATAAAGCCAGCCGTTGATCCAGCAGCAGACGATCTTACATCATCTTTATGTTCCTTCTCATCGTAATCATAATCAATGCGCTGTGGTGCAACCTCAGCTGCATATTCTTCTTTATAGTCACTATAATCACTATCTATTCTATCTCTTTTTTTATACTCATCAAATTTCTCAGTCAAAGTCATGACTCCTTTCATAACAAGGTTCAATAGTAGTATGTATCTCTTTTTCCTTTTTATCCGAGTATGTACAGGGAGTAATATCCATTTAAAAGGTGAAGATTGTTTTTTTGAAATAGGAAAAGTTAGTATGACTTCCTCTATTTTGGAAAGTATAAAAAAGAATAATGAGGAAAGGGTGCAATACATAATGGAACATCCAATTGAAAATTTAATGAAAACAGCAATGACAAATTTAAAAGAGATGGTAGATGTAAATACGATTGTTGGAAGTCCAGTTTCAACAGCTGATGGAAATGTAGTATTAACAGTATCTCAAGTGGCTTTTGGTTTTGGTGCCGGTGGAAGTGACTTTAAAGGTGATTTTATTTCCGAAAAACATAATAACGGACAAGGGCAGCATAAAGAGAAAAAGCAAGCTCATCCGTTTGGAGGCGGAAGCGGGGCTGGGGTTTCTATTAGCCCAGTTGCTTTTTTAGTAGTTGGTTCTAACGGTGTGCAAGTATTGCATCTCAATAGTAGTACACATTTAATTGAAAAAGCTTTAAATACCGTACCAAGCACTGTAGATAAATTTGTAAATGGTCGCTAAAGGTGAACTTGCATTTTTTAGGAATTATGATATATTAGAAAAAGTGCGCTTTAGGATGATCGGAATAATTGAACTGTAAATATATATGATGTGTGGAATAAGGGAGAGGAATTTATGATTAATATCAAAAACTTAGTGGTTGGCTTATGTATGTTAGTAAGCGGCTTTGTTGTATATGTAATAAAAGAAAAAGCTCCATTCTAAAACAGACAAACCGTTACTGTCTGTTTTTAATTTGTGAAAAATGTTGACAAGTTATTGTATCGGTGTTAAAATTTTAATTCGTGTCTCGGTTACAGCTAGTGTAAAGTAAATAAATCTTATAAATATAATACGAAAAGTTTGCGAAAGATCGGGTAGTTTTACCAACAACTTTTGTGAACAAACCCTATAAATTATAATTATAGGCTTTATAGGTATACTAGTGAATCAAGGAGCGGTCAGTGGAACCGTAATGATGAGAGAGAGGTAGGGCTTTCATCCAGTATATGTTACTTTCCCGTTAGGTGAATATAAAAAAGAGGACTCCTTTTCAAAAGGAGTCCTCTTTCTTTTTTGTATTGAATTTAAATGCGGCTCTCAACTTGCTGGCAAATTTCATCTGTTGTTAAACCGTGGGCGTTAATTACCGATCCTTTTATTGATGTATCTGCAATACCCATCATATTAGAATCTTGCCCAGTTACAACGCAACAGTCGCATCCTTGTGCGTCATGTTCCGAGTTAATTGTAATGACTTCATGCCCCTGTTGCTGAAGAGCTTGTTGGACATCTGTTAACGAATTTTCAACACCAATTTTAGCCATAATTCTCACCTCCTACCATCTAGTTGTTAGTATGCTCAAGTTCATCGTATATATTTATATAAAGACGGTAGGAAGCGTATATTTATCTGTTATTTACGGGTAGTCTGATTAAAGTACGACTTTATTTAGTCGTTATATACACCAGTAAGCATTTGGCTTACGAATTGATCGTTTAAAGTATCTTGGGCGGAAGAAGTATTTGAATGGATGTCGATTGAAGCAATAAAATTATTATGTTCTTTATGATTTGGTTCTACCTCTACATAATTATCAAATTTACAAAAACCTTTCGTATCCATTAGATCAAATAGTTGAAGCATCTCTACTACCTCTTGTCTCGTTCCTTTAATTTGTACACACGCCATATTGATTTCCTCCTTCATTTTGACAAATTGTTTTTTTTAAATAGGATTATGATTCCGAAATGAAAAATATGAATGTTATTTTTAGACAGCGTTATTTTTATTATTTTCCCCCTTTTTCAGCAAAAGTCGTTATATATTCCCGAATTTATAAAAACGGACGTCCGTTTATTGAATACAATAGATTCGTATCAATTGACGAAAATCCTTCTTTTAAACAAATATTTTTTTAATGGAAATTGACGAAAAAATTTTTTTGACTTTTTGTAAACGTTAACAATGTTGTTAAATCAATATAATTAAAGATGTACGTACGAATAAAAATTATAAATTTTCTAAAAATTCACTTGATTTATTTAGAAAGGAGAGTAAACTAGGAAACAATAAAAAATTCATAGAACATAGGAGGCGCTTTCCAGTGAACGAGCAATGGATTTTCTTAAATGGAGAATTTGTTCCAAAAGACGAGGCAAAAGTATCAGTATATGATCATGGTTATTTATATGGAGATGGAGTATTTGAAGGAATTAGAGTTTATAGCGGTAATGTTTTCCGTTTGAGAGAGCATCTTGTCCGGTTATATGAATCAGCAAAATCCATCATGTTAGAAATTCCATATTCTTTAGATGAAGTAACGAATATTGTTGTTGAGACGATTCGACAAAATAAATTATCTAATGGATACATTCGCCTAGTTGTATCGAGAGGAGCAGGAAATCTTGGGTTAGATCCTGATTCTTGTAAAAAACCGAATGTAGTAGTAATTGCAGAGCAACTATCTTTATTCCCACAAGAATATTATGAAAAAGGGATTCCAGTTGTAACAGTTGCAACGCGCCGAAACCGTCCAGATGTATTGTCGCCTCAAGTAAAATCTTTAAATTACTTAAACAATATTTTAGTTCGCATCGAAGCGAAATTGGCTGGAGTACAAGAAGCGCTTATGTTAAATGATCAAGGATACGTAGCTGAAGGCTCAGGGGATAACGTATTTATTGTAAAAGGAAATAAATTAATTACACCACCAAGTTCTGCTGGAGCGTTAGAAGGCATTACACGAAATGCTATTTTAGAAATTGGTGAAAAACTTGGATATGACGTTAGAGAAGAGTTATTTACAAGACATGACGTATATGTAGCTGATGAAGTATTTTTAACAGGAACAGCAGCGGAAGTAATTGCTGTTACGACAGTAGATGGTAGAACGATTGGTTTAGGGCAAACGGGTCCACATACGAATCGTTTATTAGAAGAATTCCGAAAGTTAGTTATAGAAGATGGAGAGAAAATTTACGAAGAAAATAAAGTTGGATAACAACTTTTTATAACATAAGAAAGCGTTGATAGGGAGGAGTAGTTGATTGTGAAGCCTCACAGAGAGTCGGTGGTTGCTGGAAACCGATGGTTCACGTCGACGAACATCGCCCTTGAGTGCTAAGCTGAAGCATTTGTCTAGGCTTAGACGGTAGCTCCGTTATTAGCTAGACTCATTTTATGGGTCACTGAGGCAAGAGTATTCTTGCAAAGAAGGGTGGTACCGCGAAATCTTTCGTCCCTTCAGCACATAGCTGGAGTGTGGACGTAGGATTTTTTTTATTGATAAAAGTTTTTAAAAGGGGGCTTATAAGAACAATGTCTTCAAAAACGGAAGAGAAACTGGCAACTGGTGCACAGCTATTGTTAGAAGCGCTAGAAAAGGAAGGAGTAGAAGTGATTTTCGGTTATCCTGGTGGTGCTGTTTTACCTCTTTATGATGCACTCTATGACTGTGAAATTCCGCATATTTTAACGAGGCATGAACAAGGTGCTATTCACGCTGCTGAAGGGTATGCCAGAATTACTGGCAATCCAGGGGTTGTCATTGCAACGAGTGGACCAGGTGCTACAAATGTGATTACTGGTCTAGCAGATGCGATGATTGATTCATTGCCACTTGTTGTATTTACAGGGCAAGTAGCAACAACGTTAATTGGAAGCGATGCTTTCCAAGAAGCGGATATTATGGGGCTTACGATGCCAGTGACAAAACATAACTATCAAGTGCGAAAGGCTTCAGATTTACCTCGAATTATTAAAGAGGCATTTCATATTGCTAGAACAGGAAGACCAGGCCCAGTCGTTATTGACCTTCCGAAAGATATGGTAGTAGAGCAAGGCGAACGATGTAGTGATGTGCAAATGGATTTACCAGGATACAACCCTAATTATGAACCGAATCTACTGCAAATAAACAAATTATTACAAGCAATTCAGATTGCAAACAAGCCATTAATTTTAGCTGGAGCAGGTGTATTGCATGCGAAAGCTTCAAAGGAATTAACAAGTTTTGCTCGTAAATATGAAATTCCTGTTGTGCATACATTACTTGGTCTTGGTGGGTTTCCACCAGATGATGAACTATTTCTAGGGATGGGAGGAATGCATGGTTCTTACACAGCTAATATGGCGTTATATGAATGTGACTTACTCATTAATATAGGCGCTAGATTCGATGATCGTCTTACTGGAAATTTAGCTTATTTTGCGAAAGAGGCGACTGTCGCGCATATCGATATTGATCCAGCAGAAATCGGGAAAAATGTACCGACTGAAATTCCTATTGTTGCAAGTGCTAAGCAAGCGCTCCAAGTATTACTTCAACCAGAAGGAAGGAAAGAAAATCATCATGAGTGGATCTCTTTATTAAAGAATAGAAAAGAAAAGTATCCATTCTCTTATAAACGAAATTCTGAAAGTATTAAGCCTCAATATGCAATTGATATGTTATATGAAATTACGAAGGGAGAAGCGATTGTAACAACAGATGTGGGGCAACATCAAATGTGGGCAGCCCAATATTATCCGCTGAAAACTCCAGATAAATGGGTAACTTCAGGAGGACTAGGAACGATGGGCTTCGGATTTCCAGCAGCAATTGGTGCCCAAATTGCAAAGCCTGATGAATTAGTTATTGCAATTGTTGGTGACGCTGGATTTCAAATGACTCTGCAAGAATTAAGTGTGTTAAAAGAACACTCTTTACCTGTTAAAGTATTTATTTTAAATAATGAAGCTTTAGGAATGGTAAGACAATGGCAAGATGAATTTTATAACAAAAGATATTCGCACTCTTTACTATCGTGTCAACCAGATTTCGTTGCTCTTGCGAATGCGTATGGCATAAAAGGGGTTCGCATAGATGATCCACTTCTTGCAAAGAAACAATTGCAGCATGCAATTCAATTACAAGAGCCAGTTGTAATTGATTGCCGTGTACTTCAATCAGAAAAGGTAATGCCGATGGTTGCGCCAGGGAAAGGTGTTCACCAAATGGAGGGAGTGGAAAAAAGGTGAAGAGAATTGTTACAGCAACAGTTCGAAATCAAAGTGGTGTGTTAAACCGAATTACAGGTGTTATGACACGAAGACATTTTAATATTGAAAGTATTTCAGTAGGTCATACGGAATCATCGGACATATCGCGGATGACGATTGTTGTACACGTTGAAAATGAACAGCAAGTAGAGCAGTTAATTAAACAACTTCATAAGCAAATTGATGTTTTGAAAGTATCAGATATTACAGAAGAAGCGATGATTGCAAGAGAACTCGCACTTATTAAAGTAGCAACATCAGTAGCAAGAGCAGAATTATACAGTTTAATTGAACCGTTTCGAGCCGCTGTAATAGATGTTGGGAAGGATTCCATAGTTGTGCAAGTAACAGGTACGCAGGAAAAAGTAGAAGCATTAATTGAATTACTTCGTCCATACGGTTTGAAAGAAATTGCAAGAACAGGGGTAACAGCCTTTACGCGTAGTATGAAAAAACAAGATAAGCAAGTTATGTTAATTCAATAATCATTTAAATATAGGGGGAAATGAAAATGGCAAAAGTTTATTATGAAAAAGATGTAACGGTAAATGTATTAAAGGAAAAAAAAGTAGCAATCATTGGATATGGCTCGCAAGGTCATGCGCATGCGCAAAACTTACGTGATAAAGGATTTGATGTAGTAGTAGGTTTAAGAAAAGGGAAGTCTTGGGATAAAGCGAAAGAAGATGGATTTTCTGTATATACAGTAGCAGAAGCAGCAAAGCAGGCTGATGTAGTAATGATTTTACTGCCAGATGAACTGCAACCAGAAGTATATGAAGCGGAAATTGCGCCAAATTTACAGGCAGGAAATTCTCTCGTTTTTGCACACGGATTTAACGTTCACTTTGATCAAGTGAAACCACCAGCGAATGTAGATGTATTTTTAGTAGCACCAAAAGGGCCGGGACATCTTGTGCGCCGTACGTTTGTTGAAGGAGGAGCTGTTCCTGCATTATTTGCAGTATATCAAGATGCAACAGGAGTTGCGACTGAAAAGGCACTTTCTTATGCCGATGGAATTGGAGCGACGAGAGCTGGTGTATTAGAAACGACATTTAAAGAAGAAACAGAAACAGACTTATTTGGAGAGCAAGCTGTACTTTGCGGCGGAGTAACTGCGCTAGTAAAAGCTGGATTTGAAACGTTAGTTGATGCGGGATATCAGCCGGAACTTGCATATTTTGAATGTTTACATGAACTGAAACTTATTGTTGACCTTATGTATGAAGGTGGACTTGAAAATATGAGATATTCAGTTTCAGATACAGCGCAGTGGGGCGACTTCGTATCAGGGCCACGCGTTGTAACGGAAGATACGAAGAAAGCGATGGGTACAGTGCTAGCAGAAATTCAAGATGGTACATTTGCAAGAGGTTGGATTGCAGAGCATAAAGCAGGAAGACCGAATTTCCATGCGACAAATGAGAAAGAGAATGACCACGAAATCGAAGTAGTTGGACGTAAATTACGTGAAATGATGCCTTTCGTACAGCCGCGAGTAAAGGTAGGGATGAAATAATATGAAGCAGATTTTGTTCATGGATACGACGCTACGTGATGGCGAACAATCACCAGGAGTGAATTTAAATGAACAAGAGAAATTGCAAATTGCAAGGCAATTAGAAAGACTAGGGATTCATGTTATGGAAGCTGGCTTTGCAGCAGCTTCCGAAGGGGATTTTCAATCGGTAAAACGTATCGCGAATACAATTCAAAATGCTACAGTTATGAGTTTAGCTAGAGCGAAAGAAAGCGATATTCGAAGAGCATATGAAGCTGTGAAAGGTGCGGTATCTCCTCGTTTACACGTATTTTTAGCTACGAGTGATATTCATATGAAATATAAACTTTGTATGTCAAAAGAGGATGTGTTAGATAGTATTCATCGTTCTGTTACACTTGGAAAATCATTATTTCCAACAGTACAATTTTCTGCAGAAGATGCGACAAGAACAGCAAGAGATTTTTTAGCTGAGGCAGTAGAAGTTGCGATTCGTGCAGGAGCCAATGTAATTAACATTCCAGATACAGTTGGATATACGAATCCAGAAGAATATTATTCTCTTTTTAAGTACTTACAAGAATCCGTTCCTTCATATGAAAAAGCAATTTTCTCTTGTCATTGTCACGATGACCTTGGAATGGCTGTAGCAAATTCGTTAGCTGCAGTTGAAGGGGGAGCATTGCAAGTAGAAGGAACAATTAATGGAATTGGAGAGAGAGCAGGGAATGCGGCATTAGAAGAAGTCGCAGTTGCTCTTCATATTAGAAAAGATTTCTATCAAGCAGAGCCTTCTATGACGCTAAAAGAAATTAAAGCGACAAGTACATTAGTAAGCAGATTAACAGGTATGGTTGTACCGAAAAATAAAGCAATCGTGGGAGCGAATGCATTCGCTCATGAATCCGGAATTCATCAAGACGGCGTTCTAAAAGAAGTGACAACGTATGAAATTATTGAACCAGAGTTAGTAGGCGAATCTCAAAACCTATTTGTACTTGGAAAACATTCTGGACGTCACGCGTTTACAGAAAAAATGAAAGAGCTTGGCTATGAATTTACAACGGAAGAACGAGATGCAGTGTTTGAAGCGTTTAAAAAATTAGCTGATCGTAAGAAGGAAATTACTGAGGAAGATTTACGAGCACTTATGCTTGGTGAAGCAGCATTTGCGGCTCAGCAATATAACATTACGCAATTGCAAGTACATTTCGTATCAAATAGTACACAATGCGCGACAGTTGTACTAAAAGATGAGGAAGGAAATGTATTCGAAGATGCAGCTACTGGCTCTGGTAGTATTGAAGCGATTTACAATGCAATCCAAAGAATTTTAGGATTAGAATGTGAATTAGCGGATTATCGCATACAATCCATTACACAAGGTCAAGATGCACTGGCTCATGTTCATGTTGAATTAAAAGAAGGAACACATCAAGTATCAGGTTTTGGTGTTGCACAAGACGTATTGGAAGCGTCGGCAAGAGCATATGTCCACGCAGCGGGGAAATTGAAATCTTTTATCCAGCTTGTGAAATAAGTGTTTGATAGGTGAGAGGAGTTATTCTCACCTATCAAATTAAAGTTCTGAAAATTCAGTTAAAAGGAGTGTTGAAATTGGAAAAACGTATCGTTTGTTTAGCTGGTGATGGTGTTGGACCGGAAGTTATGGAAAGCGCGAAGGAAGTATTGCATATGGTAGAAAGGCTATATGGTCATCATTTTCATTTGCAAGATGAGTACTTTGGCGGGAGTGCTATCGATTTAAATGGGCAACCATTACCACAACGAACACTTGCCGCTTGTTTAGCAAGTGATGCGGTTTTACTAGGAGCAGTTGGTGGACCAAGGTGGGATAGTGCGAAAGAAAGACCAGAGAAAGGATTATTAGCTTTAAGAAAAGGACTCGGTGTATTTGCAAACGTTCGCCCTGTAACGGTAGAAAGTGCAACGGCACATTTATCGCCATTAAAAAAGGCTGATGAAATTGATTTCGTTGTCGTTCGTGAATTAACAGGTGGGATTTATTTTTCTTATCCGAAAGAACGAACCGACGAAGTAGCAACGGATACACTTACGTATCATCGCCATGAAATTGAACTTATCGTTTCTTATGCTTTTCAATTAGCGAGTAAACGGAAGAAAAAAGTAACATCTATTGATAAGGCGAATGTTTTAGAATCTAGTAAACTATGGAGAACTGTAACAGAAGAAGTAGCACTTCGTTATCCAAATGTTGAACTAGAACATATTTTAGTAGATGCAGCTGCTATGGAGTTAATTCGGAATCCAGGACGGTTTGATGTAATTGTAACAGAAAATTTATTTGGGGATATTTTAAGTGACGAAGCTTCCGTATTAGCTGGATCATTAGGAATGCTGCCGTCAGCAAGTCACGCGGAAAAGGGCCCTTCATTATACGAGCCTATTCACGGATCGGCACCGGATATTGCCGGGAAAAATAAGGCGAATCCAATTGCGATGATGCGCTCTGTTGCCATGATGCTTGGACAATCGTTCGGATTAACGAGAGAAGGGTGTGCAATTGAAGAAGCGATTTCAGCAGTCCTTAAATTAGGAAAATGTACAGCAGATATCGGGGGGACTGAAACGACAACTTCATTTACGAAGGCAGTAATGCAAGAAATGGAAGAGCAAGCGCTAGTAGGGAGAGGAAGATAATGGGGAAAAGGTTGCTAGATAAACTTTGGGAAAGACACGTAGTTGCGACAAATGAAAATGGATTAGATTTATTATATATCGATCTGCACCTTGTTCATGAAGTAACGTCACCGCAAGCCTTTGAAGGCTTGCGGCTTACAAATCGAACGGTACGCAGACCAGATTTAACATTCGCAACGATGGATCATAATATTCCAACGAAAGATGTTTGGAATATTACCGATCGCATTGCGAAGCAGCAACTAGATACACTTCGGGAAAATTGTAAACAATTTCAGGTGCCGTTAGCAGATATCGGAGATGAAGAGCAAGGGATCGTTCATGTTATCGGACCAGAACTTGGGCTCACGCAGCCAGGAAAAACAATTGTTTGTGGTGATAGTCATACAGCAACGCACGGTGCGTTTGGCGCGCTAGCATTTGGTATTGGTACGAGTGAAGTGGAACATGTATTGGCAACGCAAACGTTATGGCAAAGAAAACCGAAAGCGATGGGAATTGAGTTAAAAGGAAAATTACAGAAAGGCGTTTACGCAAAAGATATTATTTTGCATCTCCTTTCAAAGTACGGTGTAGCAGTTGGAACTGGATACGTAATGGAATTTTACGGAGAGACGATTCAGGCTATGGAGATGGAAGAGAGAATGACGCTTTGTAATATGGCGATTGAAGGCGGAGCAAAAGCGGGTATTATCGCGCCGGATGAAAAAACAGTTGCTTATGTAAAAGGACGTAAATATGCACCGAGAGACTATGAAACTTTCGAGAAGAAATGGTTTGAACTTTATACAGATGCAGATGCAATTTATGATTTACATATTTCGATAGATGTTACAGATTTAGCGCCATACGTTACGTGGGGAACAAATCCGAGTATGGGAGTTCGTATTGATGAGAAATTGCCAGAAAAACATGATGTAAATGACGAAAGAGCATTTTCTTATATGGGATTAAGCCCTGGACAAAGTACGTATGATATTCCAGTTCAGCATGTTTTCATTGGATCTTGTACAAATTCCAGGCTATCTGATTTAGAAATTGCTGCAGCTGTTGTGAAAGGGAGAAAGGTAAAAGAAGGTGTGCGAGCACTCGTTGTACCTGGATCGAAAAGAGTAAGGGACGCGGCGATGCAAAAAGGACTACATCACATATTTGAAGAAGCAGGATTTGAATGGAGAGAACCTGGATGTTCCATGTGTCTTGGAATGAATCCAGATCAAGTACCTGAAGGAGAGCATTGCGCTTCAACTTCAAATCGTAATTTTGAAGGAAGACAAGGAAAAGGAGCACGAACGCATTTAGTTAGCCCAGCAATGGCGGCAGCAGCTGCGTTATATGGTCATTTTGTTGATACAAGAAAGGAGAGTTATGATGGAGCCATTTCGTATTCATAAAGGTACTGCCGCAGTACTTATGAATAATAACATTGATACGGATCAAATTATTCCGAAGCAATATTTAAAGAGAATTGAAAGAACTGGGTTTGGAAAGTTTTTATTTGATGAGTGGCGATATGATAATGAACGACACGAAAACCCTAATTTCCCACTAAATGCACCAGATAGAAAAGGAGCAAGTATATTAATTACAGGTGATAATTTTGGATGTGGTTCTTCAAGAGAACACGCACCGTGGGCACTTGCTGATTATGGTTTCCGCGTAATTATCGCGGGAGGGTTTGCAGATATTTTTTATATGAATTGTATGAAGAACGGTATGTTACCAATTGTAATGGATAAAGAAATGCGAGAAAAGCTTGCCAAAACGGATGCAAGAGAACAAATAGAAGTAGATTTAGAGAATGAAGTAATTACAACAAGTACGCACAGGTTTCATTTTACAATCGAGAAAATGTGGAAAGAGAAATTATTAAATGGTTTAGATGAAATTAGTATTACAATGCAATATGAACAAGAAATAAAAGAGTATGAAAGAAGGATAGCTGTATATTAAAAGATAACGGAATATTTAAAATGTATTTACATTCAGAATTAAGTATTATATACTATGTAAAAATTAGAGGAGAAAGGGAGTAAGTATTATGAAAACAATGCAATCTATTAAAATGCTTACACAACTACATCATCATACATAAAGCCCTTGAACCTAGCGTGAAAACGTGTAGGTGCAAGGGTTATTCCCGTTGTACCTACACGCTACTAAAGAGCCTTGTAGGTATATTTTATCTACAAGGCTCTTTTTATTTTCGGTTTAGGTGCATGAAATAAGCATACATTAGAAAGGGAAAGGTGTGAGAATTTCGATGACAAAATGGAAACGGGCAAATCCAAATGGAACGAGAGATTATTTATTCGAAGAATGTACGTTAATTGAAGAAGTGGAGCAAAAATTAAGGCGTACTTTTTTAGAGAGAGGTTATGAAGAAATAAGGACACCAACAATTGAATTTTATGATGTGTTCGCCTTTCAAAGCAGGCCGATAGATGAAGAAAAGATGTATAAATTTTTTGATGAAAAGGGGAGGATTATCGTATTGCGTCCAGATATGACAATTCCTTTAGCGAGAGTGATCGGAACGCAGAGGTGTGATACACCACTTAAAGTGACGTATAGCGGAAATGTATTTCGAGCGAATGAGTCCCTTACTGGAAAATATAATGAGATCGTGCAAAGTGGTATTGAAATTATCGGTATTGATAATGTAAGAGCTGAAATTGAATGTGTTATAAGCGTCATTCAATCACTTCAAAAGTTGAAGGTGCAATCTTTTACAATAGAGATTGGGCAAGTACAGTTATATAAATGTATTGTCAAAAAGCTCTCCATTCATGAGGAAGAAGAGAAAGTTCTTAGAACATATATTGAAAGTAAAAATTATGCCGCTTTATCCAATTTTATTAGAGATAAGAAATTAGATCGATGTGATGAAACAGTAAAGTTACTGGAGAAATTACCGAGGTTATTTGGGAATTTAGAAGTGATTGAGGAAGCAGAAAAACTCGCCTCCAGTAATGAAATGAAAATGGCCATTACAAGAGTGAAAGAAATATATGAAGCAATTGACAAGCTAGGCTATGGATCGTACATATCCATTGATTTAGGTATGATTCAACATTTGGACTATTATACAGGTGTTATTTTCAAAGGGTATATATATGAAATTGGGGAAGAAATTGTTAGTGGCGGAAGATATGATGAGTTAATTGGAAATTTTGGAGAAATGTTACCGGCTGTTGGACTCGCGGTGCAAGTTAATCAAATTGTAAAGGCGCTGCAAGAGCAGCAAAAGCCATATGAACGAAAGAGAATAGATATTATGATTCATTACGAGTTAAATAGATTAGCAGAAGCGGAACGATTACGAAATTTACTTCAAAAGGACGGGAAAAAAGTAGCGCTATCTTTATTCTCTAATTTAAATGATACTTTTCAATTTGCTAGAAAAAATCAAATTGTAACGGTCGTTGAGGCAAAGAACGAATCATTAGTGGAATATGTATGGAAAGAGAAATGGGTCGTCCAGAAAGAAGGAGAAACTTCATGCGTAACATTCAAATTGCGTTAACGAAAGGGAGATTAGAAAAACATGTGATTCCGCTCTTTGAGCAGATTGGAATTGATTGTTCAGAGCTCAAAAATAAAGGAAGAAAACTTGTCTTTCAAAGTAAAAATACGGATATCTCATTTATTTTAGTGAAAGCAGTAGATGTTGCTACTTATGTAGAACATGGAGTAGCGGATATCGGAGTCGTTGGAAAAGATATTTTAATGGAAAACGAGAAAGATATTTATGAAATGTTAGATTTAGGAGTAGGCGTGTGTAAGTTTTGTGTCGCTTCTATTCCTACTTATAATCCGAAGAGCTACCGGAAGAAATGCATTGCGACGAAATATCCACATATTACTTCTAACTATTTTCATGATAAAGGAGAGGATGTAGAAATTATTAAAATAGAAGGTTCTGTAGAAATTGCTCCTATTCTTGGATTGGCAGATGCGATTGTTGATATTGTTGAAACAGGAAAAACATTACAAGAAAATGGACTCATTGTATTTGAGGAAATGTATTCTATATCTGCTCGAATGATTGTAAATAAGGCTGCATTAAAAACTAAAAAAGACGAAATATTCAGTATTATAAATATGATGGAGCAAGAAATTTTGTCAGGAAAATAGGGGGACTTGTAATGGAGATCGTTTTTGAAGATTTTCAAAAGGCGTTATCGAAAATAAAATTGCTACGAGAAAACGCTAATATAATAGAAGAAACTGTTCAAAGAAATGTAAGTGAAATCGTTCAAAATGTAAGGGAGAGTAGAGATGAGGCCTTATCTTTTTATACAAAAAAGTTTGATGGTGTAAAGATGAAAGAGTTTCGTGTAAGTGAAGAAGAAATAAAACGAGCGAGTATGTTTGTAGAGAATTCATTTTTAGAAGCGTTACAAGAGGCGAAGAAAAACATTATTTCGTACCATGAAAAGCAAAAAAGACAATCGATGTTCGATTGCGCGAGTAAAGGCATCATTAGAGGACAAATCATTCGGCCATTAGAGAATGTAGGCGTATATGTGCCAGGCGGAACTGCTTCGTATCCTTCGTCAGTATTAATGAATGTATTGCCAGCAAAACTCGCTGGTGTGAAAAAGATTGTAATGGTAACACCGCCAAGAGAAGGAGGAATTGATCCACATATTTTAGTTGCTGCAAGTCTTGCAGGAGTAGATGAAATTTATACGATAGGTGGTGCGCAAGCAATTGCTGCTTTAGCATACGGGACGGAATCGATTCCGAAAGTGGATAAAATAGTTGGACCAGGAAATTTGTACGTCGCTCTAGCGAAACGAGAAGTATATGGAATAGTAAATATTGATATGATTGCTGGACCGTCAGAAATTGTAGTTATTGCAGATGAAACCGGCAATGCAAAATATATTGCTGCTGATTTATTATCACAAGCAGAACATGACGAGAGAGCGACAGCAATTTGTATTACAACAAATATAGAGTTAGCAAAAGAAGTAGAAAAAGAGATAGAAAGGCAGTTAGAAACATTACCAAGAAGCGAAATTGCACGTGAATCAATAAAGAGAAATGGGGCCATTTTTATCGTTCCTTCTTTAGATGAGGCGCTAAATTTATCGAATGAAGTTGCCCCGGAACATTTAGAGTTACATATAAAAGAACCGATGAATGCTCTAGCTTATGTGAAACATGCAGGATCTATCTTTCTTGGACCATATGCACCAGAACCGCTCGGGGATTATTTAGCAGGACCGAATCACGTGTTACCGACAAGTGGAACGGCAAGGTTTTTCTCACCGTTATCAGTCGATGATTTTGTGAAAAAATCAAGCTTTCTGTCTTATACAGAGGAAGCATTAAGAGATGTAAAACATCATATTGTAGAGCTTGCCAGTAAAGAAGGGTTACATGCGCATGCGAGAGCAATTCAAATAAGATTTGAGGAGGAAGAATAATGCGTGAGTCTAGTCAAATACGTGAGACGACAGAGACAAAAATAAAATTAAGTTTACAGCTTGATGATGGGAAGAACGTTTCTGTACGAACGGGAGTTGGTTTTTTTGATCATATGCTAACTTTATTTGCAAGGCATGGAAGATTCGGTTTGCAAGTGGAGGCAGAAGGGGATGTATTCGTTGATGCACATCATACAGTTGAGGATGTTGGGATTGTACTCGGAAATTGTTTGAAAGAAGCCTTGCACAGTAAAGAGGGGATTAACAGGTACGGCTCAGCATATGTACCGATGGATGAGTCTTTAGGCTTTGTTGCAATTGATATAAGTGGACGCTCATATATTGTATTTCAAGGAGAATTAACGAATCCGAAGCTTGGGGATTTTGATACAGAACTAACGGAAGAATTTTTTAGAGCAGTTGCTCATGCTGCCAATATTACATTACATGCTCGTATTTTATACGGAAGCAATACACATCACAAAATTGAAGCGTTATTTAAAGCGTTTGGTAGAGCGCTTAGAGAAGCAGTCGAAAGAAATGCCAATATTACTGGTGTAAATTCAACGAAAGGGATGTTGTAATTGATTGCCATTATAGATTATGGAATGGGAAACATTCGTAGTGTAGAACAAGCATTAAAGCATATTGGAGCAGCGTACATTGTAACGAGTGATAAAGAAGAGATTTTTAGAAGTGATGGAGTGATTTTACCAGGAGTAGGTGCATTTCCAAAAGCGATGGATGTATTGGAAGAAAAAGATTTAGTACGTGTGTTACAAGAAATTGGGCGTTCCAGAAAACCACTTCTAGGTATTTGCCTAGGAATGCAGCTTTTATTTGAAAAAAGTGAGGAACTACAAGACTGTAACGGGTTAAGTTTATTGCCAGGCGTTATTCGAAAGTTAAAGGTTCCTTATAAAATTCCTCATATGGGATGGAATGAGTTAAAGAAAGAAGGAGAAATAGC
Source organism: Bacillus sp. FDAARGOS_527 (assembly GCF_003812125.1). Classification (NCBI taxonomy): domain Bacteria; kingdom Bacillati; phylum Bacillota; class Bacilli; order Caryophanales; family Bacillaceae; genus Bacillus; species Bacillus sp. FDAARGOS_527. The sequence continues at coordinate 682,178 of NZ_CP033795.1, forward strand.
GCTTTGGAATGGAGTAGAGGACGGTTCTTTCGTATATTATGTCCACTCTTATTACGCAGATTGTCCAAATGAAATTGTATATGGAATAAGTGAATATGGAGTGAAAGTACCTGGTTTTGTAGCAAAAGGAAATATATACGGTGCGCAGTTTCATCCTGAAAAAAGTGGTGACATTGGCATGCAAATGTTGAAAAATTTTAAAGGAGTGGTAGAAACATGGAAATCTTCCCAGCTATCGATTTAAAAGAAGGGAGATGCGTTAGACTGTATCAAGGAGAATTTAGTAAAGAAACAGTAATGAATGAAGACCCAGTTGCGCAAGCGATTATATTTGAAACATTTGGAGCGAAACGGTTGCACATTGTTGATTTAGATGGTGCAGTTGCTGGTGAGTCGTTAAACTTGTCCGTCATTGAAAGAATTTGCAAGGCAGTACGTATTCCAGTGCAAGTTGGCGGAGGAATTCGATCACTTGTATCCGTAGAGAAATTATTTTCAGTAGGGGTAGATAAAGTGATTTTAGGAACAGCCGCTCTTTATGATAAGCCATTTTTAGAAGAGACAGTTCGTCTATATAAAGAAAAAATCATCGTCGGAATTGATGCGAAAAATGGTTTTGTAGCAACGAGAGGCTGGCTTGATGTGTCTGAAATTTCTTACATTGATTTAGCAAAACAAATGGAGAAGATAGGTGTTCAAACGATTGTGTTTACAGACATTTCGAAAGACGGAACACTTGCAGGACCGAATGTAGAGCAATTGGAGTTACTACAAAAGAACGTTGCTACTCGACTTATTGCTTCTGGAGGAATTGCATCTATACAAGATGTGAAAAAGTTAAATGATATGAACATATACGGCGTCATAATTGGTAAGGCTCTTTACGAGAAAACGATTGATTTAGAAGAAGTGCTAGAGGTAACAAAGTTATGTTAGCGAAACGCATTATTCCATGTCTAGATGTGAAAGAAGGGCGAGTCGTAAAGGGTGTAAATTTTATAGGACTACAAGATGTCGGGGATCCTGTTGAAATAGCAGCTTTATATAATGATGCGGGAGCAGATGAAATAGTATTTTTAGATATTACGGCAACGCATGAAGGACGAAAAACAATTATAGATGTTGTAGAAAAAACGGCTTCAAAAGTATTTATTCCTCTTACAGTTGGCGGAGGAATTTCAAGTGTGAAAGATATGTACAATTTACTAAGAGCGGGAGCAGATAAAGTTTCAATTAACTCAGCAGCAGTGCGAAATCCAAAATTAATCGAAGAAGGGGCAGAGCATTTTGGCTCACAATGTATTGTCGTCGCAATTGATGCTAGAAAAGTAGCGGAGGATAAGTGGAATGTATATGTGAACGGCGGAAGAGTTGATACGGGAATTGATGCAATCGGGTGGGCAAAGTGCGTTACAGAGCTAGGCGCAGGCGAAATTTTATTAACGAGTATGGATGCAGACGGAACGAAAAACGGATATGACCTTCGTTTAACAGAAGAAATTTCAAAAAGTGTTTCCGTACCAGTCATCGCGTCAGGTGGATGTGGTCATGCTAATCACATTATAGAAGTGTTTCAAAAGACAACAGTTGATGCAGCATTAGCGGCATCAATCTTTCATTACGGTGAGGCGACAATAGGGGACGTAAAGAGAAAGTTAAGAAATGCAAACGTTGAGGTGCGGCTATGAAACCTAACTTTTCAAAAGGACTATTACCAGCAATTGTAATTGAAGAAGGTACAAAAGAAGTTTTAATGCTAGCTTATATGAATGAAGAAGCGTATGAAAAAACGCTAAAAACGAAAAGAACGTGGTTTTATTCTCGTTCAAGAAGGTCGTTATGGAATAAAGGAGAAACATCAGGTAATGTCCAACATGTGCAATCTCTTTATTTAGATTGTGATCAAGATGCAATTGTTGTTGTCGTAAAGCAAGTAGGGCCTGCTTGCCATACGGGAGAAAAAACGTGTTTTCATTACAAAATTATATAGGGGGATACATATGAAAAACGCCTTTACATTACTATTCGAAACAATTAAAGAACGAAAGAGAAATCCACTTTCTGAATCATATACAAATTACTTGTTTTCAAAAGGAGAAGATAAAATTTTAAAGAAAATTGGTGAGGAATGTACGGAAGTAATTATTGCATCCAAAAATAATGATAACGAAGAGCTAGTGAAAGAAATGGTTGATGTAATGTATCACTGCTTCGTTTTATTAGCCGAAAAAAATATATCATTAGAAGATATTATGGAGGAAGTGACAGAAAGAAATGGGAAGCTTTCGAGAGTAGGGGACAGAAGAGAAATAGATACATTATAGGGGGAATATGTATGAAGGTGGATTATCACATTCATTTAGAAGAAGGGCCATATTCAATAGGATGGCTAGCTAAAATAAATGAATCATTACAACATTATGAACCGCTAAAAGAAGAAAAACATTCTATGGAATGGCTTGTGAAAACACAAGAACGCCTGCAAAGACGTGTGAATGAAGGGCCATTTACAACGAAATGGATTGATTTATATTTAGAAGAAGCTTTGCGAAAAGGGATAAAAGAAGTTGGTATTGTCGATCATTTATATCGTTTTTATGAAGCGAAAGAATACTATGAAACATATGTTGATATTAGTGATTCGGGGCTTGGACGTTTACAAAAGGAATGGTTAGACCAAGTAAGGGTAGCTTCACTACATGATTTTACAAAGGCAATTGAAGAGGCGAAAGAACGGTGGAGTAAAAGAGGTGTTACGCTTAAACTTGGAATTGAAGCAGATTATTTTATTGGTGGTGAACAACAATTACAATCTTTACTCGCATTAGGAGATTTTGATTATGTAATTGGTTCTGTTCATTTTTTAAATGGCTGGGGATTTGATAATCCAGATACGAAAGAATATTTTAAGGAACATGACTTATATGTTTTATATGATACGTTTTTCAAAACGGTTGAGTGCGCAGTTCGTTCTGAGTTATTTGATATTATTGCTCATCTTGACAACATAAAAGTATTTAATTATCGATTAGATGAGAATGAACAACTTTCTTATTATAAGAAAATTGCGCGTGCATTAGTAGAAACAAATACAGCAACGGAAATAAATGCGGGATTGTACTATCGCTATCCTGTGCGCGAAATGTGTCCGAGTCCGCTATATTTACAAGTATTAGCTAAACACGAAGTTCCGATCACACTCTCTTCAGATGCTCATTATCCGAATGATTTAGGAAAATATGTGGAAGAGAATATAAAGACGTTACGTAATCATGATATTGCTCACTTAGCTACATTTACGAAACGAGTTAGAACGATGAGATTACTAGAAGAAGTAACAATTTCAAAATGATCACGATTTTTTGATGAAAACCCATCTTTTTGTTCAAAATAAGAAAGAATAAAAAGGAGGGTAAGAAATGTCGAAACAGCAAAATAAACAAAATGTACAAGGTGCACAGCAACAAGCGTATACTTCTGAAACGAATGCTACATCTCAATCCGTTATTGAGGAACAAATTAGTGATACAGTTGCAGAAGGAACGATCGATGTGAAGCTTGGAAAACAATCGCAAGAAAAAGCATAAGAAGAGGGGGAGACTTGCATCTCCTCTTTTTTTGTGGAAAAGTGTCGATTTTCAAAACTATAATCAAATTCCTTGGTTTTTATATGTGGATTTCTTACAATGAAAGATAAGAGAGATCTTATTTTCTATAGAAGAGGTGTTAGTAGTGGCAAAAATATTAGTAGCAGGGAAAATTCCAGCAATCGGATTAGAACTATTAAAGGATCATGATGTAGAAATGTACGATAAAGAGGAGTTAATTTCTTTAGATGAATTAACAGAGCGTGTAAAAGACAAAGATGCATTGTTAAGCCTACTTTCTACAAAGGTGACAAAAGAAGTGATTGATGCGGCACCTAATTTGAAGATTGTTGCAAACTACGGTGCTGGTTACGATAATATTGATTACTCATATGCCGAAAAAAAAGGGATTGCGGTAACGAATACACCGAAAGTATCAACGGAAGCTACTGCAGAACTAACATTTGCACTTCTTTTAGCAGCGGCACGTAGAATTCCTGAAGGTGATACGCTATGTCGTACAACTGGATTTAACGGATGGGCACCGTTATTTTTCTTAGGCCGCGAAGTACATGGTAAGACAATTGGAATTATCGGCCTTGGAGAAATCGGAAAGGCAGTTGCAAAGCGTGCGAAAGCGTTTGGAATGAATGTTTTATATACAGGACCAAATCGAAAGCCTGAAGCTGAAAGTGAACTGGAAGCAACATATGTAACATTGGAAGAATTATTACAAACAGCAGACTTTATTACAATTAACTGTGCGTATAATCCGAAATTGCACCATATGATTGATGAAGAACAGTTCAAAATGATGAAGAAAACAGCGTATATTATAAATGCTTCACGCGGACCAATTATGCATGAAGCGGCACTTGCTCATGCTTTAAAAACAAATGAAATTGAAGGGGCAGCTCTTGACGTGTTTGAATTTGAGCCGAAAATTACTGAAGAGCTAAAAGGATTAAAGAATGTGGTACTTGCTCCTCACGTAGGAAATGCAACATTCGAAACGCGTGATGCGATGGCCGAAACGGCGGTAAGAAATATTTTAGCTGTATTAAATGGCGAAGAAGCTGTAACGCCTGTCAATCAAAAAGTATTCGTTACAAAATAAAAAGAAACCTTCCGGAATCGGAAGGTTTCTTTTTATTTTTCTTTATTTGCTCTTTTTGATGGTCTTTGTCTAAGGAATTGAGATAGCATGTACAAAATATATAGTGGAATAGCAATGAATAAGAAAACAGAAAAATTACCGAACCCTGTTTGGTACATTGTGATAATGATGCCCACTAAAAATAGTGTAATAATGATGCTATATCGTGGAATTGGTACATCTTTTAAACTTGGGATACGAATGCGGCTCACCATTAAAAATGCGAACGTTACAAATACTGTAATAAGAACGATTTTTGGAATGGTATGTGAAAATAATGTTAAGAAAGCAACAAGCCCTCCCGCTGCTGTAATCGGTACCCCAGTGAAATATTTCATTGAAGTAGAAGATGGTGTTACATTAAATCGTGCTAAACGATATGCTCCGAAAAGAGGGAATAGCCCCGCTATGTATAGTCCGATGATTCCATAATTAGAGAAAGATGTGTAATACATGAGAACAGCAGGTGCTGCACCAAATGTTACGACATCCGCAAGCGAGTCAAGCTCTTTTCCCATTTGTGAATCAACACGTAATAAACGAGCAACACGCCCATCAAGACTATCTAACATCATCCCGATAAGTACTAAAATAGCAGCTGATTTATAATATCCTAAAGATGCATAGCCGATTGACAAGAATCCACTATATAAATTTCCGAGCGTAAATAAGTTTGGAATAGCTGCTCTATACAAAATCTGATCCCTTGCTTTCTGTAATAAATTCTTAATTAGTGTATGAAAGTTTACTTATTTTATCATACCATAAATTTCTTCTTCACACGAAAGAAATTCCCAATTTGTGAAAGATTTCATATCAGAATGATTTGAAAAATAAGTGAAAAAAGAAGGGGCTGTCTCATAAGTCTCTTTCGAAGTAAGATCACATGAAATTGAAAAGGCAGAAACGTTATAAAATTAACATTTCTGCCCTTCACTTTTTATTCGATTTTGGCTAAAAAGCACTTTTTGGGACAGCCTCTTCTTGTATTATTCAAAGTTCGTTATCATAGTTCCAGTTTTATACCGATTGTTAGGATCGAAACGTAACAAATCTCCATAAATGAGTTTGTCGGAAAGTTTCAATTCTGTTTTTGCTTTTTCAATATTCGGTTGACATAATGAGATGTCTGCTTCTTCACCTGTGTTTCGTTTATAGCACATGTTTTTTGTATACACATAATCTTCCGAAACGAAGCTACCATCACGCATTACCATAAGTGGATCTTCTTCTTTAATAAATAAGTCAGTTCCAAATTCAACTGATTTATTTGTTTTAATACCAAGTAAATGAAGTAGCGTTGGTTTAATATCAATTTGACCAGACACTTTAGAAATGACTTTTCCTTCTTGACCAGGTACATGAATAATGAGAGGGACGCGTTGTAATTGCATAGAATCAAATGGTGTAATAGCGTCTTTCCCAAGGAACTGAGCCATAGCTGCGTTATGGTTTTCAGAAATACCGTAATGATCTCCGTAAATGACAATAACAGAGTTGTCATACAGTCCTTCTGCTTTTAATTGTTTAATAAATTGTTTAAGAGCTTCATCCGTATAACGAACGGTTGGGAAGTAACGGTTTACAACGCCACTTTCCGAATTAAACTCATCAACATATTGATCTTCTGGATTTAGAAGAAATGGAAAATGATTTGTTAAAGTAATGAATTTTGTATAGAACGGCTGTGGTAAGGATTTTAACTTTGGAATAGATTGTTCAAAGAACTCTTTATCTTTTAATCCCCAACCGACAGACATTTGTTCTGTGCCTACGTAATCATTCAAATTAAAGTAACGATCATATCCAAGTGCAGGATACATTACATCACGATTCCAAAACGCTTTATCGTTTGAATGGAAGACAGCAGAAGAATATCCGTATTTTTTTAATTGTTCGGGTGTAGCTGTATATTCATTTGTTGCGTGAGTAAAGAATACAGAACCGCGATCTAACGGATAAAGTGAATTTTCAACGATAAATTCAGCATCAGAAGTTTTACCTTGTCCTGTTTGATGATAGAAGTTATCGAAATAAAAACTATCTTTAATAAATTCGTTTAAAAATGGAGTAATTTCTTTTCCATTTATTTTTTTATTAATAACAAAACTTTGTGTAGATTCCATTGAAATCAAAATGACATTTTTACCTTTTGCAGATCCAAATAAGTTCTTATCAACTTGCTTATCTTTTGAGTCTGTATAGTTTTTAATTTCAGAGAACCCGTCCCCACTTGCAAATACACGTTCAGCTGAAGATTTTGATTGCAGTGTAATATCAAATAGATGATATGTGTATAAACCTAAATTTTTCACGACAGTTTGACGATCGAATGAGCGTGAGAACATTTGTGGTTTATAAATAACAGAAACAACAATTTGTAGTGCTAATAGAGCTGTTACACCGCTAAAGAAAGTTCTCTTCTCAGAGCGAGAAAGCGGCGTTTTGTCGCAAAATGATGGGAATTTACGCGAAAGAAACATTAAGATGATCGCATCTGCGAATAACAGTAATGTTTTATACGTAAAGAGTTCTTTTATACTCGTCCCTAAATCAGCCATATTATTTGTTTGAAATAATACTGGGAACGTAACGAAATCGTTATAAAACCCATAAAACATTGCATTTCCAAATAAAATGAATGACAGTATAAAACTAATTCCAACTATAATGCGATTTCGGTGTTTAGATGCAAATAATGCAAAACCGAAAAATAAAAGTAACGCAGCTAGTGGATTCATAAAAAGCATAAATTCTTCAAAGAAATTATCAATTTTAATATCAAACGCTAGCTTGTACACAATATATGTTTTTATCCATAATAAAACGACTGCAACGAGTGCGAATCGCAGTTTTGGAAACAGACGTTGTAGCATAATATACTCCTCTCCTAAAAAGCATGACGGTTCTTGTGGGCCTATTTGATTAGCTCCTCATTTTATATATACGAACAGTCCTTTATTATTATGTTTATTATACTATGAGTATCATTATACGAAAATAAAAGAGAGTTGTGGACTTTTTTATAACAATTGAGTAGAAAAAGGGCAGTAGGAGACAATAAAATGGAGTGTCTATGTATGATTATTATCGTGCGCGGAAAGAATCGTGTAACAATACGGAGGTTATAATGCGAAAATTATTATATTTTATAGTATGCAGTAGTGTTATACTTTTTGCTTCACCAAGTGTGTCGGTAGCAGAGTATGATGCACCTCTTATGGAAGATGCCCTTTATTCTGTGTTATTTCCGAAAATAAATAAAGCAATCGAAAAACAATATGGGAGCTTGAAGCCTTATCAATGCCCGAAAATTATTAGTTTAAAAAAAGTGTATAGCGGTACATATTTATTTCAAGCGAGTATTGAAGTGACTAAGTATGAACGTGTTGCAGGGAAAATTGCGCCACCATTTGAGAAGGTAACGATTACATTTAATAACGAAGAAGGTGAATGGGAAGTGACAAAGGTTTCAGTAAAGCGCTTACCAAACGATACTGAACTAAACTGTCAAAAAGCAATATAAAAAATTGTTTGACAAATAAAATGGTCCTTTGGTATTGTTAATAGCAACAATTAGATGTTTGAAAATTAAATAGACTTACCTCATCTACTCTCAAAGGTAGAGGCCGCGATAGGAAAGAGTAAGCTATGGGAGATTTAATGGAATCTGTGATCATAGGTTGAAAGGGACTATTGCCGAAATATAAGAATAACCATCTTATTCATATATTGGGACTGCATTGAATAAATGTAGTACTGTCATAAGATTTATTTTATGGAGAGCTATTTGGAGATGTTGATGCGGTTTCTTATTTTGAGGAGATAACAACTCGTTTATTTTTTCAATATATATTTTTCCTAATAAGAAACGCGTGTGAACATTGTTCCGCGCGTTTTTTGTCTATCTAAAAGCGTGCTGCAATGAATAGAAGATTGGGGTTATGAGTTTTAGAGGAAATAAGGGAGGAATTCAAATGTATTTACACGGCACAAGCCGAATCAATGGGCAAGGACACTTAGAAATTGGAGGGTGCGACACGACGCAGCTAGCAAAACAATATGGAACACCACTTTATGTATACGATGAAGAGTCAATTCGAGGAAAGTGCCGCGCGTTTCATCGTGCTTTTAAAGAAAGTGGGTTCTCTTATCAAGTAGCATATGCAAGCAAGGCGTTCTTGTGCATGGAGATGTGCCGAGTAGCTCGTGAAGAGAATATGTCATTAGATGTTGTTTCTGGAGGAGAATTATATACTGCACTACAAGCAGGATTTCCTGCATCGCGCATTCATTTTCATGGCAATAACAAAACAGATGAAGAAATTGTGATGGCTCTTCAGGCGAATATTGGTTGTTTTGTCGTAGATAACTTCTTAGAATTAGAAATTTTGCATGATTTAGCAGTGCAACATGGGAAATTTGTGAACATATTAATTCGTGTAACGCCCGGAGTAGAGGCGCACACACATGAATATATTACAACAGGTCAAGATGATTCAAAATTTGGATTTGGCGTGTCAAATGGTCAAGCGATGCAGGCAATTGAGCTTGCTTTACAAAAATCAAATTATAACGTGTTAGGAATTCATTCACATATCGGATCACAAATATTTGAAACGGCTGGCTTTGTGCGAGCGATTGAAGTTCTTCGTCAATTTTTAGAAGCAGTGAGAGAGCGAACAAACTATGTAGTAAAAGTGCTAAATGTAGGGGGAGGATTCGGAATACGCTACACAGAGTCCGATACACCATTAACTCTTGAGACGTATGTGCGAGCTGTAACAAGTGCGGTGAGAGAACAATTTACGTTATGTAATTATCCATTGCCAGAAATATGGGTTGAACCAGGCCGTAGCATTGTAGGTGATGCTGGAACGACACTTTATACAGTCGGATCTGTGAAGGACATTCCGGGTATTCGGAAATATGTATCAGTGGATGGTGGGATGACTGATAATTTAAGACCTGCTTTATATAACGCTCGTTATGAAGCGATGTTAGCGAATCGAGGGAATGATGAGAACGAGGAAGTTGTTTCGATTGCAGGGAAATGCTGTGAGAGTGGAGATATGTTAATTTGGGATATTACTTTACCGAAAGTTGCCTCTGCCGATTTACTAGCGATTTCTTGTACAGGGGCATACGGGTACTCGATGGCGAATAATTATAATCGGATTCGTAGACCAGCTGTCGTCTTCGTGAAAGGCGGTACATCACAAATTGTTGTAGAGCGCGAAACATATGAAAATATTATTGGGAACGATCGCATACGTATTAAAGAACTTGTTTAAATGAGGAAAAAGGAGTTGTTCGGATGGGCAATTCCTTTTTTGTAAAATAAAATAATTAAAATATATCGGAAAACTAGGATTGAAAAAAATCAGAATTGTGATAAAATACAAATACAAAGCTTATCAAGAGAAGCGGAGGGAACTGGCCCGGCGAAGCTCGGCAACCTGCTTATAGAAAGCAAGGTGCTAAATCCAGCAAAATGGAATCCATTTTGAAAGATAAGGTAAAATATATTACCGAACAGTCTTTTCGAAATGGGAAAGATTTTTTTTATGAATAAAAAGGGGGGCTGTTCGCGTGAGCGTACGGGAACATTTTGAGGAAGTATCTGAGAAAATTGAAGCGATGCTTGCTGATATGAAATATGGTTCAATTACAATTGTTGTGCAAGATGGAAAAGTCATTCAATTAGAGAAAAGTGAAAAAGTACGTTTAAAGTAAAAAGCGCTGACTAGAAAAACTAGAGGCGGTTTTAACCTATTTTATTAGGTTAAAACCGTCTTTTTGCTTTTACAGGGGGAAAAAACATGTTGACGTATGAAACGTGGGAAGAAAATGATGTTTCATTTTCAGAAGAAGATGAAACGAAAGGCGCGCTATCAGTATTAAGTTGGGCGTATAAAGAATATGAAAATGAAATTGTATACGCATGTAGCTTCGGAGTGGAAGGGATGGTACTGCTGCATCTTATTAACCAAGTAAATCCATCTGCTAAAGTTGTTTTTTTAGATACTAACGTACATTTTCAAGAAACGTATGAATTAATTCAAAAAGTGCGGGAACGATTTCCTTCATTAAATATTATAGAAAAACAGCCAAAACTTACACTTGATGAACAAGCCAAATTGCATGGTAACAAGCTATGGGAAAGCAATCCTAATCTTTGTTGTAAGATTAGGAAAATTTTACCGTTAGAAGAATCATTAGCGAATGAAAAAGCGTGGATCTCGGGGTTGAGGAGGGAACAATCAGAAACGCGTAAGCATACAAAGTTTATAAATCAAGATCATCGCTTTCAATCTATTAAAGTTTGTCCGCTCATTCATTGGACGTGGAAAGAGGTATGGCGATATGTATACAAGCATAGCTTGCCGTATAACCCATTACATGATATTGGATATCCAAGTATTGGGTGTGAGAAGTGTACGTTGCCTGTAGGAGAGGGTGGCGATTCAAGAGATGGTAGATGGGCTGGGAAAGTGAAAACTGAATGTGGTCTTCATTATCAATAAGATGAATCTTGAAATAAAACTAAGAGGGGATATAGAACATGAGTACAGTAAACGAATTAGTAAACCGTGTAGACGAGACATATGACGTATTACAAATTGAAAAAGAAATTGGGCTAGATAACATTGCGTTAAGTGATTTAGAACTATTAGCAACAGGGGGATATAGCCCGCTTACTGGTTTTTTAGGAAAGAAAGATTATGATTCGGTTGTAGAAACGCTTCGTTTAGCTAATGGGAGCGTTTGGAGTATACCAATTACATTACCAGTAACAGAAGAAGTAGCAGAGACGCTAAAAGTTGGAGAGGAAGTAAAACTTGTTAACGGTGGAAACGTATATGGTGTCATTCAAATAGAAGATATTTTTGTGCCTGATAAGGAAAAAGAAGCGTTACTAGTATATAAAACGACGGATGAGGCTCATCCGGGAGTGAAAAAATTATATGAACGACCGAATGTTTATGTCGGTGGGGCTATTGTTCTTACGAAACGCTTTGAAAATAATCCGTTTCCTTCTTATCATTTAGACCCAATTGAAACGAGAGAAGAATTTAAAAAACGTGGTTGGAAAACAGTAGTAGGATTTCAAACGAGGAACCCGGTGCATCGTGCCCATGAATACATTCAAAAATCTGCTCTTGAAATTGTAGATGGACTCTTTTTAAATCCACTCGTTGGGGAAACGAAGTCGGATGATATTCCAGCTGATGTAAGGATGGAAAGCTATGAAGTATTACTTCAAAACTATTATCCGAAAGATCGTGTCTTTTTAAGTGTATTTCCTGCGGCAATGCGTTACGCAGGACCGAGGGAAGCAATATTCCATGCGTTAGTTAGAAAGAATTTTGGATGTACCCACTTTATTGTAGGGCGCGATCATGCTGGGGTAGGAGATTATTACGGAACTTATGAAGCACAAGAAATTTTTACAAACTTTACAGTGGAAGAGTTAGGGATTACACCATTATTTTTTGAACATAGTTTTTACTGTACGAAATGTGAAGCGATGGCTTCGACAAAAACATGCCCGCACGGAAAAGAAGATCATGTTATTTTATCGGGTACGAAAGTAAGAGAACTATTAAGAAACGGTGAGATTCCTCCAAGTACATTTAGTCGTAAAGAGGTAGTAGAGGTACTAATTAAAGGTTTGAAAAAAGAAGTAGTAACAGAATAGGGAGAGAATGAAATGGATACGAATATTACTTGGCATACAGCTTCTGTTTCAAAAGATGAGAGAAGAGTGAAGAATGGGCATCATAGTTTTGTAATTTGGTTTACTGGTTTATCAGCGTCGGGTAAATCTACAGTAGCAAACGCGGTTGCTCGTAAACTATTTGAAAAGAATATTGGAAACTATGTACTAGATGGAGATAATATACGCCACGGTTTAAATAAAGACTTAGGCTTTTCTGAAAGTGATCGTATGGAAAATATAAGACGGATTGGCGAAGTGGCGAAGTTATTTGTAGATCAAGGGACTGTTGTTCTTACAGCGTTTATTTCACCGTTTCGAGTAGACCGAAAACAAGTTAGAGATCTATTAGCTGCAGATGAATTTATAGAAGTGTTTGTAAAATGTCCAATTGAAGAGTGTGAGAAACGTGATCCGAAAGGGCTTTATAAAAAAGCAAGAAAAGGTGATATTAAAGACTTTACAGGTATCGATTCACCGTATGAGGAACCAGAGAAAGCGGAATTAATTGTACAAACGCACAAGTATTCTATTGAAGAATGTGCAGAACAAATCGTGAAATACTTACAAGAGCGTAGTTTTATATAGGGGGATAAAAAATGAGTTATGAAAAAGTATGGGCTAACAATGAAAAATTAAATCAAACTGAGAAAAATAAATTAAAAAAAGATGGATTGGAAATCTTTGATGATATTCCTTACTATGCAGAGAATGGCTTCGAATCTATTCCGAAAGAAGAGTGGGACGCATTCAAATGGGCAGGGTTGTATTTACAAAGACCGAAAGAAGCGGGTTATTTTATGATGCGCGTAAATATTCCTTCTGGAATTATTACGAATGCACAGGCAGAAGTGCTTGCTTCTATCGCTGAGGATTATGGACGTGACGTAATCGATATTACGACAAGACAGGCGATTCAGTTTCATTGGTTAGAAATTCATCAAATTCCAGATATTTTTAAAAGATTAGCAAGAGTTGGGTTATCTTCAGCTGGGGCGTGTGGTGATATAACGCGTAATATTACGGGAAATCCACTTGCTGGCATTGATGCAAATGAATTATTTGATACAACGCATATTGTGAAAGAGGTATATGACTACTTCCAACATAATGAAGAGTTTTCTAACTTACCGCGTAAATTTAAAATGTCTATTAGTTCTAACATTTATAACGCAGCAAACGCAGAGATTAACTGTGTTGCATTTACACCTGCTACGAAAGAAATAGATGGTGAGAAAAAAGTTGGTTTTCATATAAAAGTAGGCGGTGGGTTATCGGCTCGTCCATATTTAGCTGATGAATTAGATGTATTCGTTTTGCCAGAAGAAGTGAAGGCGGTAGCGATTGCAATTGCTACGATATTCCGTGATTTTGGATATCGTGAAAAACGTCATTTAGCTCGTTTGAAATTTCTTGTTGCAGACTGGGGAGCAGAGAAGTTTAAAGAGAAACTAATAGAATATACAGGACCATTACAAAGTAAAGGAGAAAGTGCTCTTAAAGGCTGGAATGCGGGATACTTTTATGGTGTCCAAGACCAAAAACAAGAGGGACTAAAATATGTAGGTTTTAATGTGCCGGTAGGACGCCTACATGCAGAAGAAATGTTTGAGATTGCAAGAATTGCTAAACAATATGGAAATGGACAAATTCGTACATGTAATTCACAAAACTTCATTATTCCGAATGTTCCGCCAGAAAATGTAACTGGCTTGCTAAATGAGCCGTTGTTTGAAGCGATATCAGCAAATCCGAAATCGTTTATTGGTCACGCGGTTTCTTGTACTGGTATTGAATATTGCAATCTTGCATTAGTAGAAACGAAAGAAAGATTACGAAAAATTGCCGAATACTTAGATACACAAATTGCACTCGATGTTCCAGTTCGTATTCATATGGTAGGATGCCCAAATTCATGTGGTCAACGTCAAATTGCTGACATTGGATTACAAGGTGTAAAAATGAAAACGAAGGAAAAAGGAATTGTTGAAGCCTTTGAAATATATGTAGGTGGAACGCTGTTAGATGGTGGTGCTTATAATCAAAAGTTAAAAGGAAAAATAGATGGCGAGGATCTACCTGATGTACTCGTATCATTTATAAGTTATTTCAAAGAAAATAAATTACCAGCTGAAACATTTTATGATTTTGTAGGCCGTGTTGGTGTAGAGACATTACAAACAGCGTTAAATAACGTGTTAGAAGAAGTAATAGCGTCTTAGGAGGGGCAATATGGATTTATATCGATTTGAAGCGGTATTAGAGAATAGTATTGTTCCAATTGTTGTTGTTGCCGAAAGTGAAGAAAAGGCATTTAAGATGGCGGAGATTGAGCTTGAAAAACATTTTTTACCGTTACCAGAAGTAAAGGAGATTGCTTTATTTGAAAAAAAGAAGATTCGAAAAAGCGCAGCCTTTGTTATTCATGAGTAAGGAACATTGAAATATGAAGAAATGAAAACTTCCATTCCTATATAAGGATGGAAGTTTCACTTTAATAGTAGAAATGAGGAGAGATGATGGGAAAAGTATATATCGTTGGAGCGGGCCCTGGTGATCCAGATTTAATTACTGTAAAAGGATTGAAATGCATTGAGAAAGCAGATGTTATTTTATACGACCGTCTCGTGAATAAAGAATTGCTTTCTTATGCAAAGCCTGAAGCGGATTTAATTTATTGCGGAAAACTACCAAATTATCACACGATGAAGCAAGAGACAATTAACACGTTTCTTATTAAATATGCGAAAAAAGGAAAAGTTGTAACGAGGCTAAAAGGTGGGGATCCATTTGTATTTGGTAGAGGAGGAGAAGAAGCTGAAGCGTTAGCAAAGCAAGGTGTACCGTTTGAAATCGTTCCTGGTATTTCAGCTGGAATAGCTGCTCCTGCTTATGCAGGCATTCCAGTGACACATCGTGATGCAAGTGCAAGTTTTGCTATTGTGACAGGGCATAGAAAAGAAGATGCTGAAGAGGAAGTGAAGTGGGAAAATTTAGCGAAAGGTGTAGAGACTTTAGCTGTATATATGGGGGTTAGCAATTTACCCTACATATGTGAACAACTGATAAAGCATGGAAAAGATAAAAGTACGCCTGCTGCTATTATTGAGCGGGGAACGACATCTATGCAGCGCACAGTTGTTGGGACGTTAGGAACAATTGTAGATGTTGCGAAAAAAGAACAAATTCAAAATCCAAGCATGATTGTAATTGGAGAAGTCGTCCGTTTTAGAGAAAAAATTCATTGGTTTGAGAAACAGACAGAAAGTACGTATCAAGTAAGTGGAGTGTTATAAAATGAAAGCCATCTTATATATATGTCATGGAAGTCGCTTGAAAGCAGCGAAAGAAGAAGCGGTTGCATTTATTACGTCATGTATGAACCGTGTAGAGGCAAGTATTCAAGAAATTTGTTTTTTAGAGTTAGCGAGTCCAACTATTGATGAAGGGTTCCGTACATGTGTGAAGCGTGGTGCTACAGAGATTATTGTTATTCCCGTTTTTTTATTAGCGGCAGGTCATGTGAAAAAAGATATCCCGTTTGAATTGGAAAAGTTAACTAATCAATTTTTGAATGTTAAAGTGACCTATGGTAATCCGTTTGGTGTATCAGAAACACTTGTTAAATCGGTGTATAGCGGAAGTGGCATTGAACAGGAAGATAAGAATGAAGTGACGTTACTTCTCGTTGCAAGAGGGAGCAGTGATCCTGAAGTACTAAAAGATATAAACTGGATCGCTTCTTTATTTCAAACGGAAGAGAAAATTAAAAAAGTAGAAGTTTGTTATTTAGCAGCTGCCGAGCCGAAATTTGAGGAGAAGTTAAAGGAAGTTGTAGAACGAAAAGAAAAGAATATCGTTGTACTGCCTTACTTGTTATTTACAGGTTTGCTTATGAAGCATATTGAAAAAGAAGTACGCCAATATGAGCTAGATGAGATAAAAATAAGTCCATATTTAGGGAAGAATGAAGCGTTTCAGTATATGTTAATTCAGAAAACGAAGAAATTATTGAAGGGAGATCAATATGTATCCACTTACAGTGCGAGTTGAGAAGAAACGTGTTGTTGTCATTGGTGGAGGGAAAGTCGCGGGATTCAAAATTATTCCTTTACTCAAACAAGGTGCAGATATAGTCGTGGTAAGTCCTGAATTGGATGCAAATTTAGTGAAACTTGTAGAAGAAAAGAAAATTCGTTGGTATCAAAGGGAGTATGAAAAAAGTGATATTAAAGACGCCTTTTTAGTTGTTGCAGCGAGTAGTGATGCTGTATTGAATGAACAAATTGCTGAAGATGTCGCAGAGAATCAATTAGTAAATGTTATTACGAATCCGGAAAGTGGTAATGTTCATTTTCCGGCAGCGATTCATCGTGGATTACTGAATGTGGCTGTTTCTACTGGCGGAGCGAGCCCAAAACTTGCAAAAAAAATTCGAGATGATATCGCAAATAAATATGATGAGACGTATGAATCGTATCTTGATTTTTTATACGAAGTTAGAATAAAGGTGAAAGAATTACAAATAGAGAAAAGAGAGAAAAATATATTGTTGCAAGAGGTATTGAAGTCGATATATGTTCAAAATGAACAAAAAAGAGAATTGTTTTTACAAGAATTAGAGAGAAGAGTTCATATAGGATAATGAGTAAATTGTACTTTACAACTATAAAAATATAATTTATAATCACAAGTAACTTCAATAGATGAAATCGATGAGCAAGAAGAGTATGTATATTTGATACGTTCAGAGAGCTGGGGTAAGGTGTGAGCCCGGTACGATAAGATATACAGAATGGGCTTGCGAGAGGTATGTTGAACATTGTAGTAGGCAACCCGGGTTCCGCCGTTAAAAGGATAGAGTATCGGAGTTTTTCCTGTACTTGAACAAGTGGGATTTATCAATCCAATTGAGGTGGTACCACGGTATTAACATTACATATATCGTCCTCTACATGCATATTTGCGTGTAGGGGACTTTTTTATTTTCTAAAGGAGGTGTGCGAGTATGAAATGAAAGTGTATAATTAATAAAAGTTTAAATATTCAGAAAAGGGGAATTTATGATGAAAGAAACACAGCAATGGACGTCGAAAATAGGCTTTGTACTCGCAGCAGCCGGAGCCGCAGTAGGTCTTGGTGCAATATGGAAATTTCCATATGTTGCAGGTAATGGCGGGGGAGGCGCATTCTTCCTTGTATTTTTACTATTAACTTTATTTATAGGTATGCCACTCCTCTTAGCTGAATTTGTTATTGGACGTAGTACGCAAAAAGAGGCAGTTACAGCGTATAAAGTATTGGTGCCAAATAGCAAGTTATATCCTTGGATTGGTCGTATGGGAGTTGTTACTTGTTTTAGTGTACTATCTTTTTATAGTGTTGTAGGTGGATGGATTTTACTTTACTTATACTATAGTGTGACAGGAAGTTTCTGGAATGGAGTGACTGATTATGGGCAATTATTCGGTGAGACGATTTCAAATCCAGTAAGCGCGATTGGAGCGCAATTTGTCTTTATGCTTTGTACGATTTTTGTTGTAAGTAAAGGTGTAGAGAAAGGGATAGAAAAAGCAAGTAAGTATATGATGCCGCTATTATTTATTTTGTTTATTGCAATTATTGTTCGTGCGTTAACACTGGATGGTGCTTTTGCTGGGGTAGAGTTCTTCTTAAAACCAGATTTTTCAAAGCTGACAGCAGATACGATTTTATACGCGATGGGACAATCATTCTTCTCGCTAACAGTTGGGGCCTCGGTAATGGTCACGTATAGTTCTTATTTGAAGAAAGAAGAACATTTAGCAAAATCAGCAACATCTATTGTAAGTTTAACTGTTTTTATTACAGTACTTGCAGGATTAGCGATTTTTCCAGCGATTTTCGCATTAGGTGTTAAGCCGACTGAAGGACCGGGGTTACTATTTATCGTCCTTCCAGCGGTATTTGCGAAAATACCATTTGGACAATTTTTCTTCATTATGTTTTTGGTGTTATTCTTCTTTGCAACGCTAACATCTGCGATTTCCATGCTTGAAATTGTAGTAGCATCTGTTGCGAAAGATAATGAGAAAAAGCGTCCGTCAGCATCATTATTAATTGGTATTCTAATTTTTGCGGTTGGAATTCCGTCAGCGTTATCGTTTGGTATTATGAGTGATGTGAAAATATTTGGGAAAACATTCTTTGACTTAGTCGACTTCTCAGTAAGTAACGTATTGCTGCCGTTAGGGGTACTAGCTATTTCGCTATTCGTACCAAATAAAATGAGTAAAGAAATGTTAATGAAAGAATTAGAAGTTACGGAAACGAAAGGGAAAACATTATTTAATATTTGGTTCTTCTTACTTCGTTATGTTATTCCAGTAACTGTAATTATTGTATTTTTAAATGTGATAGGTGTATTTAAAATGTTTGCATAATAAAAAGACGGAGATTTCTCCGTCTTTTTATTATGTTGTAGGTGTATTTAGTAAGCGATTATATGCTTTGTAGGCTGTGATGACTGCGAGGAATGATCCGATTAAAAATAAAACTGAGCCACCAAATGTAAATATCCGGCCAATAAAAGTCTCTCTAGCTTCTTGTATTTCTTGCTGTAATTGTGTATTCATATAATTCACCCCGTAAACTATAGGCATTTAGTTATAGTCTATGTAGAATGCCTATAGTGTGTGAAGTGGAAATAAAAGAACTCGGTATGCACCGAGTTTTTTTTATAATCCGATATAAGGAGATGGATCAACTGCGTTTGTCTTGCCGACATTCCATTCTCCCAGATGAAGTTCGAAGTGTAAATGTTGTCCGTATGATTGGCCAGTATTCCCCATAAATCCAAGTTGAGTTCCTTGTTTTACAGTTTGTCCATTTGATACAGAACGGCTACTCATATGAGCATATACTGTTGTATATGTTTTTCCGTTAATACGGTGAGATAAGTACACAACATTTCCGTAACTAGATGATAATTCTGAGCGAATAACAACGCCATCTGCAGCGGCAATAATTGGAACAGTTCCTGAAGCAGCAATATCGATTCCTTTATGGTTATCTATAGAGCGTACGCCAAAACCAGAAGTTTTTGATCCAGCTGCTGGTTTAATAAATCCTCCGATGTTTGTATCGTGTGGTGTTGGGGCCGCTTGAGCTGTTTGAGCAGATGTAGCAGCTTGTTTACGAGCTTCTTCCGCCTTGCGAGCTTCCTCAGCTTTACGAGCTTCTTCTGCGCGTTTTTCTTCTTCAATTGCCTTTTGAATAGCTTGACGCTGATTTTCTAAAATGCCTTTAGATTCTTCTAATCCTTCAATCTCTGAATCTACTTTTGCTACTTTCGTATGTAGATCGCTAATAAGAGTTTGTTGCTGTTGTTGGTTGTTTTGTAATTCTTGTTGTTTTTGTTCTAATTTTTGCTCGGATTCTTTCAGTTGTTGCTCTTTTTTCTCAACAGCCTCTTTTTCTTTCGTCACAGCATCTTGGTCATTTGTTTGTTTTTTCACAATATCAGTATCATTATTTAAAATTAAACTGACAGAGTACATATTATCAACAAGATCAGCAATGTTTGCAGAATTTGTTAATACTTCCGTAATGATATTTGTGCGAGGTTTTTCTTGCATAGATTGCAGTCGTTGCTTAATAACTTCCTGACGCGTATCTATGTTTGTTTGTAATTGCTCTATATGTTTCTTTTTTTCAGTAATTACTTGTTGTGTCTTACTAATTTCTTTTTTTGTATCGTTTAATTCAGCTTCGTTTTTATTAATAGAAGTAGTTAAATCGTCGATTTTCTTTTGTAATTCTTGAATTTCTTTTTCTATTTGTTCTTTCTCGGCTGATTTATTTTGTAAGTCATTTTGTTTTCCTTCTAATTCAGATTGAATATTAGATAATTTATCTTGATTCGTTTCAGCGTATGCGGGTGAAAGTAACGGGGAAGCAAAAATCGTTCCTGCTGCTAAAACGCTGAACGCTACAAATTTCTTTTTCATGGTTGTCTGGCTCCTTTCCCTATGAATGTTATATATCATAAGAAGAAGAGTGTCTATCGTTGTAACCATAATGTAAAGAAAATTTTATAAAATTACTAAGTTTTGTCGGAATTTATCATTTTTTTACGGTAATTGTAATGGTGATTCTCTTTCTTAATTTGTGTAACAAAGGTGTGTTCTGGATTACGTTTTGTTAAATAAAGGAATAAATAGGTCTATTTTATGTAGTGAAATTTAATTTGGAAACTCAATAAAATACTAGTAAGGAATCGTTCTCATGTTAGGTTTTCTGACATGGGTTTTGTTTTTGTCAAGAAAATTATTTGCGTTCAGGCAAACTTATTTTGTTGTCAGATTTTAAATTTTGATTTATGATTTTTAACAGGGACAAAATGTAGTGAATTGTCGAATAATATGTAATACTCTTAATTTCAAGTTTTATAGATATAGAATGAGAGGTAGAGTGACACATCGAAGAGGGGGTTACAACAAATATGAAAAGAATAGGACTTGCATGGCAAATATTAATAGGACTTGTGCTTGGTATTGCGGTTGGTGCGATTTTCTTTGGCAATCCAGCAGTGGTGAGTTACTTACAACCAATTGGTGATATTTTCATCCGACTAATTAAAATGATTGTAGTACCGATTGTTGTAGCAAGTATTGTTGTTGGGGTTGCTGGTGTTGGCGATGTTAAAAAATTAGGTCGACTAGGCGGAAAAACAATTATTTACTTTGAAATTATTACAACAATTGCAATTATTGTCGGTCTATTAATTGCGAATATTTTCCAACCAGGAAAAGGCGTAAATATGGAGCAGTTAACAAAGACAGATATTTCGAAATATACACATACGACAGAGCAAGTACAAAGTCATTCGTTTGCAGATACATTTGTAAATATTGTTCCAACAAACATTGTAAAGTCATTAGCTGACGGAGATATGCTTGCTATTATCTTCTTCTCTGTATTATTTGGTTTAGGTGTAGCAGCAATTGGTGAAAGAGGAAGACCGGTTCTTCAATTTTTCCAAGGTGTAGCTGATACGATGTTTTACGTAACAAATCAAGTTATGAAATTTGCACCATTTGGTGTGTTTGCACTAATTGGAGTTACAGTTTCTACATTTGGTCTTGCTTCGTTAATTCCATTAGGGAAATTATTAATTGTAGTATACGGGGCAATGATTTTCTTCGTTGTAGTTGTCTTAGGACTTACAGCGAAAATATTTGGAATTAACATTTTCCAATTCTTTAAGATTTTAAAAGACGAGCTGATCTTAGCATATTCTACAGCGAGTTCAGAAACAGTTTTACCGAAAATCATGGAGAAGATGGAGAAGTTCGGTTGTCCGAAAGCAATTACATCTTTCGTTATTCCGACAGGTTATTCATTTAACTTAGATGGATCAACTTTATATCAAGCAATTGCGGCTATTTTCTTAGCGCAAATGTACGGTATTGATTTATCCATTACACAACAAATTACATTATTGCTTGTATTAATGGTTACATCAAAAGGTATCGCAGGTGTACCAGGCGTATCGTTCGTTGTATTATTAGCGACACTTGGTACAGTAGGTATTCCACCTGAAGGTTTAGCGTTTATTGCAGGTATTGACCGTATTCTAGATATGGCTCGTACAGCAGTTAACGTTGTAGGTAACTCTTTAGCAGCTGTAGTTATGTCTAAATGGGAAGGTCAATATGACGCTGAAAAAGGACAAGCCTACTTGAAAGAAATTTCTAATAAGCAAGCAGCGTAATTATAATTTGAACAAGCTCTCACATAATATGTGGGGGCTTTTCTATATAGAAGGGGAGCAGACGTAATGAAACGTAAATATGGTGACGGTTCTTCGTGGGAGCGACTACTAGAGAAGGATTATACGGTTAAGCAAATAGAAGAAGGAATGCTAGGAATACTGGAAATAAAAAAGGTGAGAGAACCTAGTTGTAAAGAATATGACGGTAAAGAGCTATGTATTGCTGGCAATCAGTATACGTGGATTCAATATTTCATAGACAAGAAAAACTTTGCGATTACCGCTATGTTAGATGATCAAAAGGAATTAGTGCAATATTATATCGATGTGGCGAAAGACTATGAAATAGACGAGCGTGGTTTACCGTATTTTGATGATTTATATTTAGATGTAGTATTATTACCGAATGGTAAAATCTATGTATTGGATGAAGATGAGTTAGAGGATGCTTATAAAAGTGGTGATGTTACAAAAGAAGAGTATGAGTTAGCTTGGTACACTACAAAGTGGATTATAGCTGCAATAAAAAATAATGAATTTTATTGGATTTCAATATTGGAAGAAGAAATCAAAAAGTTAAAATGATTATTGTATTCAAATTTTTGTATAATTACCAAAAAAATCTATACAAAAAATAATTGACTTTTGTTTTGTAAGCGAGTAAAGTTAGGGAAGAAATTATTATTAAAAAATAAATATGAAACCTTCTTATAAAGAGAGGCGGAGGGACTGGCCCTACGATGCCTCGGCAGCGGACTCGATTTCAGAGTGCTGTGCCAAATCCAGCAAGCATATGCTTGAAAGATGAGAAGAGCGTTTCTTATAGATGTATAAGACCTCTTCTCGTTGGAAGAGGTCTTTTGTTATTCATTAGAAAAAGGTTGAAACTAGGGAGAGATGGTACTTTGAAAGAAACGAGAGGAAATGGTTTGGCATTATTACCACTTGGGATATTTTTGGCGCTATTTATTGGTTCTGGAATTATTACAGGTGATTTCTATAAATTGCCGATACTTGTAGCAATTTCAATTGCTGTAGGAGTCGCTTTAGCAATGAATCGTAAAGAAAGTTTTCATGTAAAAGTGGAACGATTTGCTAAAGGTGCAGGGAACCCAGACATTATGATTATGGTTCTAATTTTTGTACTGGCAGGAGCATTTTCTGAAACAGCAAAAGGGATGGGTGGCGTTGATTCTACAGTTAACTTAGCGTTATCAATTTTACCACAAGGATTTATCGTAGCTGGCATTTTCGTTATAGGAGCATTTATTTCATTAGCGATGGGAACTTCAATGGGAACAATTGCTGCATTAGCACCAATTGCTGTAGGTATTAGTGGGCAAACTGATATCTCAATTGCACTTACGATGGCTACTGTTGTTGGCGGAGCGATGTTTGGTGATAATTTATCATTTATTTCAGATACAACAATCGCAGCTGTACGTTCACAAGGAACAGAAATGAAAGATAAGTTTAAAACGAACTTTTTAATTGTATTACCAGCGGCTATTATTACAATCGTACTATTAGTAATCATTACTTTAGGAAGTGATACGCAGATTAAAACGCATAGCTTTGACTGGATAAAGATTTTACCGTATGCAGGAGTACTTATTACAGCGCTACTTGGTTGGAATGTACTTATCGTGTTAACTGGTGGAACTGTACTATCTGGGGTTATCGGTCTTTTAGATGGAAGTTATACGTTAGAGAGTTTCTTTAAAAGTGTAACGACTGGAATGGGCGGTATGATGGAGTTAGTATTACTCGCTATTTTAATTGGCGGTATGGTCGAATTGATTCAATATAATGGTGGCATTCAATATTTAATGAATATTTTAACGCGTAACATTCGTTCAAAAAAAGGAGCAGAGTTCGGTATAGCTGGTTTAGTAGGTATGACGAATATGTGTACAGCGAATAATACCATTTCTATTATCTTTACAGGTCCGCTTGCGAAAAACATTGCAGATCAATATGAAATTGATCCTCGTAAATCAGCGAGTGTATTAGATCTTTTCTCGTGCTGTGTGCAAGGGTTAATTCCGTATGGTGCGCAAATGTTAACAGCAGCAGGATTTGCGGCGTTATCTCCAATTGAACTGTTACCATATGCGTTTTATCCAATCTTAGTTGGAGTATGTGGAATCATTTCTATATTAATTGGTTTCCCGAGGTTTTCTAAAGTAGCGGAAAAGAAAGAGTATCATAAAACAGCATAATGAAAATGAAGTGTATGAAAAGTAACGAAAGCCGTACAGAGAATGTTCTCTGTACGGCTTTTTATGTGCGGGAAAAGAGTGAATGATCCCATGCTACCGTATGTTTTTACAAAAGGCTGAATGCAACTCGGTCTTAAGTCTGAGTTAAAAACGGTTCTTAAGCTCGTTATGGAAAAAAGAAAAAATAGTTAAGATAAGAGTATCAAATCGAAGGGAGGCAAGCACAAGATGAAACAATTTCTAGCGTTTATCGCGGCTGGTATTTTAGCTTTAATTGCTCTTGGTAGTCTTGCTGGTA
Source organism: Bacillus sp. FDAARGOS_527 (assembly GCF_003812125.1). Classification (NCBI taxonomy): domain Bacteria; kingdom Bacillati; phylum Bacillota; class Bacilli; order Caryophanales; family Bacillaceae; genus Bacillus; species Bacillus sp. FDAARGOS_527. Next base: position 706,915 of record NZ_CP033795.1, read on the forward strand.
TTGTAGGATTCGCAATCGGAGCAGGAGTTGTGTACTGGAGCTATAAATCATTTGTGCGAGCACAATCATTTTTTGGAAAGTTAGCTTGGGGTATTGTTGGTTTGATCGGCTTGTCCATCGCCCTTTCTCATTCCCCAGCATTAATTGGTATTGCAGCATTAGTAGTTTTATACTACGGATACCGTGAGTGGAAAAAAGAAAAAGATGTAGTTGTTGATTCTGCTCCAGAAAGTTCTAAACCATATAGCAACTTTGAAGATGAGTGGAACAAGTTAATGAAAAACTAATATAAAATCAATCAAATTTATAAAGTAGAAGAGAGGAAGATTATAATGAAACAATCTTTATTCGGACGTGTACGCGATGCAATTTTAGCAGATTTTCATAATGTGTTAGATGAGAAAGAAAGAAAAAATCCAATTGCTATGTTAAATCAATATTTACGTGATAGTGAGCGTGAAATAACAAAAATTGAGAAGTTAATTCAGCGTCATAAAACATTAAAATCTAACTTTGCTCGTGAGCTTGAGCAAGCACGTTATTTCGTGAATAAAAGATCTAAGCAAGCGATCATCGCTCAAGAAGCAGGCGAATTACAACTACATGAGCGTGCATTAGAAGAAGTAGCTTATTATGAAGGGCAAGTAACTCGATTAGAAGAAATGTATACAGGTGTTGTAGAACAAATTGATGAGTTAGAGCGTCGTCTTTCTGAAATGAAAAATAAATTAAAAGAAATGCACGCAAAACGTATGGAATTAATGGCACGTGAAAATATGGCACATGCAAATCGTCGTATGAATACTGCGATGCATAAAATGGATGAAAATAATCCATTCTTACGCTTTGAAGAAATTGAAGATCATATTCGCGACTTAGAAACTCGTATGAACGAGGAGCATGAACGTGATACATTTGATATGAAGATTGCAAAGCTTGAGCGTGAAATGAAAGAAAAGAATGATGTATCGTTAACGAAAGAGTTAACAAAATAATAGTAGTATATTATAAAACAGGCTTATGATATAGTGATAGGAGAAAAGGTGTTGGAAAGCAATGCCTTTTCTTCTATGTATATGTGACAAGAAGGGGGGAGCTGAAATGAAGAAACATTTTTCAAAGACACAATTAATGGGGATGCTCCTCATCATATTTGGATTCGGTCTTTTTCTTGATATGATACTTGGACATTTTGAACCAGGTGGTCTCATTTTTGCATTTATTATGCTTATGTTTGGAAGACATTATCGTAAAAAGAATCGTTATGTACGGGGAAATGTATTTTTATTTATTGGTGGTATCGTATTTTTATTCTTCTTATTTTCATCAGCAGCATTTGTTCTTGTCGTATTTGCTTGTTTAGCTTTAATTGGTTATCAATTGATTCAACAAGGACATAAGCAAAAGGCAATGAAGGTTGAAATTAAAGAAAAAGGGATTATAGACGAAGAGAAGCAAATATATCGTACAGAACCATATTTGAAAAATATGTTTGTAGGCAATGTACGAATGATGGATCATATTTATGAACTTGAGGATATAAATGTTCAATATGGTGCTTGTGATGTGGAAATAGATTTAACAACTGCCATGATTCCAGAAGGAGAAACGGTAATTGTTATTCGGGGTGTCGTTGGTAATATTCGTTTATATGTGCCATATGATATTGAACTGTCTTTAAATCATTCTGTTATTGTCGGACGTGTGCTCTTGCCAGGTCATGAGGAGACAGGGTTTAACCGCAATGTTACATTTAGAACAGAGCAGTATAAAGAGGCACCTCGTCGTATTAAAATTATTTCTTCGCTTGTCGTAGGCGATACGGAAGTGAGGAAAGTATAATGAAGAAACAAAAAAATATTTCGTGGATGTATATTCGTTATTCTATGTTGTCCTCAGTTAGTATCGCACTCATTTGTACAATTGTATATGTATGGAAAAGTGAGCAACAAGTATATGATTTATTATGGAAGGAATCCATCGCTTCTGTTCCAATTGGCTTGTTTATTATGACTACAAGTTTACTTATCGGGGGAATTGTAGGATATGCAATCGGTTACTATATAGAGCAGCGTATACAAGGGTTAAATACGTTTCTATTTGAAGTGGAGCGAGGGAATTTTCCAAGCGATGTTTCGTTTACTGCAGATGATGAATTTCATGAAGTGGAACGAAAAGTAATCGGTCTGGCTCGTCGATTAGAGGAGCAAGCTGGACTCTTTCAAAAAGTAACGAATGAACGAGCTCATTGGAATGAAGAGATGAGACAAGAAGCGATTTCCCAAGAAAGGCATCGATTGGCGAGGGAGCTGCATGATTCTGTAAGTCAGCAGCTTTTTGCAATGTCGATGATGATGTCGGCTATTAATGAACAAGTAGCTGAATTTCCAGAAACGACGAAAAAGCAGTTACAGCTCGTTGAAAATATGGTTGTAAATGCACAGTCAGAAATGAGAGCATTGCTTCTTCATTTACGCCCAGTACAGTTAGAAGGTAAGAAACTAACAGAAGGTATAGAAGAATTATTAACAGAACTATCTAGAAAGCAACATATGAAAATTGAATGGTTAATTGAACCGATTCAATTAAAAAAAGGTGTAGAAGATCACTTATTCCGCATTGTACAAGAGGCGCTATCTAACACTTTACGTCATGCGAAGGCAAAGAAAACGGAAGTGCGTCTTCGAAAAATTGATCAATATGCAATATTGAAAATTATTGATGATGGTGTAGGTTTTAAAGTAGGAGTGAATAAGGCTGGTTCTTACGGATTAAGGTCAATACAAGAGCGTGTTCATGAAATTGGTGGGACATTAAAGGTACTTAGTTTTCCAAATAAAGGTACACAAATAGAAGTAAAAGTACCGATTATGATTGAGAGAGGGGGAGAATCATGATTAAAGTATTACTAGTGGATGATCATGAAATGGTTCGAATGGGTGTATCAGCATATTTATCAACGCAGCCAGATATTGAAGTAGTTGGAGAAGCTGAAAATGGAAGAAAAGGTTCAGAGTTAGCTTTGCAATTAAGGCCGGATATTATTTTGATGGACCTTGTCATGGATGAGATGGATGGTGTTGAAGCAACACGTGCTATTATTCAAGAATGGCCAGAAGCAAAAATTGTAGTTGTAACGAGCTTTTTAGATGATGAGAAATTGTATCCTGTTATTGAGGCCGGAGCGACAAGTTATTTATTAAAAACATCAAGAGCGAGTGATATAGCAGACGCTGTACGAGCTACTTATGATGGAGAAACGGTATTAGAGCCGAAAGTTACTGGTAAAATGATGTCTCGTATGCGTCAGAAGAAAGAACAACCTTTGCATGAGGAGTTAACAGAAAGAGAGTCTGAAATTTTGTTATTAATTGCAGAGGGGAAAAGTAATCAAGAGATTGCAGACGAGTTGTTTATTGCCCTCAAAACAGTAAAGACACATGTGAGCAATATATTAAATAAGCTAAATGTAAGTGACCGGACACAGGCAGTTATTTATGCGTTTCGACATCAATTGACGAAATGAGAAAGTGAAATTTTAACCAGTGGGGTGGTCCCCACTGGTTATTAGTTTGTACAAAATCTTTTTATTGACGCTAATAAATGTAAGCGTTATCATTTAGTTGTTAACAGTACATACAAAGGGGAGAATGTATATGCTAGTTCAAACGATATTTGGCATGGATAAATCAAAAAAATTAGGGGATTATGTGAATGCATTACAAGCGCTTTGTGAACAATATAATGTTGAAACAGATAAAATTGCAATTGTTGAGGCGACAGAAGAGTACTATTTATTTTTAATAAAGCAAGAAGAGTGCTACGATGTTGTCAAAGTAGAAACAGTGGATACAAATATTGACTATTATACGAAAGCGTATAAAATAAGCAGTTTTAATCATACTGCTTATCAAAAGTAAAAAACTCCCTTTTGGGAGTTTTTTTAGGATGCTTTTACTTCACGAGATTCGGTTAGTAAGGGAACTTTTTTCGCGCCACTTAGCTTAGCGATTGCAAGGCCAATAAGAGCTCCGGCTAATGCAGGTACTAGCCAACCTATTCCTTCATTATATAAAGGGATAAATTCAAAATATGATGTGATAAATGAAACTGAAATACCACCTTGTTTTAATCCATCAAATACGCTTACAATTGCAGCTCCAATTAAAGCACCTACATAAACAGAGCGATATCCACCAAAATATTTATGAAGTAACGATAGTAGAACAAGTACAATCGCAACTGGATATACAACAAGTAGAATTGGAACAGAGATGGAAATGATTTTTGTTAAACCTAAGTTGGCAACTAATAATCCCAATACACAAATGATACTTGCGAACGTTTTGTATGAAAATTTAGTCAATAATGTCGAGAAATATTGACTACATGCAGATACAAGTCCAACACATGTTGTTAAGCAAGCGAGTGTAACGATAAGAGATAATAAAAGTAGACCATATGGACCGAATAATTGTTGTACGATCACAGTAAGTAATTGTCCACCATTCTTTGCATATCCGAGCGAGACGCTAGTTGCACCGAGCCAGCCAAGCGCACCATATACAAGTACGAGGCCAGTAGCAGCAATAAGTCCAGCTTTGGCTGTTGCGATGGCAATGGATTTACGATCCTTTACACCTTTAGAGCGAATGGTATTTACAACGATAATTCCAAATGCAAGTGCTGAAATGGTATCCATCGTTAAGTATCCTTCCATAAAGCCTTTGAAAATCGGAGAAGTTTGATACTCTTGCATTGCAGGCCCTGATTGTCCAAGTGGTGTAAAGACACTTTTAACAAACAATAAGAAAATAGAGAGTAATAAAATAGGTGTTAATATATTTCCAATACGATCTACAAGTTTAGATGGATTCAAACTCAGCCAATATACGATAGCAAAGAAGATGATTGTATATACAAAAAGTACGAGGTTGCTAGAGCGAATCGTTTCTGGTAAAAAAGAACTAGCGCCCATTTCATAAGCGACATTTGCAACGCGTGGAATACCCATAGAAGGGCCAATGGCGATGTATACAACTACCGTAAAGAATATTCCGAATAATGGGTGAACATGACTTGCAAGTTGTTGCATACCATTTCCTGATAAAGAAATTGCGATAACTGTTAGTAGTGGTAAACCGACTCCTGTTAGTAAAAATCCAATCATTGCCGGCCAAAAGTTTTCACCTGCATTTTGTCCAAGCATGGGAGGGAAAATTAAATTACCTGCCCCAAAAAATAAAGAAAATAGCATAAGACCCGTGAAAAAAATATGTTTTTTTGATACAGTGTTCATTGTTTTTCCTCCTTTTTTAAAATTCATTTGTAAGAACACAAAAAACTCGTCCCTAAAGAAAGGGACGAGTTATATTTACCCGCGATACCACCCTAATTTATACATGTAGAAATAATTCTATATGTATACGGCTTTGCAACGTACAACATGATACGTGTTCCTTGTAACGGGGGACAGCCGGTAAGAACTTACTATAACATTCGGTTCTACTTCTCGGAGATGATTTTCGGCTACGCACTGAACGTTGGCTTTCAGCAAATCGCCAACTCTCTGGGGAACAGTTCTATAACGTACTCGTTCTCGTCAATGAATTTTTATTCAAGTATTCTGACAGTATTGTTACATTTTTTTTTTAGAAAGTCAATATATTTTTTAATAAAATATATATGCGGAAATGTTATTTGTTTTGAAATGAATAGTTGATGTAAATTGAATTGTAAAACAGAAGTAAAAATTTGCGGAGAATTGTAAAAATTATAGAGAAAGTTGATATTTATAAGAGTAAAGAAGGGATTATTTGAATTTACAGAGAATAATACAACAATCCACTTGCTGGAAAGAACAAACCAAAAGAGGTGACTGGAATGCTTGCGATGGGAGTATTATTTGGCATTATTGCTATAATTGGTTTTATGTGGTTATATTATTCGCGTTCGTTTAAACAAGCAGAAGTTTTACTCTTTCAAAAAGGTAGTTTGTTGACAAATCAGTCTAGATATTTAGTATGTCCGAAGTGTGGAAGTGCACAGGCCAGAAGTGGAGGGTATCAAGAGTGTTGCAAAATTAGATTATGAAAGGAGGAAGCCTCACATTATTTTGTGAGGCTTCCTTCCTTACAACTTCATGGCGCTCCAAATGGTCCACCGATCCCTTTCGATAATAGGAGAGACGTTTTGTAAGGCAGTCTGTACTTGTTGTAGAAGTTGAGAAAGTTCATAATCTGTTAATTCGTATAGAATGGATCGACCTGTTCGGGGGGATAAATCTTGCAATAATGCTTCGACAGACTCATGTATTTTTCGTACTTCCCATTGTGTTTGAGTGGGGAACACGTGAAGAAAATATTTTTGTAATTCTTGTTGTATCGTGGTGGTTTTTGGTCGTCTTTTTGATTCTATTTCGATAAGTTTCGGAAATATAGAGAAAAAATATCCACGAATGTGTTCAGGGCTTCCAGGAATTGTACAATCTTCAATGGTTCGGTCTTGTACAATAAGTACACCGTTTTTCTTTAATATACGAGAAGCTTCACGTAGAAATGTAGGAATGTCTTGCAAATGATGAATAACCGCACGCGAAATAACAATGTCGAATGTATCGTTAGGATATGGAGTACTATGTGCATCACCGTGAATGAATGAAATATTTGAAAATCCACTACAGTTTTCTTTTGCAGCTTGTAATATTTCTTTTGAAAAATCAAGCCCAACAACACTTTTTGCTCCCATAAGAGCAAGTTCTTTCGTATAAATCCCGCCACCACAGCCGATATCAATTATTCGTTTGTTTTGTATGTCTGTAATATTTTTTATCATTTCTCTCCAAGAAATATGGGCGTTTCGCTGTGCGTATGTGTATTTATTATTTGCATCGTGAAAATTAATGGGCATGAAAAAGACCTCCTTTCAATGCTTAGTATAGCGTATTTTATAGTGTGTCACGTTTTTGTTTTTTATATGAAGATTATAAGAGTTTCTTATTGTAAAAGGAGGATTAAGGTGAGAAGGAAATATGTAGTGCTATTATTTGCTATGTTACTAGCATCTTGTAGTCAAGTTGAGCAAAAAAAAGAAACAAAAAAAGTGGAAGAGACGGTGAATGAAGTGAAAGAAACAATAGAGGTAACCGTTATACAAAAAAAAGATAAAGAGAAAAAGTTACAGGAATCTGAAGCTAATGTAGTAATAGACATTATAGATAAAGCTGAGAAACAAGAAATAACAGGTAGCTTCGGTGAACCTGAATATGAAATACAAATTAGTAGAGGTGGGAAAAAGGAAACATATTATGCATGGCTAAGAGGAGAGGACAGAAAAGGATGGATACAACATAAGAAAGCTATGTATATGCTGAATAAAAAGGATACAGAAAAGCTTTTGGCTATATTTCCAAATGTATCAGAACAAAAAGAAGATGAGATACAAGTAGGTCCTTTAACGGAAGTAACGAAAAAAGATTTGCAGATTACCGCGTTTCATATTAAAGCGGGCGATCAAAAAGTGAATTATACAGTACGGTATACGATTTCACAATCACTATACAACAAGTTAGAGAAGGAACAAAAATACTATTTGCAGGTTATTTTTCCAGAAAAAGTTCAAAAATTAATTGGAGCAAAAGAGAGTGAAAAAATCTTAGGAGAAAAGGTAAAGGAAGGATATAAACAGTATGAATTGCATGCTACTGTTCCGGTACAAGGTGCTTCAGAATCACAATTAAAGTCATTAGAAACATATTATGAAAATTATGATTTAAAAATATTAAATAGTAAACAAGAAAAAATAGGTGTTTTTCAAAATATTATTCAAATTGTTAAAGAGTATGGTGAAAAAATGAATTTACAAAGGTAAAGTGAATCTTTATTTAGTCCTTACGGATTGGGGTGAATAAAAATTTGTCAATTTTATATGTACTTTCCTAGGAAATGATAATAGAGAGGGGACGCCCCTCTCTATTACTTTGCTTTTGCAGATGGCTCATTCATTGATTTTCGTGTAATAAGGAAAGAAATCATAAGAGCGGAAAGGATGATAAGGGCAATAAATACGTGATTGGGCAACAAATCTAATAATAATACGTAACTAACGGTATAAAAAATAAGAGTTGAAGCTAAAAACGATAGAGCGCCTATTATGAGAGATTGTAAATTCAATTGTGCACACCTCCTTTTATTTATATTTTTGGCTAAAAATGGATTATATAAACATTATTTCTAACAATAGAAAAAAATATGTCATAATAGAGAAAAGAACAAGCTTTGATGAATGTATATGATTCATTAATGAAAGATAAAGGAGAGGAATATGAAAAATAATAAAAAAGGATTATGGGGAATTCTTGTTGCAATAGGGCTATTTTTACTTTCTAAGTTAAAGTGGGTATTTGCAATTTTTAAATTAGCAAAGTTTTCAACGGTATTTAGTATGTTTCTATCACTTGGTGCGTACGCGGTTATATATGGTTGGAAATTTGGGGTAGCGCTCATTTATTTGTTGTTTATTCATGAAATGGGCCATTTATGGGCTGCGAAAAGAAAAGGTATACCAACATCGCCAGCAATATTTATTCCATTTATGGGCGCTCTTATTGGGATGAAAGAGATGCCTAAAAATGCAAAAGATGAAGCATATATTGCCTATATGGGACCTCTTTTCGGATTACTTTCATTTTTACCGGCTATTCCACTTTATATGATAACGAAAGAGCCGTTTTGGGCGCTCATTATTTTACTCGGAAGTATGATTAATTTCTTTAATTTAATTCCGGTTTCTCCGTTAGACGGGGGACGGATTATTTCAGTTGTAAGTACGAAAATTTGGGGAGCGGGGCTTGTTTTATTACTTGGGTATTCAATTTATTTTAAAAGTATTTTGGGAGGATTTATTGTTATTATCGGCTGTATGGAATTGTATAGAGTAATAAAAAGAGATGAGCCAATTAAGGAATTAGGATATAAAATTGATGGAATGAAAGAATATGTTGCAAGGCTTGAAGAGGAGTTAAAAGAAACTGGTGCTGTGCATCGAAATATATATATGATGCAACATGAAATAAATGTATTAAGGCAAAAAGAAAGAGAGAAAGAATTAAAAACAGGAGAATTTCAAAAGATTGAAGTGTTAGAGTATTTGTTACCGAAGTTTGAGCCACTGGATTACGTCCCGTATGAAGATGAAAAAGAAACACATACCATTCATATAAGAGAAGCATTTGAAATGTCAGAAAGAAAATTAGAGGAATGGGATGCGGAAAAGAGACAACAGGAAAACTACTATAAAGTGGATACAAAAACGAAATGGACGGTATTTGCTTGTTATATCGGATTAATGGCTATACTTGGCTACGTAGCTTATGAAGGATATATTGTTTTACAAGAACATTTGCCAACGAGAAATGTATAAAAGAATATTGTCGAAATGATAGGAAGAATTTATACAGGAATTATATTTCTACGAGAGAATGTTACAAGTATAGTCATACATTGTAATATCTTTAGTAGAGAAGGAGTTCTGTATATGAAGAAATTGTTAAATGTATTCGTGATTATTATCGTAATGATCATTGCGAGCTATAGTCTTATGAAAGTATTATTACATTATGCGAATAAGCCCGCTGAGATAAGTACAACAGCTGAAATAGAAGATGTGCAAGAAGAGACAAAAGTACTAGATTTTATTCGTATGACACATGAAAGTTATAATAATTTCTTAAATTATGGTAAAGCAGAGAATTATACAGAAGGGGACTGGAACCAATTTAAACAATGGTTTCAACAACAAGAATCATCGTTAAAAAATATACATACAGACATAAAGAATGAAAAAATAAAACGTGATGTAAATAGAAGCTATGAAATTGTAAAAAAAGGTGTGGAGCTCCAAAATATTGAGTATGTAGTGTATGCACATCGCGTATACCATGACTTAGACATTATTGTAAATAAATATAGGGGTGAAACGAACATCTGGGGGTATACAGAAGTTGGAGATGGGAAAGATATAAGGGTAATTGAACAAGCGATACAGTCTAAATAATAAGCGAGCTAGCTAGCATTCTAGTTGGCTTATTTTATTTTGTAAGTTCAATGTTCATATATTTTTCACAAAAACACCGTGTTAATAGTGATTAAAATCACAATCTGTATTATACAATTCAGTTAAACTAAAAACAGTTAAGGAAATAGAGGAGTGGGATACAATGTTAAGTGAAAAAACAATTGAAATCGTAAAGTCAACAGTACCATTATTACAGGAAAAAGGTGTTGAAATTACAACGAGATTTTATGAAATTTTATTTTCGGAACATCCGGAGTTATTGAATATTTTCAACCATACAAATCAGAAAAAGGGAAGACAACAACAAGCGTTAGCGAATGCTGTTTATGCAGCTGCAACGTACATTGATAATTTAGAAGCTATTATTCCAGTTGTAAAACAAATTGGTCATAAGCATAGAAGTTTAGGTATTAAAGCAGAGCATTATCCGATTGTAGGTACATGTTTATTACGTGCAATTAAAGAGGTCGCAGGTGCACCTGATGAAGTATTAAACGCATGGGGAGAAGCGTATGGTGTCATTGCTGATGCATTCATTAGCATTGAAGCAGAGATGTATGAAGAAGCGGCACATAAAGAAGGTGGATGGAAAGATTTCCGTAACTTTGTAGTTGTTAAAAAAGTGAAGGAAAGCGATGTTATTACGTCATTTTATTTAAAACCTGAAGATGGAGGGAAAGTTTCTTCATTCATTCCAGGACAATATGTAACGGTTCAAATAAATATTGAAGGTGAAACATATACACATAATCGTCAATATAGCTTATCAGATGCTCCTGGAAAAGAATATTATCGTATTAGTGTCAAGAAAGAAAAAGGTGTAGATACGCCGGATGGTAAAGTATCTAATTACTTACATGAACATGTAAAAGAAGGCGATATGTTACCAGTAAGTGCACCAGCAGGAGATTTCGTATTAAATATGGATTCAACTTTACCAGTTGTCTTAATTAGTGGTGGAGTAGGTATTACACCAATGATGAGTATGCTAAATACGTTAATTGAACAAGATTCAAAACGTAATGTATGTTTTGTTCATGCAGCGATAAATAGTAATACACATGCAATGAAAGAACACGTTGAGGCAGTAGATAATGAATATGAACAAGTTAAAGCATATACTTGTTATTCTGCACCAACTGAAAAAGATTTAGAAATGAAGAACTTTGATAAAGAAGGTTTTGTTGAAAGAGAATGGTTACAAACTATTATTCCGACAACTGAAGCAGAGTTTTATTTCTGTGGTCCAATACCATTTATGAAACATATAAATGCTGTACTAACTGATTTAGGTGTGAAACAAGAACATATTCATTATGAATTTTTCGGTCCAGCAGCAAGTTTACAATAAATTGAGCTTTAAGAAGCAAAAAAAACGAGGTGTTATTTTACCTCGTTTTTTATTTGTTCTCGTAATAGTCGATTTACTGTTTCACGGCGTATACCGATCAGTTGACCAATTTCAGTTTGCGTTAATATTTCATATATAGGAATGTCACCTAAATATAGTGTGAACCATTCTTGTAAGCGATGAAGGCGTTCTTTCGGAGAGACGGTCGTCAATTGGTCGATACGTTGCTGCATCATTCTTAATTTTGACTGTAATTGCATAGCGATATTTGCATATGATGCAGGATCCGCTTGAAGTTGATCATACCATTCATTACTCATTATAGGTTCAACTTCTGTTTTCATTAAAGCGATTGCTGTACCGTGATATTCCTTCGGTGAAATTAAAGAATGGTGAGGTATCGTTTCTCCTGGAACGATAATATTGAATAGAAATGGTGTTCCATTTTCTTCTAACCTTACTACTTTTAATAAACCTGTTTTTATAAAATATAAAGGACCGTCCTCACCTTGACGGAATAGTACATCTCCTTTGTGTAAAATCAATGTTAGCCCCCCATTTAAACATCTCTATTTCTTTTATGTTAGCGTATATGTATAAAGATAATATACTTTACAACAGCAATTTCATTGACGAAATATATGCTATTACAGTAGTATACTATTTAGTGTGTAATAGTACTAGCAATGAATACGCTGTAGGGGGTTTAGTATATTGTTAGATGCGATAAAAATGACGGATATGAGAATTCCAGCGAATGCCATCATTCATGTAGAAGAGATGAAAGGTGGAGTCGTGTTATCCGTTGAAGTAGACGGCCAAATTATTTATACGATGGCTTATGATGAAGAAACAGATAGTTATGCTGAATTATATGATCGAAACGATAAGAGGGCGTGCCAAGTACATGAAGATTTTATGGGATGGTCACTTCTTCATTAAAAAAGATGTCAATATGACATCTTTTTTTATTAAACCGATAGAATATACAAAGAAATGAAATATAAGGATAAAATTTGTAATAAATGATTTTGCATTGTTAGCACTTTGTAACTGCAACTGAATTATTTTTTCGCTATCATAAAGATAACAGTCGCAGTCATAGGAGTGGTCAACGTGAAGAAAGTACATATTTCCAATTACATGTTATTATGTGTTTGTCTAATTTTATTTGTTCTCTTAGGAGGATTTTTATATTCATGTGTATAAGAAAAAACGCATTCTAAAAAGAACGCGTTATAAAAAAGAAGTAATGATTAATCTAGTCCCAAGAATAATTAATGTGATACGCAATAAATTAATTACGGCGTTACCGCTTAATTTTGTATTAATATATGCCCCGATTTTTCCACCAATCCATGCACCAGGAATAAGAATTAATGCGTAAATCCAGCTGACATTTCCAAGGGAGATGTGAGTTGCAGAACTTACAATTGCTGATAGAAATACGATAAACATCGAAGTTGCTACAGCAATATGTGCTGGGAATGCAAAAAGTAGCATCATTGCTGGAACAAGTAAAGCACCGCCACCAATTCCAAATAATCCAGATATAAAACCAACTATAAAGGCGATAAAGATAGCGAGAAGCGGTGGGAATTGATAGTGTACAGTGTTTCCTTCGTTATCTGTAAAAGAGCGCTTGATTACAGTCATATTTGATAAAGAAAGGGGTTTTAATTTGTCTCGTAACATAAGAAGAATGGAGACAAAAATAAGAAAAATCCCAAAATATAAAGAAAATGTATCTTGTTTTAAAAATTTATTCGCCCACGAGCCGATGATACCACCAGGGCCACTCCCGATAAATAAAATAAGTCCACTTTTGTAATCTACTCGTTTATGCTTCATATAAGTAAGGGTGGAAGATAGTCCCGTAAAAACGACTGTTACCATTGAAGTTCCTACTGCAAGTTGTGGTGACAGGCTATGTAATCCGATTAATAACGGAACAATAATAATTCCGCCGCCAAGTCCGACTAGACTCCCGACTGTCCCGGCGATTAGCCCGATGAAAAGTAACATGATGTATTCCAAAATTGCCAACTCCTCTATATAACTTATCCACCAATTATTATACACGCTTTTTCATGAGAAAAAGCTTTGTTCACAAAAAAGTCGTCTTCCTAGAAAAATAAGGAAGACGACTTTTAATTAAAAGATTAAGTGTAATAAAGAATAAAATAAAGCAGCTAATGAAGCTGAAATAGGAAGTGTAATAACCCAAGTAATCAACATGCGTTTTGCAGTTCCCCATTTTACACCTTTTACACGATGAGAAGCACCAACCCCTAAAATAGAAGAGGAGATAACGTGCGTCGTACTAACTGGTAAGTGAATGAATGTTGCCCCGAAAATAACAAGAGATGATGATAAATCAGCAGCTACACCATTTACAGGACGAATTTTCATAATTTGTCCACCGACAGTTTTAATAATTTTCCATCCGCCGACAGAAGTACCAAGACCCATTGCAATGGCACAAGATAATTGTACCCAGAACGGGATGTCGCTAGAAGTATGATAACTATTCGCCATAAGAGCCATTGTAATAATTCCCATTGCTTTTTGCGCATCATTCGTACCATGTGTATAAGCTTGTAATGCAGCAGTGAAAATCTGGAATATACGGAAGTTTTTGTTCGTCTTCGTTAAATTAAAGTTTTTAAAGACGACTTTAAAAATACTGTATACGATATAACCAATAACAAATGCGATAATTGGTGAAATGATTAAAGCTTCAATAATTTTTATGAATCCTTTAAAGTTTAATGAACTAAAACCAGCAGCAGCGATAGCTGCACCTGCGATGGAGCCAATGATTGCATGCGAAGAACTACTTGGAATACCGTAGTACCAAGTAATCAAATTCCATGCTATTGCCGCAAGTAAAGCGGCTAAAATTACAAGAGAACCATTTTGTAAAGCGAACGGATCAACGATATCTTTCGTAATCGTTTTTGCTACACCTGTAAATGTCATCGCACCTAAAAAGTTCATAATAGCTGCCATAATAATTGCATGTCTAGGCTTTAGAGCTTTCGTTGAAACAGCCGTTGCAATAGCGTTTGCTGTATCGTGAAATCCATTAATAAAGTCAAAAGCTAAAGCGCAAATGACTACTAAAACGGTCAGTATCAAGAGTGTATCCATGATCAAACTCCTTACGCGTTCTTCATAATAATTGTTTCTAATACGTTTGCAACGCTTTGGCAGCTATCCGCTACTTCTTCAAGCTCTTCGTAAATCTCTTTGTATTGAATGATCTTAATTGGATCTTTTTCACGAGAGAATAAGTGCTTAATCGCGTGACGGCGAATATCATCACATTGTGATTCATAATCTTTAATCTTAATCGCATTTGTACGAATGTCGACTAATTTTTTGTTAGACATTAATTCAACAGAGTTTGCAATTTCAATCGCACATTGATTAATTGCTTCTACGAATTTAATCATGTATTCATCAGCTTCTGTAATAGAATACATTTCGAATAGACCAGCACTATGATCTAATCCGTCTAATACATCATCCATACTCATTGCAAGCTGTAGGATGTCCTCACGTTCAATAGGAGTAATAAACGCTTTGTTTAGCTCCATAATGATTTCGTGAATAAATGAGTCACCTTTTGACTCATACTCTTTCATGCGCATAGAAAACTCTTTTAAATCGCTAGCATTTTTAATTTTATACTCCACGAAAAACTGCGCGCCTTCTTTTAAATTTTCGGAAACATTCATTAACATTTCAGAAAATTTATCTTTTTTTGATTTAAAGACCATTATTAGTTACCCCCACAAAAGTAATATATGTAAAATATATTGGCTAGTCAATTCTAACAAAAAACTGTCGTTTTTTAAAACATTTTATCGAAAAGTTTACAAAAACTTAACATAACTCTTATTGTTGTATTAATAATATTAATAATCAATATTGAATATCTTACTTGTAGAATGTCCTTTTCTTGCAAAAAGTATGAATGTGAAAGAAAAGCTTTACACTACAGGAAAGACTACGTTATTATAATAAATTTAAAAGGAGGTATATTCTTCCTTTTGAAAAGAAGAGTGTAAACAAACGAAGGAAGTGAACGAATGAAATTGAAGAACACTCACTTAAAAAAAATGCAGGAGTGGTTCAACAAGAGGAAGAAGCTTCGTAATTCATTAATTGTATTGGGAAGTTTGCTCGCTACTCTATTTATTGCTATAAATATAATAATTTCTATTCAAGACATATCTGAATTAAAGCAAGCTGTTCCGCAGCCGACCTTAATTTATGATGCAAACAATGAAGTTGCGACTAAATTAGCTTCTTCTAAAACAGAAGGCGTAAAAAAGAAAGATATTCCTGATATTATGGTTCAGGCCATTGTTGCAGTAGAAGATAAGGAATTTTTTAACCATCACGGGATTTACTATAGTGGAATTATAAGTGCAGTTTTTAAAAATATTACAGCAGGAGAAGTTGTAGCAGGTGGAAGTACAATTACACAACAACTTGCGAAAAATGTATTTCTGACACAAGACCGCACATACTCTCGAAAAATTAAGGAATATTTTTTAACAAAAAAAATAGAGCGTACGTATACGAAAGATGAAATCATTGAAATGTATATGAACCAAATTTATTTTGGTGAAGGTGCTTGGGGTATAAAAAGAGCAGCTAAATCTTATTTTGATAAAGATGTAAAAGATTTAACAATTTCAGAAGCAGCAACGATTGCGGGCTTGATTAAAGCACCATCTGCGTATTCACCTTATAAAAACTTTAACAAGTCAATTGAAAGACGTAATGTCGTATTAAGTTTAATGAAAGAGCAAGGGTATATTTCGGACGAACAGTATAATAAAGAAAAAGAGAGTGGACTTGTGTTAAAACGTGGCGTTGATGATAAATACAAGGGAAAATACTCTCAATATGTAGACTATATTGTTAGAGAGGCGATGGACAAGTACGAATTAACACAAAATGAAATTTTAGCAGGTGGTTATCGTATTTATACAGAGCTTGACCCGAAAAAACAACAGGCCGTAGAAGACGTTGTGAATAATGATAGTTATTTCAAAGATAGTGGCTCAGACCAACTCATGCAAACGGGTGTAGTTCTTATGAATCCCAAAACAGGTGGTATACCAGCTTTAGTTGGAGGCAGAGGGCCGTATCAGTTTTTACAGTTTAACCATGCAACCCAATTAAAAAGACAACCGGGCTCAACGTTAAAACCTTTGGCTGTATATGTACCAGCGTTAGAACAAGGATATGAAGTATACGATATATTAAAAGATGAACCATTTAACATTAAAGAATATAAACCACAAAATAGCGATCATACTTTTCACGGTGATGTGACAATGTATGAAGCCGTAGCAAAGTCGTATAATGTTTCAGCTGTGTGGCTATTAGAACAAATTGGATTAGATAAAGGATTGAAATCTTTAGAGCGATTTGGTATTCCATTAGTGCCAGAAGATCGTACGTATCCGATTGCTTTAGGCGGTATGCATGTGGGGACATCTCCATTTGTAATGGCTCAAGCATACAGTACATTTGCAAATGACGGAGTCCAAGTGGAAGCTCATGCAATTAGGGAGATACAAAATGCTGAAGGTGAAACGCTTGGAAAGTGGTATAAGAAAGAGACACGAGTGACGAGTGAGAAAGTTTCTCAAAAAATGACATATTTATTAAAAGGTGTTGTCGAAAAGGGCACGGGCGAAAAGGCAAAAGTTAATAATGTTGATACGGCAGGTAAGACAGGAACTACTCAAATTGTAAATGGCCCGAGCACCGGTGCAAAGGATTCATGGTTTGTTGGATACACACCAGATTTGGTAGGTGCGATTTGGGTAGGATATGATAAAACCGATAGCGATCATTATGTTCCGGGTGGTAGTCAAATTACGACGACAATGTTCCGGGATATTATGAAAAAAGCGAACGCAAATCCAGCTCAAAAAGCATTTCAGTTATCGCTCATTTCTGAGGCTGATTATAAAAAACAATTGACTACAATAGAAGAAGAAAAACGAAGAAAAGAAGAAGAGAAGAGAAGGAAAGAAGAAGAACAACAACGAAAACAAGAGCAACAAGAGTGGCTTGATAAAGTGAAAGAATGGATTCCTTCATTTTGGTAAAAGAAAGAGGCGAATAACGAAATTCGCCTCTTTTTTGTATGAAAAACAAAATGAAACTTTAAATGATAGAGATTTTCATCTATCCTTATTAGCTATTATTCGTTAAGTATAATGTTCGTACTGCCATAGGATTCGGAATCGTATGTGACACTTATTCTACCTTTGCTTATAGGTTCATAAGGTAATTCTTCTTCGTAATTACCGTTATTCTCATTGTGGATAGAAAGTGTAATTTCATCGATTTTTTTATTTGTATACTGATTTTTAATCGTTTCAGCAATTTGGAGTAACGCCTCGGAACTAGAAGCTTTCGTAATAAGCATTCCTTTTATAACCCTTTTTTCATTATTTGTGGAATTGGAATAAGGGATGTTGCTTTGTTTTGTATACAAAAGTTTGTATGGAGCAGTTTTTCTCTCTGCTTTTGATATAGTGGAATATTTTAGAGTTAAAAAAAATCCTACACATAAAATAATGCATACCATAAGTGCAAACCAAATGCGTATTAGTGACATAACTCTCATTTGCATCCCTCTTTCATATCTTTGACTTCACTATTTATCATACAAAATAAGGATTAAGATAGAGTAAATTTGAGGTAAAGAAACGTAAAGAAGGAGCACTTATCCTCCCAAATAAGTGCTCCTTTCTATATAAAGAGAGATTTAATGCACGGTTAAACGATACATATTATTTTAAATATACTTTTTAAGCGAAAATTAGTAAATTCGGAATACAGATAGTGTTGCTGTTGTATCGCCTGTGTTAGGAATAGAAATAGTGTTTGCTGTAGGCTGTATAGAAATCGTTGTACCAGCTTGTAAAGTAACAATTGTAGAGAAAGAAACAGCACTACCGATAACGTTAGTTGAGAAATTACGAGTAGGTGGTTGACCATTGAATGAAATACCGAATCCAAATGGTGAAGACCCTGGGAAAGTTGTAGACGCTGAGAAACTAATATCATATACGCCTGTTTCTAAAATCGTTAAAGTATCTGAAGTATCATTGAAAGAGATATTAGTTAATTCAAACACTTGATTGAATTGAAGGTTTGTTCCAGGTGATATAGTTTGTGGATTTGAGTTTCCGATTGCCGCGATCGTTACAGGAATTGGTGTACCCGCTGGTCCGGTTGCACCAGTAGCACCTGTTGCGCCTGCCGGTCCTTGAGCACCAGTAGCGCCAGTAGCCCCTGCAGGCCCTTGAACACCTTGAGGCCCAGTAGCACCGGTAGCCCCTGCTGGTCCTTGAACGCCTTGAGGTCCTTGAGCACCAGTAGCCCCTGTTGCGCCTGCTGGTCCTTGAGGCCCAGTAGCCCCCGCTGGCCCTTGAACGCCTTGAGGTCCTTGAGCACCAGTAGCCCCTGCAGGCCCTTGAGCACCAGTAGCGCCAGTAGCCCCTGCAGGCCCTTGAACACCTTGAGGTCCTTGAGCACCAGTAGCACCAGTAGCGCCAGTAGCCCCTGCCGGCCCTTGAACACCTTGAGGTCCTTGAGCACCAGTAGCCCCCGCTGGCCCTTGAACGCCTTGAGGTCCTTGAGCACCAGTAGCCCCTGCAGGCCCTTGAACACCTTGAGGTCCTTGAGGCCCAGTAGCCCCCGCTGGCCCTTGAACACCTTGAGGTCCTTGAGCACCAGTAGCCCCTGTTGCGCCTGCTGGTCCTTGAGGCCCAGTAGCCCCCGCTGGCCCTTGAACACCTTGAGGTCCTTGAGCACCAGTAGCGCCAGTAGCCCCTGCAGGCCCTTGAACGCCTTGAGGTCCTTGAGCACCAGTAGCGCCAGTAGCCCCTGCAGGCCCTTGAACACCTTGAGGTCCTTGAGCACCAGTAGCGCCAGTAGCCCCTGCAGGCCCTTGAACGCCTTGAGCACCAGTAGCGCCAGTAGCCCCTGCTGGTCCTTGAACACCTTGAGCACCAGTAGCACCGGTAGCCCCTGCAGGTCCTTGAATACCTTGAGGCCCTTGAGGTCCAGTAGCGCCTTGAACACCTGCAGGTCCTTGAGCGCCTTGAGGTCCTTGAGGTCCAGTGGCACCTTGAGCGCCCGCTGGTCCTTGAGGCCCAGTAGCACCCGTAGCCCCCGCCGGTCCTTGAGGCCCAGTAGCGCCAGTAGCCCCTGTTGCGCCTCCGCCTCCAAGACAACCTGATCCGTATTGAACTAGGATAGCTTGGATCTCTGTTATAAGTTTAACTAGTTTGTCGGTCGTACAACAATCTACTTTGAATAACTTAGCGATATACAATAAATAATTAAGCAGGCTTTGTAGTTCAACGTACAACGCTCCGCATGAGAAAGGTGTTGTTCTTAAAATAGTTAATAGATTAGCAATGATAGAATTTCCAATTTGTTTTTGTGCTGGAGATAAATCTAAGCAATTGAGAAATTTTTGTAAGTTATTTAGAGCAGCGATTAAGTTATCGATATTATTTTGAGAAGGGTTTTGAAAGACAGCTTGAATAGCTTGGCCAAGAGCTTGAAGAAGTCTTACAAATTCTGTAAGTTCGGACTTAGAGATGTTAATATGACTACAAGCTCTGACTTCGCAACAGTCATTACCATAAAATACTTTTCCTTTATTTTTATTGTTCATCTTTTCATTCCTTTCTTTCATAGAATCAATAGTCATTACTATATATTAAAATGAAATTTATACTAAATCCGTGATGGACAAACTACCATTTCTAAAAAAATAAGAAATTGGCCCGCTTGGCAAACAAATAAGTAAGATATAGAGAAGGTTTCATATAATGTAAAGAAGAAAAGTTCAACATAAAAAACTGCATGTCGATTGTTAAGGGATTTAACAATTGACATGCAGTTCGTGAATTGAATTTTATTTGTCTTGATTTAATCTTTCAAGGGCTGTTTTAGGTAAGATTGGAATTGAAATAGTAAAAGTAGTACCATCTTCATTACTAGTCATTTTTAATGTACCGTTATGATTTTGAATAATTTTTTTCGTTACTGCCAAGCCGAGTCCTGTACCGGAATCTTTTGTTGAGAAGAATGGATCAAAGATATATTCTTGAATCGCTGATGGAATACCAGTCCCATTATCAGTGAAAGTAATACGAACAAAATTATCTAGGCGGTAACTAGTAATTTGGATAGAAAGTTTTTTTTCCCCTTGAGCATCGACAGCGTTCTGGAATAAGTTTAAAAAAACTTGCACAAGTTCATGACGATCAATATGAACTAAAATATCATCTAATTCGGTAGAAAAATTATAATTAATTGAAATGTTATGTAAAAAGACTTCGCTAGCTAGTAACTGTTGAATATACTCACGTAAAAATGTATTAATTGGAAAGGGTTCTCTTGTAAATTCACGTGTTTTTGAAATAGATAAAAATTTTGTAATGATACTATTTGCGCGATCTAATTCAGGAATAAGTAAGTTTTTAAATAGTTCTTTATTAGATGGAGAAACAGTTTCTTGTAAAAATTGTAAATAACCTCGTACGGTTGTAAGAGGATTACGGACTTCATGTGCAATACCAGCTGCGATTCGCCCTGCTAACGAAAATTTTTCTGCATCACGTTCTGTGTTTAAATAATGAAAGACACTAATAACTCTAAAAATTTCTCCGTTATAATCACGAATAATTCGGTTATTTAAAATACCATAGTTTTTGTCTAAAACTTCTTCATTATATATTTCTGTGCCTGTTCTTAATGTTTCAAGAGCTTTAATTTTTTCTTCAGGTAATTTTAGTAATTGTTGAATTGGCTTTCCGATTATATCATTTCGTACTACACCAAAATCATCTGCCGCAGCCTGATTACATAAAGTTATATTTCCCTTATTATCAACAAAGGTTACATGATGTGAAAAAGCATCAAAAATATGAACAAAGTATGTTTCAAGTTGTTTAAATAAAAATAATGAATCGCAAGTAAGCTGAAAATCAGCCTCTTTATTCTCTTTTTGTATGTTTTGAATAGAATGAGTTGATCTCGTTTTCTTTATTTGTAAACCAATCTGTGGATTTTTATATGTAAAATGATGTGGTAATTGATTCACAAGTTCTTCATAAAAACGTACTTTATTTTCTAATTCGTCTATTCGTTTTTCATGAGACACAATATCATCTTTTGGAAGCATAAATAAATAACCCCTCAATTTAAAAATTCTTCCATCTAGTATATCATATTTTTATACGGATACTCTTAAAGAAGGGACTACTTAATGAAATTGATTGGTCGAAGTGTTCAGGAAGTGAGTAGAATGGATAGTAGGTGAAGTTAAAAAGGGAGGAATATATTTGCTTTTCATTGGAGTAACAGGGTGGGGAGATCATGATTCTTTATATATAGACCCCTATGAAAATAGAAATAAATTACGAACATATAGTGAGTATTTCCCTATAGTAGAAGTGGATAGTTCATTTTATGCGATGCAACCTGCACGAAACTATACAAAATGGGCAATGGAAACACCGAAAGATTTTTCTTTTATCGTCAAAGCATATCAAGGAATGACAGGACATATGAAAGGTGAAGTTCCTTTTTCTACGTTCGATGAGATGTTTGATGTATATAAACAATCTATTCTTCCTTTAATTGAAGCTGGTAAATTAAAAACCATTTTATTTCAATATCCACCATGGTTTGATTGTAAAAAGAAAAATGTAGATTTTCTTCGATATACGAAAGAAAAAATGGAAGGTTTGCCGTGTGCAATAGAATTTCGAAATCAAACATGGTTTTATCCAGAAATGAGAGATAAGACGTTACAGTTTCTAGAGCAAGAAAAATGGATTCATACAATTTGTGATGAGCCACAGGCAGGGATGGGTTCAGTACCACTCGTATTAGAAGTGACGAATGCAGAGATGGTGTTAATCCGTTTTCATGGCCGAAATGTTCATGGCTGGCTTGATAAAGGGGAAAATTGGAGAGCGGTTCGTTGCTTATATCGCTACAACAATAAAGAATTAGAAGAATGGGTAGAAAGACTAGAACAATTAAAAAAGCAGACAAAGGACATATACGTATTATTTAACAATAATTCAGGCGGAGATGCAGCTGATAATGCGAAACAGCTTATGAAAATGATGAACATTACATATGGTGAGCCAAAGCCTGAGCAATTAAATTTGTTTGAGTGATAATAAACAAGAAAGGCACTGTACAAACAGGGGGAATGTACAGTGCCTTTCTATATGAAAAAGAGGGGTAACAATGTTACTGAGCGTTTGGTTGATTCATCAATTGTTGGCTTCGTAATAAATGATAATGGTTATCATTATCATTGTCAATGGTTTTCCTGAAAATAAATAAAAAATTTTTTATGGGATAGTAACGATAGGGAGATCCCTAATAGGAGTTTGGCTAAAGTAAAGAATTGTTTCGAGGTAGATTTCCTGCAAACCCCTGATAATCAGTGAGGTTTTGTTCATCCCCCACTGATTATCAGCCCTCACCAATCGGGCTTTTACGGGCAGCCCGACCTCCATCTAACTTCTTTACTTCCGCTGAATTTTGAGGTGGGGGTCTTACTGCCCGTTAATGCGGGATAAAGTATAAAAAAAGAACAGCAATTAATGCTGTTCTTTGCTAGTGATGAATTGTTGTAAATCAAAAGGAGTTATCGCTTGGATAAATTCTTTTGAGATAAGTGTTTGAACAAGAGTACTCTCAGAAATAGAAGCACCTGTTTTCTTTTCATAAGCTTGTTTCAATAAATCAAGTTTTTCAGCCGTTTCTTTCGGTAATTCAATTGTTAAAGTGTTCATAATTTCTCCCCCTTACTATTAGAGTACCACTACAATATAGGAGAGACAAGAAAAGAGAATGTGAAACATAAAAAAGGTTACCATTTATAAATGGTAACCTTTTTTATGTATAAGAGTTATTAAGCAATACCGATATACTTTAAAGTTTTTGATGGAGTACTATGATCAAAGAAGTGTTGTAAAAATGCGATATCAACACCTGATTTGTATGCACAATATCCCCAAGTTTTTCGAAGTGTATGTGAGCTAATCCCTTCTAATCCAACTTCTTTTGCAGCTTTGTTTAAAATGTACCACGCATGTTGTCTCGTAATAGATTTTGTTCCTTTTTGAGACTTTAATAATGGTTCATTACGTTTCCAAGTTTTACGTTCTTTCATGTAGTCTTCGATTGCGTGCTGTAAGTCTTCATTTACAGCGAACCATTTATGTTTCTTTACTTTTTCATTGTAAAATAAAATGGAATGGCGAACATTTTCATTTTCATCGATTACATCACTAACTTTTAATTGTAAGATTTCACTTACTTTTAAGCCAGAATTTACAGCTAATACGAATAATAAGCCATCACGTTTCGAAGATTGTAAAAGTATATTTTTGATAGTTTCTAATTGTTTTTCATTTTGAATAGGTTGTCCTGCTTGTTTCATTTCACGCACTCTCCTCTTTTATATGTGTAAAGGAAAGGATTAACTTGTTTCTAACTATAAAGGGAGAGTGTGAATTTCATGTGAACTCCTAGTGAAATTAAGACAAATTATTTGACTTCTTTTACTTTTTGTAAATTAAAGTAGAATACAACACTATTAGTCGTATTATATACACCATACTCGGCATGGTGGAGGTCTAAAATATTTTTAACAATAGATAATCCAAGACCAGTACCACCAGTATGACGGCTACGCGATGCATCTAAACGGTAGAAACGATCCCAAATTTTTTCAAGACTGTCTTCTGGAATAGGGTTTCCTGTGTTTTCGATTTCAACTTTTACTGTATCTTCCATTTCTATAACGGAGACTTGTATTTTTTCTCCATCTGGCGTATAGCGAATTGCATTGCTAAGTAAGTTCACAACTACTTGTTCAATTCGACTACGATTCGCTTTCACAAATATAGAAGGGTCTACATCTATATTCACTTGTAAATGTTTTTCCTCCATGCTAAATAATAACTTTGTATAGACTTGTTGAATTAGTTCACCGATTGAGAATGTCGTCATATCTAGCTTGTACGTACCTGATTCTAATTTTGCTAATTCTAACATT
Organism: Bacillus sp. FDAARGOS_527; assembly: GCF_003812125.1. Classification (NCBI taxonomy): domain Bacteria; kingdom Bacillati; phylum Bacillota; class Bacilli; order Caryophanales; family Bacillaceae; genus Bacillus; species Bacillus sp. FDAARGOS_527. The sequence goes on from NZ_CP033795.1 coordinate 731,484, forward strand.
TCAACAATAAGTCTGTTCATGTTTTCGGTTTCTTCTAAAATAACATCTGTGTAATACGTCGTATCTTTACTAACGCCATCTTTAATTCCTTCTGCGAAACTTCTAATTACACTAAGTGGTGTTTTTAATTCGTGTGATACACCAGAAATGAATTCTTTTCGCGTTTTCTCTAATTGACGTTCACGTTCAATATCTTGTTGTAATTTTGTATTGGCAACATTTAATCGATCAATTCGGTCTTTTAAATTTACAGATAACGTATTAATACTACCGGAAAGCCCTCCAATTTCATCGTCTGCTGTTACAGGTAATTTCTCGCTAAAATCAAAATTGGCCATTTTTTTTGTAACACGATTCATTTTAATTAATGGTTTCACAATAATTTTTGAGTAGTAGAAGGATAACAAAATAATTACGAGAAATACGATGATTAAGGCATAGACATAATAATCTTTCAAAACGAGCATCGCTTCATTAACAGGTTGCAAGGATGCTATCGCAAAAGCATATTCTGTAATCTTTCCATTTTCCATAATAGGCTTTACAAAGATGCTATTTTTTATATTCTCTTCACTATCTAGTAGAAAATAGCTTAATTGATGCGAGTTAGCAGTACCATTTCTAATAATATCTGCAAAATATTGAACGGCTTGTAATGTTTCAAAATCATTTGCAAGACGAACATCCGCTTTGGATGGAAGCTGTAACTTAGAAACAATACCAGTAAACTCAATTTGAGTCACAGGTTTGTATCGGCTTGTAATTCTATTTTTAGAAGGATTGCCATTAATGGATGAAAAATCTGAATTGATACGTTCGTTTTGCCATCGATTATAACTTGTTGTCAATTCTAGTGGTGTTATTATTTTCCCTCGTACCCAACCGACGACGTTGATCATGTCATCTTTTTTCAATCCTAAGTTTTCAAATTTTTTATATTCTTCGGGCGTTAAAAGATTATTGAGCGGAATGGAATATGCTTCACTATTTTTAGGATTAATTACATCAATATAGTAATTGTTGTCACTTTTAATAATGCCTTCAGGAGATAGAAATTGCATATCAGCATTTGTTTTATCATGAAATTCTTGTTTTAGTTTTCGAATTTCTTCATAACTTTTCCCACTTTTTTCGTACGTATCTACGAAATCCTCAAAAGCAGTTTGAACTGTTTTTACTTTTTTATTAATATAAAATTTCTCTAAAAATAGAGATTGTCCTAGGAAAAATAGGAGGAATATGATTGTAAATAATGTCGATGTTAATAAGAATAGTTTAAAGACGATACTTCTGTTTTTCACTGCGTCACCTCTTGTGAGAAATACTGTAAATGATTTCTTAATTATAACAAACGTTACAAAAAAGTAGAGGAGAAAATCTGTCTCTTCTGAAAGTAGTTTTTAATAAAAAGTCACATAAAAAGAACTCGACAGACGTATGACGAGTTCTTTAATGTATTATTGTTGAATTGCTGCATCTAAAGCGATTTCAATCATTTCGTTAAATGTAGTTTGACGCTCTTCAGATGTTGTTTCTTCACCAGTGAAGATGTGATCACTTACTGTTAAGACAGATAATGCATTTACACCGTATTTCGCTGCTAATGTGTAAAGCGCAGTTGTTTCCATTTCTACTGCTAGTACACCGTAATCTCCAAGCTTTTTCACCATGTCCATGCTCTCACGGTAAAATACATCTGCTGTTAAAACGTTACCAACACGAACGTGTAGGCCTTTTTCAGTTCCAGCATCGTAAGCTTTCTTTAGAAGGTCGAAGTTTGCAGCTGGTGCAAAATCAAATCCTGGGAATGTTAAACGGTTCATATTAGAATCCGTACAAGCTGTCATTGCAATAATAACGTCACGTACTTTTACGTCTTTTTGAATAGCACCGCAAGTTCCAACACGAATTAAATTTTTAACTCCGTAGCTTTGGATTAATTCGTTTACATAAATAGAAATAGAAGGAACACCCATACCTGTACCTTGCACAGATACACGTTTTCCTTTATAAGTTCCAGTGAATCCTAACATTCCACGAACGTTATTATAGCAAGTAACGTCCTCTAGAAATGTTTCAGCAATATATTTTGCACGCAATGGATCACCAGGTAATAGAATAGATTCAGCGATTTCACCTTGTTTTGCTTCAATATGTACACTCATGAAAAGTCCTCCTTATAATGTATTGATAGAAATCAATATCATTTGCATTATACACTATGAATCCTTTCAATTAAAATCTTTTTTATCCTTTGTAATATGTGCAAAACAGAAGGATTTCATAAATCATAATCTAGAATATATATGAAAGAAGTTTTGTATGAATAGAGACTATAAAAATGGTAGGTGATGTTTTGAAAAATCTTGTCATTGGACTTGTTGCTTTGTTATTTGTTGTAGTAGGCGGATTTTACATAAAAAAGTATCAAGAAACAACAGAGACTGTAGGTGATGTTCAGGAAGTAAAATGGGATGTGTCAAATGGAAAAGGAAATGAGAAAGCAGATATTTTGTTTCAATTATTAAATAATAAAAATAGCGAAGTACGTGGTGTGAATGATCAAATTCGGGCAGTTATTGTAGACGGACAATTAAAACATGTACAACAAATGAAACCTGCATTTGCAGGAAATGGATCATATAAGGTATCTTCTAAAATAGCGAAAGATGAAGGCTATACAATATTTTTATATGAAGACAAAAATAAGTCTGTGCAATCATTTGCGAAGAAAGATTTTGGGAAGGAAATAGAGGAGAAAAATAAGAAAAAAGTAAAGTTTCCAATTGATAGTGTACTTACAAAAAAAATAGGGGAGTATGAAGTTTCTCTTTTATTCGGTGCACTGCATCCGAATGAGCCAGTGACGTTAACATTTCAATTTCAAGCGAAAAAGGGTGAGAAATTGAAATTACATGCAGAGAGAGGAGAAGTGGAGGCGCTCTATATTGTGGATGAAACGAGAGAAAATTTTTTATATGCAATCCCTGTTGATACAGAGGGGCAATTACAATACCGTATTACATTTCCCGTTGAAGGAACGTACAAAATATGGGGAGATTTCTATATAAATGGTAAGAAATATGAAAAAGAATTTATTGTACAAGTTCAAAAAAGAAAAAACAGCTAACTAGTTAGCTGTTTTTTCTTTTTCCTATTAATTTTGTTACAGAGAGCATTGTAATTGGTAAAGAATGATTCTTTCTAAATGCTAAATATTTACCGCTCCATGTTGGTTTATATTTTTCTTTAAAATGTCGTAACCCGCTGAAACTATATGTGTAACGAACATTATTAAAGATGGCAGCAGCAACCCGTTCAGACCAGAAAGATTGTGTCGATAAACCTACATTTGAAAGTGGTGCCATACCAATATTAAAGGAGTGGTATTCATTTTCTTTTGCCCACTGGAATAGGTGGATGAAAATTGCATCCATAATGCCGCTAGGCGCATCTGGATAATAGCGCATTAAATCAACAGACAATGATCCGTCTTGATATACGGGCATAAATGTCGTGAATGCAATGATTTTTCCATCTGTATCAGATAATGTAGCGATAGGAGCACGGCTAATATATTCACGATCAAAGTATCCGAGTGAGAAACTTTTCTCTTTTTTTCCACCGAGCCACGCATCTGAAACTTTTTTTAATTCTTCAAATAGTTCATCTGAGAACGGCGGCTGGTGAATAGAGAATGTATAGCCTTCTCGTTCAAAACGGTTGAAAGTCGCTCGCATACCGGCGCGTTTTTTTCCTGTTATTGTAAATGTGTTCAAATCAACGACAGCTTCTTCACCAAGCTTAAAGAAGTTGTAACCAAAATCATGATATAAACTCATCCATTTACTTTCGATTTGGTAGAATACACAAATGTATCCAAATCGGTCAGCTTCAGCTAAAAACTCTTGTAACACAGTACGGTAGGAGGAAGGATCTCCAATTGGATCACCTAGCACAACAAGACGTTTTCCAGTTATAGAGAAGAGAAGGAGCGCTTTCCCATCACTACTAAAGAAGAATTGTTTATCGCCTAAGAAACCTAAATGACTAAGTACATTTCCACCATGTTCATCTAAAAAGTTTTGTAATCTTTTATCATTAGCTGGTTGCCCGGGAAATTCATTTCGATAACGATTAGCAATGAGTGAGCCAATCAGTAAAAATGTAGGAACGAAAAAGGCAGCTGCTAATGCACTTCGTTTTACTTGCGTAATATTACGAACGACAAAATCAGGTTTAAAAGCTTCTTTTGCACCTGCAAATAAAATACCTAAGTTTTTATATAAATATAAAGTTATAAGTAAGAATATAAAAACTTTTACGATATCAGAAAGTGAGACTTCCATTTTCTCGCGTACAAATCTTTTACGAAGCATATATAATACAGCGAGTACAATTAATAAAATAAACGTTTCTTCAATATCAATCCCTTTTAGCGTATTAAAGATAGCTGCTCCGATTAAAGAAATAATCGTCATATAGTAAGAACGCTTTGTTCCATAATATATGCCTCGTGAAAGGATCAGGAGGAGAATACCGAATGTTAGTGATAAGCTAAAAGAAAATTGAATAAGATGTTTTGGAGCTAGAATATGTAAGGCGTGTGCTCTGTTTATACTTGTCGGTAGAATGGTCGATAAAATAACCATTAATCCAGCAAATACTGTTAAAGCAGCAGAGGCCCACGAACCTAGTTTTCCTAGAAAATCACGCTGCAAAGTCCATATAACACCAGTTGTTTCTAATGCAGGCGCAATAAAAGGTTTGTCTTCAAACTTTTTAATGGCCACGCCTGTCATTTCAAAAGCTGCAAAAATAAGACCAAGGCAGAATGGTAAAATGTAATAGACGAGGCGATATAATAACATAGCAGGTAGTAATACGCCTGTATCAATGCCATATTGTCCGAGCCCAGTTAAAAAGACAAGGTCAAATGAACCAAGTCCACCAGGTACAAGACTAACAACACCAGCTAAAGCAGCGATTACATACACACCTAAAAACTTTTGAAATTCGATATCAATGCCAAATAATATTAGTATGACGTACATAACAATACCAGCAGATACCCACTCAACTAATGAAACTAATGAGTATAAAACAGTTGGATTTTTCTCTTCTTCTCGTTCATCTTGTCCTTCGGTTTGCTTTGGTTTTCTATTTTTTAGTTTAGAAAAGCCAATGTATATAGGGACGAAAAGGGCGAAGAAGATCAAAACAGGCCATAGCCACGGTTTTTCATGCAAAATAAAACTTGTGTCTAATATTCCAATAAGGCCGAGGAATGAAAGAATAGCGAGTCCGTTAATAAAAGCAGTTGTCATCCAGGCGATACTTTTAATCAGCTTGCCATTTTCTTTTATGTATGGACGATAAAGCATCGTACGTACACCCGCTCCAACGAGACCACCAAATCCAATAAATCCATTTAAGGTATTAGCAATCCATGAGATACGAAAAATCTTTTGGACAGGTATATCAGCTTTTAAATAACGAAGCATAACATAGTCGTAAAAGAACATTGTTGATACGGCAAATGCACCAAGTGTAATGGCTAAAAAGACTCCTCCGGTTGGAATGTTTTTAATTGTATTGATTGCTTCTAAAAAAGAAATGCCTGCTAATTCTTTTTTTGCTTGAAAGAATACAATGGTTAATACAACAAATGGGAAGATAATTTTCCCGATTTGTAAGAAACGTTTCCATGAAAACGACATAAATACAACTCTCCTTGTATAAGAAAACTGAGACAATAATATTATTATGACAAACTTCAAGAAAAATAAAAAGGTAAATTCCTGTATAAGGAAGCTATTTTTTATAAGGGTTATATTTAAAAGAGTATTTCGTTTGTCAGAAAATTAAGTTAAAATAAATTGAAAGAAGGAAGAGAGGGGAAGTAGATGATTATAATAGGTTATGCGGGATATGAGCTAGAGAAAGCAAAACCTAATACGTCAGAAGATTTTTTTAATAGATCTGAAGTGACATATATATTAAATGATAAAGAAAGAACCTTTTCTGTTTTATATGTTCGGTATTTTGAAGAAGTTGTACAAGAAATTACTCCTTTTGAAGGAAATCCGGTATGTAAAGTAGAAAATCAAGACATATATTTGCGGGATATTGTAGCGATCTGTTGTTTACTGAAAGAGAATGAGCTTCGCATGCAAAAACGTTTGTATTTAAATAATATAGAAGAATTCCAACAATATTTTGATGAGGAAATAGTCGTGAAAGTACAAGAAATATTGGCTGAATTACATAAAAATAAAAGAGTAGAAATAGAGTGAACTGGCAAAGGAGAGGGAAAAATGTCTAATCTAATGGTGGAAAATCAAACAGAACAAGTTTCTATGTTTTTAGAAGATGTTATTCATTTGATAACCAATTATGTAAATTATCATACGTTGCCTTCTTTATTAGAAGAGACACCGGCAGGAAACGAACAATATTATAAAGGGTTATTAGCGTCAATAAGACGTCTTCTCGTTTTTTGTGAAGAAGGGCATGATGCGTGTTTTGTTTTGTTAAATAGCCAGCCATTTCGAAAGACAGCAGCTGAAAAGATTTTATATAAAATTTATCATCAAGTAATTGCAGAGTTTTTTTCACCAAAGAGTGATCATTGGTATGAAAATAGTCGGTCTGCTTATACAGGGAAAAACTCCATCGTTTTTCAACAAACACCACCTGCATCTGTAGAGGAAGTAATGAAGAGCTTAGAGGGGAAATTCCAATTGATGCGTGAAGAATTAGAATATTATGAGACGGATTATCAAACAAAGATGTTACACAAATATTAACTGCGAAAAAGAAGCTGAGGGGACTTAGCTTCTTTTCCTTTTGTACAGTTATATAAGAGATTTCCTTTGAATATATTTAAGGGGATAGCATTAAGGAGGTGTAACATGAGTCAGCAAGGTGTATTCACAGATTACTTTCATGAAGTAGAAAGCTGGTGTGAAAGTGTTCTTCACGTATTAGATAGCCGTGCAATGGAAGTGTATGATGTCCATATGCTTGCTTATAAAATTCAAACGTTATTAGACCGTATGAAAGAGCATGAGTATGATACAGATGCAGAGTTTATGTATGAAATAAGTGATGATGTAGAACATATTCAGCATCATTTGCAGGAAGTATTCGTGCAGGGGGAAGAGGAATATGAACTATGTGAAAGAGGGGATAGTGAACGAGCTGTTCCAATTGGAGGGCATACACTCCCACCACTACCTTATCCATATAATGCGTTAGAACCGTATATTTCTAGAGAAATTATGATGTTACACCATGATAAACATCATCGTAGTTACGTGGAAGGATTAAATAAGGCAGAGAAGATGATGGAAGAAGCGAGAAAAACAAATCAATTTGATTTAATTAAGCATTGGGAAAGAGAAGCTGCTTTTCATGGATCAGGTCATTACTTGCACACAATATTTTGGAATAACATGAAAAAAGGTGGCGGCGGAAGTCCAAGAGGGGCTCTTTCACACCGGATTGAACAAGATTTTGGAAGTTTCTTGCGTTTTCAAAAACATTTTACAGAAGCAGCCTCTAAAGTGGAAGGTTCAGGATGGGCAATTCTCGTTTGGGTTCCGCGATCGGGAAGATTAGAAATTTTACAGAGTACACTTCATCAATTATTTACACAATGGGATACGATACCGCTCCTTGTACTAGACGTGTGGGAACATGCGTATTATTTACAATACCAAAATCGAAAAGATGAATATATTAAAAATTGGTGGAATGTTGTAAATTGGCCGGATGTAGAAAAAAGATTTGAAAGTGCAAAACAAATAGAATGGACACCTTATTAGACGCAGGTTCTCTGCGTCTTTTTTATTGGAAGGAGAGGGAGATTTCGTTCATATTTTAAAAGGCCAAGCATACACTTGTACAAAAAGTGCCAAAAGGACGTGGGGGGAAATATGAGACGAATTTGTGTAATCATTACGCTTCTTATTATGTACGCAAGCGTTATACCAATTCCTACATATGCAAAGATGACCAGCAATGTTAGTGCTCGAAATGCTGTATTAATGGAGCAACAGTCAGGTCGCGTATTATACGGAAAAGCAGAACATGAGCCGCAAAAGATTGCTAGTATAACAAAAATTATGACTGCCTTGTTAGCTGCTGAGTCAGGAAAAATGAAAGAAATGGTCTCGGTTAGTAATGAAGCAGTGAGAGTAGAAGGCTCAGCAATTTATTTAAAGCCTGGACAGAAAGTAAAATTAGAGGATTTAGTATATGGACTCATGCTTAGATCTGGTAATGATGCAGCACAAGTAATTGCTGAAAATGTAGGAGGGAGTATAGAAGGGTTTGTATATTTAATGAATGAAAAGGCGAAACAAATTGGAATGAAAGATACTCACTTTTCAAACCCACATGGTTTGGATGGAGATGGATCCCATTATTCGTCGGCCTATGATATGGCACTTTTAACAAGGTATGCAATGGGGAACGAAACCTTTAAGAAGATTTTTGGGACAAAAACGTATAAATCAGATTCGTGGGATTATCCGTGGAAAAACAAACATAAACTTGTGACGTCTTATTATGAATTTGCAACAGGAGGAAAAACGGGTTTTACGAAGAAAGCAGGCCGGACGCTTGTTACAACAGCATCAAAAGATGGACTAGATCTAATTGTCGTAACTTTGAGCGCTTCTAGTGATTGGGATGATCATATGAATTTATTTGATAAAGGTTTTGACCGTTTCGAACAAACAAAAGTTTTAGGACAAGGAGCACTTGCTGAAATAACCGAAAAGAAATACGCCAATCATGTTTACACGAAAAATAGTTTTTCAGTACCTTTAACTGAAGAAGAAAAAAAGAGCGTAGTATTAAAAGTTGAACTAGATAAAAGTGCAAAGCTTGTGGATGGAGTAAAGGTTGGAAAGACAGACGTTTATGTTGGCAATGAGAAAGTTGGAGAACGGAATTTATTTTATAGTAAACGAAAGTTAGTAGCTACAACGGGAATGTACTGGAATAATGTGAAAGAAATTTTTTCTTACATGATAGGTGTTGGGAACGATGGTTAATCTCGTATGGGTAGCGATGGCTGTCATTGGGATTGTGTATGCGATGATAAATGGAACAATGGAAGAAATAAATAAAGCTGTATTTGATGGAGCGAAAGATGCGGTAACGATTTGTATAGGACTCATTAGTGTTTTAGTATTTTGGCTCGGCTTAATGAAAATTGCAGAGGAAGCCGGATTGTTAAAAAAGTTAGTGGCACTTTTTATGCCGATAGTAAAAAGGCTGTTTCCAGAAATACCGAAGGATCATCCGTCAATGGGATTTATTTTATCAAATATGATGGCAAACTTTTTTGGTTTAGGTAATGCAGCGACCCCTCTTGGCATTAAAGCGATGGAACAATTGAAAGAGTTAAATGGAGGGAAGGATTCGGCGAGCCGTTCTATGGTAACGTTTTTGGCATTAAATACATCAGCGATTACTTTAATTCCTACGACCGTCATTTCGATTCGAATGACGTATGAATCAGCAAATCCAACTGAAATTGTTGGGGTAACATTCATTGCACAAGTACTCTCTATGATCGGAGCGATTTGGATTGACCGCTATTTTTACCGAAGAAGGAGTAGGAAGGGGCGGAAAAAATGAGCATTGTCAATACGATATCATTATGGGTAATCCCTTGTGTCATTGGTTTTATCCTTCTATATGGCACGATAAAGAAAGTTCCGACGTATGAATCGTTCGTTGAGGGGGGAAAAGAAGGGATTCAAATTGCAATCTCTATTTTACCGTTTATGGTTGGAATGCTCGTATCTATTTCTATATTTCGAGCTTCAGGTGCATTAGATGCAATGATATCAGTAATGAAGCCGATGTTAGATTTAATTCATGTCCCAGCAGAAATTGTTCCACTAGCACTTATACGTCCTATTTCGGGCTCTGCTGGTTTAAGTATTACGACCGATTTAATTGCGACGTATGGACCGGACTCGTTCATTGGGCGATTGGCTTCTACGATGCAAGGGAGTACAGACACAACTTTTTATATTTTAACAGTATACTTCGGAGCTGTTGGAATTAGAAAAATGGGAGATGCATTAAAAGTAGGACTTTTTGCCGATTTAATCGGAATTATTTGTTCGATTGTATTTGTTTCTCTATTGTTTCAGTAATGCTATTCATTTTTTATGCTATTTCGCTTATAATACGTATACGACCACTATTAAGGTGTTGCTTAATAGTGGTTTTTTTATGCGGTATTTTTGACAAAATAATGAACTTTTATTGTGAGCAATATGAAAAATATGGACAATAATAAAAGGTAAAACCATGATTTGACCTTTATATGTTTATTATCATCGCTATGTTGTTTAAGTAAGATGAAGCGAAAAGCCGTCAAGCGTATGCGGTTGCCAAGTCTTTCTAATGTAAGGTAAGATAAATTCGAGGTGAAAAAAAGAAATGGAACGATTACAAAAAGTGATTGCGCAAGCAGGTATTGCATCGAGAAGAAAGGCTGAGGAATTAATTCAGCAAGGAAAAGTGAAAGTTAACGGGAAAATAGTGAAGGAGTTAGGAACGAAAGTAACTCCTCAAGATAAAGTAGAAGTAAATAACATCCCTCTTGAAAAAGAAGAACCTGTTTATTTTTTACTATATAAACCAACTGGCGTAATTTCAAGTGTATCAGATGATAAAGGAAGAAGTGTTGTAACAGACTTTTTCCCGGAAATTACACAACGTTTATTCCCAATCGGACGCTTAGATTATGATACGTCTGGCGTATTATTAATGACAAACGATGGGGACTTCGCAAACGTATTAATGCACCCTAGATATAAAGTTGAAAAAACATATGTTGCAAAAATAAAAGGTCCTCTAACAGGTGAGAAAATTCGCATGTTAGAACGCGGTGTTATGTTAGAAGACGGAAAAACAGCACCAGCGCGTGTGAAAATCATTTCTTGGGACAAGCGTAAAGAAATGGCAATTGTACAATTAACAATTCATGAAGGTCGTAACCGTCAAGTACGTCGTATGTTTGAAGCTTTAGACTGTAAAGTAGTGAAACTAAAGCGTGAACGCTATGCTTTCTTAGAAGTAGGAAGCCTGCGACCTGGTGATGCAAGAGAATTGACACCACATGAGGTAAAACAATTACGTGCATTGGCTTCTACAAAGCCTCGCTAATCGATATTGTGAAAATTTCACCAGTGGAATGCTCCGCTGGTGATTTATTAAAAAATACATATATTCATCACTCGTCGAAGAGAGGGGAGACAATATGAAAAAAAATCGCTTATTATTTCGCGTTATTATTCTGCTCATTTTATGTGGTGCTGTAGGATTTACACTTTATCAAGGATATTTCTCTAAAGAAGAGAAAATGGAAATTGGAAAAGAAGCACCTAACTTTGTTGTGACAGATTTAGAAGAAAAGAAAATTGAGCTAAAAGATTTTAAGGGAAAAGGTGTATTTTTAAACTTTTGGGGTACGTGGTGTAAACCTTGTGAGAAAGAAATGCCTTATATGAATGAACTATATCCAAAGTATAAAGAAAAAGGCGTTGAAATCATTGCGTTAGATGCAGATGAAACGGATATTGCTGTTAAGAATTTTGTGAAACAATACGATCTTAAGTTCCCCGTTGCAATCGATAAAGGTGGAGAAATTATAAAAACGTATGGAGTAATACCATTACCAACAAGCTTCTTGATTGATAAAGATGGTAAGGTGATTCAAGAGATTAAAGGTGAACAAACGAAGGAACAATTGGAGGAGTATTTAAAGAAAATCACTCCGTAATAAAGAAAACCTTTACATACAAGGCGCTTACCTATAGTGCCTTTGGTTTAAAAATTCTGAGTATTGCGGTAACTTTAGGTTAGAATATACAATAGTACATATAGATACAGGGGCGGTGAGAGTGTTGAAAGAAATTAAATGTGAATGTGGACATGTGAATCCGATAGGAACTGTTTTTTGTGAAGCTTGTGGGAAACCATTTGAAAGCAATGAAAATATAAAACTATTGGATATGCGCTATGAGGGGAGTGCTCGGAGATCTCTCACGCAAACAAAAACGATTATTGATAAAATTTGGAGCTTTTTCTCTTCTGTAAAAGTCGGTGTATGGCTCATTGTAATCACTTTAGCTGCATCGGCGATAGGGACTATTTTTCCGCAAGAAATGTACATAACTCCAGGAATTGCACCAGCTGAATATTATAAGCAAGAATACGGATTTTTAGGGCAATTATACTATCAATTAGGCTTTAATAATTTATACGGTTCATGGTGGTATATGATGTTAATTGCTTCAATTGGTATTTCACTTGTGATATGCAGTTTAGATCGTGTCATTCCACTTTATAAAGCCTTAAAGAAGCAAGGGGTGAAAAGACACCCTAGCTTTTTAAAGAGACAAAGATTATACGGTACTGGTACACCGCAAGATGGTGATTTTGAAAGAGTTCAAAAGAATTTAAAGAAAAGAAACTATAACGTAAAAGTGGAAGACGGAAATATTTTGGCGGAAAAGGGACGGTTTTCACGCTGGGGTCCATATGTGAATCATATCGGTCTCATCATCTTTTTATTCGGTGCGATGCTTCGTTTTTTACCAAGTATGTACGTAGACGAAGCGCTTTGGTTACGTGACGGTGAAACGAAAGAAATACCTGGAACGGATGGGCAATACTATTTAAAAAACGAGAAGTTTATAAAGGAAGTTTATGATAAAAGTAAGGATAAAGAAGTTTTTGATGAAGCAATTGACCGTGTAGGTGATAAAATGATTGCGAAAAACTTCCAAACGAATGCCGTATTATATAAAGCGGTAGGTGAAAAGATAGCTGGACAAAAACCAAAATTGGAAAAAGTAAAAGAAGTTGAAATTCGAGTAAATGAACCGCTGAAATTTGATCAATTTGCTGTTTATCAATTGAGTTATAGAGAAAATGAATTTAAAAGTATGTCCTTCCGTTTGCAAAATAAAGAAAATAATCAAAAGTGGGGACCGATTAAAGTTGATTTAACAAACCCTGCAGAAAAATATGATTTAGGAAATGGTTATTCTTTAGAACTATTAAGCTATTTCCCTGATTTTTATTTTGATGAGAATGGAAGACCAAATACAAAAACAAAATTACCAAACAACCCTGCATTTGTATTTAAAATGTTTACACCTGAAACACCAGATGGTGAAGTGAGTTTTGTTGGTATTCAGCAAAATATAGAACCTGATGGGAATAACAAATATAAAATGTCCTTTGCAGGTGTGGAAATGCAAAATGCAACAGCACTTACTGTAAGAAAAGATTTAACGCTTTGGATTCTCGGTATTGGAGGGTTTATATTTATGGTTGGTGTCATTCAAGGAATGTATTGGAATCATCGCCGTATTTGGATACAACGCGTTAATGATGAATGGTGGATTGCAGGACATACGAATAAAAACTGGTTCGGTTTAAAGAAAGATATTGAAAGAGTACTAGAAGGTACAGCAATTCCGCAACCAAATGATAAAGTAGTCGATAAAAAAATTAGTTAAGGTGGGGAAACGATATGGTGCAAATAAGTAGTAACTTTCTCTTTACCGCATTTATTTTATATTTAATTGCCACTCTATTTTTTGGGGGAGCAATTAAAGAAAAGGGTCATAAATGGGCAAATGTAGGAATAACGATTACAATTTTAGGGTTTATTGCACAAACAGTTTATTTTGTAACAAGGTGGATTGCATCAGGTCATGCGCCAGTTAGTAACTTTTTTGAATTTGGTACGTTTTTCGGCATGATGCTTGTCGGAGCATTTATTGTCATGTACTTTATGTACCGCGTAAGTATAATCGGGCTATTTGCATTACCAGTTGCGCTTTTATTAATTGCTTATGCAAGTATGTTTCCGAGGGAAATATCACCGCTTATTCCATCTTTAAAAAGTAATTGGTTACATATTCACGTGACGACTGCGGCTGCAGGACAAGCAATTTTAGCAATTAGTTTTATTACGGGCGTTATGTATTTATTAAAAAATGTAGATCAATCAGTGAAAAGTAAACGTACATTTTGGCTAGAGACGGTAGTATTCACACTTGTTTGTACAGTTGGGTTTATTGGAGTAACAACGGTATATTCTAGTATGAAATATGAAGCAAAGTTTCAATGGATTGATAAAAATGAACAACAAGTGGAAATGAAATACAATCTTCCGGCTTTAGTGGGGCCGCATGAAGGGAAGTTACTGACAGAAAATAAATTAGAGCCGACAGTTGAAGTTCCGGCGATTGTAAATGCGAAAAAATTAAATACTGTTATTTGGTCAGTGTTAGTCGGAACGTTACTCTATATTGTATTAAGGCTAATTTTACGTAAACGAGTATCAGCGGCACTTCAGCCGTTAGTGAAAAATACGAATAGCGATTTGTTAGATGAAATAGGGTATCGTTCTATTGCAATTGGATTCCCAGTTTTCACATTGGGTGCATTAATTTTCGCTATGATTTGGGCTCAAATAGCGTGGACACGTTTTTGGGGCTGGGATCCGAAAGAGGTTTGGGCACTTATAACGTGGCTCTTTTATGCGGCGGTATTACATTTACGTTTATCAAAAGGATGGCATGGAGAGAAGTCAGCATGGTTAGCGGTAATTGGTTTTGCAATCATTATGTTTAACTTTATTGTAGTAAACTTAATTATCGCGGGTTTACATTCATACGCATAGAGAAATAAAATAGGAGAGTGTATGTCACTTTCCTATTTTATTTTTGTCAACTTTTCTTCTTTTTTGAGAAAAACATGACAAAGTAGCGGTTGATTTTGTAAAATGATGTCGAGGACATTATATACTGTTCAAAAAAAATACATAGTTTTGGAAAAAAATTGAACAAACTTTATTATTCTTGTGAAGCATAATATGGGAAGTGAAACATTTAGAAGATTGCTTAAATAAACGAGAATAGCGCAACATAATAGTATAGAAGGGTAGGTGTGAACCGTTGTGGTAAAAGTACGCAACGGGTAGAAATGGAAAATGAATCAAGAATTTTAATTGTAGACGATGAGGATCGTATTCGTCGTTTGTTGAAAATGTATTTAGAGAGAGAACAATACACAATTGAAGAAGCAGACAATGGTGATACAGCTTTAGAAATGGCGCTGCAAAATGATTATGATTTAATTTTATTAGATCTTATGATGCCTGGTAAAGATGGTATCGAAGTATGTAAAGGGGTTCGTGAGAAGAAAGCGACGCCAATTATTATGTTGACAGCAAAAGGTGAAGAAGTAAATCGAGTACAAGGGTTTGAGGTAGGAACCGATGATTATATTGTGAAACCATTTAGCCCACGTGAAGTAGTGCTTCGAGTGAAAGCGGTCTTACGCCGTTCTGTACCAACAACATTCTTTACACAAGATACAACGACAAAAGATGTTACTGTATTCCCTCATTTAACAATTGATAATGATGCACACCGTGTTACAGCAGATGGTAATGAGGTGAATTTAACACCGAAAGAGTACGAATTACTATTATTCTTAGCGAAAGCGCCTGATAAAGTATTCGATCGTGAGCAATTGCTAAAAGAAGTATGGCAATATGAATTCTTCGGAGATTTACGTACAGTTGATACGCATGTAAAGCGTTTACGTGAGAAGTTAAGTAAAAAATCACCCGATGCTGCGAAGATGATTGTTACCGTTTGGGGCGTAGGTTACAAGTTTGAGGTTGTGAACGACTGATGCTTTGGAGAAGTGTAGTAGGGAAGTTATGGATGACCATATTACTTCTCGTTTCGTTCGTGCTTGGATTTGTTGCGATTTTACTTTCACAGTTTTTTAGAACATATTATGTAGATATGAGTGAAGCTAGGCTTCAAAAAGTTGCAACAAGTGTTTCAGAGTTAATTGAAGAAGGTGCCGATGTAAAAACGATTGAGAATATCGCGTACAAATTCTCTGACCCACTTTCAAGGATCATTATTGTAGAAGATGGTAAAGAAATATCTTCTTCACCGAAACAAGAAGGATTAGTCACTCTTACAATGGATGATTTGAAAGAAGATAAAGAATTAGCGGCTGTTTTTACAGACAAAAAAGAAATTAAGAATAACATTAGAAAAGCCTCTAATAGTAGAAAGAATAAAAATACTGAAAATGATATTATGATTGTCGGAAAACCAGTGCAGTCAAAAAATGAAAGTGCAGTGTTTGTATACGAATCTTTACAAGTACCGATACAAGGTATGGAAAGAACGACTGATTTTATATTCTTATCAGCAGGGATTGCGATTATATTAACAACTTTCTTTGCATTCTTTTTATCTACTCGAATTACAGCGCCACTTCGTAAAATGCGTGAGGTTGCTTTTGAGGTGTCGCGTGGGAAGTTTGATGCAAAAGCTCCTATGGTATCCCAGGACGAGATTGGTGAGCTTGCAACAGCCTTAAATCAAATGGGGAAACAGTTGAAGTTTAATATGAATGCCCTGCAGCAAGAGAAAGAACAGTTAGCTAGTATTTTAAGTAGTATGGCAGATGGGGTTATTACATTAAATCAAGAGGGTGAAGTCGTTGTAATCAATCCGCCGGCTGAACATTTCTTACAAGTTTGGCAAGAAGAAAAAGAGATAGAGCTCAGTAAAAAACTACCTTCTGAACTTGTTGAACTATTCCATCTCGTTGTAGAAAGCGAACAACAACAAGTGGTTGAAATTAATTTACAAAAAGGTAACTATGTAGTTCTTATGACGCCGCTTTACAATCAAACGAAAATTCGTGGGGCTGTAGCTGTATTGCGTGATATGACGGAAGAACGCCGTCTTGAGAAAATGCGCCAAGACTTTATTGCGAACGTATCACATGAACTTCGTACACCGATGGTCATGCTCCAAGGGTATAGTGAAGCAATTTTAGATGATATTGTGCAAACAAAAGAAGAAATTAACGAGTTTGTTCAAATCATTTATGATGAATCCGTTCGTTTAGGGAAACTTGTAAATGAATTGTTAGATTTAGCGCGTATGGAAAGTGGTAATGTAGAGTTACATATAGGTGAAGTTGATATTCATCCTTTCGTTGAAAAAATAGGTCGTAAATTCCAAGGAATTGCAAAGGATAAAGAAGTCGCGTTAACGGTTGATTTCAAAAATCCAATTGAGCAATACCCGTTTGATGCAGATCGTATGGAACAAGTATTGACGAATTTAATTGATAACGCAATACGTCATACGAACGCAGGTGGACACGTAACGCTTGTAATTGATACGAAAAATAACGGTCTTATTTTTGAAGTACAAGATTCGGGCGCTGGTATTCCAGAAGAAGATATTCCATTTTTATTTGATCGTTTCTATAAAGCTGATAAAGCAAGAACACGTGGGAAAAAAGGTGGAACAGGACTCGGGCTTGCGATTGCAAAAAATATTGTGCAAGGCCATGATGGGAAAATTGCTGTTTCAAGTGTTGTTGGAGAGGGAACTACATTCTCTGTATATTTACCGAATCGTATAATTTAAATATGCGTTTTAAAAGTTGATAATGAATAAAGTTCTACTGTTGTTTATTTTTTTGTAAAATCAATTAAATAAATAATAGTAGAACTTTTTTTCTAACTTAGTCGAATGAAGAATGATGAGAGGGGTGTCGTAAAGCAATGAAATTATATACAAAAACAGGAGATAAAGGGACAACAAGTGTAATAGGCGGCAGAGTGGATA
Organism: Bacillus sp. FDAARGOS_527; assembly: GCF_003812125.1. NCBI lineage: Bacteria > Bacillati > Bacillota > Bacilli > Caryophanales > Bacillaceae > Bacillus > Bacillus sp. FDAARGOS_527. The sequence goes on from NZ_CP033795.1 coordinate 749,213, forward strand.
AAGATAATATCCGAGTTGAAGCATATGGCACAATAGATGAGGCGAATTCTCATATTGGATATGCGATGACTAAACTACAAGGCGGGTCTTTCGGAGATATTTATAATGAACTTGAAAATATTCAACATGAACTATTTGATTGCGGGGGAGACTTGGCGATAGTAGGCGAGAAAATTCCTTATAAAGTAAAAATTGAAATGGTCGAAAACTTAGAAAGTAGGATTGATTCGTATATAGAAGAAGCACCGCCGCTAGAACGGTTTATTTTACCAGGTGGAAGCGAATCGGCAGCTGCTATTCATATTGCACGTACAGTTGTAAGGCGAGCAGAACGATGTATCGTGTCCTTGCAAAAGGAAGGAGAAATAAATGCAGTTGTTCTAAAGTATGTCAATAGATTATCTGACTATTTATTTGCAGTAGCTAGAGTAATAAACGCTCGATTACAAGTAAAAGATGTAGAGTATAATCGCAGTGCAATCGTTTTTCGTGATAAGAAAGAGAAGGAAGTGGAGTGATTCACTTTCTTTTTTTGTATACTTTTTTCTGTAATATACCAAAATAGAGAAGGTATGGTCGTAATTAGAAAACGGAGGATGTATATGAAAGCTTTAAAATACGGCGTCATGTTATTGACAGTACTGTTTTTATCTCAATTACATGTGTACGCAGAGGGAAATCAATGGGCATGGCCTGTTGAAGGACAGATAAGTGATTATTTTGGAACAAGGCACGGAAAACACTACGGTATAGATATAGCGGCACCGATCGGCACGCCTGTGTCAGCTATTCAAGAAGGGAAGGTAACAAAGTCTTATTATTCAAGTAGTTATGGAAACGTTATATTTATTAAACATGGAGAATATGAGGCTGTGTATGCACATTTAAATAAGAGATATGTAGTTCAAGGAGATTATATTTCAAAGGGAGAAATAATTGGAGAAGTAGGAAATACAGGAGAATCCCGAGGTGCACACTTACATTTAGAAGTTCATCAAGGAAAATGGACGATGGCAAAAAAGAATGCGATGAATCCATTGCTTGTTTTACATGAACAAAGAAATGAAACAGTTTCTTCATCGTTATACGTCGTCCAAAAAGGCGACACTCTAGTTAGCATTGCGCGGAAATTTAGAATGTCCGTTAAGGAAATTCAAGAAAAAAATGGATTGCAACAAGAGCTCATTTATCCAAATCAACAATTATATGTAAAGTAAAAAAAAGAGCTAGTTTAACTAGCTCTTTTTTACCAAAAAATAAAGACACATATAAATCCAGAAATAGCTAAGTAGCTATATAAGTAAAATACTTTCGCTCTTGTTTTTTCGTTTGTTCGAAATAGTACAATAGTCGGTTCAATTAAACCAATTGTCAAACAAAGTAAACCAAGAAGCATACAACCGATTGAAATAGAGTACAGGGCGATTTGTGGTCCTTGAAATGGAATCATCCATTTTAATAAAAATGCAATGAGTGCAGTATAGCAAATGCTGCCGATGTATTTATTCAACGGTGCATTAGAACGGAAACCAGGAAGTTTTTTTAAGAAAGAGCGGGAAACAACTTCAGTTTGTAAAGATGTATGCTCTTCAATTATTTTTTGAGCTTCTTTTCCTTTTTGGAAAAGGGATAATATCCAGTTTCGCTCACCTTGAAAAATAAATTGTGAAGTTGTTAAATAATGATCCACCTTCACTTTATTCCAACTCTTCCACGGATGACGCTCACATAATTTTAATTTACTTTCTGTCTTTTTATCATACTGATAAATACTGATGCCATCTTCATCGAAAGCAGCATAGTATGTCTCGCTTGAGAATGTGCCTAAATCAATTGGACAGTAGAAAAGTAATTCTTTTTTTAAGTAAAAGTATTCTTTCCTTAAGTTTTTTTTCATTGTTTCTCGAATAGAGTGTCTCTTCTCTTTCTTCATGACATTTCCTCCATAATCCAGAAAATGTTCTTATCTTAACAATTCAACATCTTATCACTTTTAATTATATATGACTAGGGGATTCATAGGAGAAATGCCGAATACTAAAAAATATGGAGTGTATTGTAAAATATAATGAATGATTTTGATTATGTAAAATTAATAACTTATTTTTAATAAGTTACGATTTTTTGTTCACAATACGATCATGTTGTTGTATAATGAAGTGGAAAATAGAATATCGGTCTATCTTCGGGGCAGGGTGAAAATCCCGACCGGCGGTGATGAACTATATGTGATTTTGTTCTAAGCCCGCGAGCCGTTAAGGCAGGATTTGGTGTGATTCCAAAGCCGACAGTACAGTCTGGATGGGAGAAGATGGAGGTTCAAGCGTTCAAAAAAGATAGGTATTTGAACGTCTGTTTGATGTGCCTTAAATTCTCCCTTTGTGTAAAACACAAAGGGTTTTTTCGTTCTATGAAAAAGTAGGCATAGCAGAACCTTTCCACTTTCCATGAGATGATCGATGGAAAAGGAGAGAGAAAGATGAAACAAAAAAACAGTGTAGTGCAGATGGTGAGTGTAGCGATGCTAAGTAGTATTGCATATTTACTGATGATGTTGGATTTCCCATTCCCAGGGCTTCCGCCATTTTTAAAAATTGATTTTAGTGATGTACCAGCTCTAATTGCTGCAATTATTTTCGGGCCGGTTGCAGGGATAATTGTAGAAGCGATAAAGAATATTTTACATTACGGGATTCAAGGGAGTTTAACGGGAGTACCAGTTGGAGAAATTGCTAACTTCATTGCAGGATGTTTATTTATTGGACCAGCAGCTTTCTTATTTAGAAAGTATCGTACTGTTAAGAGTTTAACGACAGGATTAATGCTAGGGACAATTACAATGGCTCTTATTATGAGCGTATTAAATTACATCATCATATTCCCAGCTTACACTTGGTTTTTAAATTCACCAGCTATGTCTAGCGAAGCGATAAAGACAACGGTTGTAACGGCAATCTTACCATTTAATTTGATTAAAGGAATTGTTGTGACAATTGTATTTGTAGCGTTATTCTCACGCCTGAAAGTATGGGTGTTTGCAAAAATGAAAAATGCATAAAATATAAAATAAAACCATTAGTAGTATGTAACTGCTAATGGTTTTTTAATAAGGAGAATGAAAATAGAAAACAAAAAATACCCCTCAAAGGAATGAGGGGTATTTTTTGAAGTTAATAAAAGACTATTCGAATTTTAAAGCATCGCCGTCGAATGATTCGTCAGCAACTTTAATTGAGTCAGTTGGACAACCTTCGAATGCATCCATCATATCTTCAAGTAATACATCTGGAATTTCAACAATACCTTGGTTATCGTCTAATGTTACGAATGCAATACCTTCATCATCATAGTCATAAATGTCTGGTGCAGCAGCGCCACAAGCACCACATGCGATACAAGTATCTTTATCAACGATTGTATATTTTGCCATCTTTTTTCCCTCCTGATAATATGTATGTGAAAAGCTCGCCATAAAAATTATAACCTTATTGTAAAACGGTTTTTAAAACTTTTCAACATAAAATTATAATGATAATCCTTATCAATTAGAGTGTCAACTAATTTTTGCATTATGTCATAAGATTTTCAAAATACGTAAATGTTATTTCGTTTGGTACAATAGAATATATACAAGTATATATTGCCCATATGATAAGTTTAATGAGTAACGGTAGATGGCGCAATCATAACAAAAAGCAATTAAGTTAGATTGAAAGGTGGAAGCGGTAATGCAACTACAATATACTGTATTGTATTGTTTAAAACAATTGAATGGTGAAAGGACCGTTTCTTCTATTTATTATTTATTAAAGGGAAAACGTTCTTCGCAAACGTTACAAGATGGAAATATGTTCCGAATTTCTTTTTTGTTTGGAATATATAAATCGTTAAATAGAACTGAATATGATCGTGAAGTTGCAAAGTTGTTGCAAGCAGATTTAATTCAGGAAATACATGAAAATACATATTTGTTAACATCTAAAGGTGAAATGCAGTTACATACATGGGAGGAATGGTATGCTTTCCCAGCGCATTTACATGGTTTGCACTATGGTGAATTAGGTGAAACGTTTTGGAAAAGATTATCTTTAATTATTCAAACTGTATCTAATTTACAACAGAATAATACGAAGTTTATTCCTATTCAACAAGATACAGAAATAATGGTGTGGGTGAAGCGATTTTTAACAGGTATGCCGTATAGGCGAATTGAATTGGCAAAAAGATTATGGAAAGAAATACATAATCTTTTAGGGAAATGTGATGTGATAGAAGCGACGATTGTAACATATAGATTAACAGGATATGAACGTATCGGTTGTACATTGCAGCAGTTAGCGGAAATTACGAAACGAGATATTTTCAGGGTGTATTTTTTATTTTGGGGTACAATTCATTTCCTTATACAAGAAGTTCGCGATAAAGAAAATGAATTTCCGTTATTAGCTGAGATTATCTCTTATCCAAATGAGAGAGCTGAATTATTTAGTTTATCAACGAAAAAAACATATAATTTTTGGAGGCAAGGGCGCTCGTTAGAAGAAATAGCGACGATTAGAAATCTAAAGGTTGCAACGATAGAAGATCATTTTGTTGAAATTGCTTTGCGAGAAAGAGATTTTTCTATCGAGATGTTTATGGAAAAAGAAAAAATAGATAAAGTAACAGAAGTAATTGATGCATTACAAACACGTAAGCTGCGTGAGTTGAAACAAGCGGTTGGAGAGGATATCTCTTATTTTGAAGTTCGTCTTGTATTGGCGCGGATGGAGGGTATAAATGAAACTTGAGGAATATTTATATAGGTGGTTTGGATATTCTGAATTTCGTCCAGGTCAAAAAGGGGTAATTACAGATTTATTGGAAGGAAAAGATGTTATAGCGATGCTTCCGACCGGAAGAGGGAAGTCTATGTGCTATCAACTTCCAGGGCTCATGCAAGAAGGGACAGTACTTGTTGTATCACCATTATTATCTTTGATGGAAGATCAGGTTACACAATTAAAATATGTTGTGAAAAACCGAGTGATAGCATTTAATAGTTTTCGGACATTACAGGAAAAAAGAGAAGCGATGAAAAGATTAGCTTCTTATAAATTTATTTTTGTATCACCAGAGATGTTGCAGTCGGAATTGTTAATAAGAGAATTGAAGAAAGTTCATATTTCATTATTTGTTGTGGATGAAGCTCATTGTATTTCGCAATGGGGTTATGATTTTAGACCAGATTATAAAAAACTAGATGTAGTTATTAAGAATATCGGGTCTCCTACGGTGCTAGCATTAACTGCAACAGCGACGAAAGATGTACTCCGAGATATAGCAGAGAGTTTGAATTTGGAGAATGTGACGCAGCATGTGTATTCTATTGATCGTCCAAATATAGCAATGGAAGTACAATTTGTAGAGACGATAGAAGAGAAGAAAGAGGCGCTTTTGGACCAGGTGATGTATTTACAAGGGCCGGGGATTGTATATTGTTCAAGCAGAGCGTGGACAGAACGTTTAACGGAATATTTAAGAGGAAAAGGCGTTACTGGTGTCGCTTTCTATCATGGTGGTATGGAACATGAAGAGCGTATGTTAATTCAACAGCAGTTTATGAATGACCAGTTGCAGCTTGTAATATGTACAAGTGCTTTTGGTATGGGAGTAAATAAATCAAATACGAGATATATTATTCATTTCCACTATCCGACTAATATAGCTTCTTATTTACAAGAAATCGGAAGAGCTGGAAGAGATGGTGAACCAAGTATAGCTATTTTACTATGTAGTCCGTTAGATCACGATTTACCAATTTCAATCATTGAAGATGAATTGCCAAGCCAGTCACAAATACAATTTTTATTTTCTTTACTGCAGGAAAGAATGTTTCAAACGAAAGAATTACCAATAGAAGAGGTAGAAGAAATTTGTTATAATGCAGCAAGATTTAATGAACAATATTGGCGTTTCATCCGCTATCATCTTGAACAGCTTGGAATCATACAACAACGAAAACTAATATTAGAGAGCTTGTCAGATGAAATTATGAACAGATTAATAGCTGAAGTAGAAATAAGGTTACGTAATAAATATAGTGAGCTAGAAAACATGAAATCATGGATACAAGTGAAAGAATGTAGACGAGAATATTTGCTGCGACAGTTCGGTTACAGAAAAGAGGGCGAGGTAAAGAATTGCTGCGACTATTGTCATATTACAAAAACAGATTATAAAAAAAGACAAGCGCAACAATCGGATTTCGACTATAATTGGGAAACAGAGTTACAAAAGCTTTTCGGTCTAGAAAAGATGGGGGAATGATGAACATTCAAAGGCATAATATTGAAGATATGAGTCCGAAAGAAATAAGGCTGAATCTGTATATCACACAGTTCATTATTATCGGTATCGGTTGTTTACTAGCATATATACTATTCCGAGATATAAAATCGGTGTATAGTCTGTGGAAATGGGAACCGGTGTCTATACTTATAATAGGTGGCTTGTTAGCGATTGGTATTGTGTTATTAGATTATGTTGCAATGCGAGTATTTCCAGAGTCTTGGTTTGATGATGGTGGTATTAATGATAGGATGTTTCAAGGGATGTCGGTTATGCATCTACTTGTTATTACGTTCATTATCGGCTTTGCAGAAGAATTTTTATTTAGAGGTGTAGTGCAGACGCACTTTGGAATTGTAATAGCAAGTTTTGTATTTGCAGTATTACATATTCGGTATATAAAAAAGCCATTTTTGTTTTGTTTCGTCTGTTTCATTAGTTTTGTTTTTGGCTATGTATTTGAATGGACAGGAAATTTGTTTATAACAATCTTTGCACACTTTCTTGTTGATTTTATAATGGGGCTTCAATTAAGAAAATAAATGGAAGGTGGTGGTGAACAACATGAGAAGACGAATTCCTGATTTTGAAGAGGAATTAGAAGTTGAGCGAGTGGAAGAAAAAGAAGGTTTACCGCCGCGTAGTGAAATTCATAGAAATAAAGAGAAAAAACAAAAGTTTAAAATGAATCATATTTTCGTTCGAGTTTTAACATTTCTATTCATATTATTACCAATTAGTATTTTATGGTATACGGATAAATATATTCAGGTGAAAAGTGATGGTAATAACGCTGGAAAAAGTGCATTTGAGGTCATTTTCTTTGATTCAGCTAAATCTCAGTCCGAGGCATCATCTGAGAAAGTTGTCACGCATACGGTGAAAGAGGGAGAAACTTTAGAAAGTATAGCGAAGCAATATTTTTCAGATGAAACTGGGATCGAAGTGATTAAAAAGTATAATGATTTACAAAAAGATGAAGTGAATGTAGGTCAAGAATTAAAAATTCCGATAAAAGATAAGTCTACAAAGCGAGAAAGTTAGTAAAATACTTACTATAAAAACTGAGGATTATCTTTATGAGGAGGGGAGTAAAAATATATGATATGGATTATCTTATTAAGTACTCTCGTTTGTATTGGTATTATAATGCTTCTTGTAATGTATACAGAAGCAATGCGTAATACGGTGCTAGAACATACTTTAATATTTGAAGAATTTCCGAAAAGTTTTCAAAAAGTAAATGTATTTTTTATATCTGATATTCATAGAAGGGTCATTTCGAATTCGTTAATTGAACAAGTAAAAGGAAGAGTTGATCTTGTAATTATTGGTGGTGATTTAGCGGAAAAAGGTGTCCCTTTATCGAAAATCTCTGCAAATATACAAAAGCTAAGAGCGATAGCTCCTGTATATTTTGTATGGGGAAATAATGATTATGAAATTGAATATCATGAATTAGATGCTTTGTTATTAGAAAATAATGTAAAAGTTTTAGATAATACAAGAGTTGTATTTGAGTCTGAATTAGGAGAGAAAATTTGTTTGCTCGGTGTAGATGATGTTGGTTTGGAACGTGATCGTTTAGATTTAGCGTTGGCTGATTGTAAAGAAGATGGTTTTCGCATATTAATTAGCCACAACCCTGATATAATAAATAAAATGTCTGGAAAAGAACAAATTTCACTTGTGCTAAGTGGACATACACATGGAGGGCAGATTCGATTATTCCCATCTAAAAAATATTTAAAAGGTGGCGTATATAAGCATTCAAATATAACTCTTTTTGTTAGTAATGGGTATGGAACAACGTTGATTCCACTTCGCTTCCGAGCACCTGCTCAAACACATATTATTACGTTATGCGGAGGGAAATGATGCCAACTCTAAACGGAAAATATAACATAAAAGCTGTTTCAAAAATAATTGGAGTTCAACCAAGTACGCTTCGTGCATGGGAAAGAAGATATCAAATGATTGCCCCAAAGCGGAATCATGCGGGGCATCGATTATATACAGAAGAGCATATTCAAATTTTGAAATGGTTAATGGACAAGGTTTCTTCCGGCATGATGATTGGACAAGCAGTTCAATTATTAGAAGGGAATCGTTTGCAGAATAGTGTTCAAAATGAAATACATTACGATAGAGAAGTTGTTTTAGTGGACGATTTACTACAAGCTTTGTTAAAATTTGATGAAATTACAACTTCTGCATTGTTAAACGAGGCCTTTAGTATTTATGCAACAGAAAAAGTTATCGCAAGTATTGTTCTTCAAGTGTCAAATAAATTGTTAACGTTAAAAAATAATAATGAAGTTACAATGGTGCAATTCCAATATGTCGTATCATTTTTACAAACGCGTCTAGGGATGGTATATCATAATGCATCATCGTTTTCTTCTATACACAAAGTTGTTGTGTTAGAAAGTAATATGTTGAAAGGGTTTGTTTTCTCAACGTATTTACGATTAAAAGGATATGAGGTGATATATATTAGGGCGAGCTTAGCGGAAGATAGTATTACGTTAGCTGTTGAGCAAATAAGACCTAAATATGTAGTAATCTCTTTTGATGACGGACGAGAACTGAAGAACGCAACGAGCTACTTGAATTTGTTGCAAGAAAAAAGTGAAAACCTTTCTGTTGGGGTTATAGGAGAAATAGGTGCTGGAGATCAGTTGAACATTCAAACAAACCTAATTGGTGATACGAAAGAAGAATGGGATAATTGGTTAAACATGTTAGAATAGTTGTTCGAAAAGAACCATCTATTTTCTATTTCATATAATAAAAATTATATTCATTGGTTGCGTAGGGAGGGTATGAGATGAGGCTGGAACGATTAAATTACAATAAGATAAAAATTTTCTTAACATTTGATGATTTATCTGAAAGAGGATTAACGAAAGAAGATTTGTGGAGAAATGCACCGAAAGTACAGCAATTATTTCGTGATATGATGCAAGAAGCAAATAAAGAATTAGGATTTGAAGCGGATGGTCCGATTGCAGTTGAAGTATTTTCTCTACAAGCGCAAGGAATGGTCGTAATTGTAACGAAAGAACATCAAGAAGCGGATACAGATGATGAGTTTCGTGACGAGTTTATTGAAATGCAAGTGACTCTAGATGAAAGCGAGCATATCCTTTATGAGTTTGCTACACTAGATGACGTAATTAACCTGTCGAATCGTTTATATAACCTTGATGTAACTGGCGGAAAATTATATACGTGGGATGGGCGTTTCTATCTTTGGATGGAAGAAGAGGAGCAAATACAATTACTGAAGGCAGATTTTATAGCTATTTTAGCGGAATATGGTAATCCGTCTACAGCAACTATTTATCGTCTAATGGAGTATGGTAAAGAATTAATGGCTTCTCAAGCAATTGAACAAATACACAATTACTTTGTGAAAAAACAAAACCTTAGCTAATGTAACATAGCTAAGGTTTTGTTTTTTACCTTACTTAAATGTATTTTTTCAAAGTACTGTACATGAATAAAATAAAAAATATTTAAATATTTAAGTATTTTACTTTTCTAAAAGCGATAAAAGGACTATAATGATAGTGAAAACGCTTGCAAAAGAAAATACTTTGTATATATTTGTTAGCGTTTTCTATTGCATTCCAAATTTAACGGTGTATACTAGGCAATGAAGGTTTACTAAACAAGTGAAATTACAGGGGGTTTACTTACTATGGTAGCCGAAAAGGGAACTCAAACAAAAACACAACAACAAAGGGAACAACATTTTGAACTATTGAATTCAACACAAATTGTTATTAGTGAAGCGTTAGAAAAATTGGGTTATCCAAACGAAGTATATGAATTATTAAAAGAACCAGTTCGTATGATGACAGTGAAAATACCAGTTCGTATGGATGACGGGACTGTTAAAATATTTACAGGATATCGTGCACAACATAATGATGCTGTTGGTCCAACGAAAGGTGGAATTCGCTTCCATCCGAATGTAACAGAAAATGAAGTGAAAGCACTTTCAATTTGGATGAGTTTAAAATGTGGTATTGTTGATTTACCATATGGCGGAGGTAAAGGTGGAATTATCTGTGACCCGCGTGAAATGTCATTCCGTGAGTTAGAAAGATTAAGCCGCGGTTATGTACGAGCAATTAGCCAAATCGTAGGACCGACGAAAGATATTCCAGCTCCAGATGTATTCACAAACTCTCAAATTATGGCATGGATGATGGATGAGTATAGCCGTATTGACGAATTTAATTCACCAGGATTTATTACAGGTAAGCCACTTGTATTAGGTGGATCACATGGACGTGAAACAGCAACAGCGAAAGGTGTTACAATTTGTATTCGCGAAGCTGCAAAAAAACGCGACATTGATATTAAAGGTGCACGCGTTGTTGTTCAAGGATTCGGTAATGCTGGTAGCTTCTTAGCTAAATTTATGCATGATGCAGGTGCGAAAGTTATTGCGATCTCAGATGCTTACGGCGCATTACATGATCCAAACGGATTAGATATTGATTATTTATTAGACCGTCGTGATAGCTTCGGTACAGTAACAAAACTATTTAATAATACAATTTCAAACAAAGAATTGTTAGAACTTGATTGCGACATTTTAGTTCCAGCTGCAATTGAGAACCAAATTACAGAAGAAAATGCTAATGATATTAAAGCAAAAATCGTTGTTGAAGCTGCAAATGGTCCAACAACATTAGAAGCAACTAAAATTTTAACAGATCGCGGAATTTTACTTGTTCCAGACGTATTAGCGAGTGCTGGTGGGGTAACAGTATCTTACTTTGAGTGGGTACAAAATAACCAAGGTTACTACTGGACTGAAGAAGAAGTAGAACAACGTTTAGAAAAAGTAATGGTAAGATCATTTGATTCTATTTATGAAACAGCACAAGTTCGTAAAGTGAATATGCGCTTAGCAGCGTATATGGTCGGTGTCCGTAAAATGGCTGAAGCAAGTCGCTTCAGAGGTTGGGTATAATATTATATTGTGAGAAAACGTGATTCCTTTCGAGGGGATCACGTTTTTTTGTTGAAGTATTAGAGTGAGGTGTTGTGTATGGAAAATAAAATGATAGAACGGGTAGAACAATTAGAAGAAAAGGTTAAGAGGTTAGAGGGAGAACTTGCAAGAACGACGAAAGCCAAAAAGACAAGTATTGTTCGGGTGTTCGGGGAAGGGCTACTGTTTTTAATATTTGGTGCGGTTGTAGTAGGGCCAATTATCGCCTTTGTAATCACGATTCTTACTGGATTTGCTGAAAAATAAAATAAAAACGAAAAGAACGCTTGTTCTATACGAACAAACGTGCTATACTCTCCTTAGATAAACAAAACGGAAATGATTTTAAGGAGAGATAAATGATGAAAATGACAGTAGACCAAAGATTTATGATGCCAGCGGATGTTGTAGAACGAGTGGAAGTATTAAGAAACAAACAAAGTAAGCGCGGCACATTATTACAATCAGTAAATAAATTTTTCGGTTTAGATACGAAAGAAGATTGTGTTTGGTTTTACGGTTTTTATGGAGTTGCTGTAAGTATTTTATTATTTATGGTGTTCACATCAAATATTTTCGATTTTCTCTTCGCGTAAGAAATATGCTATAAGGACATTGCTACCGAATACATATATAAAGAAGTAAGGTAATCTTCTGAAGCGGGAGTTGGTAGTAATGGCGATGTTTCCTATAGAGCGTAACTATATTGGATATGGAAGTTCACGGCCGGGAATTCCTCTTTCTAAAGTAAGGTTTATTGTAAGCCATGATACGGGGAATCCTGGTAGCAATGCGATTGGGAATCGGGATTATTTTAATGAAATACAACCGAAAGCTTCGGCACATACATTTATAGATGACAAAACAATACTAGAAATTATTCCTATAAATGAAGTTGCTTATCATGTTCGATATGGTGTGCCGACAGATAATGACTTATATGGGTATGATGCCAATAAGGCTGCCATTGGAGTGGAGCTTTGTTATGGCGGTGATGTTAATTTTTGGGAAGCATATACCCGTTTTACGTGGTATCATGCGTATTTATGTCAAAACTTCGGCTTGAATCCGAAAAAAGATATCGTATCACATAAAACACTTGATCCAGCCAGAAAGATTGATCCTGAAAATGTTTTAGGGAAACAAGGTATTAAATTTCAGCAGTTTTTAGCAGATGTCTATCGGATGTACGTTTCGTTTAGATGACAAATATATGAAAAATGAATACAATAAAGATAGGTGCCTACTGCTGTAAGTAGGTTTTTTCTTGTTTTTATAAATAGTGTATTGGTAGAAGACTAGGAGTGAACCGAGTATGCAGAAAGAAACAGCTATCATAATTGGAGGCGGTCCGTGCGGATTAGCAGCAGCAATTTCGTTGCAAAAGGTAGGGATAAATCCGTTAGTAATTGAAAAAGGAAACATTGTAAATGCGATTTATAATTATCCAACCCATCAAACATTTTTCTCTTCTAGTGAAAAATTAGAAATTGGTGATGTAGCTTTTATTACAGAAAATCGTAAGCCTGTTCGAAATCAAGCGCTTGCGTATTATCGTGAAGTAGTAAAGCGTAAATCTGTACGTGTAAATGCTTTTGAACGAGTAGAGAAAGTTCAAAAAGATGGAGAAGTTTTTCAGGTTGAAACGACAAAGCGTGACGGAAGTAAAGAAATGTATATAGCGAAATATATTGTTGTAGCAACTGGATATTATGACAATCCAAATTATATGAACGTTCCAGGTGAGGAATTGAAGAAGGTAGCTCACTATTTTAAAGAAGGACATCCTTATTTTGATCGAGATGTAGTAGTTATAGGTGGGAAAAACTCGAGTGTAGATGCCGCGTTAGAGCTTGTGAAAGCTGGTGCGCGTGTAACGGTACTATATCGCGGAAGTGAGTATTCACCAAGCATAAAGCCTTGGATTTTGCCAGAGTTTGAGGCGTTAGTCCGAAATGGTACAATTCACATGCATTTCGGGGCTCATGTGAAAGAAATTACTGAACATACATTAACGTATACAGTTGATGGCGAAGCATATACAATCCAAAATGATTTTGTATTTGCGATGACTGGTTACCATCCTGATCATAGTTTCTTAACAAAGATGGGTGTTCGGATTGATGAAGCGACAGGACGTCCAATTTATGCAGAGGATACGATGGAAACGAACGCTGCAAATATTTTCATTGCAGGTGTAATTGCTGCTGGAAATAATGCAAATGAAATATTTATTGAGAACGGTCGATTTCATGGGGATGCGATTGCGCAAACCATTGCAACAAGAGAAATATAAAAAGAAGCTGTCGGAATAAACTTCGACAGCTTCTTTTTTAATCGTGCATAAACATGTTTTGGATTGCTTCATGAGAAGTTGTATTCTCTAATGCAACTAATAATTTAATACGTGCTTTTTGAGCGTTTAAACCGTATGTGAATACAATACCCATATCTTTTAATTGTTTGCCGCCACCTTCATATGAATATACATCTTGAACGATCCCATTGAAACAGCGAGAAACTAATACGACAGGAATTCCTTTATTTATTAGCCGTTCTAGACTAGGAAGTGTTCTTGGAGGTAAATTACCTTGTCCAAGCGCTTCAATAACAATCCCGTCTACTGGAAGATTTTCAATTGCTGCTAACAATGTATCGTTCATACCAGCGTATGCTTTTAGAACGACTACATTTTTAGAAACCTTATTTACTGAATATGTTTCGTGATGTACTAAAGCATGGTGGAATACAACACCACGTTTTGTTACCATACCGATTGGTCCATACTGTGGACTTTGGAATGTTGCTACATTACTTGTATGTGTTTTCGTTACGTTTGTAGCGCAATGAATTTCGTCGTTTAATACGACTAAAACGCCTTTTTCGGCAGCTTCACTACTGCTAGCGACTTTTACAGCTGATAAGAAGTTATATAGACCATCAGCACCTAATTCATTGCTAGAGCGCATTGCGCCTGTTACAACGATCGGAATAGTTGCTTGTACTGTTAAATCTAAGAAATAGGCCGTTTCTTCTAATGTATCCGTACCATGCGTAATGACTACGCCATGAATGTTGTCTTGTTTTACTCTTTCATCAATGATGACTTGTAATTGTAACATTTCGCTTGGTGTCATATGAGGAGATGGTAGATGAAACACATCTTCAACGATTAAATCAACATCGCCTTCTAAATCAGGAATGAATTTTAAAAGAGGATTTTTTTCACCTGGTTGTACGACCCCAGTTTCTTTATCTTCCTCCATTGCAATTGTTCCACCTGTGTGTAAAACTAGGATTCTTTTCAATGCTTATACCCCTTTCAAGTAAAAAAATACATTTAGAACATAACATGTTTTGAGTAAATTCGACAATGGAAATGTATAAAAGTATGCCTCGAAAATGACAATAAAATGAAATGCTATATGTACGATGTATAAAATTACGAAACGAAATGTGCAAATACAGTATAGGAGGGAGCCATTACGTTGAAAAAGATGGAGAGAATGCTTATTCGTATATTAATAATACAATTCATTTGTCTTTCTGTTGTGCAATTGTTATTTATACATAAGTCATCAGTGAAATATTTATCTAAAATTGTTTATTATGAAGGTGTCATGGTAAAAAACAAAGCAGAAATCTTACAGGTGAATAGGTAGTTTTCATTTTCTTCTATGAAGGATTATGCTACAATAATTGAGGATTTAATGACGTGAAGCAAATGAGAAGGAGCAGGAGAATACCTGCTTTTCGTTTTGTTTTATAAGTGAAAAAATGAGGTGTTACAATGGATAAACGAATTTCAATTGCTATAGATGGTCCAGCAGCTGCTGGAAAAAGTACAGTTGCGAAAGTTGTAGCGAAGAAGCTTTCTTACGTTTATATTGATACAGGCGCAATGTATCGTACGATTACATACGCAGCCCTTGAGCAAAAAGTGGATATTGAAAATGAAGAGCAGCTAATGGAAGTTGTAAAGAATGTGAAAATCGAGTTTCAGCAAGGAGAAAATACACAACTTGTATTTTTAAATGGACAAGATGTTTCTGAAGTCATTCGTACACCTGAGGTAACGAATCGAGTATCGATTGTGGCGAAACATCGCCTTGTTCGTGAAGAAATGGTACGCCGTCAACAAGAGTTAGCGGAAAAAGGCGGCGTTGTAATGGATGGTCGTGATATTGGTACACATGTGTTACCAGATGCTGAAGTGAAGATCTTTATGCTTGCTTCTGTTGAAGAAAGAGCAGAAAGAAGACATTTAGAAAATATGAATAAAGGTTTCGATTCTAATTTAGAGCAGTTAAAAGAAGAAATTGCTCAGCGTGATAAATTAGATTCAGAACGCGAAGTTTCTCCTCTAAAAAAAGCTGATGATGCATTGGAATTAGATACAACTTCTTTATCAATTGAAGAAGTTGTCCAAAAAATTATGGGTATTGTTTCGGGAGTGTTTGCGAAATAAAGAAAGGGGGTAGCCTCTTTCTTTTTTGTTTATATAAAAATGTAAAGGATACGTGAATTGTGAGTCTCTTTCCTTGACAAATGACCGGATTTATAAGAAGTTAGTTAAAGAGGAATAAAACTGTCAGAATATATTCGTTATTATATTTCAAAACATACTTTCTTCAACATGATTTTGCTGTATACTATTTATATAGGTTTAATATATTTTCTAGTGAAATGTATGAAGCTTACGTATGTGATGATAAATTCTTAAACATGCAAATGAAAACAATTGTTTTCATTTCGTATATACATAAAAAATGCTTTGTCAATTCTGTAGGGAGGTATTTCCATGGTAGAGAAAATGAATGAAGAAGTTATGGATTCAAAAGAATTACAAGTTGGTGACGTTGTTACAGGTTCTGTAACGAAAGTTGAAGAGAAACAAGTGCTTGTAAATGTTGGATACAAAACAGATGGCGTAATTCCAATTAGTGAATTAGCTAACGTTCATATTGAAAAAGCAAGCGATGTTGTAGAATTAGATCAAACACTAGAATTAAAGGTTATTAAGTTAGAAGAGGATGATCTTGTATTATCTAAACGTGCTGTTGATGCAGAAAAAGCATGGGTAGAATTACAAGAGAAATTTAATTCTGGTCACGTATTTGATGTTACCGTAAAAGATATCGTGAATGGTGGATTAGTTGTGGACCTTGGTGTTCGTGGCTTTATACCAGCTTCACTTGTAGAAGTACATTATGTAGAAGATTTTACTGACTATAAAGGCAAAACATTAGCCGTGAAAATTGTTGAATTGGACCGTGAAAAAAATCGTGTAATCCTTTCGCATAAAGCGGTAGTAGAATTAGAACTAGATTCTAAGAAGAAAGAAGCAATTTCTTCATTAAAAGAAGGCGACGTTGTTGAAGGGACAGTACAACGACTAACGGATTTTGGTGCTTTCGTTAATGTTGGCGGTGTGGACGGTTTAGTTCATATTTCACAAATTTCACACGAACGTGTAGAGCAACCTTCTGAAGTATTAGAGCAAGGTCAAAAGGTAAAAGTAAAGGTATTATCTGTTGATGCTGACACACAACGTATTTCTTTATCAATTAAAGCAGCTCAACCGGGACCTTGGGAAAATGTTGGTGGCGAAGTAAAAGCTGGAGATATTCGTGAAGGAGTAGTAAAACGTCTTGTTACATTCGGTGCATTCGTTGAAATTTTACCGGGCGTTGAAGGTCTTGTGCATGTATCTCAAATTGCAAATCGTCACGTGAAAAATCCAAATGAAGTATTGGAAATGGGACAAGAAGTAAAAGTGAAAGTGCTTGAAGTTCATGTAGCAGAGAAACGTATTTCTTTAAGTATAAAAGAAGCGCTTGAGGAAAATAATGTAACTGAAGATTATAGTCAGTATGAACCGAATGCTGATTCTGCTACTTTCCAATTAAGTGACATTATTGGTGAACAACTGAAAAAATTAAAGAAATAAAGAGGGGTACAAGTGGTAAGGGCAAAACGTAAATTAGATCATATTGAATACGCTCTTTCTACTGGTCAGTCTCGTACGCATGGCTTTCATGATATTGATTTTGTGCATCAAAGCTTGCCAAATTCAAATTATGACACAATAACATGTGAAACAAAAATCGGCGAACTTTCACTAAGTTCGCCGATTTTTATCAATGCGATGACTGGTGGTGGAGGAGAGAAAACGTTACATATTAATGAGCAATTAGCATATGTAGCGAAACATCATAACCTTGCTATGGCTGTAGGATCGCAAATGGCAGCGTTAAAAGATGAAAGTGAGGCTGCTTCTTATAAGATTATTAGAAAGGTAAATCCAAATGGTATTTTCTTTGCTAATTTAGGTAGTGAGGCAACTGTTGAACAGGCAGAGCGTGCTGTTGATATGGTTGAAGCGAATGCATTGCAAATTCATTTAAATGTCATACAAGAGTTAACGATGCCAGAAGGAGACCGTGACTTTACTGGTGTACTTCAGCGTATTGAGAAAATTGTTTTAAATAGTAAAGTTCCTGTCATTGTAAAAGAAGTTGGATTTGGGATGAGTAAGGAAACAATGCAACAGTTAGCGAGCGTAGGTGTAACGGCAATTGATATTGGCGGACAAGGTGGTACGAATTTTGCTGCTGTTGAAAATGAAAGAAGACAGCGAATGCTTTCTTATTTTAATAACTGGGGCATACAAACAGCTACCTCGATTATTGAAGCAACCTCTACAAATAATAACCTCTCTTTTATTGCATCTGGGGGTATACAAACAGCGCTTGACGTAGCGAAAGCAATCGCATTAGGGGCGAATACAACTGCTTTTGCTGGATACTTTTTACGCATTTTAATGCAAGATGGCATCGAGAAGTTAGTGGATGAAATTGATCTATTACATGCAGACTTGAAATTTATTATGACAGCTCTTGGCGCGAAGACGATAGAAGAGTTACAGTCTGTTCCTCTTGTTGTAAAGGGCGAAACGTATCATTGGTTAACGCAGCGTGGAATTGATACGACGCATTATAGTAGAAGATAAAAAATCAACCGTTTGGTTGATTTTTTTGTGTTCTATTCGTTTTAGTAATATAAGGCGAGGGATATAATTAATATTCTATAAAAATAAAATTATCTATATATATGAGTATTTAATTATAAAAAATTCGACTGAAAAATGTAGATAGTGTGTAATTGAATTCTTGAATAAGGTTTAATTTTGCTAAGGGAAAAGGGAAGGGTAAAAAATAAATTGTAGAAAGATTCGCAGGTAAAATATTATTTTGATATAAATAAAAATTATGAGGGATATATGAAAGACGGTTTCGTACAATATCGAAACCGTCTTTTTGTATTTATTAGTGCTGATTTTGCTTACGAGCTTGCTCTGGTGTATCTAGTCCAGTTGCCCCTGGATATTGTAGTGATTGGTCGCGGTCAGATTCAACGCGGCGAGATTCTCTTAGTTTTCGTTCTTGACGATCTTTACCCATAATGAATAGCACCTCCTTATTAAAAGTGTTGCTGTTATATGAAAAAACTATGCGCGAAGAAAGTGGATTAACTTTCATAAAAAGTTCCCATAATGGAAAACATAGGAGGTGAAATGATGGAAGGGAGTACTTTTTATTTTGTAGCTTGGATAGGGTGGATTGTCGTAACATTTTTTATGAAAAAGGACTCTATTCGGTGGAAGATAAGCGCCTGTATATTGATTTTTATTATTTGTTCTCCGTTACATGTAACGATTGCTTCATTCACGGTATCAGTAAATGCACTTTTACTTTCTGGTATAGCTTTTATAGGACTCACGCTCTATTCTATTTGGAAAAAATTATATAGCTTACTTTCGGCACTTATTATTGCAATGTTATATACAAGTTTTCATTTGTTAGAAGTATATGATCCAATTTGGATTGTGGTGGACAGGTTGTTTTTGTTAAGTAGTGCTCTTGTATATGCATCCGTTTTATTACATGAGGATCGCATATTACGACTATATTCTCTTTATATAGGGATGTTACAGGGAGAATTGTTTGTGACGATTATTTTTCGGAAACTGCATTTTCCTTACGATTACGGTAGTTTAGCGTTTTTTGATAGCGTCGCCGTTTCTACATTTTTTATGGCAATTTTGTTTTGGATTGCGAAAGCATCAGTATATATGGAACAGTTCAAGAGAAAAACACGTAAAAGAAAGGCGAGGGTAATACATGATTGAATATACACCGGCCATTTTATGTGGCGTAATAGCGGGGACAGTAACGAGAGTGTTAATGCTCCGGACAGATACGCGGCAATATCCGACGAGGCTCCACGGGAAAATTATTCATATTGCGATGGGGTTAATTGCGGCGGCTTTAGGAGCGATTGCAATTCCGTCTATATTGAAAAAAGATTTTTCTGCCATTACGTTTCTTACGTTAGCAGCAACACAGTTTCGTGATGTGCGTAATATGGAAAGAAATACATTGCAACAATTAGATGGTTATGAGCTTGTACCACGTGGGAATACATATATTGAAGGAATTGCATTAGTTTTTGAAAGTCGCAACTATTTGGCGATGTTAACGTCGTTTGTAACGACGTTTGCTTATATAGGGTTCCGTTCATGGATTGCTGGAGTCGTTATGGCTATCATCGCATTTTTTATCGCGAAAACATTAATGTCTGGTAAGAGGTTGCATGATCTTGTTGATATCGAGCATGTTCCACTTCGTTTTGAAGGAGCGGGGCTATATATTGATAATATTTACATTATGAATATTGGATTGCCAGCAAGACAAGAGGAAATTATGAAGTATGGAATGGGTTTTATTTTAAGACCGAAATCAATTGATGCGATGGTGACAATCTCTAACTTAGGACAACGACAAGCTATTTTACATGATGTTTCTGTTGCTTTAGGGATTTATAGAGATTCTGGTACGCCGGCACTTGCGCCGCTAGCAAAGCGTGATCTAGAGGATGGCAGGGTTGGAATCTTTGTCTTACCACAAGATCAAGATGTGGAGAAAGCAATAGGTGTCATAGGGAACGTGCCGACGTTAGAAAGTGCTGTTCATATGTCATCGGAAGCCCCGAAAGGAAGGGGAGATAAGAGATGATGTTAGAAAGTGTAATTCTTGCAGTTATTACAACGACTCCGGAGAAATTTGCTGGTGGTGCCCCTCTGTTTACTTGTGAATCGACAGAGGAGTTAGAATTTGTTGCAAATAATTTAGAGGCAATTCTAGATGGCATTGCGCATCGCTTACAAGAGAATGTATATATTATTGTGAAACATTAGCAACGTGTGTTATAATGTGAGGTGTTTTGATACGCTGAGAAATATTCTGGAATGCAAATCCCTTCTTGCACAAAGAAGGGTTTTTTACATAATAAACAGAAGCAAGTTGAAAGGATGAAAGTATATGCCGAAACCAGTAATAGCAATAGTAGGCCGCCCGAACGTAGGGAAATCTACTATTTTCAATAGAATTGTTGGAGAGAGAGTTTCAATCGTAGAAGATATTCCAGGTGTAACGCGCGATCGTATTTATAGCGCTGGAGAATGGTTAAATCATGAATTTAACATTATTGATACAGGTGGAATTGATATTGGAGACGAGCCATTTTTGACACAAATTCGTCAACAAGCTGAAGTGGCAATTGATGAAGCGGATGTTATCATTTTTATGACAAATGGTCGTGACGGTGTAACAGCAGCTGATGAAGAAGTTGCGAAAATATTATATCGTTCAAATAAACCGGTTGTACTTGCAGTAAATAAAGTGGACAATCCGGAAATGCGCAGTGACATTTATGATTTCTATGCATTAGGATTTGGTGAGCCATTCCCAATTTCAGGTACACACGGATTAGGATTAGGTGACTTATTAGACGAAGCTGCACAGCATTTTCCAAAGATTGAAGAAGACGGATATGATGAAGATACAATTCGTTTCTCTTTAATTGGACGTCCAAACGTAGGGAAATCATCACTTGTAAATGCTCTTCTTGGTCAAGAGCGTGTAATTGTTAGTAATGTAGCAGGAACAACTCGTGATGCTGTCGATACACCATATAGTAAAGATGGAAAAGATTATGTAATTATCGATACAGCTGGTATGCGTAAAAAAGGGAAAGTGTATGAAAGTACAGAAAAGTATAGTGTACTTCGTGCACTAAGAGCGATTGAACGTTCTGACGTTGTTTTAGTCGTTTTAGACGGTGAAGAAGGAATTATTGAACAAGATAAAAAAATCGCTGGATACGCTCATGATTCAGGGCGAGCTGTCGTGATCGTTGTAAACAAATGGGACGCAGTGAAAAAAGACGAGAAAACAATGAAAGCATTTGAAGAAAACATCCGTGCTCATTTCCAATTTTTAGAGTACGCACCGATTGTATTCTTATCTGCAAAAACGAGAAAACGTACACAAACGTTAATACCGGTTATCGATGAGGTAAATGAAAGTCATAGTATCCGTATTCAAACGAACGTATTAAATGATGTAATTATGGATGCGGTAGCGATGAATCCAACGCCAACGCATAATGGTAGTCGTCTGAAGATTTTCTATGCAACACAAGTTGCGGTAAAACCACCAACATTTGTTGTGTTTGTAAACGATCCAGAACTATTGCACTTCTCATATGAGCGCTTCTTAAAGAATCGTTTACGTGAATCATTCGGCTTTGTAGGAACACCGATTCACATTATCGCTAGAGCAAGAGACTAATGGAGAGGATGTGATTTTATGACAAAAATCACAGTAGTTGGAGCAGGTAGCTGGGGAACAGCGTTAGCGATGGTATTAGCTGACAATGGGCATGATGTACGTATTTGGGGAAATCGTTCTGAACTTATGGATGAGATTAATACAAAACATGAGAATAGTCGATATCTCCCAGGAATTACATTGCCAAGCACAATCGTAGCCTACTCTTCTTTAGAAGAAGCATTAGTAGATGTAAATGTAGTACTTCTTGTAGTACCAACGAAAGCGTATAGAGAAGTACTGCAAGATATGAAGAAATATGTAGCGGGCCCGACTACTTGGATTCATGCAAGTAAAGGAATTGAACCTGGTACGTCAAAACGTATTTCGGAAGTGATTGAGGAAGAAATTCCAGAGGACTTGATTAAAGATGTTGTTGTACTGTCTGGACCGAGTCATGCTGAAGAAGTAGGGCTGCGTCAAGCGACAACTGTTACGTCTGCAGCAAAGCGTATGGAAGCGGCTGAGGAAGTACAAGATTTGTTTATGAATAGTTACTTCCGTGTATACACAAATCCAGATATCGTTGGAGTTGAACTTGGTGGTGCGTTAAAAAATATTATCGCATTAGCTGCTGGGATAACTGATGGTCTTGGATTAGGTGATAATGCGAAAGCGGCATTAATGACGCGTGGTTTAACGGAGATTGCTCGTTTAGGAAGAAAAATGGGTGGAAATCCGTTAACATTTGCTGGTCTAACTGGTATGGGAGACTTAATTGTAACTTGTACAAGTGTCCATAGCCGAAATTGGCGTGCTGGAAATTTGCTTGGAAAAGGACACTCTTTAGAAGAAGTGTTAGAAAGTATGGGTATGGTTGTCGAAGGTGTAAGAACAACGAAAGCTGCTCATGAATTGGCAGAAAAAATGGAAGTAGAAATGCCGATTACAGCTGCTTTATATGATGTGCTATTCAATGGGAATAATGTAAAAGATGCAGTAGGCTCATTAATGGGGCGTGTTCGAAAACACGAAGTGGAAGCTATACCTGACTTACTTTAAAGAAAAGCGACAGAAGTACATTTGTACTTCTGTCGCTTTTTATTTTTTTGGGTCTTTTCACCATTTTTTTATTTTTGCATAGGATGAAGAGTAACTTGAGGAGAGGGTGAAAAGAATGGATAACAACATTTTTAATAACATTGAAAAAGAAGCGAAAGTGAATAAAGAAGATATTTTTAAATTAGCATCATCGGTACAAAATGCGAATTTACGTGATGAGACTGTGCTTCGTCAATTGATTCATCAAGTGGCTCTTATGGCAGGACGTGAGGTGCCGAAAGAACAAGAGGATCAAATTGTAAAAGCGATTATTAACAATAATATGCCGACAGATTTTGGCTCGTTAAGCAAAATGTTTAAAAAATAAAATATGAGAAACAAAGAGTTTGTAAATTGCATATGATAGCCATGAAAGTATGGGAATAGAGCTGTTTTGGGCATATTTGGTCAACCGAAGCGAGAGGTATGCTTGCTTCGGTTTTATTTTTATCTAGACTGGTGGAAAATGCTGAAAAACCTATTGATTAAAACTACATATTCTCGATTTGTAGTAAAATGTTCTTTTTTGTATTTGTTTAAAGATTTTAATTTGTTAAAATAGTATAAAAATAGATTAATAAAAAGGGGTGTGTATATGTCGGAAGGGCTTATAAAAATGTGGTTTGCTTTAGGGGCAATTGGATTTATGTTTTTTGCAGTAAGTTTTATTTTACTAAGCAGATATAAAATAAAGAATAAAGTTTTGAAAGGGATTACAGCATTGGTAGCGTACACCCTCATGATTGTGTCAGGAATTGTTATTTTTCTTGTTGTATTTAGTGGACCTGTGCAGCAGTAAAGGGCATGGTACGGAGCGAGTTATATTAGTATGAAAAGGTGATTACTAGTGAAAAAAGTCCATATTATTTTAATATTTTGTTGTATGAGCATTTTAACAGGGTGTCTGTATCCAAAAGAAAATATGAAACAAAATGCTGTTCCTTATGAAGATCAGTTGCAGGTCGTTCAAAAAGCTGTTGCGACATTTAAGGAGCAAAATGACGGGATATTGCCAATTAAGACGCGGGATATGAATACGCCTATTTATCAAAAATATCCAATCGATTTTCAAAAGATTTCTCCGCGTTACATACAAGAAGCACCAGGGAATGCCTATGAAAGCGGGGGAGTATATCAATACGTATTAATAGACGTTGAAACAAACCCAACAGTAAAGTTAATTGATGTGAGGATGGCTGAACAAATTCAGCAATTATCATTAAAGCTTAGGATGTATCGAGATGAACATCAATATCCACCTTTTAAAAAGGTAATTTCAGATGGTGTGTATGAATTAGATTTCAAAAAACTTGGATATAAAGATGTACCGCAAGTGACAAGTCCGTATTCTGGTAAAGGCCTTCCTTTTGTAATTAATGAGCAGGGAGAAATTTATGTTGATTATAGAATCGACTTATATGAAGCGTTGAAAAAAAATGAAGGGCAATTTAAGGAGGGGGAAGATATTCGAAATATACTTTCGAAAGATTCTCCGTTTGTACCTGCGTATTCTTTACCGTATACGGTAAAGAATGGAGAACCAATTTTTTTAAAATCATAAGTCATGAACCTTTCTTTTAGTGAATAAGTTCTAGAAGAAAGGTTTTTTATGTTACACAACTTGCGATGCAAACAAAAGGTATTTTTTTAATAGTCATATGAAATTGGACAAAATTATATGATATATTGTCCGAACTTCTAGAATATCATTATATTATATCAGATATTATAGGCAACGTTAGAGAAGGTATTAGTTGACTATAAACGTGGAATTATTCCCAAAAATATTGAGGGAGGGAATCACTTGGAAAAGGTAGATATTTTTAAAGATATTGCGGAACGCACAGGCGGTGATATTTATTTTGGAGTTGTAGGAGCTGTTCGAACAGGGAAATCAACATTCATTAAAAAGTTTATGGAACTTGTAGTTATTCCTAATATTGAAAATGAGTCTGACCGTCAAAGAGCGCAGGATGAACTACCTCAAAGTGCTGCTGGTCGTACAATTATGACGACGGAACCGAAATTTGTTCCAAACCAAGCGGTTTCTATCGAAGTAGATGAAGGTCTTGAAGTGAATATTCGATTAGTAGATTGCGTCGGATATACTGTTCCAGGAGCAAAAGGTTATGAAGATGAGAATGGCCCGCGCATGATTAATACTCCTTGGTATGAAGAGCCTATTCCATTCCATGAAGCTGCAGAAATCGGAACACGTAAAGTAATTCAAGAACATTCAACAATTGGTGTTGTCATTACAACAGATGGAACGATTGGTGAAATTCCAAGAAGAGATTATATAGAGGCAGAAGAACGCGTCGTAAATGAGCTAAAAGAAGTTGGAAAACCTTTCATTATGATCATTAACACTGTACAGCCGTATCATCCAGATACAGAGCAATTGCGCCAAAGCTTATCTGAAGAATATGATATCCCAGTCATTGCGATGAGTGTTGAAAGTTTAAGGGAAACAGATGTATACAATGTACTCCGAGAGGCGTTATTCGAGTTCCCTGTTTTAGAAGTGAATGTGAACCTTCCGAGCTGGGTAATGGTACTAAATGAAGGGCATTGGTTACGCCAAAGTTATCAAGAAGCCGTTCAAGAGACTGTGAAGGATATAAAACGTCTTCGTGATGTAGACCGTGTCGTATGGCAGTTTAGTCAGTATGAATTTATTGATCGAGCGAGCCTAGCTGGCATTGATATGGGGCAAGGCGTAGCAGAGATTGATCTATATGCACCAGATGAATTATATGATCAAATTTTAAAAGAAGTAGTAGGAGTAGAAATTCGAGGGAAAGATCATTTATTGAAGCTTATGCTCGATTTATCTCATGCGAAAATAGAATACGATCAAGTGGCGGATGCTCTGCGTATGGTCAAACAAACAGGATATGGTGTAGCGGCGCCTGCGTTAGCTGACATGAGTTTAGATGAACCAGAAATTATTCGTCACGGTTCAAGATTTGGTGTGAAATTAAAAGCTGTAGCTCCATCTATTCATATGATTAAAGTAGATGTGGAGTCTACGTTTGAGCCAATCATTGGTACGGAAAAACAAAGTGAAGAACTAGTTCGTTACTTAATGCAAGATTTTGAAGATGATCCATTATCAATTTGGAATTCTGATATATTTGGACGTTCACTGAGTTCTATTGTTCGGGAAGGCATTCAAGCGAAACTATCTTTAATGCCAGAAAATGCGAGATATAAATTAAAAGAAACGCTAGAAAGAATTATTAATGAAGGATCTGGCGGATTAATTGCGATTATATTATAAGAAAAAATCCCTCTCATCGTAGAGGGATTTTTTAATTTTCGCATATAGAATAGGAAAATAAACAGATATTATCTAATATATTGTTGTAAATTGTCAAGTTTCATCAGATTTTCACATTTTAAGAGTAACAATTTCCTTAAAAATATTGAATTATAAAGGAGAATCGTATAATATAGGCGTTGATAATGATTTATCTACATCTTTGTAGTATAGAATTTGCAAAAATTGCCTACAAATGAAAGTAAGACTCATTTTATGATCATTATACAGTCTTATCTTTGGGAGGAGGTGAATGGCATGAACAAGACAGATTTAATCAATGCTGTTGCAGAAGCAAGTTCCCTTTCTAAAAAGGACGCAACAAAAGCAGTAGACGCTGTTTTTGATTCTATCTTAGAAGCTTTAAAACAAGGTGATAAAGTACAACTGATCGGATTCGGTAACTTCGAAGTTCGTGAGCGTGCGGCTCGTAAAGGTCGTAACCCACAAACAGGTGAGGAGATTGAAATCGCTGCAAGTAAAGTACCTGCATTCAAACCTGGTAAAGCGTTAAAAGATGCGGTTAAATAATCCTTACATATTAACAGGGAAGAAGAGTTTCCTTTTTGGAAACTCTTCTTTTTGCTTTTAAAAACATAAATATGCTAGAATGTGTTCGTATCACTTTTAGGTTTTCGGGAGGGCTAGCGGATGGCAAAAGTTAATTTAGAACAAATTGAACATGCAGTACGCCTTATTTTAGAGGCAATTGGAGATGATCCTAATCGAGAGGGAGTACTTGATACACCAAAGCGTGTTGCAAAAATGTACGCAGAAGTGTTCTCAGGTATGCATGAAGATCCGAAAGAACATTTACACAAAGTGTTCGGAGAAGATCATGAGGAGCTTGTACTAGTAAAAGATATACCGTTTTATTCGATGTGTGAGCATCATTTAGTTCCATTCTATGGAGTTGCTCACGTTGCATATATTCCGCAAGGCGGAAAAGTGACAGGGTTAAGTAAATTAGCTCGTACTGTAGATACAATTGCACGTCGTCCACAACTGCAAGAACGTATTACATCAACAGTAGCGAACTCTATTATGGAAGTACTAGAGCCGCATGGTGTAATGGTAGTAGTAGAAGCGGAACATATGTGTATGACGATGCGCGGTGTGAAAAAGCCAGGTGCAAAAACAGTAACAACAGCAGTACGTGGTGTGCTAGAAAATGATGCTGCAGCACGTAGTGAAATTTTATCTTTTATTAAAACGAAGTAAAGAAAAGTGGGAAACTGCTTTTCTTTTTTTTTTTTGTAAATAAATGATATAGTTTTAGCGAGGCAGAGTGAGAATAGAAAGATTACTTAAAAGAATAGAAGATGTTATGTAGTTCGGTAGAAGTTTGGAAAGAGTAGCCAAGTTTTGGTTATAGAAAATAGAGTGTATGTGTTATAATAAGTTTTATGAATTAGAAAACAAGGGTGATTTTTGTGTGTGACATCTACGGAGGGTATGCGGGTATAAGAGAGAAATTGATGGTGAAATTACGCCATCCTTATTTTATAAACTATATTGAAGAACCATTTATTGATGAAGAGAAAATCGCATTGTTATATGGTGCTTTAAAAGGTGCAAATTTACATATAGAACAAATTGAGCATTATGTAGTGACGATTATGCTTGTGCAAATTGCGCTTGATACACATGAAAGAGTATCAAATAAAGCAGGGGAAGAAGCGAATGAATCGCATAAGCGTCGCCAGTTAACAGTGCTTGCTGGTGATTACTATAGCGGGTTATATTATTACTTATTGTCTATGAATCGTGATATTGTTTTAATTCGTGCGCTTGCTGAAGGAATTAAAGAAATTAATGAACACAAAATAATGTTATATCAAAAAGCGCATAAAACGGTGGATGACATAATGGAGAGTGTAGTAATGATTGAGTCTGCACTGTTGCAAAAAACATGTGATCATTTTCATTTAGCGCATTGGAAGCCGTTTATAACATATGTACTAGGGAAAAATCGTCTCCAAAAAGAATGTGAACTACATGTTAATAAACAACATTCACCTGTTTTTCAAGCTGTTCAAGGGATTGTGAACGATAAAGCAGATGCAGAAACAGTTATGAATGGATGGATGATGAAACTTAGGAAGAAAGAAAATCAATTTTTAGAAAATCACAGAGATATAAGCGAAATAAACTCTGTGTTAAGAGATACATCGAAGACATAAGCAATTTTACATTGGAAGAAGGTACGAGCATGCAACAATCAAAAGAAGAAAGAGTACATGATGTATTTGAGAAAATCTCTGATAAATACGATGTGATGAATTCTGTAATTAGTTTTCAAAGACATAAAGCGTGGCGCAAAGAGACGATGCGCATTATGGATGTAAAACCAGGTAGTAAAGCGCTTGATGTATGTTGCGGAACAGCGGACTGGACAATTGCGCTAGCTGGAGCGGTGGGTGAACAGGGCAAGGTTGTTGGTTTAGACTTCAGCGAAAATATGTTATCTGTTGGTAAGCAAAAGGTAGAGGCGTTACAATTAAAACAAGTAGAACTTCTGCACGGGAATGCAATGGAACTTCCATTTGAAGATAACACGTTTGATTATGTAACGATTGGATTTGGTTTACGTAATGTACCGGATTATATGCACGTATTAAAAGAAATGACGCGTGTAGTAAAACCAGGTGGAAAAGTAATTTGTTTAGAAACATCTCAACCAACAATGATTGGTTTTCGACAAGGTTATATTTTATACTTTAAATATATCATGCCGTTATTTGGAAAGTTATTTGCGAAAAGTTATAAAGAATATTCATGGCTACAAGAATCTGCTAGTACATTCCCAGGTATGAAAGAATTGGCTAATATGTTCGAAAAAGCTGGACTTGAACGTGTGCAAGTGAAGCCATTTACTTTTGGGGTAGCAGCGATGCATTTAGGCATGAAACCAGAATCAAAATAGAAAAAAGAAGTTTTAGGTTAAGGTGAACAATATGAAGTTACAACTTATGTACTCTTTTTTACGATCGGATATTAATGTGATAGAAAAAGAATTAAAAAAGACAGTTGCTTCTGAACAGCCATTAGTAGAAGAGGCGGCATTACAACTTATTGAAGCTGGTGGGAAGCGAATTCGTCCTGTATTTGTGTTGCTTGCGGGGAAATTTGGAGATTATAAGTTAGATGCAATTAAGCATGTAGCTGTTGCGTTAGAACTTATTCATATGGCTTCTCTTGTTCACGATGATGTTATTGATGCTGCGTTTTTACGACGTGGTAGTGCAACTGTGAATGCGAAATGGGGAGATCGTATTGCAATGTATACAGGGGACTATTTATTCGCTAAGTCTCTTGAATGTATAACGAATATTGAAATTCCAGAGGCGCATCAGGCGCTATCGCATACCATTTTAGAAGTTTGTAAAGGTGAAATCGAACAAATTAAAGATAAGTATAACTATGACCAAAATTTAAGAACATATTTAAGAAGAATAAAGCGAAAAACCGCTTTATTAATTGCTGCAAGTTGCCAACTAGGAGCGATTGCTGCTGGCGCTAATCGTGATACGGTAAGCCGTCTGTTTTGGTATGGCTATTTCGTAGGGATGTCGTATCAAATTATTGATGACATTTTAGACTTCGTTTCTACAGAAGAGAAACTTGGAAAACCTGCTGGGGGCGATTTATTGCAAGGAAACATTACGCTTCCTGCCTTATATGCTATGGAAGATCCAATCCTTTGTAAGAAAATCAGATCTGTACATGAAAATACAACAGCGGACGAAATGAAAGAAATTATTGAAGCTGTAAAGAATAGTGCTGCTATTGATAAAGCATTTGCGTTTAGTGAACGTTATTTACATAAAGCATTAGAAATGATAAAACCACTCCCACGTGGACAAGCAAAGTATGCATTACAAAATGTAGCAAAGTATATTGGAAAACGAAAATTTTAGTGTTTTTTCTAAAAAATAAAATAATCTCTCTATTTCAAAACTATTGCACAATTGTGATAAGGGTGTTAATATGTGTGTGGGGATATACAATTACATACATAATTCAGAAGTGGAGAGATTTTTTATGGAAAAAACATTTCTAATGGTTAAACCAGACGGTGTACAACGTGCCTTCATTGGGGAAATTGTAGCTCGTTTTGAGAAGAAGGGCTTTCAATTAGTTGGTGCAAAATTAATGCAAGTCACTCCAGAAATCGCTGGACAACACTATGCTGAGCACACAGAAAAACCTTTCTTTGGTGAATTAGTAGACTTTATTACATCTGGTCCTGTATTCGCAATGGTATGGCAAGGTGAAGGTGTAGTAGATACAGCTCGTAACATGATGGGTAAAACAAGACCACATGAAGCAGCTCCTGGAACAATTCGTGGAGATTTCGGTGTAACTGTTGCCAAAAATATTATCCATGGTTCTGATTCGTTAGAAAGTGCAGAGCGCGAGATTGGTATTTTCTTTAAGGAAGAAGAATTAGTTGACTACTCAAAATTAATGAATGAATGGATTTACTAATTATTTTGAAATAATTTGTAAACGCTTTAATCACTGTGATAATAGTAGAAAGTGCAAGGAGAATAGGGGTATTCTTCTTGCACTTTTTTTATTTCTATTAGTTACGAAGTTAGAGCTGTTATGATATATTGATATGTAAAGTAAAGGCCTATCGGAGAATAAGCGAATGGCTGATGTATGAATAACTCTTTCATATTTTTAGAGTAATGAAAGATAAAATTATTGCTTAATATAGCGAGATAAATACATATACGAAAAGAGGAATAACGTATGCGATATATTACAGCTGGTGAATCTCATGGTCCACAACTTACAACGATTATAGAAGGTGTTCCAGCCGGACTACCATTAGTAGCGGATGATATAAATGAAGAGTTAGCTAGAAGGCAAAAGGGATATGGGCGTGGTAGACGCATGCAAATTGAAACAGATCAAGTGCAAATTGTAAGTGGTGTTAGACATGGAGAGACATTAGGTTCTCCAATTGCACTTGTTGTTGAAAACCGTGATTTTGCACATTGGACAAAAATTATGGGTGCAGAGCCGTTAACGGAACAAGAAGAAAAAGAAATGAAAAGGAAAGTAACAAAACCAAGACCTGGACATGCTGATTTAAATGGTGCGATTAAATATGGTCATAGAGATATGAGAAATGTACTGGAACGCTCTTCGGCACGCGAAACGACAGTACGTGTTGCTGCTGGTGCGGTTGCAAAAAAATTGTTAGCGGAACTTGGTGTTGCAGTAGCAGGCCATGTAATTGAAATTGGCGGTGTACAGGCTAAAGAGACTACGTATCGTTCAATTGAAGAATTAAAAAGTATTACAGAAGCATCACCTGTACGCTGTTTAGATGAAGAAGCTGGTAATCAAATGATAAAAGCAATTGATGATGCGAAATCAAATGGTGATTCAATCGGTGGCATCGTGGAAGTAATTGTGGAAGGAATGCCAATTGGAGTAGGCAGCTATGTGCATTATGATCGAAAACTAGATGCAAAATTAGCAGCCGCAATAATGAGCATTAATGCCTTTAAAGGGGTCGAGATTGGAATTGGTTTTGAAGCAGCACATAGACCGGGTAGCGAAGTTCATGATGAAATTTTGTGGGATGAAGAGCATGGATATACAAGAAGAACAAATAACGCGGGTGGTTTAGAAGGCGGTATGACGACTGGAATGCCAATTGTTGTGCGCGGAGTGATGAAACCGATACCTACACTATATAAACCTCTTCAAAGTGTCGATATTGATACGAAAGAGCCTTTTACAGCAAGTATTGAACGTTCAGATAGTTGTGCTGTTCCAGCAGCTAGTGTCGTTGCGGAAGCGGTTGTAGCTTGGGAATTAGCGACAGCTTTAATAGAACAATTTGGATTAGATCGTATGGACCTTATTCGTGAAAATATTGAGAAACATAATGAATATGCGAGGGGATTTTAATGGAAAACATACATATTCAAACGAAATCAAAAGAATATGATGTACATGTAGGAAAAGAATCGTTGTCACATTTGACAACAATCGTTCAAAACATGCAGCCATCTGTATCAAATATTATGATTATTTCAGATGAGGCTGTTGCACCTTTACATTTACAGACAGTTGTAGATGCGTTGCAAATAGATCAAAAAGTATTTTCATTCGTTGTACCGAGTGGTGAAAAAGAGAAGTCCTTTGAAAATTTCTATGCGGCTCATACGTCAGCTCTTGAAAATAAATTAGATAGAAATTCTTTAATTATCGCACTTGGAGGCGGGATGATTGGAGATTTAGCTGGTTTTGTTGCTGCGTCGTTTATGCGTGGAATTCGCTTTGTTCAAGTTCCGACTACTTTATTAGCTCACGATAGCGCGGTAGGTGGGAAAGTAGCAATCAATCATCCGTTAGGTAAAAATATGATAGGTGCATTCCATCAACCAGAAGCAGTTGTATATCATACGCCGTTTTTACAGTCTCTTCCTGAAAAAGAGTGGCGCTCAGGTTATGCAGAAGTGATAAAACATGCTCTAATTGGTGATGTAAAGCTATATCATTGGCTAAAAGAAGAAGTGCAAACATTAGCAGATCTTCGTGATGAGAAATTAATCCACATATTAACGAAGGCGATTCCTGTAAAGGCAAACATTGTAGCGCAAGATGAAACAGAAAAAGGCGTACGTGCACATTTAAACTTTGGACATACGTTAGGCCATGCTCTAGAAAAAGAACTAGGATATGGAAATATTACTCACGGTGACGGAGTAGCGGTTGGAATGTTATTTGCTATATTCTTAAGTGAACAAGTGTATAAGGTAAATCTTGCTTATGAAGAGATGAAGCAGTGGTTCTTGAAGTACGGCTATCCAAAAATGCCAAGTGATTTAAGTGTAGAACGCCTCGTTGGGTTGATGAAACAAGATAAGAAAGCGAATGCAGGAACAATTCATATGGTACTTATGCAGGAATATGGGGTAGTGAATGTCGTATCTATTCCTGATGAGACTGTTCATATTGCGTTAGAGGCATTTCAAAAGGATATGGGTATAAGAAGTAGATAACAGCTATGGAGAGCCTATTTAGAAGCATTTTCGTAATAGTGACAGTTATGATAAACAATTATAGTAAGGGAGTATAACCGTATTGTAATCGAATTGAATAAAATGACTGGGGGAAGAAAAATGAGAGTAAAAGAACAATTGTTAACTTTGAGAGCATATGTACCTGGGAAAAATATTGAAGAAGTAAAAAGGGAATATGGATTATCAAAAATTGTGAAATTAGCATCGAACGAAAATCCATTCGGTTGCTCAGCACGCGTAACAGAAGCATTAACTTCTTTAGCGAGTCAATACGCTCTTTATCCAGATGGACATGCCTTTGAACTTCGGACACAAGTAGCAAAACATTTAGGTGTTAAAGCGGAACAACTGTTATTTGGTAGTGGATTAGATGAAGTTATTCAAATGATTAGTCGTGCGTTACTACACGAAGGAACAAATGTTGTAATGGCGAATCCAACATTCTCACAATACCATCACCATGCTGTTATTGAAGGAGCAGAAGTTCGTGAAGTACCACTTAAAGATGGCGTTCACGATTTAGATGCGATGTTACAGCAAGTAGATGATCAAACGAAGATTGTATGGATTTGTAACCCGAATAATCCGACAGGTACATATGTAGAAAAACAAAAATTACTTTCATTTTTAGAATCAGTTCCTAAGTCAGCGCTCGTTATTATGGACGAAGCATATTATGAATATGCGGGAGCAGAAGACTATCCGCAAACATTACCACTTCTTGAAAAGTATGAAAATCTTATGGTATTACGTACGTTTTCAAAAGCATATGGTCTAGCTGCTTTCCGTATCGGATATGCAGTTGGTAATACGGAGTTAATCGGGCAGCTAGAAGTAGCGAGGTTACCATTTAATACATCGACTGTAGCGCAATCTGTAGCACTTGCTGCATTAGAAGATCAAGCATTTTTACAAGAATGTGTGAAAAAGAATGAAGAAGGATTACATCAATATTACGCATTTTGTAAGGAATATAACGTATTCTATTATCCATCTCAAACAAATTTCATTTTCTTAAAACTCGGTATTCCTGGTAATGAAGTTTTTGAACGATTAATGAAAAAAGGATATATTGTTCGTTCTGGTGCTGCATTTGGTATCGATGATGGCATTCGTATTACTGTCGGTTTGAAAGAAGAAAATGATGAAATTATAGAGTTACTGAAAGAACTTGTAAATGAGCAAGTACAGAAAGAGGAAACATATTCTTAAGAGATTGTGAAGGCTCCTATTAGAGGAGTCTTTTTTATCGCATTAAAAAAGTTGAAGTTTGGTAATTAAGTTGTTCTGTAAATCAAGATTGGTATGGCTCGATAATTAGTGGGAGAAGTTATTTGCACGGTCATAAAAGAAAGCGGTACAATAGAAGAAGGTAAGAAGGTATCGGTATCATATCCGAACCTTTGAACAATTAACTACTCTGTAAGAAGAAGCATGCTCATTCTAAAGGTTGCGTTCTAACAATGAGTTGCTTATGATAAAGTGAAACTTTAATCAGTGGGGGGATGTTTATCCCCCGCTGATTATTAGCCCACACCAATCGGGCTTTTACGGGCAGTTGCCCCCAAAACTAACTTCTTTGCCCTAGCTGAATTTTGAGGTGGGGTCTTACTGCCCGTTAATAGCGGGGTAAATGAACAGAAAAGAATATTTTTTAGAATTAAAGGAGACGTTTATGCAAAAGTTTGAACAAGCTGTTTCATATATTGAAAATGGTGAAGCGGAAAAAGGATTACAATTATTAAAAGAGCAATTAAAAATTGCGAATGATGAAGAGAAGTATGATATTGCTCGCTATTATCATACTCTTGGATTTACGGATGAAGCGTTAGCTATTACAGAAGATTTGCGTTTATTGTATCCAGAGGAAAGTGAATTCACTGTATTTTTAGCGGAATTATATATTGATCTAGATAAAGAAGATGAAGCGATTGAAGTACTTCATGATATTCCGGAAAATGATGATTTATATGTTCAATCGTTATTACTTGTAGCGGATTTATTCCAAATGCAAGGTTTCGATGATGTAGCAGAACAAAAACTATTAAAGGCGAAAGAAATGATGCCTGACGAGCCTGTCATTACGTTTGGATTAGCAGAGTTATATAGTAGTAAAGGTGAAGAACAAAAGGCAATTACTTATTATGAGTCGCTATTAGCGGAGCATAAAGTAATGGGTGGTGTTGTCATTGCACTGCGCCTTGGAGAAACGTTAAGTGCCATTGGAAATTGGGAAGAGGCGATTTCTTACTATGAAGCAGGTTTAGAGGAACAAAAAGATATTCACTCATTATTTGGATATGCCTTCACATTATACCAAGGTGAAGAATACCAAAGAGCAATTGGTGCTTGGCAAGAACTAAAAGAATTAGATCCTGAGTATGCATCGCTTTACATGTATTTAGCGAAAAGCTATGAAAAAGAAGGAATGCTTCAAGAAAGCTATGAAACACTTCATAAAGGAATTAAAGTAGATGAACTTTCTGTACCATTCTATGTAGAATTAGCGAACATTGCAGCGAAATTAGGGAAAATAGCGGAAGCAGAGGAAGTGCTTCAAAAAGCGCTTGAGTTAGATCCAGGACATTTAGGTGCAACATTAAAATATGCATATATCTTAAAGGAACAAGAAAAGTATGAAGAGCTAATTGCCGTTGTAGAGCGTGCTATCGATAGCGGAGAACCAGATACACAACTACTTTGGGATCTTGCGTTTGCAAAAAAACAATTAGAAATGTATTCTGATGCATTAAAACACTATGAAAGTGCATATACTTCTTTTAAGAATCATCCAGACTTCTTGGAAGAGTACGGTTATTTCTTATTGGAAGAAGGTATGCGAAAAGAGGCGAAAGAAGTATTTACTCAGTTAATACAACTAGACCCGACACAAATTCATATTGAAGAATTGTTATATAATTTAGAGGATTTTTCATAAGTTGGAAGGAAACTGAATACCGCTTCTTGAATCTAAAAAGAAAAGAGAAAGACAGAGGAGGGACTTAATTGCTATGAATACCCCTGTTTCTGTAAACGAGAAGAAGGATTTTGTAAAATGGTTTTTGAATAATTACCAACTGAAACAGCGTGAATGTGTATGGATTTTGAATTATTTAATGAGTCACGACCAATTGATGCATAAAGTCCACTTCGTAGAGCATGCAAAATATTGTCCGCGTGGCTTAGTAATGTCCGCGAATTGTGTAAAAGACACACCGTTTCACTTTTTTAAACAAAATGTTATGACAACAGATGCTGAAAAATCGTTTCATGATATTCGTTTAAATCGAGATGAGGATATTTATATTCAACTCAATTTTAAATCATCGTTTCAAAATGCCAATTACGTAGCTGTATTAGAAGAAAACCCATATTTACCAAAGCACATTGAAGTAAATGAAAAAGATCGTTTACTTGCAGAAAGGTTTTTAGAAGAAAGTGTATTTTCTTTTAGAAGAGAACGTCTTTTAAAACAAATTGATGAAGCGCTGGATAAGCAAGATAAGGAAGCGTTTCATAGGTTAACAGCGGAGTTAAAGATGTTATAGAATTCATTTGGATTCATAAAATTTTACAAATTTCAGACTTTTTCAAGAAAAACTACCTTAATATAGGTAGTTTTTCTTTTTTTACCTCTTTTAGTATGGTTTAATATATATAAAGTGAAAGTTCTGTCATTTATAGATGGGGGAGGGAAGACATTTGAAATGGATTGTAAAAGATGTGGAACAGTTTGAGCAAGCAAGAGAATATGTAGATACGGGTGTTATACCACTTTTATCAATTTCAACAGCGAAAGAAATGAAAATGGTAGTAGAACAAGGGGAATTTATCGAATTGTTGAGTATGGAGCTAGAAAGAGAATATAAAGGAAGAGTGCTTTTATTACCTGCATTTACGTATCTTGTAGAAAGTCAAAAAAACGAAAAAGGTCGTTTGCAAGAATGGACAAATCATTTGAAAAAGCAAGGTTTTAAGCATATTGCTTATGTTACAAGTGATTTTTCATGGAAAGAAGATATGCAAGAATTGCAGGGAGATTTATTTTGGTTTCCTTCATTAGCGTTAGAACAATTTAGTGATCAAGCGAAAAGAGAAGTGATTCATGCACATATAAAAAATATAATGGTAATGTTAGAAGAAAAGTGGGGAAAACAACAATAAACAGAAAGTTCTTATTATTATGAGTAGTATGATATTGACCTGTGCATGAGCGTATTATATCATGATAGTGTCCTAGTTTTTATTTTTTATATAATTTATCACGAGGGGACAATTTCTGATAGAGGGGGGAAATTTTCGTGAGCGAGAAAGAACATCGTGTGTCAAGAAGACAGTTTTTAAATTATACCCTTACAGGGGTAGGAGGCTTTATGGCGGCGGGTATTTTAATGCCGATGACGCGATTTGCGCTTGATCCGGTGTTAAGAAAAGAAGCGGGAACGGATATGGTTGCTGTTGCACAAGTAAAGGATATTACAACAGAGCCGAAACGTTTCGACTTTAAGGTGAAGCAGGTTGATGGTTGGTACAAGTCCGAAGAGCCAAAATCAGCTTGGGTTCATAAAGATGAAAGCGGAGACATTGTTGCGTTCTCTCCAGTATGTAAACATTTAGGATGTACAGTGAACTGGAATTCGGACAAAGCACATCCGAATCAATTCTTTTGTCCATGTCACGGGGGCCGTTACACAAAAGACGGGATAAACATTAAAGGCACGCCGCCCCTTGCGCCGCTCGATGTATACGAATCTAAAGTGAAAGATGGAACGCTGTACTTAGGAAAAGCGAAGCCAAGAGGGGGTGCAAAGTAGATGCTAAATAAAATTTATGATTGGGTAGATGAAAGGTTAGATATTACACCAATATGGCGTGATATCGCTGATCATGAAGTACCTGAACATGTAAACCCGGCACATCACTTTTCTGCATTCGTTTATTGCTTTGGCGGACTTACCTTTTTCGTTACTGTAATTCAAATTTTATCTGGAATGTTTTTGACGATGTATTATGTGCCTGATATTAAAAATGCTTGGGAATCGGTTTATTATTTGCAAAATGAAGTTGCATATGGGCAAATTGTTCGTGGTATGCACCACTGGGGTGCTAGTCTCGTCATTGTAATGATGTTTTTACATACACTTAGAGTTTTCTTCCAGGGTGCGTATAAAAAGCCTCGTGAGCTAAACTGGATTGTTGGTGTTCTTATTTTCTTTGTTATGTTAGGTCTTGGTTTTACCGGATATTTATTACCGTGGGATATGAAAGCGTTATTTGCTACGAAAGTAGGGATTCAAATTGCAGAGCAAACGCCGCTCATTGGTCCTTACATTAAAACATTACTCGCTGGTCATTCCGAAATTGTTGGCGCTCAAACATTAACTCGCTTCTTTGCTATTCACGTCTTCTTCTTACCAGCAGCACTTCTAGGTTTAATGGCCTTCCACTTCATCATGATTCGCAAACAAGGTATTTCCGGTCCACTATAAGAGATTGCTAAATTAAAGGGGAAAGAACTAAAGGAGGGAGATTATGCATCGCGGCAAAGGGATGAAGTTTGTAGGAGATTCTCGGGTACCAGTAGCTCGGAAACCAAATATTCCAAAAGACTATTCGGAATACCCAGGGAAAACAGAAGCATTTTGGCCGAACTTCTTGTTAAAAGAATGGATGGTTGGTGCAGTTTTTTTAATTGGTTATTTATGTTTAACAGTGGCGCATCCGTCACCGCTTGAAAGAATGGCGGATCCAACTGATGCTGGGTATATACCACTTCCAGATTGGTATTTCTTATTCTTGTATCAGTTATTAAAGTATTCTTATGCTTCTGGCTCATTTACTGTAATTGGAGCGTTCATTATGCCAGGGATTGCGTTTGGCGCATTACTGTTAGCTCCATTTCTTGATCGAGGCCCAGAAAGACGCCCATTGAAGCGTCCTGTAGCAACGGGATTTATGCTTTTAGCAGTTGCATCGATTATCTTTTTAACTTGGGAATCTGTAGCACACCACGACTGGGAAGCTGCAAAAAAACAAGGAGCAATTGTAAAAACAGCACCAGTTGATAAAAATGATGACGGTTATAAATTAATGCAAAAAAATACTTGTTTAACATGTCACGGTGACAATTTACAGGGCGGCGCAGCAGCACCAGCACTGCAAAATTTAACTTTGAAGCCAGAAGAAATTGCTAAAATTGCGAAAGAGGGAAAAGGTTCCATGCCTAAAGGTGTATTTAAAGGTACAGATGAGGAACTGAAGAAGCTTTCGGAATTCGTTGCAAAGTATAATAAAAAATAATAAAAAGCTGACTACAAAATTTTGAAGTGAACCCGAATAGTGGTACATGAAAAAAACACCTCCTGAATTCGCATACTAAGTATGCAAATTCAATGGAGGTGTTTTTCGTTTGAAGACAAGAGTTCATTACCCAGAAGAAACAAAGTGGAAAGTGATTGAAATGAAGAAAGACGGCTATTCAAATCGTACAATTATGGAGAAACTCGGAATTAAAAATGTTTCCCAAATTAAGACATGGATGAAATGGTATCGTACAGATCAAACGTATCGTTTTCAACAACCTGTAGGAAAACAATATTCTTATGGAAAAGGACCAAAAGAGCTCAGTGAATTAGAACAGCTACGTTTAGAAAATAAACATCTAAAAACAAAATTACTTGTATGGGGAAAGTATCTGGAAATCGAAAGGGGCTGAAACCAGAAACTGTAGTTACTTTATGGGAAAATGTAAAAACAAAAATAACGGTAAAAGAATTGTGTAACGTATTAGAATTACCCCGTTCCACATTTTATCGTTGGTTACAACGAACGGAAGATTTGAAAGATGGTATAGAAGAGAAAATAAAGGACGTTTGTCTTAGGCATAAATTCCGGTATGGATATCGAAGAGTGACCGCTACTCTTCGAAAAATGGGACTGTGTGTCAATCATAAAAAGTATTACGAATCATGAGACAAAATCACATTCTTTCAAAAGTACGTCGAAAGAAAAAGAAATATATCAATGGTGCGGAGCCAATGGTAGCCCCTCATCGATTGGAGCGCCAATTCGAT
The DNA here is from genome assembly GCF_003812125.1 of Bacillus sp. FDAARGOS_527. Lineage (NCBI taxonomy): Bacteria > Bacillati > Bacillota > Bacilli > Caryophanales > Bacillaceae > Bacillus > Bacillus sp. FDAARGOS_527. Next base: position 789,778 of record NZ_CP033795.1, read on the forward strand.
GCATCCAGACCAAATGAAAAATGGTTTACGGATGTGACGTATCTCTTATTTGGAGAGCGTACTTTGTATTTATCAACGATTATGGATGCCTTTAATCGTGAAATTATTAGTTGTGTCATCAGCGAATCACAAACACTGACATTAGCGATGAAGACATTAAAACAAGCAATGAGAGGGCGAAAAGTAAAAGATGTCCTTCTTCACTCAGATCAAGGAAGTATTTATACAGCAAAAGAATTTCAAGCGTATGCCAAAGAAAACGGCATTATCACCAGCATGTCCCGGAGAGGAAATTGCCATGATAATGCCGTCATGGAAAGCTTCTTTGGTCATTTAAAAAGTGAAGCTTTCTATTCACAAAAGATAACAAAAGTATCCAACACAACTGTGCGAAAGATTGTGCTAGAATACATTCATTACTACAATTGTGTGCGAATTCAAGAAAAATTAAACCACCTATCCCCTAAAGAATTTAGGGAACAAGTGGTTTAGGTGTTTTGATTGGTGTCCCGTTTTCGGGGGTCACTTCAATTTGTAGTCAGCTTTTTATTTTGATGATAGAAAGTTTACTATATAATAGAGTAGAGTTTGATGAAAGAATGAAAGGTGTTGGACATACAGCTTGGTTTACTTGTATGCAATGTTAAAGCAACGCTCCGTATTATCATTTTTATTAGTTGTTAACATATTAGGTACAATATACGGATTTATATGGTATGGAAATCAATTAAAAGAAACTTTACCTATATTTTGGCCGTTTGTACCCGATAGTCCTATGGCAAGTCTCTTTTTTGTCTTTGTTTTAATCGCTTTTTTAATAAAGAGAAATTGGGGATTAATAGAGGCGCTAGCGATTGTTACTTTAATAAAATATGGTATATGGGCTGTTGTTGTAAATGGGGTTATGATCTATGTAAAAGGTCCTATTGGCCTTATCGGTTATATGTTAATGCTTTCACATTTTGCGATGGCAGTACAAGCAGTGCTATATGCACCGTTTTGCCGTATAAAAAAATGGCATTTTGCGGTAGCCGCTATATGGACATTACATAATGATGCAATTGATTATTTGTTCTGGCAAATGCCGAGATACGGAATTATGCATTTGTTTGTAGGAGAAATTGGTTATTTTACGTTCTGGTTAAGCATTGCTGTGCTTTGTATGACATATTATTATTGCTTACGTGAGAATCGAAAACAGTTTTCTTTATAATCGTTAGAACATTAGGGGGAGAAAATGAAGAGAAATACGAGTGGTACAAAAATATTGGATCGATTGATTACGATAATTGTTTCATATAGCATAGCATTTTCTATATTTGCACTCGCAACAACGGCGGTTGTATATGGAAAATGGCTATATTATTTTGAAATTGATTTTTTAAACATTCCAGATTTAGCAGATATGACGAAGGATGATATTAAAAGAAATTATGATGTGCTTATCACATATTTATCTCCGTTTTATGACGGTGCATTACAGTTGCCCACATTAGATATGTCTACAAATGGCCGTATTCATTTTGTAGATGTTAAAAATATTTTAGTAAAGATACAATATGTAATGTATGCGACAATTATAATTGCAATAGTAGGCGGCATGTATTTATTAAAAAAGAAAAATGAAAAGTTTTTACTGCATGGATCGATTGTAACAATTATCTTTCCGATTGCGCTTGTGTTACCAATTGCTATTAATTTTGAAAAGAGTTTTGTATTATTCCATAAGCTTTTATTCAGTAATGATTATTGGATGTTTGATATTGAAACGGATCCGATTATATTAATGTTACCAGAAGAGTTTTTTATGCATGCAGCGTGTGCTATTTTATTATTTATTTTATGTGGTAGCATAATTTGTTATAGCTTGTATAAATATTTCGTAAAAAAGAAAAGGATTTCAAAAGAAAAATTCTCTGTTTAAAGAGAATTTTTTTTGTTTGTAAAACGATAATATATTTTTCGGTCCAGTTCTGTTCTATTCTTGTCCACATTAACATATTTTGTACTAGTAGTTATAGGGGGGACCGTGATGAAGAGAACATTAATTGGACTGATTGCATTTCTAATTATCATGTTTCCGTTACGTATATATGCTGAGGAGTGGAGTGAACTAACAGGGTTGTTAGATGACTCATTACAATTAGTGAAGCGTAATGAAGATGAAAAAGCAGTACAAGTACTGCAACATTTCTCGGAGCAGTTTGTAATAAAGGGGAATGAAAAGAAGCAGGAAGTAACGCCAGATCAAGTTAGAGTTATTTCTTTAGCTTACGACAAGGCGAAACAATCTCTCGCGGAAGAAGATGTAAGGAAACAAGTTAAAATTGATAATGTGTTAGCCCTGCAGCTCGCTGTCGATGCGCAAGTATCGAAATACCAACCACTTTGGATGGAAAGAGAAGGAAAAGTAATGGATGCCTTTTCTCAAATGGAAAAAGCAATGAAAAAAGAAGATACGGGACAGTTTCAACAAACGTTAAACACATTTTTACATGAATTTAATATTATTTATCCAAGCTTAATGATTGCCTTGCCAGAAAATGAAGTGCAGCGTGTAAATGCCCATTTATCTTATTTGGATGAATTTCGTAACGTTATGTTAAAAACAAAAGGTGGGCAAATGCAATTAGGAATCATTAAAGGAGATTTGCAAAAAATATTTCATACAGTAAAAAAAGATGAAATTGCACCTTCTCTCATTTGGTTTATGACAATTACTGGAGGTCTTATTTTATTCACATTAACTTATGTTGGGTGGAGAAAGTATAAAGGAGAGAGAGAAAAAAGAAAAAGTAATGTACATTCTAAGAATAGATAATGTAATAAATAAAGATTCGGATTGTAAGGTTTATTCATTGACAATGGTGGCAGAAGAAAATAGAATGAGAAGTACTATAATTAAAACTTCAATGGAGGTTCATGATGTTTTATTTAATTTACTTCGCGATCATTTTGATCATACCGTTGTATGCACAGTCAAAAGTACGTAGTGCCTATAGCAAGTATTCACAAGTTTATTCAACATCAGGTATGACAGGAGCAGAAGTGGCTCGGAAAATCTTAGATGAAAATGGATTATACAACGTAGCTGTAGAAGAAACACCAGGTCATTTATCAGACCATTATGATCCAACTGCCAAAACAGTTCGATTATCAACAGATAACTATTACGGTCATTCAGTTGCTGGTACAGCAGTTGCAGCACACGAAGTAGGACACGCAATTCAAGATGCAAAAGATTATAACTTTATGCGTATTCGTCATTCGTTAGTGCCAGTTGCGAACTTTGGTTCAAATATTTCTTGGATATTTATTATGATCGGTATTTTTGCATCGATGGCCAACATGATATTTTTAGGTATCATTTTAATGGCAGCAGGTGTTGTGTTCCAACTCGTTACATTACCAGTTGAGTTTGATGCATCAAAGCGTGCGATGCAACAAATTGAAGCGTTAGGAATCGTATCAACAGATGAATATGGCCAAGCTCGTAAAGTATTAAATGCGGCAGCATTAACATATGTAGCAGCTGCAGCCGTAGCGGTATTTGAATTATTACGTCTCGTATTAATTTATACTGGTATGCAGCGTAGCGACGACTAAAGACTATCAATTTTGATAGTCTTTTTTGTTTTGTGGATTGAATTATATAATGTATTGCAAATAGAAATAATAGAAGTAATGCGGAAAGGCGGTGGGGAAATGAAATATCCAGACCATTTAGTAAAACAAGTGAAAGAGCGTAGTGCTCTTTATCAATTAGAAGGTTTTTTAAGTGGACAAGGCCCTGAAAATCCGAAATTTATGTTGTTAGGAGAAGCGCCTGGTGAAACAGAAATTCATAATGGGATTCCGTTTAGCGGGAGAGCCGGAAAACAATTAATGGTTTTTTTAGAACGTATTCACGTTACAAGGGAAGAAGTATATATTACGAGTGCTGTTCGGAGTAGACCTTATAAGTGGCGAGAGAAAAAAGAACGAAATGGTTCTATTATACAAAAAAAGTATAATAGAACGCCAAATCAAGGAGAAATAGTTGCCCATGCACCTTTGTTAGATTATGAATTAGAGAAACTAAATCCGAAGCTAATTGTCACGCTTGGCAATATCGGTCTTCAGCGTTTAACAGGAAAAGGTAAAAAAATCACAGATGTACACGGGCAATTATTAAAACAGCCCATTCAAAAATTAAAGGATATACAAAGTGCAGAATTTACATGGTCAGAGAAAGAATATCATATTTTTCCGACCTTCCATCCTGCTTCCATTTTTTATAATCGGGGCTTATTGGAGCTTATTTATGAGGATTTAGAGAAACTTAAGCAATACGTAATAAAAAACTAGAAAAGCTAAAAAGCTTTTCTAGTTGTGTTTATGTATGTAATGGGTTTTTATTTTCATCCAACGTAAAACCTTCACCAACTACATCATGTACGTCACTTACTGCAACAAATGCATGAGGATCTACAGAAGTAATAATATTTTTTAATTTCACGATTTCATTTTTAGCCACAACGCAATACAATACGTTCCGTTCCACTTTTGTATACGATCCAACAGCTTTTAAAAAGGTCGCTCCGCGCTCCATCTCAGATAAAATTTTAGAAGCAATTTCATCGTTTTTATCGGAGATAATAGTTGCTCCTTTTGCTGCATAGGCTCCTTCTTGCATAAAATCAATGACTTTCGCCCCGATAAAAACAGCAACTAACGTATACATACCCTCGCGATATGATAAATAGGTAAGGATAGAGACGATAATGACGATAGCATCAAACATAAACATCGTTTTCCCCATACTCCAGCCAACATATTTATGAGCGAGTCTCGCAATAATATCTACACCGCCAGTAGTTCCGCCGTATTTAAATATGATCCCGAGACCGATACCAATAAATGCCCCAGCAAATAAAGCTGCGAGTGTCATATCATTTTGTAAGTTTAAATGTAAGTTGAGAACTTCGTAACGCTGAAAAATCCATAGAAATAAAGATACGCTAAATGTGCCGATTAGTGTATATATAAATGTCGCTCTTCCAAGTAACTTCCAACCAATAAAAAATATAGGGATATTTAAAATTAAGTTTGAATAAGAAGGGTCAAACTTAAATAGAAAATACAATAATAGTGTAATACCGGTAAATCCACCTTCTGCAAGGTGATTTTCAATATTGATATTCACAATACCGAAAGAAAAAATAGCGGAACCGATTAAAATAAAAATGATATTTCGAATCTTCAAATTTGATGTCATATAGAAATCCCCCTAATTATGTAAATGGCATTGCTCCGCTGAAACGGTAAAACATAATGATAAGTAATTTCTAGTTGCTAGTGAAAATAGTGAAGGCTATAAAAAATGATTGGTTTAGGCTAATTTTTTGCCAAAAACGCAAAAGAAGTTTCACTTTATTATAATCTTTCCCAAAAAGGGTCGCAAATAGGTGTTTGGCGGGGAATAATATTTGTCAAATCGCGATGAATTGGCTAACATGAAAGAGGAAGGATTAGAGGTGAATTGTATGGAAGCGAAAACGATGAAGGATATGCAGAAAGAAGTTGATGCATATATTGGTCAGTTTAAAGAAGGTTATTTCAGTCCACTTGCAATGATGGCTCGTTTAACGGAAGAAATGGGGGAGCTTGCAAGAGAGGTGAATCATTATTATGGTGAGAAACCGAAGAAAACAACTGAAACAGAACGTAGTATTGAAGAAGAGCTTGGAGATGTATTATTTGTTATGATTTGTATGGCAAATAGTTTAAATATTGATTTAGAAACAGCACATAACATTGTAATGAATAAATTTAATACTCGCGATAAAGATCGCTGGACACGTATTGATGAGGGAGAGAAAGAATAATGAAAGAAATTAAAGTAATTATCGCTGGACCAAGAGGACGTATGGGACATGAAGCAGTTCTTCTTATGGAAAGAACGGAACATTTTAATTTAGTAGCAGCAGTGGATTATAAGCATGGTGGAGAGAAAATCTCTGATTTACCGGGAATGCCAGCGCTAGATACACCTATTTATGGAGATTTACATACTTGTTTAGAGGAAGTAGAAGCAGATGTGTTGTTAGATTTAACAACGCCAGAAGTTGGGAAACAACACGTTACACTAGCAGTTGAGCGTGGACTTCGTTCTGTTATTGGTACAACTGGATTTACAGAAGAAGAGCTAAAACAATTAACCGAGACTGCGAAAGAAAAAGCAGTAGGAACAATTATCGCTCCAAACTTTGCAATTGGTGCAGTTCTTATGATGAAATTCTCACAAATGGCAGCGAAATACTTCCAAGATGTTGAAGTAATTGAATTGCATCATGATCAAAAGTTAGATGCACCATCTGGTACAGCGGTAAAAACAGTAGAATTAATTCGTCAAAATCGTGAATCAAAGCAGCAAGGTCATCCAAATGAAGTAGAGCAACTAGAAGGGGCTCGTGGTGCAAATGTAGACGGCATTCACATTCATAGTGTACGTTTACCAGGACTTATTGCACACCAAGAAGTAATGTTTGGTGGAGACGGACAAATGTTAACAGTTCGTCATGATTCATTCAATCGTGCATCATTTATGTCTGGTGTAAAACTATCAATTGAGACAGTAATGAATCTAGACCATCTTGTGTACGGTTTAGAAAATATTATCGACTAAAGGGGAGACAACGGATGAAAATTGCCTTAATTGCACATGACAAAAAGAAAAATGACATGGTTTCGTTTGCATACGCATATAAACCAATTTTTGAACAACATGAATTATTTGCAACAGGAACGACAGGACTTCGTATTATGGAAGCGACCGGCTTAGTTGTAACAAGATATCAATCTGGTCCTCTTGGCGGCGATCAAGAAATTGGTGCAATGATTGCAAAAAATGATTTAGACATGGTAATTTTCTTCCGCGATCCATTAACAGCACAACCGCATGAACCGGATGTGAATGCATTGCTTCGTTTATGTGATGTATATGCAATTCCACTTGCAACGAATATGGCAAGTGCTGAAATGTTAATGCACGCATTAGAGCGAGGAGATTTAGATTACCGCAAGTTAAGAAAATGAGGGGAACAATTATGAGTGGATTACATATATTAGCGTTTGGTGCCCATGCCGATGATGTTGAAATCGGCATGGCGGGTACCATTGCTAAATATACGAAGCAAGGGTATGAAGTAGGTATTTGTGATTTAACGGAAGCTGATCTTTCTTCTAATGGAACGATAGAGTTAAGAAAAGAAGAAGCAAAGGCGGCAGCTCGTATAATGGGAGTAAAAACGAGACTAAATTTAGCGATGCCAGACCGTGGTTTGTATATGAAAGAAGAGTATATACGTGAAATTGTAAAGGTAATTCGTACATATAAACCAAAACTAGTTTTTGCGCCGTATTATGAAGATCGTCATCCAGATCATGCAAATTGTGCAAAACTTGTGGAAGAAGCTATTTTTTCAGCGGGAATTCGCAAATATATGCCAGAGGTTCCACCACATCGTGTGGAGTCTTTTTATCATTATATGATTAATGGTTTTCATAAACCGAATTTTTGTATAGATATTAGTGAATACGTATCGCAAAAGGTGGAAGCATTAGAAGCGTATGAAAGTCAGTTTTCAACAGGGAGTGATGGTGTGAAAACGCCGTTAACAGAAGGTTACGTTGAAACTGTAGTCGCTCGTGAGAAAATGTTTGGAAAAGAAGTTGGAGTCTTATATGCCGAAGGGTTTATGAGTAAGAAACCGGTTTTATTACATGCTGATTTAATAGGGGGATGTAAATGAAATTAAAAATAGGTATTACATGTTATCCTTCTGTAGGTGGTTCTGGAGTTGTTGGAACAGAATTAGGAAAGCAATTAGCGGAACGCGGGCATGAAATTCATTTTATTACATCGGGTTTACCATTCCGGTTAAATAAAGTGTATCCAAACATTTATTTTCATGAAGTGACGGTAAATCAATACTCTGTATTTCAATATCCACCATACGATTTAGCGTTAGCGAGTAAAATGGCAGAGGTTGCACAAAGAGAAAACCTAGACATTTTACATGTGCATTACGCAATACCACATGCCATTTGTGCTTATTTAGCAAAACAAATGATTGGAGAGCGTATTAAAATTGTTACAACCTTGCATGGAACAGATATTACTGTGTTAGGATCCGACCCTTCGCTAAATAATTTAATTCGTTTTGGTATTGAGCAATCTGATGTTGTGACGGCTGTCTCGCATTCATTAATTAACGAAACGCATGAGCTTGTAAAACCAAATAAAGGCATTCAAACGGTATATAACTTTATAGACGAACGTGTATATTTCAAACGTGATATGACCCAATTAAAGAAAGAATACGGTATAAGTGAGAGTGAAAAGATACTTATTCACATTTCAAATTTCCGTAAAGTGAAACGTGTGCAAGATGTTGTGCAGGCATTTGCTAAAATTGTTACAGAAGTAGATGCGAAGTTGCTTCTTGTTGGAGATGGACCAGAATTTTGCACGATTTTACAGTTGGTGAAAAATTTACATATTGAAGATCGCGTCTTATTCTTAGGGAAGCAAGATAATGTTGCAGAACTACTTGCGATGAGTGATTTAATGTTGCTTTTATCAGAGAAGGAGAGTTTTGGTCTTGTTTTATTAGAAGCGATGGCGTGTGGTGTACCTTGTATCGGAACAAGGGTTGGAGGTATTCCAGAAGTCATTCAACATGGTGATACAGGATATTTATGTGAAGTTGGCGATACAACAGGAGTGGCAGATCAAGCCATTCAGCTATTAAAGGATGAAGAACTTCACCGTAATATGGGAGAGCGAGCAAGAGAAAGTGTTTACGAGCAGTTTCGCTCTGAAAAAATCGTCTCACAATATGAAACGATTTACTATGATGTACTAAGGGATGACAAAAATGGAAAGATTTAAAAAAGCTAGTTCTATTATTGAGACTTTAAAGCAACAAGGGCATGAGGCTTACTTTGTCGGTGGAAGCGTAAGAGACCTTATTATCGATAGGCCGATTGGAGATATTGATATTGCGACATCTGCTTTACCAGAAGAAGTGATGGCTATATTTCCAAGACATGTTCCTGTTGGTCTTGAACATGGAACTGTAATTGTAGTAGAAAATGGTGAGCCTTATGAGGTAACCACTTTTCGAACAGAGAGTGAATATGAAGACTTTCGAAGACCTAGTAGTGTTCAATTTGTTCGTTCATTAGAAGAGGATTTAAAACGTCGTGATTTCACAATGAATGCAATTGCAATGACAGAAGAAGGAAAAATGGTTGATTTATTTGCTGGACAGGAAGCGATTCAAAAGAGAGAAATTGTGACAGTGGGAAATGCTGCGGATCGGTTTCAAGAAGATGCCCTGCGAATGATGCGTGGTATTCGGTTCGTAAGTACGTTAGGTTTTTCTTTAGAGACGAAAACGAAGCAAGCAATTGAAACATATGGACATTTGCTGGAACATATAGCAATTGAGAGAATTACAGTGGAGTTTGAAAAACTGTTAACTGGCACATATTGTGTGAAGGCTCTCAAAGAATTAGTAGAAACGAAACTATTTTCTCATCTACCATATTTACAGATGTCAGAAGAGAAATTGTTAAAAGCTACGCAGTATAAATGGGATTCTTTTGAAGCAGACATTGAGGCGTGGGCGTTTTTCTTATATTGTATCGGGGAAGAACATCCAGCTGTCTTTTTACGTCAATGGAAGTTTTCGAATAAAAAAATAAAAGATATCGTCGCAGTTTTATTAACAATCCGTAAGAGAAAGGAGAAGGATTGGGATACAGTTTTTCTTTATAAAACGGGAATTCATATAGCTGAAATGGCAGAAAGAGTATATGAAGCGATGATTGAAAGCTATGATCATACAGCTGTTAACCGGGTACAAACGTTGTTTCAAGCATTGCCAATTAAGAATCGACAAGAGATGAATGTGACTGGGAATGATTTGTTAAACTGGGCAAGTAAAAAGCCAGGTCCGTGGGTTGCTGAAATGATTCAAAAAATTGAAGAAGCAATTGTACAAGGAAACGTAGTAAATGAGAAAGAGTGTATAAGGGAGTGGCTGCAAGAATGCAATCTACTATAAGAAAGCAGTTATTGCAAGTTTTTTCGGAAGCGGATGGCGAGTTTGTATCTGGTCAAACGATTAGTGATAAACTTGGTTGCTCAAGAACTGCTGTGTGGAAACATATGGAGGACCTTCGGAATGAGGGATATGAACTTGAAGCTGTGCGTCGATTAGGTTATCGAATTGCAAGTAAGCCAGACAAAGTGACTGCGAATGAAATACAGTTAGGGTTACAAACGAAACATATTGGTAGAACAGTGTATTTTGAAGAGTCCGTTGAATCGACGCAACATATTGCAGCAAAGCTTGCTTATGAAGGTGCAGAAGAAGGAACAATTGTTGTGGCAGAAGAACAAACAGCGGGTAGAGGTCGTTTAAGCAGAAAATGGCATTCACCAAAAGGAACAGGAATTTGGATGAGTATTATTTTACGTCCATCAATCCCGGTTCAACATGCACCACAACTTACTTTATTAGCCGCTGTTAGCGTTGCGCAAGCAATTGAAAAGTTCACAGGTGTAAACGTAGGAATAAAATGGCCGAATGATATTTTAATTCAAGGGAAAAAGGCTGTAGGAATATTAACAGAAATGCAAGCTGATCCTGATAAAATTAATGCTGTCATTATGGGTATTGGTATTAATGCGAATCAAAAGCAAGAACATTTTGATGAGGAAATTCAGCATATTGCTACTTCTTTAGCGATTGAATCTGGTAAGCCAATTGTTCGTGCGGAGCTTATGCAACAAATCTTTTTACAACTAGAAAAATTGTATGAAGAGTATTTACAAAATGGTTTCTCTGTCATTAAAATTCTTTGGGAAAGTTACGCTGTAAGCATCGGGAAAGAAATTAACGCTCGAACGATGAGAGAGACAATTACAGGGATAGCAAAAGGAATTACAGAGGATGGTGTATTGCTCCTAGAAGACCATGAAGGAAAAGTACATCATATTCATTCTGCGGATATCGAAATTAAGTAAAAGAAGTTCCTCTTTTGGAACTTCTTTTTTATTTCCATATTAATAAAATCTTTTAATATTTAAGTTTTATTTTAAAAGATCGTCCAGTTGAGTTTGCTTCTTATTTTACGATTACTTTACCTTCCATTCCTTTGAGGAGATGGTATCGACATATTAATTCATATGTACCGGCACTGTTAGGTTTCACGGTAATGTTTTTTTCTTTTCCTGACTCGACGACGACATCAATACCGAGTTTTTTGATTGTAAAGGTATGCTCACTCTTACCTTTATTTTTCAACAGTAATGTTGTTGATTCGTTAATTGGAATCGTGATGACGTTTGGATTAAAGTAATCATCGTTTAGCTCAACTTCAATCACTTTCGCTGACGCAATAGGTTGTGCCAAGTCGTTAACTGAGGCAAATACATTGAGGGAATTTAAAGTTGTTATTACCACAAGCATCACAAGAAAACCGATGAATCGAAATAACCATTTGTTTATAGACATTCGCAATTCTCCTTTTGTAAGTATATCTCCTCAATTAACCTGCATCATTATTTTATGAGTTATACCATGTATTTAAAAAGTTTATCTTTCTATGATTGAATCGTTCACTTATAAATTTCACATACCGTAATAAGAATAAAAATTATTTTTTCAAAAAAATGTAGTAATTCCTTTTTGGAGTTTGCTATAATTAGTTCGAATGTGGGCAGTATCAGAGCGAACTGCACCATGATTCGAAGCAATACGAAAAATAATAACTTGGATTCTGCCTTGATCCAATAACGGACTGGGACAGAGGGATGAATAATGCCGACTAATACACAACCCTTCTGCCCTTTTATGGCCAGAGGGGTTTTTTATATGATTTCGGCCATCTCCTCTCTCCTGTATAAAGGAGGAGTAGTTTTTGAAAACAAAAACAGATTTTTTGAAAATGAAAGAGCAAGGTGAGCCGATTACAATGCTAACGGCGTATGATTATCCATCTGCTAAGTTAGCAGAAGAAGCGGAAGTTGATATGATTTTAGTTGGAGATTCCCTTGGGATGGTTGTGCTCGGCTATGATTCAACAGTACCTGTAACAGTAGAGGATATGATTCATCATACGAAAGCTGTACGCCGAGGAGCGAAAGAGACGTTTATTGTAACTGATATGCCATTTATGTCGTATCATGTGTCGCCTCAAGATACGATGGTGAATGCACGCCGCATCGTTCAAGAGAGTGGTGCTCATGCACTGAAGGTAGAAGGTGCAGGAGAAGTGATATCAACTATTCATTACTTGACGAGTGCGGGAATTCCTGTCGTGGCACACTTAGGCTTAACTCCTCAATCTGTAGGAGTGTTAGGTGGCTATAAAGTACAAGGAAAAGATGCTGAAAGTGCAAAAAAATTAATAGAAGATGCGAAGAGATGTGAGGAAGCTGGTGCGATAGCACTTGTATTAGAATGTGTGCCAATGCAGCTAGCAAAATTTATTTCGAAGCAACTAACAATTCCAACGATTGGAATTGGAGCAGGACAAAAAGTGGATGGGCAAGTACTCGTTTATCATGATCTTATCTCATATGGCGTAAATCGTGTTCCGAAATTTGTTAAGCAATATACGTCTGTTCAAGAGGAGATTGTGCGAGGGATTTCACAATACGTAACTGAAGTAAAGACAGGTCAATTTCCGGAAGAAAAACATTCATTCACAATGAAAGAGGAAGAATGTTTAGCGTTATACGGAGGAAAACAATAATGAAAATCATAAATACAGTGCAAGAGATGCAGCAAATTACAAACGAACTACGTGCAAGTGGAAAAAGTATCGGTTTTGTCCCAACGATGGGTTATTTACATGAAGGTCATGCGACTTTATTACGTAAGGCAAGAGAAGAAAATGAAATTGTAGTTTTAAGCGTGTTTGTTAATCCGCTACAGTTTGGACCAAATGAAGATTTAGATCGATACCCTCGTGATATTGATAGAGATGAAAATGTAGCAAAAGAAAACAGTGTAGATTATTTATTTTATCCGAGCGTAGAAGAAATGTATCCAGCAGAACAAACGACAACAGTAGAAGTTGTGAAGCGTACCGATGTGTTATGCGGAAAACAAAGACCTGGTCATTTCGCTGGTGTTGCGATTGTACTAATGAAACTATTTAATATTACATTGCCAACACGTGCTTATTTCGGTATGAAAGATGCACAGCAAGTTGCTGTCATTGAAGGATTTGTCGCTGATTTTAATATTCCGGTTACAATCGTACCGGTGGATATTGTAAGGGAAGAAGATGGATTAGCCAAAAGTTCTCGTAACGTGTATTTATCACCAGAAGAGCGTGAAGAGGCTCTTCATTTATACCGCAGTCTATGTATAGCGAAAGAAAGAATTGAGACAGGAGAACGTAATGCAGAAATCATTACAACTCTTGTGAAAGAGTATATTGAGACGTATACGAAAGGCACTGTAGATTATGCTGATTTATATGCGTATCCTTCACTACAAGTAGTGGATAAAATTGAAGGACGAATCATTTTAGCAATTGCAGTTAAATTTGACAATGTACGATTAATTGACAATATAACATTAACGGTTAAATAAGGGGGAGCATCTATGTTTCGCACAATGATGAGAGCGAAGCTACATCGCGCAACAGTAACAGAAGCAAATTTAAATTATGTAGGTAGTATTACAATTGATGAAGATTTAATGGATGCAGTAAATATTGTAGAAAACGAAAAAGTCCAAATTGTAAATAATAATAATGGTGCTCGCTTAGAGACATATGTTATTAAAGGAGAACGTGGTAGCGGTGTTGTTTGTTTGAATGGTGCAGCTGCAAGGCTTGTACAGCCAGGAGATAAAGTTATTATTATTTGCTACGGTTTAGTGGCAGAAGAAAATATTCATAAACAAGAGCCGAAAATTGCAGTATTAGACGATGATAATCAAATTATTGAAATGTTAGGTGCTGAAAAAGCGGGTACGATATTATAAGTAAGAAGGTTATCTCTATTATGGAGATAGCCTTTTTTGTGCATCTTTTCATTAAGATGAGATAAAACGTGGTATAGTAACATTATATAATTTTCTGTTTGATAGGTAAGAAATTGAGGTGTTACATATATGAGTAAGCGTTATGTCGTTGTGGATTTAGAGACGACAGGGAACTCCTGGAAGGATGGGAAAGATAAAATTACCCAAATTGCAGCTGTTGTAGTGGAAGATGGAGAGATATTAGAGATTTTTTCATCTTTTATTAATCCGAAGAGAGAGATTCCACCATTTATTACAGAGTTAACAGGGATTGATGAGAGTATGGTTAAGCAAGCCCCGTTATTTGAAGATGTAGCCCCAATGGTTGTTGAGCTATTACAAGGTGCAGCTTTCGTTGCACATAACGTTCACTTTGATTGGAATTTTTTAACGGAAGAATTAAGGCAGGCTGGATATACAGAAATACATTGTCCAAAAGTTGATACAGTTGAGTTGGCGCAAATTCTTTTGCCAACGGCTGATAGTTATAAATTACGTGATTTAGCTAAACAACACGAATTAGAGCATGATCAACCGCATCGTGCGGATAGTGATGCTCTTGCAACAGCGGAATTGTTTTTACAATTTTTAAATGAAATTGAGAAGTTACCCCTTGTCACCTTGCAATCGCTTTATGAATTGAGTGATGTGTTTCAAAGTGATATAGCGGATGTGCTTTCTGAAAATATTTTAAAGAAAATGATGCATGGTAAAAAAGGAGCAGAGGGATATGAAGTGTATCGAAATATTGCCCTTCGAAAACGGAATTATTCTTTAAACTTAAGTGAAACATGTGCATTTAAATTTGATGCTTTCTTGCATAAGACAATTGATAAACTTGAGTCGAATATGCCAAAGTTTGAAAAAAGAGAAAGCCAACAGAGTATGATGAAGGAAATATATACAGCGCTAAGAGATTCTAGGTTTTCACTAATTGAAGCAGGAACAGGAACAGGAAAGACTCTTGCATATTTGCTTCCAAGTATTTATTTTGCAAAGAAAAAAGAAGAACCTGTCATCATAAGTACCCAAACTGTACAACTGCAGCAACAAATACTAGAAAAAGAAATTCCATTATTACAGAAAATAATGCCATTTTCATTTGAAGTAGCTCTTCTGAAAGGAAGAAAGCATTATCTTTGTTTACATAAATTTGAATATGCTTTGCAAGAAGAAGAGAAGAATTATGATATGGCGCTCACGAAGGCAAAAATTTTAGTGTGGTTATTGCAAACGGAAACGGGCGATCGTGATGAATTAAATATTCCTGAGGGCGGAAAGTTACTTTGGAACCGGATTTGTAGTGATGTACATAGTCCGGGTGGGATGCAAAGCAACTGGTTTAGTCGTTGTTTTTATCAACGAGCAAAGAATAGAGCATTATTTGCAGATATCGTTATTACAAATCATGCGTTATTATTTCAAGATTTTTCAAGTGAAGAACCACTGTTTGCTTCATGTGAACATATTATTTTTGATGAGGCTCATCATATCGAGGAAGCAGCGAGTAGAACATTAGGTGAACAGTTCTCCTGTATGTATTTCCAGCTAGTTTTATCTCGTCTTGGTACGCTAGAAACAGATGATGTACTTTCTAAAGTATATAAAATGATGAAAAAATCAGAGCAAGCCTCCCGTTCTACTTTCCGCATGGTAAGTCATAGTTTGAAGGAATTGAAATTTGATGCGGATGAGCTATTCCAAATGTTACGTGCATTCATCTTTAAACAAACAAAGCAGGAACAAGGGATCAGCAATATGCCACTCATTTATCGATATAACACGGAAGTAGAGAAAGGTAAGTTATGGGATAGTATTACCGAGTTAACAAATCGCTTTGTATATGATGTAAGAAAATTACTCTCTACACTTGAGAAGCAAGTTGATATATTGCAAAGTAAATTAGAATGGGAAATGCATGTTGTTACAGGTGAATTTATGCATTTAATTGAGTTGTTGAGAAAGATGGCGCAATCTTTACAAGTACTCATTTTAGAAAAAAATTCATATGTGACATGGATGGAAACTGAAACGAAGGGAACCATTCATTCAACTGTTTTATATGGGCAACCTGTTCATATTGGTGAAAGATTTGCTGATGAATTTTTAACAGAGAAAAAGAGTGTTATTTTCACATCAGCAACGCTAACAGTAAACGATTCATTTGACTATATAAAAGAAGAGCTAGGCTTACATGATTTTGCTCCAAATACATTACAGGTCCCATCACCATTCCATTTTGAAGAACAGATGAAATTAATGGTTTCAACGGATGTGCCCTTTATTAAGCAAGCAAGTAATGAAGAATATATTGAATCTGTGTCGGCTCATATTGCAAAAATAGCGAAAGCTACAGAAGGTAGAATGCTTGTTTTGTTCACTTCGTATGAAATGTTGAAAGAAGCGTATACGAATTTGAAAAATGATGAGGAATTAGAAGGCTATTTATTATTAACGCAAAGTGTGAATAATAAGAGCAGAAGTCGTCTCATTCGTAAGTTTCAAGAGTTCGATAAATCAATTTTATTAGGAACAAGTAGTTTTTGGGAAGGGATAGATATACCTGGAGATGCCCTTAGTTGTCTTGTTATTGTCCGCCTTCCCTTTACGCCTCCTCATCAACCGATGATGGAAGCAAAAGGAGAGTGGTTAAAAAATCAAGGAGAGGACGTATTCGCTAAGTTAGCACTCCCGCAAGCAATACTGCGTTTCAAACAAGGATTTGGTCGTCTTATTAGAACAAGTACAGATACCGGAACGGTGTTTGTACTAGATCGTCGTTTGACAAGCGCTTCCTATGGAAAACGTTTTTTACAATCAATTCCAACTGTTCCGCTTTATGAAGGCCCTCTAGAAGAATTGTTAGAACAATTAAAGGAACGGTCAATTGAATAAAATTGGAAGGAAAAATACGCCTGAAGTGCATGTAAACTTCAGGCGTAAAAAATGTGGGTAGGAGGAATTTTATTTTTCTTACTTCTTGTATACAAAATGTATCGGTTTTCGACTTGAAACCTTTTTTTGCTGTACATGTCCTGCTATAATAGATGGGTGATGAAGCAGGGGTTGTAAAGAATGTACTCTTATTGTAACCGCATTGCGTTCTTCTATAATTAGAAATTTTTGTGTAACGGAGGAGTTTTTTCATGGATAAGAAAATCGAAGTCCTATCAACGACGCGTATTAAATATTCGTCTGACTTGTATAAAATCGTTGATAGTTTGAATCGTACGTTAAAAGAGCAGGACCTCATGTTCGGATTAGCATTAGACGAAAAAGATAAAGAAACAGCTGTATTTACGATTTACAGAACGTAGTGATACAATGAAAAAGTGGATCTTTGCAATCGTTATCGTAATCGTTGCTAGCGGAATATATGGGGCGTATGTTTATAATAAAGCAATGGAAAAGAAAATCCCTAAAGAGGCAAAATCTGTAGAAATTGCAAAAGAAAAAGCAAAGCTTGTAAAAGTAAAATCTGTGGATTATTATAACGGAGAATCTTCATATACTGTCGTACAAGGTACAGATGAAAAAGGAGAACAACTTATCGTTTGGGTGCCTGAGAAAAAAGGGGAAACTATAGTAAGGAAAAAGAGTGAAGGTATTTCTGAAAAAGAGGCTTTACAAAGAACGATTGAACAAGTCGGAGATGACAGTAAAGAGCACAAAAGTAAGCCTAAAGAAATTTTAAAAATAAAATTAGGCTTTGAAAACAATATACCATTATGGGAAGTTACATATATTGATGATGAAAATCGTTATAGTTATTACTATCTTGCATTTAAAGATGGGCAGTTTTTACGACGATACAGCATTGAAAAATAGATGTAGGGGGAACTACAAATGAAATTAGCAAAGCGAGTAGCTGCTTTAACACCATCTGCAACTTTAGAAATTACAGCAAAGGCACAAGCATTAAAAGCAGAAGGTCATGATGTAATTGGATTAGGGGCAGGAGAACCTGACTTTAATACGCCAGAACATATTATGGATGCTGCACATAAAGCGATGTTAGAAGGACATACGAAATATACACCAACAGGTGGGTTACAAGCGTTAAAACAAGAAATTGTGAAGAAGTTTACTCGCGATCAAGGAATTGCGTATGATCCGTCTGAAATTATTGTATGTAACGGCGCAAAGCATGCATTATATACATTATTCCAAGTGCTACTTGATGAAGGTGATGAAGTTATCATCCCTACGCCATACTGGGTAAGTTATCCGGAACAAGTAAAGCTTGCTGGTGGTAAGCCAGTTTATGTAGAAGGCCTTGAAGATAATGAATACAAAATTACAGCGAAGCAGCTGCGTGAGGCAATTACAGAGAAAACGAAAGCAGTTATTATTAATTCACCGAGCAATCCAACAGGAATGATTTACAGCAAAGAAGAATTACAACAGCTTGGAGAAGTATGTTTAGAACACAATATTTTAATCGTTTCAGATGAAATTTATGAGAAATTAATTTATGGTGGAGCAGAATATACTTCGGTTGCCCAGCTTTCTAATGCATTAAAAGAACAAACACTTATTATTAATGGTGTATCTAAATCTCATTCTATGACAGGATGGCGTATTGGATATGCAGCAGGAAATAAGCAGCTTATTAAAGCGATGACGAACTTAGCGAGTCATAGTACGTCAAACCCTACTTCAATCGCTCAATACGGCGCAATCGCGGCATATGCAGGCTCACAAGAACCTGTAGAAACAATGCGTCAAGCATTTGAAGAGAGATTAAACATTATTTATGATAAATTAATTCAAATCCCTGGCTTTACTTGCATTAAACCACAAGGTGCATTTTACTTATTCCCTAATGTAAAAGAAGCAGTAGCTTTATCAGGATACGAAACTGTTGATGATTGGGCAAAAGCTCTATTAGAAGAGGAAAAAGTAGCTCTTGTACCAGGTACAGGATTTGGTGCTCCAAATAACGTTCGTTTATCATATGCGACATCTCTTGAACAAGTGGAGAAAGCATTAGAACGTATTCACACGTTTATGAAAAGTAAAGTGCAAGCTTAATTGTATATTTTATTAATGTAATACAAAAACCTTCCTACATAATAGGGAGGTTTTTTTGACGAATTGTGGCAAAAAGAAATGGCGAAAGGTGTGTTATACTAGAGAGCGAGGTGTTTGGTGATGAAAAAGAAAATGATGTTACAGTGGTTTGAGCAGGGAAGCATTGCAATTCCAAAATTACTTATGATGCATTATAAAAAATTAGGGTTAAATGAAACGGAATTTATGGTTGTACTTCATGTACATACATTTTTAGAATCGGGCAATTCGTTTCCGACTCCGTCAGAGATTTCAGAACGGATGACGATTACCGAAATGAAATGTATGGAAGTAATTCAGGCATTGATTCAAAAAGGTTTTTTATCACTAGAAGGTGGACAAAAATCAGAAGCGATGATGTGTGAAAGTTATTCTTTACAACCGCTATGGGAAAAAATATTGCATTTCTTAATGAATGAATCAATAGAGGAAGAACAAAAAGAAATAAAGCAATTGCAAGTAAATTTATATACAGTATTTGAAAAAGAATTTGGAAGACCACTTTCTCCATTTGAATGTGAAACGTTGGGAATGTGGGAAGATCAAGATCAACATCATCCGAATTTAATTCAAGCGGCCCTCAGGGAAGCTGTAATGAGTGGTAAGCTTAATTTCCGATATATTGATCGTATTTTATTTGAATGGAAAAAGAATGGTATTAAAACAGTAGATCAAGCCCAAAACCAAGGACGGAAATTTAGAGCAAATCAACAACGAACGCAGCAAACGACAAAACAAGAGACGAAATTTACTGGAAAAGTGCCTTTTTATAATTGGTTGGAGCAGTAATGTAGGAGGAAGTATATGTTAAATAAAACGCAAATTCGCTATTGTTTAGACACAATGGCGGATATGTACCCAGAAGCACATTGTGAATTAATTCATGATAATCCATTTGAACTAGTAATCGCGGTAGCATTATCTGCACAATGTACAGATGCACTTGTAAATAAAGTGACGAAAAATTTATTTCAAAAATATAAAACACCAGAAGATTATTTAAGTGTTTCGCTAGAAGAATTACAACAAGATATACGTTCTATTGGTTTGTATAGAAATAAAGCAAAAAACATTCAAAAATTGTGCAGAATGTTATTAGATGATTACAATGGGGAAGTGCCGAAAGATCGAGATGAGCTTACGAAGTTACCAGGTGTAGGTCGGAAAACAGCAAACGTAGTTGTTTCGGTAGCGTTTGGTATTCCGGCAATTGCTGTTGATACGCATGTAGAGAGAGTGAGTAAACGGTTAGCGATTTGTAGATGGAAAGATTCGGTGTTAGAAGTAGAAAAGACATTAATGAAGAAAATTCCGATGGATGAATGGAGCGTTACACATCACCGTATGATTTTCTTTGGACGTTATCACTGTAAAGCGCAGCGACCACAATGTGAAGAGTGCCCTTTACTAGAAGTATGCCGAGAAGGAAAGAAGCGAATGAAGGGGAAATAAAGGATGGAGCGAGTGATAGAAATACCGAGAGAATTTCGGTGCTTACCATTTTTTAAAGAAAGTATAAATTCGATTGCGTATTATACAGAACAGTCATTTGAAGAAACAATACAAAAGACTTATTTTATATATGATATGGAAAGACAATATGAGCCGTGGAATGAAATTGAAAACAGTATTCCGGTACTATTGAATGTATGGAAAAATAAGCATGAGGACATTGCTACTTTATTTCGAAACAGAAAGAAACAAGAAGCTGAAGGTCCGATGATTCTTTTTGCAGCACATTTATTATCAATTGTATATTGGCTAAACGAGCAACCTGTTCATTGTTTGAACAAAATGGCAGATTACACGAGTAAGTTGGAAGTACAACCAGTTAATTTTATAGAGCGATATTCGTTCATTATAAAGAAACCGAATAATTATCATTCTTATATTCAGTTAGCGCAGTTGTATATTGAAATAGAAAAGCTATATGTAAAGAAAATGATAACAAAAAAGAAGTCCTATTCTCGTTAAGAGAAAGGACTTCTTTTTTTGTATTAAGACTCTGTTGTAACAACATTTCCGTCTGCGTGAGGTGTATCTTCGCCGGTATTTTGTTGTTGTTCTTGTTGTTTCTTAGCTTCTTCTTCAGCTTTTTTTCTAGCTTCCTCTTCAGCTTTCTTTTGAGCCTCTTCTTGCTGTTTACGTTGTTGTTCTTGTTGTTTCTTAGCTTCTTCTTCAGCTTTTTTTCTAGCTTCCTCTTCAGCTTTCTTTTGAGCTTCTTCTTGCTGTTTAAGCTGCTGCTCTTGTTGTTTCTTAGTTTCTTCTTCAGCTTTTTTCTTAGCTTCTTCTTGTTTTAGTTTATCTTCATTAGCCTTTTTCTGAGCTTCCTCATCGGCTTTTTTCTTAACTTCTTCTTCAGCCTTCTTCTTAGCAGCCTCATCTTCAGCTTTCTTCGCGTCTGGAGTTCCTCCAGGCGCAGTGAAGGATGCACCAACGGCCGGGCTTGTTCCAGTACCTTTTTTCGCTACTACAGAGAAGCTATAAGTAACACCTGGTTTAATACCACCAAGAGTAGCTGTCGTACCTTTTATTGATAAACTACCGCTTGAACCGTCAGTCGCTTTATAGCTTGCGGCATACGCATCAACTTCTGCTGGTCCAGACCAGTTTAGTGTAACTGTGCTAGCGCCATCGAAAGTGACATTAAGACCACTAGGTGCATCTACTTTAATTTGTTTCACTGCATCCTTTTTAGCGCCTTTTACATACAATTCACCATTTAATTCTTGTACAGAAGAAGGGCGTTCGAAACGAGTTTTATCTGTAGCGAATTTACTCATCATTACTTGGAACATTTGCTGTGCAATTCTAGTATAACGATCACTAATGTAGTTTTCTGGGCCATTTTTTTCGTACCCAGTCCATACTGCCATTGTATATTGCGGTGTATATCCAGCGAACCAGCTATCTCTGTTTGCATCAGCTGGAATACCATATTCTTTTATAACGTCTGCATCAAAGTTTTGTGTTCCTGTTTTACCGGCAACATCAACACCTGAAACGTATGCTGTTGGACCAGTACCGCCAGAACCAGGTTTTACGACGTCACGAAGAACGTCAGTCACCATGTAAGCTGTGTAGTCTTGCATCGCACGTTGTTCTTTCGGTTTAAAACTTTTCTTTTTCCCATCTGGGAAGGTAACTTCTTTTACGAAGTGCGGTTTATTGTAGTTCCCACCATTACCAAAGGCTGCATATGCACCTGCTACTTGTAATGGTGAACTATCGTTACTACCAATTGCTGTTGATTCAAATGTTTTGCCGTCTTTAAATGTCATACCTAAACCTTCAGCAAACGCTTGTGACTTAGGAAGACCAACAGCTTGGGCTGTTTTTAAAGCTGGGATGTTTAATGACTTTTTCAAAGCTTCACGTAGTGAAACGTCACCTTTGTAACTATTTGTTGCATTTCGTATCTTTTTACCATTGGAATACGTATACTCTGAGTCATTTAATTGATGGTATGTAGACCATTGTAAATTTTCAATTGCTGGGCCGTAGTCAAAAATTGGTTTCATTGTTGAACCGACTTGGCGTTTTAAATCGGTAGCCATATTATGACCTTTGAAAGTAGACTTACTTCCTTTACGCCCAGCTCCAATTGCTCGAACTTCACCAGACTGTGTATCCATAAATACGAACGACCCTTGGAATTGATCATTCGGATACTTAATAAGATTGCCATCCATAATTTTTTCAGCATAATCTTGCGCATCTTGATCAAGTGTTGTATGAATCGTTAAACCATCTGAACCAATATTTACATCAGGATATTCTTTTTCAACTTCTTTTACAACCGCATCTAAAAATGCTTGATACTTCATCTCAGTTATTTCTGAAGACGGTTGAAGACCCTCTGTTACTGGAATCTTAACTGCATTATTCATTTCTTCTTTTGTTATATAACCATGTCGATTCATTAATGACAATACGACATTACGACGATTTGTTGCTCGTTCAACATTTTCCTTTTTGGTTGGATCATAAATGTTTGGACCTTGGGGTAAACCAGCGAGCATAGCAGCTTCATGTAACTGTAAGTCTTTTAAATCTTTTCCATAATATTTTTGCGCTGCTGTCGCAATACCATATGAACGGTTACCTAAATTAATCTTATTTAAGTACATTTCTAAAATCTCATGTTTAGAGTATTGTTGCTCTAATTTGTAAGATAGGTACCATTCTTGTACTTTCCTCTTTGCAGTTTTGTCCATCGTTAGAAAATAGTTTTTGACTACTTGTTGTGTAATCGTACTACCACCTTGAGATCCGAAACCTCCAGTGACATTTTCCATAACTGCTTTTGTAGTTCGTTTAAAATCAATACCATTATGATCATAGAAACGTGAGTCCTCAGTTGCAAGGAATGCATTTTCAACTACTTTTGGAATTTGATCATACGTAACGTGGGTTCGTTTTTCAGCACCGTATTCATAGAAAAAGTTCCCATCTTTATCAAGAAACTTTGTTGATAAAGGATTGACGAGTTTTGATTTGTCTAATTTTGGAGCATCCTTCACCATAACAAAGAAAGCGGAAACGCCAGCTACAAGACCAACGATACCAAGAAGTAGACAACCTATAAGGAATTTTTTAAAAAAGGAGCCTTTTTTCTTTGGTTTTTTCTCTGTATTTGTTTCTTGCTTTTGATTTTTTACATGATTTCGTTCTGTACGAGAACGATAATTATCTGACATTATACTTTCTCCTACCTTTCATTCTCTCCCCAAAAGTCGAAAAAAGAGCCTTAGTGATGACTCTATCACGAAAAATAAACCGTGTCTAGTACACGGATATAATCAATCCGAGGGTGATAACCGCATGATAATAAAGATCCATGCTCTTCTATTTCTTCTTTCGTAATCGATTTTCTTCCACCTGTATTTTGACGATTCCAAAATGCAATAATATGTTTTGCATCTAATAAATAAAGTTCATCAAAAAGTGTAAATTTAATAATAACAAATGCAATTCCATTATGAGCGATTACTTGCTTCATATGCTCAATTTGATGAAGGTGGAAGTTTTGAAGTGGAAAACTCGTTTTATTTTTTGTTTCTTTCGCTTCAAAATCGATGTATTTCCCTTTATATACACCGTTGTAATCTGTTGTAGAAGGTTGTTTAAAATACGCTTCTTTTACCACTGCAGCACTTCGAGCGGGGTAATCTACTTTTACAATTTGAAGAGGTGTAGGTTTTTTATGTACGCATGCAATATTATGGGTTAAGTAATATTCATTCGTTTCATTCAATTCCTCTTCAAGGGACATACCTCTGTTACTATAAGTATGTTTTTTAATTGGTGTTTTATGAGGTTGTGAAGCTTGATTGTACCGTTTTCCATTTGGGTAACGAATGGTCATAGTGTGTCCACTCCCAACTTGCTAAGAATTACTTACAAAGGTGATTATAACAAAAAATGAAAAAAGATGTGACCTTTTTGCAGAAAGGTATGATGACTTATTCATGTTTACATGGAATGATTATGAAAAAATTAAACAATATCGTAAAAATACGGTCTGTACAGAGAAAGAAAAAACAATGGTTTACAACATGAAGAGGGAAATAGAAATAGCTAATATGGACAACATTTCTCGAACGCAGTGTTATCAAGAATATTATGTAAGAAATAGTGAAATTAGGTGGGCTTTTTTAGCGAGTATGGTCTCGAGAAATGCGGGGTGGAATATGACTGATTTACAAGGGAGGTATTATGCTACTGTTTTACCTCAAACAGTAAAAAAACATTTGTTTTTGACTTATGAAGAAGCGAATTGGATTATTTTTTTAGATGCATTTCCTCAGCTGTTGTTATACGAAGAAAGTAAGAGGAGGCAGATCCCACTATTCCATTTGTTACAATATTTTAACGTATCCATTTTTATGGAAAAAGAATGGATATATTTTTGGGAGAAAAAAGATATAAATAGACTTATGACAGCGCTTATTATAAATGAACAAAATAAAATTCAAAAACCAGTTATTGAGAATGCATACTTTAAAAAACATGTATTCCATACAGCCCTTTTTAAATTACAAGAAATGCTCCATATTAGTGCCGTTATATTCCCAACCGTTGAAGGGAAGGTGTATGGTTTTTCAGTTTATCAATTTGAAACGTTACAGAAGCGTATAGAACTAGGAAAGAAATTAGCAGCGTTACTGTTCCATCCGAATTACAAAAGTTTATTCCATAGATTTGCATCGCAAACGATACACACAGGATCAAGAGCAGATTATGAATGTTATGTAAGTGAAGCTAGAAAATCTTGTACACCAGCTCTTAGAGAAGTTTATCCTGCTGTTGCACATGATGAAATAAGTATGAGAGATTGGTTTTGTAGAGATACGGAAATAAATGAACTATTTTTACGAGAAGAGTATACGGGTGAAGTTGATATAACAGAATGGTATAAAAGAAAGAGGGAGCAAATCTATATTGCTTCCACCGTAAATCGTTTTGTTAAAAGGATGGATGAGTTCGTGATATAATAAAAAAGAAGTCCCGTCTTCATAAATGAAGACGGGACTTCTTAATGTGAAGTAACCCTACTATGCGTGGTAAACATTTAATCTCAAAACGTAATGAATATAAGAGATTAAAGAAGTTTCACTTTATGTAGCAGGGAAGTTTGGACCATCTAATTTTGGATTGCCAGTTTCGGGTTTATTTTGTTTATTTTGTTTTTTCTTTTTTTCGTTTTTGTTCTTTGCCATTTTCATGCACCTCCTTTTTGTATTGTTACCATTTCTATAAATGACATACAAAATGATTTCTTTGACGAATAACAACTAGTTTTGTCATGTGGGCAGGAGTGAAGAATCATTCGGCGAAATTACATGACAAAGGAAAAGCAAAGAAGGAGGCGTTTTGTATATGGCGATGGTTCAGAAGGAAGATGTAATGAAAACAATGGATCAAATGTTAAGTTCTCTCGATTTGCTGGAAATGAATATAGGGATTAGAATGAATCATGCATTAAAGGATAAGAGTGAAAAAATATGCAACAAGATAGAAATAACAGAAATGCATATTGAGCATATGGAAAATAAATTAGTGCATCACGAAGAAAAAGGGAATTGGGTGAAGGCATTTCAAAACGTCGTAGTGAGTGCATAATAAGGTGGGAATAAAATGAAGTATGAAGCATTAATACAGTCTTCGGAAAAACTTATGCAACATAATAATGAAGCAAATGTGAAAAAAAGAGAAATGATTGAATACGATTTTTACAAGGATATGAAACCGTTTGTAGATATGGTAGATGAGGAATTAAAAGTGTGGAAAGAATTAGCTTATGAATGGATTAAGGAAGAAAAACCGAAGTATATACATGTACAGCAAATTGATCAAGTGTACGATAATTTACAAACAAATGTGTTGCAATGCTTTGTAAATAAAGGTAAAGGTAAGCGATTCTTTGAAACGCATCAAGCCATTTCGTATACTTTGCAAAATATAATTGAGCAATGTAAGTAACAAGAGGGGAAACCCTCTTGTTTTTTTATGCTTCTGTCACTGTTGTAGGTTTTGTTGCCCCGTTTATTTCTAGTTCTTTTATTACTGTTCGGTAATCTGAAATACATATTTTCCCTTCGAGATACCAATGTCTCGCAAAGTCTAACAATTCATTTACATTCTCTGTGTAATACCCCTTTTTTTGAGAAAACGCTTGTTTTAAATCCCCTAATACCATGTTGATTCCTCCCCCATGAGAATCTTCTTCTTTTTTATCATAGCATGGAAGGGTTTTCTTTTATAATTTTTTAAAAATTTAAACTTCCGACAAAAATAGACAGATACTCCGTCACACAAATTATTTTACAAGTACATATTATATATGTAGAAACTTATGTGAAGGAGGAGAGAATGCATGTTTCAACAATCTAACGTATATCAGCAATCTAATCCATATGCACAGCAAAATATGTACCAATATAATACGGATACATATTTACGTTATAATATGTATCCTTTCGAGCCTCATTATGGAAATCAAAATTATTACCAGCCATTTGAAGTATCGTTTATGAATCAACCGCAGCAACCGTATATGAACCAACAACCGCAGCAACCGTATATGAACCAACAACCGCAACAACCGTATATGAACCAACAACCGCAACCTTATATAAATTCACAATATTATATGCCACCACCATCTCCCTATGGCAATCAACAAGCGATGTTTTATCCACCAAAACAACCGTATCCGACACAAAATAAACAAAAGCAACAGCAGCAACCAAGCCAATTTTCTAGTTTTGTTTCCCAATTTAAAAATTCAGATGGTAACTATGATGTAAATAAAATGATGAATACAGCTGGACAAATGATGAATGCGATGAATCAAGTGACAGGTATTGTAAAGCAAGTGGGAGGCTTTTTTGGTAAGTAATGTCGAAGGTTTGTCTATAAAAAGCATTGGATAGAAAATCAAAGACTAGACAAATTTCCTTAGAATAAATGGGTATATATAACAAGCGGCTTACCCTCTTTTCTCATACTGTAAAGTGTAATCAGATTTTTTTTATGAGAGAGGAGAGAAAAACTATGCATCATTGTCATCCTTGCTTTGGAGGGCATAAGCCTACAGGACCTATTTGTACAACTGCTCCTGTCATTCATCCGACGAAACAATGCGTAACACATTCTTTTTCAACAACGGTGGTGCCACACATTTTCCCGACGCATACAACACATGTACATCATCAACAAATTAAAAACCAAAACTTCTTCCCGCAAACAAATTCAAATGTAAATGTTGTGGACCCAATCGACCCAGGATTCGGCGGATGTGGACCATGTGGCCATGGTCATCATCACCACCACGGTCATCAAATATCCCCATTCGGACCAGGACCGAATGTATCACCGTTTGGACCAGGACCAAATGTATCTCCGTTTTTACCAAACAATGTATCACCAGTAGGTCCGAATATTGGACCAAACGTTGGTGGAATATTTAAAAAGTAAATGATATGTTAGAACTAGCGAAATGCTAGTTCTTTTTTTGTAATTGGAGTGTTGATATGAAAGTTATTGCAGTAACAGGCTATAAGCCATTTGAACTTGGAATATTTAAAAATGATCATCCAGGAGTAGAATGTATAAAAAAGGCGCTGCGTCGTAAATTAACTGCTTTTGTAGAAGATGGGTTAGAGTGGGTTATAATAAGTGGCCAGTTAGGTGTAGAATTATGGGCTGCTGAAGTTGTTTTTGAAATACAAGTAGAATATCCAGATTTAAAATTAGCGGTATTTACTCCATTTTTAGAACAAGAAGAAGGTTGGAAGGAAGATAACCGTGAATATTACGAATTTATTCTCTCTCAAGCAGACCATGTTGATAGTATCACAAAACGAAAGTACGAAAGCCCAGAGCAATTTAAATTAAAAAATCAATTTTTTATTGAAAAAAGTGATGCACTTTTAGCTGTATATGATGAAGAAAAACCAGGGAGTCCTAAATATATTGTAGAAGCGGCAAAGAAAAAAGGAGAAATAGAAAATTATCACAGTTATTTCATTCTTTTTTCCGATTTACAAGATATAATAGAAGAGGAACAGTGGAATAATGCTGAGTAATATGTAATATAGTACTCGTATATATGATTGACAAAAAGCATTGTTTCTGAAAAAATTTAGTTAATGAAAGTTTTGGCAAAAATTTGAGGTGAAGAAAATGATTTCGGATAAAATTAAATTAACGGCAAAAGATATTTTAGAAAAAGAATTTAAAACAGGTATGAGAGGTTATCAACAAGAAGAAGTAGACAAGTTTCTTGATATGATCATTAAAGATTATGAAGCTTTTCACAAGGAATTTGAACAATTAAAGCAACAAAATGCTCGTTTAAAGCGTGAATTAGAAGAGCAAAAGCTAGCAGCAACGCAAGTTCCACAACAACCAGTTGTACAAACACCAGTTGCACAACCAGTATATAACAACACGAATACGGACATTTTAAAACGTTTATCGAATTTAGAAAAAGCTGTATTTGGAAGTAAGTTATACGAATAATTTCTGGTGATAAAAAGGTTACAGCATTTTACATAGAAAAAAACATTGCAAAATCTTTTTGTTTCCACTATACTAATGGATGTCATAACGTTTGGGTAATCGCTGCAACGCCAACGTTGTAGAGGAAAGTCCATGCTCGCACGGCCTGAGATGGCTGTAGTGTTCGTGCCTAGCCAATTCATAAGCTAGGGTATTCTGGCTGTAAGGCTGGTTTAACGGCAGGGAAAAAACCTAAGTCCTTTCGGATATGGTTTGACTACCTTTAAAGTGCCACAGTGACGAAGTCCTTGAAGAAATGATAGGAGTGGAACGAGGTAAACCCCACGAGCGAGAAACCCAAATAATGGTAGGGGAATCTTTTCCAAGGAAATGAACGATGGGAAAGGACAGGTTGTATAACCTGTAGATAGATGATTGCCACCGGAGTACGAGGCGTGGGCCGTTTGCAGTACAAAGGAACAGAACATGGCTTACAGAACGTTATGAACCAACTATGAAATAACTCAGCTCTCCTTTGTTAGAGGAGGGCTTTTTATTTGTATGAAGTTATAAATGATGAGTTAAAATGGTTAATGAGAAAATTCTTCGTAAAATGTAATAATTAATAGGAGAAATAGCTATTAATTATTGTTTGAATATACATAAGAGGTGAATGCAAATGGGAAAAGTTACTTTAATCGCAACAGCGGCAATGGGTATTGAAGCTTTAGTTGCCCGAGAAGTTCGTGATCTAGGTTATGAATGCCAAGTAGAAAACAGCAAAGTAACATTTGAAGCAGATGAAAAGGCGATTTGTCGCACGAATTTATGGTTACGTACTGCGGACCGTGTGAAAATTAAAGTTGGCGAATTTAAAGCGACAACATTTGATGAGCTGTTTGAGAAAACAAAAGCATTAAACTGGGGAGATTATATTCCAGAGAACGGTGAGTTCCCTGTTATCGGTAAATCTTTAAAATCTGAGTTATTCAGTGTTTCGGATTGCCAGCGTATCGTTAAAAAGGCTGTCGTTGAAAAATTAAAAACAACATATAAACGTACAACTTGGTTTGAAGAAGATGGCCCGTTATTCCGTATTGAGATTGCAATGTTAAAAGATATCGCAACATTAACAATCGATGCGAGTGGTGTTGGACTTCATAAACGTGGATATCGTGTGGATCAAGGGGAAGCTCCTTTAAAAGAAACATTAGCTGCGTCTTTAATTAAATTAACAAACTGGAAGCCAGATCGTCCTTTCGTGGATCCTTTCTGTGGATCGGGTACAATTCCGATTGAAGCAGCATTAATTGGACAAAATATCGCACCAGGTCTTAACCGTGGTTTTGCATCGGATGAGTGGGGCTGGGTTGGTAAACAAAACTGGCGTGAGGCTCGTCAAGAAGCAGAAGATTTAGCGAACTATGATCAACCATTGCAAATCATTGGATCAGATATTGATCATCGTATGATCCGTGTTGCTCAAGATAATGCAGAAGAAGTCGGTTTAGGCGATTTAATTACATTTAAACAAATGCAAGTAAAAGATTTCACAACAAAAGAGGATTATGGCTATGTTGTAACGAATCCTCCATACGGAGAACGTTTAAGTGAAAAAGCACTTGTTGAACAACTATATAAAGAAATGGGACAAGTATTCCGTCCATTAGACACATGGTCGGCATATGTATTAACAAGTTACGAAGCATTTGAGAAGTGCTACGGAAAAGATGCATCGAAGAAACGTAAACTGTTTAACGGATTTATCCGTACAGATTACTACCAGTACTTCGGAAAACGTCCACCTCGTAATTCATAGTATAAAACTCCTCCAGCGCGCATATACTGGCTATTATGTAATGCGTAAAGGAGGAACTGATATGGATAGTTTCCAATTATCAATGATTCAAAAAGCTATTCACCGTACGTATGATGAGCTCGGAAAAGAAGTGGATAGCCAAGGTGCGATTGTAGATGAAATACAAAAAGCACAAGAAGAATATTTGTCAGCTCTTTCACATGAAACAGCGATTGATAAACGGTATTTAAAGTCATTAATATAGAAGAAAATTTTCCTTTTTCGAAAGGAAAATTTTTTTTCGTGTATTTCTATGTATTGCAACAGGGGAAAGTGGCTGCACACATATGAGTAGCAGTTGCTATATCTTTTATAGAAAAACTTTTTGGTTGGAGGCTAAGGATGTTTACTGAGAAGAGATTACCATTTGAAGTAGGGAAACAAGACAATTTTTATGATAAGTTGAATGAGTGGATTGGAGATGTGTTTTACGACATCCTTCCGGAAAAAGGCTTTGAAGAACGTGATGAACAAATTTTTATGGCGTTTCAATTAGAGCGTGCTTTTCAAGAAAAGAAAGTTATGTTCGCAGAAGCTGGTGTAGGAACCGGGAAAACAATTGTATATCTTCTATATGCAATTTGTTATGCACGTTATACTGGAAAGCCAGCGATTATCGCTTGTGCAGATGAAACGTTAATTGAGCAGCTTGTGAAAGAAGAAGGGGACATTGCTAAATTATCTGAGGCATTAGGCTTATCGGTAGATGTAAGACTTGCGAAATCAATGGATAATTATTTATGTTTACGTAAACTTGAAGATGTTATGAGTGGACGAGCTCCAGAAGTAATTGAAGATGTGTACTACGAATTACCGCAGTTTGTA
Organism: Bacillus sp. FDAARGOS_527; assembly: GCF_003812125.1. Taxonomy (NCBI): domain Bacteria; kingdom Bacillati; phylum Bacillota; class Bacilli; order Caryophanales; family Bacillaceae; genus Bacillus; species Bacillus sp. FDAARGOS_527. The sequence continues at coordinate 821,638 of NZ_CP033795.1, forward strand.
TTTGACCATGGTACGATGCAAAACTTTACTCACTATGGTGACCGAAAAGAATTTCCGCTTTTAAATGACGAGGAATGGTCAAAAGTAAATTGGGATTACTTCCAAGATTGCTTCACTTGTGATTCGCGACATCGTTGCGGGCAAACTCTATCACGTGAACATTATCGTAAAGCAGCAGATTTAATTATTTGTTCTCAAGATTTCTATATGGATCATATTTGGACGTACGATGCTCGTAAGCGTGAAGGACAAATTCCATTATTACCAGAAAGTAGTTGTGTTGTATTTGATGAAGGACATCTTGTAGAATATGCAGCTCAAAAAGCTTTAACATATCGTTTAAAGCAAACGATGATGGAGCAACTTTTAACGAGATTATTACAAAATGATATTCGCGAGGAGTTTGCGCATTTAGTAGAAGAAACAATTTGGCAAACAGAGCGATTCTTTGATGTGTTACAAGAGAATAAAAAAGAAATTGCTGGTTCTGATCGTTTAGAAATTACTGTGACAGAAAAAGTAACGGCTGAAGCGAAGCGACTTTATGCGAAAATTGGTGAAGTCGGTGATGCATTAGTATTTGAAAGTGAAATGCATACAGTAAACACGTATGATTTAAATATTGTTGATGAACATTTAGATGTATTAGAGCATTCACTTCGTCTGTTTATGCACGAGAAAAATGTAATTACATGGGGTGAAGAAGGTGATGGAGCTTTCACGTTAGTAATTATGCCGCGTGCAGTTGAAGAAGTATTACAAGAGAAAGTATTCTCGAAGAAAATCCCGTATATTTTCTCTTCTGCTACATTATCTAACAACGATTCATTCGCATTTACAGCAAATAGCTTAGGGGTAAAAGATTACTTATCATTCTCAGTTGCCTCCCCGTTTGATTACGAAGAGCAAATGGCAGTAAACTTACTATCTCATACGAAAGAAAATGAATGGGAAAGAAAGTGTCAATATACACTTGAAAATATACAAAAAACAAATGGACGTACACTTGTATTATTCCGTACAACGCAAGAACTTGCAGCGTTTAAAGAATATGTAAGTAAAGAACAAATGTCAGTTCCGTTCCTATATGAAGGGGACCAAGAAATTAGTCAGCTTGTTTCTCGTTTCCAAAATGAAGAAGAGACTGTACTTTGTGCCGTTCATTTATGGGAAGGTTTAGATATTCCTGGTTCATCATTATCACATGTTATTATTTGGTCATTACCATTCCCTCCAAACGATCCTGTGTTTGAAGCGAAGCGTAAGCACGTAAATGATCCATTCTGGGATGTAGATGTACCATATATGATTTTACGTCTTCGTCAAGGGATTGGCCGTTTAATTCGTACGAGCGAAGATAAAGGTGCTATATCAATCTTCTTATCTGATACAGAAGATGAGAAAGTGGTAAAAGCAGTGAAAAACGTACTACCAGTAGAAGGTAAAGAATTATAAGGAGAAAGCTTGGCGCTTGCCAAGCTTTTTTTTTTATTATAAAAGGAATTTAGATTTTCATGTCGAATTAAGTTTGAGGTAGAAAAAGGAGGTTTTTATATAATGACAGTAGCTACATATGAAGTAGAAAAACAATTTTTAACATATGTGAAGAAGATACAAAATTACGGAGAAGCGTTAAGCTTAATGTTTTGGGACTTAAGAACAGGTGCGCCTAAAAAAGGTGTAGACCAGCGTTCAGAAGTAATTGGCATGCTTTCATCAGAAGTGTTTGCTATGTCGACTTCAGATGAAATGGGAAATTATTTAACAGAGCTTGAAGATTTAATACGTGAAGACAAGCTTTCTGAAACGACGAAGAAAATGGTGGAAGAGTGCCGTAAAGAATATGATAGAAATAAGAAAATTCCACAAGCGGAATATGAAGCGTATGTGAAATTAGAAGCGAAAGCAGAAAGTGTGTGGGAAGAAGCTCGCGAAAAATCTGATTTCGAAATGTTCCGTCCGTATTTAGAACAAATCGTTGAATTTAAAAAGAAATTTATTACATATTGGGGTTATGAAACATATAAATATAATACATTATTAGATATGTATGAGCCGGGCATTACAGTAGAAGTGTTAGACCACGTATTTGGTCAACTTCGTGAGCGTATCGTACCGCTCGTAAAAGAAATATCGGATTCGCAAAAGAGATTAAAGACAAGTGCTTTATCAGAACATTTTTCAAAAGAAAAACAAAAAAACTTTACATTAGAGCTATTAAAGCAATTAAATTATGACTTTGAAGCAGGTCGTCTTGATGAAACGGTACATCCATTCGAGATCACATTAAATAGAGGGGATGTTCGTATTACGACACGCTATGACGAAAAAGATTTCCGTATGGCTGTGTTTGGCACAATTCATGAATGTGGTCATGCTGTATATGAACAAAATATTGCAGAGAAATTTGAAGGTACACCGCTATGTAGTGGAACATCTATGGGTATTCATGAGTCACAATCATTATTCTTTGAGAACTTTATCGGTCGTAATAAATCATTCTGGAAGAAAAATTATGATTTATTAAAAGAGTATAGCGATGGTCAATTCAATGATATATCAGTAGATGAGTTTTATGATGCAATAAATGAATCGAAGCCTTCATTTATTCGCATAGAAGCAGATGAGCTTACATACCCGCTTCACGTTATGGTTCGTTATGAACTTGAGAAAGAGTTATTTGATGGCACATTACAAGTGAAGGATTTACCAGCGGCTTGGAACGATAAAATGGAAGCATATTTAGGAATTCGTCCGGCTAACGATGCACAAGGCGTATTACAAGATGTTCACTGGGCTGGTGGTTCATTTGGATACTTCCCATCTTATGCGCTTGGTTATATGTATGCAGCGCAATTTAAGCAAAGAATGGTAAAAGACATTCCGAATTTTGATGCATTATTAGAACAAGGAAACGTAACACCAATTCGTGAATGGTTAACAGAAAACATTCACCAATACGGTAAAACGAAAAAGCCACTTGAAATTTTAGAAGATGTAACAGGTGAAGGATTGAATGCAAATTACTTAGCAGATTATTTAGAAGCGAAGTATAGAGAGATTTACGAGTTATAAAAAAGGGCTGCTTACTTGCAGCTCTTTTTTTAAGGGGATAGAAAAATGGAGTATACTTATACAGTAATGACGCAAGAAGAAGCAGAAGAAATTGCATACAACTGGCATTATGAAGGGAAATATTCCTTTTACGATATAGAGGCAGATGAAGAAGATTTAGCCGAATTTTTACAAGATGAGAGTAGAGGGGATTATACATTTTCTGTGAAGGAAAATGGCACTCTCATTGGTTATTTTACTGTTTGTAAAATAAATGATGGAACGGTTGATATAGGTCTTGGAATGAGACCTAATATAACTGGGAATGGATTTGGTTTACAGTTCATAAATGCTATACTAGCTTTTAGTAAAGAAAAATATGGATGCAAGTATATAACACTATCAGTAGCTACATTTAATAAAAGAGCGATTAAAGTGTATAAAAGGGCAGGGTTTGAAGCAGTTGGGACGTTTATACAGAAGACGAATGGTAGTTATTTTGAATTTTTGAAAATGAATTATATATGTAAAAATGATTAAAAAAACAGAAGAATCTCCTTCTGTTTTTTTATGCAGAAATAAATCTTACTATTTGTAATTGGAAGTTTTGTAATTTTGGAAGAGGATGTGTATGATTGAAGTTTAATGGTAAATAGCAAGTTTAGTAAGGAGAGACAGCATGATTACAATTAAAACGAAAAATGAAATAGATTTAATGCATGAATCTGGAAAATTACTTGCTTCATGTCACAGAGAAATTGCGAAGATAATGAAACCAGGTATTACAACAAAAGAAATTAATACGTTTGTTGAAGCGTATTTAGAAAAACATGGTGCAACGTCTGAGCAGAAAGGGTACAACGGATATCCATATGCGATATGTGCATCTGTAAACGATGAAATGTGTCATGCATTTCCGGCCGATGTTCCTTTGACTGAGGGTGATATTGTAACAATTGACATGGTAGTAAACTTAAATGGTGGTCTTTCAGATTCTGCTTGGACGTATAGAATTGGAAAAGTTTCTGATGAAGCAGAAAAGTTATTACTAGTAGCTGAGAATGCTTTGTATAAAGGCATTGAGCAGGCGATAATCGGTAATCATGTAGGAGATATTGGTTATGCGATTGAAAGTTATGTAGCTGCTGAAGGTTTTTCTGTCGCAAGAGACTTTACGGGACATGGAATCGGTAAAGAAATTCATGAAGAACCAGCAATTTTTCATTTTGGGAAGCAAGGACAAGGGCCTGAGTTACAAGAAGGAATGGTAATTACAATTGAGCCAATTGTCAATGTAGGTATGCGATATTCGAAAGTAGATTTAAATGGATGGACCGCGAGAACGATGGACGGGAAATTATCAGCTCAATATGAGCATACAATTGCGATTACAGAAGATGGACCAATCATTTTAACGAAGTTATAATTGGGAATGAAAGAGTTTACAAAACTCGAACGAAAATGATGTTTTTATAAAATTTGTACGTGTTTTATGAATAAAAGCTTTTCAAAGTATAAAAAGTGCGTTATAATCCTTCTATAAAATAAATAGTTAGCTACACTCATATAATCGCGGGGATATGGCCTGCAAGTTTCTACCGAAGTACCGTAAATACTTTGACTATGAGTGAGGACGAATATATTTGCTTGTTTAGCATTCTTTTTTGCGAAACTCCAAAAGCGCGTCTCTCACTTGTAACGAGTGGTGGCGGCTTTTGGAGTTTTTTTATTGCATAAGAGGGGGAACAAACATGAAAGTATTACAAGAAAAGATTTTGAACGAAGGAAAGGTTTTATCTGGTGATGTATTAAAGGTAGATGCATTTTTAAATCACCAAATTGATCCAGTACTTATGCAAGAAATCGGAAAAGAATTTGCTAAACGTTTTAAAGAAGAGAACATTACAAAAATCGTGACGATTGAATCTTCAGGTATTGCACCAGCAGTGATGGCTGCATTAGAGCTTGGTGTAAAAGTAATCTTTGCTAGAAAGCGTAAATCGTTAACGTTACAAGATAATATGTATGTTGCAAACGTATATTCATTTACAAAACAAGAAACCAATGAAATTTCGTTATCTCGAAATCATATTGATGAAAGTGATCGCGTTTTAATTATTGATGACTTTTTAGCAAACGGTCAGGCTGCTTTAGGTTTAATGAGCCTAGTAGAGCAAGCTGGAGCAAGTATTGCAGGAATTGGTATTGTTATTGAAAAAGCATTTCAAGATGGAGGAAAGAAGCTTCGTGAACAAGGAATTCGTGTTGAGTCACTAGCAGAAATTGCATCACTTGATAATAACGCAGTTACATTTGTACAGCAAGAAACTGCGGAGGTGAAATAAACGATGAAGCAACATCCATTTAAAATCGCATCGCTTGGTATGCAGCATATGCTTGCTATGTATGCTGGCGCAATTATCGTTCCGCTTATTGTGGGCGGCGGACTTGGTTTAAATCAAAAAGAGTTAACATATTTAGTCTCAATTGATTTATTAATGTGCGGCGTTGCGACAATTTTACAAGCATTATCAAATCGCTTTTTCGGTATTGGACTCCCAGTTGTACTAGGTTGTACATTTACAGCCGTTGGGCCGATGATTGCAATCGGAAAACAATACGGCGTATCCTCTATTTATGGAGCAATTATTGCTGCGGGGTTATTCGTTGTTATTTTTGCGAAATTATTTGGAAAGCTTGTAAAGCTGTTTCCACCTGTTGTAACAGGATCTGTCGTTACCGTAATTGGAGTTACACTTGTTCCAGCAGCAATTAATGATATGGCTGGAGGAGTAGGAAGTAAGGATTTCGGTAGTCTTGAAAATTTAGCATTAGCATTTGGTGTGTTACTATTTATTATCATTATGTATCGTTTCTTTGACGGATTTATTCGTTCAATCTCTATTTTACTAGGTCTATTGTTCGGTACAATCGTTGCAGCATTTATGGGGAAAGTAAGCTTGCAAGCGGTTGGAGAAGCGGATTGGTTCCATGGTATTCAGCCATTTTATTTCGGTACACCAACGTTTGAATTAACGCCAATTATTACGATGATTCTCGTTGCTTGCGTAGGGATTGTAGAAGCGACAGGTGTTTACTTTGCATTATCTGATATTTGCAATAAAAAGATTGGTGAAAAAGAATTAACAAAAGGGTATCGTGCAGAAGGATTAGCGATGGTGTTAGGTGGTATTTTCAACGCCTTTCCGTATACAACATACTCACAAAACGTAGGGCTTGTTCAATTAACTGGAGTAAGAAATCGCGTGATTATTTACACGTGTGGTGGTATGTTAATCGTTCTTGGATTCATTCCAAAAATCGCAGCTATTACAACAATCATTCCGAAATCAGTACTTGGCGGTGCGATGTTAGCGATGTTCGGTATGGTAATGGCATATGGTATTAAAATGTTAAGTAGCGTTGATTTTGGAAGACAAGAAAATTTATTAATCGTTGCATGTTCTGTTGGGATCGGACTAGGAGTTACTGTCGTTCCTACATTATTCTCACAACTTCCAGAAAGCATTCGTATTTTAACAGATAACGGAATCGTACTAGGAAGTGCGTCAGCAGTCCTTTTAAATATCGTATTTAATATGGTGCCGCAGCGTAAAGTGAAAGTAAAGGATGAACCAGTTCCGATACAAAGTGCGGTAAGAGAAGCATAAAAAAGCAAGGTCTCACTATGAGACCTTGCTTTTCTTTTTAAGTGGCATCATCTTTCCGTACGTACCAAGGCGCCATATATACTCAAGTGGTCCGTATTGGTAACGTGACAGCCACCAGCGGCTAATAAAGATTTGCAGCGTGTAGAAACCGATGCAAAATAGTGGTCCTACCCATAATGGAGCAAGATAATCATTTTTGAACAATATTCCGAATACAAGCAACGTAACAATTGTATGCGAGATATAATTTGTTAATGCCATTCGACCAACGTACTGGAACGGACGTAATATCTTTTGCCATTTTTCTTTTTGTAATAAACGCATGAGCGTGAAAATGTAGAATATGAATAATGTCTTTCCGCTTATCATCGTAATACCCATAAGTGAAAATGGTGTGTATAGTTGATTGTTCATAAAGTAGTAAACCATAATAAACCACATCGGTAATGTTAAAACAAACATAATAATTTGCCATTTCTTTAGTTTTGGATCTAATTCTTTCGCACGGCGGAAAATATCTTTTTTACCGGCATATAATCCGAGTAAAAACAATCCTAGTGTTTCAGGAAGCATAATAAGACTATTACTTATTGCTTCAGAGTAGAAAGAATAGAATCGGTCTGTGATTTGTAAGCCCCAGTTTTCTAACGGCATAATTGCTGTGGAAAGGCCTAACTCCTCTACTGGCACGATTAACATGACAAGAGAACCTAATAATGTGAACAATTGCATGAAACTTAATAGTACAATTGACCATATTAAAATAGTACGTGGCTTTCTTTTGTAAAATAAAAATAAGAAAAACCCGGTAATTGCATAAGTATGTAAAATGTCTCCGTCCCATAAAAGAACGTAATGTAAGAAACCAAATAATAATAAAATAAGTAAGCGACGAACAAATAAAGTTTTTGGTCGATCTGTTTTCGCTTCAGCACGAGTCATAAAAATGTAAAATCCTAGGCCGAATAAAAACGAAAAGATAGTATAAAACTTTGTTTGAATAAACATATCGTAAAATAGACGGATATAGCTATCTAGCCCCTCGTAAACTCCTGTAATATCACGTGAGTCAATCCCGGCGATAACAGGCCAGTTCACAAGAAAAATACCAAGTACAGCTATTCCTCTAATAATATCGATCGAGTGTATCCTCTCGCCTTGTGAAATATTTTGTGTCATTATTTTCCTCCTTGTTAAGTAATTCCCTTTTATTATACAAAATGTAAGATGGGGGGTATAGGGTGGATTTCCATTTTTTTTAACTATTAAGTTATGTAAGATGAGATATAATAAGAGTGCACAACAAGTTTTAATCTTCTTCAAAACAGGCAGTAAAGCTCCTTCTTATAAGGGGCTTTCTTTATGAAAAGTGTTGATAATGATTCTCTTTAATGATAAAATGTATTCAAAAGTGATAATCATTATCAAAAAAGGTTGGTGCACGAGTATGGTATATGCATTAGTAGCAGGTACAGTCGCTGTATATGCAGTTATTGCAAAGTATGTTTTAAATGGAGTAGGAACGGCAAAATGAGTGATATTACATAAAATCCCTTTCATTTGTAAAAAGAATGAAAGGGATTTTTTATTTTTAATGAGAATATGCTGAAAATTTAGTATGATAGTAAAGTGAAACGGTAATCAATGAGGGATGTATCTCCTGTTGATTATGTGCTCGCAAATAGCGGGGAAAAGTATATACATCTTGGATAAAGGGGAACAAGGGGATGACAAACATAGTACAGACAAACGGTATGAAAAAACTTGTTTGTTTTTATGAAGAGTGGCAAAAACACGGCGATGCAGAGAATAGCTTAAAGTTGTTTGAAGTAATTCAAAAATATAAACGAGAGCAGCTTATGATAGCATTCTGCGGTCACTTCTCAGCAGGGAAATCAACGATGATGAATCATCTATATAAAGCGCAGTTGTTACCGACAAGTCCAATTCCGACAAGCGCTAACGTCGTTAAAATTGAAAAGGGGTCTGATCGTGTTGTTGTAACGATTAAATCTGGAGAGCAGTACGAATATGACGGTGCATATTCAGCAGAAGAATTAAAACAAATTTGTAAAGATGGCGATGAGGTAATTGGTGTTCATATTTATCGAAATGATGCGCCAATTCCAGAAGGTGTTATGTTAGTTGATACACCAGGGATTGATTCAACAGATGATGCCCATCAACTAGCAACAGAATCAACGCTGCATCTAGCAGACGTAATTTTTTATATGATGGATTATAATCACGTCCAATCGGAAGTGAATTTACAATTTGTTAAAGAATTGAAACAACGTAATAAAACGGTTTATCTCGTTGTAAATCAAATAGATAAACATAAAGAAAATGAATTATCGTTTGCGGATTATAGAGATAGTGTAAAACAATCATTCTCTAACTGGGATATTGAAGTAGATGGAGTTTATTATACATCATTACGAATGATGAACCATCCACATAATGAAATTGAAAACCTAGAAACGTTAATTACTTCTATTATGAAAGAAAAAGAGCAGTATGTAAGAGATGGAATGGAGCGAGAAACAGAATATTTAATGAGGGAACATTTCTCGTTTATTCTTTCTGAAAATGAAAAAGCTCTTTTGAAATATGAGGAAGAGTTAGCATCACCGCTTTCCATTTCAGAAATAGTTGAAAAGAAAGAAGAGCTAACGGAAATGAAACATCGCGAGGCTAATAAAGAGTCTCAAATGAGAAATGAATTTATAAAAGGCTTACAAGCTATATTAGATAACGCGTATTTAATGCCATTTGAAATGAGAGAATTGGCAAATGCGTACTTAGAAACGAAATTAACAAAATTTAAAGTTGGTTTGCTATTTGCGAAAGGAAAGACTGAGCAAGAAAAACAGAGACGTTTAGATGCTTTTTATGCTGCTTTGCAAAAGACTGTCGAAACGCAACTTGATTTTCATGTGAAAGAATTTATTGTTGCCTTCTTAAAAGAAGAAGGGGTGTTTACAGAAGAGATTGGGAAAGACATATATGATTTAGAAATTGCTTTTGGACCAGAAATGTTGGCAGAAGTAATTAAACAAGGTGCAGGTTTCACAGGTGATTACTTACTTCTTTATACAGCGGATGTAGCGAATGAATTAAAGAAACGTTATTTTACAAAAGCACAGCAAATTTTTGATAAAAGTGCAGTCGTTTTAAAGCAAAAGGTAAAAGAAGCAGTTGATCGTATTGAAGAAGAGATTGAAACATATACGATGTTGCAAACGGCGAAAGAAACGAAATTGCAATACAGTAACAATTTGGAGGCATATGAAGGCTATTTACAAAATGTTTGGCATGATCGTGTTGCTACACCAGAAGGGTTGCAAATAGAAGAGATATTGCAAAGCAAAAAACAAATTGTTAGTGAGAAATTCACACTACAAGAGCAGGAAATTGTAAATGATAACGTAGCGGCTCGTGAGGAAGAGATAAAAGGAACGGCAGCTTTAAATATTCAGCGTATATTAGAGAAGGTGAAGAAAGCTGAAACGATATTAGAGCCATTGCCAGTGCTAAAACATGTACAGCAAGAGGTAATAGAAAAAAGGCGCCGTGTGGAAACGAAACAATTTACAGTAGCATTATTTGGAGCTTTTAGTGCTGGGAAATCATCATTTGCCAATGCATTGCTTGGTGAGAAAGTACTTCCAGTGTCACCAAATCCGACGACGGCAACGATTAATCAAATTTTGCCAGTTACAGAGGAAAAACCACACGGAACAGTAATGGTTCAATTTAAATCAAAGCAAGCCTTATTAGAAGATATGAAAGCTGTTTATAAGCTGTTTCATTATGAGATTACTACGTTAGATGAAGCGTTAGCACAGATTGATAAAGTTATGAAATACCCTTCACCAACTGGGAAGCAAAAAACAACATTTAGCTTTTTACGAGCAGTACAAAAAGGGTATGATACAGTTTCTGCACATTTAGGCGAGAAAGTACAAGTTACATTAGAAGAGTTTTCTGATTATGTAGCGAATGAAGAAAAATCTTGTTTTGTTGAGTACATGGAGCTTTATTATGATTGTACATTAACAAGGCAAGGAGTAGCGCTTGTAGATACACCTGGAGCGGATTCTATTAACGCCCGCCATACAGACGTTGCGTTCCAGTATATTAAAAACGCAGATGCTATTTTGTTTGTCACGTATTATAATCACGTGTTCTCTCGTGCTGACCGTGAATTTTTAATTCAGCTTGGTCGTGTAAAGGATACTTTTGCTCTTGATAAAATGTTCTTCTTAATTAATGCGGCCGATTTAGCAGAGTCTGAAGAAGAACTTGAAATGGTAAAAGGTTATATCGCAGACCAGCTACTACAATACGGTATTAGAAATCCACGTTTATTTGCAATTTCAAGTTTATGTGCGCTTGAAGAGAAACAAGGAAAAAATATTGAGAAAGAGAAGTACGGTATTTTACAAAACTCTGGGATTGCTAAGTTCGAGGAATCATTTACATCCTTTATGATGAGAGATTTAATGCTCGTATCTGTTCATGCTTTATATGGTGCATTGCAAGGGGCAGATCAGTTGTTAGTAAATATGATAAATGGTGCAAAGCAGGGGAATGAAGAGAAAGAGAAGCAAACGAAAAAATATGAAGCAGAGCGTGATCAACTACTTCATATTATTTCATCATATAGTGTGCTTGCTGAAGAACAGGCGATGCGAAATGAAGTGAAAGAATTGCTTTATTACGTGCAACAACGTCTATTCCTACGTTATAACGATGTGTTTACTGAATTTATTAATCCAGCATCGCTTCGAACGGATGGAAATGTGAAAGTGCAGTTGCAGCAGTGTGTTATGGAATTAGTAGCATTTATTCAGCATGATTTATTACAAGAAATGCGTGCGACATCATTACGCCTTGAAAGATGGATAGATGAAGCGATGAAGCGTGCAAAGAATGAAATTGTGGTGAACTGTAAAGTAGAAAATGAATCAATTTCTATGAATGGAACAGTGGAATATGAATATAAAGATATTACACATAAAGAACCGTTCCCTTCAGTTGAAATAAAAGATTTCAAAAAAGCATTGGCACACTTTAAAAATGAGAAAAGCTTTTTTGAAAAGAATGACAAAGCCTTTATGCAAGAAGACGCTAAATCTGTATTAGAACCTCTCGTATCAAACTATGTAGCTGATGAAAAAGATTTATTTGTTCATCATTATAAGCAAGAGTGGGATTTGAAATGGAACTTATTCCAAAAAGTGATGCAGCAAGATGTGATGAATTATTATGAAAGTGTATTATTTGCATTGGCTGAAACGATTGATGTATCACTATATGAACAAAGTAAAGAACAATTGCAAAAGCAATTAGTAGAGATTGAAAAAGAAATGTATGTGATGTAGTCGTTATGAGAAAAAGATTCGTTCGATTTTCTTTTGTAATACCGTATCTAAAGATTTGACAAATCCAGCAAATTCATCGGTAGAAATCATATGAGTAAGAACGAGTCGTCTGCCGTCTGGTGTTTCACCGCATAAGACGAATGAAGAAAATTCATATGTTTTGTTTTCGACTACTAATTTTGGATGGGAATACGTGTCGCTCTTCTTCTTCTTTCCATCAATAGAGATGACGTTGCATTTTTTCTCATTGTTGTCCATGGTGAATCCCTCCTTTCTATTACTTATGGTAGACAAGGAGGGTTTAGAACAATAGAGAAGGGGGAATTTTTTATGACTGTTGTAATAGAACGTATTTCAAAAGAAGCTATACCGAAGTCTTTATTACTACTTGCTGATCCGAGTGAACAGCAAGTAGCTACATATGTACAAAGAGGGGTAACATACGTAGCTAAGCAAGAAGATAATGTAATCGGTGTATATGTGATTTTGGAAACAAGGCCGAAGACGATGGAAATTATGAATATTGCGGTTGTAGAGCATTTGCAAGGAAAAGGGATTGGAAAGAAGTTATTAAGTCATGCTATAGAAACTGCTAAAGGATATGGTATGTCAAAACTTGAAGTTGGTACAGGCAATTCAAGTGTTTCACAACTTGCTTTCTATCAAAAATGTGGATTTCGTATTTTTTCTATTGATTTTGATTACTTTTCGAAGCATTATGAAGAAGAGATTATTGAAAATGGGATTGTATGCCGTGATATGATTCGGCTTGCAATGGAATTGAATTAGAACGTATAACTTATTTAGGGGGAAGAGAAGATGGAAGTACATAAAGCAATTACAGCACATTCTCGTAAACAAAATGAAAGTGTAAAAGCATGTTTACAATTAGATGCGCAGCGTGAAGCAGCTATTGAAGCAGCCGTATCTCTTGCGTCAAATGGGAAAGAATTTTCGGTTGATGTCATTAATGTTGTAACGAAGCAAATTAATGCTCTTGCAAAAAATGGTGTTACACTAGAGCGTAAATATGTTACAAAAGAAATGGTTATGGAGTATGTAAGTCGTTTGAAAGAGAAAGAAGGTCGTTAAAGATGTTAGTTACAGTCGAATGGTTACGTGAGCATATAGAAGATGAGAACGTCCGTATAATCGATTGTCGTTTTGATTTAGCGAATCCTAATTGGGGTAGAGAAAAGTATGAGGAGGAACATATTCCTCATGCATTATATTTTGATTTGAATGTAGATTTATCAAGTCCTATAACAGAACATGGTGGTCGCCACCCGTTACCAAATATTGAGGAGTTTGCAGACAAGCTGTCGCGAGCTGGTATTGATGAACATACGACAGTGATTGCATATGACAGTGAAGCGGGTGCAAATGCTTCTCGTCTTTGGTGGTTATTAAACTATGTAGGACATGAGAAAGTATATATATTAGATGGTGGATTTCCAGCATGGAAAGAGAATGGACTACCGGTAACAACAGAAATTTCTGTTGCTAAACGAAAAGCATTCAAAGCAAATGTACAAAATCATATGCTTGTAACGATGGAAACGGTGAGAGAGAATATCTATGCAGGTGCAGATGTTACGTTAATTGATTCTAGAGAGCCAAAACGTTATGCTGGTGTAGAGGAACTTGTTGATCCGAAAGCAGGACACATTCCAACAGCAGTAAATTATTTTTGGAAGGATGGAATGCTGCAATCAGGACAATTTAAGAATGAAGCTCAGCAACAAGAACGATTCCAAAACCTTTCGAAAGATAAGGAAACAATTGTATATTGTGGTTCTGGCGTTACAGCATGTCCAAATATCGTTGCATTGAAATTAGCTGGATTCCAAAATGTTAAATTGTATGCAGGTAGCTGGAGTGATTGGATTTCTTATCCAGAAAATCAAATTGCAAAAGAAGAAGATTAATCACTTGCATGCAAAAATAATTTGTATTAAAATAAGGTCACAAGCAAGAGATTGCTCGAAAAACTTTGTATTTTACACATTGGAAACAATGTGATAATATAACGACAAGTAAATAATACATCCTGCGGTGTACGTAACTTATTTATGTCTAAAACCGATGTTAGTTATACGGAAGCTCAATATTTAGTGACCATCATCAAGCCTTCCTTGTGGAGGAAGATGTACGGTAACTGTGAGGGCATCCACCTGCGAGTAGCGGGTTTTTGGACATTTACGAGGAGCGGCACGTGCGGGGGTCTTATTTCAACTAACATTATATAAAATTCCTACGGTGTACGTAGCTTATGCATGTCTTAAACCAATAAGTTTAATATGGAAGTTCAATATTTAAATGTAGCTAACATGCCATCTTTTTAAGAAGGAAGTTACAAACATTTGTGAGAGCATCCACCTGTGAGAGCAGGTTTATGGACATCTAGAGAGAACGGCATATGTGGGGCTATATAAAAACCTTACGTTTTATACGTAAGGTTTTTTTGTTGTATACATATATCCATGTTATCTTGATTCACCTGTGAAGTTTCCGTAATAAATATAGCATTTTCTGTCTTCATCAATTTCTCTTGAATCTAAAGTAAATTCCATATGCATGCCGTCTTGTTGAATATATATAATATCTGAATGCAGATATGGCAAGATTTCTTCATAGTTCCATACATCTTTACTTTCAATCAAGTTTGAACTTGTATCCTTTAGCTCTCTAATTTCAAAACCGATGTGGAAGTAAGTAGGATCTGAAGGATCGTTAGAGAAAGTTTCTTGTTGAATATATATAACTGCTGTTCCGTCTGGATCTACTGAGGTTGCAGTGACAACATATGTATTTTTATCTTTTATAAAATATTCACAAGTCATGCGTGCAATGGTTTCAGAATTAGAAATATTTGCATAGTTCCATAAAGCTGGATACCCTTTCGTTTCATCATTAAGTCGGTATTCTAAGCGCATTTCATCACTCTTCTTCCTTTTTCTTCTACTTTATCATGCCATCCTATATAATAGGAATAGAATTTAAAAAGGGGAGTGCGAAGGTGACAAAAACGAAATGGTTAGTAGGTGGTGTCGTAACGTCTTTAATGACTGGCACCTTATTTGGCTGCGCACAAGATCTTCCCCCAAAACCGAATGATAAAAGTTGTGCAGATTGGGATTGGGATGATGAACTTGGGGTATGGCAGTGTGATGATAGTAGTTCAGGATATCGTGGGCATTATTTCTATGGCGGGAGATACTATCAAAATAAATCCACTTTCAAAAATTCATCGGCGTTTAAATCTTATCAATCGTCTGCGGAATTTAAAGGTGGAATTGGAAGCGGTTCAAAGGGAGGATTTGGGGGCTAACATATGTCGCAATACATAAGGGATCGAAAAGAGTTTTATTCAAAATATCAGGATTTCTGGTCGGATTTATATGAATGTGAGTATAGTTTGTTTCATGTTTTTCCTATAACAAATGAGACTATGAAACAATTACAAGTTGCAACTGAACGAATGGGGAAAATATTTTTTAAGACTGCTAGACTTTTGCGTAATTTAAGTGACGAACAGCTTCTTGAACTTGGATTTCCCCCCGCAAGCTTATCGTTCATTAGAATGAAAGGATTATATCCTGAATCTGTTATTTCACGATTTGATTTCGTTTTAACAGGCGATAACCAAATTAAAATGCTTGAGTTTAATAGTGATACACCTACCTTTATTATGGAATGCTTTCAAATGAATGGGGAAGTTTGTAAAAAGCTAGGTTATGATGATCCAAACTTAGGCCAAGAGCGATTGCTATCCTCTGGTGTTACAAAAGCTGTAATGGAAGCGACAAAGGGAATAGACAACCCAAATGTTGTTTTTACAGCGCATCATGAGCATATTGAGGATTGGAATACGACTATGTATTTAAGTCAGTTATGCCGTGTTGAAAATAAAGTCGTGCCAATGTCAGAACTTAGAATTACAAAAGATTCTTTAGTGGATAGGGATGGAGTGCAAATTGATGTTTTATATCGTCAAACATATCCGATAGAAGATTTAATTGAGGATCAAGATCCTGAAACAGGGGATTTGGTAGGTGTGGAGTTGTTACAACTCGTAAAAGCCGGAAAGCTTTTTATTATAAATCCTTTGTCAGCATTTTTACTTCAGCCTAAATCAGTTCAATGTCTTATTTGGGGATTAGCAGAAGAAGAGGTCTTTTATACAAATGAGGAACGACAGTGGATTAAAGAATATATGTTACCTACATATTTAGAACCAGATTTATTTTTAGGAAAAGGTTCTTTCGTTCGAAAACCTTCATTTGGTAGAGAGGGAGACACGATTACCATTCGTGATAAGGACGAAAATATTATGATTCAAAATGCACACCAAACGTATAAAGCGTCACTGCCGATATTTCAAAAGTATACAGAACTTCCAGTCGTAACTTTGGAAACAGAGAAAGGGATGGAGAAACTGTCGTATGTGTTTGGTTCGTTTTTAATTGCAGGAAAAGCAAGTAGTATCGGTATTCGTGCTGGTGAAAAAATTACGGGGAATGAATCGTACTATTTACCAGTAGGTATAAACAAGGAGGAAGTATATGATTAATTTTTTATTATATTTAGCAGTAACACTTGGTCTTTTATGCATAGGTCTTTTCCTGATGGAAGTGACAACGAAAGTAAAAGAATTTAAGTTAATGGCCCAAGGGAATAAGGCAGTAAGCTATGTACTTGGAGGGCGATTACTTGGGTTAGCTATTGTTTTATATTCAACAGCAGCTAATTCCATTTCACTTCTTGATATGGTTTCGTGGGGAGCGGTTGGGATTTTGGCTCAAATTATCGTCTTTTATTTAGCTGAGTGGCTTACACCACGCTTTAATATAAATAAAAGTCTTGAAGAAGATAATCAAGCGGTCGGTCTTTTTCTTATGTTTTTATCGCTTTCAATTGGGATTGTAATTGCTGGTTGTATAACTTATTAAAAACTTTACGTTTAAACGTAAGGTTTTTATTTTTACTAATTTTAAAATATGTGCTTCATTCATTTGATACGTAGAAAGAGAACTAGTATGTATATGAGAGGGAGTTGTTGTAATAAGGAAAAGATTCCATTCAAGGTGTTGACATCTATTTTAAATAAGAGTAACATTTTCTATGTAATAAAAATAAGTCTCTGTTAGGTGAGGCTCCTGTATAGAGAAATGCTACTGCCCAAAAATGTCGAGAGACGCCAATGGGTCAACAGGAATGATCGAATTAAGGTTTTTCTTAACGTAGCTGGTAATGTACCTATGCTATACAGTGCTAAAACTCGGCGAGGGAGAGGTCCGTAGATTTCTAATTGTATTAGGAATCGTTTATTTGTGTATGTCATGGCCTTTACTCTTTTCGGAGTAAGGGTCTTTTTGTTACAAAGCTATGAGTAATTTCATAGTATAAACTATAAAATAAAACGAGGAGGTGAGGAGCATGTCAAATTCTGACTCGGTTCCGTTACCCATATACTTCAAATCAAAAATATATGATGTAGGCAGGAAACGACTTGTTCCTCCCTCTATATTTATCATCATGTAGCGTTTATATGTATGTTTAGGCGCTAGACACTTTCACCGTAAAGTGGATAAATTGAGAAACAAAGCGTTTCTTCCTACGTTGTAAAGGAGGAGACGATAATATGTTATATGCAAACAAAACTGTGGGTAACACGTCATATAAATTAAGCAAAAAATCAATGAAAGAACAAACGATGCTTCAAAAAAATAAAGATTTATTAATTGAAATCGCAACGAGAGATGTAAAATCTGTATTTGCGTATTTTAAAACAACAAGAGATGGATTGTCTATGAAAGAGGCACAAAAACGTATTCAAGTATACGGCCGAAATGAATTAACTTCAAAAAGAGCTCGTATTGCAGAAGTGATGATGAAGCTAGGTGGAATGATCCCAGGTTTTTCAAAACAACATGTGAGAGATGGATTACAATGTGAGAAGATTACTGTGTCTCGAGTAGAATGTTCTAGTGTAACAGGTTTAAACGGTGAATTAAAAATGATGGATTTGCCAGTACAAGAGCTTGTTCCAGGAGATATGATTTTCCTTTCAGAAGGTGATACAGTACCAGCAGATGTACGTATCATTTATGCAAATGATCTATTAGTAAATGAATCTGTGCTAACAGGAAACGATGCAAGTGTTGAGAAATTTGAAAGTTGCTATCATCTTGAACGCAAACGATTTATTCCTTTGAAAAGAATGAAAGACTATAATCCACTTGAACTTGAAAATGTATGTTTCAAAGGGACGTATATTGTTAGTGGAAATGCAAAAGCTGTAGTAGTTTCAACTGGGAAAAATACGTATACAGGGATTCTTCATACTTGTTGTAGTAAAACGTCTTAATGTGTAAATGATGCTAAATATACAAAAACAATGTATAATAGACAAAGTTGAAAAACGTAGAATGGTAATCTATTTATATAACCTTACGTGATGACGTGGGGTTATTATTTTTTTTGGTAGGAGAGGAATTATGAAAAAAGTATTATTAGTTGATGGTATGGCACTATTATTTCGTGCTTTTTATGCAACAAGTGTCTACGGGCAGTTTATGAAACGACAAGATGGTACCCCTACAAACGGGATTCATGGTTATATGAAACATTTATTAACGGCAATGCAAGCAATTGAACCGACACACATCGTAACATGCTGGGATATGGGAAGTACAACATTTAGAACAGAGTCGTTCTCAAATTATAAAGCGAATCGTGCAGCGCCACCTGAAGAATTAATTCCGCAATTTGATCTAGTGCAAGAAATGACTGTAAAATTATCTGTTCCAGTTATCGGCATGAAAGGGTATGAAGCGGATGATTGTATCGGTACACTAGCAAAACAATACTGCAATGAAGCGGAAGTTTATATTTTAACAGGTGATACGGATTTACTTCAACTTGTTGATAAGAACGTTACAGTTATGCTTCTGCGCAAAGGAATTGGAAATTACGAGTATTACACACCGGAGAAAATTATGGAAGAAAAAGGTGTAGAACCGTGGCAAATCGTGCATGCGAAAGCTTTCATGGGAGATACGAGCGATAATTACCCAGGTGTAAAAGGTATCGGTGAAAAAACAGCGTATAAGCTTATTCAAGAACATGGTACAGTAGCAACTGTACTAGAAAATGTGGCAGCATTAACGAAAGCGCAACGTACGAAGATCGAAAGTGATTTAGAGAATTTAAATATTTCATTACAATTAGCGCAAATTCATTGTGAAGTTCCTATTTCATGTTCACTAGAAGAAGGATTACACACAATAGATGAAGAAAAATTACGATTCGTTTGTGAAGAAATGAATTGGGGAAGACCTGAAATATTAATCAATATGCTATAAGTACTAGGAAGACCGATTAAAAGTAAAATGAATCGGTCTTCCTTTTTTGTTCACAAAGTTGTCAGAAAATAAACGTAATTTTCATGTAAAGTTCAAATGGAATTCACAACAATCAATTATTATAAGACAAACAGATAAATACTTATCTTTTATATAAACCATCCCCCAAGGAGGACAATGAAAATGAGAAAAAAAGTAAGAAAATCCTTTAAACAATTATTAATAGAAAATAAACAATTACTATTAAGTAATAAAGAAAATATGAAAGAAATTGAGGAACGAATTGAGAAACGACATGTAGCATATGGTGTAGGAAACAATTGAACGAAAAACTATTGAACCTTAAAACAGAATGAATTCAAAAAAATACCTCCAGTTGAATTTGCATTTGTAGTTTGTAAATTCAGGAGGTATTTTTCATGTCTACTGTAATTAGACACGTTATATAATTTTAAAACTTTTACTAGGAGAAGATTGTTTTTATAGCTAAAAAGTTTGAATTTTGATAGGCCTAAGTGTGAATCGTTTAGAATAACATGAAGCTTTCATGGGCACGATTGTCTAACTCATATACATTGGAATTCATGACAGTTAATCTCTTGATAAACTTTCTTGTATTTATTAAGTTTTAAGGTGATATTTTTAATGCTTAAAAAGGTAAACGTTAAATCTGTGTTATTTCTAATCAACCCTTATGACAGTGACCCTTGCCACGCCACCTCCAGCTGCTCCACCTGCACCGTTATTTAAAGAAACAGCTACACCAGAATTATTAAATAAAGAAAGAGTAGTGCCAGCAGTTAATGAAATGATGGTAGTTGATGAAATCATCCCACCAGATACGTTAGATACCATATTTGTACTAGGAGTAGGATTATTATTTAAACCAACCCCAAATGCTGCTGGGGTAACAGAACCTAGTGCTGGGGATACATTTAGAGTTATCATATAATCTCCATTTTGTTGAATAGTAAGTGTATCCGAACCATTAAAAGTAATTCCATTAAGATTAGTGCCACCACCAGAAAAATTAACTTTTCCGTTTGCTGCTACTGTTTGATTAACTCCCAATGTTAAACTTGCATAAGCTTGTGCTAGCGTCCCCGTAGGTCCAGTGCTGCCGGTAGGTCCGGTGTTGCCAGTAGTCCCCGTTCTACCAGTGGGTCCAGTGCTGCCGGAAGGTCCAGTAGCTCCCGTAGGTCCAGTAATCCCAGTAGCTCCCGTAGGTCCGGTGTTGCCAGTAGGTCCAGTAGTCCCAGTAACTCCAGTAGAGCCAGTGTTGCCGGTAGCTCCGGTAGGTCCGGTGTTCCCAGTAGATCCAGTGTTCCCAGTAGGTCCAGAGTTTCCGGTAGGTCCAGTAGTCCCAGTAACTCCAGTAGAGCCAGTGTTGCCGGTAGCTCCGGTAGGTCCGGTGTTGCCAGTAGGTCCAGTGTCGCCGGTAGGTCCAGTGATACCAGTAGGTCCGGTGTTACCAATAGCTCCAGTGTTCCCAGCAGGTCCGGTGTTGCCAGTAGGTCCAGTGTCGCCGGTAGAGCCAGTGTTCCCAGTAGGTCCGGTGTTGCCAGTAGGTCCAGTGTCGCCGGTAGGTCCAGTGATACCAGTAGGTCCGGTGTTTCCGGAAGGTCCGGTGTTTCCGGAAGGTCCGGTGTTTCCGGAAGGTCCAGTAGTCCCAGTAACTCCAGTAGGTCCAGTGTTCCCGGTAGGTCCAGTAGATCCAGTAGGTCCGGTGTTTCCGGAAGGTCCAGTAGATCCAGTAGAGCCAGTGTCGCCCGTAGGTCCGGTGTTGCCAGTAGGTCCAGTAGTCCCAGTAACTCCAGTAGGTCCAGTGTTGCCGGTGTTTCCGGAAGGTCCGGTGTTTCCGGAAGGTCCGGTGTTTCCGGAAGGTCCGGTGTTTCCGGAAGGTCCGGTGTTTCCGGAAGGTCCGGTGTTTCCGGAAGGTCCGGTGTTTCCGGAAGGTCCGGTGTTTCCGGAAGGTCCGGTGTTTCCGGAAGGTCCAGTAGTCCCAGTAACTCCAGTAGGTCCAGTGTTCCCGGTAGGTCCAGTAGATCCAGTAGGTCCGGTGTTTCCGGAAGGTCCAGTAGTCCCAGTAACTCCAGTAGAGCCAGTGTCGCCCGTAGGTCCGGTGATCCCAGTATCGCCAGTAGGTCCAGTGTCGCCGGTAGCTCCGGTGTTGCCGGTAGGTCCAGTAGTCCCAGTAACTCCAGTAGGTCCAGTGTTGCCGGTAGGTCCAGTAGATCCAGTAGGTCCAGTAGATCCAGTAGAGCCAGTGTTGCCCGTAGGTCCGGTGTTCCCAGTAGGTCCAGTAGTCCCAGTAGGTCCAGTAGTCCCAGTAACTCCAGTAGAGCCAGTGTTGCCGGTAGGTCCAGTAGGTCCAGTGTCGCCGGTAGCTCCAGTGATCCCAGTAGGTCCGGTGATCCCAGTAGGTCCAGTAGTCCCAGTAGAGCCAGTGTTGCCGGTAGGTCCGGTGTTGCCGGTAGGTCCAGTAGTCCCAGTAACTCCAGTAGGTCCAGTGTTGCCGGTAGGTCCAGTAGATCCAGTAGGTCCGGTGTTCCCGGTAGGTCCAGTAATCCCAGTAACTCCAGTAGGTCCAGTGTTGCCAGTAGGTCCAGTAGATCCAGTAGAGCCAGTGTCGCCCGTAGGTCCGGTGTTCCCAGTATCGCCAGTAGGTCCAGTGTCGCCGGTAGCTCCAGTGATCCCAGTAGGTCCGGTGTTGCCGGTAGGTCCGGTGTTGCCGGTAGGTCCGGTGTTCCCAGTAGGTCCAGTGTCGCCGGTAGCTCCAGTGATCCCAGTAGGTCCAGTAGTCCCAGTAGTCCCAGTAACTCCAGTAGGTCCAGTGTTCCCGGTAGGTCCAGTAGTCCCAGTAACTCCAGTAGAGCCAGTGTCGCCCGTAGGTCCGGTGTTCCCAGTAGGTCCAGTGTCGCCGGTAGCTCCAGTGATCCCAGTAGGTCCGGTGTTGCCGGAAGGTCCAGTAGTCCCAGTAACTCCAGTAGGTCCAGTGTTGCCGGTAGCTCCGGTAGGTCCAGTAGAGCCAGTGTCGCCGGTAGCTCCAGTGATACCGGTAGGTCCGGTGTTGCCGGTAGGTCCGGTGATCCCAGTAGGTCCAGTGTCGCCGGTAGCTCCAGTGATCCCAGTAGGTCCGGTGATCCCAGTAGGTCCAGTAGTCCCAGTAACTCCAGTAGAGCCAGTGTTGCCGGTAGGTCCGGTGTTGCCGGTGTTGCCGGTAGGTCCGGTGTTGCCGGTGTTGCCGGTAGGTCCGGTGTTGCCGGTAGGTCCAGTAGTCCCAGTAGATCCAGTAGGTCCAGTGTCGCCGGTAGCTCCAGTGATCCCAGTAGGTCCGGTGTTGCCAGTAGGTCCAGTGTCGCCGGTAGCTCCAGTGATCCCAGTAGGTCCGGTGTTGCCAGTAGGTCCGGTGTTCCCAGTAGGTCCAGTGTCGCCGGTAGCTCCAGTGATCCCAGTAGGTCCGGTGATCCCAGTAGGTCCAGTAGTCCCAGTAACTCCAGTAGGTCCGGTGTTTCCGGTAGGTCCGGTGTTTCCGGAAGGTCCAGTAGTCCCAGTAGATCCAGTAGGTCCAGTGTCGCCGGTAGCTCCAGTGATCCCAGTAGGTCCGGTGATCCCAGTAGGTCCAGTAGTCCCAGTAACTCCAGTAGAGCCAGTGTTGCCGGTAGCTCCGGTAGGTCCGGTAGCGCCAGTAGGTCCAGAGTTTCCGGAAGGTCCGGTGATCCCAGTAGGTCCAGTAACTCCAGTAGAGCCAGTGTTGCCGGTAGCTCCGGTAGGTCCGGTGTTGCCAGTAGGTCCAGTGTCGCCGGTAGCTCCAGTATCGCCAGTAGGTCCGGTGTTGCCAGTAGGTCCAGTGTCGCCGGTAGCTCCAGTGATCCCAGTAGGTCCGGTGTTGCCAGTAGGTCCAGTGTTGCCGGTAGCTCCGGTAGGTCCGGTGTTGCCAGTAGGTCCGGTGTTACCAATAGCTCCAGTGTTGCCAGTAGGTCCGGTGTTGCCAGTAGGTCCAGTGTCGCCGGTAGATCCAGTAGAGCCAGTGCTACCGGTAGGTCCGGTAATACCGGTAGGTGATACTATTGTAGTGTTTGGGAATGTAGGTCCTATGACACTAGGGTCGTAGGAAATGGCTGATATAATATCATCAAAATTCAATGGGTTTTTAAATTTTTTATCTTTATTGGACATATACCTTCCCACCTATAAAAAATTTACTCATTATAGCCAGTAGAGACAATGAATAAAATGTTTATTAAAAAAGGATAATGATTATGAAAGTGAATTAATAAATATATATGTAGTAAAGTTATGTTAAGTTAAAATTTAAGTTGCATATTCAATATGGTTTAGAGTTCTGGGTGTGAGGGACAAGAAAAGATTGGGTATACACGAAGTATTTCATTGTATACATTTTGAGTGACACATTATTAAATTTGAAATTTTTTGGTGCAAATATTATTTTGTTTTTGTAAAAGGTATGTAATTTATTAGGTTAGAATTATTATTTTTTAGTGAATATCGTATAAATAATATTGAATATTTTGATGGATTGTGTATTTGGTAATGTTCTGTACGGAATAAGAAGGCTGATATAAGTGTTTCAATATTGAATATTTAAATATTAGTTAATAGGATTAGTGTGATTTTGTTTACTACGTTTCTTTTAATTTGTTAATTGTAGTGTAATAGCAAATATCTTATTTGTATGGAAGAGAATTGATTCGGAATATGGATATTTTTGTTTTATTTACAATATAACTTTAGATGACGCTTAATCGTATATCATTGGCCGGGTTATAATGTAGCACGATAAAAGTAATGAAAAAGAGATTGTAATTTGGTTGAAACCAAATCACAATCTCTTTTTTGTTTCAATTAATTCCACCAAATCCAAGTCCAAAGGTAATTGCCTACATTTCGAGGAGTAATCCGTATGAAGCGTTCACCGTCAAAGAAGCAATTGAAATTTGGAAGTGTTTTATCCGGATTTTCTGGAACAAAGGTGACGATGTTTTCGTTACTTGTAACGGTTACTGTAATTGGTGGATCGGTAGGTGAGGCTTGAAGTTGTAACGAAATATTAGCCGTATTTTTAAACTCATTAGTAACAGGTGGACTTATCACTTGTACGGTGAATAACACGATAATTGTTTCGCTTGGTTCTAAATTAGTAGCAACTAGGAAACCGATATTCGGATTCGCTAGTGGAGAGCGTTCTCCGTTAATGGAGACGGTGCCGCTCATAAATTGTAAACCTACTGGAATAGTATCCTGTAAAGAAATATTTAAGAGTGAAATCTCGGAAGTATTCGTAATACGCACCGTGTAATCAAAATATTGATTTAAATAAGCTGAGCTGACGGAAGCGTTTTTCGTGACTGTCGCAGTTACAAATTGAACTGGTATACGAACAATATTCGAATTAACAACGAAAGTAATAATCGGATCCTGTGGTGTCAATTGGAAAGCGGCTGTAACTGTTGCAGAATTTATAATTGTATTTTTTGAAGGAATAGAAGTTACGAGCACTTGAAATGTTATCGTTGCTACTGAGCCAGCAGGTAAAGCGCCGATATTCATACCAGTGTCTGGACGGACAGTTGGTACCAGAATACCGTTAATTGTTACGCTATTTTCTATAAATGTTGTACCAGCCGGAATTGTGTCTATAACAGAAGTATTGATTGTCGGAATTGGGGAGTGATTAAATACTGCTAATGTGAATGTAATTATATCTCCAATAACGACAATAGATTTGTCAGCTGTTTTTTCAATACGAACCATCGGATCAATGACTGTCGTTGTAACGATATTTGTTTGTTTTGTAATTGTAATAGGTGGTTTTGTTGGATCAATGATGACGGTATAGGAAACAGAAGCATCATTATTAATTGTAGGTTGAAGAGTAGAAGAAGATATTGTTATTTGGAACGTAATAATAACAGATTCACTAGGAGCAAGAGTTCCTAACGTAATACCATTTTCAGGATTTTCATTAGGTTGATTGATTCCGTTAATCGTAACACTACCAATAACGAATGTCGTATCTACTGGTGCCGTGTCTACTAGAAGAAGATCTTCAATAGTGATATTACCACTATTAGTAATCGTAATGGTGTACGTTAAAGTTTGACCAGGTAAGGCACTTGTGAAATCAACAGCTTTTATCGCAATGACATTATCATTTTGGACGGTTGTTGTAACAGTATTTGTTGTAGTCGTATTTGTAACAGGTATGTTATTTGGGTTGACTATATAGTTAAAAGTAGTGATTGCTTGGTTGGTGAGTTCATTTTGTATTGGAATAGAAGTCACAGTTACTTGGAATGAAGTAATAGCGTCTCCACCAACAATTATAGTACCAATTGGTATGCCACTTACTGGATTAACTCCCGGAAGAGTTTCTCCGTTTACAATCACGCTATTTTCTATAAATGTGGTACCTTGAGGAATCATATCTTGAATGACTACATCATTTGCTGCAACATTACCAGTTTGATTGAGTATAATCGTATACGTTAACGTATCACCGACAGTTGCAAATGCAAGGTCAACAGCTTTATTACTATTTAAAGTCGCGTGATTAATTTCTGTTACGGCAGCTGATGAAATAATAGTTTCGGTAATAGGTGGCCGATCTGGTAACGTGTATTGGTATTCAATTGTACTCGTGTTAGAGATTGGATTTGTTTGCGGAATCGAAGTAACCCGTACTTGGAATAGAATAGTTGCTGTTGTATTAGGCGGAATGTTATCAATTTGTATCCCGCTAAGTGGATTGTCATTTGGACGAGCGTTTCCATTCACAATAACACTGTTCTCTATAAAGCTCGTATTTGCTGGGATGATATCTGTAACGTTAATGTTTTCTACTTGTATATTGCTATTGTTTGTGATGGAAATTGTGTAAGGGATAATCGTTTGTAGGTCAGCGTATTGGATAGGCGTTGTTTTTGTTGCGACTATAGTAGCAATAATAACTTCAGTGAAGGTAATA
This sequence comes from Bacillus sp. FDAARGOS_527, assembly GCF_003812125.1. Lineage (NCBI taxonomy): Bacteria > Bacillati > Bacillota > Bacilli > Caryophanales > Bacillaceae > Bacillus > Bacillus sp. FDAARGOS_527. The sequence goes on from NZ_CP033795.1 coordinate 848,105, forward strand.
TTACTAGTCGATATTTGTTCTGCTCCATTTATCGTATAACGAGAAGTTGATTGATTTTGAACATGGCCGCTAGCTGGAAGCGCTATGACGGTAACAGAAAATGTGACTGGGATAGAAATGTTAGGAGCAATCGTTCCTACAAGTATACCGGTACTTGGATTGGCGTTAAGCTGCGGAATGTTATTTACTAAAACGCTACCGTCAATAAAGGTAGTTCCACCAGGAATATTGTCTGTAAATACAACAGCAGTGGCATCTGTATTCCCTGTATTCGTTAAAGTTGTTGTATAAGTTAAAATGTCACCAATTGTTACAGAAGTCAAATCAACAGTTTTAAGTGAAACGATATCAGCATCATTAATTTGAACGAAAGTAGTGTTGGAAGTAGTCGATTTTTGAATTGGTGCAAAATCAGGGTTGAAAATAAAGTCGTAGACGAGGTTTGCAGTATTAGGTGTTGGGTTTACAGCAGGTAAATTCGTAACGGAAACTTGGAACGTTATTGTAGTCGCTTGACTTGACGCAATATTAGGAATAGAAAAACCGATATTTGGATCTGCTGCAGGAAGTACCGTGTTGTTAACTATTACACTTCCTGGAATAAAGACTGTTCCATCTTCTATCGTATCTGTAAAAAAGATGGAGTTAGTTGTAGTGGATCCGTTATTTTGAATGAGTACTGTATATTCAATAGTTTCATCAATATTAGCTAATATTGTATTAGCAGATTTTGTAGCGATAAGAATAGCATCAATAAATTGTATATTTGTAGTATTGGAAGATGTCGTTTCTGAAATTGGTGGTAAGCTTGGGTCCGGCTGATACTCATAGTGGATGACGGCGATATTATTAATGTTATTTTGAGGAGGTATAGAGACTACATTTACTTGGAATGTAACGATAATTGTATTGTTTGGAAGGATAATATTAAGGGTGATTCCGGTACTTGGATTCTCGTTAGATCTTGGTATACCATCTACAAGAATGCTATTTGGAATGAATGTGGTGCCAGCAGAAATTGCGTCAATTAGGAGAGTATTTGTAATAGGTACTGTACCAGCGTTTGTAACTGCGACTGTATATGTGATGATTTGACCAATGCGTGTAATAGATCTATTAGCAGATTTAAGTGCACTAACATTTGCTGTACGGACTTCAGTAGTTACTGCATTTGATAACGATCTACGCTGAATAATTGGAGAACTAGAGTCAATTTGGTATTCATACGAAGTGTCTGAAATGTTAGTGACTGTGTTGCCCTCGGGTATATTTGTAAGTTGTACTTGGAATGAAATAGTGACTGTTTCATTTGGTTGTATCGTGCTAAGAGTTATTCCATTTTCAGGGTTCGCACCAGGCTGAATGACATTATTTATTGATAAGCTATCTTCAATGAATATAGTACCTTCTGGAATATTGTCAATGAACAATGTATTGTTAGCCGGAACAGTTCCTATATTTTGTAGTGTATTTGTGTAGGTAATATTTTGCCCGATGGATACGAAAGTAACATCTGCCTGCTTAACAGAAATAATATTTGCATTTTGAAGTGATGTTGTAACGATATTAGAAGTTGCAGAGCGATTCACTGGGGGAGCTGTAGGAATGCTTACATATTGGTACGTTGCTGAAGATTGATTTACAATTTCGGTTTCAGTAGGTGGATTGTTTGTTTGTACTTGAAATAGTATTGTTTTGGAACTATTTGATGGGATCGTTCCAATTGATATTCCGTTTTCTGGATTTGTATCAGGCTGAAGTACACCGTTAATTGTGACACTGTCGGGAACGAATGTAGTCCCAGCTGGAATCGAATCTGTAAAAATAATATTTATTGCGTCAACATTGCCGATATTTTTCACTTCAGAAATATAAAGTATCGTTCCACCAATATCTACAGTTGTTGGATTGGATGTTTTTGTAATTGTTAATTGTGCTTGCACGAAATTTGTAATGACGATATTACTAGTCGATGTTTCCGTAATAGGCGGTTTCCCTGGATCCGGTTGAATTGTATATGTTGTATTAGATTGATTTGTAATCGATTGTTGCGAGAATGGATCGTTAATAAGAATTTGGAACGAAATAAGGTGAGTAGCGTTTGCTGCTAGGTTAGGTAAAGTAACCCCTGCGTTTGGATTTGCACCAAGTATAGCTGTTCCGTTAAGTGTAAAACTATTTTCTATGAATGTAGTCTCTTCTGAAATAGTATCTGAAAATATGAGATTCGTAGCTGGAATATTTCCGGTATTTTCTAGCGCTATCGTGTAGGTCAAAATATCACCTGTTGTTGCTTGTTGTGCATTGACTGCTTTTAAAGAAAGAACATTCGCATCCGAAATTTGTGTGACTGCTGGATTAGACGTTATTGTTCGAGAGATGATAGGAGCGGTTGGATCAGCGATAAAAGTATAGTCAATACGAGCTATATTAGAAATTGGATTCACGCTTGGAATGGATTGAACGATAACTTGGAATGTGACGGTGACGATTTCCGAAGGTGCAATGGAGTTTAATGAGATCCCTACGTTTGGATCAGTACCTGGAGCTGAAACACCATTAATGGTCACACTATCCGGAATAAATGCAGTTCCCTCTGGGACCAAATCTGTTAAAGTAACTGTATTTGCAGTTGTATTCCCGTTATTTTGAACGACTACAGTGTAAGTGATTGTACCGTCAGTAGACTGTACGAGGGAATCTGTATTTTTAATTACAGATAGTGATGCATCAACGACAGCTGTATTAACCGTATTAGATGAAGATGTTGCTGTAACTGGAGGTTGACTTGGGTCGACAATATACGTGTAACTTGTAAGTGCTTGATTTATAATCGCTCCTTGCGGTGGAATAGAACTTGCAAGAAATTGGAACGTAATCGTAGCGGAATCACCTGGTGCGATAATACCAACTGGAATACCGAGAGTTGGACTTGCATCTGGAAGTGAAATCCCGTTAAGCGTGACACTATTTGGAACAAATAATGCTCCTTCAGGAACTCCGTTAATGAGTAATACAGAATTTGCAGGGAAGTTTCCAGTATTCGTTAATGTTGCAGTGTACGTAATTATATCTCCAATAGATACGATTGTTCGATCTGCTTCTAAAAGCGTTGTAACAGTAGCGTTATTAATTTGTGTTGAAGCGCTATTAGAAGTTATTGTGCCTGTAACAGGAGGAGCGGCCGGATTAACGATGAATGCGAATTGAATAGATGCAACGTTTGTAATTGGGTTGGAAGGAGGAGTAGATGTAACTATGACTTGGAAAGTAACGGTTAAGGAACTACCCGCGCTAACGGTCCCGATAGTAACGCCGCTATTTGGATTTGCACCTGGAATGGTATTTCCATTTACAGTAAAACTATTTTCAACAAAGGTCGTTCCTGCTGGAATGAGGTCTGAGAAATTTACATTCGTAGCATTTGTATTGCCGCTATTTTGAATTAAAACGGTATAAGTGATCGTGTCGCCAATATTTGCAAAGGCTGTACTAGCAGTTTTTACAGCTGAAAGTATTGCTGAATGAATAGAAGTAACGAAGACGTTCGTTTCCACGTTGCCAGGCTGAGCCTGTAATGCATTGCCTACGTTATATTGGAAGTTCACAAATGCTAAGTTTTGGAGTTCAGGAGTGAATGTTGTCGGATTGCTTACAATTTGAACTTGGAATATGATTGTTACAGTTTGATTTGGGCTAATTGTATTTATACCAACACCGTCAATGATAGAAGCGGATGGTAACGGAGTACCATCAACAACAACTGATCCTGTAACAAATTGTGTCCATGATGGTAAAGGGTCTGAGAAAATAACGTTGTTAGCTGGAATATTTCCAGTATTCGTAATCGTAGTTGTATACGTAATCGTATCACCAATCGTTGCAAAAGTTTTATCTCCTATTTTAATCGTATTTAAAATCGCACTTTCAATTTTTGTTGTAACGTTGTTAGAAGTAATATTTTTTGAAACTGGAGGATTAGCTGGATTAACAATATGTTGAAATCTAACGCTAGCTTGATTAGTAATTGGATTTATAGCTGGAATTTCATTGGCAATAATATGAAATGCCACAATGACAGATTCGTTTGGCGCAATATCACCAATTGGAACACCTGTAATAATATTTGCATTTGGAATGGTAGTTCCGTTCAATGTAAAGCTATTCGGTTCAAAGGAAGTTCCGTCTGGAATAAGATCGGTAAAAATAACATTCGTTGCACTAACATTGCTGCTATTTGTAATTGTAACGGTGTAGGTAATATCCTGCCCGATATCTACCGTAGATACATTTGAATTTTTTTGTGCAGTAAGAATAGCACTATTAATTTGTGTGGTCGTTGTATTAGATTGATTGGACGTTGTAATAGATGGTTGGCTAGGATCAACGACATAATGATATGTGATAGAAGCAGAATTAGAAATAGGATTAAGTGTAGGAAGTGTGGTAACAGTTGCTTGGAATGTGACGATTGCTGCATTACCGCCGTTAATGGCACCAATATTTACACCAGTAGATAAATCAGCGTTTGGAATGGTTTGCCCATTAACTGTGAAACTATTTGGAACGAAACTTAAATTGCTATCAAGAATATCGATAATAGTTACATCAGTTGCAGCCGTATTCCCGGTATTAGGGAGGTTAAGTGTAAATGTTATTGTATTACCAATATCCGCGAAAGTAAGATCTGCTGTTTTTGTGCTAATAATAGTTGCGTTGTTTATTTGAAGAAGCGTTGAGTTGGAAGTAGCTGCACTTGATACTGGAGGGTTAACAGGATCAACAATAAACTCATATGTCGTTGCTGCTGTATTTGGTGCAGGATTAATAGGTGGGATGCTGTTCACCGTAACTTGAAAGACGATACTATATATTTCATTTGGTGGAAGCGTTGCAAGTAATACACCTGTATTTGGATTCGCGTTAGGTTGTAAAACACCATCGACAGTTAATGTGTTAGGAACAAATGTGAGTCCACTTGGTAATGCATCTGTGAATACAATATTAGTTGCATCGGTATTGCCTATATTGGTAATGGAAGTAGTATAAAAAGCAGTTTGCCCGATATCTGCAAAGGATACACTTTCATTTTTCGTCATAGACAATATTGCTTCGTTAATTTGGGTTGAAACAGGATTGCTAATGGAAGTTTCTGTATCAGGCGGTGAGACTAATTGATAAGATGTTGATGAGAAATTTACAATTGGGTTTTCGGTCGGTAATGAGGTCACGTTTACTTGGAAGGAAACATTTACTGTAGCCCCCGCTGTTATCGGTCCAATATTTACACCGTTTACGGGATTCGCACCACTTTGAGGAACTCCATTAATGGAAAATGTGTTTGCAATAAATGTAGTTCCGCTCGGCATAGTATCTGTGAAAATAACATTTTGTGCAGATGAATTTCCATTGTTTGTTAAAGTGACAGTATAAGTGAGTGTATCTCCGATATGGCTAAATGCTTTATCAACTTGTTTAGATGAAAGAATAGTAGCTGTATTAATTGTAGTAAATGTTGTGTTTGAAGTAACATTTCTTGAAACAATCGGTGCATTTGGATCAGCGATAAATGTGTAAGAAGCAGTAGCGGAATTGGCAATAGGATTTTGGGCTGGTGTAGAAGTAGCGGTAACTTGAAATGCTATAGATATTGAGCTGTTAGGAGCAATTGATCCAATTGTTATGCCGGTATTAGGATTGAGCCCGATTTGTGTAATGCCACCTATTGTAACGCTATCAGTAATAAACGTTGTACCATTTGGTATAAGATCAGTGAAAGTAATATTCGTAGCGTTTGTATTACCGATATTTGTCAAAAGTGTCGTATAGGTAATGGTATCACCTAGTGTTACAATTGTTTGATCTACAGATTTCACCATCGTTATCATAGCATCTAGTACCGGGTTTGTAACGATATTCGTTGAAGTAGAAGTTGTAATAGGAGTTCCGTTTGGATCGACAGTATAAGAATATAAAATTGTGTCACTACCCATAATTGAACTTGAAGGGGGAACAGAAAGAACAGTTGCTTGGAAAGTAACGGTTACTGTTTCACCAGGAGCGATATTTGGTATAGTTACTCCAAGTGCTGGTTGCGCACCAGATTGCTGAACCCCATTTATTTTGACTGAGTTTGGTATAAAGGTAGTGTTAGCTGGAATTGCGCTCGTGAACGTTATATTCGTTGCAGTCGTATTTCCTGTATTTGTAATAGTTGTTGTATACGTAATCGTATCTCCAACAGAAATGATAGATTTATCAACGCTTTTTTGGGTCGTTAATATTGCACTATTAATTGTTGTCGAAACAGAATTAGATACATTCGTTTGTGTTACGGCAGGTTGGCTAGGATCAACCACATGTGCAAATTGTACTGAACTAAAATTAGAAATTGGATTTATACTTGGAATGTTTGTAACAAGTACATTAAGAGTAATCACGGCCGTTCCATTTGGGTTTATATTTCCAATCTGAATCCCGTTAGATGGATTTCCGATTTGCTGTGTACCAGAATCGTTTGTAAGAGTGCCAGATATGAATGCCGTTCCATCAGGTAAAGTATCCGTGAAAATTATATTTTGTGAAGTGACATTTCCAGGGTTGCTTAATGTAATTGTATAAGAAATTGTATCGCCAATCGTTGCGAAAGTTTTATCTACAGATTTGATTGCCACAATTTCCCCAGAATTTATTTGTGTCGAAACAGAATTAGATGTCGTATTTCGTGAAACAAGTGGTAAATTAGGTCCTGTCATAAATTGATAATCAATAGAAGCACCGTTTACAACTGGTGAGTTTGGTCCTCCAGGTCCGATTGTAAAAATAGGATTTGGGATGCTAACTACTTGCACACGGAAGGTAACATTTATAAAATCTCCTGCAATAATATCTCCAATTGGTATCCCGTTCGCTGGATTTACTCCAGGTAATAAAACCCCACCTACTCGAACGCTATCTTCTATAAATATTGTATTATTTGGAGTCGGATCTGTAAAAATGATATTCGTAGCAGTTGTGTTCCCTATATTTTCTAATAAGACAGTATACGTTAAAAATGAATTTCCAGGTGCGATGTCAGAAAATAGTCGATCCACACTTTTCGTTGCTTGAATAATCGCTTCGTTAATTTGAACTAAAGTTGGATTACTTGTAGCTGTTTCTGTCACCGGCGGCTGGGTAGGATCAACAATGATAGAGTATGTTGTGCTAGATTGGTTCAATGTTGGATTTGTAGCTGGTATTGAGCTAACAATAGCTTGAAAGCTAATTGTTATCGTTCCTCCAACTGGAATTGAGTCTAAAGAGATTCCGCTATCTGGTCTAAATCCAAGTTGTGGGATGGAGTTAATTTGTACACTATCAGGAACGAATGAAAGTTCGGGTGGTAATATATCGATAAAAACAGGTGTGTTTGCGGTAGTATTTCCGCTATTAGTGAGGGTAGTTGTATACGTAATTGTATCTCCAACAGCAGCAAATGCGCTGCTTGCAGTTTTTGTTGCGATAACGGAAGCTGTATTTACTTGTGTAAAGGTTTTATTGGATTGAACTGTTCGTGAAACAGGCGGCTCATTTATATCAACAATAAAGCTATATTGAAGCGATGATTTGTTAGGAATTGGATTCGGGTTTGGTAGTGTTGTAATGTTTACTTGAAAACTGAGTGTAATCGATGCATTTGCATTCAAGTTACCAATATTGATACCGTTTTGTGGATTTGCATTCGGGACGGTTACACCATTTATCTTAAAGCTATTTGGGACAAAGGCAGTACCATTTGGAATGGAATCTGTAAACACAATGTTGTTCGCAGTAGTATTTCCTGTGTTTGTAACAGATGAAGTGAATGTAATCGTATCACCAATTGTAGCGAAAGTTGTACTCGCATTTTTATTTAAAACTAATGTAGCATCAATAATTGGAGTAACCGTTGTATTTGTAATTGTACTATTAACAGCAGGTGATTGGTTTGGATTCACGGTATATTCATAATTTACAAGAGCATTATTTGTTAATGTGCCACTAGGTGGTATCGCTAAAATTTGTGCTTGAAAAGTAATGAATACAGTATCTCCTGGGGGAATATCTGCTAAGTGAATACCAAGTGATGGATCTAACCCCGGCTGCGGAATATTATTGATAGTTACAGAGTTTTGGACAAATGAAGCGCCTGCGCCGAGTCCATCTGTTAAAACTGTAGCACTAGCAGGAATATTTCCTGTGTTCGTAACTGCAATCGTATAAGTAACGATATCCCCAATTGCAGCTGTCGGTGTATTTACTGACTTCGTAGCGACGATTGTAGCGTTATTAATTTGAGTTGTTATTACGTTACTTAACGCATTAGCGGATGCTGGAGGTAAGTTAGGATCTATGACATATTGGTACGCTGTATTGCTTTGGTTCGGGATTGGATTTGGACTAGGAATGGAATTTACTATTATTTGAAATGAGATTGTTGCACTTGTATTAGGGTTTATTGGATCAATTGCAATTCCACTTGCTGGATTTGTATTAGGGAGTGTATTTCCATTTACTGTTACACTATTAGGGATAAATGATGTTCCGTTTGGAATTACATCTGTAAAAATTACATTTGATGCAAGTGTGTTCCCGTTATTCGTTAAAGTAGTCGTGTACGTAATCATATCATTTACGTTAGCAAACTGTTTATCTGCCGATTTCACAGCGGCAATTGTAGCATTATTAATAGTTGTCTGTACGGTGTTAGAGGCCAACATCTGCGTTACAACTGGTTTGGATGCATCGTACGTGTATTGGAATGTAGTGCTCGATTGATTCGTAATCGGATTTGGACTAGGAATAGTTGGTACAGAAACTTGAAATGAAACAGTACGTGATGAATTCGCTCCTATCGTACCAATTAAAATGCCATTAGCCGGGTTTGCATTAGCTATAGGGACGCCGTTAATCGTTACAGTGTTAGGAAGGAAGATGGTACCAGCTGGAATGATATCTGTAAACGTTACATTAGAGGCAGGGATATTGCCGTTATTCGTTAAAATCGTTGCATAAGTTATGACATCACCAACATCAGCGAAATTTGTACTTGTTAGTTTCGTAGCGACAATATTAGCAGTATTAATTTGTGTCGTTACTATATTACTAGTAGCATTTCTCACAACAGCAGGTAAATTTGGGTCAGCAATAAAGTTATATTGCAGTGCAGCACTGTTTTGAATTGGATTTTGTGTAGGCAAACTACTTGCGCTTATTTGAAAAACAATCGTTGTAAATCCGCCAGCAGGAATTGTCCCGACTTGAAGACCGGTACTTGGGTCTGCACCTAGCTGTAAAGCACCGCCTATAAAAGTACTATTTGGTACGAGAGTTGTGCCGGAAGGGAGTATATCGGTAACAACTACATTATTCGCTGGAGTATTTCCTGGGTTAGCTAGGGCAATGGTATATGTGATTGGTTGCCCAACATCAGCAATAGTTAAATCTACCTGTTTAACAATAACTACATTTGCTACATTAATTTGTGTACTTACAGTATTACTTAAAGATGTTTCTATAGTTGGTGGATCGCCCGGATTTAAAATAAAACTATACTGTGTACTAGATGAATTTATTGTTGGATTTTGTGTTGGTAAAGAGGTGACAGTTACTTGATAAGAGACGGTAAGTGAACCGTTCGCAGGAATGGAAGGTAACGGAACACCGACATTTGGATCTGCGTTATTTTGGAGTACACCATTAATCAGGAAAGTGTTTTGGATAAAGGTAGTGCCGTCTGGATTTGTATCTACGAAAGTAGGACTATCAGCAGAAACACTTCCTGCATTCGTTAAAACGACGGTATAAGTTAATACATCCCCTACAGTAGCGAACCCTTTATCTACTGTTTTAGCTGAAATGACATTTGCATCGTTTACTTGCGTAAATGTAGTAGTTGAAGTAGTGTTCTTACTTACAGGCGAAGCGTTTGGATCAACAATAAAGTTATAAGAAATGGAGGCACTATTCGAAATAGGGTTTGGGTTTGGAATGCTAGTGATTAATACTTGGAATGAAGCTGTAATCGTAGTATTAGCATTGATGCTACCGATATTGATGCTAGCTGGTGTTGCGCCCGGCTGATTAACGCCGTTAACGATAACACTGTTCGGTACAAAGGAAGTCCCGTTCGCTATTGAATCGGATAGTAATACATTGTTTGCCGTAACATTTCCGTTGTTTGTAAGAGCGAAGGTATAGGTTAATATATCTCCAACTTCTGCAAACGTTTTATCTACAGATTTAGTAGCTTGAAGGTTTGCTAGTCTAATTGTTGATGTAACAGAATTAGAATTTGCTGTTTTTGAATTTGGTGGCAGACTAGGATTTACAGTGTATAAATAAGAAGCGAAAGCATTATTAATGATAGGATTTTGAGCGGTAATATTGATGACTGTTACTTGGAAAGAAAGTGTAAAAGTAGCTCCGCCAGGAATTGTGCCGATAGGTAAAGCAACGAGAGAATCTACATTTTGCAAAATGCCGTTGAGTGTTACAGAACCAGGGGTCAATATTGTTCCGTTTGGAAGTGGGTCTGTTAGTTGTACATTAGTTGCAGCTGTATTTCCGTTGTTTGTAATAAGAATTGTATAACTTATCGTTTCCCCAATTGTGGCAAACTGTTTATTTGTTGATTTTGTTAATGCTAAATTCGCATTGTTAATTTGAGTGGAAACGAGATTAGAAGAAATGTTTTTTGTAACGGGTGATTGGCTTGGATTGACAGTGTACTGATAAGAAGCGCTTGATCCATTAGATACGACATTTAGCGCGGGTATCGTATTTACAACTACTTGAAATGAAACATTTTTTGTTGTACCAGTTGGGATCGCTCCAATGTTCACACCGTTAGCGGGATTTGCTCCCACTTGCGTTGTGCCATCTATTGTTAAACTGTTAAGGACAAAAGTGGTTCCAGTAGGAATGGCATCTGTAAACATAACATTGTTTGCACTTGTATTACCTGTACCTGTAAAGGAAACGGTGTACGTTAGTGTATCACCAATATCGGCAAAATTTTTATCTACCGCTTTTGTCATTGTTACAGTAGCATTATTCACTTGAGTGGAGACAATATTCGTCGTATCAGTCCCGCTTACTGCCGGTTGATTTGGTACAGGAATGTATTGATAAGTTGTAGTCCCGCTATTTAATATGGGGTTTGTTTGGGGGATAGATGGAACGGATACTTGGAATGAAATAGTAGTCGTAGAATTAGCGGCAATAGACCCAATTGATATACCATTTGCGGGATTCGCTCCAGCTTGCGTAATTCCGTTAACAGTTACACTTCCTGGAACGAAAGTAGTCCCGCTAGGAATCGGATCCGTATATATAACGTTCGTTGCAGCAATATTCCCTATATTAGCTAAGGCGATACTGTAAGTTAACGTTTCACCAATATCGGTAAAAAGTTTGTTAACTGATTTTGTGCCATTAATATCTGCGAGGTTAACTTGTGTTCCAGCAGAGTTGCTTGTTGCAAGACCGTTAAAAGTCGTTCCTCCAGCGATTGGTGTATATTGAAATGTAATATTAGCAGTGTTGGAGATAGGATTTTGATTTGGAAAAGAAACGACAGTAGCTTGGAAAGTTACTGTACGAGAAGCGCTGTTATTAATGGTTCCAAGAGATATACCAGCGGCCGGATTTGCATTCGTTTGCGGGACATTATCTACTGTTACAGTTCCAGGTATAAAGGAAGTACCGTTAGGAAGAATGTCTGTAAAAATAACGTTATTGGCGGGGAGAAGCCCTGTATTAGGGATAGTAACTGTATAAGTGAGAACGTCTCCAATTGCTGCAACACTTTTATTCACGCTTTTTGTTGCTTGTATGTTAGGTGAATTTATGTTGATTTGTAAACCGACTGTATTCAACATATATGCGTCTCCGTTAGTTGTTAAACGGATTGCGGCGGACACTTGAGAATTTGTTAAATAAGGAGAAATATCAATGGAAGTAATGTCCCAGCCCTGTCTTCCAGCGGAGATGTTTGTACCTGTAGAAGCACTTTGATTTCGCGTTCCAAATGTCCCGGTTGTATCTAAGTTTCCAGCGGCATTATTAATTTGAGAACCGAAGAAATTATTTACAGCATTGTTAGGTCCAGATAAGGCATTTAATGAACTGAAATTTGGCCCGAATAGAGCCTGATCCCCAATTAAATCAGCATCTCCTTCGGTAGAACTTAAAAACAATCTCCCGCTTACAGGCCCTCCTGAAGGTGTTAAAAATCCTGAAACAGATACATCGGCACTACCAGTTTCTGCAGAAACCCGGTTGCCTGCTACATAAATGGTTAAATTTCTTGCAGGTAATGTTCCATTTTGGTAAGCGACGATAAGCGTCCACCCAGCTGAATTAATTGTTCCGTTAGAAGCATCTATAGGATCTACAAGTCCAGGGACAGAGCCGGTTGTATAAGAGCCAGATCCTCCTGCTTGAATGAGGGAGGTTACATCTGCAGAACGTGTATAGAATCCAAATGTGATAGATCCAGAAACGAATGTTTGATTGGAAGCTGTAACAGCCGATGGAGTAATCGAGTATGTTGAAACAGGTGTTGTAAAAGAAACAGGATTGCCTAATACGTTCGTAATGTTTTGATCACGAGATAAATAGTTTCCGCCCCAAACGAGTTCTGCGTAAAGAATCGTACTACCAGCAGGTATATTTAAAAGAGCGGTAGAACTATTTTGTGTATAGTTTAATGTTGTACCAGCAGGAAAAGAAGTTACTTGTAAAGCGGTATTGGTAGTTATAAATGCGCCAATTGCCCCGATTGTACCAGCACGGTTTTGATTACTGATTTTACTTAAACCGAGTGTGTTTCCTGTAATCGCAAGTGCGCCGTTAGTGGTGGTAGAAAATCGATTTGTAATGGGCATGTTGTCACCTCACTTACAATATAGTCTTGGTCAAAATAGGATATGTGTGTGACAAATAAAGGGTAACATGTACAAGTTGAATTGGGAAGATGGCTAGATAAGGGGTGGAGTATGATTGAATTGGAATTTAGCGTGGAGCGTCTTAAGGAAGAACAAATAGGCGATATTGTAGCATTATCATCTTATATTGGTTGGGATTATAACAGGGAAGAAGTTGAAACAATTTTTAACTCAGGTATTGTATACGGCGTATGGAATGAGAGAAAGGAACTTATTGCTAGCGCAGCAATAATATTATATGGGGAGGCGTTGGCATCTATCGGAATGGTAATTGTACATCCAGATTATAAGGGAAGAGGAATTGGAAAGATGATTACAAATTCATGCATGAATAGCGTATCAGCTCAAACTCCATTTATGCTTATTGCTACGGATGAAGGAAAACCTTTATATGAAAAATTAGGATTTAGAGCAGTAAGTTATGTTTCTAAATACATATGTAACTCGTACAATGCGAATGATTATTGTGTAAGAAATGAAGATTATGTAATGAACTATGAAGAGGGTGAGTTAGAAAAAATAATAAAAATAGATGAATATGCGTTTGGAACAAATAGAAAAGAGTTTTTAAAGAAAAGAATTATGCAAAGTGAACAGTGCACTGTTGTAAGGGACAAGGAACAAAAAGTATTAGGTTACGGTTTAAGCATACAAACACCAGAAAATAAAATAATAGGACCGGTTGTTGCTAAAAATGATGAGATGGCAATGAGAATTGTACATGATTTAGCAAAAGGGCATAATGGTAAATTAAGAATTGATGTACTAGAAGGAAAGAAAGATTTCATGAAAGTATTAGAGATTACTGGTTTTAAAAAGGTGAATACACCACCAATTATGATGAAAAATAGCGGTCAATTATTAAAAAGGAATAATGAGTTATATAGCATTGCAGCACAAATTTTTGGGTGAAAAAGAATCCTTCTGAACGAAGGATTCTTTTTCGCTAATCACGATATTGATCATGAGTCGGCTGAAAGAGGTCTTCCTCGATATCCCTTACCATAGAAAAATGATCAACATTATAATGACCATGGAGAATTTTATTATGGTGAGAGATAATTTGTTCTGCAGTCAATACGTCAGAATCAGTTGTGGAATGACCGTTTTTAATTAATGTAACATCAAAGCCTTGTACAGTTGCAGTCCTCACAGCAGTATCAATACAATGCTCTGTTTTACATCCACCGATAACGATATGGTTAATTTTTTCTTCTTTTAACAGTTCAAGTAAAGAAGTACCATAGAATGAATTTGTTGCGGCTTTATTAATAAGGATTGCAGATTGAGGTACTTGAATTTGATTATGTACTTCAAAGCCTTCTCCGCTACCAGAAGCAACATCGATATCTCTTACGAAAACAATAAGGGCATTGGCATCTATTGCTTTCTGCACGGCTGTATTGAGTGTAGATAATAATTCGGTTTTACGAAAAACTTCACTTTCTTGTTCATTGCCATCCATTAATTCTTGCTGCGCATCGATAATTAATAGTGCTTGTTTCATCGTGTCTCCCCTTTAATATGAAATAAGTTCCACTGTACATATTCCTCCATATTATAAGGAAATCCTCCATTGCAAGTGGAGTATAGGCTGATTTACAAAGTTGTCAAAGAAATTTCATTCTCATGGCGTATAAAAACATGTATGATAGGAAGTGGAGAATTTTTGAGTAGGTGGGAATAACATGCAAACAGTAGAAGATTATCTTTCATTCTTACATACGAAAGGATTTAAATTATCAGAGGAAGCACAAGGATTTATTATGTTCGGACAAGGATATACGGGTGCATCTGATGGCATTGTAAACGCAGCAATAGAAGCGACAATTAAGCATCAATTGCAGTTTGATGGCAGTTATTTTGTTGCGCTATTAGAACGATTGAAAGAAGAAGAGATTACAGATAAAAAAAGCGCTAAGGCTTTTATGCGGAAGTTACAAGCGTAACTTCACGCAGCCTGCGCTTCTTTTTTTGTTTTGGAAGGTAATTCAACGAAAACCATACCTAGGAAAATACATAGGCATCCGATAATAGCAGAGATAGAAAGTTGTTCGTTTGCAACGAGAACGCCTGTTAAGGCAGCAAAAACGGGCTCCATTGCGAAAATAATAGCTACTCTCGTTGGAGATGTATGTTTTTGTGCTGACGTTTGGATGAAAAAAGCAATGGAGGTCGCGAACAGGGAAGTTAGAAATAGCGCAAATAAAAAGGAAGAATTCGTCCATAGTGCTACTGAAAATAATTTTTCCCAATCTTCAAACAAAAAAGCGCAAATAGAAGAAAACATACCGACAGCTAATACTTGCGATGTGCTTAACAATAAAGGTGATATTTTTTTAGAGAAGAATCCGTTAACAAGAATATGAGCAGCGAAAGCAACTGCACAACCGAGAACGAGTATATCTCCAATGTTTAATTGAAAAGAATCACCAGCTGTTAATAAGTATAAACCTGCTGTTGCTACAGCAATGCCAATTACGATAAAAATAGTAGCTTTTTGTTTTAAAAAGATAAAAGACAAGATTGGTACCATAACGATACTAAGCCCTGTTAAGAAACCAGCTTTTGAAGAAGTTGTATAAAGTAAGCCGAATGTTTGTAATACATAGCCGACGCATAAAAAGAATCCAACGGTTAATCCAGCGAGGCTACTCTGTTTTATATGTTGTTTTGAAGTTTTTTTTGAGAAAATCAGTTGAACGAATAATAAAATGATTCCAGCGAATAAAAAACGTATACCATTAAATGTAAATGGCCCAACGAAAGACATAGCATTTTGAACGACAACAAATGTAGCTCCCCAAATAAAAGACACAAATAATAAAGCAAGAGGAGCAATCCAATCTTTTTTCACACTCATACCCCCGTTAATTTTGTAAGATAGCTTTTCTAGCTAATTCATCAGCAACTTTATTTTGACTACTTGGAATCCACTTAATAAAAAAGAGATCGAAACTTTTTATGTACTGCAGTGCTTCCTCTAATAGTGGCGCAAACATTTTATTTTTTGCGTATTCTTTTTCGACAGCTCGCTCAACAAGTTGCGAATCTGTACGAAAAGAGACAATGTTATAATTATGCTCCGTGCAATATTTTAATGCCGCAAGTAAAGCGTGGTATTCTGCTTCATGATTGGACATTGTCCCAAGGGGCAATGATAATTGTACAGCGGGTTGAACCCCTTTAATAAATACGCCTGCACCAGAAGGACCAGGATTTCCTTTTGATGCACCATCAATATATACTTCAATCAAAATGAGAAACCTCCAAATGATAAGATGATCCCCTACCTATATGTTTCTTTGAAGTAGGGGATAGAGTAACTTAGCCGATTGTAATACTATAACGACATGTAAATGTTTCATTCGCTTGTAAAGATTGAATTCCTTTTTTTTCCTTGAAATCTTTTGCTGGATTTACTTCATCAGCAATTCCGTACCAAGGTTCAATACATAAGAAAGGTGCATTCTCGCCTGGTGTCCATACGCCGACAAATGGGAATCCGTCAAATTCTACTTTTACGAATTTATTATGTTTATGAGAACGGATGGAGATTTCATCCGTATTCATATTTTCAAAAATAAGTGCATCGTTTTTAAATAGGTCGTATGTAAGTGGCAATTCATTCGTACTTTCAGCAATTAGTTGCTTCTTATTTGAAAGGTAAGGTCCTTCTAATACGCTCGTTTCTAAACGCTCTGAACCATTAAAAGATAGATGGTAATCTGTAAATGACTCGCCCTCTAATAACGGGAAATTGAAACCAGGATGTGCTCCGATTGAGAAGAACATCTCTTTTGAAGCAGGGTTATTCACTTCGTATGTTACATGAACGGTTTGTCCGTCTAGTTCATAAGAAACGAGTAATTCGAATTCATATGGGTATTTTTTTAATGTTTCTTCATTACTAGTTACAATGTAGGTGATTTTCGTTTCACTTTGTTCTTCTACAGAGAATGTAAGATCACGAGCAAAGCCGTGTTGTGTTAAAGAATAAGGTTTACCATCTACGTAGTATGTATTATCTACTAATCGGCCGACGATTGGGAATAAAATTGGTGCACGGCGTCCCCAATAAGTAGCATCACCTTGCCATAAGTATTCTGTATTGTCTTCTTTTAAGAGAACGCTTTGTAATTCTGCACCTTTGTCAGAGATGGTAACGATCACTTTTTCATTTTGAATTGTTGCAGTCATGAAGTAAAACCTCCTAAATCTTTCATATATTTCATTATACGTTGTCTAAAAGAAAAAGGGTAGTTCATGGTAGGAATCTATTGACGAAAGGGGGGATACCGCGTAAAATATAATCTTGTTGCTTAAAAAACGAATAACGTGGTTCGAAACCATCCCACGTAAAAAAACTAAGGAGATTTTGTCATGAATATTAGAACTTTAGTCGGTAATGGTATTTTAGCGGCATTATATATTGCTGTTTCTATGCTTATTCAGCCATTTGGCTTTACGAATGTACAGTTTCGTATTTCAGAGATGTTTAATCATCTCGTTGTATTTAATAAGAAAGCAATTTACGGAATTGTATTAGGTGTATTTTTAACGAATCTCTTTTTCTCACCTATGATCGCTTACGATTTAGTATTTGGAGTAGGGCAATCTATTCTTGCATTAGTTGCAACGATTATTTCTATGCGATTTATTAAAGGTGTTTGGGCTCGTATGATTTTTAATACAGTCATTTTTACAATTACAATGTTTATGATTGCAATTGAACTTCATCTTGCATTTGATTTACCATTCATGTTGACTTGGTTAACATGTGCAATCGGTGAATTTGTTGTTATGGCGATTAGTATGCCTGTAATGTACTGGATTAATAAACGAGTACAATTTGAAAGATTTATGTAATAGATGAAAGAGCTATTCCTATAGGGATAGCTCTTTTTGCATGTGATAATATTGAATATAATTCTTTGACTCTTGATAAAATATAATAAAATAAAGTGAGGCTTTCATTAGCTGGATACATATAAGAAGTCTTACATAAGGGGAATCTAGTATGAAATATAAAATTCATTGGTTGTATAAAACAAAACGCGGTTTTCAGACGGAATTAACGACAGATTATATGAACATAGAAGAAGCACTTCAATTTGCGGAGGATTTCGAGAAAACAGGAAGAGTGAAAGAATTATTATTTTACGATGAAATGGATGCAGAATGGTCATTAAAGGAAATGAAGAAGCTGAGCAAACAAGTGGAGGAAGAACCCCAAGAAATACTCGTTTATTTTGATGGCGGCTATGATGTACAGACGAAAGAAGCTGGTATAGGCATATGTGTATACTATAAAAAAGGAAATACAAAATACCGAATTCGCCGTAATGCATATATAGAAGGCATATATGATAATAATGAAGCGGAATATGCATCATTACTATATAGCATGAATATACTCGAGGAATTAGGGATTAAGTATGAAGCGGTCACGCTTCGCGGAGATTCTCAAGTTGTACTGCAGCAATTGGCTGGAGAATGGCCTTGTTATGATGAACATTTAAATCATTATTTAGACCAAATTGAGCAAAAAGCAAAGCAAATGAAATTAAAACTTGTATGTGAGCCTATATCAAGAAAACAAAATAAAGAAGCACATCAATTAGCTACGCAAGCATTAGAAGGAACAGTGATTGATAGTCATAAAGAAATAACCGAATAGAGAGGTGCAAAGGTGGATAAAAAGCAACTCATTACAGAGGTAAATGACTTATTAGAAACGTATTGTGAAGGATGTTTTTTGCGAGAACATAATCGAAAGACAAATAGTAAGTATTATGCTCATTCCTTTTGTATAAGACAATGTACAGTTGGGGAAACATTGAAAAAATATGGGGAACAGTTGTCATGAAAAAACATCCAGAGAAAACTCTCTGGATGTTTTTTAGTGCTTCGCTTCATTTAATTGATGCTCACACTCGCTTAATTTCTTTTCCTCATTTATTAAAAATGGCTCGTCTAAATCTGTTGCAACAGATTTCATAATTTCAAGCTGAGAGCGAGCTGCTTCTACAGCAGTAGTAGCATGCTCTAATGTATCTGGATCCATTGAAATTGTCGCTGATCCTACCATTTTTTGTGCTGTTTCTACACGGAATTTCACTTCTTCAAAATCATTTACTTCTGATCCCATTAATAATTCCTCCTTTGTATAGTGCGCATTTCACATAGTTTTTGCTCTGGAAAACGGAAATATACAAAGGAATAACAAAGGAGGTTACCAAGTAAGGTAACCTCCTGTCATATGTTGGATTAAAGTTTTACTACGTTAGCAGCTTGAGGTCCACGGTTTCCTTCAGTGATATCGAAAGATACTTCTTGACCTTCTTCTAAAGCTTTGTAGCCTTCGCCTTGAATAGCAGAGAAATGTACGAATACATCGTCAGCGCCTTCAATTTCGATAAATCCAAAACCTTTTTCGTTGTTAAACCATTTTACTTTTCCTTGCATGTTACAATTCCTCCTAAAAACATTTGCTTTTTTCATTTAGTGAAATTCATTTGAAAAGATAATATAAACTAAAAATGCTATAATCTTGAATATTCTGCTAAATGATTAATTTAAATATACACGAATTGGGAGAATTTAGTCAAGTAAGCGGTTTTATTTTTTTGTATTTTTAAATAATTTTTTAACCAAATTTTTAAATAGGTATAGGACAGGCCAAGTATGTAATAGTCTTAATTGAATGCTATACATAATGAGGTGAAAGAATGAATGAGTCTTATTTATTAGATAATGAAGGAATGAGAATGAGAACGGATATACCGAATTGGGTTGCAAAGGAATTTCAAAATTTTTCGAGTGTTGTGCTAGAACCAACTTTTCCGTGCTATTTCGGCTTAACAGCTTTAAAAAAGAATGAACTTCGTTATTCCTTTCTCTCTCATAATGATTGGAGTCATTTGCCACATACAATGTTATCTTTTTTAGAGCTAATGAAAGAGCGTCCAATTGTAAGAAGAGGCTTTTTTCTTTTTGTAGAACCGGAATGTGAGGAGCAATCACTGGAATATTACCGTGATTACTTTTGGAAAGTACTACAATATTTACATGAAAACGATAAGGAAACATGGCCAAAGCAAATTGCTAAAGACCCAGACCATTACTTATGGGAATTTTCATTTGGCGGGGAACCGATATTCGCATTTGGAAACGCACCAGCCTATAAACAACGAAAAACTAGGCATTTAGGAAATTCTCTCGTTATTGGATTTCAGCCACGTACTATATTTGATGGATTAGAAGGGGATCGTCCTAAAGGAGCATATTCTAGGCAAACGGTCCGTGAGCGAGTTGAAAAGTGGGATCAGCTGCCGAAACATCCTAACATTAGTCATTATGGTGACCCGAATCATCGTGAATGGAAACAATACTTTATAGGAGACGATATAGAACCGATAAAAGGAAAATGTCCTTTTCTTCATAAGATAGAAAAGTAAGAGCCATCATCTGGAGGGCTCTTTTGCATATTTTGGATAAAAAAGGGTATTTTAGTAGTACATATTTTCATGAAAGCTAGTCTATTTTTAATGATTACATCATTACTTAATAGTAAAGGAAGTAGAAAGGATAGAGTGATGTTTGGAGCAATTATACAACAAATTGTATTAGGTATTTCATTAGCTGCGCCAGTAGGTCCAATTAATATTGAAATGTTAAAACGAGGAATTGAACGAGGTTTTTGGCATGCGTGGGTTGTTGGAATTGGTGGAATGACAGCAGATATTTTGTTTATGCTTCTCATCTATTTCGGTTTATCTTCTCTGTTTATGTATACATATGTACAAGCTTTTATGTATTGCACAGGGTTTTTCTTATTATTTTATTTAGGATTTCAAAGTGTAAAACAAGGAATTTCTCAATCGAATATGGAATATAAAAAAGAAGAGGTAGGCAGCCTTAAACAATCGTTTATGGCAGGTTTTTTAATTGCGATATCCAATCCATTAAATCTTGTTTTTTGGTTTGGTATA
Organism: Bacillus sp. FDAARGOS_527; assembly: GCF_003812125.1. Classification (NCBI taxonomy): domain Bacteria; kingdom Bacillati; phylum Bacillota; class Bacilli; order Caryophanales; family Bacillaceae; genus Bacillus; species Bacillus sp. FDAARGOS_527. Next base: position 869,070 of record NZ_CP033795.1, read on the forward strand.
TACGGAAGTACACTTAGCTCATTGCTTACGAAGGTAACGAAACAAGAAGCCTTTTTGTATAGTCTTTGTATTATCGTTGGTATTATTTTATGGAATGTAAATATTGCTTTTTCTGTCCATTTTGGCAGAACTTTATTAAAGCAAAAAGCACTTGGCTATATAACAGCCGGAGCAGGTATTATTTTAGTAGGATATTCTATCCATTTTGCATACAAAGCTTTACAGTTGTTCACATAAGATTGAAGGGGAGATTTTTATGTATCGAACCACTATTGACGGAAAAGAAATCATTATTACGTTAGCATCAAAAATCAGAAAAGAAATTACTGATAGAAATCCACTATATGAAGCGGTATTTCAGAATGCAGCAAGATTACTACAAACAAAGCAACCAACGTTTGCTGTAAATCATGAAATATTTGGGCTTATCATTGGAGAGGTACAAAGAGGAGAAGTAACAGTGTTTGCGGTGGAACATATTATTCCGAAGCAAAATATATTTGGACCGAACAATTTTTTCTCGACAATAGAGCAACAGGCAAATTTGTAAAGCGTATAGAATAAGATATAGAAAAGAAATAGTCGTAACGATATGTTGCGACTCTTTTTTTTGAAAAGGGGGAAGGAAGATGAAGAGGGTGGGGAAAGAGTTCTTTTTACAACATGATATCGTTATTATGTATAGTATTTTATTTGTTTTTATCATTATTTTAAAAATGCAATTTTTCACATGGATCGGTTTGTTAGCTTGTTTGTTTGGTATTATTTTTTATACGCTAAACGAATATATGACACACCGTTTTTTATTTCACTTAAAACCACCTAAAAACGTATTTTTATTAAAAATGCTAAGAAGATTACATTATGACCATCACGTCTATCCAGATGATTTAAAACTGTTATTTTTACCTGTATGGTTTAGTATACCGAGTTTTACTATATATTTACTTATATCATATGCTATAACAAAAAGTGTTACTATTGCACTTTCGTTCGGAATTGGAATGATTATTATGCTTCTCGTTTATGAATGGAAACATTATATTGCACATAAGCCAATTCGTCCTGTTACTAAGTTTGGAAGATGGCTAAAAAAACAGCACATATTACACCATTATAAAAATGAAAAGTTTTGGTTTGGTGTTTCAAATCCAGTATTCGATTTCATATTTGGAACGCTTAAAGATGGAAAAGACGTTGAATTAAGCGAAACAGCTCGTAATTTAGAAAAGGAAAAAAAGAAAAAAGTAGTGCGTTAAGCACTGCTTTTGTTTTAATGAGGAAAAAATAAGTAAGGTGTCACTTTATTTTGAAAAAGTATATTAAAAACTTAGGGGAAAATGCCGAAAAATGTCTATCGAAAAATCTTTGCAGGAATGTATGGATTGTCTAAAATGAAAATAAGTTTCTGAATATTTATAAAATTTAGTCTTTAGGTATACAAGGGGGAATTGCATTTCTAGTAAGAGAGGGGATAAGAGAATGAAAAGAGATGATACGTCAGCACGTAAGTTACAAAATGAGGTGAATTATACAGAGGTTGTTCAGTCAGAAGAATTTCAATTGTTATTAAATAAGAAAAAAAAGTTTATCGTTCCAATGAGTATTTTCTTTTTAAGTTTTTTTATTGCGTTACCTATTTTAACATCGTATTCTAAGGTACTCAATACACCGGCATTTGGTGATGTTACGTGGGCGTGGGTATTTGCTTTTGCACAATTTATTATGACTTGGGCTTTATGTATGATTTATAGCAAAAAGGCGGAATCCTTTGATGAAATCTCGCAAAAAATTCTACAAAATATGCAAAAAGGGAGGGGCTGACTTTGAATACAACCGCTTTTGCACTATTTTTAATTATTGTCCTTGGTACGCTCGTCATAACCTATTTTGCATCGAAAAAAACGAAAAATGCGAGTGAGTTTTATACAGCTGGAGGGGGATTAACTGGTTGGCAAAATGGTCTGGCCATTGCGGGAGATTATATGTCTGCTGCGTCTTTTCTTGGTATAGCTGGAGCGATCGCATTAACTGGGTTTGATGGTTTCTTTTATAGTATCGGCTTTTTAGTTGCTTATTTAGTTGTTCTATACCTTGTCGCAGAACCGCTAAGGAATTTAGGGAAGTACACGTTAGCGGATATGATTGCGGCGCGTTTTGACGCGAAAAAAGTTCGCGGAGTTGCAGCGCTTAATACGATGACGATTTCAATTTTTTATATGATTGCACAATTAGTTGGGGCGGGTGCACTTATTAAGTTATTATTAGGGATCGAATATACAACATCCGTTTTAATTGTTGGTACATTAATGACAGTGTACGTTATTTTTGGCGGAATGACAGCGACGAGCTGGGTGCAAATTGTTAAGGCTGTATTACTTATGGCTGGTACATTTATTATTTCTGTTATCGTTTTCGCAAAATTTAATTTTAGTGTGACGGAAATGTTTGCTCAAATGAAAACAGCAACTCCATTAAAAGATTCGTTTTTAAATCCAGGAGTAAAGTATAAAGATGGTCTTGATACACTATCTTTAAATTTAGGACTAGTCCTTGGTACGGCAGGATTACCACACATTCTTGTTCGCTTTTTTACAGTACGTGATGCAAAAACAGCACGTCAATCTGTCGTATACGCTACGTGGTTAATTGGCGCATTTTATATTATGACAATTTTCTTAGGATTTGGGGCAGCGGCGTTTGTAGGGAATGAGGCGATTATGAAAGCAAACCCTGCTGGTAATATGGCAGCACCTTTATTAGCGAAAGCATTGGGCGGAGATTTCTTATTTGCTTTCGTATCAGCAATTGCCTTTGCAACGATTTTAGCTGTAGTGGCAGGCCTTGTATTAACAGCAGCATCCGCATTCGCACATGATTTTTATAATGAAATTATCCGCAAGGGGAAATCAACGGAAAAAGAGCAAGTATCCATGGCTCGTTATGCGTCTATTGGAGTAGCGGTATTGTCTATTATACTAGCGTTATTTGCTCAAACATTGAACGTAGCATTTTTAGTTTCGTTAGCATTTGCAGTTGCAGCGAGTGCAAACTTGCCAGTTATATTATTCACAATATATTGGAAGCGCTTCAATACAACAGGTGCCATCTCTGGTATGATTGCTGGTCTTGTATCAGCTATTGTTCTTGTAGCGTTAAGCCCAAATGTATGGAACCCTGTAGCTGGAAAAGCTATATTTGTCGGGGAAGCGATATTCCCATATACGACACCTGGAATTATTTCGATTCCGCTTGGATTTCTTGCAGCGTATTTAGGAACTGTTTTATCTAGTAAGAAAGAAGATGCAGCGAAATTTGATGAAATTCTCGTGAAATCTAATACTGGGCATGGTATTAGTGACGCGTCTTCGCATTAAAAAAGAGGAGCTTTTCGATAGATAAGAAAAGCTCCTTTTTCTTTTGTCCTTTTCTTGTAAATAATACTGCTTTGTAAGTAGGATTTGTCTTAATTTTGTGGAATGAAAATAAGCAGGGAGAAATTTAAATCATCATGGTACCAGCGCAGCTTTTGTGAAAAATAAGTTGTTATGGAAGGTGGAAGAAATGATGAAAACGAAACAGACTGATGAATTATTAGCAAAAGATGAGCAATATGTTTGGCACGGAATGCGTCCCTTTAGTCCAAATAGTACAATGGTAGGGGCAAAAGCAGAAGGGTGCTGGGTTGAAGATATACAAGGAAAAAGATATTTAGATGGTATGAGTGGTCTTTGGTGTGTGAATAGTGGATATGGCAGAAAAGAGCTTGCAGAAGCGGCATATAAGCAATTACAAACATTATCATACTTTCCGATGTCACAATCACATGAACCGGCTATAAAGCTTGCAGAAAAATTAAATGAATGGCTTGGAGGAGAGTATGTTATTTTCTTCTCTAATAGTGGTTCGGAAGCGAACGAAACAGCTTTTAAAATAGCAAGACAATACTATGCGCAAAAAGGTGAACCACATCGTTATAAATTTATGTCACGTTACCGCGGCTATCATGGGAATACAATGGCAACGATGGCAGCGACGGGACAAGCACAGCGTAGATATCAATATGAGCCATTTGCTTCAGGATTTTTACATGTAGCGCCGCCAGATTGTTATCGTATGCCTGGAATTGAAAGAGAGAACATTTATGATGTAGAATGTGTAAAAGAAGTAGATCGGGTCATGACATGGGAACTAAGTGAAACGATTGCAGCTTTTATTATGGAACCAATTATTACAGGCGGAGGCATTTTAATGCCGCCACAAGACTATATGAAAGCTGTTCATGAAACGTGTCAAAAACACGGTGCCTTGCTCATTAGCGATGAAGTGATTTGCGGTTTTGGGCGTACAGGAAAGGCATTTGGATTTATGAATTATGATGTGAAACCAGATATTATTACAATGGCAAAAGGGATTACAAGTGCATATTTACCATTATCAGCAACAGCTGTGAAAAAAGAAATATATGAAGAATTTAAAGGAAAGGGAGAATATGAATTCTTCCGTCATATTAATACATTTGGTGGAAATCCTGCAGCTTGTGCACTAGCACTTAAAAACTTAGAAATTATGGAGAATGAAAATTTAATTGAGCGCTCTGCACAAATGGGCTCGCTTTTATTAGAGCAATTAAAAGAAGAAATTGGAGAACATCCACTTGTAGGGGATATTAGAGGAAAAGGACTACTAGTTGGAATTGAACTAGTAAATGATAAAGAGACGAAAGAGCCAATTGATAACGACAAAATTGCAAGTGTTGTAAATGCTTGTAAAGAAAAAGGGTTAATTATAGGACGAAACGGTATGACAACAGCAGGATATAATAACGTTTTAACGCTAGCACCACCGCTTATTATTTCAAGTGAAGAAATTGCCTTTGTTGTTGGAACGTTGAAGACAGCGATGGAACGTATTTAATGAATGAAGCGAGCTGTAATATACAGCTCGCTTTTGTTTATGATGTGAAATATGATAAATTTTCAAAGAGAGGGGAATTTATTATGAAGAAATATGATTCTAGTCAACATTATCACATGGGATATTATGAAGACGGATATGATTTAGAAGTGACAGCGTACAAAAGAATACATGAACCAGTTTGGGATGCGTATATTCCACACTATGAGGTAGACGATTTTTATAAGAAAGTGGAGGAAATGAAGCTAGGTGAATATGTAGATGATTATGGCATTATGGTGTATTCATTTCGTAATGGTATTGATGATGATGAAGCACGAATTATTTTTGAAAAATGATTAAAAACGAACGGGATTGTTTAAAGATAAAACGAAAAAGAAGCTTACTATCTTATAAGATAGTAAGCTTCTTTTTTATTAAACTTATTTACTTGCTTTCATTGCTTTATCTTTTGCACCAAAAGTGTATTTTAACATTGGTGGTGTAATCATTGTAGTTAAAATAACGACAATAACAATTGCTGTAAAGTAATCTTGTGCTAGTAGTCCAGAAGAAAGGCCTGTACCTGCGATGATAAGTGCAACTTCACCACGAGAAACCATTCCAGAACCGATAATTGCAGAAGACTTAGCGTCAAATCCAGTCATTCGTGCACCTAAGCCACAACCGATTAGTTTCGTTAATACAGCGATTACTGTTAATGCTAAGATGAACCAAATTTGATCGCCAATACCGTCAAATGTAATATTCATACCGATACTTACGAAGAATACTGGAACGAACATAGCGTAAGCGATTGGTTCTACTTTCTTTTCTACTTCATGTTTGTAGTTCGTTTGAGAAATCGCGATACCAGCTGCGAAAGCACCGATAATACCAGCAATTCCTAATAATTCGCCGAAATATGCGAATGAGAAACAGATGATAAGAGCTGCGCTCACGATAGACTCAGATACGCGCAGTGGTGATAACCAGCGCATAATCGCAGGAACACCTTTCCATCCGATTAAAATAATAGAAGCGAAGAATACAACTTTCTTCAAGATAATCATTGTTAAGTTAACATCGTCTGTACCTAAGAAGCTCATTGCAAATGCTAATAAAATAACGACAAGAATGTCATCAAATACAGCTGCGCCTAGCATAGTTGTACTTTCACGTGTTTTCATCTTTCCTAAATCGCGAAGTGTTTGTACGGAAATACTAACACTTGTCGCACATAGAAGTAATCCTAAAAATACAGCATTTCCTTGTTCCATTCCCATAACAAGACCAGAAACGTAACCACCTACGAATGGAAGAATGATACCTCCAAGTGCAACAGCTAAAGAAGAATTACGATTTGCGTTTAATTCCTCTAAGTCTGTTTCAAGACCGGCCATAAACATTAAAAGAATAACCCCAACATTACTTAATTGTGTTAGAAGTTCTGAATTTTCAATCCAACCTAATACAGCTGGACCGATAACGATACCGACAATTAATTTACCGAGTACAGAAGGCTGCCCTAATCTAACACTAAGATCACCAGCGAGCTTTGTACTTAATAAAATAAGTGCAATTTGAAAGAAAAATTCGAATTCCATCGGATCCTCTCCTCATCATTTTTATTTTTATCATACGATTTCTCGGAATTTGCCTAATGAAAATATGTAAAACCCATTAAACAAAGGGTCTGATTACGAGTTCTTTTGAACTCGTAATTTGAACCTGTAATTAATATATAATAGATTTTACAAAAAATCAATGAAAAAATGGGAGCTTTTTTACGGAGAACTTGTGTTATTGTGGATATAGGTATAAGAGTGGCATGTGAATTTTGTATGTATGAAACAGTATGAAGTCCTTTTCTATTACAAATAATAAAGCCTAAATACGATTTCACGAATTATAACAGTGAAAGGGAGGGCTTATAATTTGAAGTCATTAAAAAACAACTTGTCTATCGTTGCTTTAGGTGGAGTAAATGAAATAGGGAAAAATATGTATGCTATTCAATATGAAAATGATATTGTCGTTATTGATTGTGGATCTAAATTTCCAGATGAAAGTTTATTAGGAATTGATTTAATCATTCCAGACGTCACATACTTACAAGAAAATAAAGAAAAAATTCGCGGATTAGTAGTAACGCATGGACATGAAGATCATATTGGTGGAATACCATATTTTTTAAAACAACTAAACGTACCAATCTATGCGACGAAGTTAACGTTAGGTTTAATTGAAATTAAATTAAAGGAACATAACCTTCAAAATGATACAGAATTAATCGTTATTCATTCAGAATCAGAAATTGATTTTGGTTCTATTAAGACGACTTTTTTTAAAACGAATCATAGCATTCCAGATTGCCTTGGTATTGCTTTCCATACACCAGAAGGTACTGTAGTACATACAGGTGATTTTAAATTTGATTTAACACCAGTAAATAACCAACAGCCTGATATTCATAAAATGGCTAAAATAGGTAGTGAAGGCGTGCTAGCTTTATTATCTGAAAGTACAAATGCAGAACGACCAGGATTTACTCCATCAGAAAGGTCGGTAGGGGAACGGGTAGAAGAAATATTTATGAAAGCAAATAGGAAAGTGATTATTTCTACTTTTGCTTCTAATGTGAATCGTGTTCAGCAAATAGTTGAAGCTTGTATAAAAACAAATCGAAAACTGGCTTTACTCGGGAGAAGTATGGTAAATGTAGTAGAAGTTGCTCTAGAGAAAGGGTATCTAAATATTCCAGATGATATGTTAATTGAAGCAAGTGAGGTAAATCGTTTAGATCCAAAGCAGGTTGCAATCCTTTGTACAGGAAGCCAAGGAGAACCAATGGCAGCTTTAGCGCGGTTAGCTAGTGGAAACTATAGGCAAGTGGATGTTTTACCAGAAGATACGGTTATTATAGCGGCAACGCCTATTCCGGGAAATGAACGTAACGTTTCACGAATTATAGATAATTTATTCGCATTAGGAGCAAAAGTAATTTACGGATCAGGTAGTTCTACTGGAGTCCATGTATCTGGTCATGCGTATCAAGAAGAATTGAAATTAATGCTTGCTTTAATGAAGCCAAAATATTTTATCCCTATTCATGGAGAATTTAGAATGCTACATCACCATAGTTTGTTAGCAGAATCAATTGGAGTTGAAAAAGAGAATATTTTTATCGTTCGTAATGGAGATGTTGTAGATATAAGTAATGAAGTGGCAATCCAATCTAGAAAAATACAGGCTGGAAATATATATGTAGATGGATTAGGAATTGGTGACGTTGGAAATGCCTTATTACGTGATCGAAAACAACTTTCAGAAGATGGAATGCTCGTTATAGTTATTACTTTTAATAAAGTGGATGGAGAAATAATTTCAGGTCCTGATATTATTTCTCGTGGATTCGTCTATGTTCGTGATTCAGAAGAGTTTTTGAAGGAATTAAATAAATTAGCTGTTATTACAATTAATAATTTGAAGAAAGAGAATGTGAATAGTTGGGGTATTTTGAAAAGAGAAGTAAGAGAGGCTTTAGGGAAGTTTATATATACTAATACGAAAAGAAAACCGATGATCCTTCCTATAATAATAGAGGTTTAAGAGTTAATAAAAAGAATTCTCGTAGGGGAATTCTTTTTTGTTTTGAAGACAGAATGAACATATAATGAAATAAATAGAAATGGAAGGAAATAAAAGATGTTATTAAATAAACGCTTTACAATTGGAGAAATGGCAAAAATGCATAATATAGCGGAATCTACTTTACGCTATTATGATGAGAAGGGAATTTTTCATCCGTCCACTGTGGACCCGCAAACAAATTATCGTTATTATACAATCGATCAATTTTCACTATTAGATACGATTAAGTTTTTACGGCAATTAAATATTCCATTAAAGGAAATTAAAAAATATATTGATGAGAGAAATCCAGCATATGCACTCAATTTACTGGAAAAACAACAAGAGATGATGTTGAAAAAACAAAGAGAAATTGAGTATGCTTTGGCGAAAATGGAGCATAGAATTCATTTAATTAAGGAAGCAACAAAAGCAAAAGCTGAACAAATGGTAATGAAAGAGATCCCGCGGCGAAAAATTACAGCAATTGCGGTTGCTCCAAATACAACGGACGATATGTTTGAGTACTACATTCATTCGTTGCAAAAAAATATGAGGCAAATGGATGATAGCTTATTTTCTGGAGATATCGGTGTAACTGTTGCGAAAAAAGGATTAATGCAAAATGAGTTTCAAGCATATAGCAGTGTTTTTATTCTTTTGGATTACATGCCTTTCCAAGTACAGAGTTCAGATGAGATTAAGGAAGGTTTATATGCTTGTTCTTATCATCATGGACCGTATGAAGAAACAGGTGCAACGTATAAGGAATTACTTGCATACATTGATCAAGAAGGATATGAAGTAAGTGGAGATGCGATTGAGATTGGATTAATCGATTGGTCTGTAACAGAAAATCCAGAGGAGCAAGTAACAGAAATTCAAATTCCTATCATGAAAAAATAAAGCAATAAGTTGTAGCACTCGTATCATTACAAATTGGCATGAAACACGATAAGTAAGTTACCTATTTTTCAAATTCTCTATTGACCTTCAAGTTACTTTAAGGTTTAAACTGAGAAAAGAGAGTTGAAAAAAAGGAGCAAAATAGTATGGAAGCAACAGAAAAGTTAAGAGAAAAACCGATAAAGAGCTTATTTATTTCGTATTTAATACCAGCCGTTCTAGGAATGGTATTAATGTCAGTTAACATTGTAATTGATGCGGTTATGATTAGTAGGGGAGTTGGAGCAAACGGATTAGCAGGAGTAAACGTGGCTATTCCAGCGTTTTCAATTTTCTTCTCTATTTCATTATGGATTGGGATGGGCGGGGCAACGTTATATTCCATTGCATTAGGTGAAAATAAAATTGAAAGAGCAAGGTCTATTTTTACTCAATCCATGACGGTAGCAGTCATTATCGTAGGCGTTTTAGCGGCGATTTGCTTATGGAGAATAGAAGACTTAGCATACTTATTCGGTGCAAACGAAGTGATTTTACCGTATGCATTAGAATATTTACACGTATTATTAACATTTGGAATGATATACGTTTTAGAAAATATTTTAAGTACATTTATACGAAATGATGGAAATCCTAATTTAGCAATGGCAGGTTTAGTTGTAACAGCTGTATTAAATATAGTGTTTGACTATATCTTTATTTTCATCTTTAAATGGGGCGTAACAGGAGCGGCTTCAGCAACTATTCTTTCGGCAGCGATTGGTTTCCTTGTATTATTAACGCACTTCTTGAGAAAAAGTAGTATTTTAAAATGGACGAAATTCCATTTTGAATGGGATACAGTAAAACAAATTATGATAATCGGTTTCCCGAGCTTTACAGCAGAAAGTACAGTAGCGATTGTAACGATTGGTTTTAATATTGCATTCGTTCAATATGCAGGAGAAGTAGGAGTCGCTTCTTATGCGATGGTGAATAGTATTCATGCAATGACATTACTATTATTCTTTGGTGTAGGTGCTGCTTTACAACCGATTGCTAGTTTCCATTATGGTGCAAATTTAGCAGAGAGACTTCGTGAAGGGTTGCAGTTTGCAGTGAAAATTGCAGTTGTACTTGGAGGCGTTGCAATAATTGTCGGATTATTCTTCGGGAAATATATTATTGGTCTATTTGATGTCCAATCTCCAGAGTTATTGGAGTTAACATTAACGGGTATTAGCCTGTTCTTTATCCAATACGTATTTTTAGGCTATAACATTGTATATGGAGAGTACTTCCAATCAGTGCGACAAACGACAAAATCAGTACTTATTATAATGAGCCGAGGGTTACTATTTATTATTCCATTATTATGGATTATGCCGAAATTATTTGGGATAAACGGAATTTGGCTCGTTATGCCAGTAGCGGAAGTATTGACAGCGATTATCGTATTTACGATGAATCGTATGAAACATCCTGTTCCATTAAACATGGCAGGCGAGAAAGAAGCGATATAATGAAGAAAATCCCCTTAAGCAAGTGAAGTGACCCCCGAAAACGGGACACCAATCAAAACACCTAAACCACTTGTTCCCTAAATTCTTTAGGGGATAGGTGGTTTAATTTTTCTTGAATTCGCACACAATTGTAGTAATGAATGTATTCTAGCACAATCTTTCGCACAGTTGTGTTGGATACTTTTGTTATCTTTTGTGAATAGAAAGCTTCACTTTTTAAATGACCAAAGAAGCTTTCCATGACGGCATTATCATGGCAATTTCCTCTCCGGGACATGCTGGTGATAATGCCGTTTTCTTTGGCATACGCTTGAAATTCTTTTGCTGTATAAATACTTCCTTGATCTGAGTGAAGAAGGACATCTTTTACTTTTCGCCCTCTCATTGCTTGTTTTAATGTCTTCATCGCTAATGTCAGTGTTTGTGATTCGCTGATGACACAACTAATAATTTCACGATTAAAGGCATCCATAATCGTTGATAAATACAAAGTACGCTCTCCAAATAAGAGATACGTCACATCCGTAAACCATTTTTCATTTGGTCTGGATGCATCGAATTGGCGCTCCAATCGATGAGGGGCTACCATTGGCTCCGCACCATTGATATATTTCTTTTTCTTTCGACGTACTTTTGAAAGAATGTGATTTTGTCTCATGATTCGTAATACTTTTTTATGATTGACACACAGTCCCATTTTTCGAAGAGTAGCGGTCACTCTTCGATATCCATACCGGAATTTATGCCTAAGACAAACGTCCTTTATTTTCTCTTCTATACCATCTTTCAAATCTTCCGTTCGTTGTAACCAACGATAAAATGTGGAACGGGGTAATTCTAATACGTTACACAATTCTTTTACCGTTATTTTTGTTTTTACATTTTCCCATAAAGTAACTACAGTTTCTGGTTTCAGCCCCTTTCGATTTCCAGATACTTTCCCCATACAAGTAATTTTGTTTTTAGATGTTTATTTTCTAAACGTAGCTGTTCTAATTCACTGAGCTCTTTTGGTCCTTTTCCATAAGAATATTGTTTTCCTACAGGTTGTTGAAAACGATACGTTTGATCTGTACGATACCATTTCATCCATGTCTTAATTTGGGAAACATTTTTAATTCCGAGTTTCTCCATAATTGTACGATTTGAATAGCCGTCTTTCTTCATTTCAATCACTTTCCACTTTGTTTCTTCTGGGTAATGAACTCTTGTCTTCAAACGAAAAACACCTCCATTGAATTTGCATACTTAGTATGCGAATTCAGGAGGTGTTTTTTTCATGTACCACTATTCGGGTTCACTTCAAAAGTAAGGGGATTTTTTATTTTTTTAAACTGATAGCAAAAGATCCATCTGTTTCTTGAACAGACGCAAAGGCAACGTTTTTAATGTTTGTAATTCCTTTTTCTTTTAATTCTTTATATAACCACTTTTCGTCCTTATGAATTAACTTTAAGTTATCGTATTGAATTTGTGAATCAACGATAAGGGCAATTGGTAATCCAGCATACTTAACATCTATATTCAAATCTTTCGGAGTTAATGGTACAAGTTCACGCTTTGGTAAAATGCTAATGGCTCCATTCGCTTCTAAAATAGCGTATTCAATTTCATGAACACTTGGGTATCCTGCGACGCGAAGATTAGAAAGTAATTCAGCAATGGGATACCTACTTTTTTGTAAGTTCTCAAAAATAATATCACCATGTTTAATTAAAATAATCGGGTGCCCGAGAATAAAATGATTTAGTTTGTTGAATAGACTTAATTTTGTAAGGATTAAATGCAAACATGTAATAACAACCATACCGAGAAAAGCTTGCAAAGCACCAGAGACTGGTATGGCTTGAAAAGCTAAATAAGATAAAAAGATAATCGCACCAAAATCATGAGGAGTTAGTTGTGCTAAAGCTGATTTACCGAGCATCTTAAGTGATAGTAAAAATAAAATAAAAAAGAACGATACGTTACATAAAAAGAGAAGCAATAGAGACACTCCTTCGTGCAAAGTTGTACTTACTGTTCCCGAAAGAAATATAAATATTACTTTCTAGAGGATAAATTAGGTTGAATTGGAATTTGTCTGTATACAAACAAATAAATGGATATTATCATGAAAGAAGCAAAGAACATAGGAGTATATAGATATGAAAAAGAAAAAAATAATGAAGTATATGATAGGAATTATAATGGTTTGCGCCGTTTATGTGGGATTTTTACAATATAACATCTATAAGCATGGGCACATGAATGCGACCTATGAAGCTGATTATATCATTGTTTTAGGCTCGAAAGTAAACGGAACGAAACCATCGTACTCATTGCAATATCGTATTGATAAAGCAGCTGAGTATTTGAAAGCACATGAGAAAGCAATTGCTATTGTGTCTGGAGGAAAAGGAAAAGGGGAAGATATTTCAGAAGCATTAGCAATGAAAAATGGATTAATGAAACTAAAAATTGCAGAAGACCGCATTATCATGGAAGATAAGTCAACGAGTACAGATGAAAATATTAAATTCTCAAAACCTTTAATTCCGGACAATATGAAAAAAGGAATGATCGTAACAAACGATTTCCACATGTTTAGAGCGAAAAAAATAGCAGCTAAGCAAGGTTTACAATTAGAAGGTCTTCCGGCCGAAACACCAAAGCGAATTGTCATTCCATCGAATATACGTGAATATTTAGCCATTACGCAATATTGGTTTATGAATCGAATATAGTGGAAGTGATTCCGCCTAGCATTCTAGGCGGGATTTTTTGAGGGGAATCTTACAAATATGTCATCTTAATGAAAGGTAAAGCGATAGTTTCTAGAATGGATTCCTGACATAATGAAGATAACAAAAACTATTTAGAGGTGAATCGGATGAAAGGAAATAATATATTATCTTCACTATGTTACTTTAGTATCTTTTTTGCCCCATTTTTATTACCAATTATCGTGTACTTCGTTGCAGAGGATGAAGTGAAATATCACGCGAAAAAAGCATTTTGGTCACATATTTTCCCATATGCAATTTTATTCGGAGGGATAGCGATATCAGGAATATACGGTTTAGGATTCAATCAATCTGATGGTGCTGGAATTGGGATCATGATCACATATGCAGTATTCATTCTTGTAGGGATTTATTACTTCATTTGGAATATCGTAAAAGGTGTTAAAGTGTTGAAAACAGCGTAATAAGATAAGGAATAATTCGGAGTGAGTTTGTCGTTATTTGTCGGTAAGTCGATATTCTTTGTCGAATCGACGATATATTTGAAAAATCGTCGATATAGTGCAGGGAATCGTTGATATATTGAAAAAATCGACGATATAATTTCATTTACCGTATTAATAGATCTTTTAAAAAGAGCAATTCAAAAAGAATTGCTCTTTTTGTGCTTATAAGTTGTGAATATTGGAAAAGATATGTTAATTTTTCATTAGGAAGAGAAAAAAGGAGTGATTTTCATGAATGAGATGATACATAAAATGGAGCAACACGTTTCAGTTCGTAAATATAAAGAAGAATCTATTCCGAAAGATGTAGTAGAAAGAATGGTGCAAGCTGCGCAGCATGCTGCTTCCTCGCATTTTGTACAGGCTTACTCTGTTATATATGTAACCGATCAAGACTTAAAGGCGAAACTAGCAGAGTTATCCGGAAATCGTCATGTGAAAGATTGCGCAGCATTCTTTGTTTGTTGTGCAGATTTAAAACGACTTGAAATGGCATGTGAAAAACATGGTACAGAGATAAAGCATGAAGGAGTAGAAGACTTTATCGTAGCAACGGTAGATGCTTCACTCTTTGCGCAAAACTTAGCGTTAGCAGCAGAATCGTTAGGATATGGTATTTGTTATATTGGTGGTATTCGTAATAATCCGGGAGAAGTGAGCGAATTGCTTCATTTACCAGATAAAGTATATCCTGTATTCGGAATGACAGTCGGTGTACCAGATGAAGATCACGGAGTGAAACCACGTTTACCGATAGCAGCAATCCTTCATGAAAATGGATATGATGAAAAGAAATATGATGAATTATTAAACGAATACGACGAAACGATGAGCGCGTATTATAAAGAAAGATCATCAAATCAAAAAAACGTAACATGGACGGAATCAATGAGTTCATTTATGTCTAAAGAAAAAAGAATGCATATGAAAGAGTTTTTAAGTGAAAAAGGATTTAATAAGAAGTGAGCAAAGAGAGCAAAGAGGCAAACCTGTGATGCAGGTTTGCCTTTTTTGGAGGAGAAATATAATTGTCTTCGAATAAGTATAGGGGGAGGAGATAATATGAAAAAAGCTTTAATCTTTTTATTTGATGGATTTGCAGAATTTGAAGTGAATATAGCGAGTTTATTTTTGATAAGTAAGCAATTTGAAATAATAACAGCAACTGTAGACGGAAAAACAGTTACAGGAGAAGGCGGTTTTTTGTGTCAACCACATGTCTCTATTGAGCAAATTAAAATAGAGGACTATGAAGTGTTTATCGTACCAGGCGGACATATTTTTGGTCATTTAGAAAATGAACAATTGTTATCTATCGTGAACAAATTACATAAGCAAAATAAATGGATAGCGGGTATTTGTGCCGGAACATCTTTATTACATGCAGCAGGGGTGCTGAATAAGAAGAAATTCTCAACATCATTAACATCAGATGAAAAACAATTAGCTCATTTACATGAATGGGAATATAAACAAAACAAAGATGTAACGGTTGATGGAAAAATAATAACAGCGGTAGGGTCTGCGTACGTTGAATTTGCTACTGAAATAATGAAGCAACTCAATTTATTTAATGAAGCTGAAGCGAAGGAGAACTTGCAATACTTTAAAAATGTAACAGAGCTTTGTGATGAAACGTTAGTATAAGTGAATAATTTAATTGTTAATACCTAAGTTCAGAATGTAGATACTACTTTCTGAACTTAGGTATTTTGTTTGTTATCATATACATAGAAATAAAAATTAATAATTTTTTACAAAAGTGATAGAAAATGAGAATGAAATGCCAATAGTAAGTAAAGGCAGCTGCTAAAGGGGAATTGAGGAAGGAAGATGCTTATGATTTTCAATTCTGAAGTGGATTTAATTATAGCTATGAAAAAACGCGATCAAGATGCTTTGAAAGAAGTGATTGATCAATATGGAAAATTAATTTTGTACATTATTCATAAATCGTTAAGTACCCCTATTGAAAAACAATATGTGGATGATTGTTATAACGATGTATTTACTGTTATTTGGTTTCATATCGACCATTTTGATACAGAAAAGGGCAACTTAAAATCTTGGATGATTGGTATTACTAAATTAAAGGCACTGGAATATAAAAAGAAAGTATGTAAAGAGAATAAAATTGATAAAAACGTAGAAATAGATACAGGTATTCATGATAGATATGAAATAGAAAAAGAAGAAGAGATTATGGAAATAGTTCAAGATTTAAATAAGAAAGATCGATATATCTTTTTAAAGAGGTATATTGATGGATATTCCATTGATGATATTGCGAAAGAATTAAAAGTAACGGTGGATTACATATACAATCGAATTTCTCGTGGGAAGAAAAAAATTCAAAAACTGTGGAAAGGGAGTGTGTAATATGGATAAAAGATTATTATCTATGTTAAATGAGCTCCAATATTCAGAGGAAGAGATTACACGTTTAGAGAAAGAAGCAAATGAGTCTATCAATATAGATAAGTATTATGTGAAAAACGGAGAATTATTGAAGAAATTAACGGTGCAAATGTTGGAAGAATCAGTTCGGAAAGAGTTACAAGAAGGAGAAGAAATTGAATGTGAAATATTAGTGGAAGAGGGGAGCCTTGTGAATTCTAAAGTTATCCCAAGTATAATAACTGCAGGTGCTACTTTTTATTATTACATTGTTTTAACAAATACAAGATTACGAATTAAATCGTTAGATTGTTATTTCAAAAAAATAAATGAGTACAATGTGCTAATAAGCTCAATTCAAGCAGTTTCGCGACATAAAAAAATGAAGAATGTATATGGAATTACTATAGATAATAACTATATACAATTAGGAAGTACCGAGCATGAGCAAGAATTGAAAACTGTAATTGAGAAGCTAAAACAACGCGGGGTGAAAGAAGAGAGATATAAAGAGTTTGAAAAAAGTTGGCTGATTGTTTTCAATGTGTTTGTAATAGCGATGGGTGGGCTTCTAGTTTTAAAATATTTAATTTGAAAATAAAAAGCGGCATAATAGCCGCTTTTTATTGTTATCACGTTTAAAAATATTGAAAACTTATCCGCCGTTATGACACATACTAAAGCACCTTCTATAACGAATGCAAACTTTCAATAAGAAGATATATGCCCGTGCAACTTAAAAGGATGTACGTAAATATTTTAAAAATCCGTTGATTAAGCCATTTGAAAATAATTTGACCTATATACAAACCTAGAAATACGATTGGAATAGCGTAAAAACTTGATTCCCAAATTGTCTTGTTTGTGCCAGTAAAGAGTATTTGCGTTAGTAGGCTAATGAAATATATAAATAGATAAAAAGCTAAAGTAGTTGCTCTCAGCTTCTCTTTTTTGTATCAGTTCCTGTAAAGTACAGTAACAGGGGTGGTCCTGGCATACCGATACTTGTCGTTAAAAGACCGGATAATCCGCCAACTATGAAATCTCTAGATTTTGTTGATTGAATCTTAAAGTTACAGATTAGCATCAAAGTTAATAGTAAGAGTAGGATGCTAATTGCTAATTTAAATGTGTTGATGTTAATAGAAGTGAAAATGATAATACCAAAAGGAACACCAACTATACTGCCGAAAATTAATCTTTTCAGTAGAATACAATCAATGTCCATTCTTATTTTCCAAATGAGTGATATGGAAATAATGAATGATAAAATGATATTTATTTGTATAGCTTCCTGTGGTAGAAATAACATGAGTAAGAAAGGTGTTGCCATAATAGAAAAGCCAAAACCTGTACTTGTTTGTAAAATAGAAGCTACTAATATAATACATATGAAAGTGAATATAATCTCCAAAATAGCCCTCCTACATAATCAGATCCAATACATATTTTAACATAAAGTGATACTTTAATCAGTGGAGGCTTACTGGCCTTTCATACGGGGAAAAAAGCGGCAAAGTAGCCGCTTTATATGTTGCAATTAATATTCCAATGATGATCCTGTAGCCTTAAAATATTTTTCACGTGAAGGAGTCATTACTCGGATTGCTAATAAACAGGAAAGGAAAAGAATGAGTAATGCGCTACTTATTACAGTCATTTGAACGGAAAGAAATTGTGCGGATGCTCCAATTGCTAAAATGAAAAAGATTTGGATAAAACTTTTTATGGAATCAAATACGCTATCGATACGTCCTATCATATGAACCGGGATGTTATTTTGATAAAATGTAAAAAAGCCAGTACCAGCAAATGATGAAGAAATGCCAAGTAAAATGAAACCGCCTGCCGCGACGATAAATGAATTTGAAAAGGCGAAAATTACATAGCCTATTGCTGTGAAAATTGTCCCTAATCCGATACAATATTGAATTGGTAAACGTTTGGAAAAGAGAGAGACAAGAAATGAACCGGAAACGTAAGCAGCGCCAGTTATACTAACAAGCATACTGTATTCTATATCGGTTAAAAACAGTACTTGTCTTGTAAAAACAACTTCTTGTGAATCAAGTGCCATAGCGACAAGCATAGTCGCTTGAAATAAAACGAATATGAGAATAATGTACGTTTCAGTTCGAGCGAATGAAAAAACTTGTTTCCAATCACTTCGTAATGTTTGTACGAAAGTATTTGCAACTTCTTCGCTTTGCTTTGTTTGTAACGTAATATTAGGTAAGAAATAAATGAGAATAGTAGAAAGTAGAAAGGAAAGTGAGTTGCAGTAAATTACAAAGGATGCTGAGTGCGTGGTGAGAAGTATTCCAGCAAGAGCTGGACCGATAATAAAAGCCCCGCTTGTACAAAAGCTACTCCAAGCGTTGAATTGAGCGCGTTCTTCAGCAGGTATAAGCATTGTTTTATAAGAAAATGAAGCTGGATCGAAAAATGATGTAGCGATACGAGTTAAAAAGATAAAAATATAAATGGCCCAAATAGAATCAAATAGTGGAACGCAGCCAATGAGAACTGCTCGAATGATATCTGTGATAAGCATAATGGACCGTTTGTTTAATCGATCTACTATGCTACCAGACCAAATTTTTGTAACAACGGTCGCAATTGGACCGACAATCCATAATCCTGCTACAGCAGCAGGGGAGTTTGTGCTATGTAAAACCATTACGTTTAGGGCGATGAGATACATAAAATCACCTAAACGAGAAATTCCTGTTCCCGACAATAATAATAATTTATTTTTCATGAGCAGCTGGACCTTTCTTTCATTGTTTTTTTATCCTGCAGGAAATAGCGTATTCCTCTTCAGAGTTTGATTGACGAGCGGTTTTGTTTTCCCAGCGTAATAAAACTTGTGTAACCTCCCAAGTAAGCTGTTGTAATTCCTCTGGAGTTAAAAATAAATGAGAAACAATATGACTACCTGTATTCGTTCCCTCTGTGCCACTTTCTTCAATATAGAAATGAGCAGATTTTGCCTTGTAATATTTTTCAATAATCCCTCGTTTTTCCTTCGTGTCTACTAATTCAAGTAACCCTCCATCATATAAAATTTGAACGTGATAATGTACGCTACCAGTAGATTTGTTTAGTTTAGTAGCTACTTGTTTTGCAGTGAGTGCTTCGTCTTTTAAAAGGTGAAGAATTTGAATACGAGTTGCGTTGGAAATGAGCTTCTGCTGTTCAGCTGAAATAGTAAGTCTATCGTCAAACATTATGGCATCCCCTTTCTTATAATCTAAATTTATTGTACATTCTAAAAAATTAGAACGTAAGGAAAATAAATCGTCTTTTTCCTTTATATTTCGACATAAATAAAAATAGCATGTACATAAACATGCTATTAAGTAATAGTAGATTCTTCATTAAGTTTCCCGCGATAATACAAGAACAGCCATATAAAACTAACAAAAATACAACATGTAGCTAGAAAACTACCAATTATTTGAGGAGAAAGGATTTCTAATAACCATCCTGTCATGAGCATAGATAACTGTATAAGTGAGCTATAAATAGAGTAATGAAAGGAGAAAACTTTACCAATCATATTTTCACGCGTGTAAGTTTGAAGTAATGTCGTATCAAGTGGAACGATGATTCCTCCTGCTATGCGCATACAGAGTAATGTAATGATACCGAAAATAAGTTGATCGGATAGAATGAATCCAAGAAAGAAAAAGCCTTGTAGGAAGTAGGCCCAACCAAATGCTTTTTTCATTTTTTCTTTATTGCTGGATATATAAAGATTAACGAGAAGGCTTCCTATCATAAGCCCAGCCCCTTGAACCATATATAAAATCCCAATGTTCGTGTGGAAAATTTTTTCGGCATAGATTGTTAGAAGTAGCTGATAAGCACCTCCAATAAGCCCCCATGAAATGCCTACAAGAATTAATATTAAAATGATTTTTGTTTGTAATATGTATGTGTAACCATCTTTTATATCAGTAAAAAATGCTTTTTTCTTCTTACAAGTATCATAAGAGGGAACACTCATATTATAAATAAAATAGGCCGAAATAAAGTATGATAGGCTATTTACTAAAAAAGCGAATTCAATATGTAAAGGTTGTGCAATAATCCCGCCTAGAGAGGCCCCCATAATAGACATAAAACCATTTATTGTACTAGAAAGAGAGTTAGCAGTTACGAAATGATTTTGATGTACGATGTTTTTTAAGGTTGCTTGTTTAGCCGGCTCAAATAAGCAAGAAAGTACAGATAAATATATATTAGTAATGAAAATAATTTCAATTTTATAGCTGGCGAATAAGTATGTAAGGACTAGAATTCCCCGTGTAATATCGGTAAAAATCATAATATTCTTTTTAGAAAAAAGGTCTACAATTCCGCCTATGAATGGACTAAGAAGGAGTTGTGGTAAACCTTTACTTATAAAGGTGAGTGCGATCATAAACGGAGATTCCGTTATGCTATAGACGAATGTTAATAAAGCTACTGTATGAAACCAATCTCCAAGCACACTTAATGTTTGCCCATAAAATAGTTTTTTGAAGTTAGTATTTGTTTTAAGAAGCGTGGAATAAGAAACTGACATAAAAGATTAATCTTTATGTAATAATGATGCTTGAACTTGTTTTTTCCACTCACTTAAATACACTTTCTCCCCTGTAGGAAGTCCAACAGGTAACTGTGCAATCAATTCTAAACTATTTCCGTCAGGGTCGTTAAAGTATACGGCGGCATGTGCTAATTCTGGAAAAACAATCGGTTCAATTGGCTCCATTCCAAAGTCTTTTCGTGCTGAAATGCCTTTTTGGTTTAGCCAATGTATCGCATGTTCTAAATCATGTAAGCTTACTTGAAAGGCGATGTGTCGTAAAGAGGGATGATAATTTACTTTGTATTCTGTACCTTCCCAAAGACCGAGCCAACTTTCATTTTCCTTAATCCAAAAGAAAGCAATATCATCTCCTCTTTTATATAATTTCAGTCCAAGTGATTCATAAAAAGATATTGATACCTCTAAGTTGCGGACGGGTAAATGTGCTTCGTAAAGACCTTTAATCATTGTAATCCTCCTAAGTAAAAATATTTCTTATTTCATAGTAAACGTTTTTTTATGAGTTGAAATCAGAAAAAGGAGGGACATAACTTCATACGAAAGTATGAAAAAACAGCTCAAATATGAGCTGTTTTCTTATAGTTTTTCGTTCATTTGTTAAGGATAGGATATATTAGTATCCGTATCCGCCGCCACCCCAACAGCTACATCCGATGATGATTAGAAGGATGAATAGTACGATAAGCAAAGCAAATCCACCGCCGAAACCAGCGCAACTTCCACCATAACTCATATGTTTTCCTCCTTTTGAGTAAGTTAATCTATATAATTCATGGACTACTGTATACAGTATGTTTTTCGTATGGAAAAGGAGCCAGTCTCTTTTGTAATTAGATAAATGCCTGTATGGTCATTTTGATTGTATATGGAGCTAGGTGTATGTGAAGAAATCGCGATTTGTTCATAAAAAAATATAAAAATTGTAAAAAAAACCATTTTTATATTTTTTTATGAGAGGATTTGTACTATAATTTTACAAGTAATATTATGGGAAAAGGGAGTTTTAGTGAAGAGATGGAGATGGGACAATTAAAAAATAAAATAGAAAACAAAAAGAAAGAGCTAATTCAACTTGTTGCTAGACATGGATTGGATCATGATAAAGTTTTGTTATTTAGCCGAGATTTAGATATACTTATTAATAAGTTTATGAATGTAAAAGATAAAGTACATAAATAAAGAATTTATAGTTTTTTATATTAAGATATTTTACAAAAAAAGGAGAGAGATGGATTTGGAACATTTACAAGAAGAGCTATATAAACAAATAAAAGAAGAAAAAGGTATTGTTACAATTTTTTTAAAGAGTGGCGTTAGAATAGTAGGAGAAGTTGTTGCAATAGACAAATTTACCGTTTTAATGTTAGTGGATGGAAAACAACAACTTATTTACAAGCAGGCTATATCAACAATAATGAAATAAGACACTCGTAATGAGTGTCTTATTTCATTATTGCTTGCAAGCTTCAACGTCAATGCCGGCAGCTAATAATTTTTTTTCACCATCTTGCTCAATGATTTTTTGTAATTTAGATAGGAAAGAATCAAAGTTTGTATGCTTTGCTACTTGGAATGTCATTTTATGCTCAATTGGCAGCCACGTATCAATATCAGCTTCGTTATGCTGAATTTTTACCTCAAGCTTATCAAGTGCGTTAGCAACTTTTGCTTCGTACGTTTCTTTCGCTTCAAACTCCATCCATAAATCATATAATTCCTCGCCGAGAGAACCTTTTAATGTTCGTTTAATATTTGAAATTGCTTCTTGTTCATTTATTTGTTTTTGTAATTGTAATTCATGACTATTCATTGTATCAAAAGCAGGAATATCACCAGCTTCTGCTTCGACTAGATCGTGAATAATAACCATTTTAAGTAATTTTTCAATATTTACTTTTTGATCTAAATAAGGTTCAACTAAAATGGCCATTAGAGACATGCGCCACGTATGTTCAGCAACGCTTTCTTGACGTCCGTTAGAAAGCCAGCTATGTCGCATTTCATATTTTAGTTTTTCTGCTAGTGCAATGACTTGTAAAATGTTATGTTCCATCGTGATCCTCCTCATATTTCCATACTATAATTCTAATATGGAAATGAAATGTGTCAATTTTATGAGTATATTGCGATAAATGGATGATGGGCGTATAATAAACATTATATGTGAAAACGCATTATTAAAATAAAAAAATGTTTTATAAAAATGAAAAGGAAAGGGCAGGAATATGGGAGACGAAAATCAAGGATTTGCTAGACCAGAAAGAAAAAAAAGGAAGTTTGACATTTCTAGCCCATTTGGCATTTTAGTAGGTTTTGCTATAGTGATAGCGGCAATTATGCTTGGTGGAGGCGGAATAAAAGCTTTTAAAAACTTTTTAGATGTTTCATCTATTTTAATTGTCATAGGGGGAACAACTGCGACAATTGTTGTGGCATATCGATTTGGAGAAATAAAAAAATATACGAAAAGTATTTTTACTGTTTTACATAGAAAAGAAGAAGATTTAGAACAGTTAACGGATTTGTTTGTTGATTTTTCAAAAAAATCTAAAAAACACGGTTTACTTTCTTTAGAGGTTGATGGAGAGCAGGTGGACAATCCTTTTATTCAAAAAGGAATTCGATTAATGTTAAGTGGTTACGATGAAGATGAATTAAAAGAAGTGTTAATGAAAGATGTTGAAACGGAAGTGTATGAATTAAGAAAAGGGGCAGTATTATTAGATAAAATTGGCGATTTCGCTCCGGCTTGGGGTATGATAGGGACTTTAATTGGTCTTATCATTATGCTTCAAAACTTGCAAGACACATCGCAAATTGGTACAGGGATGGCAGTTGCGATGTTAACGACATTGTATGGATCAGTACTTGCAAATATGATTGCAATCCCTCTTGCTGAAAAAGTGTATCGTGGTATTGAAGATTTATATACAGAGAAGAAGTTTGTTATTGAAGCAATTTCAGAATTGTATCGTGGACAAATTCCGTCTAAATTAAAGTTAAAACTCGATACGTATGTATACGAAACAAAGATAAAAAAAGTAAAACGAGCAGCCTAATATTGCAAGGAGTGGTATGGTGATGATAAAACGACCGCAAAAGGGATCGCCTCGTTGGATGACGACTTTTACAGATTTAACGATGTTATTATTAACTTTCTTTGTATTACTAGTTGCTACTTCAAAGCAGGATGCAGTAAAATTGTCAAAGATGCTTGAAAAGTTTAGTGATACGGAGCAAGTTGATGCAAAAGTAATGGAAAATACTATACCAGATATTTCACATGAAAAAAATGATGAAAAAACGGTCTCAAAAAAGCGAATGGACGACTTGTACAAAAAGTTAAAAGCATATGTAGATAATAACGGTATTAGTCAAGTGAATGTATATCGAGAAGATACAGGGGTAAGCGTTGTTATAGTAGATAATTTAATATTTGATACAGGTGATGCGAACGTTAAGCCTGAAGCAAAAGAAATTATTAGCAAATTAGTCGGATTTTTTCAATCCGTACCAAACTCAATTGTTGTGGAGGGGCATACAGATAGTAGACCGATCCATAATGAAAAGTTCCCTTCTAATTGGGAATTATCTTCAGCACGAGCAGCTAATATGATCCACCATTTAATTGAAGTGTATAATGTGGATGATAAAAGGTTAGCTGCGGTAGGATATGCAGACACAAAGCCAGTTGTACCGAATGATTCACCGCAAAATTGGGAGAAAAACCGTCGCGTTGTCATTTACATTAAAGAATAGTATTTTAGTATTTTAGTAATAAAATACTAAAATGAAGAAATTCTTTTAAAAAAATATTAAATTTTATCGTTTTATTTTGTATAATGAGTGAGAATGATAAGGTGAAATATTAAGATATATTTATACATAGAAGGAGAGAATCAAAAAGAATGGCACATAAAATTTTAGTTGTAGATGATGCGATGTTCATGCGAACAATGATTAAAAACTTATTAAAAAGTAATTCTGAATTTGAAGTAATCGGAGAAGCGGAAAATGGAGTGGAGGCAATTCAAAAATATAAAGAACTTCAACCTGATATTGTAACATTAGATATTACTATGCCAGAAATGGACGGACTTGAAGCATTAAAAGAAATTATGAAAATTGATTCAAGTGCAAAGGTTGTTATTTGTTCAGCAATGGGACAACAAGGTATGGTATTAGATGCAATTAAGGGCGGGGCAAAAGACTTTATTGTAAAGCCATTCCAAGCAGATCGCGTAATCGAAGCTTTAACAAAAGTAGCAAATAGCTAATATAAAAGGGGGGCCACAAGGAATCAAAACAGTGATAACGGATAGATGTGTGGCCTCTTTTTTCTCATTTTAAAACACTAAATTGTTATACATAAATGAAATGTTTGTTAGACAGGTAGGGGATGAAAATGCAAACAGATCTATTAAATATATTTTTTGAAGAGTCGGAAGAACATTTACAGTCGCTAAATGAAAATGTGCTAATTTTAGAGCAGAATCCTACAGATATGGATGTAGTGGGAGAAATATTCCGCTCAGCTCATACGTTCAAAGGTATGTCTGCGAGTATGGAATTTACGGAAATGGCGGATTTAACGCATAAAATGGAAAACGTTTTAGATGAAATTCGTCATGGGAATATAGTAGTACATGCGGATATTATTGATGTCATTTTTGAATGCATTGATAATTTAGAGAAAATGGTTGCAGATGTGCAGCAAGGCGGAATGGGTAATATTGATGTAGTCTCAACGAAGCAAAAATTAGAAGCGTTATTGAACGGAAATGTAGAAACTTCTATGGAACATGTAGAGCAAGAGTCTATAAACAATGATGATGCAGTTTCGCATGAAGTGCATATAACCGTTGAACAGCAAGCTATTTTAAAAGCAGTACGTGCCATTATGTGTATTGAAGCACTGCAAAATATAGGCGATATACAAAAAACGGTTCCTAGTATTGAAGAAATCGAAGCGGATGCTTTCGGTTTTGAGTTTACAGTATTTATGAATACGGATCGTAGTGAAGAAGAAGTGAAACAGGTAGTGCTTCACGTTTCTGAAATTGAGAAAGTAGTAGTGAAACAAGGAGAATCATTACAGGAAGTAGATTCGATGGTTGCTATGCAAGAAACTACGCGAGTAGAAGAAATGATACAGTCGTCTGTAGTTGCGCAGGTGGAAGCACCTATTGAGACAGCGAAGCAACCTGCAAGTGCTACGCCAACTAAAAGCACTGCAAAAACGAAAAATGCTAAAGGTGAGAATCGTTCCATTCGTGTGCAGCTAGAGAAAATTGAACGATTAATGAACATGTTTGAAGAGAGTGTAATTGAGCGTGGTCGCATAGATGAATTGGCACAAGCAATTCAAAACAAAGAATTAATTGAGCATTTAAATCGATTAGGCGATATTTCAAAAGATATTCAAAATGTACTTCTAAACATGCGTATGGTGCCGATTGAAACAGTCTTTAATCGTTTCCCGCGTATGGTGCGTATGTTAGCGAAAGATTTAGGGAAGAAAATCGATTTGCAAATTACGGGTGAAGATACAGAAGTTGATAAAATTGTTATTGATGAAATCGGTGATCCACTCGTTCATTTAATTCGTAATGCAATTGATCATGGTATTGAGACTGTTGAAAAACGTCGTGATGCAGGGAAAAATGAGACGGGTACAATTAAATTAGAAGCGTTCCATAGTGGAAATCATGTCGTAATTCAAATTACGGATGATGGAAATGGAATTCATAAAGGGAAAGTATTAGAAAAAGCGATTAAAAATGGTGTTGTAACAGAATCTGAGGCAAATAAATTAACGGATCGTGAAGTGTTTGATCTCATTTTCCAACCAGGATTTAGTACAGCAGAAGTAGTATCGGATCTTTCAGGGCGCGGGGTTGGATTAGATGTTGTAAAACATACAATCCATAGTTTAGGTGGACATTTAATTATTGATTCAGAAGAAGGAAAGGGAAGTACATTTAGAATTGAACTTCCATTAACTTTGTCCATTATTCAATCTATGCTTGTTCAAACGAATGATAAACGTTATGCTCTACCTCTTGGTAACATTGTTGAAGCGATTCGTATTAAGAGAGAAGACATCCAAACCTTACAAGGAAAAGACGTGTTAAACTATCGTGATCAAATTATTGAAGTGAAGCATTTGAGTACTGTATTTGGTGAAAAATCAGTAGATGAGGCATTTGAATCATATGAAAGTCAAATGGTTCCTGTGTTAATTATTCGTAATACACATCGTAGCTATGGACTTATTGTAAACACAATTATCGGCCAAAGAGAAATTGTCTTAAAGTCATTAGGCGATTTCTTTGCAGAGAGTTCGAACTATTTCTCTGGCGCGACGATTCTCGGCGATGGACGAGTGGTCCTCATTTTAAACCCAGAAGGTTTATAATAGGAATGAAGGAAAGCTCCCCACTTGTATACAATTGGGGAGCTTTTTGGTTAATTACATACTAATATATATAACAGGAAATAAATACATGTTCACGATTTACGTAATAAATTTGTTAAAATGTAATGAGTGTATTCATTTAATAGAAAAACAAAAATGAGGAGGCAGGGAAAATGCCTGAGCAACACACAAAAGGGGATACGAGCACAATTGTGCTAGAAAAAGAAAAGGAGCTTTTAACGCCTCAAGAATGTGATATTCTTGGCGAAATTGCAAATATATCATTTGGCTCTGCTTCGACAGTATTATCAACGATTTTAAATAGGCAAGTAAGTATAACTGCTCCTCATGTAGAGTTAGTGGATTTATACGATACAAGCGATGTTGAGGTTCCTCATGTTGTATTAAATATTCATTTTACAAAAGGATTAGATATGGAAAATCTACTTGTCCTTCAGCAAGATGTTGCTTTATCTATTGCTGATTTAATGATGATGGGGACAGGTGAAGTGGAAGAGGGAAAAGAACTTGGCGAATTAGAGCTAAGTGCTGTACAAGAAGCGATGAACCAGATGATGGGATTCGCAGCGACGTCTATGTCGGAATTCTTCCAAGATACAGTAGACATGTCACCGCCGACAATTAAAGTTGTAAAGTTATTAGAAGAGATGGAGAAAATATCTGGAATAACTGGAAATAACACGATTGTGAAAGTGTCGTTTGACCTTAAAATAGATAATCTTGTAAACTCTAAACTTGTACAAATTGTTTCAGTTGAACATGCGAAACAAATGATAAATAAATTACTACAATTATCTGGTGGCGTAGAAGAGCAAGACGAGTCAGCAGAAGTAGCGGAAGCCGAGATTGTAGAAGAACATGTTGAAAAAGAGCAGTTAACGCAAGAGGAGAAAGATGTACTTGGGGAAATTGCCAACATTTCCATCGGTTCAGCCTCAACGGTATTATCAACGCTTTTAAATCAGCCGGTTACGATTAGTACACCCAATGTAGAAGCGATTAATGTGCGTCATTATGACGGTGTACCGGTTCCCTTTGTGATTTTAAATGTCGATTTTGTTGAAGGTTTAAAGAATGAGAACGTATTCGTATTTACGAAAGATGTTGCTTTGACAATGGTAGATTTAATGATGATGGGAACAGGAGAGATTGATCCAGAGAAAGAGCTTAGTGAATTAGAGCTGAGCGGTATTAAAGAAATCATGAACCAAATGATGGGGCATGCGGCAACAGCGATGTCAGAAATGTTTAAAGAGAAGATGGACATGACGCCGCCAGATGTCAAATTTGTCACGTTAAAAGAAGAAATGGAATATTTGGGAGAGTCAATGGAAGTGGATGAACTCGTTCAAATTACGTTCAACCTTGAAATTGGCGACTTGCTTCAATCGAAAATGTATCAAATTTTACCGATTTCAGAAGCGAAAGAAATGGTAAGACGACTGCTATATCCAATGGTGGAAGCAGAAGAAGAGATTGCAGAGGAAGAAATGGAAGAAGAGGTTGTAGAACCTGTTGTACAACCTATTGAATTTAAAGAAGTGAAACAAATTGAGCCAGTGTATATGGATACATCTATTCTACAAAATGTAGAAATGAATGTGAAATTTGTATTTGGAAGTACAGTGAAAACGATTCAAGATATATTAAGTTTACAAGAAAATGAAGCCGTTGTATTAGATGAAGATATTGATGAACCAATTCGAATTTATGTAAATGATGTATTGGTGGCGTATGGTGAACTTGTAAATGTAGATGGATTTTTCGGAGTAAAAGTGACAAAATCACTATAAGGCGTTGAAATAGTAGATGAAAAGCGTAAAGTTTTTTCTAATTTGCTGGCTATGCATACATGTGTGCTTGCTCTTCCCACTGCAAAGTCAGGCGGAAGAGCAAAATGTGCCAGAACAAAATATAAATGAAGTGGATGTACAAGAAGAGAATAAGGAAGTTCAAGAACAGCCAGAACAAGTGGAAATAAAGCAAGATAAAGAGGAACAACAAGAAGTAAAGAATGAGCAAGAAACCGAAAAAAAGATAGAGACGGATCAAGGGATTATTACAATAAATAAGCGAGAATTAAAAGTTGGCGAAGAAATACGGATTATTGTAGAGCCAAAAGAGACAAATATTCAAAGTATAAAAGGTATGTTGCGTTTGCCAAAAAACAGTAATCTGTATGAGCAAGAAAGAATGATACCTTTTGACTATGAAGAAGAGACGAAGCGATGGATTGCTAACTATAAGGTCGGGATTTTTGATTTGCAAGGTGATTGGAACCTTCAGCTTATTCAAAGTTTTAAAGAAAATGAGAAAGAAGAGCTGATAGAAAATGAAGTGAAAGTCCCACTTATTCGTATAAATAATGAAACGCCAACAATAGATAAAGAGATGCCGAAGTTGCATAAAGTCACTATTGACGAGGCGAAGGAGAATGTAATCGAACGAAAACGAGGCGATTCTATACGTGTAAGAGTGAAGGCGGCAGACGTGGAATCGGTTGTGAAAGAAGTTCGTGTTACATTAAAAGGAAAAGACAATAAAGAGATTACATTTTTATTAGATTACAATAAGCGCGACATGGAATGGCAAAAAGTATTTGAAATAACGGATGCACTATCAAATGGGACATACGAGCTACTTGTAGAGGTAGTAGATGCGGCTGGAAATAAACTGGTTGAAGAAAGTGAGTATGTCGTTTCTGTTTTGGAGCAAAAAACAGAAGAGGATAAAAAGACAGAAGAACGAGAGAAAGAAGATAAATTAGAAAATAAACTAGAAGATAAGAAAGAAACTGAGAAGCAGGAAGACACGAAAGTAGAAATCCCGCTTCAGGAAGAAAAACAGCCAGTTGTTCAAATTCCGAAGCAAGACGAGAAAATAAACGATCTTATAAAAGAACCATTGAAAGAGAAAGAAAGAATTACTTATGTTATAAAAGAGCCTCTCACAGACAACAAGGAAGTAAATAAAGCGACGGCTCAAAAAGATAAAGATAATAAAAATAACAATCAAGTCATTTCGAAAAAGAAAGAGAAAAAGGAAGAGTTAGCAGATAAGAAAGAAGCTAAAAGTGAGCAAGGAATACAAGCTTCTAATGTATTTGCTATTATGTCAGGTTTATTCGTACTATTTTTAGTTTTAAAGAGCAATAAAGAATGGGGCTAATTATTTCATCATAGTGGAGGCGCTTAAATGGAAATTAAACGTACGACAATTGAAAATAAGACGCTACAACCATTAAAACAGCCTGCAGCTATTTCAGAACATGAAATCCAGAAAGAACGAAAGTATAGTAATCTAGTGTTTACTGGACAGTCTAAAATTATTTCGAAAAATAACGAAATAGGGATTTTACTTGCGAGTTTAGGTGATGGAAAGGTTATGAAGGAAATGCTTTCTAAAGAGATGGATACAGTATTACAACTCTTTAAAAAGTTACATACATTATCTGGAGAAGGAAAGCAAACAGATAAAATATTTGAACAAGTAATGAGAAGCTTACAAGGGCTTGTGAACCAGGCGCATATAAAAGAACTGCCTTTATTAGATGGATCGTATGATTTCGCTGAAGTACAACTATCATTTGGTAGAAAGGTACACATTCCGTTATTAGATGTAAGTGCACTCATCTCTAGCGTGGAGAGTGACTCGTCAGAAGGAAATATAAATTTAATGGTAACGGTTATTACTGCGTATATCACGAAATTGTCTAACGAAACCATTTTAATTAGCGTCACGGATCGCACAGCTAAAGAGCGGGATACAAGTGTATGGAGAGCACTTGCAGAAATGAATATGACACAATTATCACAGGCATTGAAACAAACGGTGCAAGAACATAAATGGTCTATGACGTTTCTTTTTCTCTTTATATGGGTTGCTTGTATTATTTTAATTCGAGTTATATAAAAAATGAACGGAATCACGCAATTCTTTGTTATGATTTTAGTAAATAAATACAAAAAAGCAGGGTGCAATAATCCTGCTTTTTTCTATATTTTTTCATAAAAGAATGTATCAAAACGCTGAAGATTGAATCGTTCAGGTGTTAAAATTTGCTCTGTGCTACCGACAAATAGCACACCGCCTTTTCGTAAAGAACGGCTAAACTTTTCATACAGCTTGACTCTTGCTTCTTCTGTGAAATAGATCATTACATTACGACAAACAATTAAATCGTAATTTGTATCGAACGATTGCATTAATAGGTCATGCTGTTTAAACGTGACGTGTTGCTTAATATTTTGATGTAATGAATATATATCATCTTCTTTTGTGAAATGACGTTCTTTCAAATCGCTAGGTAATTCTTTCAAAGAACGTTCCGTATATTGACCACGTTTTGCACTCTCTAAAATATGAAAATCAAGATCCGTTGCTAGTATTTCATAGCGAAATGGAGAGAGATGTTTCGATAAAATTAAAGAGAGTGTATATGGTTCTTCACCAGCAGCGCAAGCAGCACTCCATACTTTTAATTTTCCGTTATTTTGTTCGAGTAATTTTGGCAGTGCTTTCGATTCTAACGTTTGCCAACGTTCTTTATTTCTAAAAAACTCTGAAACGTTAATTGTAATATAGTCAATAAAACTTAAAAATAAGTTTTGATCAACACGTAAAGTACTTAAAAATGTAGTATAGTTTTCAAAGCCTTTTCTTGAAATAAAAGCATCGATTCTACGGCGCATCCTATCTTGTTTATACGAAGCGATATCCATATTGAATTGTTGTTTAAAACTCGTGATAAAATGATCATAATCTTGTTCAATTATCATATTTACAATGGGCACAATAACGATATTGTGCCGCCCCCTTTACATCATACGAATTTTTTGTTCAAAGCTTTTTTTCATTTGTTTTTCATGTAAACCTGGTAAATCATAAATGACAGCATCAATCCCAGCTTCTTTTGCAATGTCAACGGGAATGACAGATGTATGTTTGTCTCCGTTATAAAAACAGAGAACTAAATCGGTATCTTCAATAATTTGTTTCACAAAAAACATATAATCAGATCGATAAATAGAGTCGGAAGGATGATCAAAAGCAACATACTCGGCTCCGTGTGATTTTAAATAATCTACGATTTCTTGGAATTCATCTGTTACTGCTTGTAACGGTTGGAGCGTGTAAAGGCATAAATTTTGAGCGAGCCTTTCGTTTTCAACGAAAAAACGAAGTACCTCATTTTCAATAGATTTATAACATAATATGTAAATTTTATGTTTGTGAGCATAGTCAGTTAAAAATTTTTTAATTTCTTCTTGATCTAATGCTGTTAATTGATTTGAACCACAAAGAAAAATATTCATAGAATTGTGCCACCTCATGCTAAATTGTAACATATCTTCTATAAAAAATAACTGCAAAATATTAGTGTTCAGAGTATAATTATAAATAACTAGATTTTACGATTAACTTTTGGAAGAAATAAAAAAATAAATAGGTGATATATATGCTGCGTTCAATCTCGCATAATCCAATCTTATCGCATATACCGCCTGCTACTCAAATGCCGAAAGAAGCAAATGTCAGGACTGGACTTGCATTTTCGGATAATTTGCATGCAGATCCGAAAAAAGATAAGTTGTTAGAACAAATGGAAGCGTTTGTTGATAATATTGGAGAAATTAAAGAAAAAATCGAAATGGAATTAACACTTGATAACGTAATGGAATACAAAAATACAGTAAAATCATTTTTGAATTTTTACGTTGATAATGTATTGCAATATAAAGATGTCATGTCTCGTCATCCGCGTTATGGCTATTCACAGAAAATGACGATTGTAAAGCAGGCGGAAATGGGATTGAATGAGTTAGAAGATGTTATGAACTTAATTAATACAAAAACAGGACATTTAGAAATGTTAAATCAAATTGGAGAAATCCACGGTTTAATTGTAAATTTAGTCTTGTAAAAGGGAAGGAAGCTATATGTATATACAATTATATGAAAAGCTCGTTATTATTCAAAAAGCATATGAAAACATTCAAACGCTTGGAGAACAAATATATGAGAATTTAAAAAATAAAAATGTAAATGCAGTTCAAAAGTTACAAGTAGAGCAATTGCAGTACATTGAAGGTTTAAAACAATTATCGAGATCATTTGAAGAAATGGTTGTTCAGTTTTGTAAAGAACAGGGAGTGGAATCATTTCGCGTAAGTGCGTTATTTTCGTATTTTTCTCAAGAAGAAATTGAGAAAATGGAAAAAATACAAAAAAACTTAATTGGATTAGAAGAAAATGTAAAAATGCTTCTTTTGAAAAATCAATATTACTTAAACGTACTATTAAAAACTACAGAAAGTATTGTGGATTCAGTTTCTGAATATAACTTAGAACGAAACAATAATTCGCAAATCTTTATGAACGAACTATTGTAAAGGGGAAGTGAAGCATTATGAGATTATCTGATTATAATACCCCGTTATCGGGTATGTTAGCGGCCCAAATGGGATTACAAACGACGAGACAAAACTTATCAAACATTCATACACCTGGCTATGTGCGCCAAATGGTGAATTACGGATCTGTTGGAGCGAGCAATGGTCATACACCAGAACAGAGAATTGGTTATGGTGTACAAACGTTAGGTGTTGATCGAATTACAGATGAAGTGAAGACGAAACAGTTTAACGATCAATTATCTCAGCTCTCTTACTATAATTATAAGAACTCGGTTTTATCACGAGTAGAGTCTATGGTAGGAACGACAGGCAAAAACTCACTATCTAGTTTAATGGATGGATTCTTTAATGCTTTTCGAGAAGTTGCAAAAAATCCAGATCAATCAAACTATTATGATACGCTAATTTCTGAAACTGGGAAGTTTACAAGTCAGGTAAATAAACTTGCGAAAAATTTAGATTCAGTAGAAGCGCAGACGACAGAAGATATTGAAGCGCATGTCAATGAATTTAATCGTCTTGCTGACAGTTTAGCAGAAGCGAATCAAAAAATTGGACAAGCTGGTACACAAGTGCCAAATCAACTTTTAGACGAACGTGACCGTATCGTTACAGAAATGTCTAAGTATGCCAATATAGAAGTATCTTATGAATCTATGAATCCTAATATCGCAAGTGTTAGAATGAATGGCGTTTTAACAGTAAATGGACAAGATACATATCCATTGCAATTAAATAAAACGAAAGAACCTATGTCTGTTGAAATTTACGGTTCGGAAATTCCTTTAACTAGTGGGGCAATAAAATCTGCAATCGATACGAAAGGGCAGATTGCTAGTTATAAGAAAAATCTTGAAGAGTTAATGAGTTCAGTGAAAAATCAAGTAAATACAGTGATGGGAAAAGACTTCTTCGTTGGAGATTATGCGAAAGAGTTGAAATTAAATCCAGAATTTGCGAATGATTTTTCGAAAATGAAAATATCTGCTGAAACAGCAAATAAACTAGCAGGAATTACAGATGAAGTTTATAAAGATGGTCTTTCATATAAAAAAGCATTAGACCAATTCATAGTTAAAGTAGCATCTGATAAAAGTGAAGTGAATGGATATCAAAAAATTCATGGAGATTTATTAGAAGGTATTCAGCAAGAAAAGATGAGTATTGAAGGCGTAAATATGGAAGAGGAAATGGTTAATTTAATGGCTTTCCAAAAATACTTCGTAGCAAACTCTAAAGCTATTACTACGATGAATGAAGTGTTTGATAGTCTGTTTTCGATTATCCGATAAATAGTAATTGATTGAAAATAAATAAGGAGGAGATAGAAATGAGAGTATCTACATTTCAAAATGCAAACTGGGCAAAGAATCAGTTAATGGATTTAAATGTGCAACAACAATATCATCGAAATCAAGTAACTTCAGGGAAGAAAAATCTTCTTATGAGTGAAGACCCACTTGCAGCAAGTAAATCATTTGCAATTCAACATTCGTTGGCGAATATTGAACAAATGCAAAAAGATATAGCGGATTCAAAAAATGTACTAAGTCAGACGGAAAATACATTGTCAGGTATTGTGAAGTCTTTAACGAGAGCGGATCAATTAACAATACAAGCATTAAATGGACCAAATGGTGAAAAAGAATTAAAGGCAATCGGTGCAGAAATCGATCAAATTTTAAAACAAGTTGTATATTTAGCGAACACGAAAGAGCAAGGTCGTTATCTTTTTGGTGGAGATAGTGCAGAGAAACCTCCATTTGCGGATGATGGGACATACCAAGGTGGCGAAAAAGATGTAATGTGGAAGCTAAATGATGGTTATGAAATTAAAGCTTTTCGTAATGGTGAGAACTTACTAACTCCTGTTATTCAAACGTTAGTAAAGATGAAAGACGCGATGCAAAATGGTGATCAAAAGGCGTTACAACCGATTTTAACGGAAAATAAGAAAAACTTGGATAGTGTTATTAATCGTACAACAGAAGTGGGAGCAACGATGAACACTGTAGATACGTTTAAGACAATTTTAAGCGAGCAAAATTTAGCGCTTCAAGAAAATCGTAAAGAAATTGAAGATGTTGATTTAGCAGTAGCAATTTCTGACTTGGCGTATATTAATGCGACGTATGAAGCGACGCTTAAAGCGGTTAGCACGATGAGTAAAACGAGTATTTTAGACTATATGTAATGAATAAGGAGTGAGAAATATGGCAGGAACAATAACCGGTATTGGCGGTAGACAACAGATTTGGAACCTCGGAAATAATATGATCGATACTTCTAACTTCGTTGAATTAGAAATGAATGCGTTAGATATGAGAAAAACGCCGTATACAAATGAAAAGAATAGCCTTTCACAAGATAAACTTTTATATACAAGTTTAAAATCAGAATTCAGTTCTTTCACGCAAACATTTAAAAATTTAGCGGCTTTTAAAGGAAATGAGAAAAAGGTAACAACATCACAAGATGGTTATATTAATGTCAAAGCTGATGGTGGAGCTATTCCGGGAACTTTTAATATGACGATTACACAGCTTGCGCAGCGTCATCAAATAGCTTCTGATAAAAT
This sequence comes from Bacillus sp. FDAARGOS_527, assembly GCF_003812125.1. NCBI lineage: Bacteria > Bacillati > Bacillota > Bacilli > Caryophanales > Bacillaceae > Bacillus > Bacillus sp. FDAARGOS_527. The sequence continues at coordinate 905,669 of NZ_CP033795.1, forward strand.
TGACGATATAGATGCAAAGTTGAATAGAGATGAAACATTAAAACTAGGTGGTAAAGAACTAAAAATAACATCTGATATGACATATAAAGATTTAATTAATAAAATTAATGATGGAGATTACGGCGTATCAGCTTATACACTTGGAAATAAAATTTTCATGACCTCAAAAAAAGAGGGGGAAGATGGAGTAATTAATTTTAAGGACAACACATCTAAACTGTTTCAAGATATAGGGTTGGCTAATGAGGATGGTACAGCACGCAATATAATAAATGAAGCACAAAATGCTGAATATACGATTAATGGTATTAAAGGTAATAGTTCTACCAATACGATTGAAGCCCTGCCTGGTGTGAAAATTGAATTATTAAAAGTAACTGAGCAAAAAGTAGAGGAAAAGCCAGTAGAAAATCCTGATGGAGAAAAAATAGAGGTTGATCCAAAGACAACAGAGGCGAAAGCAAAAGGGATAGAACTGAAGTTTACAGTAAGTGACTCAAACGTAACTGATGCAGCAAATGTTATTAAAAAAATGGTTGCAGATTATAATAAAGCTGTTTCTACAGTAGATATCTTTGCTGGTAAAGGCGGGGCTTTCCAAGGTCAAGCTATTATGCAAAGTGTACGCCAAGCGATGAATAGCGTCGTAACATTTTCTCAAGATGGTAATTACTTATTCTCATTTGGTATTCAATTAAAGCAAGACGGAACGATGGAAGTTAATGACGAAGCATTAACGAAAGCGTTAAAAGAGAAGCCGGATGCAGCGAAGCAATTTTTCTTTAGTTCTAACGGATTAGGAAAAATGATGGAAGAACCACTTGATAAATTATTTGGTGATAAAGGTGTAGTTGGAGAACGAGTAAAAAACATCGATTCACGTGTAAGTGATTTAGATAAAAAGATTAAAGATATTGAAGCACAAAACTTGCAAAAACAAGATGAAATCGTGAAGAAGTATCAAAAGCTAGAAAGTACATTAGCGGCGCTAGATAGCCAATTAAAAACAATTAAAGCAATGACAAAACAAAAAAGTGATGATTAATGAAAGTTGAGGAAGTGATCGTATGCAAGCATGGCAACGTTATATGCAAAATGATATTATGACGAGTAATCCGATTAAAAATACAATTTTTATTTATGAAAGATGTATTGTAGAGTTTCGTAATTTAGAAGAGCTTTTACATACTTTTAAACTACAAGAGGGAGATGCGCTTCTTGAGAAGTTAGAACGTATTTTTGAAGAATTAAAGCTTCAATTAAACCCTGAGATTACGAAAGATTTATATGATAGTCTTTATGGTTTATATGATTGGATTAGTGTTCAAATTCAAACGATGAAAGTAACACGTGAAGCGAAAGATATTGATGCGATTGTGAAAGTGTTACAAGATTTAATAGACGGTTATCGCGGAGCGCTTGAAAATGAACAATGATATTTATCGAGCATTTGTCGGCTGTTTTAATGAAATTGGTGAATTGCAAGTGTCAGATGAAGAGTTTACTGAGAAGAGTGCGATGTTAAATCGCTGGATGATGACATTGGATGAAGAAACGCGAGCACAAGTTGCGGCAGAAGTAAGCCCATTCATTATTAAGGCAGCACAGCATATTCGAGATAAGCAAAAGATTTTGGAAGAAATGATTATGACAAATGATGGGAGAATGAAAGCAAATTCATTTTACGGTAAATATTAATTATAAAGTGTGGAAACGGATCCTCCTTATTTTAAAAGGGGATCCATTCCTTCATGTAAATAAAGAATTCCGCTGATTGAGGTTTCATTTTATGACTGTAAAAAATAGAAGTAATCTAAATAATGTAAAAATAATATGCGGCTAGTCGTAAATATGTTGAAATAGTATATAGATTACTATGTGTATACAGTTTTTTTGTATTCTTTTTTATATTTTTGTATTTTTCTAAAGACAACAATGTAAAAATGGAATAAAATATGTAAGGGTACATAATAGTTAATATTTTAATAAATACATATAGGAAATTAAATAATGAAGTGAAACTTCCATCAGTGGATCATTATGTCAAAATGATAAGTTAAAAAAGGAAGGGTGTGGAGTATGCCAGATTTAGTGAGTGATGTAAGCCATTATATGAATTATTTAGTGACGAAACGAAATACTGTTTCTAGTAATATTGCAAATGCGAATACACCTGGCTATAAAGCACAAGACGTTACATTTGCTGAACAAATGAATAAAAGTAGTGCATTATATAAAAGCAATACTGCGGATTTAAAAACCAATGCAGATTTATATCAAACGAATGAAATGCACTTACCGACAGTAAATACAAAAAATACATATGCGAAGATTCAAACGAAGTCAATGCAAACGAATAAAGATGGAAATAGTGTGGATGTAACGACAGAAATGCTAGATTTAATGAAAGCAAACCAATTATATGGTATTTCAATTAACGCAATTAATACACAATATGCAATTAACCAAGCAGCTCGCGGACGTTAATAGTAGAAGGAGAGACAACGATGTTTCAGGCAATTAATGCAAGTGGATCAGGGCTAACAACAGCGAGAAAGTGGATGGAAGTTACTTCAAATAATATTGTAAATGCAAATACAACGGCAGCTCCGGGGGCAGATTTGTATGAGCGCCGTAGTGTAGTGCTTGAATCTAATAATAGTTTTGCAAATATGTTAGAAGGGACACCTACTAACGGGGTAAAAATAAAAAGTATTGAAGCAGACAAAACTGAAAACTTAGTGTATGATCCGACGCATCCGCATGCAAATGAAGAAGGATATGTACGTTATCCAAATGTTGATGTAACTGCTGAAATGACGAATGTAATGGTTGCTCAAAAAATGTATGAAGCAAATACAAGTGTATTAAATGCGAATAAAAAAATGCTGGATAAAGATTTAGAAATCGGCCGAGGATAGAGGAGGAATATGGGAAGATGAAAATCCAACCAATGTTACATACACAGCCATTTGGCACGATTCAGTCAATTGGTGCACCGAAAAACACGCAAACATCTGTAGTCGAGGGGAAGAAGTTTATCGATTTATTGGAAGATATGAATCAAACACAAAACAATGCGCAAACAGCGGTATATGATTTACTAACAAAAGGAGTAGGAGAAACACATGACGTTTTAATTCAGCAAAAGAAGGCTGAGTCTCAAATGAAAACGGCTGCTCTTGTACGTGATAATCTTATTGAAAATTATAAATCACTAATTAATATGCAAATTTAGGAAAATGGACGGGTGTGTTTAAATGGAAAAGTTAAAAAATGTTTTCCAATCGTTAAAAACGTGGCATAAGTTAGTCATTAGTGCTGCGCTTTTAGCAATTGTAACAGGAGCACTTTTATACTTCACCTTGCCAGATAAATATGTTGTTGTATATCAAAATTTAAATGATGCAGACAAGCAAGAGATTACAGCAGAATTATCGAAGCTAGGTGTCGATTACCAATTAGCAGCCGATGGTTCGATTCGTGTGCAAAAGAATGATGCTCCATGGGTTCGAAAAGAAATGAATGGAATGGGATTACCGTTTAATTCAAAAAGCGGTGAGGAAATTTTATTAGAAAGCTCGCTCGGTTCAAGTGAGCAAGATAAAAAAATGAAGCAAATTGTCGGTACGAAAAAGCAATTAGAGCAAGATATTGTAAGAAACTTTGCGACAGTTGAAACGGCAAATGTTCAAATTACATTGCCTGAAAAAGAGACAATTTTTGATGAAGAAAAAGCAAAAGGAACAGCGGCGATTACGGTTGGTGTAAAGCGTGGTCAATTATTAACGGCTGATCAAGTTGCGGGTATACAGCAAATGATCAGTGCAGCAGTTCCTGGTGTAAAAGCAGAAGAAGTAAGTGTTATTGATAGCAAAAAAGGTGTTATCTCAAAAGGGGCAGATGAAGCACATTCTAGTAGTTCCTCTTCTTATGAGAAAGAAGTAGAAATGCAGCACCAAATTGAAGGTAAATTAAAGCAAGATATTGATGCAACGTTAATGACGATGTTTAAGCCGAATGAATATAAAGTGAATACGAAAGTATCTGTAAACTACGATGAAGTTACACGTCAGTCTGAAAAATATGGTGATAAAGGTGTACTTCGTAGTAAACAAGAGCAGGAGGAAAGCTCTACTGCGCAAGAAGGGGCAGATACGAAGCAAGGTGCTGGTATTACAGCGAACGGTGAAGTGCCAAATTACGGTACGAACAATAATCAAAATGGAAAAATCGTCTACGATAATAAAAATGGTAACAAAATCGAAAACTATGAAATAGATAAAACAGTTGAAACGATTAAAAAACATCCAGAGTTAACGAAAACAAATGTTGTTGTATGGGTGGATAATGATACGTTAGTAAAACGAAGAATTGATATGACGACTTTCAAAGAAGCGATCGGTACAGCAGCTGGACTTCAAGCTGATCCAAATGGTAACTTTACAAATGGTCAAGTGAATGTAGTAACTGTTCAGTTTGATCAACCGAAAGAAGAAAAGCCGAAAGAGCCAGAAGAAAGTGGTATAAACTGGTGGTTATTCGGCGGAATTCCAGCTGGTCTATTAGCGATTGGTGGTCTAGTATGGTTCTTCTTAGCTAGACGTAAGAGAAAGAAAGAAGAAGAGGAATATGAAGAATACTTAGCAGAAGATGAAGTTGCGGCAAGTAGTGAAAGTATTATGGAAATTCCGGAAGAGAAAATAGTACCAGAGCCAAAACCTGAGCCAGAACAACCGAAAGAACCAACGTTAGATGAACAAGTGCAGGATGCTACGAAAGAACATGTAGAAGGTACTGCAAAAGTAATTAAAAAATGGTTAAACGGACAGTAAGGGAGGAACAACGATGTTAGATGAAATCTCCTCCAAAGAAAAAGCTGCCATTCTCATTCGTACATTAGATGAAGAGGTGGCAGCAAAAGTCATTGAATATATGACGGCTGAGGAAAAAGAAGTGTTGCTTCGTGAAATCGCGAAGTTTCGTGTATATAAACCAGAAACGTTAGAGAATGTGCTAGGGGAGTTCTTATATGAACTAAATGTAAAAGAATTGAACTTAGTCACTCCAGATAAAGAGTACATTCGTCGCATATTTAAAAATATGCCAGAAGACGAGCTTGAAAAATTATTGGAAGACCTTTGGTACAACAAAGATAATCCATTTGAATTCTTAAATTCACTTACAGATTTAGAGCCACTTCTTACAGTGCTTAATGATGAATCACCACAAACAATTGCAATTATCGCTTCTTACATTAAACCGCAACTTGCTTCTCAATTAATTGAGAGATTGCCAGATCATAAGCGAGTAGAAACGGTAATGGGTATTGCGAAACTAGAACAAGTTGACGGTGAACTCATTAATCAAATTGGTGAGCTATTAAAAGCGAAATTAAATAATATGGCGTTTAGTGCAATCAATAAAACAGACGGCTTAAAAACAATTGTGAACATTTTAAATAATGTTTCACGAGGCGTTGAAAAAACAGTCTTTCAAAAGCTGGATGAAGTTGATTATGAGTTATCTGAGAGAATTAAAGAAAATATGTTTGTTTTTGAAGACTTACTTGGTCTTGAAGATCTTGCGCTTCGCCGTGTGTTAGAGGAAATTACAGATAACGGTGTCATTGCAAAAGCGCTTAAAATTGCAAAAGAAGAAATTAAAGAGAAATTATTTACATGTATGTCTTCAAACCGTAAAGAGATGATTATGGAAGAATTAGATGGCTTAGGACCACTTAAGATGACAGATGCTGAGAAAGCGCAGCAAATGATTACAGGTACGGTGAAAAAGCTAGAGAAAGAAGGAAGAATTATCATTCAAAGAGGTGAAGATGATGTCCTTATTTAAAAACAGAATTCCGAAGAATTCTGTTTCTTTTTCTGAAGAAACGTATGAATTACAATTTCCAAAACCAATACAAGCTCACGTAGAAGAAATACAAGTAGATCAAGAAGAACTTCTTGCGCAGCAACAATCGTTACATGTTGAACTGAATCAACTAAGACAAGAAAAGCAAATGTTAGAACGAGAGCGTCAGCAGTTATTACATGATCAAGAACAATTTCAAATGCATGTTCAGCAGCAGATGAAAGAGATAGAATCGGCACATATGCAGTTTCAAAAAGAGCAACAAGAAACAGCATACGAATGGACAGAATTATTATGGGATCAATCTTTTCAACTAGCAGAAAAAATTGTGAATCAAGCAGTAGATGCTAGATTGCTTGATGTGTTACCTATTTTAACTGGCATCGTTCAAACATTGCCTACTTCTTTTGAAAAACTAGTGATTACCGTACATCCAGAAACGTTTGAACGTATTCAAGAAGAGAAGGAAAATACGAAAGAGTATTGGTTACTACAATTAGTAGAATGGAAATATGATTTCTCCTTACAGTTCGGTGAATTTGTTCTAGAAGAAGAGAAAGAGTTCTTTGAATTTAAGTTTGCACCTATATTTGCGAAACTTCGCCAGAAATGGGAAGAAGAGAAGTTATTTGAGGAGCAAAATGTATGAATCGACTATTAATGAATGAAAACCAAAAATGGAATACATTTATTGAAACACCGTTTTATACGAAAGTTGGTAAAGTTCATAGTGTGCAAGAGCAGTTTTTCGTAGCGAAGGGACCAAAGGCGAAAATAGGTGATGTTTGTCTCGTTGGAGAACATAACGTCTTATGTGAAGTAATTGCAATTGAAAAAGAAAACAATATGTTACTCCCGTTCGAACAGACAGAAAAAGTATGTTATGGAGATTCCGTTACATTAATTGCAGAAGATGTTGTTATCCCTCGTGGTAATCATTTGCTCGGAAAAGTGTTAAGCGCAAATGGTGAAGTGTTAAATGAAAACGTTGAAAACATTCCGCTGCAAAAAATAAAGTTAGATGCTCCGCCTATTCATGCATTCGAGCGTGAAGAGATTACTGATGTATTTGAAACGGGAATTAAATCTATTGATTCTATGCTAACAATTGGTATTGGTCAAAAGATTGGTATTTTCGCTGGATCAGGTGTTGGTAAATCTACTTTACTCGGCATGATTGCGAAAAATGCAAAAGCTGATATAAACGTTATTAGTTTAGTAGGAGAACGTGGCCGAGAAGTAAAAGACTTTATTCGAAAAGAATTAGGCGAGGAAGGTATGAAGAAAAGCATCGTTGTCGTGGCGACATCAGATGAAAGCCACCTTATGCAACTTCGCGCAGCTAAGCTTGCAACATCTATTGCTGAATATTTCCGAGACGAAGGCAATAACGTACTACTTATGATGGACTCTGTTACTCGTTTTGCAGATGCGCGTAGAAGTGTTGATATTGCCGTTAAAGAGTTACCAATTGGTGGTAAAACACTTTTAATGGAAAGTTATATGAAGAAGCTGTTAGAGCGATCTGGGAAAACAAAAAAGGGGTCTATAACAGGTATTTATACAGTGCTCGTTGATGGAGACGATTTAAACGGTCCTGTACCAGATTTAGCACGTGGTATTTTAGATGGACATATTGTATTAAAACGTGAACTTGCAACGCTCAGTCATTATCCTGCTATTTCAGTGTTAGACTCAGTAAGTAGGATTATGGAAGAAATCGTGTCGCCCACTCATTGGCAACTGGCAAATGAAATGAGAAAAATTTTATCTATTTATAAAGAAAATGAATTATATTTCAAATTAGGAACGATTCAAGAAAATGAAGAAAATGCTTATATTTTTGAATGTAAAAATAAAGTAGAAGGTATAAATACATTTTTAAAACAAGGTCGATCAGATCGTTTTCAATTTGATGATATTGTTCAAGCAGTGCACCATATAGTATAAGACCTTGCGCCCTGCAGGTCTTATTTTTTTGTTTTTTAATATTTCACAGATTTTTTTGGAAAAAAACTATATAATAGAAAAAGAGAGCGTTATAATAGGAAGGGGCTATGAAAACAGGTGGATAAGCAGCAGTACGACACGATAAAATTGCAAATAAATCAAGAAAAAGAACAGATCTTGAAAGAAGTGTATGAATTAACAGCTGAAAAAAGAAAAATAGAACAAAAAAAAGAATATGATTTATATGTTGTGAAATCGCGTAGTAAAGTCGTACAAACTGGGCAACGTATTATGGCTGGTATGCTTTCTTCACATACGTTTTCACCTGAAAGAATAGAAGAATGGAATCGGAAAATTAAAAAAATAGTAGATTTTATTCAAAAAAATGAAAGTCTTTTAGAACAAGTAAAAGAAAAAGAACGTGTCATTGATGAGATGTATCAAGAAGATTGTAAAAAGCTTGCAAAAGTACGAGAAAAGCAGGAAGAAAAAATGCTTCTTGATTTGAAAATGTGTATGAATGGATGAGGTGAATGTAGTGATACAGTCTGTATTACCGGTGCAACAAAGTTTACCTCCGCAAAAAGAAAAAGGGCTAGAAGTACAATCTAAAAGTGAAGATTCTTCATTCGATTGTGCGATGAGAATGGAAAATACAAAGAAGCCGAAAACGGAGAAAACGAAGCGAGAAGATGCACCAGAAGATAGAAAAGAAAACATTCTTTCTAAAAAATCGGCAACGAAAGAAGAGCCAAGTGTAAAGAAAGAGGAAAAAAAAGAGACAGAACAGTTATTGTTAGCTGTATCTGAGCAAATGGTTGCAATTGAGCAATTACGCGTGCAACCAGAATTGTTATATCAATACATACAAAAAATACAAGAGCTATATAAAGAATATGGAAATATAAAACTTAACGAATTACCCGCTAATGAATTGCAACAATTACAAGAACTCCTTTCTAATATGAATATCAAAAATGCTATATGTTTAGAAGATACAATGCAAATGACATTAGACAAAATGAAGATGCCAGAGCAAATGATGCAAATATTGAACGTTGTAGAAAAAGAAGCTTGTAATATTGCAAAGAAACAAGAAGAGTCCAAAGACTTAGAGGGAGATCTTCCGAAAGCTGAGAGCGAAGATGTCAAGGTAGAGTTGCCAGAAGGTGATGTATTCAACGATTCGAATTCTGCCGGTGCAGAGTTATTAAATAAAGCGACAAGTACTGATCAAATAGGAAAATCCAATAGTGGCGCTGAGAAAGTTTCATTGCCTGACTTAGGAAAGAAAATGGAAGCACAAGTAGAAGCTCTTCAAAAGTTTGTAGTGAAACAAGAACGTGTGTTATTTCAGTTAAATCCAGAAAAACTTGGTACATTAACAGTGTTTATGAAAAAACATGGAGATCAAATTGATGTTCACGTAGAAATGGAAAAACACGATGCGAAGAAACGCGTTGAAATCATTTTTGATGAATTGAGACTGAAGTTAAAAGAAAAAGAAATTAATATTCAAATTAGCTATTCAGATAAAGATGAAAATCGTAAAGAACAGCGAGAACAAGAGCAAAGGCAAAAGCAGCAATTAGCAAGTACGAAACATGAGAAACAAGAATCAAAAGAATTTGCGGGATTATTGGAGGAATAAAGCGTGCCAACAGTTGGATTAAATACAACGAGTACAAATCATATTCCGTTGCAAGCAGGAGCGCAGAATAGGAATGCATCTGTTAACGGTGCACAACCGGCAGTAGGGCAAATGAATGGAGTATCAGCAGGAGAGCAAAAAACTCCTGGTGTAATGGGAAAAGATGATTTTCTGAAATTGTTTTTATCGAGTTTCCAGCACCAAGATCCATTTAATGCGATGGATATGAATCAAATGATGAACCAAACAGCACAATTATCTCTTATGGAACAAGTGCAGAATATGACAAAGGCAGTTGACTCTTTAAGAACGACAATGTATTCGACAGCGCTTGATGGTGGAATGAAGTTTTTAGGGAAGTACGTAAGAGGTGTTGACGGTGATGGTAAAAAAGTGACCGGTCAAGTAGAGACAGTTCGCCTCGCAGAAAATAACGAGGTACAGCTCGTTATTGATAATAAAGTTGTATCTCTTCGTTTCGTTGAGAGAGTGTCTGATAAACCAATTGGAGAAACGAATCCAGAAGATGCGAAGAAAGATGATCAAAAAGTAACGGAAGAAGAAAAAACTACAAATTCATAAGGAGTGTCCATACATTATGATTAAAGCGTTATATACAAGTATTACAGGAATGAATGCAACACAAAATGCATTAAGTGTAACTTCAAATAATATCGCCAATGCACAAACGGTTGGTTATAAAAAACAAAAAGCTATGTTCGATGATTTACTGTACAACAATTCAATTGGTGCGAAAGGCGACGATAGATACGCAGGGACGAACCCGAAAAGTATTGGTAACGGTGTGAAAATGAGCGGAACGGTGACGGATTATACCGATGGTACAATTACGTTAACTGGTGGTAAAACACAAGCGGCAATGGAAGGTAATGGTTTCTTCGTTGTAGGTGATTCAAAAGCTGGAAATATGGAATTTACACGTAAAGGGACATTTACAATATCTTCAGATTACTATATTACGAATACAGAAGGGCAATATGTATTCGCTTATCCAGCGGATTCATCAACTGGTAATGTTGATTTATCTGGTATCCCGGGACCATTGCAAGTTCCAATGGGATCAGCAATCGGTGGTATTCGAACGTCAAAAGGAGTCGTTGGAGGGAACATTCCAGCTGATGCAAAACAGATTACGCAGGAATTGCCTGTATACGATAATGCCGGTAATACATGGACAATGCGCGTGGAGTTTAAACAAGATGGTGAACATAATTATAAATATAAAGTATATATGCGTAACGACTCGAAAAAAGAAACAGCGTTTAACGAGGTTGATGGCGCAGGTGGTGAGGTGAAATTCGATGCGGTAGGGAAGCCCAATCCGGTAAACCCTGAAGCGAATATTCCATTTAATGGTGGAACAGTAAAAATAGATTTTAGTAAATTAACAAACCACCCGACTGAGAAAACATTAGCAGTAACAGATGTAGATGGTAGAGCAGCAGCGACTGTAAAAGATTGCTTTATTGCTGACGGTGGATATGTGATGGTAAAATACTCGGATGGAAGTATGAAAGCTGCGGGGCAATTAGCTGTTGCGATGTTCCCGAACGAAGGCGGTTTAATGAAAACTGGTAATGGTAACTATACAGCGACGAATACAACTGGTATTTTAGCAATGGGTGTATCTGGTCAAAATGGTGCAGGAAAAGTACGTGGTAGTGCACAAGAAGGTGCAAACGTAGATTTATCTGTAGAATTCGTTGACTTAATGTTATACCAACGCGGTTTCCAAGGGAATGCGAAAGTAATTAAAATTTCAGATGAAGTATTAAACGAAGTTGTAAACTTAATTCGATAATATATAATCAAGAAAAATTGTAATGTAGTAGAAAGGGTTTTTTATTCGTATGACAAGACAAGAACGAATTTTACAATTGCCTTTTTTCGAAAATAAACGTGAACTTGCAGAGCAAGTGTTAAAAATGGAACGAGAAGAGCATGTATACTTACCAGATCAATTTGAAATTAAGCAAGTGCCTCCCTATTCATTTGGTGAAAAACAAGCAATCATTGGCCGTATTCACGAATTTTATTTCGTAAGTGTTGGTAGCGAAGGTGAGTGGAAGTATCAACTGTTTAAGGATGAGATGAAGTGCCGTGAGTTTTTTGTTACGTTGCCGGATATTGCGGATCAGCAGATCGCGTTTTGGTTCAATAACATTGAGTTATTGAAAAGGTCTTAAAAGATTTTAAAAGCCCTTTTTTAGATTTTGAGAGAGGACCCAGCGATATGGGATAGCGGTCGGTGCTTATGTGGGTGCTCGACCGTTGTTTAAGACCAGAGATATGTAGAGTTACTAGGTTAGTTTAGAAAGATTTAAGCGAAGTGTGGTCGCAGTCGTTGGTGCCAATAAGTGGCTCGTGTGTTGTAAGAACAGAGAGATATTGATTGGTTCTAAGGCAAATTGTTGGGTAGTGCTTCTTCGTCCTTTGACGATAGTGTCTATCTAAGTTTAGAAGCGTTAATATGAAATGAGTTTAAGTTAATTTAGTATACAATTAGACTGAATTTCTATAAAAGGAGAGGTGAGGAGGATGGCGCAGAATAAGTATCGCGTTACATTCATTTCGCCGAGTGAGGTTGAGCAGCGGACTGTAATGACGGCGAGTAGTTTGCCAGATTTAATTCGTAAAGTAGAGGGTGTTATTGCTGATCCGAATGGTTATTTTGTAAATGATAAAAAAAATAATTGCTATTTTAAAGTGATGAAAGAAAATGTTACGTTTATTCAATATGAGTTACTATTTTCAGATAAAGAGATTCATATTGAAAAATTAAAACATATAGCACCGGCAGTATTAAAACGTTTATTTGCAAAAATAAATGATCCGGAACTATATGCACTTGCGCTACTGGATGTTGATATAGCAACGAAAGAATATGTGCTAGAAGTAATGAATACCGAGTTAAGAATAAGAGTCGAAGCAAAGCTTTCAAAAAAATGGGAAGCGATGCCGACAGAAATTGTAGGAGCACAAGAAGTGTTACTAGAGGCCCTTGCTTCGTTTATAAAAGATTAATCGCCTGTTTAAATAAAGAAATGAATCGTTCGACTATCTATATTTTTTATATAGGTAGTTGACTTTTTCGTTTTAATAAAGCTTAATAATTAGATATACGGAAATAATGAAAGGGGAGCGACACCTTTATGTCACAAGCACAAAGTATTTTATTAGAAAGCGGAACAAATGAATTAGAGATTGTTACATATACTGTTGGTGAAAACCTATTTAGTATTAACGTAATGAAAGTACGTGAAATCATTAATCCATTCCCTGTTACAACTGTGCCAGAATCTCATCATGCAGTTGAAGGTGTTGTTCAAGTACGCGGTGAAATTTTACCAGTTATTAACTTAGCGACAGCTCTTAATTTAAAATCGACAAAGCCACTTGATCAAACGAAATTTATCATTTCAGAATTAAACCAAATGAAAGTTATTTTCCGCGTGGATGAAGTGCATCGTATTCAACGTATTTCATGGGAGCAAATTGATGAGCCAGCTTCATTATCTATGGGATTAGAAGAAACGACATCTGGTATTGTAAAACTAGATGGAAAAATCATCTTACTATTAGATTACGAGAAAATTGTATGTGAAATTAGCGGTACTGGTTATGATAATAAATCACTTTCAAAATTAGAACAAAAAACAGATCGCGGTGAAAAAATTATTTATATTGCGGAAGATTCAGCAATGCTTCGTCAAATATTAGAAGAAACATTATCATCAGCTGGATATACGAAAATGAACTTCTTTAGCAATGGTGCAGAAGCGTTAGCGCAAATTGAAAAGCTAGCGAAAGAGCAAGGAGAAAAAATGTTTGAACATATTCACCTGTTAATTACGGATATTGAAATGCCGAAAATGGATGGACACCATTTAACGAAAGTAATTAAAGATAGTGAAATCATGAATCGTTTACCAGTCGTTATTTTCTCTTCCTTAATTACAAATGAATTATTCCATAAAGGCGAAGCTGTGGGAGCAAATGCTCAAGTAAGTAAGCCAGATATTCAAGAGTTAATTGGTTTAGTAGATAAGTTAGTGCTTTAAAAGCTTTTTTAGCTGGAATAGAGGAACTAGCCATATGTGGAGCGGTCAGTGCTTAATAGAGCCCTATGCGATGTGAGACCAGAGATATGGAGCTAGTTTTTTAGCTAAACGGAAGAAGTGGGACATCGAGAGTGGTAGTTGGTGTACAATTTTATTCTGTTTAGATGGAATAGAGGATCTAGCCATGTGTGGTGGCGGTCGGTACCTAATAGAGTCCCATGCCATGTTCAGAACAGAGATGTCGAGCAGGCTTTAGGGGGAATGGAAGTGGATCGCCGAAAGCTTTTTAGAAGAGCTGGTGAACATTTTTCCAGGAATAGGAAACTAACTATGTATGGGAGCGGTCAGTGCTTAATAGAGCCCCGTGTGATGTGAGGTGTTAATTGAAGATTTGTAGATTCTACTTATAACTCTATTCTTTTAGTGGAGAGAAGGGAACTAACCGTGTGTACTATTGGTTAGTTCCTTTTTATTGTTTTATACTCTGTATAGGTCGAAAGATGGAGCGTTTTTGGAGTGTTTGTGGTTGTATGTATGAAAAATCTTCATTTGAAGATTTTTGATTTAAAAATATAAAAATATATCTTTGGATTTTTTTAGTAATTTTTCGTGATAACGCAAATTTTTTCGGTGAAATTACATTCTAAATACCATATAATATAATTAAAAGTGATTCATATGCAATTATGCATATGAATGAAAAAATCTTTTTCTATTTCTATACTTTCTATACATTTTTGTATGTTTATTATTTGACAGATAATTTCGAAATGTTATAATATGGATATGTAAAATTTTCTATTTTCTGAATGGACATGGGAGTCTGATGAGAATTGTGAAAGGATGAGGGGGAGTGGCACAGATTATGTATCACCACACAGCAATTAATGTATTAAGTCTCTTACAAAACATGTCAAATAATAAAATGAACGATATGCAACTAGAAGTGGAATTTAAAAAAATAGAAAAACAATTCCAAGTAAAGTATGAAGAACTAGTTGATTTATATAATAGAATGGTATTATTTCAAATAGATATAGAAAAACATGGCGGAATACGAGCATATGAAAAATCAACGATCACATGGCTCAAGTCTGAACTAGAGTTACTGTATGAAGTGTATCAATTTTGCCAACGTCACGGTTTAAACATTATTAATATTTCAAAGTATGTTAGTAAAAACGAACTAAATCTTTTCCCGAAAACAGAAAGTCAATTACAAAATACGTATTACAAATTAAAAAAACGTGAAATACCGTTTGAAAATATCGAAAAACAAAAACCTGGACGAAAGCGAAAATATACACCTGTAAAAGAAACAATCGTTGAAATGAAAAAAGAAAACAATCAAGTATTAAAAGAGGAAATCCAGCATAAAGAGAGTGAAAAAAGCCTCGTAACAGTTATATCTGGTATCGTTGATAACTTTGAAACAATTAGTCAACATAGTGAAAGAAAAGAAGATGAATTACGCCAGTTTATGGAGGGTATTTATAAGCTTTCTAACATGGCTGCAGGGCATTTTAAAGAAGAGTCTAATAGAAGTAGTCTAGAAAGTGAATTGCGTGCGCTACAATTGGAAAACGAAAGGTTAAAACGAGAAAAAGAAGAACTCGTGCAAGATGTGAAAGATATGACGCAACAGTTAGTTTATTTCATTAAAAGTTCTGACGTCGATCAAATTCGTAAATTACCAACTTTCGTACAAGATTGTAAAACAGAATTAAATAAATTAGGACTATATAACGCACAAGACGGAAAAATGAAAATAAGGATCGACCGTAGAGGACAAGTTATGACGGTAGCGCCATAAAAGTATTGGGTACAAAATAAAAGGGAAGCACATAGTTTATATGTATTTCCCTTTTGCTTTTGTATGGAATCGTTTCAAAGAGTGGAATGACAATTATGATTGCAGTAATTTAGAAACCATTTGCGGAATTTGATTTGCTTGTGAAACCATACTAAGTGCAACTTCGGTTAACAATTTAAACTTTAAAAAATCACTCATCTCCTGCGCCATATCCGCATCCTCAATTCGAGAAGCAGCATCTGTTAACGCTGTACTTTGACTATTTAAATTTTCGATATTAAACTGCAGTCGGTTGATCATAGCCCCGAGGTCAGCACGGTGAAGTGATACATTTTGTAAAGCTTCTTCAATTTTACGAATCGCCGCTCTTGCTTCTTGTTCTGTTGAAATGTTGATGTCATGTTGTGTAGGGGAAGGGGGAATATGTTTCGTTACATTTACTGTATGACCAATATCATCTAACGTAACAGTCCGGTTTTGACCGTCGAAAACGGATAAATCATTAAAATCAGTCGTCTCATCAATATAGCCAATTTGTTCTGTTAAAGATTGAAACTCTTTATTTAGTGAATCACGGTTTTTATTTGAATTTGTATCGTTCGCAGACTGAACAGCTAAATCACGCATACGCTGTAAAACATTCGTCACAGTTTGAAGTGCAGCTTCCGCTGTACGAAGCATCGATATCGCATCCTCATTATTTCGAATCGCCACGCGCATACTACTCGCCCTCGCATGCATACGAGTCACAATCGCAATATTAGCTGGATTATCAGAAGCGTTATTTAACTTCTTACCAGTCGCCAAATGCTCCATTGCAACATTCATACGCTTCTCATTCTCATACAACGACTGCCTAGCATTCAAACTCAAAACATTCGTACCAATACGCATAATAGACACTCCTTATAGATTGATATAGTCGGTATCTCTTAATCTAATAAACAGCTATGAACAGAAAAAGAGACTTATGCTTATCTTCTAGTTGTGTTTTAACATGAGAGGGGATAAAGATAGGCACTGACCGCTTCTACGCCACGCGGATGCTCTCTCCCATCAAAAAAAGGAAGGTTTTACAAAAAATAAACCTCTCCGCAAGCAGAGAGGTTTATTTAAGAAACTAACTCAAATGGCTTATTGTAATAATTTAGAAACCATTTGTGGAGTTTGGTTTGCTTGAGAAAGCATGCTGATTCCAGCTTCGTTCAAGATTTTGAACTTAGTCATTTCAGACATTTCTTTTGCCATGTCAGCATCTTCTACTTGAGAAGCTGCTGCTGCCATGCTTGATGCTTGGCTCTTCAGATTATTTACGTTAAAGTCAAGGCGATTTAATGTAGCACCTAAAGTCGCACGGTTGTCAGCAACTGTTTTAAGAGCTGCATCGATTTTTGTAATAGCACCTAGAGAATTAGCGGATCCTTGAGCGCCACCTGTTGCTGGTTTACCTACTTTATTTGCTGCTAAATCAAATGCAGCTTTGATTGCTGTAGCTGCATCAGCTTTAGCTGTTCCAGCAGTTGATGCTGTTGCATAATCTTCGAAAGCTCTTTCGATAGCTTTAACACTGTCAGAATTAGTATAGAAGCCTTTGACTTTATCAAATGCATCTTTAGCTGCTTGCACATCTACATCACGAGTTCCCGGAACTGTAGCATCAAGTCTATCCATAGTAGCATTTAACAAATCAAGGTCTTTTTGAGCAAGTTCTGTATTGCCGATTTGTAAATCTTTAATATCTAAAGCTTCTAAAGATGAACCTTGTAATTTGATTTTAATTTGTTTACTATCACTGTCAGAATCAAGAGTTTGGATAGCGATTTCTTTTGTAATCCCTTTATCAGCGTTTAGTAAGTGTTGGTCATTAAATTGTGTGTTTTCAGCAATATACTTAATTTGTTCTTTTAGCTCGCCAAATTCTTTTTGCATTGCTGCTTTGTTTTCATTTGTATTTGTCCCGTTCGCAGATTGGTTTGCAAGGTCACGCATACGAAGTAAAATGTTAGATACAGAGTTTAAAGCTGAGTCAGCTGTACGGATTAATGACATACCGTCTTGTGTGTTGTTAGATGCAACACCTAATCCGCTTTCACGTGCACGCATACGAGTTGCAATTGCAAGACCTGCTGCATCGTCAGAAGCGTTGTTGATACGTTTACCGCTTGATAAACGGTCCATAGCGTTGCTCATTTTAGCTTGGTTTTGGCGCATGTATTCTTGCGTACGCATGCTATTAATGTTTGTATTAATTCTCATGTAAAAGAACCCCCATTTTTTTATATTGACTTTTCTGCAAATTGAAAAACGGTAATATGCGAAAAAATCGATTTCGAATTTATTTTAAGCCTTGCTATATCAAGTGTCAACTGAAAATTTGAATTAATAAATATAAAAAAATAACAGTTTAACAATTTAGTCGTTTTTTTATTACAATATAATTGCAAAGGATTATTGCAAACTTTACGAAAAAACTCTAATATTAGATTATCTTTGTTTACCGAAAAGGTGATATTATGGTAGTTGGAAATATAGTAAAAGAAGTACTTGCATATAAAAAAGGACAGTTTCAGCAAAAGTTAAGTAGTCCGCAGGCATTCGTTAGTAGTAGGTTTCAAGAGAAGTTGCAAAGCGAGCCTATGAAGGAAACGAAGGCTACTACGCAGCCGGCAAAAGTAGAGGATATGAGTCAGCCGGTACAATCTACGAAAATAGAAACGCTCGTTAATAAAGGTGATTCTAGTAAAGTAGAGGAAGCGAGTAAGCCGGAAGAAAAGTCTGAAACGAAGAAAGTCGATGAAGTGCAAGTTGCGCAAAAAGAGTTTGAACGACGTTTCCCGGAAACGAAAAATGAGGCTGTTGATACGTGGGGATTAACGAAGAAGTATAATATTCAAAAAATACGTTCTTCAAATGAAGGGAAGTATGAGGATATTATAGATAGAGTAAGTCGTACATACGGAATTCCGAAAACGTTAATTCAAAAAATGATTGAAGTAGAGTCTGATTTTAATCCGAAAACGGTGTCGCATGCAGGGGCGATGGGCCTTATGCAGCTTATGCCGGCGAATGTAAAAGAGATGGGTATAAAAAATCCATTTTCACCAGCTGAAAGTATTGAAGGCGGCGTGAAAGAGTTAAGCGGTTATTTAAAGAAAAATAACGGTGACTTAGTATTGGCGCTCGCTTCTTATAATGCTGGCCCTGGTAATGTGAGAAAGTACGGAGGCGTACCTCCATTTAAAGAAACGCAAGGATATATTAAAAAAATATTAAATATCGACGTTTCAAAATAAGAGATTTCATTATATAGAGAGAACATGAAATTTTCGTGAACATGATATGGGAGTTGGCTAGATTTGAAATTACAAGATGATATTCCGTTAACAATTTATTTTGAAATCGGAAATACGAAAAAGAAAATTGAAGATCTGCTTCATATTACGAAAGGTACATTGTATCGTCTTGAAAATTCAACGAAAAATACGGTGCGTCTTATGCTTGAGAATGAAGAGATTGGAACCGGAAAGATTTTGACGAAGAATGGAAAAATGTACGTTGAAATCGTTGAATTGAAAAGGTAGGGAAGGGGATTTTCATGAGTGGCGATAAATTAAGCCAAGAGCAAATTGATGCCCTGCTGAAGGCGGTAAATGAAGGCGAGGAAATGCCAGCTTTCGCACAAGAAGCAGGGAAGCAAGATAAATTTCAAGAGTATGATTTTAATAGACCAGAGAAGTTCGGTGTTGAACATTTACGTAGCTTGCAAGCGATTGCTTCTACGTTTGGTAAACAGACGTCACAGACGTTATCTGCGCGTATGCGTATTCCGATTGACTTAGAGCCTTCGACAGTGGAGCAAGTTCCATTTACGAGTGAGTATGTGGAGAAAATGCCGAAAGATTACTATTTATATTGCGTCATTGATCTCGGACTTCCAGAGCTTGGAGAAATTGTTATTGAAATTGATTTAGCATTTGTTATTTACATTCATGAGTGCTGGCTTGGCGGGGATAGTAAGCGTAATTTTACGATGCGTAGACCACTGACGGCATTCGAGTTTTTAACGCTTGATAATATTTTTGCGCTTCTATGCAAAAATTTAGAGCAATCATTTGAAAGCGTTGTGGCGATTAAACCGACATTTGTAACGACAGAGACAGATCCGAATGCACTTAAGATTACGACAGCGAGTGATATTATTTCATTACTGAACGTAAATATGAAAACGGATTTTTGGAATACGACAGTTCGTATTGGGATTCCGTTCTTATCTGTTGAAGAAATTATGGATAAGTTAACGTCTGAAAATATTGTCGAACATTCTTCGGATAAGCGTAAAAAGTATACGTCTGAAGTAGAAGTGAAAGTAAATCAAGTGTATAAACCAGTTCATGTTGCGATTGGTGAGCAGAAGATGACGATGGGCGAGATTGAACAAATTGAAGAAGGCGATATTATTCCGCTTCATACGAAAGTTTCGGATGAGTTGCTTGGTTTTGTAGATGGAAAACATAAATTTAATTGTTTTATTGGAAAAGACGGAACGCGTAAGGCGCTCCTATTTAAAAGTTTTGTAGAGTAGGAGGATCCATATGAAGCATGAAGTATCTCCTGTGTCATTAATGGGGTTAGAAGAATTTGCAGGAAAGCGAAATGAAGCAAGTAAAGCACATATTGATACTGTTTCAGATATTTCGATTGAACTTGGTGTAAAGCTTGGGAAAACATCTATTACGCTCGGTGATGTGAAACAGTTAAAAGTGGGCGATGTTCTGGAGGTAGAGAAAAACTTAGGACATAAAGTAGATGTATATTTAAGTAATATGAAAGTCGGCATTGGGGAAGCGATCGTAATGGACGAGAAGTTCGGTATTATCATTTCTGAAATTGAAGCTGACAAGAAGCAAGCTGCGCTTATGAAAGCGCAAAGTCAAATGCAAGATAAAGAGTAGAGGAGGAGTCATATGTCGTATATGACGACCTTATTTCAAGTCGTTTTACTGTTTGGTGCGCTCGGCTACGGTGCATATTATATGACGAAAAAGACGCGCAAGCAGCAGTTTTTTAAACAAGGTGAAAATGGCCATATTCAAGTGAAGGACGGTGTTTATTTAAATCATCAAACGAGCGCCTTTTTATTTGAAGTGGATGGTAAGCAAGTGTTCACTGTTATTAGTAATAACGGTGTTCAATCTGTGCAATTAACAGGAACAGGAAATCAGTTTCAACAAGCGCTAGAAGACGCGGTGAAGAGTGAAACGAAAAAAGTAGAGGATCCATCATGAGAATAAAGAAACAGTTATCGTTATTAGCCGTTATTTTCGTATTTTCTATCGTTTTTTCAATTATTTTTGTAAATCCAGCGTATGCAGCCCAAAACGGTTTTATTAATTTCGAAAATGGAAAAGAGTTTACGAGTAACTCAAGTGTACAGTTATTTGCGCTCGTTACCCTTTTATCATTATCTTCATCTATCGTTCTATTATTTACACATTTTACTTATTTTATGATCGTTCTTGGGATTACACGTCAAGGACTCGGGGTAATGAATTTACCGCCGAACCAAGTGCTCGTTGGACTTGCCTTGTTTTTATCACTCTTTACGATGCAGCCTGTTCTTGGGCAGCTAAAGAGCGATGTGTGGGATCCGATGACAAAAGAGAAAATAACGGTAAGCCAAGCTGCGGAAACGACAGCGCCGATTATGAAAGAGTATATGTCAAAGCATACGTATAAGCATGATTTAAAAATGATGCTGAAAGTACGCGGAGAAGAGTTGCCGAAAGATTTAAAAGATCTTTCACTATTTACGCTCGTCCCATCCTTTACGTTAACGCAAATCCAAAAGGGATTATTAACGGGGATGTTCATTTATTTAGCGTTTGTATTTATAGATTTGATTATTAGTACACTGTTAATGTACCTCGGGATGATGATGGTACCGCCGATGATTTTAAGTTTACCATTTAAAATACTCGTTTTCGTATATTTAGGTGGATATACAAAAATCGTCGACATTATGTTTAAAACGGTCGCCTGAAGCGTTTGATGCTATGTGATAGGAGTCATATAAATGAATACGTCACCAATTATAGATATTTTTCAAACCTTTTTTTATAAAGGGGTTATGATTTTAATGCCGGTTGCCGGTGTTAGTATGATTGTCGTTATTATCATCGCTGTCATTATGGCGATGATGCAAATTCAAGAACAAACGCTGACGTTTTTACCGAAAATGGCGAGTATTGTACTCGTTATTATCATTTTAGGTCCGTGGATGTTTCAAGAGTTAACGACGCTTATTTTAGATTTATTTGATAAAATTCCATCGCTATTGCGTTCGTACTAAGATAGGGGAACTGAAATGAATATGGAATTATGGGCGGCGACGTTTTTTGCGTTTTGCCGCATTACTTCATTTTTATATTTTTTACCGTTTTTCTCAGGTCGATCCATTCCAGCTATGGCGAAGGTTACATTTGGACTTGCTCTTTCCATTACTGTTGCCGATCAAGTGGATGTCTCTCACATAAAGACAACTTGGGACGTAGCAGCTTATGCTGGTACGCAAATTGTAATTGGATTATCACTTTCAAAAATTGTAGAAATGCTGTGGAACATTCCAAAAATGGCCGGGCATATTTTAGACTTTGATATCGGTTTATCACAAGCAAGTTTGTTTGATGTAAATGCAGGCTCACAGTCTACTTTACTATCAACCATTTTTGATATATTTTTTCTTATTATTTTTATTTCACTTGGCGGCATTAATTATTTCGTTGCCACGATTTTAAAGTCGTTTCAATATACAGAGGCGATTTCAAAATTGCTGACGACTAGTTTTTTAGATAGTCTACTCGCAACGTTATTATTTGCGATTACATCAGCGGTTGAAATTGCTCTTCCGCTCATGGGAAGTTTATTCATCATTAACTTTGTTTTAATTTTAATCGCAAAAAACGCTCCGCAATTAAACGTTTTTATGAATGCGTATGTTATTAAAATTACGTGTGGCATTTTGTTTATTGCGATGAGTGTACCGATGCTCGGTTATGTGTTTAAAAATATGACGGATGTATTGCTTGAGGAATATACGAAACTATTTAACTTTTTCTTAACGAAGTAGGGGGACGCGCATGGCAAAGGATAATAAAACAGAAAAGGCCACCCCGCAGAAGCGTAAAAAATCGCGTGAAGAAGGGAATATTGCCCGGAGTAAAGATTTAAATAATTTATTTTCCATACTTGTATTAGCAGTTGTCGTTTACTTTTTTGGAGATTGGCTAGGGTTTGAGATTGCCAATTCCGTATCGGTGCTGTTTGATCAAATTGGAAAAAATACAGATTCGACCGAGTACTTTTATTTAATGGGGATTTTACTATTAAAAGTATCAGCTCCCATATTAATACTCGTATACGCTTTTCATTTATTCAATTATATGATTCAAGTCGGTTTCTTATTTTCTTCTAAAGTGATTAAGCCGAAAGCGTCACGTATTAACCCAAAAAACTATTTTACGAGATTGTTTAGTCGTAAAAGTTTAGTAGATATTTTGAAATCACTATTTTATATGGGATTAATCGGTTATGTTGCTTACGTTCTTTTTAAAAAGAATTTAGAGACAATCGTTAGTATGATTGGATTTAACTGGACAGCGTCACTTACTGAAATTATTAGGCAAATTAAATTTATCTTTTTAGCTATTTTAATTATATTAATCGTTCTTTCTATTATTGATTTTATTTATCAAAAATGGGAGTACGAACAAGATATTAAGATGAAAAAAGAAGAAGTAAAACAAGAGCATAAAGATAATGAAGGGGACCCGCAAGTAAAGGGGAAACGAAAAAACTTTATGCACGCCATATTGCAAGGGACAATTGCGAAGAAGATGGATGGCGCAACGTTTATTGTAAACAACCCGACTCATATTTCGGTCGTACTTAGGTACAATAAGCACGTTGATGCAGCACCAATTGTCGTTGCAAAAGGGGAAGATGAGCTCGCATTATATATACGAACGCTTGCCCGTGAACAAGAAATACCAATGGTGGAAAACCGTCCGCTTGCTCGTTCTTTATATTATCAAGTCGAGGAAGATATGGCGATTCCAGAAGATTTATACGTAGCTGTAATTGAAGTTATGCGCTATTTAATTCAAACGAATGAACTTGAAATATAATAGCGCGTTTGGAGGAGATCTCTTTGTTTAAGATAGATTCTGCAAGAACCTATTTTTCTATCTTTTTAGCAGCGTCATTCGTAGTGGCGCTCTTAATTCCACTTCCACCATTTATACTTGATATCATTATCGTTTTTCTACTAAGTATGTCAGTGCTTATTTATATGCGAGCGACAAGTATTAACGAGTGGGATGAATTAAAGTCATTTCCGACGATGTTGTTATTAATCGGAATTTTCCGCGTATCGATTAACGTATCGACGACGCGAGCGATTTTGACAAACGGAAATGCCGGTCATGTTATTGAAGAGTTCGGTCAATTCGTAATTGGCGGGAACTTATTAATTGGTATCGTTATTTTTACAGTATTAATCATATTCCAGTTTATCGTTGCAAACGGTGCATCTCGTACAGCTGAAGTTGCAGCTCGTTTTACACTTGATTCTTTACCAGGGAAACAAATGTCAATCGATGCTGATTTAAACCAGCGTATTATTTCAGAAAAAGATGCACAAGCAAAACGAAAAAAATTAAATATGGAAACAGAGTTTTACGGAGCGATGGATGGTGCCGGAAAGTTCATTAAAGGGGACGTTATTTTTGGGATCGTCATTTTATTCGTAAACATTATTTTCGGTTTAATTGTCGGCATGATGCAGCAAGGAATGAGCTTTGGTGAAGCAGCTCTTCATTATACACAGCTAACTGTCGGTGACGGAATTGTAAACCAAATTGGTTCGTTAATGCTTGCGATTTCAACTGGTATTATCGTAACGCGTGTATTTGACGGCTCACCGGATACGGTAACGGAAGGTATCTTTAAAGAGTTATTAGCGCATGAAGTCGTTGTATATGCGCTTGGCGGTTTATTTATCGCAATGGGTATTTTTACTCCGCTACCATTTCTACCATTCGCACTCGTTGGTGGAACAATTATCTTCTTAGGAATTCGAAATAAAAACCGAATGAAGAAAGAAAAAGAAGATGAGCTTCAAAAAGAATTAGAAATGATTCAAGGCGAAGATGAGCAACTGCAACAAGTGGAAGATTCATTTGGCGTATTTACAGATAAATATCCAATTATTGTAGAACTCGGCTTAGATTTAGCAGCACTTGTAAAGCAGAAAATTAACGGGGAAACAGCTCGTGATAAAGTTGTTCTTATGAGGAAATCAATTATTACCGACCTTGGTATTAACGTTCCTGGAATTAACTTTAAAGATAATACGAGTTTTAGACCACGTGGACGTTACATTATTCGTATTAAAGGTGCGAAGGCAGCTGAAGGTGTTTTAAAATCAGGTTACTTATTAGCACTGAAAACACCGAACGTAATGGCCGATTTAGATGCAGAACCAGCGAAAGATCCAATTTTCGGCGAGGATGGATATTGGATTTTAGAACATATGGTACAAGATGCACAAATGAAAGGCTATCAAGTATTAGAGCCACTTAGCATATTAATTACACATTTAGATGTTGTCGTTAGACGTAACCTGCATGAGTTAATTCAGCGTCAACATGTAAAAGACTTAATTAATTCGCTTGAAAATGATAACGGCGTTTTATTAGAAGAGATTAAGAAGAAAGAAATTGACTTATCACTCGTTCAAAATGTTATTAAACAACTACTAAAAGAAGGTATTTCTATTCGTGATTTACCAACCATTATTGAAGGTATTATTGACGGAAAAGAAATTTATCAAAATCATGTTGACGGTGTAACGTCATTCGTCCGTGAATGTATTTCAAAAGTTATTTGTGAAAATGCGAAAAATCCTGACGGTAAAATATATGCGGCGCTCTTCTCAGATACAATTGAGTTAGACGCAGACGTTGTGAACAATTCTTATCAAGGTTATTTATTAAACTGGGATTTAGATTTAGAAACGCGAGTCGTTGAGCAAGTACAACGCGTATTGAAACAAGCGAGGTTAATGGGAAGAGAACCAGTATTATTAACGCGTAGAAAAGATTTCAGATTTGCGATTGTAAGACTTCTTGAGCGCTACCAAGTAGAAGCGCAAGTACTTTGTATTAGCGAATTAGCACCAGAAATTGTTGTAGATCAAATTGCCTATATTGAATAGTAGGGGGTGAAGTAATGGAAAGTACAGAAAAGAAAGAAGCGTTAATGCGAATAAAAGCAGCTTCGAAAAATGAATTGTATCGAAAGTTATTTGACCAATATGGTACAGATTATTATTACGTTGTCGATGAAAGTGTAAAACGCAATATCCCGTTTTTTTGGAAAAAGAATTATGAAATGTTAGTTGCTTTTCCAGAGGATAAACAGGAAGAAGTGAACGAAGGTACAGCTGAATTTCATGAACAATTAATGGATGTTGTAAATGACCCTTCAGAACAAAT
Organism: Bacillus sp. FDAARGOS_527; assembly: GCF_003812125.1. Classification (NCBI taxonomy): domain Bacteria; kingdom Bacillati; phylum Bacillota; class Bacilli; order Caryophanales; family Bacillaceae; genus Bacillus; species Bacillus sp. FDAARGOS_527. The sequence goes on from NZ_CP033795.1 coordinate 931,592, forward strand.
TGTGAAGGCGAACGGAATTCAATCGGTACTGCACAATTTAGAAAACGTGACGACTCCTATGTCGTACGCGGCAATGCAAACAGGAAATAGTGAAGAATGGGCAAGAAAGAAAGAGAAACTATTAAAGCTGTTTGAAAAAGGTATCGTCGTTGTGAAACAGACGGAAGAAACGAAAGTAACGAAAAAGCAAAAAACCGTGAAGAAAGTCGTTCCTGTCAAGAAAGAAGAAGTAGTTGTAAAAAAAGAAAAGCAAGAATCTGTACCATTTATTATTCAAAAAGTAATTCGCATGCTAGAACAAAACGATGTAGAACAATACTTCATTCATGCATATGCTGAAAAGTTAAAAGTGAAGTTTGAGAATGCAACGATGATTACAGAAGAAGAAGTAATCAAATATATATTGGAAGATATGAGCTCTCATTTCAATACGGAAAATGTATTTGAAAAAGAAGTACAAACAATTGCATTAATTGGTCCAACTGGTGTTGGAAAAACGACGACACTTGCGAAAATGGCGTGGCAGTTTCACGGTAAGAACAAAACGGTCGGTTTTATTACAACAGACCATTCTCGTATTGGGACAGTTCAGCAACTGCAAGATTACGTAAAGACAATTGGATTTGAAGTAATCGCTGTGCGTGATGAAGCTGCAATGACAAGAGCGCTTACGTACTTTAAAGAAGAAGCGCGCGTCGATTATATTTTAATTGATACAGCTGGAAAAAATTATCGTGCGTCAGAAACAGTGGAAGAAATGATTGAAACGATGGGACAAGTAGAGCCAGATTATATTTGTTTAACGTTATCAGCTTCGATGAAAAGTAAAGATATGATTGAAATCATTACGAATTTTAAAGATATTCATATTGATGGTATCGTATTTACGAAATTTGATGAAACAGCAAGTAGTGGTGAATTGTTGAAAATTCCAGCAGTATCATCAGCTCCCATTGTATTAATGACAGACGGACAAGACGTGAAGAAAAACATACATATCGCTACAGCGGAACATTTAGCGAAACAAATGTTACAAACATCATAGAAAAGAGGTGAAGGATAAGGCGATTGCCTTATTCAAACGAGTATGAACGGTCTTTATATAGGTTCTATGGGTATGATGAATTATATGCAGCGCATTAATGTTCATTCAAATAACGTTGCAAATGCTCAAACGACAGGATTTAAAGCAGAAAATATGACTTCTAAAGTATTTGATGTACAAGATACATATCGCCGAGGAGATGGTGCTGTAACAAATATCGGTTCGGTCGATTACGCTGTAGTACCAGCCGCAACGCATGTGAATTTAGTACAAGGAAATATACAAATGACAAATAGTGCTACAGATTTCTTTTTAGATGACGGTGCAAACGGTACAACATCATTTTTCGTTACATCTAAAAACGATGAAACGTTTTTAACGAGAGATGGTAGTTTTACAATAAATAGTGATCGTTACTTGCAAACATCTTCAGGTGCTTATGTTATGGGAGAGAATAATGAACGTATTCGTATTCCTGAAGGAGCAAAGGTAGCTGTACAACCAGATGGTACATTATATGATGAGGGAACACAAAATAATATTGCTCGCCTGCAAACAAAAACAGTAGATGCAGAAGCGAATTCTCGTCTAATGCAAAGAGAAAACAAAAGCTTTACACTAGCAGAAGGAAACATTGCTGATTTACCGAACGGAACAGGATTAGTGAAAAATCATATGCTAGAAAATTCAAATGTAGATATGACGAAAGAGATGGCAGATCTTATGACGGATCAAAGAATGATTTCAGCATCACAACGCGTTATGACTTCGTTTGATAAAATTTATGAAAAAGAAGCGAATGAAATATTGAGATAGTGGACTCCTAATATAGGAGTCTTTTATTAAATTTAAATTTCAGAATTATCAATTGACTTTGCAGAGCTTCTTTTTTATATTAGTGGGTATAACTATAACTACTAAAGAGGTGAGAGTATGACAACGGAATTATATTTAGAAGATGCATACAAAACGAGTTGCGAAACAGAAGTGATAAAAGTAGAAGAAAATAAAGTATTTGTAAAAGAAACAGTTTTTTATCCAACTGGTGGAGGGCAGGAATGTGATACGGGTGTCATTGTACAAGATGGGTCTGTATTTGAAGTTCAAAAAGTAAAGAAGGAGCAGGGAGAAATAGTTCACTATATAAAAGATGGAGCTCAAGTAAAATTAGGTCCCGTTAAATTAGAGATTAATTGGGAAAGACGTCATAATTTAATGCGGCATCATTCTTTACTGCATCTTATCGGAGCTGTTGTTTATGAAAAGTATGGAGCTCTATGCACTGGAAATCAAATTTATCCTGACAAAGCACGTATCGATTTTAATGAGTTACAAGAGTTATCGAGCGTGGAAGTAGAAGAAATTGTTAAGGAAGTGAATAAACTTATTAAACAAAATAAAGAAATTTCTACTCGTTATATGAGCCGCGAAGAAGCAGAAAATGCTGTAGGAATGATTAAGACCGCAATAAACCTCCTACCAACTACTATACAAGAAATCCGCATTGTTACAATTGAAAATTTAGACGAACAAGCTTGTGGAGGCACACATGTGAAAAATACGAGTGAAATAGGAACACTTGTTATTGATAAAGTAAAAAGTAAAGGTAAGCAAAATCGTCGCTTTGAGGTTAGAGCGATTTAGATTGTGAGGAGTACTGATGGATGAAATTATAAAAGAATTACAAAAGTTGGGTTTTTCCCAGTACGAATGTAAAGCGTATATTGGACTACTAAAACATTCCCCAGTAACTGGGTATGAAGTGAGTAAACAAACAGGAGTACCTCGTTCTATGATTTACGAGGTACTCGGTAAGTTAATGGATAAAGGAGCGGTACATATTGTACCTTCTGAACCAGTTAAATATGTACCAGTACCAGCTACCGAATTAATGAATCGAATGCGAAAAGACTTTGAAAAGTCCTTTGAATTTTTAGATGAGAAATTAAATAGTTTAGAACAAGAGCGACAAATAGATGTAATTTCGCATATTCGCTCAAATGATCGGGTTTTGAAGGAAATATGCAATATAATTAATAGAGCGAAGGAAGAGTTATGGATTTCTGTATGGGAAGATCAAGTGCATGAAATTGAGCCATACATTCATCAAAAGGAAGAGGAAGGTGTACATATATTTTCAATCTTATTTGGCGCTCCAGAAACAAAAATAGGAGCGACGTTTCACCATAATTATATGACGCCTCACGTTGTTGAAAAGAGAATGGGTGGTCATTTAACTGTAATTGCTCGTGACGGAGAAGAAGTATTAATTGCGAACTTCTCAAATGATAGCACTTCATGGGCTGTTACAACGTATGACCCAGCTCTAGTTCTCGTTGCTACAGAGTATGTGCGGCACGATATTATGGTTGAAGAAATTACGAAGGAATTTGGAGCTGATAAGTTAGATACGTTGTGGCGTGAAAATATAGATTTAGTTCATGTCGTGACAGGAAAACGAACTTTGAAAGGAATGGAGGATGATAGAGATGAGTAAAGCTCAGGCACATGTAGCTTTGCAGAGCGATGATACATTTCAGCAAGGAGTAAAAGATTGTTTACCAACTGTATTTGGCTATTTAAGCATCGGTATAGCAGCCGGTGTAATTGCAAAAACAGCAGGTTTCTCCATTATTGAAATTGCGTTTATGTCCACTTTAATTTATGCAGGTTCTGCCCAATTTATATTAGCTGGTATGTATGCAGCTGGTGCACCTGCTTCAGCAATTATTTTTACTGTATTTTTTGTTAACTTGCGCCACCTTCTTATGAGTGCTGCGCTCGCGCCGTACTTTACGAAACTGCCTCTATTTAAAAACTTACTAATTGGTTCTCAAATTACAGATGAAACGTTCGGCGTTGCAGTACAGCATGCAGCGCAAAAAGGATATTTAGGTGAAAGATGGATGATTGGGCTAAATGTAACGGCTTATTTAAATTGGATCCTTGCTACTATTATCGGCGGGCTATTTGGTGAATGGATACCAGATCCGCATACGTACGGTATGGATTATGCATTACCAGCAATGTTTATCGGATTATTTGTACTTCAGCTCATAAGTAGTAAACCGAAACTGGCAACTCATCTTACTGTTGCAATTGTAGCGATTATAATTGCGTACGTTTCACACTTATTTATGCCAGATAGTATAGCGGTTATTATCGCAACATTATTAGCTGCGACGATTGGAGTGGTGATTGAAAAATGGAAATGAGATTAGATGTATTATTACTTTTACTAGCAGCAGGAGCTGTTACACTCGTGCCACGTATTTTACCTCTACTCGTATTTAGCAAACTACAAATTCCTGAATGGGGTTTAAAATGGTTAAATTACATACCAATCGCGATATTAGCAGCACTTTTAGCGCAAGTTTTATTTATGCATGACACGATGCAGTGGGATTACTTGATTGCAGCAATTCCAACATTTCTTGTAGCGATATATACTCGTAGTTTATTAGGTACAGTATTAACTGGTGTGATTGTGATTATTTTGTTACGTTTCTTTTTCTAAAAAGGATTACGCTCATATAATAGCGAAAAGTGTAATAACATGAAAAATATAGGGGTGGTGTTATGATACTTTTAACGATAGGAGCAATTTTGTTAACGTTGTTTATTTTCTTTATTATCGGCTTTATTACGTTTATGATGTTTGTTGATAAGGCGACACCTCAAATATATTATACACCTTGTGAATCAGTGACAGTGAAAGCTAAAGGTAAACATAAAAGGAAGAAAAGTTGAATGCTGGCTTTTCTTCCTTTTTCTATCACATCCCCGAAAGAACTCACAACAATACCCCAAATAAAAAACTAATAAAGGAAAGAAAACCGATACATATGGAGAACACACGGTTGTTTCTCCATTCGCGCCAGAAAGTGACAAGACCTAAAATACAAAGGAAAAACCAAATGGGCAGGAATAGGAACCCGTTAATTTTCTCAGGGAATAACGTATAAAAAGATGTTAAATATAAAATCCAATTTGTAAAAAATAAAATGCAAACGATAATAGATTGTAAGTAGGGGCGTTTGGAAAACGCCCCCTTTTTTACAGTTGCTAAAATAATAGTTAGTACTGAGAAAAAGGCAATGAATATGAAAATAAGTAAGAGTAATGTAAGTGTCATTTACATCTCCTTTATAAGAGTGTTTTTTACAAGAAATGACTCTATTAAATTATATGCTTGATTTGTAGAGTGCCTGTTATATTTTTCAGTGTACGGATTTAGAAAACCATGTTCACCAGGTAGTTGCTGTATTTCTAATAAAGGATTCTTTTGTTGCTGCAACGATTGAATGAAAGAGGGTACTGAAAAACTAGCTTCTTTTTCAGGGAAAATAAGTAAGGTAGCACATGATGGTTTCATATGAATATAGTCACGTATACGAGAACCGTAACATCCGATAATAAAATCTATTTTCGGATTGTTACTACATAGCCATGAGATGGTAGCACCAACACTAAAGCCGATAAGTCCAATATGCGTGTAACGACTAGAAAGATGAGTAATGAATGTTTCAATTTGCTTTTTTCCATCTTCAAATCCAATATGATTCATAAAAAAATGATATGCTTTTTCTTCATCACTATAAGGAAATGCAGGTTGCGATTGTAGCAGATTAGGACAAAATACATCTATATGAGATGAAGTGAAGTGGTCGGTAACGTGATGCATATGGTCGTTCACACCATATATCTCATGAACAACAACGAGAGCTAATTTTTTCTTCATCGTTATAAAGTACCTCTATGAAATTTAAATTCTTTCTCAACAAGGCAGATACGAAGGTGGAAGTTTTCATACCATTGCTCACGGCCCCTTTCTTTCGCTTCTTTATGTAAGGCATTCTGTTTCCAATTTTCAATCGCCTCAAGTGATTCCCAATAAGAAATTGTGATTCCGAGCCCTGAATGATTTCGTGCACTTTCTACACCTAGAAATCCAGGTTGCTGCTTTGCAAGTTCCTCCATTTTGTCAGAAGTGGCATTATAGTCTGTTGTATCATTTGATAAATTAGAAGTGAATATAACTGCATAATAATGACTTGTTTTTTGTAAATTATTTTTCATATAGATTCCCCCTTTTCATCTAGTTTAGCATGTAATAAATAGAAAAGAAGTTATGGCTTCTTATTAATATTTCGTTTTTTTTTATTGTCACTTGAATGAAGTAAGATGGTTTCTATATTGATATTCGAAATTTTTTATCTCTGAATATAAATATCTTTATATATAAATGTTTAAAATAGGAAAAAATCACATATTTTGTTAACAAAATATGTGATTTATATTAGAATAATACATATAAAGTATATATATATAATATGTTAGTAAAATTTATTGAAGGAGGTGACCTCTTTGCACAGTAGGATAAAAGAAAATAAAAAAGTATTAAATGCATTTGTAGTTGTTATGAGTTTACTCTTTCTATTATCCCAATTACAGTTTTTAAGTCCGATTGATACGGCAATGGCAGCAGTTACAGATGAAGAAGGGTTTGACACACCAACTTATCAATCCATTCATAAAGGTGATATGTATTCTACTGGTAATGTCAATTTAGGTATTAAAGCCACTGAAGCTCAAAAGAAAACGGCGTTGTATTCTGATATAACGAATACTGCGTATACAGCACCGAATGGCTATACCCGTGAACTCATTGATGTAGATGATGACCCAACAACTACAAATTCATCTAAGGCATATATTCCTGTTCCAGAAGATGCTGAAATTGAATGGGCTGGATTATATTGGAGTTCAACACGTTATGAATTAACGCAGCAACAGTATGTAGCACCAGTTAAGTTCACGACTCCGGCGGGGAAGAGCTTTCAAGTAAAACCAAGTAATACGTATTACGGAAGTGGCTTGCTTTATGGTTTCGGTATTGATGGTACTTATTATTCTAACTATGCAGATGTTACAAAGCTTTTACAGTCCTCTAATTCAAAAGGAGGAAGCTATACTTTAGCAAATATTCCTTATCCAAATACAAAGCTTGCGTATAATTATGGATATTATTCTTTTGCCGGATGGTACATGCTAGTGATCACGAAAGATAAGTCAAAAACAAGAAAAGCATTTACTGTTTATGATGGTGGATTGAAAAGAGCTACTGGATCTGGTGAAAAAGAATTCACTGTGAAAAACTTTCTTGCTTCAAAAACTGGAGATTTAGATCCAAAAGTTTCTGTTTTTGCTGTCCAAGGTGATAGATATTGGAAAGGTGATAAACTCTTTGTTCATACAGATAATACTTGGAAGGAAGTTACTGATAAGCTGAATCCAACAGGTAATATATTCAATTCCACTATTTCTGAATATGAGGAACATATGCGAGATAAGTATCCAGGTACATTTAATCCAGATTATAAAAATAATTTGGGAGTTGATGCAGATTTAATCAAGTTACCAGCAGGATATATTAAACCAGAGCAAAAGGAAATACGCCTAAAAGCTGCGACAGCTGGTGATGACTACGTCTTAAACACATTAGCTTTTGCAGTAAATGCAACAGCGCCAGAGCTTGTCATCGATAAGGAAGTAGTAGATGCAAAAGAAAAGTATGAGCCAGGTGATGAGGTTACATATCGTTTACGGGTGAAAAACATTGAACCGAATTCGAGTTCTGTTGATACAAAAATTGAAGATGTTTTAGATTCGCGTCTAGAATTTGTACCAAATTCGGCGAAAATCATTTCTGGTCCGAATGCTGGAAATGAAATAGAACAAGTTGACTATGATGCAAAGACAAGAAAGTTAACAATAAGAATTGGTGAAGGAGCAATTGCTACAAAAGGTGGAATCTATACGGATAAAACACCTGAGACAATCATTGAATTTAAAGCGAAACTAAGGGGAGAAAAGGTAGAAACAGAAGTTCCTAATATCGCTGTCGTTCAAGGGATTGATGAGTTAACAGGAAGTCAGGTTGAAGCTAACGATTCTAATAAAGTAGTGGTTAAAGTATTACCCGAACGAGAAGAGAAGCCTGGGAAGTTAGTAGCCACTAAACTAGCTAAAGATATAAACGGCGGTACGCTGAAAGTTGGCGACAAACTAGAATATACAATTCATACTAAAAATAGTGTGCCAGATTCTATCTTAAAGGCAGTTAAAATTACGGATAACCTTCCTGAAGGAGTAGAGTATGTTCCGAACACGTTAAAGATAAACGGAAAGGAACAAACGGATGTTGAAGATGAAGATTATGCACATATAAAAGATGGAACGATTTATGCTCATTTCGGCGATCTTAAAGGTGAGCAAGAGAAAGCAATCACGTTTGAAGTTGTTGTAAAGCCGGAGATGGCAAATAAGAAAATAAAAAATATAGCAATAGTTGAGACTGATAGTTCGAAAGATAAGGAGAAACCAGAAGTTGAAACGCCGGTTGATCCGTTGTCTGGACAACTAGAATCGAAGAAAGAGATTATTGGTATAAAGCAAGAAAAATTTCATGTCAATGATGAATTTGAGTATCAAATTAAAGCTCGAAATAAGGTGGAAAATGGGCTTATTAAAGATATGCGTCTAATAGATAAACTTCCTGAAGGTATAGAATATATAGCTGGTAGTATGAAATTGAATGGGAATCTATTGACAGATGCAGTTGACGAAGATGAAGGATCGTATGAGGATAATACGGTTAAAGTAAACTTTGGCGACGTACTTGATACAGAAGAACGAACAGTAACTTTTAAAGTGAAAGTTACGCAAGATGCATTAAAAACGAAGGAAATTGAGAACATAGCAGTTGTTGAGGGAAAAACACCAGATAATGAAGATTTACCTCCACAAAAACCGAATGTAAAAACGAATGTGGAAGCAAAGGAACCTAAAGTAAGAAAGATGGTTTCGGATGCAGATGAAAAAGAAGTGGAAAAAGCGACATTACAAAGTATAGATGAAGAGTTTACATGGCATGTAAACTATAATTTTGGTAATGACGTTATGAACCTTGAAAAAGTAGTATTGCAGGATGACTTAGAGGATATTTTAACTATCTTACAAGTAAAACTTGTAAACAGCGATGGAGAAGAAATAGAAGTTATACCGCAAATTGATAAACAATTAAAGAAAGTAAGTATTGAGTTACCGAAGCAGGACGGAAATTATACTTATCTTGCGAATCAATCGTATACAATGCATATTAAGTCAAGACTAAGCGCTAATGTGAATGCAGACACACAAACGAAATACAATGCGAATGATGGTATTCCAAATAAAGCGGAATTACTGTTTGATCAGAAAAAATTTGTGTCAAATGAAGTATTCATAGTACCACCAATATTAGGGAAGTTTGAAATTGAAAAAGTAGATGCGAACGATGAAAATCTCAAATTGGAAGGCGCAGTATTTGATGTGATTAGTAAAGATGGAACCATAGTATGTAAATTAACAACCAATAAAGATGGTTTGGCAACTTCTATTCCATTAATGGTTGGCAAATATACATTAAAAGAAGTACAAGCACCAAATGGATATATGTTAATGAGAGAACCAGTAGAAATTGAAGTGAAATCTGGAATGGATTCACAAAAAATAAGAGTAGTAAATAAAAAGAGTGAATTTGTTATTCCAGAGACTGGTGGAATAGGGACAATTATTTATTATGTAATTGGTGGAATATTGATGTTTGTTACATTGTTCCTCTTTGTTAGAAAGAGAAATAATGAGAGATAGAAATAACAAAGGCAATGCAAATGATAGGGAGTGGACAACAATGAAAAAGATTTTTAGTTTATTTTTAATCTGTACGTTAGCTTTTTCGACGTTATCTAACATGATTGTTAGTGCGGAATCAAAAAGTACAGGTACTTTAACGATTCACAAGTTTGAACAAAGTAAAGAATTAAAAACAACTACAGAAGGTAATGGAAAAGAAGGACAAACTGTTCCAGAAGATGCAAAACCTTTAGAAGGTGTAACTTTTGAAATTAAACGAATTGAGTCATTTGAAAAAATTTCAAATGATGGAACTGTTATAAAAGAAGATGCAAAACCAGTAAAAGACGCTGCAATAACAAAGGTAACAAACGCAAAAGGGGAAGCTGTTTTTTCAAATCTTCCGCTAGGACGTTATGAAGTAAAAGCAATTGAGGGTCCAAAACATATTGCGTTGGATAAGACTACTTTTATTGTCGATATTCCAATGACAAGTGCAGACGGTAAAGATTTAAATTACGATGTTCATATTTACCCTAAAAATGAAACAAAACGTGGTTCAGTAGAATTCGTAAAAAAAGGTGAAGCCGGTAAAGTATTAAAAGATGCAGAATTCCATTTATTTAAAAAGAATAAAGATGGAACAAGCACACAAGTTAAGACACCGAGTTCATTAGTAACAGGGGAAGATGGTAAAGTTCGTGTAGATTCTCTAGAATATGGGGATTATTATTATTTTATTGAGCATAAGGCTCCAACAGGTTATTTAACTAGTAAAGAGGAGCGTCCTTTCTCTATTAAGGAATCTGGTGAAGTCGTTAAGCTGGATGATATAAAGAACTATAAAGAACCTACCATTACTAAAAGTATAAATAACGGTTCAAAAGTAGCTGGAATTAATAAAGAGACAGATTATACGTATGATATTAAAACACTACTTCCTGAAGATATTCAATCATATAAAAAATATGTTGTAAAAGATATTTTAGATGATCGTTTGGAAATAAAAGGCCTACCAATTGTTATGGTTGACGGAAAGAAAGTTGAAGATGGTAGTGTAAAAGTAGTTGTAGAAGGTCAAAAAGTAACCGCTACAATTGAAGATTTTTCAAAAATTAATGGGAAAGAACTTCATTTGCAAATTACTGCAAAAATTAAAAGTGATGTTGAATCTGGAGTGAAAATTCCAAACAAAGCAGTACTTGATTTTGTAAACAAAGATGATGTTTCATCAGAAAAAGATGGAAAGCCATCTAATGAAGTGGTGGTCACACCGACAGCGGGAAATATTAAAATTGAAAAAGTTGATGGTAAGGATAAGACGCTTAAATTAGAAGGTGCGAAGTTCCAATTACAAGATAAAAAAGGTAATGTTATAAAAGTTAATGGGAAAGAAATGAATGATATAACAGATGCAAATGGTATTATTACATGGAATGAGATCCCGTACGGTGAATATCAAATTGTTGAGACGGAAGCACCAAAGTATAAAGATAAAGACGGTGCAGTCGAACACTATCAAAAGTTAAGAGATCCGATTAATATTACACTTGATGAAAAACACCAAAAAATAGAGCTACAAGTTGAGAATAATAAGAGCGGTTGGATTATTCCAGCAACAGGTGGTATGGGTACAATTCTCTTCACAGTAGTGGGCCTTATACTAATGGCGGTAGCGACATTTATTTTCTTTAGAAAAAAACCTGTAAAAAATTCTTAATTTATATGTTTATAATAATTGAGTTTAGAAAAGAGGAAAGGCATATTGCTTTCCTCTTTTCCATATTTTATCCGTAGTGAAAGAGGCTATTATGAAACGAAATATAATTTTTGGAAGTATTTTTTTACTAGGATTAAGTATATTTCTCTATCCAACTGTAAGTAATTGGTTTGCAACAAGAACACATTATTCAGAAGTAAGTACATATGATGAAGCGATAAAGAGGCTGGAGCAGGAAGAGATTGATCGTAAAGAAATGGAAGCACGAGAGTATAATAAGAAGGTCCAAAATACAACGCAAACATTTGCAGATCCTTTTCGGGAAAAGGATGGTGAACGTAAAAGTTCTACTGTGGATATGTTAAATGTTGGTGATGTTATGGGGTATATTGAAATTCCAAAAATTGATGTGAACCTTCCAATTTATCAAGGGACAACAGAAGAAGTGTTAAGCCGTGGGATTGGTCAGTTGAATGAAACCTCATTACCAGTAGGAGGAGAAAATACGCATACAGTTTTAACGGGACATCGCGGTTTACCTTCAGCGCTAATGTTTACTCATTTAGACAAAATTGAAAAGAAAGATATATTTTATATTCATACATTAGATAAAGTACTTGCCTATCAGGTAGATCAAATAAAAGTTGTGTTACCAAATGAGACAGAAGATTTATTAGTAGTACAAGGACAAGATTACGCAACATTAATTACGTGTACCCCTTATGGAGTGAACACGCACAGGTTACTAGTGAGAGGACACCGTGTTCCATATGATGTTAGAGAAAAAGAAATGATTACAAAACCTTTCATTTTAGAAGATTGGATGATCGTTTTTCCTATTGGTATTATTTGCATGATCCTTCTAATAATCTATTTAAAAAAACGAAAATAGTATGTATTGTGTGGTGAGTGTGTGAGAAGGGGAGTTATAAGCGTAATATTGTTTCTTACAGGATTATCCCTATTTTTATATCCAATAATTGCTAATTATATAAACAAGTATGTATATAAGACAGAAGTGATACGTTATGAAAAAATGGTTGATGATTTAAAAATAGAAGATGTAAATGAGAAGTTTCGAAAGATGGAAACATATAATAAATCGTTAGGGAAAACTATTTTCAAAATGAGTGACCCATTTGTACAGGATGATGAAATAAGTACGGAACCGTTAAATTTTATAAACAAAGATGAAATATTTGGTACGATTTCTATTCCGAAAATAAATGAGGAATTGCCAATTTACTTAGGAGCAAGTCAAGAAAACTTAAGTAAAGGAGTAGGGCAAATTGAAGGGACTTCTTTACCGATTGGCGGGAAAGATACACATGCTGTATTGGCAGGACATCGTGGATATCACGGAGCAACGATGTTTCGTCATCTGGATCGGTTAAGGGAAGGAGACGTATTCTATGTAAAGGTATTTGGAAAGAAGCACGTGTATAAAATAATTGGACGTGAAATCATTAATCCAAATCAAGTGGATAAATTAAATGTAGTAAAAGGAAAAGACAAAGTTACACTGCTTACATGTGAGCCATATACATCAAGTAAATATCGTTTGTTAGTATATGGGGAGCGAGTAGAAAGTGAGCAAAAGGAAATGAAACGTCTGAAAAAGAGTGTAGTCGAAGTTAGAAGCTATGAAACAAGAGACATATTTATAAAACTAGCTTGTGGAATAGTAGGCTTCATTGTAATTTGTATTGGTTTGTATGGATTACTAAAGAGAAAATAGGAATGACATTTATATAGAAAAAGAAAAATGCCACTTCAAAAATGAAGTGGCATTTCTTATATTTCCTCTAAGCTATTAACTGGAACTGTTAATTCGCGTCCTGGGTTTTTTACTTCATATATGCGGGCGGTTTCATTGCTCTCGTCGACGTGTTGAATCATAACAGGCATGCCTTGAAAACTAACATTCGCTTGCTCCGCTGACACAGAAAGCTCTTTTGCACGTTGAATATTCATTTATATTCCTCCCATCATTATTATCTTTGCTAAAAAAGAGGAATAATATACCATTTCGAGACATTCTTAAAGTTTTTGTATTATTTGTAATGTTTCTTTAATAAATGAAGTGAAGATCGAATCAGGATAGCTATCTATTGCTTGAACAGCTTCTTTTGCCTCTGTTAAGGCAGATTTTTTATCTTGAAGTTCTATATAGCAAAGGGCACGATAAGACCCAGCTGTTAATACCCACGATTGATCAAGTGGATGATTCATATAATCTGGTATGGTAGCGTGTTTTAATGTTTCCAAAGCTTCCTTATAACGTTTTAAACCATACAAAGATTTTCCTTTTTCAAGATAATACAGCCCATCGTCTTGGAAAATTGGATCATTTTTTAGTTTTTCTCGAAATTGTTCTAGATGTTCCAATGCGATTGTATATTCATTCGTAACAGTGTTGTAGTAATAAGCTTTTAATATATCTACATTTGCAGCGGATAAAGTATCTTCTGTAAAAATGGCAAATTGCTCCGATTTTTTTATGTAATATAAATATCGTTCTTTATCAGCTACAATGATTTTTTGATAAGATAAAATACGGTAAAATTCATCTGTTTTATAATACACTTGATGTTTTTTTGAAAATGCAAGTGCATCTAAAATGACTTTTTCACATTTTTCATAATTGCCGTATGCGAGTAAAATAATTGCCTCTTTTAAGTATAGTTGTATATGTGTAATAAGATCCATTTCTAAATTCTTCGCCTTATATTCATCACGAATTGTGGCGATCAACTGTAAACATTCTTTATATTTTTTACGTTTGAAGAGCATATAGTAAAACAGTAGTTTCGTTTCAGTACTTTCGCGATACAAAGTATATTTTTCAAATATAGAAACAGCTGTTTCAACGTAATATGCAATATTATAATCGTTCATAATAGCCGCTCCAGTTATGAACTGTTTATATAAACGTGCTGTATTTAAAGTTGGAGGTAAATCTGTTTGAACGATAGGTAGTAAAGTTTTGTATACTTCATCGCCATTTGCCTTTATTAGTGGCTCCATTTTTTGAATGAGTTCTACAATTTTTCCTTCATCTTCTTCTAATAAAAAGCTCGGTTCACATTCAAGTTTTTCTGCAATATATTGTAATGTTTTCATAGAAGGTGTAGCTTTTCCATTTTCAATTTGACTAAGCATACTTTTTGTCAATTCTGAACCTGCTAGTTCAGTTTGTGTAAGTTTTTTTTCTTTACGTAATGCTTTAATTTTTTCTCCGAGAGTTGCCATATTGTAGCTCCTTTATAATTAAAAAGTTAAATACAATTAAACTTTTTGTTGTAATAATTGGAAAGTTGATTATATAATAAGTTTAACACAATTTAACTTTTAAAGGGAGAGTGTCATAATGGAAGATGTAAGTATAGATCAAAATGATTCAAGAATGAAGATTGCAACGAGAAATATCATTTTAATGATGATTGGAAAAATGACGTCTTTATTAGGCGCAGGTATTTATACGTTCGCAATGGGGTTATATGTATTAAAGACAACGGGTTCTGGGATGGGCTTTGCTACTACACTCGTTTGCGGGTCACTTCCACGGATGATTTGTGGACCAATTGCTGGTGCTGTAGCTGACCGTGTGAGTCGAAGATGGCTTGTCATTGGTACGGATTTATTAAGTAGTTTAACGATGCTTATCATGTTTATCCTTGCTACTATATTTGGACCATCACTTCTTTTTATTTATGTTTCAGCAGCATTATTATCAATTTGTGCAAGTTTTTATTCTGTTGCATTAACTTCGTCTATTCCTAATTTAGTAGATGAGGGGCGTATTCAAAAAGCGAGTGCTTTAAATCAAACGGCAGCTTCTTTATCAAATATTTTAGGACCAATTATTGGCGGAGTAGTATTTGGTTTCTTTTCAATTCAGTCGTTCTTTTTGTTAAATAGTATTACGTTCTTTTTAGCGGTTATTTTGCAATTATTTATTGTATTTGATTTATATAAAAAAGTAGTGGCTGAGAGTAAAGAACAATTCTTGACGAGTATAAAAGAAGGTTTTTCATATGTAAAACGACAACATGAAATATATGGTTTAATGAAAATAGCATTGTGGGTAAACTTTTTTGCTTGTGGGCTAACCGTTGCACTGCCATACATTATCATACGTACATTGCATTTATCTTCAAAGCAACTCGGAACTGTAGAGGGAATGTTAGCAGTCGGAATGCTAATGGGTGCGATTACTTTATCAGTGCGTAAAGAAGTGAATAATCCGTTTCGTTCTATTTATACTGGACTGTTTTTGTTTGCAGGTTTAAGTTTATGTACAGTCTTCCCGTTGTTAGTTACCATTCCAAAAGTAGCAAGTTTTATTTACTATATTGCTTTCATGATGTTAACTGGTATAGCAATTATGATTGTAAATATTCCGATGCAAGTACATATGCAAAAAACGACAGATCCGAGCTACTTAGGGCGTGTATTTGGCTTACTTGAAACAATTGCGACTGCAATTGCACCGCTCGGTATGATTGTATATGGATTATTGTTAGATATGTTGCCAACTAGCATTGTTATGATGACAATAGGCGGAGGTTTATTGTTAGTTGTATTAGTTGGAGTAAGGCAACATATGGCGAAAAAACAAGTGGATGTGTCGGCTTAAAAACGAGAAAATAATAAAAATGACCAAATCAGTATTTTAGTTTTTGAAACTCTTTTTCATGTATGTTAAAGTAAAGTGAGTAGGCAAAGAAAAGGAGACAACAGCATGAAAAAATTAAGTTTTGTTATGCTTTTTCTGTTAGTCGTAATGGCTGGATGTAGTAATTATGACACATATATTGAAACAGGTATGCAATCATTGAAAGATGAAAAATATAGTGATGCAACAATGTGGTTTGAAAAAGCAGAAAAAGAGAAATCGGGAAATGAAGCGAAATCATATAAAGAAATGGCCGAGAAAATGGATAATGGAGCAACGGCATTAAAAGACGGTAAGTATTTAGAAGCGAAAGACATTGCAAATGAAGTGTTACAAATGAAAAAAGACGATGCACTTGAAACAGCTGTAACATCAAATGCAGAGAATATGCTTCAAAAAGCAAAAGATGTAGAAGAGAAAGTAAATGAAAGAGTAGCAAAACGTAGAAAAGTAGAAGAAGAAGGAATTGATAAACTCATTAAAGCTGTAGATAGTATAGATGATGTGAAAGAAAAAGAGAAAAAAGTTTCAGAAGCATTAGATAAGGCTGAAGAGGCGCAAGCAAAAATTGAAGCGAAGAAAAATAAATAGAGTTATAGCTTAAAAGACTGTCGTGTAAAGCGACAGTCTTTTAATTCTTTGTTGCATAAGAAGTGATGTTATGTAGTAAAAAAGAAATAATTTTAGAATTCCACCTGTCCTCATGATGAATCGTATAAATGTTACGTTGAAATTCAAATTCAGGGATGGGTATGTAGCGTAGTTCATTTCGTTGTACTTCTTGTTCAATAGCAAGTTTAGAAATAAAGGCAACCCCATTACCGTATTTTAAAATTTGTTTCATCGTTTCTAATGAATCTAATTCAATTTCTGATTGGAATGTAATGTTATGAGCTAACATCCATTTTGTAAGTAAATCTCTCGTTGTAGATGGATTACGATGTAGTAATATCCGTTCCTTTTCGATATCTTGTAATGATACATTTTCTTTTTTTGAAAAATGATGTTCTTTGGAGAAAGCAAGAACAAGTGTATCAGGCATTACATTCGTCTGTTTTAAAAGTGATTCATCAAACGGTGCTGCTGAAATTACACCGAGATCAATTTCATGATTTTGTAGCATCGTTCGAATTTCAGGAGCTGTTTTTACCATGAGTGTTATTTTTATATTTGGAAATTCACATTGAAATTGATGAACAATTTCTGGTAAAAGATATGTCGCTGGTACATAACTAGCGCCAATTGTTATAGCTCCTTTATGAAAATCTTTAAACTCTTGCGTGACTCGCCTAGCTTCTTTCATAAGCGCATCTATTTTACAAGCATAATGATGCAATGCCTCGCCAGCCTCTGTTAAGAAATATCTTCCAGAACGTAATTCAAATAAAGGTACACCGAGCTCCTCTTCTAAGCTTTTTATATGGAATGTAATAGTAGGTTGTTTAACACCAAGCTGTTCTGCAACAATCGTGAGCTTTTTGTATTTCTTAATAAGCACTACAATTTCTAATTTTAAGAGATTCATGGCAAGTTGCCCCTTTTTCTTCTAACTATAGAAAAAATCTATAGAAATAAATAGTTTATTAGAAGTTTTTTAATTTAATCTTTACAGTACATTAACATTCAGTATAAATCTCCCATATAGAATGAAAGCAGGTTAAGAGTGAGGGGAGAGAGGTGAAACGATGGATATTAAAATTAGTGGATTAGAAAAATCATTTGGAAAAGTACAAGCGTTAAAGCCGTTACAAATTGTGATGAAACAAGGTGAATTCACCACACTTTTAGGACCTTCGGGATGCGGGAAAACGACATTACTCAGAATGATTGCAGGACTGGAAGAGCCAGATAAAGGTGAAATATATTTTGGAGATACGTGCATGTATTCTTCTTCTAAAAAAATAAAAACATCTCCTCATGAACGTAATATCGGTATGGTATTTCAAGATTTTGCTTTATGGCCACACATGACTGTATTTGAAAATGTTGCATTTGGTTTAAGAGCTACAAAGCAAACGAATCAATTACGGGAAAAAGTAGAAGAGGCAATAAAGCGAGTTCGCTTGCAAGGGATGGAGAAAAGATATCCGCATGAACTCTCTGGCGGACAGCAACAACGTGTCGCATTTGCGAGAGCAATTGTAACGAAGCCACATTTCATTTTGTTTGATGAACCGCTCAGTGCACTCGATGCAATTTTGCGAGAAGAAATGCGGTTAGAGCTTATGGATATCGTTCATTCCATTGGTTTAACGGCATTGTATGTAACGCACGATCAAACAGAAGCTATGTCAATGTCAGACCAAATTATTGTCATGAAACAAGGAGAAGTATTACAAAAAGGAACACCAGAAGATATTTATGTGAAGCCATCTCATGAATTTGTTGCAAAATTTGTTGGTAAGGCAAATTGGCTTGTAGAGGGTAAACAAATGGTTCGTCCAGAGCATGTGAGCTGGACAAAAAATGAAGTGTGTGAAATGTATACAGGTGAAGTCCAGCACGTTACATATGTAGGAGAGCGTTATGAAGTGAAAGTAAATATGGGGACACTCGGAATATGGACAGCTTATCACAATAGTAAGATAAGCATCGGAAAGCCAGTATCGTTATATGTACCGAAAAAATGTATTCATCATATAGGGGGAGAATCGTATGAAGAAATTCAGTTCGCTTAAGTCGTTATTTGTATGTACTTTATTATTTTCTGCCGTAGTAACAGGGTGTAGTTCAAAGACAGGTAATGCAGATGCAAAAAGTAAAACTACGAATGAAAAGAAGATTGTTGTATATAGTGCAGGACCAAAAGGATTAGCAGAAAAAATTCAAAAGGACTTTGAAAAGAAAACGGGTATAAAAGTGGAAATGTTTCAAGGAACAACAGGTAAAATTTTAGCGAGAATGGAAGCCGAAAAGAAAAATCCAGTCGTTGACGTAGTCGTACTTGCATCTTTACCAGCGATGGAAGGATTAAAAAAAGATGGACAAACGTTAGCTTATAAAGAAGCGAAACAAGCTGATAAGCTTCGTTCTGAATGGTCGGATGATAAAGGACATTATTTTGGATATAGTGCTTCAGCGTTAGGAATTGTGTATAACACAAAAAATGTGAAGACAGCGCCTGAAGATTGGAGCGATATAACAAAAGGAGAATGGAAAGGGAAAGTGAATCTTCCAGATCCAGCACTTTCAGGTTCAGCTTTAGACTTTGTGACAGGATATGTGAAAAAGAATGGAAAAGATGGATGGAATTTATTTGAACAGCTTAAAAAAAATGAAGTTACAGTAGCAGGGGCAAACCAAGAAGCGTTAGATCCAGTTGTAACAGGAGCAAAAGATATGGTCATTGCGGGTGTTGATTATATGACGTACAGTGCAAAAGCAAAGGGTGAACCAGTTGATATTGTTTATCCAAAAAGCGGAACAGTTATTAGCCCACGTGCAGCAGGCATTATGAAGGATAGTAAAAATGTAGAAGGTGCAAAAGAGTTTATTGATTATTTATTATCAGATGATGTACAAAAACAAATTTCTAAAGCGTATTTATTACCCGGTAGAACAGATATAAAAGCGGAAAATAGACCAAATGTGGAAGAGATTCCAGTATTACATATTGATTGGAAAACAGTTGAGAAAGAACAAGATGAAATAGGAAAACAATTTAAGAAAGTATTTCAATAAGATGGTGATTACATGGTAAATCGATTTGGATCAGTAAGGCAAGTTGGGATGACGGTAGCGTTGTTACTTGTGGCGATGTTAATCGTCATTCCGCTTTTTCTCATTTTACTTTCTAGTGTATATGAAAATAGTAGTTGGAATTTTTTTAAGCCGTTTGAAGTGATGCAGAGTGGTGGATTAGCTGGGATTTTTCTAAATTCGATGCTTCTAGGTGTACTCGTAGTAATAGGAGCAACCATCTTTGCATTTCCACTGGCTTTCATTATGAGCAAAACAGATGTTGGAAAGCATAGCAAGTTAGATATTGTTTTTATGATTCCATTTATGACTCCGCCGTATATTGGATCGATGGGCTGGATTTTGTTCATGCAACCGAACGGCTATTTCGAACAGTTTTTTCCGATGCTAAAGACGATTTCATCTTCGTTTTTTAGCTTAGGAGGTATGGTTTTAATTATGAGTCTGCATTTATTCCCATTTCTATACTTTATGTTGAAAAACACGTTACTTCAAATTGGGAGTAGTAAAGAAGAGGCGGCAGCAGTTCATGGTGGAAGCTTTTTCTATCGTTTAAGAAAAATCATATTGCCGTTATTAGTATCAAGTTATGTAATGGGTGCTTTACTCATTTTCGTAAAGACGATTGCTGAATTTGGAACACCGGCTACATTTGGACGAAGAATCGGATTTCATGTGTTAACATCAGAGATTCATAAATTCATTTCGAGTTGGCCAATTGATTTTAGTAGTGCAACAGCATTATCTTCTTTATTACTTAGTGCATGTATGCTCATTTGGTATATGCAAAACGTATTAAATCGAAAGTATTCATATGCAATGGTTAGTGGAAAAGGTGTGAAATCTAAAAGGTACACTTTGTCTATATATGTGCGCGTTGTAGCATGGATTTATGTAATTGGTTTATTAATCGTATCAATTGGAATCCCGTATTTTTCTATACTGATTGCTTCTTTGTCAAAATTAAGAGGCGGAGGCTTACAGTTACATAACTTTACAACGAGTCATTATGAAGCATTATTTACAATCGGATCTCCAGGATTAGAAGCTCTATGGAACAGTTTTCTTTTTTCACTTATAACAGCGATTATTGCTGTTATGATTGGCGTCTTTTTAGCACTTATGATTCGAAAGGGGAAAAAGTCCTCTGAAAAATGGCTGGATATGTGCGGTATGTTACCGAACATGGTACCAGGAATCGTAATGGTTGTAGGGCTTATTTTATTTTGGAATTCCCCCTATATACCCCTGTCCATTTACAATACACCAGTCATGGTAATCGTAACGTACGTTGTTCTTTTTTTACCTTATACAGTGCAGTATGTAAAAGCATCGCTCGGGCAAATTGATGATTCTCTCGTGCAGGCAGGAAGTATTTTTTCTGGGAATTATATGTATATTTTTAGAAAAATAATATTCCCTCTTATTATCCCGGGTATTCTTGCCGGATGGGCGATGACATTTACAATCTCGATAAGGGAGTTAGTAGCATCGCTTCTCGTACTACCTCCATCGGTAGAAACGTCAGCAACATTTATTTTTGCTCAATTTGAACAAGGAGAAGTATCTATTGGAATGGCGATGGCTGTCGTTTCAGTTGGACTTACAACACTATGTTTATTACTTCTGCAGCATATGGAGCACAAACGAAAAGGGGTAGCATGATGAGGGTAGAAGTATGGGGAGGAGCGGGAGAATACGGTCGCTCCTGCTACTTCGTAAAAAATAAAGAGACAAAAATATTATTTGATTGTGGTATTAATCGGTCATATAAGGATAGTTATCCAAAAATAGAACGAGAAGTTGTACCGTTTTTAGATGCAGTATTTTTGTCACATATTCATGAAGATCATACGATGGGCTTACCTTTATTAGCGAAGTATGGATATAAGAAAAAAATATGGACAACTCGTTATACGAAGGAGCAACTCCCAGCTTACTATGAAAAATGGAGAAACTACAATTTGGCGCAAGGATGGCATGTACCTTATACCGACCAAAATGTGAAAGATTTAAATTATGTATATATTGATGAGATTAGCAATCCGAATGAATGGGTACAGATTACTCCTACATTGCGTTTTCAATGGGGGTATAGTGGGCATGTATTAGGAGCTGTTTGGTTTTTAGTGGATATGAGTCATACATATGTATTCTATTCTGGCGATTACTCAGCAGAGTCTAACATATTGCGAGCTAATTTACCTGAGAAGTTGCACGGCGATATAAAAGTCGCAATCGTAGATGCCGCTTATCATACTGATGATGTTTCGCAACATGAACGAATAAACGAACTATGTACAGAAATTGAACGCGCCGTCGGGAATAAAGGGATAACATTACTACCTTTGCCCCCCCTTGGTAGGGCGCAAGATATCGTATTGTATTTATATAAAAAATATAAAGAACTCCCTATTATAGTAGATCAAGAAATTTTGGATGGATTTCAACAGATGTTCGCATATAAAGATTGGATCAAAAATAATGAAGAACTTGAAGAGCTAATGGAGAGTTTAAAAAGAAACATAATAGTTATGGATGATGACAGCGGTACGCAACATAGTTATGGAATAGTTGTAATGAGTGATGCGAATATGCAAACGAAGCGAGCGCAGTTATATTATGAACAACTTCGACATGACGAACGAAATTCTATTATCTTTACTGGACATATTGCGAAAGGGAGTTTTGCAGAAAAAGTTTTGAAGGAACGTGTAGGTAAAGAATGTAGGGTGAAGCGAGTTCCATATAAAGTTCACCAAAGTATAAGAGATGTGAAAGAGATGTTAAATACATTATCACCAGAACATACGGTGTTAGTACACGCTTTGAAAGAGGATACGGATCGATTACAGAAAAAGCTTAGCACCGCAGGGTATGAAAATGTATATTCACTTACTATGGAACGAATAGAAGTCATTTGAAATGTAAAGGGGATAGGTATATGAAAAGCGTATTTGTATTCGTAAGTATTTTCTTTTGTTGTTTCCTTTATAACGTTAAGGAAGGATTTGCCGCTAGTCCAATGACACCTAGTTTTGAAGTGAAGTTATTATTAAAGCCAGAACAAGTACTAGGTCCTAACGAAGAGATGAAGCAAGATGTACTAGAGCATTTCCAGGCTGGTACAAATTATGAAAGAATACAAGTACAGTTTTTAGATACTGCAAATAAAAATTTAAGTAATGAAGGCTGGTTTGCCAGAATACGAAAGAAAGAATTTAGTAAAGATTTTGAGCTAACATATAAAAAAAGATATCCTATTCCAAATGGTGTAATTCAAGATGCACTAGAAGTAGCTAAAAAAGAGGGATTCGATAGTAATACGGATAGTTATGAGGCGGAAATAGACTGGGGATTTGAAAAGAAAACGTTAAGTATTTCAAATAAGAAAAGTTACAGTGCAAAAGGATATGGAGTACTTGATTTACCAAACGAAAAAGCTGCTCAAAACATGTTAGTAGAAAAGTTACCGGGGAAAATGAACAAATGGTTGTATACGAATTGGGGAGAAGAGATGTTAAGGGATTCCCGTATTTACGGTCCGGTATTAATGAAAAGGTATACAGGGGAGTTTGAAAATAGTAAAACGAATATTGAAGTTTGGTCACTAAGTAATACAGGGAAAATAGAAGATGATTTCGTAATAGAAGTGTCGTTTAAAACAAATGAGGAAAGTATAGCAAAAGAAAAAAGAGAATTATTAATGAAGAGTTTAGACCAAAAAGGATGGTTGTTACCGAAAGATAGTTTGAAAACAGAGCTTATTTTTCAGTGAATAGTAAAAAGGAATCCAGATGCCATGGATTCCTTTTTTTAATATATGAGTATTAAGCTAAATCAGCTGACACGAACATATCACTATTTTGAAGATTTTTAGAGCGTAAACTATAAGCAACGACCTTCTTTTTATATTGCTTTACAACATCAACATGCTCTTCATGGCTATAAATATAAAATGTAAAATCTTTTTTGCCGCGTTTTGCATTAATAATTAGAGGCGTACCCTCATTATGTGGTGGTGCATAATAGCGATCTAAAAATAAACCTTCGTTAAAATCATGAATAATTTTGGATTTTTGTTCGCCTTCTAAGTTATTTCCATTGATTGTAACAGTCGCATTCTCTTCTTCCAGTTGTGGATGTGTTTCGTACTTGCTAATAATGGATTCAATAACAGTGTTAGGAAGGCTCGAAACGATAATTTTAAATGCCCCAAATACAACTAACATAACAATAAACCAAGTCGTCATAGTATATCATCCCCTTTTTCCTATTAAATAATATAACTCATATGATAATAGTACATATGGTGAACTTTTGTATAATTTGTGAAAAATTTTCTTTTTTTGAACGTTTTTTAACAAATGGAGCTTTGTAAAGAATGAGAGGGAATATTTGGTATGATAAAAATGTAAAGACGTTATATATTTTATAAGGGGGTTATAAAATGGGAAAATTAGATGGTAAGGTCGCTTTTGTTACAGGAGCTGCGATGGGGAACGGAGCTGGAATTGCACATGTATTTGCAGAGCTAGGGGCGAAAGTATTACTTGTTGATATTTCAGAGACAGTTCATGAAACTGCCAAAAATATCGTAAGTAAAGGGTTAGATGCTGCGAGTTATGTCGTCGATGTAGCTGATATGAATGCTGTTAAAGAAGTAGTGAAAGATGCATATGAGAAGTACGGAAAGATTGATGTGTTAGTAAATAACGCTGGTGTTATTCGACTTGCAAATTTTTTAGATATGTCAGATGAAATGCGTGATTTTCAATTTCAAGTAAATATTAATGGGGTATGGAATTTTTCTAAAGCAGTATTGCCATATATGATTGAGAAAAGTTACGGAAAGATTGTGAATATGTCTTCTGTAACAGGAACATTGGTTGCTGATGAAGGTGAAACTGCATATGCAACGACGAAAGCAGCAATTTGGGGTTTTACAAAAGCGTTAGCACGAGAAATGGCAAAACATCATATTACTGTAAATGCAATTTGTCCAGGTTACATTATGACACCAATGGCAGAGCAAATAGCAAATGAATCTGATCCAAATGAGCCGAGTAATGTAATCGATGGAATTGCTTCAGGTGTTCCTTTAGGACGTTTAGGGAAAATTGAAGAAGTAGGTCAGTTAGCAGGTTTTTTAGCATCCGATGAATCAAGCTACATAACAGGTACACACATTGTCATTGATGGTGGTAGCACATTGCCAGAAACAGTTTCAGTCGGTGTAAAGTAAAAGGACTATGAATGAGAGTTTTATTTCTTTCAATTATAACGCTAGAAGGAATCAGAAAGAGATTTCTTCTAGCATTATAATGTTATGTACTATTATTAGAAAAATCAATTTTGTTACAAAAAGTTGAAATCGAAGTATTTTAAAAGAAAAAGGTTTATAATAAAAATATAACTAATAACCACATTACTAATTATAAGGAAGTGTAACTATGAGTACTGTAGCAATCGTATATGGTATTATTCTTTCCACAATTATTGTTTTGTTTTTTGTTGGGGTTTCACGTTATATTCATAAATGGAAAGAAGGCGTTGCGAAATTAAATCACATTGAAGAAGAACTTAGTGATTTAATGTTACATCATGGTAAGTAAAAAGTTTATTTTTAGCTAAATAATGTGAAGGATATCACAAAACATGCTCTCCTTATGAAGGCATGTTTTTTTGTTATGTGAATGATAGGCACATTCATACATTTTTTCCATACGATACAGTGTGAAAGCCGAAATGTTCGGAGTGGAAAAGAGGGATAAAATGAGTAGTTCAGGTTATGTTCCAGATAATAAAAATTTAAAGAAAAGTTCAGGAACTCCAAATCTTTTCTTTGATTCACGAAAAAATATCTTTTTTAAGAGGAATGAGAAAAACGTTGCATATGAAGTTACGTCAACGCAGTTACCAGCAATGATAGGTGGTGCGTTTGTTGATTTATTTATGACAAAAGGGCATATGCGGGAACCACATTGGCATCCGAATGCGTGGGAATTGGATGTTGTAGTATCAGGAGAAGCAGTTACATCCATCTTAAATCCCGAAACGAATCAATTGCAAAATTATCATGTGAAAGCGGGGCAAACTGTCTTTATTCCAATGGGATGGTGGCATTGGATCACAGCGGTAACAGAAGAAGTGCAATTACATTTGTTCTTTAATAACGATCAGTTTGAAACAGCAGAAGGGTCAGACATACTTAGATTAACACCGCCAGAAGTATTTCAAGCTGCATATGGTGTAAGTGCAGAAAAATTAGAGAAGGACCTTTCGCCAATTAAGGAATCAGTTGTAATTGGTCCTCCTAACTCAAATCGAATAAATAGTGTGAAAAAAAGTGACGAATCAAATATAGTCGTTACGTTAAATGGACAAATAACATCATGTGAAATAGAGTAACTCTTTCCTTTTAGGAAGAGTTACTCTATTTTGTATAATTTTGTAATTTGGTTTGTTATAATTATGATGTTGAAGGGAATGTATTAGAGGGGGTATATTGTGAACATATTAAAGATTATAGGAATAATTGCAGGGGTCATTATAGTAGCTGTTATAGCTTTCTTTGTTATTATGAATTACTATTTGTCAAAAGAAGATCCTGATTACGTATTAAAGTACATAAAAGAACATAAAGAAGATGAAACATGTTCATTACTTATTAAAAGAAATGGAGAAGTATTAACTTCTATAAATGAAAATAAAAAATTGCCATTAGCAAGTATGGCAAAAATCGTAATAGCAGTTGAATTTGCTAAGCAAGTGTCAGAAGGAAAAGTAAGTCGTGATGAACAAATTTCATTGCAGGAGCTAGAAAAATATTACGTTAAAAACACTGATGGTGGAGCGCATCCTAACTGGTTAGAAGATGCCAAAGCGAGAGAATTAGTGAAAAATGGACAAATCGCTTTGGAAGAAGTCGCTAAAGGAATGATTCATTATAGTTCTAATGCAAATACAACATATTTGCTAGATAAGCTTGGAATAGAAAGGGTAAATGACAGTTTAAAAGAATTAGAACTTACTAGTCATGACAAGTTCACTTCATATACTGCTTCACTATATATGAGAGGGTATGTAGAAAAAGAGCTTCATGAGCCAGAGAATCAATCTTTAGAAATGATACGTAACATGTCACAGGATGAGTATAATAAACATGTGTTACAAATTCATGAATGGATGAAAGACGAAGAAGAATGGAAAAAACGGGATATCCCATTAAAAGTAGATATGGAATTTCAGCGAATTTGGTCAGATCGATTAGTGGGTGCAAACGCTAAAGATTATATGAGTATAATGGAAAAGATAAATAGTAGAAAGTATTTTCCAAAATCAATGCAAGAAGAAATCGAGAACATTTTCAAAGGAACAGTTAAAAATAGTAAGTTCGAATATGCTGGTCAAAAAGGTGGTTCTACCGCATTCGTATTGACAAAAAGCTTGTATACTACAGATAAGAAAGGGAATAAAGTAGAAGTTGTCATTATGTTTAACGATATAGAAGATCAAGTTGCATATCAAAAGTTGAGAAATAATGTAGACTATTTTATTCGAGATATTATAACAAGTGAGGAATTTAGAAATAAATTATAATAGAATAATTTTATTATGTAAACAAGATGCTATTAAAGGTAGGTGTTGAGATGAGATTGAAGGAGTATATGCTTGAAACGTTTCCAAATTTAGAACTTAGACCACCTCTATTTTATAATGGGGATATTGGTATTCGCTTTAAATTAGGTGTGAACTATGATTGCACTAATATTTATGAAAACTGCCCATATTTAGAAGGCGTTTATAATAGAGCCATTACTTTATTTCAGTCTTTACATTCCAAAACAGATGATATGTATATTGTAGTGGATGTAAATGACTATGCAGATGGTGAAACTTTCAAACACAAATTGAATATCTTTTCTAAGTATGTAAAAGAGAAGTCTGATTTGTTTAAGTTACAGAAAAATACAATCCCTTATGTTTTTCCAGAAGACGATGAAGACGGGGTATATAAAACACATAGATATACTTTGAAATGTAAAGTTTCAGACTTGAAATACATTCCTATGATAAAAGCAATTTGTAATCAAGATATGGGGATAAAACCGCGTATTTTTCATATGGTGTATTTCATAAATATTAACAAGAATACTATATTTCACATTTATGATGATAGATGTTGTGATGTGTTAGCTACCTCTCCTAATACAATTAGGAATATGTATCATACATATAATGATTGGGTATTAGAATACGACAGAAATAAAATTGATAAAGTATTTAATTGAATGTAGTCTATTTTAAATGGGGGAAATACCATAGAGGTGTTTCCTTTTATTAATATGAAAATCAACATTTAAATTTGGCGGCACTTATTGTAAAAGTAAAGGGATTTGATGGTAATGTATTGAATTTGGGTAGAGAGGGAAAAAGGAGATGAATAAATGACAACAATATATTTCGTTCGCCATGCCCATTCTACATATACAAAAGAAGAACGGGAGCGACCTTTATCTGAAAAAGGGCACTTAGATGCAGAGAATGTAACACGCTTATTAAAAGATAAACATATTGATGTTGTGATTTCTAGCCCCTACAAAAGAGCAATTCAAACTGTACAAGGAATTGCGAATACATATCATGTATCAATAGAAATAGAAGAAAATTTACGGGAAAGATTATTAAGTAAAGAGCCAGTAACAGATTTTAATAATGCGGTCCAAAAGGTGTGGGAAGATTGGGATTTTGCATACGAGGGCGGAGAATCGAATGAAGTAGCGCAAAGGCGTGCTGTAATATGTATGCAAAATATATTAAAAAAATATGAAGATCAGAATATTGTAATAGGAACTCATGGAAATATTATGGTATTACTCATGAATTATTTTGATTCAAAATATGATTTTCGATTTTGGAAAACACTTCGTATGCCCGATATATTTAAGTTGAATTTTCATAATGAAGATTTAATTTCTGCCGAAAGGATAGAGAATACGGGTCATCAAATAAAGTGAAACTTTAATCAGTGGGGGTTTTCTTCATCCCCCACTGATTATTAGCCTTCACCAATCGGACTTTTATGGGCAGCCCGACCCCCACCTAACTTCTTTGCTTCCGCTGAATTTTGAGGTGGGGGTCTTACTGCCCATTAAAGCGGGATAAATAATTTGTAAAAGTTTATCAAAAAAAGAGGAAAGAGAGATATTATTGTAGAAGTATGACTTTGTAACATAAAAAATATGTTAAAGGAGGCTGTTTACATGTTTGAGAAAGAGAAAGAAGGGCTTATTGAAGTTCACAACGTATATGAAATTGCACCAGCAGATGGAACAATTATAGGTATGGCAACGGAAGAAGAAATGGAAATTGCTGCTGAACTAGAGCTGCAGTACTATGCCCATTCTCGTTTGTTAGAAACAAATATTCAGTTAGACGGTTCCTCCTACAAAGAGTTACTTCAGGAGTTCCAGGAGTACGAAAGAAAATCAATGAGCTTTTGGCGAGCAATACATAAGCGTTTAGCTGTGCCATGGGCATGGGTATTACGTATTGACGTTGCGAATGGTCCTATATATGTAAGTAATGGGAATTCGTATTACGAAGAAATCGATGATGAAGAAGATTATGAATAGATAAGTAAGGAAGCAGCTTTAGTTGCTTCCTTTTTTTATTTTTAGGGAGTGAACAGCTTCAATGATAATATCTGGTCGGTCATTTTCTATTCCGTGACCAGCATGTTCAGCAAGTATATATTGGCTATGTATTGAGAGTTGTAATTGTTCATGAATCAGTTTTTGCCACATTGTTTCAAGTTGTATGGCTTCCTCTTTTGGCATGCTGCCCTCAGTCAACTGAGTAATAGAATATTGAGGGTCTCTACCGATAACGATTAATGGTATTTCTAATGTTTTATATAGCTCTTTTAGTGAAAGGGCACAGTTTTTCCACTCCGATAGTTCAGAAGCTGTCGCTTTATATAATGAAGGAGAGGTAGAAAATTCAATTTGCTGTCTTGATTGACCGGCTAGCATAGGTTTTAGTTCATTAGAAAGCAGGTCTACATCCATCTTGGAATATGTATTATATTTTTGAAGCCACATATCATCAGAATCAGTCTGATCAGAAATTGGTAAATGAAGTTCATCTAATCGGTGTAAGTTCATAGAAGTAGAATCAACTAAAATAAGTGATTGTAGCTTATTTTCATATAACATCGCAAAATGTTGTGCACATAAACCTCCATAGGAATGACCGATTAGAATGATTGGTTCGTGAATATCTAGTTTTTGTAGTAACATATGAAGTTCTTTTGTTGTTTGTAATGTAGTACGTGAATGATTCCTTAGTTCACTTTTTCCGTAACCTGGGCGATGGTAGGAAACGACTGTAAAGTGCTGTGAAAGCTTTTCGATAATAGGAAGCCAATCATAAAATGAGCAAGTCATTCCGGTTTGAATGACTACCGTTTGTTTACTACTTCCTTTCATATATACTTCTATAGTTTGCCCCAATACCTCTACAAATTTATAAATAGTAAACCCTCCTAACTAAGATTGAAGTAATTTTTGACAAGCGAAAACAATACACCAGACACCTATACCGAATAGGACAGATGTACTAAGTGCAAATGAGTTTTTTAAACCGATATAAACGATAAATAATAGTAGTGCGGATGCAGGGAATCCATATAATACGCCTATAGCAAATTGACTTAATTCTTGTTTGTTCCCGCCTTCGAAAGAAATCCAAAACAGGCTCAGTAAACTAACGAGAGGAAGGGCAGCGATAAACCCGCCAATCGTACTATAATGTTTAGCTACTTCAGTAATAACACCGATAATAAGTGCCGAAACGATTACTTTAACGAGGAAATGCATACTTTGCCTCCTTCGCTAATAATGAAAAAGCTTTTTCAATGAATTGTTGTTCTTCTTTCGATAACTGCGATTCTAATATTTTTATCTTTTCTTTATCTAGTAAAGTATGCTTTTCTAATACTTCAATGCCTTCTTTCGTTAAAGTAAGGTTCACAACTCTTTCATCTTGTTTGTTTCTTTCTTTCATGATAAATCCTTTTTGAATAAGGCGCTTTACGTGTTCAGATGCTGTGTTATGAGAGAGAGTAAGCTCAGTAGCGACTTTTCCAATTGTTATTTCTTTCTCACGAGAAACGATTTGTAAAATACGAATAGCTTGGTGAGAAAGATTGTCTTCATATTCATATCGTAAGTGATAATAAATGTTCTCCCAATGCTGATTGATGTCTTTCATAATAATAAATCCTCCTGTTTTTATATCGTATATTAAGATATATTCGTTAGTGTAGAAATAAAATCCTTTTATTTGGATAAAAAATGTTGAAAAAGTTTATTTTTATTGAAATATAAGGTAATCTATGTGTAAAGGTATACATTTAGCAAGAGAGAGGATGATAGCTGTGAATACATTCAAATGGATGAGTCATGAACAGATGTATGTAGATGAAATACATGTTGAAAAATGTGGTCCTCTTTCAGTCGGCGTATATGGGGGAAATCAAGAGAGTGATGCATATGAACGAGGAGATGCGGTGCTTGCTTGGTGGGATCCTGAATTACAATTTGAATTTGTTATGATTTTTGATACACATCACAAAACAAAAAATATAGATTATATAGTAGAAGCAATTTCGGAAAGAAAAGAGAAACTAAAAGAGTTATTTTCCTACCCGATACATTTAGCTTTTCATCATACACATATGTACTTATTAGCGTTATTTACAGATGAGCTGTTTATTGAAAAATGTGATCAAGATGATGAGGAACTCGCATGTTTAATATGTTTGCGAAAAGGCGAATTTTTATATTGGTTATCAGTTGGTAATTGTTTCGCATATTTATTCCATTCTGAGAAAACGAAGAATGGGAAAGGGCGATTAAATAAACGGAAGAATTACGAATATATCGGTAGGAAAAATATTTTTGCAGCAAATACACCTTGCTTTACGTCAGGTGTAAGAGGGTTAGAAAAAGGAATGAATCACATCGTAATGGCAACGGACGGTATTTTAGAGTGTGATAAACGAAGGTTTGATGATGATCAATCTTTAGTAGAAATATTGCACGACGGAAGTTGCTTACAGATTGAACCAGTATTAACAAATGTACTGCAGTGGAAAGGTAGAGATTGTGCCACAATTATTGGATGGTCCATTGACACTGAAAATAAACGATGTGCTAATTAATATAAAAGGAGTTCAAGGTTTTTATCCTTGAACTCCTTTTTGTTAAGCAATATGAATATGATATGTTTTTAACCATTCGTTTACTTGTAGCATGTATTCCATAGCACTTCTTGCTTCGAAATTGTTAATTTCTTTATTACTTCCATCGGCAATAGCAAGTAATGTGGAATGATTAATAAGTGAGAAAATAGGATTGTTTTTATTACTGCACATGTCGAGTGATAAATGACGAATTGTTTTTAAATAATGTGGGTCTTGTGAAGTTGGATAAGCACTTTTTCTTCTATTGCGTACATCGTCAGGTAAAGCAGGTTTCAGTGCTCTACGTAAAATGCCTTTTTCAATATTATCAATGCTTTTTATGTTGAAAGGAACGTTCCATAAATATTCAACTAATCTATAATCGCAAAACGGTACACGAACTTCAAATCCTACAGCCATACTCATACGGTCTTTACGGTCAAGTAAGAACGGAAGAAATCTCGTTAAAAATAAATAAAACATTTGACGTTGTTTCGCGGATTTTTTACTTTCACCTTCAAGAGTAGGTACTTCAAGTATCGCTTCTTGGAATCGTGTATCAATATAGTTTTCTAGATTACATTGGTTACTTATTTCATGTAGTAGAAGAGGAGATGTATTCTTCCAATTTGTTAGCCAAGGAAACTTATCGACATATAGTAATTCTTCTTGATGAAACCAAGGGTATCCACCGAATACTTCATCAGCAGATTCGCCGGATAAAGCTACGGTCGCATCTTTTTTCATTTCGCAAAATAGTAAATATAGTGAAGTTTCCATTTCGCCAGCACTCGGTAAATCTTTTGCACGGAGGGGAACGAATAAGTGATTAGCTAATTCTTCAGCATTCACAATAATATCATGATGAGATGTCCCTACATGTTCAGAAACGCGTTTTACCCAAGGAGCGTCTAAACCAGTGCGAGCAAATGTCAGCTCGAAATCTTTTGCGCTATTTACAAAGTCAACGGAATACGTATGAAGTGTTTTATTTTCAGCAGCAAATTCTTTTCCTGCTAGTGCAGTAATACCGCTAGAATCTAATCCTCCTGATAACATGCAGACGAGAGGGACATCGGCAATTAATTGTCTTTTTACTGTATCTTGTAAAATAGATAAAATATGTGATGATGTATCTTCTATAGAATCTGTATGGACCTTACTTTCTAAATTCCAATACTTCGTAACTACTTTTTTATCACGTGTAAACGTTATAGAATGTCCAGCACGCACTTCTTGAATATGTTTAAAGACGCCACATCCTGGAGTTCGAAATAACCCTAATCCAAATATTTCATTTATGCCATCCGTATCAATTTCAGCAGGGACAGATGGATGAGCTAATAATGCTTTAATTTCAGATCCGAAAATAATACTGTCATTTCTTTCTGTATAAAAGAGTGGTTTTACGCCTAAATGATCACGTGCTAAAAACAGTTGTTGCTTCTGATCATCCCATAAGGCGAAAGCGAAAATGCCGTTTAAATGTTGTACGCAGTCTTCTTTCCATTCTAAATAAGCATGTAGTAACACTTCTGTATCTGAATGCGTTTCAAATGTATGACCACATTTCCTAAGTTGTTCTCTCAGCTCACGGAAATTATAAATTTCTCCATTATAAGTAAGAGCATACGTATAATCACCAGCACGAAATGTCTTCGGCTGTGTCCCACCTTCTGGATCAATTACAATTAAACGGCGGTGTGCAAAAGCCGCGCGAGGTGAAAACCAAAATCCTTCAGCATCCGGACCGCGATGCTGAATACGATTTGCCATCTTTTTTAAAATAACATGTTCATTGGAAAGATCTTTATTCCAATTTACCCAACCTGTAATTCCACACATACACATCTCATCTCCTAATTTTAAATAGTAGGTTAACGAAATAAAATGTACACTAAGTTAAAGAATGACTATATAAATAGTGTACTACATGAATCAAATTACAGACTTGAGAAAATTTTCTTTGGATGCATAGTTATGTGAGACAATGGCTAAGGGAAAGTATTCCATTACATACAAAAAATAATTAAAAGATGAGAGAAAATATTTTTTTAGACGTTATATAGGGTGTAAAAGCTTTTACAAAAAAATAAGGGGAATCGCTACATGAAATCAAATGAGAAAAATTATATAAAAAGATTAAAGCGACAAAAAGAAGATGCGCTAGAATTTGTTGTCGATACATACTTACCGCTCATAAAAGGAATAACCCACAAAGTTCTTCTTCCAGTTCAAAATGATGGACTCATAGAGGAATGTGTAAACGATATATTTCTTTCCATATGGAATAACGCAAATAAATTTCATGGAGAACCAAATGATTTTAAAAAATGGATTGCGGCAATTGCGAAATTTAAGGCGATTGATTATTACCGGAAGGCAACTAAAAAAGTAGAGATTATTTCGGATGAGTTTCATATTAGTACGGAAAAGTCAGCAGAAGATGAATTAATCGTTATGGAAGATAGGGAAGAGTTATTGAAGCTTATTAATCAATTAGAACCGTTAGATCAAAAGGTGTTCATTATGAAATATCTTCTTGGTATGAAGACAGAAGAAATAGGAGACAAGTTAGGGTTAACTCGGGCAGCGATAGATAATCGTGTGTATCGTGGAAAAAAGAAACTACAACAAAATGCTACGAAAATTAGTTTTGGAGGTAGTGTCATATGAAAGACATTTATGAACTATTAAATGATATTGATATAGATGAGAAAGAACTTGAGGAAATTGAGGCTTCTGAAATTGAAAAAGAAAAAGTAAAGCGCAATGTAAAACAATCGATGCGTACGAAGAAAAAGATGAAAAGTTGGAAAAAAGGCGTTGCTGCTGCATCTATTTTAGTCGGCGTATCGGTTGCCATGCTTGGCATCGGATTTCCGACATACGCTGGAGGATTACCAATAGTAGGTGACATATTCCGATTTTTAGATAATGGTAGAACAGGGTTATATGAAAATTATAAAGAGTTTTCGACTGAATTGAATATGACGAGGGAGAGTAATGGGGTTAAGGTTACCATTAATGATGCTGTGTTCGATGGTAGAACTATTACAATCACATATTCTATTGAGAGCGAAAAAGATTTAGGAGAGAAACCGTTCCCATTTGGAAGTCCGCAAGTTATGGGCTTTGATGGCGGAGGAGGTAGTTCAAACGTTACAAAAGTTGGAGAGGGGAAATATGTAGGTATGACTACGATGAGTGGTCATGGTAGTGAAAGATTAGATGTTGCAAATG
Source organism: Bacillus sp. FDAARGOS_527 (assembly GCF_003812125.1). Classification (NCBI taxonomy): domain Bacteria; kingdom Bacillati; phylum Bacillota; class Bacilli; order Caryophanales; family Bacillaceae; genus Bacillus; species Bacillus sp. FDAARGOS_527. The sequence goes on from NZ_CP033795.1 coordinate 966,903, forward strand.
TTTGGTGGGATATAGAGGCAATTGAGTTGGATTATGAAGGTAATGTAATAAAGGGAAACTGGAATTTCGCACTTAGTTTAAAAGCAATGGATAGTAAAGAAGTAAAGGTTAATAGGGTTTCTGAAAATGAATTAATAAAAGTAAATATAGACAAAATGGAAGTAACTCCGATGTCATTTATCGTTTTTTTCAATCAGGAAGAATCTAAAGTATTAAGAAGTATATGGGATAGCGCTGATGTGGAATTAGAAATAAAAGATGATTTAGGAAATAAATATGCTGGTGAAGGAAATGGCGGAACTAGTACAGTAGCAGAACCGCACAAAAGTAGTTGGAGTTCGACATTCCAAAAGTTAAATGAAAATGCAACAAAGCTTATCGTTACACCTCACGTGCACTTGCGAGTTCATACACCTGAAAATCATGGTGGAGTGGAGTATGTGAATGGGAAAGAGAAGAAGATTGAAGTACCGAAAAAAGAAGCGAAGAGCAAAGATATTGTTCTAGATGATATCGTAATTGATTTAAAGAAATAGAAGAGAGACTGCCTAAAACCATTAGGCAGTCTTTTTTTCGTTAAGGAGTAGTAACGAGTAATGCATGCGGGTGTTGTGTTTTATACTCATCTTTCCACGGAATGTTTAGTTGTTCCCACGATTCACCGCTATCATTGGATTGAAACAAGCCGTTGTTATTTAAAGTGTAAAATGTATGTGGTTCTGCTTCGTTTGTCGCAAACATCGAAATGACTGTACCGATTGCAGATGGTAGTCCTTGTTGTACTTGCTGGAACGGAGTATCTTTCGTTTTACGATAAATATAAGATTCATAAGGAATACGGTGATGAGCGAGATCTGCACTCGGTGCGGCAGAAACGAGAATTGTATTACAATCAGCTGGATCGATAGCCATGCTATATAAATAATGATGTTCAAGTCCATCACTACATGAAATCCAGCTGTTTCCACTGTTATAACTTTCAAGATATGCGCGATCAGGTCCGCCCATAAATCCGTCACCACATGATGCATAAAGGCGATTTGGGGCTTCAGGGTGCATAAGTAATTGATGAGCATCGATAGGAGCACCGAATTTTTTATCAATCCATGTATGCCCTTTATCGTTACTTTGAATAACGGCACCAGCTTCGATTGAAACGTGGATTGTATTTGGATTGTTTGGATCAACCGTAATCCAGCGTACGTGATGAGTAAAAGGTCTAGGAGGGAAAGCCCACGTATAAGAAGATAATAATGATTTCATATTTTTTAGTTCCGTCCACGTTTCCCCACCATTTTCTGAACGGAATAAAGCGCTCGGTTCTGTGCCGACATAAACGGCGCCATATCCGTTAACTTGTTCATTCGTGCTTATCGTAATGGAAGTGATCGAAGAATGTAAAATACCATCTTCTTTTGGAAAATCAAAGTAACGATAAGAATCTCCAATTGGTCTCCATGAATCTCCGCTATCGTCACTTAACCAGAGACCTCGTCCAAAAGTGCCGCAATATACACGATTTTTTTGAAATGGATCAACAGCGATACAGGTAGGTTGCATATTTTGTAAGTGATACGCCGCTTCATAGTTACCATATCGTTCTTTCACTACAACAAGTTCACGTTCCATACAGAGAAATAAACGTTTCATTTTCGTAACCTCCTTAAAAATTCTTTCATTAGTAAACAATATGAAGCTGAAAAAGAAGTAGTCTTATTTTTTGTTGAGAAAAAGGACTTGTTTGAAAAGTATCGAAGTGTGAATACAGAGGAAGCGGGATAAAGACAGGGAGTTTGTTTCATACTAACATACAGATATAGCACTTAAAGGAGTATAAGTATGGGACATTCACATGATCATGGTCATTCCAAAAATAAAAAGGCATTACTACTTGCATTCTTACTAACAACCAGTTTTATGATTGCTGAAGTTATTGGGGGATTTGTAACAAATAGCTTAGCACTACTATCTGACGCGGGGCATATGCTAAGTGATGCAGTATCTTTAGCTTTAAGTTTACTTGCGTTTAAACTCGGAGAAAAAACAGCAACAACTGCGAAAACATATGGATATAAGCGAGTCGAAATGTTAGCGGCATTATGTAACGGTGTCGTCCTTATTGTCATTTCAATATACATTTTTATTGAAGCAATTCGCCGTTTTAAAGAGCCAGTTGAGATTGCTAGTAATGGAATGCTTATTATTGCTGTACTTGGTCTGCTTATTAATATTTTATCAGCTGGGATATTAATGAGAGGCGGAGATGTGAAGGGTAATTTAAATTTAAGAAGTGCTTTCTTATACGTATTAGGCGATCTATTAGGATCAGTTGGAGCGATTATTGCTGCGTTACTTATTAAATTTTTCGGATGGACTGCTGCAGATGCGATTGCTAGTATTCTTGTGTCTATTTTAGTCATTATTAGTGGATGGCGTGTAACACGTGATACGGTCCATATATTAATGGAAGGTGCACCGCAGAACATAAATGTTGAAGAGGTAAAAAGTACATTGTTAAATATTCCGGTTGTAAAAGAAGTTCATGATTTGCACATATGGTCTGTCACATCGGATTTTCAAGTATTAACTTGCCACTTGATTATTAAAGGAAATGAAACACAAAGTGTATTAAAAGAGGCTACGGAAGTATTAAAAGAGGAGTTTCATGTAGAACATGTCACCATTCAAGTAGAAATAGATGGTGAATTTAATCATAGTGAGACAACTTGCAAAGTATGAAAGAAAAAGGATAAGAAAAAGTGTCATAACATTTTTCGCACGGCATACATATATATAATGTGGCCACAAATACTTTGTAAGGTAAATATTTCATGAAATTACTTTACTTATAAAGAGTCATCTTTTATAATCAAAAGTGGTAATTGATAAAGATTATCATTTTCAATGATCGTAGAAAGGAGTTTTTTAAAAGATGAGTAGTCAACTCCGTTTTGCTGTTGAAAATCGTAAGAGGCATTTAATTGATGAGTTAATTGGAGCAGGTGTGTTTAAAATTCGTGACCGACAATTATACGAGCTGTCTTTAGAGGAATTGGAAAAAGAGTACGAAGATATGGAAGATTATGCAGATATTCAGGCATAGCTATATATATTAGTAAAAAGAGAGCTGGTTACGATTTTGTGTAGCCAGCTCTCTTTTTATTTCGTAGAAATTATTTTTTGTATTTCTTTCATTGGACGGAGCCAGTTTTGAGTCATCATTTGTTCCATTTGTTTTTCATCCTGCTTCTGTAATGCTTGAATGATAGAGTGATGTTCTTCAATAGATTGACTTGCTGGAACAAAGTTTTGGAAAAACAAATATTCAAGGCGTAAGACGTGAAGTTGCATATTTTCTAGAAAGGGTTCAATATATTGATTTTTAGCAATAGAAGAAATGGTATTGTGAAATTGTATATCTAGTTGTAAAGCTTGTTTTGTGTTTTCTTTCTCTATAGAGTACTGAAAGTCATCATTTATTTTAGAAAGTAGCTTCAGATCAGCGTCTGTAATGTTTTGAAGTGCTTGTTTTCCTATAATAGAGTGAAGACCAGCCATCGTTTCATAAATGATCGGAATGTCGTCTAACTGAATAGGAGCAATTTTTGTTTTTTGTCCAGGTACCATTTCCACTAATCCAGAAAGCTCTAATATTTGAAGCGCTTCTCTCACAGGTGTTCTGCTTACTCCTAGTGCTTCAGCCAGTTCCCCATCATTAATTTTTTCATTGGGCTTCAGTACACCTTCAATAATCCAATCTTGTAGTTGATTTAAAACGAGTGATTTTGCTGAAACTCTTCCTAGTTTTTTATTATTTTGAGGGATAGGCATAGTGAATTCAATCCTTTCATTGTATATTTTCCTTTTTCTCATGAACAAGCTTTAATTCGGGTTTCCCTTCATCCGGTTTTTGGCTTAAGATAAGCACCATTACAATGACACAAAGGGCCCCTAATAACTGAAAAGATTGAAATGGTACATGTAATATAAGTACAGAAGAAATAATAGCTGCGAGTGGTTCTGTACAACCGAATAATGTCGTTTCTTTCGGGGTTAAGTATCGTATGCTGTCTAAGTATAAATAAAAGGCAATAAGTGTCCCAAAAATGACGACAAATGTGATGAGCGGTAGAGTACTTAATTTTACATATTTCACAGTTGATAATAAAATAAATTCTTTCGTAGAAATAAAGTGTACAATCGTTACACCAATACCCCCAATAATCATGCCCCATCCAACGATAACAGAGGAAGACCATCTTTCTAGTAATCCCTTTGAATATAAACTATAAAAAGCGAGAGATAATCCAGATAAAATCCCCCAAATAATAGCTGGTGTAGAAACAGCTAAGTTATGCACAGACCCGTTTGTTAGTAAGAGGAAAGTACCTACTAATGAAAGGGTAATTGAAATAAAATCAATTTTTGATGGACGAACGTTCCATTTGAAAAGTAAGTATACAGTAATAAATATAGGAGCTAAATATTGCAATAATGTTGCAACGGCAGCATTTCCTTCTTTAATAGAAGCGAAGTACGTGTATTGTACAGCAAGCATACCGAATAGGCCAAACAATATCATTTTAGTAGCATCAGATCTTTGTTTCCATATGCTGAATATTTCTTTTTTTCTCGTTCCGAATGATGAAATAATGAGCAAGATAACGCCCGATATAAGCAATCGAATTGTAACTAACCATTCAGTAGAAATATTGTCATATTGAAAAAGTTGTTGTGCAGCTGTTCCGGACAAGCCCCATAAACAAGCACCGATGACAACCATAATGATTCCTTTTAGACGATTTGGATCCATCATGTAGAGAGTCCTCCTTCCAGAAAATATATTGTATACAATATGCAATATATCACGAAATGAATGAAAAATAAACTGAAATTTCTGTACTGTGAAGTAGGAATTATAGTATTTTCAGTTACGTTTACGATACAAGTGAGTAGGTTAAATAAAGAGAGATAAAATTATAAAATTAAATCATAATCAACAGGATAAAAAAATAAAGATAAGAGTAATTTGGTTTGTTAAAAATATGTGTAGAAGGAGATACGCGATGAACTGGGTTACTCATAAACCAACATTTGAATTTGATAATTTTAGTCCATTTATTCGTGCGAATACTGCGTGGCTTGGGCATTTGGAGTTCGCATACGATTTAGTAAGATTTGAAAAACCAGAAATATTAGTTGAGCTAGGTACACATCTAGGCGCTTCTTTTTTCAGTTTTTGTCAAGGGGTAAAGGATGGGGGATTATCTACAAAATGTTATGCTGTAGATACTTGGACTGGAGACGGGCATACAGGTCCATATGGAGAAGGTGTTTTCCAAATCGTAGATAAAGTGGTGAAAATGAGCTATCCCAATATAGGTAATTTAATTCGATCTACTTTTGATGAGGCTGTTGATCAATTTCAAGATGGAACGATAAACTTGTTGCATATTGATGGCTATCATACGTATGAAGCAGTTTCTCATGATTATAAAACATGGTTACCGAAACTTGCGAATAACGGTATTGTGTTATTTCATGATATTGAGGTGAAAGATCGAAACTTCGGCGTGTATAAGTTTTGGGATGAAGTCACAGCAAAGCACCCTCATTTTCAGTTCCAGCATTCATATGGACTCGGCGTATTATTTCCGAAAGGTTGTAGCGATAAGTTTGTGGAAATACTTAAAAATAAAGAAGAAATACAAAATATGTATAAATAAAAGTGGAGCATGCATCATTTGAATGATGCGTGCTTTTTTGTGTGGGGAATAATGATATTCCTTTAAACGGTGAGGATAATAGTAAAAAGTTTTATGTTGGCAAATATTAAAAAAGTTACTCTTTGATTGTTAAATATAAAAAATGTAACATTTTTTATATTTTCCATTGCGAAAAGTAGCATCTACTTTTACAATAGAAAAGGTGTCCAATATATTATACTGGAAAAATAAATCGAAATAATATGAAAATTTTGTTTTGTCTTCGCTAATTGTATATTACATACATGTAAGACGACACACGTCATGTTATCGACTTGTAAGGAGAGAAAAAAATGAAAAGTGTAAGATTACCATCGATGCTAGAAATCATAGTTCTTTTATTATTATTTCTTGCTGTTGTCTTTTCCTTCCAAACGATTTTTGATCTCCCAATTCAATTAGCGCTATTTATTTCATGGTTTTTAGTAATTGCGCTTGGATTAAGATTAGGATTTCGTTATCAAGAATTGCAAGATGCAATTACGAAAGGGATTTCTAACGGATTAGAAGCAATACTCATTTTAGTTGCAGTAGGTGCTTTAATTGGAACATGGATTGCTGGTGGGATAGTACCAACATTAATTTATTATGGATTAGAATTTATTCACCCTAGCATATTCCTATTAGCAACATTAATTATTTGTTCGATAACTTCTATCGCGACAGGAACATCATGGGGAACAGTTGGAACAGCAGGTATTGCAATGATGGCGATTGGTGAAGGTCTTGGGTTACCATTACCACTTGTTGCTGGTGCAGTTCTTTCAGGTGCTTATTTCGGGGATAAATTATCGCCACTTTCTGATAGTACAGTACTTGCAGCATCTATGGCAAAAGTAGATGTTATTGCACACGTACGAGCTATGCTTGTATTAGACGTTCCAGCGTATATTATTACTAGCATTATGTTTACTGTAGCTGGTTGGATGTATGGCGGAGATAACGTAGATTTAAATCGAGTAGAATTTTTAAAGGAATCATTATTAAAACACTTTGATATTAAAATATGGATGTTAGTTCCGGCGATTATTGTCATTGTCCTATTAGCAATGAAGAAGCCTTCTATGCCTACAATTGCAATGGGAGCTTTACTTGGCGCAATTTGGGCAACTGTTTTCCAAGGAATGCACTTTGGAGACGCAATTGGAACAGCATATAACGGATTCTCAATTCAATCAGGCGTTGAGTTTGTTGATAAGTTATTAAACCGTGGCGGAATTAACGGTATGCTCGGTTCAGTAGCCGTAATTATTTTCGGTTTAGGGTTTGGTGGATTACTTGAAAAATTAGGTGTTCTAAAAGTAATCGTATCAAAATTCGAAAAGAAATTAAATTCTGCTGGTAATGTAACATTATCTACATTAATCGTTGCATTTTTAGCGAACATATTTGGATGTGCGATGTACGTATCACTTATTTTAACACCGAAAATTATGCAAGAAAGTTATGATAAACTAAAAATCGACCGCCGCGTATTAGCGCGTAACTCAGAAGTAGGTGGAACATTAACTTCAGGTATGGTTCCATGGTCGGATAACGGTATTTTTATGGCTGGTATTTTAGGTGTTGCGACGATATCATACATTCCATTTATGTGGTTAAGCTTCGTATCGTTAATTTTAGCAGTTATTTACGGATATACAGGCAAGTTCATTTGGTATGTAGATGATGCTGAAAAAGGAAAAGAAGCATCATAAATAAAAAATCACCTTCTACGTGTTGTAGAAGGTGATTTTTTATTTTGTAATAGGAGTTGAAGAGGTTATCTCATCCTCATATTTAGCAATTTTTTGTTGTATCTTTTTTTGCTAATTGACGAACAAGTTCATATCCAATTCCTTTATTTGCACCTGTTATGAAAGCATATTTTTTCATATTGAATTCCTCCAGTATTGTTATAGTAGGTTACAAAGGAAAGAATACAACCTAAACTTAAGTTTAGGTCAAGAGGAGTTTTTAAAATAAATATAAAATATCTATTTATATGAGTGAGAATTCTTATCATTTAAAGGGAAGTCTGTTATTATAAGAAATGTAGGTATTATATTTTCAAGGGGATGAAAACATGGAGTACAGAATTGAAAGAGATACATTAGGAGAAATTAAAGTTCCAGCTGATAAATTATGGGCAGCACAAACACAACGTAGTAAAGAAAACTTCCCGATTGGAACAGAGCAAATGCCGCTTGAAATTGTAAAAGCGTTTGCCATTTTAAAGAAGAGTGCAGCGCTTAGCAATCAAAAATTAGGAAAGCTATCAGAAGAAAAAGCAGAAGCAATTGTGACAGCAGCTGACGAAGTGATAGCAGGGAAATGGAATGAACATTTTCCACTTGTCGTATGGCAAACAGGTAGTGGTACTCAGTCAAACATGAATGTGAATGAAGTAATTGCAAACCGAGGGAATCAAATTTTGAAAGAGAAAGGATTTGACGTACATATTCATCCGAATGATGATGTGAACATGTCTCAAAGTTCAAATGATACTTTCCCAACTGCGCTTCATGTAGCATGTGTACTCGCAGTAGAAAATCACGTGTTACCAGCAATTACGAAATTAAAAGAAACGTTAGCAGAAAAAGTAAAAGCATTTGAACATATTATAAAAATTGGTCGTACACATTTACAAGATGCGACACCGTTAACATTAGGACAAGAAATTAGTGGATGGCACCGTATGCTTGAAAAAACAGAGCGTATGATTGCAGAGAGCAATACATATATGAAAGAGCTTGCGATTGGTGGTACTGCAGTTGGAACAGGTATAAACGCCCATCCTAAATTTGGTGAGATGGTATCTGAGGAAATTAGCCAATTTACAGGTAAGCAATTTATTTCTGCACCAAATAAATTCCATGCATTAACGAGTCATGATGAAGTTGTATATACGCATGGGGCATTAAAAGCATTAGCAGCGGATTTAATGAAAATCGCTAACGATGTGCGCTGGCTGGCAAGTGGTCCACGTAGTGGGCTAGGAGAAATTATTATTCCAGCAAATGAGCCAGGAAGCTCTATTATGCCAGGTAAAGTAAATCCAACGCAAAGTGAAGCGTTAACGATGGTTGTAGCACAAGTGATGGGAAATGACGCAACAATCGGATTTGCAGCGAGCCAAGGCAATTTTGAGTTAAATGTATTTAAACCTGTTATTGCATATAACTTCTTACAATCTGCTCACTTATTAGCAGATGCAATTGTTTCATTTAATGATAATTGTGCAGTTGGTATTGAAGCAGATGAAGAAGTCATTAAAGAGAATGTGAATCGTTCATTAATGCTTGTTACTGCATTAAACCCGCATATCGGATATGAAAATGCAGCGAAAATTGCAAAGCATGCTCATAAAGAAGGGCTAACTTTAAAAGAAGCAGCATTGCAATCTGGATTACTAACAGAAGCGCAATTTGATGAAATTGTCGATCCGAAAAAAATGATTGCTCCGAAAGAGTAATAAAAAAGCCAAGATTCTTTGTTTAGAATCTTGGTTTTTTTATTACTGTAAATGCCAAAATATATTATTTGTTAGCAGACATATTCAATATTTTCATATGTGGGCAGTTTTCTTTTAAAAGTGCAATGAATTTTTCTTCTTCTTGTGGTACGAAAGTTGTCACAGAGTCGAATAAATTATAATGGATTTCTAATTGCTGTCTAGTCCATTTCTTTGAATGAAGTTTTTTACCAGAGTATTTAATGTGGCGAATATCTTCAAAGGGAATTTCAGTACGTAGTATGAAACCATGTTTTACGAAAAGAGATGATTCCGTTACGTTGTAGTGAGAGAAATAGAATGAAGAAAGATTCACGATATTTAGCAGCATCATGAGGGTGAAAAAAATAGAATTTTCATTTTGGAAAAATAGTGAAATGAAAAAAATCATGATAAATAATGTAATAAAAATGACGTGAAATGGATTTTTTTTCGCTTTAAATTTCAAGTTAGTCACCTCGGTATACGTGTACTTTAACTAAATTAAATCATAACATCGTAATAAAACGTGTGAAATTTCTTGATGGGATACATTCAAAAGAAGTTTTGTAATAGTGGAGTGGCATGAAGTGACTTACAAGAATAGGAAGATAGTGTTAGTCATAATTAGTTGTATGATGATTATGGGGAGTTGTGCTAATACATTTGTTTAAGATAGAAACCGAAAGCATACATTTGTACAAGCAAGTAAGGTTTTAGTTGAGACTGTAAATAGAATCTTTAAAAGATAAAGGTGTTTTCGTATACGGAAACACCTTTTTTGTAGTTAAAATTGAATGTACTTTCTCCCAATGTCCATATTCACTAATTGCATATGTATTTTGGGCAATTTGTTTAACAGTAAACCAAGGGTCGTGCAGAATAGTCATGTTTTGTTTCACATCCTATCGTAATTTATTAAATACATTCGCTTTTTATTGCTTCATGTCCTTTTTAAAGAATATTTTATAGACATTTTTTATAAAGGTTTGAAAAATAGGTAAACGAAACATTGAAATGTTTATTTCGTTTATGTTAAGATGATGAAGTGATAATAAACGTTATTGAAATTTGTTTATTTTAAAACGGACATTTTAAAGGAGTGTTTAGTATGAGCGATATTTCAGAGAAGTTTTGGGATGCGTCGGTAGAGGAATTGAAAAAAGGGTATGTGTTTGATGAGGAAACGGAAGAGTATATTTGTTTAGCTTGTGGAGAAACGTTTATTAAGGGTGTTATTTATCAAGATAATCAAGTTTTGTATGAAGCAGAGAAGTTTGTACAATTGCATGTGCAAAACGAACATACATCTATGTTTGACTATTTATTAAACCTTGATAAGAAGTATACGGGTTTAACGGATTTGCAAAAGAAGATGGTTCAGTTTTTCCATATGGGGCTGAATGATAAAGAGATTGTGAAAGAGATGGATGGCGGAAGTACTTCAACCATCCGCAATCATCGGTTTACACTTCGAGAGAAAATGAAGCAAGCGAAAGTGTTTTTAGCGTTAATGGAACTGTCAGAAGAAAAATCAAAAGTACAAACGAAATTTGTACCCATTCATAGAACAGCAACGATGGTAGATGATCGTTACAATATTACAGAAGAAGAAAATGATGAAGTGTTAAAAACGCATTTTACAGAGGGATTAGATGGACCGCTTTCTAAATTTCCAAAAAAGCAAAAGCGTAAATTAATTATATTACGTCATTTAGTGACGAAGTTTGATAGTAATAAAAAGTACACTGAAAAAGAAGTAAATGCTATTATAGAAAGCGTATATCCGGATTTTGTAACTTTGAGAAGATATTTAATCGAATACGGGTTTTTAGATAGAACAGCTGATGGAAGCCAATATTGGGTGAAGTTATAATATAGGGACAAGAAAATGAATAGAAGCACATCGTTATAACAACTATACAAAGAGATAGAAGTTGAAAAACAGATTTTTAATAAAAGGAGAAATGAAATTTGAAACCACCTACAAATAACAATAAAGAAGGTGCGGAGTCACATAAGTTAGAAAGTGAGAGTAAACCGATTTGGAAATCGATGTCCATGTTTTTAGTACCGTTACTATTAAGTAATGTACTACAATCAGTTGGACAATTATTCGGTATGGTAGTAGTAGGAAGATGGCTTGGAGTGAATGATTTAGCGGCCATATCGGCATTCTTTCCTCTATTTTTCTTACTCGTTTCATTTGTAATTGGTATTGGTTCAGGTAGTTCTATTTTAATAGGTCAGGCGTTTGGGGCAAAAAACGAAGATCGTTTAAAAGCGATTGTTGGTACGACGCTAACATTTACCTTTATTATTGGAGTTGTGTTAGCGATAGTAGGTAGTATTTTTGCAATGGATATTATGCGCCTTATGGGGACGCCAGAAAATATTATTGAAATAAGTGTACATTATGCACGTATTTTATTTATATCGATGCCAATCTTATTTTTATATTTCGCATACACAACGTTTATGAGAGGTACAGGAGATTCTAAAACGCCATTTTACTTTTTAATTGTAAGTACAGCGCTAAATATGATCTTATTACCAATCCTTATTTTTGGATGGTTAGGTGCTCCAAAATTAGATGTGTATGGAGCAGCCTATGCTTCTGTTATATCTACAGTTATTACGTTTATTGTCATGTTAGTGTATTTAAAGAAAAAAAATCACCCACTACAATTAGATAGTACGGTAAGGAAATATCTTCGAATGGATTGGGGGTTATTAAAGCTTTTACTACGACTTGGTATTCCAGCGAGTATTAATATGATATTAGTTTCATTATCAGAAATTGCGGTAATCGCGTTTGTAAATCGTTACGGTTCGGATGCAACAGCAGCTTATGGCGTTGTGAACCAAGTTGCAAGTTATGTGCAAATGCCAGCAGTTAGTCTTGGTATTACAGTCTCCATTTTTGCTGCCCAATCAATTGGTGCGAATCAATTTGATCGATTGCAGAAAGTTGTGAAGGCCGGAATTATTATGAACTACGTCATCGGTGGTGTGCTAATATCTCTCATTTACTTGTTCTCAAGAGACATTCTATCACTATTTTTAACGAGTCAAACTACAATTGAAATTGCTCATAGCCTAGTTATGATTACATTATGGAGTTATTTAATTTTCGGGCATGCGCAAATTATTAGTGCGACAATGCGAGCAAGCGGTACAGTATTATGGCCAACTGTTATTGGCGTCGTATCAATTTGGCTTGTTGAAGTACCTGTAGCGTATTACCTTTCTTACCATACAAGCCTTGGCATAGAAGGCATATGGATTGGATACCCAGCAGCATTTATTGTTAGCTTAATACTACAATATGCATATTATAAGCTTTCATGGCAGAAGAAACGAATTACACGATTAGTGAGTTAAACACTAAAAATGTCCCTAAGTTATTATACTTAGGGACATTTTTTATAAGTGCAGATTTACAAATAGCTTTTTAAAGTAATATCAAAATGTTGTCTAATGAGTTTATTATCACTCATGTAAAACTCCCACGCTTTTTCTGGTTCACCGATAATTTCAAAAGATTCTTCTGTAATATATAAGGCACAATTATCCTCTAGTGCAATGCCTTCTATATTCCCTTGATGATTTTGTAAAAAGGAATGGAAGGCGTTCATTCTATTTAATTGATTATAATGTGGACAAAACCTTTTGTTCACAATTCCCCAGCCGTTGCTCTCTATATAACCGGAGCCTTCATAATCTGAGCGGATGCTAGATGTGAACCAGCACATAGCACCAGCGCTACACCCTGCAATGAGCGTTCCTTGCTGCAGAGCCGATAGTAATTTTTCATCGAGCTTATGTTCTTTCCATTCTGTAATCATTTGAATATAGTTCCCGCCACCGAGATAAATTAAATCAGCAGACTGAATCATTTCGTTTATTTCATATTTAGAAGGTGTATCGGCTATAATACGTAAAATTTGTACGTCACAGTGTAATTGTTTTTCAAATGTGTCTAAAAATAATTTTATATAGCTTTCATCATCATGACTAGCTGTAGGAATGAATAATACTTTCGGATACTGTTTATTTGTTAATTCTATAAGTCGCTCATTAATAGGCGAGTGATTTGAATCTTGTAAATCACCGCCACCAATGACAGCTAATTTCATAGTAAAGCACCACCTAATCATTTTCGTTATATAAAAATTCGATAGAAGAGAGTTACATTCCTTCTGTGATGTAATGATTAAGTAGAAAATATAGTTTAAATATATCGGGATAGTAAAGCAAAGGCTGGTTATATTGGGAAATGAATTAAAAACAATTTATTAATATATAATACTTCTTACTATTGTTTCAAAATATGGAAACAATATGTTTAAATAGATATAACGAAGCATGAATTCATATTGAATGAGTGCTTATCCTTTAAAAAAGAATTGGAAATAATAGAGATTTTACAAATGAGTTTTTACTTTTAATAGGAAGTTATATTACAATATGGTAAAATTATTTCAATATATTTATTTAATATAAAAATACAAAGAGGGAGCGTGAAAAAAGTGGATTTTCGATTTGAATTTACAACGAAGGTGAAAGAATACTTGGATGATGAGAAGGATGAAAAAATAATAAAAGATGGACATAGAGATATTATTTTTCAGTATTTATATCCGCCTAGAGAGTGAAATTGGTATTTATAAAAATCCTAACTTTACTTTTTTTGCATCAGGAAGACGCTCGCATATCGTATTAGAAAACATTGAATTTAAAACAGAGGTAAATGTAAAAAGTAACATCATTGAAATTACAAAAATAGTGGATAATGTCGTTATCCCGTTAGATACTATCGTAGCGAAAGATCGGGAATTGTTTGCACTTGGACGTAATGAGAAGTTTAATGTACAAATATTAGAGCAGTATCTCTTTGATACGTTTGGTGAAAAATTAGGTTTAAAATGAATGGAATTGCCTATGATAGGTAGTTCATTTTCGTATATATCATTTACGTTTGACCTTTCATGTAATTTGTACTACAATTCGTAGTGTGAAAGGAGCCGCATTATGTTTACTCAAAACTATAAGCTAAATGAGCAAGGGTTAAATCATTTCTTTGGACCGCTTGAAGCGAAAATTATGGAGATTGTTTGGTCTAGCGAGGGTATTACGATTAAAGAAGTACAGCAGAAATTAAGCGAAGAATCACCTGTGAATTTTAATACTGTGATGACAGTTATGAACAGGTTAGTAGAGAAATTACATTTAGAAAAACAGACTGTGAAAAGAAGTGGCATATATCTTGCTGTACAAACAAAAGAAGAATTCTTATCCAATCAAACGAAGAAAATGACACAGGAATTGATGGGGGAATTTGGAGATTTGGTTGTAAATCATATGCTAGATGAGTTAGAGCAGGCTGATCCGACTTTAATAAAAAAGTTAGAAGATAAATTGAGTCAGTTAAAAAAAGAGGATTAATGAAATGAAATGGCAAATGCGTAAAATCGTATTGTTAACAGTAATTGTTAGTACCCTTTTTGTTAGCATGTTATTGTATTACGTTACATATCCATTTCTTTTTCAAAATAAGGCGTTCTTTCTTTCGAATTTTTGCTTGTTTCAGTTAGAAAAACATATGAAAGAATTATCGCTCATTCGTATTATAATTGCTGGATTTCTACTACTTACTGTGTTTATCGTGTGCAAAAGAATGTGGCGACAATTTTTCGATACTAAAAGATTACAAAAAGTACTTATCGCCTTTGTTCGAAAAGGAAAACAAATATATATATTGCCGACTGCGGAAGTTGTGGCATTTACAATTGGATTATTTCGTCCGAAAGTTGTCGTGTCAGAAGGGATGCTTCAAACATTTTCAGATGAAGAAATGGATGCGATTATTTTTCATGAAGAATATCATCAAAACAATCGAGATCCGCTAAAATTATTTTGTTTTACGTTATTAGCAGAAGGAATGATATACATCCCGATATTAAAAGGGCTATTGCAGCGCTATCATGTGTATCAGGAGTTAGCTGCAGATAAGTATGCAATGCGGAAAATGAAATCTAAATTCGAGTTAGGAAGCGCATTATTAAAATTAATTAAAATAAAGACAATGGAAAATCGATGTGTTACAGCTTCATTTGCAAAAACAGCAATAAATTTACGAATTGAGCAAGTGTTACATGAAAAAGTTGTTAAGCTTACTATTCCGTTACATACGAATTCGGTATATGTAACAGTAGGTTTATTCTGTATGTCGGTTGTACTGATTGTAGGAGAGTGCATATAGCCTCTTTTTTTTAAGAATTAACACTACTTTATGTAGTGTTTTGGGAGGAAGAAAAGTGAAGAAACTAATTGCTATTATACTAGCCGGAGCACTAATTTGGGCCGGAGTGAATTTTTATAATGCAAAGAAAGAAGAAAAAGAAAGAAAAGCGAAACAAGCGGAATTACAGAAAACAGAAGTATTACCACAAGTAGGATTTAAAGCACCAGACATAACATTAAAAGGATTAGACGGGAAGCTGTATTCGTTAAATGATGCAAAAGGTAAACCATATCTTATTAATTTTTGGGCATCATGGTGTGGTCCATGTGAAATGGAGGCACCTGACTTAGTTCATATGTATGATAAATATAAAAAGGATGTTGAAATCTTTGCGGTAAATGCAACAATAGGAGATCCAGTGCAAGAAGCGAGCGCTTTTGCAGATCGTCATGGATTTCAGTTTCCTGTTTTACTAGATATGGACGGAGTAGCTGGATTAGACTATAAAGTATTTTCTTTACCAACGACATTTTTTGTTAATAAAGATGGAATTATTGTAGAGCAAGTACGAGGCGTATTACCTCCAGATCAATTAGAAGAGAAATTTAAGAAATTAATTGAGAGTTAAAGAGGGGATTTTGTATTAATGGAGTGGATCGTGAGGATACAATCTGTAGCTCTTATAATTGGAAGTCTATTTGGATTTATATTGATGAAACGAAAGATGAAGAACGAAAGTGTACCATATGAAAAAATGATGGATGCAGTAACAAATGCTTTTCTTATCATCGTATTTGTATGGAAATTTGCACCGGCAATTATAAATCCAGTATGGGCTATTAGATCACCACTGCAAGCATTATTAGCTATAGGAAGTATGAAACATATTATAGTAGGATGTATAATTGCGAGTGTATACATTGTTTGGAAAAGTAAAAAGGAGCAATTTTCGCTTCGTATTTTACTTGATGCATTGCCCATTGGGTTTTGTATGAGTATTATTTTTTATTTTCTATTCCACCACAAAATAGGTGTACAAACGACACTGCCTTGGGGTGTGAAAATATATGAATCTAAATTTATATATCATCCCATTTTCGTATATGAGATCATCCTTGGTCTTTGTATACTGGGCTTGTTATGGATGAAAAATGAAAGACTGGGAAATGGAAAGAATATAAGTGTTTTTCTAATAGTTGAGGGGTTTGCTCATATTATTATTTCGCTTGTTAGTGAACAGAATTCGGTTTTATTTGGTTTATCGATGCAGCAAATACTAAGTTTTTGTGTTATGAGTTTAGGGATTTTGTTCGTGCCGAAAAGATAAAAATAGCCATGTACGGAGGAATCCGCACGTGGCTATTTTTATTACATCTATTAAAAAATCGGCGGAGTAACAGAAAATAAAACAATGGCATTTTTCTCGAATTGATTTACCCATTTATGTTTTAAATAAGCGGGTATTTTTACGCTATCACCCGTTTCTAATATGTATTCTTCTTCATTTAAATGTAATGTGATTTTCCCTTCTAATACAAATGCTAATTCTTCACCTTTATGCTCTAGCACATTTTCTGATGAAGCTGTATTCGGCGGGACGGTCATAATTGCTGTTGCTAAATTTCCTGTGAAATCAGGTGATAGCATTTCATATGATAAATTATCGATAATCATTTTTTTGCGTTTATGAGAACGTACAATTAAATCGTCTGTATTGGTATCTTCAAGTAAAAAGCTAAATGTTGGAACATCAAGAGCTTTAGCGAGTACTTTTAATGTTTGGATAGAAGGGTTGGCAGATCCACGCTCAATTTGACTTAACATAGATGGTGTAATATCAGCCATCTTTGCAAGTTCTTTACTCGTTAAACCTTTTTCTTTTCTTTGTTTTTCAATTTTTTTACCAATATCTATATTTTCCATAATGAAAATCTCCTTACTAATTATTAAATTATATTTAAATAAATTAAATTAAAATTAACTAAAGTGAAAAATTTATGTTAAACTATATTAAAATTAATTTAATTATAATTTATTAAATCGTAAGCTACAAGGTGATGAGGAGGAAGAGAATGAAGGGAATAGAGAAATTAAAAGAGGGATATCCACTCTTAAATAAATTAATCGCAACAGAAGAAGTGTTTTGGGTGAATCCGAACATGGAAAAGTATGAAACGGCAATAAAAGATTCGCCACTCAGTGAAGAGAATGTAAAAGATGCGGAGGAGAGGTTAAAGCGTTTTGCATCATACATTGCGAAAGTTTTTCCTGAAACGAAAGAGACGAAAGGCATCATTGAATCACCTTTATTGAAAATCCCTTCTATGAAACAAGCTTTAGAGAAACATTACAAGCAACCTATTTTAGGAGAATTATTATTAAAATGTGATAGCCATCTCCCAATATCAGGATCAATTAAAGCTAGAGGCGGCATTTATGAAGTGTTGAAACATGCTGAACAATTAGCTTTGCAGCATGGTATGTTAACAGAAGAAGATGATTATTCCATTTTAGATAGTGATACATGTAGAGAGTTTTTTGCAAAATACTCAATTGCTGTAGGTTCTACAGGTAATTTAGGGCTAAGCATTGGGATTATGAGTGCGAAACTAGGTTTTAACGTAACGGTTCATATGTCAGCAGACGCGAAACAATGGAAAAAAGATTTATTAAGAAGTAAAGGTGTAAATGTTATTGAATATGAAGCTGATTATAGTAAAGCAGTAAAAGAGGGGCGTCAGCAAGCAGATACAGATCCTAGTTGTTATTTTGTAGATGATGAAAACTCACATGATTTATTTTTAGGATACGCAGTAGCAGCATCGCGTTTACAAAAACAATTAGAAGAGTTAGAGATTGTAGTGGACGAAGAACATCCTTTATTCGTTTATCTACCATGCGGAGTAGGGGGCGGACCTGGCGGAGTCGCATTTGGTTTAAAGTTATTATATAAAGACAACGTACACTGTTTCTTTGCAGAGCCAACACATTCACCATGTATGTTACTCGGGTTAATGACAGGACTTCATGATAAAATCGCCGTTCAAGATATCGGAATTGATAATGTAACAGACGCAGACGGACTTGCGGTAGGAAGGCCGTCTGGATTTGTCGGTAAAACGATGGAACCATTTTTGAGTGGGAATTACACAGTAAGCGATGAAGAGTTATATAGATTGTTAAAAGAACTAGCTGATACAGAGAATATTTATTTAGAGCCTTCTGCATTAGCTGGTATGATAGGACCAGTAAAAGTATGTAAAGAAGATGCGTATTTACAAGAGCAACAGTTAATGAAGGAGATGAAAAAAGGTACTCATATTGTATGGGGAACTGGTGGTAGTATGGTTCCAGAAGATGTGATAAATGGGTATTATAAAACGGGTGAGAGATTAACAATATAAGAAAAATGAGGCTAGTTGTAGCCTCATTTTTTCATGTACATAAAAATCTTTGTTATTTTCACAATAGTTCTTTATAGTATATATAAAGGATAATTAATATTGTATAAATACAACAAAAAGCTTTATTTTACATAATAAGAGGATGTGTATACGATGTCATTACAGACTAAATATATAGCGGGTATTTCGCTTGGGGTTATGGGTATCGGCTTTGCGGCTTCTATCCCTTTTCAAGGAACGGTAGCAGGAGAGATTATACAAGGGGGATTTGAAGCTGGATTGGTTGGTGGACTTGCGGATTGGTTCGCAGTTACAGCATTATTCCGTCACCCGATGGGAATTCCAATTCCGCATACAGCTTTGTTACCGAAAAACCGTAAACGAGTAACGAAAGGGCTCATCAATACGTTAGAAAATGAGTGGTTAACGAAAGAAAGTATTACGAATAAAGTAAAAGAAATGCAGCTAGCACAAATGGTGCTGCAAATTGCAGAGAGAGAAATGCAGTCTGATGCTGTGAAAAAAGGGATTGTAACGATTGCGGAGAAAGCGATTGTTTCAATAGATACGGAAAAATTAGCGGTTATTATTGAAAAAGAATTAAAAACATATTTGCATACAATGAATACAAGTAACATTTTACAAGTGCTTGTTGATCAATTAGTTGTGCAAGAATATGATGAAAAGACACTTGATTACATATTAGTAAAAGTGAAAGACTGGACAGCGCAAGATGAAGCGCGTTACCAACTCGGAAGCTTAGGTATGAAGGCGATGGAAAATATAAAAGTAGATGGATTCTTGCAGTTTACTTTGAAATCATTTATGAATATTGTAGATGAAGATAAAATTGGCGGTATTTTGCAGAAGTTTATTATTAGTAATATTAGCGGCTTACAAGATGCTGATAATAGCACGAGACAACTTATATTAGCGAAAATTCGTCAAGAAATAATAAATGTAAAAGAAAATGAAGCTTTACTACAAGAATTAGAAAATTGGAAAGAAAAATGGATTGCCAATTGGAACGCTACTGACAAAATTAAAGAGATGCTAGAACAAGTGCAGCAAAAAGCAGTTGCCTTTGTAAACAATGAAGAATTTGCGGATAAGTATGTTATTCCATTTTTACAAAAACAAATGAATAAAATAAAAGATGACGAAGTGACTGTTCAAAAAATAGAAGATTGGTTACAAAAACAAGTTGTGAAGCTTGTTGAGAATAACCATTCGAAAATCGGAAAGCTTGTGCAAGAAAACCTTGATAAGTTAGATGATAAAACGTTAATTGAAATGATTGAAAATAACGTCGGTAAAGATTTACAGTGGATCCGAGTAAACGGAGCTGTTTGCGGATTTATGATTGGCTTAGTGTTAGAGGGAATTAAAGCGATTATATGAGAAAAACCTTCCGCAATTTGCGGAAGGTTTTTTTATTTTTCAATAACGCTCATATTTAAATTGTAAGCTTTCTCAATGTTTAATTTGTACGTTCCATTCCCGGTTTTAATCGAATTTTTATACCAATGTTCTTGCCCGTTGGATTCTGGATTTTCTTCTGAAGAATTATTTTCTTTTTTCGTTAAATCTTCTACTTGTTCCCAAGGTGTATTTCCGATAGCTTCTTTTTGGTTTGTTACTGCTGTTAGAGAAATGTCACTTTCTTTTATTAAATGAACAGATACACCTGAGCTTTCTTGTACAAACCAATTGTTTTGTAATTGACCTGGATAAAGAGAAAGATCGCGATTAGAAGCACGAATTTCTACATGTTTCGTTTGCGGTAGTACAAGTGTCGGCTTTACGCGTGGTTCATGACCAAACAGTCTTTGATGAAACGGTAACGACTTTAATGTTATATACATTGTTTCTCCGGTCGTTTGAACTGAAAGAAAATCTTCTTGTTTTAAATTTGGTTTTTCATTTCCTTTTGTTGTCATTTCGTATGTTCCAAGAAGGCTAACTTCATTTGAGTTTCTTCCGTCTATCGTTAGAGGATGGTTGTCTGTACCTGCATCTACGACAATTTTATTGATAGATTCAGGAATGCTAAGTTTGCTTTCTGGAATCGTGTTCGTTTGTCTAGTTGTATGAATGGCGTAGCGAACTTCTTCTAGCAATCCAGTTGATAATAAACAGTAAAAAGCAATGCCAACACTTCCTAAAACACCGATAAAGAAAATACTAAAAATATCATATTTAATAAATGATTGTTCCTTCTTAGAAAATAGAAGGTAAAGTAAGATTTCCACGCCAAGTATAATAAGTAAAACAGGCCACCATGCTGTTAAGGAATCTAATACTTCAGTACCTTTTATAACTGAAAATAGTAAGAAGCAACCTAATGCAATAATAGAAAGCCCCATTGAAAATGTTCCAACGCGCCATGTTCTCATTCTTTCGTACCACCTTTGTTTTCTTTATTTCCAAGTAACAATTTAAAGCCGCCACCAATTAAGAGGAGTGCAACGATAGATGTTTGGAAATAGCGATAATACAGCTCGCTAAGATGAATGTTAAATATAGTTGCAAAGTAATCATTCAAAATAGGAAGGACTGTTTGATCTAATAAATAATAACCACCGAGTGCAATTAACCCAATACCGATCCATCTTTGATGATTGATAAAATAATCAATGATAGGTTCGTCATTTACACGTTCTTTTCCATACTTTGCAGTTTGCTGTAAAGCGTCAAAAAAGCTATAGAACCAAATGATTGGAACTAAAAATAAAAACGCAGAAAGTCTTAATAAGTCAAGTAAATATATAGAAAGTAAAAAGGCTGCCATAAGCTGAAGGCCGCGGCGTTGTAAGCCTAAATACATATGTCCTGCTCCGGGGAACATCGCTAAAATAGAAGCAAATGTTTTATTCTTCTTTCCTTGTTCACGATGCTCTTCAAACTCTTCGAAAATAGTACGATCATCTAGTTGCTCGCCACGTTCTTTTTTCTGGAGTTGCTGAACAACATCGAAGAAATTGTATATCCATAAAACAGGTAATGTAATAAGGAAGATAAGGAAACTTTCTTGCGATGTTAAAAGCGCAACGAAAATAATCATACTTCCGATCCCTGTGCAAGCTACTAAAAATGTAAGTCCACGTTGCATAAGCCCTAATTGAAAATGTCCAAGTCCAGGGATGATTGATAGAAGAATGATATAAAATCGTTCGCTCTCTTTAGAGGACTCTGTTAATTCTCCAGCTTCTTGTTTTTTCGTTTGGTTTATAATGGTGATAACTAAATCTAGTAAGTTAATTACCCATAGAACAGCTAGTAAAAATAGGGAAAGAAAAGCCATGGTGCGCTCTCCTAATTCTACTGTACAAAATACTGTGAAGATAAATAGAAATAAAGCTCCCCCGCTATATAAAATAAACCGTCCAAATTTCTTTAAATATAAATGTCCAAGCCCGGGAATTAGCCCTAATACAAGTGCTAAAAAGGGATTTTTATTCATGCTTTGAACCTCCGTCCTTTTTGGATGTGTCTACCGATTTGTTTACAATTTGTTGTGAGATAGAAGACTCGTTATGTTTTGAAGATTTCTCGAAATTTGATGTCGCTGTGAAAATATATTGGAATAAACCACTTACCATAAAAATAATTGTAGCCGCAGTCGCAATTATGTAGTGAACGATGGTGCGCTTTAGTGAGTTTGTTTTTATATTTTCATTAGGTTGTAGCGTTTCAAAATTAATTTGCGTCATAACTTCGTTCGTAAATGAATCATCATTTATCATTGGAAGGTTTTCCTGTTGTTCATCAATACTTTCCATATAAAGTGCTAAACAATGATCACATTCATAAAGATGTTCTTCCATAGATTCACGTTCATTGCTTTCTATAACATTTAATGTATAATTGCGCCAATCTTCTTTTGAATAATGCATCATAGAAACTCTTCCTCCTTCCAATGTTTTTTAATCCATTTTCTTGCCCGATACAGTTTCATTTCGACTGTTTTCACTTCGATGTTTTCCTGTAAAGCAATTTCTTGATAGCTTTTTTCTTCTAAGTAATGTGCGAGAACGACGTCACGGTAATTATCGGGAAGTTCTCTCAGTTTTTGAGCAATGAGTAATTTTTGCTCTTTCGTCAATAATAAAGCCTCAATATTATGAGAGGATTTTATATTTTCCTCAGTTTCTTTACATAAAGAGAGCTCTTCGTTTTCTCTAGCTTTCTTTCTCTTATAATCAATAGCGTGATTGGTGGCAATACGCGCCATCCACGTTTTTAATCCGCGAAATTGATAATTTGGGAGAGAGGCGTGAATTTTTACGAATACTTCTTGTGTAACATCTTTCGCATCTTCTTCATGTCTTAAAATAGAAAAGATAACTTGAAAAATATAATGACGATATGTTTGCACAAGGATACGAAAAGCATGTTCGCTTCCTTGCTGTGATTTTTCAATTAATTGTTTTTCCTCAATGGGTCTCTCCCTCCTTTTTGACGCATTCTATTATATAGACGTAAAGAATGGTAAGTCACCCTACACATGTTGTAAAAAAAGAATAATATATTTTTAGGAAGGGGGCTAGATGAAAAAAGGTGTGAAAAAATGGTAAAGAGAAGTATATAATGAGCAAGTAAGAAATGTTACGGGAAGAAAGGATGTGAATGTTAGTAGGGGAAGATCCATACTAACAAACATGAAAATTAAAATATTAATAGCAGATGATAACTCTTTTATAAGAGAAGGTATGAAAATTATTTTAAATACATATGAAGAGTTCGAAGTAGTAGATACAGTAAATGATGGGAAAGAAGCAGTGGAATATTGCAAAAAGAACGACGTTGATATCGCTCTTTTAGATGTTCGTATGCCGAACATGAATGGGGTAGAGGCGACGAAATTCATTTGTGAAGAGACGAAAACGAAGCCGCTTATTTTAACGACGTTCGATGATGATGAATATATTTTGGACGCAGTGAAGAATGGGGCGAAAGGTTATTTATTGAAAAATAATGATCCAGAGCGTATTCGTGATGCGATTAAAGGAGTATATAACGGCCAAACCGTTATGCAAGATGTAGTTCTCGATAAAATTAAGTCTAATTTAATGGAAAGTAAAGAGGAAGAATGTAAAATAGATAAAAGTCTTTTTACTGAAAGAGAGCTGAGTATTATCGCATTAATTGCAAAAGGCTTTTCGAATAAAGAAATCTCGAAGCAACTTTTCATATCAGAAGGAACAATTGCAAATTATATTACGTCAGTTTTAGGGAAAACTGGACTGGAACATCGTACACAAATCGCGATTTATTATTTAACAGGGAAAGTAGATTAAAGATATGGAATTTTGGTTAATTGTAAGTAAATTAATTGTCTTTATATATATTGTGTTTAGTTACATGTATTTAAATGTTGCGAACTTACCATGGATTATACTTACTTTGCTTTTATATCTTTCTGTAAACATGCTAATTTCTATATGTAAAAAAAATACGTACAAAAACATATTAACTTTTATTTCAATTGGCTTAGTTATGTTATTTACATGGAAGATTCATTCGTTCTTTATTTTGTTTTTACCACTGAACTTATATGAAATTATATTCCGTTATATAGAGAAGAGATGGCAACTCTTTATCATTATGATGATTCCTATTATCTTTACAAATGAAAGTATTAGAATGACATATGGATTAATTGTTGCATTTTCCTTTCTCGTATTAACTATGGCAGAACGGTATATATCGCGCGTATTAAAGCTTGAATCACAAAATGATCAGATGCGAAAAGATATGCAGCGGCTGACGAAAAGCTTAAATGAAAATAAAGAGTATATAAGACAATCAGAGTACACATTTAAGTTAGAAGAGAGAAACCGGTTATCACAGGAAATTCATGATAAAATTGGCCACTCGATGACAGGGGCACTCATTCAAATGGAAGCAGCAAAGAGATTAATGGGGATAGATAAAGAAAAATCTGCCGAGTTATTACAAAATGCAATTCATATTTCAAAAGATGGTATTGAAAGCATTCGGATTACATTAAAAAATATGAAGCCACCAACTGAGCAAATTGGCATTCATCGTATGAAATTATTCATAGAGGAATTTGCCGGTAAGCATGATATAAATATTCCTTTCGTATATAAAGGGAATTTAGATATGATTTCGCCGATTCAGTGGAAGATTATCGGTGAAAATGTTACGGAGGCATTAACAAATGCGATGAAATATGCTGATGCGACAGTCATTTCAATCGATATTCATGTACTTAACAAGATGGTGAAAGTGCAAGTGAAGGATAATGGAAAAGGTGCAGTACTTGTTAAAAAAGGTCTCGGGATTATGGGGATGGAGGAACGAACGGCGTCTGTAAATGGTAAAATTATTGTAGATGGAACAAGTGGTTTTTCAGTAACAATGTTGCTGCCGATATGAGGATGAATCATCTCATATGAAAAAAGTGAATAATCTCATGTGAAAAGAATGAACTTCTGCACTGAGCAGGTTCATTCTTTTTGTTTATACTAAAAGCAGAGAAACCGAAATAGGGGTGAAACGATGAATACTTTAGAAATTAAAAATTTAACGAAAAAATTTGGTGATTTCATCGCAGTTGATAATATGTCTTTATCTATTAAAGAAGGAGAAATATTTGGCTTTTTAGGATCGAATGGTGCTGGTAAGAGTACGACAATCAACATGATTGCTGGTTTGTTAAGAAGTAATGAAGGTGAAATTAGCATACTAGGAAAAAATATAAAGAAACACAATCGATTTGCGAAGATGAATATCGGTATTGTTCCGCAAGATATTGCAATTTATGAAGAGTTAACAGCTTATGAAAATGTGAAATTCTTTGCTGGATTGTACGGATTACGGGGAGCTGAATTAAAAGCTAGGGTCGAGGAAGCTCTTCAATTTGTAGGACTTAGTGATAAACAGAAAAGCTATCCGAAAAACTTTTCAGGCGGGATGAAGCGAAGACTGAATATCGCTTGTGCAATTGCTCATAGACCGAAGTTAATTATTATGGATGAGCCGACAGTTGGAATTGATCCACAGTCAAGAAATTATATCCTGCAGTCTGTTCGGAAATTAAACGAAATGGGAAGTACGATTATTTATACGAGTCACTATATGGAAGAGGTAGAAGAGATTTGTACGAAAATAGCGATAGTAGATCACGGTAAAGTGATTGCAGAAGGAACGAAAGAGCAGTTAAAAGCGATTATTACTGATACGAAAGATATTTGGATTGAAGTGAAATCGGTAGAGAATTTAGATGTAGAAAAATTAAAAGAGATAAACGGTGTGAAAGCTGTTCAAATTGAAGAGAACGTAATTAAAGTAAATTCTGATGCAGGATTAAATAATTTAAATAAAATTGTTCAGCACTTCATCAATCATGACATTGAAATCCGTTCGTTAGAGGAGCAGGCTCCTAACTTAGAAACGGTATTCCTTACGTTAACTGGAAGAAACTTACGAGATAAATAAAGAGTAAATGAAGAAAAGGTAAAGGGAGGTTCATCAATTGAACATCTTCAATATTGCAATTATGCATATGAAAAGAGATTTCAGAGACGTAAGAACTTTAGTTTTTATGTTAGCTTTTCCGATTGTGCTTATGCTTGTGTTAGGTACAGCATTAAGTAATGCGTTTAATAGTGATAGTCATTCAATTAAAGATATACGGGTGCTATATAAAGATGAAGCGAGTAGCACGTTTTCTCAAGTATTTGAAGCATTTGCGAAAGAAGTTGATAAATCGGGGATTCATTTTAAAAAAGCTTCTGAAGGTATAGATGGGAAGGAAGCAGTGAAGCAAAATAAATATGCTGCTTATGTAGAATTAAATAAAGATGGTGCAAAAACTTACGGAAGTGACAAAAGTAGTATTGAGGGAAATATTGTGGAAGGTATGCTTATAACATTTGTTGATAAGTACAATGTAGCAGCCGAAGTTGCAAAAGTTGATCCTAGTAAGGTGAGCGCAGTTATTTCAAATGGAAATCATAATGATTATATAAAAGAAACATCTTTACAAGCTGCGAATAAACCGGGTTCTATGGATTACTATGCGGTTGTAATGACGACGATGATTGCGCTGTATGCTGCGATGGGAGCAAGTTTTCTAATTCGAGGCGAACGAATACGTAAAACAGGAGATCGCCTTATTGCTGCACCTATAAGTAAGGCTGAAATCTTCATTGGGAAAGTGCTTGGTAGTCTAGTAGCAAATGCCCTGTGCATATTACTCGTTATGTTATTTAGTAAATTTGTCTTTCAAGCGAATTGGGGAGATCACCTTGGAATCATATTTCTTATTTTATTAACAGAAATCTTTCTAGCTATTAGCTTCGGTTTAGGGATTGGATATATTACAAAAACACCTGAATCGTCTAGAGCAATTATTATGGTGGTAGTGCAATTAGCTTCTATTTTTGGCGGTGCATATTTCGTAATAGAAGAAAATTTCGTTACGAATTTATCACCATTAACGTGGGCAAACACAGCTGTTATGAAAATTATTTATGCGAATGATGTAGGGGCAGCACTACCAGTCATTTCTTTAAATATTGGAATATCAGCACTCTTTTTATTAATTGCAATTATTGCATTACGTAGACGGGAGGGGCTATAGTATGAAAGATATTTTATGGCTCATACAAAAAACGTTATCTGTACTTTTGAAAAATAAAAAAGGGTTATTGATTATTATTAGTTTGCCAATAATCGGGACGCTCATCTCTTTTTCGATATACGGAAATGCAGGGCAAGGAACGTTAAATATCGGGATTGTAAATAAAGAAAATGAGCCGATAGCAAACGATACGATAAAGTTTTTAGAAGGATTAAATCATGTGAATGTGAGTAAGGTTAAGGAGTCTGAAATAGAAGATAAACTCACTTCTAAAAAACTTGATGGAGTTATTACATTAGCTTCTGGTTTTTCAAAAAGCGTTCGAGAAGGGAAACCAGATCATATTGAAATTGCATCGATTAAAGGTGATCAAGTAACAGGATTTATAAAATCATATTTATACAATTATATTGATAATGTAGCAGCTATTAGTAAAGTAGCAGGAACAGATCAAAGTGCATTTGATAAGATGTACGCAGGATATCAAAAAAGTTCATTTAAAATGAAAACGGAGACGCTAGAAGATACTTCGAAAAATAAAGATATGACAAATCAAACGATGGGTTATCTTATTATGTTTATGCTGTTTTCAGCAGTGAACTTATCAGGATTTATTTTAAAAGAAAAAGAGAATAGAACGTATTTTAGATTATTATCAACACCAATTGACGGAAAGAAATTTATATTGTCCAATGTGGCAGTAAATATGATGATATTAACATTGCAAATTGTCATTGCAGTACTATTTCTGACGAATGTTTTTCATACAAATATTAATATGCCTTTCATAGTAATGATTGGTGTGCTTATGATATTCGCTTTAATTGCAATTGGTTTATCATTAGTCATTGTGTCTTTTTCAAAAAGTTCAGCTGCTTCAAATGCAATGCAAAATTTAGTGATAGTACCAACATGTTTGCTTGCTGGATGTTATTTCCCGTACGACATTATGCCAAATGCAGTACAAAAAGTAGCTAATTTTCTTCCGCAGCGTTGGTTATTAGATACGATAGCAAAATTACAACAAGGAATTCCGTTCTCTGAGTTGTATTTAAACATATTAATTTTATTCGCTTTTGCGATTGCGTTCTTCTTAATTGCCATTTATAAATTTGGAAGAAATAATGATGCGAGAAACTTTGTTTAATACAAAAAGGGTGTGATGTAAAGTCACATCCTTTTTTGTATAAAGCATGAAATCTAAATTTGAATGACAAAATAGAAAGGAGGAAAGAAAACGAGCGGAAGGAAATTAAAATGATTAAAAAAATATTGCGAGTTACTTCTATTATTATTGCTATTTTCGTTTTTATTTTAATTTGGATGCATATTGACGTTACCTTAGGAAGGAAAATGGAAGCTGGCAAAAATATGCCGACAGAGTATGCCCCTCACTATAGTGATTTTCAATTATATGTAGAAGGGAAGTCGTTTTATAAACAGCTATTTGCTGATATAAGAGAAGCGAAGCAATCTATTTATACATATTTTTTTATTTTGTCGGATGATAAAAGTAGCCATACTTTTTTAAGTTTATTAAAAGAGAAGGCAAAAGAAGGAGTAAACGTCTATTTATCAGTTGATCGCATTAATGATTTATCATTTGAAGGAAAGATGATAAATGAATTGCGGGAAAGTGGTGTGCATTTTACGTATAGTAGAAAACCTGAATTGCCATTCGGATTTTATTCACTTCACCATCGTAATCATCGCCGTATTACGACAATTGATGGGGAGATTG
Organism: Bacillus sp. FDAARGOS_527; assembly: GCF_003812125.1. Taxonomy (NCBI): domain Bacteria; kingdom Bacillati; phylum Bacillota; class Bacilli; order Caryophanales; family Bacillaceae; genus Bacillus; species Bacillus sp. FDAARGOS_527. Next base: position 996,146 of record NZ_CP033795.1, read on the forward strand.
GCTATACAGGTGGTTTTAATATAGGAGATGAGTATTTAGGTAAAGATAAGCATTTTGGATATTGGCGTGATTATCATGTGCGACTTAAAGGTGAAGGAGCAAAAGATTTAGAAGAACAATTCGTTTTAGATTGGAAACGAGATACGAAAGAACATATAAAGAGAAGTACGAATAAAGCTAGTAAAGGGAACACGTTACATACGATGGTGAGTTACAATGGACATTACGTTGCTGAAAAATATGTGAAGTTAATAAACGAAGCGAGGCATTCGGTTGTCATTACGACCCCGTATTTTATAGCGAAAAATAAAGAGTTAATGAACGCTTTAATCGCGGCACAAAAACGTGGTGTTACAGTAAAAATACTTTGGTCATATAAACCAGATATCCCTCTTATTAAAGAGGCAGCATATCCTTATATTCGTCAAGCTGTTAATAATGGAATTAAAGTATATGGTTATAAAAAAGGAATGTTCCATGGCAAATTAATGCTTATTGATAATGAACTAACTGTTATTGGTACGACAAATTTTACTTCGCGAAGTTTCAATATAAATGATGAAATGAATTTGTATATTCATGGTGGTTCAATTGTAGGGCAAGTTAATGAGGCGTTAACGGAGGATTTTCATGATTCAAAAGAGATGACGAAAGAATTTTTTGAAAAGTTATCATTCTGGGAGCGCTGTAAAGAGAAAATTGCGGGATTGATTGATTTTTATTTGTAAATTTTAATGAAAAAGGGGCCTTTTATAGACCCCCTTTTTTATGATTAATAATTATTTTTCATGCACAAGCAATGAAGCATCATCATTAATTAACGTCCCCACATGTTCACCTAAGCAAATTCTTTTCATTACTCCAGGCTCATCAAAGTTAAAGACGTGTGCTGGTAAATTATAATCACGGGCAAGCAATAAAGCGGCTTGATCCATTACTTGTATGTTTTGCCTAACTATATCGTTATAGTTTAGTTTTTTGTACATTTTTGCTGCTTTATTATGTTTTGGATCACTAGTAAAGACGCCATCTACTCCTTGTTTTGCGACTAATATTGCGTCACTATTCATTTCAATGGCCCTTTGAACACTTGGATAATCTGTCGTAACGAATGGTTGCCCGTTACCACCTCCAAAAATAACGATATACCCGTTATCTAAATGGTGGACTGCACGCAAGCGAATGTATGGTTCAGCTACAGCATTAAACGGGATGGAAGTCATAACGCGCACTTCTTTATTTGTTTTACTTGTTAAAACGCCGCGGAGCATTAAGCTGTTAATGATTGTACCTAACGTCCCGATATTGTCAGCTTCTACACGATCGATTCCCCATTCTTCAGCTAGATGACCTCTAAAAATGTTACCGCCACCGATGACGATGGATACTTCGATACCTAAATCAACAATGGATAAAATTTCGTTTGCGATATGTTCTAATCGTTTGGAGTTAAAGCTATTTCCAGTTTGATCGGCAAGTGCACCGCCGCTTAATTTAATTAAGACACGTTTATATGGTCTCATAACAATTCCCCCTATATAGATCGCAATAAAAAAGGAACAAAGGCGAATGCCTTTGTTCCTTTTTAAGAAAATGAAAAAGAAAAGAAGAAGATAAGACGAATTGTTTTGTATAGTTTTTCATATCATCCACTCCTTTTCATTTTGATTTGTTGTAAGTATATATCTTTTTGATTATACGAAACAATCTGACTACTTATCAAGTTTATTTTATCGTTTTTTAACAAAATGGTGTCAATGAAAAAAAGAAGAAAAATATTTGAATTTTTTGTGACGAACTTGTAGGTTTTTGTATGATTTTGTAGGTTCGCTTATAAGATGTGTGAGTAGCTTTTATAAATTCAAATTGAAAGCGTTCGCATGAAGGGGATGAACATAAATGAAAAAATTCGGATTGGCAACACAAATTTTTGTCGCGCTTGTTTTAGGGATTGTAGTAGGGGCAGTCTTTTATGGCAATAAAACGGCGATTTCTTATATCACACCAATTGGGGATATATTTATTCACTTAATTAAAATGATTGTAGTACCAATTGTTATTTCAGCATTAATTGTTGCAGTAGCTGGTGTAGGAGATATGAAAAAGCTTGGGAAACTAGGCGGTAAGACAATTCTTTATTTCGAAATTATTACGACGATTGCTATTTTGATGGGATTACTTGCAGCGAATATATTCCAACCGGGTACTGGCGTTGATATGAGTAATTTACAGCAAAGTGATATTTCTTCTTATAAACAAACTGCAGATGCAACAGAGAAGAAAGGTTTTGCTGATACAATTGTTCACATTGTACCGAAAAACGTATTTGAATCGATTGCACAAGGTGACCTATTACCGATTATATTCTTCTCAGTACTATTCGGCTTAGGAGTTGCGGCAATTGGGGAAAAAGGAAAGCCTGTCTTTAACTTCTTTGAAGGTGTACTCGAAGCGATGTTTTGGGTTACAAATCAAGTTATGAAATTTGCACCATTTGGTGTATTCGCATTAATTGCGGTTACGGTTGCAAAATTTGGTGTAGCAACACTACTTCCTTTAGGAAAACTAGTGCTAGCTGTATACGTAACTGTTATACTATTCGTTGTGATTGTATTAGGTATTAATGCAAGAATGGTTGGCGTAAACATTTTTACATTAATGAAAATTTTAAAAGAAGAACTTATTCTTTCATTTACGACAGCAAGTTCAGAAGCTGTTTTACCTAATATAATGAGAAAAATGGAAGAGTTCGGTTGTCCAAAGGCAGTTGCCTCTTTCGTAATTCCGACAGGTTATACATTTAACTTGACTGGATCGGCTATTTATCAAGCGTTAGCGGCATTATTTGTTGCACAAATGTACGGTGTGCACATGTCACTGACAGAGCAAATAACGTTATTATTCGTTCTCATGTTAACATCCAAAGGTATGGCGGGAGTTCCAGGTGCATCGTTCGTTGTTGTATTGGCAACGTTAGGTTCAATGGGGTTACCACTAGAAGGTATCGCATTAATTGCGGGAATTGACCGCATTTTAGATATGATTCGCTCATCTGTCAATGTATTAGGAAATGCATTAGCGGCCATTGTTATGTCGAAGTGGGAAGGCGAATTCGATAATGAGAAAGCAAAACAATATGTAGAAACAGTCAAAGAAACAAAAGCAGCATAAGAAATCGTTAAGGAGTGAATAATCATGGCAACATTAACTGAAGTTAAAAATGGTGTTCGAATTGAAAAAGACTTTTTAGGTGAAAAAGAAGTACCAAACTATGCATACTACGGCGTACAAACAATGCGTGCAGTTGAAAACTTCCCAATTACAGGATACAAAATCCATGAAGGTTTAATTAAAGCGTTCGCAATTGTAAAAAAAGCTGCAGCGCTTGCCAATACAGATGTAGGAAGATTGGAATTGAACAAGGGCGGCGCGATCGCAGAAGCTGCTCAAGAAATTCTCGATGGAAAATGGCATGATCATTTTATCGTAGATCCAATCCAAGGCGGAGCAGGTACTTCAATGAACATGAATGCAAATGAAGTCATTGCCAATCGTGCGCTTGAATTATTAGGAATGGAAAAGGGAGACTATCATTATATTAGTCCAAATAGTCATGTAAACATGGCGCAATCAACAAACGATGCATTCCCAACAGCGATTCATATCGCAACATTAAACGCATTAGAAGGTTTATTACAAACGATGGGTTATATGCACGATGTATTTGAATTAAAAGCAGAACAGTTCGATCATGTGATTAAAATGGGTCGTACGCATTTACAAGACGCTGTGCCAATTCGTCTTGGACAAGAATTTAAAGCGTACTCTCGTGTACTTGAACGTGATATGAAACGAATTCAGCAATCACGTCAACACTTATATGAAGTGAACATGGGAGCAACTGCAGTTGGTACAGGCTTAAATGCAGACCCAGAATATATTGAAGCAGTTGTAAAACATTTAGCTGCAATTAGTGAACTACCACTAGTTGGTGCAGAAGACTTAGTAGATGCAACGCAAAATACGGATGCATACACAGAAGTATCTGCAGCACTTAAAGTATGTATGATGAATATGTCTAAAATTGCGAATGACCTTCGCTTAATGGCATCAGGTCCACGTGTTGGTTTAGCAGAAATTATGTTACCGGCTCGTCAACCAGGTTCATCTATTATGCCAGGGAAAGTAAACCCTGTTATGCCAGAAGTAATTAATCAAATTGCATTCCAAGTAATTGGTAACGACCATACAATTTGTCTTGCTTCAGAAGCAGGTCAATTAGAATTAAACGTGATGGAACCAGTACTTGTTTTCAACTTACTACAATCAATTAGCATTATGAATAACGGTTTCCGTGCCTTTACAGATAATTGCTTAAAAGGAATTGAAGCGAATGAAGATCGCTTAAAAGAGTATGTTGAGAAGAGTGTAGGAATTATTACAGCCGTAAACCCTCATATCGGTTATGAAGCAGCAGCTCGCGTTGCGAAAGAAGCAATCGCGACAGGGCAATCCGTTCGAGAACTTTGTGTGAAAAATGGTGTATTGTCACAAGAAGATTTAGAGTTAATTCTAGATCCATTCGAAATGACGCACCCAGGGATTGCAGGAGCAACTCTTTTAAAGAAAAATTAAAAGAAGAGGGGGGACAAGCCCCTCTTTTTTGTTTACAATATAGAAATGCTATATATGAATAGAGGTAGGGATGTTATGAGCAAGTTTACAGTAGCTTCTAATGGTTCATTAGAAACGACATTAAGAGGAGTAGAAGTATTATCAACACCACTTTTAAATAAAGGGGTCGCTTTCACGCAAGAAGAAAGAGAAGAATTAGGTTTAAAAGGGTTATTACCGCCAGCAGTTTTAACATTGGAAGAACAAGCGCGCCGAGCATACGAACAATTTTGTTCTCAGCCGGATGATTTATTAAAGAATGTATACTTAACAGCGTTACATGATCGAAATGAAGTATTATTTTATCGTATTTTAACAGATCATTTACGCGAAATGTTACCAATCGTATATACACCTACTGTTGGTGTAGCGATTCAAAGATATAGTCATGAATATCGTAAACCACGTGGTGTGTATTTATCAATTAACGATCCGTCAGGTATTGAAGAAGCGTTTGCCAATATTGGTGCAACAGCAGAAAATATTGATTTAGTCGTTGTAACAGATGGAGAAGGTATATTAGGAATTGGTGACTGGGGCGTTGGTGGTATTAACATCGCAATTGGAAAATTAGCTGTTTATACAGCCGCAGTTGGAATCGATCCTAGCCGCGTATTACCGGTAATTTTAGATGTAGGTACAAATCGTGAAGAATTATTAGACAATCCATTTTATATTGGAAATCGTCACCCTCGTATAACAGGTGAAGCTTACGATGAATTTATTGATACATTTGTACAAGCGGTAAATAAGCAATTCCCGAAAGCACTTTTACATTGGGAAGACTTCAGTTCTCGAAATGCACGAAAAATTTTAGATAAATATCGTCATGATATTTGTACGTTTAATGATGATATTCAAGGTACAGGTGCAGTTTCGCTTGCGGCTGTATTATCGGCAGTAAAAGCTTCTGGTGTACCGCTAAGTGAACACCGCGTTGTTGTGTTTGGTGCTGGTACGGCTGGAATCGGTATCGCAGATCAAGTTAGAGATGCGATGGTCCGCGTAGGCGTATCAGAAGAAGAATCATATAAGCGTTTCTGGTGTATTGATCGTAACGGATTAGTTACAGATAATATGGAAGATCTTCTTGATTTCCAAATTCCGTATGCAAGAAAAGAAGCGGAAGTAAGTGAGTGGAAACAAAATGGTGTGATTGGACTTGCTGAAGTTGTGAAACATGTGAAACCGACAATTTTAATTGGTACATCAACTGTTGCTGGTGCATTTAAAGAAGAAATTATTAAAGAAATGGCTTCTCACGTAGAAAGACCAATCATTTTACCAATGTCGAATCCGACGCCACTTGCTGAAGCAAAACCAGCCGATTTAATCGAGTGGACAGAAGGAAGAGCGTTAGTTGCAACAGGAAGTCCATTTGAACCAGTTACATACAACGGTGTAACGTATGTGATTGGACAATCAAATAACGCACTTATTTTCCCAGGTCTTGGTCTTGGAACAATTGTCGTACGTGCAAGCGTCATGACGGATGGCATGTTTGCAGCAGCAGCTGAAGCGGTTGCGAGCATGGTAGATACAAGTCAGCCAGGAGCACCTATTTTACCAGAAGTTGAAGAGTTACGTAATATCTCGGAAATGGTAGCAATTGAAGTAGCGAAAGTTGCTGTTGCAGAAGGTGTTGCGAGAGAGAACTTAAGTGATAACGATATCAAGATTGCAGTGAAAGAAGCAATCTGGGAGCCTGAGTATCGCCAAATAAAAGCGGTAGAAAAGGTTAGAATATAGAAATAAAGCCCGTTTATAAATATAAGCGGGCTTTCACTTTTATTACTGAAAAAAGAATATAGGAAGTGGCACCTTTGAATTGGAATCAATTATGGAAGAAAGATATATCTCTTTTAATTATATTAATGGTTGTTGTTCCGATTGCTGGAGAGCTTAATTTTCATCCTTTTAATGATACGTTTCGTGTTAGCTTTGGGACGCCGTTATTCTTCTTTTTATTACTATTTTTAAGAAGAATACCAGCAGCTGCTGCGGGTATTCTTGTCGGTATATGTGTAGTCTTATTCCGAGTATGCCTTGACTGGGTCATGCAAGGCTCATTTCATATGACAGAATCATTTTATTTGCGTTATCCTGTGTTCTTTTATTATTTTATTTATGGAAGTCTTTTTTCACTTTGTAGGGTGAATAAGTTTCATCAGAAGCCAATTGTTATTGGGTGCCTTGGAATTTCAATTGAAATTGTTGCAAGTATGTCGGAACTTGCGTTTTATCACATGTTAGTACTAGGTACAACAATAACAATTTCTGAAGTAAATAAACTCATCATTATTGCTATTTTCCGTAGCTTCTTTGCACTTGGCTTTTTAAATATGATGAATTTATATGAAACGAAATTAAAAGAATCACAAGTTCGAAAAGAAAATGAAAAAATGTTCATGCACCTTTCAAATTTATATGTAGAATCTGTTCATTTGAAAAAAACGTTACAAAATGCAGAATTAATTACACAAGAAGCGTATCAATTATATCGGAATTTACAAGCGAATGATGATTCCAGCAGTAAAACAGCATTGAAAATAGCAGGAGAAGTGCACGAAATAAAAAAGGATAATCAAAGGATTTTTGCAGGATTATCTAAACTGTTATTAGATAAAAATGTGGCTGAGTATGTAGAAGGTCATGAGCTTACAGAAATGATTGTAAGAATAAATGAAAAGTATGCTGAAATGTTAGAGAAAGATATACGTTTTTCTAAACATATAGAAGGTGAACACGCTGCATATCACGTGTATACAGTGCTATCAATTTTTAATAACTTAGTTGCGAATGCAGTTGAAGCAATTGAAGATAGAGGTCTCATTCGTATTAAGTTATATAAACGAGAAAAAAATGTAATCTTTGAAGTGATTGACGATGGCCCAGGTATAACGCAAAAGTATAAGAAATTAGTATTTAAGCCCGGGTTTACTTCAAAGTATGATCAAACAGGAACACCGTCCACAGGTATTGGACTTTCTTACATAGATGAAATGGTAACAGAGCTCGGCGGAGAAGTGAGGTTAGAAGACAATGAAAATGGGAACGGGTGTAAGTTTATCGTTTGTTTACCGGAGTGCAGTTTAAAGCGGGAAGGGGAATAGGTTTGTTTTATTATATTGTAGATGATGATGAAGTTTTCCGTTCGATGCTTTCGCAAATTATTGAGGATGGCGATCTTGGGGAAGTAATTGGAGAATCGGAAGATGGAGCGTTTATTGAAGCAGAACAGTTAAATTATAAAAAAGTGGACATTTTATTTATTGATTTACTAATGCCGATGAGAGACGGCATTGAAACAGTTCGTCATATAGCATCTTCATTTACTGGGAAAATTATTATGATTTCCCAAGTTGAATCGAAACAGCTCATTGGTGAGGCATATACACTTGGTGTGGAATATTATATTACAAAACCACTAAACAAAATAGAAGTAGTATCTGTTGTACGAAAAGTGATAGAACGTATTCGTTTGGAACGTTCTATATATGACATTCAAAAATCATTGAATAATGTGTTTCAGTGGGAAAAGCCGCAAATGCGTAGTGAAACAGTGCAAGAAGGGAAAAAGATATCAGATTCAGGACGCTTCTTACTATCAGAACTCGGTATTGCGGGAGAGAACGGAAGTAAAGATTTACTTAGTATGCTAGAATATTTAAATGGACAAGAAAAGGCGCAAACATTTGAGTTTGGATTTCCTGCTTTAAAAGATATCTTTCACCAAATAACAGTAAAAAAATTAGGGGAACTAGCTTCAGATGCAGATATAGAGAAGGAGAGAAAAGCATCTGAACAACGTGTAAGAAGAGCAATTTATCAATCATTAAACCATTTAGCTTCTCTTGGACTAACAGACTTTTCAAATCCGAAATTTGAAAGTTATGCTCCGAAGTTTTTTGATTTCACTGTGGTTAGAAAACGGATGACAGAAATGACAAAGGATGGGGTAGCGACTTCTGGCCATATACGAATTAATACGAAAAAATTTATTCAAGTGTTGTATTTTGAGGCGAAACGACTGATGGAGATAGAGTGAAAAGGTGCTTATAAATAAGCATCTTTTTTTGTTAAATCAACATTTTATATTTTCTCGTGAAGCATGTAAAATGTTAAGTAAGAGAAAATGGTTTTACATTAAGGAAGTGTCAAAACAATGAGTTTTACATTAAATAAATCGATTATTAAAGAAGTATGTGGAGAAACCTCATATAAAAGAGGCGAAGCTTATTATAAATCAAATAAAGTAATCGTGAATTACTATGATGAAACGAAAGAAATTTGTGAGGCGACGGTAAAAGGGAACGAGGATTTTCATGTTACGGTAGAAAAAGCTAAGAAAGGTGATGTTGTTGCGAGATGTAGTTGTCCTTCGTTAGCGTCTTTCCAAACGTACTGTCAACATGTAGCAGCTGTATTGATACAAATAAATTATAACCAGCAAACGGGTGGAATGGGCTCTATTAGTAGCAGAAATGATCAATTAACAAACGGGATGTTTCAGTTGTTTGCAGATAAACCACTAAGGCCAAAAAGTAAACAACATCGGTTTGATACACGTGAAATATTAGATGTTGCGTTTATATGTTCACCGGTAGCGACGAAAAGCGGTGGGGCTCTTCTTGGAATTCAGTTAAAACTAGCCAAAACATATTTTATAAATCATATTAGAGAATTTCTTTCTAAAGTGGAGAAGAGAGAGACTTTTCATTGTTCCAATGAATTTACATATACGCCAGATGTACACAGTTTTAAACAAGAAACAGACGCGATTATACAACAACTCATTAAAATATATCATAACGAAAAAATGTATGAAGATGCACTAGAAGTACATGCGAAACAAGATAAAAGCATGATATTTATACCGCCAGCTTCTTGGAATGATATGCTCTCTGCACTTTCTAGAGCCGAGTATGTAAAGCTGAAACAAAATGAGCAACTGTTTCAGGGATTACACATTTCAAAAGGGTTATTGCCATTACATTTTGAGTTTACGAAAGGGAATAATGGCGGGTTTACCCTTCATATAGACGGTCTAAATCGTGTTCGAGTTTTGGAGATGTATAACAACGCTCTTTACGATGGGAAATTATATCATTTATCTATGGAAGATTGTATGCGACTTATTGAATTGCAAAAGATGATGAGTCGCTCAAATAGCAATCAGTTTTATATTCCTGAAAATAAGATGGAACATTTCGTAGCGAAAGTTGTGCCTGGATTAATGAAACTTGGAACAGTGCGCATTGATGAAGTCATATCCGATCGTGTTGAAACGCCATCGTTAAAAGCAAAGCTATATTTAGATCGTGTGAAAAATCGTTTGCTAGCAGGTCTTGAATTTCATTATGGAAACGTCGTGATTAATCCACTAGAAGAAGACGGGCAACCTTCTGTTTTTAATCGTGATGAGAAAAAGGAAAAAGAAATTTTAGACATTATGAGTGAAAGTGCCTTTGCGAAAACAGAAGGCGGTTACTTTATGCATAATGAAGAAGCTGAGTATAACTTTTTATATCACATCGTTCCAACGTTAAAAGGTTTAGTTGATATTTACGCGACAACAGCAATCAAATTACGAATTCATAAAGGGGATACAGCGCCACTTATTAGAGTGAGAAGGAAAGAAAGAATTGATTGGTTGTCATTTCGTTTTGATATAAAAGGAATACCGGAAGCTGAAATTAAAGGTGTATTAGCGGCTCTTGAGGAGAAACGTAAATATTACCGATTAGCGAATGGTTCTTTATTATCACTAGAGAGTAAAGAGTTTAATGAAATTAATCAGTTTGTAAAAGAATCAGGTATTCGAAAAGAATTTTTACATGGGGAAGAAGTGAATGTTCCGCTTATTCGGAGTGTAAAATGGATGAACGGACTTCATGAAGGTAATGTTTTAAGTTTAGATGAGTCTGTTCAAGATTTAGTTGAAAGCATTCAAAACCCGAAAAAATTAAAATTTACAGTGCCACAAACTTTACATGCTGTAATGAGAGAGTATCAAGTATACGGGTTCGAATGGATGAAGACACTCGCCTATTACCGTTTTGGCGGTATTTTAGCAGACGATATGGGACTTGGAAAAACGCTGCAAAGTATTGCTTATATAGATTCTGTTTTGCCTGAAATTCGAGAGAAGAAGCTGCCTATATTAGTCGTTTCACCGTCCTCGCTTATCTATAATTGGTTTAGTGAATTGAAAAAATTCGCTCCACATATTAGAGCAGTTATTGCAGATGGAAATCAGACAGAACGGCGAAAAATTTTAAAAGATGTAGCAGAATTTGATGTCGTAATTACGTCATATCCATTACTAAGAAGAGATATAAGGTCGTATGCGAGGCCGTTTCATACGCTATTTCTTGATGAAGCACAGGCGTTTAAAAATCCGACAACGCAAACTGCAAGAGCAGTGAAAACAATTCAAGCTGAATATCGTTTCGGACTAACAGGAACGCCTGTAGAAAATTCATTAGAAGAGCTATGGTCTATTTTCCACGTTGTATTTCCAGAATTATTACCAGGAAGAAAAGAGTTCGGTGATTTAAGGCGTGAAGATATAGCGAAGCGCGTAAAACCGTTCGTATTAAGACGATTAAAAGAAGATGTATTACAGGAGCTGCCAGATAAAATAGAGCACTTACAGTCATCGGAGTTATTACCAGACCAAAAGAGACTATATGCTGCTTATTTAGCGAAATTAAGAGAAGAAACGTTAAAACATTTAGACAAAGACACGTTACGTAAAAATAAAATTAGAATTTTAGCTGGCTTAACGAGATTGAGACAAATTTGCTGTCATCCCGCTTTATTCGTTGATGATTATAAAGGGAGTTCAGCTAAATTTGAGCAACTGTTAGACATACTAGAGGAATGTAGAAGTACTGGTAAGAGAATTTTAATCTTTTCTCAATTTACAAAGATGCTGTCTATTATTGGTCGTGAATTAAATCGTCAAGCGATTCCATACTTTTATTTAGACGGAAATACACCTTCGCAAGAACGTGTAGAGCTATGTAATCGATTTAACGAAGGGGAAGGGGACCTATTTCTCATTTCTTTAAAAGCTGGTGGTACGGGACTTAACTTAACGGGTGCCGATACGGTTATATTATACGATTTATGGTGGAATCCAGCTGTTGAACAACAAGCAGCAGATCGGGCATATCGGATGGGACAGAAAAATACGGTACAAGTTATTAAGTTAGTGGCTCACGGAACAATCGAGGAAAAAATGCATGAACTGCAAGAGAGTAAGAAAAATTTAATTGCTGAAGTGATTGAGCCGGGAGAAGAGAAATTATCATCCATCACGGAAGAAGAAATTCGAGATATTTTAATGATCTAAGAAAGAAAGCTATGCCTTCAAATATATGAGGGCATAGCTTTTTCGTTGTAATAATTATATTTTGTTTTGTACAAAGTAAAGAAACTAAATGTTATTTCTTTGTACCTTTACTTTTGTATGGTTTTGCAGCTTTCTTTTTCTTTGCGCTTGATTGCCAACGGTTCCATCCTTTACTTCCTGTACCTTGTCCTACACCTTTTTTCGGTTTTGCTTTCGTTTTACTCATATGATCACTCCGTTATATAAAAATCTTATTTGATAATAGTCAATGATTTAGAAAATACTCTTTATAAATGACTATGTTTGTTTTAAGTAAAAACAAACTGCTTGAATGCTATAGTATATCATGAATTTGCAAGTAAACTGAAAGGAATTACAAAGAAAATGAAAATAATACGAAATACTGCGGATTCTATATTTCGGACGATTACATTAATTGTTGTATATATGTTAGTTTCTGTTAGTGAAACGTTTTTTGGAATGCCCAGACAAAAGAAGTAAAGAAGGTATATTGGAAACAATCAATAAAGCCGTAAAATAAAGAATTGAAAAATATTTTAAAACTTTTTGTTGACTTTCTTTATTTTTTGTATAGAATAATCATTAATAAAATGTTTCAGAGATGTGACAACAAAACGACTATGAAAGGACGAGTAGTAGTAGGACGTAGTCTAAGCGAGTCAGGGATGGTGTGAGCCTGATACGAAGCCTATTATGAAGAACCTCCTGGAGTTGCTAACCGAAATCCTTGATAGGAAAGTAGACTTAGCCGGGAACTTCGCCGTTACAAGAAGAACAGTATCGAGATATTTCATCTCCGTATTGTATAAGTGAGCAACCTCTGTTGCTAATTTGGGTGGTACCGCGGAACCAAAGCCTTTCGTCCCAGTTTTTTGGGAAAGAAGGGCTTTTTTTGTTGGCTTCTTTTCACAACATCCAAACATTTTAGGAGGAAACCACCATGTATCAATCATTAATGACAGTAAGAGAGACTCAAATCGCAATTAAGGAAGTTAAAACATTTTTCGAGGATCAATTAGCAAAACGACTTGAATTATTCCGTGTATCTGCACCATTATTCGTAACGAAAAAATCAGGATTAAACGATCACCTAAACGGTGTAGAACGTCCAATTGAATTTGATATGTTACACTCAGGAGAAGAATTAGAAATTGTGCACTCACTAGCGAAGTGGAAACGATTTGCACTGCATGAATATGGATATGAAGCTGGTGAAGGTTTATATACAAACATGAACGCGATCCGTCGTGATGAAGAACTTGATGCAACACATTCTATTTACGTTGACCAATGGGATTGGGAAAAAATCGTTCAAAAAGAATGGCGTACTGTAGATTATTTACAAAAAACAGTACTAACAATTTATGGAATATTCAAAGATTTAGAAGACCACTTATTTGAAAAGTATCCGTTCCTTGGGAAGTATTTACCAGAAGAAATTGTATTCGTTACTTCTCAAGAACTAGAAGATAAATATCCAGAATTAACACCGAAAGATCGTGAACATGCAATTGCAAAAGAACACGGTGCAGTCTTCATTATCGGAATTGGTGATGCACTTCGTTCAGGTGAAAAGCATGATGGACGCGCAGCTGATTATGATGATTGGAAATTAAACGGTGATATTTTATTCTGGCACCCAGTACTACAATCTTCATTTGAATTATCATCAATGGGAATTCGTGTTGATAGTAAATCACTTGATGAGCAGTTAACGAAAACAGGTGAAGACTATAAACGTGAGTACGATTTCCATAAAGGTATTTTAGAAGACGTACTACCATTAACAATTGGTGGTGGTATCGGACAATCAAGAATGTGCATGTACTTCTTACGTAAAGCACATATTGGTGAAGTTCAATCTTCTGTATGGCCTGACGATTTACGTGAAGCTTGCAAGAAAGAAAACATTCATCTATTTTAATAGAAGAGAGAGAATAGCTTAAATATAGAGCTATTCTCTCTTTTTTACTGTGTAAACGAATGGTTTACAGTGAGTTTTACTAATGGTTTCTTTCTTTTTTATCTCCTTGTATGTAATAATTTGTTAAAGGAGGGGACGTTATGAGCTTAGGAGAACAGTTAAAAAAATTACGAGAGTCAAAGGGATTTTCACAAGAGGATGTTGCTAAAAAGATTGGTGTGACGAGACAAGCGGTATATAAAGTGAAACTTTAATCAGTGGGCGATTTATCCTACTGATTATTAGTTGAACCAATCGGGCTTTTATAGGCAGTTAATCGCATCTGGCTGCCTTGATTATGTTTAAAAGCTTTGATGAGATTTACTGCCTGTTAAAGCGGGGTAAGTGGGAGAATGATAAAAGTTGTCCTGATATTGATAATTTGATTTTATTGAGCGAAATGTACAATGTTACGCTCGATGAGTTAATAAAAGGGAATCAAAACATTAAAGAAAAAATACATATTGATGAAGAAGATGAGGATTTTGAGAAGGAGAACGATTTTGGTTTTTATATTGGATTTGGTTTACTAATTATGAGTGCGTTCATTGATTATGAAAAAATACAGGTGGTTGTATTAGTAATTGCACTATTCATGATGGTTTTTTATTCGGATGTGAAGAAAGTTATTTTGAATGAGTTCAGATCGTTTTTTGAAAGAAAAGATATATATGATAAAAAGTGAGAAGAGTAAGTTATATTTCCTAGGAAAGAGTATAACAAGAAAATAAATTGCCTTATAATAATTTTAGGATGTTAATAGTATGTTAAAAAGCTCAAACAAGTATAACCCCGTTCTAAAGCTAGGACGGGGTTCAAAATCTAAGTTTTATTAAGTGTAAAGTTCTTTCAAATATTTTTACTTTAGTAAAGACTTCTAATAAAACATTAATTATTTATTACCGAGTTCTTCCGCTAAACCGATTAAAATGCCTTCAGTTCCACGAATGTAGCAGAGACGGTAAGAGTTCTCGTATTGAACTACTTCGCCAACGAGCTGAGCACCATGCTTAGTAGTAAGCCTAGATACCATTTCGTCAATGTCTTCAACGGTGAACATGACGCGCAAATAACCGAGGGCATTGACAGGAGCTGCCCGGTGATCTGCTATAGCGGGCGGGGTAAGAAATCGCGAAAGTTCAATTCGGCTATGGCCATCTGGAGTTACCATCATAGCAATCTCTACGCACTGAGAACCGAGGCCGGTTACGCGACCGGCCCATTCACCTTCGACAGTGGCGCGCCCTTCGAGTTTCAAACCAATCTCCTCGAAGAAAGAGATTGCATGATCAAGGGATTCTACAACGATGCTGACATTATCCATTCTGAGTAATTTGTTGTTTGTCATTGTCTTTATCTCCTTATATGTAAAAGTGTATGATCTAACCATCTACATAATTATACTATTAAAAAGTTATAAACTCCTTCCAAACAAAAAATAGCTTGTCACAGTATAGGGAAATGTGACAAGCTATTTTTAATTGTGCTATATAGTATCTTGTTAACAAACAATACCGCGACTTCCCCGAAAAATGTTTCTACGCTGTATGCTCTTAAAGGGCCCGATCGTTGTATAGAATGAAGTGTATTATTTAAATGATAAATACATTTCTTATTACTCTATATGCAAATAGCTTTCTATTTATATAGGAAGGAAGTAGATTCATATAATTTGTTTTAAGTTTTACTAGTAGAAATTAGCTCATCTGCACTAAAGGCTCAATTTTCGCCATAAATGATTGATGCAGCGCCTCGACACCTGTTACTAAATGAAGGCGGTCAATAACGACAGACACTTTAATTTCTGATGTACTTACCATTTTAATATGAATATCTTCTTCTTTTAAAGTAGTGAACATATTCGCAGCAACACCTGGATTAGAGACCATACCAGATCCTACAATTGATACTTTTGCTAAATGATTTTCATATTCTACTGATTCATAGTGAAGTGCCTCTTGATTTTGTTCCAATACTTCTAATGTTTCTCTTAAATCATTAGAATGGATGGAGAAGGAGAGATGAACAGTTCCTTCATTTGTAATACTTTGAATGATGATATCTACATTAATATGTGCCGCTGCTAATGTAGAGAAAACTGTTGAAAGCGAGCCTTGTTCCAATCCTTTCAATGTGATACGTGTAATATTATCTTCAAATGCAATACCTTTAACGATTGATTGTTGTTCCATGGTACATTCTCCTTTTACAATTGTTCCATTTTCTTGTTCCATACTTGAGCGAACTTCTAAAATGACATTATGATTTTTAGCAAACTCAACAGCACGTGGGTGTAATACACCAGCACCGAGATTTGCAAGTTCTAACATTTCGTCATAAGAAATTTCATCTAATTTATAAGCATCTTTTACAACTCGTGGATCCGTCGTATATACGCCAGTCACATCTGTGTAAATATCACATTTTTTTGCGTTCAGTGCAGCAGCTAATGCAACAGCAGTTGTATCAGAACCACCGCGTCCAAGCGTTGTAATTTCATGGTTTTCACTAACGCCTTGGAAGCCAGCTACGATAACAATCGTACCTTCAGCAAGATAAGATTGAATTCGATCTGTATGAATGTCAGTAATCCGTGCACTATTATGTACAGATTCTGTCGTAATACCAGCTTGCCATCCTGTTAATGAAATCGCGTTATAACCTTTTGCTTGTAATGCCATTGTTAATAATGAAATAGTGACTTGCTCTCCTGTTGATAGAAGCATATCCATTTCGCGTTTACTCGGATTTTCTGTAATCGCGTTAGCAAGTGCTACAAGTTCGTCTGTACTTTTCCCCATTGCTGAAACGACAGAGACGATACTATGTCCTCGTTCATATTCTTCAATAATTAAATTTGCTACATGTTGAATGCGTTCAACGCTTCCGACAGAAGTGCCACCAAATTTTTGTACAATCGTTTCCATTACGAATTCCTTCTTTCATCCATTTTTAAGAATAGATTAGGACATATATAAATCCCAATATTCCTGTAGTTACCAGAGAAAAACAAAAAACACCATCTCAAATAAGTGAGGATGGTGCTGTTACAGGAAAAGGGAAACAGAAAACGGAGCTAATAAAAAAACCGCCAAAAAAGGAATACCATAAAAATGATATCTCTTTTTTGTAGATAGCTCTTCATACGTACACGTCTGTACATATGACAGTTCTGTTTCTATTCGAAAACAGCCCCAATCGATACATACAGAGAAATATATCGATTTCGGCAATACTTCCTTTCATCTAATTTCATAGACATCTCTGTGTCTCCATTAGAATACTCATAAGTATCGCAACCTCTATCTCACGTTTTAGGCGAGAGTGTTTGATTTATGAAGTTGTTGGTAACATTTGTTTTATAATAATTTAAATTTTTCGAGGAATCAAGTGTTTTATATATATTTTAAAAATTCTATCTTTTTATGAGGGAGTTTGTGAAAAATGTAGCAAAATAAATTTATTACATGTACATTAAAATTATAGTGCATTGGAGGTGGAAGAATGAAAGGGAAAAAGCCTATTTATGTTTCAACAGAAATGAACACAACAATGGAGAAATTATGGGAATACACGCAAGAACCACATATACATACAGAATGGGATGCCCGCTTTACTGAAATTTCATATTTAGAGAAAAAAGAAGGAGAACCACAGAAATTTTTATATAAAACAAAAATCGGATTTGGACTTGAAATAGCTGGGGAAGGGGAATCGATAGGTGAAATAAGAAAAGAAACAGGTGAACGGATTTCTTCTTTAAAATTTTGGACAGAAAATCAATTATCACTTATTCAAATAGGGCGTGGTTATTGGAAGTATACACCCCGTAAAGAACACATTCATTTTGAGACGCAATATGATTATGATACGAGGTTTGGTCGTATAGGGAATGTAATAGATTTCTATATGTTTCGGCCGTTATTAGGCTGGGCGACTGCTTGGAGTTTTGATGCTTTAAAATTATGGTTAGAAAAGGGGCTTCATCCTAGGTTGCTAATTAGAAGAACAATGACATATTGGCTCGTATGTTTTTTATTTGCATTTGTATGGATGTATCAAGGGATCTTCCCAAAAATAATTTTCAGTCATCCAGAAGAGATGAAGATGCTTTCTGCGATTATTGATTCAACTGGAAATAGTATTGCAATTCTTAAAGTAATAGGGATGTTAGAAATTATTTTTGGTATCATATGGCTATTTCCAGTTCCAAAACAAAAATTATTTATACTACATATTTTTATGTTAATAGCCTTAACGATAGTGGCAGGATTTACGAATATCGTAAGCTTTACAGAGCCGTTTAATCCAATTACATTAAACGTTTTACTAATGGGGGTATCGATTGTCGGTTATATAAATAGTTTTGATTTACCAAGTGCAAAAAATTGCAAGAGGAAGAGAAAGGGATAATGTATGGCTAATATGTATGAAAGACTATTAGGGGATTCTTATAAAAAACTTCATCCAAAATTACAGAAACGTTATGAGATTACAGAAGAAAATAGCTTTACTGGAGAAGGAAAGATGGATGAAATTTACGGAGGTTCTTTTTTCGTAAAATTGATATTAAAAATTGCATCGAAGTTTCGAATGTTTTTCTCTGAGCGGGGGAAGGAAGTGCCATTTACAATACATAATACCGCTGAGCGAGATGGAAACGGAAATGAATTTGTGCGATGGAATCGTACTTTTTACTTTCGTAATAAGAAAAGATATTTTAATGCGGTAATGAAATTCGATGAAAATGAAATTGTAGATTATTTTGGTGAACCACACATACTTGTTTCTACACTGAATTTTCATATTGATGAGATGGGGGCGATGCATATTTCTTCAAAGAAACAATGGTTTTACATGTTTAGAAGAAAAATCCCGTTACCTAGATTCTTATACGGAGAGGCCAACATTGTAGAAAGTTATGATGAAACAAAACAGTGCTTTCGAATTCATGTACAAGTACGCAATCCGTTAATTGGTTCATTATTTTCATATAGGGGAACATTTGTGGAGAGGAAATAAATGATATGAAAAATATAATAGTTGGGCTTGCTTGTTATATTATTTTTCTAATATGTGAGTGGTCAAATGTAAACCCAGTTGAAGCAATTATTTTATTATCTATTTTGTTATGTATACCGATGTCTTTTTGTATTATTGATAAAAGAGCACGAAATGGATCGTATGTATTATTTTATAAATCTGTATCGTTTTTATATCCGATAGCAGCGATTTGTGCAATGTTAGCTTTCGTAACAAATCAATATATCTTTGCGATAATTTGGTTTGTATATACGGGGATCGTTGCGTTATTTGGTATAAATAGATTACTAGAAAGAGGATGGACACCGTTAGAAGAGACAGCTATCGATAGTGCGTTTATTTATTTGTTTTTAGGTGGTTTTTGGTTTTTTGCTTCTGTAGCAAAACTCTCCATTATGCACTTTAGTTCTGACATCATTTTGCTTACCGCTGCACATTTTCATTACTCTGCATTTCTATTGCCATTATCAGCTGGTTTAATAGGGCGGAAGAGAGAAAAGAGCAGTAAAGTATATGATGCAATTATGTTTATTATAGTCATTTCACCGATGACAGTTGCGATTGGAATTACGTACTCAAGGGTATTTGAATTTTTTGCAGTGTTCCTATATTTATGTGCGATTTATGGGTATGGAATTTATGTTTGGCGGGCGAAATTTAATGCTATCAGTGCAAAAATCCTCCTAATCATATCGTCTAGTACGCTCATGGTAACAATTATGTTTTCACTTATATATTCGTATGGGAATTTGAAACATGTAATGACGATTACAATTGCCCAAATGGTTTGGATTCACGGTGTTGTTAATGGAATTGGAGTAGCGTTGCCGGCATTTGTCGGCTGGATGATTGAAAAGAGTGTTCCGAACTATAAATATTACGGGAAACCAATGAGCAGATTAAGAGGAGAGGCGACAGTTGGTGAAGCATTTTTACATAACAGAAATGTAATAGATAGCAAGGAATACAAAGGTTTAGTTGATAAAATGAATGATTTCCATAGTGGGATATTTGATAGGGCCAAGATTCCTGTAAGTATTATTCGTTTTTATGAAAATACAACAGAGTATGAATTACAATCGCATATTAAATGGACTCGCTGGTTCCGCCCGTTTGCATTTTGCTATGAGAAAATGAGTAAGCGTGTAGGACAAATGCATTTAGGAATGGGCGGCAAGTGGGAAACGATGCACGGCTCTATCATAGGGATAATGGATGAGAAGGATGGAAGGGAGAATGTAAGGGCTTGGCTAAGAAAAAATGAAACAGGGGAGTCTATTTTTTTAGCCTTGTATTCCATGTATACATATAAGAGCGATACATATATGAATATCGCATTGCCTTTACCATATTCGAATATGACGGGGATTTTAAAATTACGCAATGATAATAATAATTTAATTATTACTAGTAAGCTGAGAAGAAATGGTAAGGGAGATGAGGGGATCTATATACATACTCGCTTCTTTACAATCCGTTTACCGTTAGCTGAGACTTTTATTATTAAAGAGGGAAAAGGTCAAATGTTAGAAGCTAACCATAAGATGTGGATATTTGGAGTTAAGTTTTTAGAAATTGATTATGAGATTAAGAAAATAGAGGAGAAGTAAGAAAAGCTTGGAGAGATTCCAAGCTTTTTTACGTATGGGTAATAGTCATAGCAACTTGTTTATCTAAGTCATTTTCCCAAATACGTTGAATTTCAAACGTACCTTTTTCAAAAAATAATGGAAATCTTTCTTTAAACCAATCTTGCATAGGGAGATTTAGTGCTGTATCGATTGATACCCATAATAATTCACCTTCAGGAGGATTCATAAGAAGCTCACCTTCAAATGAATCTGTCCAATAGTTAAATACCATATATCGAACATTTTCTTTCAGATTTACGTATTCATCTAATCCTTTAAAAGTTAAATTTGAAACAAGTAATCCAGTTTCTTCTTTTGCTTCTCGTTTAGCAGCTTGAACGATACTTTCTGGAAAATCTACTTTACCGCCAGGAGCGATGTAACCAGGAAAGCCTAGATGATCGGGACGTTGTATTAGCAATACTTCGTTATTCCGCTGAATCATACACATTGTATACATACGGTGTTCTATATCTTTCCAGTTCTTGCTCATACGAATCTCTCCTCTTAATAAAATCTTATAGTTTTTAACTATAGTTATGTATGACAAAAAATACAATAATAATACAAAATTATACAATTTTCAATTGACTATTACTAATTTTCAGAACTATAATTAGTCTGTTACATAAATACATCGTACTTGAGAGGGGAATATATTCTATGAAAAATAGAATAATCGCAGCAGGAGTAATTGCAGCTAGTATATTATCTTATTCATCTAGTAGTTTCGCGCAAACGAAAAAATTTCCAGATGTCCCAGCTAAACATTGGGCAGAAGACTCTATTTACTATTTAGTAGAGAAAGGTGCAGTTACAGGTAACGAAAAAGGAATGTTTGAGCCAGGAAAAGAAATCACTCGTGCAGAAGCAGCTACAATGATGGCTCAAATCTTAAACTTACCAATCGATAAAAATGCTAAACCATCTTTCGGTGATTCTCAAAACCAATGGTATACCCCATTCATCGCAGCTGTAGAAAAAGCTGGCGTTGTAAAAGGGAAAGGAGCTGGCGTATTCGATCCAACTGGGAAAATTGACCGAGTTTCAATGGCCTCTCTTATTGTAGAAGCTTACAAATTAGATTCTAAAGTAAATGGTACTCCAGCAACTAAATTTAGTGATCTAGAAAAAAGTTGGGGTAAAGCAAAAGCTAACATTCTAGTTGAATTAGGGATTTCTATTGGAACTGGTGACAAATGGGAGCCCGAAAAAATTCTAACTAAAGCAGAGGCAGCTCAATTTATAAAAAAGGCAGATTCTCTTAAAATAGGTAACCCTTTAGTAGAAAAGGTAGTTATTATTGATCCTGGTCATGGAGGATTTGATCCAGGGAATCCAGGGCAAGGTGTAGAGGAAAGTAAAATCGTGTTTGATACATCTTTAAGATTACAGAAGTTGTTAGAAAAAAATACACCTTTAAAAGCTTTATTAACACGTGAAGAGAACGGAAATCCAGGAAGTAACAAAAATGAATCTCTTGCGAATCGAGTGAAATTTGGTCAAGAGAACAATGCAGATATATTTGTAAGCATTCATGCAAATTCTTCTGAAAATCATGATGGTCATGGAACGGAAACGTATTATTATAAAAAATCCAAGCGTGGAGAAGAGACACAGATTGAAAAGGATAGTGAAGTGTTAGCAAAGAAAATTCAAAATAGAGTAGTAGAAGCACTACATACAAGAGATAGAAATATAAAAGACAATCACTCACTTTATGTAGTAAATAATAATACAGTACCAGCAGTTTTAACAGAGCTTGCCTTTATTGATAATGATATAGATAATGGTAAATTAGCTACTGAATCAGGAAGACAAATTGCTGCTGAGGCAGTTTATGCTGGGATTTTAGATTATTATGAGTGGAAAGGTTTCGATGTTGAAAAATATCGTTTAGCTAAATAACAATATTGATTGCTAAGTCCATCGTCTACATAGAGATGGGCTTTTTATGTGATTTTATGTAATTTTGTATCGAAATAAAAAGATATATCGTATTATGTTGATTATAAATAAAATAATGGTAGATTAGTTGATTTTTATCACGTATACTTTTACTGTTGACTATTTAAGAGTGTGTTAGTTTAATAGGGAAAATTATACGATAAAGGGAGGCAAGTTAACACGGGACAAGCATATAAAAAACGTGTTAAAAAATTTATGAAAAAAGTTATTTCTAATGTGTTAGCAGTGACAGTCGCGCTTCAAGTAGTGATGGCTCCAGCAACTTCGTTTGCATCTACAAAAGAATTTCCAGATGTTCCAAAAAATCATTGGGCACTTGAAGCAATTAATGATTTAACGTCAAAAGGGATTATTGCAGGTTACGATAATGGTAAATTCGGCTTCGGAGATGTTGTAACTCGTGAGCAAGTAGCAGCATTAATGTATCGCGCATTAAAACCAGAAGCAAAAAGTGATTATAAAAATCCATACTCTGATATTAGTGCAGGAACGACAATGTTCCCAAAGGAAATTTTAGCATTAACAGATATGGGGATTTTCGTAGGTGATGATAAAGGAACGTTTAGACCGAAAGAATCATTAACACGTGCGGAGATGTCTGTTATTTTGCAAAAAGCATTTAAATTAGAAGTAAAAGCACCACATACATTTGATGATATAGATGCAACATATTGGTGGGCAAAGGAAGCAATTAGTGCATTGCAATCTAATGGTGTAGCGGCAGGGAATGGACTTGGAGGATTTGATCCATCAGGTGTATTAACACGTGAAAGCTATGCACAACTTTTATATAAAGCGATGCAAATAAAAAAGGATGTTCCTGTTGAACAACCATCATATATTAATCTAGATGTGACATTACCATCTAACGTAACAGCGCAAGAGATTGATAATTTTATTAAAAAATCCCATCCAGATAGCCCACTTGTTGGGAATGGTAAAGATTTTATTCAAGCGCAAAACGAGTATGGTGTGAGCGCATTATACTTAGCTGCACATGCAATTTTAGAATCTGGTTACGGTAAATCAGAAATTGCATATCGTAAACATAATTTATTTGGCTTAAAGGCATTTGATTGGGAGCCATTTGCCAATGCGAAATACTTACCATCTTACGCGCAAAGTATTTCATACAATGCTGATTATGTACGAAAGAATTATTTAGAAGAAGGTGCTGATCATTTCCATGGCTACACATTACCTGCTATGAATGAAAAGTATGCAACAGATAAAGAATGGGCTGGCAAAATCGCTAATATTATGGAACGTATTAAACCGTTTAACAAGAAAGACTATGAAAATGTAAAACGATTACCAAAAAACCCTAATACATTAAATGTAAATGCATTAGGCGAAGCGATTCCATATAAAGATTATGCAAAAGATGCAACAGCTACTGTTCAATTAGTAGGCTCTTACTATCAAGTACCATATCCATTTAGCTATACAATTAAGAGCGTACCAAATATTACGCAAAATGAAGTTGGAAAATTAGAAAGTGGCAAGAAAGTAAATGTATATCGTGAAGATCCAAACGGCTGGGTAGAATTTTCATTTGAAAATGCTCAAGAAAAATATTGGACATTAAAGAAGAACTTAAAAATATAAATAAAAAAGGTGTTTTCATTTATGAAAACACCTTTTTTATTTATATTTAACATGTATGTAATCAACGATTGTAAAATACCCAATAACAACGGTTTTAAATTCCCCAAAAATAACAGATAATCGTTTCGAAACAAACATCAAAGATGGAGTGAAGAAACGGTGCTGAAGATTGGGGAGTTTTTTATGATTAGAGAGTTATTTCAGAAAGGGTGGACGAAAACAGCCATTGCAGAAGCAACAGGCTTCGATCGTAAAACGATCAGCAAATATCTAAAAAGCAATCAGTTGCCGGAACGTAAGGCAAGCGAGCAGCAGAAAGAGAGTAAGCTCGAACCCTATAAGTCCTACATCCTTCAACGAGTCAAAGAAGGAACAACCAACTGTGTCGTACTGTTAGAGGAAATTCAAACGATGGGTTACGAGGGGAAGATGACAATTTTAAGAGACTTTGTTCGTCCTCTTCGTCAACAGCCAAAGAAACAGGCAACCTTACGGTTTGAAACACCACCAGGGAAACAAGCCCAAATGGATTGGGCGTACGTGGGAAAATACTTAGTGAATGGCAATCTGCAAGACATTTATGCATTTGTGATGATATTAGGTTATTCCCGAATGAAGTACGTAGAGTTTACAACCAACATGAATCTCGAAACCCTCATGAAGTGTCATATGAATGCTTTTTCTTACTTTAATGGGGTACCAGAACAAATTCTCTATGATAATATGAAAACCGTTGTAATCAAGCATAGTCCTGTAGAGATTCGTTTCAATCGCAAGTTTGAGGATTTCTTAGCCTACTATGGGATTGTGCCAAAAGCCTGTCGTCCTAAACGTCCGCAAACAAAGGGGAAAGTAGAAAGAACCATTAAGTATTTGAAAGATAACTTC
This sequence comes from Bacillus sp. FDAARGOS_527, assembly GCF_003812125.1. NCBI lineage: Bacteria > Bacillati > Bacillota > Bacilli > Caryophanales > Bacillaceae > Bacillus > Bacillus sp. FDAARGOS_527. The sequence goes on from NZ_CP033795.1 coordinate 1,021,302, forward strand.
TTTCAGCGAAAACACGAACCAACTTTACATGCATTAAATGAAGCCGTACGTACATGGTTGGATCAGATAGCTAACAAGAAAACCAATCAGACTACTAATGAGTCACCATTTCAACGATTTGAGCAGGAACAGAAGTTCCTGCAGATATGGGGAGTGAAGCCTCTGTTTCCCACTTCACATTGGGAAACCAGAGAAGTCAGTCGGGACTGTGTGGTGTCGTACCGCGGAAAAAGGTATTCAGTTCCTTACCGTTACGCTGGACAAATGGTTAAGATTAAAGAAACACTCGATCATCATTTAGAGATTTACGATGAACGTGAATGTATCGCAAAACATCCGGTTCTTACAGGAAAAGCAACTACTCATATCCGAATGGAACACTATGATGGGCTACATACAAAAGAAAAAGGGCAGAAAGCGAAGAACGTTGAAGATTTGGCGACCGACGGTCTTCACTCTCATACCCCATCTCCAAATGTGGAAAAACGCCCTCTCGCTGCTTACGCAGCACTGGAAGAAGGTGAGTCTGTATGATGAACGAACTCTTATTGGAGCGTTTAAAGAAGCTCGGCTGGCATCATACAGCCAACCAACTTGATAGTTTACTAGAAGACGCTTCTAAGGATAATGTATCATATTCTGAGTTTCTTCACACTATCGTTTTGCATGAAACGGAGCAACAAGATTCTGATCAACTAGAAAAGCGAATGAAACGGGCAAAGCTGCCTTACACCAAAACGATTCATGATTTTGACTTTACATTTCAACCAAGTCTGAGCGAGAAAAGGGTCAAGGAAACCTTAACATGTCGCTTTATTGCCAATGGGGAAAATCGCATATTACTGGGTCCTCCGGGTGTAGGAAAAACTCATTTAGCCGTCTCCTTTGCGATTGAAGCGATTACCCAAGGATATACAGCCCTATTTTTGTCGGCCGACGACTTAGTGGCTCAGTGCCGCAAGGCCAATGATAAAGGGACACTCCAGCGACTCGTAAATCGTTGGAGTCGTCCAGACGTGTTAATTGTAGATGAAGTAGGTTATTTTCCTTTTGATGAACTAACCGCCAATGTTTTCTTCCAGGTTGTTTCAAAGCGATACGAACAAGGAGCAATGATTTTAACATCTAATAAATCGTACCTTGAATGGGGAAAAGTTTTTGGTGACGATGTATTGGCAACGGCTATCTTGGATCGCCTCTTACATCATGCGATTACATTTAACATCAAGGGTGACTCCTACCGTTTGCGAGAAAAGAAAAAAGCAGGAATTTATCCTGCCCAAACAACGATTTAGCCGTTCATAATGGGGAATTTCATTTCGTTGAAATTGGGGAAATTTGAATCGTTGTTGACAATGTAATATTCTTAGATTCAGTATGAGTTTCTTTTTTATGTTTTTACCAATAATTAAACCGTTTCATATATAATTAAAAGTATTTAAGATTGAATTTTCTGTTTTTGTTTCATTGTTAACTTAATTTGAAAAGAGGAGAGGTATATGCAAGGAGAAATACCAACAGAGAAAAGTTTAAGTTATATCGGTAAATTGCTATTGCCAGTTAAAGCGTCACCACATTTTAAATTTTTATGGGTTGGGCAATTGCTTTCGACTTTAGGTAGTTCGATAACGATGGTTATTTTGCCAGTCGTTGTGTATTCATTAACTGGTTCAACAGTTGTAATGGGAATGACTATGGCAATGTACATGCTTCCTAATATTCTTGCGTTACCGTTTGCGGGATTAGTCGTAGATCGAATGGATCGAGTGAAAGTAATGTTATTTACAGATATAGTTCGCTGCATATTAATGCTATTACTTGCAACACTTATATTTATGGATGATTTAACAATTCTGCTTCTATATGTCCTCATAGCATTATATGGACTTATGGAAGGGATATTTCAACCAGCATATGCGGCTGTAAGAGCGAAAGTATTTGTACCAGAAATTCGAAATGCAGCTAATGCATTAACGCAAATGAGTAATCAAGGTATACGACTAATTGGACCGGCTCTTGGAGGATTAATCGTTTCAGTTGCATCTGCTGGAATAGGGTTTGGACTAGATGCAGTAACATATTTGTTATCATTTTTTTGTTTATTATTTTTAAGGGAAATAAAGTTTAAAAAAGTAAAAACGATTGAAAAAAGAAAGATCGATTACAAACAAGAGTTTATGGAAGGTGTTTTCGTTTTAAAAAGTCATCCGTGGCTATGGATTACAATTTTAGTTTTTTCTTTTATCAATATTTGTTATGCAGGAATTATCGTCGTATTAATTCCATGGTTATTTAATGTTCATCATCATTTTGAAGCATACGTGTATGGATTAGGAATGGCATCCTCTGGTGTTGGAGCTGTAATTGCCGCGCTAATATTTGGCGGGAGAGAACGGTGGCATAAGCGGGGATTACTTGCCTATGGTGGTGTTTTAATAAGTGGTTGTGCGCTTTTAATAATGCCGTTTATTGCTTGGGCACCTGCTTTAATCGCATTAATGGCAATTGAAGGGTTCGGTATGATGATATTTGGACTCATTTGGGAAACGAGTTTACAAGAGCTCGTGCCAGAAGAAGCATTTGGAAGAGTGGCAAGCCTTGATATGTTAGGTTCATTTGCTTTATTGCCACTAGGTTATGTAGTTGTAGGATGGTTAGCTACTGTCATAGGTGGTGAGATAACGATTATAACATTAGCTATTTTAGTACTTGTAACAATTGGAGTAGCATTATGTGTGCCGAGTATTCGAAGATTTGATTGATGATATAAGGGAAGGTGGGAACGACTTATATGCTTATAAAAAATTTGAACGATATAGTCACAAAGGAATGGGACAACCAATATACTTTGCAGGAAAAGATCTTTGAAGCAAAAAATTTCACAGTCTATATTGCTACCCATAGAGAAAATAAGCTAGCATATAATCAACTAGTATTAATAAAACATTTTTGTAACGAAAAGCCTTCCGTACATATTTGGCATAAGAAAATTAGCACTGATGCAACAAAACTGGACATCACAAAAGAAGTGACAGAAGCCATTCAAACTGGTTTTGTAAATGAAGAGTAAGCCCTAATTAAATTAGGGCTTACTCTTCATTAAATACAAATGTTTGTTTCAGTTTTTTACTTTCATTTACTGGATGGCCGTTGTAAGAAAAGTTCTTTTCTTCCCAAGTAATCACAACTTTAAAATTATGGCTATTAAAGTCTAATGGGAATACCATGTAGTCAAAGCTTGTATGACTTTTAGAAATATTTTCATTAGGGGTAGTAGGTTTAAAGGTAGCTTTAGAGGTAGGATTGTTATCAAGTATTTCCACGGATACGTTTGATACATCATGACCGATGTTTTTTACGAGTAAACTATATGTATCAAATACACCTTGTTTTGGCTGGATTGCTTGCTTGTTTACGTTATGAGATTTATCAATTTCGATATACCATTGTTTAGACTTTGATGCAATTGGTAGTGATTGAAATGTGTATGCACTAGCTTGTATTGGTAGTGCTAAGCATATAAGCGTAAAGAGAGTTAATATTTTTCGTTTCATTTTTTGAGAGCTCCCATTCTTTAATGAATTTTTTGTTATTTTCTTCTCTTTTTGAGATAATATACCATACGATTTAGGTGGGAGGATATATTGAAAGAACTCGTAAGTATGGGAAGCAGTATTTTTCTACAATTATTATTTTTGTATATATTTATTTCTGTAATGTTATTAGATTTGAATCCATGTAATGCAGTAATTGTATATATAAGTATTGGGGTACTAAGCCTTATCGTTGGAATGGATTTAGTTACGAATAATCAAGTTACCCTTACTGTTATGAGGTGGATGTTTTCATTATAAAAAGAATATACTAAAAATTCTATATAAACCATTTATTTAATTTGGTTAAATATGCTAGAATAAATTGAAAGCGTTTTCTTATGTGGGAATAGGAAAGCATTTTCTGTAAAGGGGAGGGGATAGTGATGATTACATTTTTAGTATCAATCGTCGTATTGATAATTGGTTATTTTACATACGGAAAGTTTATTGAAAAAATATTTGGAGTCAATTACAAAAGAAAGACACCGGCCTATGTGAACCAAGATGGCGTAGATTATGTACCTATGGATAGGCGAAAGAATTCTATGATTCAATTATTAAATATTGCAGGTACTGGACCTATATTTGGGCCAATATTAGGTGCTTTATATGGACCAGTTGCATTTGTTTGGATCGTAATAGGGGCTATTTTTGCAGGTGCTGTTCATGATTATCTTACAGGGATGATTTCTATTCGAAATAAAGGGGCGCATATTCCTGAATTAGCAGGGAAGTTTTTAGGAAATGCAATGAGACACATTGTAAATGTTTTTTCACTGTTGCTTTTAGTATTAGTAGGAACTGTGTTTATTACAACACCAGCATCATTACTTGATATCGTATTACAAGGGAAAGTGTCAATCACTATTATCCTAACTGTTATTTTCGTATATTACATTTTATCTACAATCTTGCCGATTGATAAAATTATTGGAAAGATTTATCCGGTATTAGGTGCATTATTGCTAATAAGTGCTATTGGTATAGGGGGAATGATGATAATAAAAGGTTCTCCAATCCCAGAATTAACGTTTGAAAATATGCATCCAGATAATGCGCCGATTTTTCCATTATTAATGCTGACAATTACATGTGGTGCTTTATCAGGATTTCATGCAACACAATCACCAATTATTTCACGGACACTTCAAACTGAAAAGCACGGCAGATATGTATTTTTTGGCATGATGATTGCGGAAGCGATTATTGCGATGATCTGGGCAGCGGCCGCTATGAGTATTTTCTCATACGGTGAATTAAATGAGTTAATTAAATCAGGTACACCAGCTGCGGTTGTAAGCGAAATCTCGAAGACAATGTTAGGTGCTGTCGGCGGAACGATCGCTGTTATCGGAGTAATTGTATTACCAATTACATCTGGTGATACCGCATTCCGTGCGGCACGTTCTATCATTGCGGACTATTTTAACTTTGAGCAAACGAGATTGAAAAACCGCTTAATTATTGCAATTCCGTTGTTTGTCATTGCATATGGTTTAACGAAAATTGATTTCACACTATTATGGAGATATTTCTCTTGGGCTAATCAATCGACTGCAGCAATTGCGTTATGGATTGGAACGATGTATTTATTCATAAAAGGAAAGCCGTATGTTGTTTCCTTAATTCCAGCGATATTTATGACGCTTATGACTGTTATTTATATTTTAAATGCGAAAATTGGTTTTAATATCCCGTTAAACACATCTTATATTATAGGTGCAGTTATTACCGTTATATTAACTGCTATATTCTTTATGAAAGCCATGAAAAATAAAAATGAGAATATTGAAGTAGATGTGCAATTAGAGAAGGAAGCTGTGTAGAGATTTTTCTACACAGTTTTTTCTAATGTGAAAAAATTTCCAATAATATGTTAAAATAACATTGTCATACAACAAGGGGGATTTGTTTTATGGAAAGTGGAGTTCTTGCTAAAGTAGATGTAACGAAAAGAATTGAATCAAAATCTAAGTACAATAAGAAACTTGAAAAATATCAAAGGCGCTTATTAGCGTTGCAGCAAATTGTAAAAGAAGAAAAAATTGCAGTTATGCTCGTTATGGAAGGCTGGGATGCGGCTGGAAAAGGCGGGGCGATTAAACGAGTGACGGAACACCTTGATCCGCGTGGGTTTCAAGTAAATCCAATTGGAGCACCAGCACCTCATGAAAAACGATACCACTACTTGCAACGTTTCTGGCGGAAGCTACCTCAGTATGGGCAAATTACTATTTTTGATCGCTCATGGTACGGCCGTGTGTTAGTGGAGCGTGTTGAAGGTTTTGCTACAAAGGAAGAGTGGATGAGAGCGTATGACGAGATCAACGATTTTGAAAAACTATTAACAGATGATCATTATATAATCGGGAAGTTCTTCTATCATATTAGTAAAGATGAACAATTAAAGAGGTTTAAGGATAGAGAGAACAATCCTTTAAAAAGATGGAAAATTACAGATGAAGATTGGCGTAACCGTGAAAAATGGGACGAGTATGTTGAAGCAATGGAAGAAATGTTTGAAAAAACAAATAGGCCAAATGCGAAATGGAAAATTATCGCGAGTAACGATAAATTATACGCTCGTTTGAAAACGTTGAAAGTGATTATTTCATTAATTGAGGATTACCTTGTAGAACATAATATAGAATTACCTTCATATTATTATGAAATAAAAGAGGGAAAGACAGAAGGCTTTGAAACGGGCCAAGATGAAGTTGTAAAATAGTACAAAGTTTGTATAGGAAATATAAAATAGAGATACCCTGTAATTTTGAACAACAAATTTACAGGGTATTTTTAATTTAGAAACATTTTACAAATAACAGAATAAGGTATATAATCAATAATCATATTAACAATGTTAATATGATTATTGATTATATACTATGTGGGGGGTCTTATTTTGAAAGGAAGAGATGTTGTTTTAGGTTTATTAATGGGAAAAGAATTGTCTGGTTATGATATTAAAATTGTGTTTGAAGATGTATTTACTCATTTCTTTGATGGAAGTTTTGGGATGATCTATCCAACGTTACGTCAGTTGGAAAAAGAGGGGAAAATAAAAAAAGAAGTTGTTATGCAAGAAGGGAAACCGAATAAGAAAATGTACTTTATTACAGATGCAGGGCGTGAAGAGTTTTATCAATACATGCAAACGGATGTAGAGAAAGATGTTTTACGTTCAGATTTTTTAATGAGGATGTATTTCGGTAATTACAGCGATGGTCAGGCGATAAAAAAATGGATTAAGGATGAAATTGAAAGGAAAGAAGCATACATTGCGGATCTACGTCTGAAATATGAAAAGTGGAGAGAAGGTATTACTTTTGTTGAGGAAATTTCACTTGATGTAGGAATTGCATCGTATAGTGCTCAAGTAGAGACTTTGAAAAGAAAACTAGAGCAACTAGAAGCAAAAGAACACAATAAAATGGAAGAGTGAAAAAACGTTCATAATAAATAAAGGGGTAGAAGAACATGGAACAATCAAAGGGTATTAAGATTGTATTTTTAATGTGCTTAGGTATATTTCTTTGTATGATTGATACGACAATTATGAATATAGCTTTACCAGCGATACAAACGAGTGTAAATACTTCATTGGAAAAAATGTCTTGGGTATTAAATGTTTATACAATGACAATAGCAGTACTTGCTATCCCGCTAGGGCGGATAGCTGATATCTTTGGAAAAGCAAAGATGTATATTCTTGGTCTGGTGATTTTTGGTGGCGGGTCAGTACTGTGCGCTTTTGCTAATACGGGGGATTTTCTTATCTTTTCTCGCTTTATACAAAGTGTAGGGGCAGCAATTTTATTTCCAACTAGTATGGTAATTGGTGTATCAGCTATGCCGTTAGCTAAGAGGCATGTTGCACTAGCAATTTTAGGAGTAACACAAGGATTATCAGCGGTGATGGGTCCAGTAATAGGTGGGATTATTACACAAAATTTCGGTTGGAGATGGGTGTTCTTCGTAAATGTTCCAATTTGTATTCTTGGAATCATTTTATGCTGTATTATGCTACAAATAAAGAATGAAGAACGTATTATCTCAAAAATAGATTGGGTAGGACTACTATTAAGTAGCACAGCAATTTTTTCTTTGACTCTCATATTAGTAAAAGGAAATACATGGGGATGGCAAAGTAAGATTGCATTGTTTTGTTATGCACTTAGCACTATTTCTCTTGTTCTATTTGTTCTAGTAGAACGAAGGAGTCATAATCCAATGGTGAATTTAAAGTTATTTCAAGATCGAATGTTTGTCGGAGCATCTATCGTTGTCATATTAAGTAATTTATTTTTAATTGGAGTTACTGTTTTACTTCCAACGTTCTTGACGAAAATACAGGGGCGAACGGAAATTGAAGCAGCTTTTTTAGTGACACCCATTTCAGCAATGATATTTTTTGTTTCACCAGTTGCAGCAACTTTAATTAAAAAACTCGGAAAAGTAACTATTATTTTATCAGGCTTTCTTGTTATGGGCTTATCTTATTATTGGTTGCAAATGATTGATGTTAATTCAACAAATATAGAAATTATTATTCCATGTATGATATTGGGTGTTGGGTATGGTTTAGTAGTAGGTCCAATTACAGTTTTAAGTGCTTCTTCGTTTGAAGGGGAATTATTAACTGCTTCTCAAAGTGTCGTGTCAATGTTGCGGCAAGTAGGTATTGTTTTAGCGGTCGCAATATTTGTATCTAACTTAACTCACAACTTAACTGTAAATAAAGAGAATGTATATCGTTATGCAGAAGAAAAAGTTCATAATATTCATGTGAGTAGTGCCGAGCAAGCGGAGATATTACAAGTAACAAAGGAAAAAATAGAGAATCAAAGTATAGAAACAAATGTAGAAAAGCATCAAAATGAAACATTTGTAGGGTTAAATAAAGAAAAAAAAGACGAATTAATTCACCAAAAAGTGGATGAAGTATTAAGAGAAGTTCCAGTAGAATATAGAGATGTAAAAAGAGAAGAAGTTATGAGTCAAGTGACAAATGAAGTTAAAAAACAAGAAGAAAGTGTAAAGAAAGAAGTACTAGCATTTTCGAATGATGTGAATCATTATGCTAAGAATCAGATGGCTATGAGTTTTACAGATTTATATAAAGCAAGTGTGCCAATTATTTTAATTTGTGCTTTAGTAAGTTTGTTATTTTCGGAAAGAAAGGCTTTGAGTAAAAAGAAAAGTGGAAGAGTAGTAGAGGAAGTGTAAAGAAAACAGGCTAATAGCAGCCTGTTTTTGTTTTCCGATTACATATTGTGAATGGTAGTATTTTTAATATAGCATGAGAGAAGTCGAGTTTGGTTAGAAAGTTTTTTAGAATGAAAGAGAAGAATGGAAAATGGCATTGAATATGTAACGTTAAACATAGTACATTAACAAGAGGGTTTAATTTTAAAGGGAGGATGAGGAATTGTTAGATAGGGCGGGGGCTTTAAAAAGTAATCGAATGTATACAGAAGAAGAACAACAAAAATTATACAAAAGAACATTAATAATCGTAAGCATTTCACAAATGTTTGGCGGAGCAGGTTTAGCTGCTGGCATTACAGTAGGTGCACTTCTTGCGCAGCAAATGCTTGGGACAGATGCATTTGCAGGTTTACCGGCTGCTATGTTTACAATGGGATCTGCGATAGCGGCTTTCTTTGTCGGGAAGTTATCGCAAAAGTATGGTCGCCGCGTAGGGCTTGCAGCGGGTTTTATAGTAGGTGGACTAGGGGCTATTGGAGTTGTATTGGCAGCAATAACAAATAGTATTATTTTTTTACTAGTTTCTTTACTCATATACGGTGCAGGTACAGCTACGAATTTACAAGCTCGTTATGCAGGTACAGATCTAGCAGACAAGAAGCAAAGGGCAACTGCCATTAGTATTACGATGGTAATGACGACTTTTGGTGCAGTCGCAGGTCCAAATTTAGTAGGTGTAATGGGAAGGTTTGCTCATTCAATTGGAATTCCTGAACTTGCTGGCCCATTCATATTATCAGCGGCAGCGTTTATACTGGCGGGTCTTGTCCTTTTTGTTATGCTACGTCCAGATCCGTTACTTATTGCTAATATGATAGAAACATATAAACAAGAGCATACATATAAAGGGCAAGCAGTAACAGAAGAAGCGAAAGAAAATAAAAGAGGCATTACGGTTGGAGCTATCGTAATGATACTTACACAAATCGTGATGGTTGCAATTATGACAATGACGCCAGTTCATATGGGACACCATGGTCATGCTTTAAGTGCAGTAGGTCTTGTAATTGGTTTTCATGTAGGTGCAATGTATCTTCCATCTCTCGTTACAGGAATGTTAATTGATAAAATTGGCAGAACTACGATGAGTATAGCTGGTGGAGTAATCTTATTAGCAGCAGGTGTCATAGCTGCGATAGCGCCAAGTGATTCTTTAATACTATTAATCGTTGCTTTGTCTTTACTTGGATTAGGGTGGAACCTCGGTTTAATCAGTGGTACTGCTCAAATTGTTGATGCAACTATACCTTCCACACGTGCAAAAACACAAGGGAAGATAGATGTGTTTATTGCGTTAGCTGGAGCTTCTGGTGGAGCGATGTCAGGAATGGTAGTAGCGAATTCAAGTTATGCGGCATTGTCATTAGCTGGAGGAGTGTTAGCTTTCATGCTGATTCCTGTTGTGATATGGTCTCAAAAAGGAGAAAGAAATTAAAGAAGAGGTTCTAGTTATTGACTAGAACCTCTTTTTCATGCATTTAACTTAAATCCCACTCCACAATAAGACCTAAATGCGTAAGACCACCACCAAATCCGTACAGTAAAAGTGTGTCTCCGTTATTTAATTTCCCTTCTTTTCTAGCTAAATCTAGAGCGAGTGGAATAGAGACAGAAGATGTATTCCCCATATATTCCACGCTCGTTAATGTTTTTTGTATTGGAATTTGAGATTTTTCACAAATAGATTCAATCATGCGTAAGTTAGCGCTATGAGGAATGAGCCAGTCTATATCATCTATTTGCATATTTGCAGTATGTAATAGTTCTTTTATACCTGCTGGCACCGTACGTGTTGCCCATTTATATACTTCTCTTCCATTTTGAACGATTTTTTCATTTGTTTGCAGTGGGGTGTCATTCATAGTAGTAGATAAGTTTGTTCTATATAGATGAATACCGCCGTGCCCATTTGTGCCCATATGATACGCGATAAAGCTTGGTTTGTTTTCATCTCTTTCTAATAAAATAGCTCCAGCACCATCGCCAAATAAAATGCAGGTCGTTCTATCGGTGTAATCAGTAACTTTTGATAATGTCTCTGTCGCTACGACAAGTACTTTTTTATGTGATCCAGAAGTAATCAAGCTATTACCGACGTGCAAGCCATATGTGAAACCAGCGCAAGTGGCATTTAAATCAAATGCCATTGTATGAGGTATGTTGAGGTATTGTTGTATTTGGCAAGCAACACTAGGGAAAACGTAATCAGCAGTAGTAGTAGCGACAATGATACAGTCGACATCTTCTAAGTTTTTCTTATATGTTGTACATAAATTTTCAACTGCTTTAATGGCTAAGTTTGAGGAGTATTCATCTTCGCTAGCGATTCTTCTTTCCTTCATTCCTGTTCTTTGTACAATCCATTCATCATTCGTATCGATCATTTTTTCTAAATCATTATTAGATAATATTTGATTTGGAACATGAGTGCCAATTGCAGTAATACGGGATTTAGAATTCATAGGAACAGCTCCTAACTTTATTTTATAACCTGATACTAATATCAGGTTATAAAAATGTCAATATAGATTTTTAGTGTATTGAACGACTTAGCTTACTATGAAGGAATTTAGCGAGTGTTGTAAAAATAATATACGAGAAGTTTCTAAAATTGATAATGAAGTGAGTTGAGCTCCTTGAAAACAATTTTACGCATGTTGCCTGTTGTCATTACTTGTAGCTTTATTCTTATTATTTTTTCAGAGAAATCTTATGCTTGTGATTGTATTAACGTATCAGCAGAAGAGGCACTTCAAAAAAATGATGTAGTGTTTGAGGGAAAAGTAATTGAGATTGGAAGGAAAGAAGAGGGTGAAATTGAAGTGTTATTTGAAGTGAAGAAAATTTGGAAAGGGACAAATTTTACGCAAATCATCGTATATACAGATGGTGGTGATTGTGTGTTTCACTTTGTAGAGGGGGGAGAGTACTTAGTATTTTCTTCTCAAAGAGGACCGGAAAAACAATTATACATACATAGTTGTAGTGGTACGAAGAGATTAGATGAGGCAGAGATAGAGAGAAATACTTTAAGTCATATTGCTAAGGGTGTTGCTCCGACGAAGAAAGTGGATTTAAAAGGGGAGATGGTGAGCGGTTTCAGTTGGTGGCAAGTTGCTATCATTTCCATTTGTCTATTATTAATCATTGTTTTTGTTGTGAGAAAAACTCGCAAAAAATGACGATTAAAGTAAATATATAAAGATTTTCTTTCTGTTTCTATAGGTGGTTTAACCTTGTGAAAGCGAATTACTTATGCTACACTTTATGTAACTTAAAATGAACGGAGGGGCTTCCTTTGATCTTAATCAGATTACGTCTCAATACTTTGTGCCAATAATTGAATAGCGCTCAAAGGCTCTGTCTGTGTACAGAGTGAACGGGATTGGTCTGCCTATTTTAAAGGAACCCTTTATTAAGCTTATATGTGAAAAAGAGGGAGGGACGAATACGCCCTCTTTTTGTTTTGCCTTTATAAATAGAATGGTATCGTATAGGTGAACACTTATTGTGGATACGTATATGATTTTGGGACTTTTTGACTATGAGATAGGATGAAAGCACAACTTTCTTCTATTTCTTTGGTGAACCCTTATCCGTTTACGAAAACACAGGCAGCGACCTGTGTTTTTTATTTTACGTAATCGAAATGGAGGAATAAATATATGGAAGAATTATTACAAAGAGCAGTTTTAGTTGGAGTAAATTTAGGTAATGAGGATGATTTTGCATATTCGATGGAAGAGCTAACGAATCTTGCAGAAGCTTGTGATGTAGAGGTAATTGGACAAGTGACGCAAAATTTACAACGTGTAAATCCATCCCATTATATTGGAAAAGGAAAGATTGAAGAAGTAGCAGCCTATGTAAATGAAGTAGGTGCGAATATGGTCATCTTTAATGACGAATTATCGCCTTCTCAAATTCGAAATTTAGAAGCAGATTTAGATTGTAAAGTAATTGACCGTACCATATTAATTTTAGACATTTTTGCGCAACGTGCGAAAACGAAAGAAGCGCAGTTGCAAGTAGAGGTGGCCCACCTTCAGTATATGATGCCTCGTTTAATTGGTCTTCGTGAGTCGTTAGGAAGACAGAGCGGCGGTGTTGGTACGAAAAATAAAGGTGTCGGTGAGAAGAAATTAGAGTTGGATCGTCGTAAAATTGAAGAACAAATTTCAGTTTTAAATAAAGATTTAGAAGCTCTTGTTGCGCAGCGTCAAACGCAGCGAAAGCAACGTAAGAAAAATGAAATTCCTGTTGTAGCATTAGTAGGTTATACGAACGCAGGAAAATCAACGACGATGAATGCGATGCTTGAAATTTATAATGGGACAGAAGAAAAACAAGTATTTGAAAAAGATATGTTATTCGCGACGTTAGAAACATCGGTGCGAAATATTGATTTACCAGATAATAAATCATTCTTATTAACAGATACAGTTGGATTTGTAAGTAAATTACCACATCATCTTGTGAAAGCATTCCGTTCAACGTTAGAAGAAGTAGCGGAAGCAGACTTACTTATTCACGTTGTAGATTATGCAAATCCGAATTATGAACAGTTAATTGATATTACAAATGAAACGTTAAAGAAAATTGGAGTAGAAAATATTCCAACAATCTATGCTTATAACAAATCAGATATGGTAGATGTTGAAATTCCGAAAGTACAAGAAGACCGTGTTTATTTATCGGCGAAGAAACATGTTGGAATAAAAGAGCTTGTCGAAATGATTCGCTCACACATTTATAAAGAGTATACGAAGTGTGAAATGTTAATTCCGTATGATCAAGGGCAGGTAGTTTCTTATTTCAATACTCATGCGCACGTTCTATCTACGAGTTATGAAAACGAAGGTACGAAACTAGAAGTGGAATGTAAGACGAGCGATTACGAAAAGTATAAGCGTTTTGCAATTTAATAAAGAAGGCGATCCTAATATGTTTTAGGATCGCCTTTTTCTTATTCCGTAATAGAGGCCCACTTATAAGAATAAATTCCTGCAAATGGACGAACAACAACACCTTTTACTGTTGGACGTTCTAAATATACAAGTCCTGATTGGAAGATTGGAGCGATAGCTGCATCATCTTCAAGTAAGATTTTCTCTGCATCTTGGAACGCTTTCCAACGTGCTGGTAAGTCAGTTACTAAAGTAGAGCTCGTTTTCTCAATTAATTCGTCGTATTGTTTGTTTGAGTAACTCATCTTATTAAACGGTCCGTCTGTGACGAACATATTTAAAAATGTTGTAGGATCAGGATAATCTGGTCCCCATGTAGAAAGTGAAATTTCAAAATCACCATTTCCTTCACGATCTAAAAATGCTTTTACTGGAAGTGGTTGTAATGTGATTTTTAATCCAGGTAAGTTTTTCTCCAGTTCACCTTTTAAAAACTCACTAATTTTTTTATCGTTAGATTCATCAGTTGTTATGATTGAAAGAGAAGCGTTTTGTAAATTTGTTTCTTTTTTCGCAGTTTCCCATAGTGTTTTAGCTTCTTTCACATTTGTTTCTACTTTTACATGACTTGTACTGCGAAAATCTTTATTGTCAGGTCCTTTTACGAATCCTTTTGGAACGAATGCATTCGCAGGTATAGAACCATTGTTTAAAATCGTTGTTGCGATTCCTTGTTTATCAAAAGCAAGCGAAATAGCTTTACGAGCATTTTTGTTTGCTAATAAAGGGTTCTTTTGACTAAATCGGAAAAACGTTACAGAAGGACGTTCCATCTTCTTTAAGCTCGGATCTTTTTGATATTTATCAACAAACTCTGAATTAATCGTAATTCGGTCTACTTGTTTACTTTCAAATAAATTAACAGCTGTTGAAGTATCTTTTACGATATTTACATTAATTTCATTTAATTTCACATTTTTATTATCCCAGTAGTTCGGGTTTTTTGTCATTTTATAACTTGTATCATGTTTCCATTCACTTAATTGGAAAGGTCCGTTATAAACTACATTTGCAGCTTCAAGTCCGTAATTTTTCCCTTGTGCTTCTACAACCTTTTTGTTTTGAGGATAAAATGTTGCAAATCCCATTAAACCTAAAAAGTATGGAACAGGGTGTTCTAACTGTACTTCTAATGTTTTATCGTCAATTGCTTTTACACCAAATGAGTCAATTGGCAATTCTTTTTTATTTATTTTTTCTGCGTTTTTAATATCGAACATAATATGTGCGTATTCAGAAGCAGTTTCTGGATTTACGGCATGTTTCCATGCATATTCAAAATCATGAGCAGTTACTGGATCGCCATTTGACCATTTTGAATCGTGTAATGTAAATGTATATGTTTTTCCGTCTTCGCTCAGTTTGTATGATTCAGCTGCTGCAGGAACAGGTTTATTGTCAGGCCCAGGCATATATAATCCTTCCATTACGTTGTTTAAAGCAGCGTAAGAAAACCCATCGGTTGCGATAGATGAATCAAGTGTAGAAATTTCCCCAGCTTCTACAATGTTTAATAATTGTTTTGAAGATTCTTTTTTCTTTTCTCCAGTAGTTGTTGCCTCTTGTTTTTGACCACATGCTGTTAAAAATATAGATAATGTGATTGAGAGTGCAACGATTCCCTTTGTTTTTTTCTTCATAGTTGTCATCCTTTCCTTCATCTCTGCCTTAGTATAAAAGAAAATATAGAAAATTTCTATAAATAAATCCGATAAAACATATAGAGAAAATATATTATTTAAAAAGTGATATTTCTGGAAAAAGAAATGAAACCAGTATAGAATAGAAATGTTTCAAAAGTCAGAATTTATTACACCTACTGTAATAAATATATATTTTGTACAGAAAGGAGAGATTCACATATGCAGGCAGTTTCGCAAAAAAACACAGTAGAAACACCGACAATATATCGAATATTATTTGCGATTAGTTTCGGTCATTTTTTAAATGATTCGATGCAAGCAGTTGTGCCCGCGTTGTTTCCTATTTTGGAAAAAACGATGAATTTATCCTATATGCAAGTAGGGTGGATTGCGTTTGCGTTAAATATGACATCATCGATTATGCAACCGGTTTTTGGTATGTATTCGGATAAGAAACCGTCACCATTTTTATTACCGCTCGGAATGTTTTCGAGTATGCTTGGGATGATTGGACTCGCGTTTGCACCGAACTTTATTATTGTTATTATTTCTGTTTTATTTATCGGATTGGGTTCTGCAGTCTTTCATCCAGAAGGGGCTCGAGTTGCTTATATGGCAGCTGGTGCAAAGCGAGGTTTAGCGCAAGCAATTTATCAAGTGGGAGGAAATACAGGGAATTCTCTAGCTCCTATTTTTACAGCATTAATTTTCGTTCCACTCGGTCAAATTGGTTCTTTAGGTTTTACAGCCTTTGCAGCGGTAGGAATAGTGCTATTAATTTTCGTATCAAATTGGTATAGAAATGAATTAGCGACTGGTGCTGTGAGAAGAAAAAAGAGGGCTGCGCTTGAGGCGGAAAATGCGATTGTCAGCACACATATTAAATTTGTTATTTTACTTCTTGTTTTTCTTACTTTTGTACGATCTTGGTACGGTGCTGGTATCGGGAATTTTTATCAATTTTACTTAATTGAGCATTACGGTTTATCTATAAAAAATGCCCAGTATTTCGTATTCGCATTTATGATTGCTGGTGTATTAGGAACTTTCTTCGGTGGACCGTTAGCAGATCGATTTGGAAAGAAAACAATTATTGTATTTTCAATGCTAGGTTCAGCGCCACTTGCCTTGCTATTACCACATGTTTCGCTCGTGTGGGTCGTACCGTTATTTTTATGTATCGGTTTTATTAGTTCAAGTAGTTTTAGTGTAATTGTTGTTTATGCGCAAGAGCTTGTTCCTGGAAAAGTAGGAATGGTATCTGGATTAATTGTAGGGCTTGCGTTTGGACTCGGCGCTTTAGGATCTGTAGTCCTTGGGAAATTGGCTGATATATATAGTCTACAATTCATTATGTTACTATGTAGTTGTCTACCATTAATTGGACTTACTTCATGGTTATTACCAAGTGATAAGAAAACGATAGAATAGGAGATGCACTATGAAATTATGTGAAAATGTAACAGAATTAATAGGAGATACACCTGTCGTCCGATTATCTAAATTTATTCCAGAAGACGCAGCAGATGTGTATGTAAAACTAGAAATGTTTAATCCATCGCGCAGTGTAAAAGACCGTGCTGCTTATAATTTACTGCACGTTGCAGAAGAAAATGGTCTCATCAAACCAGGAGATACAATTATTGAACCGACAAGTGGAAATACAGGAATAGGCTTAGCAATGAATGCAGCCGCAAAAGGATATAAAGCGATTTTAATTATGCCAGATAATATGTCAAAAGAGCGTATAAATTTATTAAAAGCATACGGAGCAGAAGTAGTTTTAACACCGGCAGAACAAAGAATGCCAGGAGCAATTGCGAAGGCGTTAGAATTGCAAAAGCAAATTCCAAATAGTTTTATTCCGCAACAATTTGAAAATCCAGCAAATCCAAATATTCATCGTTATACAACTGCACTTGAAATTTATGAACAAATGGATGGAGAGCTTGATGCATTCGTAGCAACGGCAGGAACTGGCGGAACGATTACTGGGACTGGTGAAACGTTAAAAGAGAAACTACCAAATTTATATGTTGCAGTAGTAGAACCGAAAGGATCTCCTGTTTTATCAGGAGGTGTTCCGGGTCCTCATAAACTAGTAGGAACAAGTCCAGGGTTTATCCCGAAAAACTTAAATACGGAAGTGTATAACGAAATTATTCAAATTGCAGACGAAGAGGCTTTAACGACAATGAGAAACTTAGCTAGACAAGAGGGGTTATTAGTTGGGCCGTCTTCTGGTGCTTCTGTTTACGCAGCGATTATGATTGCAAAACGATTAGGCGCTGGTAAAAAAGTTTTATGTATTGCACCTGATACAGGTGAGCGTTATTTGAGTATGGGATTATTTGAATGAAAATGATAGAAACCCCTTAATGGTGAAAGAGAGCTATTAAGGGGTTTGTTGTAGGTTATTTAGAGAGGAGAAGCACAATGAAACTATTAAAACCAACATATGAATATAGCAAACAAATTACGGAGTATCGCGATGCGTTTTTACATGCTGATGAACAACCACACGGCAGTAGTTCTTTACAAAATTTTGATTCTCTCGATGAATGGTTTGAAAAAGTGAATATACAAGAAGTGGGAGAAAAATTACAAGGTAATCGAGTACCATCTAGCCAATTTTTAAGCTTTGAAAAAGGGGAACTTATAGGTTTTGTGAATATTAGACATCGATTAAACGAAGAATTATTGCGGGAAAGTGGTCATATTGGATATAGTGTACATCCGGATAAACGTCGCCAAGGTTACGCGACAAAACAATTGAAACTCGCATTAGGTGAAGCGCAAAAATTAGGATTGAAGAAAGTGTTAATAACTTGTGATAAATCGAATGTCGGCTCTGCTAAAACGATTCAAAAGGTTGGCGGTGTGTTAGAAGATGAAGTGGCTTCTTCTCATACAAGTGAAATTGTTCAGCGTTATTGGATAGAAATATGATGTAGTGGAACTTTGAAAAGGAAATACAATGTGTAATATCGAAATAAATAAAGTAAGGCTGTAATGCAATTATAGGGGGAAATGAAGTGAGATTAAAAGAGAAAGCAATAGAAATGTCAGAGATTTATAGGAAGAACCCAAAAGTGCAGGCTATTATTTTAGCAGGCTCAGTAGCTAGAAAGTTAGAAGATGAACATTCAGATATAGAATTACATATTTTATGGTCAATACCGCCAGAGGATGAGGATCGTAAAGAGCCTATTAACTACATTGGTGGAACAATTTTGTCATATCATCCTTACGAGGAAGAAGAATGGTCGGAAACGTATTTGACGAAAGAAGGAATTAAATTAGAGATTAGTAACTTTTTAACAGAAACAGTAGAGAAAGTTATTTCGGATGTAGTGGATCAATATGATATAAGTTATGAAAAACAATGTATCGTATCATCCGTTCATGATGGTGTTAGTTTGTATGGAGAAGAGAAAGTACATGAATTAAAAGATAGAGTGGTGGCATATCCAGAAGACCTAGCGAAACGGATGATTTCAGAAAATCTTTGGTTAAGCAATCGCTGGCATAATCGAGAGGCGCTTTTAAAACGAAAAGATTGGCTTATGTTATATGATGTTATTTGTGAAGCACAGAGGAATATATTTGGGGTCTTATTTGGCTTAAACCGAATGTATGTGCATCACCCTGCCTTTAAATGGATGCCGAATAATGTGGACCGAATGAGTATTAAGCCTGAAAACTTATATAAGCGTATGGCGAATGCGTTAATAGGGAAACCGGAGTATAGTGTACAGGAGTTAGAAGTGTTAATCGAGGAGCTATTACAGTTAGTAGAACACCATGCTCCGGAATTACATATTGCTGAACAGCAAAAGCGTATTCAATATGCGAAATAAAAAACAAAGAGATGTAACCCTTGTTACATCTCTTTGTTTTTTATTTTACTAATTTCCCCAGTATAGGTAAGCGTTGAATTCTATCACCGAGAATATGTGAAGCAAGTCCACTTGTTAATACGAATAAAAGGTAAACAATCCCTCCTGCAAAGCCGCATATAACAACAATGAGAAGTGATTCGATATAAGATTGTCCAGGAATTAACCATGTTAAAATTGCTTTTAATGCCATCACAACAGCAGACATTGCTGCTGAGTAAATTGTAATAAGAAATACTGTTTTTGCTGTTTCGTCAATTTTGAATTTCGCAAACTTAACGATGCAGTATAACATAATAATATTTGAAACGAGGTATCCAAGAATTGTTCCAAGTACAGCACCGTGTCCGCCAAATAAATGTAAGAGCGGTGTATTTACTACAACTTTAACGAGAATCCCGGCTGAGAATGCAATCATTGTTTTTCTTTGATAATCGATTCCTTGTAAAATAGCTGCTGAAACTGTGAAAATCGCACTTAATATAGCAGACGGTGCAAATGAAATTAAATATTGTGATCCACCAAGTGCAATTTCAGGATTTACATAAACCATACGGAATGCATCGTAAGCGATACTAGCAAGACCAAAGGCAGCCGGGATCGTGAAGAATAACAAGACTTGAAATATCTTTGAAATTTGTTCTTGTAATTCTTCTAATTTCCCGCTTGTATAAGATTTCGTTATAGCCGGAATGATCGTTAAGGAGAATCCAGTTGCAAGTGAAGCTGGAATCATAATTAACTTTTGGGCATAGTTCGTTATATAAGCGAAAACTGCATTTGCTGTTTCTAACGGCTCTCCCATCGCTCTAAGGACATCAGCTACAGTATATTGATCTACTAACGTGTAGAGTGGAATTGCGATGCCGACAAATACAATTGGGATTGCATAGCGAAGTAATTCTATATAAATATTTTTTAATGGGATATGGGATGTTCTTGATTTTAATTCACCTTCGGGAGGTTTTAACCCATTATATTTTTTCCAGTACATCATTAAAATAGAGACACTTGCAAGTGCTCCGATAACAGCTCCAAACGTAGCAACTGCAACAGAAGAGGCTACGGAACCTCCTAATAGTTTTGAGACGATAAAGCTACCAACTAAAATGAAAACAACACGTGCAATTTGTTCCACGACTTGAGAAACAGCACTTGGTTTCATATGTTGAAAACCTTGGAAATAACCACGTGTCACACTCATAGCTGGTACGATAATAAGTGCAAAACTTAATGCTCGCATCGTAAGTGTTACGTCAGAGATAAATTGTGGATCTGGCGTTTTCGAGCGAATAATAAATTGTGATATGTATGGTGCTCCAATAAATAAAACTAAAAACCCTAAAAATCCCATAAACAACATTAATTTTACGCTAGAGTTGTATAATTTTTTGCTTGTACTATAATCACCAAGCGCATTATGCTTTGCAACGAATTTGGAAACGGCAATAGGGATACCGGCAGTTGAAAAGCTTAATAAAATACCGTACCAAGAGTATGCATATCCATATAAAGCGACCCCTTGCGTTCCAACTAATAGTTGAAAAGGGAAGAAGTATATAAAACCTAATATACGTGAAATCATTGTCGCGCCGCTTAATAAAGCAGTTCCTTTTAAAACTTTTGAAGTAGACAAAATTCTTTCCTCCTACTCGTGCTGTCTTACGTTTATCGTATATTACTATAAACCTGTTAGAGTAGTTAATATAGTATGGAACATAAATATTCTAATATTATTCACTTAAAAGTCATATTTTACATTTTCAAATAGAATGTAATACGTAAAAATTCAAAATATAAGTTGACACTATTTTTAATGTGTGATAAAAATGATAGTAATCAATTCGGAAAATAATATTTGGGCAATGAAAGGGTATAGTAGTGAATATCTCCCTATTACAGAGAGCTGATGGTTGGTGTGAATCAGTATATAGATTATTCATGAAGTTCGTCCTGGAGCATCTTTCATAAATCTCACATTATGAGGAAATGAAAGACGGTAGTTTATACCGTTATCAAATAAAGTGGTGAAGATTGTTTCACAACTAGGGTGGTACCGCGATATTTATCGTCCCTACGTATTTACGTAGGGACGTTTTTTATTTAGGTCTTACTTTGTTGTGGCTTCATAACTAGGGTGGTACCGCGATATTTTATCGTCCCTACGTATTTGCGTAGGGGCGTTTTTTATTTAGGTCCTAACTTTGGTGTATCTTCATAACTAGGGTGGTACCGCGATATTTTTGTCGTCCCTACGTATTTACGTAGGGGCGTTTTTTATTACTAGGGAGGAAGTGAACGTATTAGAAAAGAGTATCGATAGAACAATATAAATACCGAATTGTAACAAAGAAAAAGAGACAGAGAGGAGATTAACAGATGAATTCACAGCAATGGACATCGAAATTAGGTTTCGTATTAGCTGCGGCAGGTTCAGCAATTGGTCTAGGGGCTATTTGGAAGTTCCCGTATATGGCCGGAATTGGAGGGGGCGGCGCGTTCTTCCTTATTTTCATCGGTTTCACATTATTAATTGGTTTACCGCTATTATTAGCTGAATTCGTTATCGGAAGAAGTACACAAAAAGAGGCTGTTGATGCGTATAGAGAAATCGCACCAAAAACATTATGGCCATGGTTAGGGAAATTAGGGATTGTAACATGTTTCATATTACTTTCTTTCTACAGTGTTGTAGGAGGCTGGATTTTATTATATTTATGGAATGCAATTACAGGTAGACTATGGGAAGGAAATGGCGCATACGAAGCTACGTTTGGTGAAATCATTTCCAATCCGTATTTAGCAGTAGGATCACAGCTATTATTCATCCTTATTACTATTTTTATCGTAAGTAAAGGTGTACAAAATGGTGTTGAAAAAGTAAATAAATATTTCATGCCAGCACTATTCGTTTTATTCTTTGTATTAATCGTTCGTGCACTTACGTTAGATGGTGCAGGAGAAGGGGTTCGTTTCTTCTTACAACCTGATTTCTCACATGTAACATCAGAAGTTATTTTATATGCAATGGGACAATCGTTCTTCTCACTATCAGTCGGAGTAGCAGTAATGGTAACGTATAGCTCATACTTACCGAAAGAGGAAAGTTTACCGCGTTCAGCATTTTCTATCGTAGCTTTAACGCTTGTGATTACATTACTTGCAGGACTTGCAATTTTCCCAGTAGTGTTCGCATTTGGAATGGAACCATCTCAAGGACCGGGACTATTATTTATCGTACTGCCAGCTATTTTTAGTAAAATGGCATTCGGAAAATTCTTCTTCATCGTTTTCTTACTACTATTCTTCTTTGCTACTATTACATCAGCGATTTCGATGTTAGAAATTAGCGTGGCATCTTTAACTGCAAAAGGTAAAGGGAAACGTGAAAAAATGGCTTTAATCGTAGGTTTATTAATCTTCGTTGTAGGAGTACCATCAGCATTGTCATTTGGTATATTAAGCGATCTGAAGATTTTCGGAAAGACAGTCTTTGATTTAGCGGATTATGCAGTTAGTAACGTATTAATGCCACTTGGTGTTTTATTAGTTTCTATCTTTGTTCCTTTAAAAATGAAGAAAGATGTATTAATGAAAGAGCTTGGTGTAAGTAAAAATAAAGGCTATAAATTATTCGTATTATGGTTATTCTTACTTCGCTTTATCGCACCAATTGCGATTATTATCGTATTCTTAAATGTACTTGGCATTATTTAAACAAAAAGGTAGCGTATCATTGTATGATACGCTACCTTTCTTACTTTGTTCTTTTTTGTAGTTCGTTTACTGTTACGAACTGATAGCCCTTCTTAGATAAAGAGTCTAAAATACCTTCAATGGTCTGTAAACTTTCATTAGACTCATCATACATAGAGTGCAGTAAAATGATAGAACCTGGTTTTACATTTTTATTAACATATTCAATTTTATCAGCAGCAGATTTATAAAAAGTATCAGGTTCAAGGTCCCAGGTGATTGTTTCGATATTGTTTTTATTTAAATAATAGGGCAGACCAATTAGCTTTTTCCCGTTAGGTGGTCTAAAATCAATGGCGCCTGTAAATCCTGTTTGGCGGATTAATGCATTCGTTTTTTCTATTTCTTCTTTAATAAAAGAAGGTGTTTTAAAAACCATTCTGTTATGAGAATATGTATGGTTTCCAACTTGGTGTCCAGATTGTACGATAGATTTTCCTAACGATAGGTTTTTCTCTAATTCATTTCCAATTAAAAAGAAAGTAGCTTTTGCATTGTATGTATCTAGTAGCGGTAATATTTGTTTTACATTGTTAGTAGGGCCATCATCAAAAGTTAAAGCAATCACCTTTTCATTTGTTTCTACTCGATTTGTTAAATCTCCAAATAATTGAAAGCTTCTTGCATTCATCAATTTGTATGTTCCGAATAATGCTACAGTAGTAATGAATATTGTAACGATTGTAATGATTTTTTTCTTCTTCATAACGCAACCTCACTATAGTTTTTGATTGGACTAAAAAGTATTATATCAAACTAAGTAATTTCATGCTTTAAAAAGGATGTGGATGCAAGGGGAAGGAATTTATCATATAATGTAATGAAAAAGGTATATTAGGAGGTGTTTACATGGCGATTATAATTCAATTGCCAGACACTGCAGCGTCTCATGCAAAGCCAAGTATGGAAATGGCGATACTTTGCGTGAGGTAGACAAGTAATATACAATTCATCGCCAAAATGAGCTTGTATCATTTTTTGTATTTGGCTTTGCACCTTATTGAAATGAACCATAAAAAATAAGGGGCGAGCAGAAATGAAATACGTAAAAGCTAAGGCAGTTTTACCAGAGAGTTTAATTACTGAAATTCAAAAGTATATACAAGGTGAAACAATTTACATTCCAAAACAAGAAACGAAACATTATAAATGGGGAACACGATCTGGAGGAAGAAAACAGTTAGATGAAAGAAACAAAGCCATTAAAGAAGCGTTTAAAAGTGGAATTGCTATTCATCAACTTGCAGAAGAGTATTTTCTTTCCGGAGAAACGATTAAAAAGATTGTGTATTCTAAATGAAAAAAAGAGTCTAGTTCAAATATTATTTTGAACTAGACTCTTTTTTGCTTTGTATCTATTGGATATATAGCTTATGAATGGGAAAGATAATAGAAAAATATGTCGTTTTTTTACTAAATAGAACATTTGAGTGAAAAGCAGAAAGGTGAACATATATGAATCATATTGGACAAATAACGATAGAGCTTTTAATTGGTTTCTTTGTTCTATTAATTGCTACAAAAATATTAGGGAAAACACAAATATCTCAGCTGACGCCATTTGATTTTATTTCTGCTATTGTTCTTGGTGAGCTCGTTGGAAATTCAATATATGATCCTAAAATTAAAGTGTGGTCTATTTTATATTCAGTATTTGTATGGGTAATTTTAATTTATACAATAGAAGTGATAACGCAAAAAATAAGAGGAACAAGAAGGTTTTTTGAAGGATATCCTTCCATTATTATTCGTAATGGAAAGATTGATCGTGAACAATTAAGTGTAAATCATTTGGACATTAACCAATTACAACAAATGCTTAGGCAACAAAAAGATATATTTTCAATCCGAGAAGTTGAATATATGATATTAGAACCTAACGGAAATATAAGTGTTCTGAAAAAAAGTAAATACGAATCTCCCACTATAAATGATTTAAGTTTAAAACATAAGCCTGTATACTTACCAATTTCATTAATTAGCGATGGAAAAGTAGTGAAAGATAATTTGAGAGAAGCGGGCTTTGATGAAGGATGGCTGTATAAGCAAATAAAGCAAAAAGGAATTACTAAATTTGAAGACGTGTTATATGCGGAATGGAAAACAGATGATGGCTTCTTTTGTCAGGAAATGGAGCGGTAAAATATAATCGATGTATGTAATATTCGTTTCTAAGTTATCTTTTACATACCAAAAAGCTAAATCATTGTATACAATAAGATTAGATCAACAATTTGTATGGAGTGATAAAGATGGAAGCTTTTATTAGAAGTGATCAATATAATTTTATAAAATCACAAGCTTATATTTTAGCGAATGGGCACGCAACGGCAAATGATAGAGGTGTCATTCAAGCGTTAAAATCATTAGCGATTGAAAAAATAATACATGTATTTGAGAATTTAACGGATGAGCAGAAAGAGTTAATCGATACGGTATTAACAGTTCAAAATAGAGAAGATGCAGAATCGTTTTTAATGAAAATAAATCCGTATGTCATTCCGTTTCAGGAAGTTACAGCGCAAACATTAAAAAAACTATTTCCTAAAGCGAAAAAGTTAAAACTGCCTGATATGGAAGAAATAGATATGAAAGAAATATCTTATTTAAGCTGGATTGATAAAGGGTCAAGCAGGAAATTTATTATAGCGAAAAATGATAAAAATAAATTTGTTGGTCTGCAAGGAACGTTTCAAAGTTTAAATAAAAAGAGCATTTGTTCTTTATGTCACGGACATGAAGAGGTAGGGATGTTTTTAGTTGAAATTAAAGGTGATATACCAGGAACTTTCGTGAAAAAGGGAAACTATATTTGCAAAGATGCCGTGGCCTGTAATCAGAATATGAAATCACTTGATAAATTACAGGATTTTATTGAGAGATTGAAGAAATAAAATGGAAAACCTCTAGTGCTTAAACTGGAGGTTTTTTATTTAAGAAACGGTAATAGATTTCTTTTTTAAAAGATATAATTTATAAATAAAACATAGGAGAGCTAAAGAAATGTTTAAAAAGTTTTTACTTTCTTTACCGGATGTTTTACTTATATGTATTGTTATCTACATAACGTACACAACTACTCTTAGTTTTGTACAGATGTTAGTAATTTCAATTACAATCGGAATCGTTGGTGGTCTTGTTATAAGAATTTGTAAGGATGTATTCACGTATATAAGGTGGACAATGAAACAAAGGAAATCTTGAATATGTTAAATAGCTATAAGGAGAAAATAAAATGACTAATAAAAAGAATAAAACTAAAAATGAGATAATACTTTGGACATTAACAGCTGTTGTTTTTATCATTGTATGGTACTTTTTTCAAAGATAAAAATGCATCGTACTTAAAAGGTACGATGCATTTTTATTATTTTTTTTGCCAATTTTCTTTTATAAAGTCTGCACGGCCAGATTCTTTTTGCTCAGTAGCATATTTCTCTGGATTTTTTTTATAGAAATGTTGATGGTATTCTTCAGCCTCATAAAAAGGTGCAGCCGGGCGAATTTCAGTTACGATTGGCTCTTTAAACATACCGCTTTCCGCAAGAGTTTGTTTTGATTTTTCAGCAAGTTCTTTTTGCGTTTCGGTATGATAAAAAATAGCGGTGCGATAAGATGGACCACGGTCAAAAAATTGTCCGCCATCATCAGTTGGATCGATTTGCGGCCAATATAAATCCAGTAATTTTTCATATGGGAAAATAGAAGGATCAAATGTAATTTGTACAACTTCTAAATGACCAGATGTACCCGCTTTTACTTGTTCATATGTTGGGTTTTCTACATGACCACCTGCATAGCCAGAAAGTACTTTATGAATACCAGGAAGTTCATCAAACGGCTTTACCATGCACCAAAAGCAACCGCCTGCGAAGGTTGCGAGTTCGTATGTTTTTTCGGACATTGTTGTAATCCTCCTAAATATATATGTTTTATATAGTATTATATAAAAAGTTTTATTGCGCAATAAAAAAGATTCGAAAATATATGTAGTATTAAAAAAAATCAAAAAAACATGTTGACAATGAAAAGAACAACGTCCTATAATACGTTTAACAAATGAAAGTTAATTAAGAATTTTCTAACTTTATATGTTGTATATGCAAAGAAGAGGAAAGTAGATGATTATGATCGTTTCAGAGAGCTACTCCAAGGCTGTGAGAGTAGTAACAATCGAGTCATTGAAGATCACCTCGGAGCATCGCTTGCGAAAGGGAAACTGAGTAGAGGGCGACGGCATCGTCTCCGGTAAAAGGACGGGGGTCTAATTGGACCTACAGAGCTTATATTTCGTGAGAAGTATAAGGAAGCTGAGTGGTAACGCGAAACTCTCGCCTCAGCAATCAAAGCTACTAAATTGTAGTAGTTGATTGCTGAGGCGAGAGTTTTTATTTTTAAAAATAAGAGAATGCGTAGAAGAGGAGAGTAAATGATAAAAATTGTTTCAGAGAGCTACCCAGATGCTGTGAGGGTGGTAACAATGTCATCATTGAAGATCACCTCGGAGCACTACTTTTGAAAACTAGTAAAAAGTAGCGGAGTTGTTTCCGATAGAAAAACAAAAGTCTAATTGGACTTGCAGAGCTTATATTTCGTGAGAAGTGTAAGGAAGCTGAGTGGTACCACGATTCCCTCGTCTCAGCAATGGATTGCTACAAGTATGTATGTAATCGATTGTTGAGACGAGTATATTTTTAAGAATTATATACTGAATATTCTGTTAAAAAATACTCATCTCAGCAATCGATATAGAAATAGATTGCAAAAATAGAGAGAAAAAAAGAGGAGCGATGTGAGATGGGAAATCAGTACATTTATATGAATGGGGAATTTGTAGAAAAAGAAAAGGCAGTTGTTTCAGTATATGATCATGGTTTTTTATACGGAGACGGTGTATTTGAAGGGATTCGTAGTTACGGTGGAAATGTATTTTGTTTAAAAGAACATGTAAAACGATTATATGAATCGGCAAAATCTATTTTACTTACAATCCCGCTGACGGTTGACGAAATGGAAGAAGCAGTTCTACAGACACTTCAAAAAAATGAGTATGCAGATGCTTATATTCGGTTAATTGTTTCAAGAGGAAAAGGGGACTTAGGGCTCGATCCGAGAAGTTGTGTGAAACCGAGCGTTATTATCATTGCAGAACAATTAAAGTTATTCCCACAGGAATTTTACGATAATGGATTAAGCGTTGTATCTGTTGCATCAAGACGTAATACGCCAGATGCTTTAGACCCACGTATTAAGTCAATGAACTACTTAAATAACGTACTTGTAAAAATTGAAGCGGCACAAGCAGGAGTGCTAGAGGCTCTTATGTTAAATCAACAAGGATATGTTTGTGAAGGATCTGGAGATAATGTTTTCGTTGTGAAAGATGGAAAAGTATTAACCCCGCCATCCTATTTAGGAGCATTAGAAGGTATTACAAGAAATAGTGTTATTGAGCTATGTGAGCGACTTCATATTCCATGTGAGGAAAGGCCATTTACTCGCCATGACGTATATGTAGCAGATGAAGTATTTTTAACGGGAACGGCAGCAGAATTAATTCCTGTTGTAAAAGTTGATTCAAGAGAAATTGGAGATGGGAAACCAGGAAGTGTAACGAAACAATTGACAGAGGAATTTAAAAAGTTAACGAGGGAAAGAGGAGTACGTGTTCCAGGATTGGCGGAAAGCTTACTGTAGGTAGGGAGAGGAGTTAATTAAAATGGAGCAACAGTATACAACATATGAGAAATTACAGTGTGAAGATGTGACAGGAGCTGGACACGTTATTCAATGCTTGAAGAATTTAGGCGTAACGACTGTTTTCGGTTATCCGGGCGGAGCGATTTTGCCAGTGTACGATGCGTTATACGGAAGTGGTTTAAAGCACATTTTAACTCGTCATGAACAAGCTGCTATTCATGCGGCAGAAGGATATGCGAGAGCTTCTGGAAAGGTCGGGGTAGTCTTTGCTACCTCTGGCCCAGGGGCGACAAATCTAGTTACGGGCTTAGCAGATGCTTATATGGATTCGATTCCTTTAGTTGTCATTACAGGGCAAGTTGCAACGCCTTTAATTGGTAAAGATGGATTTCAAGAAGCGGATGTTGTCGGAATTACAGTACCTGTTACGAAGCATAATTACCAAGTTCGTGATGTAAATCATGTATCACGAATTGTGCAAGAAGCTTTTTACATCGCCAAAAGCGGACGACCGGGACCAGTATTAATCGATATTCCAAAAGATGTTCAAAATGCAAAAGTCACCAGTTTCTTTAATGAAGAAGTTGATATTCCGGGGTACAAACCAGAACTCGTACCAGACAGCATGAAACTTAGAGAGGTAGCGAAAGAAATTTCAAAAGCAAAACGTCCACTTCTTTATATTGGAGGAGGTGTCATTCATTCAGATGGATCTGATGAACTGATCAAATTTGCAAGAGAAAATCGTATTCCAGTCGTGTCAACTTTAATGGGACTAGGTGCGTATCCGCCGGGAGATTCATTATTTTTAGGAATGCTCGGTATGCATGGAACGTATGCTGCAAACATGGCAGTAACAGAATGTGACTTATTACTTGCTTTAGGTGTTCGTTTTGATGACCGTGTAACAGGAAAATTAGAACTCTTTTCTCCGCATTCGAAAAAGGTACATATTGATATAGATCCTTCGGAGTTTCATAAAAATGTAACTGTGGAATATCCAGTTGTTGGAGATGTGAAAAAAGCGTTACACATGTTGTTACATATGCCGATTTGTACACAGACAGATGAATGGATTACGAAAACCGAGGAATGGAAAGCGGAATACCCTCTTTCCTATATTCAAAAAGAAAGTGAGTTAAAACCACAGCATGTTATTAGCTTAGTAAGTGAATTAACGAATGGTGAAGCGATTGTTACGACAGAAGTAGGACAGCATCAAATGTGGGCTGCGCATTTTTATAAAGCGAAAAACCCGCGGACTTTTCTAACATCAGGTGGATTAGGAACGATGGGATTTGGCTTCCCGGCGGCAGTTGGTGCTCAGCTTGCAAAAGAAGAAGAACTCGTTATTTGTATTGCAGGTGATGCTTCTTTTCAAATGAATATTCAAGAACTACAAACAATTGCTGAAAATAACATCCCTGTAAAAGTATTTATTATAAACAATAAATTTTTAGGGATGGTAAGGCAATGGCAAGAAATGTTTTATGAAAACCGATTGTCAGAGTCGAAAATTGGATCTCCAGATTTTGTGAAAGTGGCAGAAGCTTATGGAGTGAAAGGATTAAGAGCGATAAATTCAACCGAGGCGAAACAAGTGATGTTAGAAGCATTTGCTCATGAAGGACCTGTCGTAGTTGATTTTTGTGTAGAAGAAGGTGAAAACGTATTTCCGATGGTTCCACCAAATAAAGGGAATAACGAAATGGTTATGAAGAGGTGGGAAGAATGAGTCATACTTTTTCATTAGTTATCGATAACGATCCAAATGTCTTATTACGCATAAGTGGAATTTTTGCTCGGCGTGGTTATTATATTTCTTCATTAAATTTAAATGAAAGTGAAATGGAGTTAACGGCAGTTTGTACAGAACAAGAAGCAACATTACTCGTCGGTCAGTTGAAAAAGTTAATCAATGTACTGCAAGTAAACAAATTATAAGGAGTGTATGGAGTATGAAAACATATTATGAGCAAGATGCAAATGTAGAGTTATTAAAAGGGAAAACAGTTGCGGTAATTGGCTATGGGTCTCAAGGTCATGCACAGGCGCAAAATTTACGCGATTCTGGTGTGGAAGTTGTAGTTGGTGTTCGACCTGGTAAGTCTTTTGAAGTAGCAAAAGCAGATGGATTTGAAGTAATGTCTGTTTCAGAAGCAGTTCGAACCGCGCAAGTTGTACAAATGTTACTGCCAGATGAACAGCAAGCTCATGTGTATAAAGCAGAGGTAGAAGAGAATCTTCGTGAAGGACAAATGTTACTTTTTTCACATGGATTTAACATTCACTTCGGCCAAATTAATCCGCCAAGTTACGTAGATGTAGCGATGGTTGCGCCAAAAAGTCCAGGTCATCTCGTTCGCCGTGTATTTCAAGAAGGAAATGGTGTTCCAGCATTAGTCGCAGTACATCAAGATGCAACAGGCACAGCGTTACATGTAGCACTTGCTTATGCAAAAGGTGTAGGGTGTACACGTGCAGGTGTAATTGAAACGACATTCCAAGAAGAAACAGAGACGGATTTGTTTGGTGAGCAAGCGGTACTTTGCGGAGGTGTAACTGCACTTGTGAAAGCTGGTTTTGAAACGTTAACAGAAGGCGGATATCGTCCTGAAATTGCATACTTCGAATGTTTACATGAATTAAAGTTAATTGTTGATTTAATGTACGAAGGTGGTTTAACGAACATGCGACATTCTATTTCCGATACGGCAGAGTTCGGAGATTATGTAACAGGATCGAGAATTGTTACAGATGAAACGAAGAAAGAAATGAAACGAGTACTTACAGAAATTCAGCAAGGTGAATTCGCGAAGAAATGGATTTTAGAAAACCAAGCTGGGCGTCCAACGTATAATGCGATGAAAAAAGCAGAGCAAAATCATCAGTTAGAAAAAGTAGGAGCAGAGCTTCGTGAAATGATGAGCTGGATTCATGCACCGAAAGAATTAGTAAAGAAATAGAGTAATAGATTGTAAGTGAAAAATACGTAAGAGGGGATTTGACAAGATGAGAAGTGACATGATTAAAAAAGGTTTTGATAAAGCGCCGCATCGTAGTTTATTAAAAGCAACTGGTTTGAAAGATGAAGATTTTGATAAACCGTTTATAGCTATTTGTAATTCTTTTATTGAAATTATTCCAGGTCATAAGCACTTAAATGAGTTTGGGAAACTTGTTAAAGAAGCAGTACGTGCAGCAGGCATGGTTCCATTTGAATTTAATACAATTGGAGTAGATGACGGTATTGCGATGGGGCATATCGGTATGCGC
This sequence comes from Bacillus sp. FDAARGOS_527, assembly GCF_003812125.1. Lineage (NCBI taxonomy): Bacteria > Bacillati > Bacillota > Bacilli > Caryophanales > Bacillaceae > Bacillus > Bacillus sp. FDAARGOS_527. Next base: position 1,053,410 of record NZ_CP033795.1, read on the forward strand.
TATTCGCTTCCGAGTCGAGAAATCATTGCAGATTCAGTAGAAACGGTTGTAAATGCACACTGGTTTGATGGCATGATTTGTATTCCAAACTGTGACAAAATCACACCTGGTATGATGATGGCTGCACTACGTATTAATATTCCGACTGTGTTTGTTTCGGGCGGCCCGATGGCAGCAGGAAAAACATCTAAAGGAGAAGTTGTCGATTTAAGTTCTGTTTTCGAAGGAGTAGGAGCGTATCAATCTGGGAAAATTTCAGAAGAAGAATTAAAGGATATTGAAGATCATGGTTGTCCATCTTGTGGTTCTTGTTCCGGTATGTTTACAGCGAACTCTATGAACTGTTTATGTGAAGTATTAGGCTTAGCTCTTCCTGGTAACGGAAGTATTTTGGCTATTGATCCGAGGCGTGAGGAGTTAATTAAAGAAGCAGCAGAGAAATTAAAGGTTTTAATTGAAAGAGATATTAAACCGAGAGACATCGTAACAGAAGAAGCAATTGATGATGCGTTCGCGCTTGATATGGCGATGGGCGGTTCAACAAATACAGTGTTACATACATTAGCACTCGCACATGAGGCAGGACTAGATTATGATATGAGCCGTATTGATGCTGTTTCAAGGCGTGTACCACATTTATGTAAAGTAAGCCCTGCTTCTAATTGGCATATGGAAGATATTGACCGCGCGGGCGGGATTAGTGCAATTTTGAAAGAGATGAGCCGAAAAGAAGGGGTACTTCATTTAGATCGTATTACTGCTACGGGGCAGACGTTAAGAGAGAACATTGCTCATGCAGAGATTAAAGATAAGGAAGTGATTCATTCTCTTGAAAACCCTCATAGTGAAGAAGGTGGATTACGTATATTAAAAGGAAACCTTGCGAAGGATGGGGCAGTTATTAAAAGTGGGGCAACTGAAGTAAAACGATTTGAAGGACCATGCGTTATTTTTAATTCACAAGATGAGGCGCTTGCCGGCATTATGCTTGGGAAGGTTAAAAAAGGAGATGTAGTTGTTATTCGTTATGAAGGACCAAGAGGCGGTCCTGGTATGCCGGAAATGTTAGCACCAACGTCAGCGATTGCTGGCATGGGATTAGGTGCAGATGTTGCGTTGTTAACCGATGGTCGTTTCTCTGGTGCTTCACGTGGTATTTCAGTAGGGCATATTTCGCCAGAAGCAGCTGCGGGCGGAACGATTGCACTTCTTGAACAAGGGGATATCGTTTGTATCGATGTTGAGGAAAGGTTGTTAGAAGTAAGAATTAGTGATGAAGAATTAGATAAGCGTAAAAAAGAATGGAAACGACCAGAACCGAAAGTGAAAACGGGATGGCTTGGGCGCTACGCACAAATGGTAACGTCGGCGAATACAGGTGCAGTCCTAAAAGTCCCAAATTTTGATTGAGCCAATATAAAAGAGATAAGGATGATATGAAATGGTGCAAAAGGTAAAGGAGAGAGTGAAAATTGAAGATATCTTAATGGCTCATAATTGCATGAAGGATATCGTTATTAAAACACCGTTACAACGTGATACAGTTTTATCTGAGAAATATGATTGTGACGTTTATGTAAAACGAGAAGACTTACAATTAATTCGCTCTTTCAAAATTCGTGGTGCGTATAATCTAATTCAAAGTTTACCGAAAGTACAATTACAAAACGGTGTTGTTTGTGCAAGTGCTGGTAATCATGCGCAAGGAGTAGCTTATACGTGTAATTTATTGAAGATTCCGTCAAAAATTTTCATGCCGACGACGACACCTAAACAAAAAGTGTCACAAGTACAATTTTTCGGTGGTGATTTTGCGGAAATTGTATTAGTTGGTGATACATTTGATAGCTCTTTCCAAGAAGCACAGCGTTATTGTGAAGAAAATAGAATGACATTTGTTCATCCGTTTGATGATCCGTACGTAGTTGCTGGTCAAGGGACAGTGGCAGTTGAAATTATGCATGATATGGAGAAACCGGTTGATTATATCTTTACAGCAATTGGTGGTGGTGGATTAGCATCAGGTGTTGGTACATATGTGAAAGGTGTTAGTCCTGCTACACAGGTCATTGGGGTAGAGCCAATGGGAGCTGCATCTATGAAAGAGGCTTTTCTTCAAAATGATAATGTCGCATTGGAGAGAATAGATAGTTTTGTTGATGGGGCAGCGGTTAAAAAGGTAGGAAAGTTAACATTTGAAACTTGTAAAGATGTAATTGATGACATTGTTTTAGTACCAGAGGGAAAGGTTTGTACGACGATTTTAGAACTGTATAAGAAAAATGCGATTGTAGCTGAACCAGCTGGTGCACTCTCTATTGCAGCGCTTGATTTATATAGAGATGAAATAAAAGGTAAAACAGTTGTTTGTACGCTAAGTGGTGGAAATAATGATATTGATAGAATGCAAGAAATGAAAGAACGATCTCTCATTTATGAAGGATTAAAGCATTATTTCATCATTGAATTCCCACAGCGTTCAGGTGCGTTAAGAGAATTTCTTGATAAAGGATTAGGGCCAGAAGATGATATTACTCGCTTTGAGTATATTAAGAAACATAATAAAGAAAATGGTCCAGCATTAGTCGGAGTAGAGTTAAAACATAAAGAAGATTATGAGCAATTAATTACTCGTTTTAAAGAAAATAATATTCAATTTATGGAGCTTAATAAAAATCCTGTTTTGTTTGATTTGCTTATTTAATATAAGGAAAGGGTTGGCATCCAAATAAAAAAGATAGATACAAGCAAGGGAAATGCTGCTTGTTCTATCTTTTTTACAATTAAACTAAATAATTGCCATATTCAAGAAGAATAAAGCTAGCTAACCAAAAGAATATGGCAATCCGAATGATTATATACATAGTAAATTCAAAGGGAGAAAGGTTTCTCTCTCGCTTTATTTTTTTTAATAGTCTCACAGAATAAAAGGAACATAAAAGCAGAATTGCTATAGAGATTTTATAGATATTTTCTAAGAGATTTATATTTTCTAATAAGTCTTTTAGCATATTCATCACCTATTCTCTAATGTATGTTACAGAGAAATGGATCTTGTACTGTTTAGTTGCGTTTATTTATTATTTTCCCTGTATCATCAATTTCTACATCAGTTGAAATTGTTTGTAAGTATTGGAGAGCTTTTCTCTTTTCTTCCTCATTTACAGGGGAAACTTGGTTGTTACGGATGATATAAGGATTGAATGACATTTGGACATCCTTTCCTTTAAAAGTTAAAGTTAATACACCAGTTTCAGCACTTTTTCCGTTCACATAACTTGGGAATAAAAAGTTTCCTAATGAGTAAGCGACAGGAACGTTATTATAATATTCAAACCCTTGTAACCAATGTGGATGACTTCCGACAATCGCGTCGGCTCCTGCTGTAACCATTTTATTTACATATTGTTTTTGATAATCTACCGGACGATTTGATTTTTCGACACCCCAATGCATATAGACAATTAAATAGTCTGCATCTTTCTTTTGCTCTTTAATTGTTTTTGTTACAAGATTTAAATCATACCCGTTCGCAACGCCAGGTTTATTGTCATCAGCTACCCAAGTGAAATCAGGCATAAATCGGACGAATGAAAGGAATTTGAATTTTTTTCCTTTCACAGTCATTTCTCGTGCAGTATATGCGTCTTTTGCATTTTTTCCGGCTCCAATGTAAGGGAACTTTAATTTTTCTACGTAAGAGATTGTATCTAGTAATCCCTCTTGTCCGTAATCAAGTGTATGATTATTCCCGATATTTACGATGTCATAACCGGTGTTTTTTATAGCTTGAAGCGTGGATGGATCACTTTTAATCCAAAACAGTTGTCCAGGAGCTTTTTTTTCTCTCGTTGTAAATGCAGACTCTAAATTAACGAAAGAAATATCAGCTTTTGTTATTTCTTCTTTTACATGCTGGAATGGATAATCAGCCCCGTTTTTTTCGATTACCGGACGTAATTGCCAATCGAACATTGTATCACCAGAGAAGGTGAGTGTAATTTCTGGGTCTTCTATTTTCTTCTCACTCGTTGAAGCAGTTTTGCTAGATTTGTTTTGGAAATCGGGTGTGTCTTTCGCTTTTGAAGTAAAAGAGTGGTTAATTAATACAACAATTGGCGTAATGCAAAAGGCTATTAACAAAAATCGTTTTAGTAAAGTTTTCATAAATACCTTCCCTTTTGAGTTTATCCCGCAATTAAATTAGCAATGAGTCTATAAAAAGTAATTGATTTATGTACAGATATAAAAAATGCGGTTTATGTAGTGAAAAACATTTGTTAATATTCTCAATATTAAGTTAACATATAGATAACCTGTAAATCAATGTGTAAACCAAAATATAGAAATAAAGAATTCGAAGGGTGAAGAACGAGAAATGGTTATATTAGGAGCAGTTGTAAATGGGGTTTGTATTATATTTGGTACTTTACTAGGTAAATTATTTAGTAAGATTCCAGAAAGTATGAAGGGAACGATCATGCACGCAATCGGTTTAGCGGTTACTGTGCTTGGACTTCAAATGGCATTAAAAAGTGAAAATTTTCTAGTTGTCATTTTAAGTTTAGTAATTGGTACGGTCATTGGGGAATGGTTACAATTAGAAGGAAAGTTAAAACAGTTAGGGGATTGGCTAGAAAATAAAGTTGGATCAAAAGGGAAAGGCAGCATATCAGAAGGGTTTGTAACAGCTACACTTATTTTTGCAATTGGTGCAATGGGGATACTGGGTGCACTCGACAGTGGTATTCGCGGAAATCACGATATTTTATTTACGAAGGCGATTATTGACGGATTTATTTCTATTATATTAACGACAACTCTAGGGATTGGCGTAGTATTTTCAGCGATTCCAGTAATTTTATACGAAGGTGGCATTGCAGTTTTTGCAACACAAATTAATAGTGTTGTCCCGAAGGAATTAATGAATCAATTTATAGTAGAAATGACAGCTACAGGCGGTATTATGATAGCCGCTATTGGATTGAACTTGCTTAGTATTATTAAAATCAAGGTGGCAAATTTACTTCCAGGTATATTGGTAGTGGGTGTAATTGTTTCAATTATTTATGGTTACGGTTTGTTAGTAAATTAGTAGAGGATGGAAATACATATGGGGGAGTTTCAATTTACAAAACGTGTGCATAACATATTGGAGTTTGCAGCAGAAGAGGCTGAATGTAATATCATTCACCCTGTTCATTTGTTTATCGGCATGTGTAAAGAAGGTACTGGCGTTTGTGGCGAGTTGTATATGTATTTGTTCCGTAATATGGGTACGGATTTTTTAGAAAAACTTTCATTACGAAAACAATATGATTTAACGGATCAAGATTATAAAAAAATAGGACAATATAAATTATCACATAAGACGCTAGAAATTTTACAAATAGCGAAGAAACGTATGGAACGTTTTCAGCAAGTATTAATGAACGAAGGACATGTTATATATGCATTATTTCGTGTAAATCCAGTTATTGAAAATGCACAGATGCAAAGAGATATATTACGTATTATAGCTGAGCCAAGAGATTTAGCAGTCGATTTAAAAAGTTTTGTTCCTATTTATAATGATTTAACTTGTACTGTTAGAAAGGGTAACTCTTCTGATTTGAGGAAATTAGTAAGTTTTGTTAGTAAGGAATTTGGTGAACGTTGGTTACATTCGATAGGGTACGGATTTCGTACATATAAAGAAAATGTACCTATTTATATAGCAGAGCAAGAAGAAGTGATAGTAGGTTTCGCTTGTTATGATGTAGTGAGAGGAAAGAAAGGATTGTTTGGTCCAATGGGCACGGCGAAACAAAATCGTGTGAAAGGTGTAGGGAAGCAATTGTTACATTGTAGTCTGCATAGTATGAAGCAAGAGGGTTATGAATATGCAATTATTGGGCAAGCGGGCCCAATTGAGTTTTATGAGAGATGTTGTAATGCACGTTTAATACCGATCATGGATTATTAACCAACTTCATTTAGGTGGAGTTGGTTTTATTATGAAAAAAATGTGGGAATGTAGTGATTTTTATTAGAAAATAGCGGGTTTTGTAGTAAATCTTACAAATAAAGCAAATTACTAAACTTTTTATAAGAAAGGGTGTAGAATGGGTATCTAAAGAAAGAAGGTGTGAAAATGGCCAGCTGGAAACGAAATTTAATGATTTGTTGGCTAGGTTGTTTTACCACTGCAGCCGGTATGAGTTTAGTAATTCCTTTTTTATCTTTTTATATTGAGGAATTAGGGGTGACTGGCACTTCTAGTATTGCACAGTGGTCGGGACTTGCATTTGGTGTAACATTTTTAATGGGTGCGATCGTATCACCAATATGGGGAAAGCTTGGTGATATACATGGACGGAAATTGATGCTAATTCGTGCTAGCCTTGGTATGGCGATTATTATGACGCTTATGGGGTTTGTAACGGATGTATATCAACTAGTCGCACTAAGATTTTTGATGGGAGCAGTATCTGGTTTCCTTTCAACAGCGATGACATTTATTGCAGCAGAAACTCCGAAAGAACATTCAGGTTGGGCAATTTCTACAATTTCAACTGGTGGCGTGAGCGGTTCTTTACTTGGTCCATTACTTGGAGGATATTTGTCTGAGTTAATTGGAATGCGCCATGTTTTTCTTGTTACAGGAGCTTTTTTATTCCTTTCCTTTCTCATCGTTTTTTTCTTCTTACATGAAGAAAATCACTCTGCTCAAGCAAAAAAAGTACAAACGAAAAAAGTATGGACGATGGTTCCAGCTAAGCATTTAATTATTAGTTTGTTTGTAACAACATTTATTATTCAACTTGCTAATATGTCTGTTCAGCCAATTGTTACATTATACGTGAAAAATTTAGTTGGTCCTCAAACTGCGCATATTGAAACAATTGCGGGCGCCGTTATGTCAGCGACAGGATTAGCTGTTATTTTGGCAGCACCAAGACTCGGACGATTATCAGATCATATCGGTCCTCAAAAAACGTTAGTTGTAGCGTTGTTTGCTGCAGGAATTATCTTTATCCCGCAAGCATTTGTAACCTCAGCTTGGCAACTATTAATTCTTCGATTTTTATTAGGAATCGCACAAGCAGGATTATTACCTTCCGTACAAACCCTACTAAAACAACATACACCAACCCATGTAACGGGACGAATATTTGGGTATAATCAATCGTTTCAGTTTTTAGGAAATATGATTGGACCAATACTTGGTGGACAAATTGCAGCGCATGCTGGTTTTCAATATGTTTTCTTCTCTACATCATCACTATTGTTTATTGCGTGCATTTGGGTTTATTTTCATAATAAGAACGAAGGGGTATCAGAGAAACGACATTTGGAAGTTAGTTAACTAGGTGAATAAAAAAGAAAAGGATGAAGCAATGATTGCTTCATCCTTTTTTATTTAAAATTGGAGACAAAGATAACTTAATGTACCAAGCTCGTAACTACGGTGAATGACTTCACCGCTATTTTCACCACTTCCCATAGCGATAAATAAAGGAACAAAATGCTCTGCTCTTGGTACTGCTAATTGTGCATGAGGCGCATTGTTTTCCCAATTAAACAACGCATCTTTATCGTTAGTCTGCATATGTTTTATAATCCAATCATCAAATTCAATTGCCCATTGTTCGGGTGTAGTTTGATTCCATTTCAGTGCTCGTAAGTTATGAACGGTAACACCACTACCGATTACTAAAATATCTTCCTGTCCAAGTCCTTTTAATGCTTCTCCAATCATAAATTGTTCTTTTGCAGAAAGGAATGGATTTACTGATATTTGGATGACAGGAATATTTGCTTCTGGATACATGCGATGTAAGAGTGTCCATGAGCCATGATCTAAACCTCTCGTCATATTATGATGGACTGGAATACCTTTGTTTTTAAACTTTGTTTCTAACATGGATGCAATGCTAGAAGAACCTTTTGCACGATATTTAATTTCGTATAACTCTGGAGGAAAACCTCCAAAATCATAAATTGTTTCATATTCGTTATCTGATGAGGAAATCGTTAATACTTCACTTTCCCAGTGAGCAGTGAAAATAACAATTGCTTTCGGTTTGTATGTTTCTCCAAGGGTTTTTAAAAAACTTGTATATTCTGTATCTTGAATAGCGAGCATCGGTGATCCGTGTGCTAAAAATAATGATGGCATCATAATAGAAACCTCCTAAAAACATAATAATTACTTTATGTAAGTAACTATATAATTTTATTTTAAGTTCGTCAATATATTAGTTTAAGAGCTAATTGGAGAAGTGAGTCATTTGTCATAATGAAGGCAATTGCATATAATACATAATAAGAATAATGAATGGATATTCATTTTTTGAGATACATAATAGAGTTGGGGGCTGACGAAATGAACGTACAGGAAAGTTTCGTTACGGCATTGGATGGATCAGAAATTTATTTACGCAAGTGGTTACCAGAAGGTGAACCGAAAGGGATTATTCAAATTGCACATGGTATGACAGAACATGCAGGTGTTTATACAGACTTTATTGCTGCGTTATTAGAAGCAGGGTATGGTGTTTATGCACATGATCATAAAGGGCATGGGAAAACAGTGAAAAGAGAAGAAGATTATGGTCATTTTAAACCAAATGTAGGTTGGAATGAGGCTGTGTCTGATGTTATTTTTGTATCAGAAACGATAAGAAAAGAGCAGACATGTCCGTTATTTTTACTTGGACATAGTATGGGTTCTTTTTTATCAAGGCGTGCTGTACAATTGAAAGGTGAATTGTATGATGGATTCCTTATTTCAGGAACTGGTGGAAATCCAGGGTTTTTAGGAAGTATCGGTCATAAAGTAGCGACAATCGAGATGAAACTACGCGGAGCGAAAACGAAAAGTCCGATGCTAAACTTTTTATCTTTCGGAAATTTCAATTCGCACTTTAAACCAAATCGTACAAAATTTGATTGGCTATCTTCAGATAACAGTCAAGTAGATAAATATATTGCGGATCCATTATGTGGATTCATTTGTACGACTAGTTTTTATCGAGAATTATTTTCTGGTGTATTAGAAGTAAATAAACTAGAAGAGTTTAAGAAAACACCGCAAAACCTTCCAATACATATTTTTTCAGGAGATCGTGATCCTGTTGGAGATATGGGAAAAGGTGTAAAAGAAGTATATGAAAATTATAAAAAATGTGGCGTGAAAGATGTAACGTTGCGTCTATATGAAAATGGAAGACATGAAATGTTCCATGAAGTGAATAGAGATGAAGTATTTAAAGATTTGATTTCGTGGTTAGAAGAACATAATAAATGAGAATGAAAGCTAAGTCCAGACTGTTTATAGTTTGGACTTTTTGTTTGTAGGTGTTGCAAGTATTTACTGATGTAGTGTTCATATCATTTTTACATATTTGAAGATAGGTTATATTCTGTATAATTAAATAAATAGAAAGCCTTGTGCAAATGAGGAGATAAATGTATAAAATTAATAATCAAACTTTTTATAAAGCAACAGAGGCCATTCAGAATAGTAGTATAATAGCGAATGAGGTGTTAATAGAATGGAAGATAAAACATTAGGTTTACTATTAGATGTTGTTGGGGAATTATTTTCAGATGAAATTTCAATTGCTGTATCGAATACGAAACAATATATATACTATCGGCCAAGTAAACGAATTGATTTAAAGATTAGTGTCGGTGATCCTATAAAGGAAGGAACGATTGCTCATAAAGCAATGGTGACAAACCAAAAAACCTCTGAGTTTATGAATCGGGATGTTTTTGGTATTCCTTATCATGGTATGGCCGTACCATTCTCAAACAATGGAAAGCTTGAAGGTTGCGTGACAGCCATTTATCCAGCTTTAACGGACGGAAAATCAGTCGTTACTTTAAAAACAACGGACGGCTGGATTCCGGTTCCTTTTTCAAAAGTCATGTATTTAGAGGCGAAAGATAAAAAGACGTATGTAAATGCAGAAGAGTTAACAGGGACACATAAATACTCGTTACAAGAATTCGAATACTTACTTCCGAAAGATTCATTTATTAGATGCCACCGTTCCTTTATTGTAAATGTGAATCATATTCAAGCGATTTATCCTGATACGCATTCTACTTTTTTACTTTCTATGGATAATGGAGAGAGGGTTCCAGTTAGTCAATCATACGCTAGTTATTTTCGTAAACTTCTAGGATTCTAAATTATTCTGCTTTAGAGACTAGATTCGCTGTTTTGTCTGAATTTTTGCCATTGTATACTGAAATCCCTATTTAGATACTGTTAAAGTGTAAAATAATTATGAATATTCATAGGGAGAGGGATTACATATGGAGAATAATTTGGATAGAATCAGGGATGAACGTCTGAAAGATCGCGTAGTTACACCTGAAGAAGCAGCTTCATGGATTGAAAGTGGAATGACTTTAGGCTTAAGTGGGTTTACACGTGCAGGTGATGTAAAAGCAGTCCCATTTGCGCTTGTAAACCGAGTTAAGAATGATACATCTTTTAAAGTAAATGTTTATACTGGTGCCTCTTTAGGTTCTGATGTAGATAAATTATTTGCGGAAGCAGGAATTTTAGGGAAAAGATTGCCTTTCCAAGCTGATGCGACTATGCGAAAAGGAATTAATAACGGAGATTTTTTATTTGTGGACCAGCACTTATCTCATACATCAGAGTTACTTCGCGCTGACGTTATGGATGTAGATTTTGCTATTTTGGAAGCGGTTGCGATTACTGAAGATGGCATGATTATTCCAACAACTTCAATAGGAAATTCTTTAGCGTTTTCTTTAAATGCTAAGTCCATTATTATTGAAATGAATATGGCTCAATCCACGCAGTTAGAAGGACTGCATGATTTATATGAACCAGGTAAACAAGGAGAAAGACTTCCAATTCCGATTGTGAAAACGGATGATCGAATTGGAACGATTGGCATTCCAATCGATGTTGAAAAGGTGAAAGGGATTGTGTTTACGAACCAATTAGACTCACCATCGACAATTGTTCCTCCGGATGAAGAAACTGTTATTATGGCACAGCATTTAATAGAGTTCCTTCGAAAAGAAGTCGAAGTAGGCCGATTAACAAATCGTTTAGCACCGTTACAATCAGGAATTGGCTCAGTGGCTAATGCTGTTCTTCATGGAATGTTAGATTCGGAGTTTGAAGATTTAGAAGTGTATTCTGAAGTTTTACAAGATGCGGTCTTTGATCTTATGGATGCTGGAAAAGTCAATTTTGCTTCATGCTGTTCAATCACACTCTCTGAGGAGAAAATGCAAAAAGTATTTTCCAACTTTGAAAAGTATCGTGACAAATTAATGATGCGCCCGCAAGAGATTTCTAATCATCCTGAAATCATTCGTCGCCTCGGATTAATCTCGATTAATACTGCTTTAGAATTAGATATATACGGAAATGTGAACTCTACTCACGTTTTAGGCACAAAAATGATGAATGGTATCGGTGGTTCTGGTGATTTTGCGAGAAATGCTCGCCTAGCTATCTTTGTTACGAAATCGATTGCGAAAGGTGGCAACATTTCAAGTATCGTTCCTTTTGTTTCACATGTGGACCATACGGAACACGATGTAGATGTTATCGTCACTGAACAAGGGTATGTTGATCTAAGAGGACTGGCCCCAAGAGAAAGAGTGGAATTAATTATCGAGAATTGCGCACATCCAATGTATCGTGATCAGCTAAGAGCTTATTACGAAGAAGCTAAAACGAGAGGTGGACAAACTCCTCATGTTTTAGAAAAAGCTTTTTCTTGGCATACGAATTATGCTAAAAATGGAACAATGCTTGAGGCGGTAGTAGAAACTGTATAGGTGTGTATCGTTAGAAATAGTAAAACGAAAGATTGAGTTTGAAAAAAATTTTAGAAGAAGAAAACGCCAACTTTCAAAGATGGCGTTTTTTTCTTTAAATACATTGTTACAGGCCGTACTGATTATAATAAAGATTTATGAAAATAAGAGGGTTTTTTAATTACTTTTCGAATCATTTTAATAGTTTACATATCGAAGGTGAGGAGAAAGAATCATGAAGATAAGAGAAGCGTTATTAAGTGAAGCAAATGAATTAAGTGAACTCGCACTACAATCAAAAGCGACGTGGGATTATAGTGAAGAATTCATACTTGCCTGTAAGGAAGATTTAACTATTACAGAAGAGTATATAAATAATAATTTTGTATATGTTTTTGAAAACGATAATACGAAGATTGGATTTTTCTCATTTTTACGTAATGATAAAGCTCTCGATTTCCTGTACATTCATCCTCGTTACAAAGGGAAAGGCTACGGGAAAATAATGTGGAAGTATGTAATAGAAAAAGCAAATGAACTAGGCTTAAAAAGTTTTACGATTGATAGTGATCCGAATGCAAAAGGATATTACTTGAAAATGGGCGCACAGTTAATCGGAGAGACACCATCAACGGTCTTTAAGGATCGTTTACTGCCTCTTTTGAAATATGATGTGTAAAACTATTAATAGTAGGGGAAGATTAGAGTGGATGATGTAAAGGAAAAAAGAATATATGAAGCATTAATAAGATCGTGGTCGATTGAAACAAGTTCAAAGTGGACGACTGAGAATCCAGCAAAGGGACAGTGTGGTGTAACGGCTTTGGTCGTTCAAGACATATACGGAGGAGAGATTAAAAAGACAAAAGTAAGAGAGGCGTGGCACTTTTATAACTTTATAGATGGACAGAGGTTTGATTTTACAGAGGCTCAATTTAATGAAAAACTGAATTATATGGATATAGAATCAAATCGAGAAGAAGCATTTGCAGATACAAATGAAAAACAATATTGCATGTTGAAGAAAAAGATAACGAAAGAATTGAAATTATCTTTTGACTCTTAATCTTTAATAAGTTACTATAATGGTGGTAACTTATTAAAGGGAACTTCATAGAGTTGAAAGGGGAAATACTTTTGAAAACAACTTATGTAAACGCTACAATCGTAACGATGAATGAACAAAATGAAGTGATAGAAAATGGATATATCATTGTAGAAAATGATCAAATTATAGATGTGAAGAGCGGAGAATTCGCTAATGATTTTGAAGTAGATGAAGTAATTGACATGAAAGGAAAATGGGTTTTACCAGGGCTTGTCAATACACATACACACGTTGTAATGAGTCTCTTAAGAGGTATTGGTGATGATATGTTATTACAGCCGTGGCTTGAGACAAGAATTTGGCCACTTGAAAGTCAATTTACTCCAGAGCTTGCGGTCGCTAGTACGGAACTAGGATTACTTGAAATGGTGAAAAGTGGTACAACATCATTCTCTGATATGTTTAATCCAATTGGAGTAGATCAAGATGCAATTATGGAAACGGTATCAAGGAGCGGGATGCGAGCTGCTGTTTCAAGAACTTTATTTAGCTTTGGAACGAAAGAGGATGAAAAGAAAGCAATTGAAGAAGCTGAGAAATATGTGAAGCGTTACTATAACGAAAGTGGTATGTTAACTACGATGGTTGCACCGCATAGTCCATATACATGCAGTACAGAACTGTTAGAAGAGTGTGCACGTATTGCAGTAGAAAATCAAACGATGGTTCATATTCACCTTTCGGAAACAGAGCGTGAAGTACGTGATATTGAAGCAAAGTACGGAAAACGTCCAGTAGAATATGCAGCAAGTTGCGGATTGTTTAAACGACCGACAGTTATTGCACACGGTGTAGTATTAAATGACAATGAGCGTGCATTTTTAGCGGAACATGACGTTCGAGTAGCTCATAATCCGAATAGTAATTTAAAACTAGGGTCTGGTATAGCGAATGTAAAAGCGATGCTAGAAGCAGGAATAAAAGTAGGAATTGCAACAGATAGTGTTGCATCTAACAACAATTTAGATATGTTTGAGGAAATGCGCATTGCAACTTTATTACAAAAAGGTATTCACCAAGACGCAACAGCGTTACCGGTTGAAACAGCTCTTACACTTGCAACTAAGGGAGCTGCTGAAGTAATTGGGATGAAACAAACAGGCTCACTTGAGATTGGAAAGTGTGCTGATTTCATTACAATTGACCCGTCTAATAAACCGCATTTACAACCAGCAGATGAAGTGTTATCACACCTTGTGTATGCTGCTAGTGGAAAAGATATAAGTGATGTAATCATTAACGGAAAACGTGTCGTTTGGAATGGCGAATGTAAAACGTTAGATGAAGAGCGTATTATATTTGAAGCAAGTCGATATAAACGAGGTTTGCAAAGATAAGTATTTTCAGGATGTGGAGAAAGTCTTTTCCGCATCCTGTTTTTGTGTGTGAACCTTTTTTATTAATAAAACAGAAGAGAATGATTTAGATAAAATCACTAGTTTCAAAAATCCTTCACGTAATAATGATTATTGAAAGGATTTTGATGTTTCTTATTCTTTTGTCGCGTTGACCCATTTAATAATGTCCTGAATTACGTATTCAGGAATATTAGCAGGGATTTCATATTCACTAGGAAGACTTAATTCCCCATCACCCTCTGTGAAGAAATGATTCAATTTTGGGTATTCATTGAACTGAACATTCCTGCGGTTTGAAAGCCCTTCCTGCCATTTTGTATATTCATTTTTTACTGTTACTTGATAATCGCGTGCTCCTTGCAGAATCAGTAAAGGCTCTGTTCGTAATCTTGCCTCTTCAACTGGACGCCACCTAGAAACGTCATACATAAAATGAGGTGATCCAAAATTGTAGCCAGCTGGAGGGTGGTCAGGATTGAAAGTAGGATCCTGGATAAAAGCGACTTGTCTTTTTAGTTCATCGATTACTTCCTTTGGTGCTCCTAGGTATTGATTCTGATCAATAGCAATGTCAGTCAAGGGGCGTGCAGGTGGTGCGAGTAAGATACTTCCTCTAACAAGTGAAGAAGGTGATTTGCTTAGTATACGTGGCATTGCGCCAGCTCCTAGACTATGTCCAAGAATGAAAATATTATTTGGATCAATGCCTTCCTGCTGCGCTGCTGATTTTGCTGCATATATGGCATCATCTGTAGTATCACGGTCTAACGTAACAGGTTCTGCACTCATCTTTAATGCGTGTTCTAAGGTACGTTTTTCATAGCGCAACACTGCAATTCCGTTGGATGAAAGGCCCACCGCAAGATCGCGTAAGATTTTTGTTCCCATATATGTGCTATCGCGATCATGGATGCCAGCACCATGAACAAGAACAACTACGGGTAGCTTTTCACCAGGCTTATGTTTCGGAACCGTTAATGTCGCTGGTAACGGATAGGTGGAATTTCCGATGACGATTTCACGTTCTTGATAAGAGTCAGGTTGATCATAGCTAGGATGCGGGATGGTATATGATTCCTTGGGAGGCCTTTCTCCAATTTCATCTACTTTCCCGCCAGGTGTAAATTTAAGGAGGAGCGTTATGGTAGTTCCTTCGATAACTGCTGGCATTTCCACCGTCTGATGGACTAAGTTTCGTTCTTTTATCACGGGGGGCCCCATGCTTTTTATCCCGCTCCAGCCACTCTGTGTCCACCAGTTTTGTAATGTGTTTGCTGTAAACTTGGATTGAAAAGCAGCAGACGTCAACTGAAGTGCCTCTGCATACTTATCTTGCTGGAGATATTCAAAAAATAATGATGTACGCTCCGTTAAAGAGACTCGTTTTTTTTCTACAGATGGTTCCTCACGTGTATTTGCGTGAATAGCTGTTGTAAGCGGAAAAGATGAAATGCCTAAAGAAAAGAGCAGGGTAAAGGAAAGTATTGATTTTTGTATTTTCTTTTTTTTATTCATGTTTTAACCTCCAATATGTGATGGTGAAAAATAGGTATGATAAATTAAGGTCCTGTTGTAACAATGTCTAAATCATTGATATGTTCATCTAAAACCAACAGTTCTAATTTTGTCGTAATCGCTCTGGTAACTCCTAACCTTTCTTCCTTCACTTTATATTTTGACTATACGAAACAAAGTTCAAGTTTTTCTTACTTGATCCTTACAAAATCCTTAAGTGTATAAGATTTGTAAAATATCACTTTCTATTTGACCTGAATTCCAAAAAACAAAGTGGCATTGCTGAATGGAGATAGGAAGATATCCCAACCAAACTGTACCCTATACGTCTATTAAGTTAGTTATGGGGAAATTTACATGAAACAGAAGAAAAGTTAAAATAAAAAGAGAGGTATGCAATAAGAGATTTTTTATAAATACTTGAGCGAACAGCGCAGATTAAATATTCAATCTTTAGCTATCCTTTTTAAAAGGGTAGCTTTTTTCTTGAACGAATAAATATTCAAAAGAATGTCGCATCTTTCTGGTAGTATTTCTGCTATAATATATTACGCTTTATAATATTTTATATTTAAGGAGAACAACTCATGAAGCGAAAGAAGAGCCGTTTAATGGTAATGGCACTTGTTACATCTTTATTATTAACAGCTTGTAATAATAAGGAAAATAAAAGTGATACAAAGGCAAAAAAACAAGTATTAAATGTAACAGTATCAGAAGAAATTCCTTCTCTTGATACAGCGAAAACGATGGATGGTACGTCAGCGCACGTTATGCAAAACATATTTGAAGGATTGTATGCATTAGATGATCAAGATCAGCCGATTCCAGCAGTAGCAAAATCGTTTAAAAGAAGTGAAGATGGTAAAAAATATACATTCGATTTGCGTAAAGATGCAAAATGGTCAAATGGGGACAATGTGACAGCGCATGATTTTATGTTTGCGTGGAAACGTGCAATTACCCCTGAAACAGCGTCTCAATATGCGTCCATGCTCTTTTATGTGAAAAATGCGAAAGAGATTAATAAGGGGACGATGCCTCTTGATGAACTTGGGGTTACAGTTATAAATGATTATAAGTTAGAGGTGGAACTAGAACAGCCAATTCCTTATTTTTTACAGTTGTTAGCACTACCTATATATTTACCACAGCATGAATCATTTTTGAAAGAACAAGGAAAAAATTATGCATTGGAACCTAATAATCTTATATATAACGGTCCATTTGTATTAGAGAAATGGAAGCATGAACAAGAGTTTCAATTAAAGAAGAATGCTACTTATTGGGATGAAAAGAAAGTGAAATTAGACGAGATAAACTTTCAAATTGTAAAGGATACAATGACCGCTGTTAATTTATACGAAGCTGGTAATTTGGACCGGGTGCCTATTAATTCTCAATTTGTAGACAAGTATAAAGGGGATAAGGAGTTACATATGTCGAGCGAACCTGCAATTGCTATGCTACGTTTTAATGAAAAAAATAGTGCGTTAGCAAATAAGAAAGTGCGTCAGGCTATTTCATTCGCGTTAAATAAAGAGGATTTCGTTGCTCATTTTATTAATAACGGAGCAAAACCTGCAACTGGGCTAGTACCAGTTGGGCATATCAATGAAGAAACGGGAAAAGATTTTAGGGAAGAAAACGGAAACCTTTCTTTATATGATGTACAAAGTGCGAAAAAAAATTGGGAAGAAGCGAAAAAAGAGCTTGGAGTAGAGCAAGTAAACTTCGAGTTTTTAACATTTGAACAAGATAACGCAAAACGTATGGCAGAATATATAAAAGGTGATTTAGAAAAGAATTTACAAGGATTAACGATACAAATTAAACAACAGCCATTTAAGCAAAAATTACAGTTAGAACAAACAGGTGATTACGATATAACTATGGCAAATTGGGGACCCGACTATAAAGACCCAATTAGTTATTTAGAACTATTTACGACGGGGAATCCGAATAATAAAATGAATTATTCTAATGTTCGTTACGATGAATTAATAAAGAAAGCGAAAACGGATTTTGTACTAGATACGGAAAACCGATGGGAAGCGTTGCGAGAAGCCGAGCAGGTATTATTAGAAGATGCTGCGGTGGCGCCGCTTTATCATATTGGCTCAGCATATGTACAAAAGG
Organism: Bacillus sp. FDAARGOS_527; assembly: GCF_003812125.1. NCBI lineage: Bacteria > Bacillati > Bacillota > Bacilli > Caryophanales > Bacillaceae > Bacillus > Bacillus sp. FDAARGOS_527. The sequence goes on from NZ_CP033795.1 coordinate 1,071,335, forward strand.
ATTATGTAAAAGGAATTGAAAAGCATCAATTTGGTGGTATTTATACTTATAAGAATGCTTATATTGCAAATGAATAAATACAAAAAACCTTACTTTTTTGAAGTAAGGTTTTTTTACACATGTATTCTATTAAAACGATTTTAATAAAGAATAACAATTCGTATCATAGGGAATGTCATCTTGATACATATAATTTTTTAGAACGCCTTCTTTTTCAAAGCCTAATTTTAATAGTACTTTATTGGAAGCTTCATTTTCAAGAAATACAATTGCTCCGATCCGCTTTAAATGAATCGTATGGAAACCGTATGATATAACCTCAGAAACAGCTTCAGTCGCATATCCTTTTCCCCAGTGCTCAGGTAAAAAGGCATAACTTAAATTGGCCCGTTTATGCTCAGAAGACCAATCGTGAAAACCAATTGTTCCAATGAGTTCTTTCTTGTTTTTTAATTCGATTCCCCATTTTATACCGCTTCTTGCATTGTAACTCAGTTTAAAGTTATGAATAATTTGTTTCACTTGATTAATATCTTGTAACGGTTTTTGGCCATAATAGCGCAGTACGTCAGTATTAGAGAAGCATTGTAGTATACCTGATGCATCTTCTTCGGTAAGTTCTCGTAAAATGAGTCGTTCAGTTTTCAATATAGGAAACATACTTTCACTCCATTTCTTTTGAAACTAGAATGTGTTGTTATTATATAATCTAGTCTGAAAATAAAGATTATTCAAGAGGGGAGTATAGTTTTGATTTGTGATAAAATTGATTGTGGAATATATTTCAAAAAGAGGTTTATATATGGAGAAAAATTCAATTTTAATTGTAGATGATGATCAAGATATTGTTAGATTTATGAACGTGAATTTAATACAAGAAGGTTTTAAAGTTTTTAGTGCTCATAACGGAGAAGAGGCTTTAGAAATTATAAATAATAACAGTATTCAACTTGCTATTTTGGATATTATGATGCCACAAATGGATGGGATAGAATTGTGTAGAAGAATTAGAGAGAAACATAGTTTGCCAATTATGTTTTTAAGTGCAAAATCATCGGACGTAGATAAAGTCGTCGGATTTAGTACGGGAGCAGATGATTATATTGTGAAGCCGTTCAGTACAATTGAATTAATTGCAAGAGTGAAGGCTCAATTAAGAAGGTATACATATTTCAATCAAAATGCTGTCCAAGTAATAGAAAAGAAAATAAATATTAGAGGTTTAGAAATAGATGAAGTGTCTAGAACAGTAATGTTATATGGAGAAACAATCAATCTTACGAAAACTGAATATGATATTTTGTATTTAATGGCAGCTGCAAAGAATCGTGTATTTACTATTGAAGAAATATATGAGAGCGTTTGGAAAGAAAGGGCTTATGAAAGCAATAATACAGTAATGGTTCATATCGCAAGATTAAGAAATAAAATTGAAGAGAATCCAAAAGAACCGAAGTTTATTCAAAATGTTTGGGGAGTCGGATATAAAATTGAAGATTAAATCATTACAAGGCATTAGAGCTAAGTTTTTTATCGCATTCATATGTAGCATCTTGTTAGCGACTGTAAGTATAATAGTGTTTCAAATTTTGGTTGGAAATATATATAGTCAGGTTAATGTTTTAGAGGAAAAATATTCATTTTTATATTTTATAGTCTTTTTGATTTTTACTACAACATACTTTGCATTCATGACAAAAACGCTGATGAAAAGGTTGTCTCAAATTAACAAGAACGTGAAAGAAATAAGTGAAGGTAATTTTGAAATACATATACCTATTTCGAAAAGCGATGAGATTGGTGAACTAGCGGCAAATGTTAATAGAATGGCGAAAAGCTTAAAAGAGTCTATCGAGAATGAAAAAAAATCACAGGAAATGAAAAATGAAATGATTAGTAATATTTCGCACGACTTACGAACACCTGTAACATCTTTAATTGGTTACGCGGACTTGTTAGGAAATAAGCTACATTCAAATGGAGAAGAATGTGAACAGTATGTAAGCATATTAAAGCGAAAAAGTTATGAATTAAAAAATCAAGTAGATGAATTATTAGAATACTGTCAAATAAATTATAGAGAGATTGAATTACATAAAAGTGTAGTAAATATGAAAGCATTAATGGAACAAATTATGATTGATTTTGTACCACAACTAGATGATGCCAATATGAGCTTTTGTATGAAAGGTGATAAGGAGTTACATGTGGAAATGGATGTAGCACTTATGGTGAGGTTATTCGAAAATGTAATTAGTAATAGTATTATGTACGGGAAAGACGGAAAGGAGATTGTAATTCAAATTTCTAAAAGAGACATGAATGTTGAAATAGAAATTAAAAATTTTGGGCAATGTATTCCGAAAGAGGACCTTCCTTACGTTTTTGAGAAATTTTATCGTAGTGAAAAATCACGTAGTTCTCATACGGGCGGGAAAGGAATAGGACTTGCAATTTCAAAAAGTATAGCCGATCTCCATCAAGGGGATATCACTGTACGTAGTAACGATAAAGAAACAGTTTTTACTGTGAAATTACCGCAGTATAAAAAAGTAAGAAAGTCGTAAGTATTTCTTTTATATGTCGTAATTTTTACTTTGTATCATTGAGAAAAAGGATATGAGAGTAGGGACGCGACATGTGGAAGGCATTTTTATTAGTAATTATAGTTTCTTTTTTAATTATAAGTTGGATCTTAGTTTATGTAGCTAATGGTGTTACATCAGTTTTTGTTTGGTGGAGTATACAGGCTTTTAGTTTTATTTCAGTTTTCCTCTTGGTAGGATCAGTAATAATATTTTTTTGGAAAGGCATTTTTAGAAAGCGGATAGATAGAACGCTATTTTTAATCATTCTGTTTTCTATCATTGGAGCTTGGCCTGTCGGTTGGTTTGCTAATATAGGTAGAATTGCTTATCCAGCAGATATACAATCTATGAGTCCTAAAGCAGTAGTTCGTTTTCCTTTGAATGAGCGAGCATTAATAGGTTGGGGTGGTGATCGGTTAGAAATGAACTATCACGTTATAAAACCAAATGAAAGGTGGGCATATGATATTCTCATTCCACCTGCTGAAGTGAAAAGTAGTAAATTAAAGGCCTATGGAATATACGGAGCGAGAGTAATGGCACCAGCTTCTGGAACAGTTGTATCAATTAATAATGATGAAAAAGATTTAGTTCCGGGATCGGATGATTTTCAGTCAATGGCGGGAAATCATATTTATTTACGACTAGATGAAACAGGGACATTTTTGGTTCTTGCGCATTTAAAGAAAGGGTCAATTAAAGTGAAGGAAGGACAACATGTAAATGAAGGAGAATTTCTTGCTCAAGTCGGTAACTCAGGAAGTTCAAGTGAGCCGCATTTACATATTCATCATCAAAGGCAAGATCCGTCCAAGGTAAGTATGTTTTTTGCGGAAGGATTGCCACTTTACTTTCGAACTGAAAATGGTGTCATGATGCCGGAAAGAGGGACATACACAAGTGGTAACTAGAAGAAAATCATTTCATCCAAAAAGGGTACTCCAAATTAAAATTGGAATACCCTTTTTTCATTACCCTACAAATGTTTGATACAGTAAGAAGATATTTAAAACGATAACGAGTGCTGCAATTATCCAAGCGATAAATGTTGTTATACGGTGGTTAACGAGTGCACCCATAATCTTTTTGTTACTTGTAAACATAATAAGTGGCACTAGTGCAAATGCAATACCGAATGATAAGACGACTTGGCTCATGACTAGAGCGTAAGTTGGATTTACACCTAAAGCGATAATAACTAATGGTGGAATCATTGTAATAAATCGGCGTAAGTATAACGGAATATGCATGCGAATGAAACCTTGCATAATAATATCACCCGACATTGTACCGACAGAAGAGCTAGATAGTCCTGCTGATAAGAGCCCAATTCCAAACAAAGCAGCTGATACAGGACCTACTAAGTTGGTAAATTGAGTGTAAGCAACATCTAAATCTTCAACGTGCAAGCCGTTTTTAAAAAATAGTGCAGCAGCAACAATTAACATACTTGCATTAATTGCTCCAGCAATAACCATTGCAATAATAATATCGATAAATTCGAAACGAAAAATCTTTTTCTTTTGTTCGTCAGTTGTTCCGACCACACGGCGTTGTGTTAATGCAGAATGCAAGTATATTGCATGCGGCATAACTGTCGCACCTAAAATCCCTGCTGCAAGTAATATACTGTCTACACCCTGGAATTTTGGAATAAATAGTCCTGAAAGAAGGGGACTTAATTCTGGTTTTGCATAAAAAACTTGAATCCCAAAAGCAATTACTACAATGAAAATCATTCCTGTAATAATAGCTTCTAGTGGACGAAATCCTCTACGTTGAAATTCAAGGATAATAAATGATCCGGCTGCTGTAATTAAAGCGGCAGGTAGCATCGGGATTCCAAATAGTAAGTAAAGCCCCAATGCAGCTCCAATAAATTCCGCTAAATCTGTAGCCATAATAACTAGTTCACCTTGTATCCATAAACCGATAGACACAGGCTTTGGAAAGTTTTCACGAGCTATTTCGGGTAAATTGTTTCCTGTAGCAATTCCTAATTTAGCTGATAAAGTTTGGATTAATACAGCCATTAAGTTAGAGGCGAGTATAACCCATAATAGTAAATATCCATATTGTGAACCAGCTGCGATATTTGTAGCAAAGTTGCCAGGATCAATATAAGCAACGGACGCTATAAAAGCGGGTCCTAAAAATGGTAACAGTCTTTTCCAGCCTTTTGTTTCTCCACTTAAAGCTAAGTGAGCTGATTGTACGGTTGTACTTTCAGAAGGGAGATGTTCATCTTTTGTTATATCTTTATTCATAGTAGTTTTCCCCTTTAAAATGTTAACTTGATGAAATTATTGTATTTATTCTTACTCATTATTTCAATACATTTAGATATGTTATATGATAATTTCATTTGAACACGAAAGTTTCCTTAATGCAAATTATATGCCTTTATGCAATGGATGGTGTGATAACGTAAAATGAATTGGGAGTTTATGGTGTGATGACATGGGGAAACATAATAAATTAAAGGGTCAATTTTGAAATTTATGTGAACATAAAGCCGATAATACAGCATATTAATTGATGGAATTGCATTTGTATGATATATAATATATTGGGATTACAACATAACCATAGTGTTTTGATGTGTAATCTTGTTTTTTATTTTTGTTAACTGATAGAAAATAGTATAAAGAAAAGAAAATAGAATTCATTTTCTTATTATATATGTTTTGATATGAACGTTAACTTATACATGATTTAAAAAATTAGATAGGTGGTAGAAATACATTGGCAACTACAAAACCATACAGAGTATTACTATATTACATGTACACAACAATTGAAAACCCAGAAGAATTCGCGGCAGAGCATTTAGCATTTTGTAATTCACTTGAATTAAAAGGAAGAATTCTTGTAGCAAAAGAAGGTATTAACGGAACTTGTTCTGGAACTGTAGAACAAACAGAGAAATACATGGAAGCAATGAATAATGATCCACGTTTTGACGGTATCGTATTTAAAATAGATGAAGCTGATGGTCATGCATTTAAGAAAATGCACGTACGTCCTCGTCCAGAGTTAGTTACACTTCGTCTAGAAGATGACATTAACCCACACGAAATAACTGGGAAGTATTTAGAGCCAAAAGATTTTTATGAAGCAATGAAACAAGAAGATACAGTTATCATTGATGCGCGAAATGATTATGAATTTGATTTAGGTCACTTCAAAGGTGCGATTAAACCTGATATCGAATCATTCCGTGAATTACCAGATTGGATTCGTGAAAATAAAGAAGTACTTGAAGGTAAAAAGATTTTAACGTACTGTACAGGCGGAATTCGTTGTGAGAAGTTCTCTGGTTGGTTAGTTCGTGAAGGTTATGAAGATGTAAGTCAGCTTCACGGCGGAATTGTAACGTACGGAAAAGACCCAGAAGTACAAGGTGAGCTTTGGGATGGACAATGTTACGTGTTCGATGAGCGTATCGCTGTACCAGTAAACCAAAAAGAACATGTTATCGTTGGTAAAGACCATTTTACAGGTGAACCTTGTGAACGCTATGTAAACTGTTCAAATCCAGAATGTAACAAGAAAATTTTATGTTCTGAAGAAAACGAAGCGAAATATTTACGTGCATGTTCTCATGAATGTCGTGTAAGTCCACGTAACCGCTACGTAATACAACATGAATTAACGGAAGAGCAAGTAGCTGCTGCATTAGAGAAAATCGAAGCAGGGAAGTAAGAGGAATTCGTGTAATAAAAAAGGGTACTCCAAACTTTATGTTGGAGTATCCTTTTTATATTGTCCGGTTCAGCCTTTTGTCGGTTTCTGTCGGTAAGTCGATATATCTGGAAAATCGCTCATAAAAATTTCACTTACTGCAGCGCGCTACGTATTTGTAATTTGAAATTCATTTTCTTTACTTCTTATCGTCTTCCTCTTTCACAGCAGACAATACAGTTTGTTTAACCCAAGCTTTTCTTCGTTTATGTTGTAGACTCCATTGGTATAAACTTTGCGCACCTAAAATAAGTGAAATGACAATGCCGCTAATCGCAATTAATAGAGCGAAAAATTCAAGAGGTGACGATAACTTGTTTGAATCGGTGTTTCTTAAAAGGTCAATCATAGTAAACCCTAACATTTGGCCCACTACAGAGTAGAGCGTTAAAATTAATAATAAGAGGCTATCTTTTTTAGAGGCGACATTTTCTTGATATTTAAACAAACTATCAAGATTTTGTTTCGCGTTCGAGTATAGAACCTCAATATTAAAAAGTTTTCTTAAACGAAAGAAAATATCTTCACTTTGTGATTGGGATACTAATTCTAAAGAAAAATAATTAGCAGTGAACGAATTGATCGAATAAATTAATTTCTCTATTTCATTAGTATCTTGTTCAATGTTTAGCTCAGCATAGGCGTTAGCCATTTTTAATAAAACAATTTTATGGAATAGGTTTAATAATAAAGCGTAATAAAATTCTCCGTACATTTGACTAGCAAGTTTAGCGATTTCACGTTCTCCTTCATTTGTTACACATGTAAAAATATGTTCTTCCATTATGAAATAACGATTTGGAGCCCATCTCTGGTAAGCGTGTTTTTTTAAATAGTCATGAATGTAAGGAAGGTTATTTGCACTCACATATGGCTTACCATCACTTGTTAATCCGGAAAGACTAGAAGTACTATAAACATCCACTTCATTAAGTTCCATTCCTTCTTTTAGTGACAATAAAGTTTGGACGTACATTCTTTGGTCTTCGAAGAAAGGGAAGGTTTGAAAGTATGAACTTCTTAATCTCTTCTTTTCAAAGAAATCAGTTACGCCATTAAATAAATAACCAAAAATGAATTTTTCAACTTGGGAATACTTTTTTCCGTTACATTCAATACAAATAGTCTCATTTGTATCATTTTTAGTTTCAAGTACACGGAAGCGAGCAGCGAATTCGATTGCTTCGGATAAAGTCATGTTTGGAGCAGTGTTTACTTCTGTCCGAATTGTTAAGAAGCCAAGCTCATAAGGACAAAGTGTTACGTCAATAGAATGAATCTTAAATGGAACGGAAATAAGATTTGTTGTTAAATGTCCAGTTAAGTTAAGGTCTTTAGAATAGCGCTGCAATCCTTTTTGATGCTCTGAGTGAGGAAAGAGAATTTTATTGGTAAATGAAAGGTAGTATGCTTCCATATTTTGATGTGAAACTTGAAACTTTCCGTAGTATGTATTTTCATTTTCAAGATGATCGAGTCGAAAAGGGTGAAAATCATTTTTCTGTAAGAAAGGGAACATATTTTGTTCATATCCAGTTTTAAAAGAAAACGGGAATATAAATTGAAATATAGCTGTTGTTACATCTTTTTCCTCGATTGTATGTATTGCCTCCATTTACATTGTTTCCTTTCCAAATATGCTATAAAAACAACATGCCCAAATTCATTTGAAAATAACCACTGTTTTATACTTGAGTAAGAATGAAAATTCAGCTTATTTAGTAGGGGACATGTATAATGTTATGTATACTGAATGTTATAAAATTGTATTTTGAAAAGGGGGATGTTGTATGCGTATTTTAGTATTAGGAGCGGGAGGCGTTGGAGGCTTTTTTGGGGGACGCTTAGTAGAAAAAGGAGAAGATGTTACTTTTCTTGTTCGTAGTAAACGGAAAAAACAATTGGAGGAAAGAGGACTTGTAATCCGCAGTGTTAATGGGGATTTTTCCTTCCAACCGAAATTAATAACGAAAGAAGATCAAACTGCTCCATTTGATGTGATTCTATTTTCAACAAAAGCGTATCACTTAAATGAGGCAATTCAAGATTTGAAGCCGTTTGTAGGTGAAAGTACTGTAATCATTCCGTTGCTAAATGGTATTGCTCATGTATCGCTATTACAAAAGGAATTCGGTGAGGAAAAAGTAATTGGTGGTTTATGCTTTATCGAGACGACGTTAAACGATCAAGGAGAAATTGTACAAACTAGCGCTGCAAATAGACTTATGTTTGGAGAAATGAAGTCTCAAAATTCAGAGAGAATAAAGCATATTTCTAAAGCATTTGCAGGTACGAAATCTAGTTTTATTTTAAGTGAAAACATTATGCAAGATATGTGGCATAAATATTTATTTATTACTGTAATGTCCGGTGTGACAACGTTAATGCGTGCACCAATTGGACCAATCCGTGAAAGTGAAGGCGGCCGTGATTTTATCCGTAATGTGTTTGAGGAATCTGTACAAATCATGAGAGTATTAGGAGCCCCCGTAAAGGAAAATATTGCCGAGGAACATATGAAAACGATTGATAAAATTTCGTATGATATGAAGTCATCAATGCAACGTGATATGGAAAAGGGTTCGTTTATTGAAGGGAAGCACTTGCAAGGATATTTACTGGATGTAGCAGAGCAATTTTCAATAGCGGCACCATTATTAGGCACTATATATCAAAATTTAAAGGTGTATGAAGAGATGACCTTTAACAGATCTGTAATAGAATTAGATGTATGAAAAAATAAAAAAGAAAGCAATATATAAGTGTATTGCTTTCTTTTTTTATGACAAATCATTTATTTCTTTTTGTTCTATCTGTCAAATTTATTTCCTGTTCACGTTTACCGTATAATTGATTAATTTCATTTGCTAATGCATCTAAATAGGAATCGGAAAAAATAGGCTTCTTTTCTTTAGACATATAGATCTCCTTTATTGATTTTTTAGTATTCATTATGTATATTTACCAGCGGATTATGCGCAATCATTTTAATTTTTTCTTTTTAAAAATTTTTGTTTACATTTTGAAAATAAAGGAGTATTATAATCCACAGTTTCAATTTTCTAAATCGCTGAAACCGCATGGTGCGGGGGACCCGTTCTTATGGATTAGTTCTGAATCCAATGGGGTGAATCCTTGAAAAAGGTAGGGCTACTCATAGGCCCGAATCCGACAGCTAACCTCGTAAGCGTTATATTGAGAAGGAAGGTGGAGCTTGTGCGACAAAAAAAATAATGTCTACAAGTCTATTTCGTTATGGCTTGTAGACATTTTTTGTTTTCTGAAGAAATCGTTTATCCGCTATAACTAGCAGAAAAGTTCGTACAAAATTATTGGAGAGTGGACAGCAGTGGTTTCATCTATTAAAAGATTTTTAATTGGAAGACCGTTAAAATCAACAGAGCTTGGAGAACAGAAGCTTAATAAAACGAAAGCTTTAGCTATTTTATCTTCTGACGCATTGTCATCAGTTGCTTACGGTCCAGAGCAAATTTTAATTGCTTTAGCAGGTGTTGGAGCGATCGCTTATTGGTATTCCATTCCGATCGCTATTGGGGTATTAGTATTATTGACGGCCCTTATTTTATCTTATCGTCAAATTATTTTTGCTTATCCGCATGGCGGGGGCGCGTATGTTGTATCAAAAGAAAATTTAGGGATGAATCCAGGCTTAATTGCTGGAGGATCTTTATTAGTTGACTATATTTTAACTGTTGCGGTAAGTGTGTCTGCAGGTACAGATGCGCTCACATCTGCTTTTCCTAGTTTACATGCACATAATGTAATCATTGCGATTATATTTGTTATATTTATTACCATCTTAAATTTAAGAGGTGTAACGGAATCAGCTTCCGTTTTAGCATATCCTGTTTATTTATTCGTTTTGGCACTATTTATATTAATTGGTGTAGGGATATACAATATTTTAACGGGGCACGTTTCGCAGGCTTTACACACGCCGATTGGAACACCAGTTGCAGGGATTAGTTTATTTTTATTATTAAGAGCATTTGCATCAGGTAGTTCTGCTTTAACAGGTGTTGAAGCAATTTCAAATGCAATTCCGAACTTTAAAGATCCTGCGCCAAACAATGCTGCAAAAACATTGCTTGCAATGGGTGCATTACTTGCAGTTTTATTTTCAGGAATTGTGTTCTTAGCTTATTATTACGGAATTTCTCCAAGTAAAGAAGTAACAGTTGTTTCACAAATTGCTGAACAAACATTTGGACGTAATTTCATGTACTATTTCATACAAGGTACAACAGCTTTAATATTAATCCTTGCTGCTAACACAGGATATTCTGCGTTTCCGTTATTAGCAGTAAACCTTGCAAAAGATAAGTTTATACCAAGAATGTTTACGATTAGAGGAGACCGCCTAGGTTACTCAAATGGAATTATTATACTTGGAATCGCATCGATTATTTTAATTGTAGCTTTCCAAGGGCAAACAGAGCATTTAATTCCGTTATATGCAGTAGGTGTATTTATTCCATTTACCCTTTCTCAAAGTGGTATGGTATTAAAATGGCTTCGTGAAAAACCGGAAGGATGGGCTTTACGATTAACGGTCAATTTAATTGGTGCAGTCATTAGTTTTATCGTAATGAGTATGTTCTTTTTAACTAAATTTGCACAAGTTTGGTCAATCCTTATTTTCTTACCTGCTATTATCTTCTTGTTCCACCGAATTAAGAAGCATTATGATGCAGTAGGAGACCAACTAAGTTTAAAAACTTGTGAACGGATTGTTCCGATTGAAGGAAATGTAATTGTCGTTCCAGTAGCTGGTATGACACATGTAGTAGAAAATTCATTGAACTATGCAAAGTCTCTTTCAGCAGATCAAGTTATTGCTGTATATGTCGCTTTTGACAGAGAAGAGGAAAAGAAATTTGAAGAGAAATGGAAGAAGTGGCAACCTGAAGTAAGGCTTGTTACTTTACATTCTCATTATAGAAGTATTATTCAACCGCTAACAAAGTTCATTGATACAGTACAGTATAAAGCGAGTGAATCAAATTACCGAGTTACGGTCGTTATACCACAATTCATTCCGAAAAAAGGTTGGCATAACATTCTTCATAATCAGTCTAGTTTACTCATTCGTGCGTATTTACTCTATAAAAGAAATGTTGTTATTACAACAGTACCATATCATTTGAAAAAATAAGAAGGTTTTTTAAGGATAGCTTTACGAAAGTGAAGCTATCCTTTTTGTGTATACGCTATGCATAATTGCATACGAGTCTGAAAGATATATTGATATAATTTTTGTGTCTGTGAGTAAGTAGAGGTTTTTGTTGTGATATATGGATATTTCAATTGAAAAAGTAAAGTGGATTATATTTTAAAATAAAGACATGAAAGCTTGAAAATAAAGGGAATGAAAATACTTCTTTACGTTATATAAATAGCTGTGTTTAAATGACCTTACAGTACAAAACTTATATGAAAACAAAACGGAATTTCATATTTATGTATGTGAATTAGTTTAAAATGAATAATATTTTTATGTAATATATTCACTGTATCAATGTGGGAAATAAGATGAAATAGAAAATTTATGCAATGTTATTCATACTAACCACATATGAAAAGTTTTATAACGATAAGTAAGTACTGTAGCAATAAAATTTGGGAGAGATGGTTCGTGTGTGAATCGCGGTGAGAACGTTCTCTATTTTAACCATCTCAAACTATGTGCAAGAAAATAGAATAATAAAATGCGATAGTAATAGTTACTAATACATAGGAGGAGTTAAAGTGAAAAAGACTTTAATTACAGGGTTATTGGTTACAGCAGTATCTACGAGTTGTTTTATTCCTGTAAGCGCTTACGCTAAGGAGGGGCAAACAGAAGTGAAAACAGTATATGCACAAAATGTAATTGCTCCAAATACATTATCGAATTCAATTAGAATGTTAGGATCACAGTCACCGCTTATACAAGCATATGGACTAGTTATTTTACAACAGCCAGACATTAAGGTAAATGCGATGAGTAGTTTGACGAATCATCAAAAGTTTGCAAAGGCAAATGTAAGAGAGTGGATTGATGAATATAATCCGAAGCTAATTGACTTAAATCAAGAGATGATGAGATATAGTATTAGATTTAATAGTTATTACAGTAAGCTCTATGAACTAGCAGGAAACATAAATGAAGATGAACAATCAAAAGCAGATTTTACAAATGCATATGGAAAACTACAATTGCAAGTACAAAGCATCCAAGAGAATATGGAGCAAGATTTATTAGAGTTAAATCGATTTAAAACGGTATTGGACAAAGATAGTAATAACTTATCAATTAAAGCTGATGAAGCAATAAAAACACTGCAAGGATCAAGTGGAGATATTGTGAAATTAAGAGAAGATATTAAAAGAATTCAAGGGGAAATTCAAGCTGAATTAACGACTATTTTGAATAGACCTCAAGAAATTATTAAAGGCTCTATTAATATCGGTAAACAAGTATTTACAATTACAAATCAAACTGCACAAACGAAAACAATTGATTTTGTTTCTATCGGTACTTTAAGTAATGAAATTGTAAATGCTGCCGATAGTCAAACGAGGGAAGCGGCTCTTCGTATTCAGCAAAAACAAAAAGAGCTCCTACCACTTATTCAAAAATTATCACAAACTGAAGCAGAGGCGACACAAATTACATTCGTTGAAGATCAAGTAAGTAGCTTTACAGAACTAATTGACCGTCAAATTACAACTTTAGAAACGTTATTAACGGATTGGAAAGTTCTAAACAATAATATGATCCAAATTCAAAAAAATGTTGAAGAAGGCACATATACAGATAGTAGTTTACTTCAAAAACATTTCAATCAAATTAAAAAAGTAAGTGATGAAATGAATAAGCAAACAAATCAATTTGAAGATTACGTTACAAACGTTGAAGTACATTAAAAATAAGTAACGATATAGGGAGAGAAGAAAAATGACAAAAAAACCTTATAAAGTAATGGCTCTATCAGCACTTATGGCAGTATTTACAGCAGGAAACATTATGCCAGCCCATACGTATGCAGCTGAAAGTACAGTGAAACAAGCTCCAGTTCATGCGGTAGCAAAAGCTTATAATGACTATGAGGAATACTCATTAGGACCAGAAGGCTTAAAAGATGCAATGGAAAGAACAGGTTCAAACGCTTTAGTAATGGATCTGTACGCTTTAACAATTATTAAACAAGGTAATGTTAACTTTGGAAATGTATCATCTGTTGATGCGGCTTTAAAAGGGAAAGTGATTCAGCACCAGGATACAGCTAGAGGAAATGCGAAGCAATGGTTAGATGTATTGAAGCCACAGCTTATTTCAACGAATCAAAATATCATTAACTACAATACGAAATTCCAAAACTATTATGATACTTTAGTTGCTGCGGTAGATGCAAAAGATAAAGCGACGCTTACGAAAGGCCTAACTAGATTATCAAGTAGTATTAATGAAAATAAAGCACAAGTGGATCAGTTAGTAGAAGACTTGAAAAAATTCCGAAATAAAATGACGTCGGATACGCAAAACTTCAAGGGTGATGCAAATCAAATTACATCTATATTAGCTAGTCAAGATGCAGGAATTCCGCTTCTGCAAAATCAAATTACAACGTACAATGAGGCAATTAGTAAATATAATGCAATTATTATCGGTTCATCAGTTGCGACAGCTCTAGGACCAATTGCAATTATTGGTGGTGCAGTAGTTATTGCTACGGGCGCAGGAACGCCGCTAGGAGTCGCATTAATTGCAGGTGGTGCAGCAGCTGTAGGCGGTGGTACAGCCGGTATCGTATTAGCGAAGAAAGAACTTGATAATGCACAAGCTGAAATTCAAAAAATAACAGGACAAGTTACAACTGCTCAATTAGAAGTAGCTGGGTTAACGAACATTAAAACACAAACGGAGTATTTAACAAATACGATTGATACTGCAATTACAGCGTTGCAAAACATTTCAAACCAATGGTACACAATGGGGTCAAAATACAATTCTTTACTTCAAAATGTAGATTCAATTAGTCCGAATGACCTTGTTTTTATTAAAGAAGATTTAAACATTGCGAAAGATAGCTGGAAAAACATTAAAGACTATGCAGAAAAGATTTATGCTGAAGACATTAAAGTAGTAGACACAAAAAAAGCATAATCGAATACGAATCGTTAGAGCGTTAAGTGTTGATGAATGATTTGAAGCTCCTGTTCAGTTGTGAGCAGGAGCTTTTTATACTCTTATAAAGAAACTAGGTGAAAAGTATGCAGAAACGATTTTATAAGAAATGTCTTTTAACATTAATGATTGCTGGGGTGGCAACGAGTAATGCATTTCCTTTACATACTTTTGCAGCAGAACAAAACGTAAAAATACAACAAGAAAATGCGAATGATTACTCTCTTGGCCCAGCAGGATTCCAAGATGTAATGGCACAAACAACATCGAGCATATTCGCGATGGATTCATATGCAAAATTAATTCAAAATCAGCAAGAAACGGATTTAAGCAAAATAAGTTCGATTAATGGTGAGCTTAAAGGGAATATGATTCAGCATCAAAGAGATGCAAAAATGAATGCGGCGTATTGGTTAAATAGTATGAAGCCTCAAATTATGAAAACGGATCAAAATATTATTAATTACAATAATACTTTTCAATCGTATTATAATGACATGTTAATAGCGATTGATCAAAAGGATAGCGGAAAATTAAAAGCGGATTTAGAAAAGTTGTATGCGGATATTGTAAAGAATCAAAATGAGGTAGATGGATTATTAGGAAATTTGAAAGCTTTTCGCGATAGAATGGCGAAAGATACAAATAGTTTCAAAGAGGATACAAATCAGTTAACAGCGATATTGGCAAGTACGAATGCAGGTATTCCAGCTCTAGAGCAACAAATAAATACATATAACGATTCGATTAAAAAGAGTAATGATATGGTTATTGCTGGTGGCGTACTTTGCGTAGCTCTAATAACATGTCTTGCTGGCGGACCGATGATTGCCGTCGCGAAAAAAGATATCGCAAATGCAGAACGAGAAATCGCTAATTTAAAAGATAGAATTTCTGGAGCGCAAGCAGAAGTCGCAATTTTGACAGATGTAAAAAATAAAACAACAAATATGACTGAAACGATTGATGCAGCAATTACAGCACTGCAAAACATATCAAATCAATGGTATACAGTAGGGGCAAAATATAATAACTTATTACAAAACGTAAAAGGAATTACTCCTGAAGAGTTTACGTTTATAAAAGAAGATTTACATACAGCAAAAGATAGCTGGAAAGACGTAAAAGATTATACAGAAAAATTACATGAAGGCGTAGCGAAGTAAACAGTGGACTAGTTCTGCTGTTTATTTTTTGCCGAGAGTACCAACCTTCTTATCTCAAGGTATTTACTCTTCTTGGTATGATGATCGCAAGTTCTATTTATAAAAAATAGGTCTTAATAGAAATTTATATAATTCTTTCAAATAAGTGCAATTGGATATTAGCCATGTGTATTTTAAGTGCGAAATATATAGTTTGATCCTAAAATATTTCTCAACCTCAAAATTGCATGCATTCAAAATAATTGTGTTAATATTTAAATAATATGCAAGTAATAGCTAAAGAGAGGGTGACGGGCGATGGAAATAAGAGATTTCACACATACAGGGTATGCATTATTACAAGAATGGTATCATCAAATGGTTTCTCAACATACTGAAAAAACTATTATGTTGAAACAAGTTATAGACGAAAAACTTGATAGTATGAAAGAATGTGACAATCTTTTAGATTATTACACCTTATTTAATTGGCGTTTTCAAATGTTAATCGGTAATTTTGAAAATGATCTAGAAAGTCTTTCACATCTTCAAGAGCAACCTGATTCAAGATTACAATACTATTATCACTTCTTTAAATTCATCTATAAAACAGAAATGGGGCAGTATCCAAGGGCAGAACATCATTTGAGGCTTGCGGAAAAAATGCTTCCAATACTTAATGATGAATTAGAAAATGCAGAGTTTCAATATAGAGTAGGTTTATATCATTACTATTTGTCGCAACCTACTTTAGCGGTGAAATATACATCTAATGCCCTTGATTATTTCGCAGAAGATAAAGAATTACATACGTTTCATGCGAAAGTTGGAGCGTGTAAAAACACAATAGGAATGTCTCTTATTACACTTGATCAGCATGATATGGCGGAAGAATATTTAATATCTGCCTTAAGTATATTAGAGGATGAAAAGGAATTGAAAGCAGCCCTAACAGTTCGTTATAATTTAGCTGTTTTTTATTCGAATCAACAATTGTGGGAAATCTCTCTAAGGCATTTAGAAGATGTATATGAAAAATTCAGTTCCCCGCGATTACCGTACCAGAAAAAAGGTATACATACCTTAGCGGAAGTTCACTATAAATTAGGGAATTATGAAAAGGCAAAATTCTTTATTGATGAAGGGCTAAAAGATTGTACGGAAGAATACCACCACCGTTATAATATCTTGAGTGCTTTAGTTAATAAGGTTTCTATTGAAAAATTAGAGTTTGTTGTTTTGGAAGCTATAGCTTATTTTAAGGAACAAAATATTTCAAAAGAAATTCAAAATTATTCTGAACTTTTAGCTAATGAGTGTTATAACGTAGGAATGAAGGATAAGGCTTCAGAGTATTATCGTATGAGTTATGAAGCTAAAATTTCAATAAAGGAAAAGGGGTATTTAAGATGAAAAAGATTAAGGTTTTCGTCATAAGTCTAGTAACTGTCACTGTATTATCTATTGGATTAAATAACCCTGAAATTCATCAAAATATATCAGAAAAAGCACCTGTTGTACAACATATGACTGAACCAGGTGGAGGAATCTAGTAAAAGGTTCATTCCCCTTTTAAAAAACGATAATTATAATTCCTAAGAAAAGCCTATTTCCTAAAAAGAAATGGGCTTTTTAATATGTGCTAATACCCCATTGTCCATCAAGCGAAAATTTTAAGACGCTCTCATAACAAGAAATCAGCTCATCTTTTCTTAGCTGTCTAACAAAAATTAAATTTCACTAAAACAGGTAAATCTTGTTTTAATTTTTCACTTCAAACTGAAGATTTAATGCATGTTACGTATGGAATTAAGAAAAAAGGACAAAAAATGGTCTCTTTACTAACCCTTACAGAAAACGCGAATGGAAATTCCAT
Source organism: Bacillus sp. FDAARGOS_527 (assembly GCF_003812125.1). NCBI lineage: Bacteria > Bacillati > Bacillota > Bacilli > Caryophanales > Bacillaceae > Bacillus > Bacillus sp. FDAARGOS_527. The sequence goes on from NZ_CP033795.1 coordinate 1,088,879, forward strand.
AAGTATGAGAAAAGCAGTTTTTGATATCCTGGGCCTCATATACAACTTTTCTATGTTAAATAACTTGATTCTACCGTGCGTTTTTGAGCGGTCCTGTTATCGTTATTGCAGAAAATGCGTGAATTAAATGATAATGGATTTACATGTTTCACGCGTAACTATATTGAGTTAGTAAATCTACACAATAATGTTTTATTTCATGCAGTAAGTGTAGTGGATGTTCAGTTAGATAAAATTCAGTAGTCGAAATTTCTTGCATAAAGCTGTATAATGCTTGTAACGAAAAGGAAATACAGGAAAGGATATGTAGCGAGTTACTATGGATAAAGATAAACAACAATTAAGTGTAGAAGTTGCAAGATTATATTATCAATCAGATTATAGTCAGCAAGAAATTGCTAACAAATTAAATATTTCAAGACCGACAATTTCTAGACTATTAAAGTACGCGAAAGAAAAAGGATTTGTTCAAATTAGCATAGCCGATCCATTTGCTGATTTAGATAATGTCGGTAATTTACTGAAAGAAAAATATAACTTGTTAGAAGCACATGTTGTATTTTCCCCAGTGCCAGAATATGCAACGATTACAGAGTATATAAGTAAATATGCAGCTGAGTATATGGAAAAGACGGTTAAAAACGGTGATATCGTTGGTGTAAGCTGGGGAATGACGATGTATGAAATCGCTAGAAAAATCGTACCACAACATGTAAAAGGTGTAGAAGTTGTCCAGCTAAAAGGTGGTATTAGCCATTCGAGTGTAAATACATATGCAAATGAAACCATTGCATTATTTGCAGATGCTTTTCAAACGACGCCAAGAAATCTACCTCTTCCAGTTATATTTGATAATGCAGTGACAAAAGAATTAGTAGAGCAGGATCGACATATTCATCACATTATTGAAATGGGGAAACAAGCGAATATTGCAATTTTCACTGTAGGAACAGTGCGAGACGAGGCGCTATTATTCCGATTAGGTTATTTCGATAAGGATGAAACGAGTTTACTCAAAAAACAATCGGTCGGTGACATTTGTTCACGTTTCTTTGATGGAGACGGAAATATTAGTAGTGAAGAAATTAATAAGCGAACCATCGGAATTGAGTTAGAAGAACTAAAATTAAAGAAACGCTCTATTTTAGTTGCAGGTGGTAATAGAAAAATAAAAGCAATTGATGGTGCGTTACGTGGCGGATATGCAAATGTATTAATTATCGATCAGCATACGGCGAAAGAATTGTTACATTATCAAAAAGAAGATTAGAAATAAAAGGCTTTCTCAAGATATTCATTTTGAGAAAGCCTTTTATTTTGTTATGTATGAATTATGGGATTATTTTTGAATACAAATTGCCTTTTTTAAAATAATTATGGATATTGAGATACATACTACCATTGTTAATATAAAAAATTTGAATTTATATATGAAGTATTTCTTAGTTAGAATGCGCTTTATTTACTAGAAGGAAATTCCTTTTTAAAAAGAATGAACAAAATTTCAAAAGTATATTTACATTTGTTCAACTAAGAGTTAGAATGAAGTTGTTAAAAGATATGAGGAGTGAAGATAATGAATATTGCAAAGTTAATTGACCATACAATTTTAAAAGCTAATGCTACAAAAGAAGATGTTATGAAAGTAATCGAAGAAGCAAAGGAATATAAATTCGCTTCTGTTTGTATTAACCCAACATGGGTAAAGCTAGCTGCTGAAGAACTAGCTGGACATGATGTAGATGTTTGTACTGTAATTGGTTTCCCATTAGGAGCAAGTACGACTGAAACAAAAGCATTTGAAACAAAAGATGCTATCGCAAAAGGTGCAACTGAAGTTGACATGGTAATCAACGTAGGCGCTTTAAAAGATGGCGACGACGAACTTGTTGAAAAAGACATTTATGAAGTAGTACAAGCAGCAAAAGGAAAAGCTCTTGTAAAAGTAATCATTGAAACTTGTCTATTAACAGATGAAGAGAAAGTACGCGCTTGTGAATTATCAGTAAAAGCTGGTGCTGACTTCGTAAAAACTTCAACTGGATTCTCAACTGGCGGAGCAACTGCTGAAGATATCGCATTAATGCGTAAAACAGTAGGACCAAACGTTGGTGTAAAAGCATCTGGTGGTGTTCGTACACGTGAAGATGCAGACAAAATGGTAGCTGCTGGAGCTTCTCGTATTGGAGCAAGTGCTAGTGTTGCAATCGTATTAAATGATGCAAAAGATGCTACAGATAACTACTAATCATTAGTGAAGTCAAGGGCAATAGATACACAAAGTAAAGTGTATCTATTGCTTTAACAATTGAAAGAAATGTAAGCGGATACGAACACGGGAGGAGACGGCTTATGAAATACTTAATCGGTGTTTTTGGCCTCGTATTGATTTTAGGTATCGCTTGGCTTGCTAGTAATGATAGAAAGAAAGTCAAATATCGTCCAATCATAACGATGGTTATATTACAATTCATTTTGGGGTTTCTATTATTAAATACAAGTGTAGGGAATATATTAATTAGCGGAATAGCAGATGGTTTTGGAGAGCTATTAAAATATGCCGCTGACGGTGTAAATTTCGTATTTGGTGGATTAGTAAATCAAAAAGAGTTTTCATTCTTTTTAAGTGTATTAATGCCAATCGTATTTATATCAGCTTTAATCGGTATTTTGCAACATATTAAAGTGTTACCTATTATTGTGAAATCTATCGGTCTAGCATTAAGTAAAGTAAATGGAATGGGGAAACTAGAATCATATAACGCTGTTGCTTCTGCGATTTTAGGACAATCTGAAGTGTTTATTTCAGTTAAGAAACAATTAGGATTATTGCCAGAGAAAAGAATGTACACATTATGTGCATCTGCAATGTCTACCGTTTCCATGTCTATCGTTGGATCGTATATGGTGTTATTAAAACCGCAATATGTTGTAACCGCTTTAGTGCTTAACTTATTCGGGGGCTTTATTATTGCTTCTATTATTAATCCTTATGAAGTTACTGATGAAGAAGATATGTTAGAAGTACAAGAAGAAGAAAAAAAGACTTTCTTTGAAGTATTAGGGGAATACATTATTGATGGATTTAAAGTTGCGATTACAGTAGCAGCTATGTTAATTGGTTTCGTTGCTCTTATCGCATTCATTAATGCAGTATTTAAAGGTGTAATCGGTATTTCATTCCAAGAAATTCTCGGTTATGCATTTGCACCATTTGCATTTATTATGGGTGTACCTTGGCATGAAGCAGTTAATGCCGGAAATATTATGGCAACAAAATTAGTATCGAATGAATTTGTCGCTATGACAGATTTAGCACAAGGAAACTTTAATTTCTCAGATAGAACGACAGCGATTATATCTGTATTCTTAGTTTCATTTGCAAACTTCTCTTCAATTGGAATTATTGCAGGAGCGGTTAAGAGCTTAAATGAAAAGCAAGGGAATGTAGTCGCAAGATTTGGTTTGAAATTACTTTTCGGTGCAACATTAGTAAGTTTCTTATCAGCAACAATCGTAGGCTTATTATTTTAATAGATTCATATCATATAAAAAGGAATGGTGATTGTAATGAGAATGGTAGATATTATTGCGAAAAAACGTGACGGTAAAGAATTAACGACTGAAGAAATCAAATTCTTTATTAATGGATATACAGACGGAAGTATTCCTGATTATCAAGTAAGTGCACTTGCAATGGCAATCTTCTTTAAAGATATGACAGATCGCGAACGTGCAGATTTAACGATGGCAATGGTGGAGTCCGGAGAAACAATCGACTTATCAGCAATTGAAGGAATTAAAGTAGACAAACATTCAACTGGCGGTGTTGGTGATACAACAACATTAGTACTAGGACCATTAGTAGCTGCTTTAGATGTACCAGTAGCAAAAATGTCTGGTCGTGGTTTAGGACATACGGGCGGAACAATTGATAAATTAGAAGCGGTAGAAGGATTCCACGTTGAAATTACGAAAGAGCAGTTCATTGATATTGTAAACCGTGACAAAGTAGCTGTTATTGGGCAAACAGGAAACTTAACACCTGCAGACAAAAAGATTTATGCATTACGCGATGTAACAGGAACGGTTAACTCAATTCCTTTAATCGCAAGTTCAATTATGAGTAAAAAAATTGCAGCTGGTGCTGACGCAATCGTACTTGATGTGAAAACAGGTGCTGGCGCATTTATGAAAACAGAAGAAGATGCAAAAGAATTAGCACATGCAATGGTACGTATCGGAAATAATGTAGGACGTCAAACGATGGCTGTTATTTCAGATATGTCACAACCACTTGGTTTTGCAATTGGTAACGCTCTAGAAGTGAAAGAAGCGATTGATACGTTAAAAGGTGAAGGTCCAGAAGATTTAACAGAATTAGTACTCGTATTAGGAAGTCAGATGGTCGTACTTGCGAAAAAAGCAAATACATTAGAAGAAGCTCGTGAAATGTTAATTGAAGTGATGAAGAACGGAAAAGCAACTGAGAAGTTTAAAGAGTTCTTAAGCAATCAAGGCGGAGATAGCTCAATTGTAGACAATCCAGAAAAAATGCCACAAGCGAAGTATGTAATTGATGTACCTGCAAAAACTTCAGGTGTTATTTCTAACATTGTTGCAGATGAAATCGGTATCGCAGCTATGCTACTTGGTGCTGGCCGTGCAACGAAAGAAGACGAAATTGATTTAGCGGTAGGACTAATGTTACGTAAAAAAGTGGGCGATGCAGTAAAAGAAGGCGAGCCATTCGTAACAATCTATGCAAATCGCGAAAATGTAGAAGATGTAAAAGCTAAAATTTATGAGAACATTTCTATCGCTGAAACAGCAGAGGCTCCTAAATTAGTGCATACAGTTATTACTGACTAATCATCATTACACTTACTTTGAGGGGGAAATAATATGGATAAGAAAAAATATATTGAAGAAGCAAATAAGATGTTAGAAAAAGCATATATTCCGTATTCAAAATTTCCTGTTGGTGCAGCGTTAGTTACGAAAGAAGGTAAAATCTATACTGGTTGTAATATAGAAAATGCTTCTTATGGTTTATGTAACTGCGCAGAAAGAACAGCGATCTTTAAAGCAGTATCAGAAGGTGAGCGCGACTTTAGTTACTTAGTTATTACAGGAGAAACGGACGGACCGATTTCACCGTGTGGTGCTTGTAGACAAGTAATCGCTGAATTCTGTGATCCGAAAATGCCTGTATTATTAACGAATGTAAAAGGCGATGAAAAAGAAGTAACTGTTGAGCAATTACTTCCAGGTGCTTTTACAAATGACGATTTAAAATAAGTTAAAAGCCATTTTGCAATATTAATTGCAAAATGGCTTTTTTGTTTGAAAATTGAATGTAATATTTTGTTCATATTCCGTTCATAAACTTTGCGTAAAATGATTGCAGCGAATATGGAAAGTTTACAGCAGGAGGGATATAATGAAGAAATTCTATAATGGTGCTTGTAGTTACTTATTAATTTATGATTTTGCTCAAAAAGTCATTTAAATAGATAGGAGTGGAAAGTATGATAGCACTTTTATCAAGTATTGTAGCAGTTTGTATGGCTGTTGGGGTAATGTTTCTTCGCTTTAAAGCAGCGAAAAAGCCGGTAACGAAAAAGAAAATAATATTGCCGCCAATTTTTATGAGTACTGGCGCAATGATGTACTTCTTACCAGCGTTTCGATTAACATCGTTAGAAATAGTAGAGGCGATTAGTATAGGACTTATTTTCTCTATATTTCTTATTAAAACAACGAAGTTTGAAATAAGAAATGAACATATATATATGAAACCGTCAAAAGCATTCATATTTATTTTAGTTGGATTATTAGCAGTGCGAGTAGTAATGAAATCGTATTTAAGTCAATCGATTGACTTAGCAGAGTTAAGTGGAATGTTTTTCTTACTCGCTTTTGCGATGATTGTATCGTGGAGAATTGCTATGTATCGTTCCTATGCTAAATTAGAAAAAACAATAAAAAGAGCTGGAATTTCTATATAGGAAATCCAGCTCTTTTTATGTTTTATTAAAATTCTTTAACGCGGAACTCATTTGCTTAATTTTAAACGTATTTGAGCATCTTGTAATGCCGCTGGCGTAACGTTAAGACCATTTTGATCAACAATTTTTGTGTTTAATAAAATGGAATCTAAGCTTCCACGAAATGTTTGTGTATAGTTTTGACGCAACATTTGTTGTTCTTGTTTTTCATCAACTGTTAATCCAGATACTTTTTCTTTTTTTGATAATTCGTTAATACGGAACAAAATGTTTTTCATTTGTTTCACCTCTAGTTAGATTTAATTACATTAGTTACTTACTAATGTATAGTTATCATAACGTGTAATTTTAATTATGTCAACACCATCTAAAAAGGTTAAAAATTGACGAAAAATTGTAACAATAATAAAATGAATTGATTAGATAATTATTTTTTTAATCATACATAGAACGCTAGGGGGATTATTATGAAATCAACATTTTTTGCTCAAAATAGAGAACGATTAGTAAACACATTACCAGATGAATCAATTACAATTTTATTTGCTGGACAAGCACCTCATATGTCAGCGGATGCACATTATAAGTTTGTGCCGAATCGGAATTTTTATTATGTAACAGGAATCGATGAACCAAATGTTATTTTCATGTTGAAGAAAATTGGAAAGAGTGTTGAAGAAACACTATTCATTGAAAAGTCAGATCCAGTAATGGAAAAGTGGGTCGGTAAAACAGTTTCTAGCGAAGAGGCAGAGAAAATTTCAGGTATAAAGAAAGTTGTATATTTAGATAGCTTTGAAAAGACAATGTCAAATATATTTTTTACAGAAAATGTGAAGCATCTATTTTTAGATTTAGAGCGTCGTGAGTGGAATGGTACAGAGACAAAAACATTAGCGTTTGCTAAACATGTAAGAGAACAATACCCGCACGTAACAATTAGTAATGTATATCCAAATATTTGTGAATTACGAGTGTTTAAAACAGAAGAAGAAATTGAAATTATGAAAGAAGCGATTGCTGTAACGAAAGACGGTATTTACAACGTACTTAAGCATGCAAAAGCAAACATGATGGAATATGAATTAGAAGCCCAGTTTGATTTCACACTGAAGTCATCTGGCATTAAGCATCATGCGTTCAATACAATTTTGGCGAGTGGGAAAAATGCTACAGTTCTTCATTATGAAGATAATGATGCACAAATTCAAAATGGTGACTTAGTATTACTAGATTTAGGTGCTCAAAAAGACTACTATAACGCTGATATTAGTTATACATTCCCGGCAAATGGAACATTCTCTAGTCGCCAAAAACAAATTTATAATATTGTATTAAAAGCATTAAAAGAAACAACAGAGATTATTAAGCCAGGCTTAAAGTTCGCTGCATTAAATGAACACGCTAAAAAAGTACTCGCAGAAGGGTGCAAAGCAGTTGGTTTAATTCAAGAAGATGAAGAGTTATCAAAATACTATTATCATGGTGTCAGCCATTTCCTTGGTTTAGATACGCATGATGTAGGGACATACAAAGATAGAGTATTAGAAGAAGGCATGGTTATTACAATTGAACCTGGTCTTTATATTGAAGAAGAATCGATTGGAATTCGTATTGAAGATGATATTCTTGTAACGAAAGACGGATACGAAAACTTGTCAAAAGATATCATTAGAGAAGTGGAAGAGATTGAAGCGTTTATGAGTGTAAATAATGAACATGTCAAAGGAAAACAAGCTGTAGTTAAATAATAAGAAAGTCATCACTAATTTATTTGAACTTTATCTCGAATCGTGGACAATTAAAAAATCCATGATTCGGGATAGGGTTCTTTTTATCTTCGAAATACTAATCTTTAATTATTAATCCTAATAAAGTCGCAAACTGAACAGCTTGATATGTAGATACTTTACATCCCCTTAAATCGCTCACTGAAACTGTCAGAGTATTAAAATTAGAAGAGCTAATATCGATCCCCTTCAGTGATGTCTGGTCAAAATTAGCTTCGTCAAGGCTACATAATTGGAATTCAACTTTTTTTAGTTTACAGTCAAAAAAATCTGCACTATTTAATGAAGTTTCATTAAATACAATCTTTTCTAGTTTAGAATTTCCAAATGCAGCTAAGTTCAAAATAGAATTCTCAAATTTAACATTTCCTAAGCTAGATTCTGCAAAATTAACCCCGATTAATTTACTGTTTTTAAATTCGACTCTGTGAACAGAAGAATTGCTTAAATTAACATTTGATAAATCACAGTTTTCAAAACAAACATCTGTAATATCAATATTGCTAAAGTCTGTATTCGTGAACTTACAATTCTTTATCACAGCATCATATAATCGTACTCTATCCACAGATTCATTTTCGAAAGTGGAATCGATAATTTCACACATTTCTAGTGTAGGATCTTCTTCATAAAAAATATCTTGAAAATTTTTTGAAGATAACTCTGGTGAAATTTTGGGTCTATCAATTTTCATGGTATATCAATCCTCTTCTATTTGATATATAAGTGTAATTTAGGTTTAGTGAATCCCCGAAAGGAACATTAGTTCTTATTATACAAAATCATACGTTTTTTTGTGAAGAGGATTTTGGTTACCTTTTTCTAATTTAATAATCACAGTGTTATTGTTTCTTAAGAAATAAAGCCCTAATAAATAGGAGAACTGCTAATACATTTGTTACAGAGAAATCCTCTTGCATACCTAAAAGTATCGCTTCTTCTAAGGTTTCTGATTTAATAATTTTGTTTTAAGTGTTAGTGCATATGTTGTTCATACTCGTGTGAAGTTGAAGGAGTAAAATCGGGGAATGTTATGAATACCGAAACAATGATTACAATACTAATTGAAAGCAATAATAAAAAGCATCGGTGGATCACAGTAGAAAACCTTTCTGATAAAATTTGAATTATAAATGACATAGTAATCGTTATAGTAAATAAAAGGCTGATAAACAGTATACTATGAGCTTGTTGCGCATTTAGCATTTCTGTAATCATTGCTCCCATCATACTTGCCATTACCCCAGAGAACATTCCTTCTAAAGCAGTATATAGATGAAAACGTAGACCAACTAAAAAGCCGATACAACCACTAATTAAAATAGCAAGTAAAGTAGAATATAGTAATTCCCCCTTAAAGAGAATGCCTAAGTAAAAACCAATACTTAAACCGATACTCATACTAAAAGACATAATAAATACCATATACTCCATTAGGGTACCCTTACGTTTAGAAATATTGGATGCAATAAGAATTGAGGTACAGCAAAGTGTTAAGGTAGTTAACGTATAAGCAAACATTATGATACCTCCTTGTCCTATCGTTCATTTCATCATATGTGTACTTATGATAATTTATATCTGCATATTATCTGCACAATTTCATAAATGAAAGCAAGGTGGCGTTTTGATTTTTTTACGTCTTTTTTTACGTGTGAACATGTGAAAGAAAGTGTTATATAATGAGTTTCTATTGTGAAGCAATAAAGAATAAGCGTATAATATTATAGTTATCCCATTACTCGGGATAACCCGCGAATGATAAATAAGATTGTTGTTTTATCATCGCTTCTAAACAGATAGACAATGAAAGTAACAGTGGAATACAGATAGGGAGTTATAAAATGAAATTAATTATTGCCGAGAAACCAGATCAAGGTTTGGCTCTTGTTTCACAGTTTAAATATCGCCGGAAAGATGGATATTTAGAAGTAGAAGCGAATGAGTTATTTCCAAATGGAGCGTACTGTACATGGGCAATTGGTCATTTGACGCAGTTATGTAATCCAGAACATTATCACGCAGAGTGGAAAAAATGGTCACTTGATACGTTACCGATGATTCCTGAACGATTTCAATTTGAAGTAACAAAGTCGAAGTATAAACAATTTAACGTTGTGAAACAGCTGTTACATAATCCTCAGGTAACAGAAATTATTCATGCGGGCGATGCTGGGCGTGAAGGGGAATTGATTGTACGAAATATTATTAACCTTTGCAACGTGCAAAAGCCGATGAAACGTCTTTGGATTTCATCTTTAACGAAACAAGCTATTTATCAAGGATTTAAAAACTTGCTTGATGAATCAGACACGATTAATACGTATTATGAAGCATACACAAGATCTTGTGCTGATTGGGTTGTTGGTATGAATGCATCACGTGTGTTTAGTATTTTGTTAAAGAAAAAAGGAATGAATGATGTATTTTCAGCTGGTCGTGTACAAACACCGACACTCGCGTTAATCGTAAAGCGTGAAAAGGAAATAGAAAACTTTAAGTCAGAGCCGTTCTGGGAAGTGTTCGCAACCTTTAATATAGAAGGAAAGAAGTATGAGGGGAAATGGGAGAAGGATAGTGAATCCCGCTTAAAAGACCCTGATATGGCGAATAAAATTGCGGCATTTTGCCAAGGTAAACCGGCAGTAGTGAAGGAAATGAAAACGGAGCGTAAAGAATTTCAGCCGCCGCTTTTATTTAACTTATCATCACTGCAAGCAACGGCAAATAAAGCCTTTAAGTTTTCACCGAAAAAGACGCTTGATATAACGCAAGCACTATATCAAAAAGGGATTGTTTCTTATCCTCGTTCGGATTCCAACTATGTTACCCAAGGAGAGGCAGCAACGTTCCCTGATATTTTACAGAAGTTAAGTCAGTTTGATGAATATAAAGGTTTATTACCAGCTCCGGTTGAATCGATTATGAATAATAAGCGTTATGTGAATGAAAAGAAAGTAACAGATCACTACGCCATTATTCCGACAGAGCAAGTTACAAATCCAAGCAGACTATCAGGTGATGAAAAGAAAATTTACGATATGATTGTTAGAAGACTTATAGCAGCTCACTATGAAGTTGCAATCTTTGACTATACAACGATTGTAACGCTTGTAGATGAACGTGCTGAATTCATTTCAAAAGGAAAACAGCAAATTCAAGAAGGCTGGCGTAAAGTTATTTTCCAAGACGATAAAGATGACGAAACCATTCTTCCAATTGTAGCTGAAGGTGAAGAAGGAAAAGTTGTAAAAGTGAAAGTGAAAGAGGGAAAAACACAACCACCGAAGCGTTATACAGAAGGACAACTTATTACGTTAATGAAAACAGCTGGTAAGTATTTAGAGAATGAAGAGCTGGAGAAAGTATTAAAGAAAACAGAAGGTTTAGGCACAGAAGCAACTCGCGCTGGAATTATTACGATGCTGAAAGACCGTAAATATATAGATGTGAAGAAGAACCAAGTGTATGCGACCGATAAAGGGAAAGTATTAATTACCGCAATCGGTGACAAAATACTAGCTTCACCAGAAATGACAGCGAAATGGGAGCAGCGCCTTGCAGAAATTGGTGAAGGCACGGCTTCACCAGCTACATTTATGGAACAAACGAAAAAGCTATCAGCTAAAATTATTGAAGATGCAGTGGAAATGTCAGAGAAATGGGACTTTACTGGATTGCATGTTGAATCGATTGAGCGAAAAGGATCGAAATTTACAACAGGTAAAAAGGTTGGTAGCTGTAAAAAATGTGATGGCGATGTGATTGATAAGTCAACGTTTTACGGCTGTTCTAATTACAACACGACACAATGTGACTTTACCATCTCGAAGAAGATATTAAGTAAAACAATTTCGCAAAAGAATATGACAAAGCTATTAAAAGGTGAAAAGACCGATTTAATTAAAGGCTTTAAAAAGGGCGAGAAAACATTTGATGCGAAATTAGAGTGGAAAGATAATAAGATTAATTTTGTATTTGAGAATTAAGTTGTTTTAACAAATAAAAATATGATAATTAAATTATATCCTATAGAATAGACGCTTAAAAAAGTCTATTCTATAGGATATTTTTTTTGAATAAGTAGTACTATATATTTTTGTTTGAAATAAAATATACAATAAAAAAATCTTTATAATTGATAATTATTTATTGTAAAACGATAAATTTTGTATTAAAATCATTATCATAATAAATCAGTGAGATGCTTTTTATAGAAAGGTAACAAAGCTGTTTTTTATTAGAGGAGGTAAAACTATGAACAATCAAAATTTGATTATCGAAAATATGGATAACCCTCATGAGTTGGAGAGAATGTATAGAAAAGACCCGAAAGCTTTTAAAAAGTCATTCTCACAAGCATGGGATGAAAACTCTGATTCTCAGGTGCTAGCCGCCTGGTATGAAAGGTTGCATTTCAAGGGAAAGACAAATGCAGAAAAAATATCACTGTTTCAAAAAGGTTTCTTATTCATGGGCATGTTAGCTATTCTGGCCGGGATAAGCACCAGAATCATTTTCTACTTTGTCGAACAAGAAGCAATTGCTCCAATTAACCTAGCTTTTGGTGTAATTCCCTTTATTGTCGCTTATTTTGTCTACCATAATACGCCGAAAAAAAGTATTATTTATTCCCTTATAGCGTTGTTCCTAATTTCCGGGATATATCTTAATACGTTGCCATTAAATTATAAAGACAGTATTATCCTTGCTTATTTACATCTTCCTATATTTTTATGGATCTTGGTAGGACTTGCGTTTACAGGAAATGAATATTCAAAAGGCAGTACAAGATTAGCTTATATTAAATTTAATTTGGAATATGCCCTTCTCTACGCCAGCATGGCAGTTAGCGGAATGATTCTAGCAGTATTCACCATGCGTTTATTTAGCTTTGTTGACTTGGATATAGGAGAATTCTATTTTAGTAATGTTGTGTTATTTGGTGCTGCTGCTCTTGCTATTGTGGCTGCATATTTAGTATCAATGAATCTTAAACTTGCTAAAAATATTACACCATACATATCTAAAATTTTTAGTCCTCTCGTCTTGATTACGTTGCTAATCTATCTTATAACGGTTATATGGGTCGGGAAAAATCCGTTCTTGGACCGCAATTTCTTAATGGCCTTCAACGGAATACTTCTTGGCGTATTGGCCGTTACCATATTTTCTATCGTTGAGAGTGACTCAGACGAGAAAAAGAACATTTCAGATTATATAAATTTTTCCTTAATTGTTCTGGCGCTTATTATTGACACTGTGGCTTTGTCAGCTATCGTATTCAGACTTTCTTCTTACGGGATTACACCTAATAGACTTGCTGTTTTAGGGGTAAACATACTGATCTGGGCAAATTTAATTTGGATTATGTTTTCCTATATGCGTTTCTTGCAAAACAAATCAGGACTGACAGCTATCCAAGATGCCGTTACGAAGTATTTGCCAATTTACGGACTTTGGGCAGCTTTCGTTATATTTACGTTTCCTTTAATTTTTAATTAGAAAGGAACTGTTAATGTAACGACAAATTAATTCTTCTATAACGTATAAAATGCTTAGAGCCGATAATGATCGTTCATTATATAATTTCTCGACAATAAAAAACGTCCTATAGCAGGACGTTTTTTATTATGTATATTGCTGCTTCTTCTTAATAAGTAACAACACCTGTGAAACACAAGCAAGTACTGGCAGTTCAATTAACGGTCCAATAACGAGTGCAAGTGCAATAAGAGGCTCGTCAGGGAAAGCAGTCACAGCAATAGCAAGAGCAACAGGTGAGTTTCTTGCTAACGTTGTTAAGTTTAGACTTACTGTATCTTTATAAGATAAGCGCATAACGTGCCCGATAAATTGTCCTAGTACAAAATTAATGATGAAGAACAATAGAACAGGAATGAGTAATAATAAAACGACATTCATATTTTGTAGTAAATATTTACCTTGTGATGCAAACATTGCTACGATTGCTAAACTTAAAAATACAATTTGGGCAGAGCTGAAAAACGGAATGAGTTTATTCTCGAGCGTTTCAGCTTTTTTCAGTTTATTCATAATGAATTTTGTAGCGTGTGCAAGTAAAAATGGTAAGACGATTACGATAACAATACTTTCTACTAAAACAGAAACCGCTACAGTCTTCATAATACCAGCGAATAAAAATAAATAAATGGGAAGTAGTAGTACTTGCAAAATTAAATTTACAGGTAAAATCGCAGTAGAAAGTGCTACATTTCCTTTCGCTATTTCAGTAAAGATTAAGTACCAATCTGTACATGGAGTAACCATTAACATAATAAATCCAACCCAAAGCGCAGGGTGATCTGAAAGAAATAGTGCCCCTAATCCCCAAGCGAGTAAAGGTGTCCATAAGAAGTTAATAGTAAGACTTGTTCCAGCAAATTTTAAATTACGAAATCCGTTTTTTATTTCTTTTAATGGGATGCTGAGGAATAATCCATATAGCATGAAAAATAAAAAGGGAACAATAAATTTGTCTGAATACATATGTATAACATTAAATTGTCCAAGTATGATGCCGCATGTAACAGCAAAAAGAATAATAAAAGTTTGAATCTTTTCTATCGTGCTCATGAATGAATCCTTTCTAAATATGAATTTTCCTCTCTAATTTTATTATACAAGTAATAAGGCTGTAATTTGGTGTTCAATTGTATTTTAGTTAATATTTTTAATTCGAGACTTATTTTTTTATTAAAAGTTACTTGACTAAAGTAAGTGACTATATTACAATCACTTACATAAGGTAATTAAATAACAAAAAGTTTTAATTAACTTTCCTTAAGGTATCAATTGGAACTTTTTATTAGAATAAGAATTTTTATGATGTTGAATAATGAATATGATAAGAAAGTTTAGGTGAAGAAAATGGGATTATTTAGCTCGTTATTTGGTAAAAAAGAAGAAAATACAAAAGTAGAGGGGAATAAAAAAATGTCAAAAGTATTATTTGTAAAAGCAAACGATCGTCCAGCGGAGCAAGCAGTTAGTTCAAAAATGTATGAAACATTTGTAAGTACTTATAAAGAAGCAAATCCGAATACAGAAATTACAGAGTTAGATTTATTTGCATTAGATCTTCCTTATTACGGAAATATTGCTATTTCAGGTGGATACAAACGTAGCCAAGGTATGGAGTTAACAGCTGAAGAAGAGAAGGCAGTTGCTACAGTAGATCAATATTTAAATCAGTTTTTAGAAGCTGATAAAGTTGTATTTGCGTTCCCATTATGGAACTTTACAGTACCAGCACCATTAATCACATATATTTCATACTTATCTCAAGCTGGAAAAACGTTTAAATATACAGCTAATGGCCCAGAAGGTTTAGCTGGTGGTAAGAAAGTAGTTGTGTTAGGTGCTCGTGGTTCAGATTACTCTTCAGAACAAATGGCTCCTATGGAAATGGCAGTTAATTACGTAACAACTGTACTTGGATTCTGGGGCATTACAAATCCAGAGACTGTTGTAATTGAAGGGCACAACCAATATCCAGATCGCTCACAACAAATTGTTGAAGAAGGTCTAGAGAACGTTAAGAAAGTAGCGGCGAAATTTTAATTAATTGATAGTAAAATGGAAAAACCAACATGGATGACCATGTTGGTTTTTTAGTCTATTTTTCATGTTAAAAAATGTATATTTATAAAATAAAAGAAAAGTTTGAAAATAGTATTGCAAAATATTATATAGCAAACTATAATGAGTTCAAGAATAGTTGATACTTAAATTAAATGTTCAGAAAATTCAATTAGTTAAAATTGGAAAATGAGATAAGGAAATTTGAATGGGGGTTATATTATGGCGAATAAAGTACCGTTTTCGTTCATAGTAGTTATTGGATTAATGTTATTTGCACTATTTTTTGGAGCAGGAAATTTAATTTTTCCGGCAATGCTTGGTCAATCGGCAGGAGAAAATGTATGGATTGCTAACGCTGGATTTTTAGTAACAGGTGTTGGATTACCATTACTAGGTGTACTAGCATTTGGTTTTTCGGGTAAAGATGATTTACAGTCATTAGCAAGTCGTGCTCACCCAGTGTTCGGGATTGTGTTTACAACAGTTTTATACTTGGCGATTGGCCCGTTATTTGCAATACCAAGAACAGGAAATGTTTCTTATGAAATTGGTCTTAAACCGTTTATGCCAGAGGGATTAGGTTCTACACCTTTAATTCTTTTCACAATTGTATTCTTTAGCATCACTTGTTTTTTTTCGCTAAATCCTGCGAAAATTGTCGATATTGTTGGAAAAATCTTAACGCCAATTAAGTTAACTTTCATCGGTATTTTAGTAATCGTTGCTTTTATTCATCCGATTGGAGAAATGCAAGCACCAGTTGAAGCTTATACATCACATGCATTCTTTAAAGGGTTCCAAGAAGGATACTTAACGATGGACACGCTTGCATCATTCGTATTCGGAATCATCATCATTAATGCAATTAAAGAAAAAGGTGCAAAAACGAAAACACAAATTATGGTCGTTTGTGCAAAAGCAACAATCATTGCAGCATCTATTTTAGCAATTATCTATACAGCACTTTCTTATATGGGTGCTTCAAGTGTTGCAAAGCTTGGACATTTAGAGAACGGCGGAGAAGTATTAGCGAAAGTTTCTAACTACTATTTTGGATCATATGGCGGAGTATTATTAGGGTTAATGATTACAGTAGCTTGTTTAACAACTAGTGTGGGACTTGTATCAGCATGTTCTTCATTCTTCCATAAGTTATTCCCAAATGTTCCTTACAAAACAATTGCAATCACGCTATGTATATTTAGTGCAATTGTTGCAAATGTAGGATTAACACAATTAATTGCAGTTTCTGTTCCAGTATTAACAGCAATTTATCCACTAGCAATCGTATTGATTTTCTTAACATTCTTCCATTCATTATTCAAAGGAAGAGCTGAAGTTTATCAAGTGAGCTTAACTGTAACATTTATTATCAGCTTATTCGATGGATTAAGTGCAGCTGGAGTTAACGTTGAAGTAGTAACCCAAGTGTTCACTAAATTCCTTCCGATGCAGGAAGTAGGATTAGGCTGGATCTTCCCAGCGATTATCGGTGGATGTATCGGATATGGCATTAGCGTTTTAAAATTAAAAAATCAAATTCAACCAGCAGCAAATACGAATAAGAAAATAGGTTAAATAAAAAAGTTATAGAACTTGTTTCTATAGCTTTTTTTGTTACTATTAATAATGAAAGAAAATAAAGTAGTAGGGGAAATAAAATGAAAAAAACAATTGATCATATCGGCATCGCAGTTCGAGATATAGATAGTACGATACGTTTTTATGAAAAAGTGTTGTCAGGAACTTTAATAGATCGTTACGTAAGTGAAGCGCCTGGTGTTGAAAGTGAAGTAGCCATTCTTGAAGTGGATGGAGATAGAATTGAATTGCTTGCGCCGACAAATAACACCACTTCACCAATTGCCCGATTTATAAAACAAAAAGGTAAAGGTGTTCATCACGTTGCATATCGAGTAGATGATTTAGATGTAGCTTTAGAGGAATTGAAAGAACAAGACATTCGAACGTTAGAGCATACGCTTCGAATGAATAAACACGGCAGAAGATTAATCTATCTTAATCCAGCGGATACAGAGGGAACAATCATAGAGTATTGTGATTATCCGGAAGAGAAATAGAAGAAGGATATTTTTAAGAAGGTGTTACGTAATAACGTAATACCTTTTTTATTTATGCATTTCACACTTTCTTCACAAATGATTCACGATAACTTTTCCTCTTCAGGAACTTACATAAATATATTTTATGATATAATAACAATCGACTTTAAAAATGTAAGTTGTATCTATGAAGGTAGTTACTATTGTATTAGAAGCTTAGAGGTGAGAGAGAAATAAATAGTTATACTGTATAGAAGATTATATTTAATCAGGTTAATATTTAGTCCGAGAATCCAACTCGGGAAGTAAAAATAATGAAAATATAGCGATGAGGAAGAAAGAAGTGAAATGAGTGTGAAAGTAATGAAAAGGTTAGGGACATTGTTATTCATTGTATGTGTGCTTATCATATTGATACCGAAAAGTGCATCTGCTCATGCATACGTTGTGAAATCAAACCCTACTGAAAATGAAACATTGAAGAAAGCACCGTCTGTTGTGAAAATCGAGTTCGATGAGGACATACAAATCTCAAGTTTTAATACATTGTACGTGAGAGATACATCAGGTAAAAGGGTCGATTTAAAAGATGCTCATATTGATAAAAAAAATAAAAAACTATTAGAAGCTGGATTGAAAGAGAATCTTAAAAATGGTCTCTACTCTATTCAGTGGAAAGTGATTTCAGCTGATGGACATCCAATTCAAGGAGTTATTCCATTCCGTATTGGATTAGCGGAAGCTGGAGCAGATGATATACAAGTAGAAGAGATGGGATATGTTCCGCAAATTGATATGATCATGGAACGTGGAATTTTATATACAAGTTTCTCACTATTTATAGGAGTGCTATTCTTTAATCTTATTATGTATAAAGGGAATGCAACCTCGGTTCGATCAAGGAGTAAGAACATAATATGGATTTCCTTATTAGGGATATTTATTAGCTTGTTATTCAATCTACCACTGCAAGCGAAAATAAATGCTGATGTTTCATGGCTAGAAGCATTCAATCCTTTACTATTAAAAGAAACGTTACAGCTTTCTGTTTTTAGTTATGTTTGGATTACTCAAATGGCTCTAATTAGTTCGCTTATAATCGTTACGTATTTTGCGATGAGGCGTGAGAAGCTATCGTCTTTTAAAGTATGGAGTATTCCAATAGTGTTGTTTATTGGAATACTTGTTATGAAAGCATGTAATAGTCACGCATATGGTTTAAAGTTTAAAGATATTGCTGTTGTTATGAATTTTTTACATTTATTCGCAGCTTCATTATGGATTGGTGGTTTATCGTCTATTATTCTTCTGTTACGTAAAGAGGATAACAAATGGAATATGTATTGGGATATGATTAAGCGTTTTTCACCGTGGGCAACATGCGCTGTCATTGTGATTTTAATAACTGGTCTTTTTAACAGTACATTTTTTATTCCAACAATCCACTCGTTATTTGATACGAAGTATGGATTAGCTTTACTAGCAAAGATACTTTTATTCGTTTTCATGGGGATATTGGGAATTATTCATTATGTGAAAGGGAAAATGAGAGCGGAGCAAGGATTAGGTGCTACGGTAAAAGTAGAGTTTATCATTGGAATTATCATTTTCGTAATCGTAGCTTTTATGACAAATGTACAAACACCACCGATGCCTCCTACTGGACCTTTTACAGAGAGTAAACAATTAGATAATGGATATGAAATGACGCTAAATGTAAGTCCTAATAGAGTAGGACAAAATATATTCCATATTACTTTAAAGGATGAGAACGGACAACCTGTTACTGATATGGAACAAATTATATTAACGACTCAATCGTTAGATATGAATATGGGAAAAGGATCATTTAAAGTTTCGGCAGTTTCACCGGGAGAATATGAAGCAGAAGGTATGTATATTAACATGACAGGCAACTGGAATATACAAGTACATGGATTAACGAAATCGCTTGATAGCTTCGATACGGATTATAAATTTATTGTAGGTGGCAGATAAAGTGAAACTTTAAGCAGCCCTCATCAATTGGGCTGCCCGGCGAATAGCGGGATAAAGAGTAGGTATAGATAAAAAGGAGCTAATTGAAAATGAAACGCATAAAAAAATTAGGAACAACAATGATCGCAACAGTAATTGCAATGGGAATTTTTTCGTTACCTGTTAGTGCACACGTCACTGTGAAGCCAGCAACTTCTGACATCGGCTCTTGGGAGACTTACACGATAAAAGTACCAGTTGAAAAGAATGTAGCAACAACAAAAGTTACACTGAAAATACCGTCTGGTGTGGAATTCCAACAGTATGAACCAGTGCCAGGATGGAAAATGGAAGAGCAAAAAGATAATGCCGGAAAAGTGAAAACTGTAGTATGGGAAGCAATAGGAGAAGGGATTTTACCCGGTCAGTTCCAGCGATTTACTTTCGTCGCTAAAAATCCGGATAAAGAACAAAAAATAGCTTGGGATGCATATCAACAATATAAAGACGGAGAAATTGTTGAATGGACAGGCGATGAGAAAGCTGAAAAACCGCATTCACTTACTACAATTGCAAAAGGTACGTCATTAACAGGAGAACATGGTGAAGTATCTAATGTAGAAAAGAATGAAGGTACTAGTAATATGCAATTGATAGCGATTGTTTTATCTATTTTGGCAATTGTATCTTCGGTAGGTGCGTGTGTTTTTGTAGTGCGTCGTAAAAAATAAGATATAAAAAAGAGCCTACAAATAGTAGGCTCTTTCTCATATTTATTTCACTTCAACCTGCTGCCTTACAGCAAGTGTTTTCGGCTTTATATTTACAAAACAAATGCTCACTACAATAAATAATAGTCCGATAAATAAGCTAATAGTAATGGCTTCATGTAAGAAAATTGAACTTACAATAATAGCGATTAGAGGAATGAGAAATGTATAAGCCCCTACTTTACTCGCTTCACCAGCTCCAACGAGTGTGAAGTATGCAAGCCACCCCATTGCAATAACAAAGAATGAAATAAAGAGTAGTACACTAACAAATGGCATACTCCAAGCAATACTAGACCAACTTTCAAATTCTGAGCCAAATCCGATTAAACAAAGACCACCGATAAGAAGCTGAATTGTTACCATCCAAATGGCATTAACACGGTGACCAGTCTTCTTAATGAATACTGTGCCAAGTGCCCAGCCAATAGCGCATCCTAACGCGAGAAGGATTCCAATAACAGAAATATGTCCTGTTAAACTGCTTGAGCTAATAACACCTACACCAATAAATCCGAGAACAAGCCCGAAAATTTTCAAGCCGTACATTGATTCTTCAAGCCATATCCACGAGAAAATACCGAGTAAAACTGGTTGTAGAAATACAATGGCGGAAAATAACCCAGCAGGCATATATTGAAGACCAACAGTTTGTAACCCGTAAAATATAATGATGTTAAGTAAAGAAGAAATAACGTATAAATGCCACGTTTCTTTTAAATGTAATTCTTTATATTTGGGTAGAGCGAAAAGGAGTAAAATGAATCCTCCAATTAAAGTTCGAACGCCTGCAAATAAAACGGGTGGTGTATAATGCAGGGCAAACTTAGATAAAGGCCAATTGATTCCCCACATAAAAACGAGGAAGGTAAGGATTATGGCCGTCTTAGTTCGAGAAAGCTGTGTCACGGTAAGACCTCCTTGTTGTTATTCATTTCATTATGATATGATATCGAATGTAATAAATAAAATGAATCTTTTTTATAAGGAGTATAAGTGATTAGTTATGACTATTACACAACTGCAAGTATTAATAAAAACTATTGAGTTAGGTAGTTTTACGAAGGCTGCCAGGGTGTTAAATATGACGCAGCCAGCTGTAAGTCATGCAATTTCAAGTATTGAGTCAGAGTTAGGAGTTACGATTCTTATACGTGATAAACGACAAGGATTACTCGTTACAGATGTAGGAAACAGAATTCTTGTACATATTAGAGAGATTTTGAACGGTGTAGAGAAGATTGAACAAGAAGTTGCGATGGAGAAAGGACACGAAGTGGGGACGATTCGAATTGGGAGTTTTCCGAGTGCTTCTGCACATTTCTTACCGAAAATGATAAACCATTTTAAGGAGAAGTATCCGAGCTTAGAGGTCGTTCTTTGCGAAGGAACAATTAAAGAAGTTGAAGATTGGTTAATATCGAGGGTTGTTGATATAGGAATTGTTATTTTGCCTAATAAAGAGATGGAGATTGTCCCATTAACGAAGGGAAAAATGGTTGCTATCTTAAGAGAGGATCATCCTCTTTGTAAGAAGGACTCTATTACAATTCGTGATTTGGAGAATGAACCGATCATATTATGTAAGGGCGGATACGAACCACCCATCATTGATATGTTTAAACAAGCCAACGTACCACTTCGGGCTGAGTATGTAATTTCTACCGTTACTACCGCTTTAAATATGATTCAAGAAGGGCTAGGTATTGCAATATTAGCTGAATTATCTTTAACGAATTTACCACAGAATGTGCAAACGAGAGAGTTGGAACCGCAAGTATGGAGAGAAATTGCTTTAGCTGTTCCTTCATTAAAGGATTCTTCAATCGCTGTACAGCTATTTATTGAAGAATTTCAAGCGCTATTTGCAGAATAAAAAGGGGTGTCTCATATATCATAATGGGGCACTTTTTAATTTACTTATAAAAAATCTATGAAAAGGATTGACTTATTTTTTAGTTGTAACTATAATGATTACATCGAGGTGGTGATTACGATGAAAATTAGTAGCCGCTTTTCCATAGCTGTTCATATTTTATCTATTTTGAAAAACAATCCATCTTCACTTTGTACTTCAGACTATATGGCTGAGAGTGTCAATACAAATCCAGTAGTCATTCGTAAAATCATGTCGTACTTGAAACAAGCTGGCTTTGTTTACGTAAATCGTGGACCGGGTGGCGCGGGATTACTAAAGGATTTACATGAAATCACATTGTTAGATGTGTATCATGCAGTGAACGTAGTCGAAGAAGACAAGCTATTTCATATTCACGAGCAACCGAATCCAGATTGTCCAATTGGGGCGAATATTCAAGCGGTGTTAGAAATTATTTTAATTCAAGCACAATCCGCGATGGAAGAAGTTTTGAGAAATATTACGATGGGGCAGTTGTTTGAAACTTTGCAAGAAAAAATGAATGCTTAAATAATATTTATATTTTTTTATCATTAATGTAACTAATTTGATTACAACGATAAGGTAAGGTGTAAAAGTTATGACTGTAAAAATGAAAGTATACTCAGATTTTATATGTCCGTTTTGTTTTTTAGCAAAAGGTCCATTAGATGAGGTAGCGAAAGAGAAAGATGTAGAGATTGAATGGATGCCATTTGAATTACGTCCAAGTCCATATTCAAAAATAGATCCATGGAATGAACCAGAAAAATTAGGTTCATGGGATGCTTTCATTCTTCCGACAGCGAAGAAGTTAGGAATTGATATGCGCTTGCCACGTGTTTCACCACATCCATATACACATTTAGCTTTCGAAGGATGTCAATTTGCGAAAGAACGTGGACTAGGTAATGAGTATCATCACCGCGTATTCACAGCATTTTTCCAAGAAGAGCAAAACATTGAAGATATTGATGTGTTAACAAAATTAGCGGTAGAAGTAGGACTTCCTGAGGCGGAATTTAAAGATGCTTTAGTAACTCGTAAATATAAGGAAAAGCATCAAGAAGCAATTCAGCACGCACATGATGAAGCGAATATTATGGCTGTTCCAACTGTCATGATTGGAGATGAAATCATTCAAGGGCTTGCTAGTAAAGAAACGCTACAAAGGGTCATTGATAAAGAAATTGAAAAGGATAAAACAAATTCATTTGAAGGTATGCAATGTAATACCGATGGATATTGCTAATTCGCTTGTTATGAAATAACAAAATAAATGATAAAACAAACATTTGGAGGAATTAAAATGTCAGCAACTACAACAAACTTAAAAGAAGCAATCGTGAACCGCCGTTCCATTCGTAAAGTAACAAAAAATGATGCAATTACGAAAGAAAGAATTGAAGAAGTGCTAAAAACAGCTTTACACGCCCCAACATCTTTCAATATGCAAAGTGGTCGTATGGTTGTATTAATGGATGGGGAGCATGAAAAGTTTTGGGATATTGTGAAAGAAACATTAAGAGCCCGCGTACCAGCAGAAAACTTTGAAGCGACTGTAGAAAGACTAAAAGGTTTTCATGCAGGTGTAGGAACAGTTCTATTCTTTGAAGATCAAGCAACTGTAGAAAAAATGCAAGAAAACGCACCATTATATAAAGAGCAGTTCCCATTCTGGTCTCATCAAGGAAATGCGATGTTACAACATACTGTGTGGATGTTATTATCTGCTGAAGGAATTGGGGCGTCATTACAACATTACAACCCAATCGTAGATGCTGAAGTGAAAGAAACTTGGAATATTCCAGCAGAGTGGAGCTTAGTAGGTCAAATGCCATTTGGTGAACCAAACGAACAACCAGCAGAAAGAACGTTCTTGCCTACTGAAGATGTAGTGAAATTTTATTAAGAAATACAATATGTAACGAGAAGGAAGCTGTACTTAAAAACAGCTTCCTTTTTTGTAGTGGTGTTAAATTATGTGCATTTAGGGAAGAAATATAAGAAATAATCCGGTGAGAAGGGAATTAGAAAAATGAATGATGAGAAAAAATATACAGTGGTAGGTACTGATGTTGAGGAAGTAAAGCGTTTAAATAAAAATTCAGGGTTAACGTATAATCAAGTGAAGGAATTATTAGCGAAGCAAATGCAAAAAAAGAAGTAATGAAATTGAAATTCTTCATTTTTTCATTTAGCATTTTTATTAAAGAGAGTTATAAAGATAACTCTCTTTTTCAATACAATTGAGCAACTGTTAGAGTGGAGGAAACAACATGAAGAAGTGGGTAAAGATAACGTTATCGATCGCTGGAGGTATTGTCCTATTGGCATGTGCCGGAGGGTATTACGTGTATAAAAATTATTTTCCAAAGGAACCTGAGCGTATTGTATATGATAAAGAAAGAGTGTTAAAACCGATACATAATCAGCTCAAAGGAATTAACATAGAAAATGTAAAGATAAAAGAAAAAGAAGTCGTAAATGCGACTGTAGATGAGCTTCAAAAAATGATTGATGATGGGAAATTATCATATGAAGAATTAACGAGTATTTATCTTTTTAGAATACAAGAACATGATCAAAATGGAATAACATTAAATGCTGTTACAGAGATAAATCCTAATGCGATGGAAGAAGCAAGAAAGTTAGATCAAGAGCGAGGTAGAAACAAAAAGTCGAATTTATATGGTATTCCTGTCGTTGTAAAAGATAATGTACAAACGTCAAAAGTGATGCCGACTAGTGCAGGAACTTATGTATTAAAAGATTGGATTGCAGATCAAGACGCAACAATTGTGAAGCAGTTGAAAGAAGAAGGGGCATTTGTTTTAGGAAAAGCGAATATGTCTGAGTGGGCGAATTATTTATCTTTTACAATGCCAAGCGGGTATAGCGGGAAGAAAGGACAAAATTTAAATCCGTACGATCCGATTACATTCGATACTTCGGGATCAAGTTCAGGATCTGCTACAGTAGTTACAGCAGATTTTGCACCGCTTGCAGTCGGAACAGAAACGACAGGATCGATTGTAGCACCCGCAGCGCAGCAATCAGTAGTTGGGTTACGTCCATCTTTAGGCATGGTAAGTAGAACAGGAATTATTCCGTTAGCTGAAACTCTTGATACAGCAGGACCTATGGCAAGAACGGTAAAAGATGCAGCAACGTTATTTAATGCAATGATAGGTTATGACGAAAAAGATGTTATGACAGAAAAAGTGAAAGATAAAGAAAGAATTGATTATACAAAGGATTTATCAATAGATGGATTAAAAGGGAAAAACATAGGGCTTCTTTTTTCTGTAGACCAACAAGATGAAAATAGAAAAGCAGTAGCAGAAAAGATTAGAAAAGACCTTCAAGATGCAGGTGCGATATTAACTGAGTATATTCAGTTAAACAATGGGGGGGTAGATAATTTACAAACATTAGAATATGAGTTCAAGCATAATGTAAACGACTATTTTTCACAACAAAAAAATGTGCCGGTAAAATCGTTAAAAGAGATTATAGCGTTTAATAAAAAGGATAGTAATAGACGAATAAAATATGGACAAACATTAATTGAGGCGTCTGAAAAATCTGCTATAACGAAAGATGAGTTTGAAAAAGTAGTGCAAACGAGTCAAGAAAATGCAAAAAAAGAGCTGAATAGATATTTAGTAGAAAAGGGTTTAGACGCTTTAGTTATGATTAATAACGAGGAAGTTCTTCTATCCGCTGTAGCTGGCTATCCAGAATTAGCAGTGCCAGCAGGATATGATAACAATGGAGAGCCAGTAGGTGCAGTATTTGTCGGGAAGCAATTCGGTGAGAAGGAACTGTTCAATATTGGATATGCGTATGAACAGCAGTCTAAAAATAGAAAACCACCTAAATTGTAAAAGGTTAAACGAAAAAAAGATCTCAACTGAAGTAAGTAGGTGGGCTAATATAAATAGAATCTAACAATATAAAAAGAAAAAAAGGATTCTTCCTAATTAGTAAGAAAGATTGTCTATAGAAGTTCATAAAATGTAATATATTCAATTTCCATCCATTGAAGGGGGAGGTTAAATCTTAATGAATGAAGTGAAAAATTTCTTTCGAAGTAGAGGGTTTCAACGGTTTCTCGTTTTAATAATATTAGCGCTTGTATTATATGGATTAAAAAGTATGATCAACTTAATATTAATTACGTTTATACTGACATTTTTAATGGATCGATTTCAACGTTTTATTTCAAAGAAATTGAAAGTGAACCGGAAAATTGTTATCGCCTGTTTGTATATCATATTAGTTTCCTTTATTGGCACGACATTGTATAAATATTTACCTGTGTTAACGATACAAATTTCGCAATTGATTTATCAATTTAAATTGTTTTTTCAAAACCCGCCTGATAATGAAATTATTAAATATGCACTTTCGACAATTAACGGAATGGAAGTATCAAAGTATATAGAACAAGGTGTAGATGTCATCTATCAATCGATAGCAAATATAGGGAAGGTAAGTTTACAAATATTATTGTCTCTCATATTAAGCTTATTTTTCTTATTAGAAAAAGAGCGTATTATTACCTTTACTTCTAAATTTAAAGAGAGTAAGCTAAAGATTTTTTATGAGGAGATTGCATATTTTGGCGAAAGGTTTGCAAGATCGTTCGGTAAAGTAATTGAAGCACAGTTTTTAATTGCGGTTGTAAATTGTATTCTTACTGTTATTGCATTAATTGTTTTAGGATTTCCGCAGCTTCTCGTATTAGCTGTTATGATTTTTCTACTAGGGTTGATTCCAGTTGCAGGTGTGATTATTTCTTTATTTCCACTTTGTATTATTGCTTATAACGTAGGCGGAGTTATATACGTTGTGTACATACTTGTGTTCATTACAGTCATCCATGCTCTTGAAAGTTATTTTTTAAACCCGAAGTTTATGTCTGCGAAAACAAATTTACCAATCTTTTATACATTTATGATTCTCATTTTTTCAGAACATTTTCTTGGAATATGGGGGCTTATTATTGGGATACCAATCTTCATCTTTTTATTAGATGTACTTGATGTAAATAATGAGGAATCGATTAAAAAATAGAAAATAAAGTAAAAAGCAATCCAACAAATTTTGGATTGCTTTTTGCATATATCATTAAAGAACAGGAGCCATTGTTTCTTTCAACACTTGAACAGAGTGATCGAATTTTAATTCTTCGTCTTCACTTAATTCTACTTCTAAAATTTCACGAACACCGCCGCGATTTAAAACAGCAGGTACACCGATATACACATCTTTTTGACCATATTGACCTTCTAAGTAAGCCGATACAGTTAATACACTATTTTCATCATTTAAAATCGCTTTAGTAACACGTAGAAGTGACATACCAATACCATAATAAGTTGCACCTTTTCGCTCAATAATATGGTAAGCTGCATCACGAACGTTTATGAAAATTTTGTCTAAATCTTCTTGATTATACGTGTTGTCTTTTTCAAGCAGTGTTTGTAGTTTTTGAATACCTACTGATACGTGGCTCCAAACTGGAAGTTCAGTATCGCCATGTTCGCCGATAATATAAGCGTGAATGTTGTGTGGACCAATATTGAAGTACTCACCTAACATATAGCGGAAACGAGCAGAATCAAGTGTTGTACCAGAACCAATTACGCGCTCTTTCGGTAAACCAGATTCTTTCCAAGTTACGTAAGTTAAAATATCGACAGGGTTAGTTGCGATTAAGAAGATACCATCGAAGCCGCTATCCATAATACTACGAACAATTTGTTTAAAGATTTTTGCGTTTTTCTCAACTAAATCTAAACGTGTTTCGCCTGGCTTTTGTGGTAATCCAGCCGTAATGACTACAAGATCAGCATCTTTACAATCTTCATAGCTACCTTTCCATACTCTAGTTGGAGCTGGCGCGAATGGAACAGCATGACTTAAATCCATTGCTTCCCCTTCAGCTTTTGCTTCGTTTACATCAACTAAAACAAATTCTTCAGCCACAGCTTGATTAATCATACAGTAAGCATAACTACATCCAACCGCTCCTGTTCCTACTAGTACAACACGGTTAATCCCTTTTTTCATTTCAAAATTCCTCGCAATTTCATTAATTTTATTATGTAAGATAATACGTCTTACTTCTATAGAGTCATATCTAGTTTATTACATTTTATAAAAGATATTCAAGTATTTGAAAATGTATCCGTGCAAATCCGCGAACAAAACATAGGAATTCAGTGAACCGAATATAATTCAGTAAAATCCTTTGTAAAAGGGGAAATGGCATGGGGAATCCATTAGCAATGGAAGAAATGATTCATATTATTCATGCAGGGCTTGTTAAAAAGAATAACCCAAAACGGATTACGATTGCAGGTGCAGGGATTTCTGGATTAGTTGCAGGTTCTTTATTAAAAGAGGCTGGGCACGAAGTAACGATTATAGAAGCAAATAACAGAATAGGTGGCAGAGTGTATACGATTCGGGAACCATTTAGTGTGGGTTTATATTTTAATGCGGGCCCGATGAGAATCCCTGACACCCATAAGTTAACCTTAGCGTATATTCATAAATTTAAACTACCTTTAAACCTTTTTATAAATAAAACTTTTGCAGATATCATTTATACGAATAACATTCAAACGAGATTGAATGTGTTTGAAAATGATCCAAGTGTACTTGAATATCCGGTTTTGGATAAAGAAAGAGGAAAAACGGCAGAAGAGCTAATGATTGAAGTGTTAGAACCAATACTAAATTACATTAAGAAGGATCCTGATAAAAACTGGCTTATCGTTGAAAAAAAGTATAAAACGTATTCGCTTGGTTCATTTTTAATGGAGTATTATTCAGATGGTGCGATAGATATGATTGGGGTACTTCTTGATATGGAAGCTTATATGGGAATGTCCTTAATTGAAGTATTACGTGAAATGATTTTCTTTACTTCAACAACGAAATATTATGAAATAACTGGTGGAATGGATAAGTTATCGAATGCATTCTTACCACAATTAAGGGAACATATTTTAATGCCGTATAAGGTTGATAAAATTATACAAGAAGATAATAAAGTAATGTTACAAGGAAATCATGAACAAACGTTAGAGCAATTTACAATAACAAGTGATTTTGCTATTATTACAATTCCATTTTCAGCGTTAAGATTTGTAGAAGTTCAGCCATACTATTTATTCTCTTATTTTAAAAAAAGAGCAATTCGTGAATTAAATTATATTGCTGCAACTAAAATTGCGATAGAGTTTAAAAGTAGATTTTGGGAGAAAGCGGGACAGTGTGGTGGTAAATCTATTACTGATTTACCGATACGGTTTACATATTATCCGAGTTATAGTATTCATACTCCAGGACCAGCTATCGTTATAGCAAGTTATACGTGGGCAGATGAGGCGTTAACATGGGATAGTTTACCGGATAGAGAACGCATTCGTTACGCATTAAAAAATTTAGCAGAAATATACGGTGACATCGTCTATAGTGAGTTTGTTACTGGAACATCTTTTAGTTGGAGTAAAAATCCTTATTCTTGCGGAGCATTTACAGCTTTCGAACCGGGTCAAGAACTCGAGTTATTTCCGTATATTACACCACCATCTGGAAAGGTACACTTTGCTGGAGAGCATACGACATTAACACATGGATGGATGCAAGGAGCGATAGAGTCTGGAATTCGAGTTGCTTATGAAGTAAACGAACAGTGAAGATATATTTACAAATCACTACTCTTTTAATAAAATAATAAATATAAATCGTAATTGTTACGCTTTGAATACGTTTGAAATAAAGAAATGGATGGTCGATTACATGAATAAAGTAGAAATTCATATATTAGGTGGATTTTTAGGTAGCGGAAAATCAACGTTATTACAAAATTTGTTGTTAGCGGAGAAAAAGAAGAATAGAAAAGTTGCAGTACTAATGAATGAAATTGGTGAATACTCGGTAGATACCGATATTATTGGAAAAGAGAATGTTTTAAGGGAACTTCTGAAAGGATGTATTTGTTGTACGTTAAAAGAAGAGCTTGAAATACAGTTACATTCGTTATATCAGCAAGAAAGGCCAGATGTCATTTATATAGAAACGACTGGTGTTGCGCATCCAATTGAAGTGTTAGATGCATGTGTATCACCAATTTTATCACCTTTCTTAGAAGTGAAATCCATTGTAGTCGTTTTAGATGCAGTAAGATGGTTAAATCGAAGTGTATTAAGTGCAAACGTTCAGCAATTATTGCATGAACAACTGAAGTTTGGTAGCCACATTTTAATTAATAAATCAGATTTACTAACAGATGCGGATAAGAACAAAGTAATAGAAGAAGTGGAAGTGATAAATAATCATGCGAAATTGTTTGAAACAAAATATTGCAATATATCTTTAGAAGACATAGAAGAAGCTGAATTTATGAATGATGGGGAACATGAGACACTACATGTCAAACAGCATTTACATATACAAACGATGACATATCAATTTACGAAATCGATTGATCAAGACAATTTATATGAATGGCTTTCAAATTTACCAGATAGTATTTATCGTGTAAAAGGTTTTGTGAAATTTCATGGGGACAAATATCCTCACTTATTCCAATACTCGTTCGGAGTACCGACTTTACTGGAACAAGACTTCGGTTTCCCAACGAACTTAGTAGTAATAGGGGAAGGGCTAGATAAGAAACGATTGGCTGAAGGGTTAGAGGAAGTGGAAAATAATTAAGTGTTTTTTACATAGGCTGCAATAATTGACTTAAGAACTTAAGTTAATTATTGTAGCTTTTTTCATGATTAATACTGCAACGAAACAGTATTTTCAATTGGAAAGTAGAATATATATTGATTGTATGTCCGTTTCCATTAAATAGGAAGGTGATTATAGATTTGTGCCGAATGTAGAGGATACTACAAGAGTTTTCCATTACCTATCTTATAGTTAGTCATGATTACGGACAGGGAATTTTGGCGTGTTTGATTCTATCAGAAAGAAAAGTATGGGGAGGATCACAATGTCGATGAAAAAACGTAAATGGCTAAAAATGATGGCTACTGGTTGTGTTTTAGGATCGTTATTCATAACGGCAGCTTGTTCAGGAAAGAAGGCAAGTACAGAAGATGAAAAGACGATTAAAGTAGGGGTTCTTGCTTCATTAACAGGTCCATTAGAATCATATGGAAAACAAACAGTGAACGGATTTGAATTAGGATTAGACTATGCAACCGGTGGAACTGGGAAAGTGGAAGGGAAGAAGATTAAGTTTGTTGTAGAAGATACGGAAACAAAAGCAGAGGTAGCCGTTAAAAAAGCTACGAAGTTATTAGAAGAAGAGAAAGTCGATTTTTTAGTCGGATCGTCTAGCTCAAGTGATACATTAGCAGTTTTACCATTAGCTGAAGAATATGAAAAAATAATGGTCGTAGAACCGGCAGTTGCTGATAGTATTACCGGAAAGAATTGGAATAAGTATGTTTTTAGAACAGGAAGAAGCTCTTCGCAAGATGCAATTGCAGGAGCAGCTGCAATTGCAAAAAAAGATGTAAAGATTGCGACATTTGCCCCGGATAATGCATTTGGCCGTGAAGGGATTGCTGCATTTAAAGCTGGAGCGAAGAAATTAGGTGCAAATATTGTGAACGAGCAATATGCTGATACAAATTCGACTGACTTCACTGCAAATATTCAAAATATCATTAGTTCAAAACCAGATTATTTATTTATCGTTTGGGCAGGGGCGAATTCACCTTGGAAACAGTTGAAAGATATGAATGTAGAAGCGCAAGGTATTAAAATTTCTACTGGTGCACCAGATATTCCGGCATTAAAAACGATGGATGCATTAGTAGGAATGCAAGGGTTTTCGGTATATTATCATACACTCCCGAAAAATAAGGTGAATGATTGGTTAGTAGAAGGACATAAAAAACGATTTAATGGTGCGGTGCCAGATTTATTTACAGCAGGTGGAATGTCAGCGGCAATTTCTATTGTAGAAGCGTTAAAGAAAACAAAAGGTGATACAGATGTAGATACATTAATTAAGAAAATGGAAGGAATGGAATTTGATACACCGAAAGGAAAGATGAAGTTTAGAGAAAAGGATCACCAAGCGATGCAGACGCTTTATTCTATCACGTTGAAAAAGCAAGATGGTGTTGACTATCCAGTGCCAGTATTAGAGCGAGAATTAACGATGAAAGAGACAGAGCCACCAGTTCAAAATAAATAGACTGAATTTTCTGTTGTTTTTGTATAAAGAGGGGATCCCCTCTTTGTACGTATTTTTTTCATACTTAAAGCTTTAAAGGGGGGATTTCATGACACATTTGCTAGAAACGAAAAATCTTAGTGTATCTTTTGGCGAGCATCATGTTATTAAAGATGTAAATTTAACTGTACAAAAAGGAAAACTCATTTCTATTATCGGGCCAAATGGTGCGGGTAAGACAACATTATTTAATTTACTAAGTGGACAGATTTCACCCACAACAGGTGAAGTGTATTTTAAAGGGCAAGATATTACAAAACTATCGATTTCAGATCGAACACGCTTAGGAATCGGTCGCTCTTTTCAGCTTACAAACATATTCCCAGAATTAACGGTACTTGAAAATGTCCGTTTAAGTGTTCAATCATTCGTACAAGATTACTATAGTTTTTTCCCGAGTCCAGCAAAATTAAAGCAACAAGTTGGAGAGGCGAGACGTTTCTTAAAAACAGTATTACTTCAGGAGAAAGAGAATGTATTAGCAAAAGATTTGGCACATGGAGAGAAAAGAAAGCTAGAACTTGCGATGTTATTAGCTTTAAAAACGGATGTGTTATTACTTGATGAGCCGACGGCAGGTATTTCGGTTGAGGAAGTCCCAGCTATATTACAAGTGATTGAAAATATTAAGAAACATCCAGAGAGTACAATTGTACTTATTGAACACAAAATGGATATGGTATTAGGTTTGTCAGATCATCTAATCGTTTTATTTCATGGAGAGTTATTGGCTGAAGGTTTACCCGAAGAAATTATGAAAGATGAGCGTGTACAAAGTGCTTATTTAGGGGGATTATATAGTGGCACTATTACAAGTGAATAATATAGAGACGTATTTAGATCAGTTTCATATTTTACAAGGGGTATCTCTTACTGTTGAGAAAGGAACGATTACTGTACTGTTTGGAAGAAATGGGGCAGGGAAGACTACGACGTTACGTTCGGTTATGGGGTTTCACCATATCGCACATGGTGAAATTTATTATGATCGTACACAAGTAAATGGATTATCTACACATTTAATTTCAAGGAAAGGGATAGGGTATGTACCAGAAAATCAAGGTATTTTTCACGATCTGACAGTAGAAGAAACATTCGCTCTTGCTAGAGGTAAGGGCGAAGAAGCGGAAGAAAAGATAGAATGGATGCTTGAACTATTTCCAGATTTAAAGCAATTTTGGCACAAAAAAAGTGGACTCTTAAGCGGGGGACAAAAGCAAATGTTAGCAATTTCAAGAGCATTTATTAATAGTGATGGTTTACTACTTATTGATGAGCCGAGTAAAGGCTTGTCTCCTATTATGATAGAAAAATTAATGATAGCTATTTTGAAAATGAAGGAGAAAACAACAGTTTTACTCGTTGAACAAAATTTTATGATGGCTAGTCAAATTGGTGATTATTTTTATATTATGGATAACGGAAAAATTGTTCATAACGGTTTTATGCATGAATTAAAAGAGGATAAGGAAATGTGTCACAAATATTTAGGAATCTCTTAACATGAATCCGGGGTGAGAAGGATGGATGTGTTAATCAATTTATTTGTAAATGGGATTTCAACAGGGATGCTCATTTTTTTATTAGCATCAGGTCTTTCGCTTATTTTCGGTTTAATGAGTGTTCTAAACTTCGCACATGGTGGTTTATTTGCATGGGGAGCATTTACAGGTGTTTGGCTATTTAATATGACAGGGAGTTATGTGTTAGCTTTAATTGGAGCAATAGCTATGGGAATGTTCCTTGGATTTATTTTAGAAAGATTCCTTATTAGACCGGTATACGGAAATCATGTTCGACAGCTTCTTGTTACACTTGGAGGAATGCTTGTACTTAGTGAATGTATTAAAGTATTTTGGGGACCAAATCCAATTGGGGCAAAGTTACCGTTATGGCTACAAGGAAGTTTTACGTTCGGAGGCGTTATATTAATTAAATATCGTCTATTCGTTATCATAATTGGGGTTATCATATACATTGCCTTATTATTATTGCTCAAAAAAACAAAGATAGGTCTTATGATACGCGCAGGTGTAATGGATAAAGAGATGGTTCAAGCGCTCGGTATTAACGTAAAAGCTATATTTTCTTTCGTCTTTTTATTAGGAGCAGGGATGGCTGCCTTAGGTGGCTTCTTATTAGCACCATACTCAGGCGTTATTTTCGCTGAGATGGGTATGCAGTATGCGATTTTAGCTTTCATAGTAGTAATCATTGGAGGGCTAGGAAGCGTACAAGGTTCAGCCATCGCTTCTTTAATTGTCGGATTAGCTGGTGCTTTTACAGCGTATTTTATACCGGATTTATCACTTGCAATCAATATGTTAATGTTACTATTTTTCTTAATAGTGAAGCCAAATGGACTTGTTGGTGAAAAGGGGTGAAATGGTGAACAGCACATCAAATCGAATTAAAGTATACTTCGGAGTATGTATGCTCATTTGTTTAAGTGTATTTCCATTCGTAAATGATTCACGGAGCTTGTTAATTTTGTTCACTCAAATCTTCATCTTTGCTATTTTTGCAATGAGTTTTGATGTATTGCTTGGATATACAGGAATTGTATCATTCGGCCATTGTATGTTCTTTGGAATAGGAGCATATGGCGTAGCGCTTTTATTTGATCGGCAAGGAGTATCTATAACAAACTTTTTAATAGGACTAGTAGCTGCAATCTTCATTTCAGCAATTGTTAGTTATATAATTGGCTTGCTTTCTTTACGGCTGAAAAGTCATTTTTATGCAATGTTAACACTTGCTATTTCACAATTGTTTTTCGTACTTGCTGAAAAATGGCGCGGGCTTACTCATGGAGGGGATGGTTTTACATTTGGGGTACCAGACGTATTCCGTGATCGTTTTACCTTTTATTATGTAACACTTATATGTTTACTTATCATTTTTGTTCTGTTACGTCTTTTCACAAAATCTTCTATTGGAAAAGTATTAAAGGCAATTTCACAAAATGAGCAACGTGTTGAAGCACTAGGATATAAAGTTCTTCATTATAAAATTATTGCTAGTGTTGTTGCAGGAGTAGTAGCTGCGATAAGCGGTGGTTTATTTGTTATTACACTGCGCTTTGTTAATACAACTGTATTTTCAATTGAAATGACATTAAATGCATTATTGATGACTATGATTGGAGGCGTTGGAACGTTAATAGGAGCCATTGCAGGAGCTGGAATTATTGAATCCCTAAAATATTATTTATCAGAACTAGCTACAGAGTATCCGATCTTTGAACGATGGACGATTATTCTTGGTGTATTGTACATTATCGTATTGCTAGTTTTCCCGAAAGGATTAGTTGGCACGGTTAAGGGACTGAAGAATATGAAACGGAATAAGAAGGAGAAAAGTGCAGAAGTGGAGCAAAATGTGTGAAAAATCAATTGTATAGAATATGAAAATCCCTCTTTTAGATTCGGAAAGGAGGGATTTTTATTGCTGTATGTAAATTTAGTTCGTTTATAGATATTATATTAATCAAATAGTTCATCAGGGATTTGTTTGAAAGAATTTTGATTCGTAAAGAAATGAACAGCTAATTTCTCAATTGGAACATCTTCAATTGGTACCAATTTATCATTATTAATCGGTAAAAAGGCTACCCCTTTTCCGTCCTGAATAAACTCTTCCATAAGCGAATAAGAATCTAGTTGTTGAAGTTGACGCTGAGATAAATTATATTCTTTTAGAAATTGAATGGTCTTATTTCTAAAAGGGCACTTTTTGTCATTGCTAACGAATAAGAGTTCCTTTGAATAGTCAACAGTACACTTTTCTTTCGCTTTTAATAAACCGATAGAAATTGAAGTGGAAAATACTTTTTTAAACGATATGTCTGGGTAATCCTCATAAGTAATGACCATATCAACTTTTTGTTGCTGCAGTAATTTTTGCAAATGACTACTATTTTCTACATATATTTGATAACTCCTAAAATTTTCTTTAATGCGCTTGCTTACATAATTAGTCAAAATAGATTGTGACGTTGCGATTATATAAGAAGACCCACTCGTTTTAATTTTATCTTTTGCTTCTTCTACTAGCGTTAATATTTGATTTGTGTAGTCTAATAAAATGTCACCAGAAGGTAATAAAGAAACGCCTTTGTTATCTCTATGTAGTAAAGGTGTTTCTAACTCTTGTTCTAATTTTTTAATTCGCTCAGTTACGTTCGGTTGAACATACCCTAACTCTTTCGCAGCTTTACTAATAGAGCCTTCGCTAGCCACAGTTTTGAATATAATAAGATCATTTATTTCCATTTCTCACAGCCCCTTATACGATATCATTATAAATGATACCAAACATAATTTATACCTATTTTACGTTAGTCAATCATCGGTTTATCATTGTGTATATAAGATGGAAAGTGAGTGATAAACATGATTGGAATGCAATATAAGGTCATTTTGCCGAAAGATTATGATATGGAGATTATTAAGAAAAGGGTAAAGGATAATGGGTATAAAACGGATGGTTTTCAAGACCTGAATTTTAAAGCTTATTTAATTACTGAGGCAGATAAGGACGGAAATTTCTATAACTGTTATGCACCTATATATATTTGGAATGGTCATGAAGGAATGAACAAATTTATCTTTGAAGGGTATTACGATAATATTTTACAATCTTTTGGATGGCAACAAATAAATATAGGTGTTCCATTAGTTGTTAATGTAAAAAATGACTTTAAGAAATGCAGATATGTTGTTGAATATGAAGGAAGTATTTCTCCAAGTGAATCATTGAGTGGGATTCAATCTACCATTGTGGATCAAAAGGTAGAGAATTGTTTAGGGAATGTAATAGTATATAATCCAGATAAATGGGGATATAGCCAGTTTAATTTTTATGAAGAGAAGCCTGATATTACAGCGAATAAAAGTGTTACAGTATATGAGATTTTGCACATTTCACGATGAAAACTTGTTGAAGTTAAATTAAGAAAAAGGAATGACAATGTATGCCCTTTGTGAACGTTTATTATCATGAAAATAAATTAAATAAAGAAGAAATTAAAAAGATAGGTGAATGTATTCATCTTTCATTAATTGAACATTTTAACATCCCTGAAAATGATTTCTTTCAAATGTTTTTACCCTATCAACAAAATCACTTTTTATATAATCCATATTATTTATTAGAAAGAGGAGAAAAGAGAACAGAGAATATGATGTATGTTTCTATCACATGTGGACCGGGAAGAACGATAAAACAGAAAAGTGATCTATATCAGTCGATATCCTCGAAGGTTTTTGAATGTTCTAGTATAAAAAGTGCAGACATTTTTATTACACTTAACGAGACAGCCGCTGAAAATTGGTCGTTTGGTCAAGGATTGGCGCAATTGGTAAAAAAGTGAAGGGGGAGTGAAATGATGAATGAATCCATTGAATATTGTATTCAAGAGAAAATGAGAGAAAAGGCACCTGCATTTGCTCATTATAGTGAAAAAATATTGTTCGAGGAAGTGTGGCGAGATGACACTTTAACATTAAGAGAAAGAAGTTTATGTACTGTGTCAGCACTAATCAGTCTCGGTAATACAGAACAATTACCATTTCATCTGAAGCTAGCTAAACAAAATGGGATTATGGAGAATGAGTTGGTTGCATTAATAACACATATGGCTTTTTACGTTGGTTGGCCAAAAGCTGTGGCGGCTTTACATATAGCAATGAATGAAATGGAAAGTTAAGAATAACGATAAGAAAGAATTCATTTAAACATGAATTCTTTCTTA
Source organism: Bacillus sp. FDAARGOS_527 (assembly GCF_003812125.1). Taxonomy (NCBI): domain Bacteria; kingdom Bacillati; phylum Bacillota; class Bacilli; order Caryophanales; family Bacillaceae; genus Bacillus; species Bacillus sp. FDAARGOS_527. Next base: position 1,127,029 of record NZ_CP033795.1, read on the forward strand.
TCGTTATTTATACAATACAATAATGAGATATTTTTCACTTTTCCTCTTGCTTTTTTATCACTTGCGTAGTAAAGTGATAGTAAGATTCACGATAGGAAGTGATCAAACATGCGTGATAATACGATAGGATCATTAATATGGTTACGTTTAATACGATTTACGAACCAAAGTAATCAGATGTCAAATGAGTTTTTAAAACGATTTGATTTAACGACTGCTCAATTTGATGTGCTTTTGCAAATACGTACGTATCAACCACTAACACAAATGGAATTAGCTGAAAAGGTAACTGTTACACAAGGCGGTATTTCTCGAATGTTAACGCGTCTTGAAAAAGAAGGATATATTGTACGAAAACAAGATTGGAAAACGAAAACAATTAGTCTGACAGAGCAAGGGGAAGCTGCCTTAGAGAAAGCATTGCCAGAGCAACTTGCATTTCAATCATCGTTTTTTGATGACGTATTAAATGAAGAGGAACAGAAAATGTTATACGAGCTAATGACAAAGGTTCATAAGCATAGTGAAAAAAAAGAATTACCGCAAGAGTAATTTTTTTTTACATTATCAATTGACTAATCAAGTGAAGTTGTAAACAATAGGGAAAAACATTTGACTTACAAACGTTTTTAAAAGAGAAACTAATAGCACTTCATTAAAGGAGAGAGTAATGATGGAAAAATACCGTATGGATACAAGTAAAGGAATGGAATTTGGATTATATTCAATTGGGGATCATGTTTTAAATCCACATAACGGAGAGAAAATTAGTGCTGAACAAAGAATTCATGAATTAATTGAAACAGCAAAGTTAGCGGATGAAGCGGGACTTGATGTATTTGCTGTCGGTGAAAGTCATCAAACGCACTTTACAACGCAAGCTCATACAGTGATTTTAGGGGCTATTGCACAAGCTACGAAAAATATAAAAATTGCAAGTTCAGCATCGATAATAAGTACATCTGATCCGGTACGAGTATACGAGGACTTTGCTACACTTGATTTGATTTCTAGTGGACGTGCAGAAATTGTGGCTGGCCGTGGATCGCGTATTGGGGGATATAGCTTACTTGGTTATGATGTAAATGATTATGAAGAGTTATTTGAAGAGAAGATGGAACTTTTATTAAAAATTAATAAAGAGGAACATGTAACATGGAATGGACAGTTCAGAGCACCGCTTGCGCATGCAGCGGTTATTCCAAGAGCTAAAAATAATAACTTACCAATTTGGCGTGCAGTTGGTGGCCCACCAGCTAGTGCGATTAAAGCAGGACGTGCAGGTGTACCAATGATGATAACAACACTAGGTGGTCCAGCTATTAACTTTAAAGGGTCAGTAGATGCTTACCGTGAGGCGGCTGAGCAAAGTGGATTCAATCCAGCAAGTTTGCCAGTTGCAACAACGAGTTTATTTTATACAGCGAAAAATTCACAAGATGCACTTAGTGAATACTACCCTCACATTAATGCTGGTATGCTTACGCTACGCGGTGGCGGGTATCCGAAACAACAATTTACAAATGCAATAGATTACCGTGACGCGTTAATGGTTGGTAGCCCGCAACAAATTATCGAAAAAATGCTTTACCAATATGAATTGTTTGGGCAACAACGTTTTATGGCAGAAATTGATTTTGGTGGTGTACCGTTTGATAAAATTGAGAAAAACATCGAATTAATTGCTACTGAAATTTTACCGGCTATTAGAAAACATACAGCAAAATAATTTAAAAAATACCGAGAGTCTAATCGATTCTCGGTATTTTTTTATGTATGAATTTAGTTTGAAAAAATGACAATAAAATGAATTTTTAGTCTAGAAAGAGGGAGTACATTTTCTATTTTTGAATAACATTATTTCGTGTTTGAATTTTAGAAATACATTTTTCTCTTGACAAAAAAATAACGAAATTATCCATTGGTTAATAGGACATTTTTCCGTAGAAAAGTCAAGTGTATAAAGAGAGAAACGATTATTTTATTGATGCAAAGATAAGTCTCATATTAAAAAAACACATTTTATCGATGAGAAAAATCTAATTCAAAAAAATACCAAAAGACATATTTCAGACAAAATGATGTCAATAATACGTCAAAAATCAGCTGAATTTACTATGCAGGTATATTATACAATTCGATTAACGAATAAAACACTACTGAAATAGTGAAAAGGTAAATTTTATGAGAAAGTTCTTTTGTAATTATCTTGAAAACTGAAAATTTATATTTTCTAAAAGTACATAAACAAATTTATCTTTCTATATTTCTAAGATTTGAGTTGTTTTATTCATACAACTCAATTGAAATTACGATATAAAAAATTATGAAGGAAGTGATTGTAGTATGGAAACGCTCGAATTGGCACGAATACAATTCGCATCAACAACGATTTTCCATTACTTTTTTGTTCCGCTGTCTATTGGTTTAGCTTTTATCATTGCGTTAATGCAAACGTTATATGTGGTAAAGGGACAAGAAATTTATAAGAAGATGACGAAGTTTTGGACACAAATATTCCTTGTTAACTTTGCGGTAGGTGTAGTAACTGGTATTCTACAAGAATTCCAGTTTGGTATGAACTGGTCAACCTATTCACGTTTCGTAGGTGATGTGTTTGGTCCATCACTTGCGATTGAAGGTTTATTAGCATTTTTCATTGAGTCTACATTTTTAGGTTTATGGGTATTCGGTGAGGACAAATTACCGAAGCGCATTCACCTTTTATGTATTTGGCTCCTTTCAATTGGAACAATGTTATCAGCATTTTGGATTTTAACTGCAAGTGCATTTATGCAATCGCCAGTAGGATATGAAATGGCAGCAGATGGACGTGCACAAATGAATGATTTCTTAGCAATTATCCAAAACCCACAATTATGGGTGCAATTCCCGCATACAATTACAGCGGCAATTGCAACGGGTGCATTCTTTATTGCAGGTGTGAGTGCATGGAAAATAACGAAAGCTCAAGAAACTGAAGTGTTTAAAAAATCGTTCCGCATTTCTATCATTGTTGGAACACTTACAACTGCGCTTGTATTATTCTTCGGTCATGCGCAAGCACAACAATTAATTAAGACACACCCAATGAAAATGGCAGCAGCTGAAGCGTTATGGAATACGAGTGAAGATCCAGCGCCATTTACAGTATTTGCGAAAATTGATGCAGAGAAGAAAGAAAATTCGTTTGAAATTCAAATCCCGTATATGCTAAGTCTATTATCATATGATAAATTTAGTGGTCAAGTAGAAGGGATGAATCAAATTCAAAAGCAATATGAAGAAAAATATGGGCCTGGAGATTATATTCCACCAGTACACACGATGTTCTGGAGCTTTAGAGCGATGGTAATGAGTGGAACATTTATGCTTCTTCTAGGAGCGTACGGATGGTTCTTATCAAGAAAAGATCGTTTAGCTGAAAAAACTTGGTATTTAAAATTAATGGTGTATGCAATTTCACTACCGTTTATCGGTAATACAGTAGGATGGATTATGACTGAAATGGGACGTCAACCTTGGGTAGTTTTCGGTGTTATGAAAACGGAAGATGCTGTATCTCCAAATGTTACGTTCGGAGAAGTGCTATTCTCTTTAGTTTCGTTCACATCATTATATTTAATTATAGGTGGAATTACAGTTTACTTATTCGTTCGTATTATTAAAGGACATGAGAATAAGAAAACGAAACAAGATTCTCAAAGCCATGATCCATTTGATAAGGAGGATGAGTATGTTATCTCTTAATGAGTTGTGGTTTATCATTATTGCAATTTTATTCGTAGGCTTCTTTGTACTTGAAGGTTTCGATTTCGGTGTAGGTATAGTTTCAAGGTTTTTAGGAGAAAACGATTTAGAGAAAAGGATTTACTTAAATACAATTGGTCCATTTTGGCACGCGAATGAAGTATGGCTTGTTTGTGCTGGTGGCGCTATGTTTGCGGCATTCCCGCATTGGTATGCAACTTTATTTAGTGGGTTTTACATTCCGTTTGTATTTATGCTTCTTGCTTTAATTATTAGAGGTGTTTCCTTTAAATTCCGTGCGAAAATAGATAATCATAAATGGAAAGGCTTTTGGGATTGGGGTATGTTTTTAGGAAGTTTACTACCGCCTATCCTTTGGGGAGTTGCCATTGCTAACTTTATGGTAGGTATTCCAATTGATGAGACGAAAAATGCTGTAGGTGGATTCTTACAATTACTTCATCCCTTTGCATTACTTGGAGGAGTTATGTTCCTTCTGCTATGTATTGTTCACGGCTTGCAATTCCTTACAATACGTACAACTGGTAAGTTAAGAGAACGTGCACGTATTGCTGCACTGAAAATTGCACCACTTGCAATTATAGCGCTTCTTATTTTTGCTGGTGTAGGGTTATGGAAAACAGATATTTTCACTGGTCATGGTACAGAATGGATTATGGTTCCGATTGGAGCTTTTGTAGCATTATGTGTGTCAACATTATTAAATAAAAGAAGAAGAGATGGTTGGGCTTTCTTTATGACAAGTTTAACAATCATTTTACTAAGTGCGAGTGTGTTTGCCGGCATGTTCCCACGTGTCTTAATTAGTTCGTTAGGGTCAATATACGATTTAACAATTTATAATGCAGCATCAGGAGATTATGCACTAAAACTGATGACGTATTTTTCAATTGCTATATTGCCATTTGTATTGGGAAGTCAAATATGGAGTTTCTATGTGTTTAGACAACCTGTTAAGTCAGATAAAGATTTGGAGTACTAATGAAAAGAAAAAGAGGACTTCCGTCGTATCCTGGTAGCCGAGTTTTATATGTAGTGTTAACAATCATTAGCATTTTAGAAGCTTTTAGTATTATTGCACAAACAGTGTTTTTAGCGCGAGCTATTACGTTTTTATTTCAGGGAGAAGCGGTGCAATCTGTGTTAAATGAAACGGTTTATTTCGGAATCACGTTTGCAGTACGTCATTTGCTAGTTCGAATGTCACAAATATTAGTAGAACGTTTCGCTGAAAAAACAGGATCGCTATTGAGAAAACAATTAATAGAGGCGTATTTCACATTAGGTCCACGGTATGTTCAAACCGCTGGAACAGGTCATCTGGTTACCTTATCGATAGAGGGTATTGAGAAATTTAAAACATATATTGAACTAACAATTCCTAAAATGATTAGAAGTAGTATCGTACCGGGACTAATTGTACTATATGTTTTTACACTAGATATTGAGTCGGGAATCATTTTAGTTGTAACGATTCCTATCGTAATTATTTTTATGATCCTACTAGGATTAGCAGCGCAGAAAATGGCGGATAGCCAATATGAAACATATCGTGTTCTTTCTAATCATTTTGTAGATACGTTAAAAGGATTAGAAACATTAAAGTATTTAGGTCAAAGTAAACAACACGAAGGAAAGATTGAAAAAGTAAGTAAAAGATATAGAAAAGCAACGATGCGTACTTTGCGAGTTGCTTTTCTTTCTTCTTTTGCATTAGATTTCTTTACGAGTTTATCAATTGCATTTGTGGCGGTCGGATTAGGGATACGTTTAATAGATGGGACAATTGTACTATTACCAGCCCTTACGATTTTAATTTTAGCTCCGGAATATTTCTTGCCGATTAAACAAGTTGGAGCAAATTATCATGCTACGTTAGATGGACAACTTGCAATGGAGCAAATAGAAGAGATTTTACAGCAACAAAAAGAAATAGGGAAGAAAGAATCTAATGTAGACTTAATATGGAATTCAACTAGTAACTTGAAATTACAAGATGTAAAAGTAAAGAATGATGAATCTGAAAAAGCTATATTAGAGGAAATTGATTTTACTTGGAAAGGAACTGGCGCTATAGGTGTAATTGGTGAAAGTGGAGCAGGGAAATCAACGTTAATCGACGTATTAGCAGGGTTTTTAACTCCTTCAGCTGGAAATATGATTGTAAATGGTGTGGAAATTGACGGGGCTACTCGTGAAGAGTGGCAAAAGAATATTGCTTATATTCCGCAGCAACCTTATATTTTCCCGCTTTCATTAAAAGATAACATTTGTTTCTATGAAACAAATACAACGGATGAAGAAGTGGAAAGAGTTATGAATGAAGTCGGTCTTCGTTCACTCGTTACATCGCTTCCAAATGGAATGTATGAAAGAATTGGAGAAGGTGGGCGTATGCTTAGTGGCGGACAAGAACAACGTGTCGCAATGGCGCGAGCCCTTTTAAGCAAAAAGCCAATTATTTTATTAGACGAGCCTACAGCACATCTTGATATTGAAACTGAATTTGAAATAAAGCAAGCGATGTTACGTCTGTTTGAAGGTAAGTTAGTATTTCTTGCAACACATCGTCTTCACTGGATGAAACAGATGGATCATATTCTTATTTTAAATAAAGGGAAAATGATAGAAAGCGGAACGTATGAAGAACTTGTAAAGAATGAAGCATTACATTTTCGCAGGAAAGAGAGGGGATAGAGATGAGTAACTGGATTAAACCGTATATACAGCAAAATAAAGGTAGAATGACTGTAACTATTTTCCTTGGTCTTCTTGGAGTTAGTTCAGGTGCGATGCTACTTTTCATTTCAGGTTATTTAATCTCTAAATCTGCTCTTAGACCAGAAAATGTAATGGCTGTATATGTTCCTATCGTTGCAACACGTGCGTTTAGTATAGGACAAGCGGTATTTCATTATGTAGAGCGTTTAGTTGGACACGATGTTGTATTACGCATATTAGAAAAGATGAGAACGAAACTATATGGGATAGTAGAACCACAGGCGTTATTTTTCCGTTCACGATTTCAAACGGGCGATATGTTAGGCGTATTATCCGAAGATATAGAGCATTTACAAAACCTATATTTACGTACAATATTTCCTAGCATATTAGCATTAGTTGTATATAGCATATTCGTACTTGTTATCGGTACATTTGACGTAGTGTTTGCACTTATTGCAGCATGTATGTTGGCTATTATCGTTTTTCTTCTTCCATTTATATCATTACTTTTAATGAAGAAACATCATGTTACTTTAAAGCAAGGAAGAAACCGTTTGTACCAACAACTAACAGATGCTGTTTTTGGATTATCTGATTGGCAAGCAAGTGGTAGAAAAGATGAATTCATTGATAAGTATGTAGATCAAAATGCTCAGTTGTTAAAAACGGAAAAAAGAATGAAGCGCTGGAATCATATTCGGGACAGTATTATTCAATTAGTAGTGGGTATTGTAGTTATTTCAATGATTATATGGACTGGAAATGAGGCGGCGAGTGAACAGATTGCTCCTACCGTTATTGCGGCTTTCGTCTTAATGACGTTATCTGTCACAAACGCGTTAATTCCTCTGTCAGATGCTATCGATCGAATTCCATCATATGTAGAATCCGCTCATCGTCTCAATCAAGTAGAAGGTAATGGTGTTTTACAGGATGAAAAGGAATTACCTAGAGATAAAGATTATGTTGCACCAAAACATATAGACATTGAATTAAATCATGTATCGTATAGTTACCCAGATAGCAATGAATTTGTATTGAAAGACGTATCATTACAAATAAAAGCAGGAAAAAAAATCGCCATTTTAGGAAGAAGCGGAACTGGAAAATCTACTTTGTTAAAATTGTTAACAGGTGCACTAAGCCCATTACAGGGTGAAGTTTTATTGAATAGTGAACATGCTCACACGAATCTTTTATCAAAATATATTTCTGTATTGAATCAAAAGCCGCATTTATTCGATACGACAATTGGGAATAATGTGCGAATCGGCAAACCAGAGGCAACAGATGAAGAGATATGGAATGCTTTAGAGAAAGCACAATTAGCTTCGCATGTTGCTTCTCTTCCAGATAGATTACAAACAAAAATGCATGAGATGGGGAAAAGGTTTTCTGGCGGGGAAAGACAACGGGTTGCTTTTGCTAGAACGCTAATGCAAGAAGCACCAATCATTGTACTAGATGAACCTACAATCGGCTTAGATCCAAAGACAGAATTATCTTTAATAGAAACAATGTTTTCTGCAACGGAAGAAAAGACAGTAATTTGGATTACGCACCATCTTGTAGGAATGGAGCATGTTGATGAAGTAATATTCCTTGATCGTGGTCAAATTGTGATGCAAGGTAGTCATGAACAACTTCTGAAAGAAAATGAAAAGTATCGTATGCTTTATGAGTTAGACAAAGGAATATAGTTTTATCCGACTTTAATGGGCAGTAAGACCCCCACCTTAAAATGCAGTGAAAGCAAAGAAGTTAGGTGGGGGGCGGGCTGCCCATTAAAGTCCGATTGGTTCAACTAATAATCAGTGGGCGATGAAGAAACCCCCCACTGATTAAAGCTTCACTTTATTAAGTATGTAATGGAAAAATAGCTACGCCTAATGGTGGAGCTATTTTTTTGTTTTGAAATGAATATTCTATTCTTTTTTATGATGGCTGGCAAATGTATATGATCGTTACGAATGAAAAATGAATTTCATATTATACATATAATGGAGGGGATATATATGAAGGAGCAGTATAAAATTATTGTTTTAAGTGATGAATTATCAAGGGGGAAGATTCAAAATGCATTAGACAAAAATAAATGTAAAACAATCGTTCATGTTGTAGACGTTTCAGCCATTGTTCAAATAGAAAATTCTTTTCAATATATAATCATTTGGAGAGTGGACGCAGAAAAACTTACAATTGAATTGATAAACAGGGGCGTGCAAAGTACAAAAATTATTAATTTAACAAAATACATGTATGAATGGAAGAATAAATTAATTTCTATCTATCAAATAAATCCGGATCTTATGTCTTTATACATTTCTATGAAAAAAGCAAAGAGTGATCCGACGTATGAATTGTTTGCAACGGGCTTGTCTTATCCGCATTGTGGTATAAGTACGGAGTTCCTCTCAAAAAAGTCAATAAAATTAACACTTCCATCGCAAGATCTATACTATGATTATTTAATAGCATCACAACTACTATCAAACGATCATTCCTTTCAATATTGTTTGATAGGAATAGCTTATTTCTCGTTTTACTTTGACATGTCGTTATCATCTGAATCATATAGAATTCACAAAGTATATTATCCATTGTTTCAAGACGGCCATCATACTGTAGTTCATTCTCCTCTATCCACTGATGGATTCTCACATCTAGATACCCCGAAACCACTTTTTTCTATTTTTAATTTTCATTTTGAATATATTTTATTAGACGAACTAACAGATGAATCATTGATATTGCCTTGGATAAATGCTGAATGGAATATCACTCCTCTTCACATTCCTTTTGAAGAACACGGAAAAATAAGAGCAGCTTCACATGCTAAATTGTCATATCCTCATACTTTAGTTGAAAATAAAACAATTTTTAAAACATATTTAGAATTACTTTTAAAACATGATATAAAACCACTAATTGTTGTATTCCCTGTTACTTCACATTATTTCAATTGTAGTAGTAAGAAATTAAAAGAAGATTTTTATAAAGTTATAAACGACTTTCATGCTCAATATTCTTTTGAAATTATAGATTTATTTGATTCACCATTATTTTGTGATGAAGATTTTTATGATAGTGATCATTTGAATAAAAAAGGTGCAAATAAAATGTCCATGTTATTAAATATGTTTATTCAGGAACGAAAAGTATGATATTTCGTTTCATATCTGCATAAAAGTATATAGGCTCTATTCGGTTAAAGTGATGTGATTTTTGTGTCGCGTATATAAATAATATGCGAAGAGGTGAGAGAGTAAAATGAAAACTCGTATTGAAAGAACTGAAGAGGTGGTAGATCAACTTCCGTTGGTAAGTGTATTAATTCCTACATATAATCGTCCTCGCTTTTTTGAAGAGGCGTTATGTAGTGTGCTGGAACAAACGTACCCTAATATAGAAATTATAGTTGGAGATGATAGTACGAATGACGAAACAGAAAAGGTGTTACAAAAATACTTATGTGATCATTCAAATATTATTTATATAAAAAACAGTTCAACTCTCGGACAATTTGAAAATGCACTCATGTTATTTCATGAAGCGAACGGTGAGTATATAAATTTTTTAATGGATGATGATATCTTTCATGTGGATAAAATTGAAAAAATGATAAAGTGTTTTTTCAATGATTTAGATAATGAAATTAAGCTTGTAACATCTCATCGTCAAGTAATTGATGAAAAAGGGAAAGAACTACGACATATTTATTCAACTGTCCGTTTATTTGAAGAGGATACGATTATAGAGGGAACAGAATTAGCAAATAGGGTAATTGTGGATCAAAAAAATTATATTGGAGAACCGACAACAGTTTTATTTCGTAAAAATGATTTACAAGAACCGTATGGGATTTTTGATAAGAGGAGGTATCTTTGTAACGTAGATATAGCTTCATGGTTATCTTTATTAAGTAAAGGAAAAGCAGTATATATAGCAGAGACACTGAGTTACTTTCGATTACATCCAGATCAACAGTTAAATGAATCTAATAAAATGATGGATGGATTAGAAGATTTTTCACATAGTATTATAGCTGGAGAAAAATATGGTTTCTTATCTAACGAAAAAGAGTTAGATGAAGCGATAACTAATTTTCTAGAATATGCAAGAAGTATAGTTCCGTCATCAATATTATATACATTAGACTATTATCAAAAAATTAAAGAAAAGAAAATAAACATAGAAAAGAAAAAACAATATATAAATAATAATTCTCCTTTACCGAAAGTAAGTATACTTATTCCTGCGTACAATAGACCGTATTACTTGGAATTGGCGCTTAATAGTGCTCTGAATCAAACATATGAAAATATTGAAATTATTATTTCTGACGACAGTACAAATAATGAAGTCAATGCGATGATTCAACCGTATTTACGTGAATATGAGTGTATTACATATGTTAAAAATGAAACGCCGTTAGTTGCTGAAAACTTTAATAAGTGTATAGAACTTGCGAACGGGGATTATATAAACTTTTTATTAGATGATGACTTATTTCATCATGAAAAGATTGAGAGAATGATGAAATACTTTTTGACGTTAGAAAATATTTCATTTGTGACGTCTTATCGTGAACTAATTGATGAGAATGGAGAGATATTACCACCTTCAACATTAAATATGAAAATCGCGAAAGAAACTATGCTTTTTGAAGGAAAAGAATTAGGGAATTATATGTTAAAAAATTTGAAAAATGTAGTTGGTGAGCCGACAACTGTTTTGTTTAATCGGGAATTGTTTGAAGGGAAGTTTGGGTATTTTAAAGGGAAGGCTTATTCTGCTATTAATGACATTGCAACTTGGCTAGACATGATGAGGAAAGGAAAAGTAGTTTATATACAAGAACCTCTTAGTTATTTTAGACAACATAGTGGACAAAATCAAAAACAAATGCATTTTATTTTAATGACAATTGAAGAATGGATTGAATTAATTATTGATGCATATAATAGTGGGTTTTTAAGTTCTGAAAGAGATTATAAAGAGAGCTTATCCTATTGTTTAGAGAATGCGGGATTTATAGTTAAGGATGCAGTAAGAAATGGAGAACTAGATCAAATTTATAATGAAAAGATTAAAAAGGGGTTAAACAAACTAGTTGCCCATATGTTTGAGAAAGAATGTTGTTATTGTCAATATTGCAATCAACAATTTGAAAAATTTTCACCTTGGCCGGCAGATTATGATTTTCCAAAATATAAATTTGAGATGTGGAATAAAGATACAGGGATATGTCCAGTTTGTAGTTCGATGGATCGTGAAAGGTTGTATCGTGTGTACATTGAAACGGAAACGGACTTGTTAAGTAGAAAATATACTATGCTTCATATTGCACCTGAAGCGAATGTAAGAGATTGGTTTAACGAGTATAAAAATATTACGTATGTATGTGGGGATTTAGAGCCAAAGGATCCATTAATGAAGGAAATTGATGTTACAAGCATTACATATGATAGTAATACTTTTGATGTAATTTTATGCAGCCACGTATTAGAACATGTTCTTGATGATGGCAAAGCAATGCAAGAGTTATATAGGGTTTTAAAACCAAATGGATGGGGAATTATTCAAGTACCCATCGTAATGAATGTGGATTCTATTATAGAGAATGAATTAATTGTAACTCCACAATTGAGGAAATTAGCTTTTGGTCAAGAAGATCATGTGAGAATTTATAATCAATCAGGGTTCATTCAACGATTAATGAATGCGGGATTTAAGGTGGAATTATATAACATAGCTGAAAAACAAGGGATGAAAAGTGCTAGGAAATTTGGCTTATCTGAAACAGATATGCTCTATATTGTCCGAAAATGATAGGAAGGAATAGATAGATATGGAGAATATTCCTTTTTTACGTGCTTCAACTGTACCTGTAATTGAGTATTTGGATGAATTGAAGGAAATTGATACATCTCACATATATACGAATTACGGACCTATAAATCAACGTTTTGAACAAACAATTATGTCGGGATTTTTTCAGAACAGGGGAGCTGTTACAACAGTAGCAAACGCAACGTTAGGGTTAATGGCGGCCATTCAACTTAAGAAAAGAAAAAAAGGAAAGTATGCCCTCATGCCTAGTTTTACATTCCCTGCGACTCCATTAGCAGCTATTTGGTGTGGATTGGAACCTTATTTTATTGATATTTCAATAGATGATTGGTATATGGATAAAACAGTACTTTTGGATAAGATTGAAGAATTAAAAGAAGAGGTTGCGATTGTTGTCCCGTACGCAACGTTTGGATCATGGATGAACTTAGAAGAATATGAAGAATTAGAAAAGAGGGGTGTTCCGGTTGTCGTAGATGCGGCACCGGGATTCGGATTAATGAATGGAAGTGTGCATTATGGACAGGGTTTTAGTGGAATGATCGTATATAGTTTTCATGCAACAAAGCCTTTTGGGATTGGTGAAGGAGGGCTTATATATAGTAAAAACGAAGAAGATATACAATGTATTAAAAGGATGGGTAATTTCGGATTTGATACAAACCGTGAATGTACGATGATGGGGTTTAATTGTAAAATGTCTGAATATGCAGCCGCTATTGGGATTGCAACTATGAAAAAATGGGATGACAAATTAAAAGAACGCACCCGTATTTCTGAATGGTATAAACAATTGTTACAAAGTAATGGATTCATAAAAAAAGGGTGGCAACTCCAAAAGACAGAAGCAGTTATTCAGCAATTTATGCCTATTCTTTGTCCAGAAGAAGTTCGCAACAAACAAGTAATAGAAGACCTGAAAAAACAGAAAATAGAAGCTAGATTATACTTTTCGCCCTCTTGCCATCAACAAGTTCTTTTTAAAAATTATAAGTCTACAGATTTAACAACAACGAATAAAATAGCAAAACGAATAGTAAGTTTACCTTTATGGGAAGGAATGACGAAAGAAATAGTAGAACAAATTGTAAGATGTTTAGGTCAGAGGGCGGTGTTGGCAGATGAATAGTTTTTATAGTCAAGAAGAGCTAAAGAAAATTGGATTTTTATCAATTGGGAAGAATGTATTGATTAGTAAAAAAGCAAGTATATATAATCCAGGTGTTATATCAGTAGGTAATCATGTAAGGATTGATGATTTTTGCATTTTAAGTGGCAAAATTACAATTGGAAGTTATTCGCATATATCAGCGTATACAGCGTTATATGGAGGGGAAGTTGGGATTGAAATGCATGACTTTGCAAATATCTCAGCTAAAACCTTAGTATATGCGGTACTTGATGATTTCAGTGGAAATACTTTAATGGGGCCAACTGTCCCGAATCAATATAGGAATGTGGAAACAGAAAAAGTTATTTTTAAAAAACATGCGATTATTGGTGCTGATTCTATTATTTTTCCAAATGTAACTATAGGAGAAGGTACGGCAGTCGGTGCGATGAGTATGGTGAAAGAGAGTTTAGAAGATTGGTATATTTATGCTGGAGTTCCCGTAAGAAAAATAAAACCTCGTCAAAGAAAGATGCTAGAGTTAGAAATTGATTTTTTAAAAAACATTCATTCTTAACAAAAAGAATGAATGTTTTTTATTTTTATGGTGCAGCAGAGTGTGTATCTTAACTTATTATGTTTTAAATTTTGCTGACCAAGGCAATACTGAGCCATAGTGAATGTAAAGTTGGAGGGCGAGCGTATATGTTTGATGAGGATGGGATTGTTTTAATTATGGAACCGGCTGATGAAAGAAATTTGAGGAGATTTATTTTTTCAGTACCAAAGTCAGTGTATGAAAAGAAGGGGCTTACATTACACTATGGAACAGCTATAGGACAAGGATATACGGATATAATTGAAGATATTATTAGCATACATATAGAAGTAGATGTTGTAACAGTAATCGGGCATGTAAGAGGGTAAATAGCTATTTGAAAAAAGGTTATAAGTAATGTAGCTAGAAGTTAGGATAGAGAAACTTACAGACAATTATAAAGACGAAGGGAGCCTAAAATGAAAATAAAATCAACTTTAGTAGTATTTATAGTTACAATTGGTTTAATGGGATGTTCACTAGTAGAACAAGGAAAGAACTCCATAGATTATGCTCAAAAAGCGACAGACTATATAAATGAAATAAGTGCGTTTGCAAATGATGCACCAGCATTAGCTGAAAAGGCTGTTAATGATAGTGAAGCTCGAAAAGAATTAGAAGCGAAGCTTAGTGAAATTAAACAAGATATACCCGCTTTCAATGAATTAACACCGCCTGATGTAGCAAAGGATCTTCATCAGCAAATCGTCGGATATAACGAAAAGTTAAATACGTTAATTGATACGGCAATGACAAAGATAGAAGAAGGGAAAGTGAATGTAGAAGAGTTTAAAAACTCGGAGCTTATGCAGACGGTAGATCAAGTTCGAGATTTGAAAGAGAAGGTGCAAAATTTAGGTCAATAGTAAAAGGCTCCGTTTGTGATAAACGGAGCCTTTTACTATTGGATACAATAAACGATTACACCAACGATAATAATCATGTTGCCGATGAGTTTACGTTTCGTTATTTTTTCTCCTAGGAAATACCAACCGAAAATTAATATGATGATATAACTTAAGGATTCTAATGCTGATGCTTGTTTTAATGCCATGCCCTTCATGGCGATAACATTTAATCCAGCGTTAATTACAAATAAAGAGTAGCCGATAATAACATAAGGATTCACATATTCTTTTATTCTAGAATCGTATTGTTGCAAAGTAGCTTTTTTTAATAATATTTGTGAGTAATTAGCTAAAATTATCCCGAAAATAAATAATAACATATAACTATTCATCTTTTGTCACCACCACAATTCCGACGATAATAATAGCTGCACCAAGTAAATGATTCCACTGAATCGTATCTCCAAATAGAAATACTGACCAAAGCATTGACCATAGTATAATAATCCCGCGATGTGAATATGCTTTTGATATTTCGAAATGTTTAATTACTTGTTGCCATAAAATTGCATATCCAAATAAAAGTATAACTAGTCCGAAATAAGCAATAAAAAATGAGATGGAAGCAATGGGAAATTTAGCTGCCCATTTCATGTAAACCATAATGATAGAATATATCAAAAAAGCTACATGTAAAAATAAGTAATTTTTAATAGTTGGTTTCATTTATTCACTCTCTTTTGCATATAAATATAATATTTATACCTAATTTTTCTAATGATAGATATTGGAACGTATTTAGTTTAATCTTTCACATTCCAAATTATATAGTATCATGGCTTTTATTGTAAAACAATAAAAGCCATGTATTCATTTTTTCCAAGGTTCTACAATATGTATCGTTTTATTTGTTGCATCTGAATACCCAATCATTATTTTAGGGTTATTTAGAAAAGCATCATAATCAATATAAGGCAATAAGGAATTTGAATTCATGCCACCAATTGTTGACATGATACAAGAAACATTAGGGTTTCTTATTAAAGCATTTAGTTCCTCAGCACGCTCTTGTATACTACCCGAACGATAATAATCATATCGACCTGTTAGTGAACCTTCTAATATATGAAATCCTTTCTGTTGTAAGTAAGATTTCGCTCGTTCAAATCTTTTAGGAGAAGTGTAGGTTACTGGAGAAGAAGGTGAGTAAATCCCAATTGTGTCTCCGTATTTTAATGATTTTGGAAGTGGCATTTGTATGAATCCCTTCTATTAATAGTTTTATTCATAAGGTTTATCATTGAATATTCTTATATTTCGGTATTGTTATTGTAACATACATGCATTGAAATAATAATTGCTGTAGATGAATAAATATGCTTTTTACCTTGACGATATAAAGGGAAAGTTGTTATGGTTAAATGTGAGTGTATAAAAGGTTTGTTAAAGGAGTTTTGAAATGAAGCGGTTAAAATGGGGAAGGCTGACAGTCCTATTAGTCATTGTTTTAGGGATATGTTGGTTCTTATTCCAAGGAACTCAAAAGAGTGCAACAAGTATAGAGGGACAACCTTTACAAGTGGCAGAACTACCTAAAACAGGATTAGTTGAAAAAGTAGTCCCACCAAAGTACATACCACCGGAAATTGATGCAAAAGCAGCTATGATTATTGATGCGAGTAATGGAGATATTATTTATCAACATAATGAAAATGAGGCTTTTGCGCCAGCAAGTATGTCTAAGATGATGACAGCATATCTTCTATTAGAAAATGTACATAATGGGAAAGTTCGCTGGGAAGATCCGGTGAAAATGAGTGCGAAAGCGGCACAAACAGAGGGAGCGAGAATCCCAGTACAAGTTAATGACACATTAACTGTTAAAGATTTATATCATGCATTAATGATTGAGTCAGCTAATAATTCAGCTGTGGCTTTAGCAGAACATATGGCAAAATCGGAGAAAGATTTCGTTCAGCTTATGAATGCAAAAGCGAAACAGTTAAAAATGTCGGAACATGCTAAATTTGCAAATGCTTCTGGATTACAAGAGCCCGATGGAAGTGAAACAAAAATGACGGCTGGTGATGTAGCAAACTTGGCGTATCATCTTATAAAAGATTACCCAGAAATATTAGAAGTGACTCACTTACGTCAAAGTCAGTTAGCATTTAATAATATTAATGTTATAAGTACAAATGATATGTTAAACAAAAATAATAAAGCTTTATATATAGAAGGAATAGACGGATTAAAAACAGGATTTACAGATAGCGCAGGGTATTGTTTTACGGGTACAGCAAAACAAGGTGATACTCGTATTATTACAGTTGTTATGGGGACAAAAGGTAAAACAAAGCGTTTTACAGAGACGAATAAGCTAATGTCTTATGCATTTGGCTTAGTTAATTAAGTGAAATACTGAGTTGGATCATCATATAAGAAAGGCAATTTGTTGTTACGTACTATCGGTAACAACAAATTGCCTTTTATTTTTTAGCACTAATAAAGTAAAAAGGTAAAAAATGTGAGTGTTATTATTTGAGTTTATTATTGTTTGTTTATATTATAAAGTTAGAAACTTATTAATGATAAGTTTTGAGGGGCATATGATGTGTACATAGGAAAAAGCCTCAAATGAAAATTGGAGGGAATTATGATGGCAAAAGATTTTTACTCAGCAATTGAAGACAGAAGATCTATTTACGCAATTAGTAAAGAACAAGTAGTTTCTGATGAAAAAATTCAAGAAGTGATTTATCATGCTGTAAAACATACACCTTCAGCTTTTAACTCTCAGAGTGCTCGCGTTGTCGTCTTGCTTGGAGAACAACACGATAAGTTATGGGATATTACGAAAGAAACGTTACGAAAAATTGTACCTGAAAATAACTTCGCTTCTACGGAAGAAAAAATGAATGCATTTAAAAGTGGTTATGGAACAGTTCTATACTTCGAAGATAGTGAAGTGGTGGAAGAACTGCAAGAAAAATTTGCATTATACAAAGAGAACTTTCCAATTTGGTCTCAGCAATCCTCTGGAATGTTACAATTTGCAATTTGGACAGCTTTGGAAATTGAAGGGTTTGGTGCTACATTGCAACATTACAATCCATTAATTGATGAAGAAGTGAGAAAAGAATGGGGAGTTCCAGAAAATTGGAAGCTTATTGCGCAAATGCCGTTTGGTAAACCGGTTGTACCTGCAGGTGAAAAAGAATACCAGCCTTTAGAAAACCGTGTAAAAATTTATAAATAATGTAGGAACGAGTGGGGGGATTGTTTATCCCCCACTAATTATTATTTGAACCAATCGGGGTTTTGCTACTTATAAAAAGGTGAACAGGGATACAACCTGTTCACCTTTTTATAAGTAGTAAGGATTTTTTTGATAGGAATTTTTCATCTGATTTTTTAATTCGTTTTTACGTGTTTCAATAGTTGATATTTTTTGTAAGGTAATAATTGAAACGAATTGAAAAAAAGCATAGTACAGTTCTATATTTTTATTTATAGGATCATCTATTATGTTATTCATAAATATACCTCCCTTTTGATTCCACTATTTGCAAGCAATAAAACGCTCATCTTAAAATTCAATTGCTTTCCGTGTAGGGTAAATAAAATGTGTATAGATTAAGACGCTACTATATATATGATAATATAAATACCCTATAAATTCCATAGACGGTTAAAAATGGGTAGCGGAATGTGTACTTTCGTCAAATTAGAACAGAATTTTTGAAGTTAAATCTTACAAATCGTCAAATCTTTTAAAAGTGATAGATAGTATCAAAAATAGTTTTCTAAAAATATTATACTATTGATAAAAAAAGTGTTTTTTGTCATGATAAGAGTATACTTCATAGGAGGAGCTATACTAGGAAATACATTCTTTGCATTGTGTTAGATGAATAGAATTTTTTTAAGTGGATAGAAAATATATACTAAGATAATGAATGGTATGTCGAATTTTCAATAAAATACATAAGAAATATAAAAAAAGCATTGCAAAAAGAGTAAGTTTAATGGTAAAGTTCACATGAAGTTCACACGGATTTCACTTCGCTTGTTTAAAATGAACTCTGTGTGAAAAATAAAACTCTTGTTAAAAAATGGAACTTAATGAATATTTTACTTTGATAATATTGTAAAGTATTAAGTTTATAAGTTTTTTTTAAGAGGATAGTAGGGAAAGGAAGTAAAGACAACTTATGAAAAAAGTAATTGCAGGTTTAGCAGTAGCTTCAGTAGCAGGTGTTGCAGTTCCAGGTATGGATTCTGCTCATGCACAAGTTTCAAACGAAGCGCTAAAAGAAATTAATGGACAAACTCAAACACAAACGACTGTAACTGAAACAAAAACTGTAGAAACAAAATCCGACTTAAAATACACAGTAACTGCTGATGTATTAAATGTTCGTTCAGGTGCTGGTACAGGACATAGCGTTATTTCTAAAGTAAAACAAGGTCAAGTACTACAAGTAATTGGACAAGAAAACGGTTGGTTCAAAGTAACTGTAAACGGTCAAACTGGTTATGTAAGTGGTGACTTCGTAACGACTGGTGGTAAAACAGGAACTACTGTTCAACAAGGAACTGGTACTTACACAGTAAACGTTTCTTCACTTAACGTACGTACAGGCCCAAGTACATCTCATACAGTATTAGGCTCTGTAAATAAAGGTAAAACAGTACAAGTTGTTGGTGAAGTACAAGATTGGTTTAAAATCAACTTCAATGGTGGAACTGGATACGTAAGCAAAGACTTCGTAACAAAAGGTGGTTCTGCTGTATCTAACCAAACACAACAACCAACTACAAACAACAATACTACTACAGTTCAAACTGGTGGTTCTTATGTTGTTAACACTGGTGCTTTAAAAGTACGTACAGGCCCAGCTACATACAACGCTGTAATCGGTGGTGTAACAAACGGTACAGTATTAAACGTTACTGGCGCTGAAAATGGTTGGTACAAAATTAACCATAACGGCCGCACAGGTTACGTAAGTGCAGACTTCGTTAAGTTTGTAAAAGGCGGAGTAAACAACGTTACAAATAACAATAACGTTACAAATAACGTTCAACAACCAGGTAAAGACGTACAAAAACCAACAACTGGTGGAGATACATCTTCAATCGCTGGATTCGCTAGATCATTAAATGGTTCACCATACAGAACAGCTGGTACAACACCTGCTGGTTTTGATTGCAGTGGATTCATTCACTACGTATTAAATCAAACTGGTCATAAAGGCGCTCGTCAAACAGTTGCTGGATACTGGAGTTCTAAAACAAAAACTAGCAATCCACAACCAGGTGATTTAGTATACTTCCAAAACACTTATAAATCAGGTCCTTCTCACATGGGTGTTTACTTAGGAAACGGTCAGTTCATTAGTGCAGAAACTGATGCAACTGGTGTACGTATTAGTTCTGTAAGTAACTCTTACTGGAGCAAGCACCTATTAGGTTACACAAAAGCATACTAAGAAAAAGTAAATTATATACTTTTCGTATAGAGAAAAGGCTTTCCAGGGAAACTTGGGAAGCCTTTTTATAGTTTAATAAATTGGGATGTAATAGTTTTTACTGTAACTTCCCGTTTAAAAATCGAGCGTATAGATCATGAAAGTAGTTGGGGCGGAATAAGTTTGCTGCATGTCCTGCTAACGGTATTTCTTTATATAAAACGTTAGGAAGAATGGACTTTAAATCAAAAAGACAAGATTTATAGAGATGATCATGTTCGCCCATTACCCATAGAATAGGGTGGGGAAGTGATTTTAATTTAGATTTTAAATCGAATTCTAACCGATGACGTAATGATTGAGCAATAATTGATGAATGTAATTGCAATCCGAACCGATAATAAATATTTCTTGAAATGACTGCGAACGGACTTGCCTTTAGTATGCCACTTGGAAAAATGGTATTTGCGTATTGAGAGAGCCATTTAGAGTAATCGTCTCCTCGCTTCTCCCAAAACTTTTGAAATACGTTATATAAAAGGGAAGGGTTATTATAATGTCCACCAATATGACAAATGCTCAAAACTTTTTCTGGATGCATTTGTGCAAAAATGGTAGAGATATAGCAGCCGTAGCTTAAAGCGCAAATATGAGCTTTTTGAATGCCTTCTTTTTCGTATAAATTCAATAATTGATCAACGAGACGCTGTAATGAAAATTCGATAGCTTCTCCTTTATCATCGCCGTGACCTAATAAGTCATAAGTGATAATGTTGTAAGAGGCGGAAAATCGTTTATGTTCTTTTTTGAAAGCACGACGATTGCCGACTAAACCATGAATAAAAATAATTGTTTCCTTTTTAGAATGTATATTTGTTTGCAAAAAGGATACTCCTTTCAATAACTGGAGATTTATATAGTATTGTAAATTAGTTATTTATCATTCACATAGAATAATATTAAGTACCAGGTAATAATATCAGATGTTTATATCTGTTGTAAAGATGAGTTTTTATGTATATTTTGTAAAAACAGAAAAAGTGTGTTTACATTCAGTTTACATTCGTATTGTATTCTATTTTTAGAAAGAACAGTTTTGTTTAACACGAGGAGATGACAGAAATGGAAGTTAGAAATGAAATAAAGAAAAAAGGGAGTTGGAGGCAGTTTTTACGCCTTATTCAAGATACAAATCCTCCGAAAGGGATTCTTGTTTTTGCGTTATTCATGAGTTTGCTTTCTACGGGAGCGAGTTTATTTATTCCGATGTTAACAAAAGGATTAGTAGATAATTTTTCACTTTCGTCAATTAGTACAGGACAAATTGTTGGGCTAGTCGCATTCTTTATTATGCAAACTATAGCTGCAGGATTATCTATATATTTACTAAATTATATCGGGCAGAAGATTGTAGCCGGACTGAGAGAACGTTTGTGGAAAAAGGTACTTATATTGCCAGTATCTTATTATGATCAAAATAGAACAGGCGATACAATTAGCCGAATGACAAATGATACAGGTGTTGTGAAGACATTAATTTCTGAGCATTTGTCAAATTTATTAACAGGCGGTATTTCAATTGTCGGATCATTAATCGTATTATTTGTTTTAGATTGGAAAATGACACTTTTACTTTTAACGGTTATTCCATTATCAGTACTGATCTTAGTTCCACTAGGACGAAAAATGTATAAGATTTCAAAAGCACTTCAAGATGAAACAGCTTCTTTTACAAGTGTGCTAACGCAAGTATTATCAGAAATTCGTTTAGTGAAATCTTCGAACACAGAAAAAAGAGAATATGAAACTGGAAATAAAGGTATCGAGAAGTTATTGCAATTTGGTTTGAAAGAGGGAAAAGTGCAAGCGTTAATTTCACCAGTTATGTCGTTTGTTTTAATGGCATTGCTTGTTATTATCGTAGGATATGGTGGGATGCGAGTTTCTAGCGGTGCATTAACAACTGGGGAACTAGTAGCGTTTATTTTATATTTAGTTCAAATTATAATGCCGATGAGTCAATTATCTATGTTCTTTACACAATTCCAAAAGGCAATTGGTGCAACGGAAAGAATTAATACAATTTTAGAATATGAAGTAGAAGACCATGAAACTGGTGTGAAAGTCACAAATGCTAAGCAACCAATTGTTCTTGAAAATGTACATTTCGAGTATAACGAAGAAGAGCAAGTGTTAAAGAATATTGATTTCACAATTGAATCAGGAAAAGTAACAGCGATCGTAGGGCCAAGTGGTAGCGGGAAAACGACATTATTTTCACTATTAGAACGTTTTTATGAGCCAACTAGCGGTGCTATTAAATTAGGGAAAGATACAATTACGAACTATTCATTACAGTCATGGCGACGTCAAATTGGTTACGTTTCACAAGATAGTCCGTTAATTGATGGAACGATTCGGGATAACATTTGTTACGGCGTTGAGGGAGAAGTGACAGATGAAGAAATTGAAAAAGTAGCGGCGATGGCATATGTGGATGCATTTATTCATGATTTGCCAAATGGATATGCAACAGAAGTTGGAGAACGTGGTGTGAAACTTTCTGGAGGACAAAGACAGCGAATTGCTATTGCCCGAGCGTTACTTCGAAATCCACAAATTCTTATGTTAGATGAAGCAACTTCTAGTTTAGATAGTAAATCAGAGTCTGTCGTTCAAAAGGCATTAAATAACTTAATGAAAGGCAGAACAACGTTAGTTATTGCACATAGACTTTCTACTGTAGTAGATGCAGATAAAATTATCTTTATAGAAAAAGGGAATCTTACAGGTAGTGGTACACATGATGAATTGTTACGCACACATGACATGTATCGTGAATTTGCAACGCAACAATTGAAAATTAAAGAGGGCGTATTATAAAATGAATCATCAGTGGGGCTTATACTCCGCTGGTGATTCATTTTTAAAAGTTATATAAAAGATGCTACGTAGAAAGGAGAGGTTTTCTTTGCTACCAAAAATTTTAATAGTAGATGACGATCCACATATTAGAGAACTTGTTTCTGTATTTTTAGAGCGGGAAGGATTTCAAACATATGAAGCAATTGATGGTCTAGATGCACTTCAAAAAATAGATGAAGTGAAAGTTGATATGGTTATTCTTGATATCATGATGCCGAATATGGATGGATTTGATGTATGTTTTGAATTAAGGAAATACTATGATATTCCGATTTTGATGTTAACTGCTAAAGGAGAAACGTCTCAAAAAGTAAAAGGATTTCATCTTGGAACGGATGATTATCTTGTAAAACCATTTGATCCGATAGAACTAGTAGTGAGAGTTAAGGCGTTATTGAAACGTTACCAAATTACAGTATCGCAATCAATTCAAGTTGGAAATGTACTGTTAAATCGTAAAACATTTGAAGTTACAATTGGAGAACAAACAGTTACGTTACCACTAAAAGAATTCGAATTGCTCTTTACTTTAGGCTCTAAAACGGGGAGAACTTGTTCGAGAGAGCAATTAATTGAAGATGTATGGGGATATGATTTTGAAGGGAATGAGCGTACACTAGACGTTCATATAAATCGGTTACGTGAGAAGTTCCAAGAAGAGAAGTCGAAATTTAGTATTAAAACGATAAGAGGCTTAGGATATCGCTTAGAGGTAAGTAAATGAGAAGAAGAGAGCGAATGAATAAGGTGAAGATACTGAAAGTGATTGGAGCGGTACTAGCTCTCTTTTCTTTTCTCACAATAATTTGGTCTATAGCCTTTTATGTATCATCAAGTGTAATAAATGCTCTTGAAATACGAGTATCACCTTTTGTTACTTTTTTAATTAGTGATATGGTCGGCTTTGTATTTATTGTTCTTATTTGGGTGTTGATTGGAGTATTAATGAGACCGAAGCGAGAGGCGATGATTTGGACTATTATTGAACCGATACAAAAAATTGCAAAAGGGGACTTCTCCGTAAAAATACGAAATGAAGAGAAATATAATGGAGAAATTGGTGTGCTCGTAAAAAGTATAAATGATATGACAGATGAACTAAATGCGATGGAGAAAATGCGCCAGGAATTTGTATCGAATGTTTCTCATGAAATACAGTCACCATTAACTTCTATAAAAGGATTTGCTAGAGCGCTACAAGATAACAATCTTTCCGAGGAAAAGAGAGAGCATTACCTGACCATTATTGAAACGGAAACGACGAGATTATCTAAACTAAGTCAAAATTTACTGAAGCTTACCCTTTTAGAGTCGGAAGAATATACACCAGAAAGAGTAACTTATCGATTAGATCAACAGTTAAAACAAATTGTATTAAATAGTGAACCGCTTTGGGCTGAGAAAGAAATTGAATTAGACCTTGATTTAGAAAAAGTGCATATAACTGCTGACCAAGAAAGTATGAGTCAAGTTTGGATTAATTTAATTCATAATAGTATTAAATTTACTCCAAGTAGCGGTACGATTTCAATCAAGCTAAAAGAATATGAGACATTAGTAGAAGTACGTATACGTGATACGGGAATTGGTATATCCGAAGAACAGAAGCAACATATTTTTGAGCGTTTTTATAAAGCAGACTCTTCACGAAATCGTGCTTATGGAGGGAGTGGCTTAGGTTTGGCTATCGTAAAAAAAGTACTCGACCTTCATCAAGGAGAAATAAAAGTCGAGAGTGAGGAAGGCAGTGGTACGGAATTTATTGTACGTATTCCGAATCATGAAGAGAAATAGTGTTAGAAGGGGGAACCTTCTAACACTATTTTTCTTTAAAAATACATTTCCCATTACTGCAACTATATTGATAAGCTTTTCCTTCATTATTCATACCGTATGAATAATCTGATTTTTTATCTTTCTTAAAGTCAACGCATGCTTCTGCACCGTTTTTATCATCATCTATATCAATGAAATGAACGTGTCGTATAGAATAATCCTTTTTTCACTTAAACCTCTTTCTTGTAAGTTCGTATGAATCCCTTGTATTAGTTGATCGAACAGTGACCAATTTAAATTAAGATGCTCAAATGATTCAGTATGTCTTCCTAAAATGCCATTGTCTCGTATTATTTTTTTATTATTATTGTATGTATAAGGGTATGTAAAATAAGGTTCGTCTTTATATACTACCTTTGCATAATAGTCGATATTATAAAGGTAAGTATATTTTCCGGTTATGCTTTGTATTTCTTTTTGCTTATATCCTTTTATAGTATGGAGATATTCGTTAGTTTCTTTTTCTATTACTTTATAATATAGTGGATTACCAAATATAAAGTACATAGCCAAAAATATGATACATAGTCCGACTGCAGTTAGTAGCAAGTATCATTTTTTTCTTTTCATACATAAACACTCTCCTGTGTGGAATTTATTTCTATTTTACATTAATTATGGAAAAAGTATGAGGATTATAAATAAAAACTTTTATAGTTACCTAGAAGTAACCTACGCACATGAAAGTGCATCATTGCCTTTTTACATAAACATAGATACAATTTTAATATAATACATAACAGAGATGATTAAGGAGTGTTATACTTGGCAGAATTATTACAAGGCAAAAATGCTTTAATTACAGGAGCAGGTAGAGGGATTGGTCGCGCTGTAGCGATCGCATTAGCGAAAGAGGGCGTAAATGTAGGTCTTTTAGCTCGCTCAGAAGAAAACTTAAAAGCTGTAGCGAAAGAAGTAGAAGCAGAAGGCGTAAAAGCAGTTATTGCGACTGCTGATGTTTCTTCATATGAAGAAGTGACTACTGCAATTGAGACGTTAAAAAACGGTTTAGGATCTATCGATATTTTAATTAATAACGCTGGTATTTCTAAGTTCGGTAAGTTTTTAGAACTAGACGTTGCTGATTGGGAAAAAATCATTCAAGTAAACTTAATGGGTGTATACTATGCAACTCGTGCAGCTTTACCAAGCATGATTGAACAACAATCTGGTGATATCATTAACATTTCATCTACAGCGGGACAAAAAGGTGCACCTGTAACAAGTGCATATAGTGCTTCTAAATTTGGTGTTCTTGGCTTAACAGAATCGTTAGCGATGGAAGTTCGTAAACATAATATTCGCGTAACAGCTTTAACACCAAGTACAGTAGCAACAGATATGGCTGTAGATTTAGGATTAACTGACGGAAATCCTGATAAAGTAATGCAAGCAGAAGATATTGCAGAGTTTATCGTAGCGCAGCTGAAATTAAATAAACGTACATTTATTAAATCAGCTGGACTTTGGTCTACTAATCCATAGGAATTAAATTTATATTTAAAAGAAGGGATATCTATTCTGTAAGGAGTAGATATCCCTTCTTTATATTTGTGTATAAAACAGAATTTTCGGTATAATCAAAAGTGAATGGTAGAAAAGCATTGAGAAATTGAAGGGGATGGTATTTCCATGAGTATGATTGAGAAGTGGACGGCTGTTGATCAATATATGAGTGATGTATTAATACCGAAAGATTCTACATTAGAAGAAGTTCTTCAAGAAAATGCTACAGCTAATTTACCGGCACATGACGTATCACCGACGCAAGGTAAGTTTTTACAATTATTAGTACAAATTCAAGGAGCTCGAAATATTTTAGAGATTGGTACTCTAGGTGGATATAGCACCATATGGCTTGCAAGGGCATTGCCATATGGTGGTCGGATTGTTACATTGGAAGCGAGTGAAAAACATGCTGAAATTGCACGTAGCAATATTGAACGTGCCAATTTGACTGATAAAATTGAAATACGAGTAGGATTAGCTTTAGATTCTTTACAGCAAATAGAAAATGAGAAGTATGAACCATTTGACTTTATCTTTATAGACGCTGATAAACAAAATAATCCTGCTTATTTTGAATGGGCGCTGAAACTATCACGTCCAGGGACTGTAATTATTGGGGATAACGTAGTACGTGAAGGAGAAGTTATTGACAATACGAGTAATGACCCTCGCGTACAAGGAATACGTCGTTTCTATGAGCTAATAGCTGCTGAGCCGCGTGTAAGTGCTACAGCGCTTCAAACAGTCGGAAGTAAAGGGTACGATGGATTTGTAATGGCAGTCGTAAAAGAATAACGAAAGGAGATAAATAGAATGAAAAAGATGTTTGAAAAATTATAACATGTATCGTATACAACACAGTTAGCCCGTGGACCTCCAACATACTTAAAAATATAAGTTTATATAAAAATTGGAGGTTAGGAATAGATGAGAACTGAAAAAGAAATGTTAGACTTAATTATAAATACAGCAAAAGAGGATGAAAGAATTCGAGCTGTCATTATGAATGGATCGCGTGTAAATCCACATGTGAAAAGAGATTGTTTTCAAGACTTTGATATTATGTATGTTGTAAAAGATATACAATCCTTTACGTCTAATCATAATTGGATTCATAGGTTTGGAGAAATAATGATTGTACAAATGCCAGAAGAAATGTCATTAGTTCCACCAGATGGAGACGGGAAGTTTCCGTATTTAATGCAGTTCATGGATGGAAATCGGATTGATTTAACATTAGTTCCGGTTGATTTAACAAAAAAGTTCGTTGGACAAGATAGTTTAAGTAAATTACTTCTCGATAAAGATAATTGTATGGAAGAATTCCCGCCAGCAAGCGATAAAGATTACTTAATAAAAAAGCCTACAGAAAAAGAGTTTTTAGGTTGCTGTAATGAATTTTGGTGGTGTAGTACGAATGTGGCAAAAGGGTTATGGCGAGAGGAACTTTCTTATGTGAAATGGATGCTTGATGGCCCAGTGCGAGATATGTTCATCATAATGCTAGAATGGCATATTGGTATGAAAACAGACTTTACAGTTAATGCAGGTAAATTTGGAAAGCATTTTGAGCAATATTTTGAAGGGGAAATGTGGGAGCAATTTAAACAGACATTTTCTAATGCAGAATATGAAAACATATGGGAATCATTCTTTGTCATGGGTGATTTATTTAGGGAAGTGGCGAATGAAATTGCTAACACATATGGGTATCGATATCCGCAAGATGATGATGATAAAGTGACGAACTATTTAAAACACGTGAAAGCTTTGCCGAAAGGTAGTACATCAATTTATTAATAATAGTAAGCAGTAAGACTGTCCAAATTACGGACAGTCTTATTTTTGTTTATGAATAACAATTTCTCTAACAAAGTGTAGAGGAATCACATATGAAATTTTAGGGAGGTTTTTATCATGTATTATTTTTATTCGCCACAAATGTTTGCTCCATATCAATGGGGACTAGAACGAGATGTTTCGTATGCTTATATGCCATATAACTCATTTTACTATGGAGACTATATAAACTCATTGCCATACGCATATATCCCTCAAAATTATGAAGTACAAATGAAAGCAGATGAGCGTGGATCGTGGACGCCATTTTCTTGGGTTGAAAAATATGCGTACGCATTTTCAGGACCGTACAATAAAGCGGAAGTTGCTCTTACATTTGATGATGGACCGGATTTAGAATTCACGCCAAAAATATTAGATAAGTTAAAACAACATAATGTAAAAGCGACTTTTTTCCTGCTTGGTGAAAATGCTGAAAAGTTTCCAAATGTAGTAAAGCGTATTGCGAATGAAGGGCATGTAATTGGTAATCATACGTATAGCCATCCTAATTTAGCGAAAGTAAATGAGGGTGAGTACCGTAATCAAATTATAAAAACGGAAGAAATATTAAAACGTATAGCCGGCTATGCTCCTAAATTTATACGCCCGCCGTATGGTGAAATACTTGAAAATCAATTGAAGTGGGCAACTGAGCAAAATTTTATGATTGTACAGTGGAGTGTTGATACGGTTGATTGGAAAGGGGTAAGTGCTGATACGATTACAAATAATGTGTTAGGGAACTCATTCCCTGGTAGTATCATACTTCAACATTCAACTCCAGGTGGACATTTGCAAGGATCTGTAGAGGCGCTAGACAAAATGATTCCGCAGTTAAAAACGAAAGGAGCACGTTTTGTAACACTTCCAAGCATGTTTCAGACATCGAAAGAGCGAAAGTGAATGCGTTGTAGAATTGGAAAAAACAGGATTGCATCGTATAATGAAGCTGTTAGGAGGGGATATAATTGATGTATACACTAATAAACATAGGAATGAGTATTTTAATAGGTATTATATTTATACTAGCGGCAATTGTCCTTCAAAAAAATCCACCGACAGATATTAATGCGGCATATGGTTATCGTACGAAACGATCTATGAAAAATAAAGAATTATGGGATGCAGGTAATAGGTATAGCGCAGAAGTGATGAAACAAAATGGATTCATTATGATGTTGATAGGAAGTTTTATTAGTATACTGTTTAAATATCCCCATACAACGTTAGCGATAATGATCTTTATGCTAGTACTAATCATTCGCTTATTCATACGAGTAGAGAAAACGTTGAAGACACTTGAGCAATAATGAAAAATAGGACTCCCGACCGATATTAGTAGGGAGTCCCATTCTATTTACAAATCATTATTTTTTAGTAATTCTTTTCCTTGCTCTATAACAAATTCATAGTATGCAATATCATATGGATAAATATCTTCAAATGTTATCGTTATCGGCTTATTGTTTAAAACAGAAATAGCTGTAAAAGATGAAATCTCTCTTTTTAATAGCTGTAGAAAAGAAGTTGCATGTATTTTCATCACATCGTCTACTTCTTCACCTGGTGCGAATGGAAGTGGGTTAATGACATTGTGGAAATACATATGGCAAAACTCGCGATCTGTAAGATTTGAAATTTCATAATTTATTGTAAAGATTCCTGTATATGCTAGATCAGTAGTTTGAAAGGAAAGCCCTAATTCTTCCTCGATTTCACGAAGACCGCCAATTTGTACATCTTCATCATGCATTATATGTCCAGCTGAAGTAATATCCCATATAAGTGGAGCTTCTTTCTTATTTTTAGAGCGTAATTGGAAATATAAAAACATATCTTCAGCATCTTTTTCTACAAACCAACAATGAAATGTTTCGTGCCAATCACCGTCACGATGCACTTCATCACGTAATTTCTTCCCAAGTGTATTTCTTTCAGAATCAAATATCGTTAACCACTCTGTCATTTTAATTCCCCTTTCTGCAAACTTTATTATACAATATTTGTATTGAATTTTGGGAAAATAAAGAAAAGAGAGGTCGGTATTAGTGGGAATAGAGAGTAAGGAAATAAAATCGATTATTTCAACTGAGGTAGAATTACGGAAAATATTAGGGGAACCAAGTGAGCGAGCTTTGAAAAAGGTTATTTCATCATTAGACTACCATTGCGTAGATTTTCTGTCTAAATCTCCTTTTCTAGTATTATCTACAGCAAATAAATTAGGAGAGTGTGACGCTTCGCCGAGAGGAGATGCAGCTGGATTTGTATACGTATTCAATCATAATAAAATTATCATTCCAGAAAGACCAGGCAATCGTCGTATAGACTCCATTTTAAATATTATTTCCAATCCACGTGTAGGATTAATCTTTTTTATCCCAGGCCTTGGGGAGACACTCAGAATAAATGGCCGAGCGTATATAACAAACGACGAAGAAATTTTGCAAGAAATGCAGGTAAATGGACGCAATCCGCTACTTGGAATTGTTGTTGAAATAGAAGAGTGTTATATTCATTGTGCAAAAGCTTTTATTCGTTCTAAAATGTGGGATCCGGAATCTTGGTTACATAAAAAAGAGTTACCTTCAGCAGCAAAAATGTTGCTGGAGCATGCGAAAGTGAATGCTTCAGAAGAAGATGTTGCACGTTCTTTAGAAGAAAGTTATAGGGAAAGATTATATTAAAAAAATACTTTTTAAATATAGTGTTGAGGTGTGAAACTCTAAACGTTTTAGAATGAGACTTTAATATCAATCTTGTTAGTTTGTAAGTGATGAATACATGTGCAAGAGTAGAAATCTATATTAGATGATTTGTTATTTTAAAATAAAATGATTCGTATTTTTAAAAATAATGAACAAAAATAGGCTTGCTTTTTAAAAGATTGATAACTATAATAAGTTAACAAATAGACATGAACGAAAAAGTAATGATAAGGACACGAAATCATTTTTACGGTTTACAGAGAGGGAAGTCAAGGGTGTGAGCTTCCTAACACGAGAAATGATTTTACCACCTTTGAACTTCAATAGTGAACGAGTAATCTAGTAATTATTGACGGTATCAGCCGTTATCTGAGCTTGAGCAATCTAGGAGGAAATATGTCTGGATTGGAACAAGGGTGGAACCACGAAAACACATTCGTCCCTTTCCTAGGGATGAGTGTGTTTTTTTATGGCTTGCAGATTGAAAATTTAAAATAATTAAAAAATGGTATTGATTTTGTTTTTTATGCGAGTATAATGAGTTAACAAATAAACATGAACGAAAAAGTAACGATAAGGACACGAAATCATTTTTACGGTTTACAGAGAGGGAAGTCAAGGGTGTGAGCTTCCTAACACGAGAAATGGTTTTACCACCTTTGAACTTCAATAGTGAACGAGTAATCTAGTAATTATTGACGGTATCAGCCGTTATCTGAACTTGAGCAATCTAGGAGGAGATACGTCTAGATTGGAACAAGGGTGGAACCACGAAAACACATTCGTCCCTTTCCTAGGGATGAGTGTGTTTTTTTACTTTGAAAGGAGGTGCTGTAACATGAAACGATTTGTACGTACGGAAATAAACACCACCTGCATGATTGAAAAGCAGAGTAAGGTGATTGATAAAGATAAAAAATAAAATTGTAGGAGGAGATTAGAAGATGAATAATGTTGTTAATGTAGGGGTGTTAGGATTAGGTACGGTCGGAAGTGGTGTTGTCCATATTTTGAAAGAACATTATAAAAAAATTACCCTTGATACAGGGTATGAAGTGAAGGTGAAGACAGTCGCCGTACGTGATGTAGAAAAAGAACGTGATGTTTGTATTGATGGAATCGTAGTAACAAGTCATGTTGATGAAGTTCTAAATGATTCAAATATTGATATTGTAGTAGAGGTAATGGGCGGAATTGAAGAAGCGAAGCAGCATATTGTTAAAGCTTTACGAAATAAGAAACATGTCGTAACAGCAAATAAAGATTTAATGGCTGTTTACGGTGCAGAACTTCTTCAACTGGCGAACGATAATGATTGTGATTTATGTTATGAGGCAAGTGTAGCGGGCGGTATTCCGGTGTTAAGAGGGTTAACAGACGGATTAGCATCAGATCAAATTGAAAAAATAATGGGAATTGTAAATGGTACAACAAATTATATGTTAACAAAGATGAGTCAAAATGGATGGTCATATGAAGAGGCTTTACAGGAAGCACAAAAATTAGGTTTCGCAGAATCAGATCCGACAGCGGATGTAGATGGGCTAGATGCGGCAAGAAAGGTAGCTATTCTTGCAAACTTAGGTTTTTCGATGAATGTTTCTTTAGATGATGTGCAAGTAAGAGGGATTCGAAAGGTTGAAAAAGAAGATTTACAAATGGCCGAAAAGTTAGGGTTTACTATGAAATTAATTGGGAAAGCGGAGAAACAAGGATCAGCCATTCATTTAAGTGTAGAACCTACTCTATTACCAAGTCATCATCCATTGTCGAATGTAAATAATGAATTTAATGCGGTATATGTTCACGGTCAAGCAGTTGGAGAAGTAATGTTTTACGGACCTGGAGCTGGGAAGTTACCGACTGGTTCTGCTGTAGTAAGTGATATTATTTCAATCGTTAAAAATATGAATCAAGTTCAGAAAAATAAAAGTGCGTTAAAAGAACCGGAACCGTATGAATTACAAAGGGATGAAGAAGTCGTTTCGAAATATTTCTTACGTATCTCATTACGAGATGAACCTGGGATGTTGCAAAAAATAACAGAATGTTTCGTTAATTATTCTGTAAGTTTAAAAGAAGTGATTCAATTACCTTTAAATCGTGAACTTGCAGAAGTCGTTGTTGTGACACATCAAACTTCAAAGTATCAATTCGAACGAGTTTTAGGAGCGATAGAAGATGTCGCAAGTGAAATAAACAGTTACTACATTATTGAGGAGGAAAAACAATATGTATAAAGGACTATTAAACGAATATGCTTCTTATTTACCGGTAAATGAAAACACACCTGATGTGAGCTTAATGGAAGGAAATACACCCCTTATTCCGTTATTAAATATATCAAAACAATTAGGGATTCAGTTATATGGTAAGTACGAAGGAGCGAATCCGACAGGTTCCTTTAAAGATCGTGGTATGGTAATGGCAGTCGCAAAGGCAAAAGAAGAAGGTTCGGAGGCCATTATTTGCGCATCGACAGGCAATACATCAGCATCGGCTGCCGCATACGCGGCACGCCTTGGAATGAAATGTATTATCGTAATACCGGAAGGAAAGATTGCACATGGGAAATTAGCGCAAGCAGTTGCCTATGGTGCTGAAATCATTTCAATAGAAGGAAATTTTGATGATGCACTAAAGGCTGTAAGAAATATTGCTGCAGAAGAGCCGATTACGTTAGTAAACTCTGTAAATCCTTATCGAATTGAAGGGCAAAAAACAGCAGCATTTGAAATTTGTGACCAGTTGCAACGTGCACCAGATGTATTAGCGATCCCTGTTGGGAATGCCGGGAATATTACAGCATACTGGAAAGGGTTCTGTGAATATGAGAAAGAAAAAGGCTATAAGAAGCCAAGAATTCATGGATTTGAAGCGGAAGGAGCAGCTGCTATTGTAAAAGGACACGTCATTGAAGAACCTGAAACAATTGCAACTGCGATTCGCATCGGTAACCCAGCAAGTTGGTCATATGCAGTAGAGGCTGCTGAGCAATCTCACGGCGAAATAGATATGGTATCAGATGAAGAGATTTTACATGCATATAGATTATTAGCAAAATCGGAAGGGGTTTTCGCTGAGCCAGGATCAAATGCTTCATTAGCTGGCGTAATGAAACATGTTCAATCTGGAAAAATCAAAAAAGGAGAAACAGTTGTTGCAGTTTTAACTGGAAACGGCTTGAAAGATCCTGATATCGCAATCTCTTCTAATACATTAGATATTGCAAGTGTTTCAAATAATATAGAACAAATTAAAGAGCATATTAAAGGGGTGATTATGTCGTGATACCATTAAGTATTCGTGTTCCTGCTAGTACAGCGAATGTTGGACCTGGATTTGATTCAGTAGGAATAGCTTTGTCATTGTATTTACATGTAGTAGTAAAAGAGGAGTCTGATAAATGGCAAGTGATCCATTCCTTTGAAGATTCAATTCCGACAGACGATAAAAATTTAATTGTGAGCACGGCATGTAAAGTATGTCCTTCTTTATCACCCCATATAATAGAAGTTACTAGTAACATCCCGCTAACAAGAGGGCTAGGAAGTAGCGCATCAGCAATTGTAGCAGGAATAGAGCTTGCAAATCAACTTGGCAATTTGAACTTAACGACTGATCAAAAAGTTCAAATTGCTACAAATTTTGAAGGACATCCAGATAATGTTGCTGCTTCTATATTAGGAGGAACTGTAATCGGAGCACTTGATGGAAAAAATGTTTCGGTTGTAAGAATTGAAAGTAAGGAATTAGGTGTAATTTCTCTTATTCCAAATGAAGAGTTAAATACAGAGGAAAGCCGATCTGTATTACCAGATGTGTTTCCGTTTCATGAAGCAGTTAAGGCTAGTGCAATCAGCAACGTATTAGTAGCTGCGTTGTGTCAAAAGAAGTGGGAAGTTGTAGGGGAAATGATGGAAAGAGATCATTTTCACGAGCCATTTCGTTTAGAACTGGTCCCGTTATTACCATCTATTCGTAAATGTGCAAAAGAATTCGGTGCATACGGTACAGCGCTTAGCGGTGCAGGGCCGTCTATTTTTATATTAACGCCGTATGAGAAACGTCAAGAAATTGCTGAGCAATTAGCAAGAGTATTTACGTCTATGAAGGTGTGTGAGCTAGAAATTGATCATAGAGGGATTACTGTAAATAAGGAAGAACATATTGGATTATAAAAAAAGCTAGCATCGCTAGCTTTTTTTATGTTGTAAATATGTTTGCGTATAAAAGAAAAATATTAATGTATAATTTAGTAAAGAGTGTATTCATTTGGAGGTGATCGTATGAAGAAAGAGTCACCGGAAGAAAAAAGAGAACGTATAAGGCAAAGTGAATTGAAAAACAATCCTACCGGTTCTTTACATGATGGCCTCAACAAAGCTGAAACGGGAAGTCCAGTTGATATGACGGGTGGTATGAATTGGAAAGGTACAGCGCTAGTAATTTTATTGCTAGTTTTAGCGTATATTATATACACTTATTTTTTTAGTTAAGAAATGCATGTTAAAGCTTTGAATGATTTGTTTTTATAATTAGTGAGGATGAAAAAAACACGGTTATTGTACTACATATATTAAGCAGATTATAGTTGTCCATATATATTTATTTTTAATACCCAAAATAGAGCTAGCATTATGCTGGTTCTATTTTTTTGCCACATTCCTGTAACAAAGCCTCTGTATATTCAGTGGTGGAGGTGCAGAAGATGAAAAAAATGATAGCAATATGTCTTCTTACAACGATATCATTGTCGACTTTAGTCGGGTGTGATGTAAAAGGTAGCAATACTGTTCAAGAGTCTAAAATAAAGAAAGCGACGTATAAAGAGTTTACTTATGATGTAAATCCAGAGACTTTCACGTTAATTGTAGAACATGATGGCGTAAAGGAACTGGCATCACAGCCTTTGCCGAAAATGAAGGTGGCGAATGTAAAAAAAGATAAGGATCGTACATCTTGGGAATATCCAGATCAAAAAGTAAAAGTGAATCTAGAGAAGAAAAAAGATCACTTAAATATTGAAGTGGAATCGACTGGTGCAGAAAGCTTTACTTGGCCGAAAGTACAAGCTGAAAATTATACACTTCCGTTATGGGAAGGGAAACAAATTCCGAGTAATGATGAAAATTGGAAGAAGTTTTTAAAGGATGATGCCTATTCATTTGCTGAATCATTTTCTATGAAGTTTTTCGCGTTAAATGGTTCGAAATATTCGATTGTATATATTTCGAACAATATGTTTAATAATGAATTGAAATTTCATTCCGATCCGAAAATAGGATTTGATTTTATACATGAATTTCCGCGTATAAATAAAAATAAAACATATGGATTTCAAGTATATGTGACAAATAATGATGCAGTAAGTATTGCTAAACTGTATAAAGACAATATCGCTCGAAAAGGTGAATTTAAAACATTAAAAGAAAAGGCTAGAAAAAATAAAGAGATAGAAAAGCTTTACGGTGCAGCTCATTTTTATTTTTGGAATCAAAATGGCTTATCAGAAAGTAATGTAAATTGGCCAAAGCTAAGCGAGAAAATAAATAGCCCTTTGTTTAGCCATATAAAAGAGCTTATTCAAAAATATAGTTCAGAGCCTGGGGAATTGAATGTATTAGATCAAGTAAGTAAACAAGATTTCATTGATAAGTATCAAAAAAATGTTATTTTACGTTATATAAACGAAGTGTTATCAATGAAAGAATTTTATAAAGATGATATTTTTCAAAACGTTAATCAGGAAGCTAGTGTGCTATTAAAGAAAGGTGTAGGTCACTTAACGAATACAGAATTGTATAGCTTAAATAAGCATTTATTAAAGTCGCTACTTGGTGATGTGGTTGAAGAGGTAAGTAAATGGGGTAATGCAGATGGAACGGACATACTAAAGGAAATGAAAGAGGCAGGAATAGAAAAAGCGTGGATTGGTCTGCCAAACTGGGAACAAGGATTTATGCAACCTAATTTCGTGACAGAAGCTAAGGAAATGGGGTATTTAGTTGGTCCGTATGACTCATATCATTCTATTCACGAAAAAAGTGATAAAAATTGGAACACAGCATCCTTTAATGACCCATCATTATACGAAGAGGCTACTGTAACGAAGAAAAATGGAGAAAAGGTGCAAGGGTTTTTAGGTAGAGGGCGAAAATTAAATCCAACTTTATCTCTGCCTAGTGTAAAAGAACGCATGAATGATATATTACAAAATGGTCCTAAATATAATTCATGGTTTATTGATTGTGATGCGACAGGTGAAATTTACGATGACTATTCAGCGAAACATATAACGACACAAGAGCAAGATTTAAAAGCACGTTTAAAACGAATGGACTACATTGCGCAAGAAAAGGGTATGGTAGTTGGTTCTGAAGGCGGAAATGATTTTGCTAGTAGTACGATTGCATTTGCTCATGGTATTGAAACGCCTGTAATTAAATGGGACGATGAAGATATGAGGAAAAACAAAACAAGTCCGTATTATGTAGGCGGATATTGGTCACCGAATCAAAATGTTCCAGAAAAATATGCGAAACAAGTACCGTTAAAAGAAGAGTATAAACAAGTATATTTAAATCCTGCATATTCAGTACCATTATATAAATTAGTATACAATGATTCTGTAATTACAACGCACCACTGGGAATGGGGAAGTTTGAAAATAAAAGATGAGGTTGGAAACCGTATGTTATACGAATTATTGTATAACGTTCCGCCGTTGTACCATTTAGATGAAGTAGAGTGGAATAAGCATAAACAAGAAATTACGCAGCACCTGAAAGTTTGGAATGAAGTTCATGAAAAGGCAGTAAAAGAAGAAATGACGAACTTTGCATATTTGTCAGAAGATAAGTTAGTACAATCAGCTTCGTATGGAAAAAACATTGAAATTATTGTGAATTTCTCAAATGAAGAGATAGAAACACAAAAGACGAAAATAAAAGCAAAATCAGCTTTCATTATTAATAATGGAAAGCAAACTATGTATACACCAAACTAATAAAATTATAATATATGAATTTAAAAATAATTTTATATAAATAGTGACTTGCCAAAAATAAGCACGAGAGTATAATGTGAAATGGAGTACATATTGGATTTGCGCAGTAACCTTACAAAATTGTAAGGTAATTGAAAGGAAATTCAATATGAAGGTTAATAGACTTGCATTATAATTAGGAAAGAGAAAGAGAGGCGAATGGATATGAGCTCTGAATTAGAACAGAATACGAGAAGCAGTAAAAAACGTTCTAAAAGAAAGTCAATAAAATGGTTCATTTTAATTCCGTTTTTCCTACTTATTTTTGGTGGAGTAGGATATGGATCGTTAATATATAATAAAGCAAAAGCAGTAGTAAGTGATGCATATGCACAAATTGATAAATCATCGAAGCGTGATAAAGAAGTTGAACCTTTAAAGGATAACATTTCAATTCTAATCATGGGTGTTGATGGTAGTGAAATGAGAAAAAGTCAATACGGAGAAGCTGTTCGAACAGATGCACTTTTATTAGCAACAATTAATAAAGATGATAAATCAGTTAAATTAGTAAGTATTCCGCGTGATTCACGTGTATATATTCCATCTAGAAAGAAATTAGATAAAATTACACATGCACACGTATTTGGTGGTGTTGAAAGTACACGCGATACAGTGGAAAGATTTTTAAATGTTCCTGTTGATTATTATGTGAAGTTTAACTTTGAATCATTCGTACAAATTGTCGATTCACTTGGTGGTATTGATATTGATGTACCAGTTACTTTCACTGAACAAGATAGTAAAGACCAAGCAGGTATGATTCATTTAGAGAAAGGCTACCAACATTTAAATGGAGAACAAGCACTTGCGCTTGCAAGAACGCGTAAAATTGACAGTGATGCAATGCGTGGTCAAAGACAACAACTTGTAATTGAAACAATTGCTAAAAAAGCGATGTCTGTTCAATCTATTAGCAAAATGGGCTCTTTACTTGATGCGGTTGATAAAAATATGAAAACGAACTTAACTTTCGATGATATGCTTGCTATTACGAAAAATATGGCAGGATCTAATTTGGAAATGGAAAAAATGCAAGTGGAAGGTACAGATAAACGTATCGGCGGTATTTATTATTACATTCCAAATGAAAAAAATGTGAAAGATATTTCGAAAAAATTAAATGAACATTTAGGTGTAACACCAAAGCCAGTTCGAAATGAATAATAAAAAAAGATTGGCCTTTGCCAATCTTTTTTTATCGAGATGGATTTGTAACTTTTCTGTAACGATTTTTTTATACTTAAATCATTTCAATTTATATAAACAAAAGGTGCAATTATACGATATACTAGAGGAGAAGATTTGGCAATTAACTCCTAATGCTGAAGAGAAGCAAATGCAATTCATCAAAACTATAGAACGAATCGAATTGATAGGAGATCGAAATAGACTAAAGCAAATTTTCTTGAATATTGTTCAAAATGCCATTAAATATTCACATAAAAATGGTAAAGTATATATTGAAGTGACTAAAAATAAAGGACAAGCAGTGATAAAGGTGAAAGACGAAGGGATTGGAATTGCTAAAGAGCATTTACCGCATATAGAACAGTCATTTTACCAGATTAATAATTATGCTACAGGTGCGGGTCTTGGTTTAGCCATCGTTAAAAAAATGGTGGAGCTTCATGGAGGTACAATAAATATTATAAGTAAAGAAGGAATAGGAACGACCATTTTGATAAAACTCCCATTATAATACATATAAAATCTGTTTATATAGTGTAATAAAATAAATAGATGTATAATTATATTGGGTGATTTATATATAAGATTAATAGGGAGAGGAATTCGATAGAATGGAAAAAGCTTTTAAAATTAAACGAGTAGTATTCGTTTTAATAGCGATTGCAGCAGTAGCTATTGGGTATTTCATGTTTCAATCCATTACTTCACCAGCAAAGGCTGTTGCAAAACAAGAAAATGTAGTACAACTCGCAAGTGAACAACCGAAAGTAGAAATGAATAAAACGGCACCAAGTCGTTTTAATGGCAAGGAAAGAAAAGTTGCTTATCTTACATTTGATGATGGCCCGGGGAAATATACGGCTGAATTATTAAATACGTTAAAACAACATGATGCGAAGGCGACATTCTTTTTAATTGGAGCGAATGTAAAAGAGTTTCCAGATTTAGTGAAACGAGAAAATGCAGAAGGTCATTATGTAGGAATGCATAGTATGACGCATAATTTTGCAAAGTTATATAAAAATGGCGAGTATGTAAATGAGATGAAAGAAGATCAAAGCTTAATCGCCAATATTATTGGGAAATCACCTAAATTAACACGTCCACCATACGGTTCAATGCCTGGATTAAATGAAAGTCTTCGAAATAAAGTGGTAGAGGGCGGCTTTAAAGTGTGGGATTGGACAATTGATTCATTAGATTGGAAATATAATAAAATGCAAGTTGATGCAGCTGCAGCACAAATTGCTCAAAATGTATTAACAAATGCAACAAAACCACAAGAAGTCATTTTAATGCATGATATTCATCCGCAATCAGTTGCTGCTGTGCCAGCAATTTTAAAAGGGTTAAAAGAAAAGGGTTATGAGTTTGAAGCATATCATGAAGAGAGTCACTTCCCAGTGAATTTCTGGCATGATAACCGTATGTAATGGAGGAATGAACGTTGAAGTATGGAAAAGTAGCAGTAGTTGGAGCACTATCAGTAGGACTATTAACAGGTTGTTTCGGTGAAAAACCAGAAGAAAACCTATATACAGCTTTTGAAACAGCGGCGACACAAGAGAAATCATTAGTTGATGAAGCGAAAAAATTAGAGAAGTTAGAGAAGGAAGGCCAAGAACTATATTCTCAAATTTTACAAGAAGGTAAAGATCATAATGACGCTGTTATGAAGAAAATAGAGCAGGCTACTGCCAATGTAGATGATCGTGAAAAAACTTTGAAAAATGAGAAAGAAATGCTAGAAAAAGCTCAGAAAGAAACGAAATCTGTTCAAGGAAATATAGAGAAGCTTGAAGATAAAAAGTTACAAAAACAAGCGAAAGCAGTAGAAGAGTCGTATAAAAATCGTTATGATGCATTCCAAAAGATGAATGAAAATTATACGAAGGCGTTAGCGACCGAAAAAGAATTGTATGAAAAATTAAAAGTAAAAGAAACGAAATTAAAAGAGATTGGTGAAAAAGTTAAGGCTGTTAATGAATTAACTATGGAAGCACAAAAATCAAAAGAGCAATTTAACAATTTTACAAAAGAGTATAATGACAGTAAATTAGCATTCTACAAAGATGCAGAGATTAAGATTAAAGATAAGAAATAAAGAAGAGTTTTAAGCGTAATAAAAAGCCGGAGAAACATCGTCACAAATGTTTTTTCGGTTTTTTACGTTAAATGAATAGAAAAGACTGGAATTGATATCATAAAAGAGTTATAGTGAATTATTCCAAGGGAAACATTGTAAAGTAAGGAGACTGGAAATATGTCATATGAATTTTTACTCAAATTAGGTTTAGCACTCTTTTTAGGATTATTCATCGGGATAGATAGGCAGCTAAAGAATAAACCACTTGGTGTGAAAACAAGTATGGTTATTTCTGTAGCAAGTTGTTTAATTACGATGGTTTCAATTGAATCTGTACATGTATATTCTGTTCCAGGGCATACAAATATGGATCCCATGCGTTTAGCTGCTCAAATTGTGAGTGGAATTGGTTTTCTTGGAGCAGGTGTTATTTTACGAAGAAGTAATGACGTTATTTCTGGATTAACGACCGCCTCTATGGTGTGGGCTGCTTCAGCTTTAGGTATTGCGATTGGAGCAGGATTTTATTTACAAGCGACGGTTGCTATGATTTTAATTATTTTAGCAATTAATGTACTTCCGCAACTTGTGAAAATTGCAGGACCGTATTCATTAAGACAAAAGGACTTGTCTATTAAAATTACTGTAAAAGAGCATCATGAGTTAGATGGTATATTTAAGCAGATTAAAAATTTAGGAATGCATGTAAAACGCGTGAAGATTAAAGATATAGATAGTGGAGCATTTCAGCAATTAGAGATGGTTATTTTAGCTCCAGAAGATTTATATACAACTGAGCTATATAGTTCACTAAAAGAGATAGATCGTGTTGTTTCAGTTGAAGTGGAAAGTAGATAATTGTAAGAAAAAAGAGTGAAGTTGAAGTGAATTCACTCTTTTTTTGTTTGGATTTTTAAGGAAGTAAATTGATATAATGATGAGTAAGCAAGGGGGGAGAAATGATGGAAATACATATTAGAAGAGCGATAAAAGATGATATACCAGGTATAGCAAAGGTACACGCTGATAGTTGGAAAACGACATATAAAGGCATATTCCCTAACGAGATTTTAGAAAATATAACATATGAGAAACGGGAAAAACAATGGGAAAACATTTTTCAAAAAGAAAGTAACCATCAATTTAGATTTGTAGCAGAGACGTTAAATGGAGAAATAGTTGGATTCATCGATGGAGGAGTAGAAAGAACTGGTACATACAATTGGGAGGGAGAATTATATGCGATTTACCTTTTACAAGAGTATCAAGGAATGAAAATAGGACAAAAGTTATTTCAAGCTTTCTTATCGGATTGTAAAAACAATGATATGCAATCGCTATTAGTTTGGGTTGTTACGAATAATCCTTCTAAAAAGTTTTATGAAAAATTTAATCCAGAAAAAATGGATACGAAATTTTTAGAGCGAGTACAGGTGGAAGAGACAGCGTATTATTGGAAAGAT
The DNA here is from genome assembly GCF_003812125.1 of Bacillus sp. FDAARGOS_527. NCBI lineage: Bacteria > Bacillati > Bacillota > Bacilli > Caryophanales > Bacillaceae > Bacillus > Bacillus sp. FDAARGOS_527. Next base: position 1,170,016 of record NZ_CP033795.1, read on the forward strand.
ATTAATAATATTATTATGTAAAGTGTATGTTTGAAAGAGGTATACCAATTAAAGTATACCTCTTTTGTTTCACTCGAATGGTTTGGACATAATGCGAAAGATATATGAAAAGAAGAAATGAAAGTACTAACAAATAGAAATTTAGAAGTAGTAACTTCTTAGTATAAAATGATGTAAGAGTCTCTCATTGTAGAGACTCTTTTTTAAAAATAAAAATAACCAAAAATTACCATGTATTTAAATTAAAATTTAACACAATTTATATATAAATAAGGAGGTGATTGGTAATGGCTAGAAATCGTAATTCTAATCAATTAGCATCACATGGAGCACAAGCGGCTTTAGATCAAATGAAATATGAAATTGCACAAGAGTTTGGTGTACAACTTGGCGCTGATACTTCTTCACGTGCAAACGGTTCTGTAGGCGGTGAAATTACAAAACGCCTTGTAGCGATGGCAGAACAACAACTTGGTGGCGGATATACTCGCTAATTGTAGAAGGTTATAGGAGAAAGGAAGGATTCTTCCTTTCTTTTTTTTCAATTAATTGGTATGGATATATTGTGAACTGGATTCAAAGAATAGGAATAATACTATATTTTCCCCAATTTCTTTTGTTGTGAATGGGAAGTAGTAAAAATGTAATAGCCCTGGTGGAATGAAAAGTTACGTTCCAGCAGGGCTATTATATGGTAAGAAATATATGATGAAAGGTTTCGAAGCCAACATGTTAAAAAAAGAAAACTGTTGTTTGATTGCGCTTGCATCAGTTCCACTTGTTATGACATTAGGGAATTCAATGCTCATTCCAATTCTGCCGACTATTGAAAAGAAATTACATATTTCATCGTTTCAAGTATCCATGATTATTACCATTTATTCTATCGTAGCCATTCTACTTATACCGATTGCTGGTTATTTATCAGATAGATGGGGACGAAAGATGGTAATGGTTCCGAGTTTGCTGATTGCGGCTATAGGAGGAGCGATAACTGGTTGGGTATCTTGGAAAGTTGATAATCCCTACACTTGGATATTGATCGGTAGAGCGATTCAAGGTATTGGTGCTGCTGGTGCAATGCCAGTTGTTATACCGTGTGTTGGTGATTTATACAAAGATGAAAAACAAGTTAGTACAGGTTTAGGAATCATCGAAACATCCAATACATTTGGGAAAGTGTTGAGCCCTATTTTAGGGTCTGCTCTGGCTGCCATTGTATGGTTCTTGCCGTTTTGGGCGATTCCAGTTTTATGCGTAGTATCAATTGTTTTATTACTTGTTCTAGTAAAGGCAAAGAAACAAGAAGGAGAAGTACCACCGCTTAAAGAGTTTATAAAATCAATTCTTGCTACGTTTCGAGAAAAAGGAAGATGGTTAATTGCCATTTTTGCATTAGGTGCAATTATTATGCTTATTTTATTCGGAATTCTCTTTTATTTGTCAACTATACTGGAATCAAAGTATGACATTCATGGTATTTGGAAAGGGTGTGTACTTGCAATCCCGTTACTTGTACTGTCACTTAGTTCATATATGGCTGGCAAAAAAATTGGAGATAACCAAAATGTGATGAAGAAGTGTATTTACATTGGTTTTTTAATGGCTGCTGCATCAGTCATCATTCCTTTATTTATAAAAGGAATTTATTTACTACTCCTTTGTCTCGTTATTATGGGGGTAGGAATTGGTATGGCACTCCCATGTTTAGATGCTCTCATTACACAAGGAATTGAAAAGGAGCAAAGGGGGACGGTTACGTCATTTTATAGTTCTATGCGATTTATCGGTGTAGCAGCTGGACCACCTCTCTACTCTTTTTTCATGAAAGGTGCTGACCATGAAGTGTTTTATGTAACAAGTATTCTCGCTGGGATTGGTGCTGCTATAGCAATCATTTGGATTAAACCAGCAAAAGATGCAAAGAACGTAAAAAAGAAACCAGAACCTACTTCATAATTTGTAAGAGAATTGCATGATGTTTTCAGTAACATGCAATTCTCTTTCGTTCATTAGGAATAAATAACTTGTTTTAACATATAAAGTGCGACACTCCATATGATGAGACCAGAAAATTTATTTAATAATACGATTGTCTTTCCGGTTGAGTCTAGCCTTTTTAGAAATTTCCCCGCTAAAGCTAAGCTTATAAACCAAATCCAAGAAACGATAATAGTTGCAAGTGTGAAAGCCCATTTTTCACTTCCTATGTATTGAATCGAATTTGTTCCAATTACACCGATCGTATCTAAAATTGCATGTGGATTTAATAATGAAACCGATGCAGCGAAAAGTATTTGTTTTTTTACTGGCATACTTTTTTCTTGTTTTACATCGTTGGAAGGGTTACTTCTCCAAATAACAAAGCCCATGTATAGGAGAAAGAAAAATCCAATTATATATAACGAGTTAGTTAGCCAAGAAAAAGTAAGGAGTACAAGGGAGACACCTTGTACCGCTATCAATATGAGTAACGTATCACATATAGAGGCAGTTAATACGACAGGGGCTGCCCTCCAAATGTTTGGTTGGCTCGCACCTTGGTTAAAGACGAAAACATTTTGGACGCCTAATGGAATGATAAGACCAAATGCAAGAATGATACCATGAATAATTGCTTCACTCATCATATTTCCTCCTATTTAAATTTATTATGATAGTGTATATTGTATAGAAGAAATGAAAATTTGTATCCATCCATATGGTTGGGGAGGTTACCAACCAAAAAGAATATAAGGTGATATGATGGAAAGATTCGTTTGGAAACCGAATATGTCTCTAGCGACTCCTCTATATAAACAAATAGAAACGTATATTAAGGAAAGAATCGTTAATGGTGAATGGACTGTTGGAACGAAATTACCTTCGCAAAGAGATTTGGCACATATATTTGGTGTGAACCGGAGTACAATTGTAATGGCTTTCGATGAACTAGCCGCAAAGGGGTATATTGAAGGGAATGGCAGAAAAGGAACAATTGTTGTAAATAATAATGAGAATGCTTCAATATACGCACCCCCGCCTAATTGGCAGTCTTATGTAGAAAAAGGACTTCATTATCCAAATCTGCCTGCTATTCAAGAAATTAATCAAGCTGAATTTTATCCGCATGTAATTCGTTTAGGAACAGGTGAACTCGCGCCAAGTCTTTTACCTGAAAAAAAGATGAAAGATATTATGAATAAGCTTTTAAAGTCGAACATGATACTTGGATATGAAGAACCGAAAGGGAATTTTTATTTAAGGAAGAAAATTGCGGACTATTTAAAAGGACATGGTGTATATGTAACTCCTGATTCTATATTAATTGTTTCAGGGGCAATTCAAGCGTTGCAACTTATTTCTATGGGGCTTCTACCAAAAGGGGCATCTATCTTATTAGAAAAACCATCTTATTTATATTCTCTTAATGTTTTTCAATCAGCAGGAATGCGATTAATTGGTATGCCGATGGATGAAAACGGTTTACATGCATCATATATTCCAAAATATAAGAAGCAATTTAATGCATCTATTTTATATACAATCCCGTCTTTTCATAATCCGACGAACTTTAGTATGAATGCGAAGAAACGGATAGAAGTAATGGAAATATGTAATGAAATTGGATTGCCTATTATAGAGGACGCGGTATATCAAGACTTATGGTTTGATAAGCCTATTTCAAAGCCTTTAAAGGCATATGATAAAAACGGAATTGTACTACATATTGGGAGTATGTCTAAAGTCATTAGTCCAGGATTAAGAATCGGATGGATTGTTGGATCAGAGCCAGTCATTCAAAGATTGGCGGATATAAAAATGCAAACGGATTATGGCTCGAGTTCAATCTCCCAGCAAATTGCAGCGGAATGGTTTACAAATGGATTGTATGATGAACATTTACTGTTTGTAAGAACTCAGTTGAAAAAACGTAGAGATTTTATGTTAAAAATGTTAGAGGAATATTTTTGTGATATAGCAACTTGGTATGAACCAGTAGGTGGTTTTTATATTTGGTTACATATGAATGTACCCGTTTCAAACCGTAGCTTATTTGACAAAGCTTTGAAAGAAAAGATTTTATTAAATCTAGGTACTTTGTATGATAGAAGTGCAAATCAATTTTTGCGCTTATCATATTCATATGCAACATTAGAAGAAATTGAAATAGGTATAAAAAAACTTGCACAACTAATGAAAAAGTAAGAGGAGAAAGTAATGAAACAATATGTAATTTGCCAAATTATCAATGGAGAAAAATATTTAGCTGCTTATGCGGAGACGAAGCAGGAAGCAATTGAAAAAGCAGAATTGTTAGGATTACGAACGGGAAATCGATACACCGTTATTGCTGCAGAGGAAGCAGAAGGGTTAACTTATCCTTAAACAACGTATAATAATGATGCAGAAAGTAAATAAGCTTAGTAATATATTATATTACTAAGCTTATTTTTTGAAAGCGTTACGTGTTCTCGTATAAAAGATAATAATATTATGAGTCAAGTTGACGGAAATAACGATTTGATTTTCGATCCTGATTTCCGTTTCTATAGTTATCAATATATTGTCTGAAATTCCACGATTGTAAAAACTTATTTGCGGCGTTATAACCAGAATTGTATAGCCACTCTTTTTCTTCCATTGTTAACTCAAAGTTTGTACTAGTAATGGATCCTGTTGGGATTGTAATTGTTCTTGCTTTTGATTCCTTGTCTAAATGACGTAAATCATGGGCTTGCATCATTGTTTTAAAAAGTCCTTTGAACATGGAGATAGGCTCGTTGTAGTGGGCTGGGTCAGCTTGAATCTCATCTTTTACGAAATGAAACCCAAAAGTCGGCCAGCGGGGAGAGGTAGGGGAGTCGAAAATCCAAATTGGATAATTGCTTAAAATTCCTCCATCAACCATATAACAAGGCTGCTTCCATTTTGGGGTTCTCCATTTTACCGGTTCAAAAAAGAAGGGGATTGTACTACTCATTCGTACAGCCTTCGCAATAGAGAAGCGATAATTTAAAAATCCGTAGTTCGGTAAGTCATCAGGAAAGATAACCATTTTACCATTACTTATATCAGAAGCGATAATTTTAAGCTTATTTAAATCAGGTAAATCTGTAAATAAATGAACTCCTTTTTTTCGAAGTAATTCTTCAATCCATTCTTCTATAAAAATATTAGAGTAAATACCAAGAGTAGTCCATGCGCTTAATCCTTTTCCAATAAACGGGATTCTGTCAATAAAGGTTCTCTTCGTAAATTTATCATAATCAATATTTGTTATAATCGTTTTTAGCTCTGAGCAAGAGTATCCTGCTGCTAGGAGCGCAGCGATAATCGAACCAGCTGATGTTCCAGCTACACGTTCCCATTCATAGCCTTTTTCAGCTAACGCGCAAATTGCCCCTACATGCGCAATTCCGCGTACACCGCCTCCTTCAAAAACACCATCAATCTTCATAAAGTCATACTTCCTTTCACATAAAATATTTGAAAATGGCAAAAAAGCACGTATTATACGTGCTTTTTTACAATAGTTTTTAAATTTACTAGCAGCCTACAAAGCCGCCCCAACAGCTAGCTCCGATGATGATTAGAAGGATAAATAAAACGATTAATAAAGCGAAGCCTCCATAACCACATCCACCACAACTACCGCCGCAACTATATCCGTAACCCATGTGGAATTCCTCCTTAAATTAAAAATAAAAATGAACGAGGGGAAAATGTACTGGAAGAAATAATGAACTATCGTGTTTGTAGGAACAATGTATACTATGCTTTTTTTAACTTGTTCGCGTATGGAGGATGAGCCCGTTTTTTTGAAGGCTTGTTGTTTTTGCAAAGAATGGAGTATAATTTTTGTGCGATGATACAAATAAGTATGTAAATATAAGGAGAATGTATGAATAAACAAATTGAAGTTTTAATTGATAAATATGGGCTGACGCATTTAAAAGAGGAACTTATTAACACTGTATTTCCTTGTGTGAAAGTTGTGCCAAAGCAGGAGGAAACAGTAGCGATAGGTAGTTCGAAAATGGGAGGGGTTCCTGACTTGCCATTTACATTTGAATATCCAACGCATAAAGGAAATCCGCTACAGTTTATCGCTCAATTTAATTTAAATGATTTACAAAATATTGGTATGAATCACGATCTTCCTAAGACGGGGATGTTATATTTCTTTACCGTGGAAAATTACTTTGAAGAAGATGTGAATCCAACTGGAGCGGGGCGTGTGCTTTATTATGATGTTCCTGTAGAGCAATTACGAAGAGGAGATGAATTGCAAACGAATTATAACCAGTGTGCAATTACTTTTGAATTAACGTATAAATTGCCAGAGCTTTTCATTGAAGATGAGGCTGATTCGGACCGTTTCTTGCAATTACTTGAAGAGCTAATCCCAGACAACTATGATAACCATCAAATATTTGGTGAGCCATTTTCTGTACAAGATGAGGTATTATACGAGACTGGACAATATATGGACATAGATCCGCAGCAAATGACGCTTTTATTCCAAATTGATTCAGATACTAAAAATTGTAATATGATGTGGGGAGATTTAGGGATGCTTTATTTCTGTATAGGAAATGAAGACTTGAAAAATCGACGTTTTGAAAATGCATGTTGTGTATTACAAACTTGTTAATGAAAAGGGTTGTTCTTGTAAAAAGAACACCCCTTTTACAATGTTAAATATGCATAATCTCATATGACCTATACGAAAAAGTATTGTATACTCTGAAACTATACGATACTTTTTCGTATAGTTATAGAATGTAAGGAGTGACGAGATGGGAAAGACAAGTAAGTATGTGACAGCTGCCGCACTTTGTTCAACTATAGTAATGGGGGGCTTACACGCGTCATCTGTATCTTATGCAGCTACAAATCAAACTGTAGCGACATCGCAATCAGATACAAAGTTGTTAAATGATTTCAAAAAAGAATTAAAAAAACAGATTGATAATCGAGAAGAAAATATTACAATCACATATAAAACAAAAGATAGAAATGCTAGAAGTATTATGGATCAATTGTATGGCGAGTTTAATAAAATTGTAGATGCAGATGAGTATGTAAAATATAATGTAGCGTCTACTAGATATTCCATTAAAGGGTTACCAGGAAACTATACATTTACACTGCAAGTGAAGTACCGTGAATCGAAAGAGCAAACACAATATGTAAAATCTCAGGCAAAAGCGATTATCGGCTCGATTGTAAAATCAGGGATGGATGATCATGAGAAAGTAAAAGCTATTCATGATTACGTTGTAAAACATGTATCATATGATAAGTCTTATCAAGCGTATACAGCATATGAAGCATTAGCGAATCGCTCTGCTGTTTGCCAAGGATATACGTTATTAACATATGAATTGCTAAAAGAAGCAGGTATCCAAAACCATATTGTAACAGGTACAGGAAATGGACAAGCTCACGCATGGAATTTAGTGAACATTGAAAACAAATGGTATCATCTTGATACAACATTCGATGATCCAGTACCAGATAAAGCTGGGCGCGTAACATATTCATATTTTAATATGTCTGATGAACAATTAAGTAAAGACCACGATTGGGATCGTAGTAAATATCCAGCAGCAACTACAAGTTACTTTGGGGAATTAACAAACAAAATAAAAACGGGTAGTCAAAAAACTGCTGCATATGAACAAATATTAAAAGAAACAAACTTAAAATATTTATCTGCACAATACGGGGCAGAAAATTACAGTGAATTTAAGAAAAAACTACAGCAACAGTTTGCAGCTAAACCAGAAAAAGTAGAAGTGCGATATAAGCAGTCTATGGATGGGACGATGCAAGATATAAAGAAAGTATTAAATGAAATAAATTGGCCAAAGGGTGCAAAGCGTGTATCTTATCAAGTAGCACCTTATAGTGCGATGGCAGATTATTCATTAGCGACAATTACATTTACGTATTAAGCAATGAAAAAGAGCATCTGTAAAAAGGTGCTCTTTTTATATTTGTTTACCACTTTAAAATATTGGGAATTATGTGATAAAATAACTGGGAGAGGATGTGAATGCTGAATGAACTTCTTCGAAAGTAATATATTTACATTGATATATACTTGTTTAGTAATCGGACTTATCGTTTTGTTTTTCCTATCATTTACTTTGTTTATTAGAAGAGTATTACAAAGCAGTGCTGCAAAGAAACACCACGCGATTAATATGAACCAGAAGCTAGATCGAATTATTGAATTGCTTGAAAAAGATAGGAAATAGCAATAGAAGAAGTATGAAAAGGGGAAAGAGAATGGCCAATTATATAAAAGAATTACGTGAAAAAGTAGGACATGATTATGTTTTCTTAAACTTTGCCGGTGGTTGTGTATTTAATAAAGAAGGAGAAGTATTACTGCAAAAAAGAGGAGACTTTAACGCTTGGGGCTTTCCAGGTGGCGCAATGGAGATAGGAGAATCGGCTGCGGAAACTGCAATTCGAGAAATAAAAGAAGAAACCGGGTATGATGTAGAAATAAATGAGCTTATTGGAGTGTATACAAAATATTTTCAATCATATCCAAATGGAGACAAGGCGCAGTCAATTGTGATGTGTTTTTCATGCTCAATAGTTGGAGGCGACAAAAAAGTAGATGGTAATGAAACATTGGATTTGAAGTTTTTCCCGTTGGACGACATGCCACCGTTGTTTTGTAAACAGCATGAAGATTGCCTGCAAGATTTATTGGAGAAAAGAGTAGGGGTATATCGTTAACATATAAAAAAGAAGCTAAATGAGATTAGCTTCTTTTTTATGTTTTACTTACTTCCACCAATCATCAAACATTGATGCTGGTACTTGTCTTTTATGCTCACTCACTGTGTAACGTTTTTCAATTTTTTCTGCAACGTCAGTTGGAACTGCTTTACCTTCTAAATAGTCATCAAGTTGATCGTACGTAATACCTAACTCTGTTTCATCAGCTTGACCTGGTTTTTCATCTAATAAATCAGCTGTTGGCATTTTTAAGTAAAGTCGCTCATCCGCACCTAATTCTTGTAATAAGGCACGTCCTTGACGTTTCGTTAGTCCCGTTAATGGTAATAGGTCTGCACCACCATCTCCGAATTTTGTAAAGAATCCTGTGACAGCTTCTGCAGCGTGATCTGTTCCGATAACAAGGAGACCGTTTTGTCCACCGATTGCATATTGTGTAACCATGCGGATACGTGCTTTCACGTTACCTTTATTGAAATCTGTTAATGATTCACCTAATAAGTTTTCGTATTGATTTGAGAAAGCATCAACTGTTGACGCGATATCAAATGCAACAGATTGATCAGCTTGAATAAATTGTAATGCTAATTGTGCATCGTCTTCGTCTTTTTGCACTTTATAAGGAAGGCGCACGGCGATAAACGTTGCGTTACCACCTTCATTACGAATTTCCTCCACTGCAAGCTGAGCTAAACGTCCAGCTAATGTAGAGTCTTGTCCGCCACTAATTCCAAGTACAAATCCTTTCGCACCTGTTTTTTTTACATAATCTTTTAAGAAATCAACACGTTTACGGATTTCTGCTTTCGGATCAATTACAGGTTGAACGTGTAATGCTTTCATAATCTGTTCTTGCAATGTCATTATGTTTTCCTCCTATTCATATTAAAGCGGTAAATAAGTTTATATGTATATTGGTACATACTTCTATCCTTTATTATTTCGCAAAATTAACGAATATACAATAGGATGTGTGTATGAATATGAATGTAGTCATTATAATGAAACTGCATCGTTTAAGCAATTTTTTTGAAACCTTTCAATAATGTAAGGTTTTTGTCATTTGAATCGATGGAAGGGATTTCCGTACTTTACTAATATAAGAACATAGTTAGTAGAAGGGCGGAGAAGTAATATGAATATTAGAGAACTCGCATATCGGAATGTGACGCGAAATAGACGAACATATTCAGCATATTTTTTAAGTAGTGCATTTGCTATTATGGCCTTTTTTGTTTATTCGTTTTTTGCGTTTCATCCGGCATTAAGTGCTGGAGAATTGGGACGATATGTGTTCGTAAGTATGTCTTTTGCACAGTCCATTATTTACTTATTTACATTTTTCTTTATTTTATATTCGATGGGAATGTTTTTAAAAACGAGAAAGCGTGAACTAGGAATTTTAATGATGTTAGGTATGACGAAATATCAATTAAAGCGTCTTATCTTTTTTGAAAATATTATGATTGGAATAGGGGCAATTATTTTTGGGATACTTGCTGGAATGCTATTTTCCGGAATATTACTATTTATAGCTCCAATGATATTAAAGTTAGATATTTCCTTACCTTATTACATTCCAATGAAAGCCATTGTTGTAACGAGTATTATGTTTTTCGTATTATTTATGATCATTTCATTGTTTAGTGCAGGAATGATTCGAAAAAATAAAATTATGAAATTGTTTAGAGGATCGGCAGAAGCGAAGCCGGAACCGAAAGCATCCATTATTTCTTCTATATTAGCAGTTATATTGCTTAGTGCCGGATATGCAGGAGCGCTTATGTCACACGGTGCAATGGTATTTATCATGATGATTCCTGTTACAACGGTAGTCATTATTGGTACGTATTTGCTGTACAAGCAGTTGAGTGTTTTTATTATTAGACTATGTAAAAAAAGTAAACGTTTTTATTGGACACAGACAAATATTATTACGTTGTCAGATTTAGCTTATCGTATGAGAGATAACGCAAGAATGTTCTTTATTGTAACGATAATTTCAACTGTAGCATTTTCAGCAATAGGTACATTAGTTGGCTTTACATCAATGACAAAGGCGGTTATGGAGAGACCAATTGCGTTTCACTATCATTCTAAGCAAGGAAATAGTAATGAATCACAGCATTTGAAGATGATTGACGAAGGGTTAAAGAAGCATAGTATAGCAGCTTCAAAAACTAATATTTCAACGAAGAAAACGGAGGAGCAGTCGTTAAGAAGCGCCACGTTTATAAAGGAATCAGACTATAAGGAATATGCGAAGTTAACAGGAGAACCCTTTCATGAGGGATCCAAAAAAGAAGTTTTATTTTTGGCAGTTGATATACCAGGACCACCGATGAAAGAAAGAAAAGAAATTACGTTGCCACATTTGAATGAACCTTTAAAAGTGAAAAAAATTAATACGTCTTCATTAAGTAAAATAATAAGAGGTAACGTTTATGTAATCTCTAACAAGCAGTATGATGCATTACAAGATGGATTTAAAGAGGAAAAAAATTATGTATACAAAACAGAGGGAACGAAAGATGAAATTGAGGTTGGGAAAGAACTAACGCATCAGATGAAACCTTATGAAGAACATGCAACGTTTAGTGCAGAAGAGTACGCACAAAACCAAAGTTTACAAATTGCAGGACCAATTCTATTTGTAGGTTTCTTTATCGGTATTGTATTTTTCGTATGTGCAGGAAGCTTCCTTTATTTCCGTTTGTTTTCTGACTTGGAGGATGATACTCGTTTGTTTGAAATGATTCGAAAAGTAGGCTTAACAAGTGGAGAATTATCGAAAGTAGTTACAATTCGATTGGCGCTTTTATTCTTTGTTCCAATAGGTGTTGCAACATTACATGGGGCAGTAGCGTTAACTGCACTCGGACAGATGTTTGAGTACTCACTATTTAAAGAAAATGCGATTGTATTAAGTATTTTCGTAGGAATTCAAGTTGTATATTTCTTACTGATTCGATCTCGTTATTTAAAACAATTGAAAGAGAGATTACGTATTCGTTAAATGTGTTTTTTTAACTTGAGTACAAAATTTTCTAAAAAGAGGCAGGTATTACCAAAAAGTGATAAAATGGAAAAAGCGAGGTGAAAAAATTAATAAATAGTAAGGGAGGAAGTAATATGAAAGCAACAGGAGTTATTCGAAAAGTAGACGAATTAGGACGAATTGTAATTCCTAAAGAATTACGTGATGTATTGGGAATACAAATTAAATCACCGCTTGAAATTTTCGTAGAAGAAGACAAAGTCATTTTACAAAAATATCAACCTTACAATGCTTGTCAAATAACAGGTGATGTTTCAAATCAAAACATATCATTAGCAAATGGAAACATTACTGTTAGTATAGATGGAGCGAAATATTTAATAAAAGAAATAGAGAAGTTTTTAAACAAGAGTGAGGCTTAGTCTTAATTTATATTATTTTAAAAATTTCATATCATTCTTGAAAGACAATAAAAGGACCAATTTAGTGGTCCTTTTATTTTGGTTATTGGTTGTACCAATCGGATTTTTAATGTCTACAAATTACGAGATAAATAAAAGAGTAGTATAAATTTCGTAAGCCTTATTGAGAAATATTTTTAAGGAAGGAAAACGAAACAACTAAAACGAATGTTACATGTAAGTGTTTTCAAAAGTGGTCTGAAATGAAAATAATATATTTTCAGGAGGGATTACGATGAACAGTAGTACAGCGAATAAACAAAAAGGTATACAATTGATTCCTTTTACAGTAGATAAGGTAGTTGAACAAGTAAATGAAATTCCACCAGGTGTACAACTCATTCATGCTCCACAAGTATGGGAGAAGAGTGCAAAAGGAAAAGATATTGTTGTTGCCGTATTAGATACAGGGTGTGATATGAATCATATAGATTTAAAGGATCGTATTATCGGTGGAAGAAATTTCACGAAAGATTACGAAGGAGATCCAAATATATATCTTGATAATAACGGACACGGTACTCATGTAGCTGGGACAATTGCAGCGACTGAAAATGGTGTCGGTGTTTTAGGGGTCGCACCACTCGCTAAAATGTTAGTGTTAAAGGTTTTAGCAGGAGATGGTTCTGGAAGTTATGAGCAAATTATTGAGGCAATTCATTATGCTGTAAATTGGAGAGGGCCTAATAAAGAAAGAGTTAGAGTCATTTCCATGTCACTTGGTGGCCCACAAGATGTTCCGGAATTACATGAAGCAATTCAAAATGCGGTAAAGCAAGATGTTCTCGTCGTATGTGCTGCTGGGAATAATGGAGATTGTAATGATAATACGGAGGAACTAGATTTCCCAGGTGCATACTCAGAAGTAATTGAAGTCGGTGCCGTCAATTTAGAGCGGAAAATCGCATGTTTTAGTAATTCAAATCAAGAAATTGATTTAGTGGCACCAGGCGATGGAATATTATCTACGTATCCTGAGGGGAAATATGCGGTATTAAGTGGAACTTCTATGGCCACACCGCATGTCGCTGGAGCGCTGGCATTGCTCATAAAGCAGTGTGAAAGGGAATATGGTAGAAAGTTATCAGAACCAGAAATATATGCACAACTTATTAAAAGAACTGTACCTTTAGGATATGAACGTACATCTGAAGGGAATGGTTTATTAGATTTATTAAAAGAATAGAAAATACTAAAAAACATTTCATATTCATATGAGATGTTTTTTAGTATGATTCTGTCGCATGTAACGGGAAATCTAGTCTTGCATTCTTTTTCAAGAAATGTTTGTCGCAGCTACATCTATTTTTTTTGAAGTAGAAGTTATGCATACATTAAAAAGGAAAAGATTAATTTACTTACGGGACAATTCTATCCGGATTTTTTAAAAGACATTCGTCAATTATTACGTATACGTTGTTCAGTAGTGATATCGAAAAAGTGTGCTTTCGCTAAACTAAAAGCTAATGGGAGTGTATCGTTAGTTTTAATCTCGGAACGAGCGTTAATTCGCGCAATAAAGTTTTGGTTTGAAAGTTTTCCATGAATCATCGTTTCAGCACCTAATAATTCAGCAACTTCTACTGTAATTTCGACTGTGGATTCAGGAGAAGATTGAAGAACGATAGGTTCATCATGAATGTCTTCAGGACGAATACCGAGTATGATTTTTTTTCCATTATACCCTTTTTGCTTTAATGTCTTTAGTTGACCATCTGGTACTTTGAAGCGTATATTTTCCATGTGAAAATAGCTATCTTGTAATGTCCCGGTAAAGAAATTCATAGCTGGAGAACCAATGAATCCGCCAACAAATATGTTCTCAGGAGTATCATATACTTCTTTTGGAGTTCCAACTTGCTGGATGAGCCCATCCTTCATAACAACAAGGCGTGATGCCATTGTCATTGCCTCTGTTTGATCATGTGTCACATATATAGTGGTCGTATTTAAACGGCGGTGAAGTTTAGAAATTTCTGAACGCATACTTACGCGTAATTTTGCGTCTAAATTCGATAGAGGCTCGTCCATTAAAAATACTTTTGCATCCCGGACTATAGCTCTTCCTAGTGCAACCCGTTGGCGTTGTCCACCTGATAATGCCTTTGGTTTTCGTTGTAAGTAATCTTCTAGCCCTAAGATTTTTGCCGCCTCCGTTACCCGGCGATTAATTTCATCTTTTGGAAGTTTGCGTAACTTTAAGCCAAACGCCATATTATCATACACAGTCATATGCGGATAGAGTGCGTAATTTTGAAATACCATCGCAATGTTGCGATCTTTTGGAGCGACATCATTCATACGATCCCCATCAATATAAAACGAACCATCAGAAATGTCTTCTAGCCCTGCAATCATACGTAGAGTTGTTGATTTTCCGCACCCAGAAGGACCGACAAATACAATAAACTCTTTATCTTTAATATGTAAATTAAAGTCAGAAACGGCAGTGATTTTATTATCATAAACTTTAAAAATATGATCTAATACAAGTTCGGCCATAAATATCCACTCCTTTTTGTAATTGATAGAATTATAAGATTATTAAAGGCGTAAGTAAATTGGCATTGTGCACAAAAGAATGAGGAGCTTTTATGCAAGTTTACACATTTAAGATACGAGAAAGCTCCTGTAGAACTTAAGTTCATCTATAGATATGGGAAGAAAGTATTCTTTTCTCGTAGAAAAATAAGTTTATAGAGTTTCCCAGTCACACAAGAGACTATAAAACGATGATGATATAAGAGAAATGAATATTGTATCGTCTTTCACGAGATATCTAAAGAAAGAAACGCCATATAAACTGCTACTGCACCCTCAAAGGTTTTTATATTAATCCCTGTTTTTTCAATGAATTTATCAATTCGATACTGCAAAGTATTACGATGTAAATATAATTGCTTAGCTGCAAGAGAGACATTTAAGTTACACTGGAAGAATACTTTAACGCTATCTATTAGTTCTTTATCTTTTGAAATATTTTCTAATAATTGATTCGTGTATTTTTTTCTTTCTTCTTTTGGTAATGAAATCATTAATTGATAAGGGAGAAGTTGTTCAATGTATGTAATTTTTTTTGATAAATAGGGAGAAAGAACAGAAAATAATGTTCGTTCCCATTGATACAGGTAAGTAAATTCAGTTGTTTGCGAATAACGTCTTCCAACAAAGAAAGATAGGGATATAAAAAAATCTGTTTCTAGTGTATCTAAGGCTGTTTGCAATACAGATTCCGTTATGTTTTCTTCTAAGATGAGGACACCGGCTTGCGAAGTTTCCCATAACATTGTAGTAGTAAAAGAAAACATAGACTGTAAAGCATCTTGAAATTCTTCTCTTTCTACAATAGATTGTGTTGTGAAGAAGTGTAAAAAACGAACTGATCGTATAGGGATATTGTTATTTCTGTATAATGCTTCGTACCATGATTTTTCTTTTTCCGTTTTATAAAATGTATCAGCATGAATGGGTGTTAAGATGGATGAAAGCAATTGATGTTCCTTTTGATGTAATCGAATTTTTCGAATCCCGACTTTATTTCCTTCAACTAAAAACCAGCTATAATCTTTTGACAACACAGCTTCATTGATTTTTATATCCTCACCATAATATGTTTTTAATTGTTGAATCATAGGAACACTCTCTTTCCAAAATAGTAGTAACAATATATTAAAGAAGTATAGATTCATTGCATTTATCTTTAAATTTTTGCACTAGAATCTAGTTTGTTTTTGCTAGAATTTATAGCGTTTCTGTATTGTGAAGGAGATAGATTCGTTTCTCGTTTAAATGATTGTGCAAAGAATGATTGTGAAGAAAAACCGGTAATGGTTGAAATATTAGAAATCGAATAGTTAGTAGTTTCTAACAAAATTTTACTTTCTCTAATACGAGTTTGAATTAAATATTCAATAGGCGACACACCGACGAATTTTCTAAAGGAATGGGATAGATAATATTTATTAATATGACTAATGCTTGCTAATGTATCTAGGCTGATATTTTCGTGAAAATGCTGCTTAATATAGTTTTTAATAAATTCAATATCTTTATTAATTTTTTGAGTAGATGTTTTCTCTACATTAAAAGATTTTTTTCGCATCATCTTAAGTAATAAAATTTCCAGAATATTTTGTATAATTAAATCATAATCTTCTTGATGGTTTTCCACTTCTTCGACCAATTGCTGAAGGTAGAAGAGGAAGTTTTTTTGATCCTGTTTATAGTTATGAATAGTGACAGGACTAGGATTTTCTATGGATGAAAAGGACAGGCCTTGAATACCAAGTGCAATATATTCGAGTGGATGATTTGTATCAGACTTTTCCGTGTGTTCGATATTTGGATTGACGATAATCAAATTGTGTTCTTGAACAGGGATTTCTTCTTTGTAAAATATAAAAGTGCCTTTGCCCTTAGTAATATACAATAGCTCTGTAAAGTGGTGAGCATGAATGGTACTATGCCAATCTTTATCGTATTTTGATTTTGTTATATAAAGAAGTTTTACTGGAAGATGGTTTCGTTGAAATTGTGGAATCTCATATACTTCATTGGACAAATGAATCCCTCCTTCTTAGAATTTTTATCTATTTTATAAAGATTTTAGTGGGATATTCAGTAAAAAGCAAGATATCTAAAAAACAGAACAAGATGTTTATTGTGAAAGCGTTATCTATTTTGTATTCTTTAATTATGAAAGGAAGATTAGGAGATGGGGGTAAGATAAAGATGAAAAAAAAGTTATTGTTGTCTGGAATGACAGCTTTGTTATCTTTTAGTTTAATAGCTTGCCAAAGTAATACTACAAAAGTTGATAACGCTAAGGATGGTAAAGGCTCCAGTGAAAAACAAACCCTTCATGTGGCAACACTTGAATCGGCTTATGGTAAAGAGATGTGGAACAAAGTGATTGACGCATATGAAGCTGCTAATCCAAAAGTTGATGTTAAATTGACAGTGGACAAAAATCTTGAGGATGTCATAGGCTCAAATATGAAAGCAGGAAAGTATCCGGATGTTGTGTTGTTGGCAACTGGGAGAAAACAGGCGCTAACAGAAACTTTGATTAAAGATAAAGCATTAGAAGACATTACTGATGTTTTTGATAAAAATGTTTATGGTGAAGATGTTAAAGTCAAAGATAAGTTAGTACCAGGGCTTACTGGTACACCTGCAACTAATCCTTATAATGACGGTAAAATTTATATGGCACCGATGTTCTATAGTCCAACTGGATTATTTTATAATGCTAGTTTATTAAAAGAAAAAGGTTGGGAAGTGCCGAAGACTTGGGACGAAATGTGGGCTTTAGGAGATAAAGCGAAAGCAGAAGGGATTTCATTATTTACTTATCCTACTACAGGCTACTTTGATACATTCTTCTATTCTTTACTACTAGGGGTGGGCGGGCCTGAGTTATTTAATAAAGCTATGAAATATACAGATGGTGTTTGGGTAACTTCTGAAGCAACAAAATCTTTTGAAATTATCGGAAAATTAGCAAAATATACAGAACCAACTACTGTTGCGAATGCAAATGATAAAGACTACAAGAAAAATCAACAGTTGATTCTCGATAACAAAGCTTTGTTTATGCCAAATGGTACGTGGGTAGTTGGTGAAATGAAAGAAGCTCCTCGATCTAAAGGGTTTGAATGGGGCATGATGGCTTTACCAACACTTGATGCTAATAGGGACCGTTATGCATTTACTTTCTTTGAACAAATGTGGATTCCATCGGCAGCTAAAAATAAACAACTTGCTAAAGACTTCATGACGTTTGTTTATTCGGATAAGGCAGCTGAAATTTTTGCTGAGTCGAGTGCGATCCAGCCTATTAAAGGTCTTTCTAATAAACTGACAGGTGAAAATAAATCATTCTATAGTATCTATGATAATGGAGTGAAAGTGGGAATAGGTGGATTTGCTGCAACGAAAGCTGTTGAAGGTGTAAGTATGCCAGATACATTATTTAGAACGATTGACAGTGTTGTTTCTGGTGATAAAAAGGTGAAAGATTGGCAAAGCTCTGTTGAAAAAGTGAGTGACCAATTACGGTCTGCATTAAAATAAATTCGTTTTCACTATGTACAATGGTGAGTCGCCTAGTCTCACCGTTGTACTTATTAATTGAGGTGATGGCATGAATAAGACGACAGAAAAAAGAATTTTTATTTTTGTTTGTACTGCACCAGCACTAATCCTGTTAGCCATTTTTATGATTGTTCCTACGATTGAGGTATTCAGGATGTCCTTATATAAGTGGGGAGGATTTTCTAATAATAAGGTATTTGTTGGGCTCGAAAACTTCAAGATTTTATGGAATGATATGAACTTCTTTCGGTCTCTCCAAAACAGTATAGTTTTGATTGTTATCGTCACACTCATCACGATGGTGATGGCGATCTTGTTTGCCACTTTGTTAACAAGAGAAAAAATAAAAGGAAAAAGCTTCTTTCGAATTATTTTTTATATCCCTAATATTTTATCGGTTGTAGTTATCGCGGGAATATTCTCTGCAGTTTATGACCCAACTACAGGGTTGTTAAATAATTTACTTGCTTTATTTAACCTGGAACACCTACAAAAGATGTGGCTCGGAAATCAGAAAATTGCCATTTACAGCATTGGCGGGGCGCTCATTTGGCAAGCAATTGGCTACTATATGGTCATGTATATGGCGGCAATGGCAAGTATCCCGGAAAGTTTTTATGAAGCATCTGCTTTGGAAGGTGCTGGACGGTTCAGACAATTTTTTAGTATTACTTTACCGTTAATTTGGAACAACATTCGGACGACGTTAACTTTCTTCGTTATTAGTACGATTAATTTAAGTTTTCTTCTCGTTCAAGCAATGACTGGCGGCGGACCTGATGGATCGACGGAAGTGTTTTTAAGCTACATGTATAAGCAGGCTTACACGAATTCTTCTTACGGTTACGGTATGGCTATTGGGGTGGTCATTTTCTTATTCTCATTCGCATTATCTGCAATTATCAGTGGTGTTACTAAAAGGGAAGTGTTGGAGTATTAAGGAGGTCCAAAAACGATGGAAACACAAAAAAGAATGACTACAGAAACAGCTTATCGAGATCCAAAAACGATAGAAACACAAAAAGAAGTGACTGTAGAATCAGCTTATCCAGCCCCAAAAACAATGAAAACACAAAAAGGAATGACTACAGAAGCAATGTATCGCTGCTTTATCTACGTAGCACTTATTACGTTAGCAATTTCAATTGTTATTCCTGTTGCATGGGTTTTCTTAGCCTCAGTGAAGCAAAATTCGGAGTTTTATGGAAGCCCTTGGGCCATGCCGAAAAGTTTCTATTTTCAAAACTTTATCGATGCTTTCCAAAAGGCAAACATGGGTACCTATATGTTGAATTCAGTCATGGTAACTGCGTTGGCCCTTCTTATTTTATTGATTGTGGCTTTACCAGCAGCTTATGTGTTGGCAAGATATACCTTTAGAGGAAGTAAATTAATAAATACTTTTTTTAAAGCTGGATTATTCATCAATGTGAACTACATTGTTGTGCCAATTTTCTTGATGTTATTGGACGGAGATAACTTTTTACGAGGCCAACTAGGTGATGGATTGCTATTAGACAATTTATTTATTTTAGCTGTGGTATATGCGGCGACGGCGTTACCATTCACGATTTACTTGCTGTCTAGTTTTTTTCAATCGCTTCCATCCACGTATGAGGAAGCGGCGTTGGTCGATGGTGCCGGATATTTCAAAACAATGATTTCAGTTATGATTCCGATAGCTCGTCCAAGTATTATTGCCGTCATTTTATTTAATTTTCTTGCCTTTTGGAACGAATACATTATAGCTTTAACATTAATTCCAGGGCCGAATAAGACGTTACCTGTTGGGTTAATGAACTTGATGGCAGCTCAAAAATCTGCTGCAAACTATGGTCAAATGTATGCAGGAATGGTTCTTGTCATGCTGCCAACTTTGATTTTATATATCATTGTTCAAAAAAAATTAACACAAGGAATGACCCTTGGTGGTTTAAAGGATTAGAGGAGGATTTACATGAAAAGGAAAACAGGTCGAGTTACTTTACCGAGTGAAGAAAATTTTCTTAAGGAAACGAAAGAATTAATGGAACGATGGGGTGCGGATGCGATTCGCGATAGTGATGGAACGAAACTAGATAATGATATTAAACAATTGGATGCGAAAATTTATACGACCTATTTTGTTGCTCGAGCTCACAATGAGTTCGCAGAGAAGCATATGGATGAATGCCAGCAACTTTATTTAATGAGCTTGTTCAATACTGCGATTACTGACACCCTCGAAATTGATTTTATGAAAGGCTACTTTGAGGAACAATTAAAACCGGATTACGTTCACAGTCCAAAAAAATACTGGGAGGTTATTGATCGGACAACAGGAGAAGTTGTTGACGTTAATGATTGGGAAGTAAACGAAGATCAAAATCGTGTTTTGATTACGAAGGCGATTCCTTGGCATGAATATACGGTTTCATTCCTAGTCTATGCGATTTGGGATCCAACCCAAATGTACAATCATATTACTAATAATTGGGGAGATAAGCCACATGATATTCCTTTTGATGTCAGGCAGCCACATTCTAATGAATTTATGAAAACCTATTTAAAACAATGGCTGACAGAAAATCCGGATACAGATGTGGTCAGGTTTACAACGTTTTTCTATCATTTTACCCTTGTATTCAATAATCTTGGCAAAGAGAAGTTTGTCGATTGGTTCGGATATGGTGCTAGTGTTTCAGTTGCTGCTTTGGATGCTTTTCAAAAAGAAAAAGGCTATCGCTTAAGACCAGAGGATATTGTTGATCAAGGTTATTATAATACTTCGTTTCGAATTCCAACCCCAGCTTTTTTAGATTATATAGATTTTGTTCATAAGTTCGTTGCTGAAGAAGCAAAGAAACTTGTGGATATTGTCCATGAAAGTGGAAAAGAAGCAATGATGTTCCTTGGTGATAACTGGATTGGTACAGAACCATATGGAAAATACTTTAAAAATATCGGATTGGATGCAGTTGTAGGCAGTGTGGGCGGTGGAGCCACATTGCGTATGATTGCAGATATACCACATGTTCGATATACGGAAGGGCGGTTCTTACCTTATTTCTTTCCAGATACTTTTTACGAAGGTAACAACCCGACGATTGAAGCGAATGAAAATTGGCTAACGGCGCGTAGAGCTATACTGCGTAATCCTGTTGATCGTATCGGATATGGGGGGTATTTAAGTCTAGCGTATCAATTTCCAGAATTCATCTCCTATATTGAAAAAGTTACTGAGGAATTTCGTGAAATTCATGACACAATCAAAGGTGTGAAACCATATAGCGGTCTTAAAGTTGCGATTTTGAATTCTTGGGGCAAGTTGAGAACTTGGCAAACACATATGGTTGCTCATGCACTATGGTATAAACAAATTTATTCTTATTTAGGCGTTTTAGAGTCCTTGAGTGGGGCTGCCGTGGAGGTTTCGTTCATTAGTTTTGATGATGTCATGAATGATGGGATACCAGAGGATATTGATGTAATCATTAATGCCGGAGATGTGGGCACAGCTTTTTCAGGGGGGGCTAATTGGATTAATGAAAAGTTAGTCACTACAATCAGAGCTTGGATGTATAATGGCGGAGGATTCATAGGTATTGGGGAACCTACAGCTTATCAGCATGAAGGACATTATTTTCAATTGGCAAATGTCTTAGGCGTTGACAAGGAACTCGGATTCAGCTTATCAACAGATAAATATTTTATTAATCCTGTTGAAAATCACTTTATTTCTGCTGACAGCACCCAATTTAATTTTGGTGAAGGAATGAAAAATATTTATGCGTTATCAGAAGAAACCGAAATAATCGAATATTCAAATGGAGAAGTTCATCTTTCTGCTCATCCGTTTGGAGAAGGCAGAGCTGTCTATATAGCAGGGCTTCCATACAGCGAAGAAAATACACGTCTGCTGATGCGTGCGTTATACTATGCTGCCCATAAAGAAGAAGAATTTCAAAAGTATCATGCGAGCAACATTTATTGTGAAGTTCATGCATATCCATCCATCCGAAAAATGGCGATTGTTAACAATTCGATGGTCGAACAAATGACGTTTGTCTACGATGGACAAGGAAACAGGATAGAAGTGACGTTGGCACCTAGTGAAATCAGGTGGGAGGATTTTTCAAATGAAGGCTAATATCGTATTCGTTATTAAAATTGTTGTGTTTATCGTATGCCTGTCTTTAATTATCATCTACCAAAAGACAGCTGGTAAATTTGAATTAGGTATGATGTTGATTGGATTAGCTGGTCTCTTAGGGCTACTTTATGACTACAATCGGAAATATGTATAAATCAATCAGGACAAGTGAATTGATCAAGGAATCACACATATATGTTCAACGATAACAATGATAGAAAATTACTCAATACTTCAAATATAAACCTAGGGGTGCGGACAAATGAAAAAGGCAGTCGGCATTGATATTGGGGGAACGAAGATTGCGGCGGGAGTCATTTCGGAGACGGGCGAGCTGCTTGAACGTGCGGAAATAAAAAGCGATCCTTCAGATCGAGAAAAAATGTTTGGTAAAGTTGTAGAAGCTATGGAGCAAGTTCTCAGAAAATCATCGATTTCCATCGCTGATATCGAGGGTATTGGAGTTGGGGTACCGGGAAAAGTAGATTTCGAGAAGGGAATTGCCGTTTTTCAAAACAATTTACCTTGGAGGCAGTTTCCTATTTCGGTCCGTTTGCAAGAGCAATTTGGTATTCAGCGGATTAAGATTGACAATGATGTCTATATGGCGGCTTATGCTGAATGGAGAGCAACACATGTAAAAGAGGATAAAACCTTTGTCTACGTGACTATAAGTACGGGAATATCTTGTTCTATCATTCATAGAGGCTCATTTTTTAGGGGGGCAGGATTTGCTGGAGAACTGGGTTTGATTCCTGTCCTCACGAGAGGGGGCAATGAACGATTAGAAAAAATTGCTGCTGGGCCAGGGATCCAGAGAATAGCCGAAAGAGATTTACAGGTAGGTACGATTTCAACAAAAGATGTTTTTGCTAGTTATATAAATGGGGTACCAGAATATCAGTCCATTATCAATGAGGTAACTGATTATTTAGCTCAAGGTCTTTATAAGATTTCCTGTTTATTAGATCCACATAGAATGGTTTTTGGTGGCAGTGTCATTGTGAAAAATCCATTTCTACTGGAGTTGATCAAAGTGAAGCTAAAGAGTTTTCAGCTTCCTGAGCAACAACATCTTTTGGAGCAGATGAGCATCAGTACATTGGCACAAAATAATGGAGTTGTTGGTGCGGGATTACGAGTATTTGAAGGTATGTAATGAGGCGGTGCTGGTCTTCTTTTCTTTTATGGAGAGAATGATGGCAAATAGGTAGAGGAGTGACGAATATGTTTACATTAAGTCAAGAAAAATTAGTTTCGTTAGGCGCATCGATAACAACGGCGGAAATAAGACGGCAGCCTGATTTATGGATTGAAACCTTTGCTTTGTATATGGAGAAGAGCGAGAGAATTGCTGCGTTTTTGCAAAAAATAGTAACGAAACATAATCGGGTTCGAGTTATTTTTACAGGCGCTGGAACGTCTGCTTATGTCGGTGATACAGTCACACCTTATGTAATAGAAAAAGTAGATGAACAACAGTGGGAAGTACTAAGTATCCCGACAACTACGTTAGTTTCAAATCCTTACCAATTTTTCAAAAAGGATTTTCCAACCTTACTCGTTTCATTTGCTAGAAGCGGGAACAGCCCAGAAAGTGTCGCTTCCGTACAATTAGCTGAGCAAATAGTAAGCGATTTGTATCAAATAACAATTACTTGTGCGAAAGATGGAAAATTAGCTAAACAGGCTGTGAATAATGACAAAAACTTATTGCTATTGATGCCCGAAAAATCAAATGACCATGGTTTTGCAATGACAGGGAGTTATACTTGCATGGCGTTAACGGCATTACTTGTTTTTGATTCTATATCGACTGAAGAAAAATCAAAGATAGTGAAAGAAATTTATCAAATGGGTGAAAGTGTCATTCAAAGAGAAGACGCTATCCAAAAGATAGTAGATTTGCATTTTGACCGAATTATTTACTTAGGTTCTGGTAGTTTAGAAGGTTTAGCGAAAGAATCACAATTAAAAATATTAGAACTGACAGCTGGAAAAATTGTCACCGCTTTTGATTCACCACTAGGATTCCGGCACGGTCCAAAATCATTTGTAAACGAAAAATCATTAGTTTTTGTGTTTGTTTCTAACAATCCGTATACACGTCAATATGATTTAGATATGTTAAACGAAATGCAACAAGACAACATTGCCAGCTATATATGTGCCATCGAGGTTAATGGAGAAACGAATTACGCTGGGAATAGGTTTGTATTTGGTAGCGAGGCACAGTCTGTACCAGATGCTTACTTAGCATTACCTTTTGTTATGATTGGGCAAACAATATCACTGTTAGCCTCCGTGAAAGTAGGTAATACACCAGATACACCTTCACCGACAGGAACGGTGAACCGTGTCGTTAAAGGTGTTACTATCTACGAATATGAGTAACTAGGGTAGGGGAAACATACATGTCTATTTTTATCTTTGCAGATAAGTTTTTTCTTGAGGGGAAGGTCGTAGGTCCTGGTTTTTTGGAGATAAAAGATGGAAAATTCGGTATCTTTTTAGAGAACAGGCCAGAAGAAGTGGAAGAAATCATTGATTATGCAGGATATTGGATTGCTCCTGGTCTAGTGGATACACATATTCATGGTTTTAGAAATCACGACGTTATGGACAATAATTTTGAAGGACTAAATCAAATATCGGTAGGACTCCTTTCTTGCGGCGTTACATCCTTTTTACCGACAACTTTAACATCCTCAATAGAATCGTTGAATAATGTCGTTGAAATGATTGGTGCCAATTACAAGAAAGTACAGGGCGCAAAAATTAAAGGGATCTTTTTAGAAGGGCCGTTTTTTACTGAAAAGCATAAAGGAGCACAAAACACGAAATATTTTTGTGACCCATCAGTTGATATGTTGAAAGGTTGGCAGAAATTATCAAATGATTCTATTAAAAAAATTGCGATTGCACCTGAAAGAAAAGGAGCAGCGGAATTCATTGAATATGCTGTAGGAGAAGAGATTATAGTAGCATTGGCCCATAGTGATGCAACTTATGAAGAAGCCAAGCAAGCTAGTGAAAAAGGCGCATCCGTTTTTGTTCATACTTTCAATGGTATGAGTCCGCTGCACCATCGTGAGCCAGGGATGGTTGGAGCAGCCATGAATTTAAAAGATGTTTTTACCGAAATCATATGTGATGGACATCATGTTCATCCTGTTGCTTTAAATATTTTAATGAATGTCCGTGGCAGAGAAGAGGTTGTAATGGTATCCGATTGTATGATGGCCGGAGGTATGACTGAAGGAACGTATCAACTTGGAGAATTTCCTGTGAAAGTAAAAGGTGGGATGGCTCGTTTGGAAAGCGGAAGTTTAGCAGGTAGCATTTTGCAATTAAAAGATGCTGTCAAAAATGTCGTCGATTGGGGAATTGCCGCGCCCGAGCAAGCAATTTACATGGCGAGTACTGCACCAGCTAAAAGTATTCAACTAGATGGCGAATGTGGGAAAATCGCTGAGGGGTATGCTGCTGACTTTATAGTACTGACGCCAGCGATGGATTTAGCAGCTACCTATCTTGATGGTGTGTGCCGTTTTCAAGCTTAAATATTTTTCTGAAAGAGGGATTTCAAATGATTTTATCTGTCACCATGAATCCATCTGTCGATATTTCCTATTCGACTCATGAATTAAAGTTAGATGTTGTTAACCGTGTGGAAACAGTTCACAAAACTGCTGGTGGAAAGGGATTGAATGTGGCGCGAGTGATTGCTCAAATGGAAGAAGCTGTTCTAGCGACAGGTGTGATTGGTGGTACGATTGGCGAATACATTATTCAAGAATTAAATAAAAACAATATTCCAAATGACTTTTTAAAAATTAAAAAAGAATCAAGAAATTGTATTGCCATTCTTCATGAAGGGATGCAAACAGAGATTTTAGAATCAGGGCCGACATTATCCAATGAAGAAGGGATAACTTTTTTAGAAAAATTTGAATGTTTGCTTACAACAGCTTCACTTGTGACAATTTCAGGTAGTTTGCCGAAAGGGTTACCGACTAACTTTTATTATCAAATGTTAGAAATCTGTAATAACAATGGAATTCCAGTGATTATAGATTCATCAGGGAAATCTTTGAAAAACGCCTTGGTGCATAAAGAAAAACCATTTGCCATCAAACCAAATAAAGCAGAATTATCTCAGTTGTTGGGCATTAACATGGAAATGGGAATCATAGATTTGAAGCAAGCATTAAACCATGAACTATTTACTGGAATTGAGTGGATTATCGTGTCATTGGGTAGTGAAGGTGCCTTTGTCAGGAATGGTGAGGACTATTACCAAGTTACGGTTCCAAAAATAGAAGTGGTCAATCCGGTTGGATCTGGTGATGCGACAGTTGCAGGGCTAGCTGTGGCATTATATCAAAATCAAACGGTTGAGACTGTTCTTAAAACGGCGATGACTACAGGAATATTAAATACGATGGAAGTTGGTACTGGTTATATTAATATAAATAAGTTTAAACAATACTTTGATCTCATTAAAATTGAAAAAATAGATTAGTAGAGGAGAATGTTGATGTTAGAACTAACCAAGAATAAATTGGAAGCTCTAAAACGTTTATCTGCTGAAAATGGCATAATTGGAGCATTGGCTATTGATCAACGCGGTTCATTGAAAAAAATGATTGCGTCTGGCGGTGCAAGTCATGTTGGAGATGAGGGCATTATCCGTTTCAAAGAATTGGTTTCTGAGGAATTAACACCATTTGCAACAGCAATTCTTTTGGACCCGGAATACGGACTGCCAGCGGCAAAGGTCCGACATAAAGAATCAGGCTTAATAGTAGCGTATGAAAAAACCGGATACGATGCGTCAGAAGTAGGACGGTTACCAGATTTATTATCGGAATGGTCAGTGAAACGATTAAAGGCAGCAGGTGCCGATGCTATTAAATTCTTACTCTACTATGATTTCGATGAAGATGAAAAAATTAATAACTATAAACATGTCTATATGGAACGTATCGGATCTGAGTGTGCTGCTGAAGATATTCCATTTTTCTTGGAGATTGTTACTTATGATGCTGAAAATGATGATGCGAAAAGTAAAGAGTACGCAAAAATAAAACCACATAAAGTGATTGAGGCTATGAAGGAGTTCTCGAAATCTCAATACCAAGTAGATGTTTTAAAAGTAGAGGTTCCGGTGGATATGAATTTTGTGGAAGGGTATACGACAGGTGAATTCGTTTACAGAAAAGAAGAAGCTGCTTCTTTTTTCAAAGAACAAAGTGAAGTAACTGAGCTGCCGTTTATCTTCTTAAGTGCAGGTGTAAGTGCTAAATTATTCCAAGAAACATTGAAATTTGCTAAAGAATCCGGTTCTACCTTTAACGGAGTGTTATGTGGTCGGGCAACCTGGAAGGACGGTGTGGCACCTTTTGCTATAAGCGGTGAACAAGCAGGTCGTGATTGGTTAAAAGATACTGGTAAAAGGAACGCTGAAGAACTAAATCTCGTGTTGAAAGAGACAGCCAACTCATGGTTTGCTAAAGTAAAACAAACAGCGGATCTTCAAAGTTAGTACGATATCTTTCCTTCTATATGTCCTTTATTTCTTTCTAGCTTTAAGTGATAATTGCATCAGAATCAATTTTTAAACGGAATGACAAATTAAGAGCAGACATTCGTCTGCTCTTTTTTTAGTGTGTCCAACATGGTGAAAACCCTAGAATGAAAATCGAGAACAGCAAGGGCAGTAGTAACTATAGCTTCGGGTAAAGGTATATGGGGACCCTTTATATATAAAGAAAATGGTAAGTACTAATAGCCATGTACAATCAAACTAATTGAATTTTAGTGGGGTTTTGCCAAAAAATACACTTGAAAAAGCTAACAATATCTTTGTATTGTAAGCGTTTTTAAAAAGACAATATACCTAAAAAAAGAAACAATATCTTTATTGTGTAGGCACTTTAAAAAAACTATTCTAAACATAAGTGAAAGCGGTGCCTTTCAGGTTTTTGTTTATTTAAAAATTAATGTGCAGGTATCGTCTTTAACCAAAATTTTAAATTCAAGGGAGGAAAAGAATTGGAAAATAAGCATTTCAAGAGAGTTTTTAATACCCTTCTTGCATGTATGTTGATTGTGCCAACACTTTTAGCAAGCATGATTGTGCCGCGGCATGTAGGGGCAAATACGTCTAATCCATGGGTTACAATTTCATCTGTTGGAAACGAAATCAATGCATTAATAGAACAAAATGGTAAGTCATATGCAAGGCTTGGAGCAGGTGCTGGCAACGATAATGGGGCTAAAGCTGCAGTTTTTCAAGAGCAGAATAAAGTCGCTAAAGAATCAGGAACGATGGAATATAGTTTTATTCCAGAAACAAAGGGACAAGATACTAGATTCGGTTTCTATCCTCATTATATTGACAATAATAATTTCGTTTTTGTAGGCTACGACTCACTTGGATGGTTCTACGAATACAAATATCAAGGGAAAGGTGAATGGCTAAAAACTAGACCTAATGTTCCACTTCCAGAGGCTGGAACTTCGCACTCTATTAAAATTGATTATAATAAAACCACTTTGAATATTACGTTAGATGGAAAAGATTTATTTGGACCGGTTACCTTATCTAATGATGTAAATAACCTTCTTACAGGTAAGGAAGCGATTAAACTTGGGGCTTATGGAGATAAAAATAGTCAAGTACTCATTGAATTAGGAAAGGCGCCTGGGGATGGAGGCACAGATCCAGGAAATGAAAAACTTGTCGACATTACGGATAATAAATTGGAAGAAGGTGATTTGAAAATTATCTCAGGTGACGGAAAAGTTACCTATAATGAAGATGGTTCAGCCACTTTCGGTGTTACATCTACCCAAAAGAATCGAATTGTCTACAACCAAATGAAGGCGATTAAAAATGGTGTTTTTGAAGCGGATGTTACTACTAATACTGATAAGATGAATCGTTTTGGATTTATCTATCGTGTTCAAAATTCATCTACATACACATATGTAGGAACAGGGGATACGAACGATCAGTATTTTGGAGAAACTTTTGGCCCTATAAACAATTGGACGTCGATGACTTCAAACGTGCCGTTAAAAGCAAAACAAACATACCATTTACGTTTAGTATTCATGGACGATGTTGCGACGTTATACATTGATGATAAAAAGGTAGATTCTTGGACTTTAACAGGTGGTGTAGATCAAGCTGGCTTACTAGGATTTGAAAAAAGCCGAGGTGCTGCCGATATTACGATTTCAAATGTCAAAATAAAGGAATATAGTGCACCAAAGCCTCCAGATACTCAACCAGTAGAAAATATAATAAAGTCAAAGTATATGGACGTCACAATTGACCAAGTATTCCCGCGGATTGTGAAATACAAAGTGGGCGATAAAGTAATGAGCGGACAGGAAGCTCCTGTTTACGGATTGAAAGTAAATGGTGGACTATACTATCCTAAAGTAAAATTTGAAAAGTTAAACGATAGTGAAGCACTATATACATTAAAAGTTGTAGATGAAATGAAAAACCTTGATGCGGTATTTAAGGTATCTGTAAAGGTGAATGATAATAAGGTTGTTTATAGCTTCGATGAAATTAAGAATAATGGTAGTGCCAAAATCGAGACGGTTGAGTTTGCTGATATGAACTTTATATCGGTAAATTCGGAACAAAAAGGTGCAAAAGCTAAATTAACGAATATTAGTACAGATGTTAGGAAAACAGGTGATGTAGATGTAAGCGTAGATTCTTCTATGGGAGAAATAGGTACATCTACTAAAAATTATACAGCATTCTTGTCAGCTGACGAATTGAGCGCAGGTGTATGGTCTAGTTCAGAAGTGGACGGCTATAAAAATTTAGTTGCAAATCGATATGTAAATAAAAATGGTGCTAAAGCAATGGGAATCGGTTCTAGTGCACTTTATTATCAAAGAGATTTTATGCCAGAACCACAAAAAGATAAACCAACTATTAAAATAGCTATTGCTAAAGATTTGAATAATGATAATAAGGCAGACTGGCAAGATGCGGCGATTGCATACCGTGATATTATGCAAGACATTAAAGGATACCAAGATGTAAACAATAATGTTGGAATGCGTATTGCAATGAATTTCGGCTCACAAGCGCAACAACCATTCTTAAAAACATCCGATAATGTGAAAAAGGTTGCTCTTGCTACAGATGAATTGGGGCAAGCGGTCATATTAAAAGGATATGCAAACGAAGGGCATGATAGTGGTCATCCAGATTATGGTGATGTGGGCGAACGTATGGGAGGCGTTAAAGATTTAAATACGCTTATTAAAGAGGGACATAAGTATAATACCCAATTCGGTGTCCATATAAATGCTCAAGAAACTTATCCAGAAGCGAAAGCTTTCAATAATGATTTTATTGATCGTCCAAGTTCATTAGGATGGGGATGGTTAGATCAATCTTATACAATTAATAAATTAAAAGATTTGTATTCTGGATCGCGTGCGAAGAGACTAGATGAATTGAAAACGACTGTTCCTGATCTTGACTTTATTTATTTAGATGTATGGTATCAAAATCAATGGGAATCAAATAGAATAGCAGATCAATTTAAAGATAGAGGTTGGAGATTAACAACGGAATTTGGTGGTTCTATGGCCAATTACTCAACGTGGCAACATTGGGCTACTGATAAAAACTACGGTGGACCGGAAAGTAAAGGGATTAACTCAGAAGTACTGCGTTTTATTAGTAATCACCAAAGAGATTCTTGGGTGTTGAATTGGCCTGAAGTAGGTGGAACTGCTGACCATCCATTACTTGGTGGATTTGAATTAGCTGGTTTCGAAGGATGGCAATCTGATAAGAATTTCGATAACTTTATTCGTATGACATTTGATACGAATTTACCTACTAAATTCCTACAAAAATATTATATAACGAACTGGACAAATGTAGAAGGGGATAAGAGCAAGACGAACTTAGAAAAGGAAATAAAATTGAAGGACCCAAGCAATGGGGATGTTGTCGATGTAACTAGAAAAGACAATGCTAGAGAACGTGTTATTAAGCTAAATGGAAATGTTATACTTGATGGCCATGCGTATTTAATTCCTTGGGTGAAACAAGACTTTAAAAATCCAACTGCTGATTCAGAAAAATTATATCACTGGAATTTGGAAGGTGGTACAACGACTTGGACACTTCCAGATGAATATAAAAATGCCACTACTGTTTATGTATACAAATTGACAGATCAAGGTAGAACAGATGTGAAAGAAGTAAAGGTCGTAAATAATAAGATAACTTTGACAGCAAGTGCCGCAACTCCTTATGTTGTCGTACCAAAAAGAGATAAGGGTTTGGAAATCTTTGACTACAATTGGGGCAAGGATGCTCATATATATGATGGGGGATTCAATACAGGAAAAGTAAGCGCATATACAACTATTGAGGGTGATAATAAAGCAGTAAGCGTCATCAGAACGAATCAAACTGGAAACAACCGTAATGTAAGTAGTGGAGATTACTACTTAAACATTGATAGTCCATCAAAAGATACAACTGTTTCCCGTGTCCTTACTGGTTTGGAATCAGGTAAAAATTACGTAGCAGAGGTATATGTTGAAAACAATAGTGATGTAAAGGCCGGAATTACAGTAACAGGTGGGAAAGAAGATGCTAGCAATTACACACTTCGCAGCCTGCAAAAGAACTATGTTAAGGCAGATTCACATGCCACAAATGATGGATACAACAGCAAAATGCAAATCATGCAAGTGAGCTTTACAGCTGTATCTAATAGGGCTAAATTAACTCTAAGCCGTGATTCTGGGAAAGGGAACACAAAATTTGATGACATTCGAATCGTTCAAAAGTCTTTAAAAAATAATGTCTCACCGACGGAATTTAAACAAGATTTTGAATCGGTAGTACAAGGTATTTATCCGTTTGTTATTGGTAATACAGAAGGTGTAGAAGACAACAGAATTCATTTGTCTGAATTGCATGCTCCATATACGCAAAAAGGATGGGCAGGTAAAAAATTAGTCGATGATGTATTAGGTGGGAATTGGTCCGTTAAAGTGAACACCGGAAATAAAGGTTTGCTGTACCGTACTATTCCTCAAAATTATCGTTTCGAACCAGGCGTAACTTATAAAGTATCATTTGACTACCAAACAACAGCAAATGCATTCCGCTTTATTTCAGGGGATCAAGAAATTGATGTTCGAGACATTGCGAGTGCAAAGGGATTGAGTGTGAATAACACTCTTACTGCATCTACTGACACAAAAACAGCAGAGTTTACTGTGACAGGTTCTGAGAACGGTCAAACTTACGTTGGAATTTTCAGTGATGGAACGAATTTAAATGGAGATACCGGAGCAGGTACGTTTATTTTAGATAATTTACGTATTGAAAAGGTGACTACAGGGGGAGAGACACAGAGGTAA
Source organism: Bacillus sp. FDAARGOS_527 (assembly GCF_003812125.1). Classification (NCBI taxonomy): domain Bacteria; kingdom Bacillati; phylum Bacillota; class Bacilli; order Caryophanales; family Bacillaceae; genus Bacillus; species Bacillus sp. FDAARGOS_527. Next base: position 1,202,882 of record NZ_CP033795.1, read on the forward strand.
AAATCTCAAATTAAGATAAAGCGAGTTTTATCGTTCGTGTAATATCGTGAAAGAAAAGAGGTTGACCAAAAGGTAGCTGAATAGCTATAAAGGTTAACCTCTTTTTCATATAAGTATGTCACCACAACGAAATTACGGGCAGAAAGGAAGGATTCTCTTAGGTTTGTAGAGTATAAAAAGAAGTTGTCACCAAAAGATCAATTTTAAGGATCCTTTGAGACAACCTCTTTCAATTTAAAGCAACTAATTCTATTTATCCCGCTTTAATGGGCAGTAAGACCCCCACCTCAAAATGCAGCGAAAGCAAGAAGTTAGGTGGGGGATGAAGAAAACCCCCATTGATTAAAGTTTCACTTTATTTGGCACTACTTCAATAACTAGATTATCAATCATAATATCTTTATAACCGTTAAAGTTAGCTTGTGAGCCTTTCACACCATTAGTATTAGCTGCTTTATTAGTGGAATAAATGCCAAACCAGCTTTGCCCGGATTTATCTCCTGTTAAAGTAAAGGAATATGTGCCAGCTCTTGTATTCTTATCACTACTTGCGGTCGATTTTAATTCCTCCTTCGTTAATACTCCTTTTTCTTCAAATGGAGCATTACCTGTCACCACTGAATACGTTCCATCACTACCTGCTTCATAATCAAAAGTAATTTTATAGGTTACTTCTGGTTTAAATGTGAAGTTTTGAGGGATCGTTTGATACACAAGAGCATCACCTTCTGTTAATCCATTCGTTTTAAGTGACCATTTACCTGCGATAACATCATTTACTATTTTTTGGTTCCAACCTCTTTGTGTATATGGTGCATGTAATTCAGACAGGTGTGTTCTATTATCTTCTACGCCTTCAATATTACCAATTACAAACGGATAGATGCCTTGTACTACGTTTTCAAAGTCTTGTACGAATTTATGATCGCTTACTTGGTTTTCGGCATTACTTTCCACGATGCGAATATCATCAAAGTAACTTGCGCCATTTCCACTATCTCTAGATAAATCGATGGTTACATCTGATGTTCTATTGCCAGTTTCAAAAAACACATACATATTTTGAAAGTAACTTGTTCCATCCACAGTTGAAGTCATTTGACCATCAGCTTTTGCTTGCTCAGAGCCTAGTGTATTATGTGCGTATGCTCTTACATAGTTTTTAGCAATAGATTTACCAGTACTATTTGTGTACTCTTTGTCGTTAGAAGTAATTGTTAAGCTTGCTTGTGCTTCACTTCGGTTGTCTATACCCACATATGCAGCATACCTTGTATTAGGTTTTAGGTCTGTTAATTTTTGAGTTACATGTACTTTCTTTTTATTATTGGAGATTGTTAGCATATTATTATTACCTTCACTCTTCGTGATCTTAACAGCTTTTGAGTCTCCTTTAATTTTCCAATCTTTTAGGGAATTGCTATTAAATCCAGTATCTATAAGGTGCATTCCTTCACTCCATTTAACATCTTTATTGGACTTTGGCCCTTTATAAATTACATATGGAGTAGATTTTTTTGCATCTAATGTGATTTTTCCATTTTCAATTTTAACATTTTTCATTTTCTCTTTACCTAATTCTGTTAACTCATACACTTTAACGGTACCTTGCCAACCAGTAGGGACAGTCCACGTTGTTTTTCCACCGTTTGTGTTCCAGTGATATAATTTTTCATTCTCTGCTGATAATTTTTTACCATTTTGATCCCAAGACCATGGAAATAAATATTTTTCGTCACCAGGTTTACCTTCAAATATTTGTTTACCATTTAATGTCATAGTTCTTGTTCGATAGCCATCTTGATCATTTGCAAAATTATTTGATTTTCTTTCAATTGTAAGTGTATTTTCACTAGATTCATCCTTTAATACTGTCTTCATACCTGGTACCCAGTTGTAAGGTTGTTGCTTATCATCTTTCATTTCAACTGCTTTACCATTTTCCCACTGTGTGACTTTATAATGTTGAATGAATTTGGTTGGAATATTTACCGCAAATAAATTATCAATATACGCTTTGTAGTCACTCCTACCTTGCCAACCTTCAAAGTCTTTCATACTGTATCCACCTAATAATGGAGCATCTGCATCGCCTCCATACTTAGGATAGTTACCAATCCATGCATCTTTTTGATGGTTTTTAATGAAACGGGTGATTGTACTATTAATGCCTTTTAGCGTATACCCGCCATAAGTTAAATCGGCTGCCCAGTGTTGGAATGTAGAATCATACTCATTTGCATATCCCCACTCACTACCTAAGCGCCAACCTAAACTGTTTATTTCTTTACTTAATTGACGGCTCGGCCATGTGCTATTATCACCTGACTGTCCATTACCCCAAACATCTACATAAATAAAATCTAAATCATTTTTTTTACCACCAAGAACATCATATAAATCTTTGAATCGTTGTGCTCTACCATTTCTTAAATCATAATCAGCGTTAATGTTTATTCCTTGGTCAATCCAGTTCCAACCATATTTATAAGTTCCATCTGGATTTTTTAATAAACGATCTTCTTGGAAATATTTTGACTCTGGATATGTTTCACTTGCATTCACATGAACACCAAAAGATGCCCCATATTCTTTCCCCTTTGTTAGCAATGCTTTCATGTCCTTTGCACCGCCAATTCGGGTTCCAATATCAGCATAATTTAAATGACCAGAATCATGTCCTTCACTACCATAACCTTTTAGTAGAATAGATTGTCCTAGTCCATCAGTATTTAAATAAAACTTTTTTACTCCGTCTAAAGCCATTAAGAAAGGATTTTGGGCTTGACTGCCAAAGTTCATATTAACACGGTAACCAACTAAGTCTGGAACCTTTTCTGCCCCTAGAGGTTCGTTCATAATTTTTCTATAAGCAATTGCTCCGTCTTGCCAGTTTATCTTTTTATCATCATTAGCGTCAGCAGTAATGATTACTTTCACGGACGGCATTTCATCAACCTTATTAACTGTTCCATCCTTTAGCTCTAGAGTGCCATCTTCTTTACGATGTCCTTCTGACTTTTGATACGTCCAGAAGGTACTACTTAGACCAAGTGTTTTTTTTCCTGTACTATTAGTCGTAGCAGTTGCCGTAATTCTTTGAGCATCGGTCTTTGCAGCATAAGAATCTGGAGTCAATTTTTTTGCTAAACTATTCTCTGTATTCGACCATATACTTGCACTTAATTCATCAGTAGAAAGAAAGGCATACATATATCCTTTTTGCTCTTCATCTTTCGTAATTAAACTTTCATCAACCTTTACCTGTCTATCACCATTAATACGTGTATTTGTTGACATCTGTACGCCATCTAGCACTGCGTTTTTTTGACTGTTATTTACAGAAATTAAATTATGATTTGGAATTTCGATAGTTTTTACGATTTTGTTGTCGACGATCTTTGTAATATTGAATTCTAATATATTCTCTTTAACAGCCAACTCAGCAGTAATAACCGCAGAGATATTGTTGGGAGTATCTATTACCGTCATCTCATATACAACTTTCTCTGAGGAAACTTTTGTTTTTACTTTTGGTTTTACTGCTACATCATTTATAAGGATTGTATTTAATGTCTCAGTCTGTCCGTAAAAAGTCTTTCCTGCTCCATTTCCGGATTTTAAATCGTATTGAATGACTCTTGGAAAATTCACATCAACGAGAACATTCATTTGATTAGATGAAATAACCGCATTTGGGCTTTGAGAAATGATTTGATTTTCAGCTTGTTTAGTTTGTTTAGTATCCGTGGTTCCTTCGGCTTGGATTAGGGAACCATTTGTAAAACAAGTAGAACCTACGACACAACTTGTTACAAGTGTTGCAATCTTCCTCTTGAATTTCCTTTTCGATTTTTTCATATGTACCCCCTCGTTTCCATTTTGGCAATTTTGATATGGATGGTTTTTCACAGGTATAGATTACTTTATGATCTTTTAAACTTAATATTTTGATAGAATGTGAAGCTTGTATAGTAGTTGAGAATCTATTAAAACCAGAAGTAGTTTCCAGTATCTATCTGTACCCATAGATTACTTTTTGTGAAATGCTTACACAAGTGAGATATTGCTATGTTTTTTAGAAATATTGTTTTTTGTAATGTTGAAAATAAGATAAATAACAAATAATCCTGGTTTATAAAGCTAGGGTTATTTTATTGCTAGTGTAATATTGTGGATGAAAGGTCTATCTCGGTGGAGGTAGGCCACATTGTGTTCATTGAATCGTCGGAAATCGTTCTTCAAAACATGTACTTTTTTATGTTTTTAGTGAGATGTTAAAAATGAAAAGCAACATGTCTAAAAAATACGACAAGATGTTGATTGTAGAAGTGTTTTTACGTACGTATAATGTAACAAAATAGCTTGCTAAACGGGTGATTCTAGTATGCTAATAGCTTCTTCGGAGAAAGCAAAACGTATATTCGAATGGTGGTTATCCCATACATCCGTTCATAAAATGATAAAAGGTACATAGAACTTGCATCGTAACAACCTAAAACGCTATGAGACTAGAGGAGGTAAATGATGATGATATATCAAGCTATCCAGCAGTTAATTGATCGTGCTATCAAAATTCAATTAATTGAACAAGAAGATGCAATATATACAAGGAATAAAATCCTTGCCTTACTTCGTTTAGATGACTTTGTAGTGGAAGCACCAGCTCCTGGGCCTGCAAAGAAAGCAATTTCGGAGCTGTTGGAAGAGTTAATAGAATATGCTTGTATGCATAAAGTCATTGAGGAAGTACTGGATGAGAAGGAGATTTTAGCAAGTGTAATTATGGATGTTTTTATGTCCAAACCGTCCGTTATCAATACTCTATTTTATGAAAAATACGAACAAAATCCGAAGGCTGCGACAGATTACTTCTATGAATTAAGTAAAAACAGCAACTATATCCAAATGAAGCAAATTGCCAAAAATATAAATTATAAAGTAAATACGGAATACGGTGCCATTGATATAACAATTAATTTATCAAAACCAGAAAAAGACCCTAAACAAATTGCTAAAGAAAGAGTATTGGAAAATACAAATTATCCAAAATGTTTACTCTGTATAGAGAATGAAGGATATAGGGGCAGAATTGGACATCCTGCACGCTCGAATCATCGTATGATTCGAATGAACATTACAGATGAAAGCTGGTTTCTACAGTATTCTCCGTATATATACTTCAATGAACACTGTATTGTATTGTCCTCAGACCACCGGGAAATGAAAATTGATCGTCAAACATTTTTACGTTTATTAAAATTTGTAGAAAAATTCCCGCATTATTTCCTTGGTTCCAATGCAGATTTGCCAATTGTAGGAGGGTCTATTTTAACACATGACCACTATCAAGGTGGAAACTATGAATTTGCTATGGCAAATGCATCGAACGACCTAATTTTTGAACTAACTAACTTTCCAAAAATGCAATGTTCGATTATTAAATGGCCTATGTCAGTTATTCGCTTAAGAAGTAACGACATAGAACAAATAGTAAATGCAGGGGAGTACATATTAGAGAGTTGGAAGGGATATAGTGATCCTTCTGTTAATATATTTGCATTTACGAATGATGTTCCGCATAATACGATTACTCCTATTGCTCGTTACCGGAATAATATGTACGAATTGGATCTAGTTTTACGGAACAATTATACAAGTGAGGAACATCCACTGGGTATTTTCCACCCGCATGCGGAAATACAACATATTAAAAAGGAAAATATCGGTCTGATTGAAGTAATGGGGCTAGCTGTACTTCCTGCTCGTTTAAAAACAGAACTTCAGGAAGTGGGGAAATTCTTACTTAATATTCCAAATAATATTCCAGCACCTCATATACAATGGGCAGAACAATTAAAAACCAAATATGAAAATAGGATGAATGAACAAAATATACAGGAGATTATCAGAGAAGAATTGGGACAGAAATTTATTCAGGCGCTTGAAGATGCTGGTGTTTTTAAACGAGATGAAGAAGGGATATCAGCGTTCAAACGTTTTATTCAAACTTTAATTTAGGAAGGGATTTGGTAGTTATAGTGAAGAACAAAAGCCTCAATGAATAAAGCTTCACAGTATTAAAAAAATAGAAAAAACTAAACAACATCTCATATTCCTATGAGATGTTGTTTTAGTATGGTTCTGTTGCATGTATTATGACATCTAATAAACCGGGGAATCTAGCATTTAAGTCATCTTCACGAATTGAAATGAAACGTTGTGTGCCTTCAAGGCGTGTATACATAACACCAGATTCACGTAAAACTTTGAAATGGTGAGATAAAGTTGATTTCGCAATTGGAATATTTAACGCACCACAAGATTGTTCCTTTTTCTCTAGTAGCATAGTTACAATTTGTAAACGAATTTGATCACTAAGTGCATATAAAATAGAAGAAAATTGAATTTCTTCTCGATTTGGATGATAGAGAGTACGCATTTTTTCACCTGCTCGTATAAGTTAATATATTTGCACTATAACATATAAAGTGATATATTTCTATTGTTCGAATATATTCGAACAATAGAAATATAGGGGGAGAAAAAAATGAAGTATACAAAATTGCAAAAGGCAGGACTACATATTTCAAAGTTGGGGTTAGGAACAAACGCTGTAGGGGGACATAATTTATATGCTGATGTGAATGAGGAAGAAGGAAAACAATTAATAGAAGAAGCTATGGGGCAAGGGATTACCTTTATTGATACAGCAGATTCATACGGTTTCGGCAGATCAGAAGAATTGGTAGGGGAAGTATTGAAGGGAAAACGCCACGAAGTTGTACTTGCTACAAAAGGTGGAATACAACCGTTATTAAATGGAGAGGTTTATATGAATAATGAACCGAGCTATTTAAGAAATGCTGTAGAAAATAGCTTAAGAAGATTACAAACTGATTATATTGATTTATATTATTTACATTTTACAAACCCAGAAACAAGTTACATAGATTCAATTGGAGAACTTACTCGCCTAAAAGAAGAAGGGAAAATTCGTTCAATTGGAATATCTAACGTAAACGTAGAGCAATTAAAAGAAGCGAATCAGCATGGGCACATAGATGTTGTACAATCACCGTATAATATGTTAGATCGTACTGCTGGGCAAGAACTTTTGCCATATTGTATAGAATCAGGTATTTCATTTATTCCTTACGGGCCTCTTGCTTTTGGGATACTAGGTGGTAAATATACAGAAGATTTCAAATTGAATAAAGGAGATTGGCGTCAAAGTGTAAATCTATTTGAAGAGAATACATATAAGAGCAACTTTAAGAAAGTTGAAAAGTTAAAAGACATAGCTAAAGAAAAGGATCTCGAATTATCACATTTAGCTTTAGCATGGTTATTAAACCAAAAAGGAATTGATACTGTTATTCCTGGTGGGAAACGAGCGGAGCAAATAAGAGAAAGTGTAAGAGCGGTGGAAGTTTCATTGAATGAAGATGTCATGAAAGAGATTGAATCTATTTTAGAAGATTAGTTGAAAGGAGGGATAATTCCCTCCTTTTATATAAAAGGAGAAGATTTAAATGAAAAGAGTACTAGCTGTATTCTTTACAATCATGTTTATGATCGGTACAGATACTTTCTTAATTTCACCACTGTTACCCACATTACAACAGGTGTATCATATTTCAACTGAGTTGTCAGGGTGGATGGTGAGTTCATATGCTTTAGGATACGCTGCATTTGCACTTATCGCTGGTCCTATATCAGATAGTTTAAACAGAAAAAAAGTGATGGTAATAGGAATGAGTTTTTTTGCGTTAAGTACGTTTTTATGTGGAATTGCACCGAGTTTTCTATGGATGTTAACATTTAGATTTTTAGCAGGTGTAAGTGCAGCCTTTGTATCTCCACAAGTGTGGGTATCTATTCCACTGCTTATAGAGAAGGAACAAATTGTAAAGGCAATTGGGATTGCAACAGCAGGATTGTCACTCTCTCAAATTTTAGGACTGCCAGTTGGATCATATTTAGCAATGATACACTATACAACACCATTCTTCGTCATTGGTATATTATCAGCATTACTTGTCATTCTTATTTATGTAGTATTACCAGAAATACAACCGGTTCATATAAGGGAAAATAAAACAAATATCTTAAAGCGCTATAAACAATTACTTTCAGATTCTAAGGTTTCACTTTCTTATTTTGCATATTTTGTTTTTCAAACTGGTAATTTTGCTACATTTTCATTCTTTGGTGTGTGGCTGTCTATTCAATTTGGCTTGCAAATTCATGAAATAGGCACAGCTATGCTCGTATTAGGATTAGGAAATTTAACTGGTAATATTTTTGGACCTAGAATCGTAAATAAAATTGGTTATAACCTTTCATTCTATGGTGGAATTATATTTACAGCAGTGCTATATGTATTACTTCCCCATGTAAATAACATTATATTGGTGGAGTTATTGTTCTTTGTTTTATTTTTTGTAACAGGAATTTTGTTTGTATTAATGATGAGGCACTTACAAAATATGTCTAGTGTAGCAAGAGGAACAGGAGCCGCGCTTGCAAATGCTTCTATGTATATTGGTCAAATGATTGGAGCGGCAATAGCAGGAATGTTATTTGCAGCATCTCACAATTTTATATTTGTAGGTAGTTTTACTGCAATATTATATATTATAGCTGTATTTCTGTTTAGAAAAAGTGAAAAGCTTACTGAAAATAGTGAAATAGGAATTGCGTCATAAAGTCTTTACAAATAAAAAAGAGCCCAAAAATAAAAATCCCTATAGAGATAGGGATTCATATATCGGCATATAGCTCCTTGGAAAAGGATATACTGAGTATAACATATAGGACTACTTGTAATTGTGAAATAGTTGTGAAAGTAATGTGAAAAATAACATAATAAAAAGCACTGTTTTAGCTAATGAACTAAAACAGTGCTTTTCTCTTTGATTGAACAGTTGCTGCATTTTCATCATGTATGCCTGCATCTTTAATAATTCGTTGTTTAGCTTTATTTAATAGATGGTTTACTGCTTCTCCAAAATAGTTAGCTTCGCTTTTTGTGCGGGCTTCTCGTAAACATTTATAGTTTTCTAGCAGTTCCTCTTTTTCAGTGTCTGTTAAGAAATCTTCTATTTTCTTTTTTGTCATACGAAACACCCTTTCTTCTGACAAACGACGCAATAGAAAATATTTATTGTTTATTATAGCAATAATTTTCAAAAAAAGTATAGACTAACGTCGCAATAATTTGTCAATTTCTTGAATCTTCTCATCAGCTTTCCCGATTTGCGTATTTTTAGCCTGTTCGCCACCAAGAGCTTGATGTAGTAAAAAAGTCTGACCGGAAATAGCAGTCACAATGGATACTTTAATAATTTCTTTTATTAAGGTGACATCAAATAAAACGAGTCCAAGAAGTGCAGCTAGACTACCAGTGAAAATATCAGTCAAAAACCCAAAGTGAAAAAAAGTCTTCAAACGGCGTGGAAGCAATAACTTACCTTGGTTATTGATTAGATGGGAAACGAAACCGGTAATGCCACCAACGAGTATAGCAGTTAGCCATTGATACATTTCCATCGAATCCACTCCTTTTAGTGAATAAGATTCGATTATTTTATATTGATTCCTTTTAATATTTCATAGAAGCATATTGAGAAAGTTTGTTTGGGGGTATTACGTATTCAATTTAATTATAACAGAAAAATCTGATATATTTCAGTCTATTATATGAAGCTGTTATTCCTTAATATGAATACAGAAAAGGGTGCGTGATATGAATATAGATTACCGAATAAGAAGTGTGGATGGTTATACAAAAAATATAGGGGAATTAGTAAGCATGCTGGAGCATACGAGGGCTGTAACATTACAGGAAATAAACGATCTATCAGTTGAGCAATTAGATTCAATTATGTCAAGTGGTGGGAATTCTATCGGAGCTTTATTAAAGCATATAGCAGCTATAGAAAAAGCTCACCAACTTATTTCATTTCAAGAACGTGACTTTACAAAAGAAGAATTAGAAATATGGGAAGACGCACTCTATTTAGGGGAATCGGGGAGAACGATTCGTGGACATGAAATACAGTATTATGTACAACTTTTGCAAAAAGTTCGAGAAGAATCTCTGAAGTATTTGAGTGAACAAGATGATGCATGGCTAATGTCAGAAAGAAAGTGGCCTAACGGTGTAGCGCATAACCAGTACTATCTATGGTTTCATGTGCTAGAAGATGAGATTAATCACCGTGGACAAATTAGAATGATGAAAAATAAAATGTTTGAAAATTACGTTAAATAAGGTAGCTTTTTAAATAAATATTCCATATAATGAGAGTAATTAAAAAGAGAACGGGGTGATGTATTATGGCGAAAATAACTTATAGGAATAATAAACCAAATACAAAGGTGGATGGAAAGGGCGAGACTATATAAGGGAGCGCACGATCCTTCCGCTTAGCTTACACTAGGGAGGATATCAATTTGAATCAAAATATTTTAGAATCGTTCGGCTGGGATTCTTTTTTTGAGGAACAAGCTGTTGAGAACTTTGAAGTAGGACGAATTTTACTTGAGCATAAGCATATATATCGAATTATTTGTAATGATGGTGAATATATGGCAGAGCTGTCTGGAAAGTTTCGACATGAAGCAGTAACGAAGGGAGATTATCCAGCAGTTGGTGATTGGGTGTATATAAAGAAAATAGAGAATGAAAAGAAAGCAATTATTCATCGTATTTTTCCAAGAAGAAGCTCTTTTTCTAGACAAGAGGCTGGTACTCGAACGGAAGAACAAGTAATAGCAGCAAATGTAGATTATCTATTTTTAGTGAATGCACTTAATCATGATTTTAATGTAAGAAGAATGGAACGTTATTTACTATTAGCGTATGAAAGCGGTGCAATGCCTGTTATTGTTTTAACAAAGAGTAGTTTATGTGAAGATGTGGAACAGAAAATTATAGAAACGGAAGCTGTGGCAATTGGTGTTCCAATCTTCGTCGTTGATAGTGTAGAGCATACCGGTATTGAATCGTTGCAGCAATTCGTTACTTCAGGAAAAACAATTGCTTTAGTCGGGTCATCAGGGGTTGGAAAATCCACTTTGTTAAATGCACTTATAGGAATTGAAGTAGCAAAAACGGGAGATATTCGTGAGGAAGATAGTAAAGGAAGGCATACGACAACTCATCGTGAATTGTTTCGATTACCGAGTGGTAGTTTAGTTATTGATACTCCTGGTATGAGGGAGTTGCAGCTTTGGGAAGGAAGCGATGCAATTCAAACAACATTTTCTGATATTGAAGAACTAGGAAAAACGTGCCGTTTTAGGGACTGCAAGCATGAAAATGAGCCAGGGTGTGCAGTGCATAAGGCAATTGATAACGGAATGATTACGATAAATCGTTTGCAAAGTTATAAAAAATTACAAAGAGAACTAGCATATTTTATGAGAAAACAAGATGCTATTCTTGCAAGAGCAGAGCGTGAGAAGTGGAAGAAGATTTCCAAACAACATAAAAAAATGTAAGAAACCAAAGGAATATTCCTTTGGTTTTTTACATTTGTAAATTTTATAATAATATTATTCAAATATATAGACAAATAGAATTTATTTGTTTAAACTTTACAAAGTATTCATCATAATAGGTTATGAAAATAATAATTCGGGAATGGAAAATATTTACGATTAACGAGATTTACCTTATAAAATTGAAAAGCAGGAGGTTTGTAATGGGTAGACTATTAAATTGGTTTCGTGATATGAAAGTAGCAAAAAAACTATTAATTTCATTTTTTGTCATTTTAATTGCAGCTGTCTCTATTATTGGAGGCATGTCTTATCAAACAGCTAAAAAGAATTTTGAATCACAAATTACGAGTAGTGCTCACGACAATATAAAAATATTAGATAATTTAATCAATCAAATGATTGAGGCAAAATTTAATGATATAAATAATTTTGCGCGAGTGATTCAAGGGAATATGTATCAAGGGGAAAATCAAGATGAATTAAGAAAGATGTTATCTCAATATATTAATTTAAATAAAGATGTTGAACAAGTATACGTTGCTGGAAATGATAAGAAATTTGTGCAAGAACCAAATATACAAATGGCAGCGGACTATGATCCAACAGAACGTTCTTGGTATAAAGATGCAGTGGCAAAACAAGGTGGTATTGTAATTACTGAGCCGTATAAGGCAAAAGGAAATGGACATATTGTCGTAACGATTGCAAAACAAGCAGAAGATAAAAACGGTGTTGTAGCGATAGATTTAAGTTTAGATAATTTATTAAAAACAACGAAGTTAATTAATATTGGTAAAAAGGGATATGCTTTCATTTTAGATGGGAAACAAAAAATAATTGCACATCCTCAAGAGAAGTCAGGAGAAAAAGCATCTGATTCTTGGGCGAGGAAAATTTATGAAGATAATCATGGTGCTTTTTCATATATGTATGACGGTAGCGAAAAACAAATGGTATTTGCTACAAATGTAAAAACAGGTTGGAAAATCAGTGGGACGATGTACTCAAATGAAGTAATTGAAGCTGCGCAGCCTGTATTTTATAATATGTTAATTGTTATGTTCATTTCATTAGTTATAGGCGGGGCACTTATTTATTTTGTGACACTTTCTATAACGAAGCCATTAAAAAGATTAGTTGTCACTTCTAAAGAAATAAGTGAGGGAGATCTAACGCAAACCATCGAAATTCATTCTAATGATGAAATTGGTCAACTTGCAAAAGGATTTAATGAGATGACTGATGCATTGCGAACATTAATCGGAAGAATTAATACTTCGGCTGGACATGTTGCAGCAGCATCAGAAGAGCTAACGGCAAGTGTAAGACAAGCGAGTGAAGCGACTGAGCAAATTACAATGGCAATGGATGAAATATCGAGTGGGGCAACAACACAAACAACAAGTGTAGAAAATGGTGCAATGTTACTATTTAATGTAACAGAAGGAATTCAACATGTAGCAAATAGCTCATCATCAATTAGTACGGCTTCTGCGCATACTCGTGAAAAAGCAGAAGATGGTGGAAAACTAGTAGGAAAAACAGTAAATCAAATGCAGTCTATTGCAGAATCTGTTTCACAGTCAGATGAAGTTATACAGTTATTAAATAATAAATCAAAACAAATTGGTGACATACTAGAAGTCATTCAAAATATTGCAGATCAAACAAATCTTCTAGCTTTGAATGCGGCAATTGAAGCTGCAAGAGCAGGAGAGCACGGAAGAGGATTTGCAATCGTTGCAGATGAAGTACGTAAATTGGCGGAGAAGTCTAGCGTATCTTCTAGTGAAATTAGTAAATTAATAAGTGAAATACAAGATGACATGAGTAAGACGGTAAAATCAATGGGGCATGTAAATGAAGAAGTTCAATCTGGACTTGTAATTGCGAATGAAACGAAGCAAAACTTTACTGAGATTTTACAATCTACAAACGAAATTGCCGATCAAATTAAAACGATGGTTGAAACGGCTAACGGGATGTCAAAAGGTGCAAATGAAGTGTCTATTTCGGTAGGACAAATTGCAATGACAGCGCAGAATAATGCGACGAGTACTCAAAACGTTGCAGCATCAGCGGAAGAACAATTAGCTTCGATGGAGGAAATTGGTTCTGCAGCTGGTACGCTTTCTCAAATGGCTGAAGAGTTACAAGTATTAATTGAAAGATTTAAAGTTTAATAGAGAACAGACTACTCCAAGATAGCAGTATGCTATTGGAGTAGTCTATTTTTTTTGTAAAATTAAATAGAAATACACAATACTTTTATGAGGTTTAAATATATATTTTGTATAATATTTGTCGAAAAATAAAGGTATTTGTTAACTTTGTGTATAATTATAATCATATAGAATACAAATAAAAGGAGATTCGTATGGGAGTGTATTGGGGGACAAAAAGACATTCTTGGCTTAGTTATGTCTCATTTTGGTTAAGTATTTCATTTTTTATTGTTTTTCTCATTGAAGTGTTTATTTTTAAAACACTTTCAAATAGTTCAGTGCAAATTGTTAAATATTTTTATTTTATATTTGTACCAGTAAACATCTTTCTTAGTTTAAAGTTACTCTTTAAGAAGAATGAAAAGAAAGCATTACCTATTTTTAGTTTTATAGTATCATTATTATTTACAATTCTAATACTAGTATTAGCGTTAGCAGCTACTGGGAAATTCTTTTAAGGAGAGTGATGTAAATCACTCTCCTTTTTTGATGTGAGCAAATAATGATTGGGAATAGGTTTAAAATTTAAGGAGGATTAAGTAATAAAGTAAGCCACATAATAATGAAGACTGAATAAAGTGTTTTTATATACTTATGAAGCAAATGAATACGGTTAGAACGTTGATATATGGTACAATACATATGGATAGTGATAGAGATAAAGAGTATATAAAATACTCATCGTTTTTTAGTAAGAGAGGGGTTATCTTATGCTATACGAGGATTTGATGACATTATTTCAAGCAGCTCCGAAAGAAGAAGGTAGAGGCGCTTGGAAATATATAATCCAGGAACGAAATGATAAATATGAAATTGTTAATGAAATGTTGAAAAATCAAATGAGTGTTGAATTGTATTTTAATGAATATGATGAGGTGAAAATCACTTTATATAAAGATGGAATGCCTATTTCGACGATGCAAAGAATTGCGATTTCAAAAGTTGAATTAGATGAAGAAGAAGAAGGGATTCAATTCGTTTTAGAACGTATGCCTAGTCGAATGATTCGGTTGCAATTAAAGCCATATTTGGCACTCGAAATGGGGCCGTACTGGGAAGTATGTGATGATTGTGAGTAAATATATATAAAAAGCATCCAATAACATGGATGCTTTTTATGTTTTTTGAAGTTGTTTAAAAGCAATAATCGGAAGTAAAATGATGCTAACCCACCCGATTACTGGATATAGAATATGGAGTAATTCACTGTAACCAACGTAACTAAAGCAATAACTTATTAGTAAAATGAAGAAAATAATATTGTTATTTTTCCAGCCAGTGATGGATTGCATTTGTTTTGTCATTCCGAACACATTGCCAACTAAAGTTGTGAATACTTCACCGAAAATGATAAGAACAAAGAAAAAGTGAAAAGTGGCATTGAATTTTCTTATGACTTCAGCCATTGGAATGTTATATTGATAAAATTGGTCGACTGATAAGATAGCTAAATGGCTACATAATAATATTAAAGAAAGTCCTGCCCCACCTAAAATACCGCCCCATAAAATGGCCTTTCGATCTTTTACTTCGCTGGCTAACGGAACGAGGACGCTTTGGGCGAGAGAAAGATTTAAGGCGACATATGTAATAGGACTAGTTATCCACTTCATATTCCAGCTTTCTGCAGGAATAGTGTTACTAATAGGAGTTGTACCGTGAAAAAACGTTGTAATAGCAAGTCCGATAATGAAAATCATCATAATAGGTACGACAAGTGTATTAACTTCAAAAACCCCTTGTAATCCGCGACTACCTATAATGAGACAGGCGATTACTGTAATGAAAATACCGAGTTGTCTTGGTAAACGAAGTTGCTCTTCGAATACCGCCCCAGCTCCTGATAACATAACGCTCGTTACACCAAATAATACGAGCAATAATAATGTGTTTACGACATTTCCAAATACATCCCCAAATAAATATTTGTTAAATTCTTGCGCTGAAAATGCACCGATTTGTGAGGAGAGTAACATCATTTTTGTACCGAGCCAAATAAAAAAAAATCCACTTATACATATGCCAATTGTTCCATAAAAGCCATTCACTGTAAAAAATTCAACAATTTCTCGTCCAGTAGCAAATCCAGCTCCAACGACTGTTCCAATATAAGTAGCAGCGACTTTCTTTGCTACTTGCCATTGTTGATTGTCCATGTTATCCCTCTTTCTACTACGATGAGCTTGATTTACTATTATGCATATGTATGAGCTTGGACAATTAGACGTATGAAGTGTTTGAAAACATACATGAATTAATACATATTAGGGAAATATTAAAGGTGTTAAAACTTTGTTACATATAAGCTAATCGTTCGAAAGGATAGGAAATGTATGGTAACATGTAACTAGGTTATGAAAAGATAATCATTACAAAATGATAAGAGGAGTGGATTGTATGAGTACGAAAACAAATGTTGTTGAAGTATTAAACAAGCAGGTAGCAAACTGGAATGTGTTATATGTGAAACTACATAATTATCACTGGTATGTGACAGGACCACACTTCTTTACATTACATGAGAAATTTGAAGAGTTTTACAATGAAGCTGGAACGTATATTGATGAATTAGCAGAACGTATTTTAGCATTGGAAGGTAAGCCGTTAGCGACAATGAAAGAATATCTTGCAACATCTAGTGTGAATGAAGGGACAAGCAAGGAATCTGCAGAAGAAATGGTGCAAACATTAGTAAATGATTACTCAGCACTTATTCAAGAACTAAAAGAAGGCATGGAAGTTGCTGGTGAAGCTGGAGATGAAACATCAGCGGACATGTTGTTAGCAATTCATACAACATTAGAACAACATGTATGGATGCTAAGTGCGTTCTTAAAATAAAGTGAAACTTTAATCAGTGGGGGGCTTACTGCCCATTAAAGCGGGATAAATATAAGAATATAAAGAAAAAAGTCATTGAAAAATTCTTTCAATGACTTTTTTGTGATTTTTCAGTTTTCTTTTATGCTATAATATAGTAAAAAGGAGGCGATGCGATGTTTCGCTTTTTCAAAACTGGAAAAGAAGAGCGTGAAATTACGAAAGATGAATTGGAACAAGCGATGGCCAAGTTTCTAGAAAAGAATGCTAATATCGTTTATACAGTATTAGTAAATGATGATTATACAGTGAATTATGATTTGTTAAAGCCGTATTTACCTGCATTTCCAACAAACCATTTTCTTATTACGAAGGAAACGCTTGAGGTATTTGAACATACAGAAGAAAACTTAAACCTAGTGAAAGAAATTGATATTGTACAAAAGGCAGTAGATCAGTATGTAACAGAAAAAGAAATGTTTCCAATTGTAGAAGGTAGTGAAGATCGCCTCATATGCGGAATGAAACTAGGACCTTACTTAGATCGTATATTAAAAAGAGACTTATATATTTCAGAAAAACATTATTTAGTTTCAAGTAAACCAGATAGAAAAAAACAAAAGAGTGGGTAGATGTATTGAGAACAACAATAAATATATTGTTGTCTTTTTTTGGTTGTAAAAATATTCATTTTTCAGTCTATTTAACTTTATACTAAATTTATTGGGTAAAGAGGAGTAATAATTGAGTATCATTTTAAGAATAAAGTTATTGTTAGCTTGAGTTATATAACGATTACAGAATGATATAAAGGTTTGAGACATAAATATTATAACAGGTTACGGGGGAGTAGATGTATGAAAAATGGTATGACTTACATTCAATTATTAAATGAAACGTTACATTGCTATGCAAGTAAAGGAAGTTTAGAAGCGTACACTTATATAATGGAGCATGCTAAAGGTATAGTAGGGAATGAGGCTCAAATATATAATTTTAAATATGCATTAGCGAGTGCAGCAGGACTTGAAGAAGAAGCGTTGCATTTAATGAAGGAAGCTATTATAGAAAAAGGTTTTTGGTATGGATATGAGTATTTAATTTCGGACGATGATTTAAAACCACTACATAAATTTGAAGGGTTTCATCAAATGGTTCAATTATGTAAAGAAAGAGAAGAGTTAGCAAAGAAAACAGAACGAGCAGATGTGAAATATATAGAAAGTAAGAAAAAAGAAAAACTATTTATTGCAATGCACGGTGATCAAGAAAATATAGGAATAATAGAACCATATTGGAAATCTGTTTTGGTACAAAATTATACGTTAGCTTTACCACAGTCTTCGAAAATCCAGTTTTCAGATGGGTTTGTATGGGATGATTTACATAGAGGGAAAGAAGAATTAAAAGAGCATTACGATAAGCTTATAGAGAACCGTACAGTAGAACATGTAATAATTGGCGGTTTTTCTGCTGGAGCAAGAGTAGCTCTATATACAATTTTACAAAAAGATATAGCTGTGGATGGGTTTATTTTTATGGCACCGTGGCTTCCAGAGGTTGAAGAATGGAATGAGTTGCTGGGAGTACTACAGGATAAACATATAAAGGGATATATAGTCTGCGGTGATCAAGATGAAGATTGTTTCGAATGCACACAGCAATTTGTACAATTATTAAGAGATAAGAATATAGAACATAAGTATAAAATTATACCTAACTTAAATCATGATTATCCTATTCACTTTGAAGAGGTATTGAAAGAAGCTATTGAATATATAGGGAATGAAAACAATAAGTAGTAAGAAAAGGAGATGCATCATATGTGATGTATCTCCTTTTTAAAATTATAAATTAAAAGCATTTGCCAATAAGCGATAAGAATTCAATTTATCTTCAAATCGATGAGTAATAGTGACAATCATAAATTCTTCAGTATTGTACGCTTTGCTTAAGTTTATGATTTTTTCTTTTACAGAAGACGGATCGCCTACTATCATACGTTGACGATTTTCTTTTATACGGAATAAATCATACGTGCTATATGAATAATTTTGAGCAGTTTCGATAGAAGGAGTACCAGTTGTACGCTTTCCTTGTTCTAGTAATAAGATTGATAAATCTAAACTAGAAGCAATTTTTTCCGCCTCTTCATTTGTTTCTCCGCAAATAACAAAAATAGCTACGATTGATTTTGGTTTATCTCCTAAATAGGAAGGTTGGAATTGTTTTTTATAGGCCTCCATTACCTCGGGTCCACCGTATCCGTTTATGAACTGTGCGAATGCAAAGGAAGCACCTTGTTGTGCGGCAATCTTTGCACTCTCTCCGCTAGAGCCAAGCAACCACATGTCAGGAGATGTGGGAATTACAGGAGTAGCCTTTAAATTTGCATAATGATGGTTTTCTGGTACTTGATCATGTAAGTACATTGCAACATCTGCAATTTGCTCTGGATATTGATCAAGTGAGACCATTTTTCCTTCTTGAAGTGCGCGAGTTGCAATGGGCATACCACCAGGTGCTCTGCCGACACCAAGGTCAATACGATTTGGATAAAGCGCTTCTAAAACGCGGAAATTCTCAGCAACTTTATAAGGGCTATAGTGAGGTAACATAACACCACCTGAACCAACTCTCATACGCTCCGTTTTTGCTGCAATATGAGAAATAAGTATTTCTGGACTTGAACCAGCAAGGCTTACAGAATTGTGATGCTCTGATACCCAAAAGCGTGTATATCCGAGTTTTTCAACTTCTTGCGCAAGCGTAACTGTATGTGAAAAAGCTTGGGCTGCCGTACTACCATCTGAAATAGGGGATTGGTCTAATACACTTAATTTGATCATAGAATATACCTCTCAATCTTAATGTACATCCTATTATATATTTACTTACAAAAAATGCGTAATGAAATGCTCAAAATAAAAAATGGATAAATTATATATCCACTTTTAATGTGAAAATCCTCGTTCATAATGATTCATTTCGACTACATTTAAAATATATTCGTAGTTATCAATCTCAAGTTTTATTTGTTCACGCTCTTTTTTAGATAGATGCATATTACTAAGTTTGTTGCATAGCTGTTGTTTCTTTTCTTCTAAATACTTTTTTGTAGCATTGTAGTCGTAAGTTGGTTTCATTTTTAACCACTCCTTATTTGCTGTTGCTATATTATACGAAGCGTGAAGAGATGTGAGAGCGATCTCTTATGTATTTTCAGTGAATATTCAACTTGCTCTGTTGTTATGTTTATGGAAATTTATGAATAAAATGCACTAAACGACTAATGCCCATTTGATGAAGTAAGGGGTGGAATTGTGCAGAAAGATATAATGTATAACACGGAGATGGATGAAACGTTAAAAATTATAAATAAAGGATTAAAGAAGACGACGAGTCCGAAGCAAATTATTGTAGTAGGGGCTGGCATGGCTGGATTAGTTTCGGCATCTTTATTAAAAGCTGCGGGACATGAAGTGAAGATTTTTGAGGCAAACAACCGGGTAGGTGGCCGCATAGAGACAGTTAGAATGGAAGATACCGGTTTATATTTGGATGTAGGGGCGATGAGAATTCCGTATTCGCATACATTAACGATGGCATATATAAGAAAATTTGGGCTACAGGTAAGCCCTTTTATTAATAGGAATGAGACTGATATTATTTACGTAAACGGCCGAAAAACGACATTAAAACAATATGAAAAAGAGCCAAGTATATTAAAGTATCCTGTGGAAATGAATGAAGTTGGGAAAACGTCTGAGGAGCTATTATTGTTAGCGGTACAGCCTATTATAAATTTTATTAAAAAGAACCCAGAGAAAAATTGGGATGTTGTAGTAAATGATTTTGGCAGATACTCTACAGGACAATTTTTAAAGTATCACCCTTATCAATATAATACTTACTTTTCACCAGTAACAATTGAGATGATTGGCGTTTTGTTGGATTTAGAAGGTTTTTTAGAAAGGTCATTCGTTGAGACATTACGTTTTTTATACATTATGCAAGAGGAGAGCGGATTTTGTGAAATAATAGGCGGTAATGATAGATTGCCAAAATCTTTTTTACCACAATTAGAGGAAGATATTATATATAATCAAAAATTAATGAAGCTACATCAGCATGATAATGGTGTGACAGCTTTCTATCGAAACGAAGAAACGTTTGAATATAGTAGTATTACAGGGGACTTAGTTATTGTTACCATTCCGTTTTCGACAATGCGGTTTGTAGAAGTAGATCCATTTGATTCTATATCTCATGAGAAATGGAAAGCAATTCGTGAATTGCATTATATGCCAGCGACAAAAATAGGAATTCAATTTAAAAGTCGATTTTGGGAAGAACAAGGACAGTTAGGTGGCAGAATTATAACAGATTTGCCAATTCGTTACGCCTATTATCCAAGCTATGGAATTGGAGAGAAGGGACCAGCTATGATGCTAGGAAGCTATACATGGTCTTATGATGCGTTGTTATGGGATGGCTTATCAAAGGGTGACCGTATTTATTACACATTACAAAACTTAGCAACGATATTAGGTGGCCAAGTATATGATGAATTCTTATCTGGTATATCAAAAAGTTGGACGTTGGATCCATATGCACTTGGAGGGTTTGCTCTATTTCAGGCCGGTCAAGAATCAGAGTTGCAACCAGCGATTGTCAAACCAGAGGGAAGAATATTCTTTGCTGGAGACCATACAACGTTATATCACGGATGGATACAAGGGGCAATTGAATCTGGCGTTCGTGTTGCGGTAGATGTAAATGAATTAAATGTATAAAATTCAGAAATTTCTTTACTGTATAGTTTGAGATGGATATTATTATATATAAAAGAATTATAGGGAGTGTTTACAGTGAATCCGTTATTATTCGATTTTCCTTCTGAATTTTATACTGAAAGGTTATTGATTCGAATGCCGAAACCAGGTGATGGTAAAGTTGTATACGATGCCATTCAAGCTTCTATGAAAGAATTAAAACCATGGATGGTTTTTGCGCAAAAAGAGCAAACAGAGGAAGAAGTAGAAGTGAGCATTAGAAAATCGCATATTCAATTTTTACAGCGTGAGGATTTAAGGTTACTAGTATTTTCGAAAGAAACAGGCGAGTTTATCGCATCTAGCGGATTGCATCGCATTAATTGGGATATACCCCAATTTGAAATCGGGTATTGGATTGATTCGAGGTTTAGTGGAAAGGGCTATATGGTTGAGGCTGCAAAGGGGATAACAGATTATGCTTTTTCTGAACTGAAAGCAAACCGCGTAGAAATTCGTTGTGATTCTTTAAATAAGAAAAGTAGAGCGATCCCTGAGAAATTAGGTTTTAAATTAGAGGGTGTTTTAGAAAGTGCGAGTGTTGCAGTAGATGGAAATGGATTAAGGGATATGTGTGTATTTGCGATGACTAGAAATACATATGAAAAAGAAGAGCTGTAGAGAAACGGCTCTTCTTTTTGTGTATTATGGTACAGGATGTCCGTTAGAGCTTTCGAAAATTGTAAACCATTGTTGACGGTCTAAGTTAACTTTTGTAGCAAGAGCGGCTGTTTTAACACGATCTAATTTACCAGAGCCGATGATTGGCAACATTTTAGCTGGATGTGCAAGTAACCAAGCATACATAACCGTATCGATACTAGAAACACCTAGCTCAGTAGCAACTTTTTGCGCAGTTTCACGTACACGTACAGCACGTTCTGATTGACCAGTAAAGATTTCTCCGCCAGCAAGAGGTGACCAAATCATTGGATTGATTCGTTTTTCCTGACATAAATCAATTGTTCCCTTTTCAAAATGCTCAAGCTGCAGAGCTGATACTTCAATTTGGTTCGTAATAAGCGGGAAATCTAAGTATGAACTTAACATATTGAATTGGGAAGGTAAAAAGTTAGATACACCGAAATGACGAACTTTTCCTTCTTGTCTTAAGCGTGAGAACGCTTCTGCCACTTCATTTGGATCCATGAAAGGATCAGGACGATGGATAAGTAATACGTCAATATAATCTGTATGTAAATTTTTAAGTGAAGCTTCTGCACTTTGAATAATATGTTTTGCACTAGTGTTGTAGTGAGCAACATAACGCTCTGGAAATTTCGGTGATGGGGGAGCGATTCCACATTTTGTGATGATTTGCATGTTTTCACGTAAGGAAGGCTTTAGTTGTAATGCCTCTCCGAACAGTCCTTCACACGTATAACCGCCATAAATATCAGCATGATCAAAAGTAGTAATTCCCATATCCATACAATCTTCAATGAAAGAAAGTAATTCTTGTTTTGTCATATTCCATTCTGCTAAACGCCAAAAACCTTGAATCATACGAGAAAATTCGAGTGTTTCGGCCATTTGAACTCGTTCCATTATAAGTGCCCCCTTGATGAATGAATAATATTTTGAAAAGGCTTTCTTGCTACATATTATTATATAGTTACAGTGTCGTACATACAATAAATATGTTTTGCTACAAAAACGATTTTTTCTATATGCTATAATGTAGAAACATATAGCTATAAGGAGAGGTACAAAATGATTCCAGTAACAATATTAACTGGTTTTCTTGGATCAGGGAAAACGACATTATTAAATCGCATTTTATCAGAGAATCACGGTCAGAAATTGGCGGTGATCGTAAATGAAATCGGGCAAATTGGTATTGATAATCAGTTGATTATGAATGTTGAAGAAGAAATTATGGAAATGACAAACGGCTGTTTATGCTGTACTGTACGTGAGGATTTACTCGTTGCGTTAAAACAATTACTGGACGTAAAAGCAGAAGGGAAAATGGACTTTGATGGATTAGTAATTGAAACGACGGGTCTTGCAAATCCAGGTCCTATTATTCAAACATTCTTTTTAGATCCTGTTATTCAATCTGCATACCAAATTAATGGTGTTGTAACAGTAGTAGATAGTTATCATATACATAAACATTTTGAAAAAGGGCTAGAAGCAAAAGAACAAATTGCATTTGCTGATGTTGTATTAGTGAATAAGTTAGATTTAATTGAAGAGAGTGAAAAAGAAAATCTCTTACATGAATTGCAAGGAATAAACCCGACTGCAAAGTTAATTCAGTCGACTAATTGTGATGTGGATATTCCATCGTTACTACAAATTCAAACGTTTAAAACGAAAGATACGTTACAAATTTATCCTCATACAGAGCATAATCATTTAGAAGGTGTAAAATCGTTTGTACTACGCGAAGAGCGTCCGTTAGATTTACAAAAACTAAATGAGTGGATGTCAGCTGTCGTTCAAGAACTAGGAGAATATTTATATCGCTACAAAGGAATTTTATCGATTGATGGAGTGGATAAACGTATCGTTTTCCAAGGCGTACATACGTTATTTGCTGCTTCGTATGATAGAGAGTGGCAAGAGGGCGAAGATCGAGTAAGTGAAGTTGTTTTTATCGGAAAAGATATTAATAAAGAATGGTTCCAAGCACATTTCGAGGAGTGTGTGAAATAAGTCTGCGTTTATTGCAGGCTTATTTTTTGGACTTAACTAAGTGTTTTGTAGAAAAATACTAGATTGCCAAAAACGAAGGACTAAAAAAACCTGTTTTCACAGGTTTGTATGTTCATCTAAAAGTAACTCCATTACAACACCTACAACAGGACCTTCATCATCAATATCGCCATTTAAACGGAAGCCAAATGACTCATATAATCCCATTGCAAGTTTGTTGTCTGGGTGTAAACTTAAATAAATTGTTTTACATTCAAATTTATTTTGTAAGAATTGAATAAGCAAGCGAAGGAAACGTTTTGCGTATCCTTTTCCTTGATATTGTTGGTCAATCATAAAGCGGTCTAACCATATGCTTTTACGTTTTTCACAATACCATCCATACATTGCATATCCTACAAGTGTTTCTCCATCATATAAACCTACTGACGTTCCGTTCCCCTCATATAATGATTCTGCTAAAGAAAATGCATTGCTTTCAATAAATTGCTGCTGGTCTTTTGCGACGTTTAAAGCAGATACCGAACGCCAATTTTTTTCTGTTACTTCACAAATGTGAAGAGTCATAATTCCAACTCACCTTCTAAATTAATATAGCTTAAAAGCTAATATGGATAATTTTACTTGTTATTTTGGTCAAGTCAAGCAGAAACACATAAAAAAGAAGCTGAATGTCGTATTCAGCTTCTTATCAAAAGTTGGTTAGTTAGTAGCTTCTTTCAATGTGTTTACGTTTTCTTCCATTAAAGTGAAGTAATCTTTATTATTTTTCGCATCGTCTTCAGAAATAGTAGCTAAGTGATTTAAGCGTAAAATCTTTGTACCTGTTTCTTTTTGAATAACGGATGCTACTTTTGGAGTAGAAAATGTTTCAAATAAAATATATTTTAGATTATGTTCTTTTACTGTTTTTGTAATGTCAGCAAGTTGTTTTTGAGATGGTTCATCAGAAGCTGAAATACCGGCGATAGCAATTTGTTTCAGGCCATAGCGTTGTTCCCAGTACCCATAAGCCGCATGAGAAACTAAAATATCTTTCGTTTTTGCATTCGCAACTGCTGCTTTAAATTGATCATCTAAATCAGTAAATTTTGTTTGAAGTGCTGCAAAGTTTTTTTCGAACTCTTGTTTATGGTCAGGTTGTAGTGCTACAAGTGCATTTTTAATTTTTTCTGCTTGTTTCATTGCTAGAGTAGGGTCTAACCAAATGTGTGGGTCTTTATCGTGATGATGTTCATCCTCTTTATGGCCGTCTCCGTGATCATGATGCTCTTCTTCAGTAGAAGTACGCAGTTCAATACCTTTTGATGCATTTACAATTTTAACGTTTTCTTTTTGTAATGTTTTTTCCATTTTTTCAGCAAATGGTTCTAATTCAGCACCGTTATAAACGAATAAATCGGCTTTTGCAACTTGTACTGTTTGTTTCTGACTTGGCTCAAATGTATGAGAATCGGCACCAGGCGGATAAATTGCTTCAACAGTTACATAGTCGCCACCAATTTTTTTTGCGAAATCTGCAAGAGGAAAAATAGTTGTATAAACAGTTAGCTTTCCTTCTTTCTTGGCATTACCTTCTTTTGTATTTGAGCAGCCAGTAAAAATTAAAGTGAAAATAAGTAAGAATGAAAATATAGTCAATCTTTTAGGCATGAAGTTCTCCTCTTTTCTTTTTTTACGGATATATTTTCCCCAATTATAGAAGAAACATATCATTTTAATACAAAACGGAATAATTACGTTTTAGTTTGCGAACTTAGTATAATACATCTTTTATAAAGTTGCAATAAATAATAATCATTCCGATTTGATTTTGTTATAAAGTTGTCAAATATAGGTGTGTTATTTTTGCGAATACATGCATATGTGACAACGCTGTGTTCATATATATGAAAGGAGGGTGTAGAGGGGGCTGAGTGTTTGGGTTACTTAATGGAAGCTATTTTATTGATATTAGCGGTAGTATTACCATTAGCCGTAGTCTTAATTTTTTTAAGAAGATTAATAAGTAATTTAGGAGATGCATCAACCGTAACAAAATTACGAGAGAAAGATGAGAAAAAAGAGTGAGTAAAGCACTATGCGTACGCATAGTGCTTTACTTGTGGTAAAATGAGAGAAGGAAACTCCTAAAAGTTGTATGTTACTAAAGGAGAGAAAAGTAAAATAAGAGGTATATGCATATATGAATAAGCGAACAGCGTTAGTGCTTGGTGCAAGTGGTTTAGTTGGGCAAGAGATAACGCGTCTATTACTTGAATCAGATTACTACGATTCGGTTACTATTTTTGTAAGAGAACCAATGCAATGGCAACATGAAAAGTTACAGCAAAAGCAAGTAGATTATTTGGCATTAGAGGAATATAAAGAGTTCTTTGCTGTAGATGACGTATTTAGTTGTCTAGGAACAACAATCAAAAAAGCAAAAACGAAAGCTAATTTCAAAAAGGTAGATTATGAATATACGTTACGAGCGGCTTGTTTAGCTGAAAAACAAGGGGTGCAAAATTTCCTTGTTGTGTCCTCAATGGGAGCGAATCCTAAATCGTTTTTCTTTTATTCACAAGTGAAAGGAAGAATGGAAGAGGAATTGCAAAAGTTAGTAATTGGTGGTATTCACATTTTTAGGCCATCTTTATTAGTAGGAAATCGACAAGAATTTCGCTTTGGTGAAAGAATGGCGGAAAAATTATCTCGTATGATTCCTTTTATATTTAAAGGAGCCTTCAAAAAGTATAAACCAATTTCCGCTAAAGATGTGGCAAAAGGGATGTATATAACTGCATTGCGAGAAGAATCAGGTATCCACATTTATAATTCGAATGAAATTACAACGATAGAATAAATAAAACCGAGAAGAAGAGCTTCTCGGTTTTATTTATTTGTACTGATTTTCCCAGGCGCTCGCTCGTATTGATACGGTTCTTCTAATTCAAAGCCAAGTTCATTGGCGGCTATTCTTGAGAAGTAAGGATTGCGAAGTAACTCACGTCCGATAAAAATTAAATCTGCTTCGTTATTATTTAAAATTTGCTCTGCTTGTGCCCCGGTCGTAATCAATCCAACTGCACCAGTTGCAATGTTAGCATGCTCTTTAATATGTTTAGCATATTGTACTTGATACCCAGGGTAAACATCGATGCGCGCAGGTACAACAGCCCCAGAGCTACAATCGATTAAATCTACTCCTTGTTCTTTCATCCATTTTGTATATTGTACATAATCTTGAACTGTTAACCCGTCAGGATGATAATCATTTGCTGAAATACGAACAAATAGCGGTCCGTTCCAAACTTCATTTATCGATTCAATGATTTCGCGTAAGAAACGATATCGATTTTCAGGTGAACCACCATATTCATCAGTCCGCTTATTGGTAAGTGGAGAAAGAAATTCATTAATAAGATAACCGTGAGCACCGTGTATTTCAATAACGTCAAATCCAGCTTGTTTGGATCGTACTGCAGCTTGCTGAAAAGCTAATACAGTATCTTTAATTTGGTGTTTGCTCATTTCTATTGGCATTTTCATTGTTTCATTAAATGGAATGGCTGAAGGAGCTAACGCATCTGTTTCTAATTCTGCTTTTCTTCCAGCATGAGCGAGTTGAATGGCAGCTTTTGCACCATTATCGTGTATAAAAGTTGTCGCTTTATGTAAGCCTTCAATTAAACTGTCATCCCAAATGCCTAAGTCTTTATTTGAAATTCGACCTTCAGGTAACACGGCTGTTGCTTCAATCATAACTAAACCAACTTGACCAGCAGCTCTTGTTCCATAATGAATAAGATGGAAATTCGTTATTTGGCCATCCTCGTTTTTCGATGAATACATGCACATAGGTGACATAACAATCCGGTTTTTTAATGTAACGTCTTTAATTGTATAAGGTGAAAAAAGTTTGTAATTCATCCAATAGCCTCCTAGATTGAATTTTCTTACATTGTATCATTCTCGTTTTTGTTTCTCGAATAAAACGCTTATACGAAAAATTTTGTCTATTCGTGTTACAATAATGAATATGAATTGAATTGGAGGATGACATATGTACCAAGCTTATTATGAAAGTGAATTAGGCTTGCTAGAAATTACAGCGAACGATAAAGGAATTACGTCTGTTATATTTGTTGATGAGAGACAAGAAGAACATAAAAATGAAATGATAGATCAATGTATAAATGAGCTCGATGAATATTTTAAGGGGAATAGAAAAGAGTTCGCAGTCCCGTTGTCTCCTGAGGGAACAGCATTTCAAAAAAATGTATGGGATGCGCTCTATACGATTCCTTATGGCGTAAGTGCTTCATATTTAGATATTGCAGAGAAAGTCGGAAATACGAAAGCTGTACGAGCAATAGGAGGAGCAAATAGTCGCAATCCGATTTCAATAATCGTTCCGTGTCATCGTGTAATAGGAAAGAGCGGGAAACTTGTTGGGTATGCGGGCGGTTTATGGAGGAAAGAGTGGTTATTAAAACATGAAGGTATTTTGAAATGACGTATGGATGGGAAGAGGGATTGTTTTGAAATGTATAAATTGTGGGCAACTTTGCGAGGGAAATCAGCTGAATTGTGAAAGTTGCCAGCGGACTTTGCATACTGAACAGAGTGAAGGAAGTTCGCTAATAGACAAGGAATTAGAAGTATATGTAGGGAGACAATATCCGTATTACAAAAGGAAATGGGAGCTTGAAGAAAAGCGGATTGCTAGGTGGAGCTGGAATGGTTGGGCAGCTATTTTCAATGTAGGTTGGCTCGGATATCGTAAGTATTATTTACCTGCAGCTTTATTTGTAGTGTTATTATTAGCGTGTGATGCGTTTTCTTATTATATGGGCTTCAACGTAGCATTGCCGATCATTAATATGGTGCCTCTTACGTTTCTATTACTCGTTTTTATTTTATTTGGAATGGCGATTTTTGCGAATGGATTATATTATCAATTTGCAGAAAGGCGTATATATCGAATAAAAGCAAGAGAAATTCAAGATGAATCGGTTGAAAAGTACCTTATTCGTGATAGGGGGGGGACGAGTAAAATGGGAGCAACAATCGTTACGATTTTAGCGGTTGCTAGTATTTTTTTTAGCCATTTCTTTTTCCCGACTGATCGAGATATTATTCAAAAAGTTCGTACAAGCTCGCTATATGAATATCCGTTCTTTTCCATTGGTGAATCGTTTGAAAATTATTTTAGAAATCCGGGTTGGGCATATTATCGTGGCACGGAAGGATTAGAATTGGTAGAATTCCAAGGGGATAGTCCGGATATGTCGAAGAAAAAGGTTACGATCCAATTTATTGTTGATTATAAATTGGGTGAGGTTGAGCCGTACTCACTTATGATTAATGGCGAATCTAAAAATGAGGAAGAATTTTTAAAGATAATGGACGAAATATTTAAAGTTCAAAATCCATTTGACATAGAGGATGGATTACAAGTAAAAGAAGTGGATAGTAGAGCTCTCTATCCGCTTCTTTTTTTGTATATACGAAAATAATATTTGAAATAATATGAATCTTTTGTATAATAATATGTATTATACTGGCTTTCATTTATACATATAGATTGGGGGAAGGAACAATGAAGAGAAAGGTAACAACGATTGCTGCAGTTGCATTATCGACTAGTGTATTAGTTGCAGGTTGCGGAAATGGGGAGAAGGCATCTACAACGAAGAAAGAAGCAGGTAAGGGAGCAGCGGATAAGCAAGTATTAAACTTACTAGAAACAGCAGAAATTCCTTCAATGGATACGTCAAAATCAACAGACTCTGTATCATTCCGTGCCTTTGTAAATGCAATGGAAGGATTATATCGTTTAGATAAGGATAATAAACCAACTCCAGGTATGGCAAAAGACGTGAAAATTAGTGAAGATAAAAAGACATATACATTTGAATTACGTGATGCAAAATGGTCAAATGGTGATCCAGTTCGAGCGCAAGATTTTGTATATGCATGGCAACGTACATTAGATAAAGCAACGGCAGCTGAGTATGCATTTATTTTATTTGATGTGAAAAATGCACAGAAAGTAAATAAAGGAGAGTTACCGTTAGATCAATTAGGAGTGAAAGCGAAGGATGATAAAACGTTAGTAGTAGAATTAGAACAACCAGCACCATATTTTCTTGAGCTTACTTCATTCCCAACATTCTTCCCTTTAAATGAAAAATATGTGAAAGAACAAGGAGATAAATACGGATTAGAAGCAGATAAATTATTATATAATGGACCGTTTACGATGAGTGAATGGAAACATGAAAGAAGTTATCAGTTAAAGAAAAATCCTAATTATTGGGATAAAGATACTGTGAAGTTAGAAGAAATTAATGTGAATATTGTGAAGGAAACAAGCACAGGAGTAAATTTATATGATAGTGATCAAGCGGACCGTGTTATTTTAACTTCTGAATTTGTTGATAAATATAAAAAGAATAAGCCAGATGAATTCAAAACGAAGTTAGATCCGCGTATGTATTTCTTACGATTTAACCAAAAAAATGCAACGTTTAAAAACCAAAAGGTTCGTGAAGCAATTGATCTAGCATATGATAAAAAAGGAATTGCAAATGTTATTTTAAATGACGGATCATTGCCAGCATATTTCTTAGTACCTGAAAAATTTACGACAGGACCTGATGGCAAAGATTTCCGTACTGTAAATAAAAATTTCCGTGACAGTAAAGATAATGCAGCAAAAGCGAAAAAATTATGGGAAGAAGCAAAGAAAGAACTTGGCCAAGATACAATTACAGTCGAATTACTAAATGATGATAACGGTAGTCGTAAAAAAGTAGGAGACTTTATTAAAGAAGAGTTAGAGAAAAATTTACCTGGTATTAAAGTGAATTTAAAACAACAGCCATATAAGCAGAAGTTGGATTTAGAAAAGAAATTTGAATATGAATTTTCGTTATCTGCATGGAGTCCAGATTATCCAGATCCAATGACTTATATTGATATGTTTGTTACTGGAAGCTCATTTAATGAAATGGACTATTCTAATCCGAAGTATGATGAGTTAGTAGCGAAATCAAAAGGAGAACTATTAAAAGATGATAAAGCACGCTGGAATGCACTTGCAGAAGCGGAAAAAATCTTAATTGGTCAAGATGCTGCCATTTCTCCTACGTACCAACAAAGTACCGCATACTTAGAGAAACCATACGTAAAAGGTATTGCAAATCATACGTTTGGTGGGGACTTCAGTTATAAATGGGCATATATTACAAAAAAATAGTATAATAAAAGATGAGTGAATTTTCGCTCATCTTTTATTTGTATAGGAGGAATTAGAGTTGTTAAAAGGAATCAATCATCTTTGTTTTTCAGTATCTAATTTAGAAGATTCTATTACATTTTACGAAAAAGTATTGGAAGGAGAATTATTAGTTAGAGGAAGAAAACTTGCATATTTTAATATATGTGGAGTATGGATAGCGCTTAATGAAGAAATACATATTCCAAGAAACGAGATTCATCAATCTTATACACATATTGCGTTTTCTGTTGAACAGAAAGACTTTGAACGTCTACTGCAGCGATTAGAAGAAAATGATGTTCATATTTTACAAGGAAGAGAACGTGATGTAAGGGATTGTGAATCTATCTATTTTGTTGATCCTGACGGCCACAAATTTGAGTTTCATTCAGGGACATTGCAAGACAGGCTTAATTATTATAGGGAAGGTAAACCTCATATGACGTTTTATTAAGGGGGCAAAGAAAGTTGCATGCGCTAGTAATTGGTGGAACAGGAATGCTAAAGAGGGTTTCTATATGGCTTTGTGAGCAAGGGTTTCATGTTTCTATTATTGGAAGAGATGAAGTGAAATTAGAAAATGTTAAACGGGAGAGTACTACACCTGAAAGTATCACATGCCTTCCGTTAGATTATCATAATGATGACGGTGTAAAGTTAGCTATTAAAAACACAATTGAGAGGAATGGCCCAATAACATCGGTTGTCGCATGGATACACTCAAGTGCAAAAGATGCGTTATCACTTATTTGTAGAGAATTAGACTTGTTGTCTGAAACATACGACGTTTTTCATATTTTAGGCAGTAAAGCGTCGAGAATAGCCTCACACAAAATAGGGGGTAAGCGATGTAGCTATCATAGAATAATTTTAGGTTTTATATTAGAAGATACATACGGAAGATGGCTTACTCATGAAGAAATATCGGATGGAGTAATAAAAGGAATTGAAAGTAAATGTGATGAATGGATTGTAGGACGAGTAGAACCGTGGGAATTACGGCCAACATGGTAAGGGGGAATTGAAGTGAAGACAACGGTATATGTAACAAGGCATGGTGAAACGGAATGGAATGTAGCGAAGCGAATGCAAGGACGAAAAAATTCTGCTTTAACTGAAAATGGTATACTGCAAGCTAAGCAATTAGGAGAGCGAATGAAAGATTTATCTATTCATGCGATCTATAGTAGTCCGAGTGAAAGAACCCTTCATACTGCAGAGTTAATAAAGGGAGAACGTGATATACCGATAATCGCGGATGAGCATTTCTATGAAATTAGCATGGGTATATGGGAAGGACAGACAATTGATGATATAGAAAGGCAATACCCAGACGACATACAGTTATTTTGGTATGAACCACATCTTTTTCAGTCAACATCAGGAGAAAATTTTGAGGCTGTTCATAAAAGGGTAATTGAGGGGATGCAGCTTCTTTTGGAAAAGCATAAAGGAGAAAGTATATTAATTGTCTCCCATGCGGCAGCAGCAAAATTACTTGTAGGACATTTTGCGGGTATTGAAATAGAAAATGTGTGGAATGATCCATTTATGCATAGTGCTAGTCTCAGTATAATAGAATTTGAAGATGGTAAAGGTGAAGTGAAGCAATTTGCAGATATAAGTCATTTTCAATAAAGCGGGATAAACGTAAAAAAGGCCGCAAAACGGCCTTTTTTTGTAGGCATAAAAACTAACAATTACGTTTTTTATACCAGAAGTGATCAAATTTCTTGTGTTTGCAAGATGGGAATTTATGTCCGCCTTTGCAATCATTCCATTTGTGTCCATCATCGTGACAGTCTTTACCATGATCGCATGAATCATCGCAAGAGCCGCCGTGTCTATGCGGGAAGAATTCGCACTTTTTACAGAAACTTCGTTTAGTCCAGAAAAATTTCTTTTCAAAGCGTATGCATTTTGTAATGAATGTACAATGTTTTCTGCGAGTACGTTTTGTAACTAAAACGCATTCTTTTCTACGCGTCACTTTCGTAACGAACGTCCATTTTTGAACGCGAACACGCGTACATTTTGTAACAAATGTCCATTTTTTCACATGCGTACATTTTGTAACGAACGTACAATGTTTCACGCGAGTACATCTTGTTCTTGGACATTTACCCCCAGTTGTACATTTACATCCAGTTGTACAAGTATGATGAGTGAATTTATCATCATCGCATTCAAAAGTACTTGGATCTTGGTGTAAGAAATCCTCCATCCCAGCACTTTTGATTTCTTCAACCGCTTTTCTAATATCACGTTTCATAGAAATCCTCCTTATCATGTATTAAGTTGAAAAGGTATTCTTTTTCCTTAACAGGATATGTATGTAGGTATCTTTCTGAACAGGACAAGAGTGTAATTTTATATAAATAGATGATAGCGGATGTATGGACAAGGCGAGTTGCATACATTGAATGAAGAGAACTGAGAAGGGATGAGAAAACATGCTACCTTCATATGATTTTTTTATTCATCCAATGTACTTAGTGGAATTGAAAAAAGACATTTGGTCAGACAGTCCAGTACCAGCAAAATTAACTTATGGAAAAAAGAAGTATGATATTGATATCGTATACCGTGGTGCTCATATTCGTGAATTTGAGAAAAAATCTTATCATGTTATGTTTTATAAGCCTAAAAAATTTCAAGGTGCGAAAGAGATTCATTTAAATTCTGAGTTTATGGATCCGTCTCTCATACGAAATAAATTATCTTTAGACTTTTTTCATGATATTGGTGTACTTTCACCGAAATCACAACATGTGTTTATAAAAATTAATGGTCAAATTCAAGGTGTATATTTACAGTTAGAATCAGTTGATGAAAATTTTTTGAAAAATAGAGGATTACCGAGTGGTTCTATTTATTATGCGATAGATGATGATGCGAATTTTTCTCTAATGAGTGAGAGAGATAAAGATGTTAAGACCGAGCTCTTTGCGGGTTATGAATTTAAATACTCGAATGAAAATAGTGAAGAACAGCTGAGTGAATTTGTATTTCAAGCGAACGCTTTGTCGAGGGAATCTTATGAAAAAGAAATTGGGAAGTTTTTGCATGTTGATAAATATTTACGATGGTTAGCTGGCGTTATTTTTACACAAAACTTTGATGGTTTCGTTCATAACTATGCACTATATCATAATGATGAAACAAATTTATTTGAAGTAATACCGTGGGATTATGATGCGACTTGGGGGCGAGATGTACAAGGGAGACCACTTAATCATGAATATATTCGTATTCAAGGTTATAACACGTTAAGTGCAAGATTGTTAGATATACCTGTATTTAGAAAGCAATACCGAGGTATTTTGGAAGAAATATTAGAAGAACAATTTACTGTTTCATTTATGATGCCGAAAGTAGAAAGTTTGTGTGAGTCGATTCGTCCTTATTTACTACAAGATCCATATATGAAAGAAAAATTAGAAATATTTGATCAAGAAGCTGATATGATTGAGGAATATATAAATAAAAGAAGAAAGTATATACAAGATCATTTACATGAATTGGATTAATTTTGAAAGAGATTGGAACATTATCAATCTCTTTTTTTGTATAATAAAGATGTATTGGTAGAATTGGCTTAATATACACTTAAATAAAGGATGGAGATGTGGAAACATGACGGTAAAATGGATTGATTGGGTAAAACAAATACAATCTATAGCTCAAGCGGGTTTAACGTATTCTAAGGATGTGTATGATATAGAACGTTTCCAACAATTACGGGATATTTCCATTTCGATGATGTCACATTATACAAAGACAGATTGGGAAGTTGTAGAGAAGCTATTTGCAAGCGAGACAGGCTATCAAACACCTAAAGTCGATATAAGAGCAGTCGTTTTTCAAAGTGAAAAGTTATTATTTGTGAAAGAAAAAAGTGATGGGAAATGGGCATTGCCAGGTGGATGGGCTGATATCGGTTATACGCCGACAGAAGTAGCAGCAAAAGAGGTTTTCGAAGAGACAGGTTATGAGGTAGGTCATTTTAAGTTACTCGCTATATTTGATAAAGAAAAACATCAACCATCGCCTTCAGCAACGCATGTATATAAAATTTTTATTGGCTGTAAAATTATTGGTGGTGAAAAGAAAACTAGTATTGAAACAGATGATGTGGAGTTTTTTGGTGAGGATGAATTGCCTAATTTATCGATTGCTAGAAATACAGAAGAGCAAATTAAACAAATGTTTGCCTACATAAAAGAACCTCAGAAAGAAATAGTAATAGATTAATAATGCTTATGCCGATAATAATGTTGGAATGAAGATATTGGCAGAATGCAACCTTTATGTAATAATGGGATGGTATGTGAAGAAAAAAGGAGATAGAAAATGAAATGTTAGCAAATATAATAGAACAGTTATTGCAGTTCTTTGCAAGCTTAGGTTATTTTGGGGTAGCGCTCGGTTTAATGATTGAAATTATCCCAAGTGAAATTGTACTTTCATATGCCGGTTTTTTAGTGGCAGAGGAGAAAATTAGTTTTGTTGGTGCTGTTATTGCAGGAACGATCGGTGGTACGCTAGCACAGATTTTTTTATACTGGCTTGGATACTACGGAGGACGTCCAGTTGTAGAGAAATATGGGAAATATCTGCTTATTAATAAACACCATTTAGACATAGCGGAAAATTGGTTTAAGCGTTACGGAGCAGGAGTAATCTTTTCGGCACGTTTTATCCCAGTCGTACGTCATGCAATTTCTATTCCAGCAGGATTAGCAAAGATGCCATTAAAATTATTCACACTGTATACAGTAGTTGCGATTATTCCGTGGTCAATACTATTTATATATTTAGGTGAAAAGCTTGGTGGAAATTGGCGACATATTAAAGAGTATGCATCTGATTACACACATTACATAATTATAGGAGCGGTTCTCTTTGTTGCTCTATACTTCGGTTTAAAGTATTTCAAAAAGAAAAAAGCAGCGCGTTAAAGTCAATGATTTTTCATTGGCTTTTTTATTTGTTTTGGTTCTAAAAAAAAGGAGTTGTCCATAATGTGTAATAATAAAGCGTAGCGGAGGAATGTGATGAAAGGGTCACCGTTTATACGTGGAACGATATTTTTAACAATGGCAACGATGATATCTAAAATGTTAGGGTTTATATATGTTATACCATTTACAGCTATGGTCGGTACGAGTGGGTACGTTTTATACACGTATGCTTATCGTCCATATACAATTATGCTTAGCATTGCGACGATGGGACTACCACTTGCAGTTTCAAAGATGGTATCAAAATATGATCAATTAAATGATTATCATACGGTTAAGAGAGTGTTGAAAAGTGGAATTGTTTTTATGTTTATAATGGGAGTTATTTCGTGTTTTACGTTATATATGCTAGCTCCGCATTTGGCTAAACTTGTAATCGATGGAAATGATCAAACGGGGAATAGTGTAGCGGCGGTCACTACTAATATTCAAATTGTAAGTTTTGCGTTAATACTCGTACCAGTAATGAGTTTATTAAGGGGCTTTTTTCAAGGGTTTCAATCGATGGGGCCTTCTGCTCTAAGTGTAGTTGTAGAGCAATTTTTTCGGGTATTAACCATCTTGATAGGAAGCTTTGTCGTTTTATATGTTTTAAAAGCTTCTATCTCACTAGCTGTTGGTATTTCAACGTTCGGTGCTTTTATGGGAGCGATAGGTGGACTAACTGTTTTAAGTGCGTATTACATAAGGAGGAGAAAGCACTTAAAGAAAAAAGAAATGGCAAGTATACCGCAAACAACGAAATCTTTTTTTTCACTATATAAGGAGCTCTTTACATATTCAATACCATTTGTTGTGGTTGGTTTAGCAATTCCGTTGTATCAGACGATTGACACATTTACAATTAATAAATTACTTATACAAATAGGATATATGCAAGGAGAAGCGGAGAAGATTAATGCGATAATTGGACTTGTTCAGATGGTTGTACTTATCCCAGTTTCCGTTGCGACTGCTTTTAGTATGTCACTCGTACCTGAGATGACAAAAGCTTATACAGCAGGAAATGTGAAGTTACTGTACAAACATTTTACGAGGACGAATCTATTAGTAGTAGGTATTACGGTACCCGCGGCAATTGGAATGATGGTGTTAGCAAAACCAGTGTATACTCTTTTATTTGGTGCCGGAAATGATCCGGATATGGGAAGCGTTATTTTACAGTATTACGCTCCTGCTTGTATACTATTTTCGCTTTTTACAGTAACGGCTGCAATGTTGCAAGGAATTAATCAACAACAGAAAACAGTGCTAGGGTTAGTGATTGGCATTATTGTGAAGATCGTTTTAAATATTGTATTGCTTCCGTATTTTGATTATGTAAGTTTTATTATTTCAACATACGCTGGTTATACGATTTCAGTTGGCTTTAACTTGTGGATGCTTTCTAAATATGTTATAAAGGCAACATAAGCTTTTTAAGGCAGAGAGCACTCTGTCTTTTTCTTTGTTTATCCCGCTTTAATGGGCAGTAAGATCCTCACCTCAAAATTCAGCGAAAGAAAAGAAGTTTGGTTGGGGGCGGGCTGCCCGTAAAAGCCCGATTGGTGAGGGCTGAAAATCAGTGGGGGGATGAAGCCCCCCACTGATTAAAGTTTCACTTTATAATATTTTTCTTATAAAAACGTTTTCAAAATAATTTTTCTATTGAAATTTAAACGTATGTTTCATATGCTGAGAATGGCGGTTCAAAAACTGTTATGTAAGAGAGGTAGATTCCTACATGTAAAAAGAATCGGGGTGATAGTATGTTAAATATTTATTTAACAGACCGAAACGGAAAACTACAAGAGGTTGAGGAAATGCAAAAGGGTTGCTGGATTAATGTACTTCATCCAACGGAAGAAGAAATTCAATATCTAGTACAAACTTTAAATGTAGACTTAGATTTCATTAAAGACCCTTTAGATGATGAAGAACGCTCTCGTATTGAAAAGGAAGACAATAATACTTTAATAATCGTGGATATTCCAACAGTTAGACATGATGAAGAAGGAAATTCGATTTATGACACGATTCCAATAGGTATGATTGTAATGCCAGATTGTTTTGTGACAATTTGTTTAGAGGAAAATCCAATTTTTGAACGTTTTATTAATCAACGTATTAAAGAATTTTATACGTTTAAAAAGACACGCTTTGCACTTCAGCTCTTATATACGATTTCTACTTACTATTTAAGATACTTAAAGCAAATTAACAGAAAGACAATCGATTTAGAGCATCAATTAAATCAGTCGATGAAAAATAAAGAGATTTTCACATTGCTAGGCCTTGAAAAAAGTTTAGTATACTTTACAACATCATTGAAGGCGAATAAAATTGTAATTCAAAAATTAATGCGTAACAGTACATTTTTAAAAATGTATGAAGACGATCAAGATTTATTAGAAGATGTATTAATTGAAAATAAACAGGCTATTGAAATGGCGGAAATATATAGTCATATTCTAAGTGGAATGATGAATACTTTTAGCTCTGTTATATCGAATAATTTGAACAGTGTTATGAAACTGTTAACGTCTATTACAATCATTTTATCATTACCAACAATGGTCTCTAGTTTCTTCGGAATGAACGTAAAGGTTCCATTTGAAGGTGAGGCTCAAGGTTTTGTAATTGTACTCATAATATGTGCAACATTATCTTGCGCTTTAGCATTTGTATTTTGGAAGAAACGTTACTTTTAACGATAAGAAAGCTGCTCTAGCATAGTTGTGTAACTGCGCTAGAGCAGCTTTTTTGCTATGAAATCGAAAGTTTTGAATAGAATATAACTTATAAAATGTAATGTATATGGTAGAAGGGAATTCCGTATAAGTCTTGTCCAATTAATAAAATGGGGTTAAAATTACATATTGTTAATGAAAAGTTGGAGGAAATACATCATGGAATTGTTTCAATTACCGAAAGCATTCCTGCAAATGAATACAATTTTTATCTCCATATTAATCGAAGCACTTCCTTTTGTGCTCATTGGTGTATTTATTTCAGGATTCATTCAAATGTTTGTGACAGAAGATATGGTAGCAAAATGGATGCCGAAAAACCGATTTCTGTCTGTTTTAATGGCTACTTTTTTAGGGATGATGTTTCCAGGTTGTGAATGTGGAATCGTTCCGATTGTTAGGCGATTAATTGGAAAAGGGGTTCCGCCATATGCCGGGATTGCATTTATGTTAACTGGTCCAATTATTAATCCGGTCGTATTATTTGCAACATACGTTGCCTTTGGAAGTAGTATGCACATGGTATGGTATCGTTCTATTGTAGCGATTATCGTAGCAATCATTGTTGGAATTATATTATCATTTATGTTTAAAGAACATCAATTACGAGATGATCACTTCCCAGAAGTGAATCATAAGCGTCCATTACGTAAAAAAATGTGGGATGTATGTACGCATGCTGTTGAGGAATTTTTCTCGATGGGAAAATATTTAGTATTAGGTGCATTAATTGCAGCTGCAGTTCAAACGTTCGTACAAACTTCAACACTTCTTGCTATAGGACAAGGTCCGTTTTCTTCACCAGCTGTTATGATGGGACTTGCTTACATTTTATCACTTTGTTCAGAAGCAGATGCATTTATTGCTTCGTCATTCCAAAGTACATTTTCAACAGCATCACTTGTCGCGTTCCTCGTATATGGACCGATGGTGGATATTAAAAATATGTTTATGATGCTTGCGACATTTAAAACAAAATTTGTAATTGTCGTTACAGTTACAGTTACAGTTGTTGTTTATGCAAGCTCACTACTCATTTATGCGATGGGGTGGTAGGTTATGTTTCGAGCATATATATTATTAGGTTTTACAATCTTAATCGCGCAGCTTCATATTTCAGGTAATATTACGAAGTATATTAATATGAAGTATGCCTACTTATCAAAAACAGCAGCTATTATATTAGGTTTTTTAACTGTTGTTCAAATTATAATCGTTTTCCAAAAAGAACATCAAAAAGAAAGAGAACAGCATAATTGTGGTTGTGATCATAGCCATTGCGGGCATGATCATTCGAAAGATGAAAATACTTGGTGGAAAAAAGCATTTTCGTACACATTGTTTTGTTTTCCGATAGTCTCAGGTTTGTTTTTCCCGATTGCAACGTTAGATTCAGATATTGTTAAGGCAAAAGGGTTTCATTTTCCAGTAGCACAAGCAGAAAGTAAAGATCCATTTATGACAAGGCAATTTCTAAGACCTGATACGAGCATTTATTACGGGAAAGAAGGATATCGTGGTGTAATGGAAAAAGGGAAAAAAGAGTTTGTTACGAAAGATAGTATTGCTTTAAAAGATGAAGATTTCTTAAAAGGGATGGAAACAATTTATAATTATCCTGGCGAGTTTACTGGGAAGAAATTATCTTTTAAAGGGTTTGTTTTCAAAGATGATTCTTCTAAAAAAGAACAATATTTCTTATTCCGTTTCGGTATTATACATTGTGTAGCGGATTCTGGTGTATATGGTATGTTAGTGAAAAAGCCAGAAGGGGTAGAATGGACCAATGATGATTGGATTCAAGTTGAAGGAGAAATATCAACGGAGTTTTATCAGCCATTCCATGCGAACATTCCTGTTTTAGAAGTAACGAAATGGAATAAAGTTGAACAACCGAAAGAGCAATATGTATTTAGAGGAGCCGATTGATAACATCGGTTCTTTTTTATGGACTAAGAGTTCTGAATGTTGTTAATATTAAACGTGTAGTTCATTTAGTATAGTGATTATTGAGATATTAGGGATACATCATTAAAGGGGTGATAACAATGACAGAAGTAAAGGGGAAAACAGCCAATGAATCAAGGGTGTTCAAAACGAGCCGAGTATTTCCAACAGATTTAAATGATCATAACACGTTATTTGGTGGAAAGATATTAGCCGAGATGGATATGGTTGCTTCTATTTCAGCAACGAGGCATGCAAGAAAAGAATGTGTAACAGCCTCTATGGATTGGGTTGATTTTTTACATCCAGTTCGCTCTTCAGATTGTGTTAGTTATGAATCCTTCGTAATTTGGACGGGTAGAACTTCTATGGAAGTATTTGTGAAGGTAGTAGCGGAAGATTTAATTTCAGGTGAGAAGCGTATCGCAGCAACGTCTTTTGTTACTTTTGTTGCACTGAGTAAGGAAAATAATCCAGTTCCTGTGCCGCGAGTAATCCCTGAAA
This sequence comes from Bacillus sp. FDAARGOS_527, assembly GCF_003812125.1. Taxonomy (NCBI): domain Bacteria; kingdom Bacillati; phylum Bacillota; class Bacilli; order Caryophanales; family Bacillaceae; genus Bacillus; species Bacillus sp. FDAARGOS_527. Next base: position 1,244,411 of record NZ_CP033795.1, read on the forward strand.
CAGAAGAAGAGAAAGAATTACATCGCATTGCAGTGTTACGTGCAGAACAACGTCATATACGTAAGGCAGAGAGTAAGAAAGTAGCTACATTACTAACTTTTTGAATTGAATATTTAGTTGTTAAAGGTATTATAACAGAGCGAAATGTTCTTCATATGAAAAGCGGACACCTAAAAATAGGTGTCCGCTTTTATAGTTTTTCTATCCGCATATCATGTGACAATAACTACTTAGCAGAAGCAAGCAGCACCGACGATGATTAAGAGGATAAATAATACGACTAATAGCGCGAATCCATTACCATGTGCGAAGCCCATTGTTATTTCCTCCTTTTATTTTAAGATACAACATACAATATGCAAATAAGCTATCGTTTGATATGGACATATATCATGCAATGACATATTTTCTTGAATGATATTGTATTAAAAAAGGGAAGATATAGAAATAACAGTAAGTGGAGAAAGGAAAATATCCATGAAACACTTTTTCGTTGTAATCCTTTGTGTAATAGGTGTATTCATTTGGATGAACATCGATGTGGAAATGGGGAAAAAAATGGCTAGTGAATATGAAGTAGGACAAGTTAGATTAGGTGAATTTCAACTGTATACGAACGGTGAAGAGTTATATACGAATTTATTTGAGGATATACGTAATGCGGAGAAGTACATATATATCCATTTTTATATTGTAGGTAAAGATGAAATAAGCAAAGAGTTTTTGCAGTTGCTCGAGAAAAAGGCATCTAGCGGAGTAGAAGTGAAATTGTCAGTCGATCGAATAGGTGGATATAAGCTGAAGAAAAAGGTAATTCGTCAACTACAAAGCAATGGTGTCCAGTTTACGTTTAGTAAAAAACCTAAATTGAAACATTTATTCTATTCGTTGCATCAGCGAAATCATAGACGAATTGTTACGATAGACGGAAAAGTATCATATATCGGCGGCTTTAACATCGGAAAGGAATACCTTGGACAAGATCCGAAATTTGGCCAGTGGCGTGATTATCATGTGCGAGTTAAGGGGAATGGTGCCACGGATATGGAAAGAAAATTTGCTGCTGACTGGAAAGAAGATACGGGAGAAAAAATGCCTGTACATGAAAGTCTACCTGCAATTGGGAATGTAAAATATCAATATTTATTTTCAGATGGAAAAGGGTTATGGGAAAAATATGGAGCGTTTTTAAAGCAGGCTAAAAAGTCTTTAATTATTGCTACACCATATTTTGTACCAAGTAAAGAAATGATGAAAGAGTTAAAAGGTGCATTAAACCGCGGTGTCAATGTGAAAATTCTCGTACCATTTAAAAGTGATGCAGTATTGTTAAAACAAGCTGCCTATCCGTATTTGAGAGAGATGAACCATGCTGGAGCGGAGATCTATCAATATCGGAATGGTTTTTTTCATGGGAAAGTGACAATCATTGATGGAGAAATTGTTGATATAGGTACGGCGAATTTTGATAATAGAAGTTTTTATTTAAATTGTGAATCTAACTGTGTCATATATGATAAAACAGTTGTTGCTGACGTATGGAACCGATTAAAAGAAGACTTCCATAAATCAAAAAGATTTTCGGAAGAAGATTTTGAGAAAATTAGTAAATGGGATTGGTTTTTAGCAAGAATAGCAAATGTTATAGCATCATATTTATAACATATAGACAAAAAGAAGGGAGGTACTTTCATGGATTGTATGAAAGAATTGATGAGGTATAGTTATATGCTTATATATAAGGTTGGGGAGTATACAGGACAGGTAAGAGACGAAGAATTAAAGGAGCTATTACAGCATCATTTACCATATATGTTGCAAGCATATAATGAACAAGTGAATTTTCAAGAAGGAGAGAATGTACAGCATATAACTTGTGAACCAATTTCATTTCATTTTCATGAAATGGAAAAGGAAACTGATAGTAAATATACAGGTGATATGTATATTGCAACTTGTTATATTTCGCATTTGAAACGGTTAGCGTTAAAGTTTGCTCAAGTGGCAGTTGAAGTTGCAAATCCAGAATTTCGCTCGTTTTTAGAAAACTGCTTCCTGAAAATGAATCGTTATGCCTATAGTGTATGGCAATATGTCGTGAAGAAAGAGTATAAGATTAAACATGTATATGAAAATGAGAAATTTGCATAAGAGACTAAGGCGGAAAGATAGGCGCCTTAGTTTTTTACTTTTCGTGGAGAAAAATGAGTATATGTACATATTTATTATCAGAAAATTTACAAATATTTACCGTTTATTTACTATTTTTCAATCTTTCCTTTAAAAATAGAGAGTAATATGGGATTGTACATATTCTATCAAAAGGAGGAAACGCAAATGAACAAATGGGTTAAATCATTAACTGCTATGGCACTTGCAAGTTCTTTATTAATGGTAGGTTGTAGTAAAGGTGAGGACAAGAAGAAAGAGGACGATACAACAACACAACAAGAGGATAAAAAGGATAAAGAAACAAGTGGAACTGAGAAGTCTACGGATTCTAAAGAAAAGAAATAATGTAATAATAGAGCTTCCTCTTTTATGTGAGGAAGCTTTTTTGTTGTAAATTGATTGAGATTATTGAAAAATAGAGAAAGAATGAAAGAGGGGGAAAACAAATGAAAGTATGTATATTGGGAGCAACAGGGCGAGTAGGTTCAAACATAATTAAATTAGCATTAAAAGATTCAGCAGAAGTGACTGCATTAGCGCGTGATTCAAGTAGAGTAGAAATAAATCATGAAAGATTACGAGTTATAGAAGGTAATGTATTAAATGAAAATGATATAAAGAAAGCGATAAAAGGAAGCGATATAGTAATTAGTGCACTTGGAACGGATCAAAATGGGACGTTAGCGAAGAGTATGCCACAAATTATAAAGAAAATGGAAGAAGAAGGAGTTCGTAAAATCATTACAATAGGAACAGCCGGTATTTTACAAGCAAGAACAAATCTAAATTTATATCGTTTTCAATCAACGGAATCAAAGAGAAAGTCGACAACAGCAGCAGAAGATCATTTAGCTGCATATAAGATACTTAGTAGTAGTAATTTATGCTGGACGGTCGTTTGTCCGACGCATTTAATTGACGGTGATGTGACAGGTATATATCGAACTGAAAAAGATGTATTACCAGAAGGAGGAGTAAACATAACAGTTGGTGATACAGCGCAATTTACATGGAATCTGTGTAGTGAAAACAAATATGAGAATAGCCGGGTAGGTATTTCATATTAAAAAACCATCCCGAAATTGGGATGGTTAAAAGACGATATAACATACAAATATGATAATCATAATGATTTGGAGAATGGCTTTCGCTACTGTACTGCTTAAAAAACCAACTACAGTAGCAACTCCTACTAGAAAAGCGTCTTTTGGCGCTTTTTTATGCATTAATTCGGTTATAAATACCGCTAAGAACGGTATGATAATAAGTCCGAATGGTGGGAAGAAGAAAGATCCGGCAATGATCGAAATCATTCCGACACGTTCGCCCCATTTAGAACTACCGTATTTCTTTAAGAAATATCCATTTGCAATAAAATCAGCAACGAAAATGAATAGTGTGAAAATAGCTTGAATAATCCAAAAAGAAATCGTTAGTTCTCCGCCATTTATACCAAAATGGTAAATGAAATATCCAGCCCAGACAGCTAGGATGCCGGGGATAATAGGATAAATAAAAGCTAGAAATGAAATAATGAAACAGGCAATGATACAGATTGTTAAGAAAACAGTCACTTTATAACTCCTTTTGTATATCTAATTTATGTACAGCAATTTTTTTGACTTGATGTCCATCAAGTTCTAATGCCTTAAATTGAAAACCGGCATATTCGATGGAGTAGCCAGCTTCAATATTTACGTCAACTGCTTGCGATAATAGCCAGCCTCCAATTGTATCTAAGTCGCTCTCATCAATATGTAGGCCAAACATATCATTTACTTCAGAAATAAGTACTTTTCCATCTAGAACAGTAAGTTTAGGTGTACGTTTTTCAATCATAGGTGATTCATCTGCATCAAACTCATCTTGAATTTCTCCAATGATTTCTTCAAGAATATCTTCCATTGTTAAAAGTCCAGCAGTACCACCATATTCATCCATAACGATTGCCATCTGAACGCGATTCTTTTGTAGATGTACCAGTGTTTTACGAATTGGAACAGTTTCAAATACAGTTAGTACTGGATGTATGTAAGATTCAAGTGGCTTATGAATGCCTTTCGTTTGATCGTGAAATACTTCTTTCGTATTGATCATACCGATAATATCATCTTTATCTTTTTCGATGATAGGGTAGCGTGTATACTTTTCAGTTGCGACGATATCCATATTTTCTTCTAACGTATTTTCAGTAGATAAGCAAATCATTTCTGTACGAGGGACCATAATTTCTTTCGCAACTCGGTCGTCAAATTCAAAAATATTATTTACATATTTATATTCGGTTTGATTTATTTCGCCGCTTTTGAAACTTTCACCTAAAATGAGTCGTAGTTCCTCTTCAGAATGGGCAAGTTCATTTTCTTTCGCAGGTTCTAAACCGAGTAGTTTTGTGAAAAAGATAGCAGTACTATTAAGTAACCAAATGAACGGGTACATAATTTTATCAAATAAAATAAGTGGTCGTGCAAACTTAAGCGTAATCGCCTCTGCTTTTTGAATTGCGAATGACTTTGGAACTAATTCACCTAATACAACATGGAAAAATGTAATCACACTAAAAGCAATAATAAATGATAAAGTATTTGCCATTGTTCCAGTAATATTAATCTTTTCAAAGAGCGGTCGTAGTAAATGTTCCACAGTCGGTTCACCAAGCCAACCAAGCCCTAAAGAAGTAATTGTAATCCCGAGCTGACAAGCTGATAAATAAACATCTAAATTAGAAATGACACTTCTTGCAGCTAAAGCTTGTTTATTGCCTTCGTTTGCAAGCTGGTCAATTCGGCTTTTTCGTACTTTTACAACAGCAAATTCTGATGCAACGAAAAAGCCGGAAATAAGGATAAGAACAAAGATGAGAAAAATATTTAATATGTCCAAGTGTATTCTCTATTCCGTCGTTTGGAATAAAGATGTCACCTCCTGCAATTATGTTATACTTTTATAATAAATCCAAATGAAAAGAATAGTCAAAGAAAAAGGGTAAATATTGGTATGTTTCTGCAATGGTTTTTGAATTTGCTGTTATTTTGTCCGCTATACAAAAGGAATAATCCTCTACTTTCAGATTCTAGAGGGCTATTTCAAATTAAGGTTTTGGAATACTTCTCGTTAAAGCGTATGATTGTTGTTTAAAGTAGTTTGTCGTCCATAGTGTTTGAAGGAATGAGAGTATACAATACGGGATATACAAAAGTAATAAGCTAATTGTAACAATAATCGGTGCATTTCCGCCGAATTGAACGATAAATTGCAATAGTCCACTTGCGTGAAAAACGCATTCCATAAAAACGAATGAAAGAATAATGGAACCTAAAATAGATTTATGATTCGAAGTAAGCGCTAAAAACAATGTATCTACAAGGAAAGAAGCTTGTTTTATTTCATATTCATTTGTATTACTTAAGAAAGGAATCCATTTTTTTATTGCTTGCATAACGATAATCATGGAAGTACTACAAACGATGATAAAAGATGAGTAGTAAGGAATCTTTATAAATTTTGTGATGTATAGGAGTAGTAATAAGACTGCGCATTGTAATAATACAGTACATAAAGAATAAGGAATCCATCTTAATAAAGAAGCGAACTTTTTAACCGATTGAGGTGCTTTAAAAAATAAATGGCCAATCCCTAAGCTGATGAAGAATCCGATTGCAAGAGTAAAGGTAAAACGAACAATCGATAAAAAATATATTTCCCACATGTAAGGGAATAACGGTGTTGATTGATTAGCAGTATGTACCATCTGATTTGCTGAGAAAAAGATAGATTCGTGCATCCAATCAATCTTTGGAATTGTCATCGAAGAAAGTTGTGCGAAGTTATGGAAAATGCTTATAAAGCCGGTGATGTATGAGTATTTATGTGTAATGAATAAAGTTGGAATAGGACTAATGATAAATATAATGAGAACACCAACGATAAATTTATATATATGTGAGCGCAATAAAGACATGTAATCACCTACTCTTTGAATATTCAGAAAATTCTTATTCTTATTTTAGCTTTTTTCGGAGTAAGTTACAATATATTTTTCTTAAAGAAGTTTAGTATTGTAGTGGATAGAATTGAATGAAACGTGAATAAATTATGACAAGAAAATGAATAATTTTCAGAAAAATAAAATAAATTATTTATTTTTTTCTGAAAATATAATATAGTTATGGCACAGAAAGTATTTTAACATAAGGAGGCTGTTTATGAGGATTAAAGGGAATTATGTGCCGAAAAGGGAAGTTTTATTTTGCTCAAGTTCAATTACAGTAGGGGAAGCGCTAGAGCATTTAAATAAAACTGGTTATCGTTGTGTACCAGTTTTAGATGAAAAAAAAGAGAAATATTTAGGGAATATATATAAAGTAGATATTTTAGAATATAAAGGTTCAATGGAAGAGAGTGTATTACAACTATTAAACGATAAAGAAGGATATGTCAGAGAAGATTCTTCGTTCTTTAAAGTATTTTTTACAATAAAAAAATTACCTTATTTATCAGTAGTTGATGAAAAAGGAGTCTTTCTTGGGATTTTAACGCATAAAAAAGTTTTTGAGCTATTAGAAGATGCTTGGGGCGTTCATTCTAGTAAATATTCTGTCATGATTGGGACACAAGATTATAATGGGGCTATTCAAAAATTATCGACAGTATTAAAAAAATATACAGGTATCCAAAGTTTAATGACTTTTGATAATGATGCCTTATTAGTTCGTAGAATTATGTTTACATTAGGAGAAGAGTTTAACGATGGTGAATTAGAGACGTTATTGAAAGATTTAGAAGATCACGGATTTAGAGTGGTGTATGTGGAAGAGATGAAAAATCCACGTGAAGTTGAAGCGATAGAATAATATGCAAAAGCCGTCTAATTATGTTGGATGGCTTTTGTTATGTTACGTGTATAAAATTATTTGAAAATAACGATAGGATAATAAGTGAGTTTGAAACAATATTTGTGCAAAAGAATAAAAAATGTAGATAATTTTGATTTTCAAAAAAGTCAATTTGAAAATATGTTTTTATTTTTCAACTAAATATGTTACTATATGTGTGATAAAAACAAAGAGGTCTGACAACTATACTCCGCGCAATACCACTCTAATGATTTAAAAATTCAAAAAAATCAAAAATTAATAATTAGAGTAAAAATAAGGGGACTGGAGAAATTATGGAGAAAGACACTGCTTTGTAAGGGGCATATTTTATCAGCTTGAACAGAGAGGAGGATGCATAGCATATTGTGAAAATAGAGATAAACAATGAAAAAGTGCTATGCAAATGAAAAGCATGAAGGGACGTTTAAGGCCAGGTGATACGGTAGCAATTGGTTTAATGTTATTTGCACTATTTTTAGGAGCAGGAAATTTAATTTTTCCACCAGTTTTAGGGCAACAAGCTGGAGAGAATGTTTGGGTTGCTACAATTGGATTCCTTGTAACGGGAGTCGGATTACCCCTATTAGCTGTAACAGCTGTCGCGTTTGTAGAGGGGGACTTGAAAGCGCTATCTTCTAGAGTTCACCCTATATTTGCGTTTGTTTTCCCATTAATTAGTTATTTAGCGATTGGACCTTTTTTCGCGATTCCGCGTACGGGAGCCGTTTCATTTGAAATGGGTATGAAGCCATTTTTATCAGAGGCATTAGTTTCCGAATGGTACATGCTATTTCTTTTCACTATAATTTTCTTCGGAATAACTTGGTATTTATCTTTAAATCCATCAAAATTAGTGGATTGGTTCGGGAAATTTCTTACACCATTGTTAGTATTAATTGTTGCTGTAATTGTCGGAAAGGCAATTGTTGATCCGATTGGAGAACCAGCTGCACCGCTAGAGGCATACAAGGAAAATGCTTTCTTTGGTGGATTTATTCAAGGATATTTAACGATGGATGCAATTAGTGCGCTTGTATTTGGAATTGTAGTTGTACAAGTTATCCGCTCTAAAGGAATAAAAGAGAGTAATCAAATTGCAAAAATAACAGTAGTATCAGGTATTATCGCTGTACTTGGTTTAACGTTAATCTATTTATCACTTGCTTATCTTGGTTCAACAAGTACATCACTTGGGGTATCAGAGAATGGTGGACTTATTTTAACGAATGTTGTAAATGAGTTATATGGAACAAGTGGTAAAATTTTATTAGGACTTGTTATTGTACTCGCTTGTTTAACAACTTCTGTTGGATTAACATCAGCCTGTGCTGGCTTCTTTACAAACTTATTCCCAAAACTTTCGCATAAAACGATTGTAACAATGGTATGTGTATTTAGTTTAATTGTATCTAACCTAGGTTTAACACAATTAATCGCAGTTACTTTACCAGTGTTAATGATTATTTATCCAGTTGCAATTGTATTAATTGTACTTTCTTACTTCCATAAATGGATTGGGAAGCGTAATACCATTTATATTGGAGCTATTTTAGGTGCGTTGTTAATTAGTTTCTTTAACGGTTTAGAAAGTGCGAATATTAAAATTGACGCGATTTCTAACGTACTACAAATGTTACCATTATATAAAGAAGGAATAGGATGGTTAATCCCATCATGTATTGGCGGGATCCTCGGTTTCTTCTTCTATAAATCAAATGAATCAAGTGAATTACAAAAGAAAGGTGCTTAGGCGCCTTTCTTTTTTTAAAGGGGATTTTTTTGTTTTGTCTAAGTAATAAATGAAAGGAGTGATAAAATGGCTAATTTTGAAGATTTTTTAACTTTGGATTTACGGATTGGGACTGTAACACATGCAGAGGAATTTAAAGAAGCGAGAGTTCCAGCGATTAAACTAGAAATTGATTTTGGAGAGCTTGGAATGAAGCAGTCAAGTGCTCAAATTACGAAGAGATATAACCCAGAAGGTTTAATCGGTCAGCAAATCGTTGCTGTTGTAAATTTTCCGCCAAAGCGTGTAGCGGGATTTAAATCAGAAGTACTTGTTTTAGGAGGAGTACCTGAAGAGGGTGATGTCGTATTACTGCAGCCTAATATGGAATTACCAAATGGAACAAAAATTAGTTAATGTAAAGGCGGGGGAACATGGATATTGGACGCGAATACGTACAGTGTGCCATTTCGAATTTTGAAGCAACAAAGAAACAAGGGGAACGGGTGCTTTCACAATTATCATATGAACAGATTGAATGGTCTTCTCATGAAGTAACAAATAGCATAGCAATTATAATTAAGCATCTGCACGGTAATATGCGTTCTAGATGGACGGATTTTTTAACATCTGACGGTGAAAAAATAGATCGTAACCGAGATGCTGAATTTGAAGTTGGTTATTCTTCTAAGAAAGAGGTACTCGCAGCATGGAATGAAGGTTGGGAATATGTTTTTAAAACGATGAATGCACTAACGTCAGAACATTTATTGCAGACGGTATATATTCGCGGTGAAGCACATACTGTCATGCAAGCAATTGAAAGACAAATTTCTCATTATGCTTTGCATATTGGACAAATGATTTACATTGGTAAAATGTTAAAAGAAAATGAGTGGGAATGTTTAAGTATTCCTAGAGGAAAGTCTAACTTTCATTTAGAGAAAAAACGTTCAACATAATAATAGGAAAGAAACCGATATAAAATTGGAAGTAAGAAAACAAGCCAAATGATAGATGGCTCTACAGTCATAAGAATGCTACCAACAATCAGCCCATATATAATAAGAAAGAAATTAATAAGTGTATTCACAGGGATAAATCGTGAGATAAAAACTTGCTGTCGTTTAAAACAATCACTATGAAATACATAAAAGCGGAAGTACCATGTGGTAGTAATAAGATCTTTCTTTCGCGTAATTCTTTTTTTGCATGTATGACAGATGAACGGTGGTTGCATTTCATTGCGCTCCATTTTCTATATTTGTAATCATGTAGGACAAAAGTAGGTACAAAGTGTATATCCCTATATACGCTCCTGATATAAGAAAAAATGGATTTAGTAAAATCCCATGAATACTTGTCATAAAAACTAAGTCTTGTATTAAAACATCATATATATGAATAGAAATGATTGTACCGAGTACATAAAGTGCTAGATATGCTGAAATATGTAACACAACACGGATGGTAGGATGCTTAGCAAGCCAATAAAAAATAAATGATAGTACAACGGGGAGTGTTCCTATTAGTAGTTTCAATTCATTTCACCTCATTAACAATATAGCCTGAATTTAGACGGTCTATTCTCTAGAGCTTGTACATAACTTGAAATAGAGAGGTGATAGTATGAATCGAGACTTTTTTTATGTGAAATTCACGAGTGTACGTAAGTTAGTATTATTTATTATTGCTACAGTACTAGCGACTTTTTTTCTTATTAGTATGATGGTAACTTCTATGAAAGAGACAAAGTCAACGTATTTATATAATTGGTTAAATGAGTTATCAATGAATGGTTACATGTACGTTCTTGGGAAAGAGAATCATTATTTTACACAGGAATATAGAAATTTAAATCAAGATTTTTCAATATCTTCGTTTCTCTTTTCTATGGCTACGAATATTCGTTTTAACGATGTACGCAGTTTTGTCGGTAAAGAGCTACCTGGTTTCGGTAAGTACGATACAGAAATTGTTATTGCGGGTGAAGGAACAAATTATTCTAACTTGCCTATAGAGTCGAGCGTTCCACTTGAAGAAGTAGTAAAAGAACGGACTGGAGAAGGTGGACAGGCTCAAAAGCCGGATACGAATAAAGAGAAAAAGCAACCAGCTCAAACGACAGGAAAACGACAAGTTGCATTTATTTATCATTCGCATAGCTGGGAATCTTATTTGCCATTATTGAATTTAACAAATGATCCAAATCCGAATAAAGCCACAAGTTCCGTAACGAATATTTCAATAGTCGGCGACCGATTTCGTGAACAATTAGCAAATGAAGGAATCGGAGCAACTAACGACAAGACTGATGTTGGTCAAAAGTTGATTAGTAAAGGGTTAAATAGTAATAGTTCTTATAAAATGTCACGGGAAATTGTACAAGAAGCAATGGCCGGCAATAAAGAATTACAATACTTCTTTGATTTACATCGTGATAGTGCTCGGAAAAATGTCACGACAAAAATAATCGGTGATAAATCATATGCGAAGCTTGCGTTTGTAGTAGGGAAAGGTAACAAAAACTATGAAAAAAACTTGCAATTAGCAACGGCTTTACATGAGACGATTAGTAAGAAATATCCAGGTGTTAGTCGTGGTGTCATTCAAAAAGGATTCCAAACAGGAAATGGTGTCTACAATCAAGATTTGTCAGGACAAGCGATATTAATTGAAGTTGGTGGCGTAGATAATACAGAGGAAGAACTAAATCGATCGATTGATGCGTTAGCTAAAGCGTTTGGTGAATATTTCTGGCAGGCAGAAAAAGTGAATGGATAAAGTGAAACAGAAATGAATGCGAGAGTCTGAAAAAACGTGAGTGTAAAGCTTGCGTTTTTTTGTAATTAATGATGCGTCACAGAATAGACATAATTTGTCGATGTTATAGTAAGATCGAAATTTGTCAAATTATACTGGGAGATTTACAAAGGGATTTTCGGGAAAGTAGAGAAAATCTTTTTACAAGGAAAGCTTTTTATTATGAAATTGGTAGGGTGATTGAAGTGATTAGGGAAATCAAAGTAGAAGATGCAGCATCATTTTTGCAATTAAGTAAGCAATTAGATGAAGAAACAAAATTTATGTTGTATGAACCAGGAGAAAGGAAATTCACAGCCGAGCAACAAGAGCAAATGATTCAGCGCTTTGTAGAAAATAAATATGCAACAATATTGGTAGCAGTTGAAGAAGAGAGAATAGTAGGGTTTATTTTAGTGAATGGAAATCATATTCAAAGAAAGAGACATGTAGCAAGTATTGTAATTGGGATTTTGCAAGAGTATAGCGGGCGAGGTATTGGGACTAGATTGTTTAAAGAGGTCGAGAAGTGGGCAAGATTACATGATGTATGGCGTTTAGAATTAACGGTAATGGCCCACAATACAAGAGCTCAGGCACTATATAAAAAAGCTGGATTTGAGAAAGAAGGTGTCAAAAGAGCTGCTCTTATTATCGATGGAGAGAACATCGATGAGTATGAAATGGCCAAATTATTAAAATAAGAGGTCGTTATATGAAAAAAAGATGGATACTACTTGGTATCGTAGCGGCGATACTCATTGTTGGAGTAGCGGGAATCAATTATAAAATGTATAAGGATAAGCAAGCGCGCGAGGTGAATGTAAATAACATATTTCCGAAAGCGAAAGAAACGATTGCGAATATGGATGGAGATATTGCGGTAATTAGTAATCCGAATTCACTGCTTGTGCTTGTGAATAAAAGTAGGCGTTTACCAGACGGGTATAGACCGCCAGATTTAGTTATTCCGAAAGTGCGCTATTCTAGTGAAGGTGATCAAGAAAAGAAAAAAATGAGGAAAGAGGCGGCCGGTGCGCTTGAGGAAATGTTTCAGCAAGCGGATAAGGAGCGTGTTTTCTTATTTGCAGTCTCTGGATTTAGATCTTTTGATCGGCAAAAAGCGTTAAATACAATGTATAAAAAACAAGATGGAGAAGCCAAAACGGCAATGTCGAGTGCAGTTCCTGGAACGAGTGAACATCAAACAGGACTAGCTATGGATATCACATCACAATCTGCTAAGTTTCAGTTAGAGACAATTTTTGGTGAAACGAAAGAAGGGCAGTGGCTTTCTGAAAATGCCCATAAATTTGGTTTTGTCATTCGATATACAAAAGAGAAAGAATCGATTACGGGCTATCGATTTGAACCATGGCACGTGAGGTATGTGGGAAATCCACAAGCTACATATTTATATGAAAATCAACTAACACTTGAAGAAGTAGCGCAGTGAACAATTGAGGGGAGAGAAGGATTATGACGGTGTTATATAAGAAGAAAGTACACGCATATGTGACAAGAGAAAAAGAAGGAGCTATGCAACTGCTTGTTTTTAAACATCGTGATACACCTGAAGCTGGTATACAAGTGCCAGGGGGAACAGTTGACGAAGGGGAAACGCTAGAAGCAGCGATTTTACGTGAAGTACAAGAAGAGTCTGGGTTACGTCATTTATGCATAGAACGATTCCTAGCTGATTACATCATACATGTGAAAGAAAAAAAGGAATATCAAAAACGTCATTTCTTCCACGTAACATTACTAACAGATGTAAAGGATAGTTGGGAACATATTGTAAGTGCCGGTGAGGAAGATGAAGGCTTAGTATTTTGCTACGAATGGATTGATATTGCGAAATACCCTGAATTAGCAGGGAAACAAGGTGAGTTTTTACATTTGTTAGATGAAGTATACGCACAGTAATAAAAGAGTCTGAAACGTAAACTCATTCGTTTCAGACTCTTTTTATTTTTCAGGAAATAAAAGGGTTTTATATTAGTGAGTTGAATTCTATTAAAGGAATTGAAGTTGTATATGCGAGGGGCGGAGAAAATGAAAAAGTAATAGAGTCATGTTATTAATAAAAGGACTTATAGAAGGAGAATGAAAATGGAGATGCAGTTCAATACACTACTACAAAAAGAATTAACAATTCATGATATACAAAGAGCGATGGAAGATGGAAAGTTAACTTCAAAAGAACTAGTTATGTATTACCTTCATAGAATCGCAAAGTATGATCAAGATGGACCGGAAATTAATTCTATTTTAGAAATCAATCCAGACGCCATCTTTATTGCTGAAGCGTTAGATTATGAAAGAAAGATTAAAGGTAAAAGAGGTCCATTACATGGTATACCGGTTTTACTTAAGGATAATATTGAAACGAATGACTCTATGCATACAAGTGCAGGTACAATTGCGCTAGAACAACATATAAGTAGTGAAGATGCATTTCTCGTTACGAAGCTGCGAGAAGCAGGAGCAGTGATAATAGGGAAAACAAATATGACAGAATTAGCAAATGCAATGTCATTTGAAATGTGGGCTGGATATAGTGCAAGAGGTGGACAAACAATAAATCCTTACGGTACGGGTGAGGATGATATGTTTGTTGGTGGCTCAAGTACAGGATCTGCCATAGCAGTTGCTGCTAACTTTACAGTAGTATCGGTTGGAACAGAAACAGATGGTTCTATTTTGAGTCCAGCTGTTCAAAACTCTGTAGTCGGTATTAAACCGACTGTTGGTTTAATTAGTCGTAGAGGTATTATTCCGTTCACATATTCGCAAGATACAGCCGGCCCATTTGCTAGAACAGTAACAGATGCTGCTATTTTACTAGGGGGGTTAACTGGGGTGGATGAGAGAGATGTAGCTACTCGTAAAAGTGAAGGGATAGCAGAACATGATTATACAAAGTATTTGGATGTTAACGGTTTAAATGGAACAAAGATTGGTGTATATAACAACGCACCAAAAGATTATTATAAATCTGGTGAGTATGATGAGAATTTGTTTAAGGAAACAATTGAAGTATTACGTAGTAAGGGTGCGACAGTAGTAGAGGATATTAATATTCCGTCTTTTCATAGAGAATGGAGCTGGGGTGTATCGCTTTATGAATTAAAGCATAGTTTAGATAACTATCTTTCGAAATTGCCTTCTACTATACCAGTCCATTCTATTTCAGAGTTAATGGAGTTTAATGAAAACATAGCAGAAAGAGCTCTGAGATATGGACAAACTAAGTTAGAAAGAAGAAAAGATTTTCCTAATACGTTAAGAAATCCACAATATTTAAATGCAAGATTAGAAGATATATATTTTTCACAAGAACAAGGCATTGATTTTGCACTGGAAAAATATAATCTTGATGCGATTCTATTCCCTTCGTATATAGGTTCCACTATATGTGCGAAAGCAGGTTATCCGTCTATAGCAATACCTGCGGGATATATGGATAACGGGAGACCATTTGGAATTACGCTTGCAAGCACTGCTTTTCATGAGGGGACTTTAATTAAACTCGCATACGCTTTTGAACAAGCGACAAAGCATCGGAAATCTCCTAACTTATCATAAATAAATAGGGCAGGAAATCCTGTCCTATTTATTTTGTTCATTAAAGTGACATGTTTTTTTGCTTTGTCTTATCATATTTTAATAAGTTAAATGATAAACAAGCAGAGCACAATATAAGGATTGAAGCGAGAATATAGATCGTACGAACACCGAACAAATCGGTAATAATGCCAACACTCAGCATAGAAAGGCCAGAAGCTGTTGAGAGAAGAGCGCCGTGAGCTGTATACATCTTTGATAATAAAGATGGAGCGACGCTGGATTGTAAAACAGTTGCTTGAGAAATATCTCTAATTTGGTAACATGGGCCCATTAGAATGCATAGGAACAGCGCAATATATCCGCTACTTGTTATACCATATAAAAATGTAAGAATACTAAACAGAAGAGAGCCTATCGCCATAGAGCGTATTAAATTGTTTTGAATGTATGTACTCATTTTCCACGCTAATAGACCGCCAATTAACGTCCCAACATAATAACTTGTATTAATAAATCCCCACCATTCTTCTCCTTTATGAAGGACAGTTGTTACATAAGCCATCGTAATAGCACCGATCCATATCGTCCCTGCAAAAGTTTCAATTAAGTCCATACATGTAACAGTACGGAGAGAAGGGTTTTGAAATAAGAGCTTCCAACCTTCCAATAAAGTATCATCTTTTGAAGAAGAAGGCTCTATTACTCGTTCAGTATGTATGGATCGTAATGAAAAGTGTAGTGCAACACATCCGAAAATCATCAAAATATTATTCATCATGAGTGTAGAAGAAGCACCGATAAGAAGCACAATAACACTTGTAAATGAATAAGCAGCGGCTTGTGCAATTTGTGTGGAAAAGGAAAAAATACTATTTACTTTTACTAATTTTTCTTTCGGTGTAAGGCGCGGAAGAATACCGTATAGTAATGGAGCGCTCCAGCCACTACATAATGAAATGAAAAAAATGAAAATGAATAGTACTACAATGTTTGTGGAAAGGACCGGGAATAATATCATGAATAAAAATAATAGAGCAGTTTTTATCCATTGTAGTGTAAACAGTAATGAATAAGATGGAAAACGATTCATTATAAGTGGTGCAGATGTATTTGCTATAAGATTAGTTATGACTTGTAATAATGGAAAAAGAGCAGTTAATGTAGCTGATTTCGTTGTAATATACATATGAGTTGTAATAATCATTACGTATACGATGTCAGCGAGAGTAATGCATATTTTCGATCCTAAATAGTAAGTCAATGAACGTTTTTGCAATAAGTACACACCCTTTCTGGGGAAAATATGACAGTAGTTATAATAATTATAATTTGAAAAATAAATTTTGAAAGAATTAAATTTTTTGTCACTTTTTGAAAGGGATTTTCATGTATAATGAAGAATATATTAATATAGTATTTTAATAATACTCATTGTAACAGTGAAAATGTACAATAGCTTGTAGTAAGCGCCCATGTATGAGAAAGGGCGGATAAACCATTCTTTTCTTCATATACATATAGAAAATGAGAAAGAAAGTGAGGGTTGCAAATGGCTGCTTGGGTAATTTGGTTTATAATAGCTGGTATTTTATTTATTGCGGAAATGCTGTCGATTACATTTTACATGCTTTGGCTTGGAATTGGAGCTGTTGTCGGAGGTCTTATTGCTTTGTTTGTTCCTGAAGCACTACTGTTACAAGTTGTTGCTGGTGCGATTGTAAGTTTAACATTGACTTTCTTTACGAAAAGAATATCAAAAAACTTTCGGGAAGCAAAAGGTTTTACTGATACAGTAGATATGCTTGCAGGTAAAAAAGGGATTGTTATGCAAGCGATTACAAACGAGGCGAATGGCATTGTGAAAGTGGATGGAGATACTTGGACAGCTATTGCAGATGATCCAATTGATGCCGGAGAAAAAGTTATTGTTATAAAGAGGCATAGTACTATATTACAAGTAAAAAAGGAGAGTGAATAAATATGGTAGCATTAACGTTAACGATTATTTTTGCACTAATTGTTGTTACATTTATCGCATTAACAATTAAAATTATTCCACAGCAAAAAGTTGGAGTCGTTGAAAGATTTGGTAAGTTTCAGCGGGTTATGCAGCCGGGATTAAATTTATTAATTCCGATTGTGGATCGCGTTCGCGTATATCACGACTTGCGTATTCAACAAACGAATGTACCACCGCAGAAGGTAATTACGAAAGATAATGTACAAGTGGAAATTGATACAATTATTTTCTATCAAGTCGTTGAACCGGAACTTGCGACATATGGTATTTCGAACTATGAATACGGTGTACGTAACATTACTTCAGCAACGATGCGTCAAATCATTGGTAAAATGGAACTGGATGAAACGTTATCTGGTCGTGAAAAAATTTCAACAGAAATTCGCTTAGCACTTGATGAAGCTACAGAAAAATGGGGCGTTCGCATTGAACGTGTTGAAGTTGTCGATATTAATCCGCCGAAAGATGTGCAAGCATCAATGGAAAAACAAATGAAAGCAGAGCGTAATAAACGTGCGATCATATTAGAAGCTGAAGCTGCAAAACAAGATAAAGTCCTTCGTGCTGAAGGGGAAAAGCAAAGTAAAATCTTAATGGCTGAAGGGGATAAAGAAGCACGTATTCGAGAAGCAGAAGGTATTAAAGAAGCAAAAGAATTAGAAGCGCAAGGGGAAGCAAGAGCGATTGAGGAAATTGCAAAAGCAGAACAAAATCGAATTGAATTACTTCGCGAGGCGAATTTAGATGAACGTATACTTGCTTACAAATCATTCGAATCATTAGCTGAAGTTGCGAAAGGGCCAGCAAATAAAGTCTTTATTCCATCTAATGCAATTGAAACACTTGGTGCTCTCGGGGCAATTGGTGAAATTTTTAAAGAAAAACAAGCGAAGAAACTGCCTTTAAATAATACAGAAAAAGAACAATAAGAGTGAAAAAGAGAAATGGGATACCATTTCTCTTTTTTATTATAGAAAATTCAGAGTATGATATAATGGAATTTTTCGGATATTAAAAAGGGGAGTGAAGAAACATGCAAATACTACTAATACGCCACGGAGAATCAGAAGCTGATATCTTAAACGTACATGAAGGACGAGCTGATTTTGAATTGACAGAAAAGGGAAGACAGCAAGTGCAAAGGCTTGTACAGAAAGTGAAAGCAGATTTCCCGCCAGATTTCATTTGGGCAAGTACATTAAAACGGGCTCGCGAAACAGGTGAAATGTTAGCAGAAGGAATTGGATGCCCAATTCAATTAGAAGAGGAATTAATGGAGTTTAATAATGGAGTGCAAGCAGGTCTTTCCTTTGAAGAAGCAAAGAAATACCCAGAGCCAAAGTTCCTTCATGATCGTTTTGAAAACGGGGAATCATTTATTGAATTTAGAATGAGAATAGAAGGAATCTTTTCTAAAATCGTGACAGAGAATACATATGACCGAATTGCAATTGTTGCACATGGTGGTGTAATAAATAGTCTATTACGTGCTTTTTTCAAAATGCCCATTTCAATGGACTATTATTTTAAAATGGGAGATACGGGAATAAGCTTAATTGAAATGGATGGCGAACAAAAAACAGTACATTTCATTAATGATACGAATCATTTGGACGGGATGTAAAGATCTATGTACAAAGTAGTATTTTTTGATGTTGACGGTACGCTTTTAAGCGAAATTGATAGAAGTATGCATGAGAGCACAAAAGAAGCAATACAAAGATTAATAGAAAAAGGGATTCACGTAGTTGTTACAACAGGGAGACCATATAGCTTATGTTCGCAATTTAAGAAACTAAGCATAAATACGTTTATTTCTGCAAATGGTGCACATATCAAGTGTGGGGAATCAGTTATACATAAATCAGTACTTTCAAGTGAAATTGTACATGATATCTCAGAGTTTGCAGAATTACATGGTCACGGTATTTCTTATTTTACCGAGGATTTTGCAATGAACGGAATAGCCTCGGATAATGAGCGTGTAATGCAAGCGCTTAGCGAGACGTTGAATTTAGAGAAGTATCCAGAAAAAAGCAGAGATTTGTCAGAAGAAATCTATTGTTTATGTCTGTATGCAGATGAAATAGAAGCTCAAAAATTTCTTGAAAGATATCCAGCACTTACGTTTGAACGTTTTCACGGTTACGTTATGAATGTGTTGGAAGATAATAAAGTATCAAAGGTAACTGCAATTCAAAAGGTATTAGAACACCTAAACATTTGCAAATCAGAAGCCATTGCTTTCGGCGATGGTAGAAATGATATTGAGATGTTAGAGTATGTAGAATTAGGTATTGCGATGGGGAATGCTGGAGAAGAGTTAAAAACAAGAGCTGATTTCGTTACAAAGAAGGCGAGTGAAGGTGGTATTTTATTTGCCTTAGAGAAGTTTCATATCGTCTAACATACCTTTATTGAAATAAAGGTATGTTAGGATCTTTTATATGCTCACATAGTAAAATATGAACTTGTCCACGATGATGATAAAAGTGTGTAACAATTTCTAGCAACCATTCAAAGCGTGAATAAGAAATACCCCAATAAGCAGTCTTAATTTCTGCTAATTGTTCATTGGAATAAGATAAAAAAGTTTTAGAAAGTAAATCGTAGCCCTGTATCATCGTTTGTTGTATTTGCATAATTGTTTCGGGTGTTTGTTCTTTATAGAAAGTATGTAACTCTTTTTCTGTAATACCATTTAAAATGAGTAAATCAGCATGGCAAATAAGAGAAAGATGTGCACATATTTCAAATAATGATCGCTTCGAGTGAATTGGTTGTATTTTTAATTCGTCTTCTTTATATCGGTTAAGCATTTGAATAGAAGTATCAATAGCAACTTTAAGTTGATGCAATGCAGATTGTACAAACATTGTAATTCTCCTCTTCTACGTATATAATAGTTTCTTGAGGGTATTATATCATACTCAAAATTCCGAAAATTCTAGTAGTTTGACTAGCATATTGAAAAGTATTATATTGTAAAAGGTCATATGAAACGTGAAATAGAATGGAATGCAATTATTGAGTTAGGAGTTAGACCAATGAGTTTGAAATATGGAAGAGATACAATTGTTGAAGTTGACTTAAATGCAGTAAAACATAATGTAAAAGAATTTAAAAAACGTGTGAATGATGAAAATATTGCAATGATGGCTGCTGTAAAAGCGAATGGATATGGTCATGGGGCAGTTGAAGTTGCAAAAGCTGCTATTGAAGCAGGAATAAATCAGCTTGCAGTTGCATTTGTAGATGAAGCGATAGAGTTAAGAGAAGCAGGAATTAACGTGCCGATTTTAATTTTAGGCTATACGTCAGTAGCATCTGCGGAAGAAGCAATTCAATATGATGTAATGATGACTGTTTATAGAAGTGAAGATTTACAAGGTATAAATGAAATCGCAAACCGTCTACAAAAGAAGGCGCAAATTCAGGTGAAAATTGATACAGGAATGAGTCGCATTGGTTTACAGGAAGAAGAGGTTAAACCATTTTTAGAGGAATTAAAACGTATGGAGTATGTAGAGGTAGTAGGAATGTTTACACATTACTCTACGGCAGATGAAATCGATAAATCATATACGAATATGCAAACAAGTTTATTTGAAAAAGCTGTCAATACAGCAAAAGAATTAGGAATTCATATTCCATATATTCATAGTTCAAATAGTGCAGGTTCAATGGAACTTAGCAATACATTTCAAAATATGGTTCGTGTAGGTATTGGAATTTATGGAATGTATCCTTCAAAAGAGGTAGATCATTCAGTTGTTTCTCTGCAGCCTGCGTTGTCGTTAAAATCAAAAGTAGCTCATATTAAGCATGCAAAGAAAAATCGCGGTGTAAGTTATGGGAATACGTATGTAACGACTGGTGAAGAATGGATTGCCACTATACCGATTGGTTATGCGGATGGCTATAACCGTCAGTTATCTAATAAAGGGCATGCATTAATAAATGGGGTTCGAGTACCTGTTATTGGTCGTGTTTGTATGGATCAGCTCATGTTAGACGTTTCAAAAGCAATGCCAGTACAAGTGGGAGACGAAGTAGTATTCTACGGTAAACAAGGCGAAGAAAATATTGCAGTAGAAGAAATAGCGGATATGTTAGGTACAATTAACTATGAAGTTACATGTATGTTAGACAGAAGAATTCCACGTGTATATAAAGAAAATAATGAAACGACTGCTATTGTAAATATACTAAGAAAAAACTGAATCGTTATGATTCAGTTTTTTTATTTTTGACAAATGAAAAATGTTCTATTTGTACCGTGTGATTGAATGTCCTTAAAACCTACGGATTCTAGCAAAGAAATTATTTCTTCATTGGAATAACAAGCTTCTTCAAATGAAAAGTCACTTCTTGTCCAATTATTATCTATATCATGTTGAAATAGTATAAAGTTCATGACTGCTTTTTTATTTTCATTATCATATGTAGAATCAATCATACAAACATATTCATCCGCTGAAATATGAAATGAAGCACTCCAATTTTCAAGAAATCCTTTTTCCATATTCATATCAAATACGAATGTACCTTCGCTATGCAATACGGAGTAGATATTATGAAAAACACTTTTTAATTCATCTAATTTCAAAATATGGTTTAAGCTATCGCCAGTAGAGATAACATATTGAAATTGCTCATTTATATTGAAATAGCGAGCATCATCGACGATAAAGGCTGCGTCTGGAGCGTTTTGACGTGCGTATTCAATCATTTGAGCAGAACCATCTATACCAGTTACTACAAAATGATTATCAATTAATTTCTTAGTAAGGTGACCAGTCCCGCAGCAAAGGTCTAAAATATGAGAATGTGGTGGTGCATATTGTAAAATGAGTTTTTCCAAAAGTAGATAGGAGTGTTCAGCATAATGCCCCCAATGTTTATTATAAATGGATGCGAAAATATCATAATCAGAATATATTAGTTTTTTAGACATATGTATTTGCCCCGAAATTCTTTACATTATAATAGTCATGCTTCGCTTTCATTTCAAAACCACATTGTGTATATAGTTTTAAAGCATTGTTATTTTTCGTTTCGACGTCTAATTTAATTGTTGAAGCTCCTTTTGTAATAAGGGTATGTATCATGGACGTAAGAATATCTTTACCGTATCCTTTCCCTTGATAAGAAGGGTGAACGGCGAATCCTGATAGTGTAGTAGATTGGTCTTCTTTAGAAACTGTAATTGTTCCTATCACTTTTTCATCGATAAGAGCACTGTAAACTTGATGGGAAGATGAATCCATCATCTTTTGTAACCATGTAGCGGTGTTTTCTACTGAATCTCCAAACGCTTTACTAGAAATTTCAATCAGATCAAGCAGTGATTTTGAAGATGCAAGAGTAAGTTGTATAGCATTCTTCGTTCTTTTTTGCGCTTCATTTGCTTTGAACTCCATACTATATTCACTATATAAATAAGGCAGCTTCATATGTATTGCAAATGCTTTCCCAGAAGCAGACTCCCCATTCATAATAAGAAGAGCTTCGTCTGCCTCTCTTAATCGTATTTCTTTCATTGCGGTTTGTAAAAGAGTAGTACCTATATATTGTTTCCTATAGTTCGGATGAACAAAGCCTATTAACTCAAGTTTGGTAGGTCTTTCAAAGTCATACATACTTAATGCACCGACTAATTGAGTATCGTCATAGAGTAAAAAGTCATGTATCTCTTCTTTATTACGAGCAGTTAAAAAGTTTACATGTAAATCTGACGAGTAATCAATTTGATCGTGTTGCCCGCAAATATGAGCTAAATCTTTCATTTGTTGTATTTCACATTCTGTTAAAGAACACTTTTTCTGAATTTCCATTTCATAACCCCTCACCTTCGAATTTAAAAATAGGATGGATGACTTAGCCACTTTTCTAATTCCACACTGCCCTGAACAGATAATAAACGGTACAAATATCGATAAGGACGTCTACATGCTACAAGATTAGGAATAGGCATGATGGTTTCATAACCTTGTTTAAAAGCATGAGCTTCCTTTTCTGTAAATACATATTCTAAGCCGATAAAATCAAATTCTCGGGGAGCAACTGCATAAGCTTCTGTATCTACTAAACCTGTAATAGTTGTACCATCTGATAAAAACTGAGTAGGGTCCATATCAATTAAAACGAGCGTTGCTTCCTTTGGTACCGGTAAGGAAGAAAGTTGTTGTTCAAAAGTAGGAAATGCGTTACGAATGCTCGCATTATCGGAATAAAACCTATTTACAAGTTCTTTACTGACTTTTAATATGTGAGACTTACATTCTTCTAGTGGAACTTGGAAAGTACCTGATGGATTTCCTATAAACTTTGCTTGAAACGAATGAATTTCTGCTAGTCCTTTTCCAAGGCTGAATAAAATTGAATCAGATTGTCCGACAAAGGATTGCAGCGTACTTCCTGTTAGTTTTTCGACACTAACATACTTCCGGCCATTTAAAACATGTTTTTGCAAAATAGTGGGGATGGGCAAGTTAGTATGCTTTTTCAATAATTCGTGTATATGCTCTAAATGATGTACGTTCCTTGGATCGATTCCAAAAAGGTTTTTACATCCCCACCAAAAATCATTGTTTGGTTCTTTAGTCATTTTTGAGGAACGAACAATAACTTCTTCAAATGCTGTTTTAACAAGAAACACATCGCTTGCATGTTCTTCATAACCTGGGTGTAAAGTTTGAATAGATAAAATAGGTGAAGCGAATAGTTGTTGTAGCATGAAATTGCTCCTTTTTCTGTAAATTCGATAAATTTATTATATAACAGAATAGGTTGCAAGTGGATAATGATAGGGACAACATAGAATTTAAATAAATTTACGGTGAGAAATCAGTTTGGAAATTATATTTTTCTACTTTTGTATGAATTATCAAAATAATGTTTTTGATGATAAATCTGTAAAAATACCCAAATATAAATCTCATATTTTTCAGTAAATGAAGAGTTAAGCGCACTTTCAATAGGGGGATAACGTAGGTTATGAAAAATATTTCTCAATAATAAAATGAAGAGAAAAATGTGAAGAAATAGAATAGATTCCTTTATAATAGTTTTAAATTAATTAATATAATTAATTATTAATAATATTAGATAGGAGAGAATATGATGGCAAACGTACTCGTAATAAATTTCCCTGGAGAAGGTCATATAAATCCGACTTTAGCTATTGTAAGTGAGTTAATTCGGCGAGGGGAGACAGTTGTTTCGTATTGTATTGAAGATTTTAGAAAGAAGATTGAAGCAACAGGTGCAGAATTCCGAGAGTTTGAGAATTTTCTCTCTCAAATTAATATTATGGAGCGAGTAAATGAAGGTGGGAGTCCTTTGACGATGCTATCTCATATGATTGGAGCATCAGAGCGTATTGTTACCCAAATTGTAGAAGAAACAAAAGGAGAACAGTACGATTACTTACTATACGATAATCATTTTCCAGTAGGACGTATTATAGCGAATGTTTTACAATTACCTAGCGTTTCGTCTTGTACAACGTTTGCTTTTAATCAGTACATTACTTTTAACGATGAACAAGAATCGAGAGAAGTAGATGAAACGAATCCATTATATCAATCTTGTTTAGCGGGAATAGAAAAGTGGAATAGGAAGTATGGAATGAAGTGTAATAGTATGTATGATATTATGAATCATCCTGGTGATATTACGATTGTGTATACTTCAAAGGAATATCAGCCGCGTTCAGATGTATTCGATGAATCGTATAAGTTTGTCGGTTCATCAATTGCTACTCGAAAAGAAGTAGATAGCTTTCCTATGGAAGATTTAAAAGGTGAAAAATTGATTTTCATTTCTATGGGAACCGTTTTTAATGAACAACCTGAGCTATATGAAAAATGTTTTGAAGCTTTTAAAGATGTAGAAGCGACAGTTGTATTAGTTGTTGGTAAGAAGATAAATATAAGTCAATTTGAAAACATTCCGGATAACTTTAAGTTGTATAATTATGTGCCACAATTAGAAGTATTACAGCATGCTGATGTATTCGTGACACACGGTGGTATGAATAGTTCGAGTGAAGCACTCTATTACGGTGTCCCGTTAGTTGTAATTCCGGTAACAGGAGATCAGCCTTTAGTTGCGAAACGAGTGAATGAAGTAGGGGCAGGAATAAGACTTAACCGTAAAGAATTAACTTCTGAATTGTTACGTGAGACTGTAAAGAAAGTAATGTATGATGTAACATTTAAGGAAAATAGTCGTAAAGTTGGAGCATCACTTCGAAATGCTGGTGGATATAAAAGGGCAGTTGATGAAATATTTAAAATGAAAATGAATTCGTACTTGAAACTTAAATAAATGTTTGAGGCACACTTACTACAATGGGTAAGTGTGCTTCAATAAAAAATTACATAAAAATCACTATAAAGGTGAAACTTTTGTGTATATAAACTGATATCTTTGTATTAGTAGAGAAATTACGTTAAAATAATACTAAGAAAATATATAAGTTTTGGGGGTAATGAATGAAGAAAGTATTTGAATACATATTATTAACAATTGGATCGATTATTGTAGCGGGTTCATTAGAGCTTATTTTAGCACCTAACGGATTAGTAGATGGCGGGGTAACGGCCATTGCTATTATGGCGAATAAAGTTGCTGGATTACCGCTTTATGGAGTGTTCTTAGGAATTAATATCCCAATTTTATTATTTACTGCAAAAGTAATGGGAAAGAAGTTCTTTATTCGTACATCCTATGCTAATGTTGTGACAACACTCGGATTGATTTATTTGAAACCATTTCCAGCAATTACAACTTCTGAATTGTTAATTGTTCTTTATGGAGGAGTTCTATTTGGTGTTGGTGTAGGAATTGTAGTAAAAATGGGCGGAGCAATTGATGGATCAGAAATGTTAGCTGTTTGGATGAATAAACATTTTAAAGTGCCGATTAGTACATTTTTACTTGCTGTAAATGCGGTTATTTTCATCTTTGTTGCCATTTTGTTTTCAATTGAACAAGCGATGTTCTCATTAGCAATTTTCTATATTGTTACGAAGATGATTGATTTCATATTAGATGGTATTAATCAAGGTAAGAGCGTCATGATAATTTCTGCTAAAAATAAAGAAATAGGCGATCTACTTATGAAAGAATTGCAATTATCCGTTACGTATCTACATGGAGAAGGTGGTTTTTTAGGAGAACATAAGAGAATCATTTATTGTATTACAAACCGTTTCATTTATCCGAAAATGAAAGATCTCGTTCTCTCTGTAGATCCAACTGCTATTATTGAAGCTTCCTATTCAACAGAAACAACTGGTGTCAAACGTCCGGGAAGGGCAATGAGATCAGAAAAATAGTGCATAAAAATAGCTCCACGTAAGTATAACTTGCGTGGAGCTATTTTTATTTAGGGAACCACGCTTTTTTCAGTAATTTGACAACAGTTTTAATACATTCCTCTCGAATACTGCCAAAACCGAGCAATACATATGACTCCTCCCTCACATTATAAACAGAATCATATGTGGAGAGAGGGTATAACTTAATACGTTCTTTTGCAGCTGCATGAATAAGTTCTTGTTCATTCATCCCGTTATGAACGTGAAGTACAATATGAAGCCCGGATTGTTCACCGAGTATATGCACGTTATTTCCCATTTCGCTTTTAATAGATTTAATTAAAGAAATATGTTTTCTTTTATATAACGTACGACTTCGGTTAATATGACGTTCCCAATCCCCATTTTGAATAAAGGTGGCGAAGGTAAGTTGTTGCATTGTAGAGACAGTTTGTTTAAACATACCACCAAGTTCTTTATAGACTTTTAAAAGATGAGGTGGTAAAACGATATATCCCATTCGTAAAGAAGGTAAAAAAGATTTCGAGAAAGTTCCCATATAAATAACACGTTCATTTGAATCTAGCCCTTGTAAAGAAGGAATAGGTTTTCCTATATAGCGAAATTCCCCGTCGTAATCATCTTCAATAATATAACCATTACAATCATTCGCCCATTTTAATAACTCGAGTCTTCTAGATAATGGCATAATGATTCCGAGTGGAAATTGGTGAGATGGAGTGACATATGCCACATTGGAACCGGATTCACGTAAAGCGGAAATATGAATCCCTTTATCGTCTAAAGGGATCGGGTGAACAGGAAGGCCACAACTTTGAATCATAGCAGGTATACGGTGAAATCCAGGATTTTCGATTCCGTATTCTTTTTTTGAACCAAGTAGTTGAAGGAGTAGCCAAAGAAGAGGCTGCGTACCTGCTCCAATAATAATTTGATCAGGTGAAGAATGTACCCCGCGAGCATGATATAAATACTTTGAAATATGTTCTCGTAGAACGAGCTCACCTTGTGGATCTTCTTTAGCAAATAATTCATTTTCATACTGAAATAAAGTTTCGTGTAACGCTCTTTTCCAGTTTGTTATCGGAAAAGCTTTTTGATCAATAAGTCCTTGACTACAATCATAATCATATTGTTCTTTTTCTTTATTGTTAGTACTGCTTGACGCAATTTGTTGTTTCTTTTGAATGACATCAATATCTACTTCCGCAACAAAAATCCCGCGTTTCGGTTTGCTTTCTACGTAACCTTCAGCTAGTAATTGTTGATAAGCGGATTCAACTGTAATACGGCTTACATTAAGTTGCATAGCTAAATTTCTGTGAGAAGGAAGACGTGTACCGGCACGTAGTGATCCATGAGAGATTTCTCGTTTCATATATTCGTAAATTTGTAAGTAAATAGGTGTTTTATTTTGTAACACTAATGGGATAGTCAGATCCATTTGTAGACGCTCCTTTTTATACTGGCCTTATAAAAAAGAATAGAACTGTCACTTAAACTAAAGGCAGTCGCTTTCTATAATGATGATATAACATTTAGAAAATTTTATAAATAGTAAGGAGAGAATCATAATGAATATTAAAGAAGTAGTAACAGAGGCAGATTTACATGAAGTATTTCCCGTATTACAGCAGCTGCGAACAAAACTTTCAAGAGAAGAAGCAAGTTCTTTATTTCAAAAAATGAAAGAAGAAAATTATAAACTATTTTCGCTGCGTAACGAAGAGAATGAAGTTGTTAGTCTAGCTGGTGTAGCGATTTGTACGAATTTTTATAATGAGAAACATGTTTTTGTGTATGACCTTGTAACCGCGGAAGCTCACAGATCAAAAGGGTATGGTAATGTTCTGCTGTCATATGTAGAAAAATGGGGGAAAGAAGAAGGGTGCAGTTCTATCGTACTTACATCTGCATTTCCAAGAATTGATGCACATCGTTTTTATGAAAGAGAGGGCTTTAATAAGGTAAGCTATTCTTTTTATAAAGAGTTATAATACTAAGTAGGTTCCGTGTGTAAAAATATATGGAACCTATTTTCTTTTTCAGATTTGAGCTAGGGACAGGTCTAGCGATATGATTTGTCGAATATTAGAAATTTAAAATGGAATCTTGAATTTAGAGAATGTTAGGGGCGTTTATACTTGGAGAAAATAAAGAAATTATCTATACCAAATGATGTAAGAGTCATCATTATTTCTGATATTCATGGAGAATTAGATCTTTTTAAGGAACTACTACATAAAGTTAATTTTCAAGATGAAGATTATTTAATTATTAATGGCGATCTTTGTGAGAAAGGAAGAAATAGTATTGGCGTCGTAAACTATGTGATGGATCTAGTAGTTAGTAAGCCAAATGTGTATGTAATAGAAGGGAATTGTGAAGTTGTAGTTGAAGCACTTGTAAATGAAAATCCTGCTTTAATAAATTATTTGTGTACGCGAAAAAATACAATTTTTAATGAATGGCTAGCGCAATTGAATATTAACGTTCATAAAGAAAGTGATATCCGTGAATTGAAAACAAAATTAATGAGCCATTTCTCAAAAGAAATAAAGTGGCTAACAGAATTACCAACAGCGATTGAAACGGAGGATTATATCTTTGTACATGCTGGCCTTGAAGATAGAGAAGATTGGAAAGAGACAGAACGAAAAAATGCGATAGCAATGCCGGAGTTTTTCAATCAATCACATAAAGCAAATAAGTATGTAGTTGTCGGTCATTGGCCTGTTGTAAACTATTCAGAGAAGGCACCATCTAACAATCCTGTTATTGATAAGGAAAAAAAGATTATTGCAATTGACGGCGGAAATACGATTAAAGAGGCAGGGCAATTAAATGCATTTATCATTCAGAGGAAACCAACAGGTGATAAGTTTTCTTATATATATGTAGACTGTTTTCCAGAATATGAAGTAATAGCAGATTTTCATGCCGATGCAACAATGCAGGGCGGGGTTACCTATCCACATTATTACATAGAGCCTATTGAGAAGAAGCAAGATTACACAATATGCAGGCAAAGGGAAACGAATACATTACTTTATGTGAAAGATGAATATATTAGGCAACTTGATTCAGGTGAATACACAGTGAAAACGGATATATCTTGTGCGCAAATAAGCGTAAAAAAAGGGGATATTGTTTCTCTCATTGATGGTAGCTGCTCAGGATATGATTTAATTAAAAAAGATGGAGTAGAAGGCTGGATAGAGAAAGGGATTTTAGTTGAGATAGAAAAGACGAAAAAGAAAATATTTAGCTGAAATAGGAGGGATGTAACCTCCTATTTTTTTTTAGAAGTAGATTGCTTGCTATCTTTAATAAGTAAATAAATCGTACTCGGTAAAATGACAAGCGTCATTCCTAAAATAATTGTTAGTATAGCATAACCTCTATATGGAGGAGAAACGATAAATGGAAGCCCCACTAGAAAAATACCTGCTATCATCATTGAAATACTACAAATATTTGAAGCTCTTTTTTCAAGGTGCTTATCATTCCATTCCAATGAAACGGTTGATTTACTCGTATCAATTTTGGAGCTGAAATAACCTAGTAATATAAATAAAAGCCCTAATGCTATAAATATGAAATAATCAAGAGGAAGTGAAAAGCCAAGAGCGATAAGGGCAATGACAATATCGACAAAAAATAAGAATAGTAACATTGCGTTGCTGATCAAATGGAGAAATTTCTGGTTACTCGCTGCTTTAGATAAAGCTAAAAATAAAAAAAATACGAAGGAACATATAATTATATTTACGATAACAAAAGTAGCTTTATCCATTGTTGATGTAGGCGTTCCATTGAAGTCCCATTTCGTAACAATATTTGATGGTAAGAAGAAATAGAGAATAATATTTGTCGTAACAATAGTGAGAAATAAAGTAATACTAAATCGATTATTCATTGAATCACCAGCTTTCTACATGAATAATTGGTATCTTATAACAAAATTATACAATATAATAAACGATATCTGTTTTGATTTTTCAGAAAAAACATTATAATTATATATGAAATAAAGAGGAGTGTAGGAGGAAATTATGAAAAGCGTAATCATAAAAGGGGATAGAGTAACAATTCGTACAATTGAAGAATCAGATATAAAAACATTATGGAATCTCATATTTAAAGAAGAAAATCCAGAATGGAAAAAATGGGACGCACCGTATTTTCCGTTTTCGATGCAAGAATACTCAGCCTATAAGGAAAAGATGCAAACTTGTTTAAAAGAAGAACCGCTATCCAATTTAATTATAGAACATAACGGTCAAGTTATAGGGACGGTCGGATTTTATTGGGAGTATAAACCGACGCGTTGGTTGGAGATGGGAATTGTCATTTATAATCCGGCTTACTGGAATGGCGGCTACGGTACAGAAGCGTTAACGTTATATCGGGATTTACTATTTGAAAAGATGGAGATTGGTAGAGTAGGGCTCACGACTTGGTCTGGTAATGAACGAATGATGAAAGTAGCGGAGAAAATAGGAATGACTTTAGAAGGTAGAATGCGCAAATGCCGTTATTATAACGGAACGTACTATGATTCTATTCGAATGGGGATGATTCGTGAAGAATGGGAAGCGCTATGTGTAACAAAGGGGTGAAGGGATATGTACGCTATTATTGCTACATTTGATCGTGTATTTACTAATAAAATTACAGAATTGCAAAATGAATTAACAAATATCATTGGCACAAATCAATTAGCCGGAGCAGAACCTCATATTACGTTAGCTGATTATAATGAGTTAAATGTTCATTTGTATAAGGAGAAATTAGGGGAGTTTGTAGTTATGCAAGAAAATATGGACCCAATAACTTTTCCTTCTGTTGGAGTTTTTCCTACTAACGGAACAGTCTTTCTAGCACCGACTGTTACTGATGCATTGTTAAAATTTCATCATTCTTATCATGATTATTTTAACAATTTTCATGACAACCCAAATTCATATTACGTACCGGGAAAGTGGGTTCCGCATTGTACGATTGCAAATAGATTACATACAAATCAGTTTTTACGTGTAATGGAATATATTTATGAAAAATTTGATCATGCAACAGCTTCAATTGAGAAATTAAAATTAATAAAGGTGAATTATGAAAATGGTTCTGCCATTTCTTCTCGTATATTAGCAGAATATAATTTAAAGAGAATGGAGACATCGAGATGACATATGTAATTAGAGAAATGAAGCAGGAAGATATTCATGCTGTACAATCAGTAGCGAAAATAGCTTGGCATGATACATACGAAGGCATTATTCCGAGAGAGATTCAAGACAGTTTTTTAGACGAGGCTTATTCTGATGAAAAAATGAAATATCGTCTTGAGAATACACATTTATTCGTTGCAGAAGAAGAGGGAGAAGTCATTGGCTTTGCAAATTTTTCACCTGTTAGACTGCAAAACGAAGCAGAATTAGGAGCAATTTATTTGTTACCAGATCAACAAGGGAAAGGGATAGGAAGTGCTTTATTACAAAAAGGGTTAACAATATTAAAAGGAATTCGGAAACTATACATTCATGTAGAAGCAGCGAATGAAAAAGGAAAACGTTTTTATGAAGCGAAAGGTTTTGCACAATTAGAAGAATTTGAAGAAGATTTTGAAGGACATATGATGCAGACAGTAAGGATGGTTTTATACATAT
Organism: Bacillus sp. FDAARGOS_527; assembly: GCF_003812125.1. Taxonomy (NCBI): domain Bacteria; kingdom Bacillati; phylum Bacillota; class Bacilli; order Caryophanales; family Bacillaceae; genus Bacillus; species Bacillus sp. FDAARGOS_527. Next base: position 1,276,600 of record NZ_CP033795.1, read on the forward strand.
AAGGAGGACTAGAAGTGAAAATCTTTGATTTTAGTGAAAAAGTAGGAAAGCAAATTACAGTATTTCAATCTAATTTCATAATGTCGAAAATAGTAAAACATCAAGGGAATATACATATCGGTGCTATGCATTTAAAAGAGAATGGAATAATTGGATATCATGAAGCAGTTGTATCGCAACTGCTTCTTATTGTGGACGGAGAAGGATATGTATGCGGGGCAAATAAAGAAAAAGTGAAGGTGGAAGCGGGACAAGCTGTGTTTTGGGAGAAGGGTGAATTTCATGAAACGAGTACAGAAAAGGGATTGATGGCAATTGTTATGGAAGCGGAGGATCTTGAACGAGCGATATTAATGCCTATTAAAGAGGAGAGTTGTAAAAAATGATAGAAAAGGCAAATCGGGAAGAAACGGACGAAATAATACAATATGCAGCTCAATCGCTTTTTGAAGGTACGAGGGGAAATTGTCGTTTAAATACAGAGAAAGCGATTGAAATTACAGGGCCGATTGTAGAAAAGGGAGCGTATTATTTAGTCGTTAAAGAAGAAAACGTTGTAATGGGTTGGATATTAATAGGGGAAAATACGGACTATTTTTCTCATGAAAAACTAGGGTTTATATACGAATTGTATGTTTTTCCAGAGTACCGCGGGAAAGGATTGTCAAGAAAGTTAATAGAGGCTGGTATTAAGGAATTACAAAAGAATTATTCAGAAATTCGTTTGAATGTATTTGCTGGAAATTTTGCAAAAGAGATGTACGAACAGTTTGGTTTTGTTGAAAGACAGGTCATTATGACTTTGAAGTGAGAATAATAGTTTGAACGGGAGAAGAGAAAGAATGAGAAGAGAAAATGAGTATGTTGCGTATTTACAAAGGTTGTATCCTGAATTGCAAATAAATTCTGTTTATATAAATGAAATAGGTCAAAATAATGATAAGAAAGCTTTTGAAGCTGGAATAGCACAATATGTATAAAAGCCGATTTAAAATCGGCTTTTTATTATTATCGATACATCGTCCACATCCCGATGTCTTTAAACCCTAGACGTTTATAAATTCGTCCAGCAGCTGGATTGTTATAAAACAGGCAAAGTGTTCGGCCTTCTTTCGTAAAGTCTTGAATCATTTTTTGTAATATGAGTGAAGCAAATCCATTTCCGCGGTAATTCGGGTGTGTACATACGCCAACAACCATTGCAGATAATGAATTTTCAGCGGAAGTAGAGGCGGATGCGATGATTGCACCGTCTTTTTCAATATAATATGTACGTCCTGTATTTGTTTCGAGAGCTTGCCTTAAAATTTTTTCTGATTCATGAGCAGTCGGGAATTCATCGATGCTACTTCTTAATTGCATAATTCGCTCTACATCATCTAGTGTGGCAAGTTTAATTGTTTCTTGGGCAGGCGTACTAGGCAAGTTGTCGGCATCTATACATTCGCAAAAATACATTTCATTTTTGGAGCCTAATTGTAGACTGGGAGCAGTTTCAAACCTTTCTACAATAGTTGACTTACCAGAGAGTTTAAGCGGCTTATATGGGGAAAGAAGTGTCTCATAATCAGTGGTAACAAGTTCTTCTTTACTATAGGGTATAAATGAATCGTGGAATCGGAGTAGAATTGATTTTAATGTCCCATTCTCTTTAAATACGCCCCATAATTCTTGAAAATCTGTGTCATAACCGAAAGCTTCAATATCTCCAATAATAAACAAGTTAAGGGCTGCTTCTTCTTTTAGGTAAGCGAATACTTGTTCATGATCTTTCTTTGTTAATTTTCGCATCATAACGAATCGACCTCTTTTTTTATTTTTCTAAATATTACAACTTAAGTTTTTTGAAATCAATATAAAATTTTATGTTTAGTTCACAAACTTTCGGAAAAACTAGGAAAGATATGACAAAGGAGGTTATGAACGGTGGATCATCCAATTCAAGGGTTAATGAAAGCGGCAATGGAAAATTTAAAAGAAATGGTTGATGTAAATACGATTGTTGGAGAGCCTGTTCAAACGGCTGACGGTGGTGTAGTGTTAACGGTTTCTAAAGTAGCGTTCGGTTTTGGAGCAGGAGGTTCTGACTTCCAAACGAATGACGGACAAAGAGCGAACGGTAACCCTGCATTTGGTGGCGGTAGCGCAGGGGGTGTTTCTATTACGCCAGTAGCATTTCTTGTGGTGAATAAAGATGGAGTAAATATTCTTCATTTACAAAATGCGACACATTTAGCAGAAAAAATGATTGAATTAGCTCCACAAACAATTGATAAAATTCAATCGATGTTCCAAAAAGATGAAAAGAAAGAGGGAAATCATCATCCTCAAAACCCAGATGAAATCCTTTAAAAACGCCTGCTTACGAGCAGGTGTTTTTTCTTGTAATCACTGTGTAATAAAACACATGAAATTGTAAATAGTTTTTGAAGTTTTTTCTATGTTTCTAAAATTTTTCATGTTAAAATATGCTATAGAATTGAAACATATAAAACGAAGGTGGCTAGGTGCTTTGTCTGGAGGATCTGACCAAGTAAAGAATATGATATATATTAATGGTAATCGTCGAGGTCATTGTTTTATTACATCAGGAATTACGTTTAAAGAGTTTGCAAGTAACATCCCTTCACCGCTTCATCAAGTGTTGCTTTTAAAGCATAATTTTGAATGGACAGATTTTCATTATCATACTTTATTTGAATATGTTGAGGAAGAAAATATACATAAGTTAATTCAAGCAGAGATTGATGAATTTGATGAATTTTGTTGGGTAGATTTTGATGATGCAAGCGATTTAGATGAACTAGAGCCAAAAGAAATTGCAGAGCTTTTATATTTGGCTCACAAAAAAGAACCACTTGCAAGAACGTTCTTTCCTTTATTGAAAAATAGATTTGTTTATTTTTCACATGATGACGGATGGTACAACAAAGTGTATTATCGTAGAATTGCCGATTTTGTAGGAATGTTAAGTAAAGTTATTCCTTATAAACTCGGTGCTTTCGGTAAGAAACGTTTTTCTTTCTTCCAAAAATCAAAAATTTTCCCAGCAATTTCAAAAGAAGTGATTATGGGGCTTCTTCCATTAATGGAAGATGGTCTTTATATTGATCTGGCAGGGAAAATTGAGTCAAGAAGGGGTCTTGAAATTCCGGTATATGTAGTTGGTTCGTATGAAAGTACGGATGAGGTACTAGATAATATCGATGAATTGAAAGAAGAAGCAACAGAGACTGGTTGGCTTATTTTTGATAAGAAAGAACAAGAGTGGCAATGGGTTGTGGACTAAGAAAACTTGGCGCATGCAGTCAAGTTTTCTTGTCTTTTGAAAGGAGTACAAATGAAGAAATATTATACAATTGTGGGTATTGTAAGTATTATTCTTGTGGCAATTTTACTTATCACTTGTCCGAAAGAATCAGATTTTAAATTGTATCTAGAAGATAAGTATGCATTGAAATGTGACGAGGGTAGTTTTGAATGCACACAAAATGTAGATGGTAAAAAAGAAAAACTAAAATTTGAAAGTACAGATGCACGAAATGGTGTATTCTTTATGACTGTAAAGCAAACATTTAAAACAGAAGCTGATGTTACAAAAGAATATAGCGGGGTAGGAATGTTTGGTACATTTCTTTTTGTTTCAGAGAAGACTTTCTAGTAATAGAAGGTCTTTTTTTTATGCTTATGTTCATATAGATGAAGTAAGACAAGCATAGGAGGGATATTGATGAAGAAGGAATGTATTGTTTGTGGCGGTGAGGAGTTTTTCTCTTCTACATTATACGCACGTACGAAACAAGATTGGGCATATGCGCCAAATATGTATCGATTTGAAAAGGTATTTATTGAGCATCGGGATGAAGAAAATTATCCAGTGTTTCAAGAAATTACAGCGAAGCATTGTTGTGGATGCGGTCATATTATGTTGTATCACGAATGAACACACCAAGTATAACTTGGTGTGTTTTTTTAAAACGCTGACAAAGCAAGCGGATAAAGTAAAGTAAATAAAACAGAAAAACTACCAAAACCAATTGCTGTATATCCAAGTGTTCTTGCTCCAAAATTGACAGCTAATAAGCCAACTAAAATCGCAAGAGAACCGAGTGTAACTGGATAAAATGCAATGGAGAAAAGCGAAAGAAATAAAGCGACATAGCCTATCATTGCACCGGTATTTGTACCTTCTATTTCATTTGCAATTTCTTTACGTTTATGTCTAATTGGAATGCCAGCTGGTGATATTTCAGCTGCATACTCTTCGTTTTTTTCACCACTTTTAAAATGATGATTTCTCTTTCTTCGCATGTACATCCCTCTCTTTCAATTGGGTGTACTTATAGTATCTTTCATAAAGAGAAGAACATGAGTATGAGTTAAACCCAAGTAAAGCAAAAATTGGAGAATAAAGATTCCTTTATTAGCATGTACATTTCCTAATGAAGATAAAACAGGAATTTTGGAAAATGATGTAGAATGAAATGAGTGATAAAGCGTGAAGGTAGGGGAATGTATGACGAAATTTAATTGGCATGAATCAGCAGAGAAGAAATGGGATAGTAGTGCAGAGTTTTGGAATCAAAATAGTCAGGAGATGTGGGATAGTGGGAGTAGGAGTACGATTATTCCATTTTTTGAACAATATGTGAAGAAAGAAGCCAAGGTGCTTGACGTTGGTTGTGGAGATGGATACGGTACATATAAATTAAGTCGCGCGGGCTATAAAGCAGTTGGAGTAGATTTATCAGAAGTGATGATTCAAAAAGGGAAGGAGCGCGGAGAGGGACCGGATTTATCCTTTATAAAAGGAGATCTTTCTTCCTTACCGTTCGAAAATGAACAATTTGAAGCAATTATGGCAATTAATTCTTTAGAATGGACCGAGGAGCCATTACGAGCATTAAATGAGATAAAGCGTGTTCTAAAAAGTGATGGGTATGCATGTATTGCAATTTTAGGGCCGACAGCAAAGCCAAGAGAGAACAGTTATCCTCGTTTATACGGCAAAGACGTTGTATGTAATACGATGATGCCTTGGGAATTTGAACAGTTAGCAAAAGAACAAGGTTTTAAAGTTGTAGATGGTATCGGTGTATATAAGCGCGGAGTAAATGAGAAGATGTTAGGTCAACTATCTACAGAGTTACAACAATCGTTAACGTTCTTATGGGTATTTATGTTAAAAAAGCATAAAGAAATGAAAGAATTTTTAGGAGGTAAATAAGTGCAGAAAATACAAAAAACTGATACAATATCATCAGAACCAATTAAAGGGGGACTAGGGTATATGACAACTACTACAACAGTTAAATCCGACATTGAAATCGCACAAGAAGCAAGTATGAAGAAGATTCAAGAAATTGCAGCTGAATTAAATATTTTAGAAGATGAATTAGAGCCATACGGTCATTATAAAGGTAAGTTATCTCTTGATATTTTTAAGCGCTTACAGAATGAGGAAGACGGTAAAGTTGTTTTAGTAACAGCGATTAACCCAACTCCAGCTGGAGAAGGTAAATCAACAGTAACAGTTGGTTTAGGTCAAGCTTTTAATAAAATTGGTAAGAAAACAGTAATTGCACTTCGCGAACCATCTCTTGGACCAACGATGGGGCTAAAAGGCGGAGCAGCAGGTGGTGGTTTTTCACAGGTTGTACCAATGGAAGACATTAACCTTCACTTTACTGGAGATATCCATGCGATCACAACTGCTAATAACGCGTTAGCGGCGTTTATTGATAATCATATCCAACAAGGAAATACACTTGGAATTGATACGCGTAAAATCGTTTGGAAACGATGTGTTGACTTAAATGATCGTGCCCTACGTAACGTAGTAATTGGTCTTGGTGGACCGGTTCAAGGTGTACCACGTGAAGATGGTTTTGATATTACAGTAGCATCTGAAATTATGGCCGTATTCTGCCTTGCAACAGATATTCAAGATTTAAAAGCACGTCTATCGCGCATCGTAGTTGCTTATAACTTTGCAAATCAACCTGTAACGGTTAAAGATTTAGGTGTAGAAGGTGCGTTAACATTATTATTAAAAGATGCATTAAAGCCAAACTTAGTGCAAACGTTAGAAAATACACCAGCTATCATTCATGGCGGACCATTTGCGAATATCGCTCACGGTTGTAACAGTGTTATCGCTACAACAATGGCAGCAAAATTAGGTGATTATGTTATTACAGAAGCTGGATTTGGTGCAGATTTAGGTGCTGAGAAGTTTTTAGATATTAAAGCTCGTGCAGCTGGCATTAAACCAGAAGCAGTTGTTATTGTTGCGACGATTCGTGCGCTTAAAATGCATGGTGGCGTAGCAAAAGATCAATTAAAAGAAGAAAATGTAGATGCATTAGCAAAAGGTATGGAGAACTTACAGAAGCACGTTGAAACAATTCAAAGCTTCGGTGTGCCTTTCGTAATTGCAATTAATAAATTCATTACAGATACAGATGCAGAAGTTGCATACTTACAAGAATGGTGTAATGAGCGTGGCTATGCGGTATCCTTAACAGAAGTTTGGGAGAAAGGTGGCCAAGGCGGAGTTGACCTTGCTGAAAAAGTGTTAAAAGAAATTGAAAAAGGTGAAAACAACTACGCACCACTTTATGAATTAGAATTACCATTAGAAGAGAAAATTCGTACAATTGCTCAAAAAGTGTACGGCGCAAAAGATATTGAATTTGCTCCGAAAGCACGTAAGCAATTAGCTCAATATGAAGGCGAAGGTTGGAGTAACCTACCAATTTGTATGGCGAAAACACAATACTCTCTTTCTGACGATGCAACGAAATTAGGTCGTCCATCTGACTTTATCGTTACAATTCGTGAGCTAAAACCATCTATTGGTGCAGGCTTTATCGTTGCGTTAACAGGAACAATGTTAACAATGCCAGGCCTTCCAAAACAACCAGCAGCACTACAAATGGATGTAAATGAAGATGGAAAAGCAGTAGGTTTATTCTAAAAGGTTGTAATTCATCTCGTTTATCTGTAAACTATATATACATCAAGTGGCGCCTTTCCATCGAAAGGCGCCTGTTTTTTGGAGGAAATTATGTTTGATCCAACTGCTTTTGATAATTTAAAAGTAATCGTAGAAGGCGCTGTTTATGATTTTGATTTACATGGAGATATTCTTGTAACTGATCGAAAAGATATGATGGACCTTGCTTCATTAAGTCGTATATATCATATTTCATTTCAATTAACAGAACCATTCGAACCGTTAGTAGAAGCAACATTTTCACTATCTGTAGATGCAAAGAACTTGTCTGGTGAAATATTAGAAGTACCACAATTTACACCAGGTTGTGAAATGAAATTAGCATTTTCATTCCCGATAGAAAAACCAGAAGTAATGTGCGAAGAAATTGAAACTTTCATGCATTCTATATGGGGAAAAGAAAGAATGATTACGCAAAAACTTTCATACGAATATAATAAGCAAGCGATTTCATATCATAATAAGGTAGAGGTTCTATTTCAAAAAGCGATTACAGAAGACCATGTTGATGATTTAATAGCTGTTATTTCACACATGATAGAAACGGTGCGAACAATACAACATTTTCTTCAAAAATAGAGATAAAGGAGAAAAACAAATGATAAAAGATATGCAACCATTTTTACAACAAGCTTGGGAGAAGGCTGGTTTTAAAGAGTTAACTGAAATTCAAAAACAAGCGATTCCAACTATTTTAGAAGGACAAGACGTTATAGCTGAATCTCCAACTGGAACAGGAAAAACATTAGCGTACTTATTACCCCTTTTACATAAAATTAATCCTGAAGTAAAACAGCCACAAGTTGTTGTTTTAGCACCAACACGTGAACTTGTCATGCAAATTCATGAAGAGGTTCAAAAGTTTACAGCAGGAACTGAGATCTCAGGTGCATCTTTAATTGGTGGTGCAGATATTAAGCGCCAAGTTGAAAAATTAAAGAAACACCCGAGAGTGATTGTCGGTTCACCGGGACGTATTTTAGAATTAATTCGTATGAAAAAGCTAAAAATGCATGAAGTGAAAACAATTGTATTTGATGAGTTTGATCAAATTGTAAAACAAAAGATGATGGGCGCTGTACAAGATGTAATTAAATCTACGATGCGCGATCGTCAATTAGTATTCTTCTCGGCTACAATGACAAAAGCAGCAGAAGATGCGGCGCGTGATTTAGCAGTTGAACCACAATTAGTACGTGTAACACGTGCAGAATCAAAAAGCTTAGTTGAGCATACGTATATCATTTGTGAGCGACGCGAGAAAAATGATTACGTAAGAAGAATTATGCATATGGGCGATGTAAAAGCAGTTGCTTTCTTAAACGACCCATTCCGTTTAGACGAAATTACTGAGAAATTGAAATTCCGTAAAATGAAAGCAGCGGCTCTTCATGCAGAAGCAAGTAAACAAGAGCGTGAAGCGACGATGCGTGCTTTCCGCGGAGGAAAATTAGAAATTTTACTTGCTACTGATATTGCAGCACGCGGTATCGATATTGACGATTTAACACATGTAATTCACTTGGAATTACCAGACACAGTAGACCAATATATTCACCGCTCAGGACGTACTGGACGTATGGGTAAAGAAGGAACTGTTGTATCTCTTGTAACACCGCAAGAAGAGCGTAAATTACTACAATTTGCGAAAAAACTAGGTATCGTATTTACGAAGCAAGAAATGTTCAAAGGATCATTTGTAGAAACAAAACCGAAAGCACCAAAGAAAAAGAAACCAGCATTTACTGGGAAGAAAAAGCCTAGATAAAGAATGGGGAAGGCGTAACTATTTGTAGTTACGTCTTTTTTGTTTGTCATTAAATGAAAAAGGAATAATAACAGTATCTGTAGAAAGCTACATAGAATATAAAAATCATTAGGGGGAAATGCAGTGATCCATAAAGTAGGACAAATTATGTTATATGTAAATAATCAAGATGAGGCAGTCAATTTTTGGACGGAAAAGATAGGGTTTCATGTAGTAGCAGAGGAAGATAACAAACAAGGAATGAGATGGATTGAAATCGCTCCGACTAACGGTGCTGAAACGAGCATTATACTACATAACATGTATTAACCCAAACAAACCCTTTCAATACAAGGTTTGTTTGGGTTTTTTATATAAAATGCAAACATTTTGCAAACATTAGCTACCCAAAGATACTTTTACCAAAATTTTTCACTGCTTCTTCCTGCATGTTCGGTAAAACATGAGAATAAACCCTGAGTGTCAATGAAATGTCTGTATGACCTAATCTCTCACTGATAATTTTCGGGTTAACTCCTTGTTTCAATAATATAGTTGCGTGTGTATGTCTTAAATCATGGATTTTAATTTTCTTCACTTTTGCATTGTTTATTTCTTTATAAAACTTTCTCCTAAAAGCATCTCTCTTTAAAACCCCACCCGATTCATTACAATTAATTAAATCTAAATCTTGATAAGCAGAACCCATTCGTAATTTCTCTTTATTAATTTGTATTCGATGTTTTTTTATTGCTTCTATTGTTTCTACGGGAACAGGGATTGTACGTTTTGATGCATTTGTTTTTGCGGTATTTTTAACTTTATCATCACCGCCAACAGTTTGATTGATGGTGACTGTATGATTTCTAAAATCAACATCCTGCCAACGTAAGCCTAAAACTTCTCCCAAACGCATGCCTGTAGTAATTGCTATTAAGTAAGCAATGTGATATCGTGATTCTTGTGAATGTAATAAAAAACGTTTTACTTCTTCCTCTGTCCACGTCTGGATGGAGGTTTTTTCTTTTTTTGGTATCTCCACAAAATCAGCCGGATTTCTAGAAATAATATTTTGTTTTACGGCTAAATTTAAAGCTGTTTTTAATATCCGATGCAATAGGAGTATAGAATTATTTGAAACACCATTATCCAGTGCTGACTTATAGCATTTTTGAATGTGAATAACATTTAATTTATGAAGTGCAATCATTCCTATGCTAGGTATAATATGATAGGTTATATTGCTACTATAAGAACTGAAGGTACTCTTTTCTACACACATCTTTTTAATTTCTAACCACTGAACCAAGTAATCCTTTAAAGTGATCTTAGACGGCTCCACAAAAGTCCCTTCATTCAACTCAGTAATTTTTTTTGCTACATCAGCCTGTGCTTCTTTTTTTGTCTTATAGCCAGAAAACCACTTCTGTCTTCTTTTTCCTGTCTCTGGATCAGGACCGATATCAATAACGATACAGTACTTATTTCCTCTTTTTCGAATATGTCCTTTCACTTAATACACTCCTTCATTTTGTTTTGAATCAAGTTGTGTAAGTCTAGTTGTATTTTTGCTGCTATGAAAATTACATGTTTGGACATATCAGCGATGGATATATTTTATCATATTTAAATTGTTATTAATGAATAAAAGTATCCGTTAAGGTAATTTTTATTTTCTTAAAATTGAGTCGGATTAGCAGAAGTATCTTCTTCAAAATGTTTCTCAAGTTTTATTTGTCACTTAACAGAATACATGTTTGTTTACTTATGATAATATACGCTTATAGAATAAATTAAGAAGGAGGACTAGTGTGAAACCGCTACATATTGAAGTTTGTAATATGATTGAAGACAATGAGAACTTAACGTTTACGGATGTTGCAGAGTTACTCGGAGTAAGTATTCAATATATATCGAAATTTAAGAACAAAGGGATAATAGGTTTTTGTAAATTGTTGAAAATTTCTTATATATTAACTACTTCCGCCGAAGAGCAACGCAAAGTTATGTCAGATTGGTGTTTAAAATTGGAAAAAACAGAAGCGATAAAACAAAGCTTTGAGTATGCAACAATTACAAGAAATATTTCACTTTTAGAAAAACTTCTAGGAAAATATAAACATGAAAATGGAACGATTAAAGAATATGTATCGGTTTATAAAATATTGTATAACTATATAACTAATGAAATATCAGGTGATAAATTAATCGATGAAATACAAACAATAGGTCTCCCAACTGATTCGGACTTGCGTATTTTAATGAATATAATGAAGTGTTATAATTACTACTTTTCTAAGGAATTTGTTTTGATGTTAGGAGTTGCGCAAGAAACGGAAAAACAAATAATGAAGTTGAAAGGTGAAAGAAAATTATTTATAAAGCAGTGTTATATACACCGGATTGCCGAAGTGTTAGGACCTGCATATTTACGTTTAAATAACTTGGAAGCAGCGCGGCATTATGCATACATAATTAAACATGCTAATATCAGTAAAAAAATGCTTTCTGATGCTTTGTATATTATAGGAATGTCACACTTGACGGAAAATAAAGAACAATGCATTAATTTCTTGAAGAAAAGTTATAAAGAAGCTAAAATGATAAGTGAGAAGCGGTTAGAAGTTGAGGCCAAATGCAACTTAAAAATGGTAGAAATGTATTATGAATTAGTGGATAGTGACTGTGTTAAAAGCATGAATTTTATAATGAAAATGGAAGAAATGTTTTATCAAAGAGAAAATGAAGATTTCATAAAATTCTTTAAAGCTGCTTGTCAAGAAAGCAATATTGAATTACATAAGTGTTTACGTGAGTTTTTTACACAATCCAATTATTTATTTTCCAGCTTAATAGCTAAGGAATTATATAGACGTGGTGAACAATCTATGGTTATTGAGTGGATGATTGATTTTAAAAAAGAACAAGGAGATGGATATTTTGAAGAAGATTCTATTGATGTCTTTCATGGTATTATCACTAGTAACAACAGGTTTAGCAAATGATTATAAAACAGTAAACAAAAGTAGCATTGACAAAATAGCTTATATGCAAGTTGATATTAAGCCAGGAGGCTAAATGAAAGTGAAAATACGATCAAAAGATCGTATTTTTTTGTTGAGCTCACATACATACTTGCCAAAATTCAATAATTAAAATTTAAGTTAGTTTAGCTTTCTTTTGGTAGAATTTTGTTAAAATTAACTTATAAATCAGAAATATCTGTGAAGGGGAAGGCTATAATGAAGGATGAGAAAAATGTAGAGAATTTACTATTAGTTAAGAAAGCTTTATTACTTGTAGGATACAAAAAAAATCGCAAGGAAGAAGTATTGAATATGTGCTTAAAGAATGTAAAAGTAAAAAAAATCATTTAAAATAGACTATCTTTTTATTTTGATAGTCTATTTTTATTAGTTATTCCTCTTTGTTTTTTCATAATTAACAAACATCTCCAACTGTTCCAATGCCTTTTTGCGTTGTTTTTCAGGCAAATCATTAATAATTTGAAGGATTTCTTGGGCTTCTTTTGTAAGTTGTAGATCTTGGTCTGCTGTTAAATGTGGTGAATCAGATACTCCTAATAGATAATCAGTAGTAACTTTTAAATGTTTTGCTATCTTTTGTAGTGTACGTATACCTGGTTTCTTTTTTCCCTCAACATAATTATAGACCGAAACATGGCTAACACCAATCGCATCAGCTAATTGTTGTTGGGAAATACCTTTTTTATCAATCAGCGATTTCAACCTTTCATGATTAAACATATTCCAAGCTCCCTAAAATTTATTTTATATTATTTTATAACATGCTCATTTATTTTATATTACCTCACTGACATTATATATTAACTATCAGTTAAGTTGAAAGGGGAAAATTTTTAAAATAATTTTTCAAAAAGACTTGAACTTAACTAAAGGTTAAGTTATTATGTGTTTAACAACAAAAACAGAAGAGAGGAATTGCATATGAAGACTCTAAAACAGCTACGTGAAGAACGAGGTTATAGGTATAAGGATGTAGCTGAAGCGGTTGGTATAACCGAAGTATACTACTGGTATATAGAAAACGGTCAGCGCCGTCCCTACTATGATTTAATCGTAAAGATTGCTGATTTTTTTAAAGTGAAACTAGATGAAATAAAAATTTTTTAGCTTTAACTTAACTATAGGTTAAGTGGGGCAGTGGTTAAAATAAGAAAAGAAATTATCGTATTTGTTGTAACATTTGGCGGGTTTGCATATCCGATGAGGTGTATAGACAAAAGTTTCATGAGGGAGGAACAAAGATGACAAGTGCATTAAACAAAATGGGATTAGATGAAATCATTAAAGAATCCGTTCGTGAAGTTGTCCGTGAAGAAATTCAAGCGGCTTTAGCTTCATTTCAACAACAATCGCAACCAAACAAAGTAATGCGAGTGAAAGAAGCAGCCGCTTATCTAAACATAGCAGCTTGTAGAATGTATGAATTAGCAAATAATCCACAGTTTCCAGTTATCAGAGAAGGGCGCAAGTTACTCTTCTTACAAAAAGATTTGGAAGCATGGTTAGAAGCACAAAAGGCGAAAAAAAATGATATCTAAAACAGAATTTCGGATTTTAAAAAAATTACCGTTTGATAAATAAGGAGGTGATTTAGTGGAAGATACAACATCGTTAGTAGTATTTGCAATGTTTATCGCATTTAGTATATTGCTACTTTACATTACTTACGAACCAATAAAACGATGGGCTTGGAGTGATGTAAAACAAAATAAAAAGACCCACGGCAATGGGTCCTTTAAGAAAAAACAATTGTTATAAGTATATCACGGAAAGTAGGGAAATAGTACATGCGTTTAACTGAATATCAAGTGCTATTACCTAATAAATTCTGGAACTTAGCAGAGAGCAAGGATGAATTAAAGCAAATGATTGAACAGTATTTCAATGTTGGTTATCCGCATTATGAAATTCAACGGATTATCAAAAGTGGACAAGCATATGTGGCGGTTTGTACAAGGAGGTAAATTAATGGCTAAATACAGACATGTTCAAACTACATTTTGGTCAGATCCAAAGGTTACAGAAGAGATGACACCAGAGGATAGATACTTTTATCTGTACCTAATGACAAATGAACATACAACTCAAATCGGTGTATATCAAATTACAAGGAAACAAATGGCTTTCGAATTAGGTTATTCCATAGAAAGCGCTAAAGCTTTGTTAGATCGTTTTACGAAGCATCATGAATTGATAGTGTACAACGAAGAAACAAGGGAAATATGTATTCTTAACTGGGGAAAATACAATCTGATTAAAGGTGGAAAGCCAATTGAAGATTGTATTCAAAAAGAGTTGAAAACAATTAAAGATCTATCTTTGGTGAAGCTTGTATTAGATAGAACTAAAAATGATGTGCTAGTTAAAAAAATCAGTATTATGGCTGGGTTTGACGATACGTACCACGATACGTCAACGATACGTGGACAAAAAGAAAAAGAAAAAGAAAAAGAAAAAGAAAAAGAAAAAGAAAAAGATACTACAACATCTTCTTCTGATGAATCAGATACACAAGTTCCAATTCCTTATCAAGAAATCTTAGAATACTTGAATGAAAAAGCGGGAAAGAATTTTAATCATAAAGCAGAAGCACATAGAAAACTAATCAGAGCCAGATGGAATGAAGGGTATACAGTTGAAAATTTTAAAACCGTTATTAATAACAAAGCATCACAATGGCTTGGGAAGTTTGATAGAGACAATAAACCACTTGATCGGTATTTAAGACCAAGTACATTATTCGCTCAAAAACATTTTGATAATTATTTGAATGAAACGGTTAGCAAACCTCAATCAAATCAACAACAATACGGTAATCACATAGATATTCCGGGGTTTAAAGGAAATATGCCATTTTAACGAGGTGAACGGAAATGCAAAAAATGCAGAAATCATTTGAAAAGATAGCGGCATTAGAATTTGCAGATGAATATTGCGAAAGCCATACATTTAGTAAAGGTGGACAAGTAACTGTAAAGCCAGTAAGAAAGATGATTGATAAAAATGATGGTTCGATTTATTGCCCAAGATGCAAAGTAGAACAGCAGGATTCAGTCTTATTCCAACAAGCCAACAACTATTACAAGAAGATCAATAGAGAGCGGCAGAAGAATCTTCTTTTTAAACATAGTGTTATTGAAAATCAATCAATTACAGAATCAAGGTTAGAATCCTATGAAACGGATTGTCCAGAAACTAAAGCAAATAAGAAAAAAGCTATAGCAATTTTGGAGCGTATTAAAAAGGGCGAAACTCTAAACGTGTATATTGCAGGAATTCAAGGTGTAGGAAAAAGCCATTTAGCTTACGCAATGCTATATGAACTGGTAAGGCATTATTGGACAATTTCTGATGGCGAAGCCCTTAATGATGAATACGCATTTAAGGAAATGAAAAGTTGCTTGTTTGTAGAGATAGAAAAACTTATTCGTTTAATACAAGACTCATTTCGAAATAAAGAGTCAAAATACACGATGGATTATTGTATTAGCTTAATGGTTGAAGCGGACTTTCTGGTTATTGATGATTTAGGAGCTGAAAGTGGCTCTATGAATAGAAACGGAGAGGCGAGCGATTTTGTTCATAAAATACTTTATGGTGTTGCTAATGGGCGACAAGGAGCGAACAAAACAACAATTACTACATCAAATTTATCAAGCAAACAGCTATTTCAAAAGTATGATCCGAAATTAGCGAGTAGGTTGTTAAATGGAGTATCAAAAGATGAAACAATCGTATTTAAAACAACGACAGATAAAAGGATTCTAAATTTAGATATTGGTTTCTAAGGAGGAATAAACATGTGTGTATTATGTCATGATACAGGAATTATTCGTAAAGAAACTTATCCGGGAGTAATTGAAACGCACGGTTGTAATTGTGAAGTAGCAAAGCAACAGCAAGCAGAAAATGAAAAACGTTGGCAAGCATGGTTAATAAAGTTCGAATTAATGAAACAAGAGCTACAACATAATAAACAGCAAAAAGTTAGCTAACAAGAAAAAGGAGGATTTCAGTCGTATGAAGCCTACGAAAGTTGAAATCGATGTTACTGATAATAAAATTTATGTGGTTAAAAATGGTGAGGTTACTCCACTGAATCCTCCAGTAACAGGGTTTGGGGAACAAGTAATCACTTGGCAAGGTGGGAAAGTTGATCGTGTATCAACTACCATCACAGAAAAAATAAAATAACTGGGGATGCGATTATGAAGCAATTAACTATTGATGATGTTATGGGTAGTTTCAACTATGACGCGATAAGTACCAGTGAAAAGTTTTTGAATCCAAGCTATGAAGTCCATTTTTACGATAAAGAAGAACGGCAAAAGATGGATTGTTTTGATGCTAAAACTGAAACCGAAGCTTGGAATGCAACAATAGAAGAGCATGGTAAAGGCATTCAGAAGATTATGATAACTCATTCGAAACGTACCAGAGCTGAATTTCTAGCGCTGGATTAGGAGGGGAAATTGATGGCTAGAGTCAAAACAGCAATGCAATTAGAACAATATACAATCAAAGCGCAACAACGGAAGTATATGAAAAAATCACGCCGTAACTTGTACGTAGCACTTGAGGAATTGGATTTAGTTTTTGATGAAAGCGAAGTAATCCGATTCCAAGAGATGTGGGAGGAAGGAAAAACTTTCATTGATATTGCTAAAGAGTTAGGACGACATCAATTAGAAATAGCAGCCTTGATTATGGATCAAGCTGATAAAAATAAAATCAAATCACGTCCAATGGGCCTAGGAGCATGAAAAAAGGAGTTATGAAATTAAATTAGGAGGAGAAAACGGTGGGGGATGAACAAAAGGATTTGATTGAACAAGAAGATGTTCTAATGATGACTGATGATGATTTTATGAAAAAGTATAGCAGGCTAGTTTATTACTATGTAAACAAATATTTTTCCAATATCGCTAAAGCAATTGAACAAGAAACAAATTTAAATATGGATGATTTAATTCAATCTGGAATGTTGGGGTTGGTCACAGCGAGAAGAGATTTTAAAACAGAACTTGGGTTTAAATTTACGACATTCGCTGTTCCAATAATACTTGGATATATAAGAAAGGCTGTTAGGGACTCGCAAAAAATTAGGATTACGAACGAAGTGTATGAAATCAAAGGAAAGATTTCTAGAATGAAACTTCATGATGAAGAAGTGGAAAGTATTGCTAAATTACTAGAAGTTAGCGTGAGAGATGTGAAGACAGCAAAAGAATTTAATCCTAGAACGATTTCACTTCAAACACCATTAAATAAAGAGGTGAACAAGGAGAAAGTCACTCTAGAAAATACGCTAATAGATAAAAAAACATCAATGACACTCGATAATGTTATTAAGAAAATGATAATCACAGCGTTCTTATCAACCTTATGTAGTAAAGAGAAATTTGTATGGGAATTACATGCTAAAAATATGACACAAGCTGCAATTGGCAAACGGTTAGGTGTAACGCAGACACAAATAAGTAGGATTTTAAAAGGGATTTATAAGAAAGCTGAAGAGTATGGAAATAAACATAGCTTACGTGATATAGGCAAGACAAGGTTTGAAAAAACAATTGAAAATCACGTGAGACAAAGTAGCCATGGGAATTGGTTGGATATAGCTGAAAGTAATGGAGTAAGTAGAGGAGCGTTTTGGTATAGATTGCGCGAAGGGTGGTCTTACGAGATGGCAGCCACACAACCATTAGGAAGTCAAGGGACAAGGAAGAATAAGCAAGTTATTTAGGAGGCAACATGGATAAGCAAAACATTTTGATTAATAAATTAATCGATAATCGTATATACAAGCTTCCAGACGGGCGTGATCTATTCGAGGGATCAATCGAGGAACTGAAGGAGCTAATAAAAGGAGATGGAGAGAGTGAAGGAAGCGATTAAGGGGTATATAAACCATTTGCAACAATCGGCAGCAGAAAGCAGAAAGGAATCAGACAAAGCGTATGACAATGGAGATTTAGGTTTATCTGGTTACTATCGTGGTCAATGGATTGCTAACGAAGGAACAGCGATTGCATTAACAACAATCTTATCTAAATACAAGGAGGAAGAACAGTGAAATATACAGAGCATGGTACTTACGAAGTAACTCAATTATTAGTAGAAGCGAAGGGAGAGAAAAAGTAATGACAAGCTGTAACTACACGTATTGGGAAGAAGCGATTAAAGAGTTTTACAGAAAACAAGAAGCGGAAAGAGGTAATAAGAATGGCAACTAAGATCACTATGTTCACGAAAAATAATTGTCCTAATTGTATGAGAGCTAAGATGTTATTCGCATCTTGTCCAGTAGAAGTCGAGATTACAGAAATTAATCTAGAGACACCTGAAGGTAAGGCGCACCAAGAAATTTTAGGAATACAAACAGCTCCTACTTTTGAATTCGAAAACGGTAAGTTCATTTATGGTTTTGATGAAGGCAAGCTTATGAACGAATTAGGACTGTAGGAGGGATTGCGTGAAGAAAGAAACTGCGGTGCAGGTGCAAAGTGAACTCGATGTAGTAGAGGATGAGATTCGTAAAATGGAATATCACTTGGTTGGATTGAATAACGAGAAGCGGAAAACACAGCTTTCATTGGAAGTGTTGAAAAAACAGAAAGAGAAATTGAAAAGTTACTTATAAGGAGTGAACGGAATGAATTTACGAGTGAAGATTAAGCGAGTGAAAGATGTGGAATTGCCGAAGTATGCGAAGTCAGGGGATTCGGGTTTTGATCTTGTTGCAGCAGAGGACACAATTATATGGCCGGGCGAAACGAAGGTTGTTCAAACTGGATTATCTTTTGAGATTCCACCAGGATACGAGTTGCAAGTGCGCCCGCGTAGCGGTATGACGCGTAATACAAAGTTAAGAGTGGTACTTGGAACGGTGGATAGTGGCTACCGTGGAGAGGTTGGGGTGCTGGTTGATAACACTGAAAGACCAATAAGTTTAAATATGCAAGCTCATGTGATTGAAAAAGGAACACGTATTGCTCAAGGCGTCATAGCGCCAGTGGTAACAGCTCATTTCGTTGAAGTGGAAGAACTATCGGTTAGTGAACGTGGCGTTGGGGGCTTTGGATCTACAGGTACTAAATAAAAAAAGGCTAGGATTTCTCCTAGCACTCAAGCATAAGTCGTATGGAAAGTAAGTATTGTGCAAATCGGGTATTTGCAAGTTCATTATATAACGTTTATTGGGTAGATAGGCTGGATCAACGTAATCTTTACGCAGGTTTTACATGATATTGAAGTTTTTGATAAAGACCAAATTTGAATTTTGTACAGAAATGGAGAAGTGATTATATGTATAGTAGTGCTGATTTTGAAGGTTTAGGAAAAATGATTAAGTGGGCCGTATTCATCGGTTCAATCGGTTTAATTGGAATAGGGGTCGTTATAGGATGGTTTGTTTTTAATTAAACAAAAGCGTTATTGTACAAAAAAAGAGGTGCTGGATATGAAATTAGGGATTTGTAATTTCAGAGGGTGTTGGAAGTCTGCAACGACAGAAGGACATATTTACGGGCATTCAAAAACCGAGACTAAAGATAGCTTTATTCCTGTAGTTGCTTGTGATGAACATGCAAAAGAAAAAGATTTTTATTGCTATGTTGAGCAGAAAGAAAACACAACAAAATAGTTATTTGAATAGAAAAGGAGAAATAAAAAATGAAAAGACTAGAACATGATTTACTAACGAGAAAGTACACTGAGGTATTTCACGAAGAGGAGTTTACAAACAATGCTCCACATCACTTTGAAGTTTATGCTAACACTGGAATCGTTATGTACAATCCTAATAACGTCGAGAACGATAATCCATTACCTTTAAAGGTTGGAGAGGTTAATTTTCAAGAAGGACCAATCCAAGAAGCTGGTATTAACGGTGTAATGAATGAGGATCTTATCGCTATGGTTATTTGTCGCCTTGAACATTTCAACCAAACAGATTTCCGTTGTAGAGAGAACTCAATGGCAATCACTAAGTTAGAAGAGGCGTTACTGTGGCTTAGAAAACGAACTGTGGGTAGGGAAAAACGAGGCGTAGAAGGTACGCATACTAAATAAACAACTGAACAAAATTCTTATTTTAAAAATAGAGAGCTCTTGCCAAAGAACTCTCTTACCAAAACTTATATTGAATGAATACACACCATAATGTATGCATGTTGTTTAGGTATGTGTAGTTGTACAATAAAATCTTTATTTGGAAAGAATTCAGCCCCTAACGGTGCGCTGTTAGGGGCTGAATCTCGAGAACTTTTATTAAAATTACATGAGGTTGATCAGTGAATGTAACTATCGATCTCTCGAATTATAGCACTAAGTAAATTAAATTTACAACTTAATATTTACATTTAGTGATAAAAGATATGGAGGGGAATGGAACGGATGAGACATACAAGAAATAGACAAATGACAAAAATAGGTGAAGAAAATTTTATGGGAATGAAGAATATCAAAATTTCAACGATACGAAAGTTTGATGGAGAGTTTAATAATAGATTAGATCCAACTTTCCGGTGGCACAGAGATTATCATGGTATGAATATTGTATCTTTTAACCGTAAGGGTGAAGCATTTAAAACTAATGTGATAAAAGTTAGAAATTAAACAAAATCGTTATTTAAATAAAAGAAACCCCGTTTGTCTGCGGAGTTCCTAAGGGTAATTGTCAAGTAATGACGTACTCGACTAAATAACCATATCATAAATTTTTTGGTAAAAATACTGGTAAATGTGTCCAAATGGATAGGAGTATTATTTTGAACAAAAACGCTATTTTGTACTTAGTAAATGGTAATGTTTATTTTAAATGATAAAGCAGCTAGCTCAATGAACTAACTGCTTTATCGTCCAACAAGAACAATACCCACAATACATTGTAACTAAAGGTTACAACTATAGTATGAGCAGAAGTGAAAAAGTTATGTAAGAAAGCAAAAAAATTTCATTAAGCACAACTAAGCAGCTAGTTAATAAAACTAACTGCTCGTTGTACAAAAGAAATTTAGGCCCTACAAGTAAATGATATGTAACTTTAAGTTACAGCTATATTATAAGCAGAATTAAAAATATTATGTGGAAGTGAAAAAGAACTAAATAAAAACTTCATTTTGGAGAGAAAGGAGGGATAGGATGGTCCTTTTATATGATCCTAAAACAAATATATTATCTGAAACTACTTATGAATATTTAGTTGAATTAACAGGAATGATGAAAGGTTCTCTTATGAGTGCGCGAAGCAAAGGGAAGAGGATTAGGAGTATTGGCTGCTATCTTGCTAAAGATGATTTGACAGTGCAGCAGAGGCGAGAATGGTATGAAAAGGAAAAGTATCATAACGAAACTTGGAAAACGATTAAAGGGTCTGATGATACATTTCTCATTTCTAATTACGGCAGGTTCAAGCGAATAGGTAAGAAGAAGATATGGTTCCTTCTCCCGATACTTAAAAAGAAGAGCGGATACTTAGAAATTAAGGTGAAATATAAAGGCGTGTACAAGAATTATATAATAGCTCAATTAGTCGCTGCGCATTTCCTTGGCGCTCCAAAACAAGGAGAGTCAGTCAGATATAAGAACGGGATAAAGACAGATACCTTTGTTGGAAATCTAGAATACATTTCAAAAGAAAAATTAGGTAAGTTAACAGGTTTTAGATCTCGTAGTAAACCAGTTGTTCAATTGGATATGAATACAAAAGAAATTATTGGAGAATTTAGGTCTGCAAGAGAAGCCGGAAGGAAAAGTTATCTTTCTTATCAAGCGGTACTAGACAATTGCAATCATAAATCACGGACAAGCGGTGGATATATCTTTATGTTTGCTGACGAATATGAACAAATAGCCAATTAGAATAAAAATTTCATTTTGTAGAAAAATGAGGTGCTCAGATGAAAGGCTCTACAAAGTATCAACTATTAAAAGATGATTTCGATCATGCTGTAAAACAAATTGAATTGAGGAATAAAGAAATTGAACTTCTTAGAGCAAGTCGTGATTCATCTATACACGAATATCGCCAATTGTTTAATGAACGGATGAAACTTAAAGAGGAAATTGAGTTTTTAAAAGATGATGTTCAAATAAGGGATGAACATATTGAAAGACTCGAGAAGGAATTACAAGAATATAAAAGAGCAGCTAGCAAAAGCTAACTGCTCCTTTTGACAAAAGATTCCGGGCTGCCAACACTGTTAAGAAAGCAGCTTATAGATAGTATGCACAAAGTTGTGCTAATTATTCCAATTAATAAAGGACAGCTAGTGAAAGCTAACTGTCCAGCCTTTAGAGAAAGGGAGGAATAAAAATGGGTATATAAAAATTCCTCCATCTACAGTATTGACGGAATATTGAGTTTTATTCGGGGGGGGAGAGAAATGAGTAAATTCAACGGTCAAAAATTAACGGAACTTCGGCATTTATTCGGAATGACTCAAGGGCAAGCTGCTGAATTGTTGGAGGTTGATACCCAGAGGTTGATTGAGATAGAGCGGTCAAGAATCATTCCGTCGTTTAATCAAATACAAGTACTATGCAGAAGGTTTCATGTTAAACCAAAGTATTTTTATTGCGAATCATTTGTAACTAATAGAGTGAATCCAAATTACATTTCTTTTCGTCATTAATAAACTAGGAGGTAGTGGGAAATGAAAGTAACATTTGAATATGAGTTAGAGGATAAGCAAAGAGAGTAGTTTGAGCATGTAAGAGTGGAAGAAGGCGAAGCGGCAGCGTTTTATTTTTTAGAGGACTTAGTAAAAAAAGAAATTGAAGTCGCTGAGGCTGTTGAAACAGAGTACAAAGAATAAAACTCAACAAAATAATCCTTTTGAAATTATATAGGCATAATGCATATTCAATCAATTTTTTGAATGTAATAAGGTATTAAATTAATGAAAACACCCAAAAATGGACAGTAAAACTGTTTCGTACGAAGGAGTGAGAGGATTGAATAATTTAAAAAAGAAGAAATTGAAAAAAGCAATTTCTCGTCGTACAAAGGCTATACAAAAATATGAGAAAGAAAGATTAGATAAAGCATGGAGGAACCTTTTCATGCAGACAAGTATGACGAAATAAATATAGTCCGGCTAGAAAACTAGAGGACACCAATTCATTAAAGCGGCAATTAAGGCTGTTTTAGGAATAGGTGTCCTTTTTATTTTGAAAAGGGAGATGGGGAAATGAAGGCACTAAGAGATCAATTACGTGAATGGAAAAAGCAATCCAAGCAAGGAAAGAAGAAAAACCAGAAAAAAAGAAAAGAAAAATTAAGTACTCGTGACATTGAAGATTTAATGGGGATTCGTGGTCCGCGTTATGAACGTAGACGCGGAGCTTTAAGACAAAAGTAAAATTATTTAAGGAGGAACTCAAAATGAGAGAACAGTTATTTTTTAATATGCCAGTTGTTGATACAAAGAAAACAAAGAAAGCGGTAGAAGAAGTGTTGGAGAATTATCGTGAGTATTTGAATACATTGCCAAGTAATCTAATGCCGAAAGTAACGACAATGTTTTCAGAGGTTCCTCCGACATTTACAAATCAATTCCATAGTTCTACTGAAGACATTGCTATTGAAAGAATTGAACTAGAGCAACAAAGAAAAGAATACATGGATTGGGTACATCAAGCTGTGAATACGTTAAAACCTGATGAAAGATATATTATTTTTAAAAGCTATATGGAAGAAGAAATTGAATCAGATTTAAATATTTGGCTTGAATTAGGTGTAGGAAAGACAAAGTATTATAAGTTAAAAGGTTCAGCGTTACTACGTTTAGCGTTTAATTTAAAAGTGGAAGTATACAAGAAGAAAGCAAAACGTAAGGAGGAGGTGAAGAATGTATGAATCTTGTTCAGCCCATTAGAGATAGGGAAGCAATCCAGGAAATGAAGGAGTTTTTCAAGGAGCAGAATGAAAGAAACTACATTCTGTTCCTTCTTGGTATTAATACAGGATTACGCATATCGGATATATTACGTCTTCGCATTCGTGATGTGGAGGGTTGGAGTATCTTTATTCGTGAAAAGAAGACAAAGAAGGTAAAGGAAGTGAAGATGCCTCCAGAATTAAAGAAGGCAATACGTGAGTATGCGAAAGGGCGACCGAAAAATGAGTTTCTTATTAAGAGTAGGAATGGTAAGAATAAACCAATTACTCGATCCATGGCCTACATCATATTGAACCAAGCAGCAAAAGAGTTTGGCTTAGAACGTATTGGGACGCATTCTCTCCGAAAAACATATGGATACCATCACTATAAGCAGTTTAAAGATGTGGCAGTGTTACAACAAATGCTCAACCATACTGATCAAAAAGAAACGCTAAGGTACATTGGGATAGAACAAGATACGCTAAATGATTATCAAAAGAAATTTAAAATCTAGAGACCTATATTTTTTTAGGTCTTTTTTGAATTAGCTACAAAAGAAAAGTGTCAAATTCATTTTGAAGAATTAAAGCAAAGCCTTGTTACTCTAGGAAAAAACGGAATAGGTCAATTCAACACTCTATGGTTTATAGTGAATTCATTTCTAAGGATTAAAAAACATATTCGTTCAAAACTATGCAAAAAGAGGCTGAAAAACGATGTGCAAAAATACAGGAATAAAAACGCGAACTATTTGCGAACTATTTACGGACACGTTTTGGTTTTTAACATGATATATTTGTATTGTGAGAAATGGCGGAAAACATTTTTCGCAAAATTCCTGATAATGAAAATGGATCGTCATGACCGGTGGCGATGGTTGCAGATTGGATGAATAGTTGTTTATTGATTTCATATTCAACTGCAATTTATGTTATTCAAGCGAAGAAGGGCTTTTGCTCTTCTTTGAGCTAACAACATCCTAGGTAGACAGAATTAGGAGAACCTGATAAGTTTTCCGATGGTGTCTGTCGTGGTTGTTAGCTCAAAGAAGAATAAAACTTCACGTACCACAATTAAAATACAAATGAATAATTGAGAGAAAAGCATCCATTCGGGTGCTTTTTATTTTGGAGGAGGATGAGGGATGGAATCTATAACAAAAATAATTGCTGATTTAGAAAAAAGAGTTGACGATTTACAAAGAGATAAAGAAGGTTTAATCCAAACGTTAGAGTGTGTTTTAACGAAGGTAGAAGCAGTGAATAGAAAGGTCGATATGTTAGAAGAAGCGTTAGCAACGAAAGCTGATATAACTCATGTTCAATAAGTGGTTAAACAATCTGAATTAATTAGAAAGAAAGTGGTGAAAGTTGATGAATAAAGCTGAACTTATTCAAAAGAAAATAGAAGAAGGAAAGTTAAGTATCAATGAAGCAAGAATATTAATGGACTTGGAACCTATTGAAACAGATGCGTGTTTTAGAACGGTCAATAACAAATTAATGGTTGAAGTAGGTGTAGATACAACTGAGGCGTTAGAAGGAATTAAAGAAGTAACTGAAGCTGCTAACGAATGTGCAGATGCGTTGGAGAAGTTGGAAAAGGTTATGGATAAGTTTACAAATAGAAGTGATACAGTGGAACTCTATTGTGAAGGTAAATTGTTATCGAAGTCTACAGTTAATCATACAGCTGATTCAATTCAAGGTCGTGTAATTAAAGGAAGTGAGATAAATGAAACTAACTAAACAAGAACAAGCAGTTATAATCAGCACATTCATTTCGATGTTAGGGACAGATCTTGTAAATGAGCGTATCGATAAACAAAAATTAGAAAGTGTGCTTCCTATCTTTAATGAGATGGAAGATAACACAACACCAAAGCAAAGAAGAGAAGCAATGGTTAGTTTGCTCGATAAAACAATAGATGAATTCTTAAAACAATAGCCATAAAAAAAGGAAAAGCAACTCGCATGGGGGCGAATCACTTTTCCAGATGGCAATGTTAATTTCATTATAACAACTTGTATTTATTTGTAAATATATAATCGGAATATTCTTTTAAATGAGGTGAGGTAGATGTGTGAGCATAAGTACCAAGTACTAGATAGCGAGACTACTTCTTTCTGCTTGGATGATAATCGTTATGTTATAGATGTATCGGCTACTTTCTACTGTGAGAAATGCCTTGATATTCAACGCCGAGAGAAGCGGATTGATACAGGTACGATTGAGGTAAAGGATAGTGAATGAATATAACACCAAGCAACAACGAAAGTTCTACGATAAATACAAACGGGATAAAGAAGCGAAGAAGTTCTATGATAGCACAGCGTGGCGAAGGTGTAGAGAGCTAGCGTTGATACGAGATAGCTACCGTTGCCAAGAGTGTATGAAGCATGATCCATTGATACCAGTGCCTGCTGATATGGTCCATCATATCAAAGAAAGAAGTGAATATCCTGAACTTGCATTAACATTAGAAAACTTAATTAGTTTATGTAATGCATGTCACAACAAAGAACATCCTGAAAAGGGTGGAGGGAAAAAGAAAAATAAAAGAAAGATTCAGTTCGTAAAAGTAAAAGCGAACAAAGAATTCATATAGCCCCCCTCCTTTTATTGTTCAGATCCGCTTCCGCCCAGACCGGCTGCCACCTTCGTGTGCAGCGCAAGTGGTTTTTCTAAAGGGGGGTAAACCCTAAAAATAAGAGCTTTTTAATTTTAGATCGATACTTTTTATCCATAAAATGTAAGTGGGGTGATGTCGTGGATAAAGGATTGAATGAAAGGAAACCGCCTACTCATTTAAAGAAGGTAGGAAAAGACACTTGGATTCGTATTTGGTCTGTTTTAGAAGGAGAAGGTAAGGCTGATATCAATGATCCAATTGTAGTTGAAGCGATTGCCTTCAGTTATCAAATGTTTAGGGAAATGGCAGCCAATGTTAAAAAAGAAGGTCTGACAATGGAGTATACAAATAAAGCAGGCGCTACAAATCTAACTAAGCATACTTTAATTCCAGAGATACCTAAGTATTTACAGCAGATTCGTCAATATTTAGGGGAGCTAGGGTTGACTGGGGCAAGCCGGAAAAAGCTTCAGGAAGAGTTAACTGGAGATTCTGATGATGATTACGACAACTTCTAAGCCATCTGAAATAGCTAAGTGGTATAAAAATTGGCGAAATGAACAGATACAGCATTTTAATATTTTGATCGATCCATCTCCTGAACTAAGAACAACATGGTATGCCGAACAAGTTGTGAAAGGAAACATAATAGCTAGTAAGAAAAACATCTTGTCTTGTCAGCGTCATCTAAATGATTTAAAGAGACAGGGGACTGAGGAGTTTCCTTGGATATTTGATGAAGAAAAGGCTCATAGACCAATACGATATATCGAAAAATTTTGTCGTCCATCAAAAGGTGACTATAAAAGGTTAGTTCTTCAACCGTGGCAACACTTTGTTATAGGTTCTTTATATGGATGGATTCATAAGGATACTGGTTATAGGCGCTTTCGTGAGGGCCTTATTTTTATTGGGCGTAAAAATGGGAAAACGACAATGATTTCTGGTTTGTCTAATTATGCTGTTGCTAAAGATAATGAGCCAGGTGCTCGTGTTTATGTTTTGGCAAATACAAAACAACAAGCTGGAGAATTGTTTGATGAAAGTCGTGCAATGGTTCAAAAATCCCCCCTTCTTCGGAAGCATTTACGTGAAAATCAGAAAGGCATTTTTCATGATAAAACGCATTCTAAAATTGAACCTCGCGCATCTGACAGTAAGAAGCTAGACGGACTAAATACACATCTTGGTATTTTTGATGAAATACATGAATTTAAGAATTTCAAGTTAATCAATGTTATTAAAAAATCACGTGGTGCACGTAAACAACCAATGATTGTTTATATCACTACAGCAGGGTATCAGCTTGAAGGACCGCTTGTTCAATACTATGAAATTGCAACGGATGTTTTGGAAGGGATTATCGACCAAGATAGAAAGTTTTATTTCATGGCTGAAATGGATAATGTAGATGAAATTGAGAATCCTGAACTATGGATTAAAGCAAACCCTAATATGGGAGTTTCGCTAGACCTTCCATCGCTTATTGATGATTGGAATACAGACAAGCATACGGATGCTGAAAAAAATGACTGGATTACAAAGCAATTTAACATCTTTGTTGATAATGATGAAATGTCCTTTGTTGGTATTGAGATATTAAAAAGGAATGAAGGAGTTATTGATATAAAGGGATTAGCTGGTAAAGAATGTGTTGCAGGTTATGATTTATCTGCAACAGAAGATTTTACAAGTGCTTGTTTAGAGTTCCCTTTAGATGATGGAAATGTTTTTGTATTATCTCATAGTTGGGTTCCGCAGGCTAAAGTTGATCGTGATAACGAAAATATTAGCTTTAAAGAGTTTAAAGATAAAGGTTGGCTCACTATTATCCCTGGTGAGTATGTGAAATATGAGTATGTGTATGATTGGTTTGTTGAGCAATCTGACCACTATTTCATAAAGAAAATTACTTATGATCCAGCCAATGCTTATCGTTTAAATGAAGATTTGAAAGCATATGGATTTAAAACTGAACCAGTTCGACAAGGTCATTTAACTTTAAGCCCAGCATTAAAGGATGTAAAAGAATTGTTGTTAGATGGAAAAATAATTAGTAATAAAAACCGTCTTTTCCGTTGGTATATGAACAATGTAAAGCTTGTGGAAGACAGGAACGGGAACTTTTTACCATCTAAACAGAGTAAATATCGAAAAATTGATGGTTTTGCAGCGTTTTTAAATGCTCACACAGAAGTAATCCCTATGTTATCTCAATTACAAGGTGATGGAAATATTGAATTTATATCAGTTAACGATCTTTTTAAATAGAAAGGCGGTGAGAAATTGAAACTGATTAATCGTGTTAAGGGGGCAATTAAAGGAGCTTCATTGGGATGGAAAGGTGCTGGATATGACTTCACTTCATGGTTTGGAAGGAAGTTTTGGGGTATTGATAATGCGAAGTTAGCTACAAATGAGACGATTTTTAGTGTGATTAGCAGATTATCTAATACAGTAGCATCTTTGCCATTAAAGCTTTACAAGGATTATGACACGGTTTTTAACCAAGTGTCTGATGTTGTGATTAATGAACCGAATCCAAACATGACCGGATTTGAATGGATAAATAAAATTGAAGTTTCAAGAAATGAGACTGGAAATGGATATGCAGCTATTATCCGTGACATTCGATTTCAAGTGGAATCATTAATCCCTATTGAATCCGCTTATGTAACGCCTTTTTTAAACACTGATGATAATAATTTGTGGTATGAGGTACGTGGGATTGAAGGTACATATTATATCCACAATATGAACATGTTTCATGTTAAACACATCACAGGTATTTCAAGATGGAAAGGTATTTGTCCAATTGATGTATTGAGAAATACTCTTGAATATGATAAGGCAGTACAAGAATTTAGTTTGTCAGAAATGCAGAAGAAAGATAGTTTTATTTTGGATTATGCAACACAGGTAGATAATGACAAGAGACAAAAAATCATTGATGATTTTAGACGATTCTATCAAGAGAATGGTGGTATTTTATTCAGGGAACCAGGTGTGAATATAGAAGAAATGGAGCGGAAATACTTCGCTTCAGATACGTTAGCATCAGAACGGATTACTCGTTCAAGGGTTGCTAACGTTTTTAACGTTCCGGTTACATTTTTAAATGACACGGAAGGACAGAGTTATAGCAGTAATGAACAGCTGATGATTCAGTTTGTTCAAATGACTTTAACTCCTATTGTTCGCCAGTATGAGCAAGAAATGAACCGTAAGTTGCTTAATAAAAAAGAACGGCAAGAAGGCCATTACTTTAAATTTAACCTTGGAGGGCTGTTAAGAGGTGATACGGCTTCAAGAACAGCTTATTATCAAGCTGCAATTAGGAGTGGATGGTTATCACAAGATGATGTTCGTCAAAAAGAAGATGAACCGCCTGTGGGTGGTAATGCTTCAAAACTTTGGGTAAGTGGTGATTTATATCCGATTGATATGGACCCAACTCAACGGAAGGGGGTGAAAAACGGTGGCAAAGAACAAACAGAATAAGTTTTTTCAAATGAAAGCATCTGCCAATGGTAAAACGGCCGATGTTTTTATTTATGGAGAAATTACAAAGTATGCATGGGAAGAGTATGGAGAAGTATCTTCTATTACGTTCAAAAATGAACTTGATGAATTAGGTGATGATATTGAAACGATTAACCTTTACATCAATAGTCCAGGTGGATCTGTTTTTGAAACGATGGCTATTATCGCAATGTTACAAAGACATCAGGCAAAGGTTATCTCTTATATTGATGGAATAGGCGCTTCGTGCGCGTCAGTATTACCAATGATTTCAGACAAAATCATTATGTATGCTAATTCAATGATGATGATTCATAATGCGTGGACATACGCATCAGGAAATGCCAATCAGTTACGTAAAGCAGCGGATGACATTGAACGTATTAACCAGTCGATGGTACAACACTATTTAACTCGTGCTGGCGATAAGTTAGATGAAGATACATTAAAACAATTACTAGATGCAGAGACATG
This sequence comes from Bacillus sp. FDAARGOS_527, assembly GCF_003812125.1. Lineage (NCBI taxonomy): Bacteria > Bacillati > Bacillota > Bacilli > Caryophanales > Bacillaceae > Bacillus > Bacillus sp. FDAARGOS_527. Next base: position 1,306,928 of record NZ_CP033795.1, read on the forward strand.
GTTATCAGCTGAGGAAGCAATGAATTATGGACTTTGTGATGAAATTATCTCAGCAAATAATGCGGCAGCATGTCTAGATGAAAAATGGATGAAAGAATACAAAAATGTTCCACAACAATTAGTAAACGCACAAGCTAACATACCATCCAACGAAATGTTAGAAAGACAAAAAATTGCCGAAGAAGCGAAAGCTAATGCGGACTATATAAAGACAATTTTAGGAGGAATTCATTTATGAAAATGAAAAATAAATTTCGATTATCTCTTGGTAACTTTCAATACTTTTCAAAAAATACATTATTTGAATTAAAGCAAAATTTATCCACTATTGGTCAACAGCTCCAAAAAGTAGAGAATGAGCTTTCTCAGAAGGCAATTGATCCATCCGCAACCATGGATAGTCTTCAAGCGTTACAACAATCTAAGAAAGACCTACAAATGCGTTTCGATGTAATTAAAGAACAACATGATACGATGGAAGCTGAACAAAAAGCACAATTCCAAAGTCAAACTGGTTTGCAAGCCATTGAAGATCCAAAACAAAAGGTAGTTGCAGCGAAAGCAGAATTGGTTCGGGCAACAATTCGCGGTGGTACCTTATCACAAGAAGCGCGAGCGGCTCTTGGTGATAAAAATTCCACAGGTGGAGAAAAGATTCTTCCAAGTACGATGACGAACGAACTATTACATGAGCCATTTGTTAAAAATCCATTAAGAGAGGTATCTACATTTACAAGTGTGACTAACCTTGAAATTCCCAAAGTTACATTTACATTAGATGATGACGATTTTATTGCTGATACAGAAACAGCGAAAGAATTAAAAGCTGAAGGTGATGTTGTAATATTTGGGCGCAATAAATTCAAGATTTTTGTCCCTATTTCAGAAACTGTTTTAGCAGCAACTGATACAAACTTAGTACAAACAGTAGATCAAGCACTAGAAAGTGGTTTAGCAGCAAAAGAGAAAAAAGTAGCATTCACAACAACTCCTAAAGCAGGAGAAGAATCCATGTCATTCTATAAAGCTGGTATTAAAACTATTAAAGGTGCTAATTTATACAAAGCTATTAAGTCAGCAATTGCAGATTTACATGAGGATTTCCGTGCAAATGCAACTATTAAAATGCGTTACGCTGATTATCTAGATATAATTGAAATGCTTGCAAATGGTAGCGCTACTTTATACAATGCTCAACCAGAACAGGTTTTAGGTAAACCGGTTAAGTTCTGTGATTCAGCAGTAAATCCTGTTGTGGGTGACTTCCGATATTCGCACTTCAACTACGATCCGAAGATGATTTATGATCGTGACAAAGATGTGAAAACAGGTATTGAACTGTTTGTTTTAACAGCTTGGTTTGATCATAAAATTAAGCTAAAATCAGCATTCCGTATCGCAGAAGTACAGACTACACCCTAATCCTCCCCAGGGACCAACAGGATTAAAAGTTGATTCAACTACGGTAACAACGGCCAACATTAGTTGGTCTCCTGTTGTCTATGATGGGGGCATTAAAGAATATCAAATAATCCGTAACGGAAAACAAGTAGGAACATCGGTAACAACAACATATAAAGATACAGGTTTGACAGGTGATACAACGTATTCTTATCAAATAAAAGCTGTAGCCAATAATGGGTTAATTTCATCTTTAAGTGCTGAATTATCAGTAAAAACAAATGCTTCAGGATCGTAGGTGATAGTATGCTGGAGCTTATAAAAGGGAAATTAAAAATTGATGGGGATGAAGAGGATACTGTTATTCAGCTTCTAATTGATGGAGCAAAAGAAGCTTTATTAGGATCTGGTGTTCCTGAAAGTGAAAAGGCACTCTACAAAATAGCAGTAATTACACATGTCTTATTAAACTACGAGAATCAAGATAAGTCATTAAATGTCCCTGCATTAAAACAGTCATTAGAAACTACTATATTGCAATTAAGGGACTATAATAATGGTGATAATCATGAATCCAAGTAAATTAAATAAACGAATAACAATTCAACAAGAAATTACAAATAAAAAAGATGAAGAGGGGAATCCAATTCCATCTGAATGGAAAGATGTTGTCACTGTTTGGGCAAGAGCAAAAACACCATTTGGAAAGGGATTTAATTATGAAATATTCGCTGGAAATACCGAGAATGCGGTACGTACAGTGAATTTTTTTATGCGATTTCGTAGGGGAATTGATTCGAAAATGCGAGTCTTGTATGATGATCGACTCTTTGAAATAAAAGCTGTTGTAGATGTTGATGAACAACATAAAGAAACATGCTTGGTGTGTGAGGAGCGATCTATATGGCAGAAGTAACGACCTTTGGAATACAAGAAGCAATTCAGCGTTTTGAAGCTTTAGGAAGAAGTGTAAAAACAATTGAAAACTCAGCATTAAAGAAAGGTGCTGGGGTAGTAAGGGATGCTTTAGAGGCAGAAAGTCCAGTAAGTGCACATCCGAAACCACCTTCACCAAAAGAATCATGGAGAACAGGTAAACATGCAAAGGATGAGGTGCTTGTCGGAAAAATAAAAACTCGAAATGGAGTCAAATCAATTAGTGTGGGGTGGGAAAAAGATGATAATTCTCCACACTTTTATATGAAATTCCAAAATTGGGGAACCAGTAAAATGCCCCATCCACCACATAAAGGGTTTATAGAAAAGACAGTAACTCACACGGAAGTAAAGGCAGTTCATGAGATGCGAAATGTCTTTGCAGCGGCATTGCAAATCGTATGAGATTTTTAGAAAAAGATGTGTTACGTGCTCTTACAAATTCTTTTATTGTAGAGAAAATTGGTGGAGAATATATCTACAATATGGTTCGTGGTGATGATAACGGAAAAACATGGATTACTTATTCTGAGCTAGATAATGGTGCTGGGAGATACGCAGAGGGTGTGGAATCTACCAGCATTATTTTATTTCAAGTAGATATTTGGTCCTTTAGTCCCGTGAAGGGGGATTTAAAAGAAGCGGTAAACACCTGTATGAAAAATATAGGATTTCAGCGTATTACAACAGCAAATTTATATGAACCAGATACGAAAATCTATCATTATGGTATGAGGTTTCGTACAGAATTAAAAATTTAGGAGGAAAACAAATATGGCAATTGCGGTCGATTTTAGAGATTTACATTATGCGATTTTGACAGAAACACCAGATGGTAAGTTTACGTATGCAGCACCTAAGAAAATTGGAGATGCAGTAAGTGGCAAAGCTTCACCTAAAAATGAATCTGTAACGTTCTATGCAGAAGGAGGTCCACTAGCAACAGCAAGTGCTTTTGGTGGTGTAGAAATCGAATTAGAAACAGCGGATATTTCATTATCTACTTACGCTGAACTATTAGGAAAGAAACTAATTAAAGGTCAGGTAATCGATAATGTAAATGATGTTGCTCCGTATGTAGCGTTATTATATCGTTTACCAAAAGACAATGGGAAAAACCGTTTTTATTGCTACTACAAAACGAAATTTGAAATTCCTGAAGATGAGCACAAGACAGCTGAAGATAAACCAACTTTCCAATCAGCTAAAATTAAATGCAAAGCGATCCAACGTTCAGATGGAAATTGGAGACATCGTTTAGATGAAGAAGAAACAGGATATGATGCAACCGTTGCAGCGAACTGGTTTAAAACAGTTCCAGCACCACCAACAGAAACAGCGCCGTCACTTAGCAAATAAAATTATAAAAAAAGGTACAGCTTAATGCTGTGCCTTTTATTTATGAAGGGAGATTCAATCATGCAAGAAAATCAAAAGACAGAATCATTTAAATTGGTTTTAAATCTACCCACTGGTAAAAAAACTTTTTTCTTACCAACATATATTTCATCTACGGATGGTTTTGAAGCAGCTGAATGGACAGAAAAATTAAATGTTGAAAATGTTCGTTTTGATGTGCTAAAAGAGGCTACTCATTTTGTTGTCAAAGTGTTTGGAAATCGATTTACGGTGGAAGAATTTCTTGAGGGAGTACACATTTGGTTTTTAACATCAACTATTTATGCTATTTGTTTAGCCATTGTAGGTCGTATAGCTGAGGCTGTGGCAGTTATTAATGCTATTGACTCAAAGACAAATTCAGCAAAAAAAAAGAGACAGAGGAACAGAAAGAACCGTTCAAACCAACAGAAATGATGTTAGGAATATACAATATGTTACAAGATTCAGGAATATCCCAAGCAGATATTAATCAGATGGATTTAGTGCTTTTCTTTAAAACATTAGCTTATAAGAAAAAGCAAGAAGATAAAAAAGTAGTCCGAACAGCAAATCAAGCACCAGATTGGTTGTAAAGGTAGGTGAGATAAATGGCTGGAGATATGGAAATTGGCGCACGAGTTACGCTTGATACCCAACGTTTTGAAAATGGAGTAGCAGGAATTAATCGTGGTTTACGTTTGCTAGATTCAGAGTTCAATTTAACAAGTGAAAGAGCTAGATTGCTTGGTAATTCTGTTGAACAGTTACAAAACAAGTTAACTCATTTGAATGAAAAATTCACATTACAAGGTCAAAAGGTAGAACATTACCGCCAGAAAATTGAACAAGCAAGACAAAAACAAGAGCAATTACAAGCCTCAAATCTAACATTGGCAGCATCAATGGAACGTCTTGAAACACAATATAATCAAGCAGTTCAGACCTTTGGGAAAAATTCGCAAGAAGCGAAACAATTGAAACAAGAATTAAAGCAATTGCAAGCTGAATATACAGCGAATGGACAGGCATTACAAAGATTAAATACACAAATTGATAACAATACAATTGCTATGAATCGTGCTGAAACAGCTCAGGCACGAATTCAAAATGAGATAAGAGAGACAAATCGTGAATTAGCTGAACAACAAAATCGCCTTCACCGTACTGGAGAACGGATGCGTGATACAGGGAATAAAATGCAAGATGTAGGCGGACAGGTTGGTACTACCTTTGCAGCCATGACAGGCGTTATTGGTGCTGGGCTTGCGATGGCTGTTAAAGAATCTATGAACTTTGAACAGAAAATGGCTGATATTCAAGCAGTTTCTGGTGCGACTGGAGAAGAGATGAAACAAATTGGTGACCTAGCAGTCACTATGGGGGAAAAAACAAAATACTCTTCTGTGGAAGCAGGACAAGGAATAGAGGAATTAATTAAAGCGGGGGTAAGCCTCACTGAGATTATTAATGGTGGTTTGGAAGGTGCCTTAAACTTAGCGACAGCTGGAGAACTAGAATTAGGAGAAGCAGCTGAAATTGCATCGACAGCTTTAAATGCGTTTAAAGCTGATCATCTTTCAGTAGCAGATGCAGCCAATATTTTGTCGGGAGCAGCAAACGCATCAGCTACTGATGTAAGAGAGCTTAAATATGGTTTATCGGCATCATCAGCAGTAGCAGCAGGAGCTGGTTTGACATTCAAAGATACAGCTACAGCTTTGGCAGTATTTGCGCAAAACGGATTAAAGGGTTCCGATGCAGGTACATCTTTAAAAACCATGCTAATGCGCTTAAACCCATCTACAAAAGAAGCATACAACAAAATGCGTGATTTGGGTCTTATTACGTACAATGCACAAGCTGGTTTTGATTTCTTGGTTAAAAACGGTATTCAACCAGCTTCCAGAAATGTAGGGGATATAGAAGTAGCTTTAGAAAAATATGTAATGAAAACAGAAGGCGTTACGAAATGGAATGATAAATGTGATACAACATTCCGCGAATTAGCAACCAGTTCTGCTTTTTTATCTTCAAAATTCTATGATCAGCAAGGACATATTCAAGGATTGGATAAAATTTCTGGATTATTAAACGAATCTATGAAAGATTTAACGGATCAACAAAGAAGTATGGCATTAGAAACATTATTTGGTTCTGATGCAGTACGTGGTGCAACAATCCTTTATAAAGAGGGCGCAGAAGGCGTTAATAAGATGTATGGAGAAATGTCGAAAGTCACAGCATTAGAAGTTGCTGAGACGAAGATGAATACAACTAAAGGTAAAATTGAACAGCTAAGCGGTGCTGTAGACACTCTTAAAAAGTCCTTTGGAGATGCTTTGTTACCGATATTAGTTGACGTTGTAGAGGGTGTTCAAGGTGTAGTGGATTGGTTTAATAATTTAGATGAATCTACACAACAAATGATTGCTAAAAGCTCGTTATTAGCTTTTGGGATAGCAGGAGTAACAACAGCTGTAGGATTTTTAGCGATGGGTATCGGTGCTTTATTAGCAAATCCAGTCGCTTTAGCAATTACGGGAGCTGTTCTTGCTGTAGGAGCGCTAGGTATAGCAATTGTTGATCTGAACGAAAAATCCAAACAGGCACAAAATGATATGGATAAGTTTGGACAAAGAGTAAGTGACGCAACGAGTAAAGCAGCTGGTGCCTATGTGGATTTAAAAGATAAGGCTATCAATAACATGATGGATTTAAAGCTTAAAACAGGTGAAGAGGCGAATAAAGCAGCTGACGAAACCATTAAAGCTTTTCAAAGAATGACAAATGAAGTCATTAAAGAGTTAGAGGGAAAGAAAAGTGAATTTAATAAGATGTTTAGTCAGTTAATGGGAGCTGTCCCTGAGAGTGCCAAACAAACCTTAGAACAAGTTAAGAATAATGTCATTGAATCCATTAATAAAGAGATTGAAGTTGCTACACAAGCAGAAAAGATTTTGGAAGAGGGTATTAAAAGGTATCAAGGAGATACCATGAAAATGCCAAAAGATTTCGCTCAAAAATTCGAACAAGCATTACAGGTCGCTGACAAAAACGTTCAACAATTCTATACAAAAGCAAAAGAAATCACATCGATTTCGAAAGAGATTGAAGCTGGCGGAATGTTATCTTTAGATGCTGGAAAAAAACGGTTTGAAAGCATCATAAAAGTATATGAGGACGGTGTTAAATCTTTAGAGAAGCAAACTAAAGGTTGGCGTGAAAATGTAGAAAAAGCGTTTAAATTAGGTGAAATTAAGCCGGAAGAAAGAAAAGCAACTTTAGATGCTATTGCACTTTATGAATCTAAGCATGTGAATGATTTACAATCTATTAGAAATGATGGATTTAAAGTATTGCAACAACATATGAAGGAAGAAGATGCTGAGATTTTAGCGTCACAAGCCAAAAGGATTGAAGCAGAAGATAAAGGCTGGGGCGCACGCTTTAAAGCTGCATATGGATTTCGAGAAAAAGCAGCTGATTTAGAGCAAAGATTTAGAAGTGATCAAGAAAAGGCAGAAAAAGATTATCAAGATAAATTACTTCAGTATGAGTTGCAATATGGTAAATCTAAAATTGAAAGCATAGGAATGTATCTTTCTGAATTAAAAAAGGGTACAGAGTCATCTAGATTGTTAGCTGAATCAATGGCAAAAGAAATTGATGGGAAAATGAAAATTGATTTAGGACCCGCTGGGCAATTTACAATTGATACATTCTTACAGAAGCTTCAAAAGGGAGAATTAGATTCTTCAGCTGTAGCAACAGCAAATGCTAATAAACTGAAAGAAGTTTATAAAGTGGACCTATCACAAAGTGGTATTGAATCCATGCAAAAATGGATTGATGGTATTAAAACCAAAGATACTGGTGAAGTGAGAGAATTCCTAAGTAAAAATATGCAGGGTAATACCACAATTGATTTAGGAATCTATGGGAAAATGACAATGGATTCATGGATTACAGGACTTCAAACAGGTACTTTATCTTTTGATACTGTATTTCAGTTTTTCCAACAGCAAGTAAAAAATGGCGTGAAAGTAGATGCCACTCAAGAAGGTCAGAATAATATTCAAACTTTAATTAACGGGATGCAAATTGGAGCTTTATCTTTACCACAAGTAGCACAAACTATGGGGTTAGATATTAAAAGTAATGTTCAAGTTGATCTTGGAGAAGCTGGTCAATTTAATGTGCAGACGCTTGTGCAAGGGATGCAAAATGGCTCTATTAATGCTGAGCTAGCAGCAAAGGCGATTGCACTGTTAGTTGAAAATGGAGCTAAGTTAGATCTAACTCAGGTCGGATTTGATATAAGTCAAACACAGGCTAATGGAATTTCTGGTAATATGGCTCCAGAGAATGCAGCGACAGGAAAAAAACAAGCTGTGGAAGGAATTATGGGTAGTACCACTGATGGCGGTGGCGGAAGTAAGAGTGGTAGCGAACTAGGGCAAGGGATAATAAGCCAAGATGGCTATATTAAAGGGAGCGCATTGCAAGTAGTTGCTAGTGCTCATAACGCTTTTAGCACTATTAATGGAAACCCAGCAGGTAATCAAGGTGGACAAGGTGTTGGAAGTGGTATTGTTAATCAAAAAGGCTACATTAGAGGAAGTGCTCTGGAGGCTGTTACGTCGGCTCATGCTGGTTTTAATACAATCAACGGTACTCCACAAGGGCAAAAAGGTGGTAGTCAGTTTGCTCAAGGGATGGAAAGTACAAAAGGACAAGCGAGATCAAGTGGTTCTAATGTAGCGGAAAGTGGAAATTCCGGTCTGAAAAGTGTTAGTTCGGTGAGTCCTGGTGAAGCATTCTCAAGTGGATTTGCTAAAGGTATTTCCAATGGTCAATGGAATGTACAAACTGTAGCCGCTAGTTTAGCACGAGGTGCGTTTGAAGCATTGAAAGCTACACTTAATGTAAACTCTCCGTCAAAGTTAACTAGGGATCAAGGGGGTAAACCTTTTAGTGAAGGGTTTGCTCTAGGTATTCAAAAGGGATCTTATATGGCTGAACGAGAGAGTCGTACACTTGGCTCAAAGGCAAATAAAGCTTTAGTGAACGAGTTAGCATTAGGTAGTACTTCGAACAAGATGCAATTTACAGGGGTTCAAATGGCAAATGGAATTGCAGAAGGAATTAAAACACAATATTCCGTTGTAAGGGATGCATTACAAAATACAGTATCAGGAGCTGTTAATAGTATACGTTCTTTAAAACCCGAAGAAATATTTAGTTTTCAGGGAGATGATCCGTTAACTAAATATTTTAATGCTATTTTTGTAGATGGAGATTGGCAAAACGATTGGATTACACATATTCCTGAAAGTATGCGTGATATGGTCAGAGAAATTGGTCGTCAAATGGAAAGGTTTGAAGGGCTTTCTGTTTATGATGTTGGGAACCTTTCTAGATGGAGAGAGGTGTTATCAGACAACCCTAATGTTGTTCAATATAGACCTGACAATGATAATCCAGACAAACAACCATATACAAAACAAAAACCTGTATATATTGAGATTCCAGTTGTATTGGAAGGACGGGAGATAGCAAGAGTAAGTCATCAATATATAACTGAATATCAAAATAGAGCACAAGAAAGAAACTCAGTCTTTTAGATTTGGGTTTCTTTTTTTGACAAAAGGAGTGATATGATGAGTTCTTTTTCATTTAATGGGGAACGGAAGAGTTATATTCACATCGAAAGAGGATGGAAAAGACCAATATGGGCACCGTTAAGAAGGAATTTCCTAAGTGTTCCGAGTTATCCAGGAGCAAGATTATTAAATACACAGACTGAAATGCGTGTGTTTTCTGTTCCTGTTGGTATTATTGCTCCATCTGGAGTTGATATGAAAATACTTAGTGAAGATATAGCGAGTTGGTTAATTACAGATCAACCAAAAGAACTTATTTTCGATACAGAACCTGACAGAACTTATTTAGCTGTTGTAGATGAAGAGTTCGATGCTGATGAGTTTGTAGAAATTGGACAAGGAAATTTAAAATTCATTTGTCCAATGCCATATAAATTAGGCAAAACAAATACTCACAAGTTTACTCAAGAGTGGTCTACAGAAACAACTTCTTATTTCACGAATAAAGGAAGCGTAGAAGCTCCAGCATTAATTGAAATGACTGTAAAAAAACCAAGTACCTTTTTAGATATATGGTTTGGAGAGTATCCGCATGATCGTAATTATTTTAGAATTGGCTACCCTCTTACTGTGGAAGAAACAACAGTACAAGAGCGGGAAAGAGTCATGTGGGATGAAATGGCTACTCCGATAGGGTGGACACCTGTTACAGGTCAATTTGACGATATGAAGGGGACAGGCTCTTTTAAAGCACGAGATGGTTATGCTTTATATTGTGAGGATTATGGAAAGGAAAAAGGCTTCCACGGAGCTATGGCTAAAAAGAATATTCCGTCAGGACCATTACAAGACTTTGAAATGGAAGCATGGGTACGTTTGAAATCGAAAAGCATTGTCGAAATGGGACGTGTAGAAGTGCTTCTTTTAGATGAAGCGAGTAATATTGTTGCACGTATCAATATGAACGATTTATATTGGGATGCTGAAATCACAAAAGCATACATGCGTATTGGGAATGCCGGAACACCTAACAGTATACGAAAATTAGTAGATACGAATGGGGCACATCCTAATACATTTAACCAATTTTACGGAAGGCTTAGAGTCGCTAGACGAGGCAATCAGTGGTCTGTTTATGTGGCACGTTTTAAAGACGGAACGGAGATTGACGATGCTTCATTAGCAGAAAGATGGATTGACGAGAGCGGAAATCCAATGACAAATCGTAAAGTAGCTCAAGTCATGATCGCGATCATGGCATGGGATATAAATGATCCGGTTTCAGTGATGTCAATTGATGATTTAAAGATTTGGAAGATAAACAAAGTCCCGTCTAATACGAAATCGTATATTTTCGATGCAGGAGATAAAGTAATTATCGATACAGAAAGAAGTCTTGTCACAATTAACGGAAAAGATGCTATCAATATTAAAGATATATTTAGTGAGTTTCCTAAGATCATTCGTGGAGATAATCGTATTGATATTATGCCACCAGATGTAAATGCAACAGTCAGTTACAGGGAGAGATACAGATGAGAACACCAAGCGGAATTCTTCATGTTGTTGACTTTAAAACAGATCAAATTATATCCGCTATTCAACCAAAAGATTATTGGGATGATAGACGTCAATGGGAACTTAAAAACAATGTAGATATGTTAGAATTTAAAGTTTTTGATGGCACACCTGAAGCAATTACATTACAACAGCAAAATTTGATTTTAAAAGAAGTGCGTGATGGACGCATTGTGCCATATGTAATTAATAATGAGGTTGAAAGAGATTCTAATGATGGTTCTGTTACAGTTCATGCTTCTGGAGCTTGGGTCCAAATAGCAAAAGAGGGTTTTATCAGTCCGCAACGTATAGAGAGCAAAACTGTTAACGAATTTATAGACTTGGCACTCGTAGGGATGAAATGGAAACGTGGTATTACTGAATATGCAGGGTTCCATACAATGACAATCGATGAGTTTATTGATCCTCTTACTTTCTTAAAGAAAATTTCATCGTTGTTTAAATTAGAAATCCAATATCGTGTTGAGGTTAAAGGATCACGAATTATTGGTTGGTATGTAGATATGATCCAAAAACGTGGGCGTGAAACAGGAAAAGAAATAGAATTAGGTAAAGATTTGGTTGGCGTAAGGCGTATCGAACATTCACGAGAGATTTGTACAGCTTTAATTGGATTTGTTAAGGGTGAGGGAGACAAAGTAATCACTATCGAAAGCATTAATAAAGGTCTACCGTATATCGTAGATGCAGATGCGTTTCAAAGGTGGAATGAACATGGGCTACATAAATTTGGTTTCTATACACCTGAAACAGATCAGGAAGACATGACTCCACAACGGCTTATGACGCTTATGAAATTGGAACTAGAAAAGCGTGTAAATACATTTGTTTCTTATGAAGTTGAAGCGCGATCACTTGGCAGGGTGTTTGGTTTGGCTCATGAATTGATTGATGAAGGGGATATAATTCGAATTAAAGATACAGGGTTTACACCAGCATTATATCTTGAAGCGCGAGTAATAGCTGGAGATGAATCTTTTACCGATCCTACACAAGATAAATACATGTTTGGTGACTATCGTGAGATTGTTAATCAAAATGAAGAATTAAGAAAGATTTACAATCGTATTCTTAGTTCACTAGGCAATAAACAAGAAATGATAGATCAGCTAGACAAATTAGTGAAAGAAGCTAATGAAACAGCTAGTAATGCACAGAAAGAATCGGAAGCAGCGAAAGCACTTGCTGAAAAAGTGCAAGAGAATATTAAAAATAATACCGTTGAAATTATAGAATCCAAGAATCCGCCAACAACAGGACTGAAACCTTTTAAAACACTTTGGCGTGATATTAGTAATGGAAAGCCCGGCATTTTAAAAATATGGACAGGTACAGCGTGGGAATCGGTTGTACCCGATGTTGAATCTGTAAAAAAAGAAACATTAGATCAGGTTAATAAAGATATTGAGTCCACAAAAATAGAGTTAAACCAAAAGGTTCAAGAAGCACAGAATCAAGCTACAGGACAATTCAATGAAGTACAGGAAGGTTTACAAGGTGTCGGTCGTACAATTTCTAATATCGAAAATAAACAGGGTGAAATTGACAAGAAAGTAACTCAGTTTGAACAGGATTCTAATGGATTTAAAACTTCTATCGAAACGTTAACGAAAAAAGATACTGAAATAAGCAGTAAATTAAATACAGTAGAGCAAACCGTAGAAGGCACAAAAAAGACGATATCTGATGTACAGCAAACAACAAGTGAACTAAAGAAAACAACTACTGAAATAGAAGAAAAAGCTGGGAAAATCAGTGAGAAGTTGACGAGTGTAGAAACAAAGGTTAATAGCGATAAAGCTGGTGGACGTAACATTTTATTAAAATCAAATGTTAAATATGAAAAAACAGACTATCTAATCAATCAATATACTCTAACTGAAAATTTCTTTGCGGGTGAAGAGTATACCTTTGTAATTAAAGGGAGTGTCCCACAAGGACAGAAATTTGGAATTTGGCAGAATGGTGGGTCTAGCAATGTTGGATATGCAACAAGTGTTTACGCGAATGGAATAACTTATGTAACCTTCAAAGCAGTTGCAGCTACAAGTGGGAATGAACGAAAATTAAGCTTATATAACTATCCGAGTAGCACTACGAAATCTATTGTGGAATGGGTGGCCTTGTATAAAGGGAATAAGCCGCAAGATTGGACAGCGCCGCCTGAAGAACAGGTAACAACGGATGAGTTCACTCAGAAAACAACTGAAATTGTAAAAAGCGTGGATGGAATTAAAGAAACAATTACAAAAGTGGAAAACAATCAAAGTGGATTTGATAAGCGTGTTGCTACTGTAGAAAAAGATGCAACTACCATTAAACAAAATGTCTCTTTAATACAAAATACGCAAACAGAACAAGGAAGACAATTACAAGAGGCAAAATCTGGATGGGAAAATACTGCAAAAGCACTTGAAGGTAAAGTTGAGCTTAAACAAGTAGAAGATTATGTCGCTGGGTTTAAGATTCCAGAGCTGAAGCAAACGGTTAATCAGAATAAACAAGATTTATTAAATGAATTAGCTAACAAGCTTGCAACTGAACAATTTAACCAAAAGATGACTATGATTGATAACCGTTTCACTATCAATGAAGAGGGTATCAATGCCGCAGCAAAAAAGAAAGAAGTATACACAATAGAGCAAGCAAATGGACAATTCGCAAAAGATTCTTATGTAAGAGATATGGAAACTCGTCTTCAGTTAACTGAAAAGGGCGTTAGTATATCTGTAAAAGAAAATGATGTAATTGCAGCATTCAATATGAGTAAAGAAAACATTACTTTGAATGCAAACAGGATTAACTTAAGAGGTTTTATTACAGCAGACCATATCAAAGGGCAAGTTTTAGAAGGAGTAACACTTAGAACTACTGGAAGTAGATTTGTTGAAATAAACCAGCAAAACTTTAAGATTTTTGATGCAAACAAACCTCGCGGTTATATGGGATTTATGGAGACGACAGATGGAAGTATTCAACCGTCCATCGTTCTGGGTTCTGACAATACTAAATATAGAGGTACAGGGTCATTCTATATGTATCAAGCGATACCCCGAATAGAAGGTGTTGAGCAACCTTCTAAAGCATGGGCAAAACTTGGAATATCTAAAGGGGAAAATGCTGAGGGGAATAATATTTGGTCAAATTATATTCAAATGCAGAATGACGGTGGACATCTGAGCGTATATTCAGATGGACAATTTCGTTTTAAAAACTTGAATGATATTATTTTTGAATCTGAAGGATGGGCTCCAGGATATGGTTACTTCTCTGTAACTACAACTGAACCACATATTTTTACAAATAACTCGGGGCAGTTTACTTTCAAAAGAAAAGGCAGTGACTATAAAATACATTTCATAAACGGCGCCATCGATCATGATTTAATCATGGGTAATGCAATGATAAGATCAAGTTTTGTACAAGGTTATAACAATGGCTTGCAGATTAAAGATATGATGGGGCAAGGGTGGAAAGATATAGAATTAAGAACGCTGCGAGCTAAAGAAAATATATCTGCTACAGGGCGTATGTGGGCGCAAGAATTTATCCCCAATTCTTCTCGTACGCTTAAAACGGACATAGAAGACCTTCCGTTCTCTGCTTTAGATAAAATCAACTCTGTAAACATCAAACAGTATCACTTTATAAGAGATGTTGAACGCTTCGAGTCAGGGGAGTCTATTACACTTCCAATTAATTACGGTATGATTGCGGAGGACTCTGACGATGTATTCACCACACCACAGAAAGACGCTATAAAACTTTATAGCTCGGTTGCAATTTCTATTCAAGCAATACAAGAAGTTGACTTTAAAGTTAAAAATATTCAATTTGACCACGGTATGTTGAAGCAGGAAGTTGACACTCTTAAAGAACAACTTGAAGCTGAAAAACTTGAGAAAGTTTCAATGAAAGCTGAAATTGATGAATTAAAGGTATTAGTGCAACAATTATTAAACAAATAAAACGAAAAGAGAGTGAATTATTATGGCTAAATTTTTTAAACCGATATTTGATGAATTAACAATCGATCATGGTTCTGATATCTTACTAGAGGAGAATCATATGATTATCAATATCAATGCTGATAGAGTTCGAGAACAATTAAATTATGATGAATCATTAATGGTTTCTGAACTTACATTGTTTAAACTTCCGGAAGATTTAATAACCGAGTTAACTACACTAGGAAAACAAGCGATTCCACATACTACACATTCAAATGTAAAAGGATGGTTTAAAATGCCACCGGATTTCGGGAGCGATGTAGTAAATTATGCATTTCAAATGTTATCCGGATATGATGTGTTCGACGGTAAGGAAATGAAGTGGAAGTGTATAGAAAAAGCTTTTGGTGGCTTAGAAACGAAACATAAAGTATTACAAAGAGCAACCTATGTAATTGTTTTGAAAGATGTAACGGAAGTGGTCAACTAATATAACGAACTGGCATACTAAAACAAAAGATAAATGAACGATAAATAAAAAACGACTCAGTAAGAAAAGCGAATTACAGCTTTAGAAGAGTTATTACAACAATTAATAAATAAGAAACCAGAGCAGCCATAAGCTGGTCTTTCGTACTATATAAGTATGAGGAGTTATTCGAAGAATAGCTTGTCATACTTTTTTCATATATGATGAGAGCGACTGGTTGACGGGCTGGTCTTAGAATTGAAACATTCGGAATAAAAAACTGTCAACTATCACTCACTATCAAGAATTCGATTAAGTAGGTGGAGTTCAAACACTCGAGTAACAGGCGAAAATGAATAGATGGTGTAGTGAAGGGCTATCAGTCAAAAAAAGATAGGGGAGCGGGGAAAGGTGATTTCAGTAGGAATAGATGTAGCAAAAGAAAAAAGTGTAGTAGCCATAATGAATGAAGAAAGAAAATTACTAAGAAAAGTTGTTACGTTGAATCATACAATGAGTGAGATAAGTGCATTCATTGAACTTTTAACTTTTTATCAAGAAGATGAAGAAGTAAGGGTGATCATGGAAGCTACTGGTTATTACCATGAGCCTGTATTACAGCTTTTATGCGAAAGTGGATTTAAAGTATATGTCGTAAATGCATTAGTTATAAAAAATATAACGATGCGAAGCTTCGTCAAGTAAAGACAGATAAACAAGACGCGATCAAACTGGCAGAATACTTATTAGGCAATCATTATCAACTTAGAGAGCATAAAGAGGAAGGGTTAAAATACCAAGAACTTCGATTTTATGCGAGGGAATACCATAAAAGTATGGCGATCAAAGTGAAAATAAAAAATCAGTTAACTCAGTTGATAGATAAATGCTTTCCAGGTATAAAAAAGATTTATCATAACAACATGGAAGGAACTTTATTAGATGTATTAGAGAAGTATCCAACCATAGATCATGTCTCAAGGTTGGGGCAAAAGAGGTTTAGTAATCTATTTGTAAAATGGGCTACTAAAAAGGGACATAGGATAGCAGAGAAAAAAGCCGTACAAATATATGAATTAACCCTAAAAGGTGTACAAACAGTCCCTTCATCAGAATGTGCAGAAATGATGATGAGACTGCTAATTAAGTCACTTCGAGAGCAAATCGAAATAACCACATCTATTTTAACACAGATGAAAACAATAGCAGAGTCTATTCCTGAATATGGTGTAGTAAGAGAAATGTCTGGTGTGGGAGATCGCACAGGTCCGAGACTCCTAGCAGAAATAGGAGATATTAGACGTTTTCGTTCATCAAAAGCATTAGTAGCATATGCAGGAATTGATGTATCTCCCTATCAATCTGGCCAATTTGAAGCAAGGGAACGAAAGATAACGAAAAGAGGATCAAAATATTTGAGGAAGGTTCTCTATGAAATTGTCCAAAGTTTAAAGACGGTAAAACCTACTAGAGATAGCGCTGTATATCAATATGTTTTGCGAAAGGAACTAGAAGGAAAAGCTTCAAAAAAAGCTAAGGTTGCAGGAATGAATAAGTTTCTGCGTATATATTACGCGCGGGTAATGGAGGTTTATCAACTATAGATAAATCGTGCACCTTGGTGTCTTGAAAAATAAAAATGTAAAAAAGCCGTACTTGCGTACGGTTATTTGCGTTGGGGTGATATCCATGTGAAAAAAATATATTTTTTATTAATTTTTATCTTGAAAATAATTAGTAGGTTTTTTATTTTACACAAAATATGGCTTTGATTAATTTCAATTCATAGATCAAGAGGAGCGACTTCGCTTTTCTTTTTATTTTTGAGGAGATGATCAGTGTGAAACGAATAGTAGACCAAGCAATTTATGAAAAGCATGTTAGCCAAGTAAACAAAAACCTAGTTAAAGATTTTCTAATCGAAAAGAAAGCACAAGGGAAAGCGGCAAGCACTTTAAAGCAATATGGTTGGGATTTACGAATTATTTTGTTTCTAATACATGAACACTTCGAAAATAAAAATCTTATTGATTTAACACGTAAAGACATTCGAAATTTATCTATTGTTTTTCAAGAAATGGGAATGTCTAATGCACGTGTAAATGGATTGATGAGTGCTTTACGTTCAGCACTTGAATTTTGCGCAGATGATGATGACTATAATTATGAATTCAATGTAGGTTCAAGGGTACGAGGTTTACCTAAGAATCCAATTAGAGAAATTACATTTATTACTGAGGACCAGATTAATTGGTTAATCGATGAACTACTTGAACAAGAAAAATATATGTTAGCGACGTATTTAGCGCTTTCTTATTACAGTGCAGCTAGAAAGAATGAGGTTTACCAGGTTCAAAAAGAAGGGTTAACAGAACAATATTATACAAATGTGGTACGAGGAAAACGCGGTAAGAAGTTTAGATTATATTACAATCACCGGGTGCAGAAATGCATTCGTTTATATATAAAACAGCGAGGTAAGGATACTATTCCAGATTTGTTTGTGCGTGTTTATAAGAATGGTGAGAGAAGAAGATTGAACAAGAGTGTATTTAATTATTGGTGTGGCATATTTGCTAAGATGCTGAACGAAAAGGAGGGGAAGGATTTTAAAATGAATCCTCACTGTTTCCGCCATAGCAGATTAGATAATTTGAAAGTACAAGGAGTACCACTTGAAAAACTAAAATCACTCGCTAACCATTCTGATATTTCCACAACTGAATCTTACTTAAAAGATAGAAGTGAGGAAGATATTGCAGAGATATTTGGAATGGACCCAAGTTGTTTTGCAGCTTAAAAAGGAGAGGAAAAGATGGATCGTATTGATGTATTATTGAAAACATTTATAGCTACGTTTGGTGGCTTCTGTGGGTATTTCTTGGGAGGCTGGGATGCAACATTGAAAGTCTTAGTGACGATGGCAGTTATTGATTATTTAACTGGCATGATTGCAGCAGGTTATAACGGAGAGTTAAAAAGCAAAGTTGGTTTTAAAGGCATCGCCAAAAAGGTGGTGCTTTTTATTTTGGTTGGCGCGGCCGCCCAGCTCGATACAGTACTTGGAAGTAACAATGCAATTCGTGAAGCTACAATCTTCTTCTTCATGGGTAATGAGTTACTTTCACTTTTAGAAAACGCTGGTCGTATGGGAATTCCCTTACCTTCAGCATTAACAAATGCAGTTGAAATTTTAGGTGGTAAGAACAATAAGACAAGCTCTGAATATACTAATAGAAAAGGAGATGTAAAGTAATGGAAATTAAACAAATGTTAGTACCTGTAAGTCGTTACTCCGTCTTATGCCCGTATGAAATGAATCCAACAGAAATCACATTTCATAACACGTACAATGACGCACCGGCTATAAATGAGCGT
Organism: Bacillus sp. FDAARGOS_527; assembly: GCF_003812125.1. Lineage (NCBI taxonomy): Bacteria > Bacillati > Bacillota > Bacilli > Caryophanales > Bacillaceae > Bacillus > Bacillus sp. FDAARGOS_527. Next base: position 1,325,626 of record NZ_CP033795.1, read on the forward strand.
AATAATGTCGCTAACAATAGCACCGGAACATCATTTCATATCGCTGTGGATGATAAGGAAGCTATTCAGTTAATTCCTTTTAACAGAAACGCATGGCACGCTGGAGATGGTACTAATGGAAGAGGGAATCGTCATAGTATTGGGGTTGAAATTTGTTATTCACAATCAGGCGGAGCAAGATATCGCAAAGCTGAATTGAATGCAGTTGAAGTGATTGCTCAATTAATGATTCAATTTGATATACCGATTAGTAAAGTTAAGACTCATCAAGAGAGAAATGGGAAGTACTGTCCACATCGAATGTTAGATGAAGGACGTGTTCAGTGGTTTAAAAATCAATGTGCAAATAGAGCATCTAGTATTAAAAATTCAAATAAAACACAAGAGACAGGAAAGGTGGAGATTATAGTGAATAAATTTAATAAAGTTGTTACGTATGAATTTGGGACAGCGTTAGTACCTGAGATGTTAGGAATGATGGATGCCCTAGGTTATGAATCTCGTATTATCTCATATGGAGATAAACAAGGATTAGTTAGATTTGAAACAGCATATCGCCAAGGTAACGAGCTGGACAAGGCTACAGCGTGGTTAGATGCTAAAGGACTTAAATACTTCTATACAAAAGAATAGTTTGATTAACAAAATAAGAGCCGTCCTGTTGGACGGCTTTTTTTATTTGTCTTCATTTTCTTCTTCGATCCAAATATCTTCTACACGCATGTTAAGTGCTTTTGCAATACGCATAGCAACTCGAAGTGTCGGCTCACTTTTCCCTCTAACAATCATACTTAATGTTTGATCTGTTATGTTGGCTCGCTTAGCTAATGCAGATTGTTTAATCATTTTATCGGCTAAAATTACTTTCAATTTACAATCCATAAAACTCCTCCCCTTTAAAGCGCTCAATCAAATTTTTGAAAAAACTTTTGATTTTTTTATTGTAGGACAAACAAGTTTGAATAGGTTGTGACATATACCTATACCAAAGCAGCTACAAAGGTAAGGGAACAGGCGTAGCCACAATAAAATAGAAATTCGCTACAAAAGTAGAAACCATGGTAAGCAAATAGAGTCTACCAAAGTAATTACCGATGTACCTATCAAGGTTCGATTACCACGGTTTTGATTCCTGCAACATAATAATAGCGGGTTTTCTAATTTTGTTTATAAAGGAGAGAGGGAAATGGAAAATGGATACGAGGTTATCGGAAATAAAATAAAGTTTTATTTAAATCAAGATCTAACAAAGGGGTGGAATCAAATTCCGAAGCCTAAGTTTAGAAACATGCAAGAAATAAATGAATGGTGTGGAAGTTCTGCTAATGAGATAGTTTGTCAATGGGATGCACTAAATCAAAATGCAATGAGTACATCGGAAACAACGGATTTTTTATATAGGTGGATGAGTTGGTATGTAACCAAACCCTTAGACACCACAGCAGCCGAAATAAGGAAGTTACCGGATGAGTTAGCGGTATTCATTACGAATGTTCCATTCGATGCAATTGACCTATTAAAGCGCACGTCTCAGATGGTTTTAGAGTGTGTATGTTTGATGTTTAAAATGTTCGTGTGAAGGAGTGGTCTTATGTTTAGGAAAAAGGAAATCATACCGTTTCGTGATTTTATGAACGGATCATTTAAAAAGCAGCAGAAGCAAACAAAATTATTAAGCATTGAGCCAATCAGTCCAATAGCGTTTTTCCATATGGCACAACCCCTTGTACACACTTATGTAGCACTTGGCATACTTGGCGGACTAACGATTGGAGCTGTTTTATTGGAAAGATATCTGGTTCAAAATGACCGGATTACAGCAGGTAAATTAGTATCAGATGGACTGTATCACGGACTTCGGATAGGTAGCATTGGTTTTATTGTATATGTGTTCATTCGAGTTGTAAGGATGTTTTAAAGGGAGGGTATGAATGTGATGAAGGAATGGTTTCATAAAAGAGCTATAAAGAATCTTTTAATTGAGGTATTCAAAAAAAGTGGTATTTACTATGAACACCAAACAAGAGGAGGTAAATTACCTGTTTTCCCGAAAATCCATCATGTTCTAGAAACAAAAGATTCTGTCCGATATACATTTACTTTACCAAACGGGGTAGATCCGCAAACGATTGAGAAGAAATGGTTTTGCTTTCAGCAAATCTTAGGGAGGGAACTGGCGATTGAAGGAGATATAAAACGCTTTGTATTGCACTCGTTCAAACATAATAGCTTACAACCGTACTTGTATAACTATTCAGATTGGTTACCACATCTAAAAGGACATAGCATCCCTGTAGTGGTAGGAAAGGACCAATTTGGAAAGTGGATTGTATATGATATGACGGATTCGAATAGCCCACACTTATTAATAGCGGGAGAAACAGGAAGTGGTAAAAGTAGTATGGTACGCGTTATTTTATCTACATTGATTCAACATTTGCCACCAGAATCATTACAGCTGTATTTAGGTGATTTGAAGAACTCAGAATTTCACTTTTTAAGAAGAGTGCAACACGTTAAAAAAGTTTGCATGGAAGAAGTAGAAATGGAGGTAATGTTAAACCAATTGTGGATGGAAATTATCAAAAGACGTAAGTGTATGGAGAAATATGAAGTAGACCACGTTAACGAATACAACAAAGTGACTACAGAGGAAAAATTACCGTATATTTTAATTTGCATTGATGAGGTTGCGATGTTGGAAGATGAAAACGATAGTATGAAAATTATTAGAAAGATATCAGCTGTCGGGCGATCATTAGGCGTATTTTTAATGTTATCGATGCAGCGGCCGGATGCAACCGTTATCGATGGGAAATTAAAAGTGAATATGACAGTCAGAATGGGGTTCCAGTGTGATTCATCGTTAAATGCAGGAATTATAGGTACACCAGGTTCAGAACTGTTAGAGCAATCCGGGCAAATGATTTTCAAATTAAAAGGACTAAAGAAAGTGCAAGCTCCAGAGTTAAAGTTAGAAAAAGCAAAGAAATTAGTGGCTCCTTTCAGAATGACAAAAGAAATAGAAGTAAGTACTGAAGTGAAAGAGGAGCCTTTATTTGGGGTGTTAGATGATGAGGAATAGAGATATGGCTATTTTGAAGAATTTGACTAAATTTCGTTGTATGTCACGGGACGACATTGTGGAATTACACTTCAGCCATTTGAAAAACCCAATAACATCATGCAATACGGTATTAAAAAGATTACGTAGAGATGGACATGTGGAAGTGAATACTACATTCCAGCCATATGTGTATTTTCCACAACCAAGCGCAATTAGAAAAACAAGTCAAAAAATACCACATTTCTTAGGCATAGTAGATGCGTATAAACAATTGATCCAAAATGAGAAACCTAAGATTTTTAAAGTAGAACCGAAGTATGGAAAAGAATATATGGAACCTGACATATTTACGATTTGGCGAAAAGCTCCCTTCTTTATTGAAGTACAAAAATCAATATACAGTAAAGCTGTAATGCAAGAAAAGATTAAAAGATATGAAATGTATTTTTGTGGTATGAAATGGCAAGAAGAATCTTGGCAGCCATCCAATAAAAAAATATTCCCCTCAATTTTAATCCTTACTGATAGAAAGTATGATGTCTCCAGTGCAAATTTCCGCATTTTTCAAGCGAATTCAATTAAAGATTTTCTTAATCAAATAACACCCAAACATCCAAAAAAAGAAATCTCTATTCAAGTGGGATCAAGAAAAAATTAATTTAAAAGGAGTGATTTATTATGAGTGAAGCAACAAAAGAGTTAAATGAAATTTTGCGTAAGTATAATGTGAGTGCTGAAGACGTAATTGAAATGATGTCACAATGGTTAGAAAGAAAAGTTTATGATGATCGTGAAGAAACTTTAGAGGAATATGGAGAAAACGACTTTATACGTTTAGATAACCTACATGCTGATATAAATAAATTAGATTGGAAGTTTAACTATCCTTATTAATCGTGCTAGAAATTAAACAAGAAATTTAGTATTGCTGTTGGACTATTAGGGTCATAAGTGAAAGATACTTTATACTTTGCTGTATTAGCTACAGATTCTACTTTAGGATCCTTTCGGTCAATTTTTATACGAATATCCTCTAACATGTCTTTTACTTCTTTAGTTGTATCAATTTTTAACGATTCAAGTGAGAATAAAAATACATTAGGGTCGTCACCTAAATAAGTGATTTTTTGAATTTTCTTTTGTTTATCATCTAAAATAACTCGGAAATTTTTCATATTGCCTAATTCAACAGTTCCATCTTTTATATTTTGGTGTTCAATTAATGAAACAACATGTAAAGTTTTATCTTGATATCCTTTTTCTTTTACTATCTTTAAATCTTTAGAGAGTTTTTCTGTGTTTGTAGAACTACCCTTCTCATCTAAAATAGTGTTAAAATTAGTAACAAAACTTGTGACTTCAGTTGGGATTTCATCAGTTTCATTCTTGCTAGTTTGTTTAGATACTGAAGAATTATTAGAAGAACATGCTGATAAAATAAATATAAATAGTGCGGCAGAGATAATTACTGAGAATTTTTTAAACATAGCGGCCCTCCTGTTAATATGTAAGATTATCCATTTAAGCTAAGCATAACAGATTCGAATAACTTAATGAATAAAAAGAGGTAAATAGGGGATTTCGAAAGGGAAAATAAACAGCCACATTAACACCCATAAAACAGCCACAAAACAGCCACGAATTAATAACAAGTAGTGAAATCACAGAAAAACGTTATCAGACAAATGTTTAATTTATGCTATGCGTGAAACGAAATGAAACTATATAAAACGAAGGTATATCTTCCGCACAGAAGTACAGTAGAAGAAATAAAAAAGTGCTAACAAGTTTGCAAACGAACTTGCTAACACTTATACGGAATAGACATAAAATATCGCTGATATGTCATTTTAAAAAATAGACTTAACTAAGTAGATAATACTAATACACAATATCTATGAAATTATACATGTTATACTACATAATAAAGAAGTGATTTCTAAAATGAGCCCAGAATTGAATCTTGGTACACCATCTTTAATGTTCTTCTCAGAAAATCTTGATCAATTATATACAGATTTAACAAATAAAAATGTTACTGTTGGAGAAATGGTAACTATGCCTTCTGGTAAAGTATTTAACTTTGCTGATAGTGAAGGGAATTATTTTGCGGTTATGGAAAAGAACCAATAATAATATTGTTATGTGAAAATCCCCCTCAAACATATTGAGGGGGATTAAATCTTTGAAATGAATTTATCATGAGAGAGTTGTTTAATAAAAAATGTTCCTTTTTCAATAGCGGTTTCCATATAACCGACAATTTGATTAAACGTAAACACCTGTAAGTCTTCATGCAAATGTTGCTCTGGATACAACATATCTTCAAAAAGATATTTTCGAAATTCTGAAACATTTTCTTTAGAAACCTCTTCAATATCGACAATGTGAGCATCTTGATTGAGAAGCGAGAAGAGCTGTTGTTCTTTATCGTAATGATGAAGCAACTTTGCATTTAACAATTTAAAATCGTTATAGTACATAGGTGCGATCGTTTCATCATTTTCTATTCTATTTTTTAACCAAGGAAGAAAAAAGCCGCTTAGCCAATTATCATCAGCAATGAGGTGAGTGTAATAGCCTAAGAGAAAAGGGGAATCCATTTGAGCTTTATATTTTTGAAAAAAAGAATTAAAAGCTATCCTTCTCGTATAATTTTTCGTTGTGCCAGCGTAAAAGTGTGAAGTTCCTTTTTCTTCTGCTGAATGGACCGCATCAGGTGCTACACCTCCGAGTATGAAAGAAGTTCTATCTTGAATACATAGTTTTTCGGCAATACCGTTAGCGATAATAGCATGCATAATTCGTGATCCCATGAATGACACCTCGGTTTCAAGTATTCATTTCAGGAGGAGGACTGAACAGTTAGTATTACTTTCCCTGTACTTTTTCTACTTTCGACCCATTCATGTGCTTTCCCTGCATCTTGGAGTGGAAAAGATTTTGTAGCCTTGATTTGCAAACGTCCGTCACGCAAATAACGGAATACTTCATTTGCAGTTTCTTGGAGTAGTTCAGGACGTTTTTTTCGTGTAGTTCCAAAGCTAAAACCGAGTATAGAACGGCAACTGGCATGTAAATCTTTCGTATGGAAATTGCCAATTTCACCACTAGCATTACCGAAATGAACGAGGCGACCGTAATAAGCAAGACATTTTAAACTTCTTTCCGAAACAGATCCAGAAATAGAGTCCAAAATGATATTCACTCCCTCTCCATATGTTAGCTCATTGACTTTCTCTACAAAATCTTCATCTTGATGACAAAATACATAATCAGCCCCAGCATCTAAAGCAATTTCTTTTTTTGCTTCACTTCCGACAGTACCTATAACTTTTCCAGCCCCTAATAGTTTTGCAAGTTGAATAGCAGTAGTGCCAATTCCGCCAGCAGCCGCATGAATGAGTACTGATTCGCCTTGTTGAAGCCTTGCAACATTTGCGAGTAAATTATAGCTTGTAAAAGATACAATCGGACAAGCAGCTGCAGTTTGAAAATCGACTTCATCAGGTAAAACAAAAGTAAGGTTTTCATTTGCAACAACGTATTCTGCGTAAGATCCATTTTGAGGAAAAGCAATGACACGTTGGCCAGGGTGAATATTTTTCACATGAGAGCCGACACGTTCTACAATACCAGCGGCATCTATCCCTGGAATAAAAGGTAGTGATTTATTTCCTTTTTTGCCATAACGTGATTTAATGTCAGCAAAATTAACACTTGTAGCAACAACACGAATTAAAACTTGATCTTTTGAAATAGCTGGAATATCCACATCTGTATATTTCATCACTTCAGGACCACCGAACGAAGTTAAAATGATAGCTTTCATTATATATCCTCCTAAATTTGACTATATAAATCATTTTAAGTCTTCATTAGAAATTGGAAAATTATATAATAGTTATGCGTGATTATAAGTGGAGCTTATGAACATATTGAATCATTATATTAATCTATATAAAAAATTTTTTTGAAAAAATCGAACGAAATATGGATTACTTGCCAATATATAGTGTAAGACAAAGGAGGGATGGTATATGAAGGATGAAACAGTGTATACAGATTTAATCCAATTAACTTTATCGGGAAATAAAGAAGCGTATAGCGAATTGTATGATGTAACGATTCAAGAAGTATATAAAACAGCACATTTTTTAATAGATGATAAAACGGATGTAGATGATGTCGTTCAAGAAATATACATACAGCTATATGAATCGCTTCGTAAGTATGATAGCGAGAAGCCATTTCGTCCTTGGCTAATTGGACTTGTAATTAAACAAATTCACTCTTATAGAAGAAAGAGGTGGATGCGACTACGAATTATAAAAAAAGCAGAAGAGCAGAGAAAACCGGTACAAATTGATTTTTCTAACGATGTTGTAAGTAAAATATCAAATCAAAAGCTAATCGAACTTATTCATAAATTACCGTATAAATTGAAACAAGTTATTATTTTAAGATACTTGCACGACTACTCACAAGAAGAAGTAGCAGAAATATTACATATTCCAATTGGTACTGTGAAATCTAGAATTCATTCAGCCTTAAAGAAACTACGTCAAAAAGAGCAAGTAGAAGAAATCTTTTTAGGAGAGGTAGGGAATGTGAAATGAGTTTAGATTGTAGAGTTCGAGAATCTATACAAGAAGAAGCGAAGGGGATTGTTGCGCCGCCGGAGTTGAAAGAAAAAGTAATCGTTCAAATAAAAATGAAGCGTGGGGGAAGTAAGAAGAAGAAACGCCTTATCGCAGGAGTACTTGCAGCAGCGTTTTTAATCCCGACAACTGGTTTTGCATATCAATCTATTATGGCAGATGGTATATACGGGTCTTTTGAAAACCTAAAAAAACACGCTGGAACAATGACATTAGAGGCGTATATGCGTTTTAGTGCAAAGTTATCAGAAGCGAAAGATGAAATGGGTACAAAAGAATATGAAGTGTTTACAAAAGAACTAAAGAAATTAACAAATGCAAAGCTTGCGTACGGAGATTCGAACGGCAATATTGATTATGATGCATTATCGCCAGCAAAAAGAGAAGAAATGAAAAAGGTAAGTATGGGCCTTCAACCATACTTTGATAAATTAAATGGTCATAAATCAAGTAGAGAAGTATTAACGCAAGAAGAGTTTGATCGCTATATGGAAGCTTTAATGACACATGAAATCGCACGAGTGAAGACAAAATCAACTGGTGCAATAAAACTAGAAGAAGTACCTGAGGCGTACAAAGAAAGGTTTATGAAAGCGGAGCAGTTTATGGAGTATGTAGACGAAAAGGTGAGATAATTAAAAAAAGCTCAAAGCTTTCGCTTAGAGCCTTTTTATTGAAATAAAATAGAGTATTCAATTATATTTTTTCATATTTGCAGTATCTTTTTGTATAAAACAATCTAAAAGGGAATAACCAGCTATTAAACTAATTATCGTAACAAAAGTTGTATTGATAAGAATAATATTAGTTATATAAGGTAGGTACGCACCAACTGGTGAAAAGAGTAGAGCTGGAGAAAAGGAAATGAATAGTGTAGGCACAGTAATGGCGATAAATTTATCCGGTTGAAAGCGCCAGTTTTGTTTACTCGTTTCACGATTAATAGATTGAAGGAATCGTAATAAAATGCCGACTATAAGAGGGAAGAGTGTAAAGTAGAATAATCTTGGATAAACGTTAAAGTTCACTTGCGCGTCTGTATCTAAATAAAATTGAATTTTCACTCCGACAAATAATAATAAGACGATAAATAATGTAAAGCAGAGGTATAGCATCACTTTTTGCATTATATTCCACCATCCTTTACTCAAAATATATTCAAAAAAAGAAGAGATATACAATAACTACTGTTGTATATCTCGTCTTTTACGGTTATTTAATAGTGGTGTTTGCTTTTTCTTGCTTCGTGAAATAATCTATAATGCCCATCGCACTAATTTCTATATCTAGATGTAAAATGTTATAAACGGAATGATCTGATGGAACGTTTAACTTTGTAAGGTGAGAAGAGACCTTATCTATTAATACAGTTTGCAAAGCTTTAGTAGCCTCATCGAAATCATTATATTTTTCAAAGACCTCTTTACCAGTATGAACGAAAATAGGTAACCAATGTTCTAGTTGCTTATATACTTCTGTAACATTGGATGATGCGCCGTAATGGCCGAAATAAATAGTATCTACATTCATACTTTGAATATGATTTTTAGAAGCAATCATCGCATCTGGTTGGAATTGTGAAGGGGACGTTGATGGTAGATACAGTTCTACACCAAGGTCTGCGAGTTCTCTATAATAAATTCCAATTGTATCGCCAGTAAAAATGCCGTTTGTTAATGAATCGTGAATGCTAATATGGTGCTTTGCATGTCCCGGTGTATCATAAAATGTAAGGATGCGGTCTTCTGCAATTTGTAACGTATCACCATGTTGTACAATATGAACACGTTCTTCTTCAATTGGAAGAATTGGATCAAAAAGTTTATCGAAATCTTCTTTGTACACAGCTTTTGCACCTAAAATGAGTTTTGTTGGGTCAATCATATGACGAGCACCGCGAGAATGCACATATAAAGTAGCATTTGGGCATTTTTCCATCATTAAACCAGCAGCACCGGCGTGATCTAAATGAACATGTGTAACGATAATGTTTTTAACTTCGTTTAAATCAATATGTAATTGTTGTAAGCCGTCTAAAATATACGGAAGAGAAGGGGCTGCACAAGTTTCAATTAAAGTAATATCATCACCTAATAAAACGTACGTACCAGTTCGTTCATTATGTTGTAAATCAAAATCATCAATCAGATATAGGTGAGAAGATAATTGTTCTACTTTTTTCATCTTTACCACTCCTTATATACGGTATGTAACTATTATAAGCTAAAAATACAAAAAGGCAGAAAACGAAAGTTTCGTCTTCTGCCTTTTTGTAATGTTCTTATTGTCTTTGTTGTTTATTAATAGACATAACGAATAGTCCAACAATGCCGCCAACTAATGGAAGCATAATCTCTCCCGCTAAATTAAAGTAGGAGCTTAAAAATAAACCATTTACATCGATTACCCAGCCAATCACATACAATAACATCATATATAGTACGAAATAAAACTCGCGATTTGAAATCGTTTCATGTTGTGCAGTTTTCATATTGAACACCATCCTTTTCTATAATAATAGAATATAAACTGTCACATTTTGTTCACAATTTAATTGTAAAACTTTCCATCATAAAAGTCTAGTAGATTGTGTCGAATTTTTAAATATAAATAAAGCGCTATCATTTTAGCGTGTAAATACGTAATAAGAGCCGTATATTCACGAATGTAGTATAGTATAAACATAGAATGATAGTGTAGAGAGGGGCAGGAACAATGACAATTTATGATTTTTCAGCTAAAACAATTACAGGTGAAGAAAAATCGTTAAAAGATTACGAAGGAAAAGCACTTCTTATTGTAAATGTAGCTAGTAAATGCGGGTTTACACCGCAATATAAAGGATTACAAGAAGTATATGATAAATATAAAGAACAAGGGCTAGAAATACTCGGTTTCCCATGTAACCAATTCGGAGGACAAGAACCAGGTACAGAAGCAGATATTACAAGTTTTTGTGAATTAAACTACGGCGTAAACTTCCCAATGTTTGCAAAGATTGATGTAAAAGGTGATAAGGCTCATCCTCTGTATACATACATGACAGAACAAGCACCAGGTTTACTCGGTATGAAAGCAGTGAAATGGAACTTTACTAAGTTTTTAATTGGAAAAGACGGGAAAGTAGTAGGGCGTTTTGCTCCGCAGACGAAGCCGGTGGATTTAGAGGTTGAGATTGAGAAGGTACTTGGCGAATAACTAGGAGTTTCACTTTATTAAAAAATGCCTCAAAGAACTATTTTGTTCTTTGAGGCATTTTATTTACATTCACATTGTCAATATTAAATCGCTGAATGGAAGTCATTTGATTTAGGTGGAGAAGCAGCTTTTTTCATAAGCACTTCCCATAAGTGTACGGATTTTTTCCATTCTGCTGCGGCTTGTCCTTTTTGATACATAGCATTCTCATAACTGAAAGTAAGTTGTTGCATATCGGCCGAGTTGTAAAGTGTATCAACATGGAGAGCATATTCTCGAAATGTTTGACTCTCATCTCGTCGTATACCAATTCGCGCAAATTGTTTTAGGAGAGAATCGTAAGCTTTTGTATAAACGGCATCATCTTTTCGATATTTATAGAAATGAATGATAAAAAGCGTAATCCATTTCATTCTAGTGATGAATAGAATGTATCCTATAATACTAATCGGTATTGTAGAGAGGAATACGTACCACCAAGAAAATCCATTTTTAGAATTTGGAATCTTTTTAGTAGAAGCTTCTTCTGTATCTTCTATTAAACTTTTGAGCTTTGCTTCATTGTTTCGTTGTTGTATTGGTTCATTATTAGAATTATATACTTCGTTATTTTGTAAAGTAGGAGCAGGAGTGTTATTTGTGAAATTATAGGGATTCGTAAATCCTTTTGTCGGTTCAAATGGAATCCATCCGTATCCAGGGAAGTATACTTCGACCCAAGAATGTGCGTTATCGTTCGCGATTTTATAAACATCCTCACCTTCAGCACCCACAAGCGTATTATCAAGAGTTCCTTCTGTATAACCTTTTACCCAGCGAGCGGGAATTCCAGCAGAACGAAGTAACACGATCATAGATGTCGAGAAATTATTACAGTAGCCACTTTTTGTATCGAAAAGAAATTGATCTACATAATCTTGGTTTTGGGCAGGGAATGAGACATTCGTTGTTTCATATATAAAAGAATAGTCGGTGAAATAGTTTTCAATAGCTAATACTTTATCGTATCGGGTGTCTTTATCCTTTGTTAGACTTACAGCTAAGTCTCTTACTCGCCGCGGTAATGATTTGGGAAGTTGCGTGTACTTTGTCATGAAATAAGGATTTGTTTCTTGACCTTCATTCGTTTTTACAGCTTTCAAGTTTTCTATGGAAAACTCCGGGACCTCATATGTTACTTTATATGAATGTAAAGTAGTGGAAGAGTCTCCGTCCATCGTATAGATTTTTTCTGAAAATGGGTCAACGCTGTATGATATATCAGAAGAAGCCTCAACTGATATTAATCCTGCTGGATAGGTAAGGTGAGGATACCTTTTTTGCATGGTGATTGTTGCCTTAGTTGTCTCTGTTTTTGTATTTTGTTCGTACCAACTTACGACGTCGTTATTATTTTTAAAAGTAACCTTTTTTTGCTTTTCAGAAACTTCCCAGCCTTTTCCTGTATAAAAATCTTTCGTTTCTACTCTCCAATATTGTTTGTTTTGCGTTTGTGCTGTGAAAACAATTGTAGGATCTGCCGTAAAAGGACCGCCTAATTTTGAGTCATCTAAACCATAGCCAATTTTAGAAACTTCTTGTTTTTTACTTACTTCGGATGTGTTGAATTTTAAAAAATCCATTGGGTTTGGCCATTGAGGGCCAAATTTTGGAGCAAAGTATGCGATGGTTGCTGACAATACAATAAATATTGTAATAGGTCTAAGTAATTTTGAGATTTCTCTAGCATAATTTTGTAAGTGTTCACTCTCTTTTATTCGTTCTATGCGAAGAAGACTAAGCATAAAAAAGCCGATGACAACAGTACGAATAATAGCGTAGTTTGCATTGTATAAATGTAAGTTATGAAAAATTGTGATATAAATAATAGTCAATATAAGAAATAACAATCCACGCTTTTTATGAATCAACCAAAAAGAGATGAAAGCACTCAAAAACCAAAATGATAGAAAAAATAAAACGGTTGGAAAAACTGGAGAAATATCTAGCAAATTCCCCTGGAATAACAGGGAGGAATTTCGAGAAATATCAGTAAAAAATTTCGTTAGCCAAGATGGATTTATAAAAATATTTTTATAATATAGGAGATGAATGATGAATAAAATTGTCACGATCTTTATCGGAATCTGCCACTTTGTTTGAAAAAAAGAGAGTGTGAAGCAAATTCCTATAAATATTACAAAAATATCTAATCTACCTACGTTTGTAATACCTAAAAGGGGTCGTATCCATTCTAGTAAAAGTAGAAATGCACATGCATGCATGAAGAATCTGCTCATATCCCATTTGTATTTTGTTTGTAATGTTGTCATTTGCTCACCTCAAAAAACACGTTTGTATACTGGTTTCCATAAACTACATTTACAAATATTTTTCGTTTTTGTAGAGTTTCTAATATATTTAGTTCTCGATGTGAGAGCTGATTCGGTTTTTCTTTCACGACAAAAACTAGTAATTTTCTATTTTGTATAGCGGCATAGTCAGCTGCCTTTTGAATATCGGGAGAAAGATCGCTTGTCACGAGTATAATTGTTACGGGCTCATAAACTTTTCTTAATTCCATTTCTACACTCCGGGAGAGCGGGAATACACTGTCCGCTTGTACTTTCGCTAAATGACAAAAGATTTGCTGCAACTGACTATCCCCATTGTCTAAAGGGAAAAAAGTTCGTTCTTTTCCGACAGACACAAATGACGCTGGTGAATTTTGCTTCAATACAGCCCTGACAATAGAGGCAGTAAATGTGACGACTGATTCGAATAGAGGAGACTCAGTTCTGTCTATGAATATCATAATATTATGGCTGCGCTGTTGTTCAAACTCTTTCGTCATAATGTTGTTTGTTCTTGCAGTTGCTTTCCAATCAATCCATGAAAAGCGGTCACCAGGTTTATAGTCTCTCACACCGACAGAAATGGTAGAGTCTTTTGTGAAATTTATATTTGCTGAGAGCGCTCCTTGCTCGAAATGGTTTTCCAATTGCTGATACGTTATATCTACATACTGAGGATAGACTAAAAATGTATCCGGAACTGAAAAAGTTACTTCTTTCTCCATCATACCGAATAGATCACCAGTTTTGACGCGTACGCTTGAAAAAGTGTGCTCTCCTCTAGGGATTGTGTCAATTGCATATTGAAACGAAAAATTTCGTTTTAATCCTGGAAAGAGTATTGTTTTATTCATCTTTGTTTGTCTACAACTTGTAAGGTGTGGTGGCAGTTCATCTTCTATAACTAAATAAAGTAAGGGGAAAGGAAATTTTCTTTTTATTGTAATCGTGCTTACAAATCGTTCTCCTGCTACATAATCGTTTTGATTTGTTATTCTTTTTACTTCAGCACCCCGTAAAGCGTAGAAGGGGAATAATAGTGAATAAAGGCCAATAGGAACCATACTGTAAAATAAAAACCAACTTACAAATCCTCCTTGAAGCATAGCGTACACAAATGTTAACACTAGGCATAAAGGGATTAGTAATAACTTCAAAACGTGATATAGTGCTCGTAGCATGCGTTTCATCAAAGGTTCATCTTCCTTTGAGTCGGCACGGTAGTTCGCGCAACGATTTTTGAAATAACTTGTTCCCCTGTTATTCCTTCAAATTTTGCTTCCATTTTTAGAATGAGTCTGTGAGCTAACACGTAAGGAGCTAAAAATTTAACATCGTCTGGAATAACATAATTTCTGCCATGGATGAATGCATAAGCTTGTGAAGCTTTCATTAAAGCAATCGAGCCACGTGGACTTGCACCTAGTTGTATAGAACTATAAGAGCGAGTTTGACTAACAAGCTTTACAATGTAATGCTTGATTGCTTTGTCCATGCTTATTTCCCGTGCGCTTTGTTGCAAATAAAGTAATTCTTCTATTGTAGTAATAGCTTGTAAAAGGGAGAGGGGATTTGGTTTTTCCATCCGGTTTAAAACTTCAAATTCTTCTTCTGGTGAAGGATACCCCATTTTTAGCTTCAATAAGAAACGATCGAGCTGGGCTTCTGGTAAAGGATATGTTCCCTCATATTCGACTGGATTTTGTGTAGCCATTACAAAGAATGGTTTTGGTAACGGTCTTGTCATACCATCTATTGTAATATTGCCTTCTTCCATACTTTCAAGTAAGGCAGATTGTGTTTTGGGAGATGTACGATTAATTTCATCAGCAAGTATAAAATTTCCCATGATTGGTCCAGGCTTGAACTCGAATTGGAGCTCTTTCGGATTGTAAATAGAAACACCTGTTACATCTGACGGCAGTAAATCAGGTGTGAATTGAATTCGCTTGTAATCAGCATCAATAGATTTAGAAAGAGCGCGTACTAACATTGTTTTCCCAACGCCAGGAACATCTTCTAATAGTACATGACCTTCAGCTAAGAGAGCTGTCAAAGCTAAAATCGTTTCTTTTCTTTTTCCGACCATTATTTTTTCAATATTGTTAATTATTTTTTCTATAATGGGATGTAATGAATCAAGTTGGTGCATCGTAATCCTCCTAATGTTATTATCGTTTTCTAATCTATTTAGTGGAAAATAGAACGTACCTCTCTATGTGCGAGTATAAAACTCTTACCTTTAATTCTAAGAATATTCAGATTATTTATTCTGATTACATCTAGTATAATTGTTTCAGTAACTAAGGGCAATATGGTAAATAATGATTTCTAGTTTTATAAATGCATTCAAATGGCTGTTTCCTATATTTATAAAGAAAAACGTAGGAGTTTCTCCTACGTTTTTCTTTTGCAAAATAGTCAATACCTCAAAATACTATTCTTCTATTAATCAAGATTTACTATAAATCTTCATAACAAAACAAAAGGTCTTCTCACAAACTTATTTTCTACTGAATTTTTGACAATCTCTTGAACTGTGCGAAATGTCACACCTGTATTTTACAACCTCTCCTATAGTAAGGGTATGTAAGAGAGACGTATTAAAGGAGTGAACAGTATGAAGAAGAAACCTTCAGCACTAATGAGACGTTTAAAATATTTTTCACCAATAGATCGTTATAACGATAATCATACACAAGAAACATATGAAGATCGTGAATGGGAAAATGTGTATAGAAAGCGTTGGCAGCATGATAAAGTAATTCGTTCTACACATGGTGTGAACTGTACTGGTTCATGTAGTTGGAACATTTATGTGAAAGATGGAATTGTAACTTGGGAAGGACAGGAGCTTAACTATCCAACAACAGGTCCAGATATGCCTGACTTTGAACCACGAGGATGTCCACGTGGAGCGAGTTTTTCTTGGTACATTTATAGTCCACTTCGTGTGAAATATCCGTATGTACGTGGTGTTCTTTGGAGTATGTGGCAAGAGGAATTACAAAATAATGAGTCACCATTAGATGCTTGGAAAAGTATTGTGGAAAACCCTGAAAAAGTACGCAAGTATAAGCAGGCACGTGGTAAAGGGGGATTCGTTCGTGCGAATTGGGATGAAGTGTTACAACTCGTTTCAGCTTCATTATTATATACAGTAATGAAATACGGTCCAGACCGAAATGTTGGCTTTTCACCAATTCCAGCTATGTCGATGTTAAGTCATGCTGCAGGTAGCCGTTTTATGCAACTTATGGGTGGACCGATGCTTAGTTTCTATGATTGGTACGCAGATTTACCACCAGCTTCTCCGCAAATTTGGGGTGATCAAACAGATGTACCAGAAAGTAGTGACTGGTATAACTCTGGTTACATTATGACATGGGGTTCAAATGTACCGATGACAAGAACACCAGACGCACACTTTTTAGCGGAGGTTCGATATAAAGGAACGAAAGTCGTTTCTGTCAGTCCTGATTTTGCTGAGTCAACAAAGTTTGCGGATGATTGGATTAGTGTGAAACAAGGTACAGACGGTGCACTTGCGATGGCAATGGGGCACGTGATCTTACAAGAATTTTACGTAGATAATCAAGTGGAATACTTCACAAAGTATGCGAAGCAATATACTGATTTTCCTTTCTTCGTTACATTGAAACAAAAAGGAGACCAATTCGTTGCGGATCGATTCTTAAATGCTTCTGATATTGGACGCGAAACAAAGTTAGGAGAATGGAAACCTGTACTTTGGAACGAGAACACGAATGATTTTGCAACACCTCATGGCACAATGGGGTCACGTTGGGATAACGAAAAGAAATGGAATTTACGTTTAGAAGATGAAGAAACAGGTGAAAAGATTGATCCACGTCTTTCTGTACTTGGAATGGAAGATCATGTTGGAACTGTACAAATCCCGTACTTCTCTGATAATGGAAACAAAGTATTAGAACGTACAATTCCAGTGAAAAAGGTTATGACAGAAGAGGGCGAAGTGTTCGTTACTACTGTATATGACTTAACGTTAGCAAATTACGGTGTGAACCGAGGGCTTGGTGGACAAGAGCCGAAAGACTTCAATGATGACGTGCCGTTTACACCTGCATGGCAAGAGAAAATGACGGGAGTGAAACGAGATCTAATCATTCAAATCGCTCGTGAGTTCGCACAAAATGCTGTTGATACGAACGGTCGCTCAATGATTATTGTCGGAGCTGGTATTAACCATTGGTTTAACTCTGATACAATTTATCGCGCAGTTTTAAATCTTGTTCTTCTTGTCGGAGCGCAAGGTGTAAACGGCGGTGGCTGGGCGCATTACGTTGGGCAAGAAAAATTGCGACCAGCAGAAGGATGGCAAACAATTGCGATGGCAAAAGATTGGCAAGGGCCACCGAAATTACAAAATGGTACATCTTTCTTCTATTTCGTAACAGATCAATGGCGTTATGAAGATACACCAGTTGGACATTTAGCATCACCAGTCGAAGGCAACTCTCGTTATCAACATCACGGTGATTACAACGTATTAGCGGCACGACTTGGCTGGTTACCTTCGTATCCGACATTCGAGAAAAATGGAATTGAACTATATAAAGAAGCTGTTGCTGCTGGTGCAACAACGCAAGAAGAAATCGGAAAATACGTTGCACAAAAACTTAAAGAAAAAGAACTAAAATTTGCGATTGAAGATCCAGATAATAAAAATAACTTCCCGCGCAACTTATTCGTTTGGCGTGCAAACTTAATTTCAAGTTCTGGTAAAGGACACGAATATTTCTTAAAACATTTATTAGGTACAACGAACGGATTAATGAATGATGATAGTGATTCATTACGACCAGAAGAAATGAAATGGCATGAAGAAGCGCCAGAAGGGAAGCTTGATTTGCTCATTAATTTAGATTTCCGTATGGCTGGAACAGCGCTTTATTCTGATATCGTCTTACCGGCTTCAACTTGGTATGAAAAACACGATTTAAGCAGTACAGATATGCATCCATTTGTACATCCATTTAATCCGGCAATCGGTTCACCATGGGAAGCACGTTCTGACTGGGATATTTTCACTTCACTTTCTAAAGCTGTGTCAGATTTAGCAGAGAAAATTGATCTTGAACCAATAAAAGAAGTTGTTGCAACACCACTTTTTCATGATACACCGCAAGAATTAGCACAACCACTTGGTAAGATTAAAGATTGGAGCAAAGGTGAGTGTGAACCAATACCAGGTAAAACGATGCCGCAAATTCATGTTGTCGAAAGGGATTATAAAACGATTTATGACAAAATGACAGCACTTGGACCAAATGCCGGGAAACAACCGATTGGTACGAAAGGAATTTCTTGGTCGGCAGAAAAAGAGTATGAGCAATTAAAAAGCCGATTAGGAGTTGTTCGAACAGATTCTATTGCGAAAGGTTGTCCAGACATAAAAGAAGCAATCAATGCTGCTGAAGCGGTATTAACGCTTTCTTCTACAACAAATGGTCATATGGCTGTAAAAGCATGGGAAGCACTTGAAAAACAAACAGATTTAAAATTACGTGATTTAGCAGAAGAACGTGAAGAAGAATGCTTCACATTTGAACAAATTACAGCGCAGCCAAAAACAGTAATTACTTCTCCAGCCTTTACAGGTTCTGAAAAAGGTGGGCGCCGTTACTCACCATTTACAACAAATGTAGAACGTCTCATCCCTTGGAGAACAATCACTGGACGACAATCTTTCTATTTAGATCATGACATGATGAAAGAATTTGGTGAAACGATGGCAACATTTAAACCAATTCTGCAACATAAACCGTTCCGTAAATCACGACCTGAAGTAGAAGGGAAAGAGATTACACTAAACTATTTAACACCGCATAATAAGTGGTCCATTCATAGTATGTACTTTGATTCATTACCGATGTTAACGCTATTTAGAGGTGGTCCAACTGTTTGGATGAATAAAGAAGATGCTGAAGAAGCTGGTGTTGCAGATAATGATTGGATTGAGTGCTTTAACCGTAATGGTGTTGTTGTTGCACGTGCTGTTGTAACGCACCGTATACCGAGAGGAATGGCGTTTATGCACCATGCGCAAGATCGCCACATTAACGTACCTGGAACGAAATTAACAAGTAATCGCGGGGGAACGCATAATAGTCCAACTCGAATTCACGTAAAACCGACACATATGATTGGTGGATACGGTCAATTAAGTTATGGATTTAACTATTATGGTCCAACTGGGAACCAGCGCGATTTAAACGTTGTAATTCGCAAACTGAAGGAGGTAGATTGGCTTGAAGATTAAAGCACAAGTCGGAATGGTAATGAACCTAGATAAATGCATCGGCTGCCATACTTGTAGCGTAACGTGCAAAAACACCTGGACAAATCGTCCAGGTGCTGAATATATGTATTTTAATAACGTAGAAACGAAACCTGGCATTGGTTATCCGAAGCAATGGGAAGATCAGGAGAAATATAAAGGTGGCTGGGAATTGAAAAATGGTGAAATTCAGCTGAAATCCGGTTCGAAAATGAAGCGCCTTATGAATATTTTTCACAATCCAGATCAACCAACAATTGATGATTACTTTGAACCTTGGAACTATGATTATGAAACGTTAACAAATAGCCCACAGCGTAAGCATCAGCCAGTTGCTCGTCCGAAATCAGCAATTACAGGTGAATTTATTGAAAAAATTGAATGGGGTCCAAACTGGGAAGATGATTTAGCTGGTGGACATATAACAGGATTACAAGATCCGAACGTAAAGAAAATGGAAGAAGAAATTAAAACGGATTTTGAAAATGTCTTTATGATGTATTTACCACGCATATGTGAACATTGTATGAATCCATCTTGCGTATCGTCTTGTCCATCTGGTGCGATGTATAAACGGGAAGAAGATGGGATTGTTCTTGTAGATCAAAATGCATGTCGTGCATGGAGATTCTGCGTATCATCTTGCCCATATAAAAAAGTGTATTTTAACTGGCAAACGAATAAAGCGGAAAAATGTACAATGTGTTTCCCGCGTATTGAAGCTGGTATGCCAACAATTTGTTCGGAAACATGTGTCGGACGTATCAGATATATTGGGGTAATACTATATGACGCTGACAAAGTAAAAGAAGCAGCTTCAGTTGAAAATGAAAAAGATTTATACGAATCTCAGCTTACTGTTTTCTTAGATCCAAATGATCCAGAAGTAGCAGCTGAAGCGAAAAAACAAGGCATTCCTGAAGAGTGGATTAAAGCGGCACAACAGTCACCAATCTATAAAATGATTACCGATTGGAAAATTGCTCTACCTCTTCATCCAGAGTATCGTACAATGCCAATGGTTTGGTATATCCCACCGCTTAGCCCAATTATGAATATGGTGGAAGGGAAAGGTAGTAACTGGCAAGCAGAAGAGATTTTCCCTGCTATCGATAATATGCGTATTCCAATTCAATATTTAGCGAATTTACTCACTGCAGGAGATGAATCACATATTCGCCTTACATTGAAAAAAATGGCTGTTATGCGAACGCATATGAGAGCAATTCAAATTAATAAAGAACCAAATGAAGCGGTATTAAAAGAACTCGGTTTAACAAAACAAGATGTAGAAGACATGTATCGTCTGCTTGCTATCGCAAAATATAAAGATCGTTTTGTTATCCCGACGTCTCACCGCGAACAAGTTGCAGATTTATATAATGAACAAGGAAGCTGTGGTTTATCATTTGCAGGTGGTCCAGGCTCTTGCATGACAATTTCTTAAATAATGGGGGCGGAAAAATATGAAACAAAGTCTACAAACTGCTTTTTCTTGTTCTTCTTTTCTTCTCTCCTACCCTGAACTAGGGTGGAGAGAAGCTTTAACAGAACTACAAGAAGAGATTGAAGCGATTGAACAGGAAGAAGTGAAAACTTCACTTACAGCATTTTTAAAACAAGCGCTACATAAAACGAACGATCAACTCATTGATAGTTACGTATATACATTCGATTTCGGTAAGAAGACAAATATGTATTTAACGTATATGAACACTGGTGAACAAAGAGAAAGAGGTATTGAATTACTAGAGTTAAAACAGCATTATAAAAAATCAGGTTTTGAAGTAACGGATAAAGAATTACCTGATTATTTACCACTTTTGCTTGAGTTTTTTGCAAATGCAAATGAGCAAGACAGTGAACCAATTATGAGTAAATACAAGGAGAATATACAAGCATTACACGTTCAATTAAAAGAAGCAGACAGTATGTATGAACCAATCCTTACGGCTGTTCTACTCGCTATTGATATATGGGGTGTACAGACAAATTAGAAAGGAGAGTTGTCAAAATGATGGATCAATTTCTATGGGTGTTGTTTCCCTATATCATTTTTGCAATCTTTATCGGTGGACATATTTTCAGATACAACTATGATCAATTTGGATGGACATCAAAATCTAGTGAACTATTAGAAAAGAAAATGCTCCGAATTGGAAGTCTATTATTCCATTTTGGGATTATGTTCATAATTGGCGGTCATGTTATGGGGATATTAATTCCAGAAGCTGTATACCGTTCGATAGGTATTTCTGAGCATATGTATCATGTAGTAGCAATTAGTTTTGGTCTTCCGGCAGGTGTTGCTTCTATCATCGGTTTAATTATATTAACGTACCGCCGCGTAACAGTAAAACGCATCATTGCAACGAGTACAAAGGGAGATTATATTGCGCTTATTTTATTACTTATCGTAATGCTAGCAGGGCTTTCTTCAACGTTTTTAAATATCGACTCAAAAGGATTTGATTATCGTACAACGATCGGTCCATGGTTCCGAAGCCTCTTTATTTTCCAACCGAAAGTTGAATATATGACGGAAGTACCTGTATGGTTTAAAATTCATATTCTTGCAGGAATGGGGCTTTTCGCAGTATGGCCATTCACTAGACTGGTACATGTATTTAGTGCCCCAATTAAATATGTAAGCCGTAGTTATGTAATTTACAGAAGACGTATTCCTAATGGATTGAAAAAATAGTTTTAGTATACATGTTTAATAATTTATAAAGAAAGCCGAGATCTAATTGGAGACCTCGGCTTTCCTTATAGGTATAAGTACCTAAATAAGACGCTAATCAATACTGCAAACAGAAGCAGAGCAATCTTCACAAGCAATTTCACATTTTAAAAATTGTAAATCGTGAATGGTAATCTTTCCTTTATGAATAGAAATTGTACCTTGCTTTTTTAATTCATTTAACATTCGATTTACGCTTTCACGTGAAGTTGCACAGAAATTAGCTAGTTCTTGATTCGTTAACGGTAAATCGATGAGAATGCCATTTTCTTTTAATACACCGTAACTATTTGTCATTCGAATGAGAGTAGAATATAAGGCACCTTTTTTGCCGTGTAACACTAAATCTCGGAACTTCGTTTGCATTCTTCTTAAATGTTCACTAATCCACTTCATAAATTCAAATACAAGAGCGGGTTTTTGAAGTAATGCTTTTTCTAACGCTTCACGCTTTATTACACCTACTTCAACATCTTCAAGACATTTTGAGTTTAATAAATATTTTGCATTATCTGTGAACAATGTTAATTCTCCAATAATGTCATATTCCGAACAAATTCGAAGTGTTAATTCTTGTCCGTCAGCACTAAGTTTACTAATTTGTACTTTTCCTGAGTGGATAATATAGAGTTCGGTTGCCTCCATACCTTCTTGAAAAATAAAACTACCTTTTTTTATCTGCATTTTATATTCAACAGATGCAAGTAATTCCTTTAAATCTTGAGATAATTTCATACTGTTTGTCACAGCAATCACCTTTCTTCTTATAAGCAATACATTTCCTATTTTGAGTGTAAATATGCTGAAAATGCAAGAGCTATTTCAAAATTGATGTAAAATTTCAATGACCGTAAGGAGTAGGGACTGAAGATGTGAACAAAATGCGAACGGATTTGTGAAGAATTTTTGAATGGGGAAAGTAATGTGAGAAAAGTCACATTGAATATGTCGCTTCTTTTTTATAATGAAGGCAAATAAAAAAACGAAAGCTTACTAAGCATTGCAGCAGAAAAGAAGGGATATAGATGCACGAGAAAATGAAAGATTCTTTAAAGCGGCCACTTCAAGATTTACGTATTTCAGTTATTGATCGTTGTAATTTTAGGTGCACATACTGTATGCCTGCTGAAGTGTTCGGAGCTGATTACGCTTTTTTACAGGAAGAGTTTTTATTATCTTTTGATGAAATAGAGAGACTAGCTAGGTTATTTATAAGTATGGGAGTTAATAAAATTAGGCTTACTGGCGGTGAACCGTTATTGCGTAAAGACTTATCCCAGTTAATCGCAAGGCTTACAAAACTAGAAGGCTTAAAAGACATTGGGCTCACAACAAACGGAATTCATTTAGCAAAACAAGCTAAGGCGCTAAAAGAAGCAGGATTAAAGCGTGTAAATATTAGTTTAGATG
Source organism: Bacillus sp. FDAARGOS_527 (assembly GCF_003812125.1). Classification (NCBI taxonomy): domain Bacteria; kingdom Bacillati; phylum Bacillota; class Bacilli; order Caryophanales; family Bacillaceae; genus Bacillus; species Bacillus sp. FDAARGOS_527. The sequence goes on from NZ_CP033795.1 coordinate 1,349,360, forward strand.
CAATAGAGGATCATGTCTTCCAAAAAATTAATGGAAGAAATGTAAGTACGAAACCTGTACTGAAAGGAATTGAAGCAGCGAAGGAAGCTGGGTTAGAAGTAAAGGTAAATATGGTTGTAAAAAAAGGAATGAATGATAGTCAAATTCTTCCTATGGCTCGTTATTTTAAAGAACAAGAAATTCAGCTTCGTTTCATTGAGTTTATGGATGTGGGCAGTACGAACGGATGGAATTTTGAACAAGTGATTACGAAGGAACAATTAATAGAGAAAATTAATCGTGTATATCCGATTGAACCTGTTACGCCTCGTTATTTTGGAGAAGTTGCGAAATTGTATCGATATGTAGGGAGCGATGCAGAAGTTGGATTTATTACTTCAGTATCTGAGTCATTTTGTTCTTCTTGTACGAGAGCTCGTATTTCGGCAGACGGTAAGTTTTTTACGTGTCTATTTGGAACGAAAGGAACAGACTTACGAACGCTTCTTAGAGAAAATATTTCGGATGCTTCACTACTACAAATTCTCAAACATACATGGGAGTTTAGAACAGATCGATATTCAGATGAAAGAACGGCAGAAAGCACAAATAAACGTCAAAAAGTTGAAATGTCTTACATTGGCGGATAGTGAAAGGAGGTTTTCCTATGCAAGAGCGATATTCAAGACAAGTATTGTTTTCTGGAATAGGTGAAATGGGACAAAGAAAAATAAGAGAAAAGCAAGTGCTCCTAATCGGTGCGGGTGCACTAGGCGCTGCGAATGCAGAAGCACTCGCTAGGATGGGAATTGGGAAATTGACAATTGCCGATCGTGACTATGTCGAATGGAGTAATTTACAACGGCAACAGTTATATACAGAAGAAGATGCAAAACAATGCAAACCAAAAGCAATTGCAGCGGCAGAACATGTAAGAAAGATTAATTCTGAAGTGGAAATTGTACCAGTTGTAATGGATGTCACAATGCAAGAAATAGAAGAGTTAACAAAAGAAGTGGATCTCATTATAGATGCCACTGACAACTTCGATACGCGCCTACTTATAAATGATATTTCACAAAAAGAAAATATACCTTGGATATACGGTGGGTGTGTTGGAAGTTACGGTGTAACGTATACAATTCTTCCAGGAAAAACACCATGTTTTCGCTGCTTAATGGATCATCCGATGGGCGGTGCAACATGTGATACAGCGGGAATTATTCAGCCAGCTGTACAGATGATTGTTGCTCACCAAGTGACAGAAGCAATGAAAATATTGGTGGATGATTTCGAGACGCTACGAGGAACAATGTTATCATTTGATATTTGGAACAATCAATTTCTCTCATTAAAAGTAAATAAACAGAAAAAAAGTACATGTCCATCTTGCGGAAATACACGTACGTACCCAAGTTTAACATTTGAATCACAGGTGAAAACGGAGGTGCTATGCGGACGGAATACAGTTCAAATCCGTCCAGGAATAAAGAGAGTTCTAAATTTAAACGAAATCCAAAAAAGATTACAAAAAATTGTACATGTCCAAAAAACGCCGTACTTACTATCATTTCTAATTGATGAATATCGTTTCGTTTTATTTACAGACGGTAGGGCATTTATTCATGGGACAAATGATGTGAAAATAGCAAAACGATTGTACGCAAAATATATAGGATGAACAGAGAGAGTTTCCCCCTTATTAAAACGAGGTGAAAAAGAATGTTAGCAAAACGCATACCAATTCCAGTGGCAGAAGCAGTTGCACGAGTAATGAAATATGCTCATCAAGGTGAAATAGAAAAGGTTTCTCTTATAGAAAGTTACGGAAGAACGCTTGGAGAAGATGTTATTGCAGATTATGATGTCCCGCATTTTGATCGCTCTCCGTACGATGGATTTGCGATTCGAGCGGAAGACACAAAAGAAGCTAGTAACAGTAATCCCATTCAGTTTGAAGTGATTGGCGAAATTGGAGCAGGGTTTGTTTTTACAGAAGAAGTGAAAGCATTTCAAGCTGTCCGTATTATGACAGGAGCCGCAATTCCGAAAGGGTGTAATGCGGTTGTTATGTTAGAACTAACGGAAGGATTTGAAAAAAACGAAAAGACTTATATGACATTAAAACGCTGTTTCGCAGCCGGTGATAACATTTCTTTTAAAGGTGAAGATGTAAAACAAAATACTATCCTTGTGAAAGAAGGGACTGTTATTAACCCGGGAGTTGCAGCACTTCTTGCTACGTTTGGTTATAGTACCGTACGCGTTGTAAAACAGCCGGTTATTGGAATTGTAACGACAGGAAGTGAACTGCTTGAAGTACATGAACAATTAAAGACAGGGAAGATTCGAAATAGTAACTCCTATATGATAGCTGCACAAATTGAACGAGCAGGCGGAGTTGTACGGTATTATGGACAATTCGCTGACGATTTTGAGACGTGTTATAACACTGTGGAAAAAGCGATAAAAGAAGTTGATATTTTAATTACGACTGGTGGCGTTTCAGTAGGAGACTATGACTATTTACCTGCCATCTATGAGAGATTACGAGCTAATGTACTTTTTAACAAAATAGCGATGCGACCAGGAAGTGTGACAACTGTAGCTGAGGTAGAAGGAAAACTACTATTTGGTTTATCTGGTAATCCTTCAGCTTGTTATGTCGGTTGTGAATTATATGTTAGACCAGTCATTGGAACATACTTGCATAGAAAAGATTCGCACGTATTTCGTGCAGAGGCAATTTTACAAAAAGACTTTCCGAAAGCAAATCCGTTTACTCGATTTGTAAGGGGGAGAGTAGAAATTGTAGATGGTCAATTACAAGTTACACCAGTTGGTTTAGATAAATCTAGCGCAATTTCTTCACTTGCAGAAGCGAATGCATTTATCATTTTGCCAGGGGGAACGAGAGGATTTAAAGCTGGAATTACTGTTTCGGTACTGTTATTAGAATCAACCAACGGAAGTGAATGGCCATGGAAAGAATTGCTTCGTTCATACAAATAATAGAAAAATAGATTGCTAATTTATACAAAGATAAGAGGTGCGAAATGACACATACGTATTATGAAGTAATAGATACACCTATATCAATTGAAGAAGTTACAAACAAAGTAATTCGGCGTGAGTGTGGTGCGGTTACTACTTTTATTGGCACTGTTAGAGAATTTACGAAAGGCCGTCGTACGCTTTATTTAGAGTATGTAGCTTATAAAACAATGGCGGAGAAACAGCTTGAGAGAATTGGTACCGAAGTAGGGGAGAAATGGCCTGGAACATATGTAGCAATTACACATCGCATTGGTACATTACAAATTTCTGATTTGGCTGTTGTCGTTGCTGTTGCTACACCGCATCGGAAAGCTGCTTATGAGGCGAATGAATATATTATGGAACGTATAAAACAAATTGTTCCGATATGGAAAAAAGAGTTTTGGGAAGATAGTGAGTCGTGGATAGGCGATCAGTTAGAGAAAACAGCATATGGTAATGGCGAGCCTGGAAAGGAGATGAGAATTTGATTGAAGTACTATTATTTGCACATTTACAAGAAGAAGTAAGTAAGCCAGCATTACACATAGATTGTGAAAATATTACAGTTGCGAAGCTGAAGGAAGTTCTGATTAAGGGATATAATGTAGCAATTTCAAACGAGATTATGGTCGCGATAAATGAAGAATACGCAAATGAGGATGACATTATTCAAACTGGTGATGTCGTAGCAATGATTCCGCCAGTAAGTGGTGGTTGATTCTTTTCAGCCTAATCATGTAAGAACGTGATTAGGCTGGAGGGAATGAATATAACTACGTATACATAGGAGGGAACAGGATGAAAAGTCCTAATTTTCAATTAAGTTTACAAACTTCTAATCTAATTATCGGTTTTATGGTGTGGGTTATTTTATCATCATTAATGCCCTATATTAAAGTGGATATCCCATTAACTGCGGGACAAATTTCTATGGTAACAGCAGTACCCGTTATTTTAGGTTCTGTTCTTCGCATTCCAATTGGTTATTGGACAAATCGTTTCGGAGCAAGAAAATTATTCTTTATTAGTTTTATTCTATTATTATTTCCTGTTTTTTATATTAGTGTTGCCAATTCTATGATGGATTTAATTATTGGTGGATTATTTGTAGGAATCGGTGGTGCTGTATTCTCTGTAGGAGTAACTTCTTTACCAAAATACTTTCCAAAAGAGAGTCACGGTTTTGTAAATGGTATTTACGGTGTCGGTAACGCTGGAACAGCAATTACTTCATTTTTAGCGCCTGTTATCGCAACTTCAGTTGGCTGGAGAACGACAGTACAATGTTATTTAGTTTTACTTGCAGCGTTTGCACTTATGAACTTTTTATTAGGTGATCGTAAAGAGAAAAAAGTGAATACACCACTAATGGAACAAATAAAAGGTGTATATAAAAATGAGAAACTTTGGTTTTTATGTATCTTTTACTTTTTAACTTTCGGATCATTTGTTGCATTTACAGTATATTTACCAAACTTTTTAGTATCTCATTTCGGATTAGAGAAAGTAGATGCAGGTATACGTACAGCCGGATTCATCGTACTCGCAACAATTATGCGTCCGATTGGTGGTTGGCTCGGTGATAAGTTTAATCCATTTAAAATATTAATCTTCGTATTTATCGGTTTAACACTTTCAGGTATTATTTTATCATTTATGCCTAGCATGAACGTATATACATTTGGTTGCCTACTTGTCGCATTTTGCGCAGGTATCGGTAATGGTACAATCTTCAAACTCGTTCCAATGTACTTCTCAGAACAAGCTGGTATTGTAAATGGACTCGTTTCAGCTTTAGGCGGACTTGGAGGATTCTTCCCGCCATTAATTTTAACATTACTATTCCAACTAACAGGTCATTATGCAATTGGATTTATGGCGTTATCAGAAGTCGCACTTGCTTGTTTAATCATTACAGTATGGATGTATAGCCAGGAGAAACTCTTAGTGATGTTAAAGAATCATTAATAAGGAAAAAGAACCGTCCCAAAGTATTTTGGGATGGTTCTTTTAGTAATAGGCTTCAACATGTTTTCTATTGATATCTTAACGAACGTTTGTTTTCTAAAATAATGTGGTTTTAAAATGAAAAAAAGAAGAGTAATGGGATTTTATGTTAAAATATAAATATCAGATGTTATTCAATTAAAGGGCAGGTTAGTTCAAGCACAAAGATTAAACTAATTTTTAGAAAGCAAATATTTAATTGGATTGGGGTGTTTAGATGAAAAAGTTATATAAGTCCACTCAAGATAAACAAGTATCAGGTGTGTTAGGTGGCTTAAGTGACAAGTATGGAATTGATGTTAGTATCCTTCGCATAGTAACTGCATTATCAGCCTTTTTTACTAGCGGATTTACAGTGTTAATTTATATAATAGCTGCAATTGTATTGCCTACAGATAAAGAAATCAAGGGATAAATGTATGACCTTAAATCTAATTCTACAATCGAGAACTCAGTTTTTTGTCTATTGAAAGTTTCCAAAGTAAAAGAAACAGTACGATTGTTATAAGACTGAAATGAATAAACGAAACATCCTCATAAAACATTCGGAATATATCGAGAATGAAAACAATAACTTTTGAATTAAACGATATGACTATTGATCGCTAATGAATCGATTAATAGTCACTCCTTTCTAAAAAATATCTATCAATCTATATCAAGAAATATAAAAAATTGAAATTCCTCGGAATTTTAAAAAACATATGACGGTATCTATAACAAGAAAAAACTTCATATTTTATTAGAACCAGCTTTTTGATAAGGCTAATGGGTATTGTGAAAAAGTATACTTAAACTAAAGAATACAGTTCAGTTCGATAAGATAAAATTATAAATTTCTATAAATAATCCATAATTTTCTTTATGGCTCATATTTGTTATGTTAAAGAAAAAAGAGGGGAGGGAAATAAAATAAGTGTTTTTTCTGATTAGTGAGAACTGATGGTGTTTTCCGATGAATTAAATGTGGTCCATATGTAGTAAAGTGTTTAATCCAACTAAAATATATGTAGAATGAGGTTGTAAATGTTTGTTTTTATTATATTAGACGTAATATTACCGATATTAATATTGATGCTAATTGGTGCAATCTTACAAAGAAAGTTTCAATTTGACTTAAAGCAACTATCTACACTTATTACGTATTGCTTGATGCCTGCGGCTGTATTTGTGAATATATATGATATTCGTATAGAAATAGATTTGTTGCTCCAGATAATATACTATTTAATGCTTTACAGTCTAAGTCTGATCATAGTAAGTCATTTTATTTCAAAAATATTAAAGTTAGAAAAAGGAGAAAGTGCAGCTCTAAAAAATAGCATTTCGTTAATGAATTCCGGTAATTATGGATTACCAGTAAGTCAATTGATTTTCAGTCACAATCCAGTGGGGGTTTCCATTCAGATTTTCATTGTTATTTTCCAGAATCTTTTAACCTATTCATATGGAATATATAACTTACTATCAGCAACAAAAACAATCGGAGGTATTATTCAATCATTTCTAAGACTGCCTGTATTTCATGCGCTCGTATTAGGGATTCTCTTTCAATCTTTTACAATTCAATTACCTAATTCTATCTTGCTACCTCTTAATCAGCTTGCGAATGGTTTTGTTGCAATAGCACTCATATTGCTAGGGGCGCAATTATCCAACATTAAGCTTAAATTTTTCCATCGAGTCATAACATGGGCTTTAATTGGAAGGTTACTGATGGGACCATTAGTAGCACTTACCATGATCTACCTACTAAAGATTGATGGTATTGTTGCACAATCATTATTTATTGCAAGTTCTTTTCCTACTTCAAGAAATACAGCAACGATTGCTATGGAGTATCAAATAGAGCCTGAACTACATGCGCAAATCGTTTTATTTTCAACACTTTTTAGTATTGTTACAGTAACTGTCGTTATTTATTTGTCATATATTTTGTTTTGAATTTACATGCAAAAACGAATAAATTTGAGGTGGCGAGTGATGGAAGGGGATCGATATGAGAAAAAACAGTCTTTCATATATTAGGTGTCGTTTACAATTGTACCATGTCTGATAATTAAGCGGCTTAATTCAAAAAAGGAAACTCATTAAGGTTTATTTCGTATACAAATCTTTAAAGCATTTACATATAGACTTGCGAAAAAAGACGCAATCTCGCTTATAATTAAGATTACATGAGCTTAGGATGATAGCGATGGGGCGGGAGTGTCAAGTAAGAATTTTATCTTTATTGATTTTATGAGGTTTTTCCTCATAATTGTATTTAAGGGAGATGATTCTAAATTGAGTAAACAGAATATTAGTACAACTATTTCAGGAGATTTGATTGTTACCCATCTAATTGGCCAGATTAAAACAGAGGATGTGTATGAATGGTTTAATGGCTTTGAGCAGGTTTGTCAGCAATTTATTTCTGAGGGGCGCAAATACAAATTGTTGGTGGATAGAAAAGGATACACGCCAAATCATTTTTCTGTTCAAAAAGTATGGAAAGAGAAGTTCTTCAATGAAACTATTTTGAATCATAGCAAGGCAATTGCATTTCTTCTTGAAGAAGGAGAGATACTGAAGTATTTGCAACAATCCAATACAAAAGAATCCGTGGAGTTTTTTGACGATTATGAACAAGCGCTAAATTGGTTGAATGAATATCCAATATAAAAACTGAATAGAAAGAGTTGCTCGTAATGTTGCACTTGTCATGAAATTTACTTGCTTACAAGTTGCAAACACCATTCATTTTCTTCGTAGATTGCTTATGGAATAACAGAACGGAACTACAACAAAAAGAACAAACGTCCCCTAACAAACGTTTGTCCAAAGATAATTACGATTTTAACTAAGAAATAGACTACAATTTATGTGTACGAGAAATCTTTTTTATAAGTTTAGGCAATATAGATGTTAGTACTTGCTTCAAACGCTTCGTAAACGATGGATCTTTACCTGAAGTTGAAATAGTGACAACATATTCATCATGTCGAATGACGCCAGGTGTGTGAAAAGATGATTCTGTACCATCACTTACAACGTTAACCCACTGAAAATCGTGGGCAGCCTGCTTGACCATCATATTTACAGCATGTTGATTTGTAGCTGCATAAATAAGGTGAGCATCTTTAATATCATCATTACTAAAAGTTTTTTGCTTCCAAGTAATAAAAGGAAGTTCCTTCATCTCCTCGCAAATTTCTGGGCTGATAACGGTGACAAAAGCGCCTGTATTTTTTAATCCAGACGCTTTTCGATATGCAATTTTACCTCCACCAATGATAACGACCACTTTATTTTGCAGATTAAACATAAGGGGGTACATGTTATACATATATGCATTCCTCCATTCGTTCTAACAATGTTAATTTCATATATGTATCAAACTGTAGGCAATTACAAGTCGTCACGTGATCGTATTTTTTTGTATACAACTTAATTTTTTGAAGCAATAATCCGGTAAAGAGAAGGTAGGGCATGACATATACATGGGATGCAGTTGATGTTATTGTCTTTAGCTCAGCAGTAAAAGAGGGCGTTCCTTTCGTTAAAAAGGAGCACGATACTGGTATACTGAGTTTTTGTTCGACAGCTACTCCAATTTGCTGTAACTCATGTATGGGCTGGGGGTCACTACTACCTCTTCCTACGAGTAAAATACTACTATTTTGCATTGGCATAGCTTCACGTATTCTTTTCACTACAAGTTCAACCATATGCGGATGCGTACTAAAAGGTGGTACAACTGAAAATGTTATATGTGGATATTGCTTTTGCATTTGTTCTATCTCAAAAGGAATATCACATTTATAGTGAGCTGCTGCAAATAATAAAACAGGTACAATCATTATTTCAGTTGCTCCCTCTAGTATCGTTTCTGTAACTGCATCCGAAATGGTAGGTTTCGTTAGTTCTAGAAAAGCTATTTTTTGAATTCTTTCGTTACGTTCTTTCATCACAGATTGAATAAAGTGAATGAATTGTTCGTTCCCTTCTTGTAACCGGCTCCCGTGTCCAACATATACAATTCCTTTCATTGTCTTACCATATCTTTCTTCATAAGAGTTTCTTGTAATTGATGATCTACGTTATGAAACCCGACTTTATTTGCATAGTGTAAAGTTGGAACGTCGGTATACGAGAATGGGAGAGTAACAATATCGATAAACCCAAGACGTTTTACTTCTGCTAGAAACGTATCAATAGAAGCGCGTCCTTCAAATACAATGCTATCCCATAAGAATTCTGAAAGCATACGAGAATGGACTTCATCGAAACGATGATCAATTGTATACTTATGAGTCATCATATAAGAGCCGGCACCAATTTTCTCTTGAATAAATGCAATTCGGTTAATATTTCTGCCTAAATAAACAGTTGTAACGGAAGAGAACTTTGCTTCTTTACTTAGTAGGCCATATTGCATAAGTTTTTCTTGAGTGGCAACGTTCATGTGTTGCAGCTCTGCCTGTAAGGAACGAATATCTTTCTGGTATTTACTACATGATTGCATCAAAATTTCTACACTTTCAGCTGAACAAAAAACAAGGCGATCAACGTTAAAAATTTCATTGATTTGTTCAAGTGTTAATGTATATTCTTCCTTTTTGAAAGTTGGAATTTGATATATTTCTGCACCAGCTTCTTGTAACCTTTGCTTCATTACACTTGTTTTATTTGTTGCGGATGTAAATAAAACTTTTTTACCATGTAATGGTTTACGTTCTTTCCAAGCGATTTGATTACGTAAGGAAACGACGTCACCAACAATTGTCATAGAAGGGTTAGAAATATTTTCATTTTTGACGATAGAAACAATGGTAGATAGTGTCCCTGTGACAACGCGCTGTTTACCAGTTGTACCCCATTCAATGACTGCTACTGGCGTATCTTCTTTCTTTCCTGCTTGTCGTAAGTTTTCGCAAATTGTAGGTAAGTTTTTTATACCCATGTAGTAGGCAATCGTATCGCTATTGTGAGATGAATTATATTTTCCATGATCGGTTAAAGGACCTTTTGCATGTCCGGTTAGTAAAGTAACGCTATTACTGTAGTTACGGTGGGTAAGGGGGATACCTGCATAGCTACTAGCGGCGATGCTAGATGTAATGCCTGGTACAATTTCATATGGAATATTTGCTGCTGCTAAAGTTTCGGCTTCTTCACCAACACGGCCAAAAATAGATGGATCTCCGCCTTTTAATCGGACAACAATTTTTCCCTCTTTTGCAAATTGAAGAAGGTGTGCGTTAATCATTTCTTGTCGCATAATATGATTCTTTGGCATTTTTCCGCAATACATAAGTTCACATGTTTGTTTTGTATAGCTAAGAAAGAAAGGGTTTAGTAAACGGTCATATAAAACAATATCTGCACGTTTTAAACACTCTATCGCTTTCTTTGTAATAAGCCCTTCATCACCAGGTCCTGCACCAACTAAATATACATATCCGTTCATATAATTGCACCTCATCTAGTTTTATTTAAAAGGAAGCCAGGGGGAGGCTTCCTTTTGTAAATTACATATATATATAAATGTCATCATCAATGACTTCTACTTCGTACGTTTGAATACAACCGTCATCAGGTTTTTGAACTTCACCTGTTAGTAATGAAATCTTCCAATCATGCAGTGGACAAAAGACGAATTCACCAGATACAATTCCTTCTGCTAACGGTCCGTTTTTATGAGGACAACGATTTTCTACAGCTCGAATATCACCATTTGAAAGGCGGAATAGGACGATAGACATACCTTTCATTTGTACCTCTTTACCGATTTGAATAGGAAGATCTTCTGCACGCATAACTTTTATTTTTTCTTTCGTTTGTATCATATAGATCACAGCTCCTTATTTCACAGTTTCTACTTCATACATTGCTTTTAATGATTTCGTTTCTAGTGCTTGTCCCCAAGCTTCTTTATATGTGTCACGAGCCGTTTGGAAACGTTCATTTAACTTAGTGACCATATTTGCATCTTGCAGTATTTCTTTTATGTGATCGAAGCCTAATCGTTCTGTCCAGTAGGCAGTACGCTCTCCGTAAATACCAGTTTCACGATAATATTGCATGTAAGCTGTAGCGATGCGAAGAACATCATCTTCAGTAGGGACAATCATTACAAAATCAGCTTCACGTACTTCTGTACCACCATTTCCACCAATATAAAGTTGGTATCCATTTTCGACACAAACAACGCCAAAATCTTTCGTAAGTACTTCCGCACAGTTACGCGGACAGCCCGTTACACCCATCTTCATTTTATGAGGTGTATCTACCATTTCTAAGGATTGTTCAAGGAGCATACCAAGTCCTAATGAATCTTTCGTACCGAAACGGCAGAAACGAGAGCCAACACATGATTTTACATTACGAAGAGATTTTGAATACGCATATCCAGAAGTCATATTTAAGTCAGCCCATACGTTAGGTAAATCTTGTTTCTTAACACCGTATAAGCCAATTCGACTTGCACCGGTAATTTTCACAAGTGGAACATCATACTTTTTCGCAACTTCAGCAATTTTCATTAAATCATCTGCTGTTGTAACGCCTCCGTACATACGTGGAATAACAGAGAATGTACCATCGTGCTGGATGTTACCATTCATTCTTTCATTAACGAAACGGGAGGCTTTATCATCTTCATATTCTTCTGGAATCGCCATACGTAAATAGTAGTTCAAAGCAGGACGACATTTCGAACAGCCATCTTCATGTACAAAACCAAGAACATTTCGGACTTCTTTTTGTGATTTTAAGCCTTTTTCATGAATTGCCGCTACGACTTCATCACGTGATAAAGGTGTACATCCGCACATACCAGCAGACTGGGCTGAGGCATCAAAAGCATCTCCGAGTGTATGAGATAAAACTTGTTCTACAAGCGGACGACATTTACCACATGACCCTGCGGCTTTCGTACAGCCTTTAACTTCTTCAAAAGTCGTTAACTCTTGTTCTAAAATGGCATGAACGATTGTTCCTTTCGTAACACCATTACATCCACAAATCGTGTCATCCGCACTCATTGTAGTAACATCAAGTTCACTTTCTTCACCAGCTTTGTGAAGAATGGACGCTGGTGTATATTCTTGTATATCTTCTTCTTTCTTTAACATGCTAAAGAGGCGTGTACCATCAGCTGTGTCACCATATAAAACGATACCGACGACTTTATTGTCACGAATTAATACTTTTTTATAGGAACGTTTGCATTCAATAAAGATGGATATTGCTTTCGTTTGATTATCTTCATAAATTTGGCCTGCAGAGAATAAATCACAACCAGCAACTTTTAATTGCGTACCGACGATACTGCCCGAATATCCATCAGTTTGTAAATTTGTTATATGTTTTGCTAATATTGCACCTTGTTCATAAAGAGGGGCAACAAGTCCATATGCGATACCGTCATGTTCTGCACATTCGCCAACTGCATAAATGGACTCATCATTTGTTAGCATATAGTCATTGACTACAATGCCGCGATTGACAATTAAACCAGCATCTCTTGCTATTTGCGTATTTGGTCGGATTCCGACAGCCATTACGATTAAATCACAATCTACAACTTCACCATCTTCAAATTGAATGCCCTCAACATGGTTTGTACCAAGAATTTTTACAGTTTTCTTTTCCATTAGAAACTTCATGCCTTGTGCTTCTAAATCTTCACGCAGTAGAGAAGCTGCTTTCGTATCTAGTTGTTGCTCCATTAAGCTAGGCATTAAATGAACAACATGTACGTCCATTCCTAAGTCAATAAGACCTCTTGCTGCTTCTAAACCAAGTAATCCACCACCAATGACAACGGCCTTTTTCTTTTCTTTAGCAGTATCCATCATAAACTGTGTATCTTCAATAGTTCGAAAACCTGTTACACCAGGAAGAGTGGAACCTTCAACAGGTAAAATAAAAGCACTAGAACCTGTTGCAATAATAAGCTTGTCATATGTAAGAGTACGATTCTTTTCTGTAATAATAACTTTTTCTTCTCGGTCAATACTTTGAACTCTTTCATTTGTATACAAAGTTATTTCGTTTTTTTCATACCAACTGTATTCATTCATAATGATATCTTGTATATTTGTTTTACCTTGTAAAACATGAGAGAGCATAATGCGATTATAGTTTGGGTGTGGTTCATCTCCAAAAATAGTAATCTCATATGAATCACAATCATGTTTTAATATTTCTTCCATACAACGTATGCCAGCCATACCATTTCCGATCATAACTAAACGTTTTTTCATTTTCGTTTCCCCTTTTTATGTGAAATATTGAACAAAGGATTATATTTTTATTATAGAAAATCAAGAAAGGGGGAGATGTGATATTTATCACATTTTTATAATGATTCACAAATTGTTAAAATTCGGATTTATGTGAGGGTGATGTGGATAGGTTTCGCAAAATGAAAAAGCAGGACATCAGTATGTATACTCATGTCCTGCACTTTATTTACGCTCTCGTAATGGCACGTGGAAATAAAATATTATTTTCTACATGAATGTGCTCAAATAAATCAGACTCTAACGCTTCAATGCGATTGTAAACAAGTCGATAAGTGCCGCAAGCTCCTTCTGGAGGAGTAAAGTCATGTGTAACTTTACGAAGCTCTTTAATAATGTTGCCAGCGTGGTTATGTTCATTTTCTAGTTCATCTACTACTTTACGTAACTTTGCATAGTTTTCATCAGTTGGATTTTTTTCAAATTCTAAAATTAATGGGAAATCTTCTGTTTCTTCTTTAATTAAATGCTGTTCTAATTCCATTTTAAGTTCATGAAATAGCTTATGAATTTTAGCTAAATGCGGCTGATTTGCTCCATGAGCACGTAATACTTTCGTCACATAAGGACTTAACTGTAGTAACTCTTCATTTAAATAACGATGATGCTTATGAATTACATAATCAATCAATTCACGATAAGAAGCATTTTTCCAATCAATTTCAGATTCATTTAATCGTTTCGTATTATGATAAAGCGTATTTAACTCTGTAATTACTTCAGTAGCTGATAAATTTCTTTCATGAATTGCATCAATAAGTGGCTTATTACCGCCACAACAAAAATCTATTCTATAGGATTTAAAAAGATCACTAGCTTTCGGAAACTGTGTAACAATCTCACCGACAATAGAAGTTTCAGTAAATGTATGTTCCATATGAATGCCTCCATAAAGTTTAAATGTAATATCTAAATTAAGAATAGCGATAAATGAAAAACAACGTGGTGATTGAAATCACTTATTATGTGTCTGATTTGAGAATAATAGGATTATTCTTCAACAGAGGACATTATAGAAAAGATGGCGAAGAATTTTGGGATAGGAAGTATATCTTTTATAGGAGGTTTTTATGGAATATGTTTATCATATGGTACCAGAAGAACTAAAAGGAGAATATTTAATCCCATTAAATGAATTGAAAAGGGTATATCCAAATTTATATCGTGAGTATATCCAAAAATATAAAGATCATACTCAAAGAGAGAACTTATTAACACGTAAAATACCAAAACTAGAATGTTTATGGAATGATGTTGTGCATTTTTTACCATTACATCCCTATGAGATTTATAAAGTATCACTGGAAATAGGAATAAACCTTCATACAAATAAACTGTTTTATAAAGTTCCTATTAGCGCACTGAAGGGTCAGTGTATGGCAATATACAAGTACTCAAAGCATAATTGGGGTGGACCAAATAGCGAATTAAAAGAATGCGAAATAGAAATCATCAACTTTAATGAATATAGAGAATTAAAGCAATTAAATATCTGCACCAAAGAATATTACAGGGAGGAATATGAAAAGGGTAGAAGATTTGGGATGTTTCACTTAATTCCACATGTTCTTGTCAAAGGGAAAGTGGAGGTGAAAAATATTGAAATCATTAATTGGAGTATTGCTCCAGTTAATGGTTAATAGTACAAGTATTTAAAAAATAAGATGCCATTTTGAATTGATATAGGGCTTAAAAGAATGGAAGAGTAATTAGATCTTATACGTAATAATAAAAAAGAAGCTTACTAGAAGCTTCTTTTTTATTGCTATTTTTCACATGCGACTCCATCGCCATCACGATCAAGATGTGAGGCATAACCTGGTTGTCCTTTATATAGGGGAGCTTTCCCAGCAGCTCTAACTGCGGCACAATTTTTGTAATATGCACTACTAGTATTTCCTGAAGCAGGTTGTGTTTGAGTTTGCTGTGTTTTTTGCTCTTCTTGTTGTTTACGAGCTTGTTCATCAGCCTGGCGTTTTTGCTCTTCTTGTTGTTTACGAGCTTGTTCATCAGCCTGGCGTTTTTGCTCTTCTTGTTGTTTACGAGCTTGTTCATCAGCCTGGCGTTTTTGTTCTTCTTGTTGTTTACGAGCCTGTTCATCAGCCTGGCGTTTTTGTTCCTCTTGTTGTTTACGAGTTTGTTCATCAGCAAGACGTTTTTGTTCCTCTTGTTGTTTACGAGTTTGTTCATCAGCAAGACGTTTTTGTTCTTCTTGTTGTTTACGAGCTTGTTCATCAGCCTGGCGTTTTTCATCCTCTTGCTTACGAGCTTGTTCCTCGGCTTGACGCTTCTCATCTTCTTGCTTTTGAGTTTTTTCGTCTGCTTCTTTTTTTTCTAGTTCTTTTTTGTCGCTATCTTTTTGTTCTGTAGTGTTAGAAGCAACTTTTTTACTAGTTGCTGTCGTTTTTTCAGAAGTAGGATTTGAAATACTTGATAACGCACCAAAAATAACAAATAAAATAGCAGTGATAATAAATTGTTTTTTTGCTACACCTGTCTTTTTAATTACAGATAAGATTGCTAGTACAAGGAAGAAAATAAATAAAATGAAACTTAAAATAGTAAAAAATTCGATGACTGGATGTTCTGAATTTGTTGAGCCAGTTACCATCAATATAATCGAAATCATAAAAAGAATAACAGTAGGACGACCATACTGTGTTGCTTTTCCATTTTTCCTAAAAAATGAAATAATACATAAGATTAAAAGAATAAAAGCAATTAAAAATAAAGCTGCACCAATATTACTCAAAGTCGCCATTTTTATACCTCCATTTGTAAGATTTTCATTGCTAATTATATAGGAATTTATGGGGTATTACACGATTTATATAAAATTAGTAGTTTTAATAGACTGATAAACATTTATTTGAATATAGAGGAAAATGGATGTATTTCCTATTACATTTTTGAATAAAATCCATAAAGTATAATATATAGATTGAAAGGAGGGGATTTGAATGGAATTCCAATTGTTGGTAACTTGTATATTACAAGAAGGTAATGCTTTCTTTTTAGTAACGAAAGTAGACGATGTTATTACGTTAAAAGTACCGATTACTGCGGGAGTAGCAGGTTTATTCTTAGCTTTAGGTGTACCAAGATGTTCTTAATTTAAATCTCTACAGTAGAAAGAGGAGGACAAGCCTCTTTCTACTAATACATAATTATTTTATGTAAACTGAAGTGTTCTTTTTTTAATAGCACGTTTAAAATGGACATGCATATACTATAATGTTTCATTGGCTGTTAGTGATGAAAACTAGTTTTCATACGTGCATGCAGTGATATTTTTAAGTTATGAAAATTAAAGAGGTGCTATTATATATGAAAAGAAGGACATTTGATATTCCAGTTACATTGCGAAGAGAGTGGTTTTTAATAGAATTAGCCCATTTAACGAAGAAATATGGAATTGAAATTGCAACTAGCAAAATGGAAGCTGCACCGTTTTTAAGAGATCAAGTTACGGAATCAAAAATAGGGTCAGGGCTCCAATACGATAAATATGATGATGAGTATATCATTGAAAATTAAAGGGTAAGAGCAAAACAAATTTCTTTATAACAAAATATAAAATAAAGCAGATTCTAAATATGGAATCTGCTTTATTATGAAATACTTCTAATCAACTATCCTCTTTCAAGTGTTTTTCCTACATATTTTACTTGCGTTATTCCAAAAGATTCACGAAGAATGCGAGCATAATCTTTTGATTCTATTGGTCGTTTGTTTTTGGTGCCTTTAAAGGTTTCTGTATAATTTTTATTTGTTAATGATACGTGACCATAATCAGTTAATTTACAAGTGATAGCCCCTTTATTAAAAGGAGATTCTTTATGTTCTACAATGACTTTCTGAATGTTATTCACCTTTTTCTCATCTATTGGATCTAAAGTGAAGGCATAGCCTATTTTCCATTCATCTGAAGGTTCAGATTGCAAGAAATTTGTAGATTCCCCGTTAGCTCCTTTTCTCATTTCTAAAATGTGTGTACCTTTTCGGGTAATTCGTTTGCGAATTCGATATTCACCCGTTTGAGAAGAGATGACTTCTCCGTTAAAAGGGACTGGATGTAAAGGTAGATGAGAGGCAAAACCGGCGTCTATAACATAATCTTTATTATTATGATGTAATATGATAATGACATGACCATCATCGGGTTTCCATTTATTATCATAAAGGTCATAAACAGTACCAGCTACTTTATATACTTGAAATCCACAATCCATTAAAAAGTAATACAATAAGGAGTTTAATTCATAACAAAGACCGCCTCGTTTTTGAATAAGTAACTTTTCTATTAAGTTATTTTTTGAGATGTTTTTAATAGTACCAGCCATAATATCGAGATTTTCATAGGGGAGAATCAATCCCATTTTTAAGAGAATTGCATCTAAATCATCAAATGTTATTTCTTTTGCAGGAATTTTTAACCGTTTAAAAAACTCCTTTTGTAAATCGGTCATCATAAAGCATTCTCCTTTCTTTTTACAGAATTTTCTTCTGCTCACCGATAGGTTAGTACTTCTAAAAGTTTAATTCAAGTCTGCGAAAATTATCATAATATATGTTTCTGGAAATGTTATTTTATATTCAGAAATTTCAGTTTAATATTTAATGGTAGGAAATTCTTATAAGATAAGCGTCTATTTTGTTTAGTTTGTATTTAATTAAATAAAAGTACATATCTTCATTACCTTTTTTTATAACTGGCTGGTAATAAAGTGTTTTTTTACTAAAGTTTTTTCAAGATTTGTATGCTTTATATAAACAATAATAATTGGGGGATATTAGATTCAGTAAAGTTAACAATTGTTGAGAAACTTTTTTGTAGCATTCACTCAAAAGGAAGAGATAGAAACAAAGAGAATAACGTGTGTTAAGGAAGAAGGGGGACTAGTAATCTCTTAAGAATAGGGACAGGGTCTTGTTTAAGTACAAAGATTATCTAGTATTAAGAGAGAAGATAAAAAATATTACAACGAGCACCTTCTTTCAAAAAAAGTGGGGGGAGTAACATGCGATTGATGAGAAGATGTGTTGCCTTACTAATTGTATTTTTTATCATGGTTCCAATGATTAGCACAAATGTGCGAGCAGAAGTTGTAAAAGAGCTTAAAACAGGCTTTCCAGATCAAGAAGTCTTTACACCTGGAGAATGGTTTTTAGGTCAAAAACCTGCTAATTATGATGAAAGTAAGCCTCCAATTCTCTTTGTGCAAGGAAGGAATGGTAATGCTGATAGTTGGTATGGAAAGACAGTATATCACGATATGAATGATATGTATGACTATGCTTTGAAAGCAGGCTATCAAACAGTATTCATACAATTATATGATGCTGCTGGGAAAGGGTCAGCTAGTCAGTGGGATAATGGAAAATTGTTGGCACAAAAATTAGAAGAAATATATAATCATTTCGGTAAAAAAGTTAATATTGTAGCACATAGTAAAGGTGGTATCGATACACAAGCTGCATTAGTAGGATATGGGGCAAATCGATTTGTCGGAAATGTTATTACACTTGCGACGCCACATCATGGATCGAACTTAGCGGATTTATCATATAGTTGGTGGGCAGGATGGCTTGCTTCTATATTAGGTCAAAAAGATGATGGTACGTATTCATTACAAATGGGCGAAATGGCAAAATTTCGTTCAACGATTGATAATAATCCAGCAGCTAAATTAAACCGTTATTATACAGTTACTGGGACTAGCTGGGGCCCTGTATTTTCGGCGTTATCAATGGGTGGATTATATTTGTCATCATACGGTTCAAATGATGGACTAGTAAATGAGTGGAGTGCTAAGCTGCCGTATGGAACGCATTTATTTACAGATTCTAGATTTGATCATGATAATATACGAAAAGGATCTGCTGTGTTCTCACGAATTGAACCATATTTACGTACGTCAAATGTAGCCGTACCAGATTTAGTAGCATCCAGCACTAGTTCAAATGAAAACATAGAACCATTAAATACAACTTCAAACCAAAACATTTTAGGCGGAGAATTGCCACAAAATCAGTGGATAGAGCAAACTGTTGCGGTTGATAAAAAGGCAGAAGGAATTGTTTCAATATTAACTGCTTCGTCGGATGTAGAAGTACAAATGATATCACCAAAAGGAAAAGTGTATACAAATAAAGATAGTGTTATAACTACTGGTGAAGATGAATCTTTCTTTGGTGGCGCGACAATTAAAACATTTAAATTTGATAAAATGGATGTAGGAGAATGGAAAGTTAAAATGGTGGCGAAGCAGTCGAAAGATGCATATTTAGTTGTAAGCGATTACAAGACTGGCGCACCATTTGTTCTTCAAATGCCTACAAAAGTAAAAGCAAATAAATCTGAGTATAAACTGAAAAAATCACCTGTGGCACCTGAAATGAAAGGAAATCTTTCCATAACAGTAAGAGTCGTGAATAAAGAAGGGAAACTAGTCTCTGAATATAATGAATTACAAAATGTGAATAACAATACATTTACTGGTGCTTTGAAGGACATAAAGCAACCAGGAGTATATAACGTTACGATGGATATAAAAGGGATGAATAAAGAAGGACAACCATATAATCGTACAATCGTTAAGTCGGTTTATGTGGAGAAATAAGAAAGAATGAGAAAAAAAGTACCGAACTTTTGTAGTAGTAAAGTTCGGTGCTTTTTCATGTTTATTAGATTAACAAAAAGGTACAAAGGTTAAGTATTTGGTAGAGAATTCTTGAAATGTAGCAGGAATGCTTTTTATACTGTAATTGCACCTGCAAAAGTAAAACGAGTATTTTCAGTTACAATGATGTGATTGTTTAAGTGAATTTATGTCTTTTAAATATTTGTATATATAAGGTTTGGAGTCGTTGACCTTTATTTACGTAGCACGGCAGGAAGAAGAGAAAAAGTATCGAATGAATGTACATATGTAGTATTGTTTGCTTTTGGTGTGAATAGTAGTTAAAGATACGTTGAAATATTTTATACGGTAACAAAAGAGTAATTAAATAATAGAGGGAGCAACTTACATGGAAAATATATTAAAAGTATCTTCAAAATCAAGCCCCAATTCAGTCGCAGGTGCAATAGCAGGTGTACTAAGAACAAGTGGAAATGTAGAAATTCAAGCGATTGGAGCGGGTTCATTAAACCAAGCGATTAAAGCAATTGCAATCGCAAGAGGATTTGTTGCTCCAGGTGGTATTGACTTAGCCTTTGTTCCAGCATTTCAAGAGGTTACTATTAATGATCAAGAAAGAACGGCGATTAAATTGATTATAGGGCCTAGGAAGAAAAGGTCTTAAAAGAAAGTGTTGATATGAATCATTTGAAAAGGTTGATAGATAAAGTAATAAAAAGACCACTCTCATTTTGAAGTGGTCTTTTGTATTTTCGTATTTCATATTGTGGATACGCCCCACATACTGAATTCGTAGTGATATTCAGTGCGCTCAATAACGATCCCGAATTCTAAATCATCCCCAACTAATACAAAATCTGCATATCCAGTTAGAAATTTTGATATGGTTGATAACGCTTCTAAATTCTCAAATACTTCACCAATGTTCAGTTTAACTGCTTCAATTTTACCACCCTTAGAGAAAAAGAGTCTCCCTTGATCAACTGGAAATTTAATGGTTTTAGCTGTTTCTTTTAACAGTACTATTGATAGTCTTCTGTTTTCTTCATAATTAGTGCTACCAAAGTTTTTTATGTTTGAAGTTTGTGTTAGCGTGTTAAATAAGTCTTTACAAAATAAATCATTAGATTTTGGATCCATAAATGAGTCCATAGAAACTGTAACAATATTAGAAAGTTCGTCTACGAGTTCTTTTCTACTACCAGTTCTTTTTGCTTTCATTTTTAGAATTTCAATTCGGCTTTTATTCATATTACTCAAAAATTTTCACACCTTTACTCGCGTAGTGGATGAATAAAACCACTTACTTCGACAAAGTAATAATAACATATGGGAGTAATCTTGGTGGGAATTAGAAAAGAAAATCTTGTTGAAATGACAGCTGAAATTGATTTAGAAATAAACGGAATATATATTGTTGAAAATGGTCAGGTTCAGCTAATAGAACCACCCAAAAGTGGATTTGGTGAACAATCATTTGTATATCAAAGTGGAAAAGTAATTCGGATAGAAGAGCGGAAGACAAGATTAATTTAATACTATTTTAGAAAAGATATAACGTGAAAAATAAAAAGTGCCACAAATGTTTGTACAGCAGACATTTGTGGCACTTTTATCTTTTTATATAGCATAAAATGAATGAAACTAAAACTGCTCATTCTTCTCCCAAGATTCTACAATATAATGCGCAATTGTCGGATTAAATCCTTTCCCAACTAAAAACATAATCGCAGCAACTTCTGTTAAAGCGTGTTTGTGTGATGTATGTTTCGCTTCATTTAAACCATAATCTACCCAAGGTTTTACGAAATCTAGTACAGGTTTCTTTAAAGGTAAGAACTGTGTACCGACAACTTGTTGAATCTGTTGTTGCGTTGGTTCTGTAATTGGTCCAGGTGGTAAAATTTGAGGCTGTGTAATATCCAGTGTTGGTCCAGGCGGTAAAATTTGTGGTTGTGTAATATCTAATGTTGGCGGTTTAGGTGGTGAGACACGTGCGTCGTAGTTTGGTGGATACATTTGTTGTTGTACTTGAGTTTGTTGTGGCTGAGTTTGGTATGGGTTTTGTTGAAACTGTTGTTCTTGAGTTTGTGCTGCTACATATGGATTTTGTTGAAATTGTTGTTCTTGAGTTTGCGGTGCTACATATGGATTTTGTTGAAATTGTTGTTCTTGAGTTTGCGGTGCTACATATGGATTTTGTTGAAATTGTTGCTCTTGAGTTTGTGGTACTGCATATGGATTTTGAGGATATTCGTAACTTGGACGTGTGTCATATGCATTTTGTTGAAATTGTTGTTCTTGAGTTTGTGGCGCTGCATATGGATTTTGTTCATATTGTTGCTCTTGTTCTTCATATTGTTCTGTATATCTTTGTTCTTGTTGCTGAGGGTAAAATGGTTGTTGTGGGTAAGGCGGTTGATTATTATAGAACATATTTATTCCTCCTTCATGATGATGCCTACCACCTAGTGTATGGGCGGACAAGAAAATATGTGATGAAAAAATGCGGGCGTGTTACAATAAGTAACTGGGTGAAGATAAAATGACAAAACAAGAAAAGATAGAAAAAACAATTACTTTTGTAAAACATATTTTAGAAAAAGATTCCAGTGGGCATGATTGGTATCATATTGAGCGTGTACATAAACTGGCGATTTCTTTATCCGAGCAAGAAGGAGGAAATCGTTTTATAATTGAAATGGCAGCATTACTTCACGATGTGGCAGATGAGAAGTTAAATGAAAGTGAAGAAGCAGGAATGAAAAAAGTTTCTGATTGGTTAGAAGAGTTACATGTTGAAGAAGAGGAAAGTAAGCATGTTCTTCATATTATCGCCAATATGTCTTATAAAGGTGGTCATGGCGGTAAAGTGGAGTCAATTGAAGGGAAGATTGTTCAAGATGCAGATCGCTTAGACGCTCTTGGTGCAATTGGAATAGCTCGCACATTTGCGTATGGCGGGGCGAAAGGGAGACTAATGTATGATCCAACTATTCCTCCTCGTGAAGTGATGACGAAAGATGAATATAGAAAAAATAATGACCCATCTTTAAATCATTTTTATGAAAAACTTTTAAAACTAAAAGACTTAATGAATACGAATGCAGCAAAAAAAGAGGCTGAAGTTCGTCATCGTTATATGGAACAGTTTATTGAACAATTTATGAAAGAGTGGAATGCACAAATATGAAAATGTTAACTGTGGAAAACTTATCAAAATCATATGGAGAGAAACCGTTATTTGATGGATTATCATTTAGTATTGCAGAAGGACAACGTGCCGGAATTATCGGTGTAAATGGTACTGGTAAATCAACGTTGTTAAAAATTATTGCAGGGGCAGAAATTCCTGACACAGGTGATATGACTCATTCACGTGGGTATACAATTAGTTATTTATCACAGCAACCAGAGTTTGATGAACAATTAACAGTATTAGAACAAGTCTTCCATGGTGATACACCTTTAATTCGTCTTCTTCGTGATTATGAAAAGGCGCTATTACATATCGAAAAAGATCCAAGTAATGAAAAGGTACAGGAACAATTATTTGCAGTGCAACAACGTATGGACGCAATGAGTGCGTGGGAAGCAAATGCGAATGCAAAATCGTTATTAACGAAACTAGGAATTACGGATTTCACAGCAACTGTTGGAAATTTATCTGGTGGGCAGAAAAAACGTATTGCGATGGCGCAGTGTTTTATTGAAACACCGGATCTATTAATTTTAGATGAGCCTACGAACCATCTTGACCATGAGACAGTTGAGTGGTTAGAGGAATATTTAGCAAGGTACACAGGTGCGGTATTACTTGTAACCCATGATC
Organism: Bacillus sp. FDAARGOS_527; assembly: GCF_003812125.1. NCBI lineage: Bacteria > Bacillati > Bacillota > Bacilli > Caryophanales > Bacillaceae > Bacillus > Bacillus sp. FDAARGOS_527. Next base: position 1,373,152 of record NZ_CP033795.1, read on the forward strand.
GTTATTTCTTAGATCGTGTGACGAATCGTATTTTCGAATTAGATAATGGAAAATTGTATAGTTATGAAGGGAATTACAGTACGTTTTTAGAAGCGAAAGCACTTCGTGAAGAACAAGAACTTGCACAAGAATCAAAACGTCAAAACTTATATCGCCGTGAACTAGCTTGGATTCGCCGTGGTGCAAAAGCTCGTTCGACAAAGCAAAAGGCACGTATTCAACGATTTGAAGAGTTAAAAGGTCAAGAAGGTCCAGCTGCAAAACAGTCAGTTGATATTGCGCTTAGCGGTAGTCGCCTTGGAAAAAAAGTACTTGAGTTAAAAGATGTAACGAAAAAATTTGGCGATAAAACAGTATTAAACAACTTCAATCATATCGTGAAACCAGGCGATCGTATCGGAATTATTGGAGCGAATGGAAGCGGGAAATCTTCGCTATTAAATATGCTTGCAGGTAAAATATCTCCTGATAGTGGTGAAATTGAAGTTGGGCAAACAGTAAAAATCGCTTACTATACGCAAGAAAATGAAGAGATGAATTTAAATCAACGTATGATTGAATACATTAAAGAAATCGCGGAAGTCATTCATACGACAGACGGAAAAGTAATTGGTGCGTCTCAAATGTTAGAACGTTTCTTATTCCCACCACATTCACATGGTACACCGCTTGGCAAATTATCTGGCGGTGAAAGAAGACGTTTATACTTATTACGTATATTAATGGGAGAACCGAACGTACTATTACTGGATGAGCCTACGAATGATTTAGATACACAAACATTAACGGTGTTAGAAGATTATTTAGAAGATTTCCCAGGTGTCGTTTTAACTGTATCGCATGACCGTTACTTCTTAGATAAAGTAGTAGATGAATTGTTCATCTTTACGGGAGAAGGAGAAGTGCGCGAATTTCTAGGTAGTTATACTGATTACTTAGAAATGGAAAAAACGAGAGAACTTATTGAGAAAGCGGAAGTGCAGAAAGAGAAAAAAGTGGTAGAAGAAGCACCGAAACAACAACGTAAGCGTAAACTTTCATATAACGAGCAGCGCGAATGGGAAACTATTGAAGATACAATTGCGGAACTTGAAGAAAAGCTAGAATCAATTGGAGAAGAGCTTGCGAATGTTGGTTCTGATTTTACGAAAGCGCAAGAATTGTCTGAAGCACAGCAGAAAACAGAAGAAGAGCTAGAAAAAACGATGGAAAGATGGAGTGAACTATCGGACATTGTTGAAGGATTAAAATAAAAACAAGCTGCATATATTGAAAAGTAAAGAGAAAAACTTTACACTATTGGTAGAACCTATTTTAGGAGGGAAAAAATGAGAACATCTAATCCAATGTTGAAAAAAGAGGCATTCCGTAAAGAAGGAGCAAGTGCTTCTGCGATGACTATTGGCGGAACAGTAGGCAAAACGTTTATTATGCTTATCTTGCTACTTGCAACGTCTGTCTATTCATACATACAGATGATAGAGGGTACGATGAAGATGCCAGTATTAATTGGCGCTTTAATCGTTGCGGCAATCATCGCATTTGCGTCTATGTTCTTCCCACGTATTTCACCTTTTGGTGCACCAATCTATGCAGCAGTAGAAGGGGTTGTGTTAGGTAGTATTTCAGCGGTTTATACAATGAAATTTGGCGATTCCATCGTTTTAAATGCTGTTTTACTAACAATCTCAATTCTATTTGCAATGTTAGTGTTATATGCAACACGTGTAGTAAAAGTAACGGATAAATTCCGTACAGGCGTGATGGCAGCGACACTTGGAATTATGGTTATGTACTTAGTCGTATTTCTACTAAACATGTTTGGTGTAACGGTTCCGTACATTCACCAAGGCGGTACAATCGGTATTATTATTAGTGCAGTTGTTATCGTAGTTGCTGCACTAAACTTATTACTAGATTTCGATTTAATCGAAAATGGTGTACGTAGTCAAGCTCCGAAATATATGGAGTGGTACACTGCAATGGGACTAATGCTTACATTAGTTTGGTTATACTTAGAAATTCTTCGTTTCGTTTCTTACTTTACGAAAAATGACTAATAAAAAATCCTGCATGAAAAATGCAGGATTTTTTTATTTTCAAAGATAAATTGATGATGTGGTATAATATGGATGTTGGTAACTTTAAATTGAAGTGGATGGAATATGATGAAAGAGAAGAAAGGGATTATGAAAAAATTATTTTCTAAAAGTTTTTTCATAGAACTAGATGATGCTTTAACGTATCCATCGGGAGAAGTTATTACTTCAGCTATTGAAAGTTATGCAGCTGAATGTAATGAACAACTTAAATTTGAGAGTAAAGTAAAACCGATAACTTTTTACTTAGAAGAAGTATTGTATCGTGCGGAAATAAAGATGGCTCGTGGAGGATATTACATTTCATGCAGTGAAGTATAATTTTTGAAACCTTACATGTTTAAAATATGTAAGGTTTCTTTTTTTCTTTTATAGCATAAAAAATAATCTTTTTTACTTTAAAATATATTATTTTACGCTTTTTACCCTTCATACATTTTTATTTACAATGAAGAAAAATATGTGAGGTGGTATAACTTATGATGAATCGAGTTGTATTAATCGGTAGATTGACAAAGGAGCCAGAATTATACTACACAAAGCAAGGCGTCGCATATGCACGAGCATGTGTTGCGGTGAATAGAGGATTTCGAAATAGTTTAGGTGAACAACAAGTAGATTTTATTAATTGTGTCGTATGGCGAAAATCGGCTGAGAATGTAACTGAATATTGTAAGAAGGGCTCACTTGTTGGGATTACAGGGCGTATTCAGACGAGTAATTACGATGATGAACAAGGCAAGAGAATATATAGAACTGAAGTTGTGATTGAGAGTATAACCTTTTTGGAGAGAAGGCGGGAGGGGGCATCGTAATAAGAGGGTCTAGTAACATAGCCCTCTATCACTTTTGATTAATACCTTCCCAAACAACATCTAATTGTTGATTGAGAATATTTTTCGCAATGATTTCATTTCCATGTAGTAGCGAATGCGACATTAGTGTATAAAAATAAGTGCTCATAACAGTAGAAGTGATAATATTTATATCCCATTGACTGTTTAATTTTCCTGCCTCTTTCGCTTCTGTAATAATTGAAGACAAACCTTCTTGTAGCTGTTGTATACTTTTTAATTCATTTTCTACTAAGTAGTTTGACTTTATAATCTCAAAGACGGCATGCTTCATTAAATCACCATGTCCAGTAAATCGATCCAGTAAATCGCCTAAAACAAGTTTGATTCTTTCTTTTGGATGTTCCACATTTTCGTAAGTTTTTAAACTTTCATTCCATAGCTCAATTTGAGAATCACCTAAAAATAATAATATGTTTTCCTTTTTCGGAAAGTAGTTGAAGAAAGTGCCCTTCGCTATCCCACATGCAGTAGTAATATCTTGAACCGTTACATTTTCGTACCCGCGTTCTTGAAAGAGCTGTACTGCTTTTAGGAATATAAGTTCCTTTAACTCTTTTTTTCTCGTTTCTCTAAGCATTTTATCTACTCCTAACAAAAACAATTATATCTGTTTAAGAGATAATCTCAAATAGAATCTTACGTCATAATTCTGTTTATAGTTTTCATTATAGTTACATGTTATAAATGAAAACTATATAGTTCATGTGTTTGCTTTTCAGAAACCCATTTTGGCATACGTTTCATTACTTCGTTTCTTACTATAGTTAAAGGTTTACTTTCTATTTGTGCCATTTTTCCAACTTTCCATGCAGTATTTGAGATTTTTTCAATTCTATCTCGTCGTTTTTGTTCGTATTCTAAAAATGCTTGACGATAATGAGCATTATTTTTAATGCATTCAGCCAGAATAATCGCATCTTCAATTGCTTGGCAAGCACCTTGGCCTAAATTCGGAGTAAGTGCATGGGCAGCATCCCCAATGAATACGATGCGTTTGTCAAAAAACTGTTTCATTGGAGTGATGTCTATAATATCACGATGAATCATATCAATGTCCGATGCGTTCTTTAAAATAGATGGGATTGGATTATGGTAAGTTTTGAAATGATTATATAAATCTGTTGTTGTGTAAGCTTTGTATTTTTGATCTCTAGCTTTCGCGTTTATGAGCGCATACCAGTATACTTCGTTGTTAGGAAGAGGGACGATACCAAATCTACCGTTTGTTCCCCAAGTTTCAATAAAATCATTTGTTAAAGAAAGATTATTAGCAGGAGTTACGCCGCGCCAACACGTATATCCTGCATAACGATAATTATCGCCTTGTGTTACTTGCTTTCGAATGACAGAATGAATACCATCAGCCGCAATGAGTATATTACCGAGTGCTTCACTACCATCTTGAAATACTATCTTTAAGGCGCTTGCTTCATTCTGTTCTATTTTTACGCATTCTTTTCCCCACTTGACAGTATCTTCTTTTAGTTCAGAAAGTAGTAATTGGTGTAAATCTTTTCTATGAATGGAGTACATTTTTGGATAGCAAGTTGGAATAATTAACTTATTGAAAGTAGTACCTTTTTCGGATACAAGGTTAAAACCGTCACTTTCGTTGCCGAATTTTTTGATTTTCTTAGAAATGCCGTATAGTTCAAGTGCTTGCATTGCGTTTGGGGCAATGATAATACCTGCACCAGCAACAGTAGGCTCATTGTTTTTATCATATACTTTTACTTCTATTCCTATTTTTTGTAAGGAAATTGCTGCGCAAAGTCCAGCAATACCGCCACCAATAATTATGACATTGTTCATTTGTTATCACTCCACCTTTGAATGACTTTGTTCATAAAATGACCACGGTCATTTTATGAGTTAAGGTTAATCCCTTTTTATGTAATTGTCAATTATACTTTTAACTATAGTTATGGAATGATTAGGTGAAAATAGAATGAATGAAACTTTCCGGCGATGTAGAAAGGTAAATAGTAAAATTAAGCATCCGAGTAGGAGTATAGCGTGATAACATGTTACAATACAGCTAAGAACATGCAATAAAGGAGAGTTATTTACGTGAAGATTAAAGCAATTGAACCGACGCCAAGTCCAAATACAATGAAAGTTATTTTGAATGAAGTATTACCATCAGGAGCACGTAATAATTATACAAATGAAAATAAAGAACAAGCGCCAATGCAAGTGCAAGAAATTTTGAAAATTGAAGGCATTAAAGGTGTATATCATGTAGCTGACTTTTTAGCAGTGGAGCGAAATGCAAAGTATGACTGGAAAGTGTTATTACAACAAGTTCGTGCTGTTTTTGGCGAAGAAGTAGTGGAAGAAAGTGAAGAACAACAACTTGCTCATTTTGGGGAAGTGAAAGTGTTTGTTCAAATGTTCTTTACAATTCCAATGCAAGTAAAGTTAACAGATGGAACGACGGAAGAACGTGTTGGTTTACCTGACCGTTTTAAAGAATCAATTATGAAAGTGCAAATGTCTGCACCAAACGTTGTAAAAGAACGTAAATGGGTGGAACAAAGTACACGTTACGGTAATTTTGAAGAAATCGGGAAAGAAGTAGTAGAAGAGATTGTTGCTGCTTATCCGGAAGAACGTGTAAATGAAACGGTTAAAGAATTATTAAATCAGGCAGGTGCTGTTGAAGTAACGATTCAAAAGCGTGAGCCATATAAAGTAACAGAAGAGATGATGAAAGGTGCTGACTGGAAAAAACGTTTTGCAGCTTTAGAACAAATGGATCCTACTGAAGAAGATATTCCAGTGTTGAAGATGGCGTTAGATGATGAAAAAGTTTCGATTCGCCGTTTAGCAACAGCATATTTAGGTATGGTAAAAGGTGATGAAGTATTACCGTTATTATATAAAGCCTTATTAGATCGCTCTGTAAGTGTTCGTCGTACAGCAGGTGATTGCTTATCAGACGTAGGTGACCCAGCAGCGATGTTCGTTATGATTAAATCTCTGAAAGATCCAAGTAAATTAGTACGATGGCGTGCAGCGATGTTCTTATTTGAACTAGGAGACGAAAGTGCGATTCCAGCATTAAAAGCAGCGCAAGATGATCCAGAGTTTGAAGTAGCAATGCAAGCACGTCTAGCGTTAGAGCGTATTGAAGGCGGAGAAGAAGCAAAAGGTTCTGTATGGAAACAAATGACGGAGTCTCGTAAAGGGGAATAATGTATGATTGTTTTCTATGATAGTTGGTGTCCGATGTGTACGGCGGTTGCAGAACGTACGAAAAAATTAGATAAAAAGGGTAAGGTGAAATTTTTTTCATTTCGAGATGAAGATGTAGTTGAGAAGTATGAACTTTCTCAAGAACTACAAAGTAAGATGGAACAAAGATTGTATATTTTAAAAAATAATAAGTGGTATGACGGCATTCATAGCATATATGTATTAGCAAAGGTCGTTCCATCTTATTGGTTTGCCGTACCTTTTATAAAGCTATCTATCGTACTTGGTTTTGGAAGTAAAGTATACGATTATATCGCTAACAATAGAAAACTTGTCCCAGTTGGACATTGCCGCGAAGGGATTTGTGAAATCCCTACAAAAAAATGAAATCATCGTTATCTTTCTTTTGCACCTATTAATAGAGCGTGATATGATGAATTTGGAATGAAAGTTGAAGGAGAGATTACAAGATGTCAAATGCTTATGAAGAATACATGCGCCAAATGGTAATCCCAATGCGCCAAGAGTTAGTGCGTTCTGGGTTTGAAGAGTTAACTACAGAAGAAGCTGTAACAGAATTTATGGAAAACGTAACAGGTACAACTTTAGTAGTTGTAAACTCTGTTTGTGGTTGTGCAGCTGGTTTAGCACGTCCATCAGCAGGTCAAGCGGTTGTTCGTGCTGAAAAACAACCTGATCATCTTGTAACTGTATTCGCAGGTCAAGATAAAGATGCTACTGCAAAAATGCGTGAATACTTCGGAGAAATTCCTCCGTCTTCACCATCTATGGCATTGTTAAAAGGAAAAGAAGTTGTTCACTTCATTCACCGTCATGAAATTGAAGGTGCAACTATGGACGAAATTATTACGAATTTAGAACAAGCTTTCGAAAAGAATTGCTAAAGAAGGGGGAGAGTAAATCTCCCTCTTTTCTTTATATAGAGGTGAAAAAATGATAGTAACAACAGCAGGAAGAACGAACAAAGAAATGACAGCTTATGCAAACAGGGTAGCAGCAGAATTAAATGCTTCTTTCGTTAAACGTAATGACATACCAGTACATAAGCTGCATGAACAGTATGAACAAGATGTACTTGTCGTAGGGAAGAACCGATTAGCTATTTATCCAAAAGGTACGGAAGAATCGTTTTTCTTTCATCCGAACTCAGCGATGTTTCGTGTGAAAAGGTTAATGCGCGGAGAACATGATCCGTTTGTACAAGCCACGCAATTAGAGAGAGGAATGACAGTGTTAGATTGTACGCTCGGGATGGCATCAGATAGTATTGTAGCTAGTTATATTGTTGGTGAAAGCGGAAAAGTAACAGGACTTGAAGGCAATGAGTATATGGCTTATATTATGGAAAATGGTTTGAAAACATGGTCTTCATCTGTTTCTGAAATTGATGAAGCAATGCAACGAATTGATGTAAAGCAAACGGAGCACTTCGCATTTTTAAAACAATGTGAAGATAATAGCTATGACATCGTTTATCTCGATCCGATGTTTGAAGAAACTGTCATAGAATCTGACGGAATTAAAGGATTAAAACATTTCGCTTTGTATCATGATATTACTGATGAAACAATTGCGGAGGCGAAGCGAGTGGCGAGAAAGCGTGTTGTATTAAAAGATCATTTCCGTAGTTCTAGATTTGAAAAACACAATTTTCACGTATACAAAAGAAAAAGTGCTAAGTTTCACTTTGGTGTAATTGACCCTTGCTAATTGTTTGAAAAGATGTATAATAAGCAATAATTAATTAAATATACTGTCTGTGATGAAGAGAGTAGTCTTTTTTAGAAGGAAAGCGAGCTAGGGATGGTGTGAGCCTAGTGCGGAAGAAAAAGATGAAGCGCACTTCGGAGATGCTTCTTGAACGAATAGTAGAGTAAGCCGAGGCCCCCTGTCCTCGTTATAAACGGGAAAGTGGTTCGTAATGAACAACAAGGGTGGTACCACGGGTTCAAACTCGTCTCTTTTTTAGAGACGAGTTTTTTGTATTTTAAAAATGAAGGAGGTTGTAGCATGGATTATAAAAAGCAGTTTGCAGAAAGTTTATCTAATATTTTTACGAATGAATTAACGCAACAGCAAATTTTAGATTTAATTGAAACACCGAAACAAGATGAATTCGGAGATGCAGCGTTCCCATGCTTTTCATTAGCGAAGCAATATAAAAAAGCACCGGCTATTATTGCAAAGGAAGTTGCACAGAAATTAAGTGATCCGTTTTTTGCGAAAGTAGAGGCTGTTGGTCCTTACGTAAATGTCTTTTTTAATCGTGAAACGGTAAGTGATACAGTATTAAAAACGATTTTAGCGGAGAAAGAAGAGTACGGTCACAATCATTTTGGATATGAAAAAACGGTCGTTATCGATTATTCCTCTCCTAATATCGCAAAGCCATTTTCAATGGGGCATTTACGCTCTACAATGATAGGAAATTCATTGAAACATATCGCTGAAAAATGTGGCTATGAAGTTGTAGGAATTAATTATATTGGAGACTGGGGAACACAGTTTGGAAAGTTAATTACAGCTTATAAAAAATGGGGAAATGAAGCAGTAGTGAAAGAGGATCCAATACGTGAATTATTTAAGTTATATGTTCAATTTCATGAAGAGGTAAAAGACGACGAAGAATTAGAAGAAGAAGGACGCGCTTGGTTTAAGAAATTAGAAGAAGGTGATGAAGAAGCTGTTGAGCTTTGGAATTGGTTCCGCCACGAATCCTTAAAAGAATTTTCTCGTATTTATGAACTTCTCGGTGTGGAATTTACTAATTTTCAAGGAGAAGCTTTTTATAATAATTTAATGGAAGACTTTATTGGGATTTTAGAGGAACATGATTTACTTGAAGAGTCAGAAGGCGCATTAGTCGTTAATTTAGAAGAAGAGGGAATGCCACCTTGCTTAATTAGAAAATCAGATGGTGCGACGATTTATGCAACGCGTGACTTAACAGCAGCGCTATATCGTCAAAACACATTTGGTTTTGATAAAGCGTTATACGTAGTTGGCCCGGAACAAAGTTTACACTTCAATCAATTTTTCACTGTATTAAAAAAGTTGGGCTACACTTGGGTTGACGGCATGGAACATGTACCGTTTGGGTTCATTTTAAAAGATGGTAAGAAAATGTCGACACGTAAAGGAAGAGTTATTTTACTAGAAGAAGTACTTGAGGAAGCAATCGAACTTGCAAAACAAAATATTGAAGAGAAAAATCCGAATTTAAAACAGAAAGAAGAAGTAGCAAAGCAAGTCGGTGTAGGCGCAGTTATCTTCCACGATTTAAAAAATGAGCGTATGCATAATATTGAATTCTCATTAGAAAATATGCTGAAATTTGAAGGGGAAACAGGCCCATATGTACAATACACACATGCACGTGCTTGCTCTATTTTAAGAAAAGAAAGCGTAGAATTTGAAACGTGTACGTTTGCATTAAAAGATGATCATAGCTGGAGCGTTGTAAAATTACTTAATAAATTCCCACAAGTAATTGAAATAGCCTTCAACAAAAATGAACCATCGGTTATTTCGAAATACGTATTAGATGTGGCACAATCGTTTAATAAATATTATGGAAATGTGCGTATATTAAATGAAAACGCCGAAAAAGACAGTAGACTGGCATTAGTGTATGCTGTGACGGTTGTATTAAAAGAGGGGTTACGTTTACTTGGGGTGGAGGCACCTGAGGAGATGTAACATAGTAATAAACTGACAAACTGGGTTTAGTATATAAACCTGGTTTGTTTTTTATTTGGATATATAATTAATTTTCAAAATCAATTAAAATCTTTTTAGAGAGGAGGATTTATATTGATTCGAAATATGATTTTACAAATTCCTTGTCATAGAAAATCAGATAGAAGTTTTCTTAAACTACAAAAATACATACCTTTATGTGCGCGTTGTACAGGCATGCTTATCGGTATATTAATGTTTCCAATTTATTTTTATATAACACTTTCATTTCTTTTTGCAATTATACTATCATTTTCTGCTCAAATTCCGTTACTTATTGATGGATTTACCCAAAAGTGGAAATGGAGAAGTAGCACAAATTTACTAAGAGTAACTACTGGTGTATTAAGCGGTAATGGTATGGGGTTATTTATTTCATCAAGTGTTATTTGGATATTATCTTAAGGTATATAGTAACGGAGGTATTTACATAGATGTTCTGGATTTACTTAATTCTAATTTTTATTTCAGGTGGAAGTGGAATTGGTTTTATGATTCAAAATAAGTATACAGAAGCAATAATAGCTTTTACTATTTGTATACTATTGTTTGGGCTACTGTATTATTATCTTAAGAGAAACAAAAGAAAGAGAAAAGCAGATTGTGGCGATTTAGATTGTACGGATTGTTTTGATTGTGATTGTACTTGTTAAATTTTTCTTCCAAATAAAAAGCTAGTGTATTTTTAATAACACACTAGCTTTTTGCTTTGAAATTTTAAGAAAAGTGTAGGAATACGACTATTATATAGAGAACTTTAGTTTTGTATATAAAAGGAGGCGTTAAACGTTGGAAACGTATGATTGGAACAGTAAACTAACTTATTTAAAAAATACAAGAGATTTATATTACAATGACGATTATGTAAGCTTTTTAGTAAATACAGTTTGGAGAATCACTAAGCCAGTACATATCGTTGATTACGGTTGTGGATATTGGTTATTTAGGCTTAATATTAATGCCATTACTTCCAAAAGGATCAAAGTATACAGGCATTGATAGCGGGGGAACATTAATAGCGGAAGCGAGAGAGTTGTTTCGTTTACTTCCGTATGATTCAGAATTTCTTGAAGGAGATGCTACAGAAATTGAACTGAACGATAAATACGATATAGCAATCTGTCATGCTTTCTTATTACATATGACTACTCCAGAAACAATGCTACAAAAAATGATACATTCAGTTAAAAAGGGCGGAAAAATAATCTGTTTTGAACCACATTGGATATCAAATATGTCTTCATACTTTTTAGATGGGGAGAATCAATCGGAATTTATTAGGTTAGGCACTTTGCAGAAGTTATTTGAAAGTGACACACAGAGAAGCGGAAAAGATGGAAATATTGGTATGAAAATACCGATATATTTAAGTGAATTAGGCGTGGAAAATATTGAATGTAGAGTAAGTGATAAAGTGAACTTTTTAGATTCTAATATGCACCATCATGGTAAAGCGAAGTTGTATCATTCATTAAAGGAAGAGGGGATTGCGGGGAATCCAGGTGATAAACAGCAATTTATAGGACGTTTAATAGACAGAGGATTAACATATGATGATGCGCTAGCTCAATATGAAGCTGAACTACGATTTTTTAAGGCATTTCATCTTCATTCTTCTTTAGTATATGCTCCGAATATGAAAATTACATTTGGTGAAATAGAATGTTGAAAGATAGCAATTTATTAAGGATTGCTACCTTCAATATATGGAACCATGATAGTCTTTGGTTGGAGAGATTGGAAGCTATTTGTGAGGAGATTCGAACTATTTCTCCACATATTCTTGCTCTACAGGAGGTTAGAAGTTGTGTTAATTTGAATTCAAAGAAAAATGTTGCACAGTATATAGCGGGTCAAATAGGGTATCCGTTTGGTATATTTAAGGAGTACCCTGATTCTCCAGATGAAGGCTTAGCCTTTTTAAGTAAAATACCTATTATAGCTGAAGAAGCAATTTGGGAAACTGATATAGAGGAATCAAATTATTGTGCTATTCGAATCACGTTTACATATAAAGGTTGCAAGTTCGGAGTTACGAATGTTCATTTAAATTGGAAATCTAGTAGGATAAGACAAGAACAAATGAACACTGTGAATAATTGGATTGAAAACAGAGCCAGTGATTATGAATTATTATGTGGCGATTTTAATGATGATCCATTTTCAATGGTGCATCAATACTTAATTCGGAAGCATTGGATAGATGTAGCTCAGTTTAAAGAAATCGAAGAGAACATGATAGCTCAACCAACTTTAGATTATAGAAAGAATCCGAATTTAAAAGACGATGTAAAGCAAGAAAAAAGATATGATTGGATTATGATACAAGAAAATGCTGCATTTGAATTTCCTACGATTGAAAACGTATCTATATTTGGGGATTCGGCACTAAATTCAACTGGTATGTTTCCTAGTGATCATTACGGTGTTTTTGTAGATTTGAAATTTAATGAGTGAGAAAAATGTCATCTTTTGTCGGTAAGTCGATATTCACCGTATAATCGCTGATATATTTTAAGAATCGCTGATATATTTGAATTATCGCCGATATAATTTTATGTACTGATTTCAGCTATATAAAAATAAGATCCACATGTTACGTTATTCCATATAATCAAACAAAATACAGAGAAAAACAATCATTTTGACTATATTTTGTTATAAATTTGAATAATATTAAATAATACTATCCATTATAGGAGATTTTAGTTGAATACATACAATATGATGTGTAAAATCTAAGCAAGTAGCAGTATAAATAAATATTCGAGGTGAATACATGCTAGATTTTAAGCAGTTAGATGCTTGTTTGAAAGACAAGAGATTTATAGATGGATTACAGGAAATAAATAATGAAATTTCATATATAAAAGAAAAGAATACTTTATCTTATGTAAAGAATTGGCTTGCTAATATTCCTTCACATAAGGAGTTTGATATATTAATACGTCTTACTGATGAAGGGCTTATGCACCAATACAGTTCATTCCTCATTCGCTATGCCTATAAAAAATTCCCAAATATGAGAACGCTCTCTTTATATTGTGATGAGTTAATTGATGAGCGGAAAATTCTTGAAGCAGAACAGTTGTTAAAAGACTCATTAGAAGAGGTAAATAAAGAAGAAATTGAAGTTGATCTTTTAGCGAAAACATATTTTACTTTAGTACGATGTTTGTTGGAAATGAAACGAAATGAAGAAGCGCTAATCTATATGCAAAAAGCAGAGGAGTACAGTGAACGTGCCGTGTTTGATAAATGGGGATACGTCTATATGCATACAGGTGAATGGGAGAAAGCAGAAGAACAATTTATAGCTGGTATGCAGCATAAAGATTGTGAAGAGTTATCTACCTATTTATTATCACAGTTATATGCGAATAAAGGAGAACAAAAACGTGCATTGCAGCTAATTGATGATGCAATTGTAAAGTTCCCACAAGTACCATATTTTCATTTTGAAAAGATAAAATATGTATTAGATTTAGGGAAGTACGAAGATATGTTATCAGTAATAGATAACATAAATAAACAGCTTCCTTATCATGCGTATAAAGCTTATTTCGTACATTTACGAGCAGAAGCACTGTACAAAATGAATAAACTTGTAGATTTACAACAGTTATTAAAAGAAGAAAAAAGTTTAAAAGGGTCTTTATATCATAATTTAGAAAAAAATCCAGATGGAAAAAAGGTTCACCTGCCGATCGTTCCCATCGTACAAAAGGATAATTATTGTGTGCCGACAAGTTTAGAAATGATGTTGCAATTATGGGGAGAAAAACGTACACAAGATGAAATAGCGGAGTTTATTTTTGATATGACAGGATCCAAGTTTTCAGATACTGTTTCTTATTTAGACGAATTAGGTTATGAATATCGTTATTTTAAAGGTAATGAAGAGAATTATAAGAGACTGATTGATGAAGGAATTCCCGTATTATTAAGTATAGATATTGAACATGCTTCACATGTACAAGTACTAGCTGGATATGATGATACATTGCAGGCCTTTTATGTTCAAGATCCGAACTTTATAGAGCCAGTTATTGTGGAATATAGTAAGTTACAAGAAAAATATCGTTATACAGGTTGTTTAGCAATTACGTTTGTTCCGCAAGAAAAGAAGGAACTACTATCATTTTTAAATGAAGAAGAACATCATTATTTTAAATCTATTTTTTCTTTAACAGATCATTTGGATGAACAAGATAAAGAGGGGATTCATGACTTAGTACAGTTTTTAAAAGGGACGAGTGATAATCCGAATACGTGGTTATATACGGTTAAGCATTTAGATGTTGAAGTAGATAAAGAATTTATTTTATATTGTATAGAAAAGTTAATGGAGAAATTTCCTAACTCAGATTTTGTTAAATTACATGGTGCACAGTGCTTTATTCGCCTGGAAGAGTTAGAAAAAGCCGGGCACATGCTTGCGAGTGTTGAGAAGAAAAATAATCGTGCTTTATATCATTTCATAAACGGAAGGTATGCTTTTGAGCAGGAGAGTTATATAGAAGCGATTTCAAGTTTTCGTTCCTCATTACAATTAGACGCAGATCAGCCGATTGCTTGGAGTTTCCTTGCGTTATCCTATATGTATATCGATCAATCTGATAAGGCATTGCAGTTTTCTCAAGTTGCTTTAGAACGTAGTCCAGAAAGATTTACTTTAACGAATCACGGGTTAATATTAATAGATTTAGAAAGATATGAAGAAGCGTATGAAATCTTTAACGACCTGTTAAGAGAGTATAAAAATGAGGCGCATGTATGGTATGAGCGAGCGAGATGTGCGCATCATTTAGGGAAATTACATTTAGCGATAAAAGGGCTTAAAGTAGCGATTCATTTGGATAGTAATGCACCTTACATTTATACGAAACTTTCGGAAATATACGAATCTGATTTGAAGGATGAGGAAAGTACGAAAGAAATTTTATTAAAAGGTATTGAGAATTGTGATGATAAGGCGCCTCTATATGTAAAACTGGGTGACTATCATTTTCAAAATGATAGCCTGGAAGAAGCAGAATCGTTGTATACTCGTGCTTTAGAAGAAAATCATGATGATGTTTATTCTCACTTCGGACTTACGCAAGTTTATATGGCAAGAGAACAATATAAGGAAGCAAAAGAATATATTCTCGGTATTGAAAAACAAATTGAAAAGAGCCAAGATTTTCTTATGAATGCAGGAATGGTTTTATGGGATGCTGAAGTTGAACTTGGTGGAAGTGAAGAAGGGTTTAAAGTAGCATTGTCTAAGTTAGAGAGTGGTATAAAGCAGAGCGAATATAATGTAGCAAGCGCGTTAGATGAATATGTGAACCGAATTAAAGGAACGGTATTTGTGCAGCGAGGTATAGCATTCTTAAGAACGTTACACAAAGAAAGAAATGAAGTAAGTGAATACGGTTGTTATACAGGTATTTTATATGAATCTATCGGACAGTATGGCCAAGCGATGAAAAGATATAATAAGGCGATAGAACAAAAGGAAACGGCATTACCGTATTACCGAATTGGTGAAACACTTATGGCATTAGGACAATTGACGGAAGCAAAACAGGCATATGAAACATGTTTAGAGCTTGATGGGAATTTCGTCGGTGTACATTTACAGCTTGCGGAAATATATGAAAAAGAAGAAAATCGTTCTAAAGAACAAAGTCATATGGTTCAGGCGATGAAAGAAGAGCCGCTGCATATTAATATGGAATATTTGGCGCAGCTTTCAGTAGAAATGAATCTTCAGGAAGAATTGCTGACTGAACTAGAACAATTAGTGGACGAAGTGCCTGAAACATGGCGATTAGATGCGATTGCATATGTGTATGGAGCGATGGATGAAATAGATAAAGAACAAGTACAGATTGAAGAGGCACTACGATTAGATAGTGAGCATACAGAAGTTTTATATCATTATGCAAAAGTATTATTGAAAAATAGAAATGCAAAAGCAATTGAAATTGCAATGAAGGTTATACAAAAAGATGTAAATAATGAACGTATATTTGATGTATATGTAAAAGCGATAGAACAACATAAGAAATGGTCTAACATACGAGATTTTCTTCACATATTAAAAGTAAAAAAGGCAGAAAGAAGTATGGCGTTTATGTATGCTGCATCTGCAGTTACAGAAAGATGGATTGAACGTCAACAAAATGAACAGCCGAAGAAATCCATATTTACGAGAGCTCTTTATCGTATGAAAAACCGTGCGAAAGAAATTTCGATTATTACTACAATCATTGATTTATATGAAATTTCGTTACAGTTAAATCCGAAAAATAGTATGGCAGCGCAGCGATTTGCACTATTTTATGAGAATGTGGCGATGTATAAAGAGGCGATAGATGTATTGCAAACATCATTAGAAAGTAAATGGGATTACGATGTAGCCAAGCAACTTGTAAATCTTTTCATAGAGTGTGAGGAAGAAGATAGGTTACGGGATGCTGCAGAATTAACGAAGCAAATGGTTCGAGAGTTACCAGATGATTACGATACTCTTCTTCTTCAGGCACAAGTATTCTTTAAAGCAGGAGAAGAAAGAAAAGCAGAAAAGATTACTTTACAATTAACGGAGCAAACACCATTTGTAAGTAGAGCATTTCTTGCTTTAGGAGAAATATATCAAAGTCAAGAGAGGTTTGAAGAGGCAATTCATGTATTAGAAAATGCTTCTATACATCATCCGAATGAAACAGCAATTCTTCTTTCTTTAGCATCTTCATATCATGGTGCTGGCCAAACGATAAAGGCAGAAAAAATAACAAATGAAGTAGTAACAATGGATGCGAGTGATTTGTTAGCAAGATATGATCGTGCTTGTTATTTAGCACAGTTAAACAGGAATGAAGAGGCGAAGGAAGAGCTTGAAATTGTACTTCGTGAGGATGAGTCGGGATTTTTCGCTGAACTTATCGAGGATGATGAAAATTTAGCAGCACTGCGAGAATTTGAAAAGTAATTGTATAAGAATAGTGAAAAAAGGGTATAATTAAATATATATTTCGAATTAGTTGACAATTGGTTACCAAATGGCATAAAATAGCTTTTAACAAAGTATACAAATCTGAAGACGAGAAAGAGTAAAATAGTGTACTGTTCCCCAGAGAGCCGGTATGTTGCTGAAAGCCGGTGTGCAGACGTTATTTGAAAATCATCTCCGAGGAGCCGAGGCTGAAAATGAGTAAGCTCGGACGGATGTCTACCGTTACAAAGAACACGTATGATAGTACGTTGCTAAGTGCTATTAGTGAAGAGCTAATAGAATTAGGGTGGTATCGCGGGTAAACCCGTCCCTATTTTATAGGGACGGGTTTTTTGTGTGCTTTAAAACATTCAAAAGGAGTGATTGTAGATGAAGAAAGTAGATGTAAAAGAGTCAGCTGTAGGGAGAGAAACACGTATTCGTAAACAGTGGAACGAGCAGAGCATTTTCGAACAATCAATTCAGAATCGAGAAGGCGCACAATCTTTTGTGTTTTATGAAGGACCACCAACGGCTAACGGACTACCGCATGTAGGTCATGCACTTGGACGAACAATTAAAGATGTAGTAGCAAGATATAAAACGATGGCTGGTTATAAAGTATTAAGAAAAGCGGGATGGGATACGCACGGCTTACCTGTAGAATTAGGTGTTGAGAAGCAACTCGGTATTTCTGGTAAACATGAAATCGAAGAGTATGGAATTGAACCATTTATTAAGAAGTGTAAAGAGAGTGTATTCACATATGAGAAACAGTGGCGTGAATTCACTGAAAGTATCGGTTATTGGGTAGATATGGATGATCCATACGTTACGTTAGAGAATCCATATATCGAAAGTGTATGGCATATTTTAGGGACGATTCATGAAAAAGGATTATTGTATAAAGGGCATAGAGTTTCACCATATTGCCCAAGTTGTCAAACTTCACTAAGTTCACATGAGGTTGCCCAAGGGTATAAAACAGTAAAAGATTTAAGTGCAACAGTTAAGTTTAAAGTGAAAGATAGTGACAATGAATACTTCCTAGGTTGGACGACAACACCTTGGACACTTCCAGCAAATGTTGCACTCGCTGTACATCCAAATATGGAATACGTGAAAGCGAAACAAGAAGGTCATGTATACATTGTTGCAAAAGAACGTGTACAAGATGTATTAAAAGAAGACTATGAAGTACTATCTGTCCATAAAGGTGAAGAATTAGTAAGCACATCTTATATGCCGCCATTTCCAATGAACGAAGTTACAAATGGCTACCACGTTATCGGAGCAGATTTTGTAACGGCAGATAGTGGTACAGGACTTGTTCATATTGCTCCAGCATACGGAGAGGATGATTATAGAGTCGTTCAAAGTGAAGGATTGTCATTCTTACATGTTGTAGATGAGAAAGGTGAATATACAGAAGCAGTACCATTTTTGAAAGGTAAATTTGTAAAAGATTGTGACGTAGATATCGTTCGTTATTTAGCGAAGGAAGGTTTACTTTATCATAAAGAAAAGTATGAACATAGTTACCCACATTGTTGGCGCTGTGATTCACCACTTCTTTATTATGCAGGCGAAAGTTGGTTAATCCGAACGACTGCAATTAAAGATACATTTTTACAAAACAACGATACTGTTACTTGGTATCCAGATCATATGAAACATGGAAGATTTGGTAAGTTTTTAGAAAACATGGTGGACTGGAATATTAGCCGAAATAGATATTGGGGAACACCATTAAACGTATGGGAATGTGAAAGTTGCGATCATCAATTTGCACCGAAAAGCATTGTTGATTTAAGAAAGCATAGTATGAAAGAGACACCTGAAGACTTAGAATTGCATAAGCCATATGTAGATGAAGTGCAAGTTTGCTGCGAAAAATGCGGAAGTACAATGAATCGTACACCAGAAGTAATTGATGTTTGGTTTGATAGTGGTTCGATGCCATTTGCGCAATATCATTATCCGTTTGAAAATAAAGAGTTATTTGAAGAACAGTTTCCAGCAGATGTAATTGCAGAAGGAATTGATCAAACACGCGGCTGGTTTTATAGTTTATTAGCTGTATCAGCACTATATACTGGAAAAGTACCGTATAAACGAGTGCTATCACTAGGGCATGTTCTAGACGAGGAAGGACAGAAAATGTCTAAAAGTAAAGGGAATGCACTAGATCCAGTTGATTTAGTAAATCAGTTTGGTGCAGATGCTTTAAGATGGGCACTTCTCGTTGACAGTGCTCCGTGGAATGCGAAGCGTTTTTCTGAAAGAACAGTATTAGAAGCAAAATCTAAATTTGTAGATACATTAGTCAATGTGTATAGCTTCTACGTTTTATATGCAAATTTAGATGAGTATAATCCGAACGAAACGTATGACGTAAAGCGGACGAAATTGGATGAATGGGTATTATCAAGATTGCATAGCACAACGAAAAAAGTGAGAACTGCACTTGATGATTATCAATTTACGAATGCAGCTCGTGAAATCGCGGCGCTTGTAGATGAAGTAAGTAATTGGTACGTAAGACGATCACGTAATCGTTTCTGGGAATCTGGTATGAATGCTGAAAAAGCAGCTGCGTATGAGACACTTCACGAAGTGCTTGTGACAATTAGTAAATTAATCGCACCGTTTACACCGTTTGTCGCTGAAGATATTCATTTGAATTTAACTGGAAGTAGCGTTCATTTAGAGGATTATCCAGTTGTAAATGAATCACTACTTCAGCCGAAATTAGAAGCGGAAATGGATGCAGTTTTACAAGTTGTTGAACTTGGAAGAAGTAATCGTAATCAACATTCTTTAAAAGTAAAACAGCCGTTAGCGGAACTTGTATTACTTGAGCATAATGAAAATGATATGGATTGGGAATCTTATCGTGATATCGTTATGGATGAGTTAAATGTAAAAGCGTTCCATGTTGAACTCGATGAAACGAAATACACGTCCTATCAATTAAAGCTGAACTTTAAAACGGCTGGGCCGAAGTTCGGTAAAAATGTGAATGCAGTAAATGGCTGGCTAAAACAATTATCACAAGACGAGGTACAAAACTTTGTCTCTACAGAAAGAGCAGTTTACGAAGTAGCATCAGGAGAAGAAATAGTTGTAACGACTGAAGATGTATTAGTAGAGAAAGTTGCGAAATCTGGATTCTCTAATACAACTAACGGACAATATACAGTAATGTTAGATACGAATGTAACGGAAGAATTGCTACAAGAAGGGGTAGCACGTGAATTCATTCGCGCCGTTCAAGAATATCGTAAGCAGTTGAATTTACCTGTTAATTTACGAGTAGATGTAATTCTTGATACAGAGGAAGAACTACAGCAAACGTTAACGAATCATAAAGAGTTGTTGGAAGAAAACTTACTCGTTAAACAATTTACATTTGGTCACTTAACGAATGAAGATGATGAACTATCTTTAGGTGAGACGAAAGTTCGTATTAAATTAAGCGCGACTAAGTAAAGAAAAGGAAGTTGGAATCATTCCAACTTCCTTTTTTGTATGATAGATATTTATCCGGCTAATTTTTTCATAATCGATTCGATAGGACCTCAAGAAAATTTCTTTCTAAAGTATTGTTTGCGCTTTACACATAAATATTGAGAAATTTTCACGCCTCTTTAATGGAAAGGTAATAGAACTGTTCATAGAGAATTACTCGTAGATTCAATTTTTATCCCCCCATTTTGTGGGGAATGATTGCCTAGTGGTAATGGGATAAGGTTGAGCTACTTTATTAGGGGGAGTGGTTCTATGTTTAATAAAAAAATGGTGGCAATGGCAATGACTGTGCCGTTAGTAATGGGGACAATTTCTACAGTTTCGGCATTGGAAAAACAACAGCAAGTAAAGCTAGAAGCTTATTCGCCGCAGAAAAAAGCAACAGAATATTTAAAAGAAAATGCTGCGCAGTATGGATTAAAAGCAGACCTTTCAGACTTACAATATATTTCTACAACAGAAACGTCAGTAGCTTCATATGTTAGGTTCCAACAAGTTGTGAATGGTGCGCCTGTATTTTCAAAACAAATTACAGTTACTCTTAACGGAGAGGGAAAGGGAGTACTTGCTGTTTCTGATTATCAATCTGTTAAAGGTGTGAAGGAAGCTACTACAAAAATTAGTGAAAAAGATGCAATACAAAAATCAATGGCGTATGTTGGAGAAGTAAGTGAACAAAACTTATGGGCTCCTACAGAGAAAGAATTTGGATATATTGTTGAAGAAGGAATTGCTCGTCCAGTATATAAAGTTGTAGTCCATTCTAATAATCCATTTGGTGCATGGGAAACATTTGTTGATGCAGAAAATGGAAAGTTAATTAAAAAGGTTGATATAAACCGTAAAGCAGAAGGATCAGGAAAAGTATTTTTACCTAACCCAGTCGTATCTAGCGGTAGTAAAGTAGGTTTAAAAGATAACAATGATGCAGATTCAACAGCATTAACGAACCAATTAAAGACTGTTACGTTAAAAGGTTTAGATGGGACAGGATTTTTAATTGGAGAGTATGTAACGATTTCCTCAAAAGCAAAAACGAAATCTACAAACTTACAATTTAACTATACACGTGCAAATGATAGCTTTGAAGATGTGATGTCGTATTATCATATCGATACTTTACAACGTTACATTCAAAGTCTAGGTTTTAAAAATATTAATAATCGCTCTATTAAAGTGAATGTAAATGGAACGACGGCGGACAACTCGTTTTATTCTCCGACAACGAAAGCTTTAACCTTTGGTACTGGTGGAGTAGATGATGCAGAAGATGCAGGTATTATCGCACATGAATATGGACATTCAATTCAAGATAACCAAGTTCCTGGCTTCGGTAGTTCTGCAGAAGGTGGAGCGATGGGAGAAGGGTTTGGTGATTTCTTAGGTGCTACGTATGAAGATGCAGTATCGACAACAGGCTACGGAAAAGCATGTGTTGGAGAATGGGATGCGACTGCTTATTCTAGTTCAGATCCGACGTGCTTACGCCGATTAGATAATAATAAAGTGTATCCGAAAGATATTACGAATGAAGTACATGATGATGGAGAAATTTGGGCTCAAGGACAATATGAGATGGCGCAAGCATTTGGTCGTGATGTAGCAACGAAAATTATTTTACAATCGCACTGGTCGTTAACACCAAACTCTAAATTCAGTGATGGAGCGAAAGCAATTAAGCAAGCAGATGCTCTTTTATATGGCGGACAACATGCCGCTGATATCGATCGTATTTGGGCAGCGAGAGGAATTAGTACGAATTAATATAAAAAGTCGTGGCATGTATAAGCCACGACTTTTTAATTTGCCTTAGAACTGGTACTAGTAAAGTAAGCTATATGAATGATAATGTGAATTTATTCGCATTTCATTTATTTTTTTTCGTCTTTAAAAACAAAATGCTCTTTAAATTTTCTAGACTCCACTTTTTGACCATTTCGCATGGAGCGGAAAGGGTGTTCTTGCCATGTAATAATAACATCAACTTCATCTGCTTTTGTAGCAACAGGTAAATTAGCGTGTTCAAATCCAGTTTTTCCACTTGCTAAACGACTTTCCTTTAGGGAGAAGAGTTCATATTTCGTTTTTGTTTTTGGTTCGTTGCGGAATACTTCGACTTGTACGTTATATACTTCACTGTTTCCAACATTTTTTACTGAAAATTGATAAGTTTGGAATTCATCTTTTTTAGCTTGAAGCTTTTTTTTGTTTACTTTTTTCGGTTCAGCAATATTCACTTGCCATTGATCAGAGTTTTGAGAGATTGGTAAAGATTTTGGTGAATAGGCGTATGTTTCGTTTACTACAATTAGGCAAAACAATAGGAGAAAGAAACTAATCGCTTTTTGCATATACACACCTCGCTATAAAATTTTTATTAATATGTGTAAATAAAACAGTAAGTATGTGATTTAATGGAAAAAGGTGATACTTTGATTCAGATGAATTTGAAAAAACTTGAAGAAGTAATAGATGGAGAAGGGTTATACGAATCATTTCATCATTTAGAAATACATGGTGTCTGTATAGATTCCAAAAACATGAAAGAAGGAAATTTATTTGTTCCAATCATTAGGATGAAAGATGGGCATGAGTATGTGAAAGAAGCAATGGATAATGGAGCTGTCGCTTCCTTGTGGAAAAAGTCTTACGGTACTCCGCCAAAAGGGATTCCAATTATATTTGTGGATGACACTTTGTTTGCTTTGCAACAATTGGCACAATTTTATCGAAGAGAGATAAATGTAAAAGTAATAGGAATTACAGGTAGTAATGGCAAGACTACGGTAAAAGATATAATAGGAAGCATTTTAAGTTCAACTTATAGAGTGCATAAAACAAAAGGTAATTTTAATAGTCAAATCGGTTTGCCGTTAACAATTTTAGAAATGGAACGAAATACTGAGTTCTTAATACTTGAAATGGGAATGAGTGAAAAAGGACAAATTCGAAATTTATCACGAATCGCACAGCCAGATGTAGCGATTATTACAATGATCGGACAGTCACATCTAGAGACGCTTGGATCAAGAGAAGAGATTGCGAAGGCTAAATTTGAAATTGTAGACGGATTACATGACGATGGACTGTTCTTATATAATGGTGATGAGCCATTACTTTCTCAACATATTAATACGCTAGGTATAGAAAGTAAGTCGTTTGGTGGAAAGTATACAAATGATTTGTTTCCAACGAACGTACAATTAGATGAATATGGTGTTCATTTTAAATTAAATCATTCAAAAATACAGTACGATGTTCCCTTACATGGAAAACATAATATTTTTAATACGATTGTCGGAATCGCTGTAGGTCAATTTTACAAAGTCTCTACAGAAAAAATACAAGAAGCATTGCAGCAAATAAATATTACACAAATGCGCTTTCAGTTTTTAACCGCTAAAGCAGGTTTTACGATTATTAACGATGCATGGAATGCCAATCCTTCCTCCATGAAGGCTGCAATTGAAACGTTACAGAAGTTAAATGCCTATAAGAAAAAAATGATAGTGATTGGGGATATGTTGGAGTTAGGCAAGAAAGCTGAAACATATCATAGAGAAATTGGTAAAATGTTAAATGAGGATAGTATTCAATATGTATTTACGTATGGAGAGTTAGCCAAAATTGTAGCGGAAGAAGCAAGAAAGAACTATCATGCAGGAAAAGTACAATCATTTGATAATAAAGCCGAGATAGCAGAGGAAGTATTAAAAGTAGTAACGAAAAAAGATGTTGTATTATTAAAAGGCTCACGTGGAATGGCTTTAGAGGAGATTGTACAAAAGTGGATTTGAAAAATTAAAATATATTTAAAAGTGCTTGCATTTTATAGTGCGAAGAGATAGAATACTCTGTAAATATAAAAAGTGATGATCAGGAAAAGTACATGATGCAAAGGTCTACAGAGAGCAATTGGTTGCTGAGAAGATTGCGATACTGCATGATAGAAAGACACCTGTGAGTGTTGCTTTGAACGTGATAATTAGTAAAAGCAAACGGTACCTACCGTTATCAGGACTAAGATGGTCATTATGACAATTTGGGTGGTACCGCGGAAAAATCCGCCCCTATTTATAGGGGCGGATTTTTGTATTCTTTTAAGGGAGGTGAGTGACCGTGGATGATGACGATGACAACAATAACGTAAATAAATATAAAATTACCGGAGGGAAAAATAATGGAGTCAATAATGAAGCGTTCACTCACAAAAGAATGTACAAAGCAAGGCGGAAAAGTTGTATTACTTCAAGGATGGGTAAAAAAGATTCGTCATCTTGGAAATGTTAGTTTTTTATTAATAAGGGATCGATCAGGGGTTATGCAATGCGTATTAGAAAACGAGCTAGCTGGATTTAAAGTAGATGTGGAGAGTGTTGTTCAAGTCGTAGGCCAAATAGTAGAGACTTCGAAAACAGAATTAGGGATTGAAGTGCTTGCTCACGAAGTGAAAATATTAAATGGCGCAGAACCACTTCCATTTGAAATAAATAAAAAGAAGTTACAAGTTGGCTTAGATCAGCTACTTAATGAGCGGGTATTATCATTAAGACATGAGAGAATCGCGGCGATATTTAAAGTGAAATCTACGTTCGTTCATAGTTTTAGTGAATTCCTTGCAGAGAACGATTTCACACGTATATTTACTCCGAAAATTGTTTCGCAAGGGGCAGAAGGAGGAGCAAATGTTTTTAAGCTTCCATACTTCCAAAAAGAAGCTTATTTAGCACAATCACCACAGTTTTATAAGCAAATGATGGTAGCTGGGGGATTAGAACGTGTTTTTGAAATTGCACCTGTATATAGAGCGGAACATCACAATTCTTCCCGTCATTTAAATGAATATATATCGTTAGACGTAGAGATTGGCTTTATAAATGATTTTCATGAAGTGATGCAATTAGAAACGGATGTATTACAATATATGTTTCAACAAGTAGCAAAAAACTGTGAGAAAGAACTACAACTATTACAAATAGAAGTACCTGTTATTACAGAAATACCGAAAATTACATTGTTACAAGCACAAGAAATTTTGAAAAGTAAGTATCGGAAAGAATCGCCAATTGGGGATTTAGATACAGAAGGTGAGAAGTTACTAGGGAAATATGTGAAGGAAACATATAAGAGTGAATTTGTTTTCATTACACATTATCCGAAAGAAGCGAGACCGATGTATACGATGCCGAATAACGAGAATCCATCTATTACTGATTCGTTCGACTTACTATATAAAGGATTAGAAATAACATCAGGGGCACAGCGAATTCATAATTATGAAATGTTACTTGCTTCTTTTAAAGAAAAAGGATTACATCCAGATAAATTTCAATCTTATTTAAATACATTCCGATACGGTTGTCCTCCGCACGGTGGTTTTGGAATTGGCTTAGAGAGAGTTGTTTGCAAATTGTTAGAATTAACAAACGTACGAGAGGCGAGTGCTTTTCCAAGGGACTGTACAAGGCTTATCCCTTAATAATAGGGGAAGGAATTCCGCATTTTCTCATTAAAATTTAATATGTCCCTTGACAGTTACTAATATAACCGATATACTTCATATTAATTTCAAAAGAAAATATATTCTAAATATTTAAATGTGTTGAATAGGAGTAGTAAGGTCGTATATTTGTACAGAGAGCTATGGGTTGGTGTGACATAGTCAAATGACATCCTGAACTCGCCTAGGAGCAGTAAGGTGGAACGGAATCACATTCTTAGTAAATCTTAACGGTTAACCTTCGATATTAGGTTTGTAATCAAACGATTACTACTAAGGTGGATTCATAATGGAATCAATAAGGGTGGTACCGCGTTAAGTAAATGGCTTAGCGTCTCTTTATATAGAGACGTTGAGCCATTTTTTTATTTTATGGAAATAGAAATGGAGGGTTTATTCGGAGTGGTCTATAAAATTTAATTATTTATATAAAATGATTTTATTAGGAGGAAAATGAGATGAAACAGACGGAGCAATGGACTTCGAAATTAGGTTTTATAATGGCAGCAGCAGGATCGGCAATTGGACTTGGCGCAATATGGAAGTTTCCTTATATCGCCGGCAAGAGCGGGGGAGGAGCATTCTTTTTAATCTTTATATTATTTACTGTATTAATTGGATTACCACTACTTATAGCTGAATTTATGATTGGACGTAGTACGCAGAAACGAGCAGTTGGCGCATTTAAAAGTATTGCACCAAATACAGGGTGGCACTGGATTGGACGCCTTGGCGTCGGAACGTGTTTTATACTACTTTCGTTTTATAGTGTTGTAGGTGGATGGGTGTTAATTTATTTATTCAGAGGAGTAACGGGACAACTTATTACTCCAGGACAAAATTACGGTGCATTATTTACTGAAACAATTGGAAATCCGGCTTGGGCGATTATGGGACATTTCGCTTTTATGTTCATTACGATTTGGGTCGTATCAAAAGGTGTACAAAACGGAATTGAAAAAGCAAGTAAATATATGTTGCCAGCGTTGTTCGTTTTATTTGTCGCTCTTATTATTCGTTCATTAACACTTGATAATGCAATGGAAGGTGTGAAGTTTTTCTTACAACCAGACTTCTCAAAGATTACTTCAGAAAGTATTTTGTTCGCAATGGGGCAATCTTTCTTTGCGATTAGTATCGGGATCTCGATTATGGTCACGTATAGTTCCTATTTAAATAAAAAAGAAAGTTTACCAAAATCAGCAATAACAATTGTTGGATTGAATTTATTTGTTTCATTATTTGCAGGACTTGCAATTTTTCCGGCCGTATTTTCATTAGGAATGGAGCCAACAGAAGGGCCTGGATTACTATTTATCGTATTACCATCAGTATTTAGTCAAATTCCATTTGGTGGGTTTTTCTTAACAGTATTCCTTGCACTATTTACATTTGCGACATTAACATCGGCATTTTCACTATTAGAGACAGTTGTTTCAGCAGTAGCAAATGGCGAACAAGAAAAAAGAACAAAGTTATCATGGATGATCGGTTTCTGCATTTTCTTAGTAGGTATACCATCAGCGTTATCATTTGGAGTATGGAGTGATATTACGATTTTCGGAAAAAATATTTTTGATGCAGTAGACTTCTTATCTAGTAATATATTAATGCCACTTGGTGCACTATTCATTAGTATTTTCGTTTCATTTAAAATGGAAAAGAAGGTATTAGAAGCAGAGTTTTTTGTAGGTGGAAATTATGGAAAGAAAGTATTTACTTGTTGGGCGTTTTTACTTCGATTTGTAGCACCACTCGCAATGATTATCGTCTTTTTAAATGTAATAGGGATTATTTAACAGTAGTTGTTATAATATTCAGTAAAAAAAGAAGGTGATGATCATAAAGGCGAATTTGATAGAAGCAGGGAAATACATGCATATTAGAGGAAAAAAGCTATACGTTGAAACGCATGGAAACCCTAAAAATAAACCAGTTCTATACTTGCATGGTGGACCAGGAGAAAGTTGTTACGATTTTTCATTTCATCAAGCGGAACGTTTAAAAGATTCTTTATATGTAATTATGATAGATCAAAGAGGTGTCTGTCGCTCAGAAGAAATTACTGAAGACGAAGCTTTTGGATTAAATGATTTGATTGAAGACTGTGAGGAATTAAGAAAATCATTACAAATTGAAAAGTGGTCTATAATTGGACATTCCTTCGGTGGATATGTAGCGTTGTTATATGCGTCGATATATCCAAGTTCAATAGAGAAAATAATATTTGAAGGACCAACTTTCGATTTTGCATTAACAAGTAAAGCTTTGTTACAAAAGACAGCGGACTTATTAAAAAAGTATGGAAAAGAAGAAGTAGCAAAAGCATGTTTAGTTTATTTATCTAGCAATGCTAGTTCAGAAGAGTTGTTAGACGCTTATATAAGACTAAGTGACGAACTAGAAGAAAATAGAATGGAGATTTACAATTACAAGGAAGATGTGACAGACGAGAGTTTATATAGTGATGAAGAGTGGGAAGTATTTTCAAATCGCTCCAAGATCCACTTTGATAGATTAAAATTAGAAGGAGCATTTCATACTTCATTATTACGAAAAATAAAAGATGTACAAAATCCAATGTTATTAATAGTAGGAAAACATGATGTAGTAACGTGTGAAAAACAAATTGAAATATTTAATAAAGATGCCCGAAACGGCAAGTATATTGTATTTGAAGAAAGTGGTCATTCACCTCATTATGAGGAAGCAGATAGGTTTGCAGAAACAGTCATACATTTTTTGAAATGAAGAAAAGGGTGCTTCTATAAATGAGAAGCACCTTTTTAAATTTATGGATATGTGATTGTAATGTTGGGCCAATTACTTTGCCAGTTCTTTTTAATAACTCTGTTTTTGTACATATGTATACGCTCTTTCGATTCCAGAAAATGAGCTGTTGGTCTCACTTGTAAGGAAAGAACATCTTCAATGCCGCACGGAGCTGTTAATATAACATTGTTTTTTTCGTCTAATGTAACCCCTAAAGACGTTGCTGTTTCAGGGAATTTAGAAATAGCATCAACAGAAGAAGAATACGGTGGCATATTATTTACTACGTGCATACGAGCTTGATTCTTTACAGACCAAGCGATAGAGGCATCCAAATTTATCAGTTTCTTTTCTAATAATTGTTCGTATATCTCATCTTTACGAAAAGGATCAAAATAAATGACATCAACGTCTGGTATAGTTGTTCTTATTTCGTAGTTATGTAAAGTATCCCAAATTTTAGAACGAACAAACCCGGCACAAATCCACCAATCAGGTAATTCTAGTGATTTTGCTAATTGTAATACGTCCATCATCCATTCGTCGTTTTCTATCAAGCGAATGATATGTTGCTCTGTTTGGATATTCATTGATATATTCACCTTTCTAGTAAATTAATGTATTAGTTCAATAATCCATAAAATCCAGTAAGCACCTGGTACAAATAGTAGTTGTGCTAATAATGTACCGAAAAGTCTAGAAATCATTAGCCAACCGTACATTTTACTCATAGACTCAGCACCATTCTCTGATTGTAAAGCACGTTCTGTTAAAAGAGCGATGCGTGGATCGAGTAGTACGGTTAATAAAATTGTAGCAAAACCATTTACAAGACCAGAAGCTGTACTTGCGTTTGTTGCATAATCTGGATTTAGAAATGAAGCGTAAAGGGCAGAAAGAACACCTGCTGTATAAATGGCAGTAGCAAACATATTAATAAGCATAATACGTTTTGGAATACCACCAATGCGTAGTCTATGAATCATTTCTAACTTTGGAAAGCGTACATATTTTTTTGTGTACTTTAACTTTTGAATATTATTCGTCTTCATCATTCGAATGAATGAACCATCTGTTTCAAAATTTTGAATGACGTATCCAAATAGTTTTGTCAAAGTTGGATACAGTATAATCGCAAGTAATGTACCGATAGAAGCAGATAATAGAACGAGACGTATAATATGCTCTAAATCAATAGAAGAATCTAGTTTTGCTTCATCGACAATACCACCGATTAAAAAGGCTTGTAGTAAGTTAGATGTTCTAGAAATAAGCAGTACCATTCCTACGACGGATAAGGCAACGGCAATCTTTTTTAAACGTACACCAGCTAATCGAATACTATAAGAGCTAGTTTCAACCGCATGGATAATAATTGTGAAAGCCATTATAAAAATTAACGTAATTGACATTTGTTTCACCAGTTTCTATTAAAATAATTGTAACTTTTTCACTTTACCATATGTATCTTTTTTTGTAACTGAAAGTATGTGACATAGGAAAAGTAATTTTTCAGAAAAAAAGATAATGATAGTATTATAATAGAAGGGAAAGAGGGGAGATCTGTTATAGGTTACTTATAAAGTAAAATGAGTGGGGGATTGAAACGTGTACACAACATATTTATTTGATTTAGATGGAACATTGACGGATCCGAAAGAAGGGATTGTCAATTCAGTATTGTATGCATTAAAAAAGGTTGGCATTGAAGAATTACATATAAGCGAGTTAGATTCATTTATTGGTCCACCCATCCAGCAATCATTTGTAGAGAGATATAATATGAATGAAGGAGAAGTTGAACGAGCTGTTTTTTATTTCAGAGAATATGTAAAGCAACGTGGATTGTTGGAGAATAATGTTTACGAGGGTATTCCAAATCTTTTAAAACAATTAAAAGATACTGGAAATCGTTTATTTATAGCAACTTCAAAGCCTACTATATTTGCTGAACAAGTTGTAGAGCATTTTCAACTAACAAATTATTTCGAAGGTATCATTGGAAGTAATTTAGATGGTACAAGAATAAAAAAAGAAGAAATCATTGCTCATATTTTACAAACAAATGAAGAACTTAATAAAGAAGAAATTGTCATGATTGGAGATAGAAAGCACGATATAATCGGCGCGAATCATAATGAAATTGCATCGATCGGCGTTTTATATGGCTATGGTAGTGAAACGGAATTGACTGAAGTTGGTGCGACTCATATCGTAAATGATGTAAAAGAACTACATCATTTTTGTTTAGAAAATAGTTTGATAAAGAAGTAAATATAGAGACTAATAATCCCTTTATAACGTATGATGATGAAATCGTTTTTTGTTTAAAGGGATTTTTCATATGTAATCGAATACTTATAATTAGACATTTTTAGCATGAAAAATTTGTATGAATAAGAGGAGGGATGTCAGAATCAAAAGATTAGTAGTAGAAGTTTATCAATAAAAGTTTGAATCTTCTGTTAAAGGAGGGGTATAATTGGAGCTAGTTATTATATTATTAGCACTTAGTTTACTTATGTTTGTAGCTTATAGAGGCTTTTCTGTTATTTTATTTGCACCGATTTTTGCTTTATTTGCAGTGTTTTTGACAGAGCCTAGTTTTGTATTACCTTTCTTTTCGAATATTTTTATGGAGAAAATGGTAGGTTTTATTAAACTATATTTTCCTGTATTTTTACTCGGGGCAATATTTGGGAAAGTAGTAGAAATGTCAGGAATTGCGGACTCAATTGCAAAGACAATTATAGAGTTAGTTGGTGAAAAACGTACAATATTAGCAATTGTATTAATGGGTGCTATTTTAACGTATAGTGGTGTTAGTGTGTATGTAGTAGTGTTTGCCGTATATCCGTTCGCAGCTAAGTTGTTTCGACAAGCGAATATTCCAAAACGTTTAATTCCTGGAACAATCGTTCTTGGAGCGGTCACGTTTACGATGGATGCGCTACCTGGATCACCACAAATTCAAAACGTAATACCTACAACGTTTTTTAAAACAGACATTTATGCTGCGCCGATACTTGGTATTGTAGGGGCAATTTTTGTACTTACGTTAGGTTTACTATATTTAGAGAGTAGACGTAAGAAGGCGAAAGCAGCTGGAGAAGGATATTTTGGTTTTAACGATGGGAATACGGAAATGGCAGCTTCTTTACAAGTAGAACAAAAAGATATGCCGTTACTGAAAAGCCTTGAAATTACAAGAGCACAGCAAGTAATTGCTTTTATACCACTTGTTTTAGTAGGTGTAATGAATAAAGTTTTTACTATCATGATACCGAAGTGGTATCCGAATGGTTTTGATTTTTCTACAATTGGTATGAAAGCATTTGGAAAAGTAGAATTAAGTGCAGTAGTTGGAATTTGGTCGGTAGAATTGGCACTTATAATAGGTATTGTAACAACGTTATTATTATATTGGAAACGAGTCGTAACAGGATTTCAAGCTGGATTGAATACAAGTATTGGCGGAGCGTTACTTGCGACAATGAATACAGGAGCTGAGTTTGGTTTTGGTGGTGTCATCGCCGCACTTCCAGGTTTTGCGATTATGAGAGATGGCATTTCTGCCACATTCACAAACCCTCTCGTGAATGGAGCAGTCACGACGAATATTTTAGCCGGTATTACAGGCTCTGCATCAGGAGGAATGGGAATCGTTTTAAGTGCAATGGGAGATAAGTTTATTGCAGCGGCTCATCAATTTGATATTCCGTTAGAAGTAATGCATCGTATCGTATCAATGGCATCAGGCGGAATGGATACACTACCACATAACGGAGCTATCATTACTATTCTTACAGTAACTGGATTAACTCATAAACAGTCATATAAAGATATATTTGCAATTACAGTTTTGAAAACGCTTGCTGTATTTTTAGTTATCGCGTTCTATACTTTAACAGGGATTTATTAAATAGATATTTTATAGACGAAAACATGAATTAGGGAAAGAAGGGGTGGAGTAGTTGCAAGAAGTTGCTTAGTTTCGTATGCCGAAGTCTGTATTATATGGAAGAAATTCGCTTGAAAAACTGGGGGAACAATCCAAGAAATTCGGGAAAAGAGCGTTTATAGTTACGGATACAATTATGGAGAATTTAGGATATGTTGAGAGGTGTATACAACAACTAAATACGAAAGGGATTACTGTTATTACATATAATAAAGTAAATGCTGAGCCTACAAATATACACGTGTTAGAGGCGCTAACTATTTGTAAAGAAGAAAAGTGTGATTTTATTATCGGTCTTGGTGGTGGAAGCTGTATTGATGCAGCAAAAGCAGTTGCGGTGTTATATACAAATGGCGGAGAAGTGGAAGATTATGTCCAAAAGGATAGGGAAATAGACAATGATCCGCTACCACTTATTGCAATTCCAACAACTTCGGGTACTGGGTCAGAAGTAACAAGTGTAGCAGTAATTACGAATAAACGAACAGATGTAAAAATGATGATGAAGCATCCGAGTTTTACCCCGCAAGTAGCGATTATTGATCCGATTTTAACACGTTCTGTACCACCTCATATTACAGCAGCAACAGGGATCGATGCATTATGTCATGCAGTCGAAGCATATATTTCTAAAGTTTCACAATCACTTACAGATGTACTCGCTCTTTCAGCAATTGAAAGTATTATGAAATATTTACGTATTGCTTATGAAGATGGGGAGAATATGGAGGCAAGAGAAGCGATGATGATTGCTTCCTTACAAGCTGGAATTGCATTTTCAAACGCATCTGTTACGTTAGTTCATGGAATGTCGAGGCCAGTTGGGGCATTATTTCATGTACCACACGGTATATCAAATGCAATACTATTACCTACAGTTTTAGAATATACAAAAGGTAGTGCGGTAAAAAGATTAGCGGAGATTGGCCGCTGTTTAAATAAAGATTTGTATTCCTATTGTGATGAAGAAGTAGCCGACTACACGCTGATGGAAATAAAAAAACTTTGTTTTGATCTTCGTATTCCAAATTTAAAAGAATACGGAATTGGTGAAGTTGAATTTGAAAAAGCTATTTCTAAAATGGCGTCAGATGCAATTGAAAGTGGAAGTCCAGCAAATAACCCACGTGTGCCATCATATGATGAAATTAAACAGTTGTATCGAGAATGTTTTCATTATCGATATGAAGATTCTATAAAAACATTAGGTAATTAATTTCAGAATATTCTTATAAAATTTCCTTGGAAATAGTTAAAGCAAGACTTTATATTTCAAATGTAAAGTCTTGTTTTATTATGTATAATATACATAATAAAATGTCGTGATTATCTTGAATAAATAGTATAAGGTGGGTGGTTATGAAAACGATAGGTCTTATTGGTGGTATGAGTTGGGAATCAACTGCTGAATATTATCGAATTATAAATGAAGAAATAAAAAGTAGATTAGGTGGGTTACATTCAGCTAAATGTTTAATTAATAGTGTAGACTTTGAAGAGATTGAAGGATTCCAGTCTAGCGGTGATTGGGATAGTGCAGGAGAAATTCTAGGGAATGCAGCATATTCATTACAAATGGGAGGCGCAGACTTTATTATTATTTGCACAAATACAATGCATAAAGTAATTGAGAAAATAAAGAAGAATATTCATATTCCAGTTTTACATATCGCAGATGCAACTGCGAAAGAAATGAAAAGAAAAGGTATTCAAACTGTTGGTTTACTTGGAACAAAATATACAATGGAGCAAGATTTCTATAAATCACGTATTAAAGAGAATGATATAAAAGTCATAGTGCCATTAGAAAAAAATAGAGAAAAAATAAACGAAGTCATATATACAGAATTATGTTTAGGAAAAATCGTATCTCAATCCAGAGAGTATTATAAAACAGTTATAGAAGATTTAGTGCAAAAAGGCGCACAGGGTATCATTTTAGGATGTACAGAAATAGGATTATTAATAAAGCAGGAAGACGTATCCATTCCAATATTCGATACGACTTATATACATGCAGTTGAAGCAGTTAATTTCGCCGTAGAAAATAGATTATAATTATATTATGTAACCTAATTTGTATATGTGGAAAACATTCAGAAAATATTTTATAATGTAAGTGGTTACATGTAAGGGGGAATGCGTATGTTTTCAGTTCAACCAATCGCATTTGTACATAATGAAAGAAAGGAAATAAAAGACGATGAGTGGGGAGAAGTAAAATCCTATATTACTTTAACGGAAATGTATACAGAAAAAAGTATACAAGGGATTGAAGATTTTTCTCATATTGAAGTAGTTTTTTATTTTCACAAAGTAACTGATGAACAAATTCAATATGTTGCTAGACATCCTAGAAATAATCATGATTATCCTAAAGTAGGGATTTTTGCACAGCGCGGGAAAAATCGTCCGAATCGTATAGGAGCAACAATTGTAAAGGTAATGAAAAGAGAAGGTAAATCAATTATTGTTGAGGGGTTAGATGCTATTGATGGCACCCCTATATTGGATATAAAGCCAATAATGAAAGAGTTTATGCCGAGAGAAGAAATTGTACAGCCTAAATGGGCAACGGATATAATGAGACAGTATTGGAAGGGGAATGGAATAAAATGAGAATATATGAGGCAACAATTGCAGATTTAGATGGACTAGCATCAGTTTTTAATAACTATCGTATGTTTTATAGACAAGATTCCGATCTAGAAGGAGCAAAAGTATTTTTACGAAATCGAATGGAGAGAAAAGAATCCGTTATTTTCGTGGCAGTTGAAGACGGTGAATATATTGGATTCACGCAATTATATCCATCATTTTCTTCTATTTCGATGAAAGAATTATGGATATTAAATGATCTGTTTGTACAAGCCACTAAGCGCGGAGCAGGAACAGGAAAAAAATTATTAGAAGCTGCGAAAGAATTCGCCTTAGAAAATGGTGCAAAAGGTGTAAAATTACAAACAGAGATTGATAATTTATCAGCACAGCGATTATACGCTGAAAATGGATATTTGAGAGATAATCGTTATTTCCATTATGAATTAACGTTTTAAATAATATTAGATGAAAAGAGGCGCTTTCATTTTGAAGGCGTCTCTTTTCATTTGCATTATAGTTGATTTAAAACCCAATTTGTCGCATCTTCAAAGTTTTCTGCAATGTAGTTTGGTTCAATATGTGCCCACTTGTCTCGGTACGTATGTAAAGCGTCGTATCCAGCGCCTGTTCGTACTAAAATTGTTGTCGCATTCACTTTTGCTCCTGCAACGATATCAGTCCAGCGATCACCAATTACAGCACATTGTGTTAAATCAAGCCCGTGTTTTTCAGCTGCTTGTAGCAGCATGCCTGTATTTGGTTTACGACATTCGCAACCATCACCGTGTTTATGAGGACATACATAAATATCATCAAAACCGAAGCCTTCTAATTCTTGTACAAAATCGGCTACAGTTGCTATCCCATCCGCGATACCTGGCTGGTTTGTAAAAGAGAAAATTTTTATATGATTAGCTTTTAGTTTTTGTAGAGCTACTTTTGTAAAAGGGAATAATGTAAAGGATCCTGGGTAATGTATGGTAGTATCGCCACCAATTGTACCGTCACGATCAATGAAAATTGCTTGAATGTTTGTCATAGTTATAGTCCTTTCAATTAACAAGTAGTTTAAAAATGTTTTACAAATCGATATCCATTCACTTCATATCCTAATTTTTTGTAAAAAGGATGAGCTTCTACTCTTTTTATTCCACTAACTAGCCATGTGCCAATGCAATTATGCTTCTTTGCTAATTGCTCAGCATAATCCATTAATACTTGCCCAATGCCTTTCCGGCGTATTGTAGAATCAACGCTAATAATTGAAATTTCCCCATAACGAGTTACATCTTCTAAATTTTCACGTATACGAAACCCAAGTAATCCAAATATAGTTTCTTCTTCCTCATAAACATATAAAAAATCAAAAGGACTCATTTGTACGAATTGCAATCGGTTGTTCATATCTTCATAGGAAATAGAGGAACCTTTTAATTCTTTCGTCAAAGAGCAAAGCGCATCTATATCGTCTATCGTAGCTTCACGAATTTGAAAAGACATATTATCCACTCCAATTAAATGTAATCAAACATTAAGTATTCTGTTAAAAAATATTTATTCCTGCTATGAAAGTAAATATTTTATAATGATATATAGATAGTTATATGTTATTCTTTTCCTAGTTTGTATTGGAAATGGAAAGAAGGGGAATGTATGTTAGAAGTAAATATCCGTTCTGCTGGATATGAAATAGGTGAAAAAACAATTCATGATATTGCCTTTTCGATTGAGCAAGGCGAATTAGTTGCTCTTATTGGCGCAAATGGTGCCGGGAAAAGTACGACGATTAAAACGATGCTCGGGTTACTTATAAATGTGGATGGTGAAATATCATTTGGCGAGAAGAAAAATCCGTATGCATATGTGCCAGAACACCCGACATATTATGATTATTTGACGCTTTGGGAACATATTGAATTATTAATGGCAGCTCGCGAGAACGAAGCCGGAAGCTGGGAACGGAAAGCTGAAGAGTTATTACATCTGTTTCGAATGGATAAGCATAAACATGAGTATTTATCAAAGTTTTCTAAAGGTATGAAACAAAAATCGATGCTTATATTAGCGTTTTTAACAGAACCAGATTTTTATATCATTGACGAACCTTTTATCGGACTAGATCCAGTAGCTACGAAAGAGTTTTTAAGTTATTTATATAAAGAAAAAGAACGCGGGGCAGGAATTTTACTTTGTACGCACGTATTAGATACAGCTGAAAGAATTTGCGAAAGATTTTTACTCATCTCTCAAGGTACATTAGTCGCAGATGGCCATTTAGAGGCAATTCAAACGTTAGCAGAAATGCCAGGAAGTTCATTATTAGATTGTTTTGATGTAATCGTAAGGCGTGAACAGCATGATTAAAAAACAATTTTATAAAAGATTACGCCATGAACTGGGGCGCAAATGGAAGTCCATACGTTCTATAACTGATTGGACGGTTGCGCTATATATTATTATTCCGGCACTTATATTTATGGGAATTTATTATCGCTCACTATGGATGGAGGAACTATCGATAGGAGAGACGGTTTATTTTGGATTAGGCCTACTCGCATTTTATGTGATTACATATGCAAGAGGAGTTCGCTCATTTTTTGAGCAAGCGGATAGTTTATTTTTAATTTCGTATCCTGCTCACATGCAAAAGTTAATCCAGTATGGCATGACATATACGTTTATTCGAATAGCAATAACGAATGTAGTAGTTGTTGTTGCGATGTTACCAGTGTTGATGAAAAGTATTGGAGTGACGAAGATACAAGTCGTATTAATTTGGCTATTCTTTACTATATTTCGATTTATGTTGTCGTTATTAACGAGATTTATTCATGTACGTGTGGGGAAGCGATGGTTACTATGGATTATAAAAAATGTAATATTTTCTATAAGTCTATCCTTTTTTGGATTGAGTTTGTTTCTTATTTATAAAAATCCATTGTATTCTATACTAAGTATCGGTCTAGCAATGTTTCTAATTATCATATTGATAAAAGAAAAATTAAATTATAAAAATTGCTTTTTTAAAGAAGTTGAGAGAGAAAAAGAAGAAAGTATGCGCTGGACGAGTGGGATTATGCAAGTTGGTGGTCATGCAGCTAAACCGAGTAGTTCGAATAAAAAGCCGTGGATGTTTCCGCGTTCTAAAAAGTTTTTAGGAAAGAAAACGGATTATCGTATTGTTGAATCCTTTTTAAAAGAATTTTTCCGTACAAGTAGTGCACGAATATTTTATATTCAAATTGTATGTATAAGCACTGTCAGTATTATTATGAGTCCGAAATGGATCGCCGCTATTATTCTTGCATTTGCTTTATTTGCAATTTCCCGTTATGCGCGCGACTATTGGAATGAGTTTACGAACAAAATGTTTCTTCATTTATATTGTGATGAAGGCAAATTACTCTTGTTAAGATGGAAGACAAATCGCTATTTATTACTTCCAGTAATACTTTTGTATGGAATAGTTATACTTTCTCATTTTTATTTATTGCCAGCTGTAATTGCCGGGATTATTTTTATAGTATTAATTGGTTGGATAGTATTCTTACCATAGAAAAAAGAGCCGAAAAAGGGCTCTTTTTTCTAATCCGTAACACATTGATAAATAAAATATACTAAAACGAGTATGCTTGCGGCGGAATACATGGCATCTAAAGTCATCGGATCTCCTCCTCATTGTTGTTGTATTTTATTGTATGAAATCTTACAATTTCATATTCAAGTGAAAAATATGTGAACGTTAACAAAATTGTAAAGTGCAAAAATTACAATCATTTTGTATAATAGAGGAAACAACCGTTATATAAAATATAATGAGTGAAAGGGGAGGAAACATACATGCCAAATTGGTTTAGAAAAACCTTAGTCGCATTAATTACCGTATTTACATTTGGTTTAGTGACGCCTCCTTCCATATTGCTTGATAATGCCAAAGCTGCGGACAAGCCTACGAGCACAGCTGGGCAACAAAATTTGGAGAGTACGTCCTATACATATGAAGAAACGAATGACAGGTTAACCACCGATACTTTTATTACGTATGCAATGCAAGAAGCAGAGAAGCAGTCGATGCAAAAATTTGGGACTAAAATTGGTCCGGTAATTGAAGATGAATTTAAAGATGTAATATTACCAAAAATTGAAGAGGCAATTGCTGAACTAGCAAATGATGTGCCAGAAGAATCGCTACAATCATTAGCGATTTCTCAAAAACCAGCGGGTGGAAATAATGAAAAGATTTTTCACGTTTACGATACGAAAACAGGAAATGACTTATTGCGTTTCCACGTAAGAAGAGATCATCCACCGCAAGATGGGTATTATTTTAATTTCCACTATCACCGTTTTGATGATGGGTACTCCGGACATCATGAGTTGGGAAATATTTATTGGAATACGAATGTGCCGCCAAAATGGCTTTCTTAAAAAGAACAAGAGAAATCTTGTTCTTTTTTTATGTTTATAGAAGGGTAAGACGACTATGTTGTTGAATAAAATAGGTTTAGAAAAAGAAGTAAAGGGAGTAGGACAATGCAAAAATATATTGTTTTTGACTTTGATGGCACATTAGTAGATTCACAAAATATATTTGTACCAATTTATAATCAACTTGCTGAAAAGCACGGATATAAAACGGTAAGGGAAGAAGAAATTGAGTATTTACGTAAATTAACGATGCCAGAAAGATGTAAACAACTTGATGTACCGCTGTATAAACTACCAATATTAGCGCTGGAGTTTTATAAATTGTATCAACCTGCCATAAAAGATCTTATTTTGTTCCATGGGATGAAGGAAGTATTAGATGAACTACATAAAAAAGGTTACGGAATTGCAGTCATATCATCGAACTCAGAAGAGCACATTCGGGCATTTTTACACAATAATGATATAGAAAATATACAAGAAGTGTATTGTTCTAAAAATTTGTTCGGTAAAGATAAAATGATTAAAAGGTTTTTAAAATCGAAAAAGATAACGGAGAAAGATATGTTATACGTCGGTGACGAACAGCGAGACGTAGCAGCGTGTAAAAAGGCTGGGGTGAACGTAATATGGGTATCTTGGGGATATGATGTCATTGAAACAGTGAAAAAAGATGCACCAGATTATATGGTTCATAAGCCGATAGAAATTGTGCAAGTAGTACAAGGAGCGTATTCTTAATATGAATACAATGCGAGCAGGTATTCATCATATTGAATTTTGGGTAAAGGATTTAGAGGAATCCATTTCTTTTTATGATATGTTATTTTCAATAATTGGGTGGAGAAAGTTAACTGAAGTATCATATAGTACGGGAGAAAGTGAAATATATTTTAAGGCAGTAGAGGAGGAAATCGTAAGGACTTTAGGACCAAGACATATTTGTTACCAAGCTATTAAAAGAGAAGTTGTTGATGAAATAGCAAATTTTCTTTCTAGTACGCAAGTTAACGTAATACGTGGTCCGATTGAAATGAATCATTATTCGGAAGGGTACTATACGATTGATTTTTATGATCCGAATGGGTTTATTATAGAAGTAGCTTACACACCAAATGTAGAAATGTAAGGGGAATAAAAATGAAAACAATGACAGCATGGCAAAATAATATAAAAATAGTAAAAGATGCAGTGGGTATTGAGGAAATTTCCAAAGGTTTTTCACCTGATAAGAAATATATC
Organism: Bacillus sp. FDAARGOS_527; assembly: GCF_003812125.1. Lineage (NCBI taxonomy): Bacteria > Bacillati > Bacillota > Bacilli > Caryophanales > Bacillaceae > Bacillus > Bacillus sp. FDAARGOS_527. The sequence continues at coordinate 1,414,085 of NZ_CP033795.1, forward strand.
ATTACGAGTGCAAATAATGAAAAATATTTATTACGGACGGGAGATATAAAAGAGTATAAAAGAAAGAAAATAGAGTTTCAAATTTTAAATGAAATGCAAAACCGTAGTGTGCAAGCACAAAAACCAATTGTAATGGGTTTGTTGGCAGAAGAAGGTTTATGCTATGGCATTTTTTCGTATTTAGAAGGGGAGGATGCGAAGAAGCTATTGCCTACGTATTCACCAAAAGAACAATATGAAATTGGTATAGAGGCAGGAAAAGATTTAGCAAAAATGCATACATATGAAGCTCCTAATGATATACTTCCATGGTATGAAAGAGCAATGAAAAAACATAGTAAATATTTAGAGGCATATAAAACATGTGGAATAAACATAAAAAATGATGATAAAATCATAAAGTTTATTGAAGAAAATGAAATATCTTTAAAGAACCGCCCCAATCGATTTCAACACGATGATTTTCATTTAGAAAATATAATTGTACGGGATGGAAAATATGTAGGTGTTGTTGATTTTAATGGCTACGACTGGGGCGACCCACTTCATGATTTTGTGAAAATTGCACTGTTTGCAAGGGACATTAGTATTCCGTATTCAATCGGACAAATAGAAGGATACTTTAATAGAAAAATACCAGAGGAATTCTGGAAATTATACACGGTGTACGTTGGTATGACAGTTTTCTCCTCAGTTGTCTGGACATTACGAGCAGCGCCGCATATGTTAGATGATATATTAGAGCGCCTTACTATAGTTTTAGAGGATCATAATAACTTTGAGTTATCGAAGCCAATTTGGTTTCAACCAGATAAGATTGATATGAAATAGAAAAGGTAGGTGTGATTCGCACCTACCTTTATTTTTTACCATCAAAATACTTATTTAATTTTCTTAAATGTAAGCGGCTGAGTACTTAATGTAGCTGGTACATGTAACTGAAGGGAAGGGAATTCACCGTTCACACTCATTTCATATGCAAATAATAGATTCATCTTCATTTGGAATAAATCAACTTTTGCAGAGAAGATGTCGTAATGATGATGTGTTAATTGAATGTCCATTTCCATGAATTGCACAAATAATGAATCATCACGCTCGTATACTTGTAATGTTCCGTATGCCGGATGTTCGAAAGTACCAGTATAATCCTCTAATTTATGAGAAGGTGTAGTTTCTTTAATTTGTTCTGGAATGGATTCAGTTGCTTCTTTCATCATTTCCTTCATTTTTTCAGTATCTTCTACAGCGCGTTTATGCCAATCAATGGATTCTAATTCAAGTAGTTCGTCATAAATTTGATTAGCGAGATAAGTAGGCAGTAATGTGCCTCCAGCATTCGTTAAAATGACAAGGCCGATGTTTTCTGTTGGTATGAAAGAAACAAGCGCTGAAAATCCATCAATATTACCGCCGTGATGAATCACCTTATTCCCACGATAAGCGCTAATAAACCAACCAAGCCCATAACTATTTAATGGAGATTCAGGAAGTGATAAAACTGGTTGATCTGGAATGGAATTGTGCGGTATATACATTTGTTGTAATAATTCAAAGGAGATTAATTCATGATCTCCAAATTTACCTTTGTTTAAGTGAAGAAGGACCCAATTGGCCATATCTTCAATTGTAGAATTAATACATCCAGCAGCTCCGACTGTATCGATGTTATGGAATGGAACTTCTTTTATTTCACCTTCATTTTCAACGTAAGGTAAAGCATAATCATCTGTAGTTTGTGAATCTGTAACAGAGAAATTTGTATGTCTCATATTTAAAGGATCTAAAATATGTTCTGTAGCGTATTGCTCCCACGTTTGATTTGTAATGTTTTCAACAATGTAGCTAATTGTTGCATACATTAAGTTGTTATAAAGAAATGCTGTGCGGAACGGTGCATCAAGTGGTAAATGTTTTATTTTTTCAACGAGGTCTTTTCGAGATAAGGAAGAGCTATACCAAAGAGCATCATGACGACTTACCCCAGTGCGATGAGAAGCTAAATCTCGTCCTGTAACTTGTGAGCTAGCAAGTAGTTCAGATAAAGAGAAGTTAGGTATATAAGACTGGACAGGAGTATCCCAATTAAACTTTTTTTGCTGTGCTAACAAACATAATGAAAGTGTGCCAAAAGCTTTCGTTGAGGAACCGATTGCGAACAAAGTACGCGGTGTAACAGGGTCTTTTGTGTCTAAATTACGATAGCCAAAGCCTTCTGAAATAATGACTTCACCGTCTTTTATAACAGCTACAGCAGCGCCAGGAACCTTTAAATCCTTCATCATTTTTTCAACAGTTGTTTGCAAAGAAGATATAACAGGAGTTTCAATTTTAGACATACTTCTAACCTCCAAATATAAATTTTGTTCTACCGCACAATACTTTCGGTAATAGAAAATAAAAACCTTTTTAATTATGGAAAGTTAATAATTTTGTAAGGATGAATAAAATTATTATTTATTTAGAATTTTATTTTTATTATAATTAATTTAAATTAAGATTTAGAAAAGATGGTGAAGAAGTGTGCTAACAATAAAAAAATTGCTCTGTGATAATAAAAATAATCCGATAGGTATAGATTCGAAAGTTGTTAAAATTAGTTGGCAACTCGAGTCGAGTAAACGAAATGTAAAACAACTTGCGTATCAATTGCAGGTTGCGAAGGATAAAGAGTTTCAAACTATAGTATTCGATTCACAGAAGGTAGAAACAGATCAAAGTTTATATATACCAATCAATTCGTTTTCATATAGTACGGAAACACGTTATTTTTACCGAGTGAAGGTATGGGATACTCATGAAGAAGAATCACCTTGGTCAGAAGTAGCATTTTGGGAGACCGGATTACAAGGGCAAGGTAACTGGAGCGGAAAATGGATTGCTGCGAAAAAAGAACGCACGCAAGTTATGTCCTTTCATAAAAGCTTTTCTATTAAAAAATTAGTTAAAAAAGCACGTTTATATATGACTAGTTTAGGATTATACGAGGCTTCTATAAATGGAGAGCGTATTGGAGATTGTTATTTTACCCCTGGATGGACAAGTTATGATAAAAGGATATTGTATCAAACATATGATATAACGCATGTATTAAAGATTGGGTATAATGATATTTCTACTCTGGTAGGTAACGGCTGGTATAAAGGGCCGATTACTATGCAGCATGTACGTAATTATTACGGGAAAAGACGTGCGATAATTGCTCAAATACATATAACATATGAAGATGGAACGAAAGAAAAAATTGTAACAGATGAAACATGGAAAGTAATGCCAAGCCCTATTTTGTATTCGGAAATATATGAAGGGGAGGTTTATGACGCTAGGCTAGAAGAAAGTGATCAAAAGCTAGAAGATGTTGAAGCAATTGTGCATTCTAAACAAATAATTGTTGCACAAGAAAATGAAGCAATTCGTAAAATGAAAATTATAAAACCAATCGCTATTTCAAAACTACCCAATCATGAATGGCTTATTGATATGGGGCAAAATATGGTAGGTTGGGTTCGGTTTAAAGTCCGTCATGTTTATACTGGACAAAAGATAGAATTGCATCATGCTGAAATATTAAATAAAGACGGTAGCTTTTATACTGGGAATCTCCGAAAGGCAAAACAAAAAATAGTGTATATAGCAAAAGGAGAGGAAGAGGAAACGTTTGAACCTCATTTTACCTATCAAGGCTTTAGGTATGTGAAAATAAGTGGATTAACCCAGCCCCCTCAAATAGCAGATTTTGAAGGGGTTGTATTACATACAGATATGGAAAAAGCGACTGAATTTGAAACGTCTAATCCATTAATCAATCAACTGCATCAAAATGTGGAATGGTCTCAAAGAGGGAACTTTTTTGATGTGCCAACAGATTGTCCGCAGCGAGATGATCGACTTGGATGGACAGGAGATGCACAAATGTTTATTGGGACAGCTACGCAAATTATGAATGTGCAATTGTTCTTTAAAAAATGGCTCCAAGACTTATCATTAGATCAAAATGTGAATGGAGCTGTGCCGTTAGTTATTCCAGATGCATTTGGGAAAAGAGCGGATTTTGATTTACATACTTCTGGCGGTTGGGGCGATGCAGCAATTATTTGTCCATGGGTTCACTATTTACATTACGGAGATGTATCCATTTTAAAAGAGCAATATGACAGTATGAAGAAGTATATAGATTACATACGTTCACAAGGTGAAAATGAGTATTTATGGGATACAGGCTATCATTTAGGGGATTGGCTCGCATTAGATACGAAACCTGATGTATATGAAGGCGGAACAGACAAGCATTTTATTGCGACAGCTTATTACGCGTATTCTACATCGCTTTTACGAAAGGTTGCTGAGATTTTAGGTAAAAATACAGATGCTAAGTTTTATGCTGAGCTACATGGAAATATTGTTCAAGCGTTTCAAAATGAATTTGTTACACCGAATGGTAGGTTAATTTCAAATACCCAAACAGCCCACATATTAGTACTTCTTTTTGAACTAGTGAAAGATAATGTGAAGGAGAAAGTATTTAATCGATTAATTGAGCTTTTAAAAGCAAATAAAAATCATTTAACAACAGGTTTTATAGGAACACCGTATTTAAATTTAATATTAAGCAAGTTTAACCGTCATGACCTTGCTTGTAAGCTTCTATTTCATGAAGATTATCCATCATGGTTATACCAAGTGAAACGAGGTGCCACAACGATTTGGGAACATTGGGATGGTGTGAAAGAGGATGGAACCCTTTGGAATGATAGTATGAATTCGTACAATCATTACGCATATGGTTCTATCGTTGAATGGATATACCGATATATTATTGGATTAGAAGTGGATGAAACAAAACCAGCATATAAACATTTTTATATTCAGCCTCATTTTAATTCTAATCTAGATTGGGTTTGTATTAAGCGTGAAACAGCATATGGGGAAATTAAAATTGATTGGCATGTAGAACATGGACAAGCAGTATTAAACGTTGATGTGCCAACAAATACATCTGCTACATTACGAATAGTGGAAGATGATTGGAGGTCAAGTGATATGCCTGAAATGAAATTAGGTTCAGGCGCATATGAATTTAGATTTTGTAAGAACATACAGAAGTAGAATTTTGTTAAGTATAGAAATGTTTTTTTATAAATTTAGTTTGTTCAATCTGTTAGCATTAAATTTATGATAAAATCCATATAGACTAGAGATTTGAAAGAAGGTTTTTCTACATATGAAACATGCTGAAAATGAATACTTAAATTTATGCCGCCATGTAATGGAGCATGGTACGAAGAAAGAAGATCGTACAGGGACAGGCACTGTATCTGTATTTGGTTATCAAATGCGTTTTGATCTAAGTAAAGGTTTTCCTTTATTAACGACAAAGAGGGTGCCATTTCGCCTTGTAGCAAGTGAATTGCTTTGGTTTATGAAAGGCGATACAAATATTCGTTATTTATTGCAGCATAATAACAACATTTGGAATGAATGGGCATTTAAGAGTTGGGTAGAAAGTGACGAGTATACGGGTCCTGACATGACTGATTTCGGTCTTCGCTCACAACAAGATGAGGAATTTAAAGTTCAGTACGATGAGCAAATGGAATTGTTTAAAAAGAACGTTTTAGAAGATGATGATTTCTCAAATAAATATGGTTATTTAGGAGACGTATACGGTAAGCAGTGGCGTGCTTGGAAAACGACAGCTGGTGAGACGCTTGATCAATTAAAAGATGTAATTGAAATGATAAAAAAAACGCCAGATTCACGTCGCCTAATTGTATCTGCTTGGAATCCTGAAGATGTACCAAGTATGGCATTACCACCTTGTCATACGTTATTCCAATTTTATGTAGCAGATGGCAAACTTTCTTGTCAGCTATATCAAAGAAGTGGTGATATATTCCTTGGAATTCCATTTAACATTGCAAGTTACTCGTTACTAACACATTTAATTGCACATGAATGCGGACTTGAAGTGGGAGAATTTGTTCATACAATTGGAGATGCCCACATTTATACGAATCATTTTGAGCAAGTAGAAAAGCAATTGGCGCGTGAACCACGTCCGTTCCCAAAACTTACATTAAATCCAGATGTGAAATCTGTGTTTGATTTTGAAATGGAAGATTTAACGATTGAAGGATATGATCCACACCCAGCAATTAAAGCACCGGTTGCAGTGTAATTGTAGAGGAGATGAAAAAATGATAGTTTCATTTATGGTCGCAATGGACGAGAATAGAGTAATTGGTAAAGATAATAATTTACCTTGGCGTTTACCGAGTGAATTACAATATGTAAAGAAAACAACGATGGGTCATCCGCTTATTATGGGAAGAAAGAACTATGAAGCGATTGGTAGACCACTGCCTGGAAGACGTAATATTATTGTAACTCGCAATGAAGGGTATCATGTTGAAGGATGTGAAGTAGCACATTCTATAGAAGAAGTGTTTGAGCTATGCAAAAATGAAGAAGAGATCTTTATTTTTGGCGGAGCACAAATTTATGATCTCTTTTTACCTTACGTAGACAAGTTATATATAACAAAAATCCATCATGCATTTGAAGGAGATACATTCTTCCCAGAAATGGATATGACAAATTGGAAAGAAGTTTTTGTTGAAAAAGGTTTAACGGATGAAAAAAATCCGTATACGTACTATTATCATGTATATGAGAAGCAACAATAGTAAAAAAGATTGATGTGAAAATTCGCATCAATCTTTTTATTTATATCCATCAATATAGGTTTATAGATGAGATTCGATAGTGCTATAATGAAAGGTAGCATGTGAAAATGCTAAAATTTTCAAGAGTATTAAGAGAGAAAGAGGAGGAGAATCGATTGAGAAAGATATGGGGGATTCTTTTTCTTTGCTTAACATTCATGTTAGTCGGATGCGGTAAAGAAGAAAAACCACAAGAAGCATTTGATACATATGCAAAAGCATGGAATAAACAAAAATTTGCAGAAATGTATGATCAACTATCAGAAAAGGCAAAAAAAGATATTTCAAAGAAAGAGTTCACTGAGAAATATGAAAAAATTTATTCTGGCATTGAAGTGAAAGACTTAAAAGTAGAAGCAGGAGAAGTAAAAGAAGATAAAAAAGATGAAGGTCCTGTTCCTTTTAAAGTAAGTATGGATACTGTTGGTGGTAAAATCAATTTTGCCCATGAAGCAAAAATGGTGAAAGAAAAGGATGGAGATAAAGAATCTTGGAAAATAGATTGGACTCCTGATTTTATATTCCCAGGTATGACGAAAGATAGTAAAGTGCGTATGCAAACGACAGAGCCGAAGCGCGGAGAAATATATGACCGTAACGGTAAATATCTTGCGGTAAATGGTAAAGCTTCTGAAATCGGATTGATTCCTGAAAAATTAGGGGATGCAGCTCCGCAAACGAAAGAAACGGTAGCGAAGTTACTAAATATGTCTATCGAAGAAATTGACCAAAAACTAGCAGCTAAATGGGTAAAACCAAATTACCTTGTACCAATTGGAATATTGCCTGAAGGAGCAACACAAAATACGTACATAGATTTACCTGGTGTTGCAACAAAGCCAGTAAATGTTCGCTCATATCCATTAGGAGAAGAAGCCGCACATCTTACTGGCTATATTGGAAAAGTGAATGCTGAAGATTTAAAAACGTTACAAAAGAAAGGTTATCAAGCAGATGATCCAGTAGGTAAAGCTGGTTTAGAGCAAGTACTGGAAGAAAAGCTACGCGGTAAAAAAGGTGGTCGTGTCTTCGTAGAAGATGCACAAGGGAAAGAAATTAAAAATTTAGCAAAAACAGATGCTGTTGATGGAGAAAATGTAACTTTAACGATTGACAGTGCAGTTCAAAGCGAAATTTATAATGAAATGAAAAATGAGGTAGGATCAAGTGCAGCAATTAATCCAAAGACTGGAGAAACACTTGCACTTGTGAGCACACCAGCTTATAACCCAAATACCCTTACAAGAGGGGCGTCAAAAGCGCAACGTGATGCGGTAAATAATGATCCGAAAAAACCGATGACGAATCGATTTACACAATTATCAGTTCCAGGTTCTGTATTTAAACCAATTACAGCAGCAATTGGTCTTGAAACGAAAACGATTGATCCAAAAGAAGAGTTAAAAATTGAAGGATTAAAATGGACAAAAGATTCTTCTTGGGGTAATTATTATGTAACGCGTGTAAAAGATGCAAATCCGATTGATTTTGATAAGGCGATGAAATACTCGGATAATATTTACTTCGCACAAGAAGCTTTAAAAATCGGAAAAGACAAGTTTATGAGTGAAGCGAAAAAATTCGGATTCGATGAGAAACTACCAATTGAATATGGATTCCCAGCTTCTAAAATCGCAAATGATAGTATTAAAAATGATATTCAAATGGCAGACACAGGTTATGGACAAGGGCAAGTATTAATGACGCCACTCCATCTAGCATTAACGTACGCACCAATTGTTAATGAAGGAAACATACCTTCCCCATATATTATTAGAACAGATAAGCAACCGAAAGTTTGGAAAGAGAATGTAATTTCAAAAGGCAATCAGGATATATTAAAAACTGCTATGACGAAAGTAATTAATGATCCAGATGGTACTGGGAAAATTGCTAAAATTGATGGCATGACTCTTGCTGGAAAAACAGGTACAGCGGAATTAAAAGTATCAAAAGAGGCTGAAGGAAAAGAACTAGGCTGGTTCGCTGCATTTGATTTAAATTCACCAGATATGGTTATTACTATGATGATTGAAGATGTAAAAGGTAGAGGCGGAAGTAATATTCCAGCTGAAAAAGTAAAACATGTATTTCAAAAATAATATGTAATAAAAGGTTAGCTCTATAATTTGTAGAGCTAGCCTTTTTCTATGAAAGAATTCTTAATATCTATATACTGAATTTTAAGGAAACAAAATAAATCATTAACTTACGAAAAAAAAGTAGCTATTTTTTATTGACATCGAATGAAACTTTTTGTATTATACTTACATAAGGTAAGTTATTTACTTTCAAATTATAAATCTCAAATTAAAGATAAAATGTAGAAAAGGGAGAGAATACAATGACAAAAGTACTATTTATTACAGCAAATCCAAATTCAGCAGAAGGTTCTTTCGGAATGGCAGTAGGGGAAGCATTCATCGAAGCTTATAAAAACGAACATCCACAAGATGAAGTTGTAACAATTGATTTATTCAATACTACAGTACCAGCAATCGATGCAGATGTATTCGCTGCTTGGGGTAAATTTGCAGCAGGTGAAGGATTTGAAGCTTTAACTGAAGCTCAACAACAAAAAGTTGCAGCAATGAACACAAACTTAGAAACATTTATGAATGCAGATCGTTATGTATTTGTAACTCCAATGTGGAACTTTAGCTACCCACCAGTAGTAAAAGCATACTTAGACAACGTAGCAATCGCAGGTAAAACATTCAAATATACTGAAAATGGTCCAGTTGGCTTATTAGAAGGTAAAAAAGCACTTCACATTCAAGCAACAGGTGGCGTATATTCTGAAGGAGCATACGCAGCTGTAGACTTCGGACGCAATCACTTAAAAACTGTATTAGGATTTGTCGGTGTAAATGATACTGAATATATTGCAGTTGAAGGTATGAATGCAAACCCTGAAAAAGCACAAGAAATTAAAGAAGCAGCAATTGCTAATGCTCGTGAATTAGCAAAACGTTTCTAATATATCATACTTAAAAATGTCCAAGCACTTGTTGTTTGGACATTTTTTCTTCTTTTTCCTTCGTTTGTCTAGTATAATGAAGGTCGGAATGATAATAGGTGGGGGTTCTGTATGATTCAAACGTTTTTTAAAATCTTTTATTTAATTTTAATCGTAATTGCGATTACACCGAGAATGTGGCGCCTTAAAAGACAAGTAAATACGATGTCGCCACAAGAAAAAGATAATGCTGTGTACAAAACGACAAATTGGTTTGGTAAGAAAATGGTACGTGTAGCTGGAGGAACAGTAGAAGTTAAAGGACTTGAAAATGTTCCGAAAGACAAGCCGGTACTAGTTGTAAGTAATCACCAGAGTAATATGGATATTCCTGTTTTACTAGGTTATTTAAATAAACCAATTGGCTTCGTTTCAAAGGCAGAGATTAAAAAGTTCCCAGTTGTACCAACTTGGATGGAACTTATGAATTGTGTATTTATGGATCGTAGCGATCGCCGCCAGTCACTTCAAGCGATTAAAGATGGGATTGAACTATTGAAGAATGGACATTCTATCGTAATTTTCCCTGAAGGAACGAGAAGTAAGGGTGGGGAAGTTGGAGAGTTTAAGGCTGGTAGTTTTCATCTTGCTGTAAAATCTGGTGTAGCAATCTTACCTGTAACATTAGATGGGACATATAAAATGTTTGAAGCGAATGGAAACCGTATGAAGCGAGCTCGTGCAACAGTAACAATTTCTAAGCCGATTACACCTGAAGAGTATGCGAATATGGATATTAAAGAGTTAACGAAGCATACACAGGATGTTATCGCATCACAATTACATAAGTAATAAAAAAGGTTTCAGCTTACATAAAGCTGAAACCTTTTTTATTATGCCGTAGGTAAGACGTAAAAGAGTACGCAGAAGAACATCATCGCGCTACCACCTAATACGAAAAGATGCCAAATGGCATGATTGAACGGTAACTTTTCCCAAAGGAAGAATATAGCTCCTACAGAATATAAAATACCACCTGCTAAAAGTAGTGAAAAACCATGTCCAGTTAGATTTTCATAAAGTGGTTTAATAGCAACGATTATGAGCCATCCCATTATGATATAACATAGCGTTGATGCCTTAATAAAGCGACGTACAAAGAAAATTTTGAAGATGATACCTCCGATTGCAAGGATCCATATAATAGCAAGTAATGTCCATCCTAATGGGCCGCGGAGTGTAATAAGTAGAAAAGGAGTATACGTGCCAGCAATCAATAAGTAAATGGCTGAATGATCTAAAATAGTAAATATTTTTTCTACTTTAGGATGATGAATGCTATGTAGCAACGTTGAAAATAAGTACAGTAAGAACATACTTACACCATAAACAGTAAATGCAACTACAGCTGATGCGGTACCATGCTTAGAAGCATGAATAATCAATATGATTAAGGCAGGGATGCTTAAAATGGCACCGATACCATGTGTTATTGCATTTGCAATTTCTTCTTTTACAAATTGGGTCATTCGTGTCATTTTTTCAGTCATAATGGTAATCCTTTCTACTATTATAAAGTGAAACTTTAATCAGTGGAGGGGCATCCCCCCCACTGATTATTAGTTGAATCAATCGGGCTTTTACGGGCAGCCCATCCCCCACGTAACTTCTTTGCTTGCACTGAATTTTAAGGTGGTGGTTCTTACTGCCCGTTAAAGCGGGATAAAATAATATGTCTTTTCCCTTACCATATCATACACAAGAGCAATAGAAAATGAAATTTGTATAATTGATTATATTTTTGAATTTTTTTGACAAAAGGTAATGGTTTTGTTGACGTTTTCAAACTTTTTTGACAAAATAAAATTATGCAATAGTAGGACAAGGAATCTACTAATAAAGGGGATGGAGAAATGTTTTCAAATATTGGCTTTCCAGGATTAATTTTAATTTTAGTAGCTGTACTTATTTTATTTGGGCCGAAAAAATTGCCGGAAATCGGAAAGGCTTTAGGGGAAACGTTAAAAGAATTTAAAAAATCAACGAAAGAATTGACTGATGATGCATTTCAAGAGAAGGAAAAGAAAGAAAAAATGTAATGAAATTTCTTCGAAATGGATAAATAAAGTGTGGTGAACGAGATGGAAGATCGGGAAATGAGTGTAGTAGAACATATAGTTGAGCTTCGCAAACGAGTAATATATACAGTGTTATCCTTTGTACTATTTTTAATTGTTGGGTTTACTTTTACGAAGGATATTTATTTTTGGCTTGTAAAAGACTTACCAATGAAATTAACTGTTCTCGGTCCAAGTGATGTATTGTGGATTTTTTTCTCGATTGCTACAGTATTTGCTATCGTTTGTACAATTCCTTTTGCTGCTATACAAATTTGGTTATTTGTAAAACCGGGTTTACATCCAAATGAACAAAAGATGACGTTAATGTATATACCGGTATTGTCTATATTATTTATTGCAGGTTTATGCTTTGGATATTTCGTTGTAATGCCGTTTTTATTTCATTTTTTAACTACGATAGGTAATGAAATGTTTAATACGATGTTTACGACAGAAAAGTATTTTCATTTTGTTCTTAATTTAACAGTTCCATTTGCTGTAATTTTTGAATTGCCAGTAGTAGTAATGTTTTTAACGAGTATTGGACTATTGACGGCGGAATTTCTAATAAAAATAAGAAGGTATGCTTACGTAGCATTGATTATCATTGCATCGTGTATATCACCGCCAGATTTTTTATCACATAGTTTAGTTGCGGTACCGCTTATTTGTATTTATGAAATTAGTATCGCTTTATCAAAGATTGTTAGTAAGCGAAAAAAGAAAAGAGAAGAAGAAATTCAGTCGAAAAGTGCCTCGTTATAAAGGCACTTTTTTTATCCCACTTTAATGGGCAGTAAGACCCCCACCTCAAAATTTAGCGAAAGCAAAGAAGTTAGGTGGGGGATCAACTGCCCATAAAAGTCCGATTGGTTCAACTAATAATCAGTGGGGCTGAAGAAAACCCCCACTGATTAAAGTTTCACTTTATTTATTTGTTATACTCTAGTTATAAACGTATACAATATAGAGAAGAAAAAAATTATAGAATCTCCAAAATTTAGACAAACTTTGCGCTTTTATAAGTTTATACTGAATATATTAAGCAATATACGGATAACGAGTCCTTATCTTATTAGGAATTTAGGGTGGGGGATGGATTAGGTGAAGATGAATAGAGTATAAATCTTCTAACCAAAAGGACTACAGAGATTGTCTAAGGATACTTTTGTATTCATGGGAGTCGCCACTTTAAACAACGTGTTACAGCGTAAAGTAGAAGAAGTTCAAAAATCCAATGAAAAAGAGGATTGATATTGTGATTACGAAAAGTTTTTATTTCACTCATTCAACAGGGGAGTGTATTAAAATATTTGAAATCCCTGTCCTACAAGCGCAGCATCCATTATCGTTTCTAATACAGTCTCGTCTTCAATTATTTATTGCAAAAATTCAAAAACAAAAACACCCAAGATTTTCGTATTCTTTCCGTGAATATTTACAAAATTGTTTGAAGTGGAATGATTATTTAAATGTATATAAAACAAATACTCTTGAAAAAAATGCATGATATAGAGTGGGGACAGGGTTAAGAGCTCTGTCTTTTTCATTTTAGATATAAAAATATAATTAATTTAATGAAATTTCGTTTCAAATTGTTGAAAGCAATGGGAATACTAGTATAATAACAAGGAGAGCGTATTGGAAAGGGAAGAATATAATATGCAAAAAATTAAAATTGTAACAGATTCAACGGCAGATTTATCACAAGAGGTAATTGAGAAGTATGACATCCATGTTCTACCATTATCAATCTCTGTAAATGGACAAACATATTTAGATCGCGTTGATCTACAACCAGATGAATTTATTGAAGAAATGATTAAATCAGAGGAACTACCAAAAACATCACAACCAGCAATGGGTACATTTGTAGAAATGTATGACAAGTTAGGGGAAGATGGAAGTGAAGTACTTTCCATTCATATGACAAGTGGAATGAGTGGTACTGTGGCAACTGCAAATAGTGCTGCATCAATGACCGACACAAAAGTAACAGTTGTTGATTCGCAATTTATTACACATGCTTTAGCATATCAAGTAGTTGAAGCTGCGAAAATGGCAAATGAAGGACGCTCACTAGAAGAAATTTTAAAACGTGTAGATGAAGTAAGGAAAAATACTCGATTATATGTAGTAGTAGATACATTAGAAAACTTAGTGAAGGGTGGGCGTATCGGTAAAGGAAAAGCGTTTATCGGTTCGCTACTTAATATAAAGCCAATTGCTAGCCTTGAAGATGGTGTTTATAACCCTGTAACGAAAGTGCGTAGCCAAGGTCAAATTGTAAAAACGTTAGCTAAGTTATTTGAGGAAGATACAGCTGGAAAAGTTGTAAAAGCTGTGGCAATTCCGCATGCGAAAGCAATTCCTTTAGCTGAAAATGTAAAAGCGGCTGTTGAAAAAGTAAGTGGATTTGCTCAATCAGAAATTTTCTTTACAACGCCTATTATTAGTACTCATACAGGTCCGGGTGCAATCGGATTTATGTATTTAGCAGAGTAATAAAAAAGCTACTTGAAATTTATTTCAAGTAGCTTTTTTATGTGAATAGAAAGTAAGAAATAAGAAGGGCTATACAGGCACTCCCGCTAATGATATAGCGAGTCTGTAAATATTCATTCATAAAAAACACCCTTTATGATTTTCTATATTATATGTTGAATATAGAAAATCAGTAGTTACGTTATACATGTAATGTTTCAATTTTTTCATTCACTTTCTTATAATGTGTTTCGCTATTATAAATGAAAGTTTGACCTAAAAAGAGTACATGCAGTTGTTCCCACGGTAACATACGTAAATTCCAATTATTTCGAAGCCTTGTTATTGCCTCGCGAGGTGTTTCATCAGCGAGTGCAAAAGCTCCGTAATGCATTGGTATAAAGTGTGTAGCATTTAAATCTAAATAAGCTTGCACTGCTTCTTCAGGTGAAACGTGAGATATTTTCATAAACCATTCTGGTTCATAAGCTCCAATTGGCATAAGGGCAACATCAATTGAAAAGCGTTTGCCAATTTCTTTGAAACCTTGGAAATAGCCACTGTCTCCACAAAAATAAATGGTTTCTTCCATATTGTCATTTTTAATAATCCATCCACCCCAGTGAGATGTGTTCATATCAAATAATGATCTTCTCGTCCAGTGCTGAGCAGGTACGAAGTGAAAGGAAACATCATGAATAGTCGTACTTTCCCACCATTTATACTCTTCTACATTATTGAATTTTTTACGAGTAAATAATTTTTTTAGCCCAATGGGTACTAGGTATAATACGTCATCATTAAGTTGGCGAAGTGTTGAAAAATCTAAATGATCATAATGACCATGTGAAATGAGGACAATATCAATTTTAGGTAGTTCTTGTATAGAAAGACCAGGTTCAGTAAGTCTTGAGACTAGCTTCAATTTATTGGCCCATACTGGATCCGTTAGTATATTAAGTCCATTCGTTTGGATAAGAAAAGTAGAATGCCCAATCCATGTGACAGTCGTTTTTTCAATATTACTTTGCAAAAATGCACTTTGTTTAACGGGTGATTGTTCTACTAAGAAAGAAAAATCTTTTTTGTTTTGCTTTCGTTCTTTACGCCAGCGTATAAAAGAGCGAATTGATTTTTTTGTACTCACATTATCCATATTTTCATAGCGCTTTGCCATGAACATCACCTCATTTAAAATCGTTGTAATTGTATTGTACCGAAATGTTGTTAAGGAATACAGTGTATAACATGGATGAATGTTTAAGGAATTGTTAAAAAATAGGGGGATCTATTTACAAAAGTAACAACAAAATTAGTTTTGCAACTTCTATTTAGAGAAATAATAGTAAAAAAATATCTTTTGTCTAGTAATTCGCTTGAAATAAAGAAGTAACATACGTAAATTCGTACGATTTCGTGAACAAATGTAGTAAACAATTTTCTCGTAGTGTTAACTTTTGTTATGATAAACATAACCTATTTAAATTTAGGATAGAGAAAAGAGGTTTATAAATGAAGCGTTATCAAAAAATAATTGGTCTTATGGTTGTATTTTGTCTCTTTGTACTTGCTGGATGTAGTGGATCAGGTTCAAAGCTTCGTAAACCATTGAATTGGGATTTAGAAACTTTCCAATTTACAAATCAAGATGGAAAGCCATTTGGTACAAAAGATTTAAAAGGGAAAGTTTGGGTTGCAGATTTTATGTTCACAAACTGTCAAACAGTTTGTCCGCCAATGACTGCTAATATGGCAAAACTGCAAAAGATGGCAAAAGAGGAGAAATTAGACGTTCAGTTTGTTTCGTTTAGTGTAGATCCAGACCTTGATAAGCCGGAGAATTTGAAGGCTTTCATTCAAAAGTTTACAGAGGATACTAGTAACTGGAATTTATTAACGGGTTATTCGTTAGAAGATATTACAAAGTTTGCAAAAGATAATTTCCAATCACTTGTAGATAAACCTGAGAATGGTCAAGTTATGCATGGTACATCATTTTATTTAATTGATCAAAACGGAAAAGTAATGAAAAAGTACAGTGGTATTAGTAATACGCCGTATGAGGACATTATACGTGATATGAAGCGATTAGTAGAATAAAAAGAAGGGTGCAGATTAAAGCACCCTTCTTTTTTTACATTAGTCTATGGATAAAATGTCATGTTGTTGAGGAAGTTTGGGTGCCCGAATTTCTAACACGCCATTTTGATACGAAGCTTTCGCTGCTTTTTTATTAATGGAGTACGGTAATTTAATCAATCTAGATGCTTCTGAAATGGAACGTTCTCGGCGATAATAGTTATGAGATGTTTCTTCTTCAGCCTCTTCAAGTATTTCTTCTTTTACAGAGACTTTTAAGTATTCACTTTGTATTTCAATTTGAATTTGTTCTTTTTGTATACCTGGTAGTTCAGCTGTAACAACGAGTTCTTCACCAACTTCATATAAATCTACAGGGAATGTTAATAAACGGTTTCCTTTTTGGAAAAAATGATTTAAATCAGCGATTACATTACGAAGTGGTGTTTGCTCGAAGAAATCATCAATTTGCTTTAAATAATTACGAACCGGTGGGCGAGAAGAGTCTTTTTTTTCTTCACTCATGATATTCCCTCCTAAAAATCAATTTGCAATATCATATGACAAAAGCGGAGAAAGGTGAGTGCCTAGTTTTCATGTTTTCATAAAAAAATGTTAAAAATGTGAAATGGAGTGATTTTTTTATAGTTTTTGGTCGCCATATTCAGTTGATTATGCTAGTATAAATAGGGTTGATATAGTAGTATAGAGACAGAATGAAAACTGAAAGAGGGTAAGAAGTATGTGTGGTTTTGTAGGATGTTTATGTGAAAACCCTAGAGAGTTTTCAGAAACAGAAAAACATCAATTTGAAAATATGAACACGATGATTTTCCACCGTGGTCCAGATGACGAAGGATATTTTCGTGATGAACATGTACAATTTGGCTTCCGCCGTTTAAGTATCATTGACTTAGAGGCAGGACATCAGCCGCTAACTTATGAAAATGATCGATATGTAATTATTTTTAATGGTGAAATTTACAACTATGTAGAATTACGTGAAATGTTACTTGAAAAAGGTGCAACGTTTGCAACGCAATCTGATACAGAAGTTATCATTGCATTGTATGCACATATGAAAGAAAAATGTGTAGACTACCTTCGTGGTATGTTTGCATTTATGATTTGGGATCGTGAAGAGAAGAAACTTTTCGGTGCACGTGATCACTTCGGTATTAAACCTTTATACATCGCACAACAAGGTGATACTACATTCTTCGCATCTGAGAAGAAAAGTATTATGCATGTGATGGAAGATAAAGGTGTTAATCCAACGTCTCTACAACATTACTTTACGTATCAATATGGTCCAGAGCCAGAAACATTAACAATTGATGTTAATAAAATCGAGCCTGGTCATTATTTCGTGAAAGAAATTGGTAAAGAGATGGAAATCCATCGCTACTGGAAGCCTTATTTCAATGCTTCAAGTGCAACGAAAGAGGAACATATCCAAGCAATTCGTGATGTGTTATATGATTCAGTAAAAGTGCATATGCGCAGTGATGTACCAGTAGGTTCATTCTTATCTGGTGGTATCGATTCATCTATCATCGCTTCTATCGCAAGAGAAATGAATCCAAATCTTTTAACATTCTCTGTTGGTTTTGAGCAACGTGGTTTCAGTGAAGTTGATGTTGCGAAAGAAACTGCTGAGAAATTGGGCGTTAAAAACCATAATGTATTCATTTCTGCAAAAGAGTTTATGGATGAGTTTCCAAAAATCATTTGGCATATGGATGATCCTTTAGCTGATCCAGCAGCTGTACCGTTGTACTTCGTTGCTAAAGAAGCACGTAAACATGTAACAGTTGTTCTTTCAGGTGAAGGGGCAGACGAGCTATTTGGTGGTTATAACATTTACCGTGAGCCAAACTCACTGAAAATGTTCTCTTACATTCCTAGCCCAGGTAAGAGCGTTCTAAAAGCATTAAGTGGTGCTCTTAAAGAAGGCTTTAAAGGAAAGAGCTTCCTAGAGCGTGGATGTACGCCAATTGAAGAGCGTTACTATGGAAACGCGAAAATCTTCCGTGAAGAAGAGAAAGCTGAATTAATGAAGTATTACAATGAAAGTGTTAACTATATGGATATCACGAAACCATTGTATAACGAGATTAAAGATTATGATGATGTAAGTAAAATGCAATACATTGACATGTTCACTTGGTTACGCGGTGACATTTTATTAAAAGCTGATAAAATGACAATGGCGAACTCATTAGAACTTCGTGTACCGTTCTTAGATAAAGAAGTATTCGATGTTGCATCTAAAATTCCAACTGAATTTAAGATTGCTAACGGAACTACGAAAGCTATTTTACGTGAAGCAGCACGCGGAATCGTTCCAGATCACGTATTAGATCGTAAAAAACTTGGATTCCCAGTACCAATTCGTCACTGGTTAAAAGACGAAATGCATGATTGGGCTATCAATATTATAAACGAGAGTAAGACAGAGCATTTAATCGACAAACAGTATGTATTAAACTTACTGGAAGCACATTGTGCAGATAAAGGCGATTATAGCCGTAAAATTTGGACTGTACTTGCGTTTATGGTATGGCATCAAATTTATGTTGAGCATAAATACGATACGAATAAGTTCCACGAAGAAACGAAACGTGCGTATAGCTTAGTTTAATTAGAAAAACCTTAAGATCGCATACGGTCTTAAGGTTTTTTTCATAAATAGGACGTATGATTGATACAATAATAGTAAAAGGATGGACAACATATGATTACGTTTGAAAAAGTAACTGTAGAAAATGAAAGCGTTGTTAAAGAAATGTTTCACTCACATAGTTTAAGTGAGAAACAGGTACAGTATTGTGTGAAAGTCGATGATACATATATTGGTGTAATAGATTATCGTGTTCAAGGGGAGACTGCGGTTTTATCTCAGTTAATTATTCACTTTGATTATCAAAGTTACGGTTATGGAACAAATGCGTATTTTACATTTGAAACAATGATGAAAGAAAGAAATGTGAAAGAGATAAAGGTAGTACAAACGGAATTAACAGAACAAGCAAAATCATTTATAGAGAGCTTTGGGTTTAATGAGGGAGATGGAATATATGTGAAGAAAATATAGTGATGAGTAGTTATGCGGGATAAATATAAGGCAGGTGGATGTATGACGATGACTTCAGGTCTTGTATTAATTGGAGGGTGTTTTTTAGTAGCGGAGCTAAGCCATATGCTTATTCAAAAAAGAATGAATAAGAAGAGAAAGCCGTATGAATTACAATATGCTCCAGTGTTTTTCCTTTTGTTTTGTATGCTACTTACATTACAAAACATAACGAACTTTCCACCGCTGTTAAATATTTTTTTGAAGTTTGGTTTGCTGTATAGTACCACTGGAATAGCCCTTTTATTTCTTTTATTTTGCATACGTTATATTCACTATCAATCGTATATATTTATATTAAATTGGTTAAAGCAAAATGATAGTAACCGCCTTACTTAAGGGCGGTTTTTTTATTTGTAATTAGAGTGATTTTGTATATAAAGCCCAAAAATTATTGGAAATCTATAAAAATGATTGGATGTTTTAACATGTTATCTATTATTAGTATGTGGTACTATATGTTCTTAACATGTAAAGTAAGTAGGTGTATAAATTTGAAATGTTAATCAACTAGTTTATCCCACTTTAATGGGCAGTAAGAACCCTACCTCAAAATTCAGCGAAAGCAAAGAAGTTAGGTGGGGGTCCGGCTGCCCATAAAAGTCCGATTGGTTAGGGCTAATAATCAGTGGGGGATGAAGAAAACCCCCACTGATTAAAGTTTCACTTTATATGAAGTGTTAAAAAATAGCAGAATTAAATTTTAGGGAGGTATCATTTTGTATGTTTAATATTGATATGTTATTTCTTGAATGGATGACAAGTTTCGAAGGAAGTGTACTTACAACATTTTTTAAACTTGTATCTAGTCTTGCAAATGAAACATTGTATTTAGTTATTATTTCGTTTTTATATTGGTGCGTTTCTAAAAGAAAGGCATTTTATATGATTGTTATGCTTTGTTTTTCTGGATATATAGGGATAGTGATAAAAGAATTTATGAAAATTCCACGACCGTATACATACGATGGAATTCAATCTTTATATGAAAAATCAGCTGTAAGTTATTCTTTCCCAAGTACCCACGTGCAGTTAGCGACAACGTTTTGGGGTTCATTCATGATTTTATGTAAAAAGAGAATCATTTGGATCATTGGTATTGTTTTTATTATATTAGTTGCTACTTCTCGTTTATATTTACGCGTACATTGGCTCAGTGATATAATGGGGGCTGTTTTAATTAGTGTCATCGTTGTTTATTTATATACGAAAGTAACAATAAAATTAAGTAATAGGAAATTTATATTGTTACAACGAATTGTATTGGTAGTTTCACTTATTCTGTATTTTATGACAGACCAAATAGATAATTTTAAATTGCTAGGAGTTTTGACAGGTTCTACGATTGGTATTATGCTAGAAAATCATTTTATTAAAATGAATGAAACTAATAATTTAAAAATACAAGTGTCAAAAACAGTATTGGGTCTTAGTATTTTGTTAGTGGTACAGCTCCTATTAAAAAAAGTCATACCTGATATGTATTATTTACGTTATGTATTGACTGGATTTACAATTACTTTCTTATGTCCATTTATGTTTCACATGTTACGAATAAAAAATGTGAGTAGCAAATAAATATAAAAATAGTTTGAATAAAAATGAGGTCTAAATTATATATATTGAAAAAGTTTTCTGATATATCTATTGACAATGTATGATATATACATTAATCTTTAAAAAGTAAATGATAATCAATTTCAACTAGGAGGACTTATGGCACGCACTAAAAATATACTTATATTTTGCGTTATGCTACTAACGATCATAATCGCAGGGTGTAGTAAAGAAGAGAAGAAAGAAAATGAGACATCAGCTAAAGCAAAAGATTCGTATACGATAAAACATGCAATGGGCGAAACGACAGTGAATGGTACGCCAAAAAGAGTTGTTGTTTTAACAAATGAGGGGGCTGAGGCACTTTTATCTGTTGGAGTAACGCCGGTTGGAACGACGAAACCACGAGCTGGTGATGAATGGTATCCTCATTTAGCGAAAGAGTTAAAAAATACGAAAGTAGTAGGAACTGAGCGTGACATTAATTTAGAAGCAGTAATGAAGCTTCAGCCGGATTTAATTATCGGAAATAAAATGCGTCACGAAAAAATATACGAACAATTAAAAGAAATCGCGCCAACAGTATATGCTGAAACATTACGCGGTGATTGGAAAGAAAACTTTACACTTTATACGAAAGCTGTAAATAAAGAAAGAGAAGGGCAAAATGCTCTTAATGATTATAAAAAGCGTATTGCAGGAATAAAAGAAAAATTAGGTGATAAAGTTAACTCTAAAGTTTCTATTATTCGTTTCGTCCCTGGTGACGTTCGTATTTATCAAAAAAATTCATTCTCAGGTGTTGTATTAAATGATATTGGATTTAAACGACCACCATTACAAGATAAAGATGAATTTGCAATTAAAGGAATTACAAAAGAGCAAATTCCAAATATGGACGGGGATTATTTATTCTATTTCACATCTGATAAAGACGCGGATAAGAATAATGAAGGAAATACATTAGCAAAAGAATGGACAGAAGATCCAATATTTAAACAACTGCAGGCTTCTAAAGAGAATAAAGTATTCCAAGTAGATGAAGTGATTTGGAATACAGCAGGTGGTATTGTAGCTGCAAATCTTATGTTAGATGATATTGAAAAATATTTTCTGAAGTAAATAAAAAGTGCATCACTTTAAATAGGTGATGCACTTTTTATTTTGTTAAAATACAGAAAATTCCTTCTTTTGATCGTGCATAAGTTGTACAATTAAAACAATCATGAAATAAAGGAGTGGGAATAAATGAAAGCTACTCATAAAGATTGGATTGTATTTAACGGAAGAATTGTAAATACGAAGGAAGAACAGCCGATGATTCCATTAGAGGAGAGAGGCTTTCAATTTGGTGATGGTATATACGAGGTATTCAGACTATATGATGGGAAGCCACATTTATTAGATTTACATTTAGAACGATTCTTTCATTCTATGGAAGAAATAAAATTAATTCCACCGTTTACTAAGGAAGAGTTAGTGGAAGAGTTATATCAAATGATTGAAAAAAATAAATTTCAAGAAGATGGGAATGTATATTTGCAAATATCAAGAGGGGTTCAAGCACGTAATCATGTATATGAGTCAAATATGCAACCAACATATTTTGCAAACATTGTTTCTTTTCCACGACCAATTGCTGCTATGGAACGAGGAATAAAAGTTACTGTAGAAGAGGATATACGCTGGAAGTTTTGTCATATAAAATCCTTAAACCTGCTACCTAATATTATGATCAAAAATAAAATAAACGAACAAGGCTATCAAGAAGCGATATTAGTACGAGATGGAATTGTAACGGAAGGGTGTCATTCAAATTTCTTTATGGTGAAAAATAATAAATTGATTACACATCCGGCTGACAATTTCATTCTACACGGCATTACACGTCACTACGTTATTACATTAGCGAAAGAGCTACATATTGAAGTAGAAGAAAGAGAATTTCCACTTCAAGAAGTATATGAGGCCGATGAATGCTTCTTCACAGCGACGCCACTTGAAATATTCCCAGTCGTTCAAATTGGTGACGAGCAGTTCGGGAACGGCGAAAGAGGACCGATTACAAAGAAACTCCAAGTTGCATATGAAGAAAGTATTCGTTTGTTTAAAGTTACGAACTAATATTGAAGAAAAAAGCTGGTATTCTTCCAGCTTTTTTTCATGATATAATTCAAACATAGGACAAGATTTGAAAACGCTGTAAAAAGGGGATTTAATGTATGAATTATGAAGATTTTAAAGAAGTAATTCACGGTAGACGAAGTGTTAGAAAGTTCACAGAACAAGAAGTATCCACTAGTGATATAAAAGAAATTATTGATTGTGCTCGTTATGCACCGAGTGATACGAACTCACAAACTTGGGAGTTCTTGGTCATTATGAACCGAGAGAAAATTAAAGAAATTGAACAAATGACGTGGGATGCATTACATAAACTTGCGGCAAAAGCAGCAGAAAATGGAGAAGAGAAAGCAGGGAAATTACTTACACGTTCTTTCGGACCATATGCGACAGCTTTCTCGGAGGCACCAGTATTAATCGTATGTTTGGCAACGCCATATGAATCAAAGTTCCGTGAAAAGATATTTGATCCGATTGCTTTTGTTCCAGATTCAGTTTGGGAAGAAGAAGGAATTAAGAGTAGCTGTTTAGCGGCACAAAACTTAATGTTAGCTGCACATGCGAAGGGGCTTGGTACATGCCCAATGACAGGGCCAGTATTGTTAGCTCAAGATGAACTACGACAATATTTACAAATTGAGCCTGAAAAGCAAATAAATATGGTTATTTCACTCGGATTTCCGAAAGATAAACCGAAGAAACTTCCAAGAAAAGAAGTAGATGAGATTACAACGTTTGTTTTTTAATTGCTGTATAGAAAAGACATTGAATTAACAATGTCTTTTTATTTTTGAGGGTATGTAATTCATATGTTGGGCTAAAATGATAGATAAGAGGAAATTACTATTTATTTCATAAAAAAAATTAATGTTCTATTAAGGAAAGTATGATACATTAATCGTGAGCAAGATTCTAGTTGTTCATGAAAGTGTTGAAAGTAGTCTTAAAATTTAAAAGTTATTTTTGTATAATAAATTATAATGAAATGACAGGGGGGATGAATTTTGAAAAAATTCATAATCACTGGATTGTCTGTATTGTTATTAGTTGGTTGCGGTGCTCCAAAGGAAAAAGAGGGTACACAATCAAAGCCTGAAGAACAAGTCGTAAACGCAAGTAATGAGAATATAGTTGTATTTCCTGAAGGCGTAATGCCAATTGGAGAAGGAAAAGTGAAAGTTATTACTCCAGATGGTACTTCTGACAATGGCAATATACCAACCGTATTCATCAAAAAGGATACTTTAATTCAACACGTGGAATTAGAGCTTTCTAATTTTCAAAATGATAAAGAAACATTCGTATTTGTAGATCAAGTATTTGCAGATAAACATCAAGTAACTAGTACAACACAGACAACAGTACAATTAAAAGAAAAGGCGCTTGAAACAGGTAGTCATACGATTACTGCAGTTCAGTATGAAAACAATGACCCGAAAGGAAAGGTTATTAGTTTTAATCAAGCGACATTTGAGACAAAACCTGCGTCTTAATAAGGATAAAAAGTACATTACTCAAAAAAGTAGTGTGCTTTTTTGTTTGGACTAGAATGTACAATAGTGAATCACTTGTTTCGTTTTCTAATACAATTAAATAGAAAGAAATCACTTGTTACTACTATGATAGAAAAAAGGTTGAAGATGTGAATCGGTGTATTTATATCGTCTTGATTAGTATGAGGATGGCAGTAATTTGGTTTATGATACAAGAGGTTATACAAGTTACGCTCAAGGATCAAATTCATGACTTATTAAAAGGAGCTATTTGTTTTACCATTGTTTCTCTATTATATGATAAACTCGGACTAAGGTAAGTTTCAGAAGAAAAATGTAGGTATTTCATTTGAAATGTCGAATAGTACATACGATGTCGTAATAACAAATTTTCTATTGTTTACTGTGAAACAGAAGAAGGAGAGATAGTGGTTATGAAACGAGCTCTTATTAATATTGATTATACATATGATTTTGTAGCTGAGAAAGGTGCTTTAACATGCGGAAAACCAGGACAAGAAATTGAGAAGGAAATTGTCCATTTAACGAAGCAATATATTGAAAATGGAGATTACGTAGTCTTTGCCATCGATATACATGAAGAAAATGATGTATATCATCCTGAATCAAAGTTATTCCCGCCTCATAACATAGCCGGTACAAATGGAAGAGAGTTATTTGGTGAATTACAAGATGTGTATGAAACATATAAAAATGCAGAGAATGTATATTATATGGATAAAACACGATATAGTGCATTTGCAGGAACAGACCTAGAGATGAAGTTACGAGAAAGAGGAATAGAAGAAGTTCATCTTGTAGGTGTTTGCACTGATATTTGTGTTCTTCACACAGCAGTAGATGCTTATAATAAAGGATTTAAAATTGTAGTTTTTGAAAAGGCGGTTGCATCTTTCAATGCGCAAGGGCATGAATATGCACTTGGACATTTTAAATCTTGTTTAAACGCAGAAGTGAAGTGAAAAAAGAGACCTTTAAAAAAGGTCTCTTTTTTACGTTTAAATAGAAACGACATTTTGCTCGATTAGTTTTTTTATGAACGGGCTTATTTTTTCTGGTAACGCATTTATATCAAAAAATTGTACATGTAATGATTCAATTCCATCAGCTTTTAACGTACCGCCTGTAATGTTTTTGCAAAGGTAGGCAATAGTTATAGGGTAAAATTCATCACCGTTCGGTAATTTTACAAAAAATTCTTTTCCAGAAAATACGCTTATTAATTGTAAGGTTCCTATTTCAATCCCTGTTTCTTCGAGCACTTCTCGTCTCCCAGCTTCTTCTGTGGATTCACCAAGTTCAACGAATCCACCAGGAACACCCCAAATACCATTTTGCCTTTGCTGAAGTAATATTTGTCCTTGTTCATTGAAAACAGCTACAGCAACTCCTGCTAGATTGAGTGGTCTTGATCCGACAACTTCTCTAAGTTCTTCAATATATCCCATTGTATGTAACCTCCGTAAGAAAAAATAAAAGCAAATAAACTATTCGTTATTATGTAAATATATTCCTCTTTATAAGGGGAGAGATGACATATAACTTATTTGTGTTATTTGGTAAAATATACATCAAAAAAGGTCAAATAAAATCTTTGACCTTTTTTGACCAAATGTTATAATAAAGACAGAAAGAGATAATCTTTCATTCATAAACAATAAGGAGGAAAAAATATGCGTAATTTATTTCCAGAAATAACAAAACGTCAAAATGGTATTTTTGATTTTGGGCCTTCTTTATTAGAGGGGATGACAGATGCTTTCTTTAAACCGATGAACATGGATACTTTTAAAGTAGATGTTCATGAACAATCTGATAAATATACAGTGAAAGCAGATTTACCAGGTTTTCAAAAAGAAAACATTCAAGTTGAATTTGAACAAGATGTATTAACGATTCAAGCAACTAATCATAATGAAGTAGAAGAAAAAAATGAGAATGGCATATATATTCGTAAAGAACGTTCTATAGGTTCTGTAACTCGACGCTTTAATTTTAAACAAGTTGAGGAAGAAAATGTTAAAGCAAATTATAAAGATGGCGTACTGACAATTGAATTGCCAAAATTGAAAGAAGAAAAAAGTAGTAAGACAACAATTAATATCGAATAAAAGAGCTGATAAATTCAGCTCTTTTTTTACGTAGTTAATGAATAAATGAGTTGAAATCATAATGAGATGAATAAAGTTTTAACGTATAAAAAAATTTCAAGATTTGCTCCCCCTTAGGTTATTAAAAAGGGTATATTTAAAGGGAAAGGAAAAAGAACATCTAGACATACTGTATAAACTGAATTAGTAATAAAGTCAAAATACATAGTAAGGGTAGTGACATTTTAGATTAGGATAATAGATTTTCCTAGAATAAACTGAGACGATTATGAATTTTTTAATTAGTAAGGAAGTGGTTAGATGAGTTTATTAACGTATACTGAAGAATTTTTTAATTATGTAAGGGAGTTTTTGCTTTTAAGATTTTTACTATTTGCTTTCGTTCTAATCATTATTTCTTTTGTAATAAACCGCATTATTGATTGGTTTTTTAGGAAATCAAGCTTTTTTGATGAAGAGGTAGAGCAAACGATTCAAAGTGTGATTCGATCTATTTTTAGATATATCATTATCATCAGTCTAATTATATATTTAATTAGCCAATTTGTAGATATAAAAAGTATCATTGCAGGTGCAGGGATAGCAGGGGTTGTTATCGGTTTTGCTGCACAACAGATGCTGAAAGATGTTATATTAGGCTTTGCGAGATTAGCGGACAAAGAGTTTCGTGTTGGCGATTTTGTTACTTTTAACGGAACAAACTCAGGAACAATTGAGGAAATTAGTATTCGTTTTATGCAAATTCGTGAATGGTCAGGAAAACTCCTTACCATACCACATGGAGAGATTAGAACGATACAAAATTTTAATAAAGGCTGGATGCGCGTAATTGAACGGATTACAGTAAGTTATCAGGAAAATCCTACAAGAGTTAAGGAATTGTTAGAAGAAGTTTGTGTGAATTGTAATGAAAAATTGGCCCCAAGTCTTTATAAAGTAGAGGATGAAGCTGTTGAACCATTTAAATATGTTGGTGTTACAGATTTAAACCCGAATCTGAAATACGTTGGATATGAATTTTGTATTACAGGTTTAATAAAACCGGAAGATTATTTTGAAACTTCTAGACAAGTAAGATTTGAATTAATGTCTATGTTCCATAAGAATCAAGTGCAAATGCCAGCAGCAAATATGGTTGTTACTACTGAAAGTTTACAGCATAGCCAAGGTGGACAATCTTTATCGGACAGCTAAAGTAGAATAGTTTGGTAACGGAAGTGCTGCTTTCAACATTGGATAGAAAAATAATAATAAAATGATTGATATAAAAAAGAGCTGAAGGAATTCAGTTCTTTTTAATTTGTAGAATTTAGAAATTTCTTAATGTTATAATGATAGATGGTGATGAAAATGAACTTTGAAGAAAAAGAGATGCATCGTTTAGAAGCATTAAAAGAAATTGCTGAATTATTAAATGAAGCAACGGACTTACAAGACATGTTAGAAAAAGTGTTACATACATTGTTGCAAGTTATGAATTTACAAACAGGCTGGATCTTTTTTATTGATGAAAGCGGAAAACACCGTATGCTTGTAGATCAAAACTTACCGCCAGCTCTTACGTGGCAAGAGAAGAAGCCGATGTGTGAAGGAGACTGCTGGTGTGTAGAGCGTTTTGTAAATGGAAGATTAGAAAAAGCGACTAATATTATTGAATGTAAGCGGATAGAGGATGCGATTGAATGTAATTGGGGAGATACCGAAGATGTTACGCACCATGCGACAATTCCATTAAGGTCCGGGTCGGAGAAGTTTGGTCTCTTAAATGTGGCCGCGCCTCAAAAAACACATTTTTCAGAGGAAGAATTAGCATTATTAGAATCAATTGCATTTCAAATAGGGACGACAATCCAACGTATTCAGTTAGTGGATAAAGAACGTAAATATGTAGTAGTAGCTGAACGAAATCGACTTGCACGTGATTTACATGATTCAGTAAAACAATTGTTATTTTCTATTATGCTAACCGCAAAAGGTACTCTAAATATGACGCAAGATAGAGACTTGCAAGAGATGTTGAGCTATATTGGAGAATTATCACAAGAAGCATTACAAGAGATGACACTTTTGATTTGGCAATTAAGACCGGAAGGATTAGAGAAAGGATTAGCAGAAGCAATTAAAAATTACGGAAAGTTGTTAGGAATTCACGTGGAAGTTCGAATTGATGGAATGGTTTCAATTGGAGATGAAATAGAAGAAGTTTTATGGCGTATTAGTCAAGAAGCAATACATAATTGTAAAAAACATGCTTCATGTGAAAAGGTAAATGTTCTTTTGAAAATAGAAAATAACCAGCTGTATTTTTACATAGAGGATAACGGAATAGGATTTATACAAGATCACGTAAGAGAGTCAGCGCTCGGTTTAAAAAGTATGAAGGAGCGAATTCAGTTAATGAGGGGATCATTTCAAATAAAAACTGAGCTGAAAAAGGGTACGAAAATTGAAATTCAATTGCCAGTTTGAAGGGGAGAAGAAGGTTGAAAATTAAATTACTACTAGTTGAGGATCATCATATCGTTCGAAGAGGACTTGTATTCTTTTTGAAAACGAGAGAAGAATTTGAAATAGTTGGGGAAGCGGAAAATGGTGAAGAGGCATTCACATTCGTTCGAACGGAAAGACCAGATGTAGTATTAATGGACCTATCAATGCCGAAGATGGATGGTATTGAAGCAACAAAACGAATAAAACAATATGATGAAACAATAAAGATACTAATATTAAGCAGTTTTTCAGAGCAAGATTATGTTATACCAGCACTTGAAGCTGGAGCAGATGGCTATCAATTAAAAGAAGTACAACCTGAACAACTTGTAGCTTCTATCGTTGCAGTACACCAAGGAAATGCGAATTTTCATCCGAAAATAACACCAGCACTATTAGGACGGTCAGCAGTCAAAAAAGAAAATCCTTTTTCCATGTTAACAAAAAGAGAGCAAGAGGTACTTCGTGAAATTGCGAAAGGGCGAAGTAATAAGGAAATTGCAGCAGAGCTTCATATTACAGAACAAACTGTGAAAACACATGTTTCAAATATTTTAGCTAAATTGGAAGTAGATGATCGTACGCAAGCTGCATTGTACGCAGTGAAACACGGCGAGAAATAATAAGTATGAATAATTGTGTCACTTATTATGAAAGAATACATAGGAACAATTAAAAATTTATAGTAATGCTGAATAAAGGTTTTTCTTCTTTCAATAATTAGGTACAATAAAGTGAAACTTTAATCAGTGGAGGGTCTATCCCCACTGATTATTTGCCCACACCAATTGGTTTTTTACGGGATAAAGCTAAGATACGCTATGCCTGAAACGAGAAGTGGAATTGGAAAGATTCAGGCTTCGTTAAACGGTTTGTCACCGAAATTACGAAGTATTGCCGAACATATTTTGAAACATCCGCAAGATGTTGTACATAAATCTATTACTGAATTAGCAGAAGTTACAAATAGTTCTGAAGCTACGATATTCCGCTTATGTAAACACCTTGGCTTGCAGGGATTTCAAGATTTAAAGATTACATTAGCTCGTGAAATTGTACATACGCCGATGCAAAATATTCATGAAGAAGTTTCAGCAGAAGATAGTATGGTAACTGTTGCTAAAAAAAGTTTTTCATTCACATATTACAGGACTACAAGATACATTGCATTTGTTAAATGATACAGCATTAGAGCAAGCTGTAAAAGTCTTACAAGAAGCAAGCCGTATTGAGTTTTACGGAAATGGTGGCTCTGGTATTATTGCGATGGATGCGTATCATAAGTTTATGAGAACGGGTATTTCATGTATCGCTCATACGGATTCGCATTTTCAAATTATGGGAGCAGGTTTGCTCTCGAAAAATTCAGTTGTTATCGGCATTTCTCATCCTGGTAGCAATAAAAGGTTACTTGAAGCATTAGAAATAGCGAGAGCAAGAGGAGCTAAAATTATTGCGATTACGAGCTATCAGAAATCGGCATTAAGTCAACTTGCTGATATAACGCTCTATACTTCAACACGTGAGACAGAATTCCGCACAGAAGCAAGTTCATCACGGTTAGCACAGTTAAGCTTATTAGATACTTTGTATGTAGGATTGTCGCTGCAACGACAAGAGGAAACACTAAAAAATTTACAAAGTATACGTGAAACGATTTCAATGAAACGAATATAAGAAAAGCTCTTCAAATGAAGAGCTTTTTTTATTGGCGAATAGTTTACTGATTTATTTTCTTGTAGAAATATGCGACTTACTTATAGTTAGTGAGAGGCTCTCATATTTTAAAAATATAAAATAAAAACCAACTTATGCAATAATTCAAACATTGTTCATAAATTCACAAAATGTTTATGAAGTGTCATGTTATGATGAATATGTAATGATGATTGAACACTTACATTTGGTGTAATGATTAGCCAAACTAGTGAAGACAGAAGTTATGAGATGAACTCATGAAAAATTCTAAAACACTAAAGGGGAGATCACATATGAAAGCAGTAGTAGTTAATAAAAATAGTAAAGCAAACATTGAAGTTATTGAAAAGGAATTACGTCCGTTACACTCAGGTGAAGCACTAGTAGATGTAGAGTATTGTGGGGTTTGTCATACTGATTTACACGTTGCGAATCATGATTTTGGAAACACAGATGGCCGTATTCTTGGTCATGAGGGTATAGGTATTGTGACGAAGATTGCTGATGATGTTACGTCACTAAAGGTGGGAGACCGTGTAAGTATTGCATGGATGTTCCAATCTTGTGGGCGTTGCGAATATTGCGTAACAGGTAGGGAAACATTTTGCCGTGAAGTTAAGAATGCTGGTTATTCAGTAGATGGTGGTATGGCTGAACAATGTATTGTGACAGCTGATTATGCGGTGAAAGTACCAGAAGGATTAGATCCAGCTCAAGCATCATCAATCACATGTGCGGGTGTAACTACATATAAAGCTATAAAAGTATCAAATATTAAACCTGGCCAACCTATCGTCATCTATGGTTGTGGTGGATTAGGTAACCTAGCTATTCAATATGCTAAAAACGTATTTGGTGCAAAGGTAATTGCAGTAGATATTAATGACGATAAATTAGCCTTAGCAAAAGAGGTTGGAGCTGATATGACAATCAATCCAATTTCTCAAGGTCCTGCTGATAAGATTGTTCAAGATGAGTTTGGTGGTGCTTATGCTGCTGTAGTAACAGCTGTTTCAAAAGTAGCATTCAACTCTGCAGTTGATGCAGTACGTGCTTGTGGTAAAGTCGTTGCAGTAGGTTTACCAGTAGAAACGATGGATTTAAATATTCCGCGACTTGTACTAGATGGAATTGAAGTGGTTGGCTCTCTAGTCGGTACTCGTAAGGATCTAGAAGAGGCATTTATGTTCGGTGCAGAAGGAAAAGTAGTGCCTGTTGTTCAAACTTGTTCTCTAGATAAAGTACAAAATGTATTCGAAGAAATGGAACAAGGTCGAATTCAAGGACGTATGGTAATCGATTTTAAACAGCATAATTGTGATTGCAAATAATTCACTTTAAATATAAAAAGTATGCGTCTAACAAAGTACATGTAAAAAAGTTAGACTGCATAAAAAGATGATCCCTGTATGCAATAGGGATCATCTTTTTTATATTCTACTAATATCAATGCCAATTCATACTTGATTAATGAGACAGGATTAAAGGTTCACTTTATTTACAAACGAAAAGGAATCTTTATTTTTAACAAATTTTTTATGATCAGGAACGGTTTGAATTGCTACAGTTTGCGAATCTCTTGCTTTCAGTGCATCTTGAATCCCGAGTGTCATAAGCTTAATAAATAGAATCGTAATAAAGAATGAAGCGAGAGTATAAAAAATGATCCACCATGAAAGATTCATTTCATTACGATTTAAGCCAATAAGGCCTGCCCAATCATTAGATAGAGAAACAGGTCTGAGCACTCCGTCATACAGTTCACGCATTTGTATCCCACCAATTACAATGTTAAGCAACGCTAAATGGATAACGAGTATGAGTGTTTGGACGATATGTTCCATAAATAATACAAATAAGCGGTCAAGTAATAAGACTCGTAAGTGTTTTTTCATAATATGAAAACGGCTAGCACCCAATAATTGTGAACTTAAAATGTAATCTCGTTTCATAAATTCATCAACCTCTGAGGATATATATAAAGAAAGTGTAGGCAGCGCAACGAAAATAAGTACGAGTACTTGATAAAACGTAAATGAAATATTTGGATCTAACCCATCAGCATTTGATGTGATTACAATATTAACGGGCGTGATGAGTATGAATGCGATAAATAGAGTTGGAATATAATAAAAAACTTCTGAGCATGCTTGGAAAAATCTCTTGAATTTTGGAGCATATAAACTTAAGAGAATTCCTATACATGTTCCGAATAAAATTCGAAAGAAGCTAATTGCCACGGCTAATAAAATAGTGAATTTTGCTCCTTCTACAATTTGTAAGAAAACAGACTCTCCAAAACGATCAGATCCAAAAGGCGGAATTAACGATGGTGGAAAGGGAGCCTTTCCAAGTAATTCGTTATTGTCATTGTAAAGTAACTGAGGAGGTTTTGGGATATTATCTTTAAAGAACCAACTATAAATAAAACTAGCTGAAATAAGTATGAATAAATATGTAAAGCCGATTAAAAAGCGTTTTGATTTCCAAATAGATTTCATAATGCTACTCCTTTCAATTGCTTTTGCCATCTATTCATCATGAATGAGATTATTTGAAAAATAGTATAAAACGGTAAAATAATCATAACCAGTACGATAAATGCAGCTGGAGGTGAAATAAACGCCTTATTAAATAAGAATTGAATAATACCTTCCATATTAAAAACAAATTCTAAAATGAATAAATTAGAAAGTAAGAAAACAAAAATCGTTTTTAAATGGTGGAAGAAGTGAATAGATATATTTTTGAATAAATGAATGCATAGTATATAACTTGATGAAAGGCCTTTTCCATAGGCAACCTCTACATAATCTTTTCCATGTTCTTCTTTTATGTATAACACCATCATTCGAAACATTTGTAATGTAGGTAAGACTGCTAAAGATAAAATAGGGAGTAAATAAGCTCGATTTTCATTAAAAGAAATAATGGTGACAGGAGATTCACCGAATTTTTTAAGTACCCATATAAAAAATATTTGCAAACAAATCATCATCATCATATCAGGGACAGCTTCTAATATGAACACAATTCGATTTATCCATTTTTTTATATAATCTTTTGCTAAAAAATAAAAAAATGCCATGCTAGATGATAGAAAGAGCGCAAGTAAAAAGGCTAAAAATAATACAGTAAATGAATATAGGTAAGGTTCTAAAACAGTTGGGAATAAAGGTGTTTTTTTGAAACTACCAAATTTCGGGTCTGATCCTATAACCACTAATGATTCAGGGGAGAAAACTTCCTTTAACATTGTAACAATCTGATTAAAAAAAAGAATGGGTTGAAAGGTAAATCCATTTTGAGTGATAAATAAATAAGGTAAATTTAATAATAGTAAAAGTGATAAAAGAATGGATGAAAGCTTAATTGTAAATTGAGATATTTTATTTAACATTAAATCCCTCCGACATCTTTTTACAACATTATACAATAAATTCCGGGATATTTTTATATTTTTCTGAAAAATAAGAAATTAATTGGATTTTATAATTATAATACGGAATATATTTACATAAGGAAATCTCTATATTGAGGACCGGATTTCTATGTCCATCAAGAGAAATGCCCAGTATTTCCATTTTCAAAGCATTTACTTTACTTCAGTTGATTGGCATTTGGTGTTATTCCAATGTTACCAAGTTAATAGAACTAAGTTTTCTTAAAACAAAAACCACCGAAATATAGAAGTAGTTTGGAACGTAAGGAATTTGTAAGGAAGGAGTAAGAAAAAAGAGATTTTCAATGTGTATGATCAAAATATAGAGAAGAACGGGAGGGGGAGTAGTTACTATCTATTTATATAAACACAAATTAATTAATAAAACGCTATGGAAGAAAAGAAGAAATTATAGAAGTTAACAGATATCTGAAGAAGAGGGATTAATCATTTATTAGGTCAGAGAGTTGTTTGAAGAAATAATTGGTCTATAGATGATTGCAAATTCAGTATTGACTTTTATCATTGGGAGGGTTGATAGCTGTGTGATTAGCATATGACATAAATCAGCCAGCAATACAATTTAAATAGAGGAGAGGAATGCTTTATGAAAACACGCAGTAAATTTATATGTGGAAGTCTAGCACTTTTAATAGCTGGAAGTTCCCTGTTATACATAACACCAAACTCAATTGTAAAAGCAGAACCCACGCAAAATGTATCTAGTTCGTTACAAACAAGTGCGCAAAGCGATCGAAATTCCGTTAAGAAAGCAATCCGGGATGCACTGCAACTTGGATATCCGGGAATACTCGCTCAAATTTCTAAGGGTGGTAAAACTTGGAGTTATACCGCTGGGGTAGCGGATCTGAGAACTAAGAAACCAATGAAAGCAGATTTTCGCTTTCGTATTGGCAGTGTGACGAAAACGTTCATTGCAACAGTGCTACTGCAATTATCTGGAGAGAACCGTTTGAATCTAGATGACTCCATTGAAAAATGGTTGCCTGGTGTCATTCAAGGAAACGGATATGATGGTAACCAGATTACAATCCGGCAAATATTGAATCATACAAGTGGTATTGCTGACTATATAAATTCAAAAGACTTCGATATTACGGATATAAAAAAATCGTATACGGCTGAAGAATTTGTAAAGATGGGGATTTCTCTTCCCCCAGACTTTGCCCCGGGAAAGGGTTGGTCTTATTCAAACACAGGATACGTATTACTGGGGATCCTTATTGAAAAAGTAACTGGCAACAGCTATGCGGAAGAGGTTGAAAATCGGATTATTGAACCGCTTGATTTGTCAAATACATTCCTACCTGGTAATTCAAGCGTGATCCCAGGCACCAAGCATGCCCGTGGCTATTTCCAACTAGACGGAGCAAGTGAGCTAAAAGACGTTACATATATGAACCCAGGTAGCTCGGATGGAGATATAATTTCTACTGCTGACGATTTAAATAAATTCTTCTCTTACTTACTCAGTGGTAAATTACTGAAGGAACAGCAGCTAAATCAAATGCTTACTACAGTTCCTACAGATAGAGAAGGAGCGGGATATGGTCTTGGAATCGTTGAATTTAAGCTTCCGAACGGTGTCTCGGTATGGGGACACAGAGGTAGTGTGCTAGGGTTTTCCACTTTTGTTGGTGGAACACTTGGAGGTAAGCATACATTGGCCGTCAATTTGAACAGCTTTAACTTTAGTAATCCTGATCCTTTTAAAAGTATTTTACTTGCTGAATTTAGCAAGTAGGCAAAAAGGAAAACGGGATAAGTTTTGTCATAGTTTTATAGTTTGAAATATACCATTTTGGTGCAAAAAACAACTTGCTCAAAAAAATTTAATACTCGTAATTAAGTATAAAAGAACTCTATCGTTTTAAGTAAATATTTCAGGAGGGTTTTATGAAAAAGAAAATGATTACTGCACTTGGTGTTTCTGCTATAATACTGACTAATTTTGTAGGAAGTACTTATGCAGACTCGAAAACAGGAGTTTCTGTTACAGCTCCTTACAATAAAAATCAAATAGCGGAATGGTTAGAAATGCACGCGAAGCCTTTAAAAACAACCAATCCAAATGAACCTTTTAATGATTTAAAACCACTTAAGAATATGGTGGGTTCAGCTTCAATTGTAGGTTTAGGTGAAGCTACGCATGGGGCTCATGAAGTTTTTACGATGAAAAACCGTATTGTGAATTATTTAGTATCTGAAAAGGGCTTTACCAACCTAGTTTTAGAAGAGGGGTGGGACAGAGCTTTAGAACTTGATCGATATGTTCTTACTGGTAAGGGAGATCCAAGCCAACATCTATCACCTATATTTAAGACGAAAGAAATGTTAGATTTACTTGATTGGATTCGGCAATATAATGCTAATCCAAAACATAAATCTAAAGTGCGTATCATCGGGATGGACATTCAATCAGTAAACAAGAATGTTTATAACAATATAATAGAATATGTTAAAAGAACCAATTCAAAACTTGTGCCGAGGGTAGAAGAGAAGATAAAAGGTCTTATTCCTGTAACAAAGGATATGAATACTTTTGAAAGCCTTACGAAAGAAGAAAAAGAAAAGTATATTTCAGATGCTAAACAAATTAGTGCTTTATTAGAGGAAAATAAAAGTTATTTAAATGGGAAATCTAAAGAGTTCGCATGGATAAAACAAAATGCTCGTATTATTGAACAGTTTACTACAATGTTAACGTCACCTCCTGATAAACCATCTGATTTATATTTGAAACATGATATTGCAATGTATGAAAATGCGAAGTGGACTGAAGAACATTTAGGAAAAACTATTGTATGGGGGCATAATGGCCACGTTTCGAAAACAAATATGCTTCCTTTTGTATACCCTAAAGTAGCTGGGCAGTATTTAGCAGAGTATTATGGAAAACAGTACGTATCTATTGGAACGTCAGTTTATGAAGGACAATACAATGTCAAGAATAACGATGGTGAATTTGGCCCATATGGAATATTAAAATCGGATGATCCAAACAGTTATAACTACATCTTTGGACAAGTTAAAAAAGATCAATTTTTTATTGATTTACGTAAGGCAAACGGCGTAACAAAAACTTGGTTGAACGAACAACATCCAATTTTCGCTGGAGTAACTACCGAAGGGCCTGATATACCAAAAACAGTTGATATATCATTAGGTAAAGCGTTTGATATACTTGTTCAAATTCAAAAAGTGAGTCCATCTCAACTACATCAATAAATTTAGAATAATATACCTTAATGAAGTGTAGTGTTAGGGGCAATAGAGTTGTTTGAATATGTCAGTTAGGTTATTTTCATTAAAGGATTATTAAATGGAATAAATGTTTTCAAATTAGAGACGATGTGGGATAGAAGCACAGTATTATCAAGTTAACAAAATAAAATTCTATCTAAAATGAAAAAAACGCTATTCTTTCTATAGAATCATAGGAAAGGATGGCGTTTTTGTATCTGATCTATTACAACAATTTGGTCAAGGAATTTAAACGTTTTTATCTCTTAATACCTTACGAAATATTACTAAAATGTAGGTATTGTACAACGAACAACATACCCATTAAGCTAAAAAAATAGTTACCGAAAAACTAGAAAAAAAGTGTGTTGCAAAACGAATATGATGCAATTTTACCGGACGGAAAAGCTACATAGAGTATGTAAATGAAATAGAATGAGGGGATTTATTTTTTTGTTATGAAAAAAAATTTCTTTTTATAACTTGATAAAAAAGTATGGGCGAACGGATCAGTTATCCGTGGTTGGTTAATGGACTTAACTGAAAAAGCATTTGCAGAAGATCCGAAACTAGATGGCATTAAAGGTGTAATGAACTCTTCAGGAGAAGGAAAATGGACTGTTGAAACTGCACTTGAACTGCAAGCTGCAGCACCAGTTATCGCTATGTCATTATTTATGCGCTATCGTTCTCAGGAAGATGATACATTCCATGGAAAAGTAGTTTCAGCATTACGTAATCAGTTCGGTGGACATGAAGTTGTGAAAAAATAAGGATGTTTTTGAAAAGAAATATTAAATTTAAAAATACCAATCAATCATTGTTTTTTGTACGGGATGTATCAAATGTAAAGGAAGGCATGAAATATGTCCCAACATAAAAATAAGAATAAATAAAATGAAGTTTTCATAAATAGTAAAAGGATGATTATGTCATCAGTGTAGCTAAGAAATGATGTTACATATGGAGAGAGCGTGTTAAAAAAATATGAGGTGGTTAAATGGGAAATGAGCAAGTGAAGAATGCAGGGGAAGAAAAAAAGTTATGTCTTTGTATGATTGTTAAAAACGAGTCTAGAATTATGGAAAGATGTTTAAATGCTACGAAATCAATTGTAGATTTTGTTTCTATTTGTGATACTGGATCAACTGATCATACACCTGAAATTATTGAAAATTGGTGTAAAGAAAATGAAATCCCTGGAACAGTTCATCATGAACCATTTAAAAACTTTGGTTATAACAGAAGTTTAGCTGTTTCATTGGCACAAAAAACATATCCAGAAGCAGATTATTTATTAATATTAGATGCAGATATGATATTAGAAGTTGATCCCGAATTTGATAAGACGAGTTTAACAGAAGATCATTATCTTACATTGCAATATGATATTCATATTAAGTATTGGCTTACACGCCTTTTAAAAGCTTCTTTACCATGGAAATCTGTCGGTGTTACTCATGAGTATTGGGATATAGATCGTTCAAAAGTTGGAGCGAATTACAATACGAGAGTAGCTAGGCTAGAGACGCTTGTCGTTAACGATCCTGGGGATGGTGGTAGTAAAGCCGATAAATTTGAAAGAGATGAGAGGTTGTTGTTACAAGGAATAAACGACCCAGAAACAACGCCAGACTTGCATATAAGATATTTATTTTATTTAGCCCAAACTTATTTTCATTTAAGTCAATTTGAAGATTCGATTAAATGGTATAAAAAACGAGTGGAAGCAGGCGGATGGGTTGAAGAGGTATTCTATTCGTTATTGCGAATAGGATTTTGTTATGAACAACTAGCAACTCGTTCAGCAAATAAACAACTTGAAGTAACAGAAGCGGATGAAAAAGAAAATGCTAAGAAACAAGAAGAGCAATATACAGCATTAGCTGTTCTTTATTTTCAAAAAGCGTGGGAATATAGACCAACTAGGGCTGAGCCATTATATCAACTTGCAAGAATGTATCGATTAAAATCTCAAAATAATATTGCTTTGATGTATGCCCTGCAAGGGAAGGAAATTCCTTTTCCGAAAAATGATCTTCTATTTGTAGATTATCATGTGTATGATTACTTATTTGACTATGAGATTTCTATAAATGCTTTTTATATACCACATAAAAAGCATTTAGGTGCAGTGTCACAAAAATTTTTGGAATCGAAAAAAGATGAGTTACCGTTGCATATAGCAAATATGGTAGAAAGTAATGCGAAATTTTATTAAATACAATTTCGGTTAAAGGAGTAGTGGAGTAATAATGGAATTAATACGATGGGCGCTAGAACTAGGGGAATCTGTGCATGGAAATACGTATGAAGAATTGATGCCACTACTAGACTATTATTATGATCGTGATCATTTAAAAGCGTATTGTATCGCAAATCTTCTTTTAAACATGGATGTATCAGATGAACATCGGGAAAGAATCGAATTAAGAAGATGCATCGCTGCTTATTATGCTGGATTATATAAAGTAGCAAAAAAACATGCAAATGATCTTTTACTGAAATATCCGGATGTGGATTTATATAAAAATAATTTAAGACTAATGGAAGCTTATTTGAATAAAGAATATGATTATTCTCTGTTTATATGCCCAAAGACGTATGGTAGTTTTATAGATGTTGCGCGAGCTTTAAAGTGGCGGTTGGAGCAGGAGGGAAATACAGCAATTATATCAGAAACAATACTGGAAAATGTAAAGAATACAGTTGTTTTTGGAGCACATACATACGCATATAACCCAAACCTTCTTCCGAAAGATGCAATTATTTATAATTTAGAACAGCTATACGAAGGAAGTCCATATGCGCACCCCCTTTATTTAATATTATTAAAAGATAGAGTGATTTGGGATTATAGTAAACAAAATATAGAATGGCTTAAACAAAAAGGGGTAGGAAAAGAAATAAAACATGTAGAAATGAACTATGCTCCAACTTTGGAAATAAAAAAAGATGCATTTGAAGATGAGATTACGGAAGACATTGATATACTGTTTATAGGTGCTCTTAACCCAAGGCGGCAAGCTATATTCGATCAATTAAAAGCAGTTGCCCCGAATTTAAATATAGTTTTTAAAAATAATGCGTGGGGAATTGTTAGAAATGAATTGATTGCTAGAGCTAAAATTATATTAAATATTCATTTTTACTTATCGGGCATCCTTGAAACTCCTCGCGTTTCTTATGCAGTGGCAAATAAGAGATTTATTATTTCGGAAAATAGTAACCCAGAGGACGAAATAGAGTGGCCGGGAATTGTATTTACTCCGTATGAAAAAATAATTGAAAACGTAATGAAATATATAGAATTACCAGAAGAACGGAAAAGATTAGCGGAAAAAGCATATAACCATTTTAAAGCAAATGAAAGTTTAGGTACATTGAGCATGAGAGATGAAACAAAGTAATTGTACGAAACTCATACGAAAGTATGAGTTCTTTTTTTGTTTATCATACTATTTTATGAAACAAGTTAACTCTTTATATTGTATTTTGTATAGAAATTTCTGATAATATATAAGTAGAAATTGAAAACAAAGGGGAGAAATAATCATGAAACTAGTTGTTATTAACGGTACACCAAGAAAATTTGGTAGAACTCGCGTGGTGGCAAAATATATTGCGGATCAATTTGAAGGGGAATTATATGATTTAGCAATTGAGGAGTTACCTTTATACAATGGAGAAGAGTCACAACGTGATTTAGAGGCAGTGAAAAAATTAAAAACGTTAGTGAAAGCTGCGGATGGGGTTGTATTATGTACACCAGAATATCATAATGCGATGAGCGGTGCGCTGAAAAACTCTTTAGATTACTTAAGTAGTAATGAATTTATTCATAAACCAGTTGCGTTGTTAGCGGTTGCCGGTGGCGGTAAAGGTGGAATAAATGCATTAAACAGCATGCGAACGGTCGCTAGAGGTGTTTATGCAAATGCAATTCCAAAACAAGTTGTTCTTGATGGATTACATGTGCAAGATGGTGAACTTGGGGAAGATGCAAAACCATTAATTCATGATGTAGTTAAAGAATTGAAAGCATATATGAGCGTATATAAAGAGGTGAAAAAGCAACTAGGAGTTGAGTGATATGTCATCTCTTTATAAAGATTCACGCTTGTATTTCATTCTAGGGGCCAATAGTCTATCAGCTATTGGTTCCGGTATTGTAATGATAACGATTCCATGGTTGTTAATTAAAGAGAGTGGAGGAGAGACAACGTTTGGTTATGTTTCCATCATCTCAACACTGATTATGTTTTTGTTAACTCCGTTTATCGGGCAAAGTATTGATCGTTTTTCAAGAAAATCTTTATTATTATGTAATGAAGGTATTGGGATAGCCGTAATCGGAATAATGGTTATATGGGGATTTGCTGGGCAATCCTATCATTCTATTCATTATATTCTTATTTATATAGCAGGCTCTTTTTACTATCTATTATTTTATCCTACAATTTTTGCGTTCAACCAAGAAATTTTTCAAGCAGAACATTATAAAAGTTTAAGTGGAACGATGGAAATACAAGGACAGTTAACACAAGTTATTTCAGGAGCAGCCGCGAGCTTTCTAATTGAAGTTGTGTCTTTGAAGTGGATATTGTTAGTAGATATGTTAACTTTTGCAGGAGCATTTTTGCTGTTTTTATGTATACCGTATGTCAAGAAAAAAGAGATTAAAAAGAAAATAACATTTAAGAAGCAATTGTTCGAAGGAATTCACTTTATGAAAAACCGTCCTAAGCTCTTTTGGTTCTTACTTGCCACTTATATGCCGTTTATAGGTGTCATGATGGCAAATTATTTAATACCAGTTTATATTTCGGATATACTTAAAGCTAATGCCTCTGTATACGCGATAGAGGGAATGATGTACGGTGTTGGAGCTGTTGTTGCAGGAATCTGTATTCCACTCATAATGAAATATGTCAAAACAGAAGTTTCAATCGTTATGACGATGTGCATTTATGTAATTTCAATTACCGCAATGATTATTGAACCTTCCGTAATGTTGTTATATGGACTAGCGATTTTTCATGCGATTGGAAATGCGGGGACAAGAGTGGCGAGAAATGTATTGATGATGGAGGAAATTCCAAACGAAGTAATGGGACGTGTAGACAGCTTATTTCGATTAATTGGTACAGGGATACGAATCGTATTATTAATGCTGTTTACAGCTGGTGTATCTAAAGCTGGGGTAATGCTCCCGTTTTACGTATTAAGCTGTATATTGATCTTCTCATTAGGAATCGC
This sequence comes from Bacillus sp. FDAARGOS_527, assembly GCF_003812125.1. NCBI lineage: Bacteria > Bacillati > Bacillota > Bacilli > Caryophanales > Bacillaceae > Bacillus > Bacillus sp. FDAARGOS_527. Next base: position 1,457,047 of record NZ_CP033795.1, read on the forward strand.
TATTTATTATGTACTATCACAACGTAAAGTAGCGGCGAATGTTTCTAATAAATCAATCGTTTGAAAAAACACTTCTGCCTCCCTTTCTTTTTTTATATAATAAAAAGAAAGGGAGCGAAAACTTATTTATGAACAAATGGATATTACTTATCATCTTATTATTACCACCACTATACATTCTTTATATGACCTTTCGAATGAAGAAAGTTGCTCGTGAAAAGTTGAGCCATCACTCTCCGTACCTTCTTATACTGGGTGCAAAGTTATTTGGTGATAGACCGTCTTTATCTCTTCAAAATCGTTTAGATGTAGCGCTGGAATATTTATATTCTCATCCTGAGGTAAAAGTAATTGTTTCAGGCGGCCAAGGGGAAGATGAAGATATACCGGAAGCTCATAGTATGAGGAACTATTTAATGGTACATGGTATAGATGAGAGACGTATTTTAATAGAAGATCAATCTACAAATACGTATGAGAATGTAAAGTTTAGTATAGATTTATATGATGTGAAACATGCGGTAGTTGTAAGCAATACGTATCATTTATATCGAACGAAAATAATTGCAAAACGTTTAGGAATGAAGATGGAGGCATTAGCTGCTGAAACACCAATACGTTCTAAGAGAAAAATGTATGTACGTGAATATGTAGCAATAATGAAAACAATATTGTTCGACCGTTAGGGCTCAAATTTGAGCTCTTTTTTTGTAGAATAATGCGTATCATTTGAAATGAATTCCATATTCCATCAAAATAAAGGAAACAACGATAAAGGAGTTGTATTTGTGATTCAGTTTAATCAAGTGTCAAAATCATATGAAGATGGCACAAAAGCAGTGGATTCATTGCATTTAGAAATTAAAAAGGGAGAATTTTTTGTTCTCATTGGTCCGAGTGGTTGCGGGAAAACAACGACAATGAAAATGATTAATCGTTTAATTGAAACGACAGAAGGCTCAATTTTAATCGATGGAAAAGATATTCAAGAATACAATATTAATGAATTACGATGGGATATAGGGTACGTGTTGCAGCAAATCGCTTTGTTCCCTCATATGACAATTGCTGAAAATGTTGCAGTTGTTCCTGAAATGAGAAAGTGGAGCAAAGAAAAAATAAAAGCTCGTGTCGATGAGTTGCTCCAGATGGTCGGGCTAGATCCAGACGTATATCGCGATCGCATGCCTGATGAATTATCAGGAGGACAAAAACAACGTGTAGGTGTCGTGCGGGCATTAGCCGCAAACCCGAAAATCGTTCTTATGGATGAACCATTTAGTGCGCTAGATCCATTAAGTAGAGAACAGCTTCAGAAGGATATCGTACAATTGCAAAAGAAGATTCAAAAAACAATTGTATTTGTAACACATGATATGCAAGAAGCATTATCACTTGGAGATCGCATTTGTGTTATGAAAGAAGGAAAAGTTGTTCAATTAGATACGCCAGAAGGAATTATACATAACCCAAAAAATGAATTTGTAGAAGAGTTCATTGGAAATCGTGGGCGACCTTGGTATGAGGGGAAAAGTATAGAAGATGTATTGCCACTTGATGAAAGTATGCGGATAGAAGGAGAGGCACTATCATTACATTCTTCTTTACAAGAAGCATTAGTTCGTCTGCGAGCTGATGAAGTCGTTCCAGTTGAAGAAAATGGTCGATATGTTGGAGCTTTAACGAGTCGTCATATTGTCAATTATATTGTTGAACAAATGAAGGAAAGAGGCTAAACAGTGACTGATTTTATACAAACGTTTCAAGAACGAAAAATAGAATTACTAACTGCATTAAGTGAGCATTTACAAATATCGCTTATTTCATTATTTTTTGCAGTAATTATTGCGGTACCGCTTGGCATTTTATTAACGAGAAAAGAGCGAATGGCTGAATTTATAATAGGAACTTCTGCAGTAATGCAGACGGTGCCATCACTTGCATTACTCGGACTATTAATTCCGTTAGTAGGAATCGGAAAAATCCCGGCCGTTATTGCATTAGTTGTGTATGCACTATTACCTATTTTACGCAATACATATACAGGAATACGGGAGTTAGATGAATCTTTAATCGAAGCAGCGAAAGCTATGGGGATGAATAGTTGGAGAAGACTGTGGAAGGTAGAGCTTCCTCTTGCATTACCAATTATTATGGCCGGTATTCGTACGGCAATGGTATTAATTGTTGGAACGGCTACATTAGCAGCTCTTATAGGTGCTGGTGGGCTTGGTAAACTCATATTGCTTGGTATCGATCGGAATGATCATGCGCTTATCATTTTAGGGGCCGTACCAGCCGCGTTACTTGCTTTATTCTTTGATATAGTACTTCGGGTGCTTGAGAGTCCAAAACGTTCGTCTAAGCTTGTTATATTGACGATATGTATTGTTTGTATAATGGTTGCTTCTCCATTTCTTTGGAATACAGAAAAGAAAGATATTGTTATTGCGGGCAAACTTGGATCAGAACCTGAAATTTTAATTCAAATGTATAAGCAGCTTATTGAACAAGATACCGATTTACATGTACAATTAAAACCAGGTCTTGGAAAAACATCATTTGTATTCGAAGCATTGAAATCAGGGGAAGTAGATATATACCCTGAGTTTTCGGGAACAGCTTTATCTACATTCGTGAAAGAAGAGCCAAAAAGTACAAATCGGAATGAAGTATATGAGCAGGCTCGCGTTGGAATGGAAAAGAAATATAGTATGGTTATGTTGAAACCAATGGAGTATAACAATACATATGCACTAGCTATGCCGAAAAAAATAGCAGATCAAAAGAATATAAGTACAATTTCTGATTTAGGAAATATTGCACAGGATGCTAAAGTAGGGTTCACATTAGAATTTGCTGATCGTGAAGACGGTTATAAAGGAATGCAAAAAATATATAACTATAAGTTCTCGAATGTTAAAACGATGGAACCGAAATTACGTTACAGTGCAATTCAATCAGGGGATGTTAATGTAATCGATGCATATTCAACAGATAGTGAATTGGAACAGTACGGACTTAAAGTGTTAAAAGATGATAAAGGGTTATTCCCACCATATCAAGGTGCACCGTTATTAAGAAAAGAGACATTACAAAAATATCCTGAACTTGAAAAAGTATTAAATAAATTATCTGGAAAAATTACAGATGAAGAAATGCGAAAAATGAATTATGAAGTAAATGTGAATGGTAAAAGTAGTGAAGAAGTCGCAAAACAATTTTTACAAAAAGAGAATTTACTTCGTTAAATTTACAAAAAATATACAAATTCATATGTATGAAATGACCGTTCATTATAAAATGAACGGTTTTTTTGTGCATACTTATACATTTTTTCAAAAAAGTATTCCATTTTTCTTCATTTTCTTTTAGAATAAGTAATGTTTTCCTGAAAAAATATAAGAGAAGCGTCTATTAGAGAAAAAGGTGACTTTAATAGTTGAACGAACATAACACCTAGAATGACAGATGGGGTGGTACAAATAGAAAAGAAGTTAGGATTTTTTCCATTAATTGCATTAGTAGTCGGAACAATGGTTGGTGGCGGTGTTTTTAGTTTACCGCATGATTTAGCAGTAGGAGCAAATAGCGGCTCTATCATAATTGGCTGGTGTATTACAGCGATGGGAATGATTCCACTCGCGCTCGTATATCAAACGTTAGCAAGAAAGAAACCAGAGCTTGAGGGCGGGATTTATAGTTATGCACGTGCTGGTTTCGGTGAATATATCGGATTTAACAGTGCTTGGGGATACTGGTTAGCAGGAATTTTAGGAAACGTTGCAACAATCATGTTACTGTTTAGTACATTAGGTTATTTCTTCCCCATTTTTAAAGGTGGAAATAGTGTTGCGTCTATCGTAGGAGCATCACTTTTATTATGGACACTTCATTTTCTAATTTTATTTGGCATTCGTGAAGCATCTATTATGAATGTGATTGCAACAATAGGGAAATTGGTACCAATCGTATTATTTATTGTTGTAATGGTAACAGCGTTTCGCTGGGATACATTTACACATGATTTTTGGGGAGAAGGAACTATTTCAGTTTCCTCTATACTTGGTCAAGTGAAGAATACAATGCTTGTAACTCTTTGGGTTTTCATCGGGGTTGAAGGAGCGGTAGTATTATCTGGAAGAGCGAAAAATAGTCGAGACGTCGGTAAAGCGACAGTATTAGGACTTATTTTAGTAATGTCTATTTATATTTTAATTTCTGTCTTGTCAATGGGAGCGATGACAAGAGGAGAACTTTCTGTTTTAGAAACGCCGTCAATGGGACATGTATTAGAACATGTTGTTGGGACGTGGGGCGCAGTAGCGATTAACATCGGGTTAGTTGCTTCACTTGTAGGTACATTAATAGGTTGGTTTTTACTTGTTTCTGAAATTTCCCATGTAGCAGGAAAAGATGGCGTGTTTCCGAAAGTCTTTACGAAAACAAATAAAAAACAAACACCGCATATGGCATTATGGATCTCAAATGGCGTTGCCCAAGTTATATTTATAATCGTTCTGTTTTCAGAGTCAACATATCAAATTATGTATTTCATAGCGTCAACATCAATTTTAGTACCATATTTATTATCAGCGTTATTCCAATTCAAATTAGTGATTACAAATGAACTAAAAGATGCAAAAGTGAAAAATGGTTCGCTAGCTTTAATTGCTTCACTTTACTCTATATGGCTTATTTATGCAGCTGGTTTGAAGAATTTATTGCTCGTTTCAATCGTATACGGAATTGGGATCATTGTTTATGTGTACGCAAGAAAAGAAAAAGGAAATCGTTGTTTTACTCGTATAGAGAGATATGTAATGTGGGCAATTGTCGTAGCAGCTGTTACATCTCTTTATATGTTATTGACTGGAAATATAAAAATGTAAAAGTCCTTTTCATTTAAAGGGCTTTTTTCTTTGTCTATAGAATATTTAATACATAAGATATTCAGGAGGGATGAAAATGGAAGGAAAAGAACAGTTGAACAGAATTATTGATTTAGCGAGTGAAGTAAGGAAAGTGTTAGTGCAAGAATCTTTTTTTAATCATCATCCTGAACTGCGAGGAGTGATTGAAAATTTAGCGAGTGCGGTAGAGAATTTGGCGGAATTACAGCAACATAAAGATGAAAACGCTGAAGATCGTTTACGATATGTACTTGCTAAAATGAAAATTGCTCATAATGCCATCTTACAAGAGAAAAACGCATTTCCATCTCATTAATATACGATTTCATTTTGAACCTGGCGGATAACGTCAGGTTTTTTGTTTCTAGTTTTGCGTTTCTTTCATACACTAAGAATAGTATGAAAAAAAGAAGGTGACGAAGGTGAAATTACATAAAGCTCTTCAGCCAAGTTTTATAAAACGAATGTACTATATGAGGTTTATTGGGAAGTTTACAAAAGCAGAGAGTGAGAAGAGTGGAGAGAATTTCTTTGTACAATGCCTATCGCCAATACCATTCACATTGCAAGAGCAATTGAAAAATGAACCATATGTATTTGAAGGTTTATGTAGCAATAAAAAGAATGAAAAAGTCTTTTCGGAATTAAAGAAAAGAAAACTAGAAAAGCAATTGATTATGTTTCGTCTCTATTATGAAAGAGGACATATATACGTGGAGTTAATTTGTACAGAAGAAGCGCGAGAAATAGCAAACGGTTATAAAATGATTCCAGTACCTAAAGTTTCCGATTATAAAAAGGGAGAGTCTTTAGAAAGAAAACTTAGTAATGGTTATTTGTCATTTCTAATGCCAAAATATCCGAAAGACTTTGAGCCCCCTGAGTTATTGTGGCATGAGGGAAGGTTATATGGAAATATATCTTTAAAGTCATCGTCAATTAGTTCAATCGCATATTTTGAACAGCAGCGGGAATGTAAGTATATAGAACTTAATGACTGGATGAAGTATGTAGAAATAGCGGTAGAAGATCAATTATATTTTGTAAGCAATCATGTGTATGAGCAATTAAAAAAACGAATAACTGAAGAAGGTAAGCTTGTAGAGGTAGAGGAAATAAAAGTGCAAAAGGATGAATGGGAATGGGATGAGCGTGAATCCGTCTTTTTACAGTATGTGAAAAGTTTTGTACGTAATAAAGGGCTATATCTGGATGAAACAGATATTTATAACTTTCATATAAGTACAAAAACAAATATGTTGACGATTCTGGGGGGGATACCAGGTGCTGGAAAATCACGTTTTGTGCAAGCTTATGCAGAAGCACTTGGATTACAATACGGGGAAGAATTGGTTTGGATCCCGATTTCACCATCATATCAAGAACCACATGATTTACTTGGTTACCTTCATCCAAATGGTACTTTTATTGAAAGTGAAACAAAATTAGTTAGGGCGTTAATGAAGGCAAAAGAAAATCAAAATCAGCTGTATATAATCGTTTTTGATGAAATGAATATGTCACATATTGAGCATTGGTTTACTCCATTTCTATCTGTTCTTCAACTTGAAAAACAAAATCGTATTTTAAATATATATGAAGGTGTGCAAGAAAAAGAAAATTCAATTCCGCCAACAATTGAAATTGGAGAAAATATTATATTTGTTGGTACTGTGAATTTTGATGAAACAACGAAGGAGCTCTCAGATCGATTATTAGATCGGACGAATGTAATAACTTTACGAAAGATTCCGTTTTGTGAGATGTGTATGGAGCAAGAGAAAGTTGTATTACAACCACCTCTGAAAGTAACTGCAGGAGAATTTCGCATAAATTGGGTCAGGAATAAAACGATGATTGAGGTGTTTTCTGAAGAAGAGTTAGAGCTATTAGATAAGTTACATGGTGTATTGTCATCACACGATACGTCAAAGGGAATTTCTTTTCGATGTGCAAATGCAATTGCTACTTATTTGCAAAATATACCGTTCCAAAATAATCATTCTTATATGATTAGTAGAGAGGAAGGATTTGATTTACAAATAAAGCAACGTGTATTGACGAAAATAAGAGGGACTGAAATGATGGTTGGGTCTTTACTTTCAGAGGAAGTAAAAAGGGGGGCAACATTAGTACCTCTTTTGCAATCTCCACTTGCAAACAGAGTATCTACATTTGAACACTCTTTAGCATATATAAGAGAAAAGCGTAGAGAACTGGAGTTGTATGGTTATGCAAAATGATGGGCGATACGAAACAGAAATCGTTGATACGAAAGAAACGCTTCCTTTTGTATTAAAGTTAATTATTGGAACGGAGTCAAAAGGAGAATATATTTTATTAAATCGTCTTTGTACCTCTGCAACAGCATTAGCTCAATGTATTTATAAAGTGCAAGAATTAAAACCAATTAGATTGCAATACCATTATGAAAATCCAATGAATATTACTTTTATATGGAATAAAGTATATGAGGGACAGAAAAATATAAAAGAGACAAAATATGAAATAAATGAAAAAAAACAAAAGGTATTAATATATGAACATGGAAAAACGGAATTCTTTTATCCATGGCGTTGTGGTTTATATCATTTTGAAGTGAATATAGAAGATCGAACGTATTATGGCGCTTTTCAAGTCGTCCCCAAAAATTTTTTTGATGATCAATTTGAAATGATTCAAAACTATGTGAAGTCAATTTTAAATGAGTTGATTTTAGATAGAGGTTATTATAAAAAGACTTTCTCTGCACTTAGCGATATTGAAGATTCTTCTTATCTAGTGTTACTTAGAAAGTTGCCGCAAAAAATGAAAAAGATAAAGCAAATTTTTAAGAAAATAGAATCGAGTTCAAAATTTATACATGAATATAAATGGGAAGAAAAGGAGCGGAAAGTAACGAGGAAAGGAGCGGTAGTGGCGGAAAGAAAACCGTACGCAAAATATTATAATCGTAAGTTTATCGAACAAAAAAATAGTATAGAAAATGCATTTCTTAAATTTAAAGCGATGCAATTTTATCTTTATTTACTTGAAGCCGAAAGTTTTTTGCGTCAAACAATTGAAATATTAGAAAGAGAAAAAAAGAAGAAATCAGAAGAATTTCAAGCTGTAAAAACGATTATACAAACAATTGAGCGTAATGGATCAGTGACCGATAGAGAGAAACAAAAATATAAAAATATACATTTACTAAAAGAGGCGGATTTACGAAAAAGTTCTATGAAGATACAAGAATATAAAATTTTAGCGCATTTCGTACATGATAGTGTACAATATTTTCAAACTTTAATGCATTCTCCATTTTGGAGAGAAGTTTCTGAAACGGGTAGAATGAACGCACATAATTTACCGGTACCACATCAACAATTACTACAGCATTTAGATTTACTCCCACAATATACAGATCAATCTCCATCTTTATTATTTGTTTATAAACCAACTTTTTTAGTGTATGAATATTACGCTTTTTTTATCGTTATTTCCATGTTAGAGCAAATTGGTTTTGAAGCTAGAAATTCCATTCGTGAACAAATACAAGAACATTTTTATGTAGATGGATTACAAGATGGAACGACAGTAGTTTTACATCGAGATGATATGAAAGTCCATGTCGCATTTAATGATTTAATTGAGACAAATCCTCTTATTGCATTAAGTAAAGGGAGTAATTTTTATAATGGAGAAGATACGAAGAAGCCAGATATTCGATTAGACTGTTATGTAAAGGGGGAAGAGAAATACGTCTATCAATCTTCTATTATTATTGAAGTGAAGTATAGCCCAATGTACAATATTTTTCAGCACGTTGGGAATACGAAAGCAACTGAGCAAATGTATAAGTACTGGTCTATAAAATTTGTAGAAGAACAGGATGGAAAGCGAGTCTATCATCGAAGGGCCATTTATGAAGTCATTTGTGTATATCCAGGAAGTCATATGCATAGTAAAAAAATTGAGTCTGGTTGTGGTATCTTCTTACAATTATATCCATATAAAACAAAGCAAGGGGAAGAGAAATTAGCTGGAAAACATGGAATGGTACAAATTTTTGAGAAGTGGTTAAAAAGCATGAAGAAGTAAAAGAAATCCTTTTTTATAAAGGATTTCTTTAGATTAAGAAGAATTATATGCAGTAGGGGAGACGGCTTCATACGATATGAATTTGCAAGTAATATAAATATATTGTGAGAAGGATGGTACATGAGGGATAAGAGATGATTATGATGGAATTTAATTCGTTTTGCAGAATATAATAAGTCATAAATATTTTTAGTTGCATACGAAGATTTGTTCTTATATGATAGATAGTGAAAGCGTTATCAAAAACAGAGCGGCGATGGGAAAGGCGGGGAAATATGTTCCAGCGTGTTCAAACAAAGGAAGAACATTTTTGGTTCGAGCAACTATGGGGAGATTTTTGTGAAGAAAGAAACTTAATGTTCGTAGAACGTAATTTAAATCCATCACGATTTTTATTAATAGAAGATGAACATCATATCGGTACAGTAGAATGTATGAAGTATACGGTACCAGAACAATCAAATTCTGAGTTTTTCTATCCGTTTTCTAAAAATGATTTAGTGAAAGATTTGCAAAATGTATATGAAATAGGCAAGTTAAGTATCGCGAAAACGTCTCGTGGGAGAGGACACTTCAAAAGACTAACGGCTATTTTATTTATGCATGCATTAGAAACAAAAGCAGAATGGTATATCGCAGCGGTTACAAAAAGAATGTATATGTATTTATTAACACTCGGTTTCCCAATTGAAACGATAGATAAGCCATTTCAATTTCATGATACTTTACAAGGTGTACCAGTACGAATTCATGCCCGAAAAGGGGCTACGCATTTGTATTCTTTAAAAGAATTCCGAGATGTAATTCAAGGAAATGCCCATGCACAGGCATTAATCGCAGAATACAGTAAGAATATTATGTTAACCAAATAAAACGAAATGAATATGTATAATAAAGAGAATGCGATTTTAAAATGAAATTATTCTTCATGAAAAAGACCCTTATTATTTTAATAAGGGTCTAAAAATTATAATCCAAATATACTAAAAATCATTTTACGGCGCTTCGGTTTCTTTTCACGTTCATATATTGGCTTTGTATCGGGAGTAATATAGATTGGTTCTTCTTTCTTGAGGATAGCTTCTAGTTTTTGAATTCGCTCTAACATTTCCTCCATTTCACGGCGATGTTGTAAAAGTTGGTACGTAACAACATCATTTGCCTTATCTTGCATTTGTTCTTCCATTCGATCTAGTCTTCTCGTAATTGTGTTTAATTGAGCGGTTAATTGCTCAAAATCATGTGATGATATGTTTTGAACAATTGTATTTACTTGAGTTTTCAATTCTTCAACATCATTTGATGATGTTTTTTGAGTAGGGTGAGTGTTTTGGGACTTCTCTATTTGTGAAAGATGGTATTCTAACATTTGGTCTAAATCATCTTGTGTAAAAATAAAGTGACCATATTTATTTTTTTCTATAGTAAGATTTAATTGTTGTGCAATCCGGACAACAGCCTTTGGGCTAACACCTAATTTTTTTGCGATAAATGGTGTTTTATATTCCAAAATAATCCCTCCTATATATATCCTGTTGAATGATTTCGATCTATGAAGTAAGTTCCCTTCCAGTGTGACAAAAGAAGTGTGGAATCGGCAAAGAAAGTGTTTTTTCACGAAATGAAGCTAGGAAGAATATATCGTGAATATAAAAGTTTTTATCTTGAAATTTAGAATCATTTGACTGAGGGAAATGAATTAGATTATCATAATGATAAATATCTTTTTTATGTATGCATATAATATATAAAAAGGTGGTTGCTAATGTAGAATTTTGTTAGAGTATTAGAATGCTTACTTCACTTGAATAAAATTAAGTAGGAGGTGGCTTCCTTGCTTACAATGTAAGTAAGGAAAAGTATTTGGACATATATAGTATAAGTATAGTGATTGTTTTAATTGCCTTAACGGCATTTTTCGTTGCAGCAGAATTTGCAATTGTTAAAGTGCGAAGTTCAAGAATTGACTATTTAATTGCAGAAGGAAATAATCGCGCAACATCTGTCAAAACAGTCATTACAAACTTAGACGAATATTTATCTGCTTGTCAGCTAGGAATAACAGTTACAGCACTGGGAATTGGGTGGTTCGGTAAACCTGCGTTAAAGCAAATGTTTGACACATTTTTTGTGAATTTGAACATTTCTACTCAACTAGCAGATATTTTTGCTGTAATTTTAGTGTTTTTGTTTATTACATTTTTACATGTTGTAATAGGGGAATTGGCCCCAAAAACATTTGCGATTCAAAAAGCTGAACAGGTGAGTTTATTTGTTGCTAAACCGTTAATTTTCTTTTATCGTATAGCGTTTCCATTTATTTGGGTCTTAAATGGATCAGCTCGAATTATTACGAAGTTGCTAGGGCTGAAACCACCGAAAGGGCACGATGAAGTTCATTCAGAAGAAGAATTACGGTTGTTAGTTTCAGAAAGTTACAAAAACGGAGAGATTAATCAGTCTGAATATAAATATGTAAATAAAATCTTTGAATTTGATGATCGTATAGCAAAAGAAATAATGGTACCCCGAACTGAGATGCATATCATAAGTAAAGAAATGCCTGCTGAAGAAGCGTTGCAAAAAATGTCTCAGGAAAAATATACGAGATATCCAGTTGTTGATGGTGACAAAGATCACGTAATAGGATTTGTAAACTTTAAAGATATTTTCACAGATTTTGTGCAGCATAATGCGGTTAGTAATAAGAAAGTAGAGCAATATATTAGGCCGATTATTTTAGTTATCGACTCTATCCCAATACACGACTTATTTTTAAAAATGCAAAAAGAAAGAACACATATTGCTATATTGATAGATGAATATGGTGGTACGTCTGGACTTGTTACTGTTGAAGACATTTTAGAAGAAATAGTTGGAGATATTCAAGATGAGTTTGATACAGATGAACAGCCAGAAATCCAACAAGTTAGTGAAACGAAAACGATACTAGAGGGAAAAGTACTTGTTAGTGAAGTAAATACGTTATTAGGTTTAACGATTGATGATAATGGTGTTGATACAATAGGTGGATGGATTTTAACGAAAAATATAGAAATTGCCGAAGAGGATTTCATTGAAATCGAAAATTATAAGTTTTGCGTGAAAGAATTAGATGGACACTATATAAAGAGACTAGAAGTTACAAAAACTGTAGAATCAATTGTTATTTTAGAAGATGAAAAACAAATTTCATTACAAGAACAAATTAGTTCGTAGACTCTGCTAGATGGCAGAGTTTTTTTTGAGCATAATGTTTTTGGCAGAATAAGGGCTATGTTACAATGGAACAAGTCAGACCTTTCACTAGGTGAAGTATTGTTGTATACATATATTTGAAAGGGGAAGAATTATGAAAAAGCATTTATATATAAATGGAGATTGGAAGTCTGTAAACACGTATAAACCATTATACGCACCATACTCTGAAGAAACATTAGCGGAAATTGCGCAAGGAACGGAAGAAGATGTAAAAGAGGCTGTTACTGCCGCAAAAAATGCAATGAAAGAAATGAATACATTATCTGCATATGATCGAGCGACTATTTTAGAGAAAGTCGCACAAAAAATGGATGAAAGAAGAGAAGAATTTGCAGAAATTATTGCAAAAGAGGCTGCAAAACCAATACGTGCTGCAAGGGGAGAAGTAGATCGTACTGTTCAGACATACAAATTTGCAGCTGAAGAAGCGAAGCGTATATACGGTGAAACACTACCGCTTGATGCAGCACCTGGTGCAGATGGGCGCATTGCATACACAATACGTAAACCGATTGGGGTTATAGGGGCGATTACACCATTTAATTTTCCATTAAATTTAGTGGCACATAAAGTGGGCCCCGCAATTGCTGCTGGAAATACAGTTGTATTAAAACCAGCTGATCAAACGCCTCTATCATCTTATGCATTAGTTGAACTATTTGAAGAAGCAGGATTGCCAAAAGGGGCTTTAAATATTGTTTCTGGTCCTGGTTCAACTGTTGGTGAGGCAATAGTTACAAATGATGATGTTGCTTCCATTACTTTTACAGGAAGTCCGAAAGTTGGAATTGGAATTAAGGCAAAGGCTGGGTTAAAGCGAGTTACGTTAGAGCTAGGATCAAATGCGGCAGTTATTATTGATAAAGATGTAGAATTAACAGATGAATTAATTGAACGTGTAAAATGGGGAGCATTTGTTAATAATGGACAAGTTTGTATTTCGGTGCAACGTGTTTTTGTACATGAGGAGAGAATGGATGAATTTTTATCTAAGTTACAGAAAGCGATGGAAACAGTTGTTGTTGGTGATCCGCTGATTGAGGAAACGGATGTATCAGCTTTAATTTCGAAAAAAGATGTCGACCGTATCGATAACTGGGTGCAAGAAGCAGTTAAAGAAGGAGCGAACGTTTTATATGGTGGTAACAAACGTGATGAAAGGATTTTTGAACCTACTGTATTAACGAATGTTCCAGAGCATGTATCTGTACAGTGCCAAGAAGTATTCGGTCCACTTATGACCGTAAATACATTTAAAGAATTTGATGAGGCTATAGAGCAAGTAAATCATTCACGTTACGGTCTACAAGCAGGCGTATTTACAAATAATTTGTTTAAAGCAATGCGTGCAATTGATGAATTAGAAGTTGGTGGTGTCATAATAAATGATATTCCAACGTTCAGAGTAGATCATATGCCTTACGGTGGTGTGAAAGAAAGTGGCACAGGGCGTGAAGGAATTAAATATGCAATAGAAGAAATGACAGAAATGAAATTAGTATGTATTAAAAAATAAAGTATATAGAATTTAAATAGCGCAATAAAAAACGAGTAGGAAATGTTTACGATTCCATACTCGTTTTTTATTGTTTGCTTTACGTTTTTCAGGACGATTTCATTTAATCAAGTGTACCATTTACTTCATTTCTTGTTTGTAAATAGCATCTTCTACATAAATTTGTTCTTTGTCAACAGCAGTGCTATGAGATAATACTAAGCCGATTGGTGTTTCTATGCCTTTATTTTGAACAATTGTAAAAGGAATATTTTTTTCATTTGCCAATTTAATGTATTTAGATAAATGTGGGTAAGCAATGCCACCATTTAGGAATATTTGTAATGAGTGAGAAGAGCGCATGCTACTAGCTACTTCAGAATATACATTACTTTGCATTACTTGACCGATAGTTAAAGCGATTTCTACACGCTCACGTAATGTAGTTAAATACATATTACGTTCTTCTGGTTTGTTTTGCTTTTGGCCGTAAATGCCTTCTTGGAGATAATCTTCCACATTTTTATTTACCATATTTTTCACACCTTTCCTTTTCTATTGTACGAAAGAATGAAGCAGGATGCAAAAAAAGTCGCATCGAATATAAAAAATTTGAATGAAAGGAAGGAAAATGGAATGTAACAATCTAAACAATTAATAAAGTTATAAAAATTTTATCAACACATATTAACAAAATGTGACAATAATCTATTAACGAATCATGTTTTTTGTGTTAATATTCAAAATATAAAGGGTGTTCGTCGCATGGAAATGGAGGAATGGAGGTTTTTCCAATCGATAAGGATATTAAAGAAGTATTTTGTTCGCACTTGAAAAACAACAGGCACCAATTCGTTGAGAACTGGAAAAACAAAATGATAATTTCCGATAAAGATCCATTTAGACTAGAAGCAGTTCAAAATGGAGAGGATTTATTAGAGTTTATTATTGAACTTACTATGGAAGAAAAAGATATAAATTATCTTCAGCCATTATGCGAGAAAATTGCTATTGAACGTGCAGGAGCAGATGCGAATATAGGTGATTTTGTTTATAATGCAAATGTAGGAAGAAATGAACTTTTCGAAGCGATGTGTGAATTAGATGTTAGTGCACGTGAATTGAAACCAATAATGGCCCAAATACATACTTGTTTTGACAAATTAATTTATTACACTGTTTTAAAATACTCGGAAATTATAACAAGAAATTTAGAGGAAAAACAGCAATATATTAACGAAACACATAAAGAAAGGCTGACGATTTTAGGGCAAATGTCAGCTAGTTTTGTACATGAATTTCGTAATCCGCTTACTTCCATTATGGGGTTTGTCAAATTATTAAAGGCAGACCATCCTAGTTTATCGTATTTAGATATTATTTCTCATGAATTAGACCAATTGAATTTTCGTATTTCGCAATTTTTGCTCGTATCGAAAAAAGAAATGTGGACTGAATCTGAACGATTTTGGCTAAATGACTTGTTTCAAGACATAATACAGTTCTTATATCCAAGTTTGGTTAATGCAAATGTTTCGATTGAAAAGAATTTGCCATATCCAATTCCGCTTACTGGTTATCGGAGTGAAGTGAGACAAGTATTTTTAAATATATTAATGAACTCAATTGACGCTCTTGAATCCATGAAGGAAGAACGAAAAATTATCATTGATGTATTTGAAGAAGATCAATCGATTCGAATCGTAATAAAAAATAACGGGCCAATGATTCCAGCTGAAAATGTAGAAACGATTTTTGAACCATTTGTAACTACTAAAAAGTTAGGAACTGGTATTGGGTTATTTGTATGTAAACAAATTGTAGAAAAACATAATGGGTCCATCATGTGTCGTTCAGATAACGATTGGACAGAATTTCAAATTGCATTTCAAAAATAAACAGTCTACACCAAATAAATGGTGTAGACTGTTTTAATTCGTAAGTATAACGGCTTCTAATTTAGGGTCTTTCGATGAATAACCTAAAATTGAAATTGTATAAATAATGTTTGGTTCGACTTTGAAATCCGGTATAGTTAGCAAGACATTTTGATTATCTGCGAGTGAAACTTCAATATCCGCTGTACCAGGGCTAACTTCTAAAAAATCTGTTATTTGTTTAAAGAGTACATTTTCAAATAAATGATCGCCACCTTTTAAACTTACATTTACAACAGGGGTATCGGGAGAAAAGTGCGCAAAGCGTATTTTTGCCTGGCCTGCTGGTAAATGAGTATTATCAAGCATAGGTTGTAATTGTAGATGATTATCACTATTTATTGCGGCAAAAGTATAAGTGTGATTTCCCATTATTGGTACTAAAGCTGAAAAGATGGGCGTTTCATTTCCAACAGGAACGATATCTATTCGGTACTTACCTTGTACTAATGTTAAATAAGGACTAAATTGTTTAAATGAAATATTTTTAATAACCTTTTGCCCGTTTACTAAAATGTCAACGGCAGGTGTATTTGAAGCAGAGTGAAAAAATCTTATGTGCGATGGTAAAGCAGCTTCTTGTGAATTTCTTTTTTCGTATGCCTGTACAAGATTCGTAAGCGCATCATAATATTTCATATATAGTTCTGCATATTTTTTTGGATTATGAAATTGATAGTAACGAGCGAGCTGTTCGTAACGTGCAGCTTCTTGTCCATATTTTTCGATTTCAGATTGAGACATGAACATTCCTCCTTTGTCATCATTAAAACTATATGCTTAGCAAGAATGAGGTTATGCGAAAAAATTGTTTTTTAAAGGAGAAAGGTTGAAAATTAATAATAAGTATTTTTTAAGGATAAGTTAAGTTTAGGTGAACGAGAGTTATAATTTTCTAGAGGATACAAAAATATATCATCCATATTGGCTGAGGAAGTGTGTATTTCGAAATGAAAAATTTGAGAGCATAACACGTGACATGTCGAAACCATGTCCTAAAACGCTTAGGAAACTAGGGATTTTTTTAATTATGGGCAAATACACATACAAAGTAATAATTGTCCTACATAAATTATAAAGGAAAGGTAGTTTGAAATTAAGGAAAGGAATGAAACGTTGGGATGGGGATATCCCGCAAGGAATTGCGAATGGAGTTATGGACGGTTTTGTGCTTTATACTGTAGGATGAATTGTGATTTTGTAATACTATTGTTTCTATTTATGTTAGCAAGTGACGGTATTAACTGATAAAAGAGCGTCGTGCCGAACTGATTAATGTGGTTAATCGGTTCTTTTTTTATTGTATAAAACGGATGGAGTTGTATGTGAAATATTGATTTCTTTAAAATAATTGCTATGCATTTAGTAGGATTAATTGTCGAGTTTTGTTTAAAAATATGCAATATAAAGTAGGAGAACAGGAAGGAGTTTAAAGGGAGTTTCGTCGAAGTTTACACAATGTCGGCATTTGAGGGAAGCTGACATTATGTTAGAAAAACATTTAGTGAAGCATTAATTTTATATAAGGGAGGGTTATTTGAGCGTATAGATAAGGGTTGGTCTTCGAATTAAGTTCTGAATTTTCTGTTTTTAAAATTGGTATTTAGCACTCATTTGTATATTTTATAATAGTTTTTTGATAAATTCACTGCTTTCGCAGAGGGTTCTTTTTTATGAAAGAAACGTCAATTTTCTTCATATATATATACAAATTGGAGAAATGGGGGAGCGCTATGCGCGATTACTTAATTAAACCACTTGTTGGTCAGCCGTATCCAATGATTTCACATGGAAAAGGTGTCTATTTGTATGATCAAAACGGAAATAAATATTTTGATGGCTCGTCAGGAGCAATTACGGCAGGTATTGGGCATGGCGTAAAGGAGATTGCGGACGTTATCAAAAAGCAAGCTGAGGAGATTGCTTTCGTTTATAGATCACAGTTTACGAGTGAACCAGCTGAAAAATTAGCTAAGAAACTAAGCGATTTAAGTGTAGGAGATTTGAACTGGAGCTTTTTTGTAAATAGTGGTACGGAAGCAAATGAAACAGCTATGAAAATTGCAATTCAGCATTTTCAAGAGCGAGGTATTCAAGGGAAACATAAAATATTGTCACGATGGATGAGTTATCACGGTATTACGATGGGAGCCTTATCAATGTCTGGGCATCCACTGCGTAGACAACGTTTCGTGTCAATTTTAGAAGATTATCCAACTATTCCAGCTCCATATTGTTTTAGATGTCCGGTACAAAAGGTATATCCAACTTGTCAGCTTGCTTGTGCGACTGAACTAGAAAGATCAATTGAAAGGATTGGAGCAGAACATATTGCGGCTTTTATTGCTGAACCGATTATTGGAGCAGCTGGAGGTGCAGTCGTTCCGCCGAAAGAATATTATAAAGTTATTAAAGACATTTGTAGTCATTACGATATTTTATTTATTGCTGATGAAGTGATGACTGGGCTTGGGCGTACTGGTGCATGGTTTGCGATGGAGCATTGGGGTGTAGAACCGGATATTATGACCCTTGGTAAAGGTTTAGGAGCTGGATACACACCGATGGCAGCGACGGTTGTAAGCGACCGTGTTATGGAGCCGATTTTACGAGGATCGCGTTCTGTTATGAGTGGGCATACGTTAAGTGCAAATCCATTATCTGCAGCAACAGCTCTAGCTGTTATTGAATATATGGAGAAACATAATCTACCTGAAAAAACAGCGGAAAAGGGAGAGTATTTAATAAAAGGATTACAGAAAGTTCAGCAACAATCGACAATCATTGCTGATGTGCGTGGAAAAGGATTGCTGATTGGAGTAGAATTGCAACCGTTTACAAAAGCGTCGGAACTTATTTCGGTTGCAGCTAAAAATGGTCTTCTTTTATACCAAGCTGTTTCAGGGCAAGCAGGAAAAGAAGATAGCGCACTGCTTGTAGCACCGCCAATGACAACTACATATTCCGAGTTAGATGAATTACTTTCAATTTTTGCAAAAAGTGTGGAGGAAATGATGCAAAAAGGAGGGCATAGTATCGCATGACAACTATTACGAATACATTCAGTAAATTAAAAGAGATAGAGGAAGTAATTTCTTTGTTTCACGATGATATGACATTAATGTTTGGGGGATTTGGGGGGATTGGATCCCCTCCATCTTTAATACAGGCCATTTTAGAAAAAGGAGTTACAAATTTAAATTTAATTGGAAATGATACGGGATTTCCTGATGTAGGAATCGGTCGTCTCGTTACGAATGAAAGAGTAAAATCATTAATTACTTCTCATATTGGTTCAAATCCAAATGCAGGAAGACAGCTAAACGAAGGAAGGTTACAAATTGAGTTTTCTCCTCAAGGAACATTAGCAGAGCGTATTCGCGCTGGTGGTGTAGGACTTGGTGGCGTATTAGTTGATGTAGGTGTTGATACGATTGTAGAAGAGGGAAAACGTACTGTTGAAATGAATGGTAAAACATATTTAGTTGAAACAGCATTAACTGCTGAGGTTGCGATTGTATACGCGAAAAAGGCAGATCCGTTCGGTAACCTTGTGTTTGATAAGAGTGCTCGTAACATGAACCCTCACGTTGCTATGGCCGGGGATATAACGATTGTAGAAGCAGAAGAAATCGTTCCACTGGGAAGTTTAGATCCAGAAGAAATTGTTGTCCCAGGAGTATTTGTAAATTATATCGTACCGTCGGAAGGAGTGAATTGGAAATGGGTATGGGCGTAGAAGTGAGAGATAAGATTGCTAGACGTGCAGCGAAAGAAATGCAAAATGGTATGATTGTAAATTTAGGAATTGGTATACCATCGCTTGTACCGAATCATTTGCCTGACGATATAAACGTTATGTTTCATGCGGAAAATGGAATTGTAGGTATGGGACCTACGCCAAGCAAAGGAAATGAAGACGAAAATTTATGTAACGCAGCAGGTTTGCCAACTTCTCTTATTACAGGAGCAAGTTATTTTGATAGTTGCACAGCGTTTGGGATGATTCGAAAAGGTTTACTAGATATAACGATTCTTGGTTCATTACAAGTAAGCGAGAATGGTGATTTAGCAAACTGGATTGTTCCAGGAAAACGTGTTCCAGGTATTGGAGGAGCAATGGATTTAGCTCAAAAAGCGAAGCAGGTCGTTGTTGTGATGAATCATGTCGATAAATACGGAAATGCAAAAATTGTTTCGGAGTGTACATTACCATTAACTTCAAAAAAATGCGTAGATTTAATTATTACGGATATGGCAGTAATGGAAGTAACGCAGGATGGACTTATTTTACAAGAATTGATGAGCCCATACACAGTGGAAGATATAAAAAAACATACAGAAGCGGATTTTAAAATTGGCTCTAACTTACTAGTAATTGAATGAGGGGAGATATAATATATGGAGCAATTAAAAAAACAAGTTTGTGATTATATTGAGAGTCATGAAGAAGAAAGCGTAAAATTTTTAAAACGATTAATTCAAGAAAAGAGCGTATCTGGTGATGAAAGTGGTGCGCAGGCAATTGTAATTGAAAAATTACGTGAGCTAGGTTTAGATCTTGATATATGGGAGCCTTCATTTTCAAAAATGAAAGATCATCCTTATTTTGTATCACCGCGTACAAGTTTTGCAGATAGCCCGAACATTGTGGCAACTCTTAAAGGAAGCGGCGACGGGAAATCTATGATATTAAATGGGCATATTGATGTCGTACCAGAAGGAGATGTGAATCAGTGGGACTATCATCCTTATAGTGGTGAGAAAATAGGAAATCGTATATATGGTCGTGGAACGACAGATATGAAGGGCGGAAATGTCGCATTAATGCTTGCGATGGAAGCAATTATTGAATCTCGTATTGAATTAAAAGGAGATATTTATTTTCAAAGTGTAATAGAAGAAGAAAGCGGCGGAGCAGGAACATTAGCAACTATATTACGAGGATATAAAGCAGATGGTGTTATTATTCCGGAGCCAACAAATATGAAGTTTTTCCCGAAACAACAAGGATCCATGTGGTTTCGTCTACATGTGAAAGGGAAAGCAGCACACGGTGGGACGCGTTATGAAGGAGTAAGTGCAATTGAAAAAAGTATGTTTGTTATAGATCATTTGAGAAAGTTGGAAGAGAAGAGAAATGACCGAATTACAGATCCATTATTTAAAGGAATCCCGATCCCAATTCCAATTAATATTGGGAAAATTGAAGGCGGTAGTTGGCCAAGTTCTGTTCCTGATTCGTTAATTTTAGAAGGAAGATGCGGTATTGCGCCGAATGAGACTATAGAGGCAGCAAAAGAAGAGTTCGAGAATTGGATCGCTGAATTAAATGATGTGGACAATTGGTTTGTTGAAAATCCTGTAGAAGTGGAATGGTTTGGAGCAAGATGGGTTCCAGGTGAACTAGAAGAAAATCATGAGTTAATTACAACGCTTGAACATAACTTTGTTGAAATCGAAGGGAACAAACCGATTATTGAAGCATCACCGTGGGGGACTGATGGAGGTTTATTTACACAAATCGCAGGTGTACCAACGATAGTATTTGGCCCAGGAGAAACGAAAGTAGCGCATTATCCAAACGAATATATAGAAGTTGATAAAATGATAGCTGCCGCAAAAATTATTGCATGTACATTACTAGATTGGTGTGAGGTGAAAAAATGAAATACTATGAATCTTTTAGAGAACAGACGAATGGCTATACAGTAGAAGGCGTTTTGGACTATTTTAATAAACGTATTCGAGTAGACCACTACACAGGAAATATTGAGAGAATCATCCAAACAATTGACGAATTAGCAGAGAAACATTCTTTCACTAAATGTATTGTTAAAGGAAAGGGAGAGCATGTTTCAACATGGCTCTCTTTCGGTTTTTTATTAGAAGCAACAATACCACATTATTTTCAAGGTCACGATGCATACTTCTTCGTGAAATTTAATAATGATGAAAGACGAAATAGTATTCATTGGGCTGAGGAAGATACCATTTTAAGCGGTGTAAAAGCAAAAGAAGTAAAGGAAAAAATAGTTCCGGAAAAATTCCTATTAAGAAAAGCGACAGAAGAGGACGCAGAAGAATTAGCAGCTGTCTTTGGAGAAGTATTTGAAGTGTATCCGACTCCTTTAAACGAAGCGAGTTATGTAAAACAAACGATGAAAGAAGACGATACAATTTACTATGTGTATGAATTCGAGGGGAAAATAATTAGTACAGCGTCTGCAGAAATGAATATAAAAGAAGGAAATGCAGAATTAACGAATTGTGCGACCTTACCCGAATATCGTAAACATGGGTTTATGAAAAGTTTATTAATTAAGTTAGAAGAAGAACTTCAAGAAAAATCGATTTTCTGTTCTTATACAATTGCTCGATCGCTTTCTTTCGGAATGAATGCAGCCTTTCATCAGTTAGGCTATACGTATACAGGAAGATTGGCGAACAATTGCTACATTTTTGATAAGCTAGAAGATATGAATATATGGGTAAAAGATTTGTCTAAATAGTACGTTATAAAAATAGAACGGAATCGTCATGCTTATAATCGCACATAGGTATGCCGGAAATTCGGCATAGTATTTGCTGGATTTTCGGCAAGAGGGGGGATGACATTGCTAGCAGTTTCGACACAAGAAGTCATTGAGGCGATTTTGGGCAGTATTGATGAGGCTATACACGCAGTAGATGAAAATGGTATTACAATTTTCTATAATACTGTAGCTGCAAAACACGATGGATCAAAAATTGAAAAAGTGTTAGGTAAACATTTGTTAGAAGCGTTTCCTTCTTTATCTAGGGAAACAAGTACGTTGATGAAAGTATTAGATACAAAAAAGCCAATCGTTCATCAAGTGCAGCACTATCAAAACTTAAATGGGGAAGACATTTGTACAGTAAATACGACGTTACCTATTTTCATAGATGGAAATATTGCTGGAGCTGTTGAAATTGCAAAAGATTATTCCACAGTACAAAAACTTACCGATACAATAGTCGATTTGCAGTCGAAAATAAAGCGGTCATCTAGAAAAAAAGCGGTCAAAAAGGATGTTGCATTTGAGACGATCGTGACGAATGATGCTCGGTTTAAACAGACGAAAGAATTAGCACAAAAAGTAGCCCCAACTGATGCGAATGTTTTAATATATGGGGAAACAGGAACAGGGAAAGAATTATTTGTACAAGCGATTCATGAAGCCTCTAAGCGGAAGAACAAGCCGTTTATTGCACAAAACTGTGCAGCTTTGCCAGAGTCTCTATTAGAAAGTTTATTGTTTGGAACGACGAAAGGTAGTTATACGGGGGCAATTGAACGAGCGGGATTATTTGAACTTGTAGATGGAGGGACATTGTTTTTAGATGAACTGAATTCAATGCCACTCGATTTACAAGCGAAAATGCTACGTGTATTAGAAGATGGTGTTATTCGGCGTATTGGTGATAATAAGACGAGAAAAGTAGATGTTCGCGTTATTACCGCAATGAATCAGCCACCAGAAATATGTTTAAAAGAGAATAAAATTCGCACTGATTTATACTATCGATTAAATGTCTTTTCATTATATATTCCGCCGCTCCGTGAAAGAACGGAGGATGTATTATTGTTAGCGTCTTATTTTTTGAAAGAATATAATAAAAGTTATAAAAAAGGTGTACTTCAAATGGATAAGGAAGCGAAAGAAAGATTACAAGCTTACCAATGGCCTGGAAATGTTCGAGAGTTAAAACATACGATTGAACATGCTGTCATTATTGCAGAAGGGAATACATTAACAGCCAATTGTTTACCGCGTACATTTCGGAAAGAGAGTTTTCCAAAGAAGAAGGGCATATTGCCTCTTAGAGAAGCACTTCATCAAACGGAAAAAAAATTAATAGATCAAGCGTTAATTGAAACAGAAGGGAATATATTACAGGCTGCAAAAATGTTAGGTATCCCTCGTCAGACGCTTCAATATAAACTGAGTAAGTACGACAAAACCGCCGAATAATTGGCGGTTTTTGTGTGTTTGCACCAATAAAAGAGCGTTTACATATATAAAAAGTAATGAATATGATAGTATGTATGGATTTCATACAGTGCTTAAAAATATTTTTTTCGCTTATATAATAGGGTTATCCGTACGTTTACTTATCAATAAAGTAAAGTTGGCATAACTATTGCTTATATAAAGGATGAGCGTATAAAAAGGGGGAATAGCAATGTTACATGATGTATACAAACCAAATCGTCACTGGAAGGATATCGAATTATGGAAAGATGTTACTGAAGAGCAATGGAATGATTGGGTTTGGCAATTAACGAATACGATCAAAACGTTAGATGACTTAAAGAAAGTGATTAACTTAACACCTGATGAAGAAGAGGGCGTTAAAATTTCAACGAAAACGATCCCGTTAAATATTACACCGTACTATGCTTGGTTAATGAATCCTGATGACCCACGCTGTCCGATTCGGATGCAATCTGTACCGATCTCGGAAGAGTTATATAAAACAAAATATGATTTAGAAGATCCGCTTCATGAAGATGAAGATTCACCAGTTCCAGGGTTAACACATCGTTATCCTGACCGCGTACTATTCTTAGTAACGAATCAATGTTCTATGTATTGTCGTTACTGTACACGCCGTCGTTTTAGTGGACAAATTGGAATGGGTGTGCCGAAGAAACAATTAGATGATGCAATTGCTTACATTCGTGAAACACCACAAGTACGAGATGTATTAATCTCTGGTGGTGATGGTCTTCTTATTAACGATAAAATTTTAGAATATGTATTAAAAAATTTACGAGAGATTCCGCATGTTGAGATTATTCGTATCGGAACGAGAGCGCCGGTAGTATTCCCGCAGCGTATTACAGAAAACTTATGTAACATTATTAAAAAATATCATCCAGTATGGTTAAATACACATTTCAATACATCTATTGAAATTACTGAAGAATCGAAAAAAGCATGTGAAATGTTAGCGAATGCTGGTGTTCCAGTCGGAAACCAAGCAGTAATTTTAGCTGGTATTAATGACAGTGTTCCAATTATGAAAAAACTAATGCATGACTTAGTAAAAATCCGTGTACGTCCATATTATATTTATCAATGTGACTTATCTGAAGGTATTGGTCATTTCCGTGCACCAGTTTCTAAAGGTCTTGAAATTATTGAAGGTTTACGCGGACATACGTCTGGTTATGCAGTACCAACATTCGTTGTTGATGCACCAGGAGGAGGCGGTAAAATTGCGCTTCAACCAAACTATTTAATCTCGCAAAGTGCAGATAAAGTTGTACTTCGTAACTTTGAAGGTGTTATTACAACGTATCCAGAGCCAGAAAGCTACATTCCAGGAAGAGCAGAAGGGTACTTTAAAGAAATTTATCCAAACTACGAAGAAAAACGTTCAGATGTTGGTATCGCAGGCCTTATGAGTGATAAGAAATTTAATCTTGTTCCAGACGATTTACAGCGTATGAACCGTCGTAAAGACTATGAGGATAATGAAACGCATGCAACATTAAAAGATAAACGTGATAAGCGCGACCAATTGAAAGATAAAAAATATCAAGCACAAATGGCTAAATTAGAAGAAAACGACAAAAAAACTGAGGGTGATGCAGTATGAATTGTATGTGGTGTGACAGTACAGAAGCAAAAGAAAGCTTAAATACTGTATATTGGGAATTACCAGATGGTACGAAAGCCATTGAAATTCAAGAGACACCATGCATTTCTTGTTCCTCATGTGGTATGGACTATCAATCAGATCAAACAGTGAAAGAAATAGAAGATCAATTGTTTCTAATTTATACGAAAGACTTACCAAAACAACTAACATATGAAGAATTAATGGGAAGACCACGTCTATTAAAAAGAAATTATTTCGACTTTTAACCAGCTTTTATGCTGGTTTTTTTCTTTTTTGCCTTGTATAATGTACCCAAGCTAGAAAGGTAGGGAATATTTTTGAAAAAGACATTTTACCACTATATGATGAAGCATCGTGCAGCTTTATTTAGTAATGAAATATCGAATTTAGCAGAGGCAATGTATGATGATTTAAGTTTTCCGAAGCAATCTGAAGATTACGATGAAATTAGTTCATACTTAGAGCTAAGTGGAATGCTAGAAAGTATGTCTATATTTGATGAAGCGTGGGATTTATACATACAAGATAGATAAAAACTATATGAACTTTTTTCGACATGAAGCTAGTCTATTTGCTAGCTTTTTTTACGTTGTAAATAAATTTTCATATGATGATATTTTTTATTGAAAAAATTTATGAATATACGCTTCTGTGATAAGCGTTTTTAAGTAGGTTGCATATACTGTTATCAAAATCACGACGTCAAAAAAAGGAGAGATATAGATGGCAAGGAAAAAGCAACCTAAATATAACGTAGGGGACATAGTCGTGATTACGCTATATGGAACCGTTGGTAAAATCACAAATATGAAGGTTTTAGATGGAGTTTACGTATACGAAGTCAATAATCACGATGGATTTTACGTAGAGCAAACATTGCAGCACGTTACAGAGCAAGATATGAAAAAAGGTGAAACTGAGTGGATTGAATTAAACTATAATTTCACATTTGGTGATCTCGTGCAAGTAACAGGATACGATAAAGATGTGTTTCGAATTGTTGGTTTTCGTACAGAAGTATGGAGATATAAAAATGACGCATGGGAAGATACAATATATGAACTGTCACGAATTACGGATGGTGAATGGTTAGAAGCGGATGAGTCAGATTTAACGTTACTTGCCAATGCTCAAACGGCAAATGCAATTTTGAAGAAAATGAAACAAGATAAAGCAGGTATGAATAAATTAGATTTAGGAAAATTAAAGTCAATTAACAACTCGAAAAAAGTGAGTGTTAAGACAAATCGTCAAGAAATCATTGATGGATTACTTGATATTTATAACGATTATCAATTGTTATTTGATACATTTAAAGATGAAGAATACAAAATTGTTATGGATGTTGTTCATAATTATTTAGTTAAATTGACAGAGAAAAAATAGTTAACTAGAAAGAGAGAATGAATTGAACAACAACATATGCAGTATAAGGTATGCCTACAATTATTAAAAAAATAAAAAGCCATTTAATAAGAGAGTCTGCCCATTGATCTTCATGCATGAACTCTTCTTTTGTTTGTCCTACTTCTTGCTTTACCTCGTATTGATATTCCATAATTATATCCCCCTTTTTGATAGCTTGTACTACCATCGTATGCACCTTGTCCAAAGGATATGACCTATAAAAAAGAAAAACTATTTTTCTAATCTCATATACATATTTTTGAGATTTTTTCATAAAACAGAAATAAAGGAGTGATGCTCATGAAGGAAATTGAAGTCGTAATTGATACGGAAGAGATTGCGGAGTTTTTTTATGAGCAACTAATTGAAAGAGGATACGTCCCAAAACGAGAAGAAATTGAAGATCTCGCAGATATTACATTCGAGTATTTATTAGAGAAATGTATGATTGATGAAGTGTTTGATGAAGAGGATGAGTGAAAGTAACGACGGGCTTAACTCGTCGTTTTTTACTCTTTACAAACTTGTCACAAATGTAGCCAGCAATACTTGGTATAATTAAAAGAAAATTTTACTCAAGAGGTGAAGGGATGTTCAAAAAAATTATTGATTCTTTATTAGGAAAGAAAAAATATCGTTCGTATTCTAGTAGTGATTATCGCCATAGAGGTCGCTCTTATTCAAGTAGCGATTATAAACGACGTTCATCTGGTTATGGGCATCATCATTATAAAAGAAAACGTAAAAGCCGTAGCTTCTTTTCAAGTAGTTGATGAAATGGCGTCGTATACTAGCTTTATTTGATAGACCACTGCGAAAAAATACAATTGTTGTAGAACGTTATAAAATTGAATCAGTAATTGGAATGGGTAGTTATGGGGTTACATATGTCGTTAATGATTTACAAATAAATAGATATAAAGTCTTAAAACAATTAAGACAAAGTAAACAAAGATATGAGTCTGGTAGAAAATCATTTGAACAAGAGAAAATGATTTTACAAACATTAAATCATCATGCAATTCCTAGTTTATATGATCATTTCGTATGGGAGAAAAAAAGCTTTTTTGTGATGGAATATATGCCTGGTAAAAATTTTGAAGATTATATTTTCTTAGATGGACATGTATATACAGAACGTGAAGTTTTAAAAATTTTATATAAAATATTAGAAATTGTATCAGTGTTTCATAGTAAAGGTATTATTCACCGAGATTTACGCATTCCAAACATATTAATGAAAGAAAACCAAATTAGTATTATTGATTTTGGGTTGGCGAAATTGAAAGGTGAGGGTGATGAACGAGCTACAACGTATGAAGGTGAACAAGCTTTGATGC
This sequence comes from Bacillus sp. FDAARGOS_527, assembly GCF_003812125.1. Classification (NCBI taxonomy): domain Bacteria; kingdom Bacillati; phylum Bacillota; class Bacilli; order Caryophanales; family Bacillaceae; genus Bacillus; species Bacillus sp. FDAARGOS_527. The sequence continues at coordinate 1,485,137 of NZ_CP033795.1, forward strand.
GAGAAGTTCACTTTCGTAGCGATTTTTATGCGCTTGGTCATTTCTCATTATTTGTATTATATGCAGGCTATGAATCTAATGAAAAATATGAAAAACCATGGTATGACGAATTAACTTTGGAAAATTACAACCGTGAAATGCTGATGCGTATGTTACAAATAAAAACGCCGTACTATGAGAATGTACGAGATTTAAAAAAAGATGTAGCTTTTGCTTTAGAAAGGATGGAGGATCCATGTTTCAAAAGTTTTTAGCAAGCGTTGGTATCGGTAATGCAAAAGTAGATACAGTTCTTGAAAAAGATGAGTATATTGTTGGTGAAGAGATATACGGAAAGGTTCATATAACTGGAGGTTCCGTTAGCCAACAAATTGAAAGCATTTACTTAACGCTATCAACATCGTATGTACGAGAAGTAGATGATAAAAAAGTAACAACAACATATGATTTAGAGCGAGTTCGTTTAACAGAACCTTTTTCTGTTGAGCCGAATGAAAAAAGAGAAATTCCATTTTCATTTAAAATGCCGCTTGAAACACCGCTTACTCTTGGAATGAAAACAGTTTGGGTTCACACAGGCCTTGATATTAAACGTAGTATAGATCCAAGTGATCGTGATTACATTCAAGTGTTGCCAAATGCACTATTAAATAGTGTGTTAGAAAGTGTGAATCAATTAGGTTTTAAAGCGCGTCATATAGAATGTGAAGAATTACCGTATCGATTACGTAAGCAAGTTCCATTTGCACAAGAATTTGAGTTTGTTCCTGTTTCCGGACAGTATTATGGGAAATTAGATGAACTAGAATTATTAATTTTACCAAGTGCTTACGATCGCCTAGAGATTATTATGGAAGTAGACAGAAAATCTCGTGGATTAGCAGGTTTATTTGCAGAAGCACTTGATCTTGATGAGAAAGTGATGCGCTTTACAGTAACGAATGAAGATATTCCAATGATGAAAGAAACAATTAACAATTATATTTTTTAATAAACTATGCATAAAAAAGAAATGGAGAGGAAAACTAAAACAACCGCTCCATTTTTTTGCATAGTGAGGTTATGTATGTGAAACGATATCGACATTTATACTTGTTAAGTTTTACGCTACTCATTTGTTTTGTCGTATTATCACTTTCGTATCATACCGCTTGTATTGAGAAATTTGACAATATAGTCGCGCATTTTATTCGAAGTTTTCGAAACGATTATTTGACAGCCTACTTTACTTGGGTGTCTTTTATCGGTTCCAAAAGAATATATTTTCCGTTACTCATTATTCTTGTAATGTATTTTCTCGTTAGAAAAAAGTTGCTTAGTGCATTACTTCTAACAATTAATTATTATGGATCTCGTTATTTAAACAGTATGCTTAAACTATGGTACGAGCGAGCAAGACCTGATGTGTCGCAGCTTGTTACTGCAACTGGATATAGTTTCCCGAGCGGTCATACGATGAATGCTACTGCTTTTTTAGGATTTATTGCATACGTCACGATTACAGAAGAACGTATTACATTGCATAAAAAATTGTTGATTATTTTTATAGCGAGCTTTGTTGTATTATCTATTTCAGTTAGCCGAATATATCTTGGCGTTCACTATCCATCTGACATATTAGCAGGATGGGCAGCTGGCGGTAGCTGGCTCGTTTTATGCGTAATATTTCATAAAACGTTCATTAAAAAAGAACCTATGTCATAATAGGTTCTTTTTCCATTGGCTCAACATGAATGTGCGCATGATAAATGCCAAACTTTTTCCGAAGCATAGCCTCGATGTTGTCAGTGATACAATGACTTTCTCCAACATCCATACGAGCATCTACCTCGATTGTAATATCAACGTACGTTTGATTCCCGTACATACGCGCTCTAATATCTACGATGTTTTCCACGCCACCAATATGTTCAATCGCATCAGCATACTCTTCCATCTTATCTGGATCGATTCCATCCGTTAACATATGAGAAGCTTCTACGAAAATTTCCCATGCAGTTTTACAAATAATAAGACCGACAATTAAAGCGGCAATAGGATCTAAAATAGGCATTTGGAACTGTGAACCGACAATGCCTACTACTGTACCGATACTTACGAGGGCATCTGATAAATTATCCTTTGCAGCTGCTTCTAATGATTTACTTCTTGTTCGTGCTGCAATCTTTTTCGTATACAAATACACACAGTACATAACGACAGCAGAAAATAAAGCTACCCATGCAGCAAGTACATTAGGTGCTGCTTGTTTCGGATTTAAAAAAGATTGAATGGCACTAATAACAACTTCTAATCCGACCGTTGCCATAATAAAAGAAGCAACAAGTGATGCAATTTGTTCTGCACGCGAATGCCCATATGGATGATCTGGATCACGAGGTTTCCGAGAGATTTTTAGACCAATTAATATCGCTAAAGAAGCACCGATATCGGTTAAGTTATTTAAACCGTCAGCACGTAATGCGCTGGAGAGGGTAATATAACTGATGATGATTTTCATAGAGGATAAAAATATGTAGGCCAAAATGCTGACAATCGCACCTTTATCAGCTTCTTTATGAGAAAGAGTATCCATTTTAATCACTCACCTTTCTACAAGGAATTTCTTTCTATAAATAGAGTATCAAACGAAAGTCGTGTGGGTCTATACAAACATTGTTGACGTTTTATAGCTTTTTAAGAAGTGGATAACAAAGTTTCGTGAAGGAAAAATATGTTGTAAAGTGCAAAGTTAGGATATGAACGCGATTTGGATCTATGTATAAGGGGTAGGAGAAGGGAGTTTAAATATGTACACTTCTGACAGCTGATTTGGAAAAAATAAAAAACCCTCTAGAAAATATTTTTCAGAGGGTTTTCATCTTAGTATGCTTCTAAAAACTCAGTAACTTGCTCTTCAGTTTTTGCATTAGCACTATGTAAGTGGCCTAGCTTCTCGCCATTTTGATATACAAGTAAACTTGGAATACCCATTACTTGATACTCTTCAGCGATACTTGGGAACTCATCTTTATTAATAGAATACCATTCAAACTTATTGAACTCTTCCATCACATCGCCGATAAAGTTGTCCATACGCACGCAATCTGGGCACCATGTAGTAAAGAACTTAACAACTACTGGCTCCTCGCTTGCGATGATGTCTTTGAATTCCTGTTCAGATTTGATTTCTTTCATGTTAGTTTCTCCTTTTTCACTATCAATATTTTTGGTTATTTAGTTGGTGTATTTGCTGTGAAAGGAAAGCTTATAACGAGAGCCTTTCTTTTCGAATAATTCGTTAGCAAATTGATCCACCGCAGTTTCTTGAAGTCCTGGCATAACATGTGAGTAGATATCCAGTGTGATTCTACTTTTTATGTCCTAGTCTTATATGCATCTTAAATCTAGAAATGAATATTAGGAACCTCACTTTTCTTTATAAGCTTTTTCGTGAGCTGTGTCAAACTTCTGAAATTGTAAGGCTACTATTTATTAGTAAGGTAAATTGTATTCATGATAGCCATTGCTATAAAGTTCTTTTCCCCATATATTTTTATGAGGTGTTGTGAGAGAAGAGATTAAGTGGCGTTAGCGGAGTTCCAGCAACAATTACACCTAAATAAAGTAATGCAGGTAAAAGAAGCAAGGCTAACAAGAAGGGAAATTGCGGCACTGTATAGAGTGAAAGAAAAACATGATATGGAGCGAGAAAGGAATGGTAAGAACATGTTAGGAAGTATTTAGCGGTAGAAGTCAGGGGGAATGTAGATGTGATAGAAAGACAGTATTATATTATTCTTTCAAAGGGGGTAACTAGGATGTTGAAATGGGTAAAGAAATTAATTTTTTAAAATGCCCACCCTGCATTGTTTGTGAGAAACAAGAAGGTGAGCTTCCATTAAACGAAATGAATGTAGTTTGTGAAAAATGTGATCAAATTACGTATGAATAAGACATAGAAAGAGATTCCTAAACCCTTTATATCTTATTCCATAAATAACAAAGCTGGTGAGCTTCTGATTCAAGAGCTATTACATGATCATTATTAATAGAGTTATTCGTATACATTTTGTTCTTTTGGATATTAAGGACCGTATAATTCACATTGTTATGTTCATTCGAAAATGTTGATTCGTTTAATAATGTTAATGTTGAGTTGATGTTATATTTATCAATTCGCTCTTTTTTTCCTTTGAAAAACAGTTTAATAAGATGTGGCTCATCATTAATGAGCAAACCAAGTTCAGGTGATGAGCGGACGATTAAATTATGTGATAACCAATGTGATTTACCTGGATCAAACCAAGAGACGTCTTTGTTTTTAATAAATTTTTTATACTGCTTTATAACATCAATGTAGTTTTGCTTTTTCTTCTGGTCAACAGTTTGTACTAATGTTTCAAAACAGTCAAAAGCTAGTTTGTTTTTATGAAATTTAATAACAGTTTCTCGTAATTGTTTCCAGTAATCAAAAACTGGGTGATATTCAGGTTGGGATTTAAGATTCTTTACGAAATTTGTTTTAGCTGCACTACTTTTCAGTGTAAAGTCTAAAAATTGTGTAAGTCCTACCTTAATTTCCGCCATGTTACACCCCCTTTCCGAACATTACTAATTCGATAGTGGAAAGGGAAATCCTGCATTTTGAAGGCGGTGAACGAGATGCTAGATGATGAAGAGTTGACGGAACAAGAACGGCTCTTTTGTTTGTATTATGTGAAATACTTTAAAGGGAAACAAGCTGTACGGAAAGTTAGGTATGTAAAGAGAAGCACGCATAGTACGAGTAGTCAATTACTTAAAAGAGAACGTATAGAATTTCAGGTCCGAGAGTTTAAAGCAGAAATAGTTGAAAATATATTTGGGGAATTGATGAATGTATTGAATGAGTAAATCAAGATTGCTTTTACTAATACGAAAAAAGGTCCTGTTGTTTCCAACAGGACCTTTCCTAAAATGGCAAAGAGTAACTCTTACCTTACTCTTCTCGTATATAATACATGAAAAAGATAGACGTGTATACAACAAGAAATTCCAATATAATTATTTGAATATAGTGTTGAGGATAATTATATTGGAATTCAACATAAGGAATTAAATTATAAACGCTGATTTATCAATTGTTTTGAATGTTTTTTTATTAATTCGTAGTAAATAAAGTGATATTGAGATAATCAAATATACAATTTTGCATATCTGATTGTGAAGCTGAATAAGGTTGTAAATAATTTAAATGATATGGAAATTGAGGGAGAGTAATACTAAATTTTTATTTACCTATTTATTGTGTGAAATAAATTCGGTTGAATAGACGCAAAAATAGAGGTTTGCCTTAGACATTTATGAAGGTCAAGAATATTTATAACAAAAGGAGTAAATGCACAGGTCCGATTTTTGTAATGATGGAGGGAATTGTTGTGGACATAACTCAAAGTATGGCACGAATAGTAGTTAATGGGAAAGATCTTCCGTTTCGTTCAGTTAGTACTTCTGTATGGAATCAAGGGCCTGTAAATGATTTAATTGTTTCAACAAACCAGAGAGTTGAGGAGTTTTTTCAATTTATGTGGTCGCAAGTACCAGTAATGCTTGCGATGTATTTTCTTCAAGGGGCAGACTTAATGAGGTTTGCTAGAATTACTGGGATTAATCAAAATGTAACGGGAGAATATATTTATCATTTCTCTTGGGGGTAAAATGAATGTAAAGTAGCGTAACAGCTGCTTTTTTATTGTGGAAAGGAATTTTAGAAGGTGATGGTATAGGAGGTTAGGAAAATAAGGTTAGAGTGTGATATAGATAATTTGTGACTGTTTTTAAACTCATAAATATAATTAGTTGCTTCTTTTAACACAAGGGAGCGATTGATAGACTAGCTTAAAAAATAAGATTGTAACTATCTTTTAAAATAATAAATGGTAATTTTTACTTTTTGGGATGAACTATTTTTATATAAAAATCATATAATATGTTGTGGGACAAGCAAACAGCTTATAAACTATTGAATACTCAATGAGATTACCTTTTGTATATCTTCGTATTTACTGATCCAGATGTTCTTTTTTATCGAACAAAACGCCCATTATGATAGGGGGTTAATAATGGGGATGACATTAGAGGAATTAGAAAAGTGTTATATTAAAGCCTTAATTGAGGGAGCAGAGTACGTAGCTGTTCAGATTGAAATAGATGGATTTCATAGTGAGGAAGTAATTATTAACGACAAATATAATATAGATTCTGAATTAAAGTATTATAAGAAAACATACAATGAAAATTTAGAACATAGATGGACCCCAGGGATTCGTATTATAGGTTTTGCATATGGCTATTCGTTCTCAGAAATTCTACATGAATTAGGGTTGCTAGTGAAGTAATGATAAAACAAATCGCAATTATTGTACGTGATGCCGTGATTTTAATGGCGTCTTTTTTTGTTGTGAAGGAAAGGTAAAAATAAAAAGAGGGCTTAAGCCCTCTTTTTATAAATGCCTAACTTTTATGCACAGATTGGAATTCCTAATGCTATTAAAGTCAATGCTACTTGAAGAGAAAGTTCTAATCTAGCAATTTCGATTCCAGCAACTGATACCACTAAAAGAGGTTGTCCATTAACGAACAAAACACAACTTTCCATATTTACACCTCCCTTCTACTAATCTACTACAATATATGAATTAAATTTAAATAACGTTATAGTTAAATTAATGAATTTTATAAAATTGATAAATTAATCTATCATATAAAACGAATTTTTATTGGTCTAACAACTGCTTCTTTATCACCTTATATAAAGGGTATGAATATATTAGTAGTATATAAAAGCATAGGAGTGATAGATATGTTTTTTGCAAAGCTACGTGGTAGAAATGAAGTTCCACCAGTAGAAACAGACGCTCGAGGGGAGGCTTTCTTTAAATTAAGCCAGGACGAGCTTAGCCTAAAATTTAAGTTGGATTTATTTGATATAGAGGATGTAGTAGTTGCCCATCTGCATATTGGAGCAAAAGGAACTAATGGTCCTGTTGTAGCTTTTTTATTTGGACCTATAACAAATCCGGTTTCAATAGAGTGTGCAACGCTTACGGGAATAATTACTCAAGAAGATTTGGTTGGGCCGTTAGCGGGTCAAACATTAGCTACTCTTGTAAATGAAATCATATCTGGAAACATTTATATTAATGTTCATACAGTACAACATCCTAATGGTGAAATTCGTGGACAATTGAATTATTGCTAAGAAATTATAGTAGTGAAAAATAAAGCATCCGTTTAGGGTGCTTTTATTTTGTGGAGGATGTATAGATAGATAATTTACCTTTAATAATCTTAAAAATTCATTTGTATAGTTTTGAAGGTAATCGAATGGAATTAGAAATAGTGAATTTTTTACCTTTTTAGTTTGTAAAATAATTATCGAAAACTTGTAAATGAAATGCCCCTACGAAAATTAAATTAGTATTAGGAGATAAACTTTGTAAATGAAATATGAAAGTGTAAGAGAGAATAGAAATTTTTAAACCTAATCAAAGCTAATAGACTAACTTTCAGCACCCACTGAAATAAAGAATCATAACATAATTTGTAATAACTTATATGAAAGTGAGCTGACAAAAATGTTTTATTCGTATTTTTATTCTCAAGCGGGTATGCGACCAGCATATGGTACATCAATAACGTTTAGCGGAGCACAAAGTACAGTTCAAGCTGTTCAACAAGCGTTACAAATGCAACAACAAATGCAAATGCAACAACAAGGTATCCAGCCGTATTATTCATCTATGGAGTATTTTTATCCAGTGCATCAAATCACACCGTATGGAAGTTCTTTTCTTACGATTCCATATGGAACTGTCTTCAATCTATAAGCTGAAAATTTTATGAATAGGAGCAGGTATCCCAAACCGATTATTAACCTAACCATTACCAATTGGATATATACGGGAAACCCAGCTCCCACCTACCTTTATCACAGATGCCGAATTTTGAGGTATCCGCAAATAGCGGAAATAATTGAGGGGGGTGAGTGTATATGTAAGCGTCAAATAGTTCCATCTTCAATTTGTAAATAGCTGATGAGATAATCTTTGTACATACTCTACAAGTTGTTTTTTGGTAAGAAAATATCGTCGATCGAAGAAAGAATGAGAATTATCTTATCATGACAAATGATGGATAGTGGCACTATATGAAAAGATACATGAACATTTACTAACGCGAACCAGGACGAGAGGTAGCAACGAAATCCTATCTGTGGTTATATCGTACAGGAAGATTGTCCTATGACTATCAATTTACAAGAGCAGGAGAACATCCGGACCGTTTTTCCCCATTTTGAAGTATATTTATAGCCATAACATCTTATGTTTTGTTTATAATTGTAAATAGTTATTGAAATGTATAAATATTTTTTATGAATAAAAAGGAAAAATAATGCAACTTTTTAATTTGTTTATTCGTGTTATATATGAAAGGAGGAGGGGGATGGAGATTGAAGAAATATATAAAGTTTATATAAACGGTGTGTACCGGTATTTATTTTCCCTTTCTCGTAGCCATCATGTAGCGGAGGACTTGATGCAGGAGACTTTTTATCGGGCGTTTCTTTATCTAGAAGACTATGAAAACCAAAAGGTGAAATCATGGCTTTTTAAAGTGGCATATCATACCTTTATTGATTTTGTTAGGAAAGAGAAAAAAGTAGCTTTTGTAGGAACGGAGGAATTAGAAACAATTCAAGCAGGTGAATCTACAGAAGAGTATATAGTCGCAAAAAATAGTTATGAAAAATTAATTCAGATTATTCATACTTTATCAGTGGTAGAGGCGCAAGCTATTTTATTATGTGACGTACATCAATTAACGTACGAAGAGGGTGCTTCTGTATTAGATTTAAAGTTAAACACGTATAAAAGTCACATATTTCGCGGGAGAAAGAGATTAAAAGAATTGTTAAAGGAGGAAAAGAGTCAAAATGACAAATGATAAACCTCATTCTGAACAAGATGATTATAAAGAATTGTTACAAGAAGCTCTTCATCAAAGGCCAGATGCACTTTCTAATGGAAAACAGGAGCAAGTGATGAAAATAGGGAAAAAAAGAGCGCGTATTACGAATGTTTTAATTGTATTTACTTTTTTATTACTTATTCAACCTATATTATATATCTACTCTCGCATACTATGTATTTGCACCTACAAACGCAATGGAGATACGGAATGTAGTAAATCAAACATTAAGTGTAACAGAACCAAATGTATTTTTGAAAGATAGGGACATGGAGCAAACATTGTTACCGCTTAGTTTACAATTGCATTTTGATTTGTATAAAAGGGTAGGGAAGAAAGATATTCGAATAGGGGAAGAGAAAACAGATTATATATTTAGTAGAGCAACGAAAGTTAGCCGTAAATATACAACAGATGAAAAAATTCCGGAAGTCCCATATATAGATAACGAGGTATTGTCTCATCCTAATAATTATAATTCATCCTATAATAGTAGTGAAGAAGCGCAAGTATTAAAGGGTCTTCCGCAAGAATCTGTTGTAGAAGCATTTATATCTTTTAGAGAATTGTTGAGTGTACAAGAGGTAACGAATATGTTTCCCACTATTGATATCGTCTGGTATGCCGTTAATACAGGGTTAGAGGAGAAGCAAACGAATGACGAGGGTATGTATGTTGCTCCGATTGGTTTTCCAGCAGATATGATTTCAAGACCAAGTGGTGCTTTTGTGAGTGATTCACCTCATGAGGAACAATTTATTGATGTGTTAAAGTCATTACAAAAGCATGAAGATTTAGCGATGAAGCTATCTAGAGCGAAAACATTAGAGTTGTCAAAGCGTATTTCTTTCCTTGAAAAAATGGGGTAAAAACATACGGGGCAGTTGTAACTGGACCTAAAGGGGAAGTTGAAAAATTGATGAGCCATGAAAAAGTTAGAAACTTGAAAGTAGGTGAAGCGAGATTATGGAATTGGCATTCTTAAAAAAAAGAAAGAGTCATAGTTATAAAAAAGAAACATGGATGGGGACTATTTCATTAATTATTGCCTTTCTAGCGTTATTGTATTTGAACATTACATTGCTTAGTCAAGAAACATTTATAGGCGAAGGTTTTCGGGAAATAGTTGGCGTTGGATTGTTATGTTCAGTCGTAGGTATGATCACAAAAAGAAAAAGTCGAAAATATGCATTGTGGGCATGTAGTTTATTTGTTTTTATGCTACTGTTTTCTATATTTGGATTTATGTTAGGTTGGATGATAAGCTTTGGACCATAAAAATGTGTGAAAGGACGAATGTAAGTTCGTTCTTTTTTATGCATAAAAAGTAAAACAGAAAGGAAAGGGATTTATCAAATTTGAATAGAGATTACTATACTACTAGGTTGTTGTGTTATTGAAATGTCTTCCGCTTACGTGTATATAAATAGGCGACAAGTATAGGGGGGAAACAATAGTTCGTCCAAACATTGTGAATCTCTTTTACATAATATGGAGTAATAAGCATGAAAGGGGAACGAGTATGTCTTGCTATTACTACTGTAAGTATTGTAAAGAATATAAAAAGAAACAGCATAACGGTTGTAAGAACGATAGTAAGTGTAATGATAACAAGGATAGTCTTGTTAGGGCATCAGCATTTAGAGCTAGAAATACGGTGAATCAACCTGTTCCTGCTAATACTTTTGTAAAAGTATTGTTCCAAAATGAACAATTTGATTTAGCAAATGAGTATAATCCAGCAACGTCTATTTTTATTCCGAAGACTAAAGGAGTATACTCTGTTATTGGAACGATTGGTTTTTTTCCAAACGATCCTAGCTTAAATTATAGAGCTCGTGTAGAAATTCGTGTGAATGGAAACGCGGCAATAGCTATAGATAATGACTTTTTTGGTCCAATCGGTTTTGGAAATGTAGTAAGTGTTTCGACGATTATTCAATTGCATGCAGGAGATCAAGTTGAGGTTTATGCACAAAGTAGCATAGATGGAGTTTTAAGTACTTCGGAAGACGGCTCACATTTTGAAGCTGCAAGATTCCCTTCTCCAATTAAATAACGAAGAGAATAAAATATTTTTCAGTAGGTCTAGTTAATCCCCTGTACCGAATGGTGGGGGATTATTATTGTTTATTTAAAATATACAAGTGAATCGATTAAATATAGTTTGTTTCATGAAAATTTCACATGCTAAAGATGTAATGATGAAAGGTAAATTTTAAAAATTATTTTTTACAGTTTTGATGTTGAAAGGGCTATCTTATTTTAAGTATTAGATCTTCTGCAGGTAATAAAAAGAGTAAGTAACTAGGTTGTAAAAGTTCTTTGGCGTTACATTTGCTAGTTGCCTAATGGTATAAAAAGACATCTTAATTTATGTCCGTATAATTAAAGGCTTTTTCATTACTATATAGAAATTACATATTTAACATCGGTTTGTGCAGGTATTACTATTGTATGGAAAGGAATAACATGAAGGCAAGTACACTATATAAAAATAAAATAAATCCTAAGATGAGTAGTATGGGATACAACTTGAACATATTTGACCTCCTTGAGTATATAAAGAATTTTAATACATCTTTGGTGAATTTAGAAGGAAAATATATTAGATAAATGGTGCTCGAATGGATACACGAATTTAATAGAGTAGTGAATGTCTAATAAATAAAGAAGTATTATGGGGGACACCTTGACTAGATTATTTATAAAGGGCAGGTCGATTTACCCGACGTGAAATATAAAAGTGATCAGATTTATATGTACAGAATAAGGGATAAATAAAAAAAGAGCATACATAAAAAGTACGCTCTAAAGAAAGATAGGTTTTATGAGTGGATAATCTCCATACGATAATATATGTTCGGTCGATGTAAATGTGTGAAAAATCAATAAATTATCAATGAAATATCATGAAATGAGTAATCTTAGTCTATTAATAAGGTTTTGTAGTTAACCAAATTGTAAGGATTTTGTATAGAATGGATTAACAACTCGATAATGATCGTACTTCAGTTTCATATTTCGTATAGTTTGGATATTGTGTAATAGTTTGACATTTAGGTGTGGAAAGTTGATTAATTATAGAAACATTTGTAATTACTTCGTTACAAGGACCGAAAAATGTAACTTTTAATTTTGAATTTGGTGGGACTTTGAAAACAATAGGTTTTTTCTCCATGAAATCAGCTCCTATGATGCAGAATTGTATACTGCGTTTTTTCGTTCATATTATAAAGACGTACTAATATAATATGAAATTTTAGTTGAGTTGATAATGATATGGAGTTCTATGGCATGGTGAAAATGTGGAAAATACAGTAAAAACTGAGAATGTTCTATACAATGTATAATCAATATAATAGGTAAAATTAAAAAATAAGTAATTTATCTAATACGCTTTTTTTCTTGCTACATATTATAGTAGTAAGAATTGTATTAGGAGGTAATGAAAGATTGCAAGAAAATGTACAAGCTCAACCTCAGCTTTCACCACCATGGATCACATATTTCAATGAGTTAAAAAATTCAATTGGTGCTGATCCAACAGTTACAGTTGGTCCGCTAATTCCAGTTGGAGGGAATTATATTATTTTAGTGCACGCGTTAAGTGATGAAAAAGCGAGAGCGTTAGCAACGCTCCTAAAATCTTTTGTAGAATTTGGGAATGTAAGTGTAACAGTTATTGTAACTAATAATGAAAATGACATTGTAAATCCACTGCCATGTCCACTAGATGCATTTGAAATTGCCCATTTATTTCAAGTGGCGCTAGAAAATAATCCTTATTTCGAACAAGTTGTTGTACAGCCTCAACTCCCTGGTGGGGCAAATGTTGTCTTTCCTGTTTTTGCTGCACAAGTAATTCAATTTTTTAATGATGATATTTCAAATTTATGTCAAACATTTACTGGTGTTGCTGCAGATGTATTTCATGATGTAATGAACGATGATGTTTGTGGTATCCCAATATTATTCTCCACAAGCTGTGTTCCGAGCAGTGAAAGTGCACAATTACAAAATACAGATTTAACACCAAAACTGTTTTATTAAATTGTGAGAAGACATTTTCATTAATAGAAAATGTCTTTTTCGTATGCATTAACGTTATTTTGTAGAGTTATTGCGGACGATAAACGAGGCTTCCACTGATAAAATTGTTACTGAATCTTATATAGAGTGTAAAGATAGTATTTTTGAATTGAAATATAAAAGAAATGAGAGATAAATTGTTTTCGTTAATATAGAATAATCACAAAAAATACAGTAAATTAACTTTCATACATATGTTTCATAGTATAAAGAAGATTAATTACAAAAAACGAAGATTAGTAATAGAGAAAATGGTTCTAATATTAGCGCAAAAGATAGATTGATTAACTAATGTTATCTACTGATACATAGTTTTTTTACATGAAATGAATTACATGTAGAAAACACATTGTTTACACAAGGTTATTGTATAGTTATTCTTATATAATAATAAAAGTGAGGTATTTTGAATTGAAAAAGAAAAAGTTATTTTTAGGAACAATTATTTCATGTGTAGTACTGGCATTATCTGCATGTGGTTCCTCAGACAACGTAGTAACATCAAAAGTAGGAAATGTTACAGAGAAAGAGTTAAGTAAAGAATTAAGACAAAAATATGGGGAAAGTACTTTATACCAAATGGTGTTAAGTAAGGCGTTGCTAGATAAATATAAAGTTTCAGATGAGGAAGCGAAAAAACAAGTTGAAGAAGCAAAAGATAAAATGGGCGACAATTTCAAATCGACTCTAGAGCAACTTGGATTGAAAAATGAAGATGAATTAAAAGAAAAAATGAAGCCAGAAATTGCATTTGAGAAAGCGATTAAAGCGACTGTTACAGAAAAAGATGTAAAAGATAACTATAAACCAGAAATGAAGGTAAGTCACATTTTAGTAAAAGATGAAAAGACTGCTAAAGAAGTGAAAGAGAAAGTAAATAACGGAGAAGATTTTGCGGCTTTAGCGAAGCAATACTCAGAGGATACTGGTTCAAAAGAACAGGGCGGGGAAATCGCTGGTTTTGCTCCAGGGCAAACGGTAAAAGAATTTGAGGAAGCTGCATATAAATTAGATGCAGGACAAGTAAGTGAACCAGTAAAAACAACTTACGGTTACCATATTATTAAAGTGACAGATAAAAAAGAATTAAAGCCATTTGATGAAGTAAAAGATTCAATTCGTAAAGATATAGAACAGCAAAGACTACAAGACACGACAGGTAAATGGAAACAACAAGTAGTCAATGAATTATTGAAAGATGCTGATATTAAGGTGAATGATAAAGAGTTTAAAAATACATTTGAATTTCTAGAAAAGAAATAATGACTGTAATTAGAAAAGGGAACCTTTAAAGGTTCCCTTTTCTAGTTAGTGTGTGAGTTATAAATAGATAGTAAGACAATACAATATTACATATAAATATTAAGAATTACAATGGAAATTTATGTAATTATTTTGAAGTAGATTAATCATCACTTCATAGAATGTTGATATTATAATGTTTTGTTTCATCTCATTAAATATAAAACGAATTAATTAATTTTAGCCCATTATTTGTAGGCAGTAAGATTTGCGTAGGCTGATTATTAGTCAGGAATGAACAAAGCTTGAGTGGATTAAAGTTTCACTTTATAGAAGTGGATAAACATAATTTGCAGAATGAAACATACAATAAGATTGAAATATATTGACGTTAAATGAAGTGAAAAGCAGAGCATTCTATTAAGATGGATGTTCTTTTTCGTATGAAATTTTAAGGTAAAGAATGAATTATTGGATAGATAAATAAATGATGTAGGGGGAGAAAATGTGAAAGTAATTTTTCAAAGAGAAGACGGAGGGAAAATTTTTGAATCGTATGATGAAGATATAAATAACCTATTAGCTATTTTAAAAGAAACGAAAGGAATTAAGATTGGGATGGTTGGCTATGAAGTAGTAAAATACGAATTAGAGTATTTTCGAAACCCTAAAAAAGCAGTAACAGAGAGGGAATTACATATAATAGTGCAACCAAAATATAGTTAATAATTTTACGCAGTATGTACGAAAAGAGAGCGTTTAAATTGCTCTCTTTTCATAGGAATTCATAAGAAACGAATTGAGGTCCATTATAAATCCCTTAAATTTTGTGAGTTTGTTCTTTATAATATATGCTTTCAGTTTTAGATGGTTAATAAACTCGAAAAAAATAAAACTTTTTAGTGTAGGAAGGGATTTTATAGTTGAGTAGATACATGTTCATATAAAGTATTTTTTATACGAATATTGGAGGAGTAAAAATGAGTTTAGCAAGTTATATAGGCTGAAATGTAGAAATTCCATTAACGGATCCAGATTTTAATGATGTAATTGTTTTTGGCCCATGTTTTTCAGATGAAAGTATGCTTGAAATTGAAACAATGTGGGGCATTGAACTTGATGAGTGGCAAACTGAAAGGGAGAAGAAAGAAGCTAAAAAAGCTATTAGCTTTATGCGCGATTATGGAAAGGTATTTAAATAATGGGGACTATTTTGAATTATTCAGTGGTTGGGTTGGTAATGAAGATAAGGAACGATTGGGAGAATTAAAATTAAAAATAAATCATTTTAATATAGATGAGATTCGTATTCCAGAAAGAACACTTGTCAGGATAGAAAAATAAATATAGAAATATAGGTGATTAGAAAAAACGACTTCTCTTTAAGTGAAGTCGTTTTTTAGTTGATACGTGAACTTCCTATTAAATGGGAAAAAGGCTCATTTGATGAAGAAAAAATAAATTCCTTCTCAAAAGAACGTAGGTTCGTGTATAATTAGAACGAATGTTCTTGTATGTGTAGGTAGTATACGATTTAGAAATAAAGTGAAAATGTAATTAGTGGGTGTTCATCATCCACTAATTACATTTTCACCAATCGGCTGTTTACGGGGAGTTGATTTTCGACTTACTTTCCTTGTATGTTGTGAATTTTGAGGTGGGAGATTTCCTATCTGTTCGTGCGGGAGCAATATGAGCCGAGCAATGATTAAAGAATAATCGAAGCGCAATATGTTTGAAATAGAATGGATAAATAATCGAGGAGATAGAGAAATGAATGATGTAAAGATGCAAAGAGCAAAAAGAGAATGGGTTCCATTTACAGTAATGTCGGAACAGTTATTAAGTATGCGAAAGGTTATTGGGGAGAAATTTAAAGTACAAAAACCATTTTTAACAAAAGAAGCAAAAGAGGGAATTTCTGATAAATTATTAATGTCATTATTGTCTGAGAAAGAAATATTGGTGACATATTTTGAAGATGGATACATACTTACAAGCTACATGACAGTTGTACATATAAATCCGCTAAAGCGCATTGTAATGTGTACTGACGCGTTTTATAAAACTTACGTATTTAATACCACGGATATTATTGAAATAGCGTAAAGTAAGCTATGTTAGATGTGAAACAGAAAAAATGAAACGGAAAAGCAGCTAGCTTCATACTAGCTGCTAAGCCCCAGGGAAAGGGAGAAAAAGATAGGGTACTCCAAAAATCAACAATAGCTGTATAACAGCCTGATTATAGTATGGACAAATTAAAAATTCTTAAACAGAACGATGAAAAAATAGGGTTAAGCTGTACCGACTTGGTTTTGATCCGCAAGGTCAGAATCAAACGTATTAGTCGCACTCACACCATTAAAAGTATTAACAACAAAACCAACGTTGGAAGCACCAGATCCATTATAAGCCTTCGTGTTTTCTTTTGGAGAAACGTTATAGAAATCACCTAAATTAAATGAACCGTTACTATTTTGTACAACTAAATTCCCTACAACTGAGGGCATAGTTCTCACCCACTTTACAATCATTTGTTAACACTACTATATGGTCTTATAGTCCAAAGGGTTCATCTAACGAAAATTGCGGAATAATAAAACGTTTGAAGTGTAGCTTAATCCTATAATAAAAGTGTGTTAAACTGAATGTAAGGTTACGTAATTAAAAATGGAAATTGTATAATTGTCATATATGAAAACAAAGGAGGCAAAATGTAATGAATAAAGTTATAAAAAAAGTAGATTTAACAGATGCAAAGTCAAGTAATCTTGTTGCACTTATTTATAGCAATGAAGTTATATTGGTGGAAGAAGCATTTTGTCCAAAGGAAATAAAATTAAAGTTTAATGAAATTGCAATTTTATCGGCTATTAAAACAGCGCATATAATGAAAGTATCCATTAGAAAAGAGCTTGACGCGTTTTTTCATGACACGGGTGTTTTATTGGTGAAGCATAGTGCTGAGTATGGAAACAGTCAATCTATCACTATGCATTTTGAACAATTTAAAAAGTTACAACATGAGGTTGAGTATTTAAGTAAAAGTATGTAATAAGGCAAGATGAAGATTCTTTCATAGAGGTGAACAGTTCTATGTTGAAAAAATGGTTTGAAAAATTTTTAGACGAATCTCACTGTAAACATAAATATAGTTTTATTAAGATGCAGGATAATAAAGATTTCAAAAGTGGTAAGCTAGGTGTAGCTTATGTGTATAGGTGTGAGAAGTGCGGGAAAGAGAAGTTGAAATTTAAAAGCAATAACGAAATAAATAATGATTTTTTTGATATATAGGAAAGAGTAACTGTTATGGGTTACTCTTTTTTGTATTTTTAACACATTATAGAATGCACAAAATTACATATAGAAAATAAATATGAGTTAAAGGATGCCATTTATGTATTTCGAAAGCACTAGAAAATTTCTAAATAGGTGATAAAAATGAATCCAAACGGTTTAAAAGTGACAGGAGCATGGTTTCAAGTAGGAGGGAATCTTACAGCGGCAATTGGGACGACAAGAGGATTTATAGGGGAAGAGAAAGTTGAATCGGAGATTGTAATTGTAGGAAGTTCATTACAAGCCCTCGGGTATATATTGCAAATTATAGGGAGTAATGAAACCGAAGATAAAGTTGAAAAAGAAAATCAAAATATGTGTTTGGAAAAAAAGTGAAATGCTCGATAAAATGGGCATTGAGTTATTAGCGTTAGGGAATATATCAAATGTAATAGGAACATATTTTAATATAAATGAACAATTGAAAGAAAATGATTATCTTATAATTGTAGGGAATAGCTTACAATCAATTGGAGCTTTTTTAGGAGTAGAAGCGGCTTTACTTCAGATGAAAATGTTGCAGAAAATTATAGTGATAGGAAATTCTCTGCAAAGTTTAGGCGCTGGACTTCAAGCGTATCAAGGTATTGTTAATGTAATGCAGAATAGAATACAAAATGAAGACAGTAAGGTTGATAAGAAAGATGAGAGAATAATAGCACTTATTGGTGTTTGGATACAAGCGATAGGAACTGCTATTTCGGCAATTGGATTAACTATAATAGAGAAAGAAAAAAGATTAGAAAAAATAATCATATGAAATTGTTCATGGAAAGATGGTATGTAAAATTTCAATTTTACATAAGTAGAAAAGTTGAAGTGGTAGGTTTTTTTGCATTGAAATAGAATATATAATGGTAGAACAGTTATTAGTGGGTAATAAAAATATCGGAAATGTAAAAGTTACTGGTTTTTATAGTGTATGGAGAGAGAAAAATACAAAACAAGGAGTTTTCAAGAGATGATGTATTTGTTGGCAATTCTTCTTCCACCTGTAGCCGTATTATTTTGCGGAAAACCATTTCAAGCAGTAATTAATTTCATATTAACATTAATATTTTGGGTTCCAGGTGTTATTCATGCGATATTAGTTGTACATGATAAAAAAGCAGATCGGCGTTTAAAAAAACAAATTCAAGCATATGATGAAATAAATAAAAAGAACAGAAGATAGCTGAGTTGTGAAATGATTTAAAAAAGAAAGGGGGACTACCTCCTTTCTTTTTTCATTCTAGTTAAGTTTAAATTTTAGTGTAGCGGTAAGAATTTTTAATATAAGTATTGTGATAATTCGTTTTGGAGTGTGCGTTTAATAAACCGGTGTAAATGTTTTCAGGAACGTTAAAGAAATCATACAGTCCATGCTTTAATTGAATGCGTAAAATCATAGAAAAAGGATTATAGCCAACAGCAACTATAGTTTTGGAAATCACGGGAGATAGTTCCATTATTACGCAACTCCTCACTTTTCATTTTTAATAAATTCTTATAGATGTTGAGGTTGTGGTGTTGAAGTCTTTATAATTAAAGAGGTATTATACTTATATGCAATATATTAAATGTTCGTTATACGTAATTATAAGGAAGTTCACACGAAGTACATATCGTTGTGCTATTTTTATTTCACCTTTGATTTATAAATAAGAAAATATTGACCATTTGAAAAAAAGGTATATTATTTATACGAGGTATTAAAATTTCACTTTTTACATTCTATGCTTAAAGGGGCAGCATTATTAGAAAAATAGAAGTGAAAATACTTAGTATAAGAAGTATTCTAAAATTTATAATCTGTGAATTAGGAAAATATTGAATGCTCCAGGTCAATATACTTTCTTAATTAAATTCATTTTAGAAAGTGACCTCAATATTTTTTAGTAAATCAACGGGAGAATTGAAAGGCAGGAGAAAGTAACATGTCAGAAAATTATCGTTCTCGAGAGGAGCGACGACAAGTTAAAAAGAAAAAACAGCCAGCTTCTAAAACACAAAAACCAAAAGGTAAAACATCATTCTTTCGCAAGTTTTTAATTACTTGTTTATTACTTGGTATTGTTGGTTTAGTGGCGGGGGTTGCTACCTTCTTCGTAATGATTAAGGACGCACCGAAACTTGAGAAAGCAAAACTTGTTAATCCGTTATCCTCAAAAATTTATGATAAAAATGGCGAGTTGGTATATGAATATGGGAAAGAGAAACGGACGAATGTTACGTATGATCAAATTCCTAAATTAGTAGAAAATGCATTTTTAGCAACAGAAGATGCACGATTTTACGAGCATAGCGGAGTAGACTTTAAAGGTACTGCACGTGCTGTTTTGGTGAGTCTTAAAGGAGATTACGGTTCACAAGGTGGAAGTACGATCACGCAGCAAGTTATTAAAAACTACTTCTTATCGATGGAAAAAACATCAAAACGTAAGGTTCAGGAAATTTATTTAGCGTATAAGCTAGAACAACAGTATTCAAAACATGAGATTTTAGAAATGTATTTAAATAAAATTAATTTAGGTAATCGTTCATATGGTATCGCAACAGCAGCACAGAACTACTACGGTAAAGAATTAAAAGAGTTAACCTTACCAGAAGTTGCGATGCTTGCAGGTTTACCAAAAGCACCGAATAACTATGATCCAACGAAGACAGAAAATATTCAAAGAGCAACAGAAAGAAGAAATGTTGTCCTAAAATTGATGAATCGACATGGTTATATTACGAAGGCAGAAATGGAAGAAGCTTCGAAAGTTGAAGTGACAAAGGGACTTAAGACAGCAACGGAACTTCAAACAATGCCGCATACTGCATTTATGGATGCCGTAGTGAAAGAAGTAGAAAAAGAAATACCAGATGTTAATATTGGATCTGATGGCTTAGAAATTTATACAACATTAGACCCGAAAGCACAGGAATTTGCTGATAAGATTTTAAATGAAAATATTATTAATTATCCAAATGATAAATTCCAAGGTGCTTTCACATTTATGGATACGAAAACAGGTGAGATTCGTGCTATAGGTAGTGGGCGCGGTGAAAATAAAGCCGTATTTAAAGGGCATAATATGGCCATTGAATTAGATCGTGCAGCTGGTTCAACTATGAAGCCAATCTTTGATTACGGTCCTGCAATTGAATACTTAAAATGGGCTACGTATCATCAAATTGATGATTCTCCATTTAAATATTCAACTGGACAAGAACTTCGAAATGCAGACAGAAGTCATTTAGGTCCAATTACTATGCGTGAGGCGTTAAAAATGTCACGTAACGTTCCAGCAGTTAAAACTGCAAAAGAAGTAGGACTTAATAAATCAAAGGAATTCTCTGAGAAATTAGGTATTACATTTAAAAAAGCGCCAACAGAATCTACAGCTATTGGTACAAACGAAGTATCACCAACTGAAATAGCGGGTGCTTATGCGACATTTGGTAATGGTGGAAAGTATGCAAAACCGCATTTTGTTAAGAAAGTAGTTTATCCAGACGGTAAGTCACAAAGTTTCGGGCAAAAACCAAAACAAGTTATAGCTGACTCTACAGCATATATGATTACTGATATGCTTCGTTCAGTAGTGACATCAGGTACTGGTACAGCAGCAAATATAAGTTCTTTAGATGTAGCTGGAAAAACAGGTACAACAAACTATGATTCAAAACAATTAGCAAAATTTAATATTCCGGAAAGTGCAACTCGTGATAGTTGGTTTGCAGGTTATACGCCGCAATATACGATGGCAGTATGGACTGGGTATATGAAAGATGGTAAAGACGAGTATATTAGTAGTAAAAATACGAAAATTGCACAGTTGATCTTTAAAGCAATGATGAGCCAGATGGCTACAGATAAATCAAGATTTAAAATGCCAAGTAGTGTAATTCAAGAAGGTAGTGAGCTGCGTATAAAAGGTGAAAAACGTGATTCTTCTCCAAATACGAGCGTACCGGATACAACGGAAAAACCAAAACAAGATCAACAGCAAAAAACTGAAGAAGAGAAAAAGCAAGAAGAATTAAAGAAACAGGAAGAACTGAAAAAACAAGAAGAACAAAAGCAACAAGAGGAACTTAAGAAGCAAGAAGAACAAAAGAAACTAGAAGAGCAAAAGAAACAAGAAGAAGAAAAGAAACAAAATGAACAAAATAATGGAGGAGGCCAAGGGAATACGACACCTCCAGCAAATAATGGGGGAGACCAAGGGAATACGACACCTCCAGCAAATAACGGTGGAGGCCAAGGGAATACGACACCTCCAGCAAATAACGGAGGAGGCCAAGGAAATACGACACCTCCAGCAAATAACGGTGGAGGTCAAGGAAATACGACACCTCCAGCAAATAATGGAGGAGGCCAAGGAAATACAACTCCACCAGCGACCACACAACCAGAAACTGGCGGTAATGCAGGAGAGGCCCCTGCTAATAATGGACAATAAGAAAATTTTATAAAAAATATTAAAAAGCACTTAAGATTTGTAAAATTACAATCTTAAGTGCTTTTTTCTTTTAAATGCAGTAGCTATGAGACAATGTATTTTAAATATTAAAAGTACCATAGAAGTTTTGAAAATAAATTGAAGGAAAATGATAAAAAATTTGAGATTGAGGTAACGGAGGATAAGCGTGGCTTTGAAAGGGGGTACTACTTGGATGTGCGCCATGATGCCAAAATGAGGGAGTAATTTGACCGGGAATTTGATAGTGTTGCCAAGTTGCGGGAAGTTCAATACCGACATCAGAACTAGCTGTATGAACAGCGGGAACGTGTATTTCGGGGGTCGAAGGAACTACGGCAGTTACTCTTGATGATACCCACATAAAAATATTCACTCCTAAGTTGCGATAATAAAGTAGTATATTCTTTTCACACATATAAAGGTACAAATAAATGGGACTTTAGGCTAAAACATACGTATAAAGTTGTAAGACCAATTTAAATTGATTTTGGACCATTTATTATAAAAAGATACGTCTATTTACGGAGGGAAAAGGAACGAAGAAACTGTAAAATGGAGGTGTTAATTGCAATAACTTACGTGTTTATGGAGGAATATGAATGGAACGATTATGGACGAAATCATTTATTCAAATGACTTTCGCAATGTTATTTTTATTTACAGGATTTTATTTACTAGTTCCAACGCTCCCACTCTTTATTAAAGAGATAGGTGGTAATGAATCACAAGTAGGACTTATGATGGGAATGTTTACAATAGCGGCAGTTGTAATACGACCGATTATTGGAGGAATGTTGGATCAATATGGTAGAAGATCCTTTATTATTTTCGGGCTCATCTTTTTTGGGTTAACGATGTATTCTTATAATTTAGCGTCGACTATTGTCCTTTTAGCTGTTTTGAGGGTTATTCATGGAGTAACATGGGCTGTTTCTACAACAGCTGTTGGAACAGCGATAACTGATATTATTCCAGATTCACGCCGTGGTGAAGGGATGGGTTGGTACGGAATGGCTATGACGATTGCAATGGCCATCGGGCCAATGATTGGATTAGCGGTTGTACAAAATTATTCATTTCACGGCCTATTCTTGTTAGCAACTCTTTTATCCTTTATGGCAGTCTTATTATCGTTAATGACGAAAATGCCATTCACACCACAAAAAGAAAAAGGGAAAATACAACTGTTTGAAAAATCCGTTCTATCCATTACGATAGTTGTATTTTTTTTATCATTTGCATATGGAGGCATTACGACGTTTTTACCGCTATTTGCATCGTCAATTGATGTGAATCCTGGGACATTCTTTCTTGTATATGCAATTGCTTTAACAATCGTAAGACCAATTTCAGGAAAACTATTAGATAAGTATGGAGAAGTATTTATCATACTTCCGGCACTATGCATTACTATTATTGCAATAGTTGTATTAACGATTTCAAATAATTTAATAGGTGTAGTTATCGCAGCTACATTATATGGTGTTGGATTCGGTTCAGCACAGCCAGCTTTGCAAGCGGCAATGCTTACAATTGTCGATCCGAGTAAAAGAGGAGTTGCGAACGCTTCATTTTTTACAGCGTTTGATTTAGGAATTGGATTAGGTGCTATTTTACTTGGGGTTGTTTCACAAATGTTTGGTTATCGTATTTTATTTTCAGGGAGTGCAATTTCAGCATTAACAGCCTTAATTATTTTCGTCTTCTTTGTAAAACAACGATTAGGAAAAAAAGAGTTTGCATAAACTGGGGGGAATAAAGATGAAAATTTCAATTGATCGTAAAGCTCTACAATGGTTCCAGGAAGAATTACGTATAAAGCACGGTGAATCTGTACGTTTTACTGTAAGGTACGGAGGGAACAGTTCAATTCAGCCGGGATATTCTTTAGGCATTGTTGCAGAGAAACCAGATGGGGAAATCGTGTCAGTTGAGAAGGAAGGTATTATATTTTTTGTAGATTCTGATGATCTTTGGTATTTTCAAAACTATGATTTATTTGTAAGTTATCATGAGGAAATGGAAGAAATTCAATTTAATTATGTAAAATAATAACTTTATTAAAAATAAATAAATTTTATATGGGAATTATATTTAGGGAATAGTGAAATAAATATAATGCGAAAAGCGAGTTGTATATGAATACAGCTCGTTTTTTTATTTAGTAAAAGAAATTGTAAAGTAGGTATATATTTAACGGGATTATATGAATCAACTTTATATTTTGTTTTAAAGATGAAGAAAGAGAAGTCTGTCCTTTCTTTGTAAAATATGAAAATTATTGTTGAAAAACTGTATTGTTACATCGGTAAAAGTATAGGAAACTTATCATTATAAAATAAATTGAAATCTTCTAAAAACTCTGATACATTGAAATAGAAATGTAGTTTCGCAATATTGTAAAGGCTTACAGTTATGTGCACGAAGATCTATTAGGATTGGAGGAAATAATGATGAAAGCTGAAGAAAAATTTTCCCCGGGATTAGATGGTATAGTGGCAGCGGAGACGAAGATTTCGTTTCTTGACACAGTGAAAGGTGAAATTGTAATTCAAGGGTATGATTTAATCGAACTCTCAAAAACAAAAGAGTATTTAGACATTGTGCACCTTTTATTGGAAGAACATCTACCGAATGAAGATGAAAAAGCAACACTTGAAAAGAAATTAAAAGAAGAATACGCAGTACCAGAAGGTGTATTTAACGTACTGAAGGCGTTACCGAAAGAAACACACCCGATGGATGGATTGCGTACAGGTGTGTCCGCATTAGCTGGTTACGATAATGATATTGAAAATCGCTCGTTAGAAGTAAACAAAAGCCGCGGGTACAAATTATTGAGTAAAGTACCAAACATTGTAGCGAATAGCTATCATATTTTAAATAATGAAGAGCCAATCGAACCACTTAAGGAATTATCATATAGCGCGAATTTCTTCTATATGTTAACAGGTAAAAAACCAACTGAACTTGAGGAGAAGATCTTTGATCGTTCCCTTGTTTTATATAGTGAACATGAAATGCCAAACTCTACATTTACAGCGCGCGTTATTGCGTCTACGCAATCCGACTTATATGGTGCTTTAACAGGTGCGGTTGCATCTTTAAAAGGTAGCTTACATGGCGGTGCGAACGAAGCGGTTATGTACATGCTTTTAGAAGCTGGTAATGTTGAAAAGTTTGAAGAGTTATTACAGAAGAAACTATATAACAAAGAAAAAATTATGGGCTTTGGACATCGTGTATACATGAAGAAGATGGATCCAAGAGCATTGATGATGAAGGAAGCTTTAAAGCAGTTATGTGATGTAAAAGGTGATTATACACTATATGAAATGTGTGAAGCGGGAGAAAAGATTATGGAGAAGGAAAAAGGAATTTATCCAAACCTTGATTATTACGCAGCTCCAGTATATTGGATGCTTGGTATTCCAATTCAACTGTACACACCAATTTTCTTTAGCTCTAGAACAGTAGGACTTTGTGCACACGTTATTGAGCAACACGCGAACAATCGTTTGTTCCGTCCACGTGTAAATTATATTGGCGAGCGACATGTGCTTAGTAAATAAGAACAACTGGGGAGTTGTTAGCACCGCCCGCCAGATGGGTGTTTGACCGACACCCATCATTAATAATAACGAATTTTCGACAGAAAGGGAAGAATTGCATGATTAAAACAAATGAAATTAAACAAAAAGATGCGTTATTAGAAGAAATTACGGATTATGTATTAAATAAAGAGGTAACTAGCGCAGAAGCATTCAGTACTGCTCGTTACGTCTTACTTGATACGCTTGGATGCGGAATTTTAGCACTACAATATCCAGAATGTACGAAATTATTAGGACCAGTTGTTCCAGGAACAATCGTGCCAAATGGTACACGTGTACCAGGTACGTCATATGTACTTGATCCAGTGAAAGGTGCATTTAATATCGGATGTATGATCCGTTGGTTAGACTATAACGATACTTGGCTTGCAGCAGAGTGGGGACATCCATCTGATAACTTAGGCGGAATTTTAGCAGTTGCAGATTATATTAGCCGTGTTCGTATTTCAGAAGGAAAAGAACCATTAAAAGTACGTGAAGTACTAGAAATGATGATTAAAGCACATGAAATTCAAGGTGTACTTGCTTTAGAAAACAGCTTAAACAGAGTTGGTCTTGACCACGTATTATATGTAAAAGTAGCAACAACTGCAGTAGTTGCAAAAATGCTTGGCGGAACACGTGAAGAAATCTTTAATGCATTATCACATGCATGGATTGATAATTCTAGTCTTCGTACATATCGTCATGCTCCAAATACGGGATCACGTAAATCATGGGCAGCAGGTGATGCAACGAGCCGCGGTGTTCATCTTGCAATGACTGCTCTAAAAGGTGAAATGGGTTATCCAACAGCTTTATCTGCACCAGGCTGGGGATTCCAAGATGTATTATTTAATAAACAAGAATTAAAGTTAGCGAGACCATTAGATTCATATGTAATGGAAAATGTATTATTTAAAGTTTCATATCCAGCAGAATTCCATGCACAAACAGCTGCAGAATGTGCTGTGAAATTACATCCGGAAATTAAAGAAAGATTAGATGAAATTGACCGTATTACAATTACAACGCACGAATCAGCAATTCGTATTATTGATAAAGAAGGTCCATTAAATAACCCAGCGGATCGTGATCATTGCTTACAATACATTACGGCAATTGGTTTATTAAAAGGGGATATCGTTGCGGATGATTATGAGGATGCAGTAGCAAATGATCCACGTGTAGATGAATTACGTAATAAGATGGTTGTTGTTGAAAATAAACAGTACAGTTTAGATTACCTTGACCCGAACAAGCGCTCAATCGCCAACGCTGTTCAAGTTCATTTCAAAGATGGAACTGTAACAGAAAATGTGGAATGTGAATATCCACTTGGTCACCGTTTCCGTAGAGACGAAGCAATTCCAAAAGTTGTTCAAAAATTCACTGCAAATATGGCAGGTCATTATTCTAGTAAGCAACAAGAACAAATTCATGAAGCTTGTTTAAATGAAGAGAAACTAGAAAATATGAATGTAAATGAATTTGTAGATCTATTCTTAATTTAATAATAGGGGGAATCTAGAATGGCTTGGGTTGTGGATAAACAGTCAACACAAGAAGAGCTTGCGAATCGCTTCCGAGCTTTAGTAGAAGCAAATGAAATTTTACAGATTCCAGGTGCTCATGATGCAATGGCAGCTCTTGTTGCGAAAAATACAGGTTTTTCAGCTCTTTATTTATCGGGAGCTGCTTATACTGCAAGTAAAGGGCTACCGGATTTAGGAATCGTAACGTCTACTGAAGTAGCAGAGAGAGCAAGAGATTTAGTAAGAGCTACAGATTTACCTGTTCTTGTTGACATTGATACAGGGTTTGGTGGTGTATTAAATGTAGCGAGAACTGCTGTAGAAATGGTGGAAGCGAAAGTAGCAGCTGTCCAAATTGAAGATCAGCAATTACCAAAGAAATGTGGCCATTTAAATGGTAAGAAACTCGTTACGACAGAAGAATTAGTTCAAAAGATTAAAGCGATTAAAGAAGTTGCACCGAGCTTATATATTGTAGCGCGCACAGATGCTCGTGGTGTAGAAGGATTAGATGAAGCAATTGAAAGAGCGAATGCATATGTAAAAGCAGGTGCAGACGCAATTTTCCCAGAAGCGCTACAATCAGAAGAGGAATTCCGTCTATTTAATAGTAAAGTAAATGCACCTTTACTTGCCAATATGACTGAGTTCGGGAAAACGCCGTATTATAGTGCAGAGGAATTTGCGAATATGGGCTTCCAAATGGTTATTTATCCTGTAACTTCACTTCGCGTAGCAGCGAAAGCGTATGAGAATGTGTTTACTTTAATTAAGGAAACTGGTTCTCAAAAAGATGCACTTTCTAATATGCAAACGAGAAGTGAGTTATATGAAACAATTTCATATCATGACTTTGAAGAACTAGATACTGGAATTGCAAAAACAGTATTATCAGAGGATCAATAGATAAAACAACTAAGGCGATGAGAATACATCTTTGGCAAGACAAACTGCTTGATGTGAAAATTCATCGCCTTCTGTTTTCAAAAATAAGATATTCCACTCATCGTAGACGAGCATATGTAGTAGCAAGTAAGGCCGAAATGATAGGGGGATTCAGATGGAGAAAACGAAGTTACCGTGGGATGAATTTTTTTCACTTAATAAAGATGTGAATCATGCTTTCTTTACGCCAGAAGATTTTTCAGGAGACGAAGATTTAATCGCAAAAACGACTGAACAATTCGTTAAACAAGAAATTGTTCCACAAATGGAGAATATTGAACAACATAACTATAAAGTTTCTCGTCAATTGTTTGAGAAAGCTGGAGAACTTGGATTATTAAGTATCGAGGTTCCAGAAGAATATGGCGGATTTGAATTAGGAAAGGCAGTTTCAGGGCTTGTAGCAGAAAAAATGGGATACGCTGGTGCATTTAGCGTTTCATTTAATATACACGCAGGTGTAGGTACATTGCCTTACATATATTACGGAACGAAAGAACAAAAAGAAAAATATTTGCCGAAAATTGCATCAGGAGAATGGATTGGGGCTTATGCTTTAACTGAACCAAATGCTGGTTCTGATGCTTTAAGTGCAAAAACGAGTGCAGTATTAAATGAAGATGGTACTGCTTGGAAGTTAAATGGTGAGAAGCAGTGGATTACAAATGCTCATATGGCAGATGTATACGTTGTTTTTGCGAAGACAAATAAAGGAATGACAGCGTTTATTGTCGAAAGAACATGTGAAGGTGTATCTATTGGGCTAGAAGAAAAGAAAATGGGGATTAAAGGTTCTTCAACAGCGACGCTTATTTTAGAAGATGTTGTCATCCCTGCAGAAAATGTTTTAGGGGAAGTTGGGAAAGGGCATCATGTAGCTCTTAATATTCTTAACTTTGCTAGATTAAAACTTGCCTTTGGAAATATTGGAACAGCAAAGCAAGCAATTGGATTGTCCGTTCAATACGGAAAAGAACGTAAACAGTTCCAAACGGAATTAGTAGACTTTACGATGATTCAAGAGAAAATTGCAAATATGATCATTGCTACATATGGAGCAGAAAGTGCAGCGTATCGTACAGCAGGTGTAATTGATGAAGCAATTCATGAGAGCGATGAAGATCTTATGAAGAAAATGTCTCAATTTGCAATTGAATGTGCACTGAATAAAGTAAATGCTTCTGAAACACTTGGTCATATCGTAGATGAAGCTGTACAAATTCATGGTGGTTACGGTTATATGCAAGAGTATGAAGTAGAACGATTATACCGTGATGCTAGAA
The DNA here is from genome assembly GCF_003812125.1 of Bacillus sp. FDAARGOS_527. Lineage (NCBI taxonomy): Bacteria > Bacillati > Bacillota > Bacilli > Caryophanales > Bacillaceae > Bacillus > Bacillus sp. FDAARGOS_527. Next base: position 1,514,614 of record NZ_CP033795.1, read on the forward strand.
TTAGTCGTATTTTTGAAGGGACGAACGAAATTAATAGATTAACAGTTGCCAAAATGTTAATGAAGCAAATGGAACAAATTGAAGATACTGAAATAGAGATTGATGTAGAAAATGTCGAAAGAAACCATCGTTACATTTTATTAGCGAAAAAATTGTTGAAACAATCTTTGAAAACGCTCTCTAAAACTCCAGGTTTAAAAATTGATCAAGAGCAAGAATATTCACGTGTATTATCAAATATGTTAACGGACGTGTACGTAATGGAATCAGCATTTTTACGTACGAGTAAAGCAATTAGTAAAAATGGTGCAGAAAAAGAGCGTACGAAACAAATGATAACTGACGTTATTTGTGAAGAAGGCTATCGCAAAGTAGAAGAATCAGCGATTTCTATACTTTCCGCGGCTATTACAGAAGAACAAGATAGACACGTGATTTTAACTGAAATTCGTCAATTATTAGTGCCTTTATACACGAACGTATTTACAAAAAAGAGAGAAATTGCGAAAGCTATTATAAATCGCGGAAAGTATATTGTGTAAATAGGAGGAAAGCGATATGAAAAAGATTGGTTTTATCGGTTTAGGTAACATGGGTCTTCCGATGTCTAAAAATTTAGTTAAATCAAGTTACACAGTATATGGTGTGGATTTAAATAAAAATGCTGAAGCTTCCTTTGAAAAAGAAGGAGGAATTATTGGCTTATCAATCTCAAAATTAGCAGAGACATGCGATGTAATTTTTACAAGTTTACCTTCACCTCGTGCTGTTGAAGCAGTATATTTTGGAGAAGAAGGATTATTTGAAAATAGTCACTCGAATGTAGTTTTAATAGATACAAGTACTGTATCTCCACAATTAAACAAACAGTTAGAGGAAGCGGCAAAAGAAAAGAAAGTAGACTTTTTAGCAGCCCCTGTAAGTGGTGGGGTAATTGGAGCCGAAAACCGTACATTAACGTTTATGGTCGGTGGATCAAAAGAGGTATATGAAAAAACGGAATCTATCATGGGTGTATTAGGTGCAAACATCTTCCATGTTAGTGAGCAAATTGATAGTGGTACAACTGTTAAATTAATTAATAACCTATTAATAGGTTTTTATACAGCTGGTGTAAGTGAAGCATTAACATTAGCGAAAAAGAACAATATGGATTTGGATAAAATGTTTGATATTTTAAATGTAAGTTACGGCCAAAGTAGAATTTATGAGCGCAATTATAAAAGTTTTATTGCATCAGAAAACTACGAGCCAGGTTTTACTGTAAATTTATTAAAGAAAGATTTAGGGTTTGCAGTAGATTTAGCGAAAGAAAGTGAACTTCACTTACCAGTAAGCGAAATGCTATTAAATGTATATGAAGAAGCAAGTGAAGCTGGGTATGGTGAAAACGATATGGCTGCTTTATATAAGAAAGTTAGTGAACAATTAATTTCTAATCAAAAATAATAGACTTATAAACATCATAAAAAAGGAGAGAATATAATGATTACAACTGAAATTAAACGAGTAAAAAATCATATTAATGGTGAGTGGGTAGAATCTACTGGTACAGAAGTAGAAGCAGTTCCAAATCCGGCGACTGGAAAAATTATCGCTTACGTTCCGCTATCTCCGAAAGAAGATGTTGAAAAAGCTGTTGAAGCGGCAAAAGCAGCATACGAAACATGGTCTAAAGTACCAGTTCCGAATCGTTCAAGACAATTGTATAAATATTTACAGCTTTTACAAGAAAACAAAGAAGAACTTGCAAAAATCATTACGCTAGAAAATGGTAAAACATTAACGGATGCAACTGGTGAAGTACAACGTGGTATTGAAGCAGTAGAACTTGCAACATCTACTCCAAATTTAATGATGGGACAAGCACTTCCGAATATTGCAAGCGGCATTGATGGATCAATTTGGCGCTACCCAATTGGAGTTGTTGCTGGAATTACGCCGTTTAACTTCCCGATGATGATTCCATTATGGATGTTCCCGCTTGCAATTGCTTGTGGTAATACATTCGTATTAAAAACATCTGAAAGAACACCACTTTTAGCAGAGCGACTTGTAGAGTTATTCTATGAAGCTGGTTTTCCAAAAGGCGTATTAAATTTAGTACAAGGCGGAAAAGATGTTGTAAATAGCATTTTAGAAAATAAAGATATTCAAGCTGTTTCGTTCGTTGGTTCTGAGCCGGTAGCTCGTTACGTATATGAAACAGGTACGAAACATGGGAAACGTGTACAAGCGTTAGCTGGTGCGAAAAACCATGCGATTGTTATGCCAGATTGCAATCTTGAGAAAACGGTACAAGGTGTAATTGGATCTGCATTTGCAAGTAGTGGAGAGCGCTGCATGGCATGTTCAGTAGTAGCAGTAGTTGATGAAATTGCAGATGAGTTCATCGACGTACTAGTAGCAGAGACGAAGAAGTTAAAAGTAGGTGACGGTTTCCACGAAGATAATTATGTTGGACCATTAATTCGTGAGTCTCATAAAGAACGCGTATTGGGCTATATTAACAGCGGTGTAGCAGATGGAGCTACTTTATTAGTAGATGGCCGTAAAATTAAGGAAGAAGTTGGAGAAGGTTACTTTGTAGGTGCGACAATCTTTGACGGTGTAAATCAAGAAATGAAAATTTGGCAAGATGAGATTTTTGCTCCAGTATTAAGCATTGTACGTGTTAAAGATTTAGAAGAAGGTATTAAACTAACAAATCAATCTAAATTTGCAAATGGAGCGGTTATTTATACATCAAGCGGTAAACATGCACAAACATTCCGTGATAACATCGATGCGGGCATGATCGGTGTAAACGTAAACGTTCCAGCACCAATGGCATTCTTCGCATTCGCAGGAAATAAAGCTTCATTCTTTGGTGATTTAGGTACAAATGGTACAGATGGCGTTCAATTCTATACACGTAAAAAAGTTGTAACTGAGCGCTGGTTTTAATATAAAGTAGACAGCCAAATCAGTTGTTAAAAGAAAACCACCACTATGAATAGTGGTGGTTTTCTTCTTGTTAATTGCTTTTTTCAAAAGCGAGTTTAATACCAAAACCAATTAAGACAATTCCTGTTAACCCTTGAATATAACGTTGTGTCTTCGGTTTTTTCATAAAAGCACTAATTTTATCAATTAAAAATATATAAAAAGCGAACCAAATAACTGTTAAAACTAGGTAAGTAAGGCCCATTATAAGAAGTTGGATAAACGTATTATGATTTGGATTTAAAAATTGCGGTAAAAATGTTAAAAAGAAGACTGCGATTTTAGGGTTTAATAAATTTGTAAGAAACCCTTGGCGAAAGCAAGAAGTATTCTCGTTTGCGTTATTCAAAGATATATCGTTCGTATTGACGCCTTCTTTATTTCTTACTGCTAAAAGAGCTTTAATACCAATATAAATTAAATATAGAGCTCCAACGTACTTGAAAATAGAAAATAAAAGAGCTGACTTTACAATAAGTGCGGAAAGTCCGATTACTGCTGCTAAAGTATGAATCAATAGTGCAACACATGTACCGAACACTGTTTTCACCCCGCCTACCTTACCAGCAACTAATGTGTTTTTCGTAGCCATTGCAGTATCAGGACCAGGTAAAATAATAAGACAAATAGACATAATGATGAAAAGAAAATAATTTTCAATCATAGTCGCTCCTCCTTCTTTTATTTTTAGAATATTTAATTAAAAATAGTGTAGCACATAATTCGATTTAATAAAATTAAATTTTATTAAAATTTATTAAATAGGAAAAAGGCTATATAGGCGTGTAATTATACGACTATATAGCCTCAATTTAATCCCGTATGAAAGGGCGATTGCTTCTACTAATAATAAGAGGGAGATAAACCCTACTTATTAAATTCTCACTTTACGCATTAAGTAAGTTAAAGAACCGGTTTACATCTTCTTCTGAAACATCACTTAACTGCTTATATTTATAATTTGGATTTTGGTCTTTATCAACGACAACAGATCGTACTCCTTCAAAGAAATCTTCATGTCTCATGAAGTTTTTAGCAAGTACAAGGTCAGTAGCGAAACATTCTTCAACGGACTTATTTTGTCCATCAATAAACTGTTTTAATGTTACTTTTAGTGAAATAGGAGATTTTGATAATAACGTTTCTTTCGCTTTTAAAGAAAAGGAACTTTGATCTTTCTCTAATGAATGAATAATTTCTTCAATTGTATCGAATGCAAAATGTGAATTAATTTCTTCTAATGAAGGAGCAAGCTCGCTTTCTAATGTTGGAGCAGTTGCAAATGTACGAATGACTTCTTTTAAATGAGTATGTACATCATCTTCTTTAGACCAATTTACACTTTCCAGTTCAGTAAGGAAATTTGGTAATGAATCAGATGCAATAAAATAATCAGCAGCGTTTATAAATAATACGTCAGAAGCTTTTAAAATAGATGCTGTTAAAGCGACATAGCGGCCGGCATACCCTGGAGCTTTATTTAAGAAATAAGCAGCACCGACGTCTGGGAAGAAGCCAATATTCATCTCTGGCATTGCCCATTTCGTACGCTCAGTTACAATTCTGTATTTCGCACCATTTGTAAGACCGACACCACCACCCATTACAATTCCATCTAAACAAGCGATAATCGGTTTTTTATATTGATAAATATATGTATCAATTTCATACTCTTCTTCAAAGAAACGTTCCGCATGCTGCAATGCAGCTTCATTTGAACGTGCTTCATAAAGAGTTTTAATGTCGCCACCTGCACAAAAACCTTTTGTGCCAGCTCCTTTTAATACGATAAGCGCAATTCGCTCATCATGTTCCCACTCTTTCAGTTTTTGCCCAATTGGTTGCAACATGTCATAAGATAAAGAATTAAGTGCTTTTGGGCGGTTTAAAGTAATTGATGCAACGCCGTTTTCGCTAACAGAAAATAAAACGTGTTCAGTCATAATTCATCCTCCCTTACATATCTTCTTATTCTTAATTCTTTATACGTACTGAAATGTCCTTTATAAATTTTGTCTAAAGTTGGCGGTATATGTTAATTTATCCACTGCATATTTTGACGAGTTATATTTGCAGGATTTTGGAGGTTGAAAATGAATATTACAACATTACTGTAATTGTAATTATTTGAAGTTACCATGATAAACACGCTATTATATATGTGTAAATTGTACATAATCACTTCGAAAAGAGTATTTGAAGTGATTATAATGAAAGAAAAATTGCTTTTCATTAGAAATAGAGAAAGGAGAAATCGGAATGCCAGTACCTTTACTATTGTCGGTGATTATTTTGTCTTCTTTAATGATAGGGATAACGCAATATTTTCATCATACAGATACGACAGAGGAAGTGAAGGATAAAGTACGACTTGTATTTCCGATTTTTATCATATCTATTTCTTTTTGCATTTTATTAAATAAAGATGGGTACATTGTTGCAGTATTTTCATTTTTTGTAGCGATTGTTTTCATTACAGTTTTATATTATGTAATGAAAGAATTTATCCAAAAATAAAGATGTCATATGAGACATTTTTATTTTTGGAAAGAATAAAATTTCACATACCGTATTATATGTGAAATTAAAAAAACATATCGCAATAGAAAAGTATGTACTTTACCGTGTATGTACTTGTCAATCTTGCATAGCCAATATACTATTAATAGTGTAGAGATTAGAAAAAGGGGTTGTATCTATCATGAAATTTGAGATGCACACAAAAATTATTTCAAATGAAAAAGAAGTAAGATTACATATAGAAGAAAACATATTTCAATTAAAATTGGATGGTTATCACTTATTTACAGTTCAAGAAATATTACCTTTATATAAATCAAATGAAGAAAGAATCGGTAGTGCAATGATACAAAAGTTAGAATGGGAGAACGGAAAAACTACAATAAACTATCAACTTGTATCACTAAATTCAGTAAATTAAAAGGAGCAGGAAACGATGAAGTTATTTCATACAGCCGATTGGCATTTAGGAAAGCTTGTTCATGGCGTGTATATGACTGAAGATCAAAAGATTGTATTAGATCAGTTTGTACAAGCTGTTGAAGAAGAAAAACCAGATGCCGTAATTATTGCAGGGGATTTATATGACCGAGCAATTCCACCTACAGAAGCAGTAGACTTATTAAATGATGTGCTGCAAAAAATAGTGATTGATTTACAAACGCCAGTTATTGCAGTTGCAGGAAACCATGATAGTCCAGATCGTATTCATTTTGGAAGTAGTTTAATGAAGAAACAAGGATTATTTATTGTGGGGCAATTTCAATTTCCATATGAGCCAATTATATTAAATGATGAATATGGGGAGGTTCACTTCCATCTCGTTCCATATGCGGATCCAAGTATAGTGAGACATGTATTGAAAAACGAAGACGTACGTTCTCATGATGATGCGATGCGTATTTTTATGAATGAGCTTTCTGAAACGATGGATAAAGAAGCGAGACATGTATTTGTTGGTCATGCATTTGTAACTTCTGCTGGAGAAGCAGAAGAGAATACTAGTGATGCCGAACGACCGCTTTCAATTGGTGGTGCTGAATACGTAAATAGTCATTATTTTGATAAGTTTCATTACACAGCGCTTGGACATTTACATCAAGCGCATTTCGTACGTAATGAAACAATTCGATATTCAGGTTCGCCACTTGCCTATTCTATTTCTGAAGAAAAACATAAAAAAGGATACTATATTGTGGAGCTGAACGAGCAAGGTGAAGCAACAATTGAAAAAAGGTTACTTACACCACGTCGTAAAATGCGAACAGTAGAAGCGAAAATAGATGAATTATTACAACATCCAGTAAGTGAAGATTACGTGTTTGTAAAATTATTAGATGAAAATCCTGTCTTACAGCCAATGGAAAAAATACGCTCTGTATATCCAAATGCCATGCATGTTGAAAGATCCATTCAAAGGCGAGAGTTCACAGAGTCAAATGAAGTAACTGTTTCAAGACATAAAACGGATGATTTATCACTATTAAAAGCTTTTTATAAAGAAATGAAAGGCTTAGATTTATCAGAAGAGAAAGAACGTCTATTTGTAGAAGTATTACAAACAGTGCAAGAACGGGAAGGTGAACGAGGATGAGACCGATTCAGCTTATTATGACGGCATTTGGCCCGTATAAACAGAAAGAAGTAATTGATTTTGACGATTTGGGAGAGCATCGTATTTTCGCTATTTCGGGGAACACGGGCGCTGGAAAGACAACAATTTTTGATGCGATTTGTTATGTGTTATATGGTGAGGCAAGTGGAGAAGAACGAAGTGATACGAGCATGCTCCGCAGTCAATTTGCTGATGATAATGTGTATACAAGCGTAGAATTAACCTTTCAGCTAAAAGGGAAACGTTATGAAATAAAACGACAACTGGGACACAAAAAACAAGGGAACAAGACGATTACGGGACATGCAGTAGAATTATATGAAGTAATTGATGAAGAGAAGATTCCGGCTGTTGATCGTTTCCATGTAACGGATGTAAATAAAAAAGTAGAAGATTTAATTGGTTTAAGTAAACATCAATTTAGTCAAATTGTTATGTTACCGCAAGGGGAATTCCGAAAACTATTAACATCTGAGACTGAAAACAAAGAAGAAATTTTGCGTCGTATTTTTAAAACAGATCGTTATAAGTTAATGCGAGAGTTACTTGATCAAAAACGAAAACAATGGAAAGACGTCTTACAAGAAAAACAAAAAGAGCGAGAGCTACATTTTCGTAATGTTTTTAAATTACCGATCCGAGATGGAGCATTATTAGAGACATTAGTGGAACAAGACCATGTAAATACGCATCAAGTAGTAGAGGCATTAGAACAAGAGACAGCTGCGTATAAGGCAGAGGTGGAGCAATTACAAGTAGAACAAGATATTCAAACGAAGCAATTAAAGGATGCTGAAACACGTTTTCATGCAGCGAAGTCTGTAAATGAGAAATTTATAGATTTACAACAAAAGAATGAGAAATATAATACTTTACAAGAAAAACGTTCAGTAATTGAAATGAAAGAACTATCTTTTAAGCGTGCGGAACAAGCGAAGCGCTTATTACCATTTGAACAGTGGTATGAAGAAGCAATGCAAAATGAGCAGAAAGCTGAAAGTTTGTTAAAACAAATTATCGCTAAAAAAGAAAATATAATGAATAATTTTGAACTTGCTCAGGAGAAATATGAAGCAGTAAAGAATAAAGAACCTGAGAGAGAAAATGCAAAAAAACTTGTTCAAAGATTAGAAGAGTTACAACCGATTATTGCATCATTAGCTGAGAAACAGTTGAATTTACAAAATGCAGAAATTCAACTAGGAAAATTAAAAGAAAGTATGCAAAACTTAGATCGACAATTAGAAGAGCATACAAATCAAAAACAGCTAATGTCTGGTGAATTACAGCAATTAGAGCGAGCGCTTGAACGATATATAGATAAAGTAGAAGAACTAACGAATATGCGAGAAGATGCAAAAGTTTTAAAGCAAGCATATGACGTATGGCAAGAAAAACAAAAATTCGAGCAAGAAAAAGAAACTGCATTTATTAAGATGCAAGAGACAGTTCGTGCATATGAGAATATGGAACGTCGCTGGTTAAGTGAACAAGCTGGTATATTAGCTCTTCATCTACATGATGGTGAATCTTGTCCAGTATGTGGCAGCACGAACCATCCGAAAAAAGCTTTAGAGCAAAGTGATGCCATCAATGAAAAAGAGTTAAATGATTTAAGAGACAAGAAGAATCTTGCTGAAAAATTACATGTGCAAGTAGAGGAGAAATGGAATTTCTATCATCTTCAATATGAACAAGTAATAGAAGAGGTTAAGAAGCGGGGTTATCGCTCAGAAGAATTAGCTGAAACATATAGTGCGCTTGTTCAAAAAGGAAAACAATTAGCAACTGAAGTGAATACGTTAAAAGCAAGTGAAGAAACGCGTAAGCAAACAGCTGTGAAAATAAAAAGCATAGAAGAAAAAGTAGATGCACTTCAGAAACAAAAACATGAGGTAGAAACAGAACAGCACCGTATCGAAATGGATTGTATGCAGCTGCGTACGTCATATGAACATGATAAGAAAAACATTCCTGAAAACTTACAAACAGTACAAGCTTGGAAAGTTCAATTTGATCAAGCTATGCATGAGCTCAAATTAATGGAGGACGAATGGAAGAAAGTGCAGGAGGCGTATCAACATTGGCAAAATGAAAATATACGTATTCAAGCAGAACAGGAAGGTGCTTCTAATCAATTTGAAAGTGCAAAATCGAAGAAAGAAGAGACTTTCACGCGCTTTATGAAAGAGCTTGAACAGAGTGGATTTACAGATCAAATTACGTATAAAGAAGCGAAATTAAGTGATGCCGAGATGGATATGTTACAAAAAGAAATTCAAAGCTATTATTCATCTCTTGAAGTACTTGCAAAACAAATTGAAGAGTTACAGGGTGAATTAAAAGATAAAGAGTATATGGATATTACAGCGTTAGGTGAACATATAAAAGATCTAGAAATTAACCTTGATATCATAAAAGAAAAACGTCAACGTGCGCAAAATGCGGTAACATATATTTCTGATTTACATGAAAATATTAGGCGTATTGATGAGCAAATTCATGAGGAAGAAAAAGCTTTCCAAGAACTTGTTGACTTATATGAAGTAATGAAAGGTGATAACGAAAGCCGTATATCATTTGAACGTTACATCTTAATTGAGTATTTAGAACAAATTGTTCAAATTGCAAACGAACGATTACGTAAATTATCAAATGGACAATTTTATTTAAAACGAAGTGAACGAGTTGAAAAGAGAAATCGTCAAAGTGGATTAGGTCTAGATGTATACGACGCGTACACAGGCCAAACACGCGATGTAAAAACTCTATCTGGCGGCGAGAAATTTAATGCATCGCTTTGCTTAGCGCTCGGAATGGCAGACGTCATTCAAGCATATGAAGGTGGTATATCCATCGAAACGATGTTTATCGACGAAGGGTTCGGTTCATTAGATGAGGAGTCATTAACAAAAGCAGTTGACGCCTTAATTGACTTACAAAAATCAGGCCGATTTATTGGTGTAATCTCACACGTTCAAGAGCTAAAAAACGCAATGCCAGCTGTATTAGAAGTAACGAAGCAGAAGGATGGGTGTAGTCAGACGCGGTTTGTGGTGAAGTAAGTTCAATTGTAATTCATATTATTTGCGATTCTTTAGTATAGAACTTTTGATAAAATAAAGGGGCTGTCTCATAAGTCTCTTTCGAAGTAAGATCACATGAAATCGAAAAGGCAGAAATGTTATAAAATCAACATTTCTGCCTTTCACTTTTTATACGATTTTGGCTAAAAAGCATCTTTTGGGACAGCCTCTTTATTTGTTATTCAAAATTAGATAATTCACCTATGAGTTATCTGTAGAAGACGGCGTATTTTCCAAACGATTATAAGCTTTAAAAGCCGAAATTGCCGAGATAACACCGCCTACTAAAAATAAAGCCGATCCACCGACCAAAATGATACGACTGACATATGTTTCGCGCGCTTCTTCAACTTCTTCTTGTAACATTGTAGGCATTTGAATTCCCCCTAAATAACATTTATTTTGTAGATAGTATATACAAACGCCTAAAATATGTTAAAATCACTGGATAGTGTTAGGAGGAAATATGTAGTTAGATGTGAATTATTTGAAAAATCTTCATTACAAATTTATGCGAACTTCACATAGAGCACATATTAACATTGTATTATGTATATGTACCAAATAAATAAAGTGAATGTAAGTTCTGTTTTCAAAAATTTAAAATCCTTTTATTTCTATATGAAAGTTTTAATCGAGGGTTTTAAAAATTTTGGAAATAGATCTTATAAAAATGGAATTCATATAAAAGGGGAATGTCTTATGACAACATATACGAGTGAAATGAAAAAAACTTTAGTTTCAGAAGAAGATGTAGATATTTTAAAAATTATGGCGCATCCAATCCGACTGCAAATTGTAAATGAATTAAGTACAAGAAAAACTTGTAATGTAACACAATTAACAGAGTTACTGAACATCCCGCAATCTACTGTTTCACAACATTTATCAAAAATGAAGGGTAAAGTGTTACGAGCAGAGAGAAGAGGTTTAGAAATTTATTATCATATTAACAATTTAAAAGCGAGTAAGATTGTTAATGTTTTAGGATATATAAACTAATGAAGTATTTTTATATAAAATAGCCGCTGCTGGTGAGCAGGGGCTATTTTGTGTTGTTTTATCCCGCGTTAACCGACAGTAAAACTCCCACCTCAAAATTCAGTTGGAGCAAAGAAGTTAGGTGGGAGTCGGGCTGTCCGTAAACGTCCGATTGGTTCAACTAATAATCAGTGGGGGATGAACAAAACCCCCACTGATTAAAGTTTCACTTTATGTATTCGTATTTAATATTTTATAGTTTTTATGATTTACAATTGTTCGTTCAAATTCAAAAGTACCACCGCTTACATTTGTAATTTCAACTAAGACCGATTCAGTATAAAGTTTTAGTACAGATCCTGTAATCTTTAAATTGTTTCGTTGAAAAAGTATAGTATCCCCTACGTTTGCTTTCATAGTACCTCCTCATTAAAGACAGAAATATTTTTTATTATATATATTAAACCACGTATAAGTATATTAGTGAATATTTAGTTTTATTTATCAAAAAAATATTTGTAGTCTAATAGAAGAGTGTAAAGTACTCCTATGCTAAAAGTTATATTTTATTATAAGCAAAGTAAATTGTTTTCAGCGTCAGCGAAACAATATTTCTATGTAAATACTGCAGCTAAACAAATTATTTAAAAGACAAATACTATGTAGCCCGAAACGTAAAGTAAATAAGTAAGGGTTTTTTAGGAGTACAAAAAAATATACGTTTAGGAATAAGATCTCTTTTTGGTAAAATTCCAATTAAAAACATAGAAAAACTTCAATATAAAAAGGTAATCAATTACAAATGGAGAAGTAATATATACGAAAGGAGAGATTTATATGAATAAAGGGAAAAAACAAGTTAGTCAACTTAGTTTTCTGGTGAATTTTTTGAACGACAAGGGGAGTTGTGTAAAGATTTAATAGCATCCCCTTGTGAAAAATTGGTTGGGGGAATATATAAATGATAACAGAAATGAATATTAAAGTAGTTTGTGAAGAATCATTTTCAAAAAGAGAAATAAAAATTTTAGAGACATTTCTTTCAACTTTAGCGGGGCATTCTAACGCTCTCGTTACAAAAGAGGGGATGTTTTTAAACCCTTTAAGTAAAGAGAAAAGTGTGATTTATTATCACAACTTTGTATTTGTAAAATCACTTACAGAAGAAATGTGTGCAGAATTAAAAGAAGTTTTGACAAGACGTATTAAAAATGCTTTCATTATGATGGAATTTGTAGAGCCAATTATTACATTTGAAGAAACAATTATAAATGTATAAAGAAAGTCAGGCTTATGAATTAATTTAATAAAACCGTCTCTTTAATGTTTATTAAAGAGACGGTTTTATTGTTTTACTATTGAAAAAAGGATTCAAAAACATATGTAAATTTAACTTATACAAAACAATATGAACAACTATTACGTATTTAAAAAACATTTTTTTGTATTTCATCCTTCGTTTTCTGTAACTGATTCCATGTTTTTGACGCCCTGCCTTGTAAGTGCTTACATAACTGAAAACATCTTATACAATGAAGGTGTTAAATCAAAAGAGATGACCAAAATGAACATAAAAAAACAAGACTTAGCGAAAAGCATTGAAATAGAAAGAGGAGGCGGAAAGGTATGAAAAAATCAAAGGTTAATCCATGGCTTGTTGTCCTTGGTACAGTAATAGTTCAAATGGGACTTGGAACGATATATACATGGAGTTTATTCAATCAGCCTTTAGTTAGTAAATACGGTTGGAGTCTTAACGCGGTTGCGATAACTTTCTCAATTACTAGTCTTTCCTTAGCATTTTCAACTTTATTTGCAAGTAAATTGCAAGAAAAATGGGGACTTCGTAAACTTATTATGATAGCTGGACTAGCATTAGGACTAGGATTAGTACTTAGTTCACAAGCTTCTTCGTTAATATTGCTTTATATACTAGCAGGAGTTGTTGTAGGTTACGCAGATGGTACAGCTTATATTACTTCACTATCTAATTTAATTAAGTGGTTCCCTGAACGTAAAGGTTTAATCTCTGGTATATCTGTATCTGCATATGGTACAGGTAGCTTAATTTTCAAATATATAAATGCAAAGTTAATCGATTCCGTTGGTGTATCGCAAGCGTTTATATATTGGGGTTTAATTGTTACAGCTATGATTGTCCTTGGAGCTTGTTTAATCCATCAAGCTGCTGATCAAGGTGCAGTTCAGGAAACAAACACTCATGAATATACAATGAAAGAAATGTTAGGCACAAAACAAGTATACTTATTATTCATCATGTTATTTACATCATGTATGAGTGGCTTATACTTAATTGGTATGGTAAAAGACATTGGTGTTCAACTTGTAGGGCTTAGTGCAGCGACAGCAGCTAATGCGGTGGCTATGGTTGCAATATTTAACACATTAGGTCGTATTATTCTAGGACCGTTATCAGATAAAATTGGTCGTTTAAAAATCGTTACGGGTACTTTTGTGGTTATGGCGAGTTCGGTATTAGTTCTAAGTTTCGTAGATTTGAATTACGGTATCTACTTCGTATGTGTAGCAAGTGTAGCGTTTTGTTTTGGTGGAAATATTACTATTTTCCCAGCTATTGTTGGTGATTTCTTCGGTATGAAAAACCATAGTAAGAATTACGGAATTGTGTATCAAGGATTTGGATTTGGAGCGCTTGCAGGTTCCTTTATCGGTGCACTTCTAGGTGGATTCAAACCAACCTTTATGGTGATTGGCGTACTATGTGTCGTGTCATTCATTATCGCAATTTTAATTCGAGCACCTAAACAGAAAAAAGAACAAGAAGAAGAGTATCGCAGCGTAGCATAAGTATATAAATCTTCTATAACACTATAGTTACGAAAAAGCATCCTGTTAAATAGGGTGCTTTTTTGAGTTATTTTAACAAGGTTAAATTACTTTTTATTTTTTTTGATATAAAAGTGAGTGAAATATCCGTTTGGATTATATTGGAATATAATAAATCGATACATCGTATTCGAAATATGTATTAAATCTTAAATAATAAAGAAAATATGAATTGATGTTTGCAAGATATATTTTCAGACAAATATTGAGAAAATAAATGCTCGACTTTTTGTTAAGGCTTTGTAACTGAAGAGACCTTCAGTTTATCATCTTCAATTTTTACAAAGAGGAGTAAGAATTAAAGTATTAATGTAAGTGTTTATTAATACTTTTAGATGTAATTGTATTGAAAAGCACTAAAGTTTTTATCTGAAAAATAAAAATAGGTTGACAAGTTTATTGAGAAAGATTATCATTTCGGTGTAAGAACATTAAATGAAAAACATTATCAATGAATAATATTTTAATGAAAAGTACACTTGACCAATTAGTTTAGTAAGTGTATTATTTTTTACACCGATAATGATAATCGTTATCATTATTTGTTTAATTAGATTGATTTTTAAATGAAAGGATAGAGGAAATGAACTTAGGGGAATTTGATGGGAAAACTGTTTTAGTAACAGGTGCAGCTCAAGGTATAGGTAGTGTTGTTGCTAAAATGTTTTTAGAAAGAGGAGCTACAGTTATTGCGGTTGATCAAAATGAAGAGGGATTAAACGAACTCTTAAATGAAATACATTTGAAAACGTTTTGCTTAGATGTGAGTGATAGTACCGCAGTTGAACAGATGGTAAATGATATTGAAAATGAAATAGCTCCAATAGATATATTAGTAAATGTTGCAGGGGTTTTACGTATGGGAGCGATTCACTCGTTAAGTGATGAAGATTGGAATAAAACGTTTTCTGTAAATTCTACAGGAGTTTTCTATATGTCCCGAGCAGTAAGTAAACATATGATGCAAAGAAAGTCAGGGGCAATTGTTACAGTTGGTTCAAATGCAGCAAATACGCCGAGAATGGAGATGGCTGCATATGTTGCATCAAAAGCTGCTACGACGATGTTTATGAAATGTTTAGGATTAGAACTTGCAGCGTATAACATTCGCTGTAACGTAGTTTCTCCAGGTTCTACTGAAACTGAAATGCAAAGGTTACTATGGGCTGATGAGAATGGAGAAAAAAATATAATTGCTGGTTCTCAAAGTACATATAGACTCGGTATACCGTTACAAAAAATTGCACAGCCTTCAGAAATTGCTGAAGCAGTATTGTTTTTAGCTTCAGATAAAGCTAGTCATATTACAATGCATAATTTATGTGTTGATGGCGGAGCTACATTAGGCGTTTAATAAAAAATTCAGGGGGTTACTATACAATGAAGGAATTTACGGCTGTAAAGGAACTGTCAGAAAAATTACTAGAAGATTATAAGACTGAATCTTCATTCTTTTTCGCTTCACCAACTCGAACGATATTAGCAGAAGGAGAGTTTACTACAGTAAAGCATCATGAAATTGAAAGTTTTCCAGAGCTTGTACAAGCAGTGTTACGTAATGCAAAACAAGCAGGAAATCCGAATCCTATCGTCGTCGGTGCTTTGCCATTTGATCGTAGAAAAGAAGTTCAACTTATCGTACCAGAATATAGCAGAATTTCTGAGCGTTTACAATTGAATACAACAAATCAGTTTGAAACAAATGAGAACGTAACATTCGAAATGACGTCAATGCCAGAGCCTGAAGTGTATATGAATGGTGTGAAGCAAGGAATTGCAAAAATAAAGGGCGGGGATTTAAAGAAAATCGTTCTATCCAGATCGTTAGATGTTAATTCTTCCGAAAAGATTGATAAGCAAAAACTTCTTCGAGAATTAGCAGCGCATAATAAGCATGGGTATACATTTGCTGTGAATGTATCGAAAGATGAAAATGAGAATAGTAAGACGTTAATTGGAGCGAGCCCTGAATTACTCGTCTCACGTAATGGTATGCAAGTTATTTCTAATCCGTTAGCTGGTTCAAGGCCACGTAGTGAGGATTCAGCTGAAGATAAGAGAAGAGCAGAGGAATTACTTTCTTCTCCAAAAGATTTACATGAACATGCGGTAGTAGTAGAAGCAGTTGCTGCAGCGCTTCGTCCGTACTGTCATACATTACATGTTCCGGAAAAGCCATCCGTTATTCATAGTGAAGCGATGTGGCATTTATCTACTGAAGTGAAAGGTGAACTAAAGGATCCGAATACTACTTCTTTGGAATTAGCAATTGCTCTTCATCCGACGCCAGCAGTTTGCGGCACACCGATGGAAGAAGCGAGAGAGGCGATTCAAAAAATTGAGCCATTTGACCGTGAATTCTTTACAGGAATGCTAGGGTGGAGTGATTTAAATGGAGACGGTGAATGGATTGTTACAATTCGTTGTGCTGAAGTACAAGAAAATACACTCCGTTTATATGCAGGAGCGGGCGTTGTTGCTGAGTCAAAACCAGAAGATGAATTAGCAGAAACATCAGCTAAGTTCCAAACAATGTTGAAAGCATTAGGATTAAATGATAGTTCACTTAATGAAAAGTAGGGGGCAGAAAGAATGCTAACAGGTTATACAAAATGGCCAAAAGAATTTGCAAATCGTTACCGAGAAGAAGGCTGTTGGCTTGGGGAAACATTTGGCGGGATGTTAAGAGAGCGAGCTGAAAAATATGGCGATCAAATTGCAGTTGTAAGTGGTAATACGCATATTACGTATAGTGAGTTTGATAAAAAAGTAGATCGATTAGCTTCAGGGCTACTGAATTTAGGAATAAAGCAAGAGGATCGAGTTGTAATCCAGCTACCTAACGTTATTGAGTTTTTCGAAGTATGTTTTGCGCTATTTCGAATTGGGGCACTTCCTGTTTTTGCATTACCTTCACATCGAAGCAGTGAAATTAGTTATTTTTGTGAGTTTGGTGAGGCGAGTGCTTACGTTATTTCAGATAAAGCTCTCGGTTTTGATTATCGAAAACTAGCAAGAGAAGTGAAAGAGAAAGTGCCAACTTTACAACATGTAATTGTAGTGGGAGAAGAAGAAGAATTTGTGAACATAAGTGATTTATATATAGATCCCGTTCCATTACCAGAAATTCAGCCAAGTGATGTTGCGTTTCTCCAATTATCAGGGGGGACAACAGGACTTTCTAAATTAATTCCTCGAACGCATGATGATTATATTTATAGTTTACGTGTTAGCGCTGAAATTTGTAATTTAAGTGCAAAGAGTGTCTATATGGCCGTTCTTCCAGTAGCACATAATTACCCGATGAGCTCTCCTGGAACATTTGGAACTTTCTATGCGGGTGGAAAAGTAGTGCTGGCAACTGGAGGTAGTCCAGATGAGGCATTTGCACTTATTGAAAAAGAAAAAGTTACGATTACTGCTCTCGTACCACCATTAGCAATGATATGGCTTGATGCTGCATCTTCACGTAATAACGATTTATCGAGTCTAGAAGTGATTCAAGTAGGTGGCGCGAAATTTAGTGCTGAAGTTGCAAAACGTATACGCCCTACATTTGGATGTACATTACAGCAAGTATTCGGTATGGCGGAAGGATTAGTGAACTATACAAGATTAGATGATCCGGAAGAAATTATTATTTATACACAAGGTAGACCAATGTCTGCACTCGATGAAGTACGAGTTGTTGATGAAAATGACAACGATGTAAAACCTGGCGAAGTAGGTAGTTTATTAACAAGAGGGCCATATACAATTCGTGGTTATTATAAAGCAGAAGAGCATAATGCACAATCGTTTACAAAGGATGGATTTTATCGCACAGGAGATCTTGTGAAAGTAAATGAACAAGGTTACATCATTGTAGAAGGAAGAGATAAAGATCAAATTAATCGTGGTGGTGAGAAAGTTGCCGCGGAAGAAGTTGAAAATCATCTATTAGCACATGTTGCAGTACATGATGTAGCGATTGTATCTATGCCTGACGATTATTTAGGAGAACGTACTTGTGCATTTGTTATAGCTCGCGGACAAGCTCCGGCAGTAAGTGAATTAAAAAAATTTTTAAGAGAGCGTGGTATAGCAGCTTATAAGATTCCAGATCGAATTGAATTTATTGAATCATTCCCGCAAACAGGCGTTGGAAAGGTAAGCAAAAAAGAACTACGTAAAGTCATTGCTGAAAAACTTATTACAGTAAAACAATAATAAAAACCGGAAGGAAGTGATTAGATGGCTATCCCATCTATTTCAGTATATAAAATGCCAATTGAATCAGAACTACCAAAAAATAAAGTGGATTGGAAACCAGATCCGAAACGTGCGGTTCTTCTAATCCATGACATGCAAGAATATTTTCTTGATGCATATAGCGATAAAGAGTCACCGAAAGTAGAACTCATTTCAAATATTAAGGTGATAAGAGAAAAATGTAAGGAACTTGGTATACCAGTTGTTTATACAGCGCAACCGGGTGGACAAACACTAGAACAACGAGGGTTATTACAAGATTTTTGGGGGGACGGTATTCCTGCTGGACCAGATAAAAAGAAAATTGTCGATGAACTTACTCCTGATGAGGATGATATATTCTTAACAAAATGGAGATATAGTGCATTTAAAAAGACAAATCTATTAGAAATTTTAAATGAACAAGGAAGAGATCAACTCATTATTTGCGGTATTTATGCGCATATTGGCTGCCTTTTAACAGCTTGTGAAGCATTTATGGATGGAATTCAGCCGTTCTTTGTAGCGGATGCAGTTGCTGATTTTTCACTAGAACATCATAAACAAGCGTTGGAGTATGCGTCAAATAGATGTGCAGTAACGACATCAACTAATAGTTTGTTAACAGAGTTACAAGGTTTAAAAGATGATGATGAAATCACTTTACAAAAAGTACATGAACTAGTTGCACAATTACTTCGTGAACCAGTAGAGAGTGTTGGGACTGATGAAGATTTATTAAATAGAGGACTTGATTCGGTCAGAATTATGAGTTTAGTAGAGAAGTGGCGTCGCGAAGGAAAGGAGATTACTTTTGCGGATTTAGCAGAGAACCCAACAGTTGTTGATTGGCATCGCTTATTATCTCTGCAAACAGAACGTGTACTTTAATATAGACTACATAATAAAGGGGTAGTGAAGAATGCCTAATAGTCAAAAGATTCGTCATTCGTTATCATCTGCGCAGTCTGGTATGTGGTTTGCGCAACAATTAGATCCGCTTAATCCAATTTATAATACTGGGGAATATGTAGAAATAAACGGAAATATTCATCAAGACATTTTTGAATTAGCTGTACGTAAAGTTGTAATGGAAGCAGAAGCACTTCATGTTCGCTTCGAAGAGGATGAAATTGGCCCATGGCAAGTTATTGAAGAATCACAGTTTCATATGCATTTTATTGACGTTCGTAAAGAAGAAAATCCTGAAGAGGCTGCTAAAGCATGGATGAAAAATGATTTATCTATGCCAGTCGATTTGAAAAAAGATACTTTATTTATTGAAGCACTTATTCAAGTTGAAAATAATCGTTTCTTTTGGTATCAGCGCATCCATCACATTGTGATGGATGGCTATGGATTTTCACTTCTTAGCCAAAAGGTAGCGAATGAGTATACATCACTTATAGAAGAAACAAACAAGAATGAAAAGACATTTGGTTCTCTTGCAAAAGTTGTGCAAGAAGATATGGAGTATCGTGAGTCTAAACAATTTCAGGAAGATCGTGCTTTTTGGTTAGAAAAATTTGCGGATGAACCAGACGTTGTAAGTTTGGCAGAACGAGCACCGAGAACATCAAATGGATTTTTACGCGAAACAGCTTGTTTATCTAGTTCTAGTACAAAAACTTTACTAGAAGATATCAATATTTCGTTAACAAGTTGGCCGGAATTCATTGTCGCTGTAACAAGTATTTATATGCATAAATTAACAGGTGAAAATGATATTGTTTTAGGTTTACCGATGATGGGGCGTCTAGGTTCTGCATCTATTCATACACCGAGTATGGTAATGAATTTAGTACCACTTCGTCTTACTGTAACCCCAAATATAACTCTCGTAGAATTATTACAGCAAGTTTCTAAAGAAATCCGAGACGTACGTCGCCATCATAAATACCGTCATGAGGAATTAAGAAGAGACTTAAAGTTATTAGGTGAAAATCAAAGGTTATTTGGACCGTTAGTGAATGTTATGCCTTTTGATTACGGGCTTAACTTTGGTGGGAATCGTGGTATTACACATAATTTATCAGCAGGACCTGTCGATGATTTATCAATAAATGTATATAAACGTTTTGATCAAAATGAGCTAATGATTCATTTTGATGCGAATCCGGAAGTATATAATGGTGTGGAGCTAGCATTGCATAAAGAAAGATTTATGCAATTATTAGAATTAATGATAAATGCTTATCAAAAAGACGAGTCGATTGGAAAAATAAATATTACTCTTCCTGAAGAAAATCATAAAGTTTTATTGGAATGGAATGAAACGAAGGAAGACGATGAGTTAATCAGTCTACCTATATCATTTGAAAAACAAGTGCAAAAAACTCCAAATAAACTAGCGATTACTTGTGACGGTGTAAACTTTACGTATAAAGAGCTAAATGAACGAGCGAATGAACTAGCACATTATTTAGTAGAAGAAGGAATAAGACCAAATCAGTTTGTAGCTTTAGTATTTCCAAGATCAATAGAAATGGTAACTAGTATGCTAGCAGTTTTAAAGGCTGGTGCAGCGTATTTACCAATAGATCCAGAATACCCAGCTGAGCGAATAAATTATATAGTAAATGATGCAAAACCAGTTTGTATCATAACACATTCATCTGTTTCATCTAAGTTAGTTATAGAAAATGATATGAAAAAAATTGTATTAGATGACGAAGAAACGAAACTAGCATTACATACATATTCTCGTATGAATATAGAATGTAAGAATGATGTATCAATTTTAAACCCAGCCTATACAATATATACTTCAGGCTCAACGGGTAACCCAAAAGGTGTAATTGTTCCTATGAGAGGTTTAAGTAACTTTTTAATGGCTATGCAACAAAAGTTTTCGTTACATGAACATGATCATTTATTAGCAGTAACAACATTTGCGTTTGATATTTCTGCTCTAGAAATTTATTTACCTCTTATTAGTGGGGCAAGTTTAACAATTGCGCAAAAGGAAGACATTCAAGAGCCTTCTGCATTAACGACACTTTTACAGGAAGAAAGAGTGACCATTATGCAGGCTACACCGACGCTTTGGCAGGCGTTAGTAACTGATTATCCAGAGAAGCTACAAGGGCTAAACATACTAGTTGGTGGTGAAGCTCTTCCAGCGCATTTAGCAAATAAATTAAAAGAATTAGGTTGTTCATTAACTAATTTATATGGACCAACTGAAACGACTATTTGGTCTACTGTCATGAACATCGATGAAAGGGAAAGTGGTATACCTCCTATTGGAAAGCCAATTTGGAATACAGACGTGTATGTATTAGATGCAGGTTTACAACCAGTACCACCTGGAGTAATGGGTGAATTGTATATTGCAGGGGAAGGGCTTGCAAGCGGATATTTAGGAAAACCGGAGTTAACAGCTGAACGGTTTGTTGCAAATCCTTATGGAAAACCAGGGCAGCGCATGTACCGTACAGGTGATCTAGTAAAATGGCGCAGTGATGGTGTTTTAGAGTACATGAACCGCGCAGATCATCAAATTAAAATTCGTGGTTTCCGAATTGAATTAGCTGAAATTGAAATGGTATTACAACGCCATGAAAATATTAAGCAAGCAGTGGTTATGGTACGAGAAGATCGTCCAAATGATAAACGAATCATTGCGTATATTGTTGCCGAAGAGAAGGAAACGATTCATCTTTCAGAAATTCGTTCTTATGTTTCAGAAAGTTTAGCGAATTATATGGTGCCATCAGCATTTGTATGGCTAGAAGAATTACCATTAACGCCAAATGGAAAGGTTGATAGAAAGAAATTACCTGCTCCTGATTTTAATGGCATGAACAATGAGAGAGTTGCTAGAAATCCGAAAGAAGAAATATTATGTGATTTATTTGCAGAAGTACTTGGTGTTTCTCGCATTAGCATTGATGATAATTTCTTTGAAATGGGTGGACATTCGCTTCTTGCATCGCGTTTAATGGCAAGAATTCGTGAAACGTTAAGTGTCGAATTAGGAATTGGAAAACTATTTGAATCGCCAACTGTTGCTGAATTAGTGAAACAATTGGATCGAGCAAAAACTGCAAGACCAGCGATTAAGAAAGTAAGTAGGCCAAATGAAGTTCCACTTTCATTTGCACAGCGTAGATTATGGTTCTTACATTGTTTAGAAGGTCCAAGTCCTACTTATAATATTCCATTAGTCATTCGTTTGTCTGGAAAGTTGAACGAGGGAGCATTACAAGGTGCCTTTTATGATGTAGTCGAGAAACATGAAACACTTAGAACAATTTTCCCTAACGTATTAGGTAGTTCCTACCAGGAAATTTTACATATGGAAAACTTAAATCTTGAAATGATTATAACAAATACATGTAAAAATGAATTAGAAAGTGTACTTGCGGAGGCTGTAAGATATAGCTTTAACCTCGATGTTGAACCAGCAGTTCGTTTGCAACTATTTACAGTGAATGAAAACGAACATGTATTACTAATTCTATTGCATCATATTGTAGGGGATGGCTGGTCGTTACAACCGTTGACGAGAGATTTTACAGCGGCGTATAAAGCGCGATGTCAAGGGAACAAAGTACAGCTGGAGACACTTCCAGTTCAATACGCAGATTATGCACTTTGGCAACAGCAATTGTTAGGGGATGAAACTACACAAGAAAGTCTCATTTCAACACAATTAGATTTTTGGAAGAAAGAGTTAAAGGGATTACCAGATCAATTGGAGTTACCTACAGATTATCAGCGTCCAATGGAAACGAGTTACAGAGGAGAAACAATTCATTTTCATATAGATGCAGGTATGCATAGTAGGTTAGTAGAGCTCGCACGGAAAAACGGAGTTAGTTTGTTTATGGTATTGCAAGCAGGACTAAGTGCGCTATTTACAAGATTAGGTGCAGGCACTGATATACCAATTGGAAGTCCGATTGCTGGAAGAAATGATGATGTACTTTCAGATATTGTTGGTTTATTTGTAAATACATTAGTGTTACGTACAAATACTTCAGGAGATCCAAGTTTTAAAGAATTATTAAATAGAGTGAAGCAGGCAAATCTTGCAGCTTATGAAAATCAAGATGTTCCATTTGAACGACTCGTTGAAGTGTTAAACCCGGTGCGTACTCGAAATAGTCATCCGCTATTTCAAGTTATGTTAGCTTTCCAAAATACGCCAGAAGCAATCTTTGATGTCCCGGATATAGAAACGAGCCTTGAAATTCAAAGTGTTGGCTCTGCGAAGTTTGATTTAACATTTGAAATTAGTGAGAGTCACGGGGTTGATGGTACTCCGAACGGTTTACATGGTTTACTAGAGTTTAGTACCGATTTATATAAACATGAAACGGTTCAAAAACTAATAGAACGATTCATTTTGTTATTAGATGATGCGGCGACAAATCCAGATCAATCCATTGGCAGATTAGAAATATTAACTTTAGCAGAGAAAAATACAGTGTTAGAAAAGTGGAATGGTGGTTTTCAAATTGCACCAGAAATGACATTGCCACAATTATTTGAAAAGCAGGTTCATATTAATCCAAATGCTATTGCTGTCGTCTTTGAAAATAAGAAATTAACTTATGAAGAGTTAAATAGAAAAGCAAATAAAATAGCTCGATTCCTAATAGCAAAAGGAATTGGTCCTGATCAACTCGTTGCTTTAGCAATGCCAAGATCATTAAACATGGTTGTAAGCTTATTAGCTGTTCTTAAATCTGGTGCTGGATACCTACCGTTAGATCCAGATTACCCGTCAGATCGTATTTCATTTATGCTCCATGATGCGAAACCATCATGTGTTTTAACAAATTCAGAAGTGGAAATTGAATGTGATGAGGCACTAAAAGTTTTAGTTGATGATGTGAAAGTAATAGCAGAAGTTGACAAATATAGTGAAGACAATATTGATGAAGTGGAACGAATTAACCCGTTATCTCCATCACATATTGCTTATGTTATTTATACGTCAGGCTCAACGGGTAGACCGAAAGGCGTTATGATACCTCATCAAAATGTAGTAAGACTTTTAGGCGCAACTGATCATTGGTTCCAGTTTGACGGAAACGATGTTTGGACGATGTTCCATTCTTACGCTTTTGACTTCTCGGTTTGGGAAATTTGGGGACCTTTATTATATGGAGGGCGTCTAGTCATAGTACCGCATACTGTAAGTCGCTCGCCGAAAGAATTTTTACAACTTCTTGTTAAAGAAAAGATAACTGTTTTAAACCAAACTCCATCAGCATTCTATCAATTGATGCAAGCAGATCGTGAAAATGAAGAGATTGGCCAAAATTTATCTTTACGATATATTGTTTTTGGAGGCGAAGCACTTGAGCTAAGTCGATTAGAAGATTGGTATAGTCGACATCCTCATAACGCACCGAAGCTTATTAATATGTACGGTATTACTGAGACGACAGTACA
This sequence comes from Bacillus sp. FDAARGOS_527, assembly GCF_003812125.1. Taxonomy (NCBI): domain Bacteria; kingdom Bacillati; phylum Bacillota; class Bacilli; order Caryophanales; family Bacillaceae; genus Bacillus; species Bacillus sp. FDAARGOS_527. Next base: position 1,539,307 of record NZ_CP033795.1, read on the forward strand.
TGTTAGTTATATTGAGCTAGATGAGAGTACCGTTTCTTTACGAGCAAATAGTTTAATTGGGTGCAGTATACCTGATCTTAAAGTATACGTATTAGATCATTATTTACAACCAGTGCCACCTGGAGTAGTTGGAGAAATGTATGTTGCAGGTGCAGGGCTTGCTCGTGGATATTTAGGAAGGGCAGGTTTAACTGCAGAACGTTTTATTGCAGATCCATTTGGCAAGCCAGGTACAAGAATGTATCGTACTGGAGACTTAGCACGCTGGCGTCAAGATGGGACGCTAGATTATATAGGACGTGCAGATCATCAAATAAAAATTCGTGGATTCCGAATTGAATTAGGAGAAATAGAAGCGGTCATAATGAAACACCCTACAGTTGAGCAAGTAGCAGTTATTGTACGGGAAGATCAACCAGGGGATAAACGATTAGTTTCTTATATCGTCGCATCAAATAATGAAGCGATTGATACGAATGAAATGCGTCAGTTTGCTAGTGGTAGTTTACCAGATTATATGGTTCCATACGCTTTTGTAGTAGTAAATGAGTTCCCTTTAACTCCGAACGGTAAGTTAGATAGAAAGGCATTGCCAGCTCCAGAATTTATCGTATCATCTTCTAGTCGTGGACCAAGAACACCGCAAGAAGAAATGTTATGTGACTTGTTTACAGAAGTGCTAAGTGTACCTCAAATTGGAATTGATGACGGATTCTTTGATTTAGGTGGTCATTCACTCCTTGCAGTGCAGCTTATGAGCCGTATTAAAGAAGCACTTGGGATCGAATTAAATATCGGAACTTTATTTGCAGCACCTACTGTCGCAGGCCTTGCTGAAAGACTTGAAGTGGGAAATGGACAAAGTGCACTCGATGTGTTGCTTCCGTTACGAGCAAGTGGAAACCAATTGCCACTATTTTGTGTACACCCAGCAGGTGGATTAAGTTGGTGCTATGCAGGACTTATGAAATCTTTAGGAACAGATTATCCAATCTATGGTGTACAAGCACGTGGTATCGCTAAAAATGAAGAACTTCCAAAAAGTTTAGAGGAAATGGCAGCGGATTATTTAAAACACGTTCGTGAAGTACAGCCTCACGGACCATATCGTTTACTCGGTTGGTCGCTCGGAGGAAATGTTGTGCATGCAATGGCAGCGCAACTACAAAATGAAGGGGAAGAAGTAGAATTACTCGTTATGCTAGATTCTTATCCTGGTCACTTCCTACCGAATACGGAAGCGCCTACTGAAGAGGAAGCGTTAATCGCATTACTTGCTTTAGGCGGATATGACCCAGATAACATGGATGGTAAACCACTTACGATGGAAAGTGCAGTTGAAATCCTTCGTACAGATGGAAGTGCATTAGCAAGTCTTGAAGAAGAGACTATATTGAACTTGAAAGAAACATATGTAAATTCGGTAGGATTATTAGGGAGATACGTACCGAAAGTTTATAATGGAGATATTTTATTCTTTAGATCTACTGTTATACCAGACTGGTTTGATCCTATTTCTCCAAATACATGGCTAAATTATTTAGATGGGAAAATTGTGCAGCATGATATTGACTGTAGACATAAAGATCTATGTCAGCCAGGTCCACTTACGGAAATTGGACAAGTATTAGCGAAATATTTGCAGAATAAGAAAGGGGTAAGGAGAGTATGACGAATCCATTTGAAAATGATAATTACACATATAAAGTATTAATAAATGAGGAGAACCAGTATTCTCTCTGGCCTGTCTTTCTTGATGTACCTATTGGGTGGAATGTCGTACATGAAGAAGCTAGCAGGCACGATTGCTTACAATATGTTGAAAATACCTGGACGGATTTGAATCCAAAAAGTAATCAAGCTGGTGAAAAAATAGTAGTAGGAAAACGATAATGAAAGCAAAAATAAATCCAAAAGTAGTTGTAAGCATCGTATATATAACAGCGATGTTTATGGCTGCCATGGACGCAACGATTGTAAATGTAGCACTGCAAACGATAAGTAAGGAACTGCAGGTGCCACCATCTGCTATGGGGACAGTTAATGTTGGATATTTAGTTAGCTTAGCTGTTTTCCTTCCGATTTCTGGTTGGTTAGGAGATCGATTCGGTACGAAAAGAGTATTTCTAGCTGCTCTTTTCGTATTTACAACCGCATCTGCGTTATGTGGGATAGCGAACGATATTACATCCTTGAATATTTTTCGTATTATTCAAGGTGCTGGTGGGGGGCTTTTAACACCAGTTGGGATGGCGATGTTATTCCGAACATTTTCACCAGAGGAAAGGCCGAAAATTTCTCGGTTTATTGTGTTGCCAATTGCTGTCGCACCGGCAGTAGGACCAATTATTGGTGGCTTTTTTGTAGATCAAATGTCTTGGCGCTGGGCATTTTATATTAATCTACCATTTGGAATCGTTGCATTGCTATTTGGACTTCTATTTTTAGCAGAGCATGTTGAAAAATCAGCTGGTCGCTTTGATTCTCTCGGCTTTATTTTATCAGCACCAGGATTTGCGATGCTCATATATGCACTCAGCCAGGGACCGTCAAAAGGGTGGATTTCTCCAGAAATTATGAGTACTGGGATAGCTGGGGTTGTATTCATTACATTGTTTATAATCGTAGAACTGAAAGTAAAGCAACCGATGTTAGATTTACGCTTATTAAAAGAACCAGTCTTTAGAAAGATGAGCCTTATTTCATTATTTTCATCAGCTGGTTTACTAGGAATGTTATTTGTTTTTCCGCTTATGTATCAAAATGTAATAGGAGCATCCGCACTGGAATCAGGTCTTACTACATTCCCAGAGGCCATTGGATTAATGATATCGTCACAGATCGTACCATGGTCATATAAGAAATTAGGAGCTCGTAAGGTAATTTCTATCGGGTTAATTTGTACGGCGATTATCTTTATTTTATTAAGTTTTGTAAATCACGATACGAACCCTTGGCAAATACGGGTATTATTGTTTGGCATAGGTATTTTCTTAGGTCAATCAGTTGGAGCAGTTCAATTTTCTGCATTTAACAATATAACGCCGCCTTCTATGGGGAGAGCAACTACTATATTTAATGTGCAAAATCGATTAGGTTCAGCGATAGGGGTTGCTGTTTTAGCTAGTATACTAGCTGGTTTTGGAAATAACAGTGCACAACATAATGCTCATTCAGATTTCTTACCATATCAAGCGGCATTAATTGGATCAGCAATATTTTTACTCGTAGCATTACTATTTTCTTTACGTATTTCTGATAAAGAGGTAATGTCAAAAAAGAAGAAAAAACCGTTACCTGTATTACAAAAAGAGAAAGAAGTTGTAAATGAATAGGTTTGAAAATGGTCTTTTGAAATAAAATGATATTGGTATTTAGAAGGAGAGAGTTTACATGATAGAAAGTAAAGTTGTAGATTCTATACCGATTTTGAATGAGAATGATTGTCAAATATGGTGGGGAAGGATTTCGGATTTACAATCATGGCATTACAATTTACTAAATGATGTTGAACGAGAGAAAGCAAATTCATATCATCATTCGGCAGATCGTGCTCGTTTTATAATCGGTTGTGTAATTAGTAGATTAGTTCTAGGTAAAATACTTTCTATGTCACCAGTTCAAGTGCCAATTGATAGGCTGTGCCCAGTATGTAAGTTACAACATGGTAGACCACAATTACCAGAGGGGATGCCGCAGTTATCGGTTTCACATTCGGGTGAGTGGGTTGTAGTTGCATTTACAAAGTCTGCACCTGTAGGCGTTGATGTTGAACAAATGAATCCAGATGTTGATGTTATGAAAATGGTAGAAGGCGTATTAACCGACATTGAAATAGCGCAAGTTATGAAGTTGCCTAATGAACAAAAAATAGAAGGTTTTTTAACATATTGGACTAGAAAGGAAGCTGTGCTCAAAGCGACAGGTGAAGGTCTAATGATTCCACCAGTGGATATTACTATATCAGCTCCAAATGATCCTCCAAACTTGTTAGTTTTTAAGGATAGACAAGAGTTAGTAGAAAATACAGTGATGAGAGATTTAAGGCCAAGTATAGATTATATAGCTTCAATTGCAATATGTAGTAAAGAAGTCACCGAAATCATACAGCTGGATGCAGTAGCGCTTTTAAATTATAAATAAGTTTAATAAAATATTTTATAGAAGAGGTGTTCCTCATGCTAGTAGCGGAAAATAGAACAAATGAATCCACTTATAATGTACAAGCAATTAAAAATATTTTATTTTCTGGAGATACATCATCTATTCATGCTTTAGAAAAGTTATTGAATGATACAGTTCAGTTTGATGTTCTAGAACAAGAGGTGCTGGATAGACAGTATATCCCGAAAGAAGCAAAGAGTTTCTTTGATAAAAACGGAACATTTCTTTACCGTGTATCCAATATTAGTTATAAAGGGAAAGTATTATCTGAAAATCTCATTTTTGCGGATACCTCGTTTTTACCAAATACAATAAAGAGGGAGCTAGAGAGTGGAAACATTCCAGTTGAAAAACTTATAGAAAAGATGGAAGTAAGAAGGAACGTATTATATGAAGGATATCAGCCTTCTGGGAATATTATTGAATTATTTGATGGATGCTCTGTTTCGGCGCATGTGTATCCAACAAGAAAATATCAAATTGTAAGTAACTGCAGATGCATATTTTATATTTGCGAGGTGTATCATGCAGAAAATATAAAGCAATTACTAAATTAAAACAAGAAACCAGCCTATAAAATGGCTGGTTTCTTGTTTATTTCACAGCTTCTTTTAACTCTTTACCTGCTTTAAATGCAGGAACTTTACCAGCAGCGATTTGAATTTCTTCGCCGGTTTGTGGATTACGTCCTGTACGAGCAGATCTTTCACGCACTTCAAAAGTTCCAAAGCCGATTAATTGAACTTTATCGCCAGACTGTAATGCAGTAGCAATTGTGTCAAATACAGATTGTACAGCTGCAGAAGCATCCTTTTGAGAAATATCAGCTGATTGTGCGACATTTTTAATTAATTCTGTTTTGTTCATGTTTTCACCTCATAAAAAAATTTTTTGGAATGAATGATTTAGTATAATAGATAGTAAAGATAAAGCTATTTATATTGTTAGAAAGAATGCTATATAGTTATGTTAATTTCGTTGCAGGAAACTGAATCCCTGCTAATAATTAGGGATTAATTAAGAAATGATGCATAGAAAACGCTATAATATGAGGATGAGGGGGAGTATACGAGTGATTTTTCGTGAAAAGGATGAGAAAGAAAGTACATTAATTCGTCAACATGATCATGGTTTTTTAGCTGGAGAGATTGCAAAGCATATAAAAGAAGATTTTTTTGAAGATGACACATATTTAAAAGAGACAATTGATGCAATATATGAGCATGATAGAGGATGGATAGAACTTGATAAAGTACCAATTTTAAATGATGCTAAAAATATCCCATATACATTTATGGATTGTCCAAGTTCATTACGTTTTGTCTTTTATACGATTGGTTTGAATGAAATTGAAGATTCCAATCCATACGGAGCATTACTTTGTAGTAAGCATTTTTTATCATTTCCATTAAATGAGGAAGATGAAGAGATGATGTCATTTTATACAGGGGAATTGGAACGACAAAAAAGAATATTGACGACGCTAACAAAAGAACAATTTGCGATGTTCGATAAACATTATAGATTATTAAAGTTTTGCGATGAACTTTCTTTATATGTCTGTATGAATAAACCGGGTGTAGAAAAGGAAGAGGAAATTGATTTGTTTAAAGATGGTTTTGAAGGAACAGAAATGTTTAATAGTAAGGAGGAGAAACCTATACAAGCTGAATGGGTGGACAAGGAAACAATTCGGATTACACCGTTTCCATTTCAAACGGAATTTCATACGTATGTAAAATATAAAACTATAAATAAACAAGAAATTGAAGAAAAAGGAATTGCAAAAGCTGATAGAGAATCAGAAATAAAGAAACAAACTATTCGTTTCATACAATAAGGAGGCGATTTCGATTGAAAGAGTACATGTTAAAACAAGTGGATTACCATGCTTGGGCTAATCTACGATTATTCAATCGACTAAAAGAATTACCAAACTATGAGACGATTTTTACTGAACAGATGCAGAGTGTATTTCCATCAATCAAGGATACGTTTGCCCATATTTATATTACAGATCAAGTGTGGTTACACATATTGCATGGTAAAAGTATGAATGAAGCAATACAAGGCCGAGAAGATTTACGAAAACAAATGGAAAACAAATCGTTACATGAATTAGAAAAAATGTTTGAAAACATGGCAGATCAATATAAAGACTTTTTAAGTACAATACAAGATGTGAATGCTGTATTTGTTATCGAGAATCCATATGTAGGAAAATTAGAAACTTCAATTTTAGAGTTAGTACAACATGTCGTAAATCATGGTACATATCATAGAGGAAATATAACAGCGATGATCCGTCAACTTGGTCATTCGTCGACAATGATGGATTTTGTACTGTATTTACATATGGTTAAAAAGCAGGGAGAGTAATATAGTTTATAAGAAGGAGAGGCTTTAGTTGTAGAAGTCTCTCCTTCTATTTTATTCCGCATGAATGGTAGATCAACTGATTAAAGTTTTACTTTATTTCTTAAGAAGCTTTATTTTCTTGTAATTGCTTCGCATATTGTACAGCTTTATATGCATTGACTCTACCGTTTTTCCAGTACGTACCTGTACCAGTAATTTTATCAGAAGTTGACTCAATAATTTGGCGAATTTGTGTATTGCTATATCCTTGATTTGCTAAAAGAGCAGCAACTCCTGCGACATGAGGTGTTGCCATAGATGTACCACTTAATGATTGATACGTGCTTCCTTTATAAGTAGAATATATATTTGAACCTGGTGCTGCAACATCAACCCAGCTACCATAAGTAGAAAATGAAGATTTCTTATCTAATTGGTCTGTAGAAGCAACTGCAATTACTTCGCTGTAATAAGCAGGGTAATTAGCTTTTGTATTTCCAGCATTTCCAGCAGCTGCAACTATAACAGAGCCTTTATTCCATGCATATTGAACGGCTTGTTGTAATGCAGTACCACCATTTGGAGCTCCTAAACTTAAACTAATTACTTTTGCACCCGAATCAGCAGCTTCTCGAATACCTTGCGCTACAGCATCGAGAGTACCACTTCCTTGATTATCTAATACGCGAACAGCATAAATGGAAGTTTGTGGGGCAACACCAGCAATTCCGACGCTGTTATTCGTAAGTGCTCCAGTAATTCCAGCGCAATGTGTACCATGACCATTCCCATCATCAGATGTATTGTCGTTATCAACATAATCATGCCCGTAAATTACTTTCGAAGCCAAATCAGGGTGTGAGCCTTGAACTCCTGTATCAATAATGGCTACTTTTACACCAGGATTACTTCGTTGGCTATCCCAAGCTTGTGGAGCTTGAATTTTTTGTAATCCATATTGATTTTTAAAATATGGGTCGTTTGGAGTCCAAAAGGCGTGAACGTAATAATTCGGTTCTGCATATTCCACATCTGGATTATTTTTATAACTCTTTATTTTTTCTTTTACAGTACCTTTTGAAAATTGAACGACTTCAAAACCTAACTTATCATCTTTAGATAAGACATTAGCTCCGACAGATTTATGAAAAGATTGCACATTACTTAAAGATGCATTTTGCTTGAACTTAACGATTAATTGGTTGGGAACGTAATCAGTAGATGATGTTTCAGCGCTTGAAGTATTCGTGTTAAAGAAGAAACCACCAATAATAAAAGATAAAACAGATAGGAAAACAATGATTTTGTTTTTCAAAAGATTTTTCCTCCCTTTTCTTGGATGAGTTTTTCAGCGACACTTTAATGTCGCATTCCTTTTCAACTATATAGTTAGACCATACGATTTATGACATTTATGTGAAAAACTTTTGGAGGAATAAAAAGGAGTAAACATTGATATAAATATATTTTTAATGATAGTAATAAAGTAAAAGAGGGGATGAAAAAAGGAATGCTCATCATGTATGAGTCATTCCTTTTTTCATAGATTAACTTGCCTGTTTTTTATTATTTTCTTTCAATTTCTCTGCTTGTAAAAAGCGATTCGTTTCAGCAACAACAATACCACTTAACCCAATAAGACCAATTAAGTTTGGAATCGCCATAAGTCCATTTGCAATATCCGCAAATGTCCATACGATGCCTAATTTTAAATTCGCACCAATAGCAATCATGACAATAAAGATTGCTTTATAATATTTAACAGCACTTTCTCCAAATAAATAAGCCACGCATTTCTCACCGTAATACGACCAGCCTAAAATAGTAGAGTAGGCGAATAAAATAATTGCGATACCAAGAATCATACTACCAGCAGTACCGAATACAGATTGAAACGCAAGTGTTGTAGCTTCAACCCCAGTTTTACCAGACTTCCATGCACCTGTAGTAATTAATACTAGCCCTGTAATTGTACATACAATAAATGTATCTAGAAAAGTACCAGTCATTGAAACTAAAGCTTGCTTTGCAGGGGAATCAGTTTTTGCAGCCGCCGCGGCAATAGGGGCACTCCCTAAACCAGCTTCGTTCGCAAATACGCCGCGCGCCATTCCAATTTGAATAGCTGATGCAACTGTTGCACCGATAAAACCACCAGTAGCTGCAGTACCATTAAACGCACCAGAAAAAATAAGTGAAAATGCTTCAGGAATTTGATCGTAGTGATAGAAAATAATGATAAGACCAGCAATGATATAAAAGAAAGCTTTAATAGGAACAACATATCCTGTTACTTTCCCGATTTTTTTTACACCGCCTAAAATAACGATAGCGATTAAAAATGACATTACTATACCAGTTAAAGCAGGAGGGAAAGAGAAATTAATTCGCATTGCCTCTGCAACTGAATTAGATTGCACCATATTACCGATACCGAAAGAAGCAGTTGTACCGAATATAGCAAATAAAACTGCAAGCCATTTCTTACCTAAACCACGTTCTAAATAGTACATTGGCCCACCCGAATATTCACCATTTTCATTACTAACACGGTACTTCACCGCAAGAATTGCTTCGGCATATTTTGTTGCCATACCGAATAAAGCAGTAATCCACATCCAAAAGATTGCACCAGGCCCACCAATCGTCACAGCGGTTGCAACACCAGCTATATTTCCCATACCAATCGTTGCCGCCATAGCTGTCATAAGTGCTTGGAAGTGGCTAATATCTCCAGAGGAAGATGTATCTTCTGATTTTTTAAAAGCTAGTTTGTGAGCGTATAATAGTTTACTAAACTGTAAACCTTTTAAACGCACTGTGAGAATAATACCAGTACCAACGAGTAACAACAACGTTGGTAATCCCCACACATAGTGATTGATTTGTTCTAATACTTTACTTACTGTCTCCATCTTTATTCTCCTTTTTTAGAAAAAATAAAAACCACTTCAAGTAAATGAAATGGTCTCTGGAGAAACAAGGGATAGAAAAATAAACCGATACAAATCGGCATTTTCTTTCGCTTGTCTCTGTCCTTTTACCTGAGAGATTATCCGCTATAGTAGCGGATTTGCTCCTTCGGTGCTCGTTTTCCTCTACGCTATATAAAGCGAGAGGGAGTCTCTCCAGAGATTCGTCCCCATGCAGTTCTACTTGTAAACAAGACCTGAGAGTTTCAAAGTCGGTTAACAACTTTTTGCCCCGTCGGTAGATCAATAGACCTTCTCCTGAATGGTTCATCCGAATTATAAAATTAATAACCTATACGCATTGAATGTGTATAAGATCAATAAAAACATTATAGATATACAATTAGTGAAATGCAATCATTTTTTATTTTAAAATAGTAAAGAATTCTATTTTTTCGAAAGTCCTAATTTCTCTTCAATTTCAGTTAAAGTAGATAAAGCGATGACAATATGTTGATCTGCAAGCCCTAAAGCATGTTTCGTATTTTCAATTGTTGCACTGTTTGGAGTAGAGTTACTATCTCCGTCTATAATTAAATCTGCCGCGTTTTTCATAAATTTAGAAGCAGCTTTAAACTCAGTTGTGAAATAAACTAGTTGTTCTTGTATTTGTACTTCCGATATATTTTCTTTAATTTTCAAAGTGTCTATTTCGTTCAAAATATTTTCATATTGTTTGGAAACAGCATTCATTGTAACTAATAGTTTATCTCTATTTACTGAATCTCCGTTCGTGTTAATTTCTTCCCAAGCAGGCAACCAATCTTTTTCGATGATGTCATTATAATTAGTAGTCAATTCATTAATTTTAGGTTGCAATTTAGTTTTGAAAGTTGTTGTATCCGCTGTTTCTACAGTTGCTTTTTCGTTGTTATTTTTACCATTAGTAACGTAGAAAATTGTACCGAAAATGATGAAAATAGAAATAACAACTGTCCATTTAGTAAAAAGTAATTTCTGCAATATGTAACGCCTCCAAAATTTAAAAACTTATAATTATAATATATAACAATAATGTTGTTTGAAGTAGAGAAAATAAGAGTTTTAGTGAAAATGAATAGAAGAAAACTAGTTTCAAATATTTCAATGACTGTATTATTAGTTGGTTTAATTGCATTCATATTTATGAATAAAGAATCTAACATTAAAGATTTTCCAGTGCTAATGTCAGTAATTCATATTAATGATGATAAGGAAGAGGAGTATAAATATATGAGTGTAATGCTTATTACACTGGTAAGTGGAGCGGAGGGGAAAGCGGGTATACTGTTAGTTTTAAAAAGTGGAAAGAAAGGTAAAGATATTACATTACCCAGGAGAAATTACGTATTATATATTTGAAAAATAATTGATAATAAAAGAGAGAGGAAGTGAATGATATTGTAGGATTGTTTACTTTCTATCTCTTTTGATTTTTAATTCCGAATTATTTAAATTATAATTACTATGTGTATAGAATAAAATAATATTTAGTATGGAGATGAGATAATAAATTGCCAAATATAAAAAAGATAGGTCGTTTTTGTCCTACTGATGATGAAGGATATATTATAAATGATGCACATATTGAAAAAGTTCAACCTATATTTATGGAGGTAATACAAGAAATAAAAAATACTTGTTGTGAATTGCTACAGGATGATTTACACAGTGTTTATATAAGAGGCTCAATTCCAAGAGGGATTGGAATTGAAGGAATTGCAGATATAGATGTGATTATAGTAGTACGAAAGGATCCTAAATTAATAGACTTAAGCTGGCGAAAGAAACTAGAAGTTCAAAGTTTGCAAAAGTTTAGTTGTATAACAGGAGTGGAATTGAGTTTTTACAGTGAAAAAGAAGTGATAAATTCCAAGAGTTTTTCTTTTATAAGCTTTATGATACAGACACATGGAGTATGTATATTTGGTCAAGATGTAACATTGTCTTTACCTAAATATAAAGTAAGTGAGGAGTTAGCCTATGAACACCTTATTCAATTGCGGAAACAAATTGGACAAGCACGCGAAGAATTAATTCATAATAAAGGCGTGGATGATATTGTGGATTGTTGCCGTTGGATTATGAAAATAATAATCAGGTCAGGTCTAGCATTGACAATTGAGAGAGAAGGACTTTACTCCAGAGACTTATATCCTGCCTATGAATTATTTAGTAAGCATTTTCCCGAACAAGAAAAAAATATGAGAAAGGCATTACAATATATAATTGAACCGATAAATGATATAAATGAAATTTTATTATTTTTAAGTACGTTTGGTGAATGGCTGATAGAAAGAGCGGATGCTTTTTTGAATACTATAGATAACTAGAAGGATATAATTATGTTATGTAAACAAATAGGTGATCTAAGTGTTCGTGATTTTGCAGACTATTATGGGATTCCGAAAGACGTGGCAACAGGAAGTTCAAATGGATGTTTAACAGCGTATCTTTTAAAGTATCGTTGTTTGGAACAGAAAAGATAAATATGCGTGTTGAACAAGGATACGAGATGAAATGGTCCTCTTTAATACATATAAGAGCTGAAGAAATAGAGAGTAAAAATAATGTTCGTTTAGGGGAAAAGTAGAAAGTATTGCAGATGAGAAATGGAATGTAAGATAAGGGGGAATTAGATATGCTACTAAAAACAATCTATTGTAAGGTAGAAGAAGAGAAAAAGGAATTGTTTTCAAAAGCACAAGAAAAATGGCGTGATATACAGCATCTAGATGGATTTCATGGACAATTTGGTGGGTGGCATGAAAATGAGGCATGTGTATTTACTTTATGGGAAGATAGAAATGCATATCAATCATTTATGAATGGTGCTCACGATACAATTTATTTAAATAGTAATCAAGAGGATACGTTTCTTTCATGTGAAATCGAATTATTTCAAACATTGTATGATATAGCAGAAGTGCCTTTGAAAGACGTTGTTACAGAAGGATCCTTCGTAAGGGCGGCTGTATGTGATGTAAAGGAAGAAAAAGAAAAGCAATTTTTACATAAACAAGAAACAATTTGGAATAAAGGAATGAAAAATATAAAAGGGATGCTAGGTGGGATAGTTGGGAAGTCTTTACAAAATGAAAATCGTTACATCGTGTTAACTTATTGGCAAGATGGAATGGCACATCAAAATTATGTAGAAGAGATTTTAACTGAGTTGTATAAACTAGCTAATATTCATGAAGATATAGAAGATATGAGAGGTAAACAAGTTGTATGTAAGGAAGAATGGTTTGTATATTAAGCACGGAAAAAGTGTATAAATGAATGTATAATAAAGATATTTTCTTATAAATAAGTAATTAATAGAAGACGTTATATGCCCTTTCATGTTAATATATTTAAGTTATAATAGGAGGCTTACCCTTTTTTATTGTACGGTAGAAGCAGTGTGAGCTTGAAATTTTTTTAGAAAAGGATGTGCCTAATTTGCGTATCAATAAATTTATTAGTGAAGCTGGAAAAGCGTCTCGACGCGGAGCAGATAAATTAATTAATGAGAGAAGAGTAATTATTAATGGTAAGGTTGCAAAAATTGGTGACCAAGTGAATCCAGGTGATGATGTACGCGTAAATGGAGAGCAACTTCGCATTGCTCGAGATCACGTATATATCGCTTTAAATAAACCAGTAGGTATTACATGTACGAGTGAAAAATCAGTAAAAGGTAATATTATCGATCTAGTGAATCATCCATTACGAATTAGTCACATTGGACGTCTTGATAAAGATTCAGATGGTTTAATTTTGTTAACGAATGATGGTGATATTGTTAATGAAATTTTACGTGCTGAAAACAAACATGAGAAAGAATATATCGTTTCAGTAGATAAGCCAATTACACCTGATTTCTTAGAAAAAATGGCAGCTGGTGTGAAAATTCTAGGTACAAAAACACTTCCTTGTGAGATCACACAGTTATCAAAATATGAGTTCAAAATTATTTTAACACAAGGATTGAATCGTCAAATTCGCCGTATGTGTGAAGCTTTAGGGTATCAAGTATATACGTTAAAACGTACGAGAATTATGAATATTGAATTAAATAATTTACCGGTTGGACAGTGGAGAGATTTAACGAAGAAAGAGAAACGCCGTCTATTTGCAGACTTAAATTACGAACCACAAGAGTGGTAAAATTGAGAAGGAGAAACCAAAAACATTTTTTGGTTTCTTTTTTTATTAAATAAAAAATCTTTTCCAAACACTTGCAAAAATAAAATGAATAAGATATAGTAAATAACAATTAATGGATGTATTTAAAAAAGCAAAGAAAAGGACACGAGTTATTTTCCCCGGTTATACAGAGAAGGAAGGAAAGCTGAGAACTTCCTAACGCAGAAAAATAACTTACCACCTTAGAGCTGCACTAGGGAAACGAAGTATCTAGTGCCGTGTAAGCGACGTTATCGCAAAAGAAGCCATTATGTTTTTTGTGATGGGAATCTGGGTGGAACCACGGATATAAGCATATTCGTCCCTATTTTAGGGATGAATATGCTTTTTTGCATTCAATTTCATAATAAGCGAAGAAAAGGACACGAGTTATTTTCCCCGGTTATACAGAGAAGGAAGGAAAGCTGAGAACTTCCTAACGCAGAAAAATAACTTACCACCTTAGAGCTGCACTGGGGAAATGAAGTATCTAGTGCCGTGTAAACGACGTTACCGTAAATGAAGCCATTATGTTTTTTATGATGGGAATCTGGGTGGAACCACGGGTATAAGCACGCTCGTCCCTATTGTAGGGATGAGTGTGCTTTTTATTATGAAATGGAGAGATGAAAAATGAAAGAACAAATGATTGAAATTAAATTTCCAGATGGTAGTGTGAAAGAATTTGTAAAAGGAATTACTTTAGAAGAAATTGCGGGATCCATTAGCAGTAGCTTAAAAAAGAAAGCAGTCGCAGGGAAAGTAAATGATGGGTTATATGATTTACGCCGTAATATTGAAGAAAATGCGGAAGTAGAAATCGTTACTATAGATTCAGATGAAGGTGTAGAAATTGCAAGACACTCTGCGGCACATATTTTAGCGCAAGCTATAAAAAGAATTTATGGTAATGTAAACCTTGGTGTAGGACCGGTAATTGAAAATGGATTTTATTATGATATGGATCTTCCAAGTAGTGTAAACGTAGAAGATTTACGGGAAATTGAAAAAGAAATGAAAAAGATCATAAATGAAAATATCAAGATAGAACGAGTTGAGGTTTCTCGAGAAGAAGCAGCTAAACTGTTTCAAGAAATGAACGATCGCTTGAAATTAGAACTTTTAGAAGCAATTCCTAGTGAGGAAAGTGTAACACTATATAAGCAAGGTGAATTTGTAGATTTATGTAGAGGACCACATTTACCATCTACAGGTTATTTGAAAGCCTTTCAATTAACTCACGTTTCCGGTGCATATTGGCGAGGAGATAGTAACAATCAAGTGCTTCAGCGCATATATGGTGTTGCATTCTCTTCCCAGAAAGAATTAGAAGAGTATTTACATTTCGTTGAAGAAGCAGCAAAAAGAAATCATCGTAAATTAGGGAGTGAGCTTGAGTTATTTATGTTTTCTGAAGAGGCTCCGGGAATGCCATTTTATTTACCGAAAGGTCAAATTATTCGTAATGAATTAGAAGCTTTTTTAAGAGAAATTCAAAAAGAATATAATTATCAAGAAGTACGCACTCCATTCATGATGAACCAAGAAGTATGGGAAAGATCAGGGCACTGGGGACATTATAAAGATAATATGTATTTCTCAGAAGTGGATAATAAAAGTTTTGCATTAAAACCAATGAACTGCCCAGGTCATATGTTAATGTTCAAAAATAAATTGCATTCTTATCGCGAATTACCGATTCGTATGTGTGAGTTTGGTCAAGTGCATCGACATGAATTTAGTGGGGCGTTAAACGGATTATTAAGAGTACGTACTTTCTGCCAAGATGATGCACATTTATTTGTAACTCCAGAACAAATTGAAGATGAAATCAAATCTGTAATGGCGCAAATCGATTATGTATATAAAACTTTTGGATTTGAATATGAAGTAGAACTTTCTACTCGTCCAGAAGATTCAATGGGTGATGATAAGTTGTGGGAACAAGCAGAAGCGGCGTTAGCAAATGTATTACATTCATTGAATTGTAAATATAGACTAAATGAAGGTGACGGTGCATTTTACGGACCGAAAATTGACTTCCATATTAAAGATGCTTTAAATAGAAGTCATCAGTGCGGAACAATCCAGCTAGATTTCCAAATGCCCGAAAAGTTTGATTTAAATTATATAGATGAGAAGAATGAAAAGAAAAGACCAGTTGTCATTCACAGGGCAGTATTAGGATCTTTAGATCGTTTCTTAGCGATATTAATTGAGCACTTTGGAGGCGCATTCCCGGCATGGGTAGCGCCAGTTCAAGTGAAGGTCATTCCAGTTTCGAATGCAGTCCATGTACAATACGCAGATGAGGTTGCGGATAAATTAGCACAAGCTGGTGTTCGTGTCGAACGAGATGTACGAGATGAAAAATTAGGATATAAAATTAGAGAAGCACAAATGCAAAAAATTCCTTATGTACTTGTTATTGGGGATAAGGAAATGGAGAACGGAGCTGTAAATGTACGTAAATATGGGGAAGAAAAATCAGAAGTTGTTGAACTAAATGGATTTGTGGAAAGTATGAAAGAGGAAATAAATAATCGGAAATAGAGTTTAAAGAGAAAACACACCAATTCATAATGGTGTGTTTTCTTTTTTACCTTACAAAAATGTAAGGTAAATGTAAGCGAAATCGAAGGAACGAGTTGTAGAAAGATGAGAATATGAAGTAGGAAATAGGTTCATGTTATCTGTATAACCTTTTTAGTTTGAAGAATTAAAAAATTCTTAAGAATTTACATGAGAAAAAGATAAGAAATGTGTGAGAAATTAAATTTATACAAAAGGGATGGAGTGAAAGAGATGTCAACAAATGTAGTTACTGTAGAAAGTGTAGAAAAAACGTATGGGAAAAGAAATGAGAATCAGTCAAAAGCATTAAGGGGTGTGTCATTAAGTATTAAAGAAGGGGAATTTGTAGGGATTATGGGTCCTTCTGGATCTGGAAAGACGACTTTACTGAATGTGATTAGTACATTGGATCAAGCGACAGGTGGCAGTGTGACAATAGCTGGTACAAATATTACTTCTATGAAGGGGAATGCATTATCAGATTTTCGATCTCAAAAATTAGGGTTCATCTTTCAAGATTTTAACTTACTAGAAAACTTATCAATTTATGAAAATATTGCTTTACCACTTTCTCTGCAAGGTGTACCTTCAAGTGAGATTACTGGAAAGGTAAATGAGGTGGCGAAGAAATTAGGAATTACTGAAATTTTAACAAAATATCCAACTGCTGTTTCTGGTGGACAAAAGCAAAGAACAGCGGCAGCACGAGCTTTAGTACATAATCCAGCAATCGTATTAGCAGATGAACCGACAGGAGCACTTGATAGTAAAAATGCAAAAAGCTTATTAGAAGCGATGCAAGATTTACATGAAAATCACAATGTAAGTATTTTGATGGTTACACACGATGCATTTAGTGCGAGTTATTGTGAGCGTATATTATTTATTCAAGATGGTCTTCTATATAAAGAATTAAAGCGTCAAGGAACGCGAGAAAGTTTCTATCAAGACATTTTAGGTGTGCTCGCTCATATGGGCTCAGCTGCTGAGTCTAAGTAGGGGGCGAGACTATGTTATTCAAATTATCACGTCATAGTATGAAAAAGATGTTAAAAGATTATATGGTTTTACTTATCGGTCTCGTTATTAGTATTAGTATTTTTTACATGTTCCAAACGATGGCGATGAATAGTGAATTTACGAAGGATAATAGTCTTATTAGTAGTATTAGACTCGTATTCTGGGTAGGTGCAATACTATTATCTTTCATCACTGTATTTTATATTATATATGCCAATTCTTTCTTACTCACGTTAAGAAGAAAAGAACTCGGTATGTACATGATGCTTGGTGCGAAAAAGAAAAAAGTAGCACAATTATTATTTATTGAAACATTCGGTATGGGTATTGTTAGTATTATTATCGGGATTTTAGTAGGGATGTTACTAGCAAGTGTAGCAGGAAACTTTTTAATGAATGGTATGGAAATTTCAGCAAAGGGTAGTTATTCATCTGTATATACACCAGCAATCATAGTTACAGCTATTTTCTTTTTAGTACTATTTTTTATTACTGGTTTAATGAATAGCATCCGCTTATTACGTAAAACAGAATTAGAATTAATACGTGAAGATGAAACACTAGATGAAGTGAAGAAAAGCAAAACTCGCATTATTATAATGACTGTACTTGGTGTATTACTAGTAAGTACAGGATACTATTTTATGATAAATATAAAAACGTTTGCTGAACTCGGTTTTATAATAGCGACAATCGTTACAACACTTGGAACATATTTTATCTTTAGTTCATTGCTCCCATTTTTTGTGATGAAAATTAAAGGGAATAAAAAACGAAATGAAACGGGCTTAAATAGTTTTACATATGCACAGCTACGCTTTCGAGTAAATAGCTTATCGAGAGTATTAGGTACTGTAGCAATGTTAATTGCATTAGGCGCAGGTGCGATGACTGCAGGTATGGCATTCCAAAAAAATGTAGGTATTATGACAGACTTCTCACGTGTATATGATGTCGTAATTCATGATCCAAATGAACAAGATACAGCTGCATTAAAAGAAATGGAAATTGTGGAAGAAAGCCAGTACAAGTATAAAGTAGATGGAGAAGCGGTTTATTACTTACGTAACGATTTAACTGCGAAACCGCCACTTGTTTCAGACCACTTTGATACAAAAACTTTAAAAGAGCCTGTTCGTAAACGTGTGACTGAACCTTTAACTGAACCTGTATATTCTGCTTTAGAGGCTCCTGAATCAGCAAAATTCCCTCGTATGCCGAGAGATTGGGAAGATGCAATTGTAAGAGAAATACAAATTACACATAATCAATTTAACGGAAAACCTGTAAGAATTGCAGATGAAGCACATTATAAAGGAATTCAAGAAACAGAACACACTGTAACATTAGCAAAAGTAGATGATATGAAAAAGTATAAACCGTTGTTGATCGAAATAGATAAGAGACAAAAAGAACAAATTGAAAAAACAACAGGTACAAAAGTAGACTTATTTACGAAAATGACAATTTATCAATTTATGAACAGCTTCATGAGTGGAACAATGTTTATGGGATTTTTCCTCGGAATTGCATTTTTAGCAATGATGGCAAGTTCCCTTATGTTCAAAATATTAACAGGTGCTTCTCGTGACGTACGACGTTATGAAATGTTACGAAAAATCGGTGTGAGACGTAGTATGTTAACGAAAAGTATATATAAAGAAATTTCATATTTATTTATCTTCCCAGCAATCATTGGTATTTCTCACGTGTTAGTAGGGCTTAACTTATTTAGCTTCATATTAGTTGACCCGTTTGTAAAAGTGTGGGTGCCAATTGGGATTTTCTTAGTCATTTATTTCATCTATTACTGGATAACTGTTCAACTTTATAAAGGTATGGTAATGCCGAAAGAAGAAGTAGCTAAATAGTTTATGAAAAGAGTCCTTGTTTGAAAACAAGGGCTTTTTTCATAATGTTCTCTATGCAGAAGGAAAAGATTGGATAATGGTCGAAAAATATAATATAACTTCCGAGAAATGACTAAAATAATACTATTTTGTCGAGAGAAAGGATACGAAATATGAAAGAAATGCTACAGTTATTTCGCAACAAAGTGTATGCACGATTTTTTCTAGCGAATATTTTAGAACGACTCGGTTCTATGATTGCTGGAATTTCTTTAATGTTTTACTTGTTAGATCAATACGGAAAACAACCAGTTTACGCAACAATGACGCAAATTATGATTGCGTTACCTGCATTAATCTTTTTTCTATTAGTAGGGACAGTAGTGGATCGTTTTGATAGACAACGTATTTGTACGATAAGTAATATATGTTGTTCGCTCTGTAATATTGGAATCCTAATTTCGCTTTATTACGGGATGATTATACTTGTCTTTATATTTTTGTTTTTGGAAAATGCATGTATACAATTTTTCTCTCCATCAGAACAGTCGATGATACAGGGAGTGGTTGAATCAGACCAATACGGTGCAGCAGCGGGTATGAATCAAATGGTAAATAGTTTGTATGCTTTGTTTGGTGTAGGAATTGCAACGATGGTGTACTGGACTTTTGGAATTTACGGGAGCATTTTAGTAAATACGCTCACTTTTATTATGAGTGGTATTTTGATTCAAACGATCTCCATTCCAGAAAAAGTTCGTTTACCAAATGGGAGAACAAAATGGAAAGAAGTTAATTTGAAGATGTTAATAACAGAGTTTAAAGAAGGGATCAAGTATATATACCAAAATGAAACTTTAAAAAAATTACTTTTAGGATTTATCGTGTTTGGTTTATTAAATGGTATTTTAAGCGTATCTACTACTTACATATTAAAATACAAATTGGCACCAGCAACGTATGAAAGTTTAGCAATGGTGGGCGGTGTAGTTGGAGGGATTTCATTATTAATTGGAAGTATAGTAGCAACGAGTATAGGTAAGAAATATGCTCCTAAACCTATTATTGTATTTGGTATGGCAGGTTCAGGGATCTTCTTCGGTATGTGTTACTTTGTAAATCATGTATGGTCTTTTTATGTATGTATCGCTTTTGCGACTTTCTTTTTACCGTTTATTAATGTTGCAATATCGGGCTGGATGTATGAAATTGTAGAAGAGTCATTCATGGGGCGTGTACAAAGCTTGCTTAGTCCATTAACGACAGGATTCCAGCTTTTATCTCTCGGTGCGATAGCGATGTTATTCCCAAAATGGATTCTTGCAGATACATTGTATATTATTTTATTTGGTTTATTATTGTTTGTTACATGTTTATATCAAGCTATTTTACCAAGTGGGCAAAAGCAAGTACATACAGTAGCTAAAGAGATGTGATATATTTAGTTTTTTATTTCTGAATATTCTATCGTATGGTAAGGGGAAATTGTTATGTTGATGCGAATGGTTAAGTGGTGTGGGATTACTTGTTTACAACTAGTAGCTGCAATTTTATGTATAATCTGCCTAGGAGCGCTACCACGTTTATTTAAGGGATTACAAATTGATTTAATCGGTTTTTGGAATACGATTGTATTTCTTGGAGGGAAGTTACTACAACCAGGTGAAATAACATATGGTTTTCGAGACTCAAGAAAATTATTTCCGCAAATATGGATTCATTATATTGAAACGATGATTGTATTTCTTTCAGCTTTTTTACTCTCTTTGCTTATAGCGTATATACTTGTCATTTGGGTATTACAGCGTTCTCATATGAAACAGAAAATGTGGAACGGGATTTTTCTTACGCTTGAGAGTATACCAGATATATTACTTATTTTATTATCGCAACTTCTTGTCGTAATTATGTTTCAAAAAACAGGATTTATGCCGATCAAACTGGCTGGATTAGGGGAAGAAAGGATACGTTTGTTACCAATTATATGTCTTACAATACCAACAACATTATTGTTTATTAAACTGTTGTTATTACGGTTTAAAGAAGAATTAGAGAAAGATTATAGTTTATTTGCTAAAAGTAAAGGGCTTAGTTTAAGACATATTTTAACACATCATATTTCAAGAAATGTTTTGTTAACAACGATCTATTATGCAAAAACAAATATTTTATTTATGTTATCAAATTTATATATTATTGAATGGATATTTAATACGTACGGTATGTTTGTTTTTGTAAAAGAAAATTCGAAATTAGAAATATTTACAGTGAGTCTAGTAATATTATACGTACCGCTTTTTATACTGTTTCGTTTATTACATACGTTCTTACAAAATGTTATAAAGGAGCGTGTGTAACATGTGGCAAGTTGTAAAAAGAGATGTGAGATTTTGGATAGGTATTACTTTTTTGAGTGTACTAATGATTGTTAGTATTGGATATACGTTGTTTTTTGATGGGAATATTCGTGAACTTACGATGATGTATAACGAAAAAGGGGAACTAGAGGCAGCTCCATTTGCACCATCAAGTAAATTTTGGTTTGGAAGTGATGTGAAAGGTCGTGACCTTGTTCAATTAATAATAGAAGGTGCAAAATGGACAGTTGGTGCAAGTATAATTATAGCGATTTTACGAGTTATAGTTGGAGGGGGAATTGGTTTACTTCTTGGTATGTATGGTAAACGTTCTTTTCCAGTTATTTCATCCTTTTTTGATCCTTTTAGTATTGTACCGATGGTTATGATTTCTTATTTTATGTTAAATGAAGTATTAACGTTTGATAGTGGAGCAGAAGTTGTGCCGTTATATTTGCGTGTGGCATTTCAAATTATAGTTCTTGTATGTCTCGCTGTACCCACAGTAATGTTGTATGTAGCGCAAGAAGTAAAACGTATTAAGAAAGAAGAATTTATGTTGGCAGCCACTGTGCTCGGCGGTAGTAAGTGGCAGAGGTTGAAGCGCCATATATGGCCTCATATGTTACCACCATTTCTTTTATTAGTAGCACAACAATTTGTAAGTACGTTATTACTTCTTTTACATCTTGGTTTGTTACAATTATTTTTTGGCGGAACAATAACCTTCAGTGGAATGGATCCAGATAGTGTAACAAAAGAATGGACTGGCCTAATTGGTCAAAACTTCCGCCATTTAACTACACATACATGGATTGTACTTATACCGATTGCTTTTTATAGTATGACAATTCTCGCAGGAAATCTAGTTAGTAATAGTATGCAAGATGCGATTAAGTTAGGAAATACGAGAAGGCCAGAGCGGAAAGGTAGAGAAGTGCAAGCAGAGAAACAAGTACAACCAACTACGAATGACTTTTCTTTTTATAGAGAGATACAAAAATAAAAAGATAGCTGAAAGCAACTTGTTTTCAGCTATCTTTTTCAGTTTATAGTGGTGGTAAATCAATCTTACCTTCTTCAAATAATTCTTTTATCATATGCTTCGTATAACCAGCAGCTTGACCAAATGTGATTTTTGCTGGCATTGGTGCTTCGTTAGCATCTACAACTACATCGATAATACATGGTTTGTTTTGTTTTACTGCGTTTTCAAAAGCTGGGAGTAATTCATCTATATGTTCAACGCGGTATCCGATACCTCCACACGCCTCTGCATATTTTGCAAAATCAGGGTTCGTTAAGTCTGTTTCGAATTCGATATTACCCATGACTTCTTGCTCGAATTTAATCATCGCAATTTTATTATTGTTTAATACGACGACAACAATTGGTAGTTTATATTTAACAGCTGTTACGAAGTCGTTCATTGTCATTCCAAAACCACCGTCACCACAAACTGCAAATACTTGTTTATCCGGGAATGCAATTTTTCCAGCAAGAGCACCAGGTAAACCGCAACCAAGTGTTGCGAGCCAGCTAGAAATGATAAATTGTTGATTTGTCATACGGAAGTGCCTTGCTGTCCATACTGTTACATTTCCGACATCGACTGATAGAATTGCGTCATCATGTGCTACTTGCTGCAGAGCATGCATAACGCGTTGTGGTTTAATTGGAATGGAAGAGTCTTCTTCTTGATCGTGTAATTTTTCTTCCCACTTTTTCATCATGTCTTGGTAATGTTCTAAGAAGGAATGGTCTGTGTGTTCTTCAACATTTTCAATTAACCATCGTAAAGTTTTTTCAGCATCACCAGCTAAACCAATATCTGTCGCATAACGTTTCCCAATTTGGGCAGGATCTGTATCGATATGAATTGTCTTAGCTTTTTCAGGTAAGAAACCGGTGAACGGATAAGAAGTACCAACCATAATTAAAGTATCTGCATGCTTCATTGCTTCATAAGAAGGTTTCGTTCCGATTAATCCTAATCCACCAATACAAAGAGGGTGTTCATCTGGAATAACGCCTTTAGCTGGTAATGTAAGTACGATTGGAGCACCAATATGTTCTGCAAATGCAAGTAAAGATTCTCTCGCATGTTTTGCTCCTTTACCAGCTAAAATAACAGGTTTTGTCGCTGCATTTATTGCGAGTTTTGCTGCATCTAAATCTTCTTTTTGTGGAAACAACTCAGGCAAAGTAAAAGAAGTATTTGTAATACGAGCACCATTTTTTACTTCGAATTTCGGGACATCATCTGGAATTGTAAGAACGGATACACCTTTTTTCGTATAAGCCATTCGAATTGCTTGATTCACTACGGCAGGTAGTTGCTCTGCTGACATAATACGCTGGTTATAAACCGCGACATCATCAAACATTCTTTCTAAATTTACTTCTTGGAAAAAATCCGTTCCGAGTAAATCGGTTTCTACTTGACCTGAAATTGCTAGAACAGGGGCTTTATCGAGTTTCGCATCATATAAACCATTTAATAAATGAATAGCACCAGGTCCTGCAATTGCCATACAAACGCCAAGTTTTCCTGTTAATTTCGCATAGGCAGCCGCTGCTAATGCACCAGCTTCTTCGTGGCGAACTTGAATGAATTTAATTTTATCTTGTTTTTTTCTTAAAGCTTCAATGATAGAATTGATGGAATCTCCAGGCATACCGTATATGTGTTCTACCCCCCAGTCAATTAATAAATCAACTAATGCTTCACCGGCTGTTTTTCCAAACATAATTGTTCCTCCTTATAATTAGGTAGATACTATTATGTTTTGGAGAAAAAGGAAAAATATACAAATGATAATATTATTATCTTTAATGATGACCAGCGAATAGTGTAAATACTGTTATTAGTAAAAATCCACTAGATGCCCATGTTAAAAATGAAAGGAAAGAGAGCTGCTTCTTTGCTTTCCAAAGCATTTCATGAATTGTGACATAGCCAAGTGAACCGATAGCACTTCCCATAATGAGTCCTTGTAAATGAAGCGCTTTTCCTTCCATTAAAATGCCAAAAACTGTACCGGTACCGAGAATAAGAGATAGTAATAAAGTTGTTAATAAAAAGGAAATATATTTATGTTTTGTAAATAGAAAGGGGATAATTAATGCTAAGCCTTCAGGAATATGGTGAACGACGATTGCTATTAAAAAAGGTATGGCAGAGTCAGCATGATTAATAAAAGCAGTACCTAAAGCAAATCCACTCGGCAAATTATGAATAAATATAGCGAAAGAGAGAAAAAGGAAAGTTTGCCATGCTTGTTGATCTTTTGTATGTATCATTGGATGGTGACAATAGTTATCTAATAAGCTCATAATTAAAATACCGATAGCCATACCAAGTATAGGTCCAATCATTTCATAACTTGAAAATGTTTCAGGAATAATTTCAAGTAGTAAGAGTCCAAGTAAAATTCCGCCACATAATGCATATAAACGATGCATTTTTTCTTCAATTAGCTGGCGCGTAGCAATGCCAACAGCACCGCCTAATAATAAGCCACCAAATGAAAAAAATGTAACTATCATAGGAATCCATAATCGTTCCATCGTATCACACTCCGATTCTTCCACCTTATTTTTAGCTTACGAAAAGGAAAGTTAGATTAGTCCAAGTAATTGTGTTTGATTATAGAGAAAAAACTAATAATTCGTTATAATTTATATATTAAATTTAAGTGTAAATATGAAATGAGGAATAATTTTGCAAACAAAATGGAGTTTATCTGAATACGAAAATCCAAAACGATATGATATAGAAAATAAAAGTTTATCAGATTTTCCGTTTTTACTATCATGGGCACAAAAACTACATATACAAAATGAATGGATTCTAGATCTTGCCTGTGGTACAGGAAGGGTTACAATTCCATTTATAGAAAATGGATATCAAATGATTGGTGTAGATATACATGAAGGCATGCTTGCTGAAGCAAAGACAAAAACTACGGATTGTAAGAAGGTAAAATGGTTACAACAAGACTGCTTACAATTGAACATTGAAGATACCATTTCGCTAGCATTTATGGTGGGGCATGGATTCCAGCATTTCCTTACAAATATTCATCAAAATCAATTATTAACATCTATTCATCATGTGTTAGCTGAGAATGGTATATTCATATTCGATACACGTTTCCCTTCAAAAGAAGAATTAATACAACCATCTATAGAAGAATATTGGACAACTGTTAATGATGAAAAGGGAAGAAAATGTGATTTATATACTGAAATGACATACGATTCAATTCAACAAATACAGCACTACATAACAACAAGAAGGTTTTATGAGGGGGATACTCTAGTAGAGGAAATAAAAACAACGATAGATCTTCGTTATACGTACCCGCAGGAGTTAGAAAGATTATTAGTAGCGAATGGTTTTGAATTATTACATATATATAATGATTGGGAAGGCAATGAGTTGGGAGAAGATTGCTATTCTATGGTAGTAGTCTGCCGGAAGAAAAAATAGTATTATTTTAAAAATATGAATGTGAAAAGCCTTTAAGGAGAGGAAAAAATGACTTGGTACTTAGATAATGTTTATGAATTAAATAAAGAAGCGCCCTATACATTCTACCTTCCTAGCTCAGAAGTTTTGGAGAAATTAAAGGTTGGGGATTTGGTAAAGCTAATTTTTGTATCTAAAAATGAGGAAGAAGATGGATTTAATGGTGAAAGAATGTGGGTTGAAATCATTGAAAGAAATGAGAAGAAGTTTGTAGGGGAACTGAGCAATGAACCATATCGCTTAGATTTAAAAATAGGTGATAAAATTTCATTTGGGATGGAAAATATATGTGGTGCGAGACGTTCTCGAGTAAGTAATGCGGGAGCATAGGCGACAACGAGGACTATTCTTAATTGTAGAAACATCGAAAACAATAAAGAGTAGGATAACTGTTCAGGCGAGTGAGAGGAATGAAGGAGTAACGCCCCGAAACTCTCCCAGTGAGATTCCCAACTGCATACACTCGGCAGAGTGAGATGTTGGAAGCAGGGTAAAACATGCGGTTACGGTTCGTAGTGTCTATATGGATAACCGAAAGCCAGCAGGAATAATAAACCGGCTGGAACTAACTAAGTACCGTATGCTGTCAACCGACAAGGTGAGAATGTGTAAACACTGACGAACTTGCGAATGTACACCTCGATAGGTTTACGGGTCAGAAATGATTCGGAGTCTGAAAATAAGACTTGTCTAATGGATTGGAAACATCGCATAGTGACCAATCCTAACGTTGTTACAGGCAACGGAGCTAGACACGGGGTAAAGCAAGCACCTAAATCGGAGATTGAAAGATCTTTAAAACAACGATAGTCTGAACGGAACGTCGAAAGCCACTAACGTTGGGTCTATGACTCTATCGGCGGATATAGTTGAATACGAAACGGGTAACCGAGGGAAGTATTCTTAATAGTGGTGAGAGTAGTGGCACGACCGTTGAAGATTCTGTAATGGAATTGGAGGAACAGCCACAAGCCTATTTGTAGGAACTGAAATTTCATCTAATCTTGCATGGATTCTGGTAAGACTCAAAAGGTCACCAAATCAATATGAGAGTAGGTGATAGACCATGAATGATAGAACTAAGTCCACGCCAAAGAATAAGAAACTAAGACACAACGAATACTACGGTATCCAAACTTTCTTAGATAACTTATACCAGAAGGCAACAAAGAAAAATTCTTTTAAAAATTTAATGCCTATCATTATATCAGATGAAAATATACTCCTCGCGTTTCGTAATATTAAAGGAAACAAAGGGAGTAAAACAGCAGCTTGTGACAATGTAAACATTAAGGATATTGAGAGAATGGAACAAAGCTATTTCTTGAACGAAGTAAAAAGACGCTTTCAAAACTACCAACCGCAGAAAGTAAGGCGCAAGGAAATACCGAAACCCAATGGGAAAACCAGACCTCTGG
Source organism: Bacillus sp. FDAARGOS_527 (assembly GCF_003812125.1). Taxonomy (NCBI): domain Bacteria; kingdom Bacillati; phylum Bacillota; class Bacilli; order Caryophanales; family Bacillaceae; genus Bacillus; species Bacillus sp. FDAARGOS_527. Next base: position 1,566,706 of record NZ_CP033795.1, read on the forward strand.
GAATACCAAGTATGTGGGATAGGATTATCCAACAATGCATCTTACAAGTAATGGAGCCTATCTGTGAAGCACACTTCTGTAACCGAAGTCATGGATTTCGCCCAAACAGAAGTGCTGAAAATGCTATAGCAGACGCAACAAAACGGGTAAATCAGCAAAACCTTACATATGTGGTGGATATAGACATTCAGGGATTCTTTGACGAAGTAAGTCACGTCAAACTCATGCGCCAACTATGGACACTGGGTATTCGTGACAAACAACTACTAGTCATTATCCGGAAAATATTGAAAGCGCCAGTGCAACTGCCTAACGGCAAAACGATATTTCCGACCAAAGGTACCCCGCAAGGTGGTATCCTTAGTCCACTACTCGCCAATGTTAACCTTAACGAATTTGACTGGTGGATTAGTAATCAATGGGAAACTTTCAAAGCCAAGAAGGTAAAGCCGAGATTGAAAGATGGGATTTGGAGTAATGACACTGTAACATATTGTCTATCCAAAACATCCAAGATGAAACCAATGTATATCGTAAGATACGCAGATGATTTTAAAATCTTTACAAATACACGTAGGAATGCGGAGAAAATTTTCGAAGCAACTCAAATGTGGTTAGAAGAACGTCTAAAACTGCCTATCTCAACCGAAAAGTCTAAAGTAACCAATCTGAAAAAGCAACAGAGTGAATTCTTAGGTTTCACTCTTAAGGCTGTAAAGAAAGGTAAGAAGAACGGTAACACACGATACATTGCAGTAACACACATCTCTCCAAAAGCACTGGAAAAAACAAAACAAGATTTAGCAAAACAAGTGAAAAGGATACAGAGAACCCCAAACTCTAATGAAACAATTAAGAGAATCAGTATATACAACAGCATGGTCATTGGTAAGCACAACTATTATAAAATAGCAACGCATGCTTCCCTGGATTTCAGTAAAATGAACCATAGTCTTGGTCACATGATGTATAACAGATTCCCAAAGTCAAAAATTAGAGGAAAAAGCAACACAAACGGATACACGAATATAGGGAAATATAAAGGGAAAGACAGAGGTATTAAACCATACCTAAAGTCAAAAGCGATGAGATTTCTCATGAAATGTCCTATTTTACCAATCTCCTATATTCAACACAAAAAACCGATGATGAAAAAGCAATCTATTAACAGATACACCGCAGAAGGACGAGCCCTTATACACAAAAACTTGGCAGAAATAACCGAAGCGGAACTGAAATGGTTAAGAGAAAACCCAGTTATAAATGAACGGGCAACCATAGAATACAATGATAATCGAATTTCTCTTTATATTGCACAAAAAGGAAGATGCAGTGTAACAGGTGAGAAACTCTCGCCTTGGGACATCCACTGTCACCATAAGCGATTATGGAGTGAAACAAGGGATGACAGCTACAAAAATCTTACCATCATCAAGCCAAGTGTCCATACACTAATACACGCGACCAATATAGAAACCATAAACCAATTCCTCAATAAATTAAAACTCAACGAGGAACAGTTAGGCAAACTTAATAAATTGCGGAAATTAGTCAAAAATGAGGAAATCTGTATGTAATCACAAAATGAAGTGGATATGGAACATGAACAACTAGCGTTGTTTGCTTAGAGCTTATCATTATTAGATGAAAAGAAAACTACAATATAGGTGGACCGCGGTATGCCGTGAAAGTGGCACGTACCGTGCGGATCGGGGGAAAAGTTGGAGATAACCTCAAAGACTTACCTATCGACAATATACGGAATATGACGATCCATCTTCAAAAGATTGGGATTTTTATTTTGATACGAAGGTAATTGTTAGTAATGATGTACTTGAAAAAAGAGAATTTAACTTTATGCTTAAAGAGGATTCAAGAGAAAAAGGTGACTCTGGTTGGTCGATACTGAGTGGTTATGAAAGTGATGACTATGTCAATAATCCTAAAAACTTTCAAATTATTTCAATTGGAGTCATTTTGAATATAGATGATTCTATTTTAAAATTTCTTGAGGAACCACCTTTATGTGCATATGAAAGAAATGATGAAGGTAGATTCTATAAAATTGAAGACTACGATTGGGATGCATATTTAAATGGATAGAAAAAGTTATTACGTTTTAAAGAAAGCAATATAATTTCACCCTATGTGCTTGATAAAGGTTCTACAGATAATAATTCAAGAGAGTAATAGTAAATGGAGGAACAAATGATGCAACAAATTAAAAAAATAGGAAACTCATTTTGGTATATGACACCAGTTTCTGAAACAGATAGACCTATATTAGGAATGGTCATTGGAAAAGAAAAAACGTTAATGATCGATGCAGGGAATTCAGAGGAACATGCACAATTATTTTTAGAAATGTTAAAAGAAAAAAATGTATCGAATCCTGATTTTGTAGCACTAACGCATTGGCATTGGGATCATATTTTTGGATTATCTGTATTACAGAATGCATTAACTATTTCACACGCTGAAACGAAAAAAGAAATGCAGGCAATAGTATCTTATGAATGGACAGATGAAGCGTTGGACGCACGCGTAAAAGAGGGTATGGAAATTGCATTTTGTGCGGATTGCATCAAAAAAGAGTTTGAAGAAAAAGCGAGAAATATTAAAATTATTCTTCCAACCTTAACGTTCCAGGATCAAATTGAATTAGACCTTGGTGAGGTGACCTGCGTGTTAAAACATGTGGGCGGAGATCATGCACATGATTCAGTTGTTATGTACATAAAAGAAGAAAAGATATTGTTTTTAGGAGACTGTATATATGCAGATATTTTTTCTTCGAAGTGGAACTATACGACGAAAAGAACGTTTGCATTAATAGATGAATTAGAAAAATTTGATGCTGAGACATATATTCTCTCTCATGGGGAAGCGATAAATCGAGAGGAGTTTTTACAAGAGATTCGTATGTTAAAAACAGTAGGAACTTATACTGAAATACATAAAGGCGATGAAGGGAAGATAAAGGAAGCGTATAAACGAGACATAGATAGAGAATTAAATGAAGATGAATTAGAAACAATAACGTTTTTTGTAAATGGTTATGAAATGAATAATCAATAAGACACGACATGAATCCAATATAATTAAATTGCACAAAAAGAGTATTGAAATTTAATTCAATACTCTTTTCAATACTTAAATATGTAGTTTCAACCAAATTCTAAATGGGGAATCATTGTCTGGAGGGGTGTCATTCTATTTATTTTTCGTATAGATAGTGGTTCAAGTAGAAGCTTTCTTTACTAATTCAGTTATATAGTTGAAAAATCCATTGTGGTTTACATCATATACTACATTTACAGGTCGCCCACCATCAAATTCCACTGTACGCCCCTGGCTTGGTCCGTATGTATGAACGATACTATTAATCGTTTGAGTTTTTGCGAGGTTAGTGTTTCCGACAAGCGCAGTTGTTAGTACATCCCACAAGTAGTAAGTAGAGTTCGTTGAAAAGTGAACGAGGGGAGGAACCATCGCATAGCATTGGCCAAGGAAGTCTACACCAATATAATTTCGTTCTTTTGCCCAACGTTCACGTATGTCTATAGTTAATGGAACTTGGTTTGTACTTTCTAGTGTCACTAAGTCGATTTCAATTTTTGATTCCCATACACGAGCCACTGCTTCAGGGTCCCAAAATGAATTCCACTCAGCTGTTCCGTCATGCTCTGGTTCATGTACATTGCCTGCGGTAAGAAATGTACCACCCATCCAAACGAGACGTTCAATTTTATCTTCGACTATGGGAGCTTCATATAATGCACGAGCAAGGTCAGTTAGGGGTCCCGTAAATAATAAAGTTGTTTTTCCTTCCGTTTGTAGAAGCGTTTCTATTAAGTGATGATGTGCAGACTTTGCTGCTACAGGTGTTATAACTTTTCCAGCCTCATTTAAAATTGGTAAAGCATCTACATAAAATGCATGCATCCGCCAGTCTTTTGGAAATGGATTTTTCGCACGGGAATTTGATGCGGCTACTTCAATATATTCTTTGCCGAAGCGATCAATAATTTTGCGACTTGCAGATATTGCTGGTTCCAAATAGCAATCAGCAGGGATAACTGAAACACCTGTAAGTTTGACATTATCCATCTGAAGTAATAAAAATAGTGAAATTAAATCATCTACACCACCATCATGATTGAAGTACACTTTTTTCATCATTGTAATCTCCATCCTATTTGATTTAGTTAGAAATTAAACATGCATTGAGGAGAAGTCATCAATAATTTCGACTACTTCAATTTCGCCATTAATGAGTAGCTCAGGGAGTTCGTTATTCACATTTCCTTTCCAATATTCTCTAGCTTGTTCCATTTTTTGAGAAAAAGGAATAGCATCTTCTTTCGGTAAAAGATTCCCGTCACCTTCAAAAGAACTTCCGATTACTCGTAGTTTAACAATCTGCAAAACTTCTCGATTGTAAGAATCAAATAATGCTTTCCATTTTAAAGCATCTTCATAGCTTTTAGCAGCATATAAACAAGACAATCTTGATGGATAATCAGGATATTCTTGCAGCCTAACCATTTCCACAATCGTTTCTCTAATGGCTCTAATTGTTTGATCCATGTAATTCATAACGACTGTAGCATTTTCATTCTTTATATGTAATTCTTCATTTGTATAATGTTCTTTTAAAATTTGTATAGAATCTTTACCATTAGAATTTAAATGTTTTCTTTCAAAAAAGAAGTGGAATAGCGTATTCGTTTGATTTTTATTAAATTGAATGCTTTGTCCGATCTTCATTTTTTTCCTTGTTACGATATGATATACGAAAAATCCTTGTTCATTCATGGTTCTCCTCCTAGTAGTAATGTTTCAATTTAGTAATTCAACATTGAAATATATAAAACCTTTATAAGTAAAAGTGAGAATTTGAGTTGAAAGCAAAGAAAATATATGAAAACGTTTTAAATTTGTTCACAAAATGTTCACTTACGAAGAGGTTTCCAATATCGATATAATGACAAAGACTCAAAGAGAAAGGATGATGAATTTTGCCAACAACAAGAAAGGAAAATCTCCAATTTGGTATGATGATGTGCCTTGGGATGGTTATCGTAATGACGTTTTACAATTTACTAATGAATGGATCAGGAGGACAGATTCATATTAAGGAGATTGCATTAGAGCTATTAATTGGATTTATTATTGCACTATTAGTTGAAATATGTATCGTTGGACCTTGTGCGAAAAAAATTGTATTCATGTTGCCATTTGACAAATCTAAGAAAATAAATATTATCGTTGCAATGGCGACAACTATGGTAATCGGAATGGTGTTCTTTATGTCATTTTTCGGTATGGCTATGATGCATTTACATGGTGGACTACAAGGAGATTCATTTGTTTCAATTTATTTTACAATTTTTATTAAAAATTTCATTATGGCTTATCCATTACAATTAATTATTATGGGGCCACTTGTGCGTTTCTTATTTGCAAAGTTTATTTTGAAGAATAAAGCTGTAAAAGTAGCGTAAATGAATTTGTATTATCTAATTATAAAAATTATATAATATTAAATGTGATCTATTGAAAGATTGTAGCATGCATAATGAAGATAATCTAAATCATACGTTTAGTTAGGTGAAAACATTATGAAAATTAGGAAGGTATTATGATTCAAAAGAAAAAATATAAGTAGAGCTATGTGTGAAAAAGAGATTTTAAAGTAAAACAGTGATATGTACAAAGAGGGGTGCAAATGCAACCCTCTTTATACATTCTATAAGCTTTACCATGCCAAGGAATATGGTATATGTAAGAGTCTTGATAGGTTTATTGCTTGGATTGAACCAACTTAAAAAAGGATTGTACGTTTTGTGGGCTTGAAAAATTATCAAATACAATAAAATCGTCTCCATGGTTCATAGTTATTTTTTTGATAAAGGGGATTGCAGACATCTCTAATACAACCCCATCCGTATGACTGAAATCTTCTATTTCAGTGTATTTGAATTCCCATTTTAGTCCTTTTCTAAACATAGCATCAGAACAGAACAATAATCTTTTATTTGTAGCAGCTAAAATACCAGATCGGCTCATATAACCAAAATTTATTACGCAGTAGAGTGTAGAAAGAATATTTTCCTCACTGTTTAAGTATTTTTTTATTGTACTTAGATTCGCCTTCATAAGCAGGTCTCCTTATTGTTGAAAGTAAAGTGTAGAGTTGTTTAATCTATTTTACCATATATTAATCTTTTCGGATTTATAAAAGTGTAATTTTCTATAGAATAGAAGCGTCTAGTAAGGACTTTTAGGTGAGGGATGAAAAGGAGAAGAGAATTCTTTTTAGTTTCTAGTACAATAAAAAACAATGAGAATATGACTAGAAATTAAAATATTACTAAATATACGTAACTAATGAATACAATGTCTTTTTCAGTTATTAAGTTGTAAATCATTTTATGATAAAATCTTTTACATAATTTAATAAAGGGGTAGTATTCAATGGGTTATTTCTCAAATGGTTTATTAGTTTTGTTTGTGCTTATCGTATGTAGTTGTATAATTTTTGGTTAATAATATAATGAGAGTCTTATATAAAAGAAGTTATCTCAAGTGAGATAACTTCTTTTTATTTTATGTTGAGAAGGAATTCTATTTTTCTTATTGAAGTTTGTTCTAGTTATTTTCACGTCAATCGCAATTTTCATAAGGGGCATTTTATGGAACATTAACAAACTATAGAATAAGGAGTATTTACATGAAAAATAGTATACACTACACAAGTGAACATCCTACAAAATTTAATGAATTATTAGCTTTATATGAATCTTTAGGATGGAATTCTCTTAAATTAACAGTGAATGAATTAGAACAAATGTGTAAACAAAGTTGGTATGCAATATATGCATTTAAAGAGGAACAATTAATTGGGATGGGGCGTGTTATATCCGATGGAGTAATAACAGGCGTTATTTGTGGTGTATGTGTAATGCCGGAGTATCAGTATATTGGTATTGGAAAAGACATAGTGAAACGATTAATCCATCACTGCGAACAAAACAAGGTTATTCCGCAACTTATGTGTGTGGAAAAATTGCAATCTTATTATGAATCTATAGGGTTTGAAGCATTCTCTATTGGGATGACAAAACATATTATGAGATAGCGGTGCTTTATATTTTCAGTTTACTCGTACATATTTTCAAACTTCAGTTATAAAGGAGAATTGCTGTATGGAGATTGCTAAAGGAGTAGAAATGTTACAACTTGAGTTTCAAGAATTTATCATTCACCCAATTCTTTTATGGGATGATGAAATGGCAGTTTTAATAGATACTGGTTTCCCTGGACAATTCGAAGATATACAAGTAGAGATGGAGAGAGTTGGGGTATCTGTTGATAAGGTAAAAGTTGTGATTTTGACACACCAGGATATAGATCATATAGGTAGCCTTCCTAATGTATTGGAGAATGGTGTAAGCGATATTAAAGTATATGCGCACGAGTTAGATAAGCCATATATTGAGGGAGATTTACCTTTATTGAAAGATGTACATGTAGAGAATCCACCAAAAGGAAAAGTGAGTGACACAGTGATTGACGGGCAAGAACTTCCGTATTGCGGTGGGATACTAATTCTCCATACTCCAGGGCATACTCCAGGGCATATTAGTTTATATTTGAAACCAAGCAAAATTCTTGTCGCTGGAGACTCGATGTATAGTGTGAATGGAGTGTTAGGAGGAGTTCATGCTCCAACAACTTTAAATATTATGGAAGCACGGCAGTCTTTGAAGAAGTATTTAAATCTAGATATTGAATCTGTAGTTTGTTACCACGGGGGATTAAGTAAGGGGAATATAAAGATTCAACTTCAAAATTTGTAAAAGGTAAAGATAATAATTTTTTAATAATGGATGCTAAAGTGTAGTCTAATTGTTGGTATATACATAAAACACTTAAATGATAAAAAAGCATGTTTGAAGAAATACAAACATGCTTTTTTATTAAAGGAAACCCATGTAATTTTAACGTCCTAATCCGTTCCAATAAAAAGAAACGATTTCTTGTGCTAATTCATCTATATTTGTAAGAATAGGATTGTCATTTTCATCTTTAAAATTCCCAATTGATAATAAAGATACGAATGCATGAGCGGCAAATTTAGGGTTTCCTTTTTGGATTTCTCCAAATTGCATCGCTTTAGCGAGTGCTTTTTCTAACACTTCATACATGCTATCTTCAGCTTTTTTTAATTCCTTCAATTGTTCTTCAGATAACGACAATTTTGCATCTTTCATAAAATTTTTCATATCGATATCCATTGTGGCATGTAAGTAAACTTTAGCAAAGTTTAATAATCTCTCTTCTAAAGTATTGTTTGTAGAGAGTATTTGAGACATATTCTCACGTATACGTACCATCATTTGAATCATAGTAGCGGTAAATAAATCTGCTTTTGTTGAATAGTAATAGTAGACGGTTGCTTTCGTAACACCACAAACTTTTGCTACTTCCTCCATAGAAACGACTTGATAATTTTGAGTAAGAAATAACCGAGTTGCAACTTCTAAAATGGTTTCTTTTGTAGATTTTGTATTTTTATTTTGACGAGGCCTTCCAAGAGGGCGTTGTTTTTGTTCCAAATCCATTCGCTCCTGACATGTATTGTTTAGATAATTATAACATAATTTTTATTCATTCTTGATTAATTAACCGACCAGTATATATAATTAATAGTGGAGGAAAAAAGGAAGGTGGGTTTTTTATGAAAAAGCATCCGTTACATATGTTAGGGAGGCTTGTAGCAGGGAAAAATACGCAATGGATCACTTTATCGGTATGGATTCTTATTACGTTATTACTTTCATTTACGTTACCACAAGTAAATAGTACGAAAGAACCGAACCCGAAAAATTTACCTGAAACAGCTATGTCGCAGCAAGCGGAAGCACTTATGAAAAAAGAGTTTCCGAATAATGCGGGGAATCCGTTGTTAGTAGTATGGTATAGGGATGGTGGATTACAGTCACAAGATTATAAACTTATACAAGATGTGTATAAAGAGTTAAAAGCTAGTCCTTTAAAGGAACAATCAACGTTACCACCATTTGATACGATCCCGGAACAAGTATTATCAAAAAGTGCATCAAAAGATGGTACATCATTTGTTACACCGGTATTTTTTAACAAGTCAGCTGGAACAGATATATTAAAAGGAAATCTTGATGATTTAAGAAAGATAGTGAATAGTAAGGTGGATGTAGATCCATTTAAACAAAAAATAAGTGATTCTGGATTACATGTTCGATTATCTGGACCAGTAGGCATTCAAACAGATGCAGTTAGTTTATTTAGTCAAGCAGATGTGAAATTGTTAGTTGCTACTGTACTTCTCGTATTGGTTCTATTAATTTTACTGTACCGTTCACCAATTTTAGCAATTTTACCTTTACTTGTTGTTGGCTTTGCATACGGTGTTATTAGTCCTACACTCGGTTTTTTAGCTGATCACGGATGGATTAAAGTAGATGCCCAAGCGATATCAATTATGACAGTACTATTGTTTGGTGCTGGAACGGATTATTGTCTATTTTTAATTTCGAGATATCGGGAGTACTTGTTAGAAGAAGAAAGCAAATATAAGGCGCTGCAACTTGCAATTAAAGCTTCTGGTGGGGCTATAATAATGAGTGCATTAACTGTTGTACTTGGATTAGGCACATTATTGCTTGCTCATTATGGTGCCTTTCATCGATTTGCAGTACCATTTAGTGTTGCTGTATTCATTATGGGAATCGCTGCTTTAACAATTTTACCAGCTTTATTATTAATTTTCGGTAGAGCCGCATTCTTCCCATTTATACCGAGAACAACTTCGATGAATGAGGAATTTACTAGAAAGAAAAAGAGAGTCGTAAAAGTTAAAAAATCAAAAGGCGCCTTTAGTAACAAACTTGGAGATGTTGTAGTACGAAGACCGTGGACAATCATTATGCTTACTGTATTTGTATTAGGTGGATTGGCTTCATTTGTACCACGTATTCAATACACATATGACCTATTAGAATCGTTTCCAAAGGATATGCCTTCACGCGAAGGGTTTACGTTAATTAGTGATCATTTTTCAGCTGGTGAATTAGCGCCAGTAAAAGTTGTCGTTGATACGAAAGGAAAAGAGCTTCCTATTAAACAAGAACTAGAGAAATTCTCTTTCGTAAAAACAGTGAAAGAGCCAAAAGAGGGGAAAGAAAATAAGCAAATTAAAATGTATGAGGTTTCTTTAGCTGAAAATCCATACTCAATTGAAGCATTAGATCAAATCCCTAAATTGAAAACTCGTGTAGAAAAAGTATTAAAAGATGCTGGGGTTAGTAATGCAGAAGATCGACTATGGATTGGCGGAGAAACGGCTTCATTATATGATACAAAGCAAATTACAGAACGTGATGAAGCGGTTATTATTCCAGTAATGATTAATATTATAGCTTTATTATTACTTGTTTACTTACGATCAATTGTCGCGATGATTTATTTAATTGTAACTGTTGTTTTATCATTTTTCTCTGCATTAGGAGCCGGATGGATATTACTTCACTTCGGTATGGGAGCACCGGCCATTCAAGGTGCAATACCGTTATACGCATTTGTATTTCTAGTTGCTTTAGGTGAAGATTATAATATCTTTATGGTTTCAGAAATATGGAAAAACAAAAAGACACAAAATCATTTGGATGCAGTAAAAAATGGCGTTATACAAACAGGTAGTGTCATTACATCCGCAGGTTTAATTTTAGCTGGAACTTTTGCTGTATTAGGAACACTTCCAATTCAAGTGCTCGTTCAATTTGGTATTGTAACAGCAATTGGTGTATTACTAGATACGTTTATTGTAAGACCACTACTTGTACCGGCAATCACAGTCGTTTTAGGCCGTTTTGCTTTTTGGCCAGGAAAACTTTCAAGGAAGAGTGAAGAGATACAAAAAGTGGATGCGTAGTTGAAAAAGCCAAGGATACTTTCCTTGGCTCTTTCAATGTAATTAATTTTTTGAAGTCAAATCATCAGATGCAGCATGATCAGCATCTTCAATAGCGGTTTCTGGCATTCCATATAAGCCGTTCATTGCTTGCTCTTCGATAGTAAGATTGGCAGTAGTATTATTTTGAATAGGTGTAGCGTTTTCGATAACATTTTCTTTTTTATTTACATTTTTGTTATTCATGTATGAATCCTCCAAATTTCATTTGATTTATTTATAGTATGTGGATGGATTTCCAGAAATATGTGAATGGATTCTTATAGATGTTATATAATTAAATAAACAATTAGAGTGAAATGTAAACTGTTAGGAGTGAACAATTATGGTGAAAGCAAGGAAATTAGCCTCCTAAAATAAAAACTAATTTTTAATTATATACAAGTGAAAATAAATAATAGAAGAGATCATGTTTATATTGCATGGTCTCTTTTTTATTCATTAATAATAAGTAAAAGTGGAAAATATAGGTTTATTTGTAGTTTAATAGTAAGAGAGGTATTGTTTTAATTTTTTTTATTTTCAATCAGCTAAAATTTTAAATGATTTAATAGGGGGTAGTAAAGTGAAGTTCGTAAGTATTGAAAAAGAAGAGATTCTAATTGAGAATATGGCAAAAGTGTATTGTAAAGCATTTGAGAAAACAAATTTCAATGAGATGATTGAGCGAATGAAAAGACATGTAGAATATGCAGATTTTAAAGGTATAGTAGCAATAAATGATGAAAATGAAGTGGTTGGTTTTACTTATGGTTATCGTTCATTAGAAGGACAGTACTATAGTCAATTAATGAGAGAAGCGTTAAATCTAGAGCAAGTAGAAGAGTGGTTACAAGATTGTTTTGAATTTGTAGAGTTAGCAGTTCATCCACAACATCAAAATGAAGGTCTTGGAACGAAATTACATAATGAACTACTAAAAGGGATTTTAAATAGAACGAGTGTTTTAACAACACAAATAAACAATGAAAAAGCGCGTTCGTTATATGAAAGATTAGAGTGGGTAAATATATTGGAGCCATTTCACCCAAGTACAAATGATGTTCCATATATAATAATGGGAAAAACTTTAAAAACAAAAGTGAATTGATAATTATTTCGTTCGCAAAGGTTATTAGCTTGTAACAATAAAGGGGAAAACAAAAATGACAATAATATCTATAGAAAAAGCTACAATTTTAGATGCAGAAAAGTTAACAGAAATAATGACAAGAACATTTGATGAAGAAGCAAAACGATGGCTATACGGTCAAGGTGATGTTATTGACTATAACATCCAACCACCAGGGTATTCTTCAGTAGAAATGATGAGATATTCAATCGAAGAATTGAATTGTTACAAAGTGATAATGGATGGAAAAATAATCGGGGGAATTATAGTTACGATCTCAGGTAAATCATATGGCCGAATTGATCGTATTTTTGTAGAGCCTGTTTATCAAGGGAAAGGAATTGGATCAAATGTTATTAAATTAATAGAAGCGGAATATCCAAGCATAAGGATTTGGGATCTCGAAACATCGAGTAGACAAATTAATAATCACCATTTTTATAAAAAGATGGGTTACCAAACAATTTTTGAATCAGAAGATGAGTATTGTTACGTGAAAAGAATAGGAACGAGCTCAAACAAAGAAAGTGTATTTAAAAATGAAGACATGAAAAATAGCCAATACGAAAACTGCAACTTGGAAAATACAGAGTATTATCAAGTAAATTTAAAAAATAGTTCATTTGTTGGCAGCAATATAAGGAATATGAATATGAGCAATTGTAATGTAAGTCAATCCAAGTTTAGAAATATTAATTTTAGAAGTTCTTCATATGCAGATTTAAATCTTTCTGGCAGTAAATTTAGTTTGGTGATTTTAGGTGGAGTTCAATTTAAAGATACAAGTCTTGGAGAAAATAAATATCCTATTTCATTTAATAGATGTGATTTAGAAGGGAGTACGATAAGTAGTAGTAATCTAAAAAATATGGAAATAGAAAATTGTGATATAGCCGGTATGAAAGTAAATGGTATTCCAATGGAAAAGCTGCTTGCGTTATATAATAAAGTAAAAAGTTAACCGGTTAATGTAGATAAGTTTGTTCGTAAAGCTAATATTATGCCGAAATAATTATATAAAAATAACATAAAGAAATAAAGGAGAGAAGGGGTTTCATGCGGGAGGCTAGAATGAATATATGTATTGTTAAGAATATGGAGGGAAGAAAATATGACGATCAAAGTAAGAGCAGTAGAAATACAAGATGCCAGAGCGATTCACCGTATATGCATACAAGATGACGTTTTACCTTATATGATTTTCTTACCTAGCATGCGTGTAGATGCGATGGAAAATAGAATTCGAAATTTAGCACCAAATCAATTTGAATTTGTCGCAGAGTATGATGGGGAAGTTGTAGGATTTGTTGGGTTAACCCAAAGTCCTGGACGTAGATCTCATTCGGGTGATTTGTTTATCGGGGTAGATAGTGAATATCATAATAAAGGCATTGGAAAAGCTCTTCTTACAAAAATGCTTGATTTGGCTGATAATTGGTTAATGTTAGAGAGAGTAGAACTAGGTGTTTTAGAAACGAATCCTAAAGCGAAAACTCTATATGAAAAATTCGGATTTGTAGAAGAGGGAGTAAAGATAGGAAATTTGAAAGCTCACGGAAAGTTTATTAATGAAATTATGATGAGTCGTTTTAGACCTGATGGTTTAATTGTACATAATGGATAGTGAAAGCATGACAGTATAATGTCATGCTTTTTTATTAGAATTTGGTTGTAATAAAAATAATGCAAGACCAATAAAAATAACTGTAATGCCTAGTCCTTGTTGTAAAGAAATAGTCTCATTTAATATAAAGTACGCTAGTTGTAATCAACGATTGTAAAATACCCAATAACAACGGTTTTAAATTCCCCAAAAATAACAGATAATCGTTTCGAAACAAACATCAAAGATGGAGTGAAGAAACGGTGCTGAAGATTGGGGAGTTTTTTATGATTAGAGAGTTATTTCAGAAAGGGTGGACGAAAACAGCCATTGCAGAAGCAACAGGCTTCGATCGTAAAACGATCAGCAAATATCTAAAAAGCAATCAGTTGCCGGAACGTAAGGCAAGCGAGCAGCAGAAAGAGAGTAAGCTCGAACCCTATAAGTCCTACATCCTTCAACGAGTCAAAGAAGGAACAACCAACTGTGTCGTACTGTTAGAGGAAATTCAAACGATGGGTTACGAGGGGAAGATGACAATTTTAAGAGACTTTGTTCGTCCTCTTCGTCAACAGCCAAAGAAACAGGCAACCTTACGGTTTGAAACACCACCAGGGAAACAAGCCCAAATGGATTGGGCGTACGTGGGAAAATACTTAGTGAATGGCAATCTGCAAGACATTTATGCATTTGTGATGATATTAGGTTATTCCCGAATGAAGTACGTAGAGTTTACAACCAACATGAATCTCGAAACCCTCATGAAGTGTCATATGAATGCTTTTTCTTACTTTAATGGGGTACCAGAACAAATTCTCTATGATAATATGAAAACCGTTGTAATCAAGCATAGTCCTGTAGAGATTCGTTTCAATCGCAAGTTTGAGGATTTCTTAGCCTACTATGGGATTGTGCCAAAAGCCTGTCGTCCTAAACGTCCGCAAACAAAGGGGAAAGTAGAAAGAACCATTAAGTATTTGAAAGATAACTTCTTTCAGCGAAAACACGAACCAACTTTACATGCATTAAATGAAGCCGTACGTACATGGTTGGATCAGATAGCTAACAAGAAAACCAATCAGACTACTAATGAGTCACCATTTCAACGATTTGAGCAGGAACAGAAGTTCCTGCAGATATGGGGAGTGAAGCCTCTGTTTCCCACTTCACATTGGGAAACCAGAGAAGTCAGTCGGGACTGTGTGGTGTCGTACCGCGGAAAAAGGTATTCAGTTCCTTACCGTTACGCTGGACAAATGGTTAAGATTAAAGAAACACTCGATCATCATTTAGAGATTTACGATGAACGTGAATGTATCGCAAAACATCCGGTTCTTACAGGAAAAGCAACTACTCATATCCGAATGGAACACTATGATGGGCTACATACAAAAGAAAAAGGGCAGAAAGCGAAGAACGTTGAAGATTTGGCGACCGACGGTCTTCACTCTCATACCCCATCTCCAAATGTGGAAAAACGCCCTCTCGCTGCTTACGCAGCACTGGAAGAAGGTGAGTCTGTATGATGAACGAACTCTTATTGGAGCGTTTAAAGAAGCTCGGCTGGCATCATACAGCCAACCAACTTGATAGTTTACTAGAAGACGCTTCTAAGGATAATGTATCATATTCTGAGTTTCTTCACACTATCGTTTTGCATGAAACGGAGCAACAAGATTCTGATCAACTAGAAAAGCGAATGAAACGGGCAAAGCTGCCTTACACCAAAACGATTCATGATTTTGACTTTACATTTCAACCAAGTCTGAGCGAGAAAAGGGTCAAGGAAACCTTAACATGTCGCTTTATTGCCAATGGGGAAAATCGCATATTACTGGGTCCTCCGGGTGTAGGAAAAACTCATTTAGCCGTCTCCTTTGCGATTGAAGCGATTACCCAAGGATATACAGCCCTATTTTTGTCGGCCGACGACTTAGTGGCTCAGTGCCGCAAGGCCAATGATAAAGGGACACTCCAGCGACTCGTAAATCGTTGGAGTCGTCCAGACGTGTTAATTGTAGATGAAGTAGGTTATTTTCCTTTTGATGAACTAACCGCCAATGTTTTCTTCCAGGTTGTTTCAAAGCGATACGAACAAGGAGCAATGATTTTAACATCTAATAAATCGTACCTTGAATGGGGAAAAGTTTTTGGTGACGATGTATTGGCAACGGCTATCTTGGATCGCCTCTTACATCATGCGATTACATTTAACATCAAGGGTGACTCCTACCGTTTGCGAGAAAAGAAAAAAGCAGGAATTTATCCTGCCCAAACAACGATTTAGCCGTTCATAATGGGGAATTTCATTTCGTTGAAATTGGGGAAATTTGAATCGTTGTTGACACTAGTATACAAGTCCCAATTGTTTCTCCTAAAATGCTCATGGAGATTACAGTAGCACTCATCCATTTTAATAACCAATTAAAAATCGTTTGCCCTAAAATCGTAGCAATAAACGCCAAACCAATAAAGCATAGCCAAGTTTGTGTAGAGTAATGGATAAGAGATTCGTGTTTCATATAAGCAAATATACCAAGAAAACAGGCGCTACTTCCATAACTAATGAGCGAATACGGTATAAGTGACAAATCTTTACGAACATATTGGCTAATGAAAAAGTATGCGGTAATAATTCCTGCCGCAATAAATGCTAAAATATCTCCGTATAAGGCTTCCCCGCTAATTTGGAAATCTTGCCAGCCAATGATGATACTTCCTGAAATAGCAATGAGACAACCGATAATCGCGCCTCTCGTAAACCTTTCCTTGAATAAAAAATAACCACCAATCATTGAGAATAAAGGTTGTAACGTTACGATAACAGTAGAGCTTGCTACAGAAGTATATTGTAACGATTCAAACCATAGTACATAATGTGCAGCTAAAAATAGCCCAGAAATGAATCCGAATCCCCATTGTCTTCTTGTTATTGTTTTTAGTTCGTTTCGATTGTTTCGATTAAAAAGTAATAATGGCAACAGAATTAATGCAGCGAAAAATAATCGATAAAAAGCAATGATAGTTGCAGGAGCATCTGCCAATTTTACAAAAATCGCTGAAGTTGATAAGGCGAATACACCGAAAAATAAGATGCAATATGAAAGAATAGGTGATTTCAAAGTTTGTCCCTCCGATAGATTGTCTATTATAATGAACTAAATACGATAAAATGTACAAAGGTAAGTATATAAGTCTCGGAGACGATAGAAAAGGATTATTTGCCTTTGTTTAGTAAGTCAACACAAAAGCGATGAAATATATATTATGATGGAAGAAGGAAGGATTTACTATGATACATGATAGGCTTGGACAAACTGTATTAAGTTATCGTAAGAAAAATAAGATGACAATTCGCGAATTTGCGGATTATGCAGGAATTAGTACTTCATTAATTAGTCAAATTGAACGAGGACATGCGAATCCCTCGTTAAGTGTATTGGAATTAATAGCGAAAGCGTTAAATGTACCGCTATTTACATTATTTATTAATGAGATTGATACAGATTCACTCATTTCTAAGAAGAAAGATAGAAAGAAAGTATATCGAGAAAATAGCGATCACATAGTTTACGATGTATTAACACCAGATTTTATGAAAGCGCGTATTGAAATGTTAATGATGGACCTAAATAAACAAGCAAATACAACGGAAAATCACTATTCACATGAAGATAAAGAAGAAATTGCTGTTGTTATGAAAGGAGAAGTTTATGTGGAGTTAGAAGGCAAAGAGTACTTCTTAGAAGAAGGAGATGTTGTACGTATCCCGCCAAATGTGAAACATCGTTTTTTGAATAAGAGTGATGAATCCAATCATATTTTATTTGTATTGACGCCATCTTTAGGATGAGTATAAAGTGATTTTTTTACGGGGGATAGAAAGATGGAAAATAAAACTGTTTTAAAAGGTGGCTTGTCAATTGATTGGGATTTTGGACATGTTTTTAAATTCTCATATAGTTACTTTGATCATATTAGGAGGGCTCCAAAATATAAAGATATAACTTTAGAGAAATTCCGATTTGTTATGAATACGTAATGAAGCCTAATGGTCTGTATTAAGGTACAAAAATATAAATTTATTTGTTGTTAGTATATTATTTTAAAATATGTAAGATTTTACATGAGTATTTTACTTTTACTAATTATGTAAATAGGCTATACTAAAATACATACATTTTAGTATTGGAGAGAGAAGTAAAACGACATGGAATTAGTGAAATTGGAAAAAGTAATTGAAATAAAGAAAGAAGAACTTTTATATTTAGTATCAGATTACGGAATTCAACATGAAAAAGTATTGGCATTAAGTCAAGAAATAGACAAACTGATTAATTACTTTATGTTTTTAAAATAGGAAGAACTATGACATGATGTGAAAATGTTATAGTTCTTTTTTATTTGGAAATTCAGATGTATATTCTATATACTAATAATAGATGGAATATTCTGTTTTAGAGGAGGCGGATACATGATATTACATACGTACATTTCAGGAGAAGGGGAACCAATCGTACTTTTACATTCTGGTGGTATGACAGGTTTAGTAGAATATGAAGAGCAGGTAGCATTTTTTCGAGAACAAAATTATCAAGTCATTCGCCCTGATTTAAGAGGGCATGGAAAATCAGGGGGGACATTGGAGAATTATTTCCTACGTTCTGCAAAGGATTTATATGATACGTTAGAGCATCTACAAATTGATAGATGTCATATAGCGGGTGTTTCACTAGGGGGATTAATCGCTTTATTATTTGCAAAAAAGTATCCAGAGAAAGTGAGAACATTAACTTTTTCAGGAATCTTTCCGGTTAAGAGGGATAATTGGGAAGAGTCTCTGGAGTATGAAGCGAAGTGTCACGAGCAATTGATGAAAAATGAAGAAGTTATAACGTATATGAATCAAATTCATGAAAAAAGTGATTGGAAAGCATTGCTTGAATCGTGGCAAGTTAAAGATTGGTATCCTTTCGATGAAACTGGTGATGTAGCGAATCTTCAAATACCTACACTCTGTATTGCTGGGGGAGATTCAGAAGATGAAGTTACAGCTGTTACAACGTTCAAACAATTAAACGGAAATATTCATATTGCCGTTATTCCGTTTGCCGGTCATTTAGTACATAATGATCAACCAAAAATTTATTCGGATATATTGTCTAATTTCTTACAGAATGCGCAAGTTGCTAGTCGAATATAAGGACTTTTGGGTATAATAATAAAGGAATTATTAATTGTATCGGTTAGGAGCGCAATACATATGAAAACAGTTGTTGTCATCGGTGGAGGTATAACGGGACTTTCTACTATGTTTTATTTAGAAAAATTAAAAAAGGATTATAATATAGATTTAAATTTAATCCTTGTAGAAAAAGAAGAGTACTTAGGTGGGAAAATCCATAGTGTAGAAGAAAAGGATTTTATTATGGAATCCGGAGCAGATTCTATCGTTGCTCGTAATGAACATGTCATGCCGCTTATAAAAGATTTAAATTTAGAAGAAGAAATGGTATATAATGAAACGGGTATTTCTTACATATATTCGGATAATATTTTACATCCAATTCCTTCTGATACTATATTTGGGATACCGATGAGTGCCCGATCGTTGTTTAGCAGTACGCTAGTATCAACGAAAGGGAAAATTGTTGCTTTAAAAGATTTCATAACGAAAAATAAAGAGTTTACAAAAGATACTTCTCTTGCTGTATTTTTAGAAAGCTTTTTAGGAAAAGAGTTAGTAGAAAGACAAATTGCTCCGGTGCTTTCAGGTGTATATTCTGGTAAATTGAATGAGCTTACTATGGCGTCTACACTACCGTATTTACTGGATTATAAAAATAAATATGGAAGTATTATTAAAGGTTTTGAAGAGAATAAAAAGCAGTTTCAATCAGCAGGAAACAAAAAGTTCGTATCATTTAAAGGTGGATTATCTACGATTATTGATCGTTTAGAAGAAGTGCTGACTGAGACGGTTGTTAAGAAGGGTGTTGTAACGACAGCTGTAAGTAAACAAGGTAATCGCTATGAAGTCTCCTTTGCAAATCACGAATCAATCCAAGCTGATTATGTTGTTTTAGCAACTCCGCATGATATCGCAGAAAGTTTATTACAGTCTAATGAGTTAAACGAGCAGTTTCATACATTTAAAAATTCATCACTTATAAGTATTTACTTAGGATTTGACATACTAGATGAACAATTACCAGCGGACGGCACAGGATTTATCGTAACAGAAAACAGTGATTTACATTGTGATGCTTGTACATGGACAAGCCGGAAGTGGAAACATACATCTGGAAACCAAAAGCTATTAGTGAGAATGTTTTATAAGAGTACGAATCCGGTATATGAAACGATTAAAAATTATAATGAAGAAAAACTAGTACGAGTCGCTTTATATGATATTGAAAAGAGTCTCGGAATTAAAGGTGAACCAGAAGTAGTTGAAGTGACAAAATGGAAAGATTTAATGCCGAAATATCATTTAGAACATAATCAAGCAGTTCAAACATTACAAGAAAAAATGACGGATCTATATCCTAATGTATACTTAGCAGGTGCCTCATATTACGGTGTCGGTATTGGTGCGTGTATTGGAAATGGAAAGAACACTGCAAATAAGATAATTGCAACATTAAATGAACCGACAAATTAATATAGCATACATATATAAATAAAATGTCCCTCCAATATAACGGAGGGACATTTTATTTATTTTACTTGAATTGAGATCTTTTTATTCGTTGTATGATTCTCAGTAATCGTTAATGTTATATTACCGGATTCTTTAAATGAATATGATGAGAGTTGATAAAGCTCTTTTATACCATGTTTCTCTTTTAATTTATTGGCAGGAAGTAATGTTATGTTCGGTTTCCATGTTTCCTGTTTACCTGAAGGATAGTTTACTATTATTTCTGGATTATTTAATTGCATTGGTTTCCAAGAGGCAAAATGTAGCTTAACTTCTGTATCTTTTTTTAATAATTCTTCTGAGAAATATCCAAGCTCTCCAACGTTACCGAAAACAGTAAAGTTTTGATTTTGTAATGTGATATCTAAATGTTTAGGTTGATATGTTGCTGCG
Organism: Bacillus sp. FDAARGOS_527; assembly: GCF_003812125.1. Classification (NCBI taxonomy): domain Bacteria; kingdom Bacillati; phylum Bacillota; class Bacilli; order Caryophanales; family Bacillaceae; genus Bacillus; species Bacillus sp. FDAARGOS_527. The sequence goes on from NZ_CP033795.1 coordinate 1,587,533, forward strand.
TGATAGATTCCATATGAAAGAGAAAGAGTAGCGGCGATTAAAATGCTGATTGAAAATGTCTTAAAGCTATTGCCTTTAAAACTAGTCATCATGAATGAGTTTGGAGTGAACTTTTTTGCGAATAAAAATATGAGTAATATGAGTAAGAGGGATAAGCTGATGAATATATACAAAGGAAATTTACACCTCCACAATAAAATAATGTATTGACTATATTTTACCATAAATGTATGGGGTAGGGTGTTGTTTTAGAAGGGAAAAGTGAGTATGGAATAAAGAGATGATCAATGTACTATGATCATCTCTTTATTTTTCGCATCATGTAAATGCAAGAAGGGTTACTCTTAGTTCGTATTGAATTAAGAGGGTAGGCTACTCTTGAAATATTTGATTAATGGGACATTGAGGACTTTCCTAATTATAAATATGTTTTCTGCTATAATGAATAAGTAGAAAGAAAGGAGTGATCCTATGGCATTTCCTATATTAGAAACAGAACGTTTGCGTTTAGTTGAAATAGAACAATCTTATTGTCAAAAAATATATGAAATCTTTTCATTGGATGAGGTAACGTGTTATTACGGTATGAATTCTTTTACAGAGTTTGGACAAGCTTCACGTATGATTGAATCTTTTTTAAAAAATTACTTTGAGAAAAAGGCAATACGATGGGGGATTGTATTAAAAGAAACAAATACTTTAATAGGTACAATTGGATTAAATAATTTACAATTATGGAGTAAACGATCTGAAATTGGATATGACTTACATCCTCGTTATTGGGGGAATGGTTATGCGTCAGAAGCAGCCAGGGAAATTATTCGTTATGGATTTCAAGATTTAGGCTTATTTAGAATTGGTGCTATTACATACCCTGAAAATGTTACTTCTTGTAAAATGTTATGTAAAATAGGTTTTCATAAAGAAGGATTATTACGTGGATATATTCATCAAGGAAATAAGCAACATGATGCATTATTGTATTCTATAGTTCGAACGGATGTTGAAGATTTAAATTTATAATAAAAAACCCCTCTTAAATAAGAGGGGTTAAGTAAAAAATTAACCTAACTTAGGTAATAAACGTTCTCCGCTTTTCATGCTACTTTTACATAAAGGGCATTTAGGCTCTTCTTCAAATGAAAAGTTCTTTCTCATCCATCCTAAACAATCCTCTGCTTCACATTCCCAGACAGGGGTTTGTTCTGGTGGTACTTCTGCTACATCGTTCTTTCGATTGCGATACATGTAACCACTCCTTTTATGTAAAAAATTTTAGTTATATATTAAAAAGGTTGTTAACCGTGCTGGTAACAACCTTTTTATTGTTTGAATTATAGCTTTACAACGTTTTTAGCTTGAGGTCCACGGTTACCGTCTTCAACTTCGAAGCTAACTTCTTGACCTTCGTCAAGAGATTTGAAGCCGTCGCCAGTGATAGCTGAGAAGTGAACGAATACGTCGTTGCCACCTTCAACTTCGATGAAACCGAAACCTTTTTCGCTGTTAAACCATTTTACTTTACCTGTTAATGTCATGGTAATGCCTCCTAAAAATTAAAAAGATTACAATATGTTCGGCCTTATTTGAATGAAAAATAAAATTTCACATATTATCAAAAACCCATAAGGAATATAAAATGTTCCTTATTGATACTTGATAATATGCAAAGAAAATATACTGTTAAATTGACCTTAATTACTATCTTACAACAAATGGTGGGAAATAGCAAGTGCTGGTAATACCAGTGTGAAATAGGATGGTAAAAGACACAAAAACATCTCTTTTATTTATATATTATTCCTAATTTTGGTTTATGCTAAACTAAGAACATTTTTATTGAAAATTTGTATTAGTGAATCGATATATAGTATAAGAATAGTGTTGATGTATTTGTTAAGGAGGCGAGAATATTGCAGTCCAATAAATTTAAAATAATTGAAGCAGCCAAAGAAGGAAGAAGAAAAGTTCATCCAGTATTCGCTGTTATACTTGCAATTGTATTTTTAACTTTAGGTGAATTGTTCATGTTATTTATGTTGTTTTTACCGAAAGCAGAAACGCTTTTAATGAAAGCAATTTATAGTGATATTGAAATGATATTGACGTTTGGCGGAGCTATATTTTTTGTTTTTTTATGGATTAGATTTGTAGAGAAAAGATCAATTTCATCCATTGGGTTTTGGAGAAATCAGTGGATAAGAAAATATTTAAGAGGTGCATTAATAGGTTTTGTTTTTATTTCAATACCAGTCATGCTACTTTTATTAACTGGAAATGTACAACTACAAATGCAACACATTACACCAACCGCTATACTTGGAATTGTGGGATCTTTAGTTGCTTTTTTGGTACAAGGTGCAACAGAAGAAATTGTTGTTCGGGGTTGGTTATTTCCAGTTCTTTCTGTTAGAAGCCGTATATGGATCGGTATTGTTGTAACTTCATTTTTATTTGGTTTTCTTCATTTACTAAATCCAGGTATTACAATTCTTTCAATATCGAATATAATATTAGTTGGTGTGTTTGCAGCTTTTTACGTTTTGAAAGACAGTAGTCTTTGGGGGATATGCGCATGGCATTCCATTTGGAATTGGGCACAATATAACGTATTTGGTTTTGCAGTTAGTGGAATGACAATGTATTCTACACCACTTTTTAAACCTGTAACAAGTGGATCGGAATTCCTTCATGGAGGCTCGTTCGGAATTGAAGGGAGTATCATTACAACTATAATGCTCTCCATCGCTTCAATTGTTTTATGGAAACAGTTATGGGGGAGAAAAGCGAAACAAAGAGATTTTAGTTAATGAAAGAGGGAGAAACTATGGGGATTATAGCGTTTGAGGGAGCGAGTGCGGTTGGTAAGAGCACAACGTGTCGTGAGTTAGAAAAGAATTATGGTGCTTATATTATACCTGAAGTGAATTTATTATTTGAAAGACCAAAAAATGAACATAGAACATGGTATTTTGAAAAACAAGTAGAGCGCTGGAAAATAGCAATGCAGAAGTCAGAGCAATATAAATTAATAATACTTGATGGAGACATTTATCAGCCGCTTAGTTATAATTGGTGTTTCCATTTTGAAATATTTGATCAGCCATTATCTTTAATAGAAAACTTTTATAAAGAAAAGCTGATTAATAGGGAAATTGGTTTTCCTGATCAATATTTTTATTTATATACGAATGATGAAGAACTTAGAAAACGGAAAGAATCTGATGAGACAAAAAGAAGAAGAAATTTTGAAAAACATTTACATATATCAAAATCGTTTCAACGTTATTATGAAAATTTAAATACTGTTACAGACGGTTACTGCAAAATAATTGAAGCGAAAAGTGTAAAAACGAATGAACTAGAAATTGTAAATAACTTAAACAGTTTACATGTGTGTGAAGAGAATCGTTTTGATGTTTCGAGGTTAGATGCGATTACGAAGTGGTTAAAAGAAAAGCGTGCATAAAAAGAACGAGTACCTTATAAGGTACTCGTTCTTTTTACGCATATTGAATATGTAAGTTCGTTTCATAAATTGTTTTTAAAATTTGTAAGTTTGCTTGTTCATTTTTCTGAATAGCATTTTTATATTTAGGTAAGAAAAGTTGAGAAGGATAAACTGGGAGTTCACCGCAAATATCAATACCATAAATAGATTTATTCATAATTAGAGAATGAATAAATTGTAAAAGTCTAGATAATTTCATGTGCCCTTGATCCCAATTGGTAATAGTAACTTTTGGATCTAAAACATCTTTATCAATGCTTACATATATTGTTTCTGTATGAATATGTGAAAGTATTGTATGTATGGATACTTCATGTGATATATCAATTGGAAAAATTTCTACGTATGGACAATCATTAGAATGAATTGTAAGAGAAGAAGGCCCAATAATGATTACTTTCTTTAAATTATCATTATTTCGAAGAGAAAATGATACCCAAGATCCACAGGAAATAAGAGTTTGTTCATTTGCTCCCTGTAAGTTCATATCAGTATGATGATCAAATAGTATAAGGGTAAAAGGCTTGTTTATTTCTTCTAATAATAAATAAGATACATAATGATAATTTCCAGAACCTATAAAAGTAATTCCTTTATTCTTTCTACGATTTAATGCTCTTTTTATATGCATTAAAGAAGTGTTTTCGCAATATAGATTTGCGTGTTCTAAATGAGTAAAATCAATATCTTCATGTGAATAAGAATGTAGTTTATTTTGTAATAAATACGTATCATCAAAGTTTAAAAAAGTTAAACCGTTATGCAATAAACTCATATTTATTCATCTCCTTTAAATATAAGGCTATCATTTATTTTTATAAAATTAAAATGAAATGCTTTGAGTGGAATTAGTATTTAGAAAAGATAGTGTTTTTTTGACAGAATAATCTTTCAATTTTTAAAGAAAAGAAATACAATATAAGGAAATATGTATGTACTTCATGAAATAAAAAATATATAACAAATGGAAATGATATTTGGAATTAAATTGAGAAAAAAAGAAAGTTGAGATTAACTATCCGCAGCAGCGCTGGTGATCCAAAAAATAACCAATATTTCGAATTATTATTTGTGAAAGGAGAATAAAGATAAGTATGAAAAAGATTATTATTTCAGACCTTGATGGGACTTTATTAAGAAGTGATAAAACAATTTCAGAGAAATCTATTAATATTTTAAGGGAATGTAAAAATAATGGAGACGAATTGATTTTTGCTACAGCAAGGCCGCCAAGAGCTATAAAACAGTATATTCCCGACGTGTTAAAGAGTGAGATTATCATTTGTTATAACGGGGCTCTAGTACTAAAAGGGAATGATATTTTATATGAAATGAAGATTTCTAAAAATAACATTTTAGAAATCATAGAAATAGCAAACAAGTATAATCTTCATGAAATTTGCCTTGAAATAGGTGATAAGTTGTATTCCAATTTTGATGTAACTGATTATTTTGGTAATGTACCATGTGAAATTATGGATGTAAGAGATTTGAACTTTGAAAAAGCTTCTAAAGCAATTATTTGTACTAAAGGTTCAATAAACAAAGAATTCATTAAAGAATTGCCTGATGAATGCAGGGGAGTCATTACAGATGATGGGACATTGTGTCAAATTATGCATGCAGAAGTTTCAAAATGGAATAGTATTCAATATGTTCTACAGCACTTAAATCGAGACGTATCTGAAGTTATTGCTTTTGGAGATGACTACAATGATATGGAAATGATAGAGAAGTGTGGGATTGGTGTAGCGATGAGTAACGCTGTTGAGGAATTAAAGGCAGTCGCTAAAGTTATTGCTAAAAGTAACGATGAGGATGGAGTTGCTACATTTCTAGAAAGTAAAAGTTATGTTTATGTTGACTAGTATGAAAAAATTGTAGTAAGCAGCGAAAAAAGAGATGCTGCATCTGTTTTTGATAAATAGATATTATGAATGAGATATGCGGGAGGAAACAAGCAAGATGAAAACATTCTTTAAAATAATTGGAATTATAGCTGGCATGGCGGTAATCGGAGTAGGTTTAACATATGGTATGCTGTATTATTTGAATAATAGTAAACCAGCTGCGAAAAAGGCATCACCCGCTGCTCCGGCAGCAGAAGTGCTGGCTGATAGTAATGTAAAAGCTGAAGATGCAAAGGTTTTAGAAAATGGCAATCATTCATTACCAAATAGCGGCTTTAATAAAAATTTTAAATGGACAGATGAGAAAATACAGACAGCGTTACATGAAATGGCGCATCAAAAAACGAAGGCTGATCAAAAATGGGGTTATATTTTTATTACACAAGAACGAATTGAAAGTTTGCTTGATATTGTAAAAAGTAATGATCTAGTACAAGGAACTACATATGCAGACATTTTAGAGAGATGGAAACAAGGAAAATATGAAAAGATGGATGCGGATCATAATAAGATTTGGAAATTACAAAGCGGGAATTTAGGAGAAGGAAAAGGAGTAATGTCAGAAGCGGAACAAAAAGAGTTAATTAATCAAGTGTTTATGCAAAAAGGTACATATTCAGGTAGTAAATTAATTGCAGGTGGGGGACAGGCTAATAAATAAGAGATATGCTGATTTTGAAACACCTTTGTTGTTATAATTACAAAGGTGTTTTTGTTGACACAAGAAATAAATGGGAATATGATTCATATATGAAATAAATTAGAGGGGCTTACATATGAATAACAGAGAGCTTTACGGTAATATTCGTGATGTTTATCATTTACTCCAAAAAAATCTAGATAAAGCAATTGAACAGTATGATATAAGTTACGTACAATTTGGAGTGATTCAAGTACTCGCAAAATCTGGGAAAGTATCTATGTCAAAGTTAATTGAAAACATGGGATGTGTTCCAAGTAATATGACGACAATGATTCAACGGATGAAGCGTGATGGTTACGTAATGACAGAGAAGAACCCGAATGATCAACGTGAAACGCTCGTATATTTAACTAAAAAAGGTGAAGAGACGAAAAAGCAAGTAGATGTGCAATATAGTGATTTTTTAAAAGAGAATTGTGGTTGTTTTACGAAAGAAGAAGAGGGGCTTTTAGAGGCTCTATTATTAAAGTGGAAGAAGCACTTGAATTAAATATAGTAAAAATGTAACATTCTGTTACATTTCTATTTATATAAATACTTCATATGTGAAATAAAAACTAGTACAGTGAAAATTAAAGAAGGGATAATAATAAATAATTATTTCATATATGAAATAAAGGGGAGTTATATATGGAGTTAAAGTCAATGATACGTATTTTGGCAATTGTAGCTTTTTTTGTTGGATTAGATTCATTATTAGTGGCACCTTTATTACCAGTAATTACAGAAACAATTAGTATCCCTGATGGGAGTGGAGGGTTATTAATTACTATTTATGCACTTTGTTATGGAATAACTGCACCCGTATTTGGAATGATGTCTGATAGAGTTGGAAGGAAACGTATGATTATAATAGGGTTTATTATTTTTTCTATTTCTACATTTTGTACGGGATTAGCGAAGAATTTTGAAATTCTTTTATTATTTCGCGGTCTAACAGGTTTATCTGGTGCAATGATTATGCCAAGTATTTTTGCATTAGTGGGAGATAAAGTTACATATGAGTCAAGAGGAAAAGCGATGGGAACAATTATGGGAGCAATGATAGGTTCAACAGTCATTGGAGTACCTATAGGCGCATTTTTATCTGAAATAGGAAATTGGCAATGGACATTTTATAGTATAGGACTTTTAACTTTATTTCTGACATTACTAATTAATCACATATTAAGAAATGAAAAAGAGAGAGAGGATGTGCATGTTTCTTTAACGGAAACGGTGGATGCACCATTGAAAATGACTGTAGTAAATATATCAGTTTTATTTGCATTATTAGCAACTTTTCTATGGACAATTGGATTACACGGCATGTTTTCATACATAGGTGTTTATTATGGGGATAATTTTGGACTTTCCGTTGGTAAAATAGGTATTGTAATCTTTTTGGCGGGAGTTGGTAGTGTAGCTGGTAACATTTTGGGTGGGAAGTTAGCTGATAAAATAGGAAAGAAGAGTGTTATAGTCATTGCGAGCATTGTATCCTCAATTAGTGTAATGTTATTCTCGCTTTCCACAGAAAATCTAGTAATTGCAATTATTGTACATATTATTTGGAGTTTATTTATTGGATTTGGACAAGCATCATTAACGGCACTAATTTCAGAATTAAAACCAGCTGTGCGAGGGACTATAATGGCATTAAATAGCTCTGCCATGTATATTGGGATGACTATTGCTTCTGGCGTAGCGTCACTTGCCATAAGTAATGGATTTCCGTTTTTTTCTTTAGGAACAATCTGTGCAATTGCTAGTTTACTTGTCCTTCCAATCATATTTGTTCTAGTTAAAGAAAAAACATCACCTAATAAAAAGAAGATGACTATATAAGTGGTAGTAAAGAAAACGTGGGTTGATATTCTTTAAAGGATTTCAACTCATGTTTTCTTTCATATTATTTTATACTTTCATAACCTTTAATAGTGAAAGAAACGACTGTACTACAGGGGAAATCCATCTAGATTTATGATAGATTACATGGCTTTGAATAACTGTTGGAGTTTCAATAGGCTGAAAACAGAGTTGCTCTTTTTGACAACTTTCTTGTACAACGATGTAAGGAAGAATTGAAATTCCTAACTCACACATAACAGATTGTTTAATAACTTCAACGTTGGACGTTTCAAATGTTTTAGCTGGAATATTCCCGCTTTGACGTAAAAAACGATCTACCATTGGTCTATAACCGCAGCTTTGTTCGGTAAAAATAAACTGAGTATCCTTTAATAAATAAAATGGGTTAGAGTGTATACAGTAATGGGGAGGTAAAATCCATCCAAATGTTTCATTACTAAAAGTACGTGTAATAAAATCATTATGTTCTATACTTTCTCCAATTATGAAGACAACGTCTGTTTCTCCTTCACGTAATTTTTGTAATGCTTGTTCATTTGTGTTTGTTTCAAGTACGATATTTACTTTCGGATTTTTCTGTTTGTAAGTACGTAATAATTGTGGTAAACGATATACTGCTAATGATTCGTTTGATGTAATACTCAATGTACCTTCTAATTGATCGGTATTTTGAGGGATTTCTTGCGCCTTTTCATAAATTGCAAGTAACTCTAAAGCATAAGGATGAAATTGATGACCTGCTTTTGTAAGAAGTACTTTTTTTCCTAACCGATCGAAAAGAGGAATATGTAAATCGTTCTCTAATGCTTTCATATGCGCTGTAACTGTAGATTGCGCATAACCTAATGCATGAGCAGCTTTAGAAAAACTACCATACTTAACAATCGCACAAAATGTTTTAACATGTCTCATTTCCATAAGCAATCCCTCTTTTATTATCATGATTTGTGAATGATTATATCACGTATTTCAATTTTCCAAATGATTAAATTCCTTATAAAATGAAATTGTAGAAATATTTATTCATTTAATATTGGAGGAGAAAAGATGAGTGAAAAGGGCTATCATGTAGCTGTTGTTGGGGCTACGGGTGCAGTAGGTCAGAAAATTATTGAACTGTTAGAAAAAGAAACAAAGTTTAATATAACTGAAGTTACGTTACTTTCGTCAAAAAGATCGGCTGGTAAGACAGTACAATTTAAAGGGCGAGAGATCATTATACAAGAAGCAAAAATAAATAGCTTTGAAGGGGTAGATATTGCCTTTTTTAGCGCTGGAGGAGAAGTTTCTAGACAATTTGTAAATCAAGCTGTCTCTAGTGGTGCCATCGTCATTGACAACACAAGTAAATACCGAATGGCACATGATGTACCGCTCGTTGTTCCGGAAGTGAATGCGCACACTTTAAAGGAACATAAAGGGATAATAGCAGTTCCGAATTGTTCAGCATTACAGATGGTAACAGCTCTTCAGCCAATACGAAAAGTATTCGGATTAGAACGAATTATCGTTTCCACTTATCAGGCTGTATCGGGTTCTGGTATTCATGCAATTCAAGAATTAAAAGAACAGGCTAAGTCAATACTTGCAGGTGAAGAAGTGGAGAGTACTATATTACCAGCGAAAAAAGATAAAAAACATTATCCAATTGCATTTAATGTACTTCCTCAAGTAGATATATTCACGGATAATGATTTCACCTTTGAAGAAGTAAAGATGATACAAGAAACGAAGAAAATTTTAGAAGACCCAAACTTGAAAATGGCAGCTACTTGTGTGCGTGTTCCAGTTATATCAGGTCACTCAGAATCGGTTTATATAGAGCTTGAAAAAGAAGCAACTGTTGCAGAAATTAAAGAAGTATTGTTTGATGCACCAGGTGTTATTTTGCAGGATAACCCTAGTGAACAGCTGTATCCAATGCCATTATACGCAGAAGGGAAAATAGATACATTTGTCGGTAGAATTAGAAAAGATCCTGATACACCAAACGGATTCCATCTTTGGATCGTTTCCGATAATTTATTAAAAGGTGCGGCGTGGAACTCGGTGCAAATTGCAGAAACGATGGTGGAAGAGGGAATCATTTAGTATGAAGGAAACTAGGGAACTGTTAAAGATTACAGTTTCCTAGTTTTTATTTTATAACTGTTCGCTTTATTCCAGCCGTATTTGATTTGAAAGACAGTAAAAAACATCAAGAATGAATACAGTTTATTTGGTACAATATGGATAAATTCAATAAGGGGGAATTAGATGTATCAAGTAAAGGGGTATTTTTCATCGCTAAAAGGAAGTCATTATGAAATCGGTAAGCAACAAGGGGAATTTGTAAAACAACATCCTTACCTTATTCCGCAATTTATACAGAAAGAAAATTTAATATCGCATCAGCATTGGACAGAATCTAGAAACATATTACATAATTATTGTCCAGGAATTAATGAAGAGATTGAAGGGTTTTGTGAAGTATTAAAAATTCCATCTGAAAATATGATGTATTATTATCAAACACTATTAAAAGCAGGTTGTAGCCATTGTGCTGTTTTACCTAAAAAGACAGATTTAAAGCATACTTATGTATTAAGAAACTATGATTTGTCACCAGTAATAGATGATATGCGTTTTTGTTCGACTCATGTTGAAGGTGCATATGCACATAGTGGCTTTTCTACTCAATATTTTGGCCGAACGGAAGGAGTTAACGAGCATGGATTATCTGTTACATTTTCAGCATGTGGTCAACCGGTTGGAAATATTGCGGGTTTAAGAAAGCCAGCGGTAAGTGGTTTACAATGTTTTGCGGTCATTAGAGTATTATTGGAGAAATGCAAAAATGTGCAGGAGGCTAAGTCACTAATAGAAGAAATACCAATTGCTAGTAATATGAATCTAATAGTAGCCGATCCTGTAGATGCAGTATGTATTGAAATATTTGATGGATATAAATCAATAATCACAATTGTTGAGGAAAGCCAAGATTTTATCGTATCAACAAACCATGCAATTAGTTTACCTATTCAAAAACTGAATAGTAGAAGATTAGAACAATCTACAAACCGATATCACACATTGTATGAACATTTAAATCGAAATGAACAAGTGAGTATAGAGTCTTTAAAAGGATTAGTACAAAAAGAATATCCTGCCGGGCTGACGGTGCATAATTATGAAGAATGGTTTGGAACTTTACATTCCGTATTATTTGATTTGCATGAATGCACAATGAATATTTGTTTTGGGTCTCCACTTTTAAATGACTGGTACTCGTTGGAGGTTGGAGGGAGTCTTCCTTTTTCTGAGGTGAATGTGAACTTTGAAAATAAAACTTATACTGATTTTTGGAGAGAAGAGAATAATAAATTGATTCCAAAAGGGTAAATGGGGTAATATGGTAGCACCGAAGGAAGGTTATTTATACTGGAGGGATTACCGATGCTAAACATTTTATTAATGATTGTTTTTATCATTTTTTTAGCCGTTTCCATGTATATTGCGTATCAAAAAAGAAAAAAAGCAGAAATAAAAGGATTGAAGAGTGCATTAACTTCAATTTGTTTCTTTTCACTTGCAATTTTTAATTTGTTCGCATATTGGTTTCAGTTCGGCGGTATGTTGACAGTGCTATTTTCAATCGTATTATTGTTAGTTGGGGCTTATTTCACAAAATATATTCCAATTTCCAAAAAGGTACACTAAAATTTATAGTTAATACTTTATTTCATTATGAAAAGAGATTATTCTACTAGGTCGTTATGAAATGACTTCATAGGATAATCTCTTTTGTTCGTTTAATTTTGTAAAGAATGTACGGTTAGTTTCAATTGTTTAATAAATTCTCGAGTTGCAGCACACATATATTTATCTTTTCTATAAATAAGCCCTATTTCTATTGTTGGAGTAGGATTTTCTATTTTAATAGCTTGGATGTTTTTATTTTGTAAAAAGTCTATATACGGTTTTGGTAAAACTGTAATTCCCATGCCTTTTGAAACCATTTGGATTAAAGATTCCATTGTACTAATTTCTAAAATTGGTTTTGGTTTAAAGTTGAATTTTTGACAATGGGATGTAATTAATTCGGTTAAAAAGAAATTTTTAGGTAAAAGAATTAAAGGGTAATTCTGCAATTCAGCAATAGATACATGATTATGTTCAGCTAATTGATGACCAGTTGGTACGACTATTATAAGTTCACTTTTGTAGAGAGGGGTAGAAATAATTTCTTTATCTTGCACCGGTAGAAATGTAATGCCAATATTTAGTTCGTTTTGTAATAATTTTTCACGAATATCTCCTGTGCGAAGTCCTAATACAGAAAGTTCTATATTAGGATATAAATTATTAAAATTTAAAATAGCTGGTGGTAGTAAGTAATTTACGACGGTTAATAATGATCCAATTGTTAAGGAACCTTGTTGTAATCCGTTTAAATCTTGAATAGCAGAACGGGCTTGTTCAACTTCATGAAAAATTGTTTTACTATGTAATAATAAAATCCTCCCAGCTTCGGTTAAAGATATTTTTTTACCAATTCGATCGAAAAGGGGCATTCCAACTTCATGCTCTAATGCACGTATTTGTTGACTTAGTGAAGGCTGTGAAATATTTAATTTCTCAGCTGCTTTTGTGAAATGCAATTCTTTTGAAACAGCTAAAAAATATTCAAGTTGTCGTAATTCGATTTGGATCACCTCAAGTATAATAATAGGTTTTACCTATTATTATTATATAAATAATTGGATTTAACAATGATTTTTTAGGTTTTATAATCATCTAAAAGAGATAGTAGTGAAAATAAATCGAGTGAGAAAATACATGGAACAATCTTAAAGGAGGAAATAGAATGGCTAATGAATACCAATTATTATCTTTAAATATAGGGTTACCGAAAGAGGTTACATACGGAGGAAAGGTAATTCATACAGGAATAAATAAGAAACAAGTAAAAGAACCGGTGTTTTTATCCTTTGTAAAATTTAATGGAGATGGTCAAGCGGATTTAGTTCATCATGGTGGAGTAGATAAAGCGGTTTGTGTGTATTCGGGAGAACATTATGGATATTGGGAAAAAGAGTTGAATCAAGTACTTATATATGGAGCATTCGGAGAAAATATAACAATTAGTGGTATGTGTGAAGAGGATGTTTGTATTGGTGATACATTTCAAATTGGAGAAGCAATTGTACAAGTAACGCAGCCAAGGCAACCTTGTTTTAAATTAGCTAAGAAATACAATATCCCGAAGTTACCACTATATTTTCAAGAAACAGGATATACAGGGTTTTATTTTCGCGTATTAAAAGAAGGATGGGTATCACCTGCTGATACATTAAAGTTACTGAAGTCGGATCTAAAAGGTGTGACAGTAGCTTTTGCTAATCGTATTATGCATAAGGAAAAACAAAATTTGGAAGGGACAAAGAGGATCTTAGAAGTACATGCACTTTCTACAAGTTGGAGAAATACATTTGAAAAGCGAATGAGAGGAGAAGAAATGAATACGAAGGAAAGACTAGAAGGGAAAAAATAATAAAAAATATTTTTTTATAAATGGTGCATTTCTATTAGTAAAAACGAATTAGAAAGCGCTATTTTTATATTATAAACTTATTAATATTCAAAAATCTTAATATCTTTTTATTCGACTTATTTTCGAATAGTCGAAACATAAAATTAATTAGACTTTTTTTTTATATTTTATGATAGTATATTGATTGGTAAGACCTATTACTTTAAGAGCAGGTTCTACAACTATATCTAATTTGATGGAATTAACATATGGAGGGACAACATGGGGAATGTTGAAAGTTTTGAAAAACTTCTTTTAGAAGAACCGAAAAGAGAGCAGTTATTTCCTTTATTTGAAGAAGTGTTTGGGATTCCAAGTCAAACATTGCATGATTTTTCAGAGAGAGGTTATTGGGATGATACATATAAAGCTTTATCATTTTTACAAGAAGATAAAGCGATTGCAAACGTTGCGGTATTCTCGTTACCATTGCTAGTGAATGGTGAAAGAATAAATGCAGCAGGCATTCAATCGGTAATGACACACCCTAATTTTCGAAGACAAGGACTCATGACGCAATTAATGAGTAAAATGATAGAAGAAATCGATAAGAAATGTGAATGCACATTATTGTTTACGGAAAAACCTGAACTATATACATCATATGGTTTTAAAGTTGTGCAGGAGTATTTGATGACTATTCCATATGATAAAAAGAATAATAATGATTCCTTACTTAGAGAGCTAGATTATTATATGGAAGAGGATAGAAAATTAATACATGAAACTATAGATAGTAGCCAAAGACTTTCAAATAATTTTTCAACATTAAACTTCCATCCTTCGTTTTATTTGAATATGTACAATTCGGAATGGAATGAGAAATTGTATTATTCAGAGAAACTAGATGCTCTAATTGTGTATGAAGTAGATAATGAAAAGTTGAAATTATATGGAGTGTTTGCACCAGTAATTCCAGTTTTAGATGAAATATGTGGGGAGATCGCTGAAAGATTTACAGAAATCGAATTTTACTTCTCTCCAGATCAATTAGGGGTTGAGGATGTACAGTTTACAGAATTACAATCAAGTAAGTATTTAATGGTTCGAAGTAATAGAGAGTTGGATTTGAAAGGTTATAAATTCCCAGTATTAGTAGAATTTTAAATGTGTATATAGATGCTTTATTAGGGAGGAACTATGAAAATATCACATATACCAGAACATATTGAGCAACTTACTATAATGAATGTACCTGAATATTATAAGCTTAATAACAATCATGCGCTTATTGTCCGCTCGAAAGCCGAAACAGATTTTTGGCTTAAAACACATTATGGATTCGAAGTAATGAATGGTCATGTATTTTATACAGAGACGATGACAGACTTTCAAGCTGAAGTTCAATTGCGTATGAATCCAAATTCAAAATTCGATCAAGCTGGTCTTTTTGTTATGGTTTCGGAAAAGTGTTGGCTGAAAACTTCATTAGAATATATTCCAGATGGTCCATCTCATTTAGGAGCTGTCGTAACGAATAATGGATATTCCGATTGGTCCACGCAAGACTTTCCGACAGAATTAGCTAACGAGCAACTTCGTTTTCGAATTGTTCGTAAACGTGGTGATTATACAATATATGTGAAGAAGATCCACCAATGAGAACAAATAAGAATCGCTCATTTGATGGAGGATATAGGAAATAAGCCTATTAAAATAGGTTTTTACACGTGTAGTCCGTCTAAAAATAATGGATTTGAGACTGAGTTTTTAGAGTTTACAACTGAAAAAATATAGATGAAAAACCGTATTCTTTTCATTAGGAATGCGGTTTTTATATGTATATAATAAAAAGCACATTTATTGACCGTAAAGTCATTAATGCTTATCATTTAATAATGTTAAATATTAATTTACATAATATAATAGGAATAAGAAAGAAATTACAAACTACAGCGCTTAAATAAGGAGGGATATGAGTTATTCGGGAGTAATTTCATGGGAAAAGGAGATTATGTATGAAATCATTTCGTAAATTATTACAGTATTTAAAACCATACATGTTCTTCGCTATTATTGGACCACTATTTATGGTACTTGAGGTTGCGATGGACTTAATTCAACCGACTATTATGCAACATATTATTGATGTTGGGATAGCAAATCGGGATATGAATTATGTAATAAAAATGGGACTTCTTATGATAGGAGCTGCAGCACTCGGTTTAGTTGGAGGGCTTGGGTGTATGATGTATTCTACAAAAGCAGCTGTTAATTTCGCTACTGACATACGAAAAAATGTGTTTACGAAAATAGAAACATTTTCTAGTGAAAATCGTGATTCGTTTGGAACTGGAAAGTTATTAACGATAGTGACAAATGATATTACATCTATTCAATCGGCGATGACGATGACATTACGTGTTCTCGTTCGTGGTCCTTTGTTATTTATCGGAAGTATCATAATTGTTTTTGTGACAGCACGCGAGTTATTTCCTATATTACTCGTAGTCGTTCCAATTTTATTACTTGCGATTATATTCATTGCGAGTAAAGCGAGCGGGACGTTCAAAAAGGTGCAAGAAGCATTAGATAAAGTGAATACAAAGTTACAAGAAAATTTATCTGGGGTACGTGTTATTAAAGCGTATGTAAGACAAAAATATGAAATTAATCAGTTTGGAAATGTTAATACAAATTTAACGAAGATAAATATTCGAGCGGTGCAGCTTATTTCCTTAATGATGCCAATCATAATGTTAGTTGTAAGCGGAGGGATTGTCGCAACATTATGGATTGGTGGAGAAAAAGTATTTAACGGGACTCTTCAAGTAGGAGCTATATTAGCGTTTATAAATTATTTGAATATCATTTTAATGTCACTTATGTCTATCAGTATGGTATTTATGCAAATCGCGCGAGCATTTCCGTCTGCGGATCGAGTACAGCAAGTTTTAAATACTGAAGTTGATATTACGAGCGAAACAAATGCGCTTGTACCTAAGGAAATTGAGGGGAATATTGATTTTAAAAATGTTAGTTATAGTTATACGAAAAATAATGAATATGTTTTAAAAGATATTTCATTTCGCATATGTAAAGGTGAAAAAGTAGGGGTTATCGGTTCTACAGGAAGTGGTAAATCTACTTTAGCAAAATTGTTACCACGCTTATACGATGTTGATCAAGGTGAAATATGTATTGATGGAATAAATGTTAAGGCATACGATTTACAAAAACTTCGTGGTTCAATCGGGTTCGTACCTCAAAAGGCATTGTTGTTTTCAGGTAGTATAGAAGAGAACTTACGTTATGGAAAAGAAGATGCAACGAAGGAAGAGCTGGAAGTGGCGGCTTCATCAGCTTGTGCGACTGAGTTTATTAACAAACTGGAAGATTCTTATCAATATCATGTAACACAAGGTGCGACGAATTTATCAGGTGGACAAAAACAACGTGTATCCATTGCAAGGGCGCTTGTGAGAAAGCCATCTATTCTTGTATTAGATGATTCTACATCAGCAGTTGATGCTAAATCAGAATCTAACATTCAATCAGCATTAAGGAGAGAATATAAAGGAACAACAACATTATTAATTGCTTCTAAAATCTCATCAATAATAGATGCTGATAAAATTCTCGTGTTAGATAATGGTGAATTAGTTGGTGATGGTACACATAAAGAACTGTTAGAACAATGCGAGGTTTATCAAGAAATCTATCTTTCCCAAGGTGGCAATTTGTATAAGGAAGGTGGGAAAGAACATGCGTAATTTTCAAGGGCAATTTGCTAATAAAGGTGGGCGTAACGCATCAAAGATGGGGAAGGCTAAAAATACGAAAGGAACTGTGATGAGAGTATGGAACTATATGGGCTACCAAAAGGCTGCCCTTACGTTCATTATATTCTTAGTGTTTGTTACGACGTTACTTGGGTTATTAGGTCCGTATTTAATGGGAGTAATTATCGATCAATATATTGTACCGAAAGATTTAAGCGGTACGGCGAGAATGTGTTTGTTACTTATCGCGATTTACGGTGTAACAGTATTCTTAACTTGGTTACAAACATTTGTAATGGTTAATGTTGCATTAAAAACGATACAAAAAATACGACAAGATATTTTTGAGAAAATCCAAACACTTTCTTTACGGTTCTTTGATGTACGTTCTCAAGGGGATTTAATGAGTCGTGTAACAAATGATATAGATAATTTGAATCAAGCGTTGACACAAAGTGTTGTACAAATTATTTCATCAGCGCTAACTTTTATAGGTGTGGCGATTGCGATGTTCGCATTAGATTGGATCTTAGCAATTGTTACTTTAATTACAGTACCTATTATGTTTTTCGTTACAAAAAAACTAGTTGCTTATAGTGGCAAAAACTTTGCAAAGCGTCAAAAAGATTTAGGAGAATTAAATGGATTTATTGAGGAAGCTATAACAGGAGCGGATGTTACAACGTTATACGGGAAAGAAAAAAAAACCGTACAAAATTTCAATAAAATTAATGAACAACTAAGAGTTTCAGCAACGAAGGCGGATACATTTTCAGCTTTTATTTTTCCAAGTATGAACTTTATTAACAACTTAGGTATGGGACTTGTAATTGGAACTGGATCAGTAATGGTTTTAAATGGAATGACAACTGTAGGTGTCATTGCAGCTTTTATTAATTATTCTCGTCAATTCTCAAGACCACTCAGTCAATTCGCAACTTTAATGAATACGATTCAAGCGGCAGTGGCTGGTGGGGAACGTGTCTTTGAAATTATGGATGAAGTACCGGAAATCAAAAATAAAAAAGATGCATTCGTTGTACAAAATTTACAAGGACATGTTGCACTCGAGAATGTTTCATTTGGGTATGAGGAAAATAAAACGATTTTAAAAGAAGTGAGTCTTAAAGCGCGGCCAGGGGAGACAATTGCTTTAGTAGGTCCAACTGGATCAGGCAAAACAACAATCATTAATTTGCTAACGCGCTTTTACGATATACAGCAAGGGCAAATTCATATTGATGGAAAAAACATAAAAGAATATGATATGAATTCGTTGCGAAGTAAAATAGGAGTAGTTTTACAAGATACGTATTTATTTGCTGGGACGATTATGGATAATATACGTTATGGTCGATTAGATGCTAGTGATGAAGAGGTAATCAATGCAGCTAAGGCAGCATCTGCACATTCTTTTATAAAACATTTACCGAATCAATATGAAACGAAAATTGCTTCAGAAGGATCGAATTTAAGTCAAGGACAAAAACAACTTCTTGCGATTGCACGGGCAATTTTAGCAGATGCAGATATATTAATTCTCGACGAAGCAACATCTAATATTGATACGAGAACAGAATTACAAATACAAGAAGGACTAAACAATTTAATGAGAGATCGAACAAGTTTCGTAATCGCTCATCGACTGAAAACGATTGAAAAAGCAGATCAAATCCTTGTTATAAAAGATGGAAGTATTTTGGAAAAAGGGAACCATGAATCTCTCATGGAAGATAGAGGATTTTACTTTGATCTGTATACGAGTCAGTTTAAAATTTAATAAGAATTTTTGATAGGGTGCGGTTTCTCTAGAAAGGAGACACCGCACTATTATATTTGAAAAGATAATTAGAAATGTAGAGTTGAAACTTTTTATATATACGAATTGTTAGCAAAAACTAGCAGCTTCAGTGACAGATGGAAGAATTAATTTACGTGGAATTGTAATAATCTCAAGAGCCATCTGTGCTGAATAGATAAGTATTGGAGTTAATTCTAAAGTGTGAGTTAATAATAATATAAAGCTTGTTAGGATTGCAAAGCTTCCCCAAAAGAAACTTTTTGAAGTGTTACGGAAATCTTTTATTAAGGAAAAGAAAGAAAAAAATGCTGTAACAACAAGAATTAAAAATTTATACTTATCAGCCATTAAACCCCTCCTAAAGAACAATAACTTATATTATAGCGTATTTTTCTGTATTATTATAAAGAGATTTTAAAATGAATGATAAAAAGTAGAGGCCGCAACTTAAAGGAATGACGGATTACCTTGAGCGTAGAGACTGGTGGTATGAAAAGTTAAGTAAAGATTTTATTTTAGTGAAACAGAAAAATCACTCGGCCTCAAAAAGAGGATACTTTTATTGAGTAATCCTCTTTTTTTTAATAAAGGAAATTTAATTGGTTATAATGGAAAGCGCACTGAAAACTAATAAAACGGCCATAATGATGTTAAATGATTTAGTATGCTTCAACAAAAGTTTTTGAAACATGGAACCGAATAATGTCCAACTAAATGTGCTCATTAATCCAACTACACCTAGAAATAATGAAAAAAGTAGATAACTTGAATATGAATTGTAGTAAGGAAGAATAAAAGTTGATACTACAGTTAGTCCGAATAGTATTCCTTTAGGGTTAATAAACTGAAGGGAAATCCCAACTGTAAATAAATTTTTATTATATTTTTC
The DNA here is from genome assembly GCF_003812125.1 of Bacillus sp. FDAARGOS_527. NCBI lineage: Bacteria > Bacillati > Bacillota > Bacilli > Caryophanales > Bacillaceae > Bacillus > Bacillus sp. FDAARGOS_527. The sequence continues at coordinate 1,607,492 of NZ_CP033795.1, forward strand.
ATCGGAATTTATGCTAGTTTTACTTGTGAGTATTTTAAGAGCTAAATATAGCATATATGCTACACCTAAGATTTTTAAAGGGAATTCAATTATAGGTAGGATATTAATTAGTACAATATTAAAGAAGCTACATAATGAAGTGAGGATGAAAAAACCGAAAGCTACTCCGAAGCAAAATTGCATACTCCTTTTTAAACCATGTTGATTAGCGTATGTCATAGCTAAGAAATTGTTAGGTCCTGGTGTGAAGCTACTTATAAAAACAAATAATAAAAAAGAAAATATAGGCATTTCAAAACCCCCTATTTTTTGTATGTTATAATGACCGAAAAGAACAATATAACGTGTGCTTTTTATTGTACATTATGGTCGTTATGTTGTATATATTGTAGGAGTGTTTCTTATGGAAGAAATTCAACTTATTTTGGCGAAAAATTTAAAGACAATACGAGAGAAGGAAAAATTAAGTTTAGAAAAGGTTTCCCAATTAACAGGTGTGAGTAAAACGATGATTGGACAAATTGAACGAGGAGAGTCAAGTCCAACATTAACAACGATATGGAAAATTGCCAATGGTTTGAAAGTGTCTTTTACTTCTTTAATCAATAATCCGCAACCGGATACGAAAGTTGTTTTACGAAATGATGTTCAAGTATTATCAGAAGACAATGGAAGATATAAAGTGTATCCTTCTTTTCCTTTCCAAGATGATAGGAACTTTGAAGTCTATACGGTTGAAATTGAAACAGAAGGAAAGTTAAATTCGGAAGGTCATAAAGAAGGGACCGAAGAATTTATAACGGTATTTGAAGGGGAATTGACAATTGAAATAAAGGATTGTCAATATAAATTAAATAGTGGGGATTCAATTCGCTTTAAGGCGGATAGACCACACTCTTATCATAATTTCGGAAGAACGCTAACTAGGTTAAGTATGACCATACATTATCCGGTTATATAAATTTACTATTACACGAAGAATATAAAGAAAAGTGCGTTGATAAACCATCTATAAAAGATGGTTTTATTTTTGAAATTCATAAAAAAGGACACTCGTTTGAGTGTCAACATAGTATTGCTCTCGCGTATAGGATTGGAGTTTGTTTCTCATATACGTATTGAGATGGTTCGCATTTGAGAAACTACCTTCACCTTTAATGTAACATTGGCAGAGAGCAGTGTAAATTGATAATGTATATACGGAAAATTTAGTATAGATACTTTGTACTATGAATATAGTACAAAGTGTTTCTTATTGCAAAATCACTGTCGTGAAGTTATTAATATATAAGCTTAAGGAATGATGTAATAGTTACTATTTTAGCATTTAAGAATGGTTATTATAAAAAAGAACGAATCATTTTTTAATCGATTCGTATAATTGTTAAAGAGGCACCTGTTGAACCACCCCCAACTAAATTAACTATGGATAATACGCCGAATAGTTGAAGTGAAATTGTATTACCAGCAATTAAATTGATTATTAAATTATTATTATAATTTGAAGTTGATATTGCGGGTGAAAAGATAGATCCGGAAAGTGGAATCGAAGAGTTTAATAGTAGCGATTTAGTATTTTGGAATGGAACTATCATTTTATTATATTAATACTACTAGTTATAGTAACGGTAAAAAGTTTACTTTATGTAAAATCATTTGAGTATGAAAAAGTAGTTATGGAATTTTTCTAAAATAATAGAGGTTTTATTTTGTTAATTAGTAAACAAAATGTGAAATGAGGTAGAAAATTGAACAGCGATGAAAAATTATCTTTGAATAAAGGTATGGTAAGACCAGAAAATATTGGACCTACTTTTCCGGTTCTTCCGCCAATTTATATTCCAACGGGAGCAACAGGAGTAACGGGAGCAACAGGAGCAACAGGAGTAACGGGAGCAACAGGAGCAACAGGAGCAACAGGGTCAACGGGAGCAACAGGATCAGCAGGAGCAACAGGAGCAACAGGAGTAACGGGAGCAACAGGAGTAACGGGAGCAACAGGAGCAACAGGAGCAACAGGGTCAACGGGAGCAACAGGATCAGCAGGAGCAACAGGAGCAACAGGAGTAACGGGAGCAACAGGAGTAACGGGAGCAACAGGAGCAACAGGAGTAACGGGAGCAACAGGAGCAACAGGAGTAACAGGGACAACAGGAGCAACGGGAGCAACGGGAGCAACAGGGGCAACAGGAGCAACGGGAGCAACAGGGGCAACAGGAGCAACGGGAGCAACAGGGGCAACAGGAGCAACAGGTCCAACAGGCGTTATTGGCCCCATAACAACAACTAATTTATTATTTTACACTTTTTCAGATGGAGAAAAACTTACATATACAGATTCAGATGGGCTAGCTCAATATGGTACAACTCACATATTATCTCCTGATGAGGTTTCTTACATTAATTTGTTTATTAATGGAATACTTCAACCACATCCATTATATCAGGTTAGTACTGGCCAGCTAACTTTATTAGATAATCAACCACCATCACAAGGTTCTTCAATTATTTTACAATTTATCATTATTAATTAAAAAAGACAGATTCTTAAATAAGAAGGATCTGTCTTTTTGCTCTACATTAAAATAGTTAAAACTAAGTGACGATAAATTCGATTGTAATTGGAATTCCACCGTCTAATGCATCTCCGCCAGGAATTGTAATAGCACCAGTAGGTCCAGTAGTAACACTGGAGTTCACACTAGGTTGAAGAATGCCGTTTACATATAAGTTGTAATACGTAAAAGTCGGAAAAGCAGTTGCAGTAGTGCCGGCATCGTTTAAACAAGCTGTAGCAGCAATTGCAAAAGCTGCACCTGTTCCTGTACCAGCTCCTAATGTAGATGTAAATCTTCTAGATGCCATAAATGGTTGAATAATTGGCAATTAATTCTCACTCCCTATATTGTTTTTTGGAACGAAGTATACAATAACTTGTCCACTATATTGTATGAGAGTTTTTGATAATAGAAACGGCTTTATGATAATAGAGGGAACACAATTTAAGTAAAGATATTATTGTTATTTATTTGAAAAGGTGGTGTTATTACTTATTATTTGTAAGTTATTGGTTATATGCTAATGCTTAGTTTTAATATTTAAATTAAAATGTGCTTTTAAACCTAAGAGATAAACGTGGAAAAATAAAATAAACTCTTAAGTTTAGGTGTTTAATCTAAGCAGTCAATTATTAAAAACATATAATTAATATGTGAGTCATGAACATAATTAAATTAAGCTTTCAAGTTTAATTATCATTCATGTTTCCTATCTTAAATGAAAAAAATAACTCAATTATTTTTTTCAATCGGATCTTTTATAGTTCTTAGAATAGGAAAACACTCAACTATAAGACAAGTCAGGAGGAAATAAATGTCACATAACAATTGTTTTGGTCATAACAACTGCAATAATCCGATTGTGTTCACTCCAGAATGTTGTAACAATCCACAAACAGTTCCAATTACTAGTGAGCAATTAGGTAGATTAATTACTTTACTAAACTCTTTAATTTCGGCTATTGCAGCGTTTTTTGCAAATCCAAGTGATGCAAACAGATTAGCTTTACTCAATTTGTTTACTCAGCTATTGAACTTACTAAATGAATTAGCACCTTCTCCAGAAGGAAATTTCTTGAAACAATTAATTCAAAGTATTATTAACTTACTACAATCTCCTAATCCAAATTTAGGTCAATTACTTTCTTTATTACAACAATTCTACAGTGCTCTTGCACCATTCTTCTTCTCATTAATTATTGACCCTGCAAGTTTACAACTTTTATTAAACTTATTAACTCAATTAATTGGTGCTACTCCAGGAGGCGGCCCAACAGGAGCAACAGGGGCAACAGGAGCAACAGGCCCAACAGGAGCAACAGGCCCAACAGGAGCGACAGGTCCAGCAGGTACTGGTGGCGGAGCAACAGGAGCAACAGGAGCAACAGGAGCAACAGGAGCAACAGGTCCAACAGGCCCAACAGGAGCGACAGGTCCAGCAGGTACTGGTGGTGCAACAGGTTTAACAGGAGCAACAGGCTTAACAGGAGCAACAGGCCCAACAGGAGCAACAGGCCCAACAGGAGCGACAGGTCCAACAGGAGCAACAGGCCCAACAGGAGCAACAGGAGCAACTGGTGGCGGAGCTATTATTCCATTTGCTTCAGGTACAACACCAGCTGCGTTAGTTAACGCGTTAATAGCTAATACAGGAACTCTCCTTGGATTTGGATTTAGTCAGCCTGGTGTAGGATTAGCCGGTGGAACGAGTATTACATTAGCGTTAGGTGTAGGTGATTATGCATTTGTAGCACCACGCGCAGGTGTTATTACGTCATTAGCAGGTTTCTTTAGTGCAACAGCTGCATTATCTCCATTATCACCTGTTCAAGTGCAGATACAAATATTAACTGCACCAGCTGCAAGTAATACGTTTACAGTACAGGGTGCACCTCTATTATTAACACCAGCATTTGCTGCAATCGCAATTGGTTCTACAGCATCAGGTATTATACCTGAAGCTATCCCAGTAGCTGCAGGAGATAAAATACTACTATACGTTTCATTAACAGCAGCAAGTCCAATAGCTGCAGTAGCTGGATTTGTAAGTGCAGGTATTAATATCGTCTAGTTTGCTGTAATGTCTGTTAGAAATTTGAACTGGCATTTGTATATAGCCCTTCCTAATTGTATTAGGAAGGGCTATATTTTATGGAAAGATAGGTGATAAATCAATTGAGAAAGTACTCTTTGTTAAAAAATCAAAATTAATGATTTATAATCTATTGTTTATGGAATAAGTTATAGGATATGAAAAATTATCTATAAATAAAAAAGATGAATTCTATTAAAAACAGAATTCATCTTTTAAATAAAAGGGAAGTAATTTATTTATCGTGAGTGTTAAAATGTTATTGTACAAATTAGTAATCAACTATTTGTTTTTATTACAGTTACATCCTTTTTTCTTTACATAGCCTTGATTGGCTAAGTCTCTTTGTGATTGGGAATTGGAAGATTGAGAATTCGAAGACTGAGAGGATGTTGATGAACTACTATTTTTATTATGAGAGTAGTTTTTTCGATAGTTATAATTACTCATAGTACTATCACCTCCAATTAAATATATAACTATTATATGTAGCTATTCTATTAATTGTTACGATAATAAATAGGAATGGGTATATAATAAAAAAATCTCCTACGTATTTTCCGAGGAGATAAATAATTGTCCTTTCATAATATAAATTAATATCCCCAGTAAAGAGGAAAATAATATGAGTCTTGGTAATATAAATTTTGTTGTGGATTAGGAGGATGAGTTGCAGGGGGTATCGTTCCGCGGTTCTGATTACAATTTGCTGGAGGACCGATTACTGTAGTGGATTGAATAGGGGATACCGCTTGTTTCCATTGTTGCTCATCGAGACAGTAAGTATGGGCCATTATATTAGCGGGAGTTAATCTTAAAATATCAGAACCAAAAATAACTTCTGGTGTTGGGGCATCGAAAATTGCTAATAAATGAGTGTTATCTGCTGTAGCAATTTCATAATGCCACCACGCTTGTGGAATGTTGGCAACTTGCCCCGGTTTTATTGGTAAGTTTAATATTTGATTTGTAAAAGGGTTAAGTAAAGAAACAACTGCAGAGCCTGAAATGCAGTAAACAAGTTCAGCTGCATTTTGATGTATGTGCGGCTCTACAACATTTCCTGTACTTAAATAGATATCTAATAAAGAAGTGTTTTCTAACGTATTTAATTGTTTCTCGCCAAGTACGTTTATATAGTTTTGAGCATCTTTCTGAAAAAAATTACTTTTATTTAAATCATAAGTGAAATTAGTTGAGGGGGAGGTGTAGTCGATATTAGAAGTCAATTGTATTACCTGCCTTTCTATTAGTAAGTAAGGTTATAAAATTAGGATATGTGTCTAGTGTTTGTTATGTGCGGTTGTTGGTATCATAATAAATTTGCCTATGCCATAAAGAATATGGGTTGTATTTCGTATTTTGAATAACAGACCAATCCTTTTTCATAGAGGTATTGGTCTGTTATTCAAGATAGTTTTTGCTGAATAATTAATTGTGCTTTAGCGGTATTGGCGTAATTTAGCCGCTCTAATGCCGAGTTTTGTTTTAAACCAAAATGGATTTCTATGATGTCAAAATGAGATACCTTTGTTTTAAGTGGAACAGGTATACCGTTTACTTTTGCATTTTTCATTTTATGTGCAATTTTTGGAAATGCAGAGAAAGTAAAATCAATAATTGTAGCACCATCTGGTAAATAAATAGGTTGTAAATCTGAAGTATAAGCCGTTATGGTATTTTCAAATAGTTCGTACGATACTAGATTGTGGAACGCAATTGGATCTGTAGTTAATAAATTGTTATGCACAATTGTATCATTCATTATTTTATAAGATATGGATTGGACATTTGCAGTTCTATTATTTAATAAAGAAAAAATGCCGTTATCTTTTAATGTTTTTGCTAATTGTGTTTGAATGATAATTGTTTGTTCAGTATTATTCATATTGACTTTAGTTTTTAAATTGTTATTAAAATAGCTATTTTCAAGAGTTTTAATTCGTTAGATTGTAGATAATTTGCCTTTTGTAATAATACCTCGCTCATATAAATCCGTCCCTTAAAATTATTTTTAATAGTAATTCTATATAATAGAATAAACCCCCTTTGAAATTATTTTAATTATGTAAAAAATAAAGGTGTTGAGATGAAACTATATTCGTATATCCATTCATACTTTGGATTGATGGAAAAAAGTAAAGAACGTGTTAATTTAATATTACATCAATCATTAATAAGGGGTGAAGGTTCATGTCATTTAGTGAAATGATTAGAAATGAAGTGCTTGGCTGAGCAGGTGTCTCTGAAAAACCGCATCGATTTGGCGGCATTGAAATAAATTATGGCAAGAAAGAACTTGGTCATCTGCATGGAGATAAGTTAGTTGATTTACCATTTCCAAAGTTAAAGCGGGATGAATTAGTAAAACAAGGATTGGTCAAACCACATCACGTATTACCTGAATCAGGATGGATCAGTTATTATATAAAGAGTGAAGAGGATATACCATTTGCAATTGAGTTATTTCGTATGCAATATGACCGAATAAAAAAATAATGAAATAAAATAGATGAGTAAAAATATATTTTCATGTCACATCCCTCCTTAATCGTTCGTCTTGTATGTAGAACGATAAGGAGGGATTTTATTATGAAGAAATTTGATGTAGCAATTGTTGGTGGTGGCCTTGCTGGATTAACAGCGTCTATATATTTAGCGAAAGCCGGAAGAAAAGTGATTGTATTAGAAAAGTCCAGTCGCTTTGGTGGTCGAGGGATGACTATTAATAAAAATGGGATCTGTATGAATCTTGGTGCACACGCCTTATATAGAGGAGGAGCCGCATTTTTAACTTTTAATGAGCTCGGTATGAATCTACCGGGTGGAATTCCATCTACAAAAGCACATGGAATATGGAAAGGGGATATTTTCACTATACCAACAGATTTCCGCTCAATTTTATCAACACCACTACTTTCGTGGTCTGCAAAAGTACAATTCTCACGTCTTATGATTCGTTTAGGGAATTTAGATGTAAGAAAAGTTCAAAAAGTGAGCCTAACTACATGGGCAGAAAATGAAATAAAAGATCCAATGGTTCGCAATATATTTTATGCGCTATGCCGAACAACAACATATACGTTTGCTCCTACAATACAATTAGCATCATCTGTACTAAAGCAAATACAGCTTTCGATAAAAGATGGGGTATTTTATGTAGATGGTGGCTGGGAGACGATAATAACAAAATTAAGAGACATTGCGAATCATGCCGGGGTGCAATTTTTGGATAAAAAGCATGTTTTGGAAATAGAGCATTACGAAGATAAACAAAGAATATATTGTTTTGATGATGAGGTATTTGAAGTAGGTACAGTCATTGTGACGACTCCACCGAAAGAAGCTTGTAACATAATTAAAGGTGTGGAAGGAACAAGTTTGCATAGATGGAGTAAACAATCGGTACCAGTTACTGTTGCTGCATTAGATATTGGTTTGAGACGATTACCTAATCCGACACATCAATTTGCATTAGGGTTAGATCAGCCTATATTTTTCACGAATCAATCAAGAGCAGCTAAATTAAGTGATGATGGATCAATTACAGTGAGTTTAATTAAGTACCATAATCCTGTACTAGAGATGAAACAAACTCATGAAGATAAAGAACAGTTAGAAAGTACAATGGATTTGCTACATCCAAATTGGAAAAGAGAAGCTGTTGCACAGCAATATTTACCGAAAATAACAGTAGTATATGATTTCCCTCATATAAACCGAGTTGAAAAACCAGGTCCTAATATCCCTGAAATGCCAGGTATTTACGTTGCAGGTGATTGGACTGGGCATGATGAAATATTAGCTGATGCTGCAGTAGCAAGTGGAAAACGTGCAGCGTTACACATTTTAAAGCAATTAGAAAGTGAGGGAGTTCATCATGGAAACGGAGCAATTATATGAAGCGTATCAACCATTATTATTTTCGTTAGCATATAGAATCCTTGGGAGTGTTATGGATGCTGAGGATATCGTTCAGGATGTATTTATCTCGTTAAATAATATAGAGGATCTTCAGTCTATAGAAAATATGAAAGCATATTTGTGTAAGGTGGCGACAAATCGTTCAATTGATAAATTACGTTCGGCAGCGCATAAACGTAACGTGTACGTAGGGATGTGGTTACCAGAGCCACTTGTAGAAGAAAGTAATGAGCCATCAGAGTCATTTGTTATGAAAGAATCCCTTTCCACAGCATATTTATTACTTTTACAACAACTGTCTGAGGTAGAAAGGATTGTTTTCATATTAAGAGAGGTTTTCAGTTATGAATACGAAGAAATAGCTTCAATTGTTGATAAGAGTAGTGTGAACTGTAGGAAGATCTTTCAACGCGCACGAAATAGTATATTGGATAAGCCGAAGCAATCAACATTAAGTACGAAGAAAATGGCTGATTATGTTGAAAAGTTTGTATCATCACTACAATGTGGTGATGCGCAAGGTATGTTAGAAGTATTAAAAACAGATGCGATATTGAAAGCAGATGGTGGTGGTAAAGTTACAACTGCGATTCATCCGATTTACTCTGCGGATCGAATTATACGTTTGTTCTTTGGGATTGCACAACGATTGACAGAAGAGTACACTGTTGATTTCAAAATGGTAAATGGTATGCCTGGGGTAATAGTTACAATAAATAATAAAATAACGTATGTTCTTTCGTTTGCATTTGAGGATGAGAAGATTTCAAACATTTATATGATGGTTAATCCTGAAAAACTTATGCATTTAAATGTAAAAATATAAAAAACGCATTTCTTCAGAAATGCGTTTTTTTATTATTTTTCTAACATTTCAAGAGGTACATCTTTTTCACCAGCTACCTCAAATTTAATTTCCCCGTCTTCTTCATAAATACGTGAAATAATCGGTATAGTAATCATTAATTTTTTATGTTGCTTGCGCTTTCGAGCAGCATCTAAGCTAATCACGTTCATTGTAAGCATCCTTTCTTCTAGAAATATATAAACAAAAGAAAATGCGTCCGGAAAGGGCGCTTAATTGAATTTGAAATACCGATTCATTTAAATGAGGTTTATATGATTTAACAACTGCAATTGAATTAAAAATAGTATGAATGGAATAATTGCACGTAGAAATTAACTTTACCAAAAAACGAAACAATATGCTATAAAAAATTATAAATCTTTGTCATATAACGGGAAAAAGGTTTTTGTTTCGCATATAATGAAAGTAGACGAGCAACAAGAGCTTTTTCATCATATTGCTTTAGAAAGGGATGAAAAGAATGGATACATTAGATTCATTATTAATTCAACTTGAACAATATGGAGAAGAGCATGATCGAAATAAAAAAACACGGGAAGAAAAATTACGGAATATTTCTCGTGAGATGGGGCAATTTTTATCAATTTTAGTAAAAGGGTGTAGTGTAAAAAACATTTTAGAAATTGGAACTTCTAATGGTTATTCTACATTGTGGTTAGCTAATGCGGTAGAAGAAACAAATGGAAATGTAACAACTGTAGAGCTTTCTTCAGAACGAGTTGGAGAGGCACTTGCCAATTTTGAAAAGGCAAACCTTTTACAAAGGATTGATGTTCACAATCAAGAAGCAGGGGCATTTTTAGATTCACAACTAGATCATTCATTTGATTTTATTTTCCTAGATTCAGAGCGTACGCAATACATGTGGTGGCTTGAGCATATAAAACGCATTTTACAACCAAAAGGTCTTCTTGTTGTCGATAATGCTACTTCTCATGCGAGTGAATTAGCTGAGTTTATAAAAATGATTGAAGAAGATAAAATGTTTGAAACAGTGTTATTGGCATTTCAAAATGGTGCATTTGTAGCGCGTAAGAAGCAATAGGATTGAACGCAATATAATTATCACATTGAAAAAGGGTGTATGTCAAAAGATTGAGTACAGTAGGATGGGAAGGACGTAATTTATATATGTGACATACGAAGAATCCGCCTTCAGCATGTCGGTCTCTAGGTCTTAAGTCTGAGGAAAATTATGTTGTTTACAGGTATACTTATAGTAAGAAACAGGGAATGAATGCATAAGCAGGTATTTCTTGAAAATTGATTTCATATAGGCTGTTTGCACATGAAATACAATATATTAGATGAAATATAGTGCACATAAATTCGCACATATAAATAAAGGAGCGATTTTGTTGACTGAACTCGAGAAAAAAGAACCCGTATCAATTGTGAAAGATAATAATGTAGAAGTAGTAGTTGATACAGTTATAAAAGATGAAGAACTTGATGAATTAAATAAAGAAGCCGATCTTTATGTACAAAAATTAAATAGCGAGCAAAATACAGATTTATCGAAAGTATTGTCTCAGCTAGGAGATTTAGGGGATAAAGAGCAACAAGCAGCAGGACAAACGTTATCAGCATTAAAACGTCCTGTCACAGCGATGATGAATGGAAAGAACGAAGAAATTCCAAATACATTGTTAGAGTTACGAAAAGTGGTATCAGAGCTTGATCCGAATTCATTAAAAGCAAGTGGTATGAAAAAAATTATGTTTAAAGTATTCAAGAAAAATCCACTTGAAACATACGTGCATAAATATCAATCTATAGATAAGCAAATTGAGGAGATTATAAGATCGCTTCTAATTGGTCGTGATAATTTACAAGAAGATACAGTCGGTCTTGAAATGCTTAAAGAGCAATCACACGATAAAATTCATGCGCTTGATAAGCAAGTATACTTAGGGAAAAAACTTGCTGGCATGCTGGAAGCTGAGAAACAAAATCCAGAACGTCAAAGGGATATTCCATTAATTAATGATGCATTAGAAAAGATTTTAGTGCGTACGCGCAATATGCAGCAAGCGAAAAGTGTGTTATTACAATCTATCGCATCAGTAGACATTATTAAGAAAAATAATGAAAAGTTAACAGAGGCAATTCGTAATGCAATTACGATGACGCAAAACGTTGTAACAGTTTCTGCTGCTATCCAGTTAGCATTAACAAATCAGCGTAAAACAATTGATGCAGTGAATGCAACAAATGAAGCAATTGAGTCTATGGTATTAAGTAATTCTCAGGCATTAAAACAAAATACAGAAGAAACAACGAAATTACTTGAAAATCCTGCAATTAGCATGGATAAATTACGTGAATCATTCCAAAACGTATTTGCTGCAATTGAAGCTTCTGAAAAATCGTCAGAACGTATTATCGAGTCAAGTAAAAAGTTTGTTATTGAACTGGACACATTTAATGATGAAATGAAACAAAAACTCATTCAGCGCCCAAGAAAATAGCAGACTTTTAGAGGAGGTGAAAAAATGAGTTTTATTCAAACTGTATTATTACTACTCGGTACATTGTTTTTAATCGCATTTACTGTCGTTGTTTTAGTTGTATATTTCGGACGTAAACTGTATTTTTCGTGGACGAAGCCATATAAAAGAGCACACGATTCTTTAGATAAGTTATCGAATAAATCATTACCGTTTCTACAAGAATTTACACAACATCCACTCTTTTATCGTTGGATTCGTACGGAAGGAAAAAAAGAACAACATATATTAAATACGCTTTTCTGTGCATCAGGTCAACGTACGAGAGAGCAAGTATTCTCAATGTTACCGAAAGAAAAACAGAAAAAAGTACATGTAATGGCAAAAACGACGAAAAAGCTTACTAATGAAGATATTGATGTAGCAGCGATGAAAGTAAAAGATTTTTTAAGACAAGAAACGCAGCAAACAGTAAAACCGACAGATTTATCGTTTTATAAATTGTATTTTTATGATCGATATCCAGATGCATTAAATACAATTCAAGCGTATAAACGCTCAATAAATCCTTCATTACAAAAAACAGTTGATGATATTACAATTTCAGTATTAAATGCACTGCCATACTATCAAGAGCAACGTATGTTTGAACAACAACATAAACTTGAAACGTTCTTAATGAAAGATTTAATAGCGATGTTATCTTTAGTGGTGCAACTACCACCATCACAACGTCCCGAAAAAGAAGAAGAATTGAAAATCTACTTACAAAATTTCCAAAAAGAAATGGAAGTAGTAGAGCGGGATATTCGTGACTCGATTGATCACGATTTGAATGTGAAGATGAGAGCAGCGACTGAGAAGTTTAAAAATAAATAAAAAGGCGCCTTAAAGCTATAATACTTAGCTTTAAGGCGCCTTTTTATTAGCTATTATTTCGCTTTAACGATAGTAGGACTAGAAGCAACACTTTCATTATGCAATCGATCAACTGCAGTTACTACATACGTATACGTCTCACCAGAAATAACTGCTTTATCTACATAAATTTCTCCAAGTTTTGTTTTTCTTACAGTAGTAAGTAAATTTTTCGGATTTTGTATATCCACTTCATTTTTTCCATTCGCGCGATAAATGGCGTAATAAGCAGAGTCATTCTCTCTATTATCAACGATACCTACAGCAATACCTTCATCTCTTGGAATAGCACCTTTTAAAGTCGGTTGTTTTGGTGGATCATGATCAAGCCAAGGCATAGAGGGGATTAATGCAGGATATTTATATATGTCTTTTGAGAGTCTATCTTTAATTCCTAGTGGATTGTTATTAATATCTTTCAAGCTAAAATGCATACTACCTTTTATTTCAGGATATAACCGATTTAATTCAATTTGTCTTGGGTATTCTTCTGGATCAGACCAAGCTGGGACAGAATTATTATTAATTTTATAGGCCGCCTGACCGATGTATAGGTGGATCGGTTTATTATTTGTTTCTTTTACCCACCAATCTACTAATATGTCATACGCAGCAGGAGTGAAACCTATATTCCAATATATTTGCGGTGTGATGTAGTCAATGTAACCTTTTTGTATCCACTCACGTGTATCAGCATAAAGATCATCAAAGTTTCTTTGGCCGGCAGTTGTGTTTGAGCCAGTCGGATCATCAGCTATATTTCGCCATACGCCAAATGGGCTAATGCCAAACTTTACGTATGATTTTTCTTGTTTGATAGTAGCATTTAAATCTTTTACAAGCTCATTTACGTTGTCACGTCGCCAATCTTCTATATTTGTAAATCTACCGTTATTATATGTTTCATACGTTTTTTGATCGGGGAATTGTTCGCCCGCTACTTTATATGGATAAAAATAATCATCCATATGTAACGCATCAATATCGTAATTTTGTACGATTTCTAAAGCACCTTCAGTTATAAACTTTTTTACTTCTGGAATACCGGGGTTGTAATATAATTTTCCGCCATAAGGTACAACCCAATCCGGGTGCTGTCTTGCAGGGTGATTATTTGATAATCGATTTATATCAGTGTGATTCATCGTTATTCGGTATGGATTAATCCATGCGTGGAATTCTATATTTCTTTTATGTGCTTCTTCAATCATAAATGCTAGTGGGTCGTATCCGGGATCTTTTCCTTGTGTACCGGTAATATATTCAGACCAAGGGCCGTAATTGGAAGGATAAAAGGCATCAGCAGTTGGTTTTATTTGTACAATGACGGCATTCATACCAGTGTTTTTTACATCGTCTAATAATTCAATAAATTCTTGTTTTTGATTTTCAATTGGTAAGCCAGTTTTTGAGGGCCAATCAATATTAAGAACAGATGCAATCCATACAGCACGTAATTCGTGTTTTTTGTACGTAGTAGTTACTTCAGCATAAGTAAAGTGAGGGGAAATGAAAGAGAAAGGGATGAACAAGATGACGATGCAGCATATCATAAACAAACGTTTAACGATCATGTATACGCCTCCCTATCATATGATTATCTAAAATAATATTCGAGGTGAGGTTGGCCTTGCAATAGAGAAAATTGCATATTGAAACATTAATTTAATAGGAAAAATATTTTTGGTGAAATTTACTTTCATTATAACTAAATTCATTTACTACTTCATATGCTTGTTAGTAAAGTGAAACTTCCTTTCATTTGAAGGGTAGTAAATTATAAGTATAGGAGGATTCATAAATGAAGGTTTTGTTCGTTTGTTCTGGAGGAATGTCCAGCGCAATTGTTGTAAACGCTTTAAAAAAGGAGGCGGAGAAAAAGGGTATGAACATGGAAGTGTATGCGATTGGAACAAATGAGGTAGAGGAAGAAGTAAAGAATGGCTGGGACGTTGTAATGGTTGCACCACAAGTTAGACATCGATTTGACTCTGTAAAAAAATTTGCAGAAGAGGAGTCTATTCCGTGTGGTATCATTCCGCCGCAAGCGTATACGCCGCTTGGTGGACCGACTTTATTAAAGACTGTAAATGATTTAATTCGTTAGGGGGAACCGTTATGAATAAGTTTGTCACGTTTCTTGATAAAAACTTATCTGGACCGATGGCAAGACTTTCTGAACAAAGGCATTTACAAGCAATCCGTGATGGAGTGATTTCAGCATTACCATTTATCATCGTAGGAAGTTTCTTTTTAATCGTAGCATTTCCACCATTACCGAAAGATAGTTTCATATCTGTTTGGGCATTAAAAAATCAAACAAGTATATTAATACCATATCGCCTAACGATGTTTATTATGTCTTTATATATAGCATTTGGAATAGGATATAATTTGGCGAAAAGTTATAAACTAGATGCTTTATCAGGAGCACAGCTTGCAGTATGTTCACTGCTATTAACATTAACTCCTGAATTAATTGATAAAAAAGGATTTATGCTTCCGATGACAAATCTTGGAGGTCATGGATTATTCGTGACGATGATTGTTTCTATTTTATCCGTAGAGATTTTAAGGTTTTGTAAGAAGAAAAATGTAATGATTAAAATGCCAGAACAAGTACCGCCATCTGTGTCGCGTTCGTTTGAAGCACTTATACCTGCTGCATTCGTTATTATTATTATGAGTCTAGTAACTGTCGTTTTTAGCATTGATTTACACCATGTTGTTGATAAACTAGCAGCACCATTAGTAAAAGCTGGCGATAGTTACTTCGGTGTAATGATTCCAGTGTTTTTAATTACGTTTTTTTGGTCATTCGGAATCCATGGTGTGTCGGTTGTTGGAACTGTTGCTCGGCCATTATGGGAAGTATATCTAGGGAAAAATGGAGAAGCAGTTGCTAGTGGAGCAGATCAGTTGCCATTTATTTCACCAGAGCCGTTATATCAATGGTTTATATGGATTGGCGGTTCTGGTGCGACATTAGGGCTTGTATTAGCTATGATTGTATTTGGTCGATCAAAATATTCGAAAGCATTATCAAGAACTTGTATTGTTCCGGGTATTTTTAATATAAATGAGCCAGTCATATTCGGCTTGCCGATTGTACTAAATCCAATTTTAATTATCCCATTTATCATTACACCACTTGTAACGGCAACTGTTGCATATTCTGCAACTGCAATGGGATTTGTAACACCAACGCATATTATGCCGCCATGGACATTACCTGCTCCAATTGGTGCTTATTTAGCAACAGGTGGGGATTGGCGTGCGATTGTATTAGTTTTTATAAATATAGCAATATCGTTCCTTATATATTTACCATTCTTTAAAATGTACGACAAAAATATGCTTGAAATTGAGAAGAATGGTGAAGGCGAATCTGTTAATCCATAATCTTTATGCTTTAATTTATGAGTGATAGGTATTTTGCCTATCACTTCTTTCACATGAAGTCCAGAGAGGATGAAATGGAATGAATATAAAATTTAGTTATAAAGGTGTATTTTTATTATTATTTGGAGTGATATGTGCGAATTTACTTTTTGTGCCTTTATTAAGAATGCTACATCTATCACAAATGCATAGTATATGGTTTGTTACAAGCATTGCGGCAAGCATTTTGCTTACAGTAGTTGTTTCTTTCATTGATGGATCGTTTGCATCGAAAGCTCAGTTGTTTTTTAGATTTATATTCTTTTCGATCGGTTGTACGTTTGTAACTTACATGATTGTTTTTTAATAAATAGGAGGTCACGCATGTTATGTATATTGCAGGTGTAATGTCCGGTACGTCATTAGATGGAATAGATGTAGCGCTCGTTCGTATAGAAGGGAGTGGTGTAGATTCTAAGGTTAAACTCATCCATTTTACTACAGTTCCATTTTGTAATGATATAAAAAGTGAAATACAACAAGCATTATCAATAGAAAATTCAAATGTCCAACTCATATGTAGTTTAAATTTTAAGTTAGGTTTATGTTTCGCCAACGCTGTAAAAGAAGTTTGTAAAGAGGCCAATTTTTCTTTGGAACAATTAGATTTGATAGGTTCTCACGGACAAACGATTTACCATCAGCCAAAGCCAGAAGGGAATATGATAGCTTCCACATTGCAAATTGGGGAGCCTGCAGTAATAGCGTATGACACGAACACGACGGTTATCTCAAATTTCCGAACGATGGACATGGCAGCAGGAGGACAAGGTGCACCACTTGTACCATATTCAGAAGTTATTTTGTATCGTGACCCAAGTAAAAATAGACTACTACAAAATATTGGTGGGATTGGTAATGTTACAGTAATACCAAGTCAAAAAAGTGATCAGAACGTTATAGCTTTTGATACTGGTCCGGGTAATATGATAATTGATGAAGTATGTCAAAGGTTATTTCAGTTGCCATATGATCAAAATGGTGAAATTGCAGAACAGGGTGAAGTTGTAGATGAAATTTTGACATATTGTATGAATCATCCATTTTTGAAAATGAATCCACCGAAATCAACTGGTAGAGAACAGTTTGGTGAAGAGTTTGTAAGTCAGTTATTGAAGCGGTATGAAAAGTATAGTAAAGAAAATATATTAACGACTGTCACGATGTTTACAGCAAGTTCAATTGTTTATCATTATAAGGAGTTTATTCTGCCGTATTATGAAATTGCTGAGGTAATTTTAGGCGGTGGCGGCAGTTATAATGACACACTTGTTGAAATGATACGGTATGGATTGAAGGATGAAAAATGTACAATATTCATTCAAGAAGATATAGGCTATTCTTCAGAAGCGAAAGAAGCAATCGCCTTTGCCATTTTAGCAAATGAAACATATCATCGTAATCCGAGTAACGTGCCGAGCGCAACAGGTGCAAAGAAATCTGTAGTTTTAGGGAATGTAACGTACCCTTCAATATGAAGAAAATGAGGAGAACGTATATGAAGTATATGATTGGAATAGATGGCGGGGGAACGAAGACAGAAGCAATTGCATTTGATAAAGACGGAAATGAACTTGTAAGAGCTACTAGTGGATTTGGAAACATATTAATAGATTTTGAAGAAGCTCTTGTGCATATTATGGAAGCGATTGATCATTGCCAGATAAGTGTAGTGAAAGAGCATTGTGTGTGTATTTGTTTAGGATTAGCAGGTATAAGCGGAGCAAATATAAATGAATTAACATTACGTCTAAAACAGAAGTACGGAATACAAATTGAAGTTTTTAATGACGCAATGATAGCACATGCCGCCGCTTTAGAAGGAAAGGATGGAATTTTAACGATTGGTGGCACAGGTGCGATTTGTCTAGGGAGAAAAGGAGAAGTACATGAGTATAGCGGCGGATGGGGACATATTTTAGGAGATGAAGGAAGCGGATATTGGATTGCATTACAAGCTTTAAAGAGAATGGTAAATCAATTGGATCAAGGAGTTAGACTTTGTCCATTAAGCTTAAGGATTCAAGATGAGTTTCAATTATTAACATCGTCTCATATAAAAAGACTAGTTTATAGTTCTTCAAAAGATAAAGTTGCAGCAATCGCACCATTCGTTGTTCGGGAAGCTAGAAATGGGAATGATGCTGCACATGAAATTATGATGCAAGCTGGAAAGGAATTAGCAAGGATTACAATAGATGTTTATAACAAGATGCAATTTGATTTATCAGCTTCCATTGCAGTAAGTGGTAGCATATTGCGTTTCGTTCCTGAAATATATGATGAATTTAAGAAATGCTGTGAGAAAAGCTTAGGAAAAGTTACATTTATATCACAATCACAATCTGCAGTGAAAGGAACATATTATTTAATGAAAAATACATATTTTAAAAAATAGCTGTATGAGAATTTTTGTATGATTTGTAAATATATGATGTTAAAATGTATAAAGGGATGTGGATAGAAACGTACAATATACATAGTTCTTGAATATTGTATAAGTACTCCTACGTAGAAAGTGAATGATTACATGATTAATAGTATGCAATTTTTGTATTTGGTCGCTTCTTATTTATTTGGAAACATATTGACCGCTTATATAGTAACGAAATGGAGACATAACGTTGATATTCGTGATGAAGGAAGTGGTAATCCTGGTGCAAGAAACATGGGCCGTGTGTATGGAAAAGGGTATTTCGTCGCTACATTTTTAGGCGATGCGATCAAAGGGGCAATCGTTGTTTCTATGGCAAAATACCTTTTTGAAGATTCTACATTTGTAATGCTAACATTATTGGCTGTAATAATTGGACATATTTATCCAGTTTTATTTAAAGGTAAGGGCGGTAAAGGTATTTCAACATTTATCGGAGGATTAATCGCATTTAATTATTTAATAGCGCTTACCCTTGTTGCAGTTTTCATTATATTTTATTTAATCTTTAAAGGATTTACGAAGCCAGGACTAATTACAATTGCTTGTTTACCACTTTGCATGATTTTGTATTCTTACTCAATTGTTACGACTATTTTAAGTGCACTCATCATTGTACTTATTTTATATGTAAATCGCGAATGAAATAAACATTTAATAAGTGGGGTTAATCTCCACTTATCATTTTTTATTAAATAGATAAAGGAGATAGGGCATGGGGTTAATTTATAAAGTTGCTGATCAAGTTTGGGAATTTGAAAGTATACATAAATTGAATTATAAAACATTTGTAGAAGAAATTCCGCAACATGAAGAAACGAAAGATCGTGTTCGTATAGATCGTTTTCATGAAGAAAATACATATTTAATTTGTTTAGATGACGATAAGTTAGTAGGTATGGTTGCGTTGCGAGGAAAACGACCATTCTCGTTAGATTATAAAATTTCAAATCTAGATTTTTATTTGCAAGAACATGGAGAAAACGTATATGAAATTCGTTTACTTTCAGTAGAAAGTGAATATCGAAATGGAAGAGCGTTATTAGGTTTAATTCGCTTTTTACATCGTTATTTGCTTCTAAATGGATATGAATTGGCACTCATTTCTGCAACAACACGTGAACTACCTTTATATGAGCAAATGGGATTCAAATCTTTCCATTCGTTAGTTGGTACAGAAGCAGCAGCATTCCAGCCCATGTATGTTACCCCTGCTATGTTTGAAGCGTCGAGTGTTGGGGGAATTATGACGAAAGAGTATACGTTTTTACCCGGCCCAGTAGATATTGAAGAGAATGTTCGAAAGGCATTTTCTACTAAGCCTATTTCACACCGTTCTAAGTCATTTCAAGTGACGATGGATAATGTAAAGAAACGATTACTTCAAATGACAAAAGCAAAACGTGTGCAAATGATGTTAGGAACAGGGACATTAGCGAATGATGCCATTGCTTTACAGTTACGTTCTTTAAAAGGAAAGGGGCTCGTATTAACAAATGGGGAATTTGGTAATAGATTAGTCGGGCATGCAACACGTGCAGAGTTACATTTTGATACGTATAAAAAAGAAATAGGAGAATCGTTTATCTATACAGAATTGGAAAAAATAATGGGAGCTGGACATTATGAATGGCTTTGGTTTGTTCACCATGAAACATCAACTGGAATGTTAAATGATTTAGACGAGCTAAATGTTTTATGTGAAAAGTATAAAGTGAAACTATGTGTAGATTGTATTAGCTCAATTGGAGCGATACCGATAGATTTAAAGGATGTATATTTTGCGAGTGGCGTGAGCGGAAAGGCAATTAAATCGTTTACTGGATTATCTTTCGTTTTTCATAATCATAATGTGAAAGTAAACGAGACATTACCAGCCTATATGGATATTGGTATGTACGAAGAAAATGAAAGTATTCCGTATTCCCATTCATGGAATTTAATTTATGCATTGCAAGAAGCGTTGAAGAGATTTGAAGATGAAAAAGCATTTGTAAAAATTAAAGAGACATATGATTATATGGAAGAAGCTATGACTAGTATAGGCCTAAAACTTGTTTCACCTAAAGAACATGCCGCACCAATTATACTTACGATTCAATTAAATGAAGGTCTTTCTTCTAAAGCGGTCGGTGATGCGTTAGCATTACAAGGATATATTGTCCATTATGAATCAGCGTACTTACAAAAGAATAACTGGATCCAAATCGCATGCCTAAATCATTATAAAGAACGTGATATGAAGAGGATGTTAAATTGTTTGCAGATGTATGTATTACAGAGTGGGGTACATATATAAAGACTTTTTCATTTCGTATAAAGGAGCTGCGACTTACGAAAACTTAGGAATAGAACATTGGAAGAGGTGTTAGTATGATAACTAAAAAACTACCATTGCATATAGACGATATTAAAAAAGCTCAAACTATTTTGGACAGAAATGTTCGTAAAACTCCATTAGTAAAATCATTTTATTTGACTAGTAAAACAGGTGGAGAAATTCACTTGAAATTAGAAAATATGCAATTAACAGGTTCGTTTAAATTCCGTGGTGCGTTTAATAAAATGTCACAGCTGACAGATCAAGAAAAAGAGAGAGGAGTAATTGCTTGTTCTGCTGGTAATCATGCGCAAGGAATTGCTTTATCTGCTCATTTACTCGGTATTAAAAGTAAAATTGTAATGCCGATTTCTGCCCCTCAAGCGAAAGTTGATGCAACGAGAGGATATGGATCTGAAGTGGTTTTACATGGTGAAACCTTTGATGATGCGAAGGCAAAATGTGAGGAGATTATTAGAGAAACAGGTGAAACATACTTACATCCATATGACGATGTAGAAGTAATGGCTGGTCAAGGTACAATAGGATTAGATATTCTTGATGGTATGTGGGATGTTGATACGGTCATTGTACCAATTGGTGGAGGAGGAATTATTTCTGGAATTGCTGTTGCATTAAAATCTTTTAATCCGTCGATTCATATAATTGGTGTCCAAGCAGAAAATGTTCATGGGATGAAGGCATCTTATGACAAAGGTACAATTATAGAACATTATGAGGCACCTACGATAGCAGATGGTTGCGCGGTAAAAGTACCAGGCAATTTAACTTTTGAAGTTGTAAAAGAATTAGTAGATGATATTGTAACAGTATCAGAAAAAGAGCTGGAAGTAGCGATGAAAGACTTATTACAACGCGGGAAAGCTGTTGTAGAAGGTGCAGGCGCATTAGCTACTGCTGCTCTACTTGCAGGGAAAGTGGATACATATATTAAAGAAAAAAAAGTAGTAGCAGTTATATCTGGTGGGAACGTAGACTTACAGCGTATATCGAGTGTTTGTGAACAATTTTTTGTGGCGAATGAAGTGAAATAGTTTCATGAAAAAGGAGCTAAGTAATATTATATTAGCTCCTTTTTCATTATGTTTGTGCGGGAGTAAATAATGACTCCATTTTTACTTTGCTCTTTTCTCGAATTTCAGCGTCTGCATGGCGCATCACGTATTTATGAGCTACAGCGATCGCCAAAACATCATCTAATAAGCCAATCCCAATAATAGCAGCTATATCTGGAATAAAGTCGATTGTTAATACGTAATAGGATAGAGCGGCTAATATGATGAATTTCGCTTTAGTAGGTAACCCTTTTTTTCTCATTGTGTAATATAAAATAATACTTTCATATACGCTAGATTTACCGAGATCTGCTGAGCTTTTCTTGAATTTTTTCCAAAGTGTCTGTTTCTCCATATAAACACTCCTTTTACAAAAAATAGATTTTTTAAAAGGATAGACAAAGAAGTGAGAGACTAATCAATTTCATAGTTTTTCTTAATGTATATTTCAATAAAAATAGGGAATTACCTGTTCAAAATAATAGAATGTTGGTTATGTAACAACATACAGTGTATGTGTTCGTTCCAAGTAAAGGTACTACGTAGATAATGTTTGGTGGTAATACGTATTAAAGTTCATTTTTTACATTAATCTCTGCATTCGTACAATGTTGAATTACTTCTAAATAATCTATTGGTGAGAAATTTAGTAATTCTTGAATAGCCCCTTTACTCGCTGGTGATTCATAAGCTTCTAATGTGATTCTGTTATTAATCGATTAGCTGCTTCATCTAGCATTTCAGGTGTTACTTTGTTTTGAATTATTTTTCCTCTCTTTTCTCTCATCTTCTTAAAAGTTGTCACTTCGGTGATGTTTTTTTTATTTTTCAGATGAAGCCGATGAGTTTGAGTTTTAGAATTTTATCGTGGTATTATTTATGTAACAAGGGGATATTGTAAGAAAAAAATACAATTTGAGGGGAAGATGGGAATGGGAATTTATAACTATGAAGCGAAAGAGGATTTGCAAGTAGGGGAAGTTTGTTTAGAACGAGATATTTATGAAATTATTAATTTTTACAAGAAAGGTTCAATAGTTTTATGTGATTCAGTATCTCGTTTCAGTGCGAATTCAGACAGAATGTTTGAAGTGATAAATAGGATAGAAACATATATGCATAAAAATGAAGACTATACATATCAGGTTTCGGATAGACCTAAGTTGATTTATGTAGTTGAACAGGTAAGATAAGGAAAGCATTCATAACGGATGCTTTTTTCTTTGCTATATAGAAAGTACACATTAAACGTAAATTTGAACGAAATGTATGTAAATGATTTAGTTTTTATTAAACATTTATTAAGTGGTATGGGGGAAGAAAAATGAAGATAATAGAACTACCAATTGAATTCGAATTTAACGAGCAAAAACAATGTATTTATCCAAGTTTAATAATAGTAAACGATGAATTAACTTTAGTAGATACAGGGTATATGAATTTTTTACCTTTAATTGAAGAGGCAATTTTAAAACATGGATACAAGATGAAAAACTTAAAAAATATAATTATTACTCATTATGATGACGATCATATAGGATCTTTATATGATTTTAAAGTGAAATATCCTCAAGTTAATATTATTGCTAGTGAAATTGAATCTAACTACATTAATGGTGATATAAAATCAGAGAGATTAGTTCAAGCAGAAGAAATGTTAGAACGTATGCCAAATGAAGAAAAAGAATTTGGTAAATGGTTTATACAACAGTTAAAAAATATAAGACATATTTTCGTCGATGAAAAAGTACATGATGGACAAATGATTTTGAATGGTGAATGTCAAATAGTAGCGACCCCAGGACATACTTCGGGACATATTTCATTATATTTTCCGGACTTACACAGTGTAATTACAGGAGATGCAGCCGTTCAAGATAATGGTGAATTAGTAATAGCTAATCCGAATTTTTGTTTAGATATAGAAAAAGCGGAAGAGTCTTTAAAGAGGATTAAAGACCTTAAAGCTGTAAAGTATTATTGCTATCATGGAGGGAAAGTCAATATATAAAATAATAAAAAATCGATCTTTCTTATATAGAAAAGATCGGTTTTTTAATTCATAGATTCTGCAATTTGAATTAAAGCCTTTACGTTATATTTTCCTTGTATATAGCGTTTGTTACCAACTGCAAGTATATATTGAAAACCATTCTTCTGAAAGATAAGTTCATATGCTGAATCAAAATGAGGATTATATAATGCTTTTATATTATTTTTTAAGCTGTAGAGCTTAGCTCCCCTATAACATTGAAATATATGTATTGGAGGGGAGAAGATGAGTTTATTGTTTGATGTAATAATGGATATAATTACATTTTATCCTCGAAATGACATGAAATTAAAACATCATATTGCCAAATTAAGCGAATTTGAGTGGTTTCGAAAGTTACACGAAGATACAAAGTATACAAGATTAATTTGGAGTAATAGAAAAGTTAAGAAGTTCATTTTGTCTTCTGCTAACATGGAAGCATTAATAAATTCTGAGAAAAAACAAAAAGAACTTGTCCAACTAGTACATGATGAATATAAAAAAAGAAGATAAGAATTTTTTTATTTTTCATATTTGGGGAAACAAATGGTACAATGAAAGCTAATGTGAAAAATAAGGAAAAGAAGTGGTCAATGTGAAAAACTTTTTAGAATTAGGAATTAGTGAAACGTTTAATCATACATTACGTGAAAATGGAATTACAGAAGCAACCCCAATTCAAGAGCAGGCAATTCCTGTTATACTGTCAGGTAAAGATATTATTGGGCAGGCGAAAACAGGAACGGGTAAAACGTTAGCATTTGTGTTACCAATTTTAGAAAAAATCGATCCAGAATGTAGCGATGTTCAGGCTTTAATTGTTGCACCAACAAGGGAACTAGCACTGCAAATTACAACTGAAATTAAAAAAATGCTTGTGCAAAGAGAAGATATTAATGTATTAGCGATTTATGGCGGTCAAGATGTAGCACAACAATTGAGAAAGTTAAAAGGTAATACACATATTGTTGTTGCGACACCAGGACGATTATTAGATCATATACGACGTGAAACAATTGATTTGAGTAATCTTACAACCATTGTACTAGATGAAGCGGATCAAATGCTTTATTTCGGTTTCTTATATGATATTGAAGATATTTTAGATGAGACACCTGGTAGTAAACAAACGATGTTATTCTCAGCAACGATGCCAAAAGATATTAAAAAATTGGCAAAGCGTTATATGGATGAACCGCAAATGGTTCAAGTACAAAGTGAAGAAGTAACGGTAAATACAATAGAGCAACGTGTCATTGAGACGACAGATCGTGCAAAGCCAGATGCACTTCGTTTTGTTATGGACCGTGATCAGCCATTTTTAGCAGTTATTTTCTGTCGTACAAAGGTTAGAGCGAGTAAGCTTTATGATAATTTAAAAGGACTAGGTTATAATTGTGCTGAACTTCATGGTGATATACCTCAAGCGAAACGTGAAAGAGTTATGAAGAGTTTCCGCGAAGCAAAAATTCAGTACTTAATTGCAACGGATGTAGCAGCTCGTGGACTTGATGTAGATGGTGTAACGCACGTATTTAACTATGATATCCCTGAAGATGTAGAAAGCTATATTCACCGCATTGGCCGGACAGGACGTGCAGGTGGATCAGGTCTTGCAATTACGTTCGTTGCAGCGAAAGATGAAAAACATTTAGAAGAAATTGAAAAAACGCTTGGTGCACCAATACAAAGAGAAATAATCGAACAACCGAAGATAAAACGTGTAGATGAAAATGGAAAACCGGTACCAAGGCCGGCTCCGAAGAAATCAGGCGAGTATCGTCAAAGAGATAGCCGTGAAGGTTCAAGAAGTGATTCAAGACGTGGTTCGAGAAATGGCTCAAGAAGTGATGCAAGAAATAGTTCAAGAAATGAAAACAACCGATCATTTAATAAGCCAAGTAATAAAAAAGGTAGTACAAAGCAAGGTCAGCAAAGACGTGGCCGTTAAATAGTTATAATTGTAAAGAGTCGCAAAATGTTGTGGCTCTTTTTTTGTTTGTATAGAACAAGGATGATAGCAAGAAAAAAACGGAAATTTCATTCACCGTATTTAAAACTTACAAAGGAAAGTTTATAGTCCAAAACCAGTAGAACAAGGGTATTACAACCATGTCGTAATTCAAGAACAAGTGCAACTTACGTATGGACAATATTTAATCGAAAAAAATCGAGAGAAAGCAATTCGTACTAGCTCCTCTGATGATGATACGAATTATGAAAAAATCAATTG
Organism: Bacillus sp. FDAARGOS_527; assembly: GCF_003812125.1. Lineage (NCBI taxonomy): Bacteria > Bacillati > Bacillota > Bacilli > Caryophanales > Bacillaceae > Bacillus > Bacillus sp. FDAARGOS_527. Next base: position 1,633,841 of record NZ_CP033795.1, read on the forward strand.
GTATAACGATATAAAAACATCTTTTGCAAACAAAGAATTGGCCGATTTGGTGAAAGAAATTTGTAACTTTGTTAGTTTTGTTCGATGGGAACTCGAGATGCACAACTGCCATCCTTATTGGGAAGTTACTTACTACGGCGATGAAGATAATGTAGTGTGAAGTTAACAGAAGGGATAGTATGCGAAATAAGAAAAAGGACTAGCAGTCGTACCTGCTGTCCTTTAATAGGAGAAAAAGTAATCTTGTTGAGAACTACGCATAAACAGAAAATCTGCTTGTGATTAGTTTTACCCTAAATATAAGTGTCTATACAAAAAAGGGATAAGTAAAAAATACTTATCCCCGGAAGGGAAATCCCAAGCACCAAAATGGCTCGTATTGGTCTGCAGGTTCAAAAGTAGTATATGTAAAACAAAAAATCTCATACAAAAAGCAGACAACGATTTTGGTTGTCTGCCAGTGAGCTCAATGAGTTAGCTAATTGTGATAATTTGCATCCCCATTGCGAGAAGAGTGAAGCTGCTAGTTCAAACAGCTTGTTCGTATTATTTTCGATTCCCTAAAAAATATACAGAGAAAGCAGATAAGTGAAAAATCTATCTGCTTCTGCTGTAACAAAAGAAAGAAGTATTAGCCGTGGACACGGCGGCTTGAAAATAGTATGTATTTTTATTTGGAAAATATTCAGGGGGTGAAGAAACATGGAATGTTTAATAAATGGTGTTTGCGAAATTAATCAACTAATTAGTAAAACAAAGTAGAAAAAGAATGAGCAAATATAACAATAAAAAGGTAAATGTTCAAAAGAGTGATGAGTATAAAGTAAAACAGAATAGCTATATTAAAGCTTGATTTTCATAAAAAATAAAGCACACATATAAGTGTGCTCTTATGAACGCTTTAGATTTGTGTGACTACATAGTCACCATACAATAAAATATGCTTGTTTGATATAAATGTGTGTCAAATCTATAACATATATTTTGGGGTGTATAAGGAATATTAAATGTTAATTAGCCAAGCATATTGTTTTTATTAACGAATTTGTGCAACTGTTAAAGCGGCAGAACGAATATCTACTGTACCAATTACTTCAACGGGTACAATTTGAATTAAATCACCAGGGTTTAAGTTTATTAGAATGACACCGCTGGATACATCTACTTCACCAGTGCCAATGATATTAGAACGGACTGCGGTTCCTGATCCTGCAATAATATTAGTTGATGAGTTTAGTGTTAAGAAAAAGCGCGCTGCTTCCGGGGCTACTGGAACATTATCGAGGCTGATTGTTAATGTATAACTGATTTGATAAATACCAGCTACTTGAATTCTAATACCAGTTCCTGTACTAATTGTATCATTGATTACAGGGACAGTAATGTTTGGATTTGGGCCCGTACTAGGTAGTAGTAGTGGCGTGAATAGTGTAGCAAATTGAGGTGAAGTAGCATTAAAAGCAAAACCGAGAGCTGGTAGTGTACTGGGGGCTTGTGCTCTACAATTAAAGTTCGTGAGCTTACGACTAGATGATCGCATATTTTCACTCCTTTCTTTCATTTAGATTGCGTGAGTAACAACCTCACGTTTTGGACAAGCACAATACAATATATGAAAATTTATAGTGAATAGTGCAGAAGTGTACTGTTATGGGTAATACTAATTGCCTATTGTACAAAGGAGATACTACGCTTACAGAAATAGTTTGTAACCTAAAGTTGAAAAAATAGTATGAATAGAGTTAAAAATGCTATTTAGAAATGAAAGGAAACATAATAAAAAGGAACATACATATAAGCATGCTCTTTGACAAGAAAGGTAGATTTTTATGAGTGGATTCCTCCATACAATAATATATGCTTGTCCGGTTAATAGTTGAGAAAGGGAGAATGCATATGGAACGAATGGAAGCGTATAACAAAATAAAGATTTCATTTTATAGTAAAGGGGAATAAATATGTGTATTTATTGGGAAAGCGTAGTTAAAGACTTCTTTAAGAGGTAAGGACTGGATCAAAATAAAAGAGCAGCTAGCAAAAGCTAACTGCTCAATACAAGGAGATACAGAGAAGAATACTTTACATGAATGTTGGCATACAGCCTACATTCAGTATTGACCGAATATTTATTTTAAATCCAATTTATTTAAAGTAAACATCCCAACAGATAAAATAGCTGCGCTTGCTACAGAACCTAGCCAGTCTCTCCAGCTTAATGTATTTAAAGATGCATCTGTTAAATCCATAATTAAGAAGATAGCAAACATTAATACACCAAATGCTAAGCATCCCCAAAATGTTTGCAAATATTTAATCATCTTATTTCGGAACTTGCTCATATAAATCACCCTTATTAATAATTTATATTTTTATAAATAAATTATCGCATGTGCAAAAATTAAAAGTATGAAATATGCAAAATTACATATTGGAACTTAACAAAATAATCCATTCATAAGTAAATAGATCGAACAGAGGGAAACCGTTTCGTATGAATCAATTTTCATTTTTTGAAGTCATCGATGAAAAGGAGATGCGTAGATTTGTGGTAAAGGTGCTGAAAAACTACAAAGTATTGTGCGTTTGAATGAAGAATCAAGAAAAATAGGATCAAGCGGGGGCATCGTTCTTTTCCTCAAATGAAAGGTGACGGTAAGAAACATGAGATACATTTTAAACAAATTAAACGGACGTTGAAAAATAAAAATTTATAAAGGAAATAGAAAGTAGGGAGTTGTATATATACGATAATAGGAAACTTTTTACTAACTAAGCATATAATTTAAATAGACCGACAGTCGGTCTGATGGGAAGGGGAACTTGAATGCGAATAGTAAAGGAATATGAGGAGCGTAGAAAAGAAATTTTAGAAACGGCTGAACGTTTATTTATTACGAAAGGTTATACGAAAACAACAGTAAATGACATTTTAAAAGAGATAGGGATAGCAAAGGGGACTTTTTATCACTATTTTAAGTCAAAAGAGGAAGTAATGGATGAGATTATTATGAGGATTATTAAAGAAGATGTTGCTAAAGCGAAAGTAATCGTCTCTAATCCAAATATACCAGTATTAGAAAAGTTATTTCGAGTGTTAATAGAGCAATCGCCAAAATCAGGGGATGTAAAAGATAAAATGATTGAGCAATTTCATCAACCAAATAATGCAGAAATGCATCAAAAAAGTTTAGTACAATCTATTATTCATTTATCTCCTGTATTAACGGAAGTTTTAGAGCAAGGAATTGAGGAGGGGATATTTTCAACTTCATACCCACAAGAAACGATTGAACTATTACTATCCTCAGCGCAAGTCATATTTGATGATGGGTTATTCCAATGGAAACCGGAAGAAATGATGAGGAGAGCTAAAGCTTATATTAAAATGATGGAAGTATCTGTTGGAGCGAAAGAAGGATCCTTTGATTATATGATGGAGGTTTTAATGAAACAGAAATAATGTTTTTCTGTTTGTTTATTATAGACCGACAGTCGGTCTAGGTTAAATGAAGGGCGTGATTATGATATTTATTAGTATAAAACCTTCGATGAAAGATTTTTATTTAATGGTGAGTGGGCAAATTATTACTATTTTGGGTTCAACACTTTTACGTTTTGCGCTGTCATTATATGTACTAGATATAACTGGGCGTGCTGATATATTCGCAGGATTATATGCAGTAACGAGTATTCCGTTTTTGCTAGCTCCTCTTGGGGGAGCGATAGCAGATTGTTTCAATCGCCGTAATGTAATGGTTATATTTGATTTTATAAACGCTGCGATTGTATTAAGCTTTATAGTTTTGTTATTTACTGGATCTGTATCTATCCTATTGATTGGAACAATTATGTTTTTACTAGCAATCGTTAATGCAATGTACGCACCAGTTGTAATGGCAAGTATTCCGCAATTAGTTCCAGAGAAAAAATTAGAACAAGCGAACGGTATCGTAAATGGTGTGCAAGCATTATCTAATATAGTTGCTCCTGTATTAGGAGGAATATTGTACGGCATAATTGGTTTGAAAATGCTCTTGATAATAAGTTGTCTTGCTTTCTTTTTATCTGCGATTTTAGAAATGTTTATTACAATACCTTTTATAAAGAGAGTACAAGAAAGCCATATCATACCGACAATTGTAAAGGATATGAAAGAAGGGTTTATATATGTTTTAAAACAACCATTTATTTTGAAAGCTATGTTACTTGCAACTTTACTAAACTTAATTTTGACACCGTTATTTATTGTTGGAGGACCTATTATTTTACGAATAACTATGCAGATTAGCGATACGATGTATGGAATTGGGATGGGGTTAATTGATTTTGCCACCATATTAGGTGCATTGTCAATCGGTTTCTTTGCTAAAAAGTTACAGATGAAAACATTATATTATTGGATGCTTATTATAGCTCTATTAGTAATACCGGTGGCGCTATCGGTCACACCATTTATTCTTAATTTAGGACACTATCCACCATTTATCCTCTTTATACTTGCTTCTATTTTAATTGCAATGATCATGACAATTGTATCCATCTATGTGATTACTGTAGTTCAAAAGAAAACACCAAATGAGAACTTAGGAAAAGTAATGGCAATTATAACAGCGGTATCCCAATGCATGGCACCGATTGGGCAAGTCGTTTATGGTTTTATGTTTGAAGAATTCAGTATGAAAATTTATTTACCTATATTAGTTATTAGTTTCATAATGTTATTAATAGCAGTTGTGACGAAGAAAATACTATCGAATGAAGGGAACTAGCTTTATATGATTAGGAGAATGTTAAAAAGAGATTTCTCTCAAAATAAAATGATAATTACTATTTTATTTATGTTTATCATGTTATCAAGTCTTTTAATGGCTAGTGCTTCAAGTAATGTTATCAATCTATTGAACTCAATGGATCAATTGGTTAAAGTATCAAACGCACCGCACTTCGTACAAATGCATGCAGGAGAAGTAAATCAAAAGTCAATTGATTCCTTTGTAGAAAAAAATCCGTTTGTAAAAAAACAGCAAACGGCTGAGATGGTTCAAATAAATGGATCTAACATTTTTATTAAAAAGAAAAATCAAGCAGAACATAATAGTGTAATGGACATTAGTTTCGTGAAACAAAATAGTAAGTTTGATTTTTTATTAAATTTAAATAATGAAGTGGTCGATGTTAGGAAAGGGGAAATAGGTGTACCCATTTATTATATGCAAAAATATAATTTGCGGATGGGAGATAAAATATGGGTTATTAAAGATAATAATGAACTGGAATTTACGATTTCAGCATTTGTTCGTGATGTTCAAATGAACCCATCAATCGTTAGTTCAAAACGATTTGTAATAAGCAATAAAGATTTTGAAAGAATAAAAAGAAATTTTGGAGAAAGCGAATATCTTATTGAATTCCAGCTAACAGACGAAAATAAAATAAATGAATTTGAAAATCTATACGAGTCATCGAACTTACCACAAAAAGGTCCCTCTATTACGTATTCACTATTTAAAACACTCAATTCATTAACAGATGGAATAATAGCTGCAGTACTTATCATAATAAGTGGATTATTAATGTTAATTGCAATGTTATGTATTAGATTTACGATCATTACTTCGATGGAAGAAGATTATCGAGAAATTGGTGTTATGAAAGCAATTGGGATTCATAACAAAGATATTCAAAAATTATATATAACAAAATATATTGTGATTTCAGCTGGTGGATGTATAAGTGGATATATACTCTCACTATTTATTACAAAAATCTTCACTTCAAATATCACCCTTTATATGGGGGCGGCAAATAAAAGCATTTTACACAATATTGTGCCATTCATAATTACAACATTGTTATTTTTAGTCGTTATCCTGTTCTGTCGTATTATTTTGCGGAATTTTAGGGGAATTACAGCAATAGACGCTTTACAATCAAGAGATAAACTAGGAAAAAGAAAGATTAGAAAATCCTTTTCACTCAAACAAACTAAATTTACAAATGTAAATATATTTATTGGTATACAAGATGTTATAAAAAGATTTAAGTTATATCGCGTATTAAGTATCGTATTAATAATAGCTGTGTTTATGATTGTTGTACCTATTAACTTTTTGTATACGATTCAGTCACCGAAGTTTGTTAATTATATGGGAACAGGAAAAAGTGATATTCGAATAGATTTACAGCAAACTGAAAATATAGAGAAACGATTTAAGGACGTTATATCATATTTACGAAATGATGATGAAGTAGAAAAATATGCAACATTTGTAACGAGTACATTTAAAATGGTAAGCGCTGATGGTACACATGAAAACTTACATGTAGAAGTGGGAGACTTCACTACATTTCCATTAGACTATATGCAAGGTAGGGCACCAAAAAATGAAAATGAAATTGCTCTTTCTTATTTGAACGCAAATGAATTAAAAAAGAATGTAGGGGATTCTATCGTTTTATTTGTTGATGGGAAAGAGAAAACACTTACGATTAGTGGTATGTATCAAGATGTAACAAATGGCGGGAAAACAGCTAAAGCGAGCTTTTCTTATAATAACGAAAACATATTATGGTATGTAGTAAATGTAGATTTAAAGTCTAATGTTGATTTGCAAGAAAAAGTGAAGGAGTATAAACAAAAATTTAGTTCTGCAAAAATAACAGATACGGATGATTATTTAACGCAAACTTTAGGAGAGACAATTAAACAATTAAGACTTGTGACTCAAGTGGCTATTTTGATTGCGATATTGATATCAGTTTTAATTACTGCAATGTTTTTTAAAATGTTATTAGCAAAAGATTCTTCGCAAATTTTAATTATGAAAAATATCGGTTTTTCTTATAAAGATATTCGTATACAGTATATAACTCGTTCTATTGTGATCGTATTATTAGGCATTGTGACAGGGACATGTATAGCTGCTACGTTTGGTGAAATGTTAGTAAGTTGGTTAGGCTCATTTATGGGAGCAGCTCATATAAAGTTTGTCGTAAATCCTATCGTTTCTTATATAATATGTCCAGCTATTTTATTTATATCTGTGACTGCAACAACACTTTTCAGTAGTTTTACTATGAAGCAAACAAACGATGTAAAGCCAAATGGGGAGTAGGGGTGTATCACTTGAAAAAAATTGTAGAAGTAAAGCAAGTAAACAAAACATATTCAATAGATGGAAATGCAAATTATCACGTGCTAAAAAATATAGATTTAGAGGTTTATGAGGGAGAATTTGTATCGGTTATGGGGCCTTCTGGTTCTGGGAAATCGACGTTACTATATAATATTAGTGGAATGGATCAAATGTCATCAGGAAGTGTGAAAATTGGTAGTAAAGAAATATCTTGTATGAAAGAAGAAGCGTTAGCCAAATTGCGCCTGACTGAAATAGGATTTATTTTTCAGCAGAGCAACCTTCTTAGAAACTTGAATCTATTTGATAATATCATCTTGTCAGCATATTTAGCGAAATGTGAGAGTAAGAAAATAGTAAATAAACGTGCTCTAGAGCTAATGGAGAATATGGGGATAAGTGATATAGCGTCACATTATATAACCGAAGCATCTGGGGGGCAATTACAAAGAGTCTCTATTTGTAGAGCGCTCATTAATAATCCAAATGTTATTTTTGCAGATGAGCCGACTGGTGCTCTAAATTTAAAATCAACAGAAGAAGTAATGCAAATCTTATTAAATATTAATCGTGATGGAACTACTATTATGTTAGTGACTCATGATGTAAAGGTAGCAGCGAAAACAGAAAGAGTGCTCTTTATGGCGGACGGAGAAATTGTTAGTGAGTTACAGTTAGGTAAGCTTAGGAACGATGATTTAAAAGCGCGAGAAGAGAAGTTGTTAAACTGGTTAGCTGTACTTGGATTTTAAAGAGAAAAACTCCTATTGAATGTAGGAGTTTTTCTTTGTCTTAAAGTTCTAAAAGATATATAATAATTTTCTGAATATTAAAATTGGAGGGGTGCAAATGAAAAATGAAACGTTGCACACGCAAGAAGATATTATTAAAATGCTGGATTCATTATTAAGACCAGCAGAACCATTTTGGAATGAATTTTATGCGAATAGAGAAAAAGATGTTCCGTTTTTTGAAAATGTTCCAGATGAGAATCTAGTTTCGTATATACAAAAAAAGCGGGTTTCAAAAGGAAAAGTACTGGAACTTGGATGTGGTCCGGGTAGAAACGCAATTTATCTAGCAAATGAAGGGTTTGATGTAACAGCAGTAGATTTATCTATAGAAGGCATTAGCTGGGCGAAAGAGAGGGCGTTAGCAAAAGGAGTAGAAATTGAATTTATTTGTAATTCAATTTTCAATTTAGAGGTTCAAAATGAATTTGATTTTGTATACGATTCGGGCTGTTTGCATCATATTCCACCACATAGAAGAGTCAATTATGTGGATTTAATTAAAAACGCATTGAAATCAGGTGGTTATTTCGGATTAACGTGTTTTGCGGCAGGCGATTTAGATGAGCGAAATGGCTCAGAAATAACAGATTGGGACGTATATAGAAGATGGAGTCTGCAAGGTGGTCTTGCTTATTCGGAAGAAAAACTAAGAGAGATATTTAAAGGATTTGAAGTGATTGAAATTAGAAAGATGGAACAGATTGAACAACCAAATACTATGTTTGGAGAATCATTTCTTTGGACAGCATTATTTAAGAAGAAATAAGAATGTAGATAATTGACAAACTCATCGTTTTTATAGACAATACACTTATGAGAATGTATGTTCGTTTTTGTTAACCGATGTATATTTTGCATAAATACATAACAAGGGGTTGTCTCTAAATGAGTAACACAAATCAAAAAATTACTACGTTTTTAATGTTTGAAGGAAAAGCTGAGGAAGCGATGAATTTTTACACGTCGCTATTCGATCAATCAGAAATTGTAAGTATCTCTCGTTACGATGAAAACGGACCTGGTAAAGAGGGTACTGTCATTCATGCAACGTTTACGTTACATGGGCAAGAGTTCATGTGCATTGATAGCTATGTAAATCATAATTTTACATTTACACCAGCTATGTCTCTTTATGTAACTTGTGATACGGAAGAAGAAATTGAAACGGCTTTTAATAAACTAGCGGAGGATGGAGCAGTACTTATGCCTTTAGGTGCCTATCCGTTTAGTAAAAAATTTGGTTGGTTAAATGATAAGTATGGTGTGTCTTGGCAGTTAACACTTGCTGAATAAAAAAGAAAAATTGTAGCTTATTTGTTTAATGGGTTCGGTTAAGAGCTTGAGAAATTAAATAACATTAATAAAGGTATTCCAACTGTCAACAGGTTTGTAATGCCTTTTTATGAGGATGATTTTGGTGGAACAAGGATATTAGATAAGCATATTAAAACATTTATTGCTACAAAAGCTATAAAGTTAAAGGTTGATTAAGAATTTTGACTTGTCACACGAGACTTTAGTCGAAGAAGGTTCTTAAAATAGTATATATAAAAGGAAAAGGGTGGCACTTTCCATCCTTTTCTTTTTATATAATTAGGTTATGCTTTTTATATTAAGAATTTTGTTGGCCGAATCTTTTCCCAAGTTTAGCTAGCAGTTCAGGCTGATCCCCTTGGCTCATTACAACTTCAACAAAGGTAAGTTGATCCTTATCATTACTTATTTTAGTTAAGACTTCTTGTAACTCTATTTCATTTTCCACTTTACATGTTAGGCTTTTTTCTTCTGTTCCGAATACGTTCGCTAGTTTTGTGTAATCCCACATTTGTATGTCATTATACGGTTCGTTTTGACCATGAATTGCACGTTCAACAGTATAACCATTGTTGTTAATTAAAAATATAATTGGGTTTAAATTTTGACGTAGTATAGTTGATAATTCTTGGACAGTTAATTGAAAAGAACCATCACCAATAATTAAAATGTTGCGCCGCGATAAATTAGCGAGCTGTGTACCAAGTAGAGCAGGTAATGTATAGCCGATCGATCCCCATAATGGTTGCGCTACATATGTAGTGTCGTTTGGTAAAGGGATAGTGGCACTACCAAAGAAAGGTGTTCCTTGTTCTGCAAGTAAGACGTCCTTTTCTTGTAAGAAATGGTATATTTGTTGACAAAAACGTTTTTGTGTAACCATTTGTGGCTTTGGATTAAACTTTTCAGTAATAGATAGTGATTCTGAAATAAATGGCTTAATATCAAGCGTTTCCCCATTGCGATGCTCAATTAAGTCACTTAAATGTTGTAAAACATCTTTCATTACAACTGGTCCATATTTTTTATCTGTAATTTTCACAGTGTAGGGATGAATTTCAATAACTTGTTCTTTCATAAAACCTTGTGTGAAGCCACCTGTAATAGTATCAGTTAACTTCACACCAATACTAATAATACAATCAGATTCATCAATTCGTTTACGCAAGTATGGAGAACTTACATCACCAGTATAAATCCCTATAAATTGAGGGTGTTTTTCTGGGAATATTCCTTTTCCCATACTTAACGTTGCGATGGGAAACCCAGTTTTTTCTACGAATTGATATAAATATTCTTTAGCGTGAAATCGTTCTACTTCAAAATCCGCTAAAATTACAGGTTTTTTGGCACTGTTTATTTTTGAAGTGGCATGTAGAAGCATTTTATCCAGCGCATCTTTATTACTTACAACTGGTTTATGTAAAATCGGTTCCGTAGGTTTATTAATTGGTTTATTATACACATCAATCGGTAATTGAATATGAACAGGGCGTTTCGCACTCCAACATGCACGTAACACACGGTCAATTTCTTCAGCGGCATGCTCAGGTGTTAATTTTGATTGTGCCACCGTGATTTCTCTATACATATTAGAAAAATGATCGAACTTTCCATCACCTAACGTATGATGAACGAGTGCTCCATTTTCCATTACTGTTGTTGGTGGTGTCCCCGTAATTTTTATAACAGGTACATTTTCGGCATATGATCCAGCAATACCGTTAATGGCGCTTAATTCTCCAACACCGAAAGTGGTAATAAGAGCAGCGATTCCTTTTATACGAGCATATCCATCAGCAGCATATGCCGCATTTAATTCATTACAATTGCCAATCCACTCTACATTTTCATGTGCTATTACATCATCTAAAAAAGCCAAATTATAATCACCAGGGACACCAAAAATATGCTCAATTCCTAATTCGCTTAGTCGGTCTAATAAATATGTACTTACAGTATATTGCGTTTTCAAGTGAATCATCTCCTCATTGTTTTGCTGTCTTGTAATAAACGAAAGTAGCTCTAGAGTATGGATTTAAAAATTCATTACGAGAATGTGGTATAATTTACATACAGGGGGAAAGTAGATGACACAACATAAAGAAGAACAGATGAATGAAGCATTAGCCTTATTTTACTTTGCATATAAAACATTTACTGAAAAGCCAGATGAAATTATAAAAGAGTATGGCATACAACGAGTACATCACCGAATTTTATTTTTTATCGCACGCTTTCCAGGTATAAGCGTAAATGAGTTATTATCACTGTTAGAAATAAGTAAACAGGCTCTACACGGACCATTACGACAACTTGTGGAAAAGGGCTTAATTGAGAGTAATGAAGCTACACATGATCGCCGTGTGAAACAGTTATCTTTAACAGAACAAGGTGCCGATTTAGAGAAAAAACTGAGCGATGTACAAAGACAACAAATGGGTGCTATTTTTTTAAAATTTGGTGAATCGTGTGAAGAAAATTGGCATCAAGTTATGAATGAAATGGCACATAGCCGATCAGGTTTTGACGCTTGGCTATCGAAACGGGAAGTTGCAATCGATCAAAAATAATGAGAAATATATCTGTTTTTATAGTTTGAAAAAGAACAAAATTTATCCATACATTTGGCAACTATGGAGCTATCATAGAGTGAATGGATAAAAAGATACATTACTAGATACTTTATACGTGTACGCAATGGAACAATAAAATTCACATTTCGGAGAGGGGAATTATAATGATAAAACTTGTACTTATTCGTCACGGACAGAGTTTATGGAATCTTGAAAATCGTTTTACTGGATGGACAGATGTAGATTTATCAGAGAAAGGATTAAGTGAAGCGAGAGAAGCAGGAGCGATATTAAAGAAAAACGGATATACTTTTGATGTAGCTTATACATCTGTATTAAAACGAGCAATTCGGACGTTATGGATTGTACTTCATGAGATGGATCTTGCCTGGGTGCCAGTACATAAATGTTGGAAGCTAAATGAAAGACATTATGGTGCATTGCAAGGGTTGAATAAAGATGAAACCGCGCAAAAATATGGTGAGGAGCAAGTTCATATTTGGAGAAGAAGTATTGATGTAAGACCACCTGCTCTTACTGAGGATGATCCCAGGTATGAAATGAATGATCCAAGATATAAAGCACTGAAAAAAGGTGAGTTTCCATTGACAGAATGTTTAGTGGATACGGAGAAAAGAGTACTTGCTTATTGGCATTCAGAAATTGCGCCGAAATTAAAGAATGGTAACAAAGTAATCATTTCATCACATGGTAACACAATTCGCTCGCTAGTAAAATATTTAGATAATCTTTCAAGCGATGGTGTCGTTTCATTAAATATTCCAACGAGCATACCACTCGTGTATGAATTAGACGAAAATTTACGTCCGATTCGCCATTATTACTTAAGTATGGATGGAGAAGTACCTGAAGGAGAAATTCCGAAACATATTACTTTTTAACATGAAAATTTGAAACCCATGCTTGTCTACATATACAATGTAGATTCAGGATAAAAGACGTGGCACCTTCTAATGTATATGCAATGTAGCTAAATTTAGAAGCTTGTCCACGTCTTTTGTCATAAAGAGAGTTGCTTGTGCATGTAATGATATCGTGAGTAGTTTTTGAATGGAGGGTGATGTCATTGGTGATCTCTAACATTCGAATCGGCTTATTTATTTTAGCAATCGTTTTTCTAATACTTGTTTTCTTTTATTGGAAAAACGAAGAGTTGTACGAGGAGAAGAAGCAACGTATTAGAAAGACTTGGTATGGGTTGTTTATAATATCAGTCACCGTGTATTTCATGATAAAAGGAATTGATTTAACCCTCTGGAAAAATCTTTTAATGTTCACTGCAATGGTTATTTTCGTTGATATTGCATTTATTTTAACACCTAATATTTCAGAAATATGGGGAGCGAAATTTAGCGATATCGGCAAGACGGTTCAATCGATAAAACGGTCATTAATTGCTTCTAAAGCAAGAGGAGAAATATACACATCAATCATTCAAAATGTCAATCCAGTAGTGTTCGGTACGATGGAATGGCATACGGAGGAAGAATATACAAAAAGCTTAAACGTATTTTTAGATTCGTATGGGGAAAAGATTGGAGCAAAAATTGTTGTATTTGAAGCGGCAAAGGAATTAAATACAAACTTTCGTGGTATCCGTTCTCAATTTAGTACGATTATTCCGTTAGAGTACATTGAGCAATTGAATGAGCAGAGAGCAGTACAAGTAGAAAATGTCGGAATTATACCAGCAAAAATAGTGAGTGATGTTTTCATTGTTATTGATGGGAAGAAAAATAACCTGCAAGATCGAGATTTTGAAAATGTATATAATTTAACAATACATCATAGTTATTTTAGTAAATAAGGACAGAAATTTTTTCTGTCCTTTTCACTTATACATAAAGGTAAAGCGAATTTAGACAAACTTGTATAAAATCGGACAATCATTCCTACACTAGCACGTAGAGGTGATTGTAGTGATAAAAGATTATGACAATGATTTTTTTAAAGAAGATAATGAAGATACAACAGATTTCTCGTTAATAAAAGGAGATACATTACAGCAAGTAGAAGAATTAGAAGAAGAATTAAAAAGAAAATGATACGTGTACATGCTATTTATATTTACGATATAATATAAATAGAAGATTGTATCTTTTTGAAAAGGGGGAGAAGAGATGGCTGAAGTAAATGTACAAAAGTCTTCATTTTTTAAAGAAAAAAAAGAAGAACCAAATACAGATTTCTCTCTTGTGAAAGGTGCATTAACGGAAAATATAAATCGGTTAGAGAAATTAATGAATAATGGTACTTCAAAATATATGAGAGCAAAAAAAGAGAAAGAAAATGCATAGTGCATTTTCTTTCTCTTTTTATATGCAATTTAAATGTTTAACAAGCAGATATTAAAGCATGAAATAGAAAGTGAAAATAATGAATCATGGTATAATGATAAAAGACTTACATATTATTTTGTCATTTTGAGAGGAGCTTAAAAATGTATTCTACTTTAGAACAATTAACAAAGCACCCTGTATTTTATCATTTTGCAGAAATTTCAAAGATTCCTAGAGGATCAGGTAATGAAAAAGAAATTAGTGATTTTTTAGTTGGCTTTGCGAAAGAGCGTAATTTAGAAGTGATTCAAGATGAAGCATTAAATGTCATTATTAAAAAAGAAGCAACTGCTGGTTATGAAAATGTACCAGCTATTATTATTCAAGGTCATATGGATATGGTTTGCGAAAAAAATCAAGCAACCGTACATGATTTTGATAAAGATCCAATTGAATTGCGAATTATTGGGGACATGTTATATGCAAATCAAACGACTTTAGGAGCTGATAATGGTATTGCAGTTGCATATGCATTAGCTTTATTAGATTCAAAAGACATTCCGCATCCAGCACTAGAAGTAGTTATTACTACTGAAGAAGAAACGACAATGGGCGGAGCTTTCGCTGTTGATTCAAATCATTTTGAAGGAAAGATTTTTATTAATATTGATTCTGAAGAAGATCATAAATTACTTGTAAGTAGCGCAGGTGGTGCAAAAGCTGTTGAAACGATTCCAGTAATTTGGGATGAAGCACCAGCGAATATGGATGCATACCGTTTATATGTTGGCGGTCTAAAAGGCGGACATTCTGGTATGGAAATTGATAAACAACGTGGTAATGCGAACAAAGTATTAGGACGAGTATTACATGATTTATCAGTAAATATTCAATTTGATATAAGTGAAGTTCACGGTGGATTAAAAACGAATGCAATTCCGCGTGAAAGTGTAGCTACAATTTTATTATGTCAAGAAGATGTAGAGAAGGTAGAAGAAAAGTTAGAATCATGGACACGAGTATTACAAGAAGAAATGCGTGCTGTTGATCCAGATGTTCATGTTACACTTACAAAATTAGATGAGAAAGTAGAAAAAGTATTTGCTAAAGAAACACAAAAGCAACTTATTTCATCATTATTCTTAATTCCGAACGGCATTCAAAGTATGAGCATGGATATTAAAGGTCTAGTAGAAAGCTCAACAAATTTAGGTGTTATTGAAACGTTGCAAGATGAAATTAAATTACGTAACGAAGTGAGAAGTTCTGTAAATAGTTTAAAACAACATATTGCAGATGAGATTAAATGTATTGCGGAATTAGTTGGCGCAACATTTGAAATCGAGTCAGAGTATCCAGAATGGCCATACAATCCGAATTCACAAATTCGTAATTTATTTGAAAAAGTGCATCAAGAAAAATACAATAAAGATGTTGAAATCTTCGCTGTACACGCTGGGATTGAATGTAGTGTATTCGTTCAAAAGATGCCTGAATTAGATGCAATTTCATTCGGTCCAGATATATTCAATGTCCATACTCCAGATGAACATATTAGTATTTCTTCTGTTGTGAATAACTGGGGATTCTTCGTTGATGTAATGAAGGGTACGAAAGAATTAGCTAAGTAATAATGATGAAATGAAAAGTAGCCTATAAAATTTTATAGGCTACTTTTTTGTATAGAGTTTTATTAGAAATTCGTTTTTATGTAAGTATTTCATTTTTGCTTTTATTTGTAAAAGAGATTGTAGCAAAGATTGCTCCGGATATCGCTCCGATTAAAGTCGTAAAAATTGCACTCCATGCTGCAAATGACATTATTACAATACCATTATATATAGTAACATCGAATGTATCTCCATGCTTTAAGTCACCAACTGCTAACTCTTCTATAAAATCTGCATTATGATGTAATAAAAAATAGTTTTGCCACCGCCAAGTATCTAAAAATCGTGATTCTTTTTGTGTAGGTTGCGATTCAGCAGAGGCAGGTGGGAGCGTACCAATTGTATTTGAATATAAAAATACTCCAACAGTCAATGCGCCAATAATGGTTGATTGCCTTAAAAATTTCATCTTTTAGACCTCCTAATTAATAAAGAATTTAGAAATCGTTTTTGTAAAAAACTAGCTGTGAAATCTAAAGGATGATAATATCTTCTATAATCATATTAACATTTATAGTAGAGATATGGTTCATAATAAAGGGGGAATACATATGTGGAAGCGATTTGTAGCGATTGGTGATAGTTTTACAGAGGGGATAGGGGATGAAGTTGAGGGTATAGCATTAAAAAGCTGGGTAGATCATTTTGTTCAACTGTGTGTAAACGATATAGAATATGCCAATTTTGCAAAGCGTGGGTTAGTAACGAAAGAAATTCGCTCGCAACAATTGGAAAAGGCGTTAACTTTTAATCCAGATTTGGTTAGCCTCATTGCAGGTGCAAACGACGTATTAAAAGGACGTTGGAATCATTATGCATATAAGGAAGATATGAAATGTATGATAGATACATTAAGTAAAACAGGTGCTGATATTATGATAGCAAACCTTCCAGATTTTACAGTCAGACTTCCATTTTCTACAGAAAAAAAACAAGTGTTAAAAGAACAATTATTAGAGGCAAATGAAGTTATACTTTCATTGAGTAGAGAGCATCAGCTTCATCATATTGACTTTTGGAATCATCAGTTAGTTAATGACAATACGCTTTGGTCTAAGGATTTCATTCATCCAAACTCAAAAGGATATGTAAAAGTTGCTGAACTGATCTTTAGTAGTTTGCCTGTACATGATGCTTCTAAATAAGCTTTTGAATGAACTAATCCCTTGCGCAGGGGGCTTTTCATATTTTCTGTTGCAGAACCCTTAGTATAAGGGTTCTTTTTTGTATCAAAAATCTAAAAAAGATACAATTGGAGAACTCGAACTAAATGGAACAAATGAAACTTGTATCTTGTCTATATATTGAAACCATAATAAAAGTGAGGGTAGTTTTACGTTTATTCAAATAAGTTTGAGGTGTGGAAATGGAACAGACGTTTATTGAAAAGTGTAATCATGATGAGCTGGACGATGTTATAAAAGACTATTGGCAAGATGTATGGAATTATTCATTTATTATTACGAAAGATCCACACTTATCAGATGATATTACGCAAGATGTATTTATAAAGGTATTTAAAAATTGGAATTCATTTCGAAAGGAGTCATCTATTAAAACGTGGATATTAAAAATCACAAGAAATACGGCAATAAACTATTTGAAATCATCTTATTTTAAAAGAATATCTTTAATAGGTTTTTTTAGTGACGATAAGCAATCCCAGTCGGCAGAACAAGAATTTTTTAAGCAAGAAGAAATGAATGATGTTTGGAAAGTTGTATTAAAACTACCTAAAAAGCACCGCGAAATAATAATATTGGATGCAAAATATGAATTATCTTATGAAGAAATGGCTGAAACACTAGGAGTATCCATTGGAACTGTAAAATCTAGATTAAGTAGAGCAAGAAGTAAGGTTTCAAAATTAATAGGGGAGGGTAGTAGTGATGAACAATAAACAAAATCCTGACTGGTATAGAAGATTAAAAAAAGGCCCAATGGAACACCGTAAAAACGAAGAAGAATATATTTATAAAATAAAGCAATCTATATATGAAAGTAATGAGGGAGGCTCTCTAAAACAAACAAGAAGATTTCGTAAAAAAGCATTGCCAATTGTTGTGGTTTTAGCTTGTACATTTTTATTTTTTATTGTTCAACAACCTTGGCTTGATGATAATAAATCACCGGTACAAAGTAGTACACAAATTAAGCCTAAAACAAAAGATGAGTCTGCTCAAGATCCATCACTAAAACAATTTATGAATGAACTATATCAAAGTACGAACTCAAAAAATGAAAATGAGCTATACAAAGCGTTAAATGATGAAGTTCTATTTAAAGGGAAGAGTTATAAGAAGGATGAATTGAAGTTTGATGAAGATATTTTTCATGAGTTGCAAGTCGCTCTTACAATGGGAGGAGAATTTGCGAATGATACAAAACAAGTATACAGAGTACCAAGTGGATTGACAGAAAGTAACCAACCAAAGCAAGCACACTTTATATATGCAACTGTTACTGGAAATAAAACGAAAATTTTAGCTGAACCAAAGCGAGAATCACAAGTTTTATATGAAGTATCTAACGAAATGGTAAAAGCTTGGATTCCAGAAAAAGTGCAGAATGATGAATATATAAAAATTTCGACAATTAACGGTAATACTGGATATGTACAAAAAGAGTATGTTTTAACTGACATTAAATACTCATTTATGTTTGAAAAGAATAATGAAGGTGAATGGAAAATAATAAATATAGATTCTATTTGGTAAAAAAGGAAGGTTCACTTTAATGAACCTTCCTTTTTGTTTTTATTCTCTTTTTGAAGAGTATTCCAGGACTCTAAAATTTCTGATGTAACGAGAGCAGCAATGTTTTTTTCTGAATTACTACCAGGAATAACGACAGAAACGGCAATCTGTGGATCTTCGGTAGGAGCATATGCAATGAATAGAGAATGATTGATCATTCTTGCTTGCTCATTTGGAAAACCTGTAATACCTGTTTTACCAGCGACGTCGAAGGGCAACTTTTTAATCTCCTCTATATTTTGACTCATTCCACCTTGCATGACACTCCAAAAGTTCATTGGGTAACGATTTGAACTTTCTAAAATTGGTTTAAACTTTTTTGTTTCTTTACCATCTTTACCAATAATAGCACTTACGATTTGTGGTTTATATTTATCACCTTTACTTGCTAAAGTTGCTGCATATTGAGCAAGTTGAAGAGGAGTATGCACTTCATTTCCTCCCCAAGAGGCATTTAATAAAGCGGAAATTCCATTTTCAAACTTATTAGAGGGATGGAATTCATATTGTCCGTCTTCTTCAAAGGGTAAATCAATCCCGGTTTTAGAACGTAGGCCGAATTGCATTAAATAATCTGTCCATATATGTGCCACTTTTTCTACATTTCCATTATGTTGGTTAAATAATGGTAGAGCTACTTTTGCTGTCATAAATGTGTTAGATGAATTAATGATAGCCTGCCTCGGTGTAATCTCACCTGTTGGCGTTCCGGGTGCATTTGTAATGTTATTTTGATTATCATACTCAAAAGTACCGTTATCTAAATACGTATCTTCAGGTTGAAAAAGCTTTTCGTTTAATCCAATTAAAATAGTAAGTGGCTTTATAGTAGAAGCCATATTTACATAAGACTCACCATATTTTAATTTTTGAATTGCTTTATTTTGCGAAAGTGATTTTATGTTATTTATTTTAGTTGTTACATGTGTATGTAATATATTTGGATCAAAAACTGCTGAGTTGGCCATAGTTAAAATCGCGCCAGTTTTTGCATTGCTCACTACAGCATAACCACCTTTAGCATCAGGTAATTTCTTAATTTGTGATCGTAATGCTTCCTCTGATTTTTGTTGCAATTTAGAATCTAAAGCTAGCCTGATATCCTTACCTTTTTGTACTTTTTGAATGTTCCATAAGAACTCTTTGTTATTCATTTTAAAAATAAGAGTTTTACCCGGTTTTCCTTTTAAATCACCTTCATATTGCAGCTCAATCCCACTTTTTCCAACCGGCATATGCTTTGAATTAAGGTTACTTTCTACATACCCAATTACCTGTGAACCAATTTCATGTTTAGGATAATATCGAATCCATTCATCTTTAATTATTACATTATTCGGTTTGTTTTTGTTTATGAATGCAAGTTCATTCTCAGCTATATCAGAGTATAACGGTATATCATGCATAGTCTGTTTTTTACAAGATTGTTGTAATTGAGATTTTATGCTCTCTGAAGAAATATCATGTTGAAACTTACTTGAAAATTGATCGAAAAAAGCTAATGTGTTTGATGTATCTTGTTTCGATAACTTTTCATCATTAGAAGTACAATATAGAGACTTAACTTTCTTATTTGTAGCTAGTATTACACCATTTTGATCAAAGATTTTTCCTCTTTCGGCTGAAGAAGTTGCGATAGTAATTGAAATGAAGTTGATTTTAAATAAAATTAGTAAAATCAAACCTACAATAGAAAGAACCGCAAAAAATCCCCATTTTTTTATTTTTGTATGTAACATAAAATCCTCCCTTTTGTAGCCTACTTCATCTTATAGTTAATTATTTTTTTTGTAAATGTGGAACAACTTTATTATTTAGATTGTCTATTAAGTACTACAGCATGAAGAAAGGAATAATCAGTATGAAAAGTTACTAGTCAGCCTATGTGTAAATATATTATGAGTCACATTGCAAGCGACAAAAAACAAGTGAGAAAAAAGGAAGGGAGATGTATTAATTACGCGGCTATACAAAAAGGAATTAATACTTACAAAGATTTAGAAAAAAAGATAAGACACTATTTATAACCGAATAATGGTTTGTAATATATAGGGAACGTTTAAGTATTAGTGAGGAGTTCCGGAAGAATTATATGGAGGATTTATGAAAGAACAAAAAGGAAAGAAGCAGAAGACATATATATCTATTCGATTAAATATAATGTTCCTTTGTATATTTTTACTATTCTCAGCTATTATTATGCAGCTAGGAAAAGTACAAATCGTTGAGGGAGAGGCTTATAAGAATCAAGTGGAAAACAGTCAAAATGCAACAACTAGCATACCAGTTCCGCGTGGACAAATTTTAGATCGAGAAGGGAAAACGGTCGTTAATAATAAGTCTCTTCGTACAATTACGTATACAAGGGTGAAGGGGATTACGAGTGACGATATTTTAAAAACAGCAAAAGACTTGGCGAAAGTACTAGAAATGCCTGAACAAGATATTAATAAATTAACTGATATCGATAAAAAAGATTTTTGGATGCAGTTGAATACGAAACGTGCGGATACAAAGATTACTAAAAAAGATATAGAAAAGTTTAAAGAAAAGGGAATAGAGGGAAAAGAGTTAGATAAAAAAATAGAAGATTTAAGACGAAATCGCGTTACAGAAGTAGAATTGGGTGAATTAACAGAACAAGATTTAAAGGTGTTAGCTATTAAAAGTAAAATGAGTTCGGGTTATCAACTAACACCACAAATTATTAAAAAAGATGTAACAGATGAGGAGTATGCACGGATAAGTGAAAATCTTGCGAATTTTCCAGGAGTAGATGCAACGGTTGATTGGGAACGTAATTATGTAAATGGTAATTTGTTTCGTTCCGTATTAGGTAATATTACGAGTAGTGAAGAAGGTCTGCCAAAAGAAAATTTAGATTCTTACTTAGTACGTGGATATAACCGGAATGATCGTGTCGGAAAAAGTTATATTGAACAGCGATATGAAGATGTATTACATGGTACAAAAGAAGAAGTGAAAAATGTTACTGATAAAGCAGGAAACATTGTTAGCACAGAAATAATCTCTAAAGGAAAAAGTGGTAACAGTATAACATTAACGATTGATATGGAATTACAAAAGAAAGTGGAAGAAAGTATAGAGAAAAACTTGAGAGCTTTTAAGAGTTCTGAGCCGCTGCTCGATCGAGCTTTTGTCGTCATGACGAATCCAAATAACGGACAGGTTTTATCGATGGCAGGCAAAAAGATTGTAGAAAAAGAAGGAGTACTAGAGATTGAGGATTTGGCATTAGGTAACATGACAACTTCGTATGAGCTAGGGTCTGCTGTAAAAGGTGCTACTTTATTAACGGGATATGAGACAGGAGCAATACATCCAGGAGATCAATTTTATGATGCACCGATGAAATTTAAAGGTACACAAGCCAAGAAATCATGGAATGTATCCGGATTTGGTAATATTAATGATTTACGTGCTTTGCAAGTATCTTCGAATGTATACATGTTCCAGACAGCTTTAAAAATTGCGGGAGTTAATTACGTACCAAATGGCTCATTGGACATTAAACAAGGAGCATTTGATACGATGCGCTATTATTTCAAGCAATTTGGTTTAGGTGTCCCAACAGGTATTGATTTACCGAATGAAATAATTGGACAAACGAGAAAAGTAGATAGTCAACCTGGTTTTTTACTAGATTTTTCTATCGGTCAGTATGATACGTATACGCCCTTGCAATTAGCTCAATATATTTCAACGATTGCGAATGGTGGTTATAGAATGCAACCTCAAATTGTACAAGAAATACGAGAACAATCAATTAAAGAAGAGGTTGGTAAAGTTATTCGTTCTATAGAGCCTGTCGTATTAAATCGGATTGATATGAAGACAGAATATATTGATCGAATAAAAGAAGGGTTTAGATGGGTATTCCAAGAAGGGGATGGAACTGGCGTAAAGCATTTCAAAAATGCTCCATATAAACCAGCAGGAAAGACAGGGACAGCCCAAACTGTGTATGGTGGAGATGATCCAATTGGTAGAAATGCAAAAGGAGAACGTATGGAATGTTACAACTTAACGTTAGTTGGATATGCTCCATATGATAATCCAGAAGTAGCATTCTCAGTAGTAGTTCCGTGGCTTCATAATGATAAAAGTGGAATTAATTCTATAATCGGAAAGGAAGTTTTAGATGTATACTTTGATTTGAAAAAGCAGCGTATGCATGATGAAGCTGCTAGTACAGATAATTCGAATCAAAATTAGTAAAATTTGTGTACTTTTCTCAGGGAAGAACCCCCTGTTTGTATAAAGGCATTTATAAGTAAAAAGATGAAATGTGAAATAAGAGATAGCAGCGGTCATAGTTGTTATCTCTTATTTTATTAATAACTGTGATACGAGCGATAAAAATTTTTAAGTTTATGGAACAAATTTGTTTCGGTGATTGTCTATTATGTGTACGTATAAAAAGGTATTAAGTATTTGAAAGGAATGATAGTTTTGAAAAACAAGAAAATGCTAAAAATAGGGATGTGTGTTGGTATATTAGGTTTAAGTATTACAAGCCTAGTAACTTTTACAGGAGGTGCATTGCAAGTTGAAGCGAAAGAAAAGACTGGACAAGTGAAACATAAAAATCAGGCGACGCATAAAGAGTTCTCTCAACTTGAAAAAAAATTTGATGCTCGATTAGGTGTATATGCGATTGATACTGGTACAAATCAAACAATCGCTTATCGACCTAACGAAAGGTTTGCCTTTGCATCAACTTACAAGGCTTTAGCGGCAGGGGTATTACTGCAACAGAACTCTACTAAGAAATTAGATGAAGTTATTACTTATACGAAAGAAGACTTAGTGGATTATTCACCTGTTACAGAGAAACATGTAGATACTGGAATGACACTAGGAGAAATTGCGGAGGCTGCTGTTCGTTACAGTGATAATACTGCAGGGAACATTTTATTTCATAAAATAGGCGGACCGAAAGGATATGAAAAAGCGCTTAGAAAGATGGGGGATCGGGTTACTATGTCTGATCGCTTTGAAACAGAGTTAAACGAAGCTATTCCAGGAGACATTCGTGATACTAGTACAGCAAAAGCAATTGCTAGGAATCTTAAAGATTTTACGGTCGGAAATGCGCTTCCGCATCAAAAGCGTAACATTCTTACAGAATGGATGAAAGGGAATGCTACAGGAGACAAACTTATTCGTGCAGGCGTGCCAACTGATTGGGTAGTTGCAGATAAATCAGGAGCTGGAAGTTACGGGACAAGAAATGATATTGCTATCGTTTGGCCGCCAAATAGATCACCAATTATCATCGCAATATTATCTAGTAAAGATGAGAAAGAGGCTACCTATGATAATCAACTAATTAAAGAGGCGGCTGAAGTTGTAATTGATGCTATTAAATAATAATCTCTTAGTTATTTCAGTTCTTTACCATATGTTATTGGATGTATAAAATTAGAAAACGATTCTTTTTCGTATGAAAAGAATCGTTTTTGTATTTTGATTATTAAGAGGATAAAGGTAAAATAAATATATATGACGTATCCGATGTGAAATTTCATGTACTGTACTATATTCAATAAAAATCAAAAATGTATTATATAATTCTGTTAACATAAAATAAGTGTTTTATAAAAATAAAAGGAGAGAATATGAAGAGAAATATTAATAGAATCATATTGTTTATTGGCATATTAGTAGCTTTTATTACTTTTTTATATTTACAGAACAATTTAATAGGTATAACTGAGGTTAAAATAACCTCTAGTAAAATACCCTCCTCTTTTAAAGGGTATAAAATTCTACAAATTTCAGACTTACACAATAAACAATTTGGCAATAAGCAAGGTGTGTTAATTCAAAAAATTGAAAGTATAGACCCAGATATTATTGCGATTACGGGTGATTTAATTGACAGTAAATCATACGATGCAGAAGTTAGTATGCAATTAATACGAGAAATTGTAAAGAAGTATCCTGTATATTTTGTGACAGGAAACCATGAACAATGGTCTGGAAAGTATAACCGTTTAGAAAAAGAGTTGAAGAAATATGATGTCAATGTTTTAAGGAATGAACATGTAGGCATTCGAAAGGGTGAGCAAGAAATAAACTTGCTAGGTATTGATGATCCGGAGTTTGTAACTGGAAACCGTGATGAAGGAAATATTATAATAGATGAAATTAAAAAAGCGAAAATTGAAATGCAGCCAGATAAATATAATGTATTATTATCCCATCGGCCTGAATTTATAAAGGAATATACGAATGAGAGGTTGGATTTGGTTTTATCGGGACATGCTCATGGAGGGCAAGTTAGATTGCCATTTATCGGAGGATTAGTTGCGCCAAATCAAGGTGTTTTACCTAAATATACAGCGGGTTTATATGTAGAACAAAATACATCAATGGTAGTGAGTAGAGGATTAGGAAATAGTATCATTCCGCAAAGGATTTTGAATAGGCCAGAAATTGTAGTCGTGCAGCTAAATTAAGCTGTACGATTTTTTTATACAAAAATGAGTAAAGGGGCTTTCTGTATTTTGCAGGAGTAAACATTACAATTTTGTTAAAAATTTTCTACGTTACATAAAGTAACAAAATTTGACCCTCAGTGTTTGTTATAGTGTAAATAATCAAAAAACTTAAAATTTGTCGAGTGAAAAGTGTGATAAGTAATTCATGTAAAAAACTTAAAGGGGTGTACACATGCATAAAGAATACGAAATTGAAGAGTATACGGCGATTGAGGAACAAATACATTATTATTGTAAATGTTTATTAGTAACTCATCCTGATCAAATTATAAAGTATTTAGAAAAAAGATTAGAAAAATATGCAGAAACATTACAATATGCACATTTATATCCCGACACAGTTATATTACCGTTACAGCAATTAGTTATCGAATATTCTTTAGATGTTGCTAGAATTAGGAAATATATGAATTTAAAAACGTAAAGCAAATTATATAATTTAAATGAAACAGAGTCGACTTTAAGAAAGGATATTCTAATGTCGACTCTGTTTCATTGTTTAATATTATTGACGGAAAACCATACTAATCAATGAAGTTTGACATATAATTACGCAAGAGTAAAATAAAAGTGAGTACTCACTCATTTTAGAGAAGGGGGAAGAATACGTGAAGCAGCCTGCCATTATTTTACGGACTGTATCAAAAAGTTTTGGGAAAAAAGAAGTTTTACACAATCTTTCATTACAAGTTGAAAAAGCAGAGATATTTGGTTTAGTTGGGCCTTCAGGTTCTGGGAAAACGACTCTTATTAAATTGATTGCAGGTATTAACGAAGCAACGGAAGGTGAAGTGCTTGTTTACAACACGAACATGCCTAATTTAAATGAAATGAAAAAAATTGGTTATATGGCTCAAGCTGATGCATTATACGAAGAACTATCAGCATATGAAAATGCAGATTTTATGGCAACGATGTACGGATTAAAGGGAAAGCATAAAAAAGAAAGAATTGAAGAAGTTTTTGACCTTGTACAATTATCACAACATATGAAAAAGCAAGTGCAGCATTTTTCAGGCGGGATGAAGAAGCGTTTATCATTAGCAATAGCACTCCTTCATGAACCAGAAATATTAATTTTAGATGAGCCAACAGTGGGGATAGATCCGCTTCTTAGAAAAACGATTTGGGAAAAATTTTATGATTTGAAAAAGAAAGGCACAACGATAATTGTAACGACACACATTATGGACGAAGCTGAATTTTGTGAACGTCTAGGGTTAATTAGAGAAGGAAAGCTAGTTGCGACTGGTACAACTGAAGAATTGAAAAAGCGGGTATCATCAGGAAGGATTGAAGATGTCTTTTTGTTGGAAGAGGTGGCTGAATTATGAGAGTTACCGGTGTAATCATTCGTATTATTCGCCAATTTTTTCGAGATAAACGTTCGTTAGCGATGATGTTTGGGGCACCTATGTTATTACTTTGGTTATTGTCGCTAGTGTTTACACAAAAAGACTATGTACCGCATATTGCTGTTGTTGATATGCCCGCTCAGTTAGTAAAAGTGATGAAAAATCAGGAAGCGTCAATTTATGAATATAATATAGAAAAGGCAATGTCTGAGCTGGAAAATCAAAAGGTAGATGCAGTCATTCGTTTAGAAAATGGAAAAATGAATATTGTATTAGAAGGTAGCGATTCGTCAAAAAATCGTGCTGTACTTCAAATATTACAAAAAAGTACAGAGAAGAACGATATATCGATTATGAAACCTGAAGTGAATTATTTACATGGCTCTAAAAACTTTACAATGTTTGATGGACTTGGTCCTGTATTAATCGGTTTCTTTACCTTTTTCTTTGTATTCATTTTATCAGGGGTATCTTTCGTAAGAGAACGTTTAAGTGGTACTTTAGAAAGGTTATTATCAACTCCAATTAAAAGAGGGGAAATAGTTGTAGGATATATTATTGGTTTTGGGATCTTTGCATTTATACAATCCATTATTATCGTAAGTTTTTCAGTTTACATTTTAGACTTGTATGTAGCTGGCTCCATATGGCTAACGCTACTTATTACATGTATGCTTTCTTTAACGGCATTAACTTTAGGGACGTTTTTATCGGCATACGCAAATAATGAATTTCAAATGATCCAGTTTATACCGCTTGTCATTGTGCCACAAATTTTCTTTTCGGGTTTGTTTCCAATTGAATCGATGAATAAGTGGCTTCAAATGTTAGGGAAATTATTTCCACTCACATATGGCGCTGACGCAATGAGACAGGTGATGATTCGAAATCAAGGATTTACAGAGATTGCATTAGATCTTACCGTATTATTACTTTTTTCAATATTATTTGCAGTAGGAAATGTATTTGCTTTAAAGAAACATCGCAAAATATAAAAATGACAAAAAGGGGCTTTATAAATGCAGAAAGATTGGCTGGAGGAATTAATAGCTGCAACTAACACAGATAAACGAAATCAACGTCAAATGCGTATATTAGAGGCGGCTGTTGATATGTTTGGAGAAAAAGGATATGCTTCAACTTCAACAAGTGAAATTGCAAAGCGTGCTGGTGTAGCGGAAGGAACAATCTTCCGCTACTATAAAACGAAAAAAGATTTATTATTAGCAGTCGTCATGCCGACATTAACAAAGTTTGCTGCACCATTTTTCGTACAAGCCTTCGCAAAGGAAATATTTAAATCGGAGTATGAATCGTATGAAGGGCTTCTAAGAGTTGTTATTCATAATAGATTTGAATTTGCAAAAAAACATTTTCCAATGATAAAAATATTAATTCAAGAAGTGCCATTTCAGCCAGAACTGAAAAATGAAATACAACAGTTAGTTGAAACAGAATTACTGTCACATTTTAAAAAGTTGATTGCAAAGTTTCAAGAAGAAGGGGAAATTATTGAAATGCCTCCATCTTCTGTTTTACGACTTACTTTATCAGCTGTATTAGGTTTATTATTAACACGATTTTTATTATTGCCCGAAGAAAAATGGGATGATGAAGTGGAAATTGAACATACGATTCAATTTATATTGTTTGGATTAACGCCACGAATTTAATTATAGGCAAAAATGTGATGCAATGTGAAGTACATTTTTTACATTTAAGAAAATAATAAATCGCCTTTAAAAAGGCGATTTATATACAATATATATTTTTGATAAATAAGTACTTGTTTACTAAAAATCTTCTAAATTAACGTGTTTCTTTGTCTCTTCTTCTAAGACCTAATAATCCTGCTAGTCCTAATAAACCGAGCCAAGCCCAATTATTATTTCTATCACGATTATCATTTAAATCATTTGTTGTATTTACATTTCGAGTTCTTACATCATTATTAACTCTGTCTAAGTTATTGTCATTAACTCGAGTTGAAATGTCAGTGTTATTAACTCTATTCATATTAGTTCCATCATATTCAGCTTGGGCAGATGTACCTAAAAACATAATAGATAGTGCTAAAACACTTACAATAGATGATAATTTCTTTTTCATAACGCTCCCTCCTTTCTTACGTGTTAATTTCTCCAGAGTATGTGTATATTATTCGTTTCACAGTATCTAAACCATCATTATAGAGCGCACATTTATAGAAAATAGAGTTGAACGATTGCTAATATATTATTTGATATATATTTGTCATAAAATTAAATGAATCAAACTTTGCTTAAAATGTTAATCTTAGTACAATTTATATTATACGGACTAGCACTAAGGAGGTAATGAGATGCGACAATTTGCAAAACCAACAATCGTCGTAAGTAAATGTTTAGAATTTGATGCTTGTCGTTATAATGGAGAGATGATTCCAGATGTAACAATACGAAATTTGCAGCCATTTGTTACATTTATACCTGTCTGTCCAGAAGTCGAGATTGGATTGGGGACTCCTCGTGAAACGATACGCATTGTAGAAGAAAGTGGTGTGAATAGGCTTGTGCAACCGTCTACAAGAGAAGACGTCACTGAAAAAATGAATCAATTTTCAAATGAATTTTTACAAACGATATCTGATGTAGATGGTTTTATTTTAAAGAATCGCTCACCAAGTTGTGGTACGCGTGATGTGAAAATTTATTCTGGTTTTGAAAAAGCACCAGCAAAAGGAAAAGGACCAGGCTTATTTGGTGGTGCAGTATTAAAAAATTTTTCGCATCTTCCAATTGAAGAAGAAGGTAGATTGTCGAATTTTATTATTAGAGAACACTTCTTTACAAGGCTATTTACAATCGCATATTACAAGATGATTAAACATAATAAAAATATGAAAGATCTTGTATCGTTTCAGTCGGATAATAAATATTTATTTATGGCATATAATCAGGTGAAACAAAAGGAATTAGGGCGTATAATTGCAAATCACAAAAATGAAAAGATTGAAGTTGTATTTGAAAACTATGAGAAGACTTTATATGAATTGTTTATGCGCACACCCCGCTATACATCAAATGTAAATGTATGTGAGCATATTTTTGGATACTTTAAAACAAAGCTGAAAAAACAAGAAAAAGATCATTTTTTAAATTTAATACAAAAGTATATAGAAAAGAAAATTCCGCTTAGTAGCTTACTTGCGATTTTAAAATCATGGGCTCTTCGATTTGATGAAAAGTATTTATTAAGACAAACATATTTCGAACCATATCCTGAAGCTTTAGTAGAGATTTCAGATTCAGGTAAAGGTAGAGATTATTAAACATAAAATTACATAATTCGACAAGAAAACTCCTATGTTGTTGTAGAACAATGTAGGAATTTTTTTGTGCATTAGTACAGAATCTGTTTTAAAATTAAATTATGACAGAATTATAACAATTATCTAACTAATGTTCTTGTCTTTTCATTCGTAATGTTTGTAGTAGAAACTCGCACGCTGTCGAAACTCAATATTCGATAAGGGGTGTGTAGCGGAATGGAATTTACTCTAACTCGCGAAAAACAAATGATTAAAGAAATGGTACGTGACTTTGCTGAAAAGGAAATCGCACCGAAAGCTGTGTATTATGACAAAACTGCAGAGTTTCCATATGAAACATTTCAAAAAATGGGCGAACTAGGATTATTAGGCATCCCATTCCCAGAAGAGTATGGAGGTTCAGGTGGCGATACAGTATCGTACGCGTTAGCAGTTGAAGAAATTGGTCGTGCTTGTGGTGGAACAGGATTAAGTTACGCTGCAACAATTTCATTAGGTGCTTCTCCAATTTATTATTTCGGTACAGAAGAACAAAAACAGAAATATTTAGTTCCAATGGCATCAGGCAAAACGTTAGGTGCTTTCGGACTAACTGAGCCAAATGCTGGATCTGATGCAGGTGGCACACAAACGAAAGCTATATTAGACGGAGACGAGTATGTTATTAGTGGTGAGAAGTGTTGGATTACAAATGCAGAGTATGCAAATACAATTATTGTAACCGCTGTCAACGGTGTTGAAGAGAATGGTAGAAAACGTATTTCTGCATTTATCGTACCGACTACTAGTGAAGGGTTAACGATTTCAAGCCCTTACGATAAGATGGGCGTACGTGCTTCTAATACTTGTGAAATCGTACTTGATGGTGTACGTGTACCGAAAGAAAATATTCTTGGTGATGTAAATAAAGGATTTAAACAATTCCTATATACACTTGATGGAGGACGTATTTCAATCGCAGCATTAGCTGTTGGTATTGCGCAATCTGCATTTGAACGTGCATTGCAATATGCGAAAGAACGTCAACAATTTGGAAAGTCAATTTCTAATTTCCAAGCGATTCAATTTAAATTAGCTGATATGGCGACTGAAGTAGAGCTAGCGCGTAATTTAGTACATAAAGCAGCTTGGTTAAAAGATAACGATAAACCGTTCGGTAAAGAAGCGGCTATGGCAAAACTTTTCGCATCTGAGGCTGCTAGTCGTATTGCAAATCAAGCGGTACAAATTCACGGTGGATACGGCTATATGCGTGAATATGAAGTAGAACGACATATTCGTGATGCAAAACTATTAGAAATTGGTGAAGGAACTTCTGAAATTCAACGTCTCGTAATTGCTAGACATTTAGGATGTAGATAAAAAGGAGGAATCACTATGTTTCAAAAAATATTAATTGCTAATCGCGGGGAAATCGCAGTTCGTATTATGAAAACTTGTCAAAAACTTGGCATTCGCACTGTTGCTATTTATTCTGAGGCAGATGAAAATGCCTTGCATGTAAAAATGGCAAATGAAGCTTACTTAGTAGGTGGGCCACGTGTCCAAGAAAGCTATTTAAACCTTGAAAAAATTATTGAAATAGCTAAGAAGACAAATGCTGAAGCAATCCACCCGGGGTATGGATTATTATCTGAGAATCCATCTTTTCCGGTTCGTTGTAAAGAAGAAGGAATCGTATTTATCGGTCCATCAGAAGAAATCATTACGAAGATGGGAAGTAAAATCGAATCACGTATTGCGATGCAAGCTGCAGATGTGCCAGTAGTTCCGGGTATTACTACAAATATTGAAACTGCTGAAGAAGCAATTGAAATTGCTAAACAAATTGGTTACCCATTAATGTTGAAGGCATCCGCAGGCGGCGGAGGCATTGGAATGCAGTTGATGGAAACTGAGCAAACGCTCACCAAAGCATTTGAAAGCAACAAAACGAGAGCACAAAACTTCTTCGGTAACGGAGAAATGTATTTAGAGCGCTATATTGCAGATGCACATCATATTGAAATTCAGCTTTTAGCAGATACACATGGTAACACAGTGTATTTATGGGAGCGTGAATGTTCAGTACAGCGCCGAAATCAGAAAGTAATTGAAGAAGCACCTTCACCATTTTTAGATGAAGGTACACGAAAAGCGATGGGTGAAGTTGCTGTACAAGCTGCCAAAGCTCTAGGGTATACAAATGCTGGTACAGTTGAGTTTCTAGTAGATGATCAGAAGAACTTCTATTTCTTAGAGATGAATACGAGATTACAAGTAGAGCATCCAGTTACAGAAGAAATTACAGGTTTAGATCTTGTAGAACAACAACTTCTAATTGCATGTGGTGAAAAATTATCGTTTACACAAGATGATGTAAAACGTAGTGGTCATGCCATTGAGGCACGTATTTATGCAGAAGATCCGAAAACTTTCTTCCCATCACCTGGGAAAATTACAAATTTAACGCTTCCAACAAATGTACGTATCGATCACTTTTTGGAGAATCAAGTAACGATTACACCTTTCTATGATCCAATGATTGCGAAAGTCATTGCTCATGGTGAAACGCGTGAAGAAGCAATTTCGAAATTACATGATGCTCTGGAAGAATTAAAAGTAGAAGGTATTAAAACGAACACGCCAATGCTGCTTCAAGTATTGGAAGATGATGTGTTCAAAAGTGGTATTTATACAACGGGTTTTGTAACGAAACAACTTGTTAAAAAATAAGATTTAACAATACTAAGGGGGAAAAAATGATGACGAAAGTATATGCATCGATGGCAGGAAATGTATGGAAGATTGTTGTAGGAGTAGGAGATACAGTAGAGGAAGAGCAAGATGTCGTCATTTTGGAATCTATGAAAATGGAAATTCCAATCGTTTCAGAAGAAGCTGGCACAGTTATGAAAATTAATGTGCAAGAAGGCGATTTTGTAAATGAAGGAGATGTATTACTAGAAATTGAATAGGGAGATATAGGGGGAAGCGAATTGAAACTACCTAATTTTGCTGTCATTAAAGAAGTCGGGCCACGTGATGGCTTACAAAATGAAAAAAAGATTGTTGGCACAAAAGATAAAGTAAAATGGATTCAACTACTTACAGAGGCTGGATTATCGTACGTTGAAGTTTCCTCATTCGTTCACCCTAAATGGGTCCCTGCATTAGCAGATGCAAATGATGTGTTTTCTGAGCTGAAAAGGGATCCTAATGTTACATATGCAGCGCTTGTTCCAAATCAAAATGGTTTGGAACGAGCTTTTTTGCAAAATGTAGATGAGGTGAATGTTTTTTTATCAGCAAGTGAATCTCATAATAAAAGTAATATTAATAAATCCATTAAAGAAGCATTAGTTGTAATTGAAGATATAACAAAACAGGCATTATTCGAAGGGAAAAAAGTAAGAGGCTATGTTTCTACTGTATTTGGATGTCCTTATGAAGGGGATATAAGTCTCGTAGCAGTTGACGAATTATGTAATCAACTATTTTCATACGGCATTTATGAAGTATCTCTTGGCGACACAATCGGAGTAGCAAATCCACTACAAGTAGAGCAAGTTTTAGAGCATTTATTAAAGAAATATGATGCTTCGCAGTTTGCAATGCACTTCCATAATACGTACGGAATGGCTCTTGCGAATGTAGTAAAGTCTTTAGAATATGGTATTACAACATTTGATAGTTCTTGTGGTGGCCTTGGGGGATGTCCATATGCACCAGGAGCATCAGGTAATGTTGCAACTGATGACTTAGTTCATATGCTCCATAAGTTAGGTATCCAAACGAATATTGATGAAGAGAAGTTATTGAGAGCGAGTCAATTTATTCAGAGTAAATTAAATATCCAATTACCGAGTCATGTGTATAGAGCGCTTCAACATAAAACGATAAGTAGGTGAGAAGATGCTACAATTACAAAACATTTCAGTTGATTATGTAACACCTCACGTTGTAAAGATTTCCTTAGATCGTGAAAGACAAGCCAACTCATTATCTTTAGCTTTATTAGAAGAGTTACAAAACATTTTAACTCAAATAAATGAAGAGTCAAATACTCGTGTAGTTATTCTAACAGGTGCTGGTGAAAAAGTGTTTTGTGCTGGTGCTGATTTAAAAGAACGTGCTGGCATGAATGAAGAACAAGTTCGCCATGCTGTTAGTATGATTCGCACTACTATGGAAATGGTTGAACAATTACCACAGCCAGTTATTGCTGCTATAAATGGAATCGCACTTGGTGGTGGTACGGAATTAAGTTTAGCTTGTGATTTTAGAATTGCGGCTGAATCTGCAAGTCTTGGTCTTACTGAAACTACACTTGCAATTATACCAGGAGCAGGTGGTACGCAGCGTTTGCCAAGATTAATTGGTGTTGGTAGAGCGAAAGAATTAATTTATACAGGTAGACGTATTTCAGCACAAGAAGCAAAAGAATATGGTCTAGTAGAATTTGTTGTACCACCTCATTTACTTGAAGAGAAAGCGATTGAAATAGCAGAGAAAATTGCTAGTAATGGTCCGATTGCTGTTCGATTAGCGAAAGAAGCAATTTCAAACGGTATTCAAGTTGATT
Organism: Bacillus sp. FDAARGOS_527; assembly: GCF_003812125.1. Taxonomy (NCBI): domain Bacteria; kingdom Bacillati; phylum Bacillota; class Bacilli; order Caryophanales; family Bacillaceae; genus Bacillus; species Bacillus sp. FDAARGOS_527. The sequence goes on from NZ_CP033795.1 coordinate 1,668,143, forward strand.
TACATACCGGATTACAAATGGAAAAACAAGCGTATGAAGGTGTAATCCATACGAAAGATAGATTAGAAGGATTACAGGCATTCAAGGAAAAACGCACACCAATGTATAAGGGGGAGTAAATATGTTAGACCAAAAACAACAATCGAATACATTTGAAGAACGAGTTGAAACGATTAAACAAGGCGGCGCACCAAAATATCATGAACAAAACAAAGCGAAAGGTAAACTATTCGTTCGAGATCGCTTAGCTCTTTTATTTGATAATGGTGAATATGTAGAAGATGCATTATTTGCAAATTGTGAACAAACAGGATTACCTGCTGATGGTGTTATAACAGCAACGGGAAAAATACATGGTCGTACTGCATGCGTAATGGCAAATGATTCTACGGTAAAGGCTGGTTCATGGGGCGCACGTACAGTTGAAAAGATTTTACGTATTCAAGAAACGGCAGAAAAATTACGTGTTCCTTTATTTTATTTAGTTGACTCTGCTGGGGCGCGTATTACTGATCAAGTTGAAATGTTCCCAGGGCGCCGCGGGGCAGGAAGAATCTTCTATAATCAAGTGAAATTATCAGGTAAAGTCCCGCAAGTATGCTTATTATTTGGACCTTCTGCAGCTGGTGGTGCTTATATTCCAGCCTTTTGTGACGTTGTAATGATGGTAGAGGGAAATGCATCTATGTATTTAGGATCTCCTCGTATGGCTGAGATGGTTATCGGTGAGAAGGTAACTTTAGAAGAGATGGGCGGAGCTCGTATGCATTGCTCTGTATCAGGATGCGGAGATGTTTTATGTAAGACAGAAGAAGATGCGATTACACAAGCAAGACAATACATTTCATATTTTCCAAATAACTACTTAGAAAAGACTCCATTGGTTACACCTCAAGAACCGAAACAATTCGATAAAACGTTAGAAGAAATCATTCCAGAAAATCAAAATGCTCCTTTCAATATGAAAGATCTTATTAATAGAGTTATTGATGAAGGTTCTTTCTATGAAGTGAAAAAATTATTTGCTCAAGAACTCATTACAGGTTTAGCACGTATTGATGGTAAGCCAGTAGGTATTATTGCAAATCAACCGCGAATGAAAGGCGGCGTATTATTCCACGATTCAGCTGATAAAGCAGCGAAGTTTATTAATTTATGCGATGCATATCATATTCCGTTATTGTTCCTTGCAGATGTACCTGGATTTATGATTGGTACAAAAGTAGAACGTGCTGGTATTATTCGTCACGGTGCAAAAATGATTTCCGCAATGAGTGAAGCAACTGTACCGAAAATTTCTATCGTTGTTCGTAAAGCATATGGTGCTGGTTTATATGCGATGGCAGGTCCAGCCTTTGAGCCAGATTGCTGCCTAGCATTACCGACAGCTTCTATTGCGGTAATGGGTCCAGAAGCCGCGGTCAATGCTGTATATGCAAATAAGATTGCAGCTTTACCAGAAGAAGAGCGTGATAGCTTCATTGCTGAAAAACGCGAAGAGTATAAGAAGGATATTGATATTTACCATTTAGCATCAGAGATGGTCATTGATGGTATTGTTCATCCAAACAATTTAAGAGAAGAGTTAAAAGGACGATTCGAAATGTATATGAGTAAATATCAAGTATTTACGGATCGTAAACATCCTGTTTATCCAGTTTAAAAGCCCTATTTAGGGCTTTCTTGCTCAAAAAGTTAAGGAGGGGAAAACATTGAAACAAGCAGTTTGGTTTCCAACAGAAGAGTATAAAGAAAAAACACGCTTATATGGTTGGATGAAATCATTGGGGTATGAAGACTATGAAACGTTTTATAATAAATCTATTGAAGAAACAGCTTGGTTTTGGGGAGAAGCTGAGAAAGCGGTTGGCTATCAATGGATGAAACCTTATACAGAAGTGTTAGACCTGCAAAATGGTACGCCGTTTGCACAGTGGTATAATGGCGGAACATGTAATGTTGTAGAATCGGTTTTATCACGCTGGCTTGCAGACGATGAAACAAGAACACAACCAGCACTTCAGTATGAAGGGGAAAATGGAACTTCAAAATCATTTACATATGAAGAGCTTGATAGCTGGGTAAGTCGCGTTGCAAACGGTTTGAAACATGCAGGTATTGAAAAAGGTGACCGTGTCACAATTTATATGCCGATGATTCCAGAAACAGTTGTTGCGATGCTAGCGGTTATGAAGATCGGAGCAATTATTTCACCAATATTCTCAGGATTTGCGTCTGATGCAGTCATGACACGTGTGCAAGCGGCAGGATCTAAAATGATTATTACTGCAGATGGTTTTTCACGCCGAGGTAAAGTTGTTTCATTAAAAGACGAAGTAGATAAGGCTTGTGAGCATTGTCCAACTGTTGAAAAAGTTGTTATCGTGCGTCATGCAGGAAATGATTTTACACCGCATAATTATGATTTCTCATGGAGTACGTTAGAAAAAGAAAAGCCATTTGTACATGCTGAAGAAATGCATAGTGATGATCCATTAATGCTCATTTATACATCAGGTACAACTGGAAAACCGAAAGGGACAGTACATACTCATGCTGGATTTCCCTTAAAGGCAGCTTTTGATGCGGGGTTCGGAATGAATATTAAACAAGGTGACCGCGTATTATGGGTAACTGATATGGGATGGATGATGGGACCATTTTTACTATTCGGTTCTCTTATTAATGGGGCAACAATGGTTATGTACGAAGGCGTTCCGGATTTCCCAGAAGCAGATCGTTTATGGGAGACAGTTGATAAATATGAAATTACACATCTCGGTATATCACCAACATTAATTCGTGCGTTAATGGCAAAAGGTGATGAGTATGTAAATAAACATTCGCTTAAGAGTTTAGAAGTATTCGCCTCAACAGGCGAGCCTTGGAATCCAGATCCTTGGATGTGGCTATTTGAAACGGTTGGAAAAAGTAATGTACCAATTTGTAACTATTCAGGCGGGACTGAAATTTCTGGTGGAATTTTCGGAAACGTCCTTATTAAACCAATTGCACCGATTAGCTTTAACGCTTCTTTACCAGGAATGGCAGCGGTTGTGCTCGATGATCAGGGCAATCCGATTCGTGATGAAGTTGGAGAATTATGTTTAGAGAAACCTTGGGTTGGTATGACGAAAAGTTTCTGGGAAGATGATGAGCGTTATGTGAACACATATTGGTCACGTTTTGAAAATAAATGGGTTCATGGTGACTGGGTGGTTTATGATGGTGAACAATATATTATTACAGGACGCTCAGATGATACGCTAAACATTGCTGGAAAACGCATTGGACCTGCTGAATATGAATCTATTCTTGTGAAGCATAATGATGTCATAGAAGCTGCTGCGATTGGTGTACCAGATGATGTAAAAGGTGAAGTTTGTCATTGTTTTGTAGTATTAAGAGACAATGTAACATTCTCAGGTGAATTAAAGAAAGAATTAATGAGTTTAGTAAACTCTCATATTGGAAAAGCATTATGTCCAAAAGATATTCATGTTGTAGAAGATTTACCGAAAACGCGTAATTCTAAAGTAATGCGACGTGTCATTAAAGCTGCTTATTTAGGGAAAGAATTAGGTGATTTATCGTCACTTGTGAATCCTGAGGTAGTTCCGTTTATTCAGGGGTTGCAGTCTAGTAAATTATAAAATTAAAGCATGTATAATGTGAACTGACCTCTAATTGTTAGAGGTCAGTTTTTATGTATACAGAATAGTTTAGTACATGTGTTTGTTTTTTCTTTTCTATGTTTTTGCCTCATACACTTTGAAGCTAGTGGACATACTATATTAATAGAAATGACTAGGGGGTGAGATTTTGGGATCTCGTTATAGTAATTCTAGAAAAAGGTGTTCATGTAAACAGTGTTCAGGCAAACAGGATGATTGTTGGGATGTTTTTGAAGAGTGTAAAAAAGAACATGAAGAGCAAAATAAGGCATGTGACTGTTGCTGTGTACAAGGAATTAGAGATGAGCTGAGAAAGTTAGTAAACAGATCAGTGCGTATTACAACAGGAAGTAATAATTATGCAGGAACTGTTTCTTCCGTCACTTGTGATGTTGTAAAGCTTGCTAATAGTGCTGGGGTAGTTACAGTAATTATTTCAGTTTGTAAAATTGAAGCGATTGAACCATTATTGACATAGGGAAAAGAGTAATTTCGCTTTTTTGTAAAGCCATTCTTAAGAATGGCTTTATTTTAATTTTTCATATAAAGGAGAATATATTATTTATATAGAAATAGGTTTGGGGCTATAAAGTATGATGTATGAAAGGAGCATAAAAGTGGTTAAACTGGAAACTTTTAATAAGTCTGATTTCAAACAATTAATGGGTTGGATTGACTCTGAAGCGTTTTTAATACAATGGTCAGGAAATGCATTTACATATCCTCTAAATGAACAACAATTAGAAAATTATATAGAAAGCTCAAATACACTTGCATTTAAAGTAATAGATGAGGAGTCTAAGAAAGTAGTTGGTCATATTTCACTTGGGCAAATAGACAATATTAATAAGTCTGCAAGGGTTGGAAAAGTGCTAGTTGGTGATACAAAAATGAGAGGACGTTCTATAGGGAAACATATGATGAAGGCAGTACTTCATATTGCATTTGAAGAATTAAAACTACATAGAGTAACACTTGGTGTGTATGATTTTAATACGTCCGCCATTTCTTGTTATGAAAAAATAGGATTTGTAAAAGAAGGTTTATTAAGGGATTCAAAAAAAGTAGGGGAAACGTATTGGAATTTATGGGAAATGAGTATGTTAGAATATGAATGGAGAGCTAAAATATAATTGTTTTCTATAATTATGTTATGTTAATTAAAAGGGGATTGGGGGAAAATGATGAATAAAAAGACGAAAATCATTACAATTGCAGCTGTTTCAGGAGGAGGTAAAACTACTGTTACTGAAAGATTAACTCATAAATTAATGAATTCAAAAGCTCTATATTTTGATAGCTATAACTTTGATAACTGTCCTGCAGATATTTGTAAATGGATTGATGATGGAGCAAATTATAATGAATGGGTACTCACACCATTAATTAAGGATATTCAGCATCTTATACGAGATAGTAATGTAGATTATATTATTGTAGATTATCCTTTTGCATACTTAAATAGTGAAATGCGACAGTTCATTGATGTAACTATATTTATCGATACGCCTTTAGATATTGCGATGGCTAGAAGAATTTTGCGAGATTTTAAAGAAGATACAATGAGTGAAATACATAATGATTTAAAGCATTATATAACATATGCTAGAAAAGGCTATTTGGAGGCGCTTCATACTGTAAAGCCAAATTCAGATATTGTTTTGGATGGAGCTTTATCTATAGATGAAATAATTAATCAAATTGAAGAAGAACTTTATCGGAGAGAAGTAATCGTCCATGGTTAAATGTATAGAGGGATATGTACAAGTTGATGATTTTAAAATGTATTCAAGTATTCAAAAAGATGAGCCGCAATATATAATAGATGCTGTAAAGTGGATAATCGAGGTAGGGGAGAGATAAATGTGTACACTTTATTTCGATACAATTGGCAAGTAAGAGATGATTGGTTTAAGTGGTGTGAGCAACTTTCAGAGGAAGAATTACTCCGCAAACGTGTTGGTGGTGTTGGAAGTATTTTAGAAACATTATTTCATATTGTTGATGTTGAGTATAGCTGGATTAATGCGCTTCAAGAAAAAGAAGATCGGGCACCGCAGTTTAAAGAGTATCAATCTATCCAAAAAGTGAAAGCGTTATCTGATTTATATAAAAGAGAAATAGAAGATTTTTTACAAGTATGGTCAGCTAACTTAGAAGGTAAAATATTAAAAGCTTCATGGACAGATAAAACATATACATATGGTGAGGTCTTAAGGCACGTAATTGTACATGAAATTCACCATATCGGTCAGTTATCTATATGGGCGAGGGAGTTAAATCTTCAGCCTGTTTCAGCGAATTTAATTGGGAGAGGACTATAGATTTAGAAAACGGCTTGCATTGTAAATGTAAGCCGTTTTTTATATATAAGAAGATTTCCTAGTTGAAATCCTCGGATTTTTTTTGACGTATATGTAAGAACATTAAAATTGTAATAATAAAGAAAATCAACAATGTTTGTATGATCAAATTTTTAAACTGAAGCAAAACTGTCCAAGATGTAACAGCATCTTTAAATGCTTGGAGTGCAGAGTACGAGGAGGGGTCAAAGCCGTACTGTAGTAATTTTTTAGTTTCAATAAAAGTGCTGTTTTCATTATCGGCGTCTAATATTACTGAAATAAGTCTAGTATCTCCTCGTTTTGCTGTACTGACAAAACTATAATTACCATTAGTTGAAAAACTAGTTTGTAAGCCATCAACACCTTGGTGTTTAATGTTTTTATTAAGGGAATATATCATTTTATTGGTGTTGAAAACTTTCGTATCTTTGAAGGTGAACTGGTAAGAGGTTAGTTTTGTAACGTTCAGTACATCTGGAAAGTCTGTTACTAATTGTGTTGCTAGTTTAGCAACTTCAATTGCTGTTGTAGTTGAAAGTTTATTTGTATCGTTATTCATTCCAGTAGCGTTTAGAAACGGAGATGATTGTGATAACTTTAGGTGTTTTGCTTTTTCATTCATTAACTGTGTGAATTTATCTTCGTTTCCAGCGATGTGTTCTGCAAGAGCAAGTGCGGAACGATTATTTCCTGTCAATAACAGTGTATGAAGTAAATCACGAACCGTCGTTTTATCTTTCGAAGTTACTTGTATAGGACTCGTTTCTGCTCGGAAAACTTCGTTACTTATTTTTACTACTTCATCTAACTGTATAGTTCCTTCATTTAGTTGTTCCAGTGTGATATATTCAGTCATTAATTTAGATAAAGTAGCCGATTGTATAGGAGTTTCTTCATTTTTTGTATAAACAACTTCACCTGAATGAGCATCTATTAAAATAGCTGATTTAGCTTGAATAATTGGGCCATTTACATAAAGATAAAAATATAAAACGATAAGTGCAGTAATAACAAAAGATAATAATAAAATTGTGAATTTTTTTAAGAATTGCATAAGCGATCCTCCTATTATGACATCGATAATAATATTGTAAAAAGGAATGCTTAATTAGGAAGAAAGAAAAGGTAAAGAATTTCTAAAGAATTATAAAGGATTATTAAATTTTGGATGTTACTGGAAAATAAAAGGTCCAATTTCTTATATCGTAAGAAATTGGACCTAAAATTAAGCTGTATTAACATTTATATGGTTGTAGTTTTACAGTGAATGTTGTTTTTTTGTCATCACTATACACTTCGATTGTTCCTTTATGCAATTCGACAATACTTTTTGCAATTGCCAATCCGAGTCCAGATCCACCAGTGTTTGTAGAGCGCGATTTCTCAACGCGATAAAAACGTTCAAAAATATGAGGTAAATCGGTACTTGGAATAGGTTGGCCGTAATTGGTTATATCGATTGCGATCATATTATTACTTTCATAAGCAGTAATATCAATATAATCACCATCGTTACCGTAAGCGATAGCATTAATAATTAGATTTTCAAATACGCGTACTAATTTGTCTCCATCAGCTAATACCATTAGCTTCTTTGATGGGAAAAAGGGACGACAATCAATATTAGCCTCTTGCAGCTGTATTCGAAATTGAACTGTTAATTGTCCAAGAAGCTCCACAATATCAATAGGGACAGAATATAAACTTAATTCTTTATTTTGAACACGTGTATATTCAAACAAATCATTCATTAATGCGTTAAGACGAGTTACTTTATCGTAAATGACCTGTATATAATGACGTAATTCTACTTCATCTCTATAATTATCATGGTGGATTAAATTCACGTATCCAACTATAGAGGTAAGTGGAGTACGTAAATCATGCGATACATTTGTAATCAGTTCGCTTTTTGCTTGTTCTGCCTGTCTTTCTTCATCAATCGAGACTTTCAATTGTTCAACAATTTGATTAACCCCGCTTGCTAACTCTTCTAGATAATTATGGTTTACGATAGAAACTTTATGATTGAAGTTTCCATTTGCAATATAGCGAATCTCTTCTATCATTTTTTTTATACAAGTTTCATAGTAAAGCTTTCTTTCATGACGATAAAAAATGTATAGGTAAGATGAGAAAATAGAAAATAAAAATAAATAAGAGACAATCATCATCCATAGAGATTCTTTTATTCCTTTATATTTTTCATAACCAAAAATTCTAATGAATTCTTTGCCAAGTTCGCTTAACGTAAGCGAACTCTCAATTACACTCGTAACGAGGCGATATATAATTAATTCAGTAATAGGAGTGAGTGTGATAGCTAATAAGAGCCAAAAAATAAGTTTCCATTTCGGGATATCTTTTAATATATCAAATGCTTCATTTCTCAATTTTATAGCCTACTCCCCAAACAGTATGAATAAATTTTTCTCCATTCATTCCTGTTTCAAGTTTGTCCCGTAAATTACTAATGTGGACCATTACAGTTTTATTTGAACCATAACCATCTTCATTCCAAACACGTTCAAAAATTTCTTCGGAACTAAATACTCGTCCTGTATTACTCGCAAGTAAATATAAAATATCAAATTCAATAGATGTAAGTTTAATATATTCTCCATTTACTTTTACAGTATGATTATGTTTGTGAATTTCAGCAGAACGAATGCGAATCATACCATCTTCATTTTTGGGAGAAGTAGCATTTTGGAAAGATGATCTTCGTAGTAAAGCTTTCACTCTAGCTACTAATTCTAATGGATTGAATGGTTTAATCATATAATCGTCTGCACCAGTCATAAGACCTAATATTTTATCCATATCTTCTGCTTTTGCACTCAGCATAAGAATAGGTACAGTATTATTTTCACGAACTTCTTGGCAAACTTCTAATCCATTTCGTTTTGGCATCATAATATCCAAAATCATAAGGTCAATTTCATATGTAGAAATCATTTGTAATGCTTCATCGCCATCATATGCTTTATAAATGTTATAGCCTTCATTTCGCAAATAAACAGCAAGTAATTCAACAATTTCTTTATCATCATCAATAATTAATATATTTTTATTCATTATGTAGTTCCTTTCCTTACAAATCATTAACATTACTATAATATCAAACATTTATGTACTTGTAGCGATGATTCTGTATAAAATTTCATGTAACGTATTAAAAAAGGGATTACAACATTTATAACGAATACAAAACACAAGGATATTAAGATTATATATTATATTGAAAGTTAGTTTTAAGGAGGATTTACTATGTTATATAAGGAGATATATTCATTTTCTCCAACTGGAAAAATAGAAAATGATATTAAAGATTTTTTATTAAAATATAATCAGAAGCCTACATATAAACATTCAATTCGTGTAGCAAATGAGGCGAGGAAAATTGCAAAAATGTTTTATGAAGATGAAGAAAAAGCAGCGATTGCGGGATATTTACATGATATTAGTGCAATTTTTCCAAATGAAGTACGGATTGTAGTTGCTGAAGAATTTGGAATAGAGATATTAGAAGAAGAACGAAAATTCCCAATGATTATTCATCAAAAACTTTCGAGAGTAATCGCAAAAGAGATATTTAAAGTGCATGATGAAGAGACTTTAAATGCAATTTGTTGCCATACCACACTGCGTAAACATGCAACGAAGATGGATTTAGTGTTATTTGTTGCTGATAAAATAGAATGGGATCAAAATGGGACACCACCATACTTAGTAGAAGTAAAAAAGGGGATAGAAAAATCTTTAGAACATGCAACTTTTGCATATATTTCATATTTGTGGGATAGAAAAGATACGTTGAAAGTTTTACACCCTTGGCTAGAAGATGCATATTGGCAGTTAAAAGAAATTGTAGAGTAGAAAGAATATAAAATACAGTTAAAAGAATATATGAATGAAATATTTACTGGGGTTACATTAGTACCATACATATAATAAACACTTATTTGAAGATATATTTTCAAAAGAAGATAAAGTGTTTTTAATAGCAAATGTTTATTGACTTAAAAAGGGAAATGTAAAAAATCCACACTTTTTTTTTGAAGATGAAGAAACTGACTTGTATTGTACATATCAATTTTCATTAAAATATTTCGCTGGTGATATAAAGTATAAACGACTTATTAAAGCGGCGAATCATGAAGATTTACCAGGTCTTTATCCCCGTTTAGGACGCAAAAAAAGAAATTTCTTATCCAGATGTATTTCTCATAAATGCAACAAAAGATATTATCATGTTTATGCATGATGATAGAGGAAGTGAAGTAATTTCGAAGAATAAAGAAACAATACGAAATTTATATGAGAAATATAAAGAGTGGATACCAGATTATAAAAGAGAAAGCATAGATAAATTATTTAAATGACAGTGAGGGAAGTGAAGTTTGTAATGAAACGTATTGCAATCGTAGCCGCTTGGGAACCTGAACTTACGTATTTGCATCAATCTTATCCAAGTGAACGCATTGAAAAAAAAGCCGCTTGGGAATTTCATTTTCATACTATAAATGATCTGGAAATTATTTCAGTTATAACTGGTGTTGGGAAGGTAAGTTGTGCTAGTTGTGTACAATTATTAATTAGTGAGTTTCAGCCGGATGAGTTGTTTATGACAGGGATATGCGGGAGTTTATCAAATAAGGTGAAAAATGGTCATATTGTAGTGGCACTGAACGCAATACAACACGATGTCACTGCTGCTGGTTCGGGTGAAGATGTTTTTAACTTATATAATGGTAGAACAGCACCTATTGAAACAACAAAATCACTTGTAAGAAGAATAAAAAAAATACGATCGTATGATCCGATTCATTTCGGGACATTTTTATCTGGAGATCAACGTATCCGTAGTTCGGAAATGAGATATTTACTCCATACTGTATATGGGGCATTGGCAGTTGATCAAGAAGTGGCAGCTTTTGCTTATGTATGTCAAATCAATAAAAAACCTTTTTTATGTTTAAAAGCTGCTTCAGATCAAGCAAATGATAAAACGAAAGAGGAACAAAAAATCTTTAAAATGTTAGCATGTGAACGAGCGTGTGAGCATTTAATTGCTTTTTTACGTGTATATGAGATTAATGTAGTAAATCATAGATAGTAAGAGGGGTTAATATTGGAAAGTACAAATAAAATAGCTATTTTGGGTGCAAACGGAAAAGCTGGAAAAATTCTTGTAAATGAAGCGTTAGAAAAGGGATATCAAGTAAAAATATTAACGAGAAACTCTACAAATACAGAGAAAATAAATGAAAATATAGAGACTATTATTGGGGATGCACGTAACTTTTCAACGATACAAGACTTACTTCAAGGTTGTAGTGCTGTAATTAATGCAGTAGGTCAACCGAAAAATGAATCTTACATTTTTAGTACAGTAACGAAGCATATTTTAGAAGCGATGAAGGAGTCTAAAATAAAAAGATATATTGTAATTTCCGGAGGTTCTTTAAATGTTACGGGAGATCAGAAGGGAATTGTAAATAAAATAGGAGCTACTTTGTTTAAATTGTTTTTACCAAAAATGATGCAAGATAAATATAAAGAATTACAAATTATCCAAAATAGTGAGGTAGATTGGACAATTGTTAGATTACCATTTGTTATAGAGGGAAATGGTATTGGAAGTATAAAAGAGAGTTTAGTTGATATGCCAGGAATTAAAATACAAAATGGCGATATTGCACCGTTTGTTATAAAACAAATTAATAGTGATAGATATGTAGGGAAGTGTCCGTTCATTTCAAATTAAGCAGTAGAATTCAAAATTAAAGTATGATGTGACTAGTAGATCTTATGTATTTGAACGTTAAGTTTAACACGAGTAAGTGGGGGATAATTTTATATGATTCAATATAAAAGATGCAGTGAAATAAATATAGATTTAGTGTATGAAGCTTTTAGGGATGGGTTTTCAGATTATATTATTAAGATGGAAGTTTCAAAAGAAGATTTTATAAAAAGGTTTTTTGGAGCTGAAGGGAATTCGTTAGAACACTCGTTTCTTTCTTTAGACGGTGACAAACCAGTTGGTGTAATACTTGGTGGTATTAAGATTTATGAAAGTATAAAAACAATGCGTTGTGGAACATTAGCTATTCACCCTAAGTATCGCGGTATTGGTGTGAGTCAAAAGTTATTTGAACTGCATAAAGATGAAGCGATTCAAAACGGGTGTAAGCAACTTTTTCTTGAAGTCATTGTAGGTAATGACCGGGCGATTCGTTTTTATAATAAATTAGGCTATGAAAAAGTGTACGATCTATCTTATTATAATTTAAAAGATATGACTAAAATAATGCTTAAAGAATGTAAAGGAATTGAAGTAAAACAATTAGAATTCCCTGCTTTTAAAGTTGAAATTCAGAAATGGTTACACTTCCATATAAACTGGCAAAATGATATGGATTATATCGAAAAAACAAATCATACATTTTATGGTGCATATGTCGATAATGATTTAAAAGGTTCTATATGTATAAATGAACAAGGTAAAATTAGTTTTATTTTCATAGACAAAGATTATAGAAATCGTAGTATTGGATCAAAATTATTACAAGTAGCAAGAGATGAGTTGAATTTAGAAAGTTTATCAATTGGATTTCCAAATAACAATTTACTAGAAGGGTTTTTAAAGAAAACTGGATTTGAAAAGAATTCTTTAGCACAATATGAAATGTATTTATTGATATAATAAGCGGGAGAATTTATTCTTTCGCTTTTTATTTTTGTACTATATTGATATTTTACTTTGTATAATATTCTTTTTTTATGTAGAATAGATAGGATGGGAGGGGATGAAATGAATAATGGATTAAAGTTTAAGATTTTTGAATTGCATTCTTTCGTTCAAAAGACTTATTCTGATATGAAAATAGCATGTGATATTGCTATTTATCAAGAAAACACTTCTAAATATTTAATTTCATTAGGTTTTTTAAATAAATCATACATGACTTATATAGAAACAAAAAGATTTTATCGTGAAAATGAAGAGCTTGTAAGTGTAGAATTTGATAATTTCTTTGATACATATGATATATTAGAACAGGAGTTAAAAAAAGTTATTTCAACTGAAGATAAGAATCCTTCATTGTTACATAGTAGATTTGATCAGTTTCAGCAGAAAGTTGAAAATATAAATGACCTAATAAAAGTAATGCAAAATGCTCGTTAATGAATGCTTTTTCTGTTTTATATAGAAATTATGCATTAAAAATATATTAGGGGTATTACATATTGAAGAGGTGACTTTTGTTGATTACAGAAGTCATCTTTTTACATTAGAAATAGATTGTATAAATTTTAGTAATTTCATATTTTAGGAAATCATAAGAGGGAAATAACATGAAAAATAAAAAAGAAATAGCTATAGTTGCATTAACAACAGGATTAGCTTTGACAAGCATAGTACCATACGAGAAAGGTTATGCGGAGGAAACGGATCAAATGCAAGTTGATATTCAAGAGGATTCGTTCCGTACAGGTGAACTTACAAAACCATCACAAAAAACGCCAGAGAACGTAGTGAAAGATGCACTTAAGGAAAAGACGGAACATGCTTTGTCTCCAAAACAAGTTAGTGGAGACAAAGGGGTAGATTACAAGGTTCTTCAAAAACGTGGTTCATATGATGGGACTACACTTGTTCGTATGCAACAAATATATGAAGGTAAAGAAGTATACGGACACCAATTGACTGCTCATGTAGATAAAAAGGGTATTATTAAAAGTGTTTCAGGGGAAAGTGCACAAAACTTAGAAAAAGAAGATTTAAAGAATCCTATTAATTTATCAAAAGAAGAAGCAAAACAATATATTTATACGAAGTACGGAAATGATATTCAATTTATTTCTGAGGCAGAAGTTAAGGAAGTTATTTTTGTTGATGAAAATCGTGGGCAAGCTACAAATGCATATCAAGTTACATTTGCAGCTGCCACACCAAACTATGTATCTGGAACTTATTTAGTGGATGCTCATAGTGGTGATATGTTGAAAAATATGGTGCAAGAGTCAGATTTAAAAGTAAATGAAGAGCGTGTTGAAGCTATTCAGGAGAGTAAAAAAAGTAATTTTAAATCATTAACCGGGACTGGAAAAGATGATTTAGGAATAACTCGTACATTCGGTATTTCTGAACAAAGTAACGGGAAATATGCGCTTGCTGATTATACAAGAGGGCAAGGAATTGAGACGTATGATGTAAATTATAGAGATATTACTTTTGAAGAAAAATATTATCCTGGTATATTAACAACTAGCACATCAACAACATTTAATGACCCAAAAGCGGTAAGTGCTCATTTCTTAGCGACAAACGTATATGATTTTTATAAAGACAAATATAAGCGTAATAGTTTTGATAATAAAGGGAAAAAAGTAGTTTCAGTTGTACATGCATGGGATTCTGGAGAAACAAGTGATCCTAAAAATTGGGGGAATGCATTTAGCGCTAATATTAACAATGTTAGTATGCTTATATATGGTGATCCAATGGTTAGATCGTTTGACATAGCGGGTCACGAATTTACACATGCGGTTACATCTAGTGAATCTAATCTTGAATTTTTTGGAGAATCTGGAGCAATTAACGAGGCGTTATCTGATATTATGGGAACGGCTATTGAGAAATATATAAATAATGGGGAATTTAATTGGACAATAGGAGAACAAAGTGGATCAGTTCTCCGTAATATGAAAAATCCATCTTCAGTCAAATTTTTTAATGGAGTACCGTATCCAGATGATTATAGCAAATACAGTGATTTAAACGGAGAGGATAATGAGGGCGTTCATTTCAACTCAAGTATTATTAATAAAGTCGCGTATTTAATTGCACAAGGTGGCACTCATAACGGTGTAACTGTAAATGGTATTGGTGAAGATAAAATGTTTGATATTTTCTATTATGCAAATACTGATGAATTGAACATGACTTCTAATTTCTCTGAATTAAGATTAGCGTGTCTTAAAGTTGCAACAAATAAATATGGGGCAAATTCCATTGAGGTTGAAACGGTCCAAAAAGCTTTTGATGCAGCAAAAATTAAAGGAACAGTGAAAGAAAACGAAAAAACTGAGGCAAACCAAGTCCCAGAGCTAACAGTACCGCCAACAATTACACTACGTGTCGGTGATAAGTTTGACCCAATGAGCAATATAAAAGCTATTGATAAAGAAGATGGTGATTTAACAAATCGAGTAGAACATAAAGGTGATGTAGACACTTCTAAACCAGGCAAATACATTGTGGATTACTCTGTCGTTGATTCTCAAGGTGGGAAAGCAACGGTAACACAGACCGTAATTGTAGAGAGGGATGGAGAAACATCAGATCTAAAACCTACATTAACAGTTCCTATTGCAACGACAATTACTGTAGGAGAATCATTCGATCCGATGGAAAAAGTAAAAGCTATTGATAAAGAAGACGGCGATCTTACTTCTAAAGTAAAAGTTGAGGGGGAAGTAGATACCTCTAAAGTCGGTACTTACATAGTAACGTATACAGTTACAAATTCTAAAGGCCATGAAGAAATTGCGAAACAAACTGTAACAGTCACAGGTAGAGAAGAAGTTAAGAATGACATACCAATACTAAAAGTACCTTCTACAACTACAATTACTAAGGGAGATGAATTCAATCCAATGGTAGGTGTATCAGCTACGGATAAAGAAGATGGTGATCTTACTTCTAAAGTAGTATATAAAGATATTGGAGATACCACTAAAGTTGGTACTTTTGAAATAATATATAGTGTCACAGATTCTGTAGGTAATAAGGTACATGCCATACAAAAAGTATTAGTGAAGGATACAGACGCTAGCAAAGCTAAAGGTAGTACTAATAACAGTAATAGCGGTAATATCCAAAACAACAGTAATTCTGATAAAAAAGAATCTACATATAAAGAGCTTCCAAACACGGGGGGCAGTACAACTAATAGTACAACAATGGGCTTATGGATGGTTTTTGCAGGTATAGTGTTCACTTTAGTTCGCAAATTTAGAAAAATATAAAAGTAGATAGTACAGCTTATTTGTTTGAAGAAGGTGTAAGAGCTGCTGAAATTTGCTATGAATTTTTAAAGCAAGAGGGGCATATGCGGTGCGGTGTTCCTGATGCATTTTTCCGAGATGAGGCGTACCAAAATGTAGTTCAAATAGGTGGACCTGGCCCAAAAGATCACCCAGCAGCAAGTCATAAAATTGTCCATACCTATAAAACAATAACGAAAATGTTTGAAACTGCTGGATTTGAGGTAGTTTTACTTGAATATTGTGATGAAAATGGTCAGTTTTATTATAATGAATGGGATGCAAACGACGGTGTTATTTTCCGTTCGAAAAGGTATGATTCTAGAAATAAAGGTGATAAACTTGGTTTTCCATCGTTAATTGTTGATGCGATTAAGCGGTAAATCATTCAACAAAAACAGGAGTAATTCTATAAATTTATGAGTCGCAAATGCGGCTCTTTTTATTTGAGCGTAAGTCTATATTTTGGGAAGAAACGTGCATAAATGATATTTATTTTTCAAGATTATTTAAATTGATTTAGAAAAGATTAAAGTTTTTCTCATCACGTTTAACTTTAAATTACTACTTCGTTTATATAAAGATTTATTTTATATTTATATTCGTGTAAAATAAATTAAGAACATACATTCTATATAGGGAGGCAATCAATATGATAGCTGAAATCGGGAAACTAACTAATGGATATATTGTAAAATTTGAACGCGAATTTCCATATACAATAGAGGAAGTTTGGTCTGCTTTAACAGAAACCAGTAAGCTGAAAAAATGGATGTCTAATTTACAGGTTGAAAGCCTTAAAACAGGTGGAGTCATAAAGTTTGATATGATGGATGGTTCATTCATAAATATTGATATTTTAGAATGTCAATTAAACTCAGTACTTGAATTTACTTGGGGTAAAGATCGTGTCCGATTTGAAATACATAAAGAGGAAAATGGTTCTCTTTTACTTCTTAAAGAATACATTCATGAATTAACTGATCATACACCGAAAGATATAGCAGGTTGGCATATTTGTTTAGATCTTTTTTCTGCCGTTTTAGAAGGAGAAGAAAAAGAATTTTCTAAAGATAAATGGCAACAATGGTTTGAAATATATAAAGATAAGGTTTTTGAATTAAGAGGATAATAACGTTAAAGGTTATATTAATTATGTAATTATTATATTATAAAAATAATTGTTGAGATTAAAAACGGTTGATGAGTGGTATTGTTGTTTGTTAATTTTTTTGTTTTATTGTCTGTTTTTTTGCATTTAACAGAAATATATACTTGAATGAAGTATATATTTCTGTTAAATTTATCCTATGGATAGAACGAGTTTAATTAAAGGGCATTTAGAAATGTGTGTATTATCTATTTTGTCAAAAAAGAAAAGTTATGGTTATGAGATTATGAAAGAGCTAGAAGTACACAATTTAAAATTGAAAGGAGTAGGAAGTATTTATCCAATTTTAACTAAGTTAAAAAATCAAGATTGGGTTAATACTTATCAAGAAGTAACAGACAGTGGTAAAGTTAGAATTTATTATGAAATTAATGAAAACGGTAAAATACGTCTTGAGAAGAAAATTAATGAGTGGTTAGAATTGCAATCGGATATTCAAACATTATTAAAAAGCGGTTTGAAAGGAGACCTTCTGAAATGAGGAATAGATTGATAGGTAAAGAAAAGCAATTTTTAACAGACGTACTAAAGGAATTAAAGCAATACGATATTAGTTTAGAAGAAAGGGAAAATATAAAGCGACAAATATTAGAACATATTCAAGAATGTCGTGAACATGGTGAAGACAGTATAGATGATTTAGGTACCCCTCAATTATTTGTTCAAGATTTTTTAGAAATAAATGAAATTGATTTACAAGTTAAAATGAAACAACTTCAAAATGAAAAAGGAAAATACAACACATTTGTCTTACGTGGCATATTCATCGCATTTATTACTTACCTTATCTCGCAAACTACATTTTCAATATTTTTAACTGAATCATTTAACCAAACTAATAGTAAAGCTATATTTGATTATAATATTTTATATCGTATATCAGAGAATCAATGGTGGAACTCATTATTAATAATGAGTAGTTTTACAATCTCTGTAGTAGTATTTATTAGTTTAGTAAATTATAAAAAAAGAAAGCTATCTAAAGTATAATGAAGAAAACTATTTATAAATTATTCCAAATATGTATTCTTTGTAATGTATTAGTATTATGTATCGTTCATCCAAAAGTGTATGCTCAGCAAAATATTAAAGCTACTTTAGATAAGTATATTGAAGAATTTATAAATGAACAGAATATTCCAGGAGTTGCTGTTGCAATTGTACATAATAAAGAAGTATTCTTCACAAAAACGATGGGGGTTATTGGAGAATCTGAAAAAAGGGTAACTAGTAAAACGCCATTTGCAATCGGCTCAATAAGTAAATCTTTAACAGCTTTAGCTATAGTGAAATTAATAGAAGATAAAAAAATAAAATTAGAGGATCCAGTTCAACGATATCTCCCCTGGTTTAAACTAAAAGATGCTCAAATATCCTCAACTATAACAATCCAACATCTACTAACTCATACAAGCGGAATCAACACATATGAAGGCTTAGCATTATCAGATAAGCAATCTAAAAGTTCTACAGCATTAAAAGAAAATGTAATGAAACTTTCAAATGTAAAAGTAACTGCTTCACCAGGTGAAAAATATCAATATAGTAATGCAAATTATATTGTTTTAGGCGCACTTATTGAAGAAGTTACAAATGAAACATATTCATCATATATGGAAAAGTATATTTTTCAGCCGTTAAATATGAATGGTGTGGCAGCAAGTAAAGAAACTGCATATGAAAAAGGTTATTTAACGGGTTATCAGTCGTGGTTTGGCATACCAAGAAAAAGTGTAGTGTCCTATGATAATGCCGGGGCACCATATGGTTATATTACCGCGAATTTGGAAGATATGATTCAATTCATTATGTTTTTGAATCGCCAAGAAAATCTTCAATTTTTAAAGCAAGAAAACATGGATCTTTATCTTTCACCACTTTATAAAATAAATTCAGAAAAAAGTTATGGTTTTGGATTAAGAACAACAAATATAAATGAAAGCGAAACGATGATTTGGCATTCAGGATCAACGCCCGATGCTCGTGCAGAAATATTTACTTTAAATAAAAGTGGCTGGAGTGGTGTGATTTTAACAAATAAAAATCATGTATTAGAAGAAACCGCACTATCAGAATTGAAAAAGGGGATTATTAGTATTTTGAATGGAGAAGAACCGGTTGATATCCCTAAAAACATCCCATTAATACAAATTGTTTTGTTGCTAGTTACACTTATACTTTTCATAATATCAATTATGTTAATTAAAAAGTATAAACATGTGAAAACTGTAAAAAAGGTAATTTGGTTATTCATAGGGAGTCTATTTCTACTATCATCTATTATTTTTATCCCACTGCTTACTTATAGTACAAGTTCACCATGGCGTACGATAAAAATATTTGCGGCAGATATAGGTTTACTTACAAGTATTATAGTAATTTTATTAGCTGTGAACGGATTATTATCAATCTTCATAGGTTTAAGACGAAAGAGGTTATACAATATAATTCAAGTGTTATAAACAGTTGACTCTCACACGATGTCATTGTTTAAGATAAAGTTGAGCTTCGAAGTAGATGTAATTTATAGGAGGAAAATATGTTTAAAATAGGGGATTTTTCAAAACTATCTTCCATTAGTATTCGTATGTTGAGGCACTACGACAAAGTGGAATTATTACAACCAGTAAAAGTCGATGAGCTGAGTGGAGATCGATTTTATTCAGCAGACCAATTAAAAAAAGTAAATCAAATTCAAACATTAAAAGGTATGGGGTTTAATATTGCTACCATTAAAGAAATAATAGAATGCAATAATATAGATAGCATAAAAGAGCAATTTTTAAATCGTAGTGTTCAAATTAAAGAAGACATGACTAACCTCCAAAAACAATTACGTCTCCTCGAAGATTCAATGAAATCGATGAGAGAGGATGTAGTTGAGATGAACTATCATGTTTCAATAAAGGAAATTCCAGAAAGAAATGTAGCTAGTGTTAGAAAGATTATTCCATCTTATAATTGCGAAGAGGATTTATGGGGTGTATTAATGCAAGAAATACAAATGAAAAATATTAGTATTGCCCATCCGAGTTATAGTATTGCAGTTTTCCATGATCGTGAATACAAAGAAAATGATGTAGATGTAGAAATACAGCTAAGTATTCTAGGGAAGCACGAAAATACAAAAGACGTTACATTTAAAAATGTGGAATCAGCTAATGTAGCTTCTATAACAGTTAATGGAAGTTATGAACAGATGACAGCTGTAAATGAAGCTGCGGCAAAATGGATTGAGACAGAGGGTTACGAATTAGCAGGTCCAATGTTTAATATTTATCATGTGAGCCCAGCGATGGAATCGGATGCTAATAAATGGGTTACAGAAGTTTGTTATCCAGTTAAATGATTGTAAAGAAAAAAGGCATTATAATATGCCTTTTTCTTTATAAACTTATCCATAATTGCAATTAACCAATCATAGTTATCTTTCCTTCTATTATAGTTTTCGTATCGGACTATATAAAGCAATAAAGACTTCAATTAATTTAGTAAAAGCAGCTAAAGCAAATACAAAGACAGGATTATAAGCTGAAATAATACCTCCTACTAACGCTCCAAGTGGCATAGCTAATCGTGTAAGTACACGTGAAAACCCTAAAACTCTCCCTTGCATATTTGATGGAACTGTTTCCTGGCGAACGGTGGCTACAATTGTATTCCATGCAATATTGCAAGTCATTGCAATACCGAAAGCAATTCCGGGAGCAAGCCAATATGTACTCCAAAGCGCAAAAGTTAAGCCAATTGCTCCAACAAATAGGAGTAATGGAATTAGAAGACCACATTGCAATCTCTTTTCTAAAGGAACTGCAATCAAGCTTCCTAAGAGCCCGCCTATTCCAATTAGTGAATAATTAAAGCCACTTTGTTCCGGCGTAAGTTGCAATGTGGATAGTAAATAATACATGAACACACCTAAAACCGCACTTGCTCCAAAGTTTCCAATCATAGCTTGAAAAGATAAAGCTAAATTTAAACGGTCATTTTTGAGCCATTTACATCCATTAACCAAATCAGCTAGTACATTTTGAAGTGTATTTTTATCTTGGCATTTCTTGTTTACGGTTTTCATAGACGGTAATAATATCACAGCAATTAATGTTGCAATAAATGAAAGAACATTAATCCAAAGCATCTGAAAGCCACCAATAAAAGAAATGAAAACCCCAGCTATCATTGGACCAAATAAACTAGCCAATTGATTAACCATTTGATAGAAAGAATTGGCCTTCGTTAAGGATGCTCCAGCAATTTGCGGAATGACTGTAACAGTGGTTACATCAAAAAGCATGGACATAACTGCTAACATAAAAGTAATTATGTATAAATGCCAGATTTCTAATAGATGTAATGAATGTAGTATTGGAACAAGACTTACTAAAATAATATTAGTAATATCCGCTACCAAAAGTAACTTTTTTCGATCATAACGATCAATTATTACACCAACTAAAGGGCCAAATAAAACGATTGGCAATACGTTAATAGCAAATAAAGAACTCATAATTACAGCTGAACCGGTTAATTGATAGGCAATCCAAGGTAACGCAAAAGTATATAGTGAATCCCCAATTCGTGAAATGAGTAAACCCAAAATAAAAATCTTGTATTCTTTAGTAAAAGTTGTCTTTACGGTAAGGCTACGTTCTTGCATAAGTTTCACACTGTTTATACCACCTTTATTATAGAGAAATTTGAAAATAATTCGTCCAATACTTGTCATATATAGAATTCTTTAATTTTTTGGTGAATCCTACTTTTTACATGTATTTTAAGGAGGAAATAAAAATGAAGAATGTAAAAGCAGTCTGTACTGTTTTAAATAGTATGTGTGGTTGGGGAGAGATGTAGATTACACACATAAATAAACCATAAAAATATTATGTAAACTATTTATGCATATGGAATATATTTTCCTTATAATTTGTATTTTATAATATATAATAGAAAGTAATTAAGGCCGGTTATTTGAAAGGAGTGATGTTTTATGAACAAACAGAAGAAAATCAAGCATGAGGTAAAAATAATTTGAGTATGCGTATCATACCTCTATCAACTACGTTCGCTCAAAGCTAGGAGCAGCACATGATAAATATTAAAATTGGAAAAAATCAATACCCATTAACATTGGCTGAGGAGCATAATTTTGATTGGTTAAAGGATGTAGAAGTGTTTACTGTGTTTGATCAGCAAGATTCAGGAAATATTAGCTTTGGTATTATTGAAAATGGAAAACGTTATTTTTTGAAGTATGCAGGTGCACGCAATTTAGAATACAAAGGCAAGATAGAGGACGCGATCCAACGATTAATGAAGGCAAAAGAAGTGTATGAACAAATTCAACATCCTTTACTAGTTCCATATATTAATCCTATTCAAATGCAAAACGGATTTTGTTTAAGGTTTCATTGGATTGATGGGGAATGCATGCACAATCATTGGGACTTTACACCGTTTGAAAAGCACCATGCACCAAATTCGCCTTTTGTTAAGCTAAGACAATTATCAGTGACGGAGAGACTTAACATATTGACACAAATTTTTGAGTTTGCAGCCTATGTGGAGTCATTAGGATATGTCATGGTTGATTTTTATGACGGTAGTATTTTATATAATTTTGAGCAATCAAAACTTACGATCTGTGATATTGATTTCTTTCAAAAAAAACCTGTATTCAATAAAGTTGGGGAGGATTTTTGGGGAGCAGGTCGTTTCAAAGCACCTGAAGAATATGAACTGCATGCACAAATTACAAGCGAAACGAATGTGTTTGTGTTAGCCGGAATTGCTTTTGCTTTTATTGGCGGGAAAAATGATAAAAGCTATGAGAAATGGGAGAGCACACTAGAATTATATAATATATGTAAAAAAGCTCTACATAAAGAAAAAAATAAAAGATATCGCACTGTTCAAGCGTTTTATGAAGATTGGCTGGCATATATAGGGGAAATTGATGGATCTTTTTCACAAAGAATCAATAGCATAAGCGTTAATAGAGGGGAAAATACAAAATGAACGAATTAGAGTACAAAAACTTTTATGATAAAGTAGGAAGAGTAAATGGTTGGGATTTTAGTAAAATAAAATGTGAAACTGTAGGAGATTCATGGGACTTTTACGGGGAAGTGAAAGAAAGATGTAAACTTTCAGACACCCTACTTGATGTTGGTACAGGTGGAGGAGAAAATGTACTTAATATAGCATCTTCAGCTAAATTGCTAATTGGAATTGATAATTCTAACGGCATGATTGAAACGGCACATTCCAATTTAAAAAAATCAGGTGTACAAAATGTTGAGTTTTTTCAAATGAATTCTGAAGCGTTAACGTTTCCGCCTGCCCATTTTGATATCGCTTCTAGTTGTCACGCACCGTTTATAGCATCTGAATTAGCAAAAGTAATGAAACAAGGTGCTTTTTTCTTAACACAACAAGTAAGCGAACATGATAAATTAAATCTGAAAGAAGTATTTGGCAGAGGACAATGCTTTGGTGAAAGAGACGGAACTTTAAAAGAAAAGTATATGAGGGAACTTATTAGTGCGGGATTTAAAATCATACAAGTACGTGAATATGATGTTACTGATCATTACAGTACGCCTGAGGATCTTATTTTCTTATTAAAACATACGCCTATTATTCCTAATTTTGGAGAAGAGGAAGAGGATTTTAATATTTTGCAAAAGTTCATTAAAGCTAATAGTTCTGAAAAAGGTATTCGTACGAATTCAAAAAGGTTTATGATTATTGCTGTAAAATCTTAATGTATTTTATTGTAAAAGCTGCTTTTCGTTTAAGGCAAGGCAGCTCTTTTTATATAGAAACAATGCAGGGGAAACTTGAAAAAATAAAATTAAGTAAAGTGTTAATCAAAAAAATGAAATATGGAGGATAATGGTGTTGAAATGTTACTGTACTAGCAATGAAAGAAGCTAACATATTCATACTAAAGTTGTAGCTTTTATATGAAAAATCCATCCTTCCGTTTGATTTTATCTATTTATAATTGTAATACAATACGTATAGATAGTATGAAATAGGGGGACGTAAAATGATTACACATATTTCTGATATAAAACTACAAACTGTTTCCATAGAAGGGGTAAAACAAGTTTATAGGGACGTATTATCTTTTCCAATAAAAAAAGAAACAGCATCCTACATTCAATTTGAAGTAACACCATATACAACAATTAGTTTTCAAGAAGTGTATGAGCCAATTGCACCTGCGCACTTCGCCTTTGAAATTTCATATTCAAAATTTCATGAAACAGCAAAATGGCTTGAAAATTCTGGGTTATTCATTGTGAAATGGAAAGATGGAAATATAATTGGTGAGGAGAATAATCTATTCAATTTATACTTTAAAGATGGAGATGGAAATCTTCTCGAAATTATTGCACATAGTTATGTTAAAGAAGATGTATTAATACCGCATTCACCATTAAACGTTTTATATGTAAGGGAAATCGGTCTTCCCGTTAAAAGTGTACCTGTATTTACGGAATGGTTGAAATTAAATCTAAATTTGAAAACAATGGAAGATAGGGATATTTTTAACTTTGTAATAGGCGGCACTGCATACATTGTTGCAACTTGGTGGCAGCGACCATGGATTCCGATTGCGATGAAAGCTTTACCACCGAAAGTACATGTTTCTTTTGGAACACCAGATCAAGCATTTTTACAACGCATACAAAATAATTTGAAGAAAAATAGTGTTCCATATGAATGTAAACATAATGAAGTATCATTTATTCAGCAAGGGTATTCATTTACTATCTTGCATACACCAAATCTCCATGCTCATATTCCAAGTAAATTAAACTTACCGCTTTCTATTTAAGGATGGAAAGCGGTAAGTTTTTTTGTATAGTCGTGAAGAAGGTTTTAGCTAGGGTTATAGTGAATGTAAAGAGAAGTATAAGATGTTATTCTAATTTATGTTAAGGGGAGAAATGAAGTGGTTTTAGGTAATCCAATTGCAAAAGGGAATACAGCGGAAATTTATCTATATGATAATAAGATTGTGAAATTATTTAAAGAATATCTTCCAGATACAGAGTCTATGAATGAAGCAAAAAAACAAAAATATGCTTATTCATGCGGGCTGTCAGTTCCAAACGTATTTGAAGTGATAAAGATACAAAATAGACAGGCAATTATTATGGAATACATAAAAGGGGATAGTATTGGTAATCTCCTGCTTAATAATTTAAATAAAGCAGAGCATTACATATGTTAAACTCAATATAAATAAGGAAGGAGAGTTTAATATGAATATTTCTAGAAAAATAGAGGTTGAGCAATTACGAAATGCGAAGAGCGAGCTGTTTGATAAAGATGTATTAAACATATTGAATGGTCAAATGATGTATGAAGAATTTAAAAATGAAAAGCTAATGGGTGATTCTGATTACGCACCATTTAATGAAGCGATGTGTGTAAACCAAGTTACTACACTAGTTTTTGATAAAGAATTTATTAAGACAAGGGCAGCAGGACATAACAGTTCAGTAGAAAGTTACACAAAAAAGGTTATAGATCCATTAAAGAAACTTTTTACGAAAGAGTATAAATGTATTGTTTTATGGTTTGGTGAAGATATGTTTTGTCAAATGAACTTACTTACAATACTTTCATACCTTGAACAGTCTCGTTATGAGGGGAAGGTATACTTAAATAGCTTCAGAGAAGATGAATTTAAAGTAAATCAAATTGAACTTGAATTAGGAAATTATTCTTCGGTATACAATGAAGTATTAGTAAATCATAAAAAGACTTTCTATAAGGTACCACCTGTAATGTATCAGGCTATAGA
This sequence comes from Bacillus sp. FDAARGOS_527, assembly GCF_003812125.1. NCBI lineage: Bacteria > Bacillati > Bacillota > Bacilli > Caryophanales > Bacillaceae > Bacillus > Bacillus sp. FDAARGOS_527. Next base: position 1,694,216 of record NZ_CP033795.1, read on the forward strand.
TCTATATTTAAAAATGCTAAAAGAAGATAATGCTGTAATGAAATTTATCTCTAAAAATAAAGATTTATCAACTCAAGAATTATTAACAAAGTTGTTTCAACTATTTCCAACAATCGGATATGGTGATTCTCAGTATATAGAGCTGATTAATAAAATAAAGAAGAAAGCTACACCAAAAATATAGGTGCAGCTTTCTTCTTATAATTGCTCAAGTAATTCTAATTCTTTTTCTACAAATGCCATTAGTTCCTTAATTGTTTCGCTAGAAAAATCAAAACGAATTCCAGCAGCTTCATATACTTCTGTTAAAGATTTAGAGCTACCTAATGATAAGGCCTTTTTATAATTTTCAAGTGCTTGTTTAGGATTTTCTTTATATTGTTTATACATTTGCAGCGCACCAAGTTGTGCAATTGCATATTCAATGTAATAGAATGGTATTTCGAATATATGTAGCACAGGTAACCAGCCAGTTGCAACCCAATTTTCATACCCCTCAATATTTACTACATTCGATTGATAAGTGTTATGTAATTCTAAATATTTTCCATTTCTTTCTTTAGCTGTATGATTAGGATTTTCATACATCCAATGTTGGAATTGATCAACTATAAGCATTTGTGGCAAATATTTAACAATATCTTTAAAGAACTCTAATTTTACTTCTATAAATTCTTCTTTATTTTCATAAAAAGTATCCCAATACTCCATCGAAAACAATTCCATTGTCATACTAGCTAGTTCAGCTGATTCTGAAGGGATTTCTAAATACTTTTGAAGTTCTAACTGTTTCATACAATCATTATGAATACTATGGCCCATTTCATGGAGGAAAGTAGTAACATCATAATGTGTATGATTGAGATTCATGAAAATAAAAGATAATTGAGATGCAGGTAAATATTCGCAAAATCCTCCTGGTCCTTTTCCTTTACGACTTTCTAAATCTAAGCAATTATTTTTATGCATACGTTCCAGTAATGCGGAAAATTCAGGGTCAAGTTTGTGTAAAATATGAGAACTTTTTTCGATTAAATCACTCGCTTTTTCAATAGGTTTTAATACTTTTTGATTTGGTGCAGTTGCTTTTAAATCCCATGGACGAAGACTTTCTACTTGAAGTTCAGATTTTTTCTTATTATATATTTTATCGATAAGTGGTACTACGTATTTACGAATAGATTCAGCAAGCTCATAGCAATCTTCTGGTGTATAATCAAAACGTTCATGTTTTTTAAACATATAATCACGATAATTATGTAATTGAATGTTTTTTGCTTTTTGGTCACGGATTACGATTAATTCATTTAATATATGTTGTAATTTATCTTCAACAGATAAGAATGTTTCAGAAATGAGCGTTTTTGCTTTTTTTCGTATATGACGATCCGGATTTTGTAAGTAAGATTGTAGTTCTGTAATTGTTTTTTCTTCACCGTTCCATAATGCAGTTAAACCACCTGTGATTTCGAAGTATTTGGTTACTAATTTGTCTTCGTTCACTTCTAAATCAATATTCTTTTCACAAAATAATGTTTGCGCATTCTTAATTTTTTTATTTAGTAAGCTGTACGTTTTTGGATCAAGTTCCATTCGAAAAGGGGACTCTAAATATTTAGTATCAAATGAATTTTGATAACGTTTCAAAAGAGGTCGTACATATTTTTGATCATATTCAAAAGTATCTTTTATTTCTTTATTATCTGTATTACATTGAAAAGCGATATAGTGCAACCTTAATTGTTCTTCAATTCCCCAAATGAAAGTAGACTGTTTTTTTAACCAGTTTTCAAGTTCTAGCTTTGAAGAAATCATTTCATTCAATAAAGTAGAAAGAGTATTTTCTAATTCTAGAACGTTACTAATATCAATTGTATTTAAACGCTGCATGACATATCCCTCACTTTTTATTTGTTCATGAAGATATTCTATTTATTAATTGTAATTTCCTTTTTAAGAGGAGGAAATGTGAAATAATGTTAAATTTTAAAATTATAGAAGGTATTTATATGTGAAAGTAAAAGTTTATCGTAAATGAAAATTTACGGAGGGAAGTGCAATGAAAAGAGGAAAGAAGTTGATTGTATTTTTATTTTCAATTGCTTTATTTTGTGCTTGTGAGCCTGAAAGGGAAGAATCCAAAAGTGAAGATTCTAAAGTTATGGATATTGCTACAGCGACAGTCAAGGAGGAATCTTTTTTTAGTGCTGCTATATGGGATGAAAAGGAAAGAATAGTAGATTTAGAGATTGCTGATAGCGAAAATGCTAACGAAATAAAAAAAGAAATTAATAAAAGATTGCAAATTCAAGGCATTATGTCCTATAAAGTAAATATATCTCAAAGAAACAAGGAGATTGTAAATGCAGAACATAGATGGGAGTTAGTTTTTGGACAGATATTTGATGATGTATTCAGAAAGAATGGATATGAAGGGTTTGGTATTCAGCAAATAAATTATAAAAAGAATCAACCTGTTACCATAGATATAAAAACTAAGATTAGCGATGATGAAGTAGGAGCGAGAGAACTTGGACAGAAAATAGAAAAAGAAGTTGAAGGTGTACTTAAAACAGAAGCAATAAAGAAATGGATTGAAAATGATTCATATGCTATTGGGATTTACGATATAGAAAATCGGAAAATTAACTAATTGAGGAATGGATGGTATATAAATGAAAAATTGATGTAATTAAATATAGAATTGCTGAAGGAGATGTAATATGTATAAGTATTTACATATTTTAAATGATATAGAAAAAATGATTCAACATGGAGAGATAAAAGAAGGACAGAAATTACCATCAATACGGTCACTCGTTGCGCAATATGAATGTAATAAGGCAACAGTTATACGTGCGCTTCATGAATTAGAAAAGCGTCACATTATATATTCTGTCCCTCAAAGTGGATACTACGTTGTTAAGAAATCTGGGAGTACTATAGAAAATAAAGAGATAATTGATTTCGCTTCTTCGGCACCAGATCCAGATGTGTTCCCATATTTAGATTTTCAGCATTGCATTAATAAGGCTATTGATACTTATAAAAATGATTTGTTCGTATACGGAACACCGAAAGGGTTACCATCTTTAATTCCAGTCATTCAAAAACAGTTGGCAAATTATCAAGTGTTCACGAAAGAAGACAATATTTTTATAACGTCAGGCGTGCAACAGGCACTTGCAATATTAACTTCTATCTCATTTCCAAATGAAAATGAAACAATATTAGTTGAACAGCCAACGTATCATTTATATATAGAATATCTAGAAATAAATAAAGTTCCAGTAATCGGTATTAAACGTACGAATGAAGGTATTGACTTAAATGAATTGGAACGTATTTTTCGAACAGGTAAAATAAAATTCTTTTATACAATACCAAGATACCATCATCCACTTGGAACTTCTTATTCTAAAGATGAGAAAGAAGAAATTGTACTATTGGCTAAGAAATACAATGTATTTATAGTAGAAGATGATTATTTAGCAGATCTAGAAACAGATTCAAAAGCCGATCCGTTATATAGCTTGGATCATAGTAATCATGTCATATATTTGAAAAGTTATTCTAAAATTATTTTTCCGGGTTTACGAGTTGGTGTAGCAGTTATTCCACCGGTTATTTCGAGTGCTTTCCATACATATAAAAAAATTTTAGATATAGATAGCCCAATGATATCCCAAGCTGCTTTAGAAATTTATATAAAGAGTGGCATGTTCGAACGCCATAAAAATAAAATTAAATCTTCCTATAATAATAGATCTAAAAAACTAGCAGAAGCATTAGAAAGAATGCAAAGTGAAACCCCGCTTTTATTCACATATAAAAAGCAAAATACAATTGGAATCCATACTTGTTTAGAAGTACATAAAACAAGTATTTCGGATATGTTGATACAAAGACTAAGTGAAATGCAAATCAGTGTTGATACGATTGATAAAAATTATTTGAAAGGTTTTCCGAAACAAAGACTATTAAAGTTGAACGTATCGAATGTAAAGGAAGATAGGATTGAAGAAGGAATTCGTAAAGTAATGGAGGAAATCAAACAAGTGGAACGTCTAAATTTTCAATTTAAAAAAGAATAAAATGATATTTTTAGAGCACTCAATAGCTGAGTGCTCTTTTTATTTTTGACATAAGTAATTTAAATGGAAATAAACTACCAATAAATGTTAACCTTAAAGTATATTTATTTTGAATAGGAGGGTGATGAAGTCTATGGCGGTACGTATAGTCGATGATTTACAACAATTATCGTTGTTGCTTATGTTTTTAAGTACTTTTATATTTTACAGATACTTAAAGAAGGTTAAACGAGATAGGAAATTGACTGGTTTTGAATGGACAATGTATTTTGTCACGCAATTTGCGACATTAATTTGGGCAATGACCTATTTTATTAAACACTTAGCTGAATCCTAATTTCTATTCATTTAATCTAGTTTACTGTTATCTATTAGGAATATAAATATAGTCCGTATCTAAATCAATAACAACATCGCTCAAGACGTTTTCTTGTAATAACTTTGGGATTTGTTCGTAATGATATCGTACACAAAATAAGTTTAGAAGATCTTCATTAGATATCTCTTCATTTTTTACATTTAAATACATTATTATTAACTCGTTAAGAGAACAGTTACGGCCAAAAACATACTCATTAATTCCATATCCATCAAATTCAATTATCATATTATCACTGTTGGATGCTAGCCAACGTTATAGCTTAAATTTTAGATGAATTTATTATACATTGTTTGAAATGTAGTGAGAATATATTTTTATAAAATGTGAGGGTTATAAATGGAACAAAATAAATTAGTTTTAGAAGGACCAAAACGTCTTAAGTGGGAAACGCGCGAAATTAAGTCTATACAGAATGATGAAATTATCGTTAAAACAATTGCAGGTGCAATAAGCATTGGAGCAGAGTTACCTCAGTATAATGGATCCGATGTTACAGATACACACCCTATTTATCCAAGAAAAACTGGATATGAAAGTTACGGTGAAGTGATTCAAGTTGGTAATAAAGTAAAGAATTTAAACATAGGCGATAAAGTAGTTTCTTTTTATGGACATGAAACGATAGGAGTAGTTAATGGGTATAAAGTAATTCGAGTACCTAGTTATATAAAACCTAAAGTAGCTTTATTATCTATTCTTTCGTGTGATGCTGCTAAAGGTATATTGAAACTAAACCCGCGACAGGATGAAAAGGTACTTATAACTGGAATGGGAGTTATCGGTTTACTTACTTGTTATTTCTTAAAATACTATATAGGTGTTGAGCATGTGGATATTGTTGAACCTGATAGAAATAGAAGGGAATTTGCACAGAAATTTAGTGTAAAAAACACATTTGATGCAGAAGAACAGATAGTAGAAACATATAATTATGGTTTCGAATGTTCTGCTACAAATAGTGGATTCCATACATTACAAAAAACACTTAAAACTAATGGACAAATATGTATACTTTCTGATGGTAATATTGAAGAACTAACATTAACCGCTGATTTTTATGAGAAAGAACTGCGGATCATTGGTTCAAGTGACGGATATAATTATCAACAACATGCAGATTGGTTTTTTAGTCAAATAGAAAAAACACCATGGATAGAAGAGATTTTTCAACATGAAATACAACATACAGGACTCATTCAATGTTTTGAGGAATTAAGTCAAGGAATAATTACCCCTTTAAAAGTATTTGTCTCATATGAATAATGAACAAAATGACCAGGTACTTGTCACATAGCCCACATATGTTTAGACACTAATATGATAGCAGAGCGCGGAGTAACATGTACGGGGATTCTTTAATAGGTACAACGGGTTGTGAAAACAGAGAATGGTTTTTGCTCTTTCATTATGTACAAATAGTATATTATCTTTCTCAGTGTACATATTAAGTAAAGAGTTTAATATCAAACATAAAAGGGGGGATAATATGAATGAAAATAAGAAAAATGAAGAATTGATTAAATTTAAGAAACAATGGTTTAATGAAGATAATCAACCAATAGCTGGAATAGAGTTAGCTTTACCGCCTGATATAGGCAGCATGTTAGACTCCAAATCAGTTGATGATGAAAGTGAAGAAAGTAATAATGAATAAGTTTAATCTATATGCATCCATTCGGGTGCTTTTTATTTTTTTGATAATGGAAGATGGATTATCAAATCCTTATTGAAAAAAGGTTGGTTAAAATAGATTCTTTTTCAGTATATGTAAGTTTAATTTTTACAAAAAAGTTTAATTAAAATACATTTAGAATGCTATATGAAATGGGAATGCTAGTAACATTCACCATTAAAGGATTGGGCTATTATGAATATGATTTTTGAAAGCATTATTTTAATTCTGACTGGAATTATTGCATTAAAAATGACAGGTAGTAAATCTGTTAGCCAAATGACAAGAGCTGAAATTATTATAGTAGTATCAATTGCACGTATTATTGTGGAGCCTGTATTAAGTCGGAAAGTAGGCCCATCTATATTTGCAGCTGTAATATTTGCAGGCGTCCTTCTTATCATTCATTTCTTTGAATTGAAATCAAAGAAGATGGAACAATTCCTAAATGGCAGTAGCATTATAGTAGTAGAAAATGGAGAGATTGTAAAAGAGAATTTGATGAATGCGAAAATGTCGGAACAACAACTATATATGCAATTAAGAGAAAAAGGGATTCATGATTTAAAGAGTTTACAGCAAGTTACAGCTGAACCGAATGGGCGAATTGGTTACCAATTAATAGAGAAAGCTCAACCGATAACTTTAGAAATGTTAGAAAAAGTAATAGATCAGTACAATATAAAAAGATAATTTATCTTAAGAAAAATCAATACTACAACGGAAGTATTGGTTTTTCTATTTTTTACACACTAATATAGGGGAAATAATAAGCCAATCTTAAAATTAGATATAGGCTTATTATTATGCTATATTCAATGAACCTATAGTGAATGTGGTAAAAAATTAATTTGGCATAGGTAACCGCAGCACTAAAATTTATAAGTTTTTAATGTGATACTAAAAATAGGATTAGAACAAGGAGATAGAATCATAATGGAATTTTGGGAATCAAGCTTTATTGAGAAGCAAACAATGTGGGGGTTTGAACCTACAGAATCTGCAATTTTGACAAAAGATTTTTTTGTGGAAAACAATGTTAAAGACATATTAGTTCCGGGTATTGGCTATGGAAGAAACGCAAAGGTATTTATCGAAAATAGTATAAATGTAACAGGTATTGAAATTTCGAAAACAGCGATCGATTTAGCAAGAGAAAACGGACTAGAAGATGTTAGTATTTATCACGGTTCAGTAAACGAAATGCCTTTTGATAATAAACTGTATGATGGGATATTTAGTCATGCACTTCTTCATTTGTTGAATGAACAGGAAAGAGAGAATTTTATTAAAGATTGTTATAATCAGTTAAAACCTGGTGGATATATGGTTTTTACAACTGTTTCTAAAAAAGCTCCAATGTACGGAAAAGGAAAACAGTTGGATAAAGATTATTATGAGATAATGGAAGGCGTAAAAATGTTTTTCTATGATTCTGAATCTATAAAAAAAGATTTTAATCAATATGGATTAGTACAAGTTTCGGAAATTGATGAACCAAATAAGAACATGGCAAATAAACCTTCAATCAACTTTTTAACGATAAAATGTAAGAAAGAACTATAACTAAAAGTTATTAAGAATGATTAAATATGTTTATATATTAATTATGCACAAATAAAGAGGACAAGCATATAATAGAAATACCTTTTAACTTTAAGTAACCTTAACTTTCGTTAATAGGGTATCTCAAAATCCCCAAAAGAGCACTTGCGGAAACAAGTGCTCTTTTATTTTTTGTTTATTTAAGATGAATAAATTTCGTTAAACCCGTATGGGATTTTAAACCATTATTTTATATAAAGTGGTAAAATAAATAGGGGAAATGTTTAAGGGGGCGGGAGATTTGAAACTAAAAGAGCTGGCGAATTTGTTATTGGTTAAAGAAACTATTGGCGATATGAATGTAAAAATTACGGGATTAGAAATGGATTCTAGAAAGATAACTAATGGAAACCTATTTATATGTGTATCAGGTATCGATGGTTTTCTTAAAGATCGACATCAATTTGTTGAAGATGCAGTGAAAAATGGTGCTGTAGCACTAATTGTAGAAAGGGATGTAAATATTGAGATACCTAAAATAATTGTTAAAGATGCTAGGTATGCTATGGCAGTTATTGCGTCACATTTCTATGGTTATCCATCTAATAAAATGAAGTTAATTGGAATTACAGGGACAAATGGGAAAACAACTACTTCCTATTTACTTGAAAAAATTTTAAGTGATTATGGATATCACACGGGGCTCATGGGGAATAACGGAGTGAAAGTTGGTTCAAAATGGTATCCTACTGATATTAATACGCAAGAACCTCCAACACTTCAACGGAATTTGCAGATGATGAAAAATCAAAATGCAGATTATTGTGTTATGGAAGTTACGTCACAAGGGTTACATATGGAAAGAGTTAAAGGGTGTAACTTTAAAATAGCTGTTTTCACAAATTTAACACAAGATCATTTAGATTATCATGAAACATTTGATGAATATAAGCATGTAAAAAGTCTTCTTTTTGCGAGATTAGGAAATGATTTATCTACTATAGATAAAAAATAGCTGTTTTGAATGCAGATGATCCGTCGGTAGAATACTTTAAAAAAATTACTTCAGCCGAGGTTATCACATATGGAATACATAATGGAGCAGATGTTCAAGCGAAGAACATAACTTTAAGGCCAAAAGGAATTCGTTTTTTAGTTTCGTCCTTTAATGGAGAAATAGAGGTTAACCTTAATCTTGTAGGTCGTTTTAATGTTTATAATGCATTAGCAGCAATAACAGTTGCAATGGTTGAAGGTATCCCGCTTACAAACATTTGCGATAGCTTATCTAACTTAAAGAGTATTGAAGGTAGAATGGAAATTATAGATGAAAATCAAGATTTTCTTGTAATAGTGGACTATGCTCATACACCGGATGCGTTAGAAAATGTTCTCTCTACAATTAGCGAGTTTTCAAAAGGTAAAGTTATTACTGTTTTCGGTTGTGGTGGGGATAGAGATGCAAAAAAACGATCTATCATGGGTGGAATTGCTGGAAGTTATAGCGATTTTGTTTTTATTACTTCTGACAATCCACGTTCGGAAGATCCGCAGGCAATAATGAAAGATATTGAAAAAGGATTTTTGCAGAATAATAATTTGAATTATAAAGTAGAAGTAGATCGTGAACTTGCAATAAATCACGCAATAAACATGGCATCTTCTAATGATATTGTTTTGATTGCAGGAAAAGGGCATGAAACGTATCAAATTTTAAAAGATTCAACTATTCATTTTGATGATAAAGAAAAAGCTCGACAAGCAATTATTAATAAATGAATGAATGAATTCAATTACTAGCTGAATAGTATTTTTAATAAAAATAATGTTTTAGATAAAGCTAAAACTAATAACGAAGCAATTTTTTGAAGAATTTATAATTGAAAGGTAAGGGTGTTTCTCTGAATATATGAGGGAAAAACCCTACCTTTTATAGTTTTATTTCTGAACAACAAACGTAATAGCATTTGTTTTTAATAGAATGTGTCTTTCGTTTCGGATTATATCATAAGCTAATTCTTTTATTTCAACTTTCATTTCCTTCCAGTCTTCATAAATATTTTTTAATAGATATATCATATCTTCAGTAGGAAGGTTAATTTCAATTAAAGCATCTAACTCTTCATTTGTATGTAAGTCAATTTCTTGTATGTTCGAATTAATAATTAAACAATTCATACCGCCGCTTTTTGTACCTTCTTTCATAGAATGGAGCACTTTTTTTAAATCTTCTTCTGATTGAACATGCTCTAAACTGGATACTGCAACGATATAATCATAAGTATTACGTTGGATGTAGTAGTTTTCAATTGCTGCTTGTTCTGTTTTCATATTATTAATTACACCATATTCTTTACTATAAGTTTGTAATTTTGTTAAAGCAGAATCAAGTAAATCCACACATGTAACAGTACCACTCGCATTTTGAATCTTTTGGGCAATGGGAATACTATTTCTTCCAACGCCAGAGCCGAGATCAAGTACTTGCAAGTTGTTTTTTCCTTCAAAATAATCCATTAAATCCATAACTGTTTTAACCGGTTTGTACAGCCAAGAACCAGTTTCAAATAGTTTGTATTGTTCATAGCAAAGGTCATGATATTTCTTTTCTTCTTGTCTTATGTAATCTATACGATTCATAGTGTTTCAGCTCCAATATTATTATTGCAAAATGAATGGGTAGGACAACCTTTTACATTTGTTTGAATTCGAAAAATACCACCAGCATGTGGATATTGCTTTAATTCGTCATCCGTCATTCCTGTTCTGGCTGTTGTAACATATAGGTCGGTTAAATTAGGCCCTCCAAATGTACAAGATGTTACATATAGCGCTGGAATCGGGATACTTAATATTTGTTCACCAGTTGAAGGGTTCCATCTAGTAATCTTTGAACCTCCCCAATGAGCAATCCATAAGCAACCTTCCTCGTCAATTGTCATACCATCAGGTAGACCGTCATTTTCGGGGAAAATAATTACATCACTTGGATTACGAATTACTCCAGAGCATATATCATAATGAAAACGAACTACTTTTTTAGTAGGTGTATCGATATAGTAAAGGTATGTATGGTCAGGTGACCAAGCTATGCCATTTGATGTATTTACATGTGAAACTTTTTTCTCTACCTTTAAATTATTATTTAAACAATACAAGGAGCCAGCAGCATTAATACCGTATGTATCTGTAGTACCTGCCCAAAAACGTCCTGCCGGATCGCATTTTCCATCATTAAAACGATTTTTAAATAAATGTGGTTCAGGGTCAAAAATATGTGTCAGTTTTTCTGTTTCTACATTAATAGAATAAAAGCCATTTTCCATAGCTAGGAGTAGTATGTCATCTAAATATGGAACAACACAGCCAATTTGTTGATTGAGAGCAATTACTCGGTTTGTATTATCGGTAGGACTAAATATGCATAATTGTTTCTCCACAATATCAACCCAGTATAAAAGTTGCTTTTTTTCATTCCAAGATGGTCCTTCAGCTAAACTTGCTTTCGCATCTAAAACTAATTCTATATTACTGTCCAAGATGTTCACCTCGCTTTATAAGATATTTATATAATTCGATAAGAATAGAGGCAAACCTTTTAATCAGAAAATATTAAGATTTGTACCATGGAAAAACTGATTTTCTCGAGTGATTAAAAAAATGTATAAATATTGAGAGGAAAATGCATATGATGTTTTATGAAATTGTTTGTTTTTCTTGTGAAAATATATTTCGTGTTTATGAAGGCAGTGAAAAATATAAGCGATTTAAAGAGAAACCAAAAGGGGTATATTGTTGTGATGAGTGTAGCCACAAAATTCAATTAGAGGCGATAAAGAATTTTTTAGATAAGTATACGCTTTTGATTCGGAAAAGTTTGACAATAAAACTATTTTAAATTATCATATAAAAAAACTAATATGTAAAATGGTATGGAAGAGAAGAGTAGTTAAGAAAGAATACGTACAGAGAGCTCTGGTAGCTGAGAAAGAGCAGTATACATCTTAATGAAAAAAGACTTGGAGCTGCGCAAGGAACTAATTTATTTAGGGATGGTGCGACGGGATCTCCCGTTATAGAGATAGGGTATAAGCATATTTTGCCGTACCTGAAGAGGTTAATATGGCGACATATTAACAAACTGAGGTGGTACCACGAAGCTAATAACTCTCGTCCTCAAGATGAATAATCTTGGGGTGGGAGTTTTTTTAGTGCAAAAAAATGAAAATGTGAGAACAAAAATATAATTGAGGTGAGTAGTATATGCATTGGGCATATGAAGTAGCACACGAATTAATTAGAAAACATCCAAACAAAGAAACTTTTGTTTGCGCATCTGGAATTAGTCCATCTGGTTCTGTTCATATTGGGAACTTTCGTGAAATCGTAACGACTTATTTTGTTGTAAGGGCGCTTCAAGATTTAGGGAAAAAGACTCGTTTTATATTTTCATGGGATGATTACGACAGATTTAGAAAAGTCCCTAAAAATGTTGATTCATCTTTTGTAAAGTATATCGGAATGCCATACTGTGATATACCAGATCCGTATGGATGTCATAATTCATATGCCGAGCATTTTGAAAAAGAGTTTGAGGAATCGCTTCAAGTATTTGGGATTGAAGTGGAATTCATATATCAACATGCTGAATATAGAAGTGGAAGATATAACAAAAACATATTGGAGGCTTTATATAAAAGAAAAGAAATATATGATATTTTAATGAGTTTTAAAACGGGAGAGTGTAGTGAAGAAGAGCGAGAGGGCTTTTATCCGGTTACATTATATTGTGAGAAATGCGGGAAAGATGCGACAACGATTACACATTTTGATGAAGTATTAAAAACAGTTCGGTATGAATGTGAATGCGGAAATCAAACTGAATTATCGGTATTAAATACAAATGAAATGAAACTGAATTGGAAAATCGATTGGCCGATGAGATGGATGATAGAGGATGTTGTTTTTGAGCCGGGCGGAAGAGATCATTCATCAGAAACGGGTAGTTATAATGTATCAAAAGAAATTGCGAGAAAAATATTCAATCGTGAAGCGCCTCATTATATTGCTTACGATTTTATTGGAACTAAAGGGCATCATGAAAAAATGTCTAGTTCCTCAGGGAATAGTATTACACCTAGCGAGTTGCTAAAAGTGTATTTGCCCGAAGTGATTCTATTTATGTTTGCAAAATATAGGCCAGACGCAGCGTTTCATATCGGTCTTGATGAAGATGTAATTCGCAATTATACAGAATATGAACGATTGAAAGATAGTTATGAGAATAAAACGCTCAAAAATGAAGATTTATTTGATGCAATTAAGCTTTCTAGAGTAGATAGCGGATTTAAAGAATATCCGAAATTTAATCAAGTAGCAGGAACGTTACCGTTATTAAATTTTGATTCATCTATTTTACAAGGTATATTAGACAAAATAGATAGGAATTATGCATTAGAGGATATGGTAGCGATAAGTAAACGTGCAGAGTATTGGGTTAGAAACTTTCAATCTGAAAAATTAATGGCGGTAAATCAAGAGAGAAATATAGAGTTTTACAACACATTAGATGAAAGACAGAAAGAATGGTTAGTAGAAGTCTGCAACATACTTCGTTCTAACAAAGATTACTCTAACTTAATGGAACAATTGTACGCGCTTTGTCATCATGAAAATAAAAAAATAATGAAAGAAAATCAAAAACAATTATTTATTATTATATATAAGCTCATTATGAATCAGTCCAGTGGCCCTCGAATACCGTTATTAATACATGTTGTAGGAGTTGAAAAGTTCATCACATTATTAGATTTTTAAAAAGCTCAAAGAAATGCAAGTACTTAAAGGGCTAAGTACTTGCATTTCAAATTCTATTACCGTGAATACATTTTCGGACATTCGTCACCACTAGGTTCATAAAAACAATGACTTTTAAACTGTCCTACAAATGGCTGGTTATACCATTGGGGTGGACAAGATCCAACTGGACGGAAATACCAAAGAGCCCATCGTGCAGGCCAGCGCCATTCACCTTGTAAAACTTTTCGTGCGATTTCTTTTTCTGACTCACGAGCACGTTGATAAAAATATCCGTATTGCACTGCTTCGAATCCACCAGGGCTTTGATATACAGCGTCACGTACAGAACGAAGTTGTTTAAAATCTAAGCAATCACAAAATACACGATTTACTACAACGCAGCCAACAAGTTGTTCACCTTGTCGACCTTCGCCTTCAGCTTCAGCACGCATTAAACGAGCTAGTAAATCAACATCGCTTTCGTTATATGGAATAAGGGGCATAGTGATACCACCTTTCTTTACCTGTTATAGTAAAGAGTGTATGTATGAAAATAAGCTAAGTGCTTTTCTATATGTAAATTCATTAATTATTAAAAGGAGCTTTTATGAAAAAAGCTAATTATTAATTGTAGACTAATATAAAGAGGAGAGATAATATGCATCGAATTCAGAAAGACCATATCATTTACGCAATGTCACCAGAAAATCAACCATGTATGGAAGTAGAAATTGGGAGTCGACTTATATTTGAAACATATGATTGCTTTGAAAATCAAATTAATTCTGAAGATGTTGTGTTTCAAGAATTAGATTGGAACCGGATTAATCCAGCGACTGGTCCGGTATATATTAATGGTGCAGAACCTGGGGATATATTAGTTGTTACGATTGAAAAGATAAAAATTGCAGAGCAAGGTGTTTTAACTACAGGGGTGAATCTTGGCGTAATGGGTGAAGAGCTACATGAAAATACAGTGAAAATCGTCTCAATACATAATGAACATGTTCTGTTTTCAAATGAACTACAAATCCCGATTAATCCAATGATCGGTGTAATTGGAACAGCGCCGAAAGAAGCGAGCATTTCATGTGGCACACCACATGATCACGGCGGGAATATGGACTGTAAAGAGATAAAAGAAGGGACAACATTATTATTACCTGTAAATGTTCCTGGTGCTCTATTAGCATTAGGTGATTTACACGCAGCGATGGGTGATGGTGAAATTGGTGTTAGTGGAGTAGAGGTTGCTGGTGAGGTAACCGTAACAGTCCAAATTATAAGAGGGAAAAAATGGCCATTACCAATGGCTATTCAAAAAGAAAAAGTAATGACGATTGCTTCAGAAAAATTGCTAGATGATGCAGCGAATCGTGCTGTACGTAATATGGTGACATTTTTACATGAAGAATTAGAAATGTCTAAAGTTGATGCAACACTTTTATTATCGGCTGCCGGCAATTTAAAAGTTTGTCAAGTGGTTGACCCGCTGAAGACTGCTCGAATGGAATTAGGGATGAATTATGTGGAGAGATTGGGGTTTACTATGAGTGAATTCCATATTAAATAAGAAATGATAGAAGAAGGATGATTTTGTATAAAAGTATCTTTTTTGATTTACGGATTATATAAAAAAAGGTAGTATTTATTTTATATAATTGAATATAAGATTGTGGGTCGAAAAAGGAGTAAACACATGGTTAAAATTATGATTGTAGAAGACGATATGAAAATTGCAGAACTATTATCAACACACGTTGCGAAATATGGGTATGAAGGAATTATTGTATCGGATTTTCATAATGTATTAAATATTTTTTTAGAAGAACAACCAGAGTTAGTTTTATTAGATATTAATTTACCGAGTTTTGATGGGTACTATTGGTGTCGTCAAATTCGCGGAGTTTCTACATGTCCGATATTATTTATTTCAGCTCGTGAAGGTACGATGGATCAAGTCATGGCGCTAGAAAACGGTGGCGATGATTTCATTTCAAAGCCATTCCATTACGAAGTTGTAATGGCTAAAATTCGAAGTCATTTAAGGCGTGCTTACGGAGATTATGCACCGAAAGTAGAAGAACGGATGGTTGAGCAACAGGGTCTTTGTTTATATCCTGAAAGGCTTGTATTGAAGCTTAAGAAGCAAGAAATTGATATAACGAGAAATGAAGCTATTTTATTAGAAATGTTAATGAAAAATTATCCGCGTGTTGTGAGTAGAGAAGTGTTATTAAATAAATTATGGGATAGCGAATCCTATGTTGATGATAATACATTAAGTGTAAATACGACACGTGTTAGAAAAAAGTTAAAAACGTTACATATTGAGAATGCGATTGAAACAATTCGTAGTGTTGGATATAGATTGCATATTACTTGGGATACTGGTATGGAAAAATGATAAGGCTGTTTATACGTGATCATATACCACTTATTTGCTTTACAGCGATCCAACTACTAGCCATATTCCTCGTATATTGGTTTGATGGACATAACCGTATTGCGACGGCATTGTATGCAATGTTTTTAGGTGCCTTTTTTATGGTAGGCTATTTACTATTTCGTTACTATACACATCGTTCTTTTTATGAACGTTTAGCAAACCCGATGCAATCTTTAGATGAATCGGTTCAAAAATCTGATTTTGCAGCTATATCTGCTGCTCTTCAAGACTTGCTTGAAGTACAATATCGCCATTATCAAAATCAACTCCAGATACAAGAGAGAAAAAATAATGATCATTTAACTTTTATGAATCAGTGGATTCATCAAATGAAAACACCTTTATCTGTAATAGAATTAATTACACAGGATGAAGTGGATCCACGTTTTGAAAGTATAAATGAGGAAACAGATAGGCTGAAAAAGGGGCTAGAGATGGCACTGTATGTCGCACGTTTAGAAGCATTTACACAAGATTTTTATGTGGAAAGAGTACAATTACATAAAATAGTGAATGATTCTGTGCATGAACATAAACGTTTCTTTATCCGGAATTTTGTATATCCAGAGCTTAAAATTGATAAGGACATTACAGTAGAAAGTGATGCGAAATGGTTACAATTTTTAATTGGACAAATACTATCAAATGCGATTAAATATTCATCTGGTAGTCGAGAGAAGATTAAAGTGAAAGCTTGTAAGGAAGGTAATAATGTTATACTTGAAATTGCTGATAACGGTGTAGGAATACCGAAGCAAGATTTACCAAGAGTGTTTAAACCTTTCTTTACAGGAGAAAATGGTAGAGATTTTAAAGAATCAACTGGAATGGGGCTATATCTCGTATATGAAATTACGAAGCAATTAGGGCATAGTGTAGAAATCCATTCAGAAGTTGGTAAAGGTACGGTTGTACGAATTAAATTTTATAATGTATAAATAAGTGATCTAGGCTAAAGAACTTTGGAAATAAGTTTTTTAGCCTTATTTTATCTCGTTTTAATGGGGGGCGGATTGCTCATTAAAGTCCGATTGATGAGGGATAATAATTAGTGGGTGATAAAGAAAACCCCCACTGGTTAAAGTTTACCTTTATGGCGATTATATGGAATGGTAAAAGGTCATCTTAGTATACATAATGCCACGCTAATAAATACGATTGTTAAATTAGAAGTATTTAATAAAAGTTGATGAATAGTTTTTGTAAGAAAAAAGCTATCCCTTTGAAAGAGATAGCTTCATGAATCCAGCCTATGAATAAGTGTATCAACATTAATAAGTATAATGATCAAATTCGTGATATATTTTGTGGACTATAATAGAATTAGTCTTTTGTTTTTTCATGATACAGTATTGTAATTAAGTAAACAAACTTAATAATTTATATCCAATTAATCCTAAAATAGTGATAGGAACCATCATTAAGAAAGAAGAAATTCGATTAGCATTAGAGCGTTCTAATACAAGAATCAAGATAATCCCGACTATGACTTCGGTATATCCAACAGGTAACATGTGATTATAGTCTTCAAAATTTAAAAGAATGTGAAGTCCATCCGTTACAAAAACTCCACCAATAAGTGCACTTCCTAATTTATGAAGTGGATTTGTAGTATCTTTCCATAGAAAGCCTGCAATTCCAAAGATAGTTCCTCCAATGAATGCACATGTTATCCATACAGAAATAAAATAAATAGAATGAGATACATTTTTAAATATTATTGCATAACCATAGTAGCCTAGTACCATACCGAGTAGTGCAAGGATACCAGAAAGTATAGCTGTACGCTTAGAATAACTAAAGCTAGCCACAAAAAAGGATGGAACTAACCAAACGCTTCCTAGGTTAGCTAATGAATTCCAATGTCCTGGAAGTATACCTTGTCCCAATTTCGTTAGTACACCAACAAGTATCCCTACTATAATCGGGAGGATAAAAATCCTTACAAACATATTTAACTTTGTGATTTCTAATGTCCTGTCCATAAATTCAATCCTTACATTAATATTTTCTGTAAAGATATAATAGCTTAACACAAGGGAATAATCAATAAAAATTTATCGAAAAACAATAAGTGATTATTGGATAACGAATAAGATTTTGTTTTTATATAAAATTTATTACTGTGGAAACCTAAAGGGCGTATTACAATCAATGTAATTTGTGCTTATTCAACATGAAGTTAAGGAATGATAAATAAATCTAAAAGAAAGCAATCTTTTTAACAGCACATATAATTACATTTACTCATACAGTACTAGTATGGTACAATATGGTTATTAACGACGGAAAGGAATGATGGGTGGACGATGATTAACTAATCTTATTTTTAAATGTTGAAATTCAATATATTTCAATTTCTAAAAAATAGGATTAGTCTGCCCAATTTCCATACAACGGTATTGCTATTTATGTTGCGCAATAGCTTATTTGGGTATAAATATTTTAACGACTAATCCTGCCAAATTTATTTGGGAGGATTTTTTTATTCTCCCTTAATGAAAGGGATCGGTATTATGAAAGAACTATTAAAATTAAATGATGTTTATGTTGAAATAAAGGAAAATACTTTGTTAGAGAAAATGAATGTGACAGTAAGACAAGGGGATGTTATCGGATTAATCGGCAAAAATGGGGCTGGTAAATCAACGTTACTTCAATTAATAAATGGGAAGATTGAACCATCAAAAGGTACTGTTGAATGGATGCAAATGAATATGACAACAGCATATGTTGAACAAGAAAAAGAATCTTTCGTTAGTAAGGATATAATTGCAAAAGAAGCAGAACTTCTTGCGAAATGGGGCGTGCCAACGAATGATTTTTTTACTTTAAGTGGTGGTGAAAAGCTAAAAGTTCGATTAGCAAAAGGATTTGCTGAAAATCCTAATGTCTTAATATTAGACGAACCGACAAATCATCTAGATGAGATGAGTACAGAATTTCTCATTAAGCAAATTAAAAATATGAAAGGTACAGTTATCGTCGTATCACATGATCGATATTTTTTAGATGTTGTCGCGACTAGAATATGGTCAATTGAGGATAAGAAATTAATTGATCATAGCGGGAATTATACGAGTTATATGAAAGCACGTGAGCATAAAAGAATGACGCAGCAGCGTGAATATGAAAAACAACAAAAGAAGATAGAACAAGTAGAAACTCATATAAAAGAATTAAGCTCATGGTCACAAAAGGCACATGCGCAGTCCACAAAACAAGAAGGTGTGAAAGAGTTTTATCGTGTAAAGGCGAAGCGAATGGATGCGCAAGTAAAATCGAAACGAAAACGTCTTGAAAAAGAGCTTGAGAAAACGAAAGTTGAACGTGTGAAAGAAGATTATTCGGTTGAATTTTCTATTCAAGCGAATAAAAAAGTAGGGAAACGTTTTTTAGAAGTAAAACAATTACGGAAAGAATTTAATAATCGGCTATTATTTGAAAACGTTAATTTTACAATTCAGCACGGTGAGAAGATTGCGATTGTTGGCCCAAACGGTAGCGGGAAAACAACATTACTAAAGATGATTATGGGAGCGGAAACTGCTCAAGGCGAAATATGGATTTCACCATCAGCAAACATCGGTTATTTAACACAAGAAGTATTTGATTTACCACTTGATAAAACAC
Source organism: Bacillus sp. FDAARGOS_527 (assembly GCF_003812125.1). Taxonomy (NCBI): domain Bacteria; kingdom Bacillati; phylum Bacillota; class Bacilli; order Caryophanales; family Bacillaceae; genus Bacillus; species Bacillus sp. FDAARGOS_527. The sequence continues at coordinate 1,713,790 of NZ_CP033795.1, forward strand.
CAGAAGATTTATTTTATAAAGAGACATTTGAAGAAAGAGGAAAAGTCCAAAATTTAATGAAACATTTAGGATTTGAATCTTCCCAATGGAAAGAGCCGATACGATATATGAGTATGGGAGAACGAGTAAAATGTAAGCTAATGGCTTATATTTTAGATGAAAAAGATGTACTTATTTTAGATGAACCAACGAATCATCTGGATTTGCCTTCACGTGAACAGCTCGAAAATACATTAGCTGAGTATAACGGAACACTCGTTATTGTTTCTCATGATCGATATTTTCTGGAGAAAACAACAAACACAAAACTTGTGTTTGTAAACAATACGATACAAAAGCAACTTGAAGAATCTACGAAAACAAGAGATGAAATTGAAGAGCTACGTTTAACGTTAGAAACAGAAAGACAAGAAGTATTAGGGAAATTAAGCTTTTTAACTTCTAAAGATAAAGAATATAAAGCACTGGATGAACGATTTAAGGAACTTACGAAGCAGATTAAGGAACTTTAATGTAAGTAAGGGGGATTAACATGGGAGAAGAGAGTTTGACTAAGTTATTTAGAATAGATTGTGGAGATCTATACCTACAAGAGTTTACGGTCAATGATGCAGAGAGTATTTATCAAATACATTTCAATTAAAGGCGTAAGTTAAAAATATAACTTTGGGAATGAAAAGATCGATAAAGTAATCGGTCTTTTCTTTTTCGTATAATAAAGATAGGATATTGTATTTCCTACCACTATACAATTATTATAAGATAGTTATGCGTTAATTTTAATTTGTAAATAGTATTATTATCAGTTTTTTTAGAAATCTTACAAGCGTGTAAGATAAATGAAAGATGAATCAATATGAGCTATAAGAGAATTCATTTACACTCTATTGTGAGAAGTGCAAATGAAGGGAGAATAGAAATGGAAATTTTACATGCGAAAAATATTAGTAAAGTATATAAAGGGAAAATACCTTTTAAAGCATTAGTAGATATTGATTTATCAATTCAAGAAGGTGAATTTATAGGGATCATGGGGCCATCTGGTAGCGGGAAAACAACGTTATTAAATATGGTATCTACTATCGACTCTCCAACATCGGGAGAAATAGTAATAAATGGTACGAATCCTTTCCAGTTATCATCTGAAGATTTGGCTTTATTCCGTAGAAAACAATTAGGATTTGTATTCCAATCATTTAATTTACTTAGTACGCTTACAGTGAAGGAAAATATCGTATTGCCGATGACATTAGATGGTGTTTCTGTGCAAGAAATGAATAAACGAGTAGAAGAAATTGCAGAGAAATTAAATATTACAGATATATTGAATAAAAGAACGTTTGAAATTTCAGGGGGACAAGCTCAAAGAACAGCAATTGCTCGTGCAATTGTTCATAAGCCGCAATTATTACTTGCTGATGAACCGACCGGGAATTTAGACTCTAAATCTTCAAATGATGTAATGGAGATGCTGGATACGCTTAATAAGGAAGAAAAGGCAACGATGATGTTAGTTACACATGATCCGTATGCAGCTAGTTTTTGTAGCCGAGTAATCTTCATAAAAGATGGTCAACTGTATAACGAAATTTATCGTGGTGAAAGTCGGCAAACCTTTTATCAAAAGATTATGGATGTCCTTTCTTTGTTAGGAGGGAAAAGGCATGACTTTTCGTCAGTTCGCATTTAATAATATTTTTCGAAATAAGCGTACATATGCTGCCCATTTTTTAAGTAGTGCATTTTCGATTATGATTTTCTTTACATATGCCCTTTTATTATTCCATCCTGATTTACAGGGGGAGTTGAAATCGACAAGTAAAACAATAAGTACATTTGGTACATTAGGATTTCAAATATCCCAAGGTTTGATTTTTGTCTTTTCATTTTTCTTTATTTTATATTCAGTGAGCTCGTTTTTAAAAACGCGTAAGAAAGAATTTGGTATTTTAATGATGCAAGGTATGTCAATGAGACAGCTTAAGCAGTTATTGTTAATTGAAAATATGTTAATCGGACTTGGTTCGATTTGTATTGGGATCCTCATTGGCCTCATATTTTCTAAACTAGTTTTACTAATCAGTGCCAGTGTATTAATGATTAGTAATGGTTTACCTTTTTATATACCAGTGCAGGCTGTATTATTAACAGTTTTCACGTTTCTTGTCTTATTTTTAATCGTTTCGTTAGTTACATTTAAAACGGTTAAAGTAACCGAACTTGTGGAACTTATTCAAGCTGGAGAAAAGCCAAAGCCTGAACCGAAAGCTTCAATAATATTATCGTTACTTTCTTTAATTAGTATAGGGTATGGATATATTTCAGTATTTCGCTTTATTCAAAATCATAGTTTTATCATGCTCGTAATGGGTGTGCTCTTAGTAATTATAGGAACGTACTTTTTATATACACAATGTAGCGTTTATATATTGCATCTTGCGAAAAGGAGTGAATTTTTCTTTTTAAAGAGAACAAATATATTAACGTTTTCAGAATTAATTTACCGTATGAAAGATAATGCAACTATGTTTTTTATAGTGTCTATTATTTCAGCAGTTGCTTTTACAGCAATTGGAACTATAGCTGCTATTGGGAATAAAGAATTGGTAAGAATGACAAACCCATATACGTTTCTTTATATAGGTCCTGAAAAAGACAAAGTGGTGGATAAACATCTATCTATTATAAAAAAACATCTTGCTGATGCGAATATTCCATATCGAACAGCTTCATCTTCTTATAAATATACAGAAAGTAATGTATATGTAATGAAGTTAAGTGAATATAACGAACTTGCGAGAGCGCTAGGATATCAACAAGAAACAATTGAAAAAGAAGATGAAATATTACTAATCCCTGGAATGGTATCACAAAAACAAGAATTTAAAAATGGTGATTATAAAAAGAATATTGAAGTCATTGAAGGAGATTGGATAAAGACATTTCGTGTGAAAAAAGCTGTAGAAAATTTAGTTTTACCACATGATACTAGCGGTATTTTTATCGCAGTTCAAGATCGTGTATATGATGGTATTCCTTTTAATATCAATCAAGATGATGTAGTTATTCAACATCGTACATACGGATTTGTTGTAGATGACTGGATAAAGACGAAAGAAATTTCAAATCAATTAAATAGTATATTCAATGCAGATGCAAGAGAAGGTAATTTCTATTTTCAAGCTTTGACTTTAAGTTTGTTAGAGGCAAAACAAACGAATGGATTATTACTTATGGCAAGTGTTTTAGTTGGAATCGTCTTCTTCACATTTGCCGCTAGTTTTATTTACTTCCGATTATATACTGATTTGGATCGGGATCAACAACAATATAAAATGATTTCGAAAATGGGATTAAGTAAGCGAGAGTTGAAAAAAGTTGTAACGAGACAGTTATTATTAATGTTCTTTTTACCGATTACCATTGCAGTAATACACACAGTGGTTGCTTATATGGCATTACAACAATTAGTCGATTTTTCTATTTTAAATAGTTCTATTGTAATTTTAATTTCATTTATCTGTATACAAGTTTTATATTTCTATATAACTCGTTGGCGTTATTTACAAAAGCTTTATAAAACTATGGAACAGTAGGGAATATGAGTAAGTAAGACTGCATAAAAGCATGTAAAAACAATTTGAGTTATGAAAGGAACTGTGATGAAGAAAATATTATCTATTTTCATTTTAAGTATATTAATGTTAATAAGTTTAAGTGCATGCTCTAAAAATGAAAACAGATTTCCAGCTAACGGTGTATTAATCATTGGAGATGAAAATAATACTTTATCAATTATGAATCGTTATCAGGAAATTACGAAAGAAAATGAAGTGTTTTCTGTGAAAACGGGTACATTTAGAAATGGACAAGTTTTAATTTTAAATGAATCTACAGCACAAGCGTTGATTAAAACAAAGATTTTTCGTGAAAGAGAGAATGGATCCAAATTTAGACCTATAGATACGTTACCTAAGTTACCAAAAGAAGGCTCGATTTTGTTGGCACAAGAAGATGAAAAAAATTTAAAAAGTATTGAATTAGAAGGAAAGGAGTTTGCTGTTAAATACGGTAGTGATGCTTGGATAGGTAACACTCGTAAATATCCAACACAAGCGTATGTAATTGTAGCAAAAGATAGTGTGTATAAAGAATTAAAAGCAAATGAAACGAAAATGTATCTTCTCCACCTGAACAAGTCTTTAGGTGATGAAAAACCTAAAATGTCGACAGATAATACATTAATAAATGAAAAAGTAAAAGTAGAAAAGTTAATTAAAGATCATCAAGGGGAAGTATCATTTCAGTTTGTAACGATTGGAGAAAAATCTTAAAAAAGAGTTCGAGGTTGATAGAAATTTTATCAATCTCGAACTCTTTTTACTTTAGAGCATTCATATAACATAGATTACATTACTTCATTTAATCGAGTCTCACTCGTTTCTTCCATCGCATTTGAATTTTGAACTGAATTATTTTGTGCTTCTTTTTCTTTACGAGCCTTTTGTAGCATTTCAAGTATAATCCATAAAGGAACACCTTTATCTTTTAGCATCTTCCATAAATCTAATTCATTAAATTTATGCTCAGGTTGTTTCGTCTCTTTTTCAGATGAACGAATATCAAATTTGATGGGATCATTTGATTTTTTATCTTCAAGTTTAGTAGAAGAGATAGTATTATGCTCAAGATTAGATGGAGTTATTTTAGTAGGTTGAGATAATGTATGAATATTTGATCTGATTTGCATGCTTTTTCCTCCTTTTCAAGCAATGAGATTAGTTTTCTTATGGTTTTTAAATCTTTTTAACATGAGGAAACTATACCTAATTATAAATTCAAATAAATAGATTTACAAGGTGTATTGTAAAAAGTAAATGTTTACTTGAATTAATATTTATCAACATTTGTATATGTTTTCTATATATACAACGTATATATAATAATTTACATTATGTTTAAGTTATTAAAGCATGCTGTAAAGTGAAAAATGTAAACGTTTTATCAGGGGGAGGAAATATGGGGAAGTTATTTTTAAAAATATGTTTTTTTGCATTAGTGGCTGTTTGTTCATTGGTAGCGAAAATAACATATGCTGAAGAGAGTCAACAAAATAATTATCCGATCATTTTAGTAAATGGGTTTGCCGGATGGGGTAGAGAGGAAATGCTAGGGGTTAAATATTGGGGGGGTGTTCATGATATACAAGAAGATTTGAAACGCAATGGTTATACAGTTCATACCGCAGCTGTTGGACCAGTTTCTAGTAACTGGGACCGTGCATGTGAATTATATGCCCAAATTAACGGTGGAACAGTAGACTACGGTGCCGCACATGCTGAGAAACATGGACATAATCGTTTTGGTAGAACTTATAGTGGTTTTGCGCCGAATTGGAGTGAAACAAATAAAGTTCATTTAGTTGGGCATAGCATGGGTGGACAAACGATTAGAACATTAGTACAGCTATTAAAAGAAGGCAGTTTTGAAGAAAAAAATTATGTGAAAAATCACCCAAACACCAAAATATCACCATTATTTGAGGGCGAGAAATCATATGTTCATAGTGTTACAACATTAGCAACTCCTCACAACGGTACAACACTTGCGGATGGTAGTCTTCTACTACCGTTCGTTAAAGATTTACTCATTACAGCTGCAAGTTTTGGAGGAAACGATAATTTATCACTATATGATTTTAAATTGGATCAATGGGGCATAAAGAAAAATGTTGGAGAGTCCTTTTTCCAATACAGTAATCGTATTCTAAATAGTTCACTTTGGAAAAATACAAAAGATATAAGTCAATGGGATTTAAGTACAGATGGTGCAAAGGAGTTAAATAATTGGGTAAAGACGCAACCGAATGTGTATTACTTATCCTATAGTGGACATGCATCACAAGCGGCACCTATAACAGGTTTACATTTGCCTCATATAACGATGAATAAAGTGTTAATGGGGAATGCATTTTTCTTAGGTTCCTATGCAAGGTATGAAGAAAATCGTCCATTAATTGATACTACTTGGTGGCAAAATGATGGTGTAGTAAATACAAGTTCTATGATTGCACCTTCTTCTAATGCTACCGTAAATAATAATGAGTCATTACAGATTGGGAAATGGAATCATATCGAAACGAAAGCAAATTGGGACCATCTCGACATGGTAGGATTAAGTATTTCAGACACGTTAGGTTTTTCTAACATTCAAGAGTTTTATAGAACAATTGCTGAAAAGCTATCACGTTTACCGAAATAGGTAATAATAAAGCGCTCTCGATGGAATTCGAGGGCGCTTTATATTATATTGAAAGAGGGATTTGGTAGAAAAATATGGGGGGATATTATGAAAATTAAAGTTGTACTATCAGGATATGGAACAGTAGGAAGAGAGTTTATAAAATTACTACATGAAAAATGTTCATATATATATGAAACATATGGTATAGAGTTAGTTGTAAGTGGCGTATTAGGCAGAAATGTTGCAATACATAATGAGGATGGATTATCTATTCACAACTTATTAATGTATGGTAGCAGTAGTGCTGCAATTGAAAAGTATATAGAATATCATCCGGAGGAACGTGCGACAGATAACATAAGTGGTACAGTGCTGGTAGAATCAACAGTTACAAACCTTAAAGATGGAAATCCAGGGAAACAATATATAAAACAAGCGATTGAGAAACAAATGGATATAGTAGCAATTTCAAAAGGTGCGCTTGTTACAAACTGGAGAGAAATAAATGAAGCAGCAAAAATTGCGAATGTACGAATTCGATATAGTGGTGCAACTGCGGCCGCATTACCGACACTTGATATTGGTCAATTTAGTTTAGCTGGTTGCCATGTTGAAAAAATAGAAGGAATATTAAACGGGACAACAAATTATATTCTTACGAAAATGAATGAGGAAGATATTACGTTTGAAGAAGCACTGAAAGAAGCGCAACGTAAAGGAATTGCTGAGACGAACCCAATATTGGATGTAAGCGGATCTGATAGTGCTTGTAAATTGTTACTTTTGACAAACAGTTTAATGGGAACAGAGCATATGCTTACAGATATATATATAAAAGGAATTGAACATGTTACAAAACAACAAATTCGAAATGCTAAGGAACAAAATAAATTTATTAAATTAATAGCTTCAGCGTATAAGGACCAGGATGGTAAAGTGACTCTTAAAGTAGAACCGTACGAAATAGATAAGGATCATCCGCTAGCAAATGTAAATGGGACAGAAAAAGGGATTACGTTCTTTACAGATACGATGGGACAAGTTACTACAATTGGTGGTGCATCAAATCCACGCGGAGCCGCAGCAGCAGCTTTAAAAGATATAATTAACTTATACCGTAAAGATTTATCCCTTAGTAACAGGTAGTAAAACGCCTGGTTCGTGAGGGCTAATAATCAGTGAGCTTAATAAACAATCCCATTGATTAAAGTTCCACTTTATAAGACCGTACCGCCCTTTATAAAAAATACATATGTAGTGGACCTTTTGAGAATGAAATAAATATGCAAAAATGATTGCAGGGGGTAAGGAATTGTTTAAAGATTTTAAAGTTGTCAAAGAGCGTCCCGTTTATATTCAATTGAAAGATTATTTAAAAAAGATGATTATGAAAGGGCATTTGCTCGGGGATCAAAAAATTCCTTCGACGAGGGAACTTAGCGAATTATTAAGTGTGAGCAGAAATACTGTGCTAGCTGCTTATGCGGATTTAGAGCAAGAAGGACTTATATATGCAGTTAAAGGAAAAGGGAATTTTGTTGCGAAGGTTGATATTTCAAACACTTCGTCTGTTGAAATAGATTGGAAAAATAAAATTAATACAGTTACTTTATTAGCGGATGAATTAGATTTAATGAAACATGGTGTTCGCTGGGAAAAAGGAATGATTGTTTTTAACAGTATCGCTCCGGACGAAAAGCTATTTGATGTGGAAAATTTCAAAAGAGCTTTTCTTACGCGTATGTCCATTGAAGGTGATGTCGTATTAAATTACGGATACGCAAAAGGCTATAGACCGTTAATGAAATATTTACTTCATTATATGGAAATGAAAGGTGTAGATATTTCGAATAAAGACATTTTAATTACAAATGGATTTACAGAAGGGTTAGACATTGTTCTATCCTCGTTATCAAAGAAATCAGGGCGGGTTATTTGCGAGAATCCGACTCATCATGCTGCACTCAAACTTTTCCGCCTACATGGTCTTGAAGTGGATGGAATAAATATGAATGAAGATGGTATTGATACGAACGAAGTGGAAAAAAGCTTGCGTGAAAAAGAGTTTGATTTTGCGTATTTAATTCCTTCCTATCATAATCCAACCGGTATTGTTACGAGTTCAGAGAAAAGAACGGAACTGATGAGATTATTTTCAAAATATAAGGTTCCTATTATAGAAGATGGATTTAATGAGGAACTACGTTATTCAGGTTCACATTTAGCCCCACTATTAACTTTTGCTGGTGCTGGTAATAATGTGATTTATATTAGTAGCTTTTCGAAGGTACTTTTCCCTGGTTTACGTGTTGGATGGATCATTGCAGATAAAGAGCTGATTCATTATTTAGAAAGTGTAAAAAGAGCAAGAACAATTCACACATCTACTTTAGATCAAGCTGTTCTTTTTCAATATTTACATGAAGGATATTTTGAAAAATATTTAAAAAAGGCAAGGTCTGTTTATAAGAAAAAATATGAGTTAGCTGTTGGGGCGTGTAACGAGTACATTCCGTTTCAAAGAATGACCGGTGATGGTGGACTTCATTTATTTATAGAGTTAGAAGAAAAAATTCATGCCCGCACACTTTTGCAAAAGTGTTATGAGCAAGGGGTTACTTTTTCTCCTGGAGATGTGTTTTATTCTGATGGAGAAGGAGCGACCACTTTTCGATTAGGATTTTCACGCCTGAAAGAAGAAGAAATAGTTCGTGGAATCAAAATAATCGGTGATACAATAAAAAACGAAATTTGGAGTTGAGGAAATGAGAATTGGCGTTATTATGGGAGGAGTATCCTCTGAAAAACAAGTATCCATTATGACTGGAAATGAAATGATTGCAAATTTAGATAAAAATAAATATGAAATTGTACCAATTACATTAAATGAAAAAATGGATTTAATCGAAAAAGCGAAAGACATTGATTTTGCATTGCTCGCATTACACGGAAAATACGGAGAAGATGGAACTGTTCAAGGAACGCTTGAAAGTTTAGGTATTCCTTATAGCGGAAGCAATATGTTATCTAGCGGTATATGTATGGACAAAAATATTTCGAAAAAGATTTTACGTTATGAAGGAATAGAAACACCAGATTGGATTGAACTTACAAAAATGGAGGATCTAAATGTTGATGAATTAGATAAATTAGGATTTCCGTTAGTGGTAAAACCAAACTCTGGTGGCTCGAGTGTGGGGGTAAAGATTGTCTATGATAAAGATGAATTAATTTCAATGCTGGAAACGGTGTTCGAATGGGATTCTGAAGTAGTAATAGAGAAATATATAAAAGGTGACGAGATTACATGTTCCATTTTTGATGGAAAACAATTACCTATTATTTCAATTCGACATGCGGCGGAGTTCTTTGATTACAATGCGAAATATGATGATACTAGTACAATTGAAGAAGTTATTGAACTTCCAGCTGAACTTAAGGAACGTGTAAACAAAGCGTCACTGGCTTGCTATAAAGCATTAAAATGCAGCGTTTATGCAAGGGTGGATATGATGGTGAAGGATGGTATTCCATATGTAATGGAGATTAATACATTACCAGGGATGACGCAAGCGAGTTTACTACCAAAAAGTGCAGCTGCAGCGGGAATTGAATATAGTAAACTATTAGATATGATTATTGAAACTTCATTAAGAGTAAGAAAAGACGAAGGATTTTAAGTAGTGGTATCATGAATAACTTTTGACAGTTACATGAAGTATGTTATGATGAATACAATACGAAAATTAAATATTTTATCCACTAGGGGGGCCTATTATAGGCTGAGATCAAATTGGAATTTGAGACTCTTAGTACCTGATCTGGTTAATGCCAGCGTAGGGAAGTGGGAAAGACATTGCTATTTAATAAATAAAAACTGTCAATTTCACTTTCTTTACGCCTGTAAAGAAAGTTTTTTTGTTTTACAGATTTAATAATGGTGGGTAAATACTTAAATTTTATACATAATTGGAGGGACTTAAATGACTTTTTCACAATCATTACGTAAAGAAGTAGATTCAATTTGGGAAGCTAGTTTTCATCATCCTTTTGTAAAAAAACTTGGTGAAGGAACGTTAGATTTAGCTAGTTTTCGCTATTACGTGCTTCAAGATTCATATTATTTAAGTCACTTTGCTAGAGTACAAACTTTAGGAGCTGCAAAAGCACTGGAATTAGAAACGACAGCTCGTATGGCACACCATGCTCAAAATACATATGAGGCGGAATTATCTTTACATGAGAATTTTGCGAAGAAATTAGGGATAACACAAGAAGAAAAAGATACTTTTATCCCTGCTCCAACTGCATACGCATATACTTCACATATGTATCGTGCTGCGTATGAAGGGCATTTAGGTGATATCATTGCAGCTATTTTACCTTGCTATTGGTTATATTATGAAATTGGTGAGCGTTTAAAAGAGTGTCAGCCAGAAGAGCCAATTTATAACGAATGGATTTCTGCTTATGGATCTGATTGGTTCCGAACGTTGGTTGAAGAACAAATTACACGATTAGATGCAATAGCTGAAAAAGTAACAGAGGCAGACCGAAATCGAATGAAACAACATTTTATTATTAGCAGCCAATATGAATATTCATTTTGGGAAATGGCTTATACATTAGAAAAGTGGCCGATAAGTACAGAAGAGAAAAACGTAATAGGATAAAGAGAAGAGGTATTGCTATTCACAGGTATGAATAATACTTATGTATATAATTTAACAAAAGAAGTATCACAAAAAGGCGCATCAATCTAAGTGCGTCTTTTTTCAATTTATCCCGCTTTAATGGGCAGTAAGACCCCCGCCTCAAAACAAAATTCAGCGAAAGAAAAGAATTTAGGTGGGGGGGCGGGCTGCCCATAAAATTCCGATTGGTTCAACTAATAATCAGTGGGGGATGAAGAAAACCCCCACTGATTAAAGTTTCACTTTATAAAAATGAGCCCGTGGAAAAATAACCTAAAAATAGGTACATGAACAAGGTGCATCATCTAGTGATAGGTCATATTTTGTAGGTGTACGTATTGAACTTAGCTTATAGCGCTATTTCTACTAAGATTTAACAAACAGAAATATAGGAAAGCGTCGAAAGGTTTAAAGTTAATAAACGGAGGTCATGAAAATGAATCAGTTTCAACAAGAACTACAAGCGTTAAGCCTTAATGATTACCAGTCTGGAAATGTTGTGTACTGGGACCAGCAAAACCAATATCCATATTACTATATTGAAGATGCTGCTGGTCGCTGTGGCGGATGTGGCGGTCGTTGCGGTGGATTTCGTTGTGGTGGATTCCGTTGTTTTGGTTGCTTCGGTTGTTTTGGTTGTTTTAGTTGTGGCGGCTGTGGTAGTTGCTCTAATTGTTTTAATGGTACTTCTGATGCTATTGTAATATATGAATATTGATTTGAATTTTATTAAAAAAGACACGGCTTCCAGTGTCCCAACTTACGACGAGAGTTTTATGAGGAAACTTAAATAGGTCAATTTAAGTTTCTCTATAATATATGAAACTGCAATTAGAAAATCAGTTATTTTTTAAAGGAGTTAATGGGTATTTGTATGTGCTGAAATCCTTATTAAAAACATCTTGTACTAATTGGATAGTTTCATGATCATAAAAACTATCGTATGTTGGGAGCCGTGGGAATAAAGGATCAGTAATATCAGCATCTGCAAAATTCCCTTTAAAAATCGCCCTGTCCTTCTGATGATGCCATGATTTGGTTAGTATATGTAAAGGGGAAGTTTTTAGTTGATATATTTGTTCGAGGCGAATAATTTCAGTAGAGAAATTTTCAAGGTAGATATACTTTGTAACAAACTCCTCCTCACCTGGTTCATACTGCTGCATTAAATGTGGATCTACTTGTTCTAAATCCATCATTTGTGCTTTTAAGTAGTAGAGAAAGATTTTAAATGAAATAGGTTTATTACAAAATTCATAACCATAATAAAAATTCCGAATAGGATTCCATGCTGGGTTTTCTATGTAAGGGGGAGCGATTAATGAGAAGAATGAACTTACAGCTCTTGTATACGGGTTTCTTACTAACTTATAGGTATCTTTTTCTTTTGAATATAAAGCTGCAGCTAATTCAATAAAGTAGTCCGAGGAGTTTTTATATATTTCATTTTCATAATTATGGATGAAAGAATCGTATTTTATGGCTTGTTTAAATAAATTTATTTGATAAAAAAACCAATGTGCAAGAGAAGTACAGCCACTTTTTTGACTCCAAAATAAAATTAAAGGGAAGTTGGAATTAAAGAGGGGAACGCGTCCGTATTTAATCATATTTGCAAAAGACATAGTTATCCTCCATTCAGTTATGTCAATTATGTTTAGTGTATGAATAGAGAACTTGGCATATGAACAAGAGAAGAGAAGTAGAATAGATAGTTTAAAACAATATAATTTTGAAATGAAAGCGTTAGTTTTTACAAGAATCTTTACACCTATAAACAAACATAGCAGGCAACTGACTGGATTGCCCGCTATGTTCATACACTGCACGGAGGAGTGCCTTCCGTTTTGAAAGAGCGAAGCCCAGGGAGAGAGCGCTCAGATGTAGTATGTGTAATGAAAAAAAGATTATTCGTAAATGAGAATGAAAAATTATTTTATAAGGACTGGCATTCGTTTAGTTTCAAATCTTTCAAAGTCTATAGGACAATATGCAAACGTTGCTATAGGTTCTGAAGTCTCGTTTGTAAAAAAAGTGTGGTTTATTACTTCACCAGAAGAAGAATAAAAAGTGATTTTGGTTTTTGATATAGGAGGTAGCGTTATTACCAGTGGTTTACTTGTCATACTGATCAGCTCCTAAACTAGTTGGTTCTATATGAACGTCATATGTATTCAATAAATGTATATGAATTCATTTTATAAAGTTAGCACTTTGTGAATTGAGAAATTTAACAAAATAGTTATTTGAATTAGTTTTATCTATAAAAAAAGAGCTATATTAAGACTCTTTTTAAAAAGGTTTATTAATCATTTGTTTTCTAACCAAAACAAAAAATGTACCTGCAACAACACAGGTTGCATAGATTTTGCCACTTATGCCACCAAAAAATTCAAGTCCGAAAGGTAGTAAAAAAGTAGCAATTCCTACTATGTAAGCAAATATGCCGAATAATTTAGCTAGTTTATTTTTATCACCAATAAAAGTAGCATCTTGGTATCCAGCAATAAGAAATAATTGTTTTTTAATATGAATCAGATAACCCATTATTACAATGATTAGACCAACAAGTGTGCAAACTACAAATCCACTCATTATATTCACCTACCTTATTTAAATTTTACCATATTTAGGTTGGTATAGTTATTGTATTAAACAAAAACATGCACAAAAATTGTGCATGTTTAATAAAAAGCTATGTCTTGTCTATGTATATATATGTTTGGTTTATATGAATCGTGAGTCTGTTTGAACAAAAGGGTTATTTATTTCAAATATAAAGAGCGCCTTTTAGGGCGCTTCATGATCAAGACTAATATTGAAAAAGAATACCGCATTATATTTTATGTATGTTCTTACAAAGTGTGCAGTTTAAAAAATCTTTCTTTAGCACAACGAAGCAGCTAGTTAATAAAACTAACTGCTTGTTGTACAAAAGAAACGCTCCGCTTACAGAAATAGTTTGTAACTTTAAGTTACAAAAATAGTATGAACAGGGTTAAAAATGTTATTCAGAAATGAAAGGGAACAAAATAAAAAAGAGCACCATGCATCAGTGCTCTTTAAGATAGGAGGTAACACTTTGAGCTGGATAGTTAGGTTAAAAGTATATGGCGTAGAAGAGAAATAAGACCTGAAATTTATAATTAACTTAATACAAAAAAGCAGTTAACAATCGTTAACTGCTCCGTCCTCAGAGAAAGAGGAAAAGAACATTACAGAGGTCACTGTCAATTCAAGCTGTATCAGCCCATTTATAGTATTGGACATAATTTAGAATTTTATTCGGACAGACAAACTCAAAAAAGGCAGCTAGCAAAAGCTAACTGCTCTGGTGAATAAGAAGAACACAATGGTCATTCGTATTCAACCTTGGTGTACCTATATTATTAACATGTTTTAGAAATTTATTCAATAAAAGAGCAGACAGCAAAAGCTAACTGCTCGACCCTCGATCAAGAGAGCTAGAGTGGGAAGAATTTAAAGCTGATTTTTTTAAGTCCTATATAGTATTGGTGAAATTTAGGGATTTATTCGCGTGAAACATAAAAAAAGCAGCTTGCAAATGCTAACTGCTGTAACCATGGAATGTGGTTTGAAATGGGGTGTCTATAGTATTGACGGAATATTGGGTTTTATTCAGGTGGGGAGAAGGAAATGAATATATTTAGGCTGTTCCAACTTGGCTTTGGTCTGCAACATCCGAATCGAATGTATTTGTTGCACTAACGCAGTTAAATGTATTGAGAACAAAAGCAACATTTGATGCACCTGAACCATTATAAGCTTGTGTATTTTCCTTTGGAGAAACATTATAGAAATCACCTAAGTTGAAAAAACCGTTACTATTTTGTATGACCATATTTCCAACAAAAGATGGCATAATTTTCAACTTCTTTTCTAGAAAGTATTTAAATTAGTATATGGTGTATGCGTCTAGTGGTTCACTTGAGTTATAAAATTTGAAGAGATATTTGTTGAAAACTTAATGAGATAATCATTTTGTTTGGGTATATTTCAATTTGTAACTTTAAGGTTGCTGCATTTTCTTTATTTTTTTAGTTCCTAGAATACAACTAATAATTGCAATCAAAGCACTTGAGGAAATAGAATTTACTGTCCAATAAATTCCGGTTCCAGTAATTAAGTCAATAATTAAAAATTTCTTAATTGATGAACCTTTTATTATATGAAAAACAAATTGATTGTTTCTGTTACCCAATACTGTCACTCCCTTTATCTTTTTTTATAAAAGCATATGACAAGATATACTTCTTCTATTCTTCTTGTCTCACGAAAATTGATTAGGGATCAAAAAAGAGCAGCTACCCAAAGCTAACTGCTCAAAAAAACTTGTTGGAAGCTACTTGAGAAAAGGTAGATCGGTAATAGTACGAACGGAATATTGAGTTTTATTCAGGTAATTACGTTACATGTTTGACGATATAGTCTTTTATTAGTAAAAAAGCTACAAGAAGAAACATTACGTCAATCGAGAACCAAAACATATCTTTTTGAGGTTTTTTAAACTCTGATATTATGGAAAACATTAAAAATAAGGCAACGGCTATTACAATACAGAGTTTAATTATATCAGACATTTATAGCACTCCTAACTTTTAATCTTTTTTATTACATAGCTATTTCCAATGTTGAGGAATTTAAAAAGTGTTTTATGAGAATTCAAACAAAATAACCCTATGAATAGAAAGCGAGGTTTTGAAAATGGAAGATAACGTAAAGCTTTTAGGTGATGATGGGATGTTAGGGATGGAGTACAAGGAAAGACAAATTTATGTATTTAACACAGAGGGCAATGCGATGAATTACTTTCAACAAAAGAACAGGTTCAAGAGGATATTGATTTTCTTGAAGAATGTAAAATGGAAATGAAGTAAAAGTTCAATAGAGTAGATCGAACGGAGGGGAAGCGTATCGTATGAATCAAAAGGAAATTCCAGATAAGGAAATAAGCATTATGTATGAGCGTAGCTTTGCCTATGTTGGAAAACTCAAGAAGAAGTGGGAACGTGAAGGAAAATGGATATGGATAAAAAAATCACTTTTAAAGCTAAGAAGGATATTTATTGGGAGGACTGGGAGCATTTAAGGTTAGTTTTTTCAAGAGGAAATGTGTATCCAGGTACTCTTCATAAAGATGGATGTGTAACAGCAGAAACCCTTTATTATGAAGGAGTTTCCGACTTATATAGATTCTGTAGAAATAATTTAAACCAAAGCGTTATTTTGCATAAAAAAATAGGAGTGCTTGACCAGAGCACCTCATGACACTAACAACACCTATAAGATTATATGAGTACTTTAACTAAATATGCTCAATCCTTATTTAAACAGAAAAAGAACGCCCCGGAAGGCGCTCTTTGAACAAGATTAATATTGAAAAAGTATCGGCAATTAAATTTTATGTATGTTTTTAGTGTGTGTGCAAGTTTGAATAAAATTTTTATTTGGTTAGTAAGTAAAAAAAGAGCACCTGACCAGAGTGCTCCGTCTATTACTATGAACAACAATCCATAATAATATATGTGATTTTTGTTTAGTGTTGATAATTTTTATAGTTTTTACAAAACCCTTATTTGAAAATTAAAGGTCGCCTTTGGAGAAATGCGACCTAATCAAAACTAATATTAAAAAAGAATACTCAAGGTATTGTATATATAGCTTTTAGATAGGTGTAAATTTAGAACAAAATCGTTAAATTAATCGGAAAAATATACAAAAAAAGAGCACCTTGTATAGGTGCCCCTTAGTAAATGTCACAAGATAATCACTACATCCTTATTTAGCTGTAATATTTATCGCAAGAGTTGTTTGCGCTATTACAGCAAATACAGAATGTTTTTTCAACGAATATACTAACACCACCATTTTCGTTAGTTGCATTTGTGAAAATAAGACTTTCAAAATCTTCTACTTGAAATATTCTAGTATCAAGTGCCTCTAGAGTAACAGTAATTGGTCTAGAAGATTTTCTTGTCACAATTGTTACTGTAACAGGAGGGAGACCACCAATAACGAAAAATTGAAGTAATGTTTTATTATGATTATTGGTTAAATCTTCAAAAGCTGTAATTGTTGAGTTAGGGGGAACGAAAATATCTAGTAGTATATTTCCATTTAAATTAACTCCAGTACCGGATATCGTGTGTGTTGCAATAGTACAGTTAGCTTTTTGTTGGTTGGAATTAGATTTCTTTTTATAACATTTTTCACCATGGTTGTAAAAGTAATCAGCCATACTTATCATACTCTCCTTTTTCTTAATATCTTTATATTTTATTTACTGAAAAGGAGGAGTGCTTGTACGAAAGCATAAAATCTACTTTATAAAATTGAATAAAAACGCTATTTGAATAAAAGTTAGTGGGTTAGTTTTTAACACTCATTGAAATTAAAAATCATAACATATTTTGTAATAACTTATATGGAAGTGAGTTGAATAATAATGTTTTATTCACATTTTGATACTCGAGCCAGAATACGGCCGTATGGTACGGTGGGTATCACGTTTAGTGGAATACAAAGTACAATTCAAGCTGCTCAACAAGCATTACAATTACAACAACAAATGCAACAAGGTACACAACCGTACTATTCATCTATGGAGTATTATTACCCAATGTATCACACTATACCATCTGAAATGCCTTTTTCAATGATTCCATATGGAACTGTATACAATTTATAAATAATGTGTCGGGAATGAAGTCAAGTATTTAATAGATTCATTTTCAATACATAATTTTAAACTTGTGATAAAAATTTCATTTTGTCATAAATAAAAAAGCGATTGTTTTCGCAACCACCTTTCAGTAAAACAGAGCAACTTTTTCAAATATAAATTATGAATGATAGTAGAAAAAGTTATGGGATATAATCCCATTTTTATAATTCAAGTGACGAACTTAATTTATAAGAAAAGAATGAATACATTATATGAAAACTTGTCTAACAGGGTTACAAATAAAAGAGCAGCTAGCAAAAGCTAACTGCTCAGGTAATGGAGAAAGATACCCATGTCATCTATAGTATTGACGGAATATTTGGTTTTTGTAATCAACGATTGTAAAATACCCAATAACAACGGTTTTAAATTCCCCAAAAATAACAGATAATCGTTTCGAAACAAACATCAAAGATGGAGTGAAGAAACGGTGCTGAAGATTGGGGAGTTTTTTATGATTAGAGAGTTATTTCAGAAAGGGTGGACGAAAACAGCCATTGCAGAAGCAACAGGCTTCGATCGTAAAACGATCAGCAAATATCTAAAAAGCAATCAGTTGCCGGAACGTAAGGCAAGCGAGCAGCAGAAAGAGAGTAAGCTCGAACCCTATAAGTCCTACATCCTTCAACGAGTCAAAGAAGGAACAACCAACTGTGTCGTACTGTTAGAGGAAATTCAAACGATGGGTTACGAGGGGAAGATGACAATTTTAAGAGACTTTGTTCGTCCTCTTCGTCAACAGCCAAAGAAACAGGCAACCTTACGGTTTGAAACACCACCAGGGAAACAAGCCCAAATGGATTGGGCGTACGTGGGAAAATACTTAGTGAATGGCAATCTGCAAGACATTTATGCATTTGTGATGATATTAGGTTATTCCCGAATGAAGTACGTAGAGTTTACAACCAACATGAATCTCGAAACCCTCATGAAGTGTCATATGAATGCTTTTTCTTACTTTAATGGGGTACCAGAACAAATTCTCTATGATAATATGAAAACCGTTGTAATCAAGCATAGTCCTGTAGAGATTCGTTTCAATCGCAAGTTTGAGGATTTCTTAGCCTACTATGGGATTGTGCCAAAAGCCTGTCGTCCTAAACGTCCGCAAACAAAGGGGAAAGTAGAAAGAACCATTAAGTATTTGAAAGATAACTTCTTTCAGCGAAAACACGAACCAACTTTACATGCATTAAATGAAGCCGTACGTACATGGTTGGATCAGATAGCTAACAAGAAAACCAATCAGACTACTAATGAGTCACCATTTCAACGATTTGAGCAGGAACAGAAGTTCCTGCAGATATGGGGAGTGAAGCCTCTGTTTCCCACTTCACATTGGGAAACCAGAGAAGTCAGTCGGGACTGTGTGGTGTCGTACCGCGGAAAAAGGTATTCAGTTCCTTACCGTTACGCTGGACAAATGGTTAAGATTAAAGAAACACTCGATCATCATTTAGAGATTTACGATGAACGTGAATGTATCGCAAAACATCCGGTTCTTACAGGAAAAGCAACTACTCATATCCGAATGGAACACTATGATGGGCTACATACAAAAGAAAAAGGGCAGAAAGCGAAGAACGTTGAAGATTTGGCGACCGACGGTCTTCACTCTCATACCCCATCTCCAAATGTGGAAAAACGCCCTCTCGCTGCTTACGCAGCACTGGAAGAAGGTGAGTCTGTATGATGAACGAACTCTTATTGGAGCGTTTAAAGAAGCTCGGCTGGCATCATACAGCCAACCAACTTGATAGTTTACTAGAAGACGCTTCTAAGGATAATGTATCATATTCTGAGTTTCTTCACACTATCGTTTTGCATGAAACGGAGCAACAAGATTCTGATCAACTAGAAAAGCGAATGAAACGGGCAAAGCTGCCTTACACCAAAACGATTCATGATTTTGACTTTACATTTCAACCAAGTCTGAGCGAGAAAAGGGTCAAGGAAACCTTAACATGTCGCTTTATTGCCAATGGGGAAAATCGCATATTACTGGGTCCTCCGGGTGTAGGAAAAACTCATTTAGCCGTCTCCTTTGCGATTGAAGCGATTACCCAAGGATATACAGCCCTATTTTTGTCGGCCGACGACTTAGTGGCTCAGTGCCGCAAGGCCAATGATAAAGGGACACTCCAGCGACTCGTAAATCGTTGGAGTCGTCCAGACGTGTTAATTGTAGATGAAGTAGGTTATTTTCCTTTTGATGAACTAACCGCCAATGTTTTCTTCCAGGTTGTTTCAAAGCGATACGAACAAGGAGCAATGATTTTAACATCTAATAAATCGTACCTTGAATGGGGAAAAGTTTTTGGTGACGATGTATTGGCAACGGCTATCTTGGATCGCCTCTTACATCATGCGATTACATTTAACATCAAGGGTGACTCCTACCGTTTGCGAGAAAAGAAAAAAGCAGGAATTTATCCTGCCCAAACAACGATTTAGCCGTTCATAATGGGGAATTTCATTTCGTTGAAATTGGGGAAATTTGAATCGTTGTTGACAGTTTTATTCAAGCGTTAAAAAAAGCCAGGATTTCTCCCAGCAAGTCATAGGGTATTCGTCTATAAACGAATTTACTTATATTGTAACGTAATATCTAACTGTATGAGATGTTAATATTATTAAGTTTTTAACAAGATAATTACATTTATTAACTAATGTTTAAGTCAGTTTTAAACAAAATAATCCTTTTATAAGTAAGTGGATCGAACGGAGGGGAACCATATCGTATGAATCAACCTTCTAGGCATGTAAATGAAAAGGAAATACGGCCTTTCGTGATAGAAGAGTTACAAGAAATGGAAAGGTCTTTTCTAACGTGTTAGTTACCTCAATGTATATGATCTATCTTTTGGCGCCTGGGCGAGGGTGCTTTTTTTATTGCACCTTTTGATGAGGACAAGCATATATTGAAGTGTAGTACAAGTTCACTCGCTTGTATCTATCTCGTTTCAATACTCATAAGAAACTCCTTATCACATTAAGAGAGCACCTACTGGCGCAGGTGCTCTCTTTTTATTGAATAAAATGGACATTTGGATAGAAAACACATCCTTAAAATAACCTTAATTTAACTATGGATTTAATAATACCTGAAAAATAAATGGTATAATTTTCTAAAGAAACTCAAATAAAGTTTATTTTAGAAAAGGGGTAGAGGGAAAATGTTTCAAAAGCTTAAATTTTATTTAATGAGCATATTAATTAGTGCATTTTTAGGTGGGATTATCATAGGTGCTAATTTCTTGGTTCATAACATATATAATTTAGCTGCAGGTAAATTATATCATTTTAATATGTGGTCTTCTATTATTATATTTAGTGTCGTATTCATTTCGGGTTTCTCGTACATGTTAAAGAAGGGACCAGATATACTTGGTAATGATTAAACCAATAGCAATTATTGTAGGCGCTACCGTGATCTGGGTGGCGTCTTGTTTGTTGTTAAAGAAAGATAAGCGCAAACGTGTTGCATTTCGCAAAACAAACGAAAAAAGAAAAGCAAGAATCAAATGATTCCTGCTAAGGTAAAAAATTTAATAATTGAACGATAGAGATAATAAACTCTGGTGAAATATTAATCTCGAATTTAGTGTTCATATAAAAACTCCTCTCTTTATTCAGTGCTTACATGGGTATATACAAACAAAACGCAATTTCGTAACAAAAAAAGAACAAAAATATATATAGTTACTAAGGTGAAGTTTATGTAGAAAATAACGGTGATTAGGTGGTGAAAATGGCGGTTTTAAGCCAATATATAAAATTATGAATATGACCTAAATATCGTAAGTTATGAAAACCATTGATACCAATGCATTTCCTTAGTTGACAGTTTACATAAATAAGATTCTTTTGAGGTGATTTTGTGGGAGTTCATATAAATAAAATAAAAACTCACTTTAAACATTTCTTATAGCTAAGAATACTTATGTAAATAGGGGAAACAGATTTGATTCTTGGAATGAGGGGATAGATGTGGATATAACGCAAAGTATGGCAAGAATAGTTGTTAATGGGATAGATCTTCCGTTTACTTCAGTTAGGACAACTGTATGGATTAATGGACCTGCAAATGATTTAATTGTTACGACTAGACAAAGAGTAAATGAGCTTTATCGTTTTATGTGGTCACGGGTGCCAGTCATGCTAACGATGTATTTTATTCAGGGGGCGGACATAATGAGATTTGCTAGAGTTGCAGGAGTTGATGAAAGTATAACGGGAGAATATATATATCATTTTATTTGGTGATAAGAAAACCTTTAAGTAGCCTAACGACTGGTTTTTATTTTATAAAGAAAAAAGCCCTATCCAGGGTTAGATGATTTTCTTCATGCCACAATGACGGCATTCTCTTAAGAAGATGAAATTTTTAATGGAACTTTTGAATACGGAATTGCCGCAATTATCACAGCGACCGCTGATTTTATCAGGATGTTCTTCGTATGTGTATATTTTGCTCAAATCGTATTTTGGTTCTTGTTCGTTATTTTCCATTCGTTTCACCTACATATCAATCTGATTTTAAACAACTGAATCATAATAATAATAAGTGTTCACGTAGTGGATGCTTTTTATTTTGCAAAAAGAACCTACAAATCTGCAGATTCCCCTGATAATGATTTATGAAGTAAGACCCGAAAATTAATTCAAAATCGTTTGTTAGTTCAATCTGTTCTATAATCATTGTTTCTAATTTTCTTTTTTATATCTAAAAATCCTATAAGCATAATTGCTACCAATACTAATTTAGTCCAATGAAATTTTTGATGGAACATTAGCCCATAGAAGAAGTCACAAGCATATATTAGCCCGATGATGGGGAACAGCCAAATCATAAATTTTAAATCTTTTAAATGGTATTTGTAATTGTTGATTTTTTTCCACATATGTATCAACCCCATGCCCATCAACTTAAGAACGAAAACAAAATGAACTTTCGTTCAAACAAACTAAAAAACACGTAATGTACTTTTGGTATTGAAAAGTACACACACCAAATAAACTCTAACGAGTTTCATTTTAAAAATTATGCAGCTTTCTTTTGTTTTCCAAACCCATTATACTCATAGACAACACCCATAATATCAAAGATAGTTTTCTTCTCATATCGATGAGATTTCCGTCCATTCTTCTGTAGGAGGTCGAACAAACGGATTAAAATCTTTGTTAGATTTTGGGTGTTTCTCTGTATCGCTTGATATAACAGCGATACATGATCTTGAATCATCCCAATGGCTTTATATTCACTTAATTCTCTTTTGTTCTTTTGCAAAAGAAGTTTACGCATCTTAAACATCGTAGAAGAACAGATAAAGATGGCAATAAGTCTTCCATACACATGACATTCTAATCGCTCTTTTTTGATAGTTTGCCAATGATGAATTTGAAATAAGGATTTCCACGTTTTAAAAATAATTTCTATTTGCCAGCGAAGGGAGTAAAAGTCATGTATTTGTTCCATCGGAACAACTCCTTCAGGCGTATTTGAGACATATATGTTGATACCCGTTAATCGTTTACTCTTTTCTGAAAATGTAATACCCTTTTTACTTTCAGTGTAACTTTGTTTTTTTCTACGTTCCTGTATCTGTTTGTCTGTTAAACGATAGATAATTACACGTGTGAATAGTTTTTGATTCTTTCCAATGTAAGCTTCTTTTATTTCGTATGTTTGACCGGGTTTTAAATTGTTCATAATATGTTCTAAATCAACTTGGATATACTGTGATTGCTTTTTTACGGTTCCGTTTCGAAAGTATTCTGGAAACGGATTTTTTACATACACGGTATGGTTTAATTTTAATCTGGATATATAATAAGCACCTCGTTGATCCATTTGATCTAAGTCTTCTAATGAAAAATAACCTAAATCACGGATACATAAATCGCTTGGACGTAATGTGTCTAAGCATTCTGTTCCAAAGGTCTTATCATTATTTTTTCCTGGACCTATCTGAAAGTTTAGAAACTGTCCGCTATGTAAGTCATATTCTAATTGAATCTTGATACCCGCTGTTTGTGCACAACCACCTGATCCAGGATATACATGGGCTAAATGTTTTGGTACTTGGAAAATCGTCGCATCTAAAATACGAATTCGTTGAAAATACATGAGCGCCGCGCTTGAAATGGCCGATGTTTCACAGATTTTACTTTTCCATAATGCCGAAAAAATATATTTCAAAAATTCAACCGCTTTTTTATCAAAGCGTTTATTGAGTCCTTCTGGACTCATAAGAGTGCCTGTGGCCGCATGTAATTGACTGCATAGTCGAACAAGCGAGTCACTCGCTGTACGTTGACTTACCCAAATACATATGGTAGCTAATTCATTTCCAGAAAACTTTCGTTTTCTTTTTACAAAACCTAATTCTTTTGCGAGTTCTTCCAAAAGAGAAGGGGTTAAATGACGATACAGTTCTTCAGAAAATAGTTGTAATTCATCTTGAATCGAAAGATTCATAAAAAATGTCACCCTTTCTAGCTAGCTTTTTAGAAAGAATAACGTTTTTTGTCACTTGGGGGTAGTGAAAATTCTTAAGTTGATGGGCATGTGTATCAACCCCTATTCTTATGATGTTCTGTAGTTTTTCTTGATAATATCTCGCATGTTTAAGATAAAGAATAGAAGGAAAACCAAGGCTATGATACCGTTAACCCAATAGTATGTATGTCCTGTTGTGAATCCAGTATAGAAAGAAAGGGAATTCCAAATTAAAAGGATGGTTGAACAGATAGTAGAGATCAATAATGAACTAAAGTTTCTCATGATTTTCACCTCGATTCAAAATGTTTTAGAACTTATTTATAATTTTACATTTAAATAAATAGATTTTCAAGAAGAGGAATAAAAAAGAACCCGCTGGAGTTCGGGTCCTTTCACAAGTGATGGTGTATTCTCGGCTCGGGAACGGGGAAAAACACAAAAATATAATACGTCTAGTTTTAGAGAATTTCAATACTAAATTAGAGTTATTTCGGAGGAGGATGAAGAATGGTTAATAACAAGTTAGAGATTAATATTAATGTTGATACATTTGAAACATTAAAACAAATTAAGGAAGTAACAGAAGCTACTAATGAATTTGGTGCTATATTAGAGAAGCAGACGGTATCGCCTATATTGAAGGTTACAACGTTAACTTACGTAAAGGATCAGGTACAAGCTATTCTATGATTCGCCAGTTAAACAATCCAGAAGCTTATATTGTATGGACTGAAAAAGATGGCTGGTTAAATCTTGGTGGAGAACAATGGATTAAAAATGATCCATCTTATGTGAAATTCAGTAAGAAAAGCACAGTGATTTCTTCCATTGTAGGGAAGCGTGTTGTTTCAAAGGTTAACAATCTACGTTTCTATGATGCTCCATCTGGGCAGGATAAGGATGTTGCTGGTTTTGTAGATGCAGGTGTAGGATTTACGATTGATGCGAAGGTAAGTGCAAATGGTTCACCACAATATAAGGTGAAAAATAGTAGAGGCAAAACATACTATGTAACAACTAATGAAGCCTATGTACATGTGAAGTAGGAAGAGAGTCTGCTTATATTGAGCAGACTCTCTCTTTGTTTAAAAAGATTAAATATAATAATCAGGATTTTCAACCATTTTATTTATAAATTCCTCTAAAGAATCCGCTATTTTTGTAGAGCTCGAGTAAATAGGACATTGGCCTAATTCATTTTCTTCTTTGAATTTAATTGTTAAAAAATTTAATTCTGTTGCTTCAAAGAAAACCAGCGATTCTTCATCATCAACACCATCTATATTGGGGTTGTATTCATAAATATCTTCCCTTAAACGAAAATCAGAAACCGAAAATGGGTCCATAAATCTATTAAAAAAGAACCTATCTGATGCTTCTAAAAAACCATAACCAATTTCCTTGTAAAAATCTTTTAATTCTTTAGGGAATTTCATTTTTAACAACTCTTCTGCCTCTTCTATTTCCTCACTTTTTAAAGGATAGAAAATAGGTGTTTGGTCAGATTTTACACTTTCATTAGCTACAACATACTTTTTCAAAAAATCAAACATAGCTTTCGTTACCTCCGTTAATTACTTTTTAAAAATTTCTCTTGAGATACTGTCCTTAGCGTGTATACCACCTTGATGTTCATCAGGGTATTTAGCTGGGTGCATATTCCACCATTCATGTTCTCCGCCATGTGCATTTTCAATAAAATGATGTGCATCAAATGGCTTATCAATTCTCCGTGATACTTTACCTCTTCTAGAAATAACTTTCTCCGTATATGTAGGCCATGTTTGGCCTGTTTCTTTTTCCCATTCAGCTATCAGTTTATTTTTTATAGTATTGAACTCAGCCCTTCTTTGATCTACTTCTTCTTTGCTTAATCGTTCATAAGCATTCTTTTCTAAAGCTTCCTGAAGCAATTCTCTTTGATTTTCAGGGATTTTTCTGTTTGTTATTTCTTCTACTTGGCTAAGATATTCTTGGAATCTAGGTGTATTTAAATTACCAGGGTCAGCAAACATAAATGTATTACGTGCATCTTCTAAAGAATTAAAAGAAGTTTTTGGAATATCTCTAAACTCACTAACGCTAGCATATGCAAAGCGATCTCCCATTTGCAATTTATTCGTAAAATGCGAAATACCTTCTGAGAATTTTGCTACACTCGCACCCTTTGCGAGTGTAGTGACTTTGCTTATGCCTTTATCACCAATAAGTCCTAAACCAACTTGAGTTAAAGCATAACTTCCCCATTTTGCACGACTTTCTGCGTCACCATTTATTACATCATTAATAAATGAATCTGACAATACAAGTGACAGAGTCTGACCGCAAAGGAATGAAACAGCATTTTATTATTAGCAGTCAATATGAATATTCATTTTGGGAAATGACTTATACATTAGAGCAGTGGTCAGTGAATAAAGAAGCGAAAAAGGTAATAGGATAGTGAAAAGAGGCTGTCCTAAAAGGTGCTTTTTAGCCAAAACCGAATAGAAAGTGAAAGGAAGAAACGTTGATTTAATAACGTTTCTTCCTTTTCAATTTCATGTGATTTTACTTCGAAAGAGACTTATGAGACAACCTCTTTTATAATCTTTTGTAAAATTATTGTAAATCCCAAATACAATACGTGACTAATATTGTATAATCTTAATATATTATATTTGTTATATAAAAGGAGGGATATGTATGAAAATTTCTTTTAACTTTTATCAGAGTCATGTCATTAATATATAAGTCGGATAAGCGATATTTGCTATTCTTTTAAATAATTAAATTATGTGATAATACTTTAGTTTTTTTGTGATCAAGAAAAATGAAGAAAGGAAGTAATCATTTTATGGAAAAATTAAAGTTGTTAACATTTGAAAATATAGTAGAACCTCTTTTAAACGAAAGTGTATCATTTATATATTTTCCTATTGATTGGCTCGATATTGTAGAGATACATTATAAGACATTTTTATTAACGAGTAAGTTGAAACGATTGAATGAAAGATTATATGATATGTTTTCTGATATATTATTTATTCAACATAATCCATATGTATTGAATGAAAATACACCGTGGATTGTGTGTAAAGAGCCTATTAGAAAAGAACAACTCGATTATATTTTCCAAAGTTGGTATGAGATTATTCATGATTGGAAACCTAATAAATTAATAGAATCGCCAAAATATGAATGGCATTACGATTTAATTTCTAATTTAACAGTACTACATGATAAGGAAGTATATTCTAAATGGGTGCCCGCTTTAATTTCACATATTTTTTGTGAACGTCCTGTACAATTAGAAAATATAAATGAAGAATATATATATTTTTCTCCTCTTAGATCACAAAATATTTGTGAGGCGATGTCAGAGCCTATTAAAGATGAAAAAACACAAGACTATTTCGCCTATGTATTTCGGTTCGAATATATAACGCGCGGAGGAGAGAACATTCCATTATTAAATGTTTCAATAGGAATTCGGAGATTTTATCAAGAATATAACCATCCAGACATTCCTTTGCTATTAAGACGAAAACGGGGCATGATATTAATTTCTACTCCAGAATTTGCATTGAATAATAAGAAATTACGATTTGTAAAACTAAAAGTTCAGCAGGCTACAAACGGCATCAAATGGATTAAGATATTTAGAAATTTAAAAGATGATTTTCGTATAGGTGGAGAAGTTGAATTAGATCATATTCTTCAATATCCGAAAGATTATATGCTGGGAGAAAATCTTAGGGTGTTGCTTCCATACAATGAAAGAATATATAAAGTTCAAGGTACTAAAATAAAACCTGGTATAAAAGTAGAGGAGAGAGAGTATTTATTTAAAGGTTTTCAGCAAAAATTCACTTATTTCACATTACTACCAGAATGCAAAAAGATGGAAACAGATAATAGGAAAGAATTATTCCCTTTAATTGCACCAAAAGGATTAGAGGCTATAACGCTAGAAATATGGTCTGAAAAAATATCGCTGGAAGTAGAACAAGCATTATTTGAAAGTAAAATGGTGTTAGCTCAAATCAGTGAGTCGTCATATGTATTACATGCAGATTCTCCAGTATTGTTAAAAATAGTAAGATGTAATATTGAAAAAGTATTGCAAAATCCATATAAGATGCAATATTGCCAGAAGTATAAAACGAATTTAGTAGAGGATGTTATGAAAGCGGTTTATGCTACTGCAGGTAAGCGCAATGATGCGACATTGGCGTTAATTGCAATGAAAAATTGTGATGGACGTGAAAAAATTGATCCAAAGCAAATTGTTAGAGAAGGATTTGCACGAACAAACCGTATTTCAGCATTTATTAATTTATTTATAGGCCAAAGTGTGTCTCGTAAAACGATTATAAATGGTATTTTGAGTTTATTAGAACAAAAAGGATTTTTAAAACGTAGTTGGAATAAGATAAATTTACCTTGTACATATGTTAATTTATCAATTGAACGAATCTCGAAATTTGATTTCTTACCCATTTTTTCAAAAATAAAAGGAAAAGAAATTTCATATAAATTATATGGGAATATAGAGTGGCAAACGATTGATCGTTTATTATTAAATGTAGACAAACATAACATCTTTTTGCCGCAGCCTTCAAAAAGAAATGATATGGGCATTCAATTTAAACAATTTGTTTCTGAAACATTAGCGGAAATTTTACAACCTGCAAAAGAGCAAAATGAGCAAGTATACTTCATTATAGATGCGAATGTAAGAAAACATTGGATAAAAGAGTTACAAAATGAAAAAATTGATATAGATACTTTCCCTGACATTGTTCCAGATGTGCTAAAGGTTCCAAACTTAAATGCTGTAAGAATAAATACATCTTTTGATGTACCCAAATACGGTGTGATAGAATGTGATGACGTACTAGATAGTACGAGTTTATATATAGATCAAAAGGGAATGTATTATAGCACTGGTGAGTATCTGTGTAATGATAGTGAAACATTGCATCGATATATACTTGAAATATTACCTCTAGGTGTAAAAGCTGTTGAAAGGAACTATATTGCCAAAATGGTACATTACATGTGCTGTAATTCAAGTATGCTTTTGGAAAAGAATATACACATGCCATATTCTATGCATATGGCGAAAGTAATAAAGAGCTATATGACTGATATAGATGCAAGAGAGTTTAAAGAGTTTGATGATGAATTGGATGTAGATATTATAAAAATAGAAAAGAAAGATTCAATTATTCTACTGTAAATAATAATAAACAAATCCTGCTCATTATATCGATCAGGATTTGTCATTTTTTCATGTAAATAAGGATATCTTTTGTCATGTATCTTCTCTTTTATATATTTACTTTATTTCCATACAGGATTAAGATGTTTTTTAGAAATAAAAAACTACACCATGTGGAAAAGCAATATGAATGAATTCAAAAGAACTTGGAAAGGAATGAGGAATTGTGAAGAAATTAGATGTGCTATTCATGCTATTGAGCGGCCTCTTTCCAGTTGCAGGAATTATGAAACAAATCCCACTAGAACAATCTTTATATATTGGAGGCCTTTTATTTTTCACCAGTTTCGGTAGTTATTTTGCGAAAAAAATATATTCACGTATATGTAGCTGGATAGCATATGCGCCATTTATTACACTATTGTTAGTTATTTGGCATCAAGATATTTCAACAAGTTCAATCATAGCGAATGCGAAAATCGCTGCTTGTATCGCTTTAATCCCATGTTTATTCCGTTTTCGTACATATGGGCTTACTTTCGGTTTATTCGCATTATGGGCCGCTTTACTATGGGATATTAAAGAAGTGCAATCGTTAGTCATACTTGAACGTATGTCGAGTTTAATGACAAGTAATTTCAAATATCTTATGCTTTTAGTTGGTGGACTTATATTAGGTGGATTAATTGCTATGTTATTACACCGTAAAGAAGAGGATTATAAAGAAAATATAACTTTATTTCAACAAAAAAAGAAACGTAAAAAGCAATCATTTCAGATTCCGATCCCAAGATTACCGAAATTTAAGTTAAAATTATTTAAGTTTGGTGGCAAAGTATCGAAACAAAAAACGCCTGAAGAAATACGTGAGCATAATTACGAAGAACCAACTGCAGTTGCAACATATGAAATGGCAGAGCAAATACCTCAATATAAAGAAGAGACTGCTCAAGGACAAACAAGGATGGAACGTCGTAGAAATAGGTATAATGCATAAGAAATATTAGTAAGCCTTTAATGATTTATCATTAAAGGCTTTTTTGTAATTACATATAGATTGCTAATGAGAAATTTATAGCATAATCTAAAACTGAGGACTCCAATAAAATAATGGGAGGATAAAATGCTTATTATTATATATATTGCCGTCAGTATATTATTTTTAGTTAGCTTTTTACATGTTTACTGGGCTTTCGGAGGTAAGTGGGCGACAAATAGTGTTATTCCGACTAAAGATGGAGAAAAGGCGTTTACACCAGGTGCAGGAATGACATTGATCATTGCGTTATTATTAAGTATGGCAGCAATAATTTTATTACAACAAACTAATATTGTTCATTTTGCATTTCCTAATAGTATTGTTCAAGTGGCATCCTGGGTGTGTATGATTGTATTTCTCATAAGAGTAATTGGTGAGTTTCATTATTTTGGTATTTTTAAGCGAAAAAAAGATACTCAATTTGCTAGAATGGATACTGTTTTATATATACCACTTTGTGCATTTTTATCTCTATCATTCTTATTAGCGATTATAACTTGAACATAAAATGGTGGCTGTTTTCTTCAAAATAATATAAACGTGAATTGGCAAATGTAAAAGTGAAAAATCTAGGGGTAAATAAAAAGGATGTAAGCGCCTTTTTACCGAATTATAGATTATTATGAAAGGCGGGTGCACGATGAAGTATGTAAAAGTCAGTATGAATGGCGGAAGTGAACATAAATTCTCGATGACTTTAGAACGGTTTGAAGAACTGATTACAACAGAGAATGGACTATTAGAAAATAAATTAGTTAGTATTGAAAATGTAATGATTAATCCTACTAATATATCTTCTGTAGTTGAAAAAATTGGTGTACCGGCTAAGTTTATGGAAGCTTAAAAATCGGTACATAAAAAAACATCCACGGGGGATGTTTTTTTATGTATAAATATGTTAATTGTACAAGGAATTTATGAGGAGAATTTATAGTGATACTTCGTACATGCACAAAAAATAAGTACAAGCATATATTAGATAGTGGGACAAGACCTTCGTGTCCTACTTAATACTCAGAAAAACCTCTATCACATGAGAGCATCTGATTGCAGGGTGCTCTTTTTTTTATCCCACTTTATCCGGATCTTTAACTTTTAATTTTAAACATATCTTTGATGCTCATAAATATTAAAAATAAAATAATAGCAAAAATTAAGTTAGATAAATAGAAATCTTGATGAAATATTAATTCAAAGATGACATCAAAAGCAAATAAAAAGGCGATAGTAGGTAATATACAAATAAATATAAATCTCCAATTTTTTAGATAATGTTTATAATTAGGAAATACTTTCTCCATAAACATAGCTCCTATATTTTTTATTTTCTATATAATTATACATTTAAATAAAAGGATTTACAAAAGGTTATTTAGCAATCTTTCTAATACATGATTTGACTAAAAAACTTTTAAAGAGTAACACTTAAATGATACACTATAATCCACGTTATTTTTGAAATGAATTGAGGGGTTTACATGATAGATAAAATTAAAAATGCTGTAGAGGATATGCACGAAGATGAAGCAAAACATTTACTTCAAAGTATTCTAATCCAATTAAATTTATTAAAAGAAAACTATAGTGAAGATACTATTAAAAATTTGATGGATATTCCTAAGCAACTAACGAGTAATACATCTTATAAAAGAAGTGTAAAAGAAGTCTCACACGTACATATTGCATTTGATGATTCAACAGCTGGATGTTTAAAGCATATGCTTGGTCAAGAAGAACGATTGGAAGAGATGGTTGTTGCTTTTTCTGAATTCTTTTCAATTGGGCCGATAAATAAGTTACATATGAATGAAGGGCAACTAGCAAGACAGGAATGGTTAGTAAACAACTTAAATGCTTATGAAAATTATTTTGAAGAAGAGTATTTACCAAGGTTTTTAGAAACTATGAAAGAACTATACGCTATTCCTAGTGAAACGCCTATTACAATTTGGAAAGCCGATAACGCACATGAACATGTAGGTCTATGTTTTGCAATGGCGCAATTAAAAGATAAGAAAAATATTCGCGTTATGAATACATCTGAAGCAAGTAAAGAAATATTAAAACTAGAGTATGTGATTCGTGGAACAGGAGAGTTACCACCTGAAAGTTTAGCTCTAATTCAAAAAAGTTTTGTAAAATTGCCGTATTTAACTGTAGAGAATCGTCTGCAGTTTGAACATGAGTGGGATAGTCTCTCGAAAAGTACGGGGTTTTTAAGAGTTTGGACAGACAATGAAGTGCGTTCTGTACAAGAAAATTATTTTGATCAATTTATTATTGAATGCGCGAAAAGTATAGGTGCTGATCAAGAATTCCTAAAAGCTCCTAGAGTAATTGGTGAAGCACTTGGTCTTGTAGAGCAATCAGTTGGCGATACGTTTTTAGAATATCGCTTAAAGGAATTAATTAAACAAGAAGTATTTGAATTTGAAGGTTCATTAGATGAAATGCGTTTCTATAGTGTGAAATTAAGAAAATAATACATCTATTCCGTTTATGAAAAAGCTCGTATTTTTAAAATACGAGCTTTATTTTTTGTTGAATTTAGGCTATACATAAGATTCCCAGAGAGGGCATATCACATATGAATGGTAAAGGTAATGAACAAAAAGAAGGTGATTTATTAATATGTATAACCAACAAAATTATCCATATGGTCAAGCGATGTATTATAATCCACAAAACTACGGGTATGAACCTACAAATGAAGTGAGAGATATGGAGCAAGAAGATTATAGACCAGATGATGCGGAAGATGCTCCAACGTCACCACCACCGTCCCAAGTGCCATCGTTACCATCCACATTTGCTTCACCTGCACAAGCTGGTAATATGAAATCATGGATGTGTAACTGTCTAGGAAGATGGGGCTATTTACGTTTGCATCGTTCAGGACCTTTCGGAAGAGACTTATGGTTCTTTCCGACTGAAGTGAGAAGAAATGGAGTATCAGGTTACACTTGGCAAGGTGGTCGTCGTCGTAAAGTAAGTTATCACTATCAACAAATTAGTAATTTCATGTGCTTCGCATAAAGAAAAGTGAGAGAGTAGAAAGATTTTACTCCCTCACTTTTTTATTTTTCAATATACGAAGTAAGATTTCGTGTAAAAATTTACAATTTTCTCGTTTTTGTTAGCGTATAATGCATATGTTGGTTGATTTTCAAAAACAAATGAGAGTGAGGGGATACAATGTCAATGAAAAATAAAGTTGGGCTAAGAATAGAGAATGGCATCAATTTAGCTTCAGCTCAGTTTAAAGAAGATGCATATGAAATTTATAAAGAATCTCGTAAAATGCAACCTATCTTATTTGTGAATAAAACGGAATTAGGTGCAGAGTGGCTTATTACAAGATATGAAGATGCTTTACCACTATTAAAAGATAATCGCTTAAAAAAAGATCCGGCCAATGTGTTTTCTCAAGATACATTGAATGTGTTTCTTACTGTTGACAATAGTGATTATTTAACGACGCACATGTTAAATTCAGATCCACCTAATCACAATCGTTTACGATCACTCGTACAAAAAGCTTTTACACCGAAGATGATCGCGCAATTGGAAGGAAGAATTCAGCATATCGCAGATGATTTATTGAACGAAGTCGAGCGAAAAGATTCATTAAACCTTGTTGATGATTATTCATTTCCTTTACCGATCATTGTGATAAGTGAAATGCTTGGCATTCCAAAAGAGGATCAAGCGAAATTCAGAATTTGGTCTCATGCTGTCATTGCTTATCCAGAAACACCAGAAGAAATAAAAGAAACTGAAAAGCAACTATCTGAGTTTATTACATACCTTCAATATTTAGTTGATATGAAACGAAAAGAACCGAAAGAGGACTTGGTTAGTGCTTTAATACTTGCAGAAAGTGAAGGACATAAACTTAACGCTCGGGAACTATATTCAATGATAATGTTACTAATTGTTGCAGGGCATGAGACAACGGTAAATTTAATAACAAATACGGTATTAGCACTTCTTGAAAATCCGGATCAATTACAGTTATTAAAAGAAAATCCAAAGTTAATTGATGCAGCAATTGAGGAAGGATTACGATATTATTCCCCGGTTGAGGTTACAACTTCAAGATGGGCAGATGAACCTTTTCAAATTCACGATCAAACAATTGAAAAAGGAGATATGGTTGTCATTGCCTTAGCTTCTGCAAACCGTGATGAAACAGTATTTGAGAATCCGGAAGTTTACGATATTACTCGCGAGAACAATCGCCATATTGCCTTTGGACATGGTAGCCATTTCTGCCTAGGCGCTCCACTTGCTAAGTTGGAAGCAAAAATTGCTATTACTACGTTATTTAATCGAATGCCTAAACTACAAATAAAAGGAGATCGAGAAGAAATTAAATGGCAAGGTAATTATTTAATGCGTTCTTTAGAGGAATTACCATTAACATTCTAGAATATTTGTTGTAAGACATGCATACATAGAAAATGATTTACATAGAGTATGTATGTGTAATTTAAATTCGAAACGGAAGGGTGAATACATCCCAATGATCAACTAATTCTATTTGTAAGAGATCTTCGTTAAAAAACGAAATATTCTTCTGAATAGGATTAGTCTGTACATTTATAGAAAAGGGATGTATT
This sequence comes from Bacillus sp. FDAARGOS_527, assembly GCF_003812125.1. Classification (NCBI taxonomy): domain Bacteria; kingdom Bacillati; phylum Bacillota; class Bacilli; order Caryophanales; family Bacillaceae; genus Bacillus; species Bacillus sp. FDAARGOS_527. The sequence goes on from NZ_CP033795.1 coordinate 1,748,844, forward strand.
TCGCTCTGCGAAAAATATAGTCTTTTCATATGATTTGTGCTGCCTCCTGTTCAGAAGATGAAATAGGAGGCTTTTTTATGTCGACAAATGTAGAAACGAAACAAAATAATGGGGTATCACAAGTATTAAAAAACCGGTTTGTACAAGGGATTTTAGCATCAGCATTATTTTTACAAATTGGAATATGGGTTCGGAACTTTGCTGTATTACTATATGTAATGGAAATGACAAAAGGCGATGCTTTTGCTATTTCGATGATTTCAGTTGCGGAGTTTGCTCCAATTTTCATCTTTTCCTTTATTGGTGGAACGTTTGCTGATAGGTGGAAGCCGAAGAAGACAATGGTATGGTGTGAAACGTTAAGTTCTATTTCGGTATTTGCTGTATTAATTACTCTAATGTTTGGAACGTGGAAAATCGTATTTTTTGTAACGCTTATTTCTGCAATCCTTTCGCAGTTTTCTCAACCATCAGGGATGAAATTATTTAAACAGCATTTATCGGCAGAACAAATCCAATTAGCGATGTCTATTTATCAAACAATATTTGCGATATTTATGGTGTTAGGACCAATTCTTGGAACATTTATTTTTCATAGTTTTGGAATTTATATTTCAATCATTATTACAGGTATCGCTTTTTTACTTGCAGCAGCTGTGTTGTTATTTCTTCCGAAAGATCTTGAGAATGATAATGAGAAGAAAGAAATCACTCTATTACAGGAAATGCTCGATGGAATTAAATATGTGAAAAAGAAAAAGGCATTAACTTTGCTAGGGCTTTGTTTTATGGCAGCAGGACTAGGAATTGGTTTAATTCAGCCGTTAGGTATTTTTATTGTGACTGAGCAGTTAGGATTATCAAAAGAGAGTTTACAATGGTTACTAACAGTAAATGGTGCAGGAATGATTGTTGGCGGTGCTTTAGCGATGGTGTTTGCAAAAAACGTTGCGCCGCAAAAGATGTTAATTATCGGTATGCTTGGTCAGGCAATCGGCATCGGTATTATAGGTTATTCCACCAATTTATGGGTAACACTCACAGCACAACTTTTTAGCGGTTTAGCTCTTCCTTGTATTCAAATAGGTATTAATACGCTCATTATTCAAAATAGTGATACTGATTTTATTGGTCGTGTAAATGGCATTTTAAGTCCGCTATTCACCGGTTCAATGGTAGTAACAATGAGTATTGCTGGTTCATTAAAAGAAATGTTCTCATTAAGTACGATGTACGAAGGCACAGCTTTACTATTTATAATTGGATTATTATTTATTTTACCTATATACAATTTAAAGCCAGTTATAGCAATAGAGAGTGAAATGAATAGGAAAGGAAGTGCTGTGCAACATGAATCCTAATCCAAATGTTAAATACCCTATTGAAGGAAATAAAAATGTTCACTTTATAAAAAATACAATAACGAAAGCTAATATACTCGCCGGAGATTATTCATATTATGATGCGAAAGATGGAGAAACATTTGAAGATCGAGTATTACATCATTATGAATTTCTTGGAGATCGCCTTATCATTGGAAAGTTTTGTTGCATTGCAAATGGAGTTACCTTTATTATGAATGGAGCGAATCATCGGATGGATGGATTTTCGGCATATCCATTTAATATATTTGGAAATGGGTGGGAGAAGTATACACCTAATTTGTCTGATTTACCTTACAAAGGTGATACAGTTATAGGAAATGACGTTTGGATCGGTATGGATACAACAATTATGCCTGGAATAAAAATAGGGGATGGTGCAATAATAGCAGCTAAATCGGTTGTGACTAGAGACGTTGCACCATATACAATTGTTGGTGGAAACCCTGCAAATAAAATAAAGGAACGATTTAAAAATACAATAATAGAGGAGTTATTGCAAATTCAATGGTGGCATTTTGATATTGAAAAAATAACTGAAAATATAGGTGCTATTGTACAAGGAGATATAGAGCCATTAAGAAAGCTAAAAAGGTAATAAAAAATGCATAACAAAAAGTATCATACCTCCGAATTTTGTTAATGATAATAGAACGAGGAGGTGTGATACTATGGCACAAGACGTTTTATGTGAAGTAAACAACTGTAAATTTTGGGCTAACGGCAATAAATGTAGCGCAGACGCAATTTATGTAGTAAGTCATAAAGGAAAACAAGCATCGACTACAGAAGAAACAGATTGTAAAACTTTCGATCCGGAAGTATAAATTTTTGAAGGGTAGCCAAATCGTGGTTGCCCTTTTATTAATTATAGTATTGATAATAAATCTCATTTTCATTCATTGTTTTTAACTTTTATTGTTATTTTTTCATATTTTCTTCATAAGTGATGTAATCCAGAGCAATTCATGTTCGATACGTGATTTACTAAATTCAATGACTTCTGTAATAAAAGGTGAACTAGCATTAAAGATTGAGTAGTAGTAAGTTGTTTATGTAGTATGTCTTGGCGTATTGTTAAAACTTCTTTTCTAGCTTCATAATCAAGCTTTTCAAAAAGCGCGATACGAACAAGAAATTCTATATTGTTTGTCGCGAGTTTTTCGGGAAACTCGCGCAACATTTCAGAAAAGATTTCTTCTCCTGTTTCAGTTATGTCGTACATATTTCGATTTGGCTTACCGACTTGTGTATGTACCTTTTTCGTTATAGCCCCCATACTCTCAAAACGTCGAAGAGAAGGATAAAGCATATTATGATTTAATTCAAAATTCTTACCTATTCGCTTAACACTCAATAAACTGTTCAGCAAGGTACAAATTTACTGTACCTTGTTTTTTTATTTCTCAATTGTAAAATTTTAGTTGGTTATTTAGTATGGAAGTGTGTGAATAAGAGTAGAGGAGGATGCTTATGTTAACGTGTAATGGAAGTAAGACGTTCCAAACATTTATTAAAGCTGTAACGGATTTAATAAATAGTAATTTGTTAGAAGATCAAATTGTTTGTGGGATTGAAAAATTATTAGAAGAACTTTTAGAAAAGAAAACATGGCTTCCGTTAGAAAAACAGAAGGCGAATTCGGCTCAATATGCACGACACTTGCTTTATGAAGATCCTTTAAATCGTTTTGAAGTATTAGCTCTTGTATGGAAAGATGGACAATCGACTCCTTTGCATGATCATGATGGCACATGGGGAGTAGAAGGCGTATTTACAGGAAGAATAATGGTGCAGAACTTTATACAAACGAAGCAGTTTGAAAATTCACTTGTTTATTTAACTCATACAGGAAATCTTTATTTGGGAGAAGGAGAAACAGATAAAGTCATTCCACCAGCTGATTGTCATATTCTTGAAATAGCAGAAAATGAAAGCGTTGTCACTATTCATGTTTACGGAAAACGTTTAGAAAAGTTTAAAATATATGTCCCAACTGAAGAAAAGAATGTGTACATGTGTGAGACGAAATATATTAGTTATAGTTCATAGTTTAAAATCAGAAGCTTTTCTTTAAAAAGAAAAGCTTCTGATTTTATTTTTAATTATTTCTTGACCTGAAACGCTTTTCATAAATTATAACTAAAGAGAACCTCACGAGACCAGTGTGAAAACGATACCTTGAATATAGGTAGAACTCGTGTATTTTAGAAAGTGGTGAAGAAATAATGAAATTAATAGCAATTGATTTAGATGGAACCCTTCTTTCAGGGAATAAAATGATTAGTACAGAGAATGCAAAAGCAATTCGAGCATGTCAAGAAGCGGGCCATGTTGTAGCGATTTGTACAGGACGTTCTATTGTCGATATTGAACGATTATTGTTAGAAGCTGATTTAGAGTGTCCGATCATTGCAGAAAATGGTGCACTTATATATAAAGATAAAAAAATGATGAAAAGATATCCAATTCAAAATATGCAGGCACTTAAAATAGTAGAATATCTTGAAGAGAATGGTTTATATTATCAACTTTATACAGATAAAGGCGTATATGTTCCAGAATATGGAGTGGAAAGTGTACGCAGGGAAATTGAGGATTTGAAAAATTCAAAAACAAATGTGGATATACAAGAATTAGAAACAATTGCAGCATTATACCTTGAGCATACAGCATTTCATAGTACGGAAAGTTGCAAGTCAATTGTAGAAACAGAAATACACGTGCATAAATTGTTGCCATTTTCTTATGATATAGAGAAATTAAAAAAACTAAAAGAAACATTTCTTCATAATTCAGATTTAGCAATTACATCTTCATATTGGCACAATTTAGAGATTAATCATCGAGATGCTCAAAAAGGGAATGGATTATACACTTTAGCTGAATATCTTAATATTTCAGTTGAAAATACTGTTGCGATAGGTGATGGGCTAAACGATGTTTCTATGATGGAAAAAGCGAACATTTCAATTGCAATGGGAAATGCTGTTGAAGAAATAAAAGCGATGTGTAAATATGAAACATTATCTAATGAAGAACATGGTGTTGCACATGCTTTATATAAATATGTAATGTAACATAAAAAGAAAAAAAGAATCCAATTGGATTCTTTTTTTCTTTTTATTAGGGGTAAGGTATTCTATGAGATTCATAGAAGCCTTATTACATTTTATTATATAGAATATATTGGAATAAATGTTTATATTTTTCATGATAATTGTGAAAATTTTATGAACTTTATATGTAATGTATTTTTATATTGCTACTAGTGTGTATAAAACTATGTCAAAACTTAACGAATGTAAGGATGTTAAGGAGAGTTCATGCAACATAAAAGATCATGATTGGCTTAGCTAATAATCAGTCGGAGATGAATAAAACTTACTAATTAGAGTTTCAATTTGCATGCATATATTTTTTGTTTTTAATTGAAAAATAAAATTTGTTCGAATAATTATTCTTCAGCTATATACCTACAGGCACATTCTTCGTATAATGGAGAAGTATGAATTTAAAGTTTGTATGAATTTTACATATTGAGGTGAAAAAGGAATGAATGCGCGGCTAATGGAACTTATTGATGTGAGTACAATAGAAACCATGGCAGAACAATTTTATCAATTAACCAACATATCACATCAACTTCTTGATGCTGAAAAAGAATGTATATTTTCATTTGGAATAAATGAAAAGAAAATATGTAAACTTCCCAAAATTGAAATCCCCATTTTTTTATACAATCAATATTTAGGATCTTTTGTTGTATGGTCTCAGAAAAGCGAAATTTTCAATTCCCAAAAATACTTTGAAATGCTTTCAAATCTAATTATAGGTGGAGTAATGAAAGGATTTCAAAGTAAAAATACAACGTTACTTACTCGAAAAGAGGAGGAACTACATACAATCTTACAAAACATGCCTATTATGGTTGATGCACTTGATTATAATGGAGATTTTGTTTTGTGGAATCGCGAATGTGAAATTGTAACAGGATATACTGCGGAAGAGGTAATTGGAAATCCAAACGCACTTCGCTTACTGTATCCTGATCATAATTATCGTCACGAGATACAAAAGAAATTTTTGACTCGTGGAAAGAACTTTAGAGATTGGGAAATGCGCTTAACATGTAAAAATGGTGAAATTAAAACGATAATGTGGTCCAATATATCAGAACAGTTTCCTGTAAGTGGATTTAGTTATTGGGCTGTTGGTGTAGATATTACACATTTAAAAGCAATAGAAGAGAAATTAATACAACAAACGTCTGAATTGGAATTAATTTTTCAAGCTTTACCAGACTTATGTTTCTTAACAGAAGATGACGGCACAATTATTGATTATAAAGCAGGATCCCCTACAAAATTTTACGTACCCGCAGAAGCTTTTATGGGAAAAAAGTTTTACGAAGTATTACCAACTTCAGTAGCACAAAAATTTCAAGAAGCAATTTTTCAAGTGAAAGAAAAAGGAACAAATGCAATTGTTGAATATCCGCTTACAATTAATGAAAGTATCGATTTCTTTGAAGCTAGATGTTTACCGTTATTACATGATAAAATTATGATTATTGTACGGGATATTACAGAGCGGAAAAAGACAGAAGAATTGCTAAATAAATCAGATACACTTGCAGCAATTGGTCAATTAGCAGCTGGTGTAGCTCACGAAGTTAGAAATCCATTAACAGTCATTAAAGGGTTTATACAGTTATTCCAAATTAATAAAGAAGATCAAGAAAAATATTTTGATTTAATGCTTTCTGAAATTGAAAGAATAGAAGCGATTCTTCAAGAATTTTTGTCGATTGCTAAAACAGACGAAATAAGTACCGAAAAGAAAAATATTTATCAAATATTTAAAAATGTCGTCTCATTAATGAATACAAAAGCAATTATGACAAATATTCAAGTTGAATTATATACAAATTCCAAGGATATAATCATTGAATGCTCAGAAAATCAACTGAAACAAGTATTTATTAACATTTTGCAAAATTCAATCGAAGCTATGCCAGATGGTGGGGAAATTTCAATTCACATAAAAGAAATTGGTAAAGATGGTATCATTATTAGTGTAATTGATAAAGGAATAGGAATACCTGAAGAAAGAATTAAAAGATTAGGTGAACCATTCTATAGTACGAAAGAAAAAGGTACCGGTATTGGATTGATGTTAAGTTATAAAATTATTGAAAGTCATCAAGGGAATATAAGTATTATGAGTGAGGTTGGTGTCGGGACAACAGTAACGATTTACTTGCCAAAAATTCAGAGTAAAAAGCCTTTATCAAATTATGATGATAGATTAGAATCAATACGTTCAATTATTAATTCTTAAATACCCAATAACGAAAAGTCAAGCTTTTCGTTATTGGGTATTTTTGTATTTAATTTAGAAAACTTTACCTTTTCTTTAGATTTGCTTTAATTTCTATTAAGTTTTTATCAATATATTAGTATTTGTGCAAAGTAATGTATAGAAAACGTGCATTACTTTTAATATATAGATTCAATTATTAATAGAAATACAGTAAGGAGGAGATTATGACAAGGTGAAAAAACAAAAGAAAAAAAGCGATAGAGCAGTACCGATGCGGTTAAACATTTTATTCTTATGTGTATTTATATTGTTTTCTGCCATGATTATACAATTAGGTAAAGTACAAATTATCGATGGTGAGACGTATAAAAATGAAGTGGAGAAGAGAGAAAATGCAACCGTAAGCCTTTCTGTGCCGCGGGGAAAAATATTTGACCGAGAAGGGAATCCAGTAGTTGATAATAAGTCTTTACGTACAATTACATATACAAAGATGAAAGGTGTAAAATCAGAAGAAATATTAAAAACAGCAAGTCAACTTGCAGAGATAATTGAAATACCACAAGAAGATATAGATAAACTAACTGAGACGGATAAGAAAGATTTTTGGATGCAATTAAATCCGACACTAACCGAAAAATTAGTATCTAAAAAAGAAATAAATAGGTTCAGAGATAAAGATATTACCGGGAAAAATTTAGATAAAAAAATTGAAGAGTTAAAAAGAAAACGAGTTACGGATAAAAATCTTCAAGATTTAACAGATAAAGATATAAAAGTGTTAGCTATTAAAAGTAAGATGACTTCTGGTTATCAAATGGCTCCACAAATTATTAAAAAAGACGTTAGTGAAAAGGAATTTACTATAATTAGTGAAGGTTTAGCAAATCTCCCAGGTGTAGACGTGTCGGTTGATTGGGAGAGAGTGTATGTGAATGATGGATTATTCCGATCCGTTCTTGGAAATGTTTCTAATTCTGATGAAGGATTACCAAGTGAACGATTAGATTATTACTTAGTACGTGATTATAGCCGAAATGATAGGGTTGGAAAAAGTTATATCGAGCAGCAATATGAAGATGTACTTCATGGTACAAAAAAAGAAGTAAGAAGCGTTGCAGATAAACAAGGTACTACAATTAGAACGGAAACAATTTCTGAGGGAAAGAGCGGTAAGAACTTAACTTTAACGATAGATATGGAATTACAGAAAAAAGTAGAAGAAAGTATAGAAAAAATATTAAAGGCATATAAAGGATCTGAATCTATGTTGGACCGTGCTTTCGTTGTAATGATGAATCCGAAAAACGGACAAGTATTATCAATGGCTGGGAAAAGACTTGTAGAAAAAGACGGGAAAACAGAAATTGAAGACTATGCATTAGGTACAATGACTAGTTCATATGAGCTGGGATCAACAGTTAAAGGTGCCACAGTTTTAACTGGATTTGAAACGAAAGCTATAACACCAGGTACTTATTTTTATGATGCACCTATGAAGTTTAAAGGTACTAGGGAGAAGAAATCTTGGAAAGAGTTTGGAAACATTGATGATTTAAGAGCGTTACAAGTCTCTTCAAACGTTTATATGTTTCATACAGCATTAAAAATTGCAGGTGTGGATTATGTGAAAAATAGTTCATTAAATATTAAACAGGAATACTTTGATAAAATGAGGTACTATTTCAGACAATTCGGATTAGGTGTTCCAACGGGTATTGATTTACCGAATGAAACAGCTGGACAAATTGGTAAAAAAGATAATCAGCCGGGTTTCTTATTAGATTACTCAATTGGTCAGTATGACACGTATACACCACTTCAGCTCGTACAGTATATTTCAACAATTGCAAACGGTGGATATCGAATGAAGCCACAAATTGTACAAGAGGTAAGAGAGCAAACGTCGCAAAAAGATGAGATTGGTAAAGTGGTGCATGCAGTAGAACCAATTGTTTTAAATAAAATTGATATGAAAGAGGATTATATAAATCAAGTAAAAGAAGGATTTAGAAAGGTATTCCAAGAGGGTGATGGAACAGGAGTAAGGGCGTTCCAAAAAGCATCTTATAAACCAGCAGGTAAAACAGGAACAGCACAGACAGTTTACGGTGGAGAAAGCGATATTGGAAGAAATGAAAAGGGCGAGAGAAGAGAATGTTATAACTTAACGTTAGCAGGGTATGCGCCATATGATAATCCAGAAGTAGCATTCTCTGTAGTTGTGCCGTGGGTTATGAATGATAAATCTGGTATTAACTCTGATATTGGAAAAGAAGTTTTAGATGCTTATTTTGAATTGAAAAATAAGAGAATGACTGGATAAAATTTACAAATAGATAGCTCTCAAGAAGGTTAAAACATATGAAATAATATAGAAACTAGAGTCATTTAATTTAGGGATAGATTCAAAATGGGTGATAGAAAGGTAAAATCATTCTATCAATTGTTCACGTTTTATAAAATAAATCATATATTGATAGCATAGGACAAGCTGAAAAGCTTATTCTAACCTCACAGAACACTCCTTATCACGGTTAGGCATCTACTTATGTAGATGCCTTTTTTAATTAAATAACTGACAATTATTTATCAATCTAAAGTAGCAAGTATATTAGGACTATTAGGGGAAGATTGACGGTAATTATTACAGTATGATTATTAAGAGCGTTGAAATGTAAGGAGTGAGAAAGAAGTGCTAAATATTTTAATGTCCCATTTGTCATCATTCCACACGATAAAGACCAGCCAATGATAGCACAAAGATTAACCGAACTGGAAGCAGCAAATCGGTTATTGAAAGAGCATGTTAATGTGCAAACGTTAAGAGAAGCGGTAACAGATGTTCTTTCAAATGAAAAGTATAAGCATGGAATACGAAAACTGAAAGATAGTTTTTTAGATTGTGGTGGTTCAAAAGAAGCAATTACCGTGATTACATCTCTTTTAAATAAATAGTTTAGACAATGGGCTCTACCTTTATGCTTTTATATGATTATCCTGCAAACTGCACAGCAGTATTTGCATGTAAAAAAGCAGTATCAAAAACAGGAACAGTAAGGTCGTCTTTGGAAATGAGCAATGGTATTTCAGTGCAGCCTAGTAGTATACCTTCTGCGCCATTTTGAATTAATGATTTTGTAATTTGTAATAGCTTTTCTTTTGATGTTTCTGAAATAATTCCTTTACTTAATTCATTTAAAATAACATGATGAATAAAATTTCTTTCCTCTTCATTTGGGATGATTGTCTCAATGTTATAGTTTGCTAGACGTGATTTATAGAAGTCTTGTTCCATCGTTTGTTTCGTACCCAATAATCCGATACGCTTTATATTCTGTTCTACCATTTCTTTAGCACTTACATCACCTATGTGAAGAAGTGGAATGGATATTGCACTTTCTACTTCTTCAGCAAATAAATGGACCGTATTGGAACACATTAATAAACATTCAGCTCCGGATTTTTCAACCTTCTTTGCAACAGTAACTAATTCGTTTTTCACTTCTTCATATTGATGATTTTGTAATAAAGTCGTTACTTCACCAAAGTCCATGCTATATAAAACAAGCTTTGCATTTTGGTCGTATTGAGAGAGTGTAAGTGTATTAATATGTTTATAATATAATGATGTAGATTCCCAACTTAGTCCGCCAATTAAACCAATTACTTTCATCGTACATTCCTCCCGTAACTATTTTAAATTTATTATTTCATAATTCCGATAAGAATACAATGATTTAAACGTGCCGTTAAATAAAAAAAAAAATAATTAGAAAAGTGTTGAAATTTATACTTCTTAATGCCATAATACGAATTACAAATTAATACTTATCCAGAGAGGTGGAGGGAACGGCCCTATGATACCTCAGCAACCCCTATGTAAATGTATAGGAAGGTGCTAATTCCGCGGAGAACACGATGTGTTTTTTGGAAGATAAGAGGATTCTTAAATGTGAAAGAAAATGACCTCTTATGTAAGAGGTCATTTTTTGTTGTATAGAAAGGGAGTGTCGATGCATAATTCATTTTCAAAATAAATATAGAGTAATAAAAGTTGACTATTAAGAGGGGGGAATTGTTATGAACAAATTATCAACAAAATTAGTAGTGGCAATCGGAATTGGAGCAGCATTATACGGGATATTAGGACTTTGGGGATTTTCTATTGCACCAAATACATTTATTAAACCTGCATTAGCTATTTTAACCGTTTTTGGAGCGTTATTTGGTCCAGTGGCAGGACTGTTAATAGGACTTATCGGTCATACCGTAACAGACACAATCGCTGGCTGGGGTATTTGGTGGGGATGGGTTATTAGTTCAGGCATTATTGGCTTTGCAATGGGGTTCATTCAAAAAAGAGTTGGCTTTAGTGTGAAAAACGGGACATATAATAAGGGAGATATTTCTTATTTAGCCATTACTGGCTTAATTGGAATTGTCATTGCTATTATATTTGCTGGGGCATTCGATATTATTGTAATGGGAGAACCGTTTGATAAAATTGTTATACAAGTGTTAGGTGCAACAATTGCTGACGTTATTGTATTTTTAGTTCTTGGATTGCCAATTACAATAGGCCTAGCTAAATCAAATAAGAAACATACACATTTAAAAATTGAAAAGTAGGGATATTAAAATGCAACCAATTATTTCTTTTGAACAATTCAACTTTCAATATAAGCATGCAGCGCAGCCTACTGTGAAAGACATTACATTTCATATATATCCTGGGGAAAAAGTGCTAATTGCTGGACGAAGTGGTTCAGGGAAATCAACGTTAGCTCATTGTATGAATGGGCTAATCCCATTTTCTTATGAAGGGACTAGTACTGGTAATATTTTAATTGCTGGAAAAGATCCGAGGAAAAAGAGTGTTTTTGAACTAAGTAAACATGTAGGCACAATTTTGCAAGATCAAGATGCACAATTTATTGGTCTTACAGTAGAAGAAGATGTAGCCTTTTATTTAGAAAATGAATGTGTAAATCAGGATGAAATGAAAAAGATTGTCTCGGAGTCATTAAAAAAGGTAGGGATGCATACTTTTCATAAACAGAGTCCGCATGAATTATCTGGAGGGCAAAAACAAACTGTTTCTTTAGCGGGTTTGTTAACAACAAATGCTCCTATATTATTGTTCGATGAACCGTTAGCAAATTTAGATCCAGCTAGCAGCTTACATACAATTGAACTTATTAAAAATATACATAAGCAATATAATAAAACAATTGTAATTATTGAACATCGAATAGAAGAAATGTTAAATCTGGATTTAGATAAAATTATTTTAATTGATGAAGGGGAAATTGTTGCGATAGGGACACCAGATGAGATTTTAGCGTCAAATATATTACCCTCAATCGGATTAAGAGAACCTATGTACATAGAAGGATTAAAAAGATTACATTTTGATAGTAATAATGACGTAATATATCCACTTGAAAATCTTCATAAGGAAAGTATTAGTGGCGTAATAAAAGAGTGGATGGAGAAAAAAGCTTTTTGTAAAGATACTCCTACAAAAAAAGAATTATTGAAAGTAGAGAATTTATCATTTTCATATCCTAATAAACAAAAAGTATTAGAGAATGTAAATTTATCCATATATGAAGGAGAAATTGTAGCACTTTTGGGCCATAACGGAGCTGGAAAATCAACATTAGCTCATAGTCTTATAGGAATAAACAAAACAAAAAATGGCAGGATTTTAATTGATGGAGTAAATATCAATTCTTGGTCTATACGTAAACGCGGTGAGATTATATCTTATGTCATGCAAAATCCAAATCACATGATTACACAACCTACTGTTATAGAAGAGGTTTCATTCACATTAAAATTACAAAAGGTTTCAAAGGAAGAAATTAAGTTTAGAGCGGAGGAAGCGTTAAAAATTTGTGGTTTGTATACATTTCGAAATTGGCCAATTCAGGCGTTAAGTTATGGACAAAAAAAGAGATTAACGATTGCATCTGTACTAACAGCAAATCCAAAACTTATCATATTAGATGAACCGACAGCGGGACAAGATTATTATCATTATAAACAGTTTATGTCGTTTATTAGAAAATTAGCTAAAAAGGGAATATCATTTATTTTTATCACACACGATATGAATCTCGCATTGGAATATGCAGACAGGGCGATAGTTTTACACGAAGGGAGAATTATTGCGAATCATACCGCATCCATTGTATTAGGTCATCCAGAAACGTTAAAAAGAGCGAACTTAAAGGAGAGTTCTTTATTTAAACTCGTTAAATTTAGTGGTATTGCAAATCCTGAAAGGTTTATGGAACTTTATTTTGATGTTATTAGGAGGGAGGAAGGTGTATAATACATATTTTCATCGCATGGACGGAGCAGTGAAATTGTTGTTATTTATTTTTTGTATGACGCTTACCTTTTTATTTTTTGATTTTCGCGTATTGCTATTCGTATTTATAATTGGATGTATCGGACTTTTAGTTGCTAAAATTCCATTTCGTAAAATTTTTATTGTTTTTACTGTTATATTTACATTTAGTTTATTAAATTCTGTCATGATCTTATTTATTACACCAACCCATGGATCTGAATTAACTGGATCGTATACTTCATTTATGTATATTGGATATGCAACAATTACATACGAAACATTATTTTATGCAGCTACACTTTCGTTAAAGTATTTTACGTTATTACCATTTACACTTATTTTTATTTATACGACTGATCCAAGCAAATTTGTGAGTAGCTTAAGTAAATTTCGAATTCATTATAAAATTACTTATGCGATAAATATTGCATTACGTTATATACCTGATATTCAATCTGAATATAAAGTTATTAAACATGCCCAAGAGGCGAGAGGAGTAGCTTTCGAAAAAGGAGAAGCAAGTTTATGGATCCGCATGCAAAACCGTGTCTTAATTTTCTGGCCTTTAATTATTCATTCTTTAGAGAGAATCGATACAGTTTCAAACGCAATGGATTTAAGAGGATTTGGAAAGAAGGATACACGTACGTGGTTCTATACAAATAAAGCGAAAAGCGGAGATCTCATTGCTTTATTTGTAGGTGTTTTTATTTTAATTGCTGCAGTATATGTAAAGTTACATGTATTTCAAAATTTCTGGTATCCATTTTAAAGCACTCTCAAATGAGTGCTTTTACTTATTTTTATATAGACATGCTCAAAAAAGGGATATTTACATAATGTATAATACGAACCAGTTAAAATGATCAACTACCTATTAGTTTTCAAACCAAAAGGAGGAGAAAATATGAGTTACGGTGGTTCTTGTGGTTTTGGTGGAGGTTTCGCTTTATTAGTTGTGTTATTTATTTTATTAATTATCGTTGGATGCAGCTGCTGGGGCGGAGGGTACTAATTTTTAGTTAGTCTCCACAAATGTAAAACTAAAAAACATAGAAGATACTTATGTATCGAAACAAATAAAAAAGGAGCATAATTGCTCCTTTTTTATTTATTGTTAGATGCGTTTGTATTACATTTCGGAAATGTAATTGTCAAAGTAGTACCTTTATTCATAACGCTTCGGATTTTCAAATTACCTTGCATCGTTTCAATGATCTTAACAGCAACCATTGTACCTAAACCTGTACCTTTCGTTTTTGTACTAAAATACGGTTCGCCAAATCGATTTATTTGCTCTTGTGACATACCAATTCCGCTATCTTCAATTCGTATGATAACTTTATTATTACTAATAGAAGAGGAGATATTTAAAGTACCGCCATTAGGCATTGCTTCAATACCATTTTTTAATAAGTTTAAAAAACATTGCTGAAAGTGCTGTTTATTACCAACTATTGTTGCCGTAGAGAAATCTTTTGTAATATGTATTGTATTCATATTACATAAAGGTAAGATCATATTAATAACTCGATTTAATTCTTGTTCTACTGAAATCTCATCTAATTTTTCTGAAGCAGGTTTGGCAAACGTTAAATAATCATCAATAATTCCTTGGGCGTGATGTAATTCTTCGAGTATATGCTTAATATACTCGTCTCTTGATTCTGGAGTTAAATTTGGTGTTTTTAAAAGTTGTGTAAATCCTTTTACAACAGTTAAGGGATTTCTTACTTCGTGCGATATACTAGCAGCGAGTTGGCTAACAATCTCCATTTTTTCCATTTTAATTAACTTCGATCGCATGCATACTGCATCTTTTAAAACTTCATTAAAATAAACTACAAACAGCATTAAAACGGTTGGTAATATTATGAAATAAATGATGTACAAATTATTCACTTCAAAATCTGATAAAGTTAATACAATTACAGTTGTAAATATTGCTAAGAAAAATGTTAAAAACATTGCATAAGCTACTTTAATTTTTCTATTATACGTATTAAATTTTGCGGATGCGAATGCTGTAATGATAAACATTGTTCCATACACTACTATTGTTAACATACTAAATCCATAAAATGAAAATCTTGTAATTAATAAAATAGCAAACAATGTTATACCGACAGGGAAGCCACCATAAAGCGTACCTACTATAACCGGTATTTGTCTTAAATCATGAATACAATTTTCATCCATATAGATAGGATAGCGCATACATAAAATAAGAGGGATACTCGTACAAAGTATAATAAGTAGTTTTTTATATTTCTTCAAATTGCGCCCGCTATCATATATAAAATAAAAAATAAATATGCTACTTAAAATGTATAGAAGGTTATTTAACACGTGTTGATTGATATACACAAAGTTCATAATATTTGCCTCGTTATTTTTAATTTCCTTTTCATATATATTATCATGATAATAGTATAAACTATATATTTGTTTGAATAATATAGATTTATATCTTTTTAGTATTCGACACGTTTACCCACTCTTCATAAAATTCTTTAACTGATGCATATCGTTCGGTTCGGTTTTCATTTACTGCGCGATACGCTATTTCATATAAATCCCTACTTGCTTCCCATTTTGTAAAGGAGCGATCTTTTCCACCACCTAAAATCGCGAAAGCCATTGCCCCCATATTAAATACATTTGTTCTCGAATCAATTATAGCGTTTAGTTCAAATTCTTCAGGAGACATAAAACGTGAGGAACCCCATAATCTTCCCATTTTATTTACGTATGGTTTTTTAGAATATAAATCAATATCACAAATTTTCGTTTTATTTGCATTAAAATTATACATAATACTACCATCATAAAAATCTATCGCTACATATTTTTTCTTTTCGACATATGTATGGAAAGAAAAAATGGAATTTAAGGATTGAACTCGTTTTCTAACAGGTAAATGCTTAAATTTATAAAATGGAGAGTTTGGATTTTTATATTTTTCAGGAGGCGGGAAACTCCAGTGCGAATGAAGACATTCACCATCAAACCAATCGAAAATTAATACATATCCAGATTGAACTGGAAAGTGTTCAATTAGTTTTATAAGCGAGTTGTGTTTTAATTCCTCGTATAGGAAAACTGAATTTTTCAAACGTTCAATAGCGTCGTTTATTGTTCCTTCGTATGCAATTGTTTGTGCCCCTGCGTATTTAATGAATTTTTTATGGCCATTTTTTTCAACACCAAAACTTATATTACCTGAATCTTGCTGGTCAAAAACTGCAAATACGGTTCCTAATTTCAATAGCCAATCAAAATTATGATGTTCTTTTAACTGGAATGTAACTTGATTTAACTGAATTTCAACTGGAATATCTTTCATATTATACCTCGCATTTATTATAATTAAGTTATATATTTCAGTATTCGACACGTTTTGTAAAAATCCTATGTGAATCACATGAAATTTATATAAATATAATAATAAATAATTATAAAAAGGTGGATAAAATGGAACAACAAATCGTTATTAAACCATATGAAAAAGAGTGGCACGAAGAGTATTTAATAGAAAAAGAGAAATTTATTTCTTTATTCGGGGAAGATTGTATTGCTATTGAACATATAGGGAGCACATCTGTACAAGGGTTAGGAGCGAAACCTTTAATTGATATGATGATTGGCGTAACAGATTTGCAAATTATCAAAAAGTGGATTGAAGATTTATTAAAAATTGGATATGAGTATGTTCCAAAAGAAACACCTAATTGGCGTTTTTTTAGAAAGGGAAAATGGAGAGCGGGTACTCATCATTTACATGTTTATATTTATAATAGTGACGAATGGAAAAACAATCTTTTATTTCGAGACTTTCTAATAAAGCATGAATGGGCACGTAAAGAATATAGAGAACTAAAAGAGAGACTTGCAGCTACATATCCTTTTGATCGTGTTTCTTATACAAATGCAAAAGCACCATTTATTCAAAAGATATTAGAATTAGCTAAAACTCAAAAGAATTAACATTACAGATTTTTATCTGAAAAAATTTAAAAAATCCCTTCCTACGTTATTTATAGGGAGGGATTTTTTCTTTTGTCATAACGATATACATCTAATTATTGGAGACAGATTAGTTTATTTATTTCAATATTTCTAGTACATTGAAAATATTAAGGGGGAATGAAGCAATGAAAGCAATTTTACATCAATATAAAAAAGGGGTAGAGGGGTTAGAATATAAATTTTTATCTGAAACAAATCCTAATGCCGGGGAAGTAAAAGTAAAGTTAAAAGCAGCAGGATTAAATCATAGGGATTTATTTATTATAAACAATAGAAAAGAAATGGATCTACCGTTAGTAATAGGGTCAGATGGTGCAGGTGTTGTTACAGAAATAGGAGAAGGTGTTTCAGCTGATTTATTACAAGCCGAGGTTATTATTAATCCTAGTATTGGATGGGAGAATATTGCCGAAGTACCAGAGTTACCAGAGGTGTTAGGGGGACCAAAAGATGGAACGTTTGCTGAATATGTAATAGTGCCCGCTGAAAATGTAGTAGGAAAACCGTCATATCTTACTTGGGAAGAGTCTGGCGTTTTGGCTTTATCGGCACTGACTGCATATAGAGCGCTTTTTACAAAGGGTAGATTGAAGTGTGGAGAACATGTTTTAATTCCGGGGATAGGCGGCGGTGTAGCGACATTTGCTATGTTATTTGCAAAAGCAATTGGCGCAAAAGTAAGTGTTACTTCAAGGGTAGAGAACAAAAGAAAATTTGCCGAAACATATGGCGCAGATTTTTCTTTTAATAGTTCTGG
The DNA here is from genome assembly GCF_003812125.1 of Bacillus sp. FDAARGOS_527. NCBI lineage: Bacteria > Bacillati > Bacillota > Bacilli > Caryophanales > Bacillaceae > Bacillus > Bacillus sp. FDAARGOS_527. The sequence goes on from NZ_CP033795.1 coordinate 1,766,701, forward strand.
AAATTGGGAAGAGAGTTTATGCGGAGGAAAAGTAGATTTAATAATTGATAGTATAGGTCCAGCAACATTCTTAAAATACTTTGATGTATTAAAACCAAATGGGAGAATTGTTAATTTTGGTGCAAGCTCCGGAGATAAAATTGAATTACCTTTACGAGCGTTATTTTATAATCAAATCGATATTATGGGGACATCTATGGGTAGCAGTGAAGAATTTAATGAAATGATTAAGTTTATAGAGAAATATAAGATTAAACCAATTATGGATAAAGTTTATTCGTTGGAAGAAGCGATTCAAGCGTTAAGACGTATGGAGCAGGGAGAACAGTTTGGTAATATCGCTCTACGTATGGAATAAAAATAGGATTTAATAACCTATGTTTTTATATGTATATGTTATGTAATATATACACTTTTAGTTAGTGGGTTATATGATTTTAAAGGTTTTTCCATCATATATATTTTTAATGCGTGTAAATAGTTACATAATTGTCAAATGAAAATTAGTAACATGAATAAAGTGAAAATCTAAATGTGTGTAAATGTTGTATACTGTATAAATCAAGTAAACTTGTATCTTAATTTCAAGTGAAATAAGAAATTATAAGGAGAGAGTAATGTGAATTACGCAGTATTTCAATGGATAAACAATTTAGCAGGTACATCTGTACTCTTAGATAAGGTAATGATTGCTATTACAAATAGTGCTGCATATGTGGCTATTCTATTCATGCTTATCTTATGGTTTCATAACGGAAAGAAAGAGAATGCGATAAGAAAACAATATACAGTGTTGTATACGACACTTTCAGTAATAATTGCATTGCTAGTAAATGTTTTTATTCATTTAGTATACTATCATCCACGTCCTTTTGTATCATATGATGTGAATCAACTAGTACCCCACGCAGAAAACTCATCCTTTGTTAGTGATCATTCTGTACTTGTATTATCGATTGCATTCATGTTTATTCTTAGAGGAGAAAAGTTAAGATATATCGCACTTTTGTGGGCAGTATTAGTTTGTATATCACGTTTGTATGTAGGTGTTCATTTTCCTTTAGATGTAATGGGTGCGGCTGTCATAACGATTTTAACAAGCTGTTTATTATTGCAGAAAAAACGTATTTTTGAACCAATAGCAAAACTTGTTTTCAAAATGTATGCATTCGTAGCGAAACGAATTCGTTTTTTAGAGAAATATAACCATGTAGCTTAAATTTCATAACTAGCCTTTTATAGCTTAGGAAAAAATCCCCCTTTGGAAATTCAGAGGAGGATTTTTTGTTGTATACAAGTGAATAGATTACTTGCAATAACAATTTGAGTGTTATACAAAAAGAGTGAATATTCTTAAATTTCACGTACTGTATTTTAAGTATTTAAATAACTGACAATAACTATAACTAGTTTCACACTGTTTTAAAGGAATTCATACGAAAACTTCGAAACATATAGTATTGAAAGTAAAAACTACATATTTTGTAGCACATCTTTGTAGTAATTAATGGTGAAAGAAAGGAGCGAAATATGCATAAACTTCAAACGAATAAAGGCGCGCGGTATTTTATGATTGCTTTTATTGTTTTGTTTCTTATTATGCTTTTGCGTTTTTTCTATATTCAAGCAGTAGGGGTCGTGCATAATGTGAATGTAAAGGATCTTGCAACTGAACAACATAATAAAAATGGTGTTTTGGAAGCGAATCGTGGCACGATTTATGATCAAGCCGGAAAAGTGCTCGTTCAAGATTCAACAACGTATCGTGTTGTTGTGAATTTGAAAGGTAATGGCAAATTGAAAAATAAAGATGAAACCGCAGCGCAATTAGCTGATGCGCTTGAAATTAATAAAGAAGATGTGTTAAAGAATTTCCATGAAGGGCGTACGCAAGTTGAAATCGGAAAAGTTGGCCGGAATTTGTCTAGGGAAAAGAAAGAACAAATTAAAAAATTGAAAATCCCAGGTGTTTCTTTTATGCCTGAGAAAGCAAGAGTGTATCCAAATGAAGATTTTGCATCTTATATACTTGGTTTTGCTAGACCAGACGATAAAGGAAATACAGAAGGGAAGTTTGGACTTGAAAAAAGTTTAGATAAATATTTGCGCTCGACAAATGGGAATATAGAATATGTGGGAGCGCGAGGAGGTATCCCGCTTACAAATGATATAGGAAAAATTGAACCCGCTAAACATGGAAATAACGTATATCTTACGCTCGATAAACAAATTAATAGTTTTTTAGAAGAAGCGATGAATAAGGCGCAAGAGCACTATGACCCTTCTATGTTAGTAGGTATTATAGCGGATCCAAAGACGGGGAAAGTTTTAGCTATGTCTAGTAAACCTAGTTTTAATCCTAATAAAGGGGATATTGAATACTTTTTAAATGATCCAATCGCAAATGCATATGAACCAGGTTCAACGATGAAAGTATTTACGTTAGCTGCAGCAATCAATGAAGGTGTATATAACGGGAAAGAATATTTTCAATCCGGCAAGTATTCAGTAGGTTCATCGGATATAAAAGATCATAATGGTGGGTTTGGATGGGGATCTATAACATTTGATGAAGGTTTTGAAAGGTCATCAAACGTAGCTTTTTCTATTTTAGAAGATCAGTTATTAAAACCAAATAAATTTAAGCAATATATGAATAAATTTGGTTTTAACCAAAAAACGGGAATAGATTTACCTGGTGAAAGTAAAAATACTTTATTATTAAATACACAAATTCAACAAGTAACAACTTCTTTCGGACAAGGTTCTACAGTAACTCCAATTCAATTAATCCAAGCTGCAACCGCTATAGCAAATGACGGGAAAATGATGCAACCATATATCGTTGACAAAGTTGTAAATCCAACAAACAAGCAAGTTATTATGGAAAATCAACCGAAAGAAGTTGGCAATCCGATAAAAAAAGAGACTGCGGACAAGGTAAGAGACTTAATGGAGCGTGTTATTACGTCTTCAAAAGGTACAGGTACAATGTATAAAGTCGATGGTTACCCAATAGGAGGCAAGACAGGAACAGCGCAAATTCCGAATCCTGAAAATGGACGATATATGGAAGGAAAAGAAAATTATATTTTTTCATTTTTAGGTATGGCTCCAATTGATGACCCAGAGTTAATTGTATACTTAGCTATTAAGCAGCCAAAGTTAAAGGGAGATGAATATGGAGCTCAGCCACTCGCTGAAATATTTAAACCAGTTGTGAAAAATAGCCTTGAATATTTAAAGGTGAAACCATATACAGAACAACAAATGACCGATGCAACGAAAAAATCCCAATTAAAAGTGCAAAACTATGTGAATCAATCAATAGATACGGTAGAGAATAATGTAAAAAAAGAGAAACTCCAACCGATAATTTTAGGAGAAGGAAAAATTAAAAAACAATATCCGCAGTCTGGTGAAGTAATGAGTGAAGGTGATCGTATATTTTTATTAGGAAACAACGCAACAATGCCCAATTTACAAGGTTGGTCCATGCGTGATGTTATGTATTTTTCTAAACTATTAAAATTAGATTTAAAAACTTCAGGTACGGGTTATGTAACAAATCAAAGTATTGAAAAAGGACAAGCTATACAAGAAGGCGATATATTAGAACTAGAATTAGAACCACCGTTACAACCGTTAGTAGAGGCAAATACAAATTAATTCAGGAAATATGAAGGGTCTATATATAATAGACTCTTTTTTTAATGATTCAAGTAATTTCACGCACCGTAATTTTTAGAAAAAATAATAAATAAGATTTTTAACAGTTACTAAAACAGAAAAACCTACATATATTGAAATTAGAACGACTGTTCAAATTTTTGTATGAAACGACGGAAGGAGTCTACATTGAATAAAAGACGATACGATAGCGATTTAGCCAAAGAAATAATAGCAGAGAAGGCGACAGAATTATTTTCCTTAAAAGGATATACAAGAACTTCAATTGATAACATTGCAAAAGCCTCTGGTTATAGTAAAGGACATATATATTACCATTATAAAAATAAAGAAGAATTATTTGTTTATTTAGCTAAAGACAGTATGAGAAATTGGTACGATAAATGGGAAATAGCAGAAAAACAGTATACAAACGCTACTGGGAAATTATATGGGATAGCTAAATTTGTACTTTATAATTACAAAACGCCATTATTAAGAGCAGGACAAGAACTTGCCTCTGATCCGAGCGCGAACCCTTCTACAATTCAACAACTCTATGGTTTAGCTGTTATCCCTTTAAAAACATATCAAAAAATTTTGGATGAAGGTATACAAAGTGGTGAATTTTATATAGAAAATGTTGAGGATTCAAGTCTTTTATTAGGTTCATGGCTAGGTGGATTATGTCAATTCATTCATTCATTTGAAACAGAGAAATTAGAAGTTTTATTTAATGAAGCCATTACGATTTTTTTACTTTCTATTTCAAACAAACATGCGTAGCATTACAAGCGAATTAGAACGATTGTTCAAATCTTTACACTCGTCCGTTTTCATTATATGTATTAACAACAGGAGGTTTTTTATATGGATGAACAAAGAGTCGCAATTATAACTGGCGGAGCTTCTGGTATCGGTAAAGCTTTAGCTATTCAATTAGCAAATAAAGATATATTTGTAATTATCGCAGATATTAATGAAACAAGTGGTCAAGAGCTTGTAAATAATATAAAAAATAATAATCAACTAGCTAGGTTTGAATATTTAGATGTTACTAACGCTGAATCCGTAGAGGAACTTATTATAAAAATAGTCAATGAGTTTGGTAGAATTGATTATATGTTTAATAATGCTGGAATTGCTATGTATGGAGAAGTATTCGATATGTCTTTAGATAATTGGAAACATATTATTGAAATAAATTTATTAGGAGTAATTTACGGGACACAATTGGCTTACCAATTCATGAAAAAACAAGGATTTGGTCATATCATTAATACTGCGTCTGCAACAGGTTTAGGACCTGCTCCACTTTGTACCGCGTACGCAACAACAAAACATGCTATCGTCGGTTTAACAACGTCATTACATTATGAGGCAGAAGAATACGGTGTAAATGTAAGTGTACTTTGTCCAACTTTTGTAGATACACCCATATTTGAAAAATCAATTGCAATTAATATGAATAAGGGTCAAATTATAAAACAATTAAAAACAAATAAGCCGATTTCAGCAGACAAGTTTGCTGAAATTGTACTGAAAGCTATTCATAAAAATAAATTAGTTATATGTCCAATGCCGTTTAAAAAAACAATGGACGTATTCTTTACCTTATTTCCTTATCTTCATAAAAAGCTAATGCGTTTCATATGCCGAATTGGTCGAAAAGCAAAAATGACCCAACTATAAATATCTGATTATTTTTTATTTACAGTTAAATACAAATGTGATAATATGGGAAAATCAAATGCAGTGAAGAGAAGAGTAAATAAAATGAATTTTTCACAGAGAGCTCCATTTAGCTGAAAAGGAGTAAAAATTCTTTATTGAACCAAGCCTCTGAGCAGCGCATCGGAACCTATAATTAGGGGGTGGTGTGACGGGAGCTCCCGTTATAGAGCTATGGTATAAGCATGAATTAGAATGCAGTACCAGATAAGGTTAATATGGTGACATATTAACAAACTAGGGTGGCACCGCGATGATAAATCTCGTCCCTAAGACTAACGGTCTTGGGGGTGGGATTTTTTTATTGGTTTAAAACACTTTGGAAAGCGGGGGCCTAAAATGAAAAACTTACTTAACGATTGGAAATATCCTTTATTACTACTGTCCGGAGTTGGTATTGCAAATTTAGGGGCATGGATTTACTTAATAGCACTGAATGTACTTGTCTATCATATGGGTGGCTCAGCCTTAGCTGTTGCTACTTTATATGTAATTAACCCATTAGCTACTCTATTTACAAACGCTTGGTCAGGAAGTATGATTGATCGTTTAAATAAACGGAAATTAATGATTTACCTCGATATATATCGCGCGGTATGTATCGCTATTTTACCATTACTTCCATCACTTTGGGTCGTTTATGTATTCGTATTCTTTATTAGTATGGCCAATGCAATTTATGAGCCAACTGCGATGACGTATATGACGAAATTAATACCAGTTGAACAAAGACAACGTTTCAACTCATTGCGTAGTTTAATAGGGTCTGGTGCCTCTGTAATTGGACCATCGATAGCGGGAGCATTGTTAATAGCAAGTACATCAGAGGTTGCAATATATATAAATGCTATAGCGTTTCTCTTATCAGGAATAATTACATTGCTATTACCTAATCTTGATAAAAAACCTGATATTCATACATCAAATGACAGGTTGTCTTTAGCTGTACTAAAAAAAGATTGGACCATCGTTTTAAATTTCAGTAAAAAGTCTTTGTATATCGTTTTCGTGTACTTCTTATTTCAAGGGATGATGGTGTTAGCTGCCGCAAATGATTCACTTGAATTGTCATTTGCGAAAGAAGTTTTATTGTTAACAGATAGTGAATATGGTTTTTTAGTTAGTATTGCTGGAGCCGGATTTATTTTAGGAGCAATAACAAATACAATTTTATCAAAAAAATTAACACCTTCATTTTTAATTGGAATAGGATCATTTTTCATCGCAATCGGTTATATAATTTATGCTTTTTCAAATGAGTTTTTAATAGCTGCTATCGGATTCTTTATTTTATCTTTCTCTATGGCATATGCAAATACAGGATATTATACCTTTTATCAAAACAACGTTCCCGTTCACATAATGGGACGGATTGGAAGTATATATGGACTAGTAATTGCCGGCATAACCATTTTGATTACGATTCTATTCGGAGTTGCAACTCAATTTATTTCTATACAACTTGTAGTTATTGTAGGATCATTGGTAATGTTACTTATAACTATTATATTGTGTGTGTTTACTTTATTGCCATCACATTCTAAAGTGCATTCTTCTGAGTCAATACATTCGAAATAATTCTCTTAGTTTTGATTTGAATCTTACGATGTTCAATAGGAGGGTTATCCCTCCTATATATGGAAATATAAAAAAGGAGAACAATATTGATAAACGAGGGTGATTTTTGTAATGAAAACAAAAAATCAAATAGATAACATTGTAAAAGAAATATATCGTCATATAGATTTCTCTGGGGTAATTTTAGTGAAAGAAAAAAAGGGCATAGTTTATGAAGAAGCGTTTGGTTATGCAAATCGAAATGAGTATATAAACAATACGCTACAAACTAGGTTTGGAATTGCCTCCGGCTGTAAAATATTCACAGCAATTGGCATTTGTCAACTTGTTGAAAGAGGTGTAATTACTTTTCATACAAAGTTAAAAGATTGTTTAAGTATTAAATTTTCAAATTTCAATGAAGATATTACAATACATCACCTTCTGACACATAGTTCGGGTATTCCGGATTATTTTGATGAAAGTATTTTGGATAACTTTGAGGATCTTTGGAAAGAAACTCCTATGTATCTATTAAAAAATTTAAAAGACTTTTTACCATTATTTCAAAACAGAGATATGATGTTTGCGCCTGGAAGTAAGTTTCACTACAACAATGCTGGTTTTATCATACTGGGGTTAATAATCGAAGAACAGACAGGACTTAAATTTACGGAGTATATAGAAACAAATATATTTAAATTAATTGGTATGAATGATTCTGGCTATTTTTCTTTAGATAGATTACCAAAGCAGACAGCTCTCGGATATATAAAAGATGAAATTAGCCAGACATGGAGAACAAATGCTTACTCTATTCCGATAAAAGGTGGTTCTGATGGTGGAGCTTTTATTACTGCGCCAGACATGATGAAGTTTTGGGAAGCGTTATTTAACTATGAAATCATAAGCCAAGAATATACAAAAATACTTTTAACTCCTCACATCCAAGTAAATAGTTATCAATCTTACGGCTATGGAATATGGATTGAAATAAGAGAAAACAAGATATTCAAATATCATGTAATGGGATATGATCCAGGCGTCAGTTTTCGCTCGGCCGTATATCCAGACTTAGGGATTACATTAGTTATTCCGTCAAATAAAGGGGCAGGACCCGAAAAATTAATGATAGAAATAGAAGGAGCTTTTTAATTATATGGATATAGAAATTAGATCGTATAGAAAAGAGGATGAAACCCGTTGGGTACGTTGCCGTGTGTTATCTTTTCTAGATACAGCATATTATGATAATGTACTTAGAGAGAAAGAAAAATATGAAAATTCTACTATTGAATTAGTAGCTGTATATGAAAATCAAATTGTGGGTTTAATAGATATTGAATATGAATTAGAAGAACGTACAGTTTGTTCAAGAGGAACTGGTCTTGGCGGCATGATTTGGCATATTGTTCCGTAGAATGAAGATTGGTAATCAGCTATTAAAGGAAGCGGAGAAGTTAGCGAATGAACGTAACCTAAATCGCCTGGAAGCCTGGACTAGGGACAATCCATGGGTACATGGATTGTACGAAAATAACGGATTTGTAAAAGTAGATTCCTATTTACACGTATATAGCGATCATACAGACGAGATAAAAGGTGTAATGAAAAGTAATATAGATCAGTTATATCCAATTCAAACATTTGCTCATTATACAGGTGAAAATAAAGAAGACATAAGAAAACAATTTAAACGAGTGCATGATTGTTTTTGTTTTGAAAAGTATTTTAACTAACAATTCATACGTGTTAAAGTATACATTTATTTTGAATAAAGATGATAAAAGACGTACGAGTCAAAAGTACGTCTTTTTACTTTTATAAATAAGCTTATGGCTATTACATGATATACCGTAATAAAAAGACGATAGTATAATCAAAAAATATATTATGAATTAACGAAAACTGTAAATACAATCATCCCTTGTTTAACAATGCTGTGAACGGTAATACTAAATAACATTGAACTTTTATAACAAGGGATGATCATATGATATTCATTTACACGGATTTCGGCGGAACGCATTCAACTGCACTTGCAGCAGCCTATCATTTAAATAAATTACCAACGGATCGTAAGCTAACAAAAGAAGAAATATTAAATGTGGATTACTTTAATAAATTGAAAACTGAAGATATGGGGAAAATTATTTTTCATGGAGTAGATGAAAATGGTAACCCGGTTTATACGATTGGATGCGGCGCATCAAAAATCGTTGTACCTGCGATGAAGCATTTAGGAGAGATTCTGCAAAAACATTATCAAAGTCATGAAAAGATTGTTTTTTCTAATACATCACCAACAGTACCTTTACCAATGACTTTTGGCGGTCTGTTTTCTAGAAGGTTTCACATCGACTTTATCGGTGTACCATTACTCGTATGGGGTGCAAAACTTAGCTGTGATAATGTACAAAGACTTGTTAGTTATACGAAAGAAGCCGGCCGATTAACAAATGATTATGTTGTGATTTTAGATAATGAAACTTTTAAATAATGTAGGATAAAAGGAAAATCAAGCAAATTTCTTGATTTTCTTTTTAATTTGTGAAAAAGACAAGAAATATTCACATTTATCATCTATCTACTATAGCCAAAACAATAAAGTCCTGTTACTATTACAGGGATATTCTCTTTTCATAACATAAATATATAGAAAAATTAGAAAAGAGGAATTGAATTAAGGGAGGAACAACATGAAGCGTGTTGCTTGGATTACTGATAGTACAACTGCGAGTTTTACAACAGAAGGAGATAACTTTGTTATCCCAATTGAAGTTATTATTGATGGTGTGTCGTACAAAGATTGTGAAGAAGGTGTGCGTGAGCGCGTTTATAATGCTTTAAACGAAGGTAAAACTGTCACTACATCACAACCTAACATAGGGGAAATGGTAGAGTTATTTTCGAAATGCAAAGAAGAATATGAAGAAGGATTTGCAGTTGCTATTAGCGGAAAAGTAAGTGGAACCTATCAAAATATGAAGTTAGCTGCAGAAATGGCAGGTTTCCCATTAACGGTATTAGATAGTGAAACAACAAGTTATCCAATGGACGAACTAATTAGAAAAGCAAAATCGTTATACAATGATGGTATGACTTTACAAGATATACACAAAACATTAGTAGATGAAAAAAGAAGACCTTTCCACGTATTCCCGAAAAGTTTAAAAGGCCTTTATGCAAGTGGACGTGTAAAGGGAGTTCAATTTTTACTTGGAAGTTTATTAAGTGTCAACTTAATATTAGAAGTAAAAGGCGGAGAGCTTTTACTTGAAAAGAAAGTTCGTAAAATCCAAAAATGTCGAGAATACATTAAAAATGAACTTGAAAAAGAATTGCCAAAAGTACTTCACATGTTCCATGCTAACGATAAAGATGGAGCTGAAGAATGGATTTCAGATATTAGACAAGCATTCCCTGAAATGGATTTCAAATTATATCCATTACCAATTTCATTTGCGGTACATGCAGGTGAAGGTACAATAGCAATTAGTTATTAAGAAGAAAACCCGTAAATGATACGCGGGTTTTTTTATTTATAAATGGTGCATACCACGCCACCATCAAGTTGAAGTTTTATAGCACTCTAGAACGAAATTTGTGTTAACTCGAAACAAAAATCTTATTTTATCATTTTTGGAGAGCAACCACAATTTCTTGACTTGATTTGAGATTAAAAATATAAACCTTTTCCTACTGGCTGAACAGTTTCTAGTACAATATCAACCATTTCCTCATTAAGTAGGGTCCTTATAATCCAAGCTGATAGTTCTTGAGCAGCAAAACAGCCCGCAGCAGTCGAGATATTTCCTTCGTTTACGAAACTTTTCTCAATAACGTCTACACCAAATTCTTTAAGCTGTGCTACTGCTGAGGGATATGTAGTAGCTTTTTTACCAGTTAGTAATTTTTTAGCTCCTAATAGTAGTGAACCAGAACACATAGATCCTATTAATTGTCTTTGAGGATCTACATGAATGCTATTAATATATTGTTGATTTTTATATAAATCCTTTACACCTTTACCACTTGCAAATATTACAGCGTCGGCAAAAGGGATATCAGATATGCTTCCTGTCATGGGAATACGCAAGCCAGACATAGATATATGAGATTGTTCCGTCCCTAAAAGCTGGACATCCCAATCGGAAATACCACCGACTAAACGTACACGATTTAATAAATCCCATGGTAGAAAAACATCTATATCGGTAAAGTTATCGAAACAGACTATTGCAATTTTCATTTTCTAACCCTCCACTTATGTATATCATTTTATTAATAATATAAACATCTCTTTTTTATGTTCTATATCCAGTTATAAATCCCTGTATATTACACGTAGAGGAAGGAGAAGAGGTGTAGTGATTTTTTAACTCCTCTAAACATAAACAGGTATAATATCTTTTTCTTTGTTTCTATCGATTTTTTGTACAAAACCAAGATCTGTAGTAATAAATAGTAAGGTATTTGGGATGAAAATCTTTAAAATTCTCAAGGAAATAGGTGTAATTTATTACACATACAAATTACTGGAGTGAAGAAATTCATCAACCTATCTCGGAAAGAATTGACCAAGCTTTAAAGCTTGGTACTATATTATTAGGCACACCTATATAAAAAATACCCTCTTTTCATTCCATAAATAATGTTGATAAAAAAGAGAAAGGATTTTTAAAGGTAAAAATAGAAATCTATATAAAAAAATATTTAAATGGTAGGGATATTATGAAAATCGGTAAGTTTGGAGAAGTAAATAACATAAGTATTGATACGATTAGACATTATATGGATCTCAGTCTTATTATTCCTGAAAAAAAGGGAGGCCATTATTTTTTTGATGAGTATTGTCAAACAGATTTAGAACTTATAATACATTACAAAGATCTAGGATTTAGCTTGAATGAAATTAAAGAACTATTTTTTTATAAAAATTTAGCAAAATCTATGAATTACGAAAAAGATACCTTTTACCAATCTTTATTTAAACTAAAATATGACAAAATGGAACAGGAAATAGAACTTTTGGAGAAGAAACGGGATAAATTAAAGGGAGTGTTACATGATTTATTATTAACAAATGAAACTTCCAATACAATTATAGGGATAGATTTAAGTATACTACATTTACTTACATGTTCTAAGTGTAGACAAAAACTAATTCTTCAAGATGGAATTATTAATAACAATCAAATTACCGAGGGAAAGTTAATTTGTAATTGTGGTGAAGAATATATAATTACTTCAGGAATAATAACTGCTGGTAAATCATTTAAAGCAAATGAGCGAACGTCACTTGAAAATATTATTTCGGATTATATTCATGAAACTGATAATGCATATTTGGAAAATATGCATAGAGAAGGGGAATGGGCGAAAAAGAAACTAATACATTTAGATTTAAATAACAAATTAATACTAGATATAGGATCAGGACTTGGGTTCTTTTTGAGGAGCATTTATGAAGAACTACCCGAAGATTGCCTATACATCGCAGTAGATAGAGATTTCAATAAACTTTTATTTTTAAAAGACGTATTAGCGAGAAAAAATCCGAGAAGAAATATTCTCTTTATCTGTGCAGATTTTTTGAACATCCCTATTCAAAATCGGTCAGTAGATATTGTAATTGATCACTCTGGTACGAGCAATTATAGTTTTGAACATGCGGATTTTTTACTTCACGAATTAAACCCACTTTTTAAATCCAATTGTTATTTATTAAGTTTATTTATTTTATTTAAAAATTTCAGCTTAAATAGCCAAATTACAAATAATTTTCGAGCAAATTTTACACTTTCAAAAATAAAGAAAGAACTCCAAAATCTACAGTTTCAATCCATTGATGAAAGTACTTCAAATTATTTGAAACGAGGCGGAAAGTACGAGGATTTCTTTGTTCAAGGTGAAGAAATTTATACATATTCATTTTTCGGAAAAAGATGGGGTTAACCCCATCTTTTATTTATTTCCCCTTAAAATTATTCAAATCGTACATATTGCGATTGGGTTGACCCAAGAACTTACAATGTACGTAACACAAAATTAGGCAGGGGGAAAAGTTATGACAAGTTTACGGTTACATATAGAAAATAAAAAAAGAAACCAAGAACTAAGGAATATTTGTTTATATTCAATTGCAAAAACAGTATCAATATTCGGTAGCTCTATTTATAGTTTCGCATTAGGATTGTATGTATTACAAATAACCGGATCTGCTTTAAATTTTGCGATTACGCTTATTTTAGGAACGATTCCAATGATTGTTATGAATCCATTTGCCGGTGTAATTGTTGATAAGGTTGATAAAAAGAAACTCGTCGTTTGTATGGATGTACTAAGCGGATGCTTATTAATAACTGTTTATATAGTAAGCAACTATTATGGGTTAAACTTATTCATCATTTATACTACTACCTTTCTGATGACAGTATTTACAACATTTTTTGTAATAGGTTTAGAGGCTGCAAAACCAAATATCGTCTCTAAAGAGAGACTAATGAGTCTTAACTCTATAAGTAAAATTATCGATTCTATATCTTTAATTCTAGGGCCTATGTTAGGGGGCATTGTTTTTGCAGTCTTTGAGATGAACACTTTTATAATCATTAACGGTATTTCATTTATCCTTTCGGCTATATCCATATTGTTTATCAACTTTAAATTGTGCGAGCAATACATAAATAAGGAATGTTCAATAAGGGAAATTAATTTTATGAAAGATATAAAGGAGGGATACTCTTACTTAATGGAGCGGGAGAGCTTAAAAAATACGTTTCGTATTTTAATTTCACTTAATTTTTTTCTGGGATTTTCTGTAACTGTTCCATTGCCATACATTATGAATACAGTTCTCAATATTAGTTCTAAACAATTTGGTTTGATCCAAGGGACTTTTCCAATAGGTATGATAGTTGGTGCAATAATAGTAAAAAAGATAACGAATCGTTTTTCTTATTCCTATCTATTGAAAAAAACAAGTTTTATGATGGCAATTTTTATGATAGTTTCAGGTGCACCTGTTCTATTCAAAAGTATTGAAGTGAATAAAATTGTATTTGTGACCATGTACTGCGCCATTATGTTCTTTTTAGGGTTAATGATAGCATTAATCGATATCCCTTTAATTTATTTTATGCAAAGAGAGATTCCAGATGAATATAGGGGCAGAGTGCTTAGTATTGGATTAAGTTTAGGTAAAATGATGCAGCCGATAGCACTGGCATTATCAGGTCTATTATTAAATCATATTCCATCCTACACGCTTCCAATTGGAGGAGGAATCGTATTTCTTATTTTAAATCAGGCTTACTCAAATAAATTGAATTTAGAAATTCATTCAAAAGGGTATAGTGTTGAACGTAATTAAATAATATCGAAATAGCGCAGGATCATCATCCTGCGCTTATCTATCGTAATTCAGCTGTTTTTCTAATAACAATCTTATCAATATCGTCTTCTTCATCACCAATAAATAACCCGCGTTCTTTTAAATACGCCTCAAAATATAAATCTGCTTCTGCACGTTCATCATATGGTTTTACAGATAGAACGAAACCTAATTTGTTTTGTTCCTCTAAATGAGAAGTGGAAATGTATGCCGGTACATTGTGGCGTAAAAAGAGTTCTTTAACCGGAATAATCATATCTTTCATTAATTTCGTTAACATACCCATTTCAAACTCGAAATTAAAACGATCTATACTACATAAATCGGCGAATACTACACCAATAAAACCTGTATTATATACTTCTTGATATTCTACTTCCTCGTTACCGTAAAAATTCTTTTCGATTAAATAATTTATAAAGTAAGCAACACCGTCACTTTGTTCAAAAGGCTTGGTTGAAAGAACAAATCCGATTTTCTTTTGTTTATGTAAATATACACATGACATGTATGCTGAAATGTTATGCTCTTTAAATAGAGAGCTTGTTGCCCCAGATAGACCATCTAATACGTGATGAACAATTTGAAGTTTTTTACGGGCGAAATAATAGGATTTCTTTTGTAACTCCAATGTATCAATAAAGACAGAGCCGATAAAGCCTGTATTTGAAATGATAGGTGTTTGCTTTTTTCTTCCTCTGCGCTTTGCTTGAGCCATTGTAAAAATCATCCCTTCATGTACAAGTAAAATAAAAAGAACGTTTGTTCGTATATTTATATTTTACTATTAAAACGCTATAAAGTAAAGGGTTTTTGACGAAAAAAACAACAAAAAAGACACCTGTAAAAGGTGTCTTAAACGCTGTAGGGAAGAGGGTTCATCCATACAATTTATATTATGATACAGAAACAATTTCTTCTGTTTCTTCTACATCTAAATGACAGTCCATTGTACGAACATCTTGATCTTCATGACTTCCGAAATAAATAGTAATTTTCATATGTATCGCTCCTTTATTCTAGGAATACCTAAAATAATTACTAGTAATGTTAATATTTATTATATACCACTTTTTTCATTCCGACAACGTTATATCGTTTTTTATTCTTTTAGGGCGCAAAGAGTAATGTAAAGAGATATTTTTATAGAAATAGGTACATTTCTTATATGTTATATTTAATACTGAAGTATTCGAATACAAATTTTATGAAAGGAGCAAAATGAATGAATTTTAAACAGTTACTAATTGATAATTTTACATATAAAACTTCATATATTGCGCGGCAGACACAGGGAATGAATGTAAAAGAAACGAAGGATTACATCGCTGTCGACTGTGGTTTACCTGCAGATACATTTAATATCATTACTTTACTAAACAATAATGTAACGGAAAATATCGAGAAATTATATAAGGAGGTAGCGTACTATAATCAAAAGAAATATCCAATGAGTGTTTGGTTTTGGGATGATAGGTACGAGCAGACTATAAAAAGCGAATTAATAAAACTGGACTTAAAAGAAGCAGAACAGAATATTGCAATGGTCGCAGAATTAAATACAATTCATCCAACAACAAACTTGCCAGAAGGTTTTACGATACAAAAAGCATCTTCGTCAGGACAAATTAAAAAGTTTGGAGAAGCGTTAGCTAGTCTATTTGGTACATCAGAGGAAGGGAAATATGTACAAGCATTCTACAATCAAACTGCTTCTGCCCATTTATGGAATAGTGAAAATATGAAACTGTACTTAGGGTTTTATAAAGATGAAGTCATATCGGTTGGTTCATTAGTATGTACACAAGATAGTATTGGTATTTATGATATAGCAACGAAAGAAGAAATGAGAGGAAAAGGATTTGGTTCTACTATGTTTCATTACTTGCTGCAAGAAGCAAAGGAATTAAACGTTGCTCAATGCGTATTACAAGCTTCACCTGATGGGATTAATATTTATAAAAAGTCTGGTTTTCAATCTGTTGGACAAATGACTGTATTTGAAAATCGACATTTATTTGAATAAATTATCCAAGCCAAATTGCTTTCATGTAGGAGCTAATACATCATTATGAAAAAGATTTATATCGTTACAATCATTTGCGCCTTTCTAGTAATAGGTACTTTTGTTTATTATAAAGTAAATGAACTTAAGTACACGAAAGCTATTAATCAATCAAATCACATAAAAAATATTTCACATAGAGGCGCCTCTGCCTATGCGCCGGAACATACAATACCAGCTTATACATTAGGACAACAATTAAAAGCAGATTATATAGAAATAGATCTTCAAATGACAAAAGATGGACATTTAGTAGCTATGCATGATGAAACATTAAATCGTACTACAAATGGGACAGGACTAGTTAAGGAACATACATTAGAAGAATTAAAGCAATTAAAGGCAGATTCTTCTTTTAATGAAAAACATCCAAATTTAGCAAAGAGAGAATACGAAAATGCTAAAGTTCCAACACTCGAAGAAGTAATTGAAGTGTTTGGGCATGAAGCGAACTATTATATTGAAACAAAATCACCTGATGAATATCCAGGAATGGAAGAAAAGTTATTAGAAATTATCAATCACTATGAAATACAGGATAAAGTTATTATTCAATCATTTAGTGAAGAAAGTTTGCAAAAGCTACATAGTTTATATGTTAATATACCTCTAGTCCAATTACTATCTTACAAAAAAGCAGTTCAATTAACTGAATCAGAGATAAAAAAGTATAAAACATACTGCATCGGTCTTGGTATGAACTACAAATATATTGATGCAGCTTATGTAAAGAGAATAAAGAAACATGGATTAGAAGTTCATCCATTTACTGTAGATAATGAACAAGATATGAAAAGGTTACTTTTATGGGGAGTTGACGGGATATTTACGAATTACCCTGATCGTTTACATTCATTATTAAAGTCTTAATTAAAAGATACTATTTTTAACGTAATAATTTATAGAGGTTTTCGAGTAATATATAATTAAATTAATCTAGTTAAACTAAAAAGGAGTGTAAGTAGGATGAATGTATTAGCTGTTGTTCCACGCCTCTATGTTTCAGACTTACAAACTCATCTAGAATTTTACAAAATACTATTAAGGCAAGAAAAGCCACAAGAATTTCAAATGAATGGAACGCATGTAATTAGATTTACAAATTTACTTTTAATAGAAGAAGTGGATGAACCACTTAAGAAACGCGTTGCAGTAACAATCGTAATTGATAATCTCCAAGAAGTAAAAAAACTAATCTTAAACTATAATGGTGTAATTATCACTGAACCAATACAAATACCCACAGGTATGAAAATGATAGTTCGTCATCCAGATAATAACATCATTAAATACATAGAGCCGACATTAAAATGAAATTCGAAAAAGAATCCAAGACTTAAATTGGATTCTTTTTATTTAGCTCTAAGTGACTAACTTAAATCAATACGATTTTAAATTTATTAATATTACATTGAGCATGATTTTTCATAATAATCATCAGAAAGTAACGAAAATGTAATGAATTTTAACTACGCTTTTTATATTTTTTTGATACACTGGCTACGAGAGGAATACCGATTAATGTAGGTAAAAACCAAAACCATATAGGCGGCAATAAATTAATTATGGGGATATGAATACCTACGTTCACTAATAGTGCGGTAACGGCACCAATATAAGAACCTAACATACCTTTAATATGGTGGTGAAGCCAATTTTTCCAACGTTTTTTTCGTGCAAGGTAGCCATAAATCGCAAAAGCATAAGAGAAAATTGCTATATAAAATAAATATGCGATTTTATCCCAGTTTATAATGGATAATATAATTGCAGTAAGGGTTATGACCACATAGGATGCATGATATATTTCACCCCATTCCGTATGTTTTCCTTTCTTCTTTTGAGCAACCATCGCCACAATACCGGTAATTAAGCATATTGTCCCAAATAATATGTGGATGGTTAAAAGAATGTTAAAAATGCTCATAATAATTCCTCCTTTTTTATTTTTATAGTATTGCAGTATAGGAGAAAAGTTGAAAAACATCGTTTGTTCGTCTTAATATATTGAAATAAAGGTACTCTTAGAACAAATTTAAACGGACAAATTTTCTTGAATTTAGTGAAACACGTATTACGTGAAATGAAGGAGAGACTTCCATGTTTACATCTATTACATATTTACAATCAGGGAATGACAAGCAACAAAAAGTATATGATGTTTTAAATAAACTAAACATAATGGAGGATTTAGCTTTGTATAGCCCCGTTCTTTGCGGGACAATTCCTATAAGAATTGATACGCTTCAATCTGACTTAGATATAGTAATGGAAGTACATAACTTTGATGTTTTTGAACAAGAAATGAGATCTTTATATGGCTCTTATGAAGGATTCAAAATAATAAAGAAAAAAATTAAAAATACTGAATCGATAAAAGTAAATTTTGAATTTGAAGGTTTTAAATTTGAATTATTTGCTCAGCCTAAGCCAGTGCGTAACCAAAATGCATATAGACATATGATAGTAGAGCACATGCTATTAATGCAGCATCCACATATAAGAGAAGAAATTATTCGCTTAAAAGAGAACGGTTTAAAAACAGAGCCTGCTTTTGCTCAAGTATTAAACATTGACGGGGATCCTTATGAAGGACTTATTGTGTTGGGGCAGGAAATGCGGTTGTGGTAAATAAAATACACAAAAACTCCTCTATGGAAAAAGAGGAGTTTTTATTATGTCATTAACTTACGAATTAATTCGCTTAACAATTTAATACCGTTAGTCATTTGCTCTGGAGAAGCATATCCATATGATAAACGAATGTATCGATCTGATTCCTCTTCATAGATACGTCCCGGGTTTAATAGAATCCCTTTTGATAGTGCCTTTGAAAATAATTTCTTCATCGGAATGCTAGGTACTACCTTTAGCCATATAAAAAATCCACCACTAGGAATATCCCAGGTGGCAATATCTGCACAATACTTATGTAAAGCTCGTATCATTATTTGTCTTCGTTCTTTTAGTTTAATTCTTACGTTTGCAACATGTTCCTCATAAAATCCTTTATTTATCCATTCAGCAGCAACTCTTTGAGATAATGAACTCGATCCATAATCTGTTTGCATTTTTATATCTGATAATCTATCAATAACGGGTTCTGGACCGATAACCCATCCAATTCTAAGTCCTGGGGTAAGCGTCTTAGAGAGACTACCAATATATAATATATGTCCATGTTTATCTCTCGATTTTAAAGGATCTGGGGGCGGTGCATCAATCCATAACTCGCGGTAAATATCATCTTCAATAATAGGTAACTGTTCCTTTTCACATATTTTTAATATTTCTTTTCTCCGCTCTTTAGACATTAATATACCTGTTGGATTTTGAAAACAAGGAATTGAATATAAGATGTTTTTCTTCTGACTGTATTTAATTCGTTTTAATAACTCGTTAGGTAATATACCGTGAGGATCCATAGATATACCAGATAGATTTATATTTGCTGATTGAAATACATGAAGTGAATATAAGTAAGAAGGTTGTTCAAGTAAAACGGTAGACTCTCTATGTAAAAGACCAATTGATATTAATTGCAATGCTTGTAATGCACCCGAGACGATTAATATGGAACCCGGTGATGCATGTATTCCAAATGATTTTACGTATTTACTTATTGCTTCACGTAACGGATAAAACCCTTTTTGTTCCTCATATCCAAAATAGTCTAATTCCTCACTTACTTTCTTCATAATGGACTGCATCGTTTCTAATGGAAAAAGATGAGGAGAAAGTTCGCCTTTACTAAGATGGATAAGTTTGTTATTTGCTTCTGCTTCATTTATTTCTCGTACCATTAACTTGCTTGGTTTATGAATACCAGCCTTTACATATTCACTCCAATCAGGTGGTGGATTTGTTGCTAATAATGACCATGTATTATTCGTTACAATTGTTCCTGCTCCAATTTTCCCTTGAATCAATCCATCAGCCATAAGTTCATCTAGTGCAGTTATTACAGTACTACGATTTACTTGAAATAATTTCGCTAACTGCCGTTGACTAGGAATCTTACTTCCTATAGGCCATTCTCCATTTTCAATTTTTTCTTTCATATAGTCTACTATCTGCTGATACTTAGGTAGTTTTTTACTAGTGGTCATCAAAAAACTCCTTCGCTCACTTGAAAAATGCCAAGTGGTTGGTTTTTACGATAAAAAACTGGTTGAAGACATTGTATCAACTATTAAATATGATGGGAAGAAATAATTGGTAATTATAAAGTGGTTGGTTTGAAGGGGGAGAGAAAACATGAATTATAAAAAATGGGATTATCGAATTATATGTGCTCATTCTTTTACAATTTTAATTTGGGGAACGGCCTTTCCGGCAATTCGTATGGGCCTTGAATCTTACACACCTGAACATCTTACTTTACTTCGTTTGTTAATCGCTTCATTCATACTTCTTTTGTTTTCGTTTTTATACAAACTACGATTACCTAATCTAAAAGATATTCCAGCGATTTTTTTATTTGGTGCTTTAGGATTTACTTTTTACCACATTGCATTAAACTATGGTGAAAAAACAGTAAATGCTGGATCGGCAAGTTTAATCGTTTCAGTTACTCCTATAGTAACGGCAGTTCTTGCTTTTGTTTTTTTAAATGAAAAAATGAAAGCAAATGGATGGATCGGTGGTGTAATTAGCTTTATAGGAATTGCTTTCATATCATTTAGTCAAGGGGGGTCTATTCAATTTAATAGCGGGGGATTATTTATATTATTAGCAGCCGTTTCAGAAAGTCTATTTTTCGTTTTTCAAACATCGTACTTAAAAAAGTACGGCTTCTTGCCATTTACCATATATACAATTTTATCTAGTACTGTATGTATGCTTATTTTCTTACCGGGAATGTATCAAGAAATACTGGTGGCTCCTCTTGAAGTGAATTTGAGCGTTATATATTTAGGTTTATTTCCAACAGTACTCCCGTATATTGCATTGGCCTATATTATATCTCATACTGGTGCTTCCGAGGCAACAAGCTCTCTATATTTAACGCCAGTAATTGCTTGTTTTATAGCTTGGGTATGGTTAGGTGAAGTACCTACTTTTATTTCGGTAGTTGGTGGAGTAATTACTATACTTGGAGTTTTAATAGCGCATGTATCATTAAAGAAAGATATTCGAAGTGAAAAGTACAACGATATAACTGGATAAATTCTATTTAGAAATGATAATTCCCTGTTTTTTATAATTAAGAAACAGGGAATTATTTCACTACGTTGAATATGTAAATATATTCTTAATAAAGGGGTTTAAAATATTGAATATCCAGTTAAAGGTTGTTACGAGAGAGAATTGGGAAGATGCTTTAAAGCTGCAAGTTAAAGATAATCAGACGAAATTCGTTCCATCTGTAGCAGTTTCACTTGCTAAAGTATATATAAAACCAGATGGGGACGCTGTAGAATACCAACCATTTGCGATATACAATGGCGATCTAATGGTTGGTTTTGTTATGCATGCTGTTGTAAAAGAAACAACTGATATGTATTGGATAAACGGATTTATTATCGATCAAAAGCAGCAAGGTAACGGTTATGGAAAAGCGGCATTACAAGAAAGTATATATTTAATAAAAAATACGTTTAAGGCGTGTAAAGAAATTAGATTAACAGTACATAAAGATAATATCTCTGCAAAGAAATTATATGAAAGTTACGGTTTTCAACCATTGGGACATGATTATGATGGTGAGGAAGTTTATCGTTTATTCGTTTAATTATTATGTAGCAAAGGTGTGAAATGAATTATGCAATTTACTGAAGTCAAAATTGAAGTATTTATCCCTGAAGAATACATTGAAATGTTGAGGAATGAGTTAAATAAAATTGGTGCTTGTAAAACGGGAGAATATGATCATTGTCTGTCCTATAGTTCTGTGAAAGGATACTGGAGACCGTTAAAAGGCGCATCACCTTTTAACGGGGAAATTGGTCAGATTTGTGAAGGGCAAGAATGTAAAATTGAAATAAAGTGCAAACGGGATCTTGTAAAGGATGCACTTGAAGTTATTAACGAAATTCATCCGTATGAAACACCTATGATTTATATTATCCCGATATTAAATGACTATTTTAATCAAATATAAAATAAATGAATGGGAGGAATAACAATTGAAAAATAAATTTCATCATATTGTACGAGCTGTTATGATTAAGGATAAAAAATTGTTAGTGGCTGAATATATTGGCCATCACTATTTTTTACCAGGTGGTCATGTTGAAGTTGGCGAATCAGCTGAGAATGCATTAATAAGAGAACTAAGGGAAGAGCTCGGAGTAAATTGTAGTATAAAACAATTTTTAGGAGTCATAGAAAACCGATGGCAAGATCGAGAAGTTCTTCACCATGAAATCAATCATATTTTTGAGATAGATTCACAAGAGCTACATATTGATTTCATACCAAAATCTAAAGAATCTCATTTGGCGTTTCACTGGATAGATTATAATCAAGAAGCTTTACATACTTATAAAATCATGCCAGAACCTTCAGTTAAAGAGTTACTAGAAAGAAAATTAAGTGATGAACTACTAAACTGTTGGATTAGTAATTTTTAAAAACCTCTATTAATAATAAATTCGTCCAGCAAAAAGTGATTAAGAAAATAGGCTGAAAAACAAGGTACATCACCTAGTGTAAGTTCATATTTTGTTGATGTACGTATTCAAGTATATAGCCATTTGTTTCTACTTTGTTTATTAAAATTTATTAACTTCAATATGTGGACGGAATTTATATTTATAAATGGAGGGGTTTCATAATGAATCAGTTTCAACAAGAACTACAATCATTAAACCTTAATGATTATCAAACTGGTAATGTTGTGTATTGGGATCAACAACAAAGTCAATATCCATACTACTACATTCAAGACGATGCACGTCGTTGCGGCGGATGCGGAGGTTGTGGTGGACGCTGTGGCGGATGTGGCGGCAGATGTGGTGGTTGTGCAGGTCGTTGCGGCGGATGCATAGGATGCGCTGGATGTTTCGGTTGCTTTAATTGCTGGAACTGGTGGATCATTTAAGTATAGAACATCAAAGATATTTTGCTTGAAGGAAAGGTGTGAAAACTATTTTGCACTTTTCTTTCAAGCTGTAATTTTTATGTGTATTAAGGGGGATTTATTTGTATACATATGATAAGTTGATTTCTTGGGTAGAAAATATAAAAGAACAAAACCATAGCTCTGCAGCAGCGCTTTGCATAATGAAAGATAACAAAATTGTACTGGAGCATTATAGTGGCTATCACTCAAATACATCTACAAGCAAGAAAGTAACAGCATCTTCACAATTTAACGTTGCTTCTACTAGAAAAAGTTATTTAGGATTAATGATAGCGTATGCGCTTTACGAGGGGAAAATAAACTCTATTGATGATGAAGCGATAAAATATTTTAAAGACTTTGATCCTGTATTGCTTAGTAAAACGACGATAAGACATTTAGTAACACATTCGCACGGATTAGAAGAAACGAATGACGGGATAATTTTTCGTGAATTTGAACCGGGGCAAGGATGGGCGTATAGAGATATTAATGTAAGAATGATGACACGTCTTATTTATCAGCTATATAACAAAAGTTTTCCTGAATTGTTAAAAGAGCGTGTGTTTAAACCTGCTAATTTCCAAGAAACAGGATGGAGAATACAGCAAGATGATAATTTAGTTGCAGTTGTTGATGATCCAAATAAAGACGCAATTAGTGAAATTGGTACAGTAGATGACGGTACTGAAAAAAATCTGTTTGTCTCCGCTAGAGAATTTGCACAGTGGGGCAACCTTCATTTAAATCAAGGTATGATAGATGATAAACAAATTGTTCCAAAAGAAGTTATAAAAATCGCTACGAGTTTGCAGAGTCCAACATATGCAAATAAAGAGCTACCACAAAATGGCTTGTTTTGGTTCGTTCAAAATGAACCTGCACAATTAAGTGAACTAGGCGAACGTGTACCAAAAGGCTCGTATCAGATATTAGGAATTACGGGACCAACTATATTAGTAATACCTGAATATAATGTAGTTGTTGCGAAAATGTATAATAAAAGATACAACTACGGCGGTGATAATTATTTATATTATTTACGTGAATTTAGTAATTTAGTCGTTGATACATTTCGTAACAGTAATAGGGCATAATTACTCCTATAACAAAAAGGAGTGATTGAAAGTGAAAGATAAAGTGAACAAAAATAAAAAGCAAAATATAAAAGATGTAAATACAGAGCAAAATGCGATCTATAGCGATCCAAAAGATGCAGCTAATATGCAAACGGTACCGCAGCCGAAAGATTTTGATGAAATTGAATATTAATTTTTCGTTTATCCGACCATATGATGAATCAAAAATACATCTTAAGTCCCATCACATGATTGAAAACTTTTGGTACTCTATATACATAAGCATTTGAAAATGTCTTATCTTAACAAAGCTTTCTTTAAGTAAACCTAATATAACCTGCAAAAAGACACTTCATAACGGAGTGTCTTTTTGTGTACATGAATTCAATTTCCATTTTTCATGCAGTATCTTGCTTTTTATGATGGTTATACTAACTGTGAAAATTCATGTCACGATAAAAGAAGGGGACAGTTAGTATGAAACAAACTTCTATAAATCCGTTACTAATTGTTCTAGGTACAATCATTGTTCAAATTGGCCTTGGAACAATTTATACATGGAGTTTATTTAATCAGCCCCTTGTAAGTAAGTTTGGATGGAACCTTAATTCAGTTGCTATAACTTTCTCCATTACAAGCTTCTCTTTATCATTTTCAACATTATTTGCAGGAAAGTTACAGCAAAAATTAGGGCTTCGAAAACTCATCGCTACTGCAGGGATTGTGCTGGGACTCGGTTTAATACTAAGTTCACAAGTTTCCTCCTTACCATTACTATATTTATTAGCTGGTGTAGTAGTTGGTTATGCCGATGGAACTGCTTATATCACATCACTATCTAATTTAATTAAATGGTTTCCGAATCGGAAAGGGCTTATTTCAGGTATATCTGTATCAGCATATGGAATGGGCAGCTTAATCTTTAGATATATAAACGGAAATCTGATCGACAGCCTTGGTGTATCACAAGCCTTTTTATATTGGGGCATTATCGTTTTGCTTTTAGTATTAATTGGATCGTTCTTCTTACGTGAGGCAATTGTAAGTAATGCTGTAACGGAAACATTACACAATGACTATAATCCGCGTGAAATGATGCGGACGAAACAAGTATATCTTTTGTTTTTTATGCTATTCACATCGTGTATGGGCGGTCTATATTTAATCGGTATGGTAAAAGATATCGGAGTGCAGCTCGTTGGACTTAGCGCAGCAACTGCCGCTAACGCCGTTGCAATGATTGCAATTTTTAATACAGTAGGTCGTATTGTTCTTGGAACGTTATCAGATAAAATAGGTCGAATGAAAATCGTTTCTGCAACGTTTATTATCATTGGATTGTCAGTCTTTACATTAAGTTTCATTCCGCTAAATTACGGCATATATTTCGCATGTGTAGCAAGTGTTGCTTTTTGCTTTGGCGGTAATATCACTATATTCCCAGCTATTGTTGGAGATTTCTTCGGATTGAAAAATCATAGTACAAATTATGGGATTGTATACCAAGGTTTCGGATTTGGTGCACTTGCAGGATCATTCATCGGGGCGCTTCTTGGAGGATTTGAACCAACCTTTATTATAATCGGCGTACTTTCTGTTATCTCTTTCGTTATATCTATTTTAATTCGTCCACCAAAAGCAGAAAAGAAAAAAGAAACACAACATTTATATCGAAAAGTAGCTTAAGTTTAAAAAGAGTCCTCATAAAGGGCTCTTTTTATATTACACAACATTTGATTTTCCCTTTTTAGCCATTGTGTAGGAAGAATACACTTACTTAATATTTTAGAAGCAATAAAGTGGTTTATTAACGAATCAAGTAGCAGATAAGTAAAATATTCATATTGTTTTATAAAAGAATCAAAATATTGATAAAAAACTACAGTTAATCCGCTTCGCTAGTAGGCATACATTTCATTATAAAGGTAGTTGGCTTATTTTGGTTATAACTATAATTTCTTCTTTTATTGCATTTACTTCAACAAATATTGATGATATTTTTATACTCCTTGTTTTATTTTCACAAGTAAAGACAGGAGTATGTAAGGAAGAAGATAGAACTTTCCAGGGGAAAACTAAGATAAAAGAACTTTATATTGTTATTGGACAATATTTGGGGTTTAGTGTAATTATTTTTCTAAGTATTATTGGTTCCTTAAGCTCTTTTTTCATTCCTATATCGTGGATCGGATTATTAGGATTCGTGCCAATTTATATGGGGATTAAAGGACTATTCTCGCTTCGTTCTAACAAAAGTAATGAAGTCATTGATAACACTTCTGGCTCATTATTTAAAGTAGCTGCGATTACATTAGCTAATGGAGCTGATAATATCTCAATTTATATACCAATGTTCACTAGTCA
Source organism: Bacillus sp. FDAARGOS_527 (assembly GCF_003812125.1). NCBI lineage: Bacteria > Bacillati > Bacillota > Bacilli > Caryophanales > Bacillaceae > Bacillus > Bacillus sp. FDAARGOS_527. The sequence goes on from NZ_CP033795.1 coordinate 1,793,628, forward strand.
ATCCTTGGAAGCAAATTTTGTTACATTAATTATCTTTTTTTGCATGATAGCAATATGGTGTTTTATTAGCTACACATTGTTAAGAGCTCCTATTTTAGCTAAAGTACTTGAGAGAAATTGTCATATTATCGTTCCAATTGTTCTAATTGGTTTAGGAATGTTCATTCTTTTTCGCAGTAATACAATTGAATTATTGTACTAATACGTTCAAACTAACGGAAGTTTTAAGTAAAAAGAATCAAACGCGGTAAAAAGCTGTACTACAAATAAAATGTAGTACGGCTTTTTTAAATTTTAGTGAAATGAAACAGTGCACTACGACAATTAAGTTAGACAGGATATTACGATTATTAAATTGAATAGATACTTTAAAAGGAGCGTGATAATTAAAATGAAAATAGTAAAACAATGGGTCCAAGAAGATAGTGATTACATAAGAGAAAAAGTAATTGAATATAATCAAAAATATATTTCAGATGAAGAGAAAAAGCCTTCAGAAAAAATTAGTTTTATAGTGAAAAATGAAAATGAAGAAATAGTAGGCGGAATAACTGGAATTACATTTTGGCACCACGTACATGTTGATTTCTTATGGGTTTCTGAAGAATATAGACACGAAGGTTATGGAACCAAGTTAATAAAACTTATTGAAGAATTTGCACTTGAAAAAGAGTGTAGCCTAATCAATTTAGATACTTTTAGCTTTCAGGCACCTGCTTTTTATAAAAAACATGGATATAAAGTAATTGGAGTAAGTGAAGATCACCCTAAAGGGCATAATCGATACTATTTGGAAAAAAGGTTAGAAAATATATAGAATCCCAAAATGAATCAATCAAATCATAAAGAGCGTACGTTGAATAATTACTTTCAAAATACGTTCTTTTTATTTAGAAATGAAGGGGGATCAATTATTACCTTTACTAAGGGTAGATAAATGAAATACTCTATTAATTTTTTTATATTTTAAAACGATTAAATGGTAGAATGTAACAAAGATAGAAAATTCCCATTATTAGAGGTGGACTTAGATGAAGAAAGTAAATGTTACATATGCACTTTTATACGATAAAACAAACGAAAAGATCTTAATGGTTAAAAACAAAGGGAAGAATGGTTCTTATTACACACTACCAGGTGGCGCGGTTAAATTGGGAGAAACGTTAGAAGAGGCAGTAATTCGGGAAGTGAAAGAAGAAACCGGTCTACATATAACTGTAAAGGGTATTTGTTACATTAGCGAAGCTTTTTTCGAGGAGAGAGGACACCATGCAATATTCTTTAATTTTTTAGGTGAAATAATCGGCGGGGAAACAAATATAACAAGGCCAAAAGAAATTGAAGAGATTACTTGGATGGAATTACATAGAGCAGAACCGCATTTACGTATACCAGAACACTTATTAAATATATTACAAAGGAAAGAAACAGTACCTTACTTTTTTAACGGAACAATCATTCATCAATCTTCATAAAACTATCATTTCATGTAAGGCGGGGAAAAAATGGAGTTTATCGTTAATCATAAACATTTCACTCAAGCACTTTCAGAAGTAAGTAAAGCAATATCTACCAAAGCTATAATTCCTATACTATCCGGTATAAAAATAACTGCAGATCAATCTGGAATTACTTTAATCGCAAGTAATTCAAATATTTTCATCGAAAAATTCATCCCTAGTTCCATGGATGACGAACAAATTACGACTACCTTAAAAGCAGGAACAATTGTTGTACCTGCAAAATACTTCATTGAAATTATAAAGAAAATGCCAAGCGATATAGTAATAAAAAGTAAGAATGAGCAAACAATTACCATACAATCAGAAGAAATCACATTAAACTTAAATGGCTTTCCAGCGAATGAATTTCCTAACGTACCACAAATAGACGATCATGCAGAAATACAAATAGAAACAAAACAATTGATTGATGCGTTTAAACAAACAGTCTTTGCAGTAGCGAAAAATGAATCTAGACCCGTTCTTACTGGAGTACATATCGAGTTAGACCATAACAAATTAATATGCGCTGCAACTGACTCTCATAGACTAGCTATACGTGAAACATTAATTTCTACTAATATGAAAGCGAATTGTATTGTACCAAGTGCAACCATTAATGAGCTTTTAAAATTAATGAACAGCAATTTAGAATTCGTTTCTATTTATCTATCAGAAAGTCACATTATTTTTACATTCGGCACAACTACGTTATATTCACGACTAATTGAAGGGAAATATCCTAATATTTCTACTCTCATTCCAAATGAATTTCAAACCGTCATTAACATAGATAGACAAAGAATGTTACAAGGGGTAGATCGATCAAGCTTATTAGCAAGTGAATGGGCAAATAACAATGTTAACTTAGAAATTGTAAACGAATCTACAATTCAAATTTCTTCTAATGCTTCTCAGATTGGAAAAATATCTGAGACACAACAGATAGATGCAATTCAAGGTGAAAAACAATTCAATATATCTTTCGATGGACGATTTATGTTGGATGCTTTAAGGGCAATAAAAGAAGAAACGGTTACTTTAAGTTTCAGCGGTTCTATGAGACCAATATTAATTGAAGCAGGGACACAATGTGCAGCAATCCATCTTATATCTCCAGTTAGAGCTTATTAAAAACGGAGGAAGGAATCACATTATGTACAAGCACACTTTATGTTTTATAAAAAGAAATGAAGAGATACTTATGCTAAATAGAAAATATGACCCTGTAAAAGGATTGTGGAACGGGGTAGGAGGAAAGATAGAAAAAGGAGAAACACCGTTAGAAAATGTGATTCGTGAAATAAAAGAAGAGACTAATATAAAAGTTACGCATGATCAAATTCAATTTAAAGGCATTATTAAATGGGAGGATTCTTCATATTCTGGCGGAATGTATGTTTATCTAGTAGAGTTACTTCATGAATTTATATATCACACTCCAAAAAAAGTCTCAGAAGGAATTCTAGATTGGAAAGAGATTTCTTGGATTCTTAGTGATTATAATTACGGCGTAGGAGAGATGATACCTAAATTTTTAGTTGAAGTGCTCCACAATGAATTCATATTAGAGCATAATTTTATTTTATCTAATCATAAATTAATAAATTATAGGAATCAGAAATTAGTTAAGCAGGATAGGTTACTTACTTCTTTATATAATACTATTCGCTTATAAATAACAAACTAAGAGAAAATGAAAATTTCAGATAGGAGATTCGATATGTGGACAACAAATATTATCAAAACTCCAAGAGGAAAGTTTGAATATTTTCAAAAGGGAGAAGGACCTCCACTTTGCGTTACTCATTTGTATAGTGAGTATAATGATAATGGAAATACTTTTGCAAACCCATTTACTGACCATTATAGTGTTTATTTAGTTAACTTAAAGGGATGTGGCAATTCAGATTCGGCTAAAACTGATTCTGAATATAGTATGACCGAAACGATTAAAGATTTAGAAGCGATTCGAGAAGCTTTATATATTAATAAGTGGGGGTTTGCTGGTCATTCGACAGGAGGGATGTTAGCTCTTGTATATGCGACTGAAGCACAAGAAAGTTTAACGAAAATAATTGTTGGTGGCGCAGCGGCGAGCAAGGAATATGCATCTCATAAAGATAGTATATACTGTAGTAAAAATGTAAAATTTAATAGAATCGTATCAATTATGAATGCATTAAATGATGATAGTACAGTACAAGAAGAAAGAAAAGCATTAAGTAGAGAGTGGGCACTTATGTCTTTTTATTCTGAAGAAAAGCTTGAAGAGGCATTAAAATTGCCGAATAGCGGAAAGACAGTTGGCAATCGGTTAAATTATTTTAGACAAGTTGAATATAAAGATTATGATGTTCGTCAGAAACTTAAATTCGTAAAAATCCCAAGTTTTATATACTGTGGTAAGCATGATGCGCAATGTCCCTACATATTTTCTCGTGAAATAGCAAATTTAATCCCGAACGCAACATTAACTAAATTTGAAGAAAGTAATCATAATCCATTTGTTGAAGAAATAGACAAGTTTAATCAGTTTGTCAACGATACATTATAATCAATAAGTAAAAAGCGAATCTTTTATATAAGACAGATTCGCTTTTTATTATAATTAGACTTTTTGCCACCAAGCATACCTAGGATAGTCTGTAGATTTTAACGTAATAGATTCGCCAATTTGAGGCGTTGTAATTTTAACTCCTAAACGGTTAGCTTCTTTCGTAACACGTTCTATCGGGTCACTCCATTCGTGTAACGCTAATGTAAAAGCACCCCAATGAATTGGAAGAAGTAATTCTCCTTGTACATCAATATGAGCTTGTACTGTTTCTTCAGGCAACATATGAATTGCAGACCACCTTGGATCATATTGCCCGCATTCCATTAACGTAAGATCGAATGGACCGTATTTTGCATCAATCTCTTGAAGATCTTCATGCTCTAAAGAAAAAGCACCACTATAACGTTTACTATTAAACAGAGGAAACGGGGAAGAGGCATCTCCAAACTGTGGCTATTTGTAGTTTAAACGAAATCATTTTATCTTTCACCGTAATTGCAGTACATTTAATAAATTTGTCAAATTCATTATTTTTATATACAAAATAAAAACCATGCAGCAGCAGATAAAACGAATACTAAGTAAATGTAAATTGTTTTAATTTAGTAAATTTCTTCTTACAAGTAACAAAGAACATACGTTTCGTTGTATGTTAAAGAAGAAAATATGTCTCTAATTAGTAAAAGAAAGGAGAGGATGTAAGTGCAAATAGAGAGAAAAAAGAAATCAAAATGTAAACTATCGAAATCTGAAATAACTCAGCTATATACAGAAGGGAAGAGTACCTCAGAAATAGCTACGCTTGCCAATGTGTCTGCTAGGTATATACGTATGGTTTTAACAGACAATAACGTTCCAAGGCGTGCTATAGGGAGTTGGAAGAGGAAGTATGCTATAGCAGAAGATTATTTTAAAACGTGGTCAAATAACATGGCTTATATTTTAGGATTTATAGCAGCTGACGGTGTTATACCAAAAGAAAATCAATGCGTCAGTATATCACAAAAAGAAAGTTATATTTTAGTAGACATAAAAAAAGAACTAAAAACAAACCAGCCACTTTACCAAAACAAAAAGACCGGCGTATATATGCTAAACATTAATAGCAAAACAATAAAAGACGACCTTATGAACATACATGGAATTAATCCATGTAAATCTTTTAACATTGAATTTCCTTTTGTACCAGAAGAATATTTACATCATTTTGTGCGAGGGTATTTTGATGGGGATGGTTACGTCAAGTATGAAACTTATACAGTAAGCTTTGTAGGAGGATCATATAGCTTTATGAATTCTTTACATCAAATTCTTCAAAATCGCAATTTACGAGTCGATTTACTAAAACAAAACAAACATTATCGCGTTATTTTATCTGGAAGAAGATCAATACAACTATTTTCAAATTGGATTTATAAAGACAAAGATATTTATTTGCATAGAAAATATGAAGTGTTTCAGAAAGAAAGTCTGAGTTTAGACCAATTACAAGACCGAAAATTAAAACAAACTCAAACTGCCGTTAAACAAAGAAAACAAAATTTCCTTAAAGAATATATGAAAAATAAATGTAGTGCTACAGCTTGCTCTAATTTAAAAATAAGCGAATCCACTTTTAAACGTTGGTTAAAAAATGATAATCAATTTAAAAAAGACTATGAAAGAATTCATTCATTATAAAAATGCAAGAAACCTTAGTATATCTATGCTAAGGTTTCTAACTTGATATTATTAGAGGATATTTATTTTCGTTTATAGAACTTAGTAAATACATAGATTTTACAATAAATTTACTCGTAAGGGAGGGAATATGAAATGCCCACTAATAATAGTCCGGAGAATATATTACATACAGCTTATGAAACTAAAATGATTTCATCTGGAGATAATTCACCATCTATAAAAATAAAAGGAACGAAACTTCAATATTTACTTGTATTGATTCATCTTGGTTTTGAGTCAAATGCTATAAAAATGATGTTAAATTGGACGAATGATGAATTTGAAAAGCTCGTTAATTTATTAGAAGCAGAGGGGCTATTGAAACAAATAGGAGGGAGGTACTATCCAACGTGTATGATTATAACAGCTTGTGAAGGAGAAAAGCTTTATAACCTTTGTGAACCTCTAATTAAACCAACACTTAAGATCATTGAAAATCATTCAAGTCATATTGAAGATATTTCAAAAAGAATCGACACGTTTAATCATTTATCTAGAGAATCTTATAGTCTTTTATTGTATAGTGGTGTGTTATTAGATTTTGGACAAATAAATTACATTGAAGGAAACTATTTAAAAAAGAAACGACCTTTAAGAAATAAGAATCGATATTATTATGCTATTCAAGAACAAGAACTAACAGATATAGAGGCTTTCGGGATGTATGGTAATACATATTTAGATTTAGGAGAAGTTCAAATTGGTCTTTATGGAAATTCTCGATATTCAACATTAAATTTAATAACAGCAAACAACGAAATATTTGAAGAATATTTTCAAAACACTAATACTGATATTAATTATAAGAAAAAGCAATTAGTAAAAGGTTTCGTAGCAGCAGATAGACAAAAAGACTTACATTTAAACGTAGTTTACGAAAAATTAGGCTTATATCAAAATTCACAACCTGTTATCCCGGTGTTTAAAAGAACAGACTTATCTACGCTTAACGAAATTGCAAACACAATCAGTGAAGATTTAGTCTTATTGTTTAATGAAAACGATAAACTTTTAAAACAATACTTTGCCGGCAGCAGATACTCAAAAGAAATTACTTATGAAGAGTTTTTTATCTGGTGGTATCACTTTTTCTATACAAAAGTAACTGAAGAATTAATAAAACAAGGTGTAATTATAACAAGCACACAAAAAAATCAAACGTACATAATCCATCAATAACTTTAAATTAAAGTGATAATATACTTTTACAAATGTAGCAGCTGAACGGTAAATAATTATTATAGTAAAAAAGGGATAATCTGAATTTAAAATCTAATATAAAGAAAACAAGATATTTAAAGAGGAGAAGAGCCATGCAAAAGAAATTTATCAATCCAGAAACGATGCCACCAACTTTTGGATACTCACATGTAGTGGAAGTTAGTAACGCTAAACGAACGATTTACATATCTGGACAAGTAGCAATTAATACAGACGGTCAAATTGTTGGAATTAATGATTTAGCTACACAAACACGACAAGTATTTGAAAATATTAAAATCGCATTAGAAACATCAGACTTAAACTTCAATGATGTAGTAAAACTAACATTTTTCTTAACAGACATTTCTCAAATGGCCATTGTTAGAGATATTCGAGATCAATACATTGACATTAATAATCCACCAGCAAGTTCAGCTGTCGAAGTTAGAAAGTTAATTAACGATAACTTATTAATTGAAATTGAAGCAATTGCTGTAGCAAACTAATTTTAAAAACGTATTTTTATTATTTAAAGTCTAATTTATATAGCGGATAAAGCGAATAACTACACAATCAGTCACACATTACTAATTCAGTGAAAAAGGGGAGCATAACACCTAAAACTAACATTTAATAAGTTTATTATTTTTAGTAAGTTAACATAATATATATTATAGGCAGTTACATAAACAAAGCAATATCAGGTATCAAAAACCAAGTAAACTATACTTAATGAGACGAAACAGAGATTTTTAGTGAGATTCACATAAAATCTTCTTTAAACGCATTTATACAGTTTTTTAGCTTTTTTTTATTTATAAATTCATCACAGCAAATCTTAATCGATTATTGATTAAGATTTAACGAATCAAAAACATTTTTGATCAGTAACAATTTTTTTATGCGGAAAAATCTTTTTACAAAATATAAATTAATAATTTTATTTTATGTTGTACTTTATAAATTTATTGCTATTTACACACGTTTTACAACTTTACATTATTTCTTGTTATTTCTGTTATTTACGCTTGACTTTTATTATTCGTATTATCTTACACTCTAGTTAACATAACGTTTATTTTTAACATAAAAAAATCTCCCTCACCTTCAGGAAGATTTTTTAGCTTGCTAGTATTTCATTTATATCTTTTTAGTAGCAATCCCAGTTGTAAATAACATTGGAAAAATCTAGATTTAACAAATCTTCTTTTTTAATAAAGAAATTAGCAACACCAGAATCTCCCCACATAATATTTAATGAGTCGTCTGTATCGATTTGTAGTAATAATATATCATGTTGTTGGTATTTTTCTTCCCATTCCCTTGGATCTGTCTGTGTAAAAAATGGATAACCACCAATTTTATGTCCGAAATCTTTACATAAATCATCATACAGTTCGCCTAATTCTGTATTATTTTCTTCATCAACAATTTCTTCCCAATCAATATCCTCACTAAACATCTTTTCAAATCGATAATCTCTAGATGTTATGGGTTGATAATCTAATTCAAATTGTAATTTTGCTGCTTCAGGTATGATAAAGTCTTCTATTTCTAAAATGTTTAAATAACTAAAATCAGTAATTACCTTATTTAAATCTTCAGTAATTTTAGAATGATAAATAATTCGAAAGTCTTTTTGGATTGTTGGGTGATCAAAATCTGCTCCATAAAGCTCATCATCAGTACTTACGAAAAACTGCAATATTCCTTTTTGGGGCATATATTCAACATGCGGAATTTCTTCAAAGTTTAACTGTGCAAGTAACATCATAGGTTGTCCATTTGAATCTTTAGGATGCTCTTGATCTATAGGTAAATACGGATAACCACCAAACTTACTCTCAAAAAGAGTTGTCTCTGCTTTCGTTCCAGTCACTTTAATATACGGTTTCACACTTTCTTCTAAAATACTACGATACTGCTCTAGTTCTTTCGGAATTTGAAGTTGATACGTATTTTTCATCACATTTGCCTCCCTTTCATAATGAATTGAAAATGCCTTACTTAATTATATAGCAAGAGATAGCTTCATGAAAAATTGTTAAAAGTCCGTTTTCACCCTCGTTTTTTGCGCACTTGCTGGACAAAGTAAATTATGTTCTAAAACCTTTTTATTAATAGTCCGAATTAAATTCGCTGCTTCTGCAGTATTTGTATTTTCTTTTAGTTTTTCTTTTAAGTCATCAATTTCCTTTGAAATCTCAATCCACCTAGGTAAAACATGATTATTTTTCAAAGTTCTATACAGTTGTTTTTCAGGATTGTACGAAAGATCTTTATCAAGATTCAGTGGTTTCCCTTTACCAGGTAAATTATCAAAAGACCCTTTCTTTTCTTTTACCAGGTAAATTATCAAAAGACCCTTTCTTTTCTTTTACCAGGTAAATTATCAAAAGACCCTTTCTTTTCTTTTACCAGGTAAATTATCAAAAGACCCTTTCTTTTCTGCTTCTTTAACGATAGAACTAATATGATCCTCATACGTATAGGACCAAACTTTCTCATCTTTTACTAAAATCTCTTGCTTTTTTTAGTTTTTTATCTAGTTCTTCTTGATTCATAGATTCTCTCTCCTTTTTATTTTTTAGTGTCGTTTTTGTAAGTTCTAATGCCCTTAATCCATCGAATAGCTTTTCTCGCCACCACACGCTATCATGTCCGCCTTGAAACTCTTCATAAGGGGTTTGGTATTTCTTTTCTTCTAAAGCTCTATATAGCCGTTTATTAGCCGTTAAAAGAGGTTCGTTTTCAAGTTCACCTACTGCTATGTAAGAATTGAGATGAGTCGTATTAAAATCTATTGATGAAATTTGATTTTCAATCCAAGGAATTGTATTTTCGTAATTATCCTTTTCCCAATGTACGGATCCAGACATTGACAACACATTTCCGAAAATATATGGATTTTGAAGTGCTGCATAAAAAGCTGCTAGGCCACCAAGACTGAAACCTGCAATTGTTGTATGTTTCGCTTCTTTATGCACACGATACTTAGCCTGAATCCACAGAAGTAATTCCTTCCTTAAAAATGTATTCATTTTATCGTTATAAGTTAGCTCTTCTAATCTATCAACAGGATCTATGGCAACAGCAATACACGATGGGATTTCTTTTTCGTAAATTAAATAATTAAGTGTTTTTGTGATTGAAAGGTCATTAATGAATGAATTCCCATCAAATACAATGAGAAGTTCTTGAAGATGTGAAGTGTGAGAATAATCATGAGGCGTATAAATATGAATTTTACGTGTGTTATTTAAAATCGAACTATAAAAAGAATATGTTTCAATCTTTCCGGATGGATAATCATTTGAAGGAAAACGACTGCTATACTGCACTTCCATATCTATTTTTAACACAGACGCTTTATTGGCACCTTCTCCAAATACATTTTCATTGAATGGGTCTAGTCGGTACTGTTCACTACGCTTTCTCCAATCATTTTTGAAAAAATCATTTACTGTAAAATAATAAGTTGAAATGAACCTTTTATTCGTCCTAAACGTAACATACCAAATATCTGTCTGTAACAATCGTTGTAATTGATTTACAGACAAATCCCAACCAGGAAAACTACCGACTACATAAACATTTTCAGTATTTTGATCACCTAACCATATATACGTTATAAGTTTATACTGATTATCTATAGGACATTGTTCTACTAGTGGTGTATGATTTGACTTGATTTCATCCAAAAAAGTATAAAGAGCTTTTTCGTTTCCATTCTTTAATTGATTTTTAAGCTTCTCTAACTTAGGACTGATTATTGTAGTCACCTCTCTTCCTCCTTTGTAGTATTCTATATGTAGTTTTTCATTAGAATCCCTATATAAAAGTAGTCGTAAGTTATGTGTTTAGAGAAGTTATTGATTAGAAAAATGATCAATTGCTTGAATAGAAAGTTCCAATGATTTTATTCTTCTTTCTAAAAGAGTTCTTTGAGGACTCCCGAGCTTTGACTTAACATAAATCTTTTCAATTGATGGAAGCAAACCGATTAGAACATTTCGAGCGTCTGCTAAATCCTCTTGCGTGTAATGATGGGTTTCTTGATTCCAAATACTTTCTAACATAGCTAAGCCGATACTAGCTGCTTTGAGTCTTTTTTTCACTAAAGTAGTGTTTGAGCCTTTTTGAGTCATTTGAGATAGCGCATTTTCAAGTTTACGGATTGTTGACTGTAAAGATTTAATTGATTCTACTTTATCTACATTTGATACGTTTTCCATATTAAACCTGTCCCTTCTTCGTTTCTAAATTAGTTTTCTTGATATTTGATAATACCATTTAGAAGCGAATTTTACTCGAAATATTTGAGTTGGACATGAATTGAAAGGAAAACAGCTAACAAACTTCTATCTCCTCCCTCACACATTCTCTATATGTACTTCTTTTTTCTCGTTAAAATACCTACATGGATAAGTTGTAAATATTGTATATTTTATGAACAAAAAACGTACAAGCAGCATAACTTGTACGTTTTTAACCAGTAAGGTAATAAAGTAATAGTTTTCGAGTCTTTTCATAATTCATGAAATCTCTATACAAAATGGGATACTTAACAATTTCTGTTTCTAAAAAACGATATTGCGGAAACCACTCAAAAAACGATTTTCTTAACCACTTTATTTGTTGAAACGTAATGTTCTGTACGTTTCCATTTAGTATAGAATTTAAAGTAGCTGCTGTATGCATCCAATAATGATTAAAATCAGCGTTTATACAATCATCTTCGGTAAATTTACTTTTTAAGTCTCGCTGCAATTTTGCTGTAGCACGATAAGGAAACGGTTTATACAGCAGACTAGGCATTTTCTGCAATTCATTAAAAATAACCCTTTTTCCTAACTTCAACTTTCCACCCCTTTATTTCTCTATCCAATTTAATAAGTTTTCATAATGATATTGAGCATCTGTATAGCCAAGATTATATAAATTAACGAGCTTTTCTTTACTTCTTTCTATTCCGCTTATTGGAAGCTGTACGCTAGGCTGAATAATATAAAAGTTGTCTTTTTGTTTTATTTGATTCATATAAGATATCGTCTCATTATAAAAACGATAATGTTCAACTAAAGATTCTGCGATATTTGGATATTTCCTATATAAAATTTTAGCTAGGCCAGAAAATTTATTTCGCTGTTTCTCATATCCTTCTGGTTTTGTCATAATTACAACGTTCTTTTCATAACCATCAGTTTGCGCTTTTAAAACTGGTATAGGATCTATAATTCCTCCATCTAGCAATTTTCGATTATCATATTCTACAGCAGGTGCTATAAACGGCACTGAGCTAGATGCACGAATGATTTTTAAAATATCATTTCCATGTTCTGCTTTATTATAATAAATAGCTTGTCCTGATTCGCAATCAGTCGTTCCTATAACAAACTGTTCATTTGAGTTTAAGAAAGTTTGAAAATCAAATGGTATAATTTTATTAGGTACTTCATCAAATAAAAAATCCATTCCGAATAATTCACGTTTTCGAATTAAATTTCGATAAGATATATAACGATGATCTGCTACTAACTCTGTATTTACTTTTTTATTTCTCCCTTTTTGACGTGATAAATAAGTTGCTCCCATACAAGCTCCAGCGGATACACCAACTACATAAGGGAAAAATAAGTTCTTTTCCATAAAATATTCGAGTACGCCTGCAGTATATAAACCTTTCATTCCTCCGCCTTCTAATACTAAACCGATATTTTTCATGCTATATCCCTCTGCTTTTTTTTCTTACTTACATATTAGCATAAGATATTAAGATGAGGTTATATAAATGAATTGCAATAATAACCAGAAACTACTAAAGTAATATCATAATTTCTTAGTAAATAGCATGGTACAATATAAGTAATACATTCCACAAATAATGGAGGAGGAATTTCCTATGGGTTTATTTAGCGGTATTTTAGGAAATGCATCAAATACGAGTACAGAAAGTGTAGAACGTGATTTAGAGAAGATTATGTTAGACGATGAGAAAGTTGAACATGCTTATAAATTAATTCGTGATTTAATCGTATTTACAAATCGTCGTCTTATTTTAGTAGATAAACAAGGAATATCAGGTAAAAAAACTGAGTATCATTCTATCCCTTATAAAAGCATTACACAATTTAGCATTGAAACAGCTGGGCATTTTGATTTAGATGCAGAACTTAAAATTTGGGTATCTAGTTTGAGTACACCAATTACGAAAGAATTTAAAGGTGACGATAGTGTTTTAAGCATTCAAAAAGCGTTGGTAACATATACGACGAAATAGTGTATTTTTGCATGTTTATTCATTTTAAAAATTACTAATCCGATTATTTTGGAAGAATATACATTAAAATTGTATATTTAATCTAAAATAACATAAAAAGGTAAAGCGTATTTTAAACGCTTTACCTTTCTTTTTTGTAATAAATAAGTGTAGTTTTATCATTTAATTTCTTAGTTACTTCTGTTCTTTTATATCCCATCTTTTCGTATAGAAAACAATTTCTTTCTTCTTCTAAAATCGTAGCAAGTTCAAAACTTCGTGCTTCTGGAAACATCTCTTCAATTAAAATAAGTACCTTCTGAGCAATTCCTTTCCCTTGATAGATTGGATGAATAAACATTGGACTGATCCAAAATTTATAAGGTAGTTCTTTTTGGGATATACATATCGCTCCAACAAGTTTCGAATCTATTATCATCTTATAAAAATTACTGCTGGGATTATTTATTCTAAATATAGTTTTTTCAATAGATTCATTTGCTGGGTTTGTTTCATAGTCTTTATATTTATGTAATAAAGGGTTAAATGAGTCTATTTGCATTTGAAATAAAACTGCTGCATCACTTTCTGTTGCCTTCTCTAATGTAATCTCCATGTTACCAATTTAGTCGTTTTCTTAATGAAGTTATATGAGCTGTATGATGACGACCATGCCATGCATATAGTCCAATTGCAGCAGCAAGTTTTGTTTCACCAGTATCTGGATGGTTAAATGTCTTTTCTAGATCTTCAAGTTCTAAAGAATATAAAAGGTTAACCCATCTTTTATGTAATGACTCTAACATTACTAATGAAACATCTACTGGTAATTTAGAATCAGGTAATTCTGCCCACTTTTCTTCTTTATATGGTTTAATCGTTGGATTCTTTTCTGTTAGTGCTAATTTAAAGCGTATATAGCTATTCATGTGGCTGTCAACAACGTGATGGACTACTTGACGAACTGTCCATCCACCAACGCGGTACGGTGTGTCTAACTGCTTCTGATCTAAATCTTTAATAGCTTTCGTTAGTTCATTAGGTAAATCTTCAATTTCTTGAATCCATGTATCTATCATTTCTTCCGTTATAGGACGTTTGTATGTAAATTGCCCAATTGGATATCGTAAATCATTCATGAATAAGTCCCCCTTCTTATAAGCGCGAATTATTTCTCCAAATATAATGTACAAAATTCACCTGTTTCCCATTTAATTGTACAGATGTTGTATCTGCTTCGTTTTGATAAGAAGAAAATCCGCTTTTTTCTAGTACAATTTGTGATGCAAGATTATTAGAAGTTGTTTTAGCATGAACCTCATTAATTTCATTATTTTTTGCTACGTCTAAAATTAATTTTACGGCTGCAGTTGCAACTCCTTTTTTAGTAAATTTTTCTCCGACCCGATAACCTAACGAACTGATTCGAGTCTCCGAATCTATATCTACTAAATTTATTCTTCCTACAATTTCATTTTCTTCGTTACGAATTAAATAAAAATAAGATTCTCCATCCGCCTGTTCTATTAATAAATTATCTAGTAGTTTTTGGAAATATTCAAAATCAAAATATTGCGAGCCACGATTAGGTACCATTGTTTCAAAAAAAGACTTATTCGTAAGTTCAAACGTAAATAAATCCTTAGCATCGTGTTTCTTTAATTGTTCTATGTATATTTTCATTTCGATTACCCCTTCTATATCTACTAACTGTTATATATTCTTTTTTAATCAACTACTTTCCTGCTATTTCTTTCGTTTCAGTAACACAGCAAGTAGCACTTTCGGATGAAAAAGATGAAATGGACTACGAATTAAATTCATCACTTTTACTAATCGAATATAAACATCAGAATCAGTTGCAGATAGTTGATATATTTGTTTCGTATACCATAGCTGAAATTTTTGTTTTATCGTTAATTCTCTTTTTAGCTGTGGATGACGTGATATTTCCGTTGTTGTCATTTCCCAAGGAGTTTGTATGATATGAGCGGTCTCTTTATAAAACTGCTGTGTAAATGCATGATCGAGCTTTTGTCTCCTTTGTAAAAGTAACTGCAATTGGTGAGCTTCCATAGCTGCAACTGAAACACCTTGCCCGAAAACAGGATCAAAACGACAATGTGCATCTCCAACTACTAACAATTTTTCGGGTAGATTATTCACTAAATCAAATCGCCGACGTACTTGATACGGAATTTTGTACGTTTTGATATCTGAAATTGCCTCCGCTTTATTTAGGAAATCTGTAACATTGGAGATTGATAGATTTTCAGCAAAATTATAAAATTCCTCATCTGTTTGTGGTGCTTTCTCACTTGCATACCCGCTGAAAGTAACAAAATAACGATTATCCTCAATCGTTTGAATAAGGACACCATGCGGATTGTCAGGGAAACTTGGAGACATTAGCATATTACAACAGTCTAACTCCTCATTTTCTTTAAGTTTAAACATTTTCGTTGCGTAAAATAAATCAATACGAACTTTCTCTTCTTGTACTTCAATTTCGTATTCTCGTAGCCACTCTATACTTTTTGAACTAAATCCACTTGCATCAACAACAATATCTGCATGTATTTCTTCTTGTGTGTCTGTCTCTAAACATTTAACTTTTACACCACATACTTTGTTAGCTTTTCTGTCTACTATTAACCCTTCCACTAGTGTTTTAAATTTACTGGTGATATTTGAAATTTGATATATTCGTTTTTGAATATGCCATTCAAGCAAAAACCTACTTTGTTGAATCATATGTACTTCCCCTATGAACGGCTGTTTCCATAGACCAAATTGATGCCATTTTAAATCACGAGTAAAGTTATTTACGATACTACCTGCTTTTATTAATTCATTCATAATATTAGGAAACAATTCTTCAATTGCGTTTTCTCCACCTTTTAATAACACATGAGGATGATTACTTTGTGGAACTCTTTTTCTCGAAGACTTTCCATCCCATCTTTCACCAGCTTCTATAATGATTACTTCTTTAAAAGAAGTTGATAATGCTTTTGCTGCGAACTTTCCTGCCATACTTCCACCAATAACGATAGCCTTATTAAACATGTTTTCCCCCTTAATAAAAAGAGATCCTGCCTTGTATGAATGAAACAGGATCTTAAACAAATTAACTTCTTTATCATTATACTTAAAATACATCAGTAAATTGCAACGTTAAAATTAAAATACCTAATCCCCATACGTAATACGCGAATACTTTTAAAGAGTGACGTTTTAAATATTGAATCATCCATGAAACGGCTATGTATCCAAAAAACGCTGCTGATAACGTCCCGACAATTAAAGATGTACTAGAAATAGATTCTGCTTTCCCTTGAAAAACATCTGCAAATTGCAAAATGATAGCTCCGACAATAGCTGGCGTTGATAATAAAAAAGAAAAGTAAGCAGCGGTTTCGCGGTCTAACTTCCTCCATAATGCAGCGACGATTGTCATACCAGAACGAGAAATAGCCGGAAAAATAGCCGCTGCTTGAAATGAACCGATGATAAATGCATCTTTATATGTAATGTCATCCATTTTTTTACGACCATTCTTTTGTTTATCCGCCATGTAGAGGAAGAATCCGGTCACTAAAAACTCCCAACCAATCGTAATACCTGTTTTTGAAATATCCTCAAAAAAGTCTTTAAATAACAACCCGATTACAACCGCAGGTATCGTCCCAACAATAAGTAGTAGCATCAGCTTTGAAAACGGATTTTTGATTAAATATATAAATTCTTTTTTGTAATAAATAAACACCGCAAGTAAAGTCCCAATGTGCAGCATCGTATCTAAAAACAATCCTGCTTCATCTAATTGAAACAAATGCCTTCCTAAATAAAGATGACCTGTACTACTTATCGGTAAAAACTCTGTTAAACCTTGTATGATCCCTAATATAAAAGCTTCTAACCAATTCATGATGGGCCCCTTTCTTGTTTGCTTGTACCAATATATGAAGGTTAAATTTTCGATATGAAAAAAACTATATTTCTCTATGAATTTACTTTCAATTCATGGATATATATGTAAAAAGGGATGAGGAGGCTTACTATGCGGAAACATACAAAATTCGGCAATGTATTACTGTGGATAGGACCTATCCTTGTATTTGTAGGGTTATGTATGACAAATGTTATTTCTGATATTCCTTTCTTTTTTGGAAAACATAAAACAATTGGAATTGTACTTATATGTATAGGTGTAGTTTGTTTTATTGCTGCTAATCATTTAAAAAAAGGAGAAAAATATGAGGGATAAATCTAACTAAAAAAACAATCCCAGTATATGTGCTAGGATTGTTTTTTATTGCTTATTTATAGAATACTTTATCAACGTTATATTTTGCTTTGTATTCATTAATGATATATGTTTCGTAAATTTCTCTTTCTGTTGGATCTTCTACGATACATGCATCAATGCGGTATACTTCATCACGGTGATTTTTAATTGGAGAAACATTGTCTTCGAAATGCTTCTTAATACGTTGTCTAATTTTACGAGCTTTACCTACGAAAAGTAGTTCGTCATTAATATTGTAAAACATAAAAATGCCGCCTTTATCTCTAGGGAACAAGTGGAAGTCGATAAAACCATTGATTGGCGTAATTCTTGGCTCGTCTCCTCTAATAACTTGTTTACGTTCAGTAATTGTAACATCAACTTCAGGGATACTAATTTTAATCAAGTTCATTCACGTCCTCTTTTATTATAAAGATAAATAATAGCATACATATGTAAGAAAAGCTACGTTCATAGCCATATTTCATTTTATAATTCAAATATTATAGGTGTATCATGTAAACTCTTCTTCCAAATCATATGATCACTTGATTCTCCCCAATAATCTTTCAGTACATAACTAGGCTCTCCAAACTTCTTTGTCCATATACTTTGCGCTTTTTTGTATCCACTATCTAAACAGTACTCTGTTATACCTTTGCTAAGTAACGTAAGAAATATTGCATTTAGTAGTAAACTCCCGATACCCTTTTTTTTGATACTCCGGCAGTATAAAAACAGTTCCTATTTCATACAAATCCTTAAGTACACCGCCTGTACAACTATTAATCAATGTACTTGCTGGACCAACTTCAATTGTACCAATGATTTTATCGTTATTTGTATCTATTGCTAATAAAAAGTAACGTTTTTCTCCATTACTATCAAAATCTGTTTTCAAATATTGCTTTTTCATGTTAATTTCATTTTCTATGTCATCCAATAGTTGTGATAATCCTTCGTCTTTATATGTATTCGTAATAACTATACGGAAAAATAAGTGTAGTTCCTCTAAATCATCCGAATTTGGTCTCCTAATTGCAACGTTATACATGTTTTAAGTCTCCATTCTATACAAGTGTTAAAACCATACTCTATATACTCTATTCAACAATATTCTACAAAGCCCTGCATAGATCCAGCAGTATAGAAAACTCAGTATAAATATTGATAAAATCATTTTTATATCCATAGTTGTATGAATAGTAGGACCAAGTACTGGAAAACGGAAAATATCGAGAACTATCATAATTCCTATAAGTAGACAAATTGCAGAAAAGGAAACAACCCAAATTCTCCTCTTGAATTGTATAAAGGAAAGCCCTAAGGCTATACCTAATAAACCTGTAGTAAAGGGAAAAACAATTAGTTCACTTGGCTCAATAATAAATAATAGGAGAATAGTAAGGAAATAAGAAAGTACTCCCTCACGAATAGAGTAGCAAATCGCCAAAAAAATTGGTAACGTCGCAAAAGGGCTAATAAATAACCCTATACCAGGAATTAAGTTACCTGCTGCTTGAAACATGGTGGCCAAAGCACTCATTAAAGCTGTAATGACTACTTTATTTGCTAGGGATAATTTTCTTTTATGAACAAAGTCCTCATTATTCTTTATCATAAGTTGACACCAATAACGTACAAATCGATTCATCAAAATACCCCCTAAAGATATCTCATCCATCACTTTCTATCTTATTCATTCACTAGTGGTTTATGAGCTGCGTTCTACTTGTTATGAGTTAATATACAATAAAAGGCTTTTAGGGGGAGAACTTGTACGTTTTAAAACAAAGGGAATTCCTTGTATGATTAAACTACGAGTGTATATCGTATTAAGGGATAATTTCAAAAATGGTACCTTTGTTAAAATCAGTTACTTTCATAGAACCGTAAACTCCTAAATATAACCTAGTTTGATCCAAATTTGTTCCTAAACTCATATAATAAGCTGCTTGCGTACCAAAATCATAATCAGTTTCAATAACATGAAAATCAGTATGTTTACCATCTGTACCTGCTCTAGTATATGCTAATACACCTTTAACTGGCGGCCGAGACTCTTCTTTTCTAGCAAGGTCAGTAAACACAACACTACCATGTAAATTCGGGATTGCAGTTCCCATATATGGTTGAACGCCTGTTAGTGAAGTTCCTCCAAACTTATCCGGTCTTGGATCTTTATGAAAATAACTAATGAGTGGCTGAATTCGCTTCACTGATGTTTCTATTGTTTCATTATAATAAGCCATTGTTCTCTCATCAAAAGTAGGATTTTCAGAACAGTGTTTTATAAAAGAAGTAGGCAATTCTCCTTCCCATCCTCTCCAACCAAAATTAATAAATCCATCTTGATTGGGGGTGAGTCTCATTACATGCATTTGAACAAGTTCGGTAACCCGGATTGGTTTATATTGAACAAATGAAAAAATAGACTCTACAATATCCTGTCCGACATTACCTGCATATTTAATATACTGATTATAAAACCTTTGGAATGAAATACCGGTTATATTACGAACACCTTTCGCAATTACTGTAAGTGTTTCTTGTATAGATAGAGGAAGTTCATTAAAGCGTGTAACGACTGGAGGATTATTTATGAATATATTTTTACTTACATCGATTTCAATAATTTTACCTGCTATTTCTAAATCATCTTGGCTTAAATTGAACGGATCATAACCTGAGCCACCATCTCCATTTGTAAAAACAAGTTTCCCCGTCTCTGGAGAAAAGTTTAAAGTATTTACTCCATTATGATTAAAAAATGGGCGTTTTAT
Source organism: Bacillus sp. FDAARGOS_527 (assembly GCF_003812125.1). Lineage (NCBI taxonomy): Bacteria > Bacillati > Bacillota > Bacilli > Caryophanales > Bacillaceae > Bacillus > Bacillus sp. FDAARGOS_527. Next base: position 1,813,948 of record NZ_CP033795.1, read on the forward strand.
ATGAAGTAATGTTCTACGTTTTTGAGGGTGACCGTTTGATTGTAAAATCCATTCTTCAATTGTATCGATATGATCATATTGCGTATCTCTATTTAGCCATTTTAAATTTAAAGTTTTCGGGTCACAAGGATTCGGTTTAAATTGTTCAGAAAGTGCACTAGGTCCTTGAGTGCCAGCTACTGAATAATGAAGATAAAATAAACCGTTTTGATAAAATTGTGGATGAAATGCTAGTCCTAGCAATCCTCGTTCATCATAGCCACTACTAGAGACACCTTCTTCAGATGTGCCTAATTTTATAATTCGCGGACGAATATTTAAAAATGTTTTTATGACGCCATCTCCTATGTAGAAAACCTCTCCTAATTGCGTTGCGATAAATAGCCTTTCAGCCGATTCACCTGGAAGAATTGCTGTTTTTATTACAGTGGGTAAATTTATGTTATGAACAATGGGTCGTAAACGAACTTTAACTTTTGTCAATTAACTTTACACCCCTTTATATTCTTTTTAATAGAAGAGTATGATTAGAGTGATCTTATTAGTATCAAATAAGTAGCATTCCTTTTTATTACATTTTTGTATAAAATGTAATTATAAATAAACTAGGGGGCTACTTATGACACTCTTACTACAAATCATCTTACCACTTATATTTGCGCTATATTTATTTACCCTCTATCGTAATACAACTATTGGAAAAGCTGCTTTTCTTTTAGCGGTCATTATTGGGATTTTTGGATTAGAGAACATTTTTCAGCATGCTAATCTAACAGATCATGCTATTTATCCATATTGGGGCAGTTTGAAGGCTGTTGTTATTATTTTATCAGTCGTATTTCTATTTAAAAAAGGTGGTTTAACAGGAAAATATTGATTTATAATGCTGTACATATTTTATTGTTACACTGCTTTTAATTTATAAAAAAGAAATGTTTATGTAAAAACACGAAGGGATGTGTTACATATGTCTATAAATATTATTTCTATAGTTTCTATCATAATATGGATTGTGTTGATTACAGAACTTATAAAACCTTCAAAAGAACAGAATGGACGAAAAATAGTAATGTTATTAACTGCTGGTTCCGCATCAACACTTATTTTGACGGTTTCATTTATTCAAAATTTGATTTTTTTAAATTGTTCAATTCTTGTTCTACTACTATCTTTGTTAGCTAACACTTTTATTGTTTTAATAGTCTTTTGTTTAATTCCCACAATGCTGTTTTGTTACTATCCCATTTCAAAAGCGTTACTGCTTCTTCAAAGGATAACCATTTATAATGTAAGTGTTCTTTAGATAATGAGATGTTTTTTGTAGGGACGTTAACTCCAAAAGAAAATTCTTTTATTACATAAACCTCTTCACCCCAAAGGAATTCTCCAACTACATCCTCTACTGGTAGTGAAGACACAGAATCTAATTGTATATATGAACATTCTCTTGTAATACCAGCCTCTTCAAACGCTTCACGTTTTGCTGATTCAATAGGAATCTCACCGTCTTCACCACCACCGGCTATCCCTTGCCAATAAGCATAATCACTTCGGTTGAAAATCGCGTATTGAATAGAATCGTCAGTTTTTATATAAGGAAATATCAATACTTGATACGGTGCTCTCATTGCTTAACCTCCTCTCGAAAATAAGCTTTAAATAAATATAAATAAAGAGCAAACATCACAATTTCACCTTAATAATGCAGGTTTATGGTGTCAGCTCTTTATTTTTAAAGTATTTTATTTTTCATAAATAGTCTTACTCTTAACAGAGAAAAAAACTGCTTATTTCCTATCGAATTTGCTTAGCGTATTTTTTCTATATCTTATGTTATTCAATTGCGCCTGCAACGTCATAATCATTTAAATCTAATTCAATTGGTTGTCCCAGCGCTAACTTAGCAAGTTCTGATCCTAAATATGGACCTGCAGTTAAACCTGAGGCACCTAATCCGTTTGCAACGAGAATACCTTCAAAGTTAGGAAGTGGGCCAATTACAGGTAAGAACCCTGGAGTAAATGGTCTGAATCCAACTCTCGTTTCAAGCATAGTAGCATTTTCTAAGCCAGGTGCAACTGTTAATGCTTTATGGAATACTTCATTTAAACCACCAGCCGTTACACGGTGATCGAAACCAGTATCATTCTCATGTGTTGCACCAATTACGACATGGCCATTGTCAAATGTTAAAATGTATTGATCATTTGGCGGCATAACAACTGGCATATTTTCAGTTGCTGTATTTTCCATTTGCAAATGAACAATTTGTCCTTTTTGGAACGTAACTAAGAAGTTAATTCCTAATGGGTTTAAGATTTCGTTCGCCCATGCACCAGCCGTTACAATAACCTTCTCTGCTAAAATTGTTTCATCGTTTACTTTAACACCCGTAATATGATTACCTTCACGGACTAATACTGCATCACCTTTTAAAAAAGTTGCGCCATGTTTTTTCGCAGCGCTTATTAATGCGTTGCGTAATAATCTTCCGTTTACTCTTGCAGCACCACTAATATGAACAGAACTATATTCTTCTGATAATGCCGGGAATAATTTTTTCGTTTCTTCAGCTGATAAACGCGTAATTTCACCAATCTCAGGTGCATCTTCACGGCGTTTATAAGCTCGCTCTTCCATTTGATCTAATTTTTTCTCATCAGTATGTAAACTAATTGCACCTACACGGTTATAACCTGTGTCCGTTTCACCGTCGTCTTCTAATTGCTGAATTAACGAAGAATAGTAACGTGCACCGCCTTTAACGATTTTATACCATGCTTTATTACGACGTTGCGAAAGCCATGGACAGACAATACCTGCTGCTGCATCTGTTGCTTGACCTACTTGTTGACGATCCACGATAGTAACGTTCGCGCCAGCCTTAGCAAGATGGTAAGCAGTAGACGCACCTAAAATTCCCGCTCCAACTACAATATACGATTTCATTTCAAACACCTTTTCTCTTTTACTAATTATATAAATATAAGAACATCCCTTAGTATAATGGAAGGAATACTTTTTTCAATGTACTCATCGCAATTAATTGTTGCATCATTGTGACTTTCCTAATCTTATTTTTTCTTTTTGCGGAATAAATCAATTGTTTTATAGCCTTGTGATAGAACCTCAATCATCTTTTCAAAACGTTTTTCACGTGTTTTTTCTTGTTTGACAGAAAACAGATTACGTGCCCAATCTTTTTTGTATCCAGGTGTTAAACTTTGATAAAACTTAAGTTCATTTGGATGATTAGCTAATAAAGCTTCAACATCTTGAATTCGATCTGCATAATCAGCTACACATTGGCTCATTGCAGGCGTTTTCGTCGCTTTTTTCTTCTCACGCTTTAAACCTACAACAGTAAAGATGTCATCCATACTTACCATTCGCGCAAATTTAATATCGCTTTCTCCCACATATCCATCTTCTCCAACGTTTAATGCTGGAAACATCTCATCACGGTGAATAAACGTACTGTAGCGAGAATTACCTTTTTTCGGATATGCGAAGAATATGTATCCTTTTTCAATTAATAATTCTTTATTACTAATAATATAATTCGTTTGTTTCACCATTTCATCCAGTGTTTCTACAAAAATAAAAATGGCATCGTGTTCTTTTGAAAATACAGTTTCTTTTCCTGTAAAAACTTCGTAATCACTTGGTTCATTAATAACAACCATATTCGTATACTTATTAAGTTTCAATTTATCGATAATTGACATGAAGATCTTCCTTTACATTCAAAATTCATTGTTTATACTTTTTCATACTGTTCTAGTGTATTATATCTATTAAGAAAATCAAACTTTAATAGTTGTTTTAAATTAAATTAATAAAATAGCCGGTTCTTATTCAGAACCGGCTAGCTATTCGCGTTATCATAACTCAATAGCAAATAAAGTATATAAAAGATCTCTATATTGCTCTTCTGTAACTTCACGTTTCGTTTTTTCACCGTGAATCATTGTAGTTAAACTAGTATTTGTTAAAGAGACATGGCCAGATTCCGTCAATTTGACTGCAATCGGTCCTTTATTAAAAATAGATTTCTCATCTTCTATTACTCTTTTTTGAACATCATTTACTACTGCCTCATCAATGATACGATTATAAAAAGCATGACACACTTTCCACTCACCATTCGTATCTTTTCTTTCTAGAACGTAATTCCCTTTACTCGTATCTTTTCGTATCACTCGATACGTACCATTTTTAGAAGAAACAGGCTCACTAGTAAAAGGTACCGGGACTAGAGGTACTAATGAAGCAATACCTACATCAATTACGTATCGTGCTTTATCATAATTTAGAATAATCGTTATATGTCCATTCTCAAGTGCCCATGCGTTTATATCATTTTTATATACGGTACCTAATGCGAGTTGTACATCATAACCACAATCTTTTAAAAAGTAATAAAAAAGCGTATTTAATTCATAACAAAGTCCACCGCGGGATCTGCTTAAAATTTTATTCTGTAAATTTTCCATAGTAATTGTATTCGTGTTACTTGCTATAACATCTAAATTCTCAAATGGTATAGTGTGTGCAAATGCAAAAAGAATTGTATTTAATTCTTCAAACTTCACTTTATTACGCTTTGCAAGATTCAATCTTGTAAAAAGCTTATGTTGTAGACTTGTCATAGTCAGCACCCCTTAAAATGTATAAGTTAAACTAGTATATGCTGATTGTAATTTTGATGGGGTACTGAAACAATGTACATTTCGTTTAACTGTACCGGTACAAAAAGTCTAACCAACAAGATTACTTAAGATAAGAAGCTACGAATACAAATGTAATAGTTTGTCTATAGGTAAATTATTATGATCGCTTAAATCAACAAAATACTGAAGCTGCCACATTTGGCTCTTTTTAGCTTGGTTGCTAACAGGGGTATCCCAGATCGGATAAGTCCTCATAGCCATCTTGCCTTTTTGATTTTGTGTTCTCAAGATTTTTTCTTTAAGAAGAATATCTTTAGGGAAAATAAATTGTCCTAGTTTGTTATCATCTATACAAGTAATAATTAATAAGTCAGGAGCAGCGTCATAAGAGAATGCTTGATTTTGCATATCGTCATCTTTCTCCCAAAAAGAAACAAATTGACCAATTTTATTAGGAGTAATTTTTGATTTTCTAAAACGAATGGTTTTGTTATTTAAGTGAAATAAACATCCTGCATATTCTGCGTTTTGCTTTTCTTCTTTTAGATTCGTAATTATTAAATTGTTAGGTTTGTAAACTATATTGTTTAAATGTCGGATTGTATCATTAAAATTGTTCAAGAAAACTCCCCCTTTATTCATTTCTTAGTTTACCACAAACGTCAGTTCTTCTATATCGTATATAATCATGAACTAAGTGAAATCGGGGGATTTAGCAGGATATAATTATTACTTTAATGTACTTAGTTTTTCAATTGCTTGTTGTTCAGTTGCTAAGTAAAAAATATCTTTACCTTTATTACATTCATAAATAAAATCCTTTAAGCTTTTACTAGTATACATAGAGAAATCTCCAACAATAGCAAATTTCACCTTGTAGTTTATAAACTTTTGAAGAATATCGCCCGCAAGACGTGTTTTTAGATCAAAGAAATCTTCACTTATTAAAGATTTATGGATAATAATATGCTTCGCATCTACCTCATATTGAACAGTTGCCATAGTATCTAATGCAGATTGAACATCGGATATTAATACCTTATCATTTCTAATGACCGCAATATTGATTCCATCGATTACTACTTTCTTTATTTCCATAGTCTCACCCCTTTATAATTTACACAGTATAAGTAAAATTGTTTTACAAAACTTCGTATGAATCATAGATTAAATTAACCGCAGCTATTAAAATTGCCTCTATTTTTTATTGCTAATACGGTCAATGAAATTAATTTTACTTGTTAAAAAAATATTGTGGCGTAACATAACTTAACAAGCTATCCAAAGTGTTAATCTCGGCATATGGTTGTATTTTGGTAGTATTCTTGATTTTCTGAGGGTTAAACCACACACCTTTTATATTTGCATTTTGAGGACCAGCAATATCCTTTTCTAAGTCATCTCCAACAAATAATACATCTTCTGGTTGCACATCAAGTTTATTTAATGCTAGTTCAAATATACGTTTATCCGGTTTACTCAATCCTACTTCTTCAGAAATAATGATCGTATCAAAGTAATTGTTTAAATTCGTGTTAATTATTTTAGCCCTTTGCCTCTGACTTGAGCCATTTGTTATAATTCCAACTTCAAAGTGCTTCTTTATATGATGTAAGAAATGAATAGTATTTTTGTCTATTGAAAAACATTTAGGGAAATTTTTATTCCAAAAATCTTGGATATAATTGCGTTGCAACCTATACTTCGGCGGGAATTCATCAAACAACGATTCTAAAACTATTGCTTTATCACTCATGCCGTATTCCCTTTTATCATATTCTTTAAATTTCCGTAGCATATTGTTTTTAACTGTATCACTAACATCTTCATAACATTTTTCTAAAACAAATAAAAACAATGTATCTACTGCCATATCCCTATTAAGTAACGTATCATCTAAATCAAACAGCATAGCTTTATAACCCATCAAATAAATTCACAACCTTTCTATATTTCCTAGATATCATCAAAAGTAATCAAAAAAACAATTCATATGAAAGAGCTCGTAATAGAACGATATTCTAAGAGTTAAATCAAAAATCCTTTTTCTATTTGTTAATTGATGTGAAAATAAACAATTTCAACTAAGGTAGTAGGTGAATTTTTTAATCGTAATCTCGAACTTTCAGATTAATTTGAAACTCTTTTGTGATAAGCTGTACGTAAAGATTAAATATAAAGGATGATTCGTATGCAAATTAGACCAAAGGCAAGTGAATATAACTCTTATTATGCAACGTATGTTAACTTAGTATCAGACGGAAATATTATACATATTTTAGAACAACAAATAGAGGAAACGAATCTTTTATTAAAAGAGATTTCTGATAGTGAGGGACTTTTCCGATATGCTCCTACTAAATGGAGTATAAAAGAAGTAATCGGTCATATTGCAGATACAGAACGTATTATGGCGTATCGCTTATTATCTATTGCTCGAGGCGAGACAGCAGAACTTCCAGGCTATAACGATGATATGTATGTTCTTAAAGCTGCTTTTGATAAGCAATCTATGCAAGATCTTATTGATAATTTAATAGTTGTTCGCCACTCTACCGTGCATTTACTGAAAAGCTTAGATCAAGACACTTGGTTACAAAGAGGAAATGCGAACAAATCTGAAGTTACAGTTCGTGCATTAGCATACATCATAGCTGGACATGAGCTTCATCATCTACAAATTATAAAAGAACGTTATCTAGGTTCTAATGCATATCCAGTAAGTTAATGCTTGAAGAAAAAGAGTCCCATTTATGTAGGACTCTTTTTCGCTATTTATAAAATTCACCACGCAAGATGCAAACGAGCCCTTATACATAATTTTCTTCAGACTGATATACTATAAACACAATAGTTCTAGAAAGGTGATAATATTATGTGTGAACAACAAAATAATAGGGATAGAGATCAAAAAATGATGTTTTTTATGCAAGGAGTTCCCACAAATAGAGTTAACATGAATCAATTGCCAAAATGGATTAGAATCTTCGGCTATTGTGCCTTTGGTTGGATGATACTATTTAGTTTCATTATGATTGTAGGTTTAATTCTGCAATAACGATACATTCAAAATGTTAACGGAACAGCATTTAGATTATACATCTAGGTAATAAAATAGCTTGTTACCTAGATGTACTACCCATTCCTTTTCATCTTCATGAATGTAAATAAGTGCATTGAACATTCAACTTTTGAAGAATAGTAATGAGGGTGATAAAGGTTTATACTCACAATCCTTTTGATTTGTTTTTGGATGGTAAAACATGTTTCTCTACTCTTTCATATTGAGTAAGTAATTGCCTAATAAAAGATAATTTCGGTACTAACCAATACGAAATTATCGCTGAAATACACCCTATTAAAGCCCCTGCTGCAATATCAAAAGGATAATGAACCCCTACCCAAATACGAGAAATCGCTACACAAAATGCAAGTATAAGCCATAGCCATCCAGCTTTTTTACGCACAAGCGAAAATGAAAAACAAATTGAAAAAAAGAGAATCGTATGGTCACTAGGAAATGAATTATCTACAGCATGGTCGACAAGTTTATTAACATGAGGCAATACTGCAAACGGTTGATAATTCAAATGAAATTTCCCTGCTACTTTTCCAATCACCTCAGCAATTACAAAAGCAACCATCGCTTGAATAACCATCATCCTACTTTTTCTAGATCCAATAAACCAATAAGCTAAAGTAATTAAAACTAAAATATATACCATATATTCAGCCAAAAATACTATGGTCGGGTTTAGGAATGAATATTGTTTACCTAAATCATTAATGGCTCGAAAAATATCGATATTGAATTGAGAAAAAGACATTTCAAATCCCTCCTTATTAGTAAGGTGTCTTACTGATTGCCATATACTTTTATTACATGGATAGTGTTGTTTATTGTACCCACCTAAAAATACCGACCTCTTATGACACCGCTTTCTTCTTTTTCACTTTAATAAAAAAAGAAAAAGGAAAACATCGAACTTTCTTACAATCATTCATGCATTCTTACAGTTTTGTCATTTTCTCGTCACTTTGAAAATAGATTCATCGTCTTGCCTTTTGCTATATTCACAAACTCGTATATCTACAATTACGGAAACCCTAATCACACATAAAAAAGAGAAGAACCTTGGCGAGTTCTTCTCTTTTTTATTGATTAAATTGTAATACAATTACAGTATGTGAAATTATACTATTTTAACTTTAAAACAAATGAACTTAACGCAGGAACTTTAATTTTATTGTCATGCACAACATAAAGGGATTTACTTCCCGCCTGCTTCCCGTCTACTAGTACTTTCCAAGGACCTTTCGATGGAAGTGTTATTTCAACAGCTTCTCTATTTGCATTGTGAGCCACCGTAAAGTATTCATTTTTATTCCCCTCTATTGTATAAGCTACAGTATTTTTCGGAGCATCAATAAATGATATATGTGTTTTTATTTGCTCTGCAGATGTCATTCGAAAAGCTGAGTGCTTTTTGCGTAATTCTATTAACCCCTTCATATAATCTACTTCATTGTTAAATGCTGCACGGCGTAACCAATCCATTTGGTTAATTGAATCGGGAGATTTGTAACTGTTATGATCACCATATTTCGTGCGCATAAACTCTTGTCCCGCATGTAAGAACGGAATACCTTGTGATGTTAATAAAATCGAAGAAGATAATTTATGCATTTGTTTTCGCACTTCTTCACTGTCACTTGGATTAGTCAACTCAATTTTATCCCATAATGTATGATTATCATGTGCTTCCACATACGTTAGTACCTGCTCTGGATCTTGATAAGTCGACGAATTTGTATCGTAGTCAATGCCTGCGGTAATGCCTTTTTTAATACGGTCTTCCATGTTTTCCTTTCCATTTACAAACCCATTTTCTTTCTCTTCAAATACACTACCTTTTAATCCATCACGTATATTATCGTTAAAATGAGCAATCCCTTTCATTTTCTCTGCATTTTTTTGATTTGCTTTCAACTCTGCTGCAAGAGGTGTATTTAAATCCCAACCTTCTCCATGCAGTATAATAGAAGGGTCAATTTGATTAACAGCTTTACGTATTTCATTCATCGTTTCATAATCATGAATACCCATTAAATCAAAACGGAATCCGTCTAAATTGTATTCTTTTGCCCAATATGTGACGGAATCTATCATAAATTTCCTCATCATTTTTCTTTCTGAAGCCGTATCATTTCCTACACCGGTTCCATTTGCAAATGTTCCATCTTCATTGTAACGATAATAATAACCGGGAACTAACTTATGAAAATTAGATTCAGCAGCATTATACATATGGTTATAAACTACATCCATAACAACACGAAGATTATTATCATGTAGTGTTTGAATCATTTGTTTTAATTCAGTTATTCGAACAGTTGGCTCGTATGGATTTGTAGAATAGGACCCCTCTGGTACGTTAAAGTTTTTTGGATCATATCCCCAGTTATATTGTGGTTCGTTTACATTCTCTTCATTTACTGAAGCATAATCAAATATCGGCAAAAGCTGAACGTGTGTAACACCAAGATCTTTTATATGATCAAGTCCTGTTTTCACATCTTCAGGCCCTCTTGTTCCTTTTTCTGTTACACCTAAATATTTTCCTTTCTGTTTAATGCCACTTTCGGGCTGAATAGAAAGATCACGTACATGCAATTCATAAATAATAGCATCTTCCGGATTTTTTAATTTAGGCTTTTTGTTAGTGTTCCATTTTTTCGGATTTGTTTCTTCTAAATCAATAACCGCACCTTTATCTCCATTTACAGAAGCAGCACGTGCATACGGATCAACTGCTTCTTTCCACTTATCACCAATTTTTACCTTATACGTATAATAGAGACCTTTTTGATTCCCTTTAAGTTCTGCTTTCCAGGTGCCCTTTTCACCTTGTTGCATATTTATTTCAGTACCTATTTTATCGTTCCATTTTTTATATGTAACTAACTTCGCTTCACTCGCAGTAGGAGCCCATACACGGAACTTTGTATGTTGCACGGTATATGTATTTCCTAAATCGTTACCACCATAATAAAATAAATGATCAAATTCCTCACTACGAATGACTTTACCAATTTCAGTATTCGTATCAGCTAAGTTTTCTATTTTAACTTTGTATGTTTGTTTTAAATCAATTTTCTGTTCCGTAATTATTTTCACCTTATTCGTAATATCTCCACTGTTTATATCATAAGGAGTAATATTCTTAATTTTAATACCTTCAATTTCGATTTTCTGTTCCTTAATATGAAATGGAGCATTCGTCGTTACAGTGATTTCATTGAAACTATCAATAGTTGCTTTTTGAATTGATAGATCCGAAGAAGGCTTAGCGTTATATACCTTTTCATCACCAGAAAGAATCCATACTTCAGCACGACCGTCCTTTATATTTTCAATCCAACGATCCCCACCATCTTTTTCCCACTCATTTGTACGAATGATGAATCCTACACGATTATAGTCACCATCTATATTAATCTTAGCGTACTTTCCAAATTCATCTTCACCAGTAAATTCATAAGATGTACCATTTGCATTTTCTCCCCATAACCAAAGATTCCAGTCTTTTGTATTTCCAAGCTGCTCTTTGTAATGAATGATAACTTCAGTTGTTTTCGAATTTGAAACTGCCTTTACACTTTGAATAGAGAAAATAGATGCGAACATAACAATTATAGTAAGTAATAAAACTGATTTGTTAATTAATCTTTTTGTCATTTGCACTACATACACCCTTTCTTTAAATAGTACGGACGATTTATTATGCCCGTACTACATTACACAATTTAAATTAATCTAGAAATCTCTTTTGCTTCCCCCCGTATTGGTTATTTTCACATATGTATTTCAATGATCTTTCCAATACGAAAACGTTTGCATTGATTGTTAAAAAAATAGTTTATTTATGTCTTCATATATCTGTAAATACGAAAAGATCAGGGAAATTATTTTAAAACAATCGTTTGTTATCGCTTTCATTTTATAGCACTTCCCATTAAGGGGTCAATATATTATTAATTTTCTGTTTTTATATACTATAAACCTAAAATCTTTGTTGCAACTTCTTAAAGGTAGAGTACCTAATGATTGCTTAGTAAGTTTATTTTTCAAATACATTGGTATGAAAAAAACAGCTAATATCCTTAAAACGACATTAGCTGTTTTTCATAATGTAATAATATATGAATAAGAACTATATTTCTAACTTACTTAATTTTTGCTGCATCAAATGCCTTTTGTACCGCTTGAACTTCAGCTGAATTCGCACCATATTTATTAGTTGCCACTCGAATACATGCTGCTCTTAATTCTTTGAAATTAGAAGTCATGTTTAACTCATCTGTATTTGCATAATAGAAAATATCAAACATTTTATCTTCACCAATTCCTTTAACAGTTACTCCGTTATGAGTTCCGCCTTTTGCAATAAGATATGCAACTTTATTAATAATGCTTGAATTAAAATGAACGCCACCTTGATCCCATCCATTAAAATCGTTAAATTCACTGTAATCATCTGGATAAGGTACTCCAAGTGAAGATGGAACAGAAGCTGGGTTTTCCATATCACGGAAGACAGATCCAGTTTGTTCTCCCATCGTCCAGTTAAAGCTTCCATTATTTACGTATTTCTCAATAGATGTTCCCATAATATCAGATAGTGCCTCATTAATCGCACCAGATTCACCGTAATATTCAAGATTAGATTCACTAGAAGTAACAGCATGTGTAAATTCATGCCCAGCTACGTCATATGCTTTGACGATAGGATCTCCATACACAAGCATACTACCATTATTAGCACTTAACGCATTCTGCCAATTTTTCGGATCATTCGTATCTCCAGAATCCCAAGCATGTACAACTGAAACTACCTTTTGTCCCTTATTATCAAAACTATTACGATTGTATTTATCTTTATAAAAATCAAACACTTTTGTTGCTAAGTAATGAGCACTTACTGCTTTTGGATCGTTAAATGTTGTCGAAGTACTAGTTGCTAATGTACCAGGATAATAGCTTTCTTCTTTCGTAATATCTCTGTAATTCACATCATATGTTTCAATTCCTTGCCCTCTTGTATAATCAGCCAGAGCATATTTGCCATTACTTTGTTTAGAAATGCCAAATGAACGAGAGATACCTAAATCATCTTTGCCAGTGCCTGTTAATGACGTAAGACTGCTTTTTTTACTATTCTTTAAAGCGCTAACTAATTTGTCACTGGCTTTTAAGTTAGACTCTTGCACCATATTTTTTAACATATCACCATTTTGTGCATTTACTAAATATGTACCAGAAACATATTTTGGTGTGGCAGCTTCAAATGTAACCTGGTACGCATTGCTAGCTTGGCCATTATTTTCATCAACAAAAATAACTTCCTTAACTTCTGGCTCCGAAATAAAATTGATATCGTTCCCGTACTTCGTATAAATATATTGTTTCGCTTCATCTTTTGATAGATTGATAGGCTTTTTCAATTCTTCTTGTTTTAAATTTTGCGCGCTATCGCCTGAAACACTTTTAATAACACCGTTATTATCTACGTGTGCAGTTAATTGATGGCCATATACTTCTTTTCCTTCATATGTTTGTTGTATACGTACAAGTGTAGTCCCATCATATGAATCACGTTTTTGAAGAACTTTATAATCTACTCCAGTTTCTCCATTGACTTGCTTTGAAGAAAGGGCTTGTTCTGTTTTCTCCTTAAGAGCATCTTTTACTACATTCTCTGGTGCCTTTTGTGACGGTTGTGTAAGTTCACCTGAACGGAATGATTCCTCCTGAATTTGAACTTGTAGTTGATCTGTTTCCTCTGCATGACCTACTCCGTATGGTGCTACTGCTGTTAAAGCTAAACCTGTTGTTAATGCTACCTTAGTTAATGTCTTTTTGTTTTTCATTTTTTCACCTCGTATAATTTTGAAATAGAAAGCTTGTACAAAGTATACTTGCTGTTCCTGTCGAAAAAAAGGGAAAATACACAATTTATGTAACATTATGCAAAATTACATAATATAAGGACGATGATTCAAATTAAGAACAACTTATATAAGTGCATGAATTTCAATAAAAAAAGAGCACTTTAAGGTGCTCTTCAAATACGATTATAAATTATGCATTGTGTCATTTATTAGTATATGCTCGTCTCATTTAATTGTTTATTTAATGTTTTCTCTACCCAATAATCTTTTAAAAATATATCATCCAATACACCGGTATCCTCCGTTACTATTTGATTAGCAAATAAAAAATATAGTAAAGATAATGCTAGATAGAAACATACTACTTATTTGCATTCATATTTATTGGTACTTTTTTAATTGGCACAAATAAATCAACCTTTAACTTTCCTTCTAAATCTTCTGCAACATTATTTAAGCAAAACTCTAAATTATCTCTATCATAATCTGCATCATACTCACTATTTGGTAGCCACTCTGCGTACATGTATTGATACGCTACACTTAATTTATGAGGTTCATCATAGAATTCGTATAGAGCGTATAGACCTCCATCTACACTTTTAAATTGCACACCCTCATGTTGTTCTTTCTCAAAGTTTTCAGGTATGGTCACGCAAGCATCATGGCGGCACATATGGCTTGCAACAAGTTCAGGATTATCTAATGAGATTCCGATAAATGATTGCTCCGGTGGATAAAGCTTATTTTCAATAGACCAGTTCAATAACTTTCCCCAATGATCTTGTGGTTCAAAGTAACTACCAGTTCTTCTTATGAATGCCACTTCTAATGGTCGTAATTCTTTTACAACTACTTTCATCTATATCATCCCCTTATTAAGTATCTATTCAATTTATTTATCTTTCAATTTGATAAATCCCTTTTAAATAAACAAATTTCTTAATTGTATAAATCTTAATTGAAATAAGATTATTTACTACTAAAGTTGTATGTACTTTCATACTTTTACTCGATTCTATATTCTTTTTTAACAGCTATAGTAATGATAAGAAATTGTAAGAATAAAGGAGGATTTAAATTGATTAAAGGAATATACGAAGCACACTTACCGGTTAGCAATTTAAGAAACTCAATTGAATTTTATGAAAAACTAGGGTTGAAATTAGCTTGGAGCGATGAATCAACAGCATTCTTTTGGATTGAAGAAGGAATGAGTTGGCTGGGGTTATGGGAAGGTTCTGAATGTGAAACGAAATATCATCCTTCTTTACGTCATATTGCATTTAGAGTTTCATATGAGGATTTAAAAGAATCATTAAATTGGTTACACTCACTTCAAATTAAAGCTGTTCCGTTTGGGAGTAATGAATCTATTGCACCTTTTGTCCGTCCACATCAAGGTAATGCATCTGTTTATTTTATTGATCCAGATGGTAATAGCTTAGAACTTATTTGTCATATTATTGTACCTAATGCACTAAAACATATAACTAATAAATTATCCTTTAAAGATTGGGAGAAACTATTAGCTGACACATTCGAATGAATATTAGCTATAAATCATAATGTCTCACCTTTATTTTTATAACATGTATAACAATCCCTAATAATAATGTCCTATCAATTTATCATTAAATAAATGTAAAAAATGACCCTATTTATTCATTTTTCATGCGTATGTATGTACATTTGTTAATTTATTCGATATATTATGTGTATTGAATGATTACGAAAAACTTATAGCTCGCTAAAAATACCTTATATTTTTATATCCGTGAAAACTACAAAATGTATAAAATTCCATTTGTCAAATGAATTTAATGCGGAAGGAGGTTTGTGGTTACTTCATCGGGATATAATAATCAGTTTTAAACTGATAAAAATATAGGAGGCGATATAATGTTTCGTACGATTTCAAATTTCATGAGAGTAGCTGAGATAAGAAGGAAAATCCTTTTTACATTAGCGATGTTAATCGTTTTTCGAATTGGCACGTTTATTCCAGTTCCTCATACTAACGCAGAGGTATTAAAAGTACAAGATCAAGCTAACGTTTTAGGTATGCTAAACGTATTTGGCGGAGGAGCATTGCAACACTTCTCAATCTTTGCTGTAGGTATTACACCATATATTACAGCTTCCATTATAGTACAATTACTACAAATGGACGTCATACCAAAATTTTCGGAATGGGCAAAGCAAGGAGAAATGGGCCGTAAGAAATCAGCTCAATTTACTCGATACTTTACAATCATTCTCGCATTCATACAAGCCATTGGGATGTCTTATGGCTTTAATAATATAGCAGGTGGACAATTAATAACAGATCAAAGCTGGACTACATACTTATTTATTGCAACAGTTTTAACTGCAGGTACTGCATTTTTACTTTGGTTAGGTGAACAAATTACCGCTAATGGGGTAGGTAATGGTATTTCGATGCTTATCTTCGCAGGACTTGTAGCAGCGATTCCAAATGTTGCGAATCAAATTTATTTACAACAATTTCAAAATGCAGGCGATCAATTATTCATGCACATCATAAAAATGCTCTTAATTGGTCTTATAATTTTAGCGATAGTTGTTGGGGTTATTTACATTCAACAAGCTGTGCGTAAAATACCGATTCAATATGCAAAAGCTGTTTCAGGAAACAATCAATATCAAGGAGCAAAAAACACTCATTTACCTCTAAAAGTAAATAGTGCTGGTGTAATTCCAGTCATCTTTGCTTCTGCATTTTTAATGACGCCGCGTACAATTGCGCAGCTCTTCCCTGATTCAAGCGTATCAAAATGGTTAGTTGCAAACCTTGATTTCGCACATCCAATTGGAATGACACTTTATGTCGGTCTTATCGTTGCTTTCACATACTTCTATGCATTCATTCAAGTAAATCCTGAGCAAATGGCAGAGAATTTGAAAAAGCAAAATGGATATGTACCTGGTATTCGTCCTGGTAAATCAACAGAACAATATGTAACGAAAATTTTATACCGTTTAACATTTATCGGTGCAATTTTCTTAGGTGCAATTTCAATTTTACCGCTTGTATTCACAAAGATTGCTACATTACCACCTTCTGCACAAATTGGTGGTACAAGCTTACTGATCATTGTCGGTGTGGCACTTGAAACAATGAAAACGTTAGAAAGTCAGCTTGTAAAACGTCATTATAAAGGGTTTATAAAAAAAGCGAATTAAGTAAAAAAACACAGTTGGTTATTTTTCCAGCTGTGTTTTTAATTCTACTGCATCTAATTTTTCTACTAATGTACCAATGATCTTTTCCAAGTTCATTATTTTTTCTTCTAGGGCTCGAATGCGTTTATTGCTCTCTTCTACATCAATATATTTTAAACTGTTATTGGATACTTTGAACTGCTCCCCTAATTCGGAAGTGATATCTTTAATAGTTGATTTTTCAGCATTATCTAGTGCATTTGTATTTGATTTTAATTCAAATTGAAGCTCATATGTATTTCCAGTTAACTCTTTTGCTATTTGCGAAATTAAATCTTTATAAGACTTTTTAACCCACTCTTGTTGGAATTCGTTTTCAAAATAAATGATTAATGAATCTTCATTTATTCTAGCTGTCGTTTCTTTGACCCAAGTTTCATATGACGGTCTCGAAATTTTCAATTGCATTTTATCTTTTATTTTATTCCAAATTGTTTTTGATTCCTCTTGTCCGGAAGTACGTTGATTATTTTTCACGTGATGAACCTGTGCTTTAGAAGTAGCGCTTGATCCTATTTCGAACCAAATTTGATATTCTTCATCAGTAATTTTCTGTACGGTACTTGAAATTATATTTTTATACTCACCTTCAAGGAAATCACGATGAAACGCATCTTCACAAAAGATTATTACTTTATTATCTTTTATCGTAGCGTTTGTATTTCTAATCCATGTCATAAATGTTTTCTCTGCTATTTTAGGTCTTAATGCTTTCTTTACTTCATCCCAGCTACTAAGCTTTTCTTTTTGGACGTCTTTCAAGTTAGATGGTTCGCCATTACATAGATCAAACTGAATTTCAAACGTCGTATTAAACATTTCTCTTAATGTATTAAATACTAATTCTTTATAATGAGATTCTAACCAGTCACGTGCAAATTCATTTGGACAATAAATTGTTAATATATCATCCTCTAAATAAACAGTAGTATTCGTAAACCAAGTTTCATATGATGGTTTTGAAATTTGCGGCCGAATTTTTTCCTTTACTTCAGTCCAATTTATTTTCATAATAACTCCCCTCTTCTTACAGATCTCTTTCATATAGCTTACTAATATTACGCCTTTCCAATAAATAAAGTCAATCCGTATCATGAATAAAATGAAACATGTTTATATTCACTCAAAATATAAGCTTCTCTAACGCCTTCTTCATTTTAATACCTCGTTATTCTTAACAACTGGTTTTAAAACTGGTCTGTCTTTTCATTCTTCAATACTACTATATTGATCTATAACAATTGCTTTCATGTCCTCTCCCTTGCTGTTTATTTTAATAACATACAATTATTTCTCAAAATTTTTCCCCTTAAATTATCATAAACTTATTTTTGGGGGTAATTACGCAAAAAACAAAGCAAATCTAACACACAACTTAGAGTCATTCAAAATTTTATGTTTAATTACATTCAAAAGAAATGGAGAGAACTCTATGACTGAAAAGATATTTAAAATAAACGGGATTGATATATGTACAGAAAGCTTTGGAAACCCTAAAAATCCAGCTATTTTATTAATTATGGGTGCTACGTGTTCAATGGTTTATTGGGATGAAGAATTTTGTGAACAGTTGGCTAACACGGGGAAATTTGTTATTCGTTTTGATAACCGTGATGTGGGACGCTCTGTCGCATATGAACCTGGAACTTCTAATTATTCCGTTACGGATATGGCTGAAGATGCAATTGGGGTACTAGATGCTTATCATATTGACAAAGCGCATCTATTTGGTATGTCTTTAGGCGGTATGATCGCTCAAATTGCTGCTGTAAAACATCCCGAAAGAATATTAACATTAACATTACTAGCTACAAGTGTGATAGGCTCTGACAATAACACACGTGACTTACCCCCGATGGATGAAAGAATTTTAACACATCACGCAAATGACACGCATTTAGATTGGACAAATGAAAATATTGTAGCAGAATATTTAGTTTCAGGCTCCCGTCTATTATGCGGGTCCAAACGCACATTTGATGAAATAAGAGTCTATAATCAAGTAAAACAAGAAATTGAACGAGCTAACAATCTATTAAGCATGTTTAATCACGCTTTACTTCAAGGCGATGATGCATATGAAGGGGTGCTTCACTCCATACAAGCACCTACATTAGTCATTCACGGAACAGACGATACCGCGCTCCCTTTTGAACATGGTCTCGCACTTATTGATGAAATTCCTAACTCAGTTCTATTAACCCTTGAAGGCGCAGGACATGAAAATCATCCTGATGACTGGGAAGACATCATTCATGCTGTTACTGAACATACAGCTAAAATAATAGATAAATAACGAATAAAAGGGGCACGCCACAATTTGTGCCCCTTTTATTTATTACATGTAAAAAAGCCCATCACTGTATCCGTATGTATAGTGATGGGCGATACTTATATTTTTCTATGTTTAAAAAAACGGACAATCTAATTGGTCAACAGCTTCCCATGATTTTTTTTTTATATTATCGGTGGATTTATTTGCTTCTAGTGGTACGTTTTTAAAAGGATTAACTTCAACCTTTAATAAGGATGATGGCTCTACGTATAATGAGAAAACATGGCTACTTGGTATAGCTTTTGACACATCAATATCTCCCACTTGTTTAAAGAGTTGCTGCGCTGCAAAGAAAAAGAAATTGGTTGGGTTTGATTGTTTATTCAGCCATGCAAGCATTTCAGGTGATACTGATTTATGAATATTGATTTTCACTCGATCACCACGTTTATATCGCCTAGATCGCATGTTTCCACCAACTAACTTATCGTTAAGTTTGTAAATCCTAACTCTTTTTGCTTATGCTCTCTATATTTTGGTGAACAAGTGTAGACTAATAATCCACGTGCATTTGTAAATAATGGATTATCTACAAAGATTACATTGGTTAAACGCCCTTTTTGTTTTAAAATCATTTTCAGGCTATTTTTTATGATAACTGCGCCCCCGCCATAAATAAATACATATGGATCGTCTTTCATATCATCAATTTTGTTTATAATATCCGTTGCAACACGTGCTGCTAAACCTAATAGTGCTGGTTGTGATTCCTCAACTAATAATGCATTTCTAGGGTGTTTATCATTTAAATAAATTTGATTGAATTCTGTAATGCTATCAATCGTCTTTGTTGGATACTTCCGGTTCCATCTCGTAATAATTTGTAGTAACGTTTCTTTCACACCATACGATAACCCCTTACTTAGTTGCGGTCTAAAGTTTACGCCAAGTGAAACGACTTCTTCTGTCGTCCCTGCACCAATATCAAAAGATAATAGTGTTTTATCAACAAAATCAATTTCTGACACTTTATTTTGTTCACATTCTATTTTATGTTTCACAACATTTCCTTCCTCATCATATACAATGCCCCACGTCCCAGAAGCACCCTCAGGTAAGCATTTGCAATATTCGATGGAAATATTAATTGTAACATCACGTCCGTTTGGATAATGGAACACAACCTTATGATTCCCCATATAACGTTTTGCATTTTCCGCCGCTATTTCTTGTGTAATAAGCTGCATAGGGAGAGCAACAGATAAATCATAACGAATGTTAATATGACTAGAAGTTGGACTTTGACGCATAGCACTTACGGCTAAACCAGATAGAATCGTAATAACCATTAACTCATCAGTTGATTTATTCGATTTCTTCTCAACCTCAGTACCTTTTAATTGATCTTGAATGACTTTTTCTCCAACGATATACCGCACATTATTTAACATTAACGATGGAGAACTGATGGTCACGTCAATGTGATTTTCTAATTCAGATAATGAAACATCTCCCTCATCTAACAATCCTGTAGGCTCTCCTATATATAAAGCATATATACTCGGAATAAAAATAGGATCTTGCCCTTTCAGCATTAACTTCAAACCATTATTTCCTGCATCAGCACCGGCTTTTAAAAGAATAGACATAACTACCCCCTAAATTAATCTGACATCCCTTCCAAATATATGCGAGCCCATTCTTTTACATTCAAATGTAATGTAATTTTTTATAAATCGCAAAAACAAAACATTATATTATTACACCTTTTGTGTAAAAAACATTTGACATGAAAGTTTTCCAATTTTATACTATATATGTAAAGAGTTTTTTACAATTATGGAGGTGCCATTTCTAAATTGAATCATAAAAAATTTATTTTCATAATTATCGTTTTATCATTAATCGTAGTTCTCATACATGGGGCATATAAATATGTAACGGAAGGTTCGATTTTGGGAGGAACAATATTCGCTTTTTCGTTAATTATCGGTAATTTAATTAATCAAATTACTTGGGGAGATCCAAACGGAGTATCGGAAGAAAGCCAAGATGAAATGGGACAGCAAATTAAATATAAAAGTTTTAAAGTTGCTTATTTTGTACTTATATGCCTTATGTTTTTTATTTTAATTTTATCAGAAGGAGTTGCATTCCTATTACTTGATGAAATAAAAAACCTTCCACTGTTCATCGCGCTTTGTTCTTCATTCTTTATTTACCCTATTGTCGAACTTATAGTCGCAAAACAATATAAATAAAAAGATGAGATTTTCTTTATACAGAAAATCTCATCTTTTTATATTTACATCCCCTCAACTATCGCTTTTAATTTATTCACAGTCCGCCAATTTCTTACTGTAGCTGGTGTATGCAATTTCTGAAACTGGTTCATTAATTTAGAGTTTCGAATGCTATTTTTGAAAAATAAATACACAACTTTTTCATGTATGTAACAATCTTCAGTCTCATTTTTTTGCATAAGTAGCTGATCTTCTTCTATTTCAGAAAGTTCATTTGCTAAGAAGGCAACATGTATACTTTCGCCTTCTCGCAATGAATTGACTTCATAGGGGCATCTTTTTGTAATGTTTATAAATTCCTCATGTGTTCTTAACATAACCGGAACATCAAAACCAAAAACGTTTTTAATTTCAGACTGTATTCGTTCCTTTAGAAATGTTATATCTTCCTCAGATTTGAATACGATATTCCCACTTTGAATATATGTTTTCACTTGTTTCAACCCTATTGATTCAAACGCTTGTTTTAAATCAGCCATTTTAATTATCTTATGCCCGCCTACATTGATTCCTCTTAGTAATGCAATATAAATTGTCATATCAATCCTCCGCATTTTAATGAACTGAGCAATTAAGTTGATTTTCACTCTCATATTTCTCGAATATTTGTTTTAATTCCTCTAACATATCATGTATAGATAATACCTCAAATAAAATGATAGATTTGCTTGAAAAATGATGATGATATTGATTTGGTTTACAATGTGCTAAATCATTTTTATTAGTCCAAAATTGCTTATCTAATTCATCAATCAGTTTAAAATGTTTCTCATCTATTTTTTTACAATGATTTCTTAATATAGAAATTATAGAATGAATTGTTCGTCGTAAAATTTCTTTTTCATTTTGTGACCAATCACATGTTTCAATTGGTGCTCGAGCTAAATTATCTATATGATAAATAATTTGCTGTAATAAATGAAGTTGCTTTTGTACAAGTAAAAAACTTCTCATTTCTTTTTTTGTATGTCGATGATATTTCCAATCTTTTTGCTCATATTGAACAAATTGTACTGCTTTATGTAATAATACAGTTAAATTAGAAAGATTATAGGTTGTCTCCTTTTTTATAACTTTCCCATCCATTAACGCAATAAGCCATTCCTCCATAACATTTGCCGTTTTAACAAATAGCTCCTCTGTACATCCCGAAATTGTTTTAACATAATGTGGTGGTAAGATGAAAAAATTCACTAAAGTAGACACTATAATACCAGTAGATGTAGTAGCTAATCGAATTAAAAATGCAGTAAAATAGTGATCTGCCGTAATTGGGATCATTGCAACAGCAGTTAATGTTGCAACTAACGTTCCCGCATGTAACTTTAGTTTTTGACATGTAACGATTGTAAACATCGCTGCTAACGCATAAGAAAGCGCTTGATGACCTAGGAAAAATGTGAAAGTCATTGCATACGCTGATCCAATTGTTGAAGCTGGAAAGCGAACCAGTCCTTTTTTTATAGAATCTGTTGCAGTTGGCTCAATCGTTACAATTGCGGTGATAACAGCAAAAATAGTTGGTATATTGAAAAATTCGCAAACTAGAACTGTAAGAAAAACCGCAATTCCTGTCTTTATCACCCTTCCACCAATAATATTCCATTTTCTAACTTGATTCATTTGTATTTCCTTCATTTCTATTTCGTTTATTTATATATTTTACAACATATATTGTTCCAAATAAAAAAACTTACTACTTTACTATGCAAGAGTAAGTTTTTCTTCTCATTATTTTATGATAGGTAAATGCATTATAATTTGTTGACCAATTGGTCCCATTCTTCTAAGTCCTTTATCTTGGAAACCAACTTTTTCATATAAATTTTGTGCTGGAATATTTTTTTCATTCACAGCAAGTACAACTTCATTTTTCATCGGAAAATAACGTTGTACAAACTCTTGTAATAGTGCCAGTGATTTTTTAGCGTATCCCTTCCTTTGTCTATTGTGATTTATAGAAAATGAAGTTAAAAGTAAAGCGTTCTCATTTTCTGTGAATTCCTGTACTCTATCTCCTGTTTGCAATGCAAAAAGACCAACAGGTACCCCATTGTAATCTAAAATAACAATGACATTTTTTGTACGATCATTTTTTGCTTTTTTCAATAATTCAGCTGGGTCCGACGTAAATTGAACTTGTTCACTTGGTAAAGTAAATGTTTCTATAACTTCTTTATATTCCTCTTTATACGGAACTAATTGAATCTCCCCTGTATGTATGTTCATGATAAACTCTCCCATTTTTTACTTATTAACTTAAACCTTGCTGCACTTTAGAATGTACTTTGCCATCTAAAAATGTAATTTCAACTAATGCAGTTGGATTACTTCCCTTCCAAGCAAAAATTTGCTTAATTTGTGTAGAATGTTCCACCCCTTCTTCTATGAGTAAATCCCCTTCAAAACCAATTAAATCTTTCACTTCTTTATAAGTCATTCCTTCATTTATATTGGAGAAATGATTTATATTGATAGATTTTTTCTTTTGATTTTCCATCACAGTAGAAGAAGTCGCTGTGTGCTTTTTTACTTCTTTCTTCTGTTCACACGCTGTCATACTGAAACCTAAGCATAAACTACATAATATTAATGTGCTTTTTTTCATCATAACAGTTGTCCCTCCCATCATAATTAAACCATATATTCCCTTAAAAATAAACTGAATATTTAATATTATATTGAAAAACCCTGTACAATTTAGTACAGGGTTACTGTTAAATTTATTTATTTAAATGATTATTTGATTGGTCATTCTGTTCTTTTCTCAGTTCTTGCTCTTCATCTTTTTGTAATTGTTTATCATTATCTTGAATTGGATTCGTTTCTTTATTTTCAATCATGTCATTTGGAACTTGTGGCATTACACGGCCAACAATTGCTGCTAATTCATCCAGTATACCTTCGCCTGTTTTTCCTTTTTTAATTTGCTTTCCAATTTGTTTCAGTCGTTCATACGTATCAACATCTGCTACAACGACTGCATTAGCACCATCAGGATCGTTTTTCAAACTTTCTGCAACAGAGTATTTAATGGATTCAACACGAGTTCGATCGAGTTTCGCTTTTACATCAATTCCTACGATAGCATATTTCCCAACTACTACCGCTGTCGCATCATTCACACCTGGCACACTTGCCGCTAAAGATGCTAAATGGTCCGCTGCTTTTTCATTTGGCTTATTTGACTTATTTGTATAATTAACATTTTTCATTGAAACATTTTTTTGCTCGGGCTTTTCATTTGGATTATCTTTTTTTCCAATACTGCATCCAGTTATTAATAAACAAACCATCAATAGATATATTAAAATCTTCATTATTCTCACCACTTTACCATTCAAGTTTAATCATAAATTTTTTCAACAGCTTGCATTTTCTTCACTTTTTCTTCTGCTCCGCTATTTGCATTAATGAAAATTTGGTACGTATCTTTCCCTAAAGTACCTACAAATTCATAGCAAAGTACTTCGTTATGCAAATCGTTTACTACCATTGCTTTTCGCTCTTCCATTACCTTTACATCAGGGTTTATTTTCTTTCTTGCTTCTGCTGCAGTTAGTTTTGCTGATGGAACTGTTCGTTTTTGATGTGACGCTAAATATTCTTTTGCGGAGAATCCAACGATAGAACCGTCATCTAAAGCAATTTTCATTTGAATTGCCTCTGGATAAATTCGTACGCCATTCTCATTTACTACATACGTAAATACTCCAACATTATCATATTGTGAGCTATCATAAAGCTCCATATTATGAAACTTATGGTCCTTTAAGAATTTCAAACCTTTACTTCCTGCATCGTTTAAACTAATTTTCTGTTCTTTAATTTCTCGATTATTCATAACCCAAATTGGATATCCGCCTTTTCCGGTAATATCCATATAAAACTCATTATTCGTTGCCTCGTCTTTAATTTTCACACTATAGAAAGATTCTTTCGCACCTTTTCCGCTTTTCTCGACTTCTACTTTTTCATTTCCTTTTAAATTTAAAAACGATTTTGCAATTTTCGCCGCTTCATCTTTTGAAATTGCTTTTCCTTCTGCTGCAAATCCACCTTTTTTATTTTTTTGTGCACTTGTAAAGGTCGGTCCGAAGTTTGTAGATGAATACGATGTTACATTTTTTTCTACTGTCTTTAATCCGTCAATAATTGTATTGTCTGCAGGATCACGATTTGATGCGAGTGCCATCTCAACATCCATCCAGCGTAAATTGTTTTTCAAAACAAGATGTTGCACTTTTCTTAGTTCATCTTGTATATTCCCTGCATTGGAATATAAAGTTTGCAACGTTTTGTATTCTTGATCATTTAACGGTTCTTTTTCTAAATCACGAATGGCTGCACGGTAACTAAAATCACCGATATTCGCTAAAAATTCTTCCGTTTTATTAAAAGGCATTAATGTTAAAGGAAGTTGTCCTACATCCGAACGAGCTTCCGATGTTAATCTCCATACATCTGCTAATGCAGGCGATAAAGATGCGCGCGAATTCATCGCAAGCGTTGTTCCAATTTTATCGTGCAATAAATCAACCTCATACGCTAAATCATGAAACGCACGTTGATAGCTATTTTCTGCTCGAATTAATACTGCATTCTTTTCTTGGTGCTCTTTATAGCCCCAGTATCCAGTTCCAACTACACCAACTGTTAATAATACGATTATAATACCTCGTAACATAGTTCCACCTCCGCTCTATTTACAGAAAATATGTTTCCCGATCTTTTTAATTTGTGGACGAGTCCAAATCCATTTACTTGTTGCAGTATCTGGATTGAAATAATACAATGCGTTTCCTGTTGGATCCCATCCATTAATTGCATCTAATACAGCTTTTTTCGCTGTTTCATTTGGTGTTAAATATATTTGTCCGTCTGCTACCGCTGTAAATGCTCTTGGCTCAAAAATCACACCCGAAACAGTATTTGGAAATGATGCACTTGTAACACGATTTAAAATAACTGCAGCGACTGCAACTTGTCCTAAATACGGCTCACCACGTGATTCTCCGTATACTGCGTTTGCCATGAGCTGAATATCATTTTGAGAATAGCCATTTGGAACATTTGTCCCTTTATTTTGAGGTGGTTTATTCTCTTGTGCAGTGCCACCACTATTTCCTTTATTCGTTGTCGTTCCTTTATTAGCAGTTGACTTATCATACTTCGTTGCCTTCACGAGCATTTGCTTCGTTTTAGCTCCAGCTAAACCATCAACCGGTAAACCAAATTTCTCTTGAAAATTCCGAAGTGCCCAGTATGTACCCCATCCGAAAACACCATCTACTTTTCCCGTATAAAATCCGTTATATTTCAAACGAGATTGCAGTTCAATGACATCTTCACCAGATGCTCCCCTTTGAATGACTTGATTAGAAAAGGCTTCTACATTCTTTAGTTGTATACTACTGACCATGAAAGATAGTCCTATGAACGCAAGTAAAACCGCTATTTTAAAAATAGCTTTTTGGCGCATAATTTTCCCTCCTTAATTATGTAAATGATTTCTTGGTTATGTTTTGTAAAAGCCTCGCTTTTATGTAAAGAAGACAAAAAAATCCAAACTAATATCGTAGAAAGAAAATGTAAACAATATAAAAAAAGGATAAAAGGAGTTCATCATGAAGAATTTGTTAAAGTGTGTCCCACTCGTCCTTCTGTTCCTAACAACATGTTCAAATGTATATACAGGCTCATCAATTGTTCATGCACAGCCGCCATATGCACAATGGGGTAAGCTTGCTGTAGAAAAGACGAAAGAACAATACCCCAAAGCAGAAATTGTCGATTATCTTCATATAGGTAGAAAACCCAAAACCGTTCAAGTAACAGTTGAAAAATTTAAATTGTGGCTACGTGAGGACGGAAAAGAATATGGTGTTTTTGTTGATGTTGAATTTGAAACGAAGACGGAGAAATTTATTAAGGTGTCGTTTCAGAAGACGAGTAGATAAAATGAAAGAAACCCCGCTGTTTAGATTCATAACAGCGGGGTTTCTTTCATTTCTAAAATTCTTTTCTAAAATTTCGATTTCCTAAAAATCTTACCAATATACAAATAGCGCCAATTACAACTGCTATCCCGATACTGTATAAAAATACTCTACCATATCCACCTATTCTCGGATCTAAAAACGGATATGGATACCAATTTACGATTAGACCACGAATTAAGCTATATACAACGTAAAAAAACGGGAATAAGAGCCAACTTGAAGCTTGTTTCCAAGAGATTTTCTTATTTGGTGGATTTAATATCCAATCTAAAAGCATGGCAATTGGCATGATATAATGTAACACCGTATTTACCCATGGTATTGCGGTTTGAAGTGATTCTTCTAATCCTCTTAATAGTAAAAAATAAATGAGTCCTGTGGTAAGTATATATACCGTTGCTGCACCACGAAGTATACCAAACTGTTCTGATCGACCAAATGTAGCTGTTCCGATACTACTTAAAAGGAGAATACATGCAACTAAAATGTTACTTTCGATAGTGAAGAAACTAAAGAAGTTAACTGGATTGAACGGTTTCACTTGTGCCCGTATTATAAATTGCGTAATGATTGCACTAAATGCTAGAAGGCTTAAACATAGTCTAAATAGAGATAATGTTTTTACATCACCCATACAGTCCCTCCTCTTCTTATCCAAACTTATAATTCTCCTGTACATGCTCGATAAATAACTTTAATGGAACAAGTCCACGTTTAGGCATATGACTACTTATTACAGCAACCACCTCTAACTGCGGAATGATAACGATATATTGCCCGCCATATCCCATAGCAAAGTACATACAGTACGGTATGTGAAATCTTTCGTTATTCAATACCCACCAGTGATATCCATACGCCCCGACATGTTCATACGTTTCAAATAGAGCGGTACTTGATTCTCCTAACCATTTCGATGATACGATTTCATTCCCCTGCCAATATCCATTTTGTAAACATAATATTCCTAGCTTTAATAAGTCTTTTGACTTCATTTTCATACCGAAGCCGCCGACATGTATTCCTTGTGGGTCTTGTTGCCACTCATATTCGGTAATTTCTAATGGATCAAATAAATATCTTTTCGCAAACTGCTCTGTCGTCATTCCAGTAGCTTTTTGGATAATGTAACTAAGTAAATGCGAAGAACCTGAGTTATAATTCATTTTTGTAGCGGGTTCTTCAATTATTGGCTTTGCTAATATGTACTGCACCCAGTTCTCTGATTCAACAAAATCATTTGGGAAAACGACCCCATTCCCAAACTCCTTCCAGTCTTCTCCTGTTGTCATCGTTAATAGATGGTAAATTGTTAATTCGCTTTTTTCTTTTGGTACATTTAGAATCCATTTTGTTATTGGTGTATGTATATCATTTATATATCCTTTACCTATTGCAATACCTATTAATATAGATACAATGCTTTTTGTAATCGAATTTATTTTATATAAGTTATTTGCACATTCGGGTGTTTTATAATACTCAGTTGTTAATTCCCCTTTTTGATAAACAAGAAATGTATTTACTTTTTTCTTTTCAAATTTATTTTCTAGCTGCTTGAAATCCAATACTTTACCTCCAATTAAATCATTACCTAATTTATTATATCTTGTAGCTTTAATTAAAACATACTTGTGTTCAAATAAAAAATAAACCTGCCAGTAATGAACTGACAGGTTTGTTTTTATAATTTCGTGCGAACATTCCAAAGCTCTGGGAAGAATCTTTGATCAAGTACTCGTTTTAAATAAGATACACCTGAAGAGCCACCTGTTCCCATTTTATGTCCGATAATTCGTTCTACTGTTTTCATATGACGGAAACGCCATTGTTGTAGCCAATCTTCAATATCGATTAATTTTTCAGCAAGCTGATATAAATTCCAATACTTTTTCACATCGGCATACACTTCAAGCCATGCCGCTTCTACCGTGGCATCTTCTTCATAAGGCTGCGTAATATCGCGATTCAACACATCTTTATGAATAGGAAACCCTTCTTTTACAAGTGCTTGAATTGCGACATCATACAAACTTGGTGCATGTAGCGCCGTATGAAGTCGAGCGTGTAATTCTGGATCTTTTTCATAAATTTTCAATGCGTGCGGCGTTTTATAACCAAGTGCATACTCAATCATACGGTATTGATACGATTGAAAACCTGAAGCTTGACCGAGCGAGTCACGAAATTCAATGTACTCTGATGGCGTTAATGTCGCAAGAATATCCCAAGATTGAATAATTTGAGACTGAATTTTTGATACACGTGCTAACATTTTAAATGCTGGTTGTAATTTATCTTGTTTAATCGATTCAATTGCTGCGTTTAACTCATGTAAAATAAGCTTCATCCAAAGTTCGCTTGCTTGGTGAATTACGATGAACAACATTTCATCATGATGATCTGATAATCTCTTTTGAGAAGATAGTAAACTATCTAATTGTAAATACTCCCCATACGTCATATTCTCTTTAAAGTCCGTATGAATTCCTTTTTCCATAATTATCTTTTCGTTTTCTTTCATATTAGCCAAACGCCCCTTTTATATATTTCTACTTATATTGGTCTAATAACTGCTCGAACTGGACTTCCATCTGCATCTGTTAAGGCAAGCGGTAATGCAATTAATTCATAATCGCCGTCTGCTACATGATCTAGTACGACATTTTCTAAAATGTGAATTCCATGTTTAAACAATTGATGATGCGCTGCTAATTCTTTATCATCTAATGGATCAACTGATGGTACATCCACCCCGATTAAACGTATACCTTTCTCTGAAAGAAACGGTGCTATATCCGCACGTAAATGCGGGATTACATCTGGGAATTCATTAGCTTTACCATGTGAAGATGTGCGTAACAACAATCGTTCTACTCCTTCTAAATGAAAGCTTTCTAGTTCCTTTTTCCCGATGCTTTCAAGATTAGAAACGTCAATAATTCGCGCAGGTCCGACGTAAACTTGAATATCTAAATCTATTACTTTCTTTCCTTCATTATCAAAATGAAACGGTGCATCAATATGAGTACCTGTATGAATACTCATCGTTAATTTTCCAACATTTACTGAGCCACTCTCTTCTTTCGGCCATGATACTTCATACGAGAACGGTGTGTCCCCTGGCCAAGTAGCAATATCATTATTTAGCGGTTGTGAAATATCAATCCACTCTGATGTTTTCATACTTATGCCACAACCTCTCTCTTATTTTCAAACTGTTTATATTCTTCATCTTTCATGATTTTCTTTAATATTTGTACAGATTTCCACACTTCTTCGTATGTGTTATATAAAGCGACTGGCGCAAGTCTTACTCCATTAGGTGCACGGAAATCAGGGATAACTCCATTTGCTTTTAACGCTTTACATATGCGTGCTGCTTCTGCATGCTCTAAATAAATATGCCCGCCTCGTTTTTCATCCTCTAATGGATTTCCAATTGTAAATTCAAAATCACTTAATTCATGAGCAATTAAATTAAGCATGTAACTTGTAATATGTAGGGATTTTTCACGTAAACGTTCTATACCAGCATCTTTAAATATTTCAAGTGAACCGATTAACGGCGCTGTACTTAATACGTGAGGGGTACCAATTTGATATGCACCTGCATGATCAGCAGCTGTTAATGTATGTTCCATATCAAACTGCTTATCTTTTCTAGAACTAAACCAACCAGACAATCCTGGAAGTCTATTAAAATGTTTATTATTTATATAAAGGCCCCCAACACCGCCAGGTCCTGCATTTAAATATTTATAATTACACCATACAGCGAAATCAACATCCCACTCTTTGAAATGATGTGGAATAGATCCTATTGAATGACATAAATCAAATCCGATATGAATACCACGCTTATGTGCTTCCGCTGTTAAACGTTTCATATCAAGAACTTGGCCACTTCTATATAGTACAGAAGGTAATAAAATTAACGCGATATCATCTGTCATTGCATGAATAATATCATCTTCAGAAAGTGTTCTACCATCTCGGCTCTTCACTCGTACTAAATGCTCATCTGGATCTAATCCTTTTAAACGAATTTGACTTTGAAGTGCATATATATCGGACGGGAATGTCAACTCATCCGCAAGAATTTTTGTGCGAATTCCTTTCGGCTCATAGAAAGTTGCGATTACTTGATGAATATTCGTTGTCGTGGAACCGGTTACAATAGTTTCTTCTGGTAAAGCTCCAATAAGAGGCGCAGTCAATTCACCTAATTTCTCCGAAAGGAAAAACCACGGATGCTCACCCTCGGTCCAGCCGTCAATACCGTACTCTTTCCATGAATCTAGCAAAGTAAGTAACGATTTCTCTGCTCTTTTTGAAAGTAGCCCTAATGAGTTTCCATCTAAATATATTGTTCCTTCTTTTTTATAAAATTCAGTTTGAAAATCTTTCAGTTCATCATGTTTATCACATTCAAGCGCATACTCATAAGTTGGTTGAAATGGTTCTTTATACATGGTGTCACCTTCTCTTAATTTTCTTTTTATTCTAACTAATTGAAATATATCACCTTAGTTGATATAACGTCAATGATATTATGTCAGTTGACTTTATATATGAATTTCTTTTACAATACAGTTATATTTTCAGATATTTCAGTATAAAGAGGTGATTCTTTGAAAAACACGACTCTTTCATCAAGAAAACACCGCTCCTTAGAAACAAAGAAGAAACTATTACACTCTGGTTACACTATTTTTATACGTAACGGATTTCAAAAAACAACAATTACACAAATTATAAAACATGCAGAAACTGGTTACGGAACGGCATATGTATACTTTAAAAACAAAGATGATTTCCTAATTAGTTTAATGGAAGATGTTATGAATCGTTTTTATAATATCGCTGAACGCTCTTTTTCTCCACAAACAAAAAAGGAAGCACGTATAATGATCCAAAATCAAGTTAGAGCATTCCTGCAATTAGCAGATGAAGAACGCGCTATTTTACAAGTTGTAGAAGAAGCAATAGGATTATCAAGAGAAATACGGCAAAAATGGGAGGAGATTCGGGAACGTTTTATAAAAAGCATTAAACAGGATATTACATACTCTCAAGAAAGTGGATTAGCACAACCTAATTTAAATAAAGAGATTGTAGCACGCGGTTGGTTCGCGATGAATGAATCGTTTCTTTGGACTATTACGCAAAATGACAAAAAGATTAACTTAGAGGAAATTGTGTATACGTTAACGGAGATGTATACGACGGGGTTATATAAATAGCACACCTGCAATAAATACGGTGTGCTATTTTACAACTATAAAAATATTTTATCTGGGTATGGCAATGCTAAAAGGGGCTTTTCAGATAAAGGGAAGTATTTTAGTTTTAACGATTCACCATCTATCGATTTCAACTCGCCACCGCTAATTTCACACTCAAATACAACAACAATATATTCTACCTTATCTCCATTTGCATATGTATAACGAAACTCTTCCCCTCCAAATACCCCTTTTTGTTTTTTTACTTGTACTTTCAATCCTGTTTCTTCCCATACTTCCCGAATTACTGCTTCTTCTGGAGCTTCTCCAGGTTCAATTGCTCCAGCTGGCAAACTCCAGTATTCTCCACCAGGATATTGAAACAAGATTTTCCCTTGCTCATTTTTAATAACAGCAGCTACACTCGGTATTAGAATTAGTTCATGGCCTAATTTCTCACGGATTTTTTTATAATATAGCGACATCGACATATAATTCTCTCCCACTCCATTAATAAATAACTGTATTTTCTGAAACTTATTGTATACTAATACCAATAACAATTTCTATATAGAAAGGATAAGAAAATGACCCAAGTACAACTAGTAAATAGCTTTCTATCATTTTTAGGTACGACAAAACAGCCTACTAGCTTAAAGTTTTTAAATGAGCTTATTAAAGCTCATCAAGAAAAAATAAAATGGGAAACCCTCACTAAAATAATTGACCGGGAAAAGGGTAATGAAACAGGTAATTATTTTCCTTCCATTGAGACATACATAAACCGTATTACAACAAAAGGTCTCGGGGGTACTTGTTGGACGTGCTCAATTGGATTCCATTGGTTATTATCAAATCTTGGTTTTAATGTTCATTATATGTATATGGATCCCGGACATTTATGCTTACGGGTTAACTTAGACCAACCTTATTATGTTGATGTTGGTTATTGTGCACCTTTATTCCAAGCTTACCCACTTTATGAATCATTTCAAGTAAGTAATGTAAGAGAAACTTTCACTTATGAAGTCTCAAATAATAGGATTAAAATTACTAGAGATCCAGGTCCAACAAAAATCTTACATACAGATCCAATACATTTATCAAGTATGAAAGAACTCATTACAAAGTCTAACGATTGGTATACATCCCCTGTATTAAATAAAATTCAGATTTTCGGTTATATCGATAGTATTCCAACTTCTATTAATGATAATGTTTTAAAACGATATTTCCAAGGTAAGAAAAGAGAACAAATCATTACATCTTCTGAACTTAATTATTGGATAACAGAAAGATTTTGTGTTGATAAAGAAATATATGAAAGAGCTATTGAGATTTTCAATAAAAAATCTTCAAACAGTAAAAGCGTTACTCACGAGATTGAGTAACGCTTTTACCTTAATATATTTTTAATCTTAATCTTCTTTCTGATAAGCAGCTTCTACACATTCTGCTAGACGTTCCATTTGTTCCATAGTTAAACCTCGTGAAATCCAGCCTGTTAACTTATACATAATTTTATAATAAAAATTACTAGGTTCATATTCTGAAATTAATGTAAGTGCTGTACCCTCCTCATCTTCTTCTAACATATAAGTCATTGCCGAATAACCTTGCTTCATTTCACTGCCAAGTGAAATAATATAGGGTGCATCGTATTCAAGAATTTCTACTTCTGCCTCCAATATTTTCTTACCGACTTTTTGAACAGTAATATATTTATCTCCCACACGTGGATTTTCTTTATCCATATTTGAAGGATAGCGATTTTCTATTATAAACGTATTCCATTCTTTTATTTTTTCATCTTCTATTATGTAGTCACATACAACATCCATTGGTGCTTTTATTACTATTTCAATTGCAAAACTCATTATACTGCCCCTCTCAAATACCCTATCCATTTCTATTTTAACTAAATCATTATGCCATATTTTATATAGTGAAATACAAGTAGAATTTTAATTTTTTATTAATTTAAAAACTTATTCATACAAAATATTTTATTAAAGATACAACAATTAAAAACAAAGCCACAAGTAATAAAGCTATCCCTATACTTCTATTTTCTTTTTCGTTATTTTTTAAATTTTGCACCCCTAAGCTAACTAACATAAAACCTAAAAGCGTTTGTAAAATTAGCATACTCATTTCCGAAGTATTATTCCAACTATAAATGGAATACCCCATTATAATAATTGCAAGTAAAACCGTTACGATCCTATTCATACGAAAATCCCTCCTTTTTAAAAGAAACCGCTAAGTTTCCTTAGCGGTTTTATTAACAATTTATATTTAGTAAAAGTGCTTTTCATGAATTTGATATAAGTGAAAAGAATTTCCTGTCCAATATAACTACGCATGTTAGCCCACTTTTTCTTTATCCAGTCTACTTACAATTCCAACTATAAATTTATATTCAATCCTCCTCTTCTTAACTTTTTTAAACCCTTCTTTCGTATCAAAAATTAAACACGTTTTTCGAAACCACACTCGTACATATAATG
This sequence comes from Bacillus sp. FDAARGOS_527, assembly GCF_003812125.1. Taxonomy (NCBI): domain Bacteria; kingdom Bacillati; phylum Bacillota; class Bacilli; order Caryophanales; family Bacillaceae; genus Bacillus; species Bacillus sp. FDAARGOS_527. The sequence goes on from NZ_CP033795.1 coordinate 1,849,137, forward strand.
ACTCAAAATAAATAGGTTTTATAATTCCTCGTTCTTCAAATTCAGTTCCATCTTTATTTTCGGTTTCTGTTCGAACGAACCACTTATTTCCGATGCCAATTTCAATATACTTCACATAAGTCCTCCTTCCGGAAATTAATTTCTAACTATTCTATTATTTCCCCGGTAAGCGCACATTCCGACAGAACATGAGCCCACAAAGAAAAAGTAGATTACAAAAATCTACTTTATAACTTATATTTTTGCATTCGTTTATAAAATGTACTTCGAGGTACATCTAAAAGTTTTGCAGCTAATGAAACATTTCCATTTGTCTTTTCTAACGCTTCAATCATGCTATCACGCTGTATTTTTTCACGGAAATTTAATGTTTTCTCTGTTTTATTTTCTGCTTGCAATTCAAAATGAGGTTGATTTCCCATCATTGTTTGTAATAAAAAAGAGATTTGTTTTTCGCATATTTCTCGTCCTTGCGACAAAATGTATATGCGTTCTAATACATTTAATAATTCTCGAATATTTCCGGGCCATGTATGCTGAGAAAATTGATTACAAATACTTTTTGGAAATACAACATTCCAATTCTTTCGTTTGCAAAAATGTTTTATGAAGTACGGAATATCCTCTTTTCTTTCTATTAACGATGGGACATATAGTGGATAAACATGTAAACGATAATATAAATCTTGACGGAATTTTCCTTCTTCTACTAATCGCAATAAATCTTTATGTGTCGCAGTAATAATACGAATATTTACTGGTATCTCTTTTGAACTGCCAATTGGGTTTACTGTTCGTTCTTGTAAAACACGCAATAATGCGACTTGCATCTCTGGTGGCACTTCACCAATTTCATCTAAAAATATTGTTCCTCCGTCTGCTTGTTCGAATTTCCCTTTATATCCTTGGCGCCGTGCACCTGTAAACGCTCCTTCAGCATAACCGAACAATTCACTTTCCATTAATTCTTTCGGTAATGAACCGCAGTTAACAGCTATAAATGGACCATTTTTTCTTGGACTATTTTCATGAATCGCTCTCGCTACATATTCTTTTCCTACACCTGTTTCACCACAAACATATACACTAGCGTCAGTTGGTGATACAAGCTTAATTTCTTCTAAAGTATGTTGAAATGTACTACTTGTCCCAATTACTCCAGGAAAAGTGATACCATTTATAAATGGGGAAGTTAAAAATAATTTTTCTTGTTTATTTCCCTTTACATAAATACATTTCCCAATCATTCTATTATTACTGTATACTGGAACTTCTAATTTAGTTTTCAATCCATAGTGCATTAAATCTTCAAGTTTCATCCGTGACCAATTACATACTCGTTCCCGAACCCTCTTGCTTGCAGAAACGATAACATCACGATGATTACAAATTACAACTTGTTCATCACTGTCAATTACATCTAAAAAACGATGGATTAAATGCAGTTCATTTTGATGTACTCGAATACTACATTCACGTTCAATCGCATGTGCGATCGAAGTTACCATTCCGAGCATATATGGATGCGAAAATTCAATTGGACAGGAGAAATCTAGAACGCCAATTAATTTCCCATCATCGTTATGAATGGGAGCGGCCGCACAGCTCCAGCTATGAGATGCGACAGAATAATGCTCCGTACCACTTATCATAATAGCCTCTTCAATCTCAAGCGCGGTTCCTATCGCATTTGTACCAACAGCTGCTTCCGTCCATTTCACACCTTCAATGAAATTAATCTGTTTCGCTCGTTGCAACGTTTGTTTATTTCCACTTAACGATAGAACGTAACCGTCTGGATCGATTAATAATGCCATCATTTGCAGTTCATCAATGGTTTTTCTCATATTTTGTATTTGAGGTATTGCTATATCTAGGAAGATTTCACTCTTTTTCTTTTGGTCTTGAAAAATATTAGAAGACAAAATTTTCTGACCTTTATTCATATGAGGATTCACATTTGCTTGTTTACATCGATACCATGACTCTGAAATTCTTTCGTTTATACGGTTCGAATCAAGGACACCTTCATCAACAAACCTTTTCCATGTATGTAAGTAAAACGGTGAAGCTAGCATTGTATCATCTCCCTATTCATTGTTTTGGAGATCTGTAAAAAACATACTTTTATTATAAAACTGAATAAAAGCGTTTTCAACAAAACTAGAAAGACGACACAAATATGTTAATAATTTGAATATCTTAATGCACTTCTTTATTCTTTTTTAGTAGCACTATATTTTGTATAATGGAAGCAAAGAAAATACATAACCAAAACCACTTTTGTGGATTGCCATTTATAAAGAAAACAATCACGGCTATTGCAAATAAAATTGTGGATGCTACACTAAAATATAATTTTGTTTTCATTCCCATTATCCCTCACCTCTCTATCACTTTACAGTACACACTAACTCTTCATTTTTCATCTCTACTATGTACTCCTGTAAAACATATTCTCTTCCGCCATGTTTTTCATACCATTCATGTATTCTTCTAGCATGTTTCTCGTCATTTCTAATCTTTGATTCTATTTCTTTATACTGTTCATAACTATCATATTCCCATATGGCAAACACTTCGGTCGTACCATTCTTATTATCTTTCATCCAGCGTCCTATTAGCCTAGAGCCATGCTTTAACTGATTAGGTAAGTTCGTATGATTGAAATGATCATTAAAAATTTTAATAAATTCATTTTTTACTATATAGTACTTTCTTCTATAAAACATACATTTCCACCTCTTTAATGAACAGACTCAAATACACCTTCCCATTACAACCGTATTATAATACTTCCCATCCGACAGCCTTTTATCATTTTTTAAAATACCTTCTACTTCAAAACCTAATTTTTTATATAGCTGAATGGCTTTTTCATTTGTTTCTAATACTTGTAATGATATCTTTTTAATCTCATTTTCATCAGCCCAATGAATAGATTGTTGCAATAGACTCTTACCCATTCCATATCCCCAAAACTCTTTTAAAATACAAACGCCAAATTCTACTTTATGAGATAACCTCTTCAGATTTGAACCTTCACATCTAGAAAACCCAACGATTCGGTTGTGCACTTCTGCAACTAAAAACAGATTCTTTGTCTCGTCACTATCTGTTTTTATTATTTTTTGAAACCCTATCTTATCTATAAATCCCTCTCCAGCTTCTCTATCCATATTTTCAGTTTCTCCATCGATCTGAACTCTAATTTCCGACAACTGTTCCGCATCTGTTTCAGCTGCAGAACGAATTGTATAAACTAATCCATTTATGTGAAACTCTTGCCCTTTTATAATCATTTCAAACTCCTTTTAAATGCAGTCTATTGGTGCTATTATAATTTTTTTACCTTGTTTCTTAAATTCTTGAATTGTTTCTTTACTAGCCTCCGAATCTGTTATTATAATGTCAATTTCAATCAGTGACTCTCCTTTTATAAAGTAGTCTATTCCAAGTTTATTGTGAGGAGCTAAACAAATATTTCTTCTAGCAATCTTACTTACTGTTTTACTAAAAAAAGCAACTTCAGGCGTTGCAGTACTTATACCATTCAATGAAATGCCACCACCTGTAGAGAAATACAGATCAATAGAGAGTCTACTTATCAATTCTGAGGCAAGTGTATCTGTCATATTTCCTGATGGTTTCACCTTTCCACCAATTAAGTACGTATCAATGTTCTTATATTCCCGTAACGTACTAGCAATTTCTAAAGCATTCGTAACAACTGTAAATGATGTTTCAGGTAAATATTTTAACATGGCATAATGAATAGAAGCTCCACCAATAAAAACGGAATCTCCTTCTTGTATATAAGAAGCTGCGATTTTTGCAATTGCGTCTTCATATACAGAACCATTACTATAACGTTTCAATGGCTTGGTAGCTAAATTCCGTACTCTAGCAAGTTCAATTGCTCCTCCATGTGTTCTTTTTAACAAGCCACCCTTCTCCATAATAGACAAATCTCTTCTTATAGAATCGATAGACATATCGAAACTTTCCGCAAGATCCTTTGCAATTACCCTTCCATTTTTCTTAAGTAATTCCAAAATTTTCTCTCTACGCTCTTCAGTAAACATGTTCTCACCACCATCATTGAATATTCGGAAAATTTATCCATCTTTTAATTATATGCATGTTTTTTCTATTTTACAATATTTTCAATACTTCTTTATTCAGCTCTATACAGGTTTTTTCCCTTTTTCTACCCCATTAAATTAACAAATAAATAAATGTATATTTGCATATTCCACAAACACACTTCCATTTATCTTCCTATTGATGTAAAATTATTCCTATGTTTTACTTTTTAATACAGAAAGGAATTACTATGAAATCTTTAATGAAAGTAACTTGTACAGCATTATTATTTACAGGGATAATGGCAGGATGTAGTGGAAATGCTACACCAAAACAAGAAAAAAGCACTCTAGCAAAAAATGCAATGCACTATGGGGAAATCTTTAAAAACGAATACTATAGAGCAACTGTTGAAAATGCTAAATTTGAAAAAATAGACAAAGAGTGGCGTCTCACAGCTCGCGTTACTATAAATAATGCTCGTGTTGACGGACAAACGATAGATCTTTCAGAAATAAAATATTTCATAAAAGATGAAAAAACGGGTAAAAAATACAAAGGTGAAGTTATACAAAATGAAAATGCTAAAAAGGTTCCATCTGAGTTTTCTTTAACTACCGACATTGTATTTAATATGAAAGATTCTCCAAAAGATTTAAATAATATGTATTTATACATAGATAGCAAAGCTGCGCCATTAACAGATACATATTGGAAACTTGATAATTTAGCAATTAAATAAAAAACAGTCAAATACGACTGTTTTTTTGTTTGTAAAGTAATCAAGTTTACTAGTAATCTATCTCCAGCAATACATCTTTTGCACAAATCGTTACTTCTTCAGCTTCCCTCCTAAAACATTTTAACATCCAACAAAAGTGATATATCTATTTATTATATCATTCTAATAACCATTTTTTCTAAAGAAAAAATGCAAAACTGTAAATATTCCGCCTTTTATTTCTAAAACTTCAGAATATTTACAATAGTTTATAATTAGAATACATTTTACTAGTACAAATATTCACCTGTACAAAAATCTAAACAAAAAGGGATGGTTATATGTTGAAAAAATTAGTAGCAGGTACATTAGTAGCGGGATTTGCATTAACTGGAGGACTAGGAGTAGCAAGTGCTGAAGAAAAAAGTAACACAATTAAGTCTTTTGATTATTTAAAAGTGGATGAACAGAATGTTAATTCACTTACAAAATTAAGTGATCAAGATAAGAAAGACATCCAAATTACTATGGTATTACCAGAGCAAAATGAAAATGGAGATTGGTTAGCTTACGGTTTTACTAGTAGAGAAACATTAGATGCTTATATTGAAAAGGATAAAAAAGTACTTAAAAATAAAATTAATCCTTTAGGTAGCGGTGCTGGTAGTACTGATTTTTATGAACATAAAGATAAAGGTGGTCAATATATTTACTGGAGCAGCAGCTTTAAAAACTTACCATCTAGCTGGAACGACAGAATTTCCTCTGTAAGTACAGCATCACCTTCAGCAAGTTATTCAACGACACTTTGGGAGCATACTTCAACACAAGGCTATGGAAAAGGTGTTGTATTCAAACATGCGGATTGGTACGGTAAAACTGCTAATTTAGCTGCTGATTGGAACGATATTACTTCAGCGATTGACGTAAAAAAATAATAGGATATTCAATTTCTCCCGTAAAAATTCAAACCACTATTCTCTTATTCATTTAGAGAATAGTGGTTTATTATAATTCCATTTAAGCGTGTACAGCATGTCCTACCGCTTGCAATAAAGCTTCATGAATCGCTTCAGATAAAGTTGGATGCGCTGCAATATAATCTCTCATAATATCGGCAGTAACTTCCGTATGAATCATTACAGTTCCTTGACCAATTAGTTCTGTTGCATGTGGACCAATAATAGAAATTCCAACAATTTCTTGATATTTTGGTTCCACAATAACTTTTACTTTACCTGTTTGTTCGCCAATAATAAGCGCTTTTCCGTTTGCTGTAAAAGGAAATTCTCCAATTTGTATGTCACCATACTTCTCTCTTGCATCTTTTTCTGTTAAACCGACACTAGCAATTTCTGGAGCGGTATAAATACAGCGAGGTACAGCATGGTAGTTTACTTTTACATCTTCTCCACTCGCGTGTAATGCTGCCGTCGTTCCTTCATGGAATGCAACGTGAGCAAGCTGGATTCCACCAATCACATCTCCTGCTGCATAAATATGTGATACATTGGTTTGCATATGTTCATTCACAGAAATTCCTTTATTTGAATATTGAATGCCTGCTTTTTCTAAATCTAATTGTTGTACACGTGGTTTTCGGCCGACAGAAACGAGAACAAATTCTGGATTAACTTCTTCGATACTTCCTTCATATTCAAATGAAGCCTGCTTCTTATAATTATTTAATCCTTTTAAAGCTGCTCCTGTAAATATTTCTACACCATCATTTTCTAGTTTCCCTCTTAAAATGTGTGCGATATCTTCATCTTCACCTGGTAATAATTGCGGTGCCATTTCAACAATCGTAACTTTTGTTCCAAGACGACTATAAATACTTGCAAACTCGCATCCTATTACACCACCGCCAACGATTAATAATGATTTTGGTATATAATCTATGGACATTGCATGGCTACTATTTAAAATCCACTTTCCGTCAAATGGAGCAAAGGGTAATGCAGTCGGTTCTGAACCTGCCGCTATAATGAACTGTTCTCCATCTACTACATCTTCTTTATCACCGTATATAACTCGCACACGATGATCCGTTTCAAAGTTCGCTTTACCTTGTATAACTTTTATTTTATTTTTCTTCATTAAATATTGAATTCCTTGAACGAGCTGCGTTACAATTTGTGATTTCCTCGCCTGCATTTGCTTCCAATCAATTGATATACTTCCATTATTGAGTATAACTCCATAATGATTCGCTTTTCTCACAATGTCATGCACTTCTGCACTTTCTAACAATGATTTTGTAGGCATGCACCCAACATTTAAACAAGTCCCGCCAAGATCAGCTTCATCAATAAGAGTGACATCTTTTCCATTTTGAGCTGCGGTAATTGCCGCTACATAGCCAGCAGGTCCGCCACCAATAACGACTAGTTTACTCATTCTCTCACCTTCTCTTTATAAAAGAATTGTTACAGGTTCTTCTAAATAACGTTTAATTGTGCGTAAAAATGCAGCTGCTGGTGCACCATCTAATACACGATGATCGAATGTTAAACTTAAAGGTAACATACTGCCTTTTTTTATTTTCTTCCCTTTATATACTGGAACATGTTCAATTGCACCTACACCTAAAATACCAGTTTCAGGTGTATTTAATACTGGCGTAAAATATTCAATACCGAAGCTACCTAAATTACTAATTGTAAAGGTTGTCCCTTGCATATCATCACTACTTAAACTACCTTCTCTTGCTTTTTGTGCAACGTTTTTAATTTGTTTAGATAACTCTACTAAAGATAGATTATTAGCAAAGCGAATAGCTGGAACGACTAATCCTTTTTCTAATGCGACTGCCATGCCTAAATGAACATGTTCAAATTGATGAATTGTATCATCCATATAAGCGCTGTTCATTTCTTTATGCTCTCCAAGTGCTAATACAACAGCACGAGAAACGAAATCCGTAATAGTTAGTTTGTTATCGTATCGTTTTTGTACAACTGCCGCTATTTCTTTATGTAAAGCAACTAAATCTGTCACATCTACTTTCATCGTTAATGTTAATTGCGCACTATTTTGTAAACTTGCATGCATACGGTTTGCGATTGCTTTCCGCATACCAGTAACAGGAATTACTTTACTTTCTTCTTGTTCAAGTACTTCTGGAATTGTTACTCTTTCTTCAATCGCTTTTAATACGTCTACTTTTATAATCCTTCCGCCAGGGCCTGTACCAACTAATGCTTTGATATCTAGATTTTCAGACTTTGCAATTTTCTTCGCTACAGGTGAAATTTTGATTCTTTTCTTCGCCACTTCTTTCGCATATGGTTCTGGATGTTGGACCTTTTTAGGCTCTAGATTAGGTGCTTTTTCTTCTACAACATTTATACTTTCATTGATTTCTACTTTTTCGTTCAGCTTACCGATATAGCAAATGACAGTGCCAGGTGGAACTCCCTCATCTTCACTAACAGCTATATCAAGAACAGTTCCATCAGCTGGTGCTTCTATTTCCGTTTCGATTTTTTCCGAATTAATACTAGCAATTAGTTCACCTTTTGAGACATGATCGCCTGCTTTAATATTCCAGCTCGTAATAATACCTTCTTTCATCGCCATACCTAACTTCGGCATTACAACTTCTACAGCCATGCTTCTCTCTCCCTTCTCATCGTTTTATTACACATGTAATAAAGTTTGGTCTCCGATCATTTCTGATACAGTTTCAATTACTTTTTCCGGCGTTGGTAAATATAACTTTTCAAGTGGTGGCGAGAACGGAACTGGTGTATGTGGTGCTGTAATTCGTTTAATAGGTGCATCTAACAAATCAAATCCTTTATCCGCTACAATTGCCGCAATATCTGTTGCGATACTACATCTTGGGTTTGCTTCATCAATAACAATAAGGCGATTTGTTTTTTCAACTGATGCTAAAATCGTATCTTCATCCAGTGGTGATAAAGAACGTGGATCAATTACTTCTACTTCAAGTCCTTTTTTCGATAATTGCTCAGCAGCCGCAAGTGCTGTATGAACTTGTTTTCCAATTGCGACGATTGTTACGTCAGAACCTTCCCGTTTAATATCCGCTTTTCCTAATGGAATTGTGTAATAACCTTCTGGCACTTCACCCTTCATATTGTAGAGTGTTTTATCTTCAAAGAAGATTACCGGATCATCATCTTCAATTGCCGCTAATAGTAAGCCTTTTGCGTCATATGGAGTAGAAGGAACGACAACTTTTATACCTGGAATGCTCGTAAATAACGCATACAAACTTTGTGAATGTTGTGCAGCTGCGCTAAAACCTGCACCATGCATTGTACGTACTGTAACTGGCACTTTCGCTTTACCACCGAACATATAGCGGAACTTTGCACCTTGGTTTAATACTTGATCAAGACAACTACCGATAAAATCATTAAACATTAATTCAGCAATCGGACGTAGTCCTGTTGCCGCAGCTGCCATTGCTGCTCCCATGTAACCCGCTTCTGAAATTGGTGTATCTAAAATACGATTTCGGCCAAATTCTTGTACCAGGCCTTTCGTAACACCAAGAACACCGCCCCATGCTTCATCATCTTGCAAGTGATCAACTTGTGCACCACCTGCAACGTCTTCTCCTATTAAAATTACATTTTCATCACGGCGCATCGATATTTTCATCGCTTCATTAATTGCAGTTGACATACTTACTGTTCTAGTCATTATTTTTCACCCTCCTCTTATTTGTAAGAAACGTATACATCTTTTAATAACTCTTCATCCTCTGGATATGGACTATTTTCACTAAATTCAATTGATTTTTGAACCGCTTCATCTACTGCCTTTTCCATATCTACAAGCTCAGATTCAGTTAATAAAGCTTCATGAATTAAATGCTTACGGAAATTCACAATCGCATCTTTTTCATTTAAATGTTCTTCTTTTTCTTCTGAAGTTTTATACGTTTGTGCTTCACCTTCGAAATGACCGTAATTACGATATGTCATACATTCAATTATTGTTGGACCACCGCCATTACGCGCACGTTCTACTGCTTCTTCAGCAGCTTTATATACAGCTAGCAGATCTTTTCCATCCACTTGAACACCTGGAATGTTATAAGCTTTCGCACGATCCGCAATAGAATCACAACTTGAAGCATATTCAAATGTCGTTGCTTCACCGTAACCGTTATTTTCAGCGATAAAAATAACTGGTAACTTCCAAATCGCCGCTAAGTTAACCCCTTCATGGAATGTTCCTTCATTATTTGCTCCATCACCGAAGAAACAAACACTTACATCTTTCGTTCCTTTATATTTAGCTGTTAATGCTGAACCGCAAGCAAGCGGGAAACCACCACCTACAATGCCATTTGCACCAAGCATTCCTTTATCTAAATCAGCAATATGCATGGATCCGCCTTTACCTTTACATAATCCTGTCGCTTTCCCGAAAAGTTCAGCCATCATACCGTTTAAATCACAACCTTTTGCGATACAGTGTCCATGTCCTCTATGCGTACTTGTAATACTGTCACTATCCGTTAAGTGGGCACATACACCAACTGCTACCGCTTCTTCCCCAGCGTATAAATGGACGAAACCTGGCAGAACGCCTTGCGCGAATAATTCATGCACCTTATCTTCAAACTTACGAATCTCTAACATTTTTTCGTACATCCAGCGAGCTTGTTCTTTCGTAATTCCATTCCCTTTACTTTCAGTTGTTTTTAACATGTTCAGCCCTCCTATTTTCTTGTTCATCTTTTATATTGCAAGTACCGTGCCAATTTCCAATCCTTGATTTAATAGGTTTTCTCTCTATGTTGAAAATAAAAAAGTGGACAAAATGAGACATTAGTCTCGTTTTGTCCACTTTTGTTCACCTAATTTGAAAATTATTATCTTATTCACCATCAAAACTCTTCTGTAATTTTCGGATGTAAATAATTTGACCGATATGATATGCATTATGAGTAGTTACATTGGCTAGCACTTCCCACCACTTTGCAGAAACAGGAAATCCCACTACATCACTTTCAACCTTTTCTTCATTTATGAGATTTTGCCATAGTAACAGTTTCTCTAGTAGTTTTTCTCGTAATTCATCGAAAGTTTGATTATTTGAAAGCATAAAACTTTTGTTATTATCTCCAATAGAGGGCACAGCATTCACATTCGATTCTTTATATCTAGTTTGCCACGTAGAATTCCAATACAATAAATGTTGTACAATTTCAGCTATACTGTTACTCTCTTCATTCGGTTTCCAGAAAGCTTCCCTCTCAGATAAACCCTTAACTGCATCTGAAAACGGAATATACCAACTAGGATCGTTCGCATTCGCTAATAACTGATCTGCTAATACATCTTTCACATGGGCCATCTCTCTTCCCTCATTTCATAAACGTATTCATACTCACTTCTCTATATATGATAAGTCCGTATAATTCCCTCTTTAAAAACCATAGAATATAGAATTAACATGAATAGCTTTCAAAGAAAGTGTAAGAATAATAGATTTTCTTATCATAACTCGTTATGATAAAAGAAAAAGAAAGCTGGCAGAAAATGAATAAACAAATCGCGGTTATTACAGGAGCTTCAAGTGGATTTGGACTATTAACTACACTCGAACTCGCAAAAAAAGATTATTTAGTTATCGCAACAATGAGAAACCTTGAAAAACAAGGAAACTTATTATCTCAAGTTACTCAACTCAACTTACAGCAAAACATAAAAATTCAACAATTAGATGTAACCGATCAAAACTCTTTACATAACTTTCAATTAGTTTTAAAAGAAATAAACAAAGTGGACCTCCTCATTAATAATGCAGGATATGCCAATGGTGGATTTGTAGAAGAAATTCCAGTAGAGGAATACCGTAAACAATTTGAAACGAACTTTTTTGGAGCTATATCGATTACTCAGCTTGTTTTACCATATATGAGAGAACAAAAAAGCGGAAAAATTATTAATATAAGCAGCATTAGTGGTCAAGTTGGATTTCCTGGTCTATCTCCTTACGTTTCTTCCAAATATGCATTAGAAGGATGGAGTGAATCCCTTCGTTTAGAAGTAAAACCGTTCGGAATAAATGTTGCTTTAGTGGAACCTGGTTCTTATAACACGAATATATGGGAAGTTGGTAAACAATTAGCAGAAAATCACTCTGAAACTACCTCTCCATACAAAGAATATATGGATAAAATACAAAAACATATTAATAGCGGCAGTGATACATTTGGTAATCCGATAGATGTTGCTAATAAAATTGTAGAAATTGCTGAGTCTAAGCGTACGAATTTACGTTATCCAATCGGTAAAGGTGTAAAATTTATGATCTTTGCAAAGAAAATTCTTCCTTGGAGATTGTGGGAATATCTTGTTTTGAGAAGCTTTAAGAAAATGTAATTACCTTTATTGAAAAACATTTTGAAAGAGGCGCTAATTAAATGTTAGGTTTACCATATGGTAAAGTGTTTTTAGTTCCGTGGACTGAAGAGTGGGCAATTGAATTTGTAAAGGAGAAACAATTCATTGAGGAACAAATTGGCGAACATATTTTAGCGATACACCATATTGGTAGTACTTCTATTCCACATTTAAGTGCAAAGCCCATTATTGATATAGCAATTGAATTAGAAAATTATAGGGAAGGTATACATTGTATTAAAAAATTAGAACTACTAAACTATAAATATAGAAAAGATGTATTGCCTGAACGATATTACTTTAATAAAGGTGAGCCAAGAACTCATCAAATTCATATGTATGAAAAAGGGAATACACATTTAATAGAACAATTGCAATTCAGAGATTACTTAATAGTCAATAAAACTGCTCGTATACAGTATGAACAGTTGAAGATTCAACTTTCACAAGCTAATCCTAATGATAAACATCAATATGCAGAGGATAAAACAAATTTTATTACATCGATATTAGCTAAAATACATGCTTAAATTACATAAGAAACCATTTAGTAGTAAATGGTTTCTTATTTATTAGTTACCTCATTATTTGTACCATCAATAATAAAATCTGCAAATTCATGTGGCTTATGACTTTCTACATACATATCTTCAGCAATCATCCAATTGTTTTCCCACATATCACGCGCAGCTTCTCCATCTCTAGCAATTCCTCTTTTTATACGTGTTTCACGAGGACAATTCACCCATATTTTTAAATCATACATTCCCGCTAGCTCCTGACGTGTTGCATATACACCTTCAATAATTACAATACCACTGGCAGAAACAATATGGGATCCAACTAAAGAATCCTTTTCCCAATCATAACGCTTATAACGCCCTTCTAGTCCATTACTAATAGGATTTAAAACTTCTTCTAAAAGGCGTTTCCAGTCAAAATCTGCACCAATTGATTTATTCGTAGGATTTTCATTTTCAATCTTTGCAGATGGTAAATAAAAATCATCCATATGAACAATCGTTACAGTTGAAAAATTACTTTTTATTTTATTTGCTAACGTACTTTTACCTGCACCGCCACAGCCATCAATACCTATTATTATAACTGATTGTTCCGTACATTTTTCTTGAATTCTTTCAATTATCTTATTTAGCCCCAAATTATTCCATCCCCTTTTTTTATTCTTTTCGTTTTAAATTGAAAACGGATCAAAGTAAATGAGCAATGAAATCATAACTATAAATGCCAATAAAACGATTATCGAAAGAATATATTCCTTCGATTCCCTATCATATTTCCACTCCATCCATGCCCTTAACGTCCATAATGTTCCAAAAAAATGAAAAGGGCATATCCTACATTTGCATTTTCATTACTATTAACATAAATGATACTACTTACGAAATAAATAAAGAACAATCCTATTTCCAATTTCACATGCAAGCTATTCACATGCTTATATCCAAAAAAGCCTCTTTTCTCCATATTTAATTTTCTTCTTAAAAACTGTTCTAAAAAGTAACCACCTATACCCAGTCCAATAATAATAATTAAAATTGTAGAGGTATCCATTGTTATCCCTCCAATTACTTTATATATTTTTAGAAACAAAGTGGACTATATTATGGTTATTCTCTTCTAAATAACTTACAATTCCTTCAGGATATGTTGGCTTCTCCTTTAATTCCTCCATGCTCTTCCATATTAATATAATATTCTCATGTTCTTTATGCCTTATTTCATTTGTAACCATCTCTTGAACAGTTCCCCAATATATCAATGTACAATGATGTCCTTTTTCGTTGTTCCACTCGAAAATATGCTCATTTACAACAGCTAGCTCTTGGACATCAATTTTCAAATCGTATTCTTCCATTAATTCTCGTATTATCGCTTCTTTTGCTGGTTCACCAAATTCAATAGAGCCTCCTGGAAAACGATAAAATGATTCATTTAAATCACATTGTACTAGTACTTTAGAATGATCTTTATTTACAATCATTGCTTCAGCACGTAATCGAGGATTTTTCATTTCTTCTCTCCTTATAATTGCTCATTATATGATTTTACGATAGTGTTGTAATCAATATGTATTAAATAAGGAAATATAGTATTACCCCCGTTATGATTAATGAAATAGCTCCACCTAAGGATATCAAAAACTCCTTTGATTCACGATCATATTTCCATTCCATATATGATTCGAAACTATATAATGTAATTAAAAACAGAAAAGGTAGAAAACCCATGTATAGAGGATTCGAAAGAAAAGAGCATATACTTATAACTACTATATAAGAAAAAATAATAATCCTGTTTCCCCATTTATGCAGCTTGTTTACATATTTATTATTCCATCCTTTTTGTTTCGGTATATTTAGTCTTTTTCTCACTATATTTTCTAAAACAAATAAGAATATGATCCATAAAACTAATACAACTACTTTCACATGCATTAGAGAGATCACCTCCTTTATCTTATCGTCTGGATTTTGTCCGGCTGATCACTCGGATACGTAGTACTCATTTTGTTCTCTATGTCCCAACTAATAATCGTCGCACTATCTCTTCCTAATTGCTGGTGAACGTGTTCTAAAACATTATGGATATTTACTTTAAGTACGTTATTATTTCTATTCATATCACTATACAGATTTACAGGAGTTTCATACCGACGTTCCCCGCATTCTAATACTCCATCTGTCACCATTACAATTCGATTCTTTCCATTACGTAATTCACGAATGCCTGTTGAATAACAAGGAACAGGTAAATCAAATGTGTTTACATTTCCAATCCATTCGTAAAAATGACGTTGATTTAATGCATATTGTCCTAACTTATGTAACTCTTCATGAAATACATACACTAAACAGTCTCCAATAGATAGCCACCATATATAATTTTCTTTTCTTACACATAGTAAGCAAGCTGTTTCACCTTTAATTCTTTTGCACTTTTCCTTAAATGAAGAAGATTGTAAGATTGTAAGAATATGATTTTCAATAGATCGAAATACTGTATCAATCGATTCATTCATCATTTCTTTTATATTTTCATATTCTTTTTGAATTGTATTTACTACTAAATCAACACTTTCTGCACTATTATGTCCATCTAATATAGCTGCAAATTCCCAATCACCATTTGACCAAACTAACGCACCATCTTCATTCTTTTTTGCTCCGGCACTAATATTCCCACCATATGCACCGAGCACGATATCACCATATTGCTTTACCGAAATTTCGTCTAAACACATTTCTCTACTTCCAACCCATGAATGTTGTCTATTATTTGTTGTATGCATATTCACTCACCATATACTTTCGTATTCTTTCGCATAGTTTTTTGATTTTTTCTGTATCACCATAAGGCGCACCGTTCCATTTCGCTACTTCAGTCGGTGACCAAAACTCTTTTGGTGTATTTGCATAACGCGGTATGATGTGCATATGCATATGTGGTACACCATTCCCTGAAACAAAAGTGTAAATATGTTCCGCACCTTCACTTGCTTTTAGTGCTTTACTTACTCTACTTGATATAAGTCCGAACCTTTTCGCTTCTTCATCTGTTAGCTCAGCAAGACCAGGTACATGTCTTTTTATATCTATCATTACATAACCAAGATACGTTTCTTCGCTATCCCAGTGGACATGTCCAACGTAAACGAGTTCATCTTCGTAAATAGCTCCACCTGGAACTGTAATATTTCCTTTATGTTTTTCACAAATGAAGCAATTTTGTTCTTCTTGATTATTTGTTGGCATATCCATCACCATCCTTTTTATATATAATATCATAAAAAAAGGAAAAATAGGATTTATATTCCGAAAATTCATTCTTTTAACACAACAATTTTGAATTGAATTTACACGTCATTTTTTCTTCAAAACCACAACTCCAATTACAATCCCAATCACAATTCCGATTACTAAATTATTTGTAAAATAACCTTGGACTACACCGATTACAACCCCTATACCGACGCCTATCGCCAAGGCATCATTACTTTTTTTCTTTTTAGACAAAATAGCATCTCCTCTCATAATTTCTTCCAAAATAATATCTATTTACATGACTTCACTGTCTCCTAATATATTCGCTATTCCACTTAATAATTTCCAAAAAATGTACTTTATTACTTATACTTTTCCACCACATAATCCTCTTCTTAAGAAGAGATTTTCAAGTCGCTATTAAACAAACATATCGTTATTCATCGAAGAATTAAATCAATGAAATAAAAAAACAAGTTTTTGCGTCAGCTGACGGTTCTGTTATCGTTCGAATATAATCTATTCAAACAAAAAACACACTTTGTATAATAAAGTGTGTTTTTTTGTTATCTTCTTTTTTGGTGAAATCCTTGTGTAATACGATCTAATATAATCGCAATGACAACAATGGCTAGTCCCGCTTCAAATCCCATCCCGATATTAACTTGTGTCACAGAGCGGTATACATCAACTCCAAGACCTGGAGCTCCTACAAGCGATGCTGTTACTACCATTGATAAAGAGAGCATAATACTTTGGTTCACACCAGCCATGATCGTTCCAGTTGCGAGTGGTAATTGTACTTTAAATAATTTTTGTGATGCGGTAGAGCCAAACGCATTCGCTGCTTCTATTAAATCTTCTGGAACTTGTCTAATTCCTAAGTCAGTAAAACGAATTGTCGGTGGCATTGCAAAGATTACCGATGCAATAATCCCAG
Source organism: Bacillus sp. FDAARGOS_527 (assembly GCF_003812125.1). Classification (NCBI taxonomy): domain Bacteria; kingdom Bacillati; phylum Bacillota; class Bacilli; order Caryophanales; family Bacillaceae; genus Bacillus; species Bacillus sp. FDAARGOS_527. The sequence goes on from NZ_CP033795.1 coordinate 1,866,063, forward strand.
GTACTACTCCTACTCCGAAAAATGTAATCGCAGGAATCAGATATACGAAAGCCGGCATTGTTTGCATAAAATCTAATGTCGGTTTTAAAAATTTTGAAAACCGTTCATTTTGCGAAGCTAAAATGCCAATTGGGATACCTACAATAATTGAAATAATAACAGATGTAAGTACAAGAGCTAATGTCTGCATCGTCTGTGCCCAGTAGTTAATATTCAAAATAAATAATAATCCGATGAGTGTAAAAATAACTAAAGATACTTTTCTCGTTGTGTACCAAATGAGGAAACATAAAATAATAATCATCAATATGGCCGGTATTATTATTAAAAAATTAGTGAGTAAATCAACGAATCCGCCGATAATATAAGAGAATCCTCGGAATAAGCCTTCAAAGTGCTCATATAAACTTGCAACAAATGAGTCGACCCATTCCCCTAAAGGGATACGTGGTATACTATTCATCGTCTTTCACCTCTTCTTCAATATTACCTGCAAGAGCTTGAATGACACTTTCACGTTTAATAATTCCTCTTAGCCTTTTCTTCTCATCAATTACTGGTAACGGATATTTCATCTCCGCCATTTTCGCATACGTTTCTTCCAGTAAAGTATCTAAATACACGTGCGGAATATCGGTAAGTAATAAATCAGCAATCGGCCATTGCTTTTGTACTGCTTTACTCGCATCATCTGCCGTTAATATTCCTAAAAACTCATATTTTTTGTTAACAACATACACTGTAGAAACGCCGGCATTTCTCATAATTTGAAGTGCTACACGTGGTCCACGGTCAATTAATAACGTCTCTGGTCGTTTTAATATAGATTCCGCCGTTATTACTTTTCCTAAATTCACATCCGCCACGAATTTCTCTACAAATTCATTCGCAGGACTCATCATAATTTCTTCTGGCGTTCCAATTTGGACAACTTCTCCATCTTTCATTAACGCAATTCGATCACCAATTCGAAGGGCTTCATCTAAATCATGCGTAATAAAAATAATTGTTTTTTCCATTTTATCTTGTAATTCTAACAGTTCATCTTGCATTTCTTTTCGAATCAGTGGATCTAATGCACTAAATGACTCATCCATAAGTAAAACATCCGGATCATTCGTAAGCGCTCTCGCAATGCCGACACGCTGTTGCATACCACCGCTCAGTTGACTTGGATAATTATCTTTATGATGGTCTAATCCAACTAACTTCAAGGACTCTAACGCTTTTCTCTCTCGTTCCTCTACTGGAACTCCTTGTATTTCCAACCCATATGCAACATTTTGCAAAACGGTACGATGAGGGAATAGAGCGAATTTCTGAAACACCATGCTCATCTTCGTTCTTCTCACTCTTCGCAACTCTTCTTTTCCCATCGTTGCGATATCCTCTCCATCTATGTATATATGCCCCGCTGTTGGTCTAATCAGTTGGTTTAACATACGAACTAATGTCGATTTCCCGCTACCAGACAATCCCATAATAACGAAAATTTCTCCCGTATATACTTCGAACGTCGCCTTTTTTACGCCAACGTTCATTCCTGTCTCTTTCAAAATTTCCGATTTACTTTTTCCTTCTTTTAATAAGGTAAGCGCTCTTTGCGGGTGTTTCCCAAATACTTTTGTTACGTTTTCAACACGTACCTTTGTATTATCCATGTCACTACTCCTTTTCTACCCATCTATTCACATAGTGTTGCGATTTTGCAAAGAAATATTACATAAAAATAACATTTATAAGATTTCTTTAAAATTCTTTTTTCCGTTCATAATAAGAATGCTTACTTATACATTTATTTAAAAAGCAAACGTTTCTTAGGAGGTTTTTAATGAGAAAGAAAATATGGCTCATATGCCTTGCATTATTTATTACTATGATTTTCTCTTCATGTAATGCAACAAATGCAAATTCGAAAGGAAAAATTAAACTAGGTGTAACAAGTTGGAAAGAAAACATTGCAACTGCAAATATGTGGAAGGTACTACTAGAACAAAAAGGCTACAAAGTTGAACTCATGTATTTAGAAAAAGCGGCAATTTGGACTGGTGTTGCTCGCGGTGATGTTGATGCTAATTTAGAAGTATGGCTACCCGTTACGGATAAACCACTAAATGATCGTTATAAAGATGATATTGTCTTAAAATCAAAATGGTATGAAGGAACCGGACTAGGTTTAGTTGTCCCTTCTTATGTGAAAAACATAAACAGCATTGAAGATCTAAATGCACATAAAGATGAACTAGATAATAAAATTGTCGGAATTGAACCTGGCAGCAGTCTTATGAATTTAACGAATAAAGCGATGAAGGAATATGATATAAAGCTAAAACTTGTCCAGTCTTCTGAAGCTGCTTTGATGAGTGAACTAAAAAAAGCATATACGAAAAAGAAACCAATCGCTGTTACGCTTTGGAATCCACATTGGGGTTTTTCAGAATTTGACTTAAAATATTTAAAAGACCCTAAGAAAGTATATGGTGAAAAAGATGACATTTATTACTCTGTTCGTAAAGGTTTCGAAAAAGATCATCCGGATATCATAAAATACTTTGATAAATGGAAAATGAACGATGAACAGCTTGGTACATTAATGGTCGAGTTAAATAAAACGAAAGATCCCGAAGAAGCGGCGCGAAAATGGATTAAAAAGAATCAAGCGTTAGTCGATGAATGGATAAAAGATTAATAAAACAGGCTAGAGAATATACTTTACTCTCTAGCCTGCTTTCTGCTATTTTTTCGTAACAACATCATCTACAATCCCATATGCCTTCGCTTCTTCTGCAGTCATAAAATAATCTCTTTCTGTATCATGTGCTACTCTTTCAATCGGTTGCCCTGTTTTTTCTGCAATCATTTTATTAATATCATGTTTTAACTTTAAAATTCTTTTTGCTGTTATTTCAATTTCTGTTGCCTGCCCTTTTGCACCACCAAGTGGCTGATGAATCATAATTTCACTATTCGGGAGTGCAAATCGTTTTCCTTTTGCACCTGATAATAATAACAATGCACCAAATGATGCTGCAAAGCCCATGCATAGCGTTTGTACATCAGGTTTGACTAAATTCATTGTATCTAATATAGCAAATCCCGCTGTCGTTGATCCGCCTGGGCTATTAATGTATAAAAATATATCTTTCTCTGCATCTTCTGCTTCTAAAAATAATAATTGAGCTACGACACTACTCGCTACTTGATCATTTATTTCTGAACCGATAATAATAATACGGTCTTTCAATAACCTTGAATATATATCATAGGAACGTTCTCCTAATTTCGTTTGTTCTACAACATATGGAATTGCATTCATTTTAAATCCCTCCAATAATTGTTATGCTGCTAAAAGCATACAACTGTAGGAAGAAGGTTGTTTCACATTAAATAATAAGACTGGCTGTTTAGATGGTAACTTAGTAAAATCTATTGTTGGAAGCAGTTTCGTTAATAATTCCGGTCTCTCTTCTCGAATAGACGTTACTACAACTTCCATATCGTCTGTGAATTCAACTATCTCTATCCCTTCTTCACTTACAGTTTTTAACCTATTTCTACTCCGAAACAAAGAAGCTTTTACTGCCCCTTCCGATACGGAACATACTTTAGCAATATCAGCGATACTATATTGAAAAACATCCTTTAATAATAAAATCGTGGATTGCTGTACATTTAATGAAGATAATACTTTCCCTACCATTTCATGCAAATCTGCAATTTTTTCATGTGCTTCTTCAAAAGTAATTTGGTCTCTTATTTTTTCATGAACTGATTTTGACTTTATTTGATCTAACCAACGATTTCTAGCTATTTTATATACGAGCGTCATACAAATATCTTTATTACTATATTTTTGAAGTACTTTACAAACTGTTTCTTGGGCAAGATCTTCGCCATCCCATTTATTTTTCGTTAAAAATGTACAGTATCTTTTCAACTCTCCGTATTGCTCAATTAAAAAAGTTATATTTGAATGATTCATATCGATATGATTTTTCAAAATATGAGTTACTTTTGTGCACAAAATAACCACTCCTTTTCAGCGCTTACTTAATTAACGATTCAACAAATAAAAAAGTTACGGGGCATATAAAAAAATTATGTTTATGTTCAATAATTCGCGGTCATAAATATGTTATGTACAATTTTACGTGAGGAGGAACAAATTTGCCAAAATTAACAATTGAAGGTGCGGGAACTTTTGATGTAAAAGAAGGCACAAAATTAGTATTAGCAATTGAAGATAACGGTGTAAACATACTCCATCGTTGCGGCGGAAAAGCACGTTGCACAACTTGTAGAGTAGAAATACTAGCAGGTGATTTCTGTGAAGCGAGTGCGAATGAGAAACATGCAATGACTGAAAAAGGGATTGAGGATCATTTACGATTATCTTGTCAAATGCGTGTACATAAAGATATAGTCGTTCGTCCGGTACTTACAGTTGAAAATTCAGGTCTTGATGCTGGGCCACGTCCGGCGGAGTAAAGCGATGAATTTAAAACAACTCGCTGGTGAATATGCTGCAACCTTCGTAAAAGATGGTATGAAGATTGGTCTTGGTACAGGATCAACCGCATACTGGACGATACAAAAATTAGGTCAACGTGTAAAAGAGGGATTATCAATTCAAGCTGTCCCGACATCAAAGGAAACGGAAGCATTGGCACAGCAGCTAAATATTCCGTTGATTTCGTTAAACGACGTACAAAGTCTTGATCTTACAATTGATGGCGCTGATGAAATTGATTCTAATTTACAGCTTATTAAAGGAGGCGGTGGTGCATTACTTCGCGAGAAAATTGTAGCCTCCTCCTCGAAAGAACTTATCATTATCGTTGATGAATCAAAAGTTGTGACACGTTTAGGGACTTTTCCATTACCTATTGAAATCATACCTTTTGCATGGAAACAAACCGAAAGTAAAATTCAATCTTTAGGATGTCAAACAACGTTACGCTTAAAAAATAATGAAACGTTTATAACCGATAATAATAACATGATTATCGATTGTATATTCCCTAATCATATACCTACTCCTTCCGATTTACACAAAAGATTAAAAATGATTACTGGTGTAGTTGAAACCGGATTGTTTGTTAATATGACTAGTAAGGCGATTATTGGAACAAAAAATGGGATACAGGAATTATAATGAACGCTGACTCTTACAGTCAGCTTTTTTTATATTTTCTCGTTATTACGTAACATTATGATATACTATGAAAACAAAAGCACATCACACTAGAAAGGATTGAACAATTTGCACTCCAAACTCATAACAGAACTTACAGATTTAGAAACTGCCTTTCATATTCGAAAAGAAGTATTTGTAAAAGAACAAAATGTCCCACTTGAAGATGAATTCGATATGTTTGATGAAATCGGGGAGAAATGTAAACATATTTTAGTTTATTATAATGAGCTTCCTGTTGGTACAGGTCGTATCCGATTTGTTGATGGAACTGGAAAATTAGAACGTATTTGTATTTTAAAAGACTATCGTAAATACGGTTTAGGAAAAGTAATTATTCAAACGTTAGAAGAAATTGCTCGTGAAAAAGAATCTACAAAAGTAAAACTACACGGTCAAACACAGGCTGAAGGATTTTATAAAAAACTAGGTTATCAAATCTCTTCTGATGTATTTATGGAAGATGGCATTCCGCATATACTTATGACGAAAATGTTATCATAATAAAAAAGGCAGTATATGAAACTACTTTACGTATTCATATACTGCCCTTTTTTATTTATAGAAAAATGAATTCTCAAGATGTCCTTTTGCATCAAAGCCCATTATCTCTTAGTTCATACCAAGGTAAATCTTACACTGTTTTCCATAATGATAAAGCATAAATCCAGTTTGGATCCCCATTTCCTTTATAACTTTGGACTGCTTCATATACTTTTCCCTCGTGTAGAACTTTATCTCCCTTTTCATATGCTTTCTTTGCATCCCATTCTTCATATGAAACGCTTTCAGTTTTTGTAGTAATTATGAATATATCACTCTGTACAGATTCATTTCCAGCTACATCAACAGCTTTCACTACATATTTATAAGTAGTATTAGAGAGTAAATATTTATCCATATAAGAAGTCGTATTGGATGTTGCAATTTTTTCCATCGATCCTTTTGTTTCTCTATAAATATCGTAATGGTCTACACCAATATTATCGTCAGAAGGACTCCACATTAGATCCACACTTGACGCTGTCGTTCCCATACTATGTAATCCTTTTGGTTGTGTTGGTGCTTCTGTATCAGGAGCCTCAACTGTTGTTTTCACTGTAAGCGTTGCACTTTCTTTCGATACATTTCCAGCTGCGTCAATTGCTTTTATAGTATAAGAGTATTCTGTACTTGGTTGTAATTTTTTATCAATAAAATGAGTTCCTGGTACTGTATCAATCATCTCTCCGTTACGGAAGATTTGATACCCTTTTACCCCTACATTATCCGTAGAATCGTTCCATGCTAGTTCTATACTATTCGCTGTTACTTTTTGTGCCTGAATTCTATTTGGAATGCTTGGAGCTTCTGTGTCTGGTTTTACGTCATTGATGAGATTAACATCAATTACATTATAGAATGCATTTGCTGTATCAGCTACATCCCATACTGCTAAAATTACATGATACCCACTTCTATCAGTAGGTACATTGATTTTGTGAGTTAAATGATTTGAGGCTGCAGAACCATCATGTTGCACAGTTCCAATTGGTTCAAAATCTGCTCTTGTGAGCGCTTTATTTGGATTCCATCCTTTTTTTGTAATATAGTAATGCCATTTGCTCGTTAAGTGAGGCGCTGTATATTTCCACGTAAATGTATTTTCCCCGCCTGTAATTGTATTTTTAAACCAACGATCGGCAGTTTGTTGATCTAAAATACCACCAAACTTACCACCTGCAGAAGCGATTTGACCATCAACTGGGCCAGTTTGCGGGAACCCTTTTGGAGCTTCCAAACTTTGTGGTTCATACATAACACTTCCGCAGTTTACATTTAGTGCACCATAAGTTGGACTACATAAAGCAGATCGGCTGCTCGGCTTTTCAACAAAACCGTGCGCGTATGCGTTTTGAGGAATAAGTGTCGTGCCAATAATTCCAGCTGTTAATGCAACAGCTCCTAGACTTTTTTTGTTCATTTTCATGTTTTGTAGTTGTTTTAAAAATTGATTCTTCATGTTCCTGTCCCCTTCTTGTTATAATTCGTAGTGTAATGTGGGCTTCGATGTAAAAGAATAACAAGAGATAATCTTGTAACGATGTATGTGTGTATTATGCATACACCGCAGTGAAAATATATTTCATTTCTTGTGAAATATTTCACTTGATGAATATATAATGACATAGAAATCATCAAAGTATGTGCAGAAGTTGTGCAGAAATGATGAAAGCATTAGTAACACGTAAAGCTATGGTCCGAATTTACAAAACAGAATATTTAACATTTCAAAACAACGAATTCTCCGCTTCATATAAAAAAAGAGTGTCTATATCATTTCATATAGACACTCTTCTCATGTATAATTTTCTATTTATTATTGACCTATAAATGTAAAAATCTCATCAGCAGCTTCCTGATAGCCACCAGATTTCAGAAAAGATTCCTTCAAATTCCATGCAACTTCTTTATATGATGGATTATTTAATACAAGTTCTACACTTTCACGTAGTTGTTCTACAGTTAATTCTTTCATAGATAACTTAATCCCAGCTCCTAGATTCTCCACTTGCTTTGCGATTACTGGCTGATCTGCACTTTGCGGAATTACAATGAGTGGAATCCCGTTATATAGCCCTTCATGTGTACTGTTCATTCCACCATGTGTAATAAACAACTTTGTATATGCAAGTAGTTTCGTTTGTGGTACATAGTTTTTCACAATGAAGTTTTTAGGAATTTCACCTAAATCACTTATGTTCGTTTTATTACCAATAGACATTACAATAGTATGCTCGCTATTCTCGAACGCCTTCATACAAAGTTTATAAAAATCAAGCGCTTCATTAAAAACAGTGCCTAGCGAAATGTAAATCGGGCTTTTTTCTTCAATTGAAGTAAAATCAAAGTCTTCATTTTTTACTTGTGCAGGGACGGATGGACCTACAAATTTAAATGTTTCATTAAACATATCTCCAAAAGGCTGGAACTCTTTTATTGTATATACAATAGTAAGTGACGCTGGATTACAGAAAACTTCATATGGTGAGTTTATTTCAACACTATACTTTTCCGCAACCTCCTTAGTTAATCTTTCAAAATCATTATGTATCCTCTCCTGAACTTTCACTGGGATACTTTTAGACAAGTGATCTAACATTTGTTGAAATGATTTTTCATCTTGTGCAAAAGATGTACAGGAATTTATTGCCGGAAGCTTTAAAATTTGAGCAATTATACGGCCACAGCCAAACATCGAATCATGAATCATATAATCAAAATGTTCTCCTTCAATTTGTTCAAGAACACTTGGTATAATAACATCTGCTGTATGTAGAAGACCGTTTATTCTTTCCTGCAAATAATTTCGGCCACCGGAAAGAAAAGCTTTTATAAACCTTTGGTCGTCAATTGTTCTTACAATAGCCCCTGTTTTTTCAATACGTTCTCTGAAAGCTTCTATTGAAAAATAAACTACCTCTTCCCCGCGCGAAACTAATTCTTCTACAACTTGCAATGTTGGATTTATATGCCCTTCTGATCCAGTATTAATGAATAAAACACGTGCCACTTTAAACACTCCTTAAGTCAAATCTTTTCTATCATATTAAGAATATGGATACTCTCCAAAATCTTTGTTTTATACTATTCTTTTATTAAATTGACCTTGCAAGCCTAAAACCAAGATCATCTATATGAAATGTAGGATGGCTACGTCGGCGACAAGTCGCGCCACAGCCTCTAGCTTCTTCAGCCCAACTGCCACCTCGAAAAATCCGGTATGATCCATACACCTTTTCATCATACAAATCATAGCACCATTCCCAAACGTTCCCTAACATATCATAAAGGCCCCATGCATTCGGCTCTTTTTTACCAACGTCTTGAATTTGTCCGTTTGAATTTTCATTATACCATGCTATTTTCTGAAGTTCTCCATATGTATATCCTGGCGTATCTGCTTTACATGCGTATTGCCACTCTGCCTCAGACGGTAATCGATAGCCATTTGAATGTAAGTTACAACTAACCTTTTTTCCATCATCTTGTATAGAATAAAACTCTGTAAGCCCTGCTGTTTTAGAGAGTGAATTACAAAAAGTAATTGCATCATGCCATGAAATATTTACAACTGGCTTATTGCTATTTTTATAATCATTACATGTACTATTTATAATACCATCATATAATTCCATCGTTACAACATACTTTGCAAGAAGAAATGGTTTGATTTGCACTTGCCATTCTTTCTTTATTCGATCATCTCTTAATACTACTTCTCCTTTTGGAATATTGACCATTAATGAATTGATCCTTTGAATTAAATCGTTATTCATTTACTATTCCTCCAAGCATTATTTTTACATAGGTTCCTATTACAAAATACAATTTCCAGGCATGTTTAAATACATCATAATAAAAAAAGATTAGTTTTATTAAACTAATCTTTAATATCCACAAAGAACTGTTATGTCACATGCTATTATATGCGTTCTAAAAACTTCCGAACCTCACTTGAAGATTTTAAAACAATAACCTTTTTCTCTTCTGGCAACTGCTCTAACTTTTTTATAATTGTAGGTCGTTTAACATTAGGATATTCCCATATCCATTTAAAAAATTGCAAATCAAATCTTTCTTCACATCCCGCGCCCATATCCGGTCTTGTTTTATTCCGATATTGTACAACTCTTTTAAAAGCATGATAAACACATATTGTTCTATGAATATCAAGAAAGATAATTGTATCAGCTGCGTTCATTCTTATGTCCATTGTCCCACCATAATTCCCATCAATAATCCACTCATCTTCTTTCACTAATTCATTCTGAACCGTTCTTTGCTCTTCTTTCGGTACCCCTTCCCAATTCGGTTTCCAAAATAGTACATCAAGATGATGTACTTTAATATTTAGTTTATTTCCTAGCTGTTTTGCTAATGTAGATTTCCCTGAACCACCAGAACCTATTAATATTATTTTTTTCATAAATACCCCTTTTTACATCTTTTATTTATTCCGTAACATAAATTCACAAAACATTCCTACCCCAACACCAATTATATAAGCCACCAAATCATTCCACAAAAATCCATAACCTAATACGAGTCCACCTAAAGTCGTTGCACGAATACTATCTATCCATTCAGCATGATACAATTGGCTCACTTCAATCCCGTAGCAAAACATTAAACTAATAAAAGCCAATTTCTTCGTTTCTATTTTAGGAAATAAAAATCCAAATCCAATGAAAATCATTAACGCCCATAAAGCATCACCTAAATAATCATTTAATAGAGCCGGCAGCGCAAAAGCAAATTTTCTTGAACTAAGCCCTAAAATAATAACAAGGATTGTAAACATTGCGTATAGTAATCTATTTCGTTTCGTATTCATTTCAAAACTCCTAATTCATCATTTATAACTGCAAAATAGCTAGTAAAATATAATCATTTTACTAGCTATTTATTAACTGCTTTAACAATAAGGAAATGTGGATTTGTATTTAAATAGTAATAAGATTTTTCATTTACTTCTTTCATCTTTTTAACTGGCCTTGGTTCGACCATTTTTTCTAACATAAAATAATTTGTTGTTTCATTAATAATGTCTTGAAGTGACCTTCTAAAAAATTCAACTTCAATTGTAATGTTTGGTTTAACCCAAGTATCTACTAATAATTGTTTTTCGAAATAATTTTTACAAGTAAACTTTGTAAAGTCCATAAAAGGATGATGAATGGAGTATATAAATTCTCCACCTGGCTTCAGTACGCGACGAAACTCCTGAAATACTTGATTCCAATTTTCTAAGTAATGAAGAGTTAACGAACTTACAATTACATCAAAAGTATGATCTTCAAACGGTAATACTTCTTGCAAGTCATGACAAAGAAACGTTGCTTTATCCCCCATACTTTCCTTTGCAGCTTTTACCATTTCATAACTTACGTCAATTGCAGTAACATTTGCTCCTCTTTCTACAAATTGAGAAGTATACCATCCAGCTGCACATCCGGCATCTAGTATACTCTTCCCTTCTAATTTCTTTGGAACCATCTCCATCATCGCTGGTCTTTCATAATAGCTGTTATATGGATTTGCCACATCTAGATTTTCTTTATATGTACTCGCTAATTTATCATATGTATCTTTGATCGTGTCTTTCAATACATCCACCCCTTATACATATTAATCTAATAACTCTTGCTGCTTTCTCTTTGAAAATGATTGTAGAACTAAATCATACGACCAATCAATCATCTTATTAATTTGTACCTGTTCTACATCTTTATGTATATACACCGTATTCCAATGTTTTTTATTCATATGATACCCCGGAATGATTGTTTCTGGATACTCTTCTCTTAATCTTAGCGCAAGTTCTGGATCACATTTTAATGTAATTGTCGCTTTTTCGCCTTCTTCATGGTTCAATATCGCAAATATTTTATTATTTAGCCTCATACATGTTGCATTCCAACCATCAGGAGAATCTTCTGTCGCTTTTCTTTTCGATACACAATATGCTCTTGTTGCCTTCATTCTCATTCACACCTCATATTTCTTTTACTATTTGATTACGATGCATCACAATTTGTTTCGTCGCTTGAAATTGTTGTTGACCATAAAACTTTATAAGCTTCTCTCCACAAAATAAGCTCACAATATCGATATGAGATATTTCTTCAAGCAACATTGTAAGCATCTTCTCTCCAATGCCTTTATTCCTTACCCTCTCATGCACAACAACATCTTCTATGTATGCTCGAAAGACACCATCTGAAACAACTCTAGCAAACCCAATTAACTCATTTTCTTCCCATACACCAATCGCTATACTGTTCTTTAACATTTTTTCAATATCGATTTCTTTTCTTTCTGGCCACCAACCGACAGAATTATAAAGCATCTTTATTTTTCCAGCGCATATTGGTTGATCATGTTGTAATTTATAAGTGTACATTTTCTTTCTCCCATTAAATAGAATGTATATTATTATAATTAATTTTACGAATAACCCACTTTAGTATTAGCAAGTTCGCTTGCATACTTGTTAGCACTTCTCATTACATAACTACAATGAAATATCAGCAAATCCCTCAATACGTCTACAAAATGCAGTTTCTCCTCATATTTATTTTCCCTTACGTTCTTTCCTTCACTATAGTTCTGTAGTACAATCTGTTACCAAAACTTCATAAGATTAATTTATAATATAGATTTTACAATTGCAATATATATAGTTCCTAGCTCTATTTCATTACTATGTTTAGATTTGATGAATTCGTAAATACACACACTTACTAATAAGATATTTAACTATTAAACTTTGAATTACTTGTAAGAAATGGTAAAGTTAATAAGATAAAAAACACATTAAGTGAGGCGATTTTTTGAAAAAGTTTAGTTTATTACTAACAGCATTTGTCATGATTTTATCATTATTCATTCCAAATCTTACAAGTGCTAGATCTTTCCCTGATGTCCAATCTAATCATTGGGCAATTAAAGAAATTAACTATTTATCGGATAAAGGTATCATTAAAGGTACGCCAGAAGGAACTTTTAAACCAAGCGATGATGTAACTCGTGGACAAATGGCCTTAATGCTAGATTTATCATTAAAATTAGAAAAACCATCTAGCTATAATCATATTTTTTCCGATGTAGCCAAAGGTATCTATTATTATGATTCTGTACATAAGTTAGCACATAATAACATTGTACAACGTGAAACGAATTATTTCCCTGATCGCTCATTAACTCGTGCAGAAATGGCAAAGGTTTTAGTTAAAACTTTTGATTTAAAGCCTACAGGTGCCGACGTCAATTTCCCCGATGTTCCATCTACTCATTGGGGTTACAATTATGTCAAAATTTTAGCTCAAAATAATATTACCACTGGATTGCCTGATGGTACATTTGGTCCAGGTGTAAAAGTAACTCGTGAGCAATTCGCAGCATTTTTGGCTCGTGTATTAGAACCAAATTTTCGTCCTGCTCTTCCTAAGCCTAAAGGAGAGTTAGAAGTTCATTATATTGATGTAGGACAAGGTGATGCTACTTTTATTAAATCGCCAAGTGGAGAAACGATTCTTATTGACGGTGGTAACAACGGAAAAGGTAAAGTAGTAGCAGATTATTTAAAAGGATTAGGATTCCAAACTATTGATTATATGATCGCCACTCATCCTGATGCTGATCATGTAGGCGGATTAGATGAAGTCTTATATTCTATGAATGTAAAAAACGTTTACGCACCTAAAGTAAGTCATACGACACAAACGTTTAAAGACTTTTTAACTGCAGTAGCTAACAAAGGGTTAACTATTAAAGAAGCGAAGTCTGGAGTAACTTTACCAATAAATGGTTTAAACTCACAATTTTTAGCTCCTGTTAAAGAATATGGTAACGATCTAAATGAGTGGAGTGCTGTATTAAAAGTAACACATGGCAGCAAATCTTTCTTATTTACTGGTGATGCTGAATCTAAAAGTGAAAACGATATGGTTGAAACACATGGTTCTAACCTAAAATCCGATATATTAAAACCTGGTCACCATGGAAGTAAAACATCTTCTTCTCAGCCATTTTTAGATGCAGTGAAACCAAGTATCGCTGTGATCAGTGCGGGTACAGGTAACCGATATGGCCATCCTACACAGGAAACTTTAGCAAAGTTAAATGCAATGTCTGTTAAAGTATATAGAACTGATTTAAATGGGACTGTAATTATTACGAGTGATGGTTCTAACATTTCTGTAAGAACGGAGAGATAATTATGAAAAGAGGTATTATTGACCGTTTTGAAGGCGAACTAGCAGTTATTGAAGTGAATAACATAACAATGGATGTACCTAAATCCAAACTCCCTTCCACTGCAAAAGAGGGGGATGTTCTTATAATTGAGGGTGATACGTATACAATTGATAAGGACGAAACGGATAAAAGAAGACGTGAAATACAAGATTTAATGAATAAGCTATTTGAATAGTAAAAAAAGAAAATCCTTGTAATACGAATCGAAATATTTCTTCGCATAATTGCATCAGATTGATTAATTTCTATAAACTAAAAAAAGCATCGCCTTATTGGCGATGCTTTTAAAATCCACTTTTCTTGTAGAACACAGATACTATAACCTCTTCTCTAAAAAATGTTGACTATGTCCTTTAGGATGATCTTCAACAACACCATATTCTCGGTAGCCGTGCTTTTTATAAAATTCTGGTGCTTGAAAACTAAATGAATCTAATAATATTAATCTACAGCCTTTTTCCTTCGCAATGTCTTCAATTTTATGTAATAATTGACTACCATAACCATCATAACGAACTGATTCATCAACCCATAAAAAATCTATATGAAGATGATAAAAATACATCGTACCTGTTACGCCGCCAAAGATTTTCCCAGCCTCATCTTTCACAACAAAACTTACTTGTTCCATCGGCTGTTTTGCTTCATCAGTTAAAATAGACATGTTATATTGAATGACTTTATTTTTTATGTATTCTCCTTCAGCACGGGTACCATTCTCTATGTGTTTCATATATTCCTTCCTTTCAACTTAGTAAGTTATCTTTAATTTTTACTTTTCCTCTTTAAAATACTAATAAATACGAATCCACCATATGTAACAAAGCATGAAAAACCAATTATCCCTGGTACAGAGACATAGCCTATTCTTATATAACTTATAACTGCAAAAGAAGCAATAGATAGTAAAATAGATGGCCAAAATAGAAGTGCTGTTTTTCTTCGTCTCTCTTTTGTTGCACTTTCTTTCTCTTTAGAAATACGTGTACCAAAAAGTAATACAATACAAATAAGGATCGCTGCAAAGTAAATTGTATATAACGATAAAGTATGATCGTAAATCGCGATTCCAACTTCCAAAGCGATGATTGTTACTATTAATATAATGATTGTTGATGTCTTTAAGTTTCTTTTCAATTACTCACTCCTAGCGTACTTTCACTATATTCTTTGTATATGTACTTCAAAGCTACTACAAAAGCTTCATCTACCTCTTTATTTTCACGTCGATTCGGTAAATCTTTTCCCCCAATAACATAAAGAAACGGGAATTCGTTAAATATTCCTAACGATTATTTTTTGTAGAATAAATAGCTATCCCAACATGATCAGATTGTATCTCTTTCATTTTTTGAATGACAGTTTCCATTTCCCAGCCTCTTTTCCAAACGTTATATTATTTTTTAATAATTCAATATATAATATAAAATCCCTTTTTTAGAAAAGCATTCTTATGATTACAATAAGAAAAAGGTAGCATGAATAACTCCATGCTACCTAAGATACTAAATTTCTATTCTTCTAAAGGATTTTTAGGACCACAAAGCTCCAATTGATAAAAAGCTAAATCTAGCCACTTATTAAACTTATAACCAGCTTTTTTTATTGTCCCTGCATGAACAAATCCATAGTTTTCATGTAAGGCAATACTTTTCTCATTTTCTGCGTCAATTCCAGCAATTAAAGTCATATATTCTCTTTCTTTTGCAATTGTGATCAATGCTCTCATCAAAGAAGTTCCAATCCCACATTTTCTATATTCCTTATCAACATACACAGAATGCTCAATTGAATATTTGTAGGCAGGCCAAGCTCTAAACGGACCGAATGTCGCAAATCCTACTACTTTATTATCTAGTTCGTATACAAAAATCGGATAACCATCAGCCTTTTTTTGTTCATACCAATCTATTCTATTTTCAAGGGTTACGGGTTTATACGTATATACAGCAGTTGTATTCAGTATCGCATCATTATAAATATCTAAAATGTATATTACATCTTTTTCCGTTGCTTCCCTTATCATCCTTTTCTTCCTTTCATATACGTTCTCTTTTTAACTACCTATTTGTTACACGAACACTAGCTTTTCGAAAGCCATCATAAATGTTTAATGCAGCAGATAAAACGTAAATGAGAATACCCCCACCAATTAGCCACTTTTTAAGTTCTTCCGGAGAAATAGTGAACACATTTGCCACAAACGTAATAAATCCATCGGTAAATATGTGCGGATTTACTACAATTATAATGAATACTATCGTTCCAGCTATTTGGAGAATAGTATTCCCGATTGCCAATCTTTTCGTCCATTGTCCCTGTACTAACTTATAAAGAGATATCGCTATTTCAAAAACAATTATCATCACAACGATTGGCCAATACTGAAGTAACACATCTTGATTAAACGTTGGCGCGACAAACTTCAATCCACTTCCCGTACCACTGTATACACCAACGAGATGATTCGCATAAAAATAAAGTGTAGCCCATATTGCCGTCCACATTAACCCTCCAAAAACTTCAAACTTGGAGATTGCTTTTTTCTTCGGAATATACGAAATGTTTTTCAAATCATCTGGCGTCCACTTTTTTAAACTTGTCGTCAACGGCTCGGTATCTTTGTTTTTATCCGTTCTTTCTAAAATAGCAAATACGAGTGTTAACCAGAAAAATACATGGAGGGCTACTTCAAAAATTTCTCCAATGCCTTTACCTATTACTTGTAAAATAACATTTAATACTGCTTGATCACCAGTATAACTTAAAAAATTTTCTGCAACCATTGCAATGAGTGCAATAACAACTGCAATTGGAATGATCATTTTTAATAATGTCGTATATACATCAAAATAACGTGGTCCAATTAAATGCATCGGTCTATCCAAATATCCATTAGCTAATGAAACCGGACTCCCCAATTTTTCAAGAACCCTTTTTTCATCATCTTCATTATAATCATCAGGCAACATATCCTCAATTGTTGACCGTAGCTCAAGAATAATATCTTCACGATTTTTTTCAGGTAATCTCTTCGCTACTTCCTCGACATAAATATTAATCAAATTCATTCTTGTCCTCCTCCTTTAATAAGTTATAAAGTTCTTTCGAATCCTTTATCCATTCCTTTCTCAACTGCTGGAATATCTCTAATCCGTATTCAGTTAAAACATAATATTTACGAGGTCTACTCTCTGTTTTATCCCAACTACTCGTCACTAGCTCTTGCTTTTCTAACCGGCGAAGTAGTGGATATAAAGTACTTTGATCGATTACGATTCCTGATTTCTCTAATAATTGGACAAGTGAATATCCATACTGCGGCGTTCTTAATTGGCTTAAAACTGCTAATGTTAATGTACCTCTTCTTAGCTCAGTAATTAATGAATTTAATAAAGCATCCATATATTCACCTCATTTTCATTACTATATGTCATACAGTATATGTTTTATACTATGTATCGTACAGTATTATGGTGACAAAAACAATAATTATTTACTAAAAAATGGATAATAAAAAGCACAAACTATATGATTTGTGCTTTTCTAGCTAAATTATAAGTTTATAACATTCTTATCTTTGTACCTATAGTAAGATAAACTCTCCGTTTTCTTTAGGTAATGTAACAACATCTACAATCGCATCAACATTAATTACTCCATATACGTGCGGATATTCTTGACCGTTAGAAGCAGGTTCATATTTTGTTTCTGCTGTTAACAGAGTTGGATCAATTGTTAGTAATAAAACATCTTCTTCATAAACGAAATGTTTTTGAGCAACGTTTAAAGCTTGTTCTAAAGATGAACAGTGTATAAACCCCTCTTCTTTTAGTGAAACTTCATTAATCTCTCCATTTATCTTTGCGATTTCCCAATTTCTCTTTGTTATGACTTTTGTAATCATTATCATTTCTCCTATTTCTTTATAAAAACAAGAGGCTCTTCTATTCATTATTAGAAAAGCCTCTTGAATTTTTATTTCTTAATTAACGGAGATGCTTCCCCACTATGGAAAATCCATAAATCATGAAGTGATCTCGTACATCCGACATATAGTAACTTTGCATCGTGTTTTGTATTTTTGTAATGTTCTTCATCAACATCAATTAGTAGAACAGCGTCAAATTCTAGCCCTTTTGCCAAGTATACAGGTACAACTGAAATACCACCTTCATATTTACTTTGATCTGCTTCAATGACGTTTACAGCTACTCCTGCCTTTGTTAATTTCTCATATATATCGCGACATTCATCGTCTGTTCTTCCTATTACCGCAATTGTTTTCACATCATCATTTTGTAAATGTTTTAACGTCTTCATAATCTCATTAAATTGATCTTCTGCTTGAATTACTTTGACCTCTTCACCACTACGAAAAACTGGTGTCGCAAGCCCTACTGGAATCTCGGCATTTTTAATTATTTCGTTCGCAAATTCAATAATTTCTTTTGTAGAACGATAGCTTCTCGTCAGTTCATAATAGCCTGTTTCTTGGAATACTTCCTTAAAAGCACTCCAATCTTCAATCCCTTGGTAATCATAAATCGCTTGAGATAAATCACCTAATATAGTGAAAGAATTACCTAATGTAATTTCTTTTAATACATAAACTTGGAATGGTGAGAAATCTTGCGCTTCATCAATAACGACGTGATGAAATTTCTGCCCGATTTCAATACCTGTTATGCGATGATGTATGTAAATTAAAGCGGGTAAATCTTCTACATACACTTCTTTTTTACGACAACTCTTCTCAGTTTCTTTCACAAGTTCCTCGGGTAATACTTCGAGTATTTCTTTGCTTTTCAATATTGAACTATATATTGAAAGCGAGCTCATTTTCGGCCAAAACTTCATATAACTGTTCAATCTCTTTGTCGCTTCTTTTTTTAATAATTTCTTCTCGTTTGTTTCGCCATACTTTTTTAGTTCAATTTCAATCCAGCGCTTCATTCGGCCAACTAAACGTTCTCTTCTTTTCTTTAATGGATAATGTTTATACTCAACTTGCATCCATTTTTTTATATCTTCCACTGGAATAACAGCTTTATCCCATGCCTCAAAATTAGTTGTTGGCACTAGTTCTTTTTCAAATTGAACCATTTGCTCTTCAATAAAGGACTTAAATTCTAGCGTACCTTTCAATTTACCAAGCATAACCTTTCTTTCATCACGATTAATAGAAAAGGCTTCTTTCAATTTTTCTTCTGTCTGCTTCAGTTTCACCGAATCATCTAACGTACGTAATGCCCAGTCCGGAAATGTTGTTTGACTAATATTCCCGACACCTAATTCAGGAAGCACACTCGAAATATAGTCTAAAAACAGACTATTCGGAGCGAAAACAATCATTCGCTCCGCTTCTAATTGCTCACGATATTCATAAATTAAAAAAGCAAGGCGATGTAAAGCGATTGTTGTTTTACCGCTTCCTGCAACCCCTTGAATTAATAATGGTAAGTTTCTTTCCGCACGAATAATATCATTTTGCTCCGATTGAATCGTCGAAACAATATCCTTTAGTTTATTATCTTTATTCTCACCTAATCGATATAGAAGAAAATCATCGGCATGCGAGACATCTTCATTTCCTTTTACATATGTATCAACAACACGTTCTAATTCTCTTTTTCGAATAGAGATATTTCGCTTTAAATAAACATCACCTTCTACTAATCCATCCGGTGATTGATAAAACGCTAATTCTTCACCGCCGGTAAATGAATAAAACATACTTGCGACAGGTGCCCGCCAATCAATTACAATTGGCTTCATCGTATCTTTATCTGAAACACCAACTTTACCGATGTAAATCGGCATAACTTCTTCCTTGCCATCCTCTTGAAAATCTAATCTACCAAAGTACGGTTCTTGTACCCCAATACGTAAGTTTTGTCTATTAGACTCCCTCATACTTTCAAGAATTTGCTCTTTAAAATCATCGCCGTAATAAACTGGAATTTTTTCAAGCTGTTCTAATTGATCATCCATCGTACGTAATGTATCTTTCATTTTTTGTAACTCTTCTTCAAAAATGTTGTTCATTTGATGATTCCCTCCTGTCCGTTCTAATTTTTCAGTCGAAATATAATTGTATTAAAAATCCAATTATAAAGTCAAGGACTTAGTTTGTTTTTTCTGAAAAAACTTACTTTTCACCTTTCTAATATTGAAATTCCAATGAGATTTTTACATGATAAGAATAGATAACATCTAAATCATACAACTACACATATAATAAAGTGATTTATACAAAAGCCGCTATTTTCTATTGATTAAAAGGACTTTATACTATCTAACTAAGTTTCCCTTACATACTCTCCAGCTTCTTTTCTAGTTATCTATTATTTCATTGATAAAATACCCAAGGTCACAAAAGTCAAAAATAAGAGTAAAGGAGTCTATTGAAAATGACTGCTACCAAAAGAAAAACCCTTAAGTTACATTTACTTATTTTTGTGTTCATTGTATTGGCAAGTGGCTGGATTGGCGTAATTCTAGATTCTTTTCTAACAGATCAGCCTGAAGGAAACTCTTTAGGCATGGGACTGTGGCTAATATTACCTTTCCTCTCATGTATTTTCCTTAGAGTTATTAGCCGAGATTGGAATGATTTTGGTATAAAACTAAATTTGAAGGCAAACTTTAAATGGTACTTCGTTGCGATACTAATTTACCCGTTCGTTACAGTAATAACGATAAGTTTAGCACTTATTTTTGGAGTAGCAAACATAACTAGTTTTGAAATATATTCGTTATTGTCACTCATATTCATGTCTACTATTGGTAACTTTATTAAAAATATTTTTGAAGAGTTTTCATGGCGCGGTTATTTAACTCCTAAGCTCATTGAACTAAAGTTAAACGATTGGTTTATTTATATTATTTCTGGTTTAGTTTGGTCTCTTTGGCATGCCGCTTATTATTTAGTTTTTTTACCAAATGAATATTTCGAATCTATTTCAAGGTTAAATATGCTTTTATCCGGCTGTCTACTTATGGTTTCTTGGTCTATTATGTATGTTGAAATATATAGACTTACAAAGTCAGTATGGCCATGCGTTATCATGCATGCAATTGAAGATGCCGTTCCTACTGTTTTAGTTACAATAACAGGGATCATTACACTTACTAACAGCAGTGATTTTTGGTTAAACCCTATTAGCGGAGTCGTTGCTACTATTATATTTCTTGGAATTGGGATTGTACTAAGATCTATAAGAATTAAAAAAGAACGACAATTAAATACGAAAAACAGTCAATGATTCACACTATAAAAGCACAAAAGAGTAAGGAATTAATCCCTACTCTTTTTTTATTTTTATTCGATATGATAAACATTCATTTAAAGACGCTTGCTCTTTATATTTCCTCTCTTCAAAGTCATACGCTCCTCCTGGGAAAATCCCAACTATACTGAAACCAGCCTCTGCACATAAATTACTAATCTCATCTATCGTATAGCAACGTAAAGATTGTGTCACGATATCATTTGAAGAATCTGTTTCCCACCAGTGGTCCAGCATCCTAGCATTTTCACTATCATATTCATATTTTCGCATTGCAGAATAAATCGGCATTTCTTGTCCATTTGCTTTTTCCCAATATAATGGTTGATAAATATCAATAAGTGCACACCCATCATCTTTCAACCAATTATGGATTCGTTTTAATAAAACCAATTGTTCTTCATCTGTCCCTACACCAAATCCATCTAAATAACTAACAACATCAAACTTTTCTTCAAAGTTAATTTTATAAAAATCAGCGCAATGAATCTCAATATCACTAGTAGAATGTTCTTTAGCAAACATAACTAACTCTGGTACAAGCTCAACAGTAGTCATTTTTACATCCAAATTAGACATCGCTCTTGCAAAACCACCATTTCCAGCTCCTAGTTCTAACATCGTTTGAAATGGATATCCAATTTGTTCTTGGACTTCTTTCGCAACTTCCTGCAACCAATTTTCATTTTTTATATTATAGCTTAGTAATTCAAATTGTTTTTTATAAAATTCTTTTACATTTAATTCGTTCATTATTATTCTCCTCCTGTACGTTATTTTTCTACTACAGGTGAGAAACTAAATTTCTGATACCCATGAAAAATCCTCCTTTTGATTTCCCTACATTTACATTTTATCTAAATAATAAGAATTTTTAAAGTGCCAAAAATAAAAGAGCAGATAATGGACAATTCCACTATCTGCTCTATGGCTGCTATTATTTCCCTTGTTGATACTTCAACCAATCACCAGAAATGATAACTTTCTTTAGCATATTTTTATCTTGAGCGAGATACACATATGCCTCTATTTCCCTATCAGCAACATATACTGTTTGCGTGATTCTATCATATAAATCAGTCTCCGCATTACCTGTATATTCTTCTAGTTCATCTAACTTACTCAATATGTCATCATTTACTTCATAAACTTCACCATAAACCTTTTCTTCACTCGAATAAGTCATGGCTGGATAGCCTTCGTTTGTATCAAATAATTTGCCATACGTCCATGCTTTGTCTGCAATGCATATTGCACTTTGCATATAATGAGCATTCGTTTGCTCTTTTCTTAGCGTGCCATACACAAAAACGTGATGCATAAATCCCTATCTCCTTTACATGTCACTACTTTCTAATTTGTAAATAAGCACGAATCATAAAGTAACTCACTTCATTCGGAAGTTGTTCCTTAATCGATTTCAGACCACCATCAGCATTTTGCACAGCAGTTTCAATCAGTTGTTCGTATTCTGCAGGAACAAAACTGTTCCAGTCTACTTCCATTCCATCTTCAAAACAACGAATTAAATGATTTTCAATCGTTTGTCTTGATAATCCACGTTCTTTCGCAATTTCATCTAGATTAATACCTTGTTTATACATTTCATACGTTTCCAAATGAGAATTTGCTGAAGCTTTCCCTGATTTCTTCCGTTCTGTCACCACTTCTGTTTTAATAGTTTCAGCATAGTTTGGGTTTTCCTCAATAAAGTGCTGAACTGCTTGTAAGAAGTGCGAACCATACTTCACAAGTTTGTGTTCACCAATCCCTTTCACAGTTAAAAGTTCAGAATCGCTTTGCGGCATTTTTGCGCACATATCTTTCAACGTTTGGTCAGAGAAAATAACGAATGGAGGTACCCCTTCTCCTTGCGCAATTTCTTTACGTACTTCGCGAAGTACTTCAAATAAAGGATGATCTTGAACGATTTGTCTTGTCTCTACTCGTTCTTTACGTAAAACATTCTCTTTACCAAGTAACACCTCTTTCCCTTTTTCCGTTACTTTTAGTGTCGGGTAAGTACCATGTTCAACTGCAATTAGCTCGTCTGAAATTAAAAACTCAATAAATTCACTCACTTCTTTTACACTACGATTTGATAAAAGTCCGTAAGTTGGCAAAGTATGAAAATTAAATTCAATGACTTTCTTATTTTTAGATCCAGTTAGCACTTGTGCAATCATTTGTTTACCAAATCGTTGGTTCGTCCTAATCATACAAGATAAAACCATTTGCGATTCTCTCGTCACATCGATACTTTCTCGGTCGTCTGTACAATTACCGCAGCGGCCACAATCTTCTTTCGGTTCTTCTCCAAAGTATTGCAAAATAAATGATTGTAAACATTGTTCTGTATGACAGTAGTCAGTCATATTTTGCAGTTTTTCAAGTTCATTTGAAAAACGAGACTCTCCTGTCGATTGATCAATTAAAAAGCGTTGTACTTGTACATCTTGAGAAGAATAAAGCAATATACATGCACTATCTAATCCGTCACGGCCAGCACGCCCTGCTTCTTGGTAATAACTTTCCATATTTTTTGGAAGTTGATAATGGATAACGTAACGAATATTCGATTTATCAATACCCATCCCAAACGCAGATGTGGCTACCATTACACTTACTTCATCACGTAAAAAGAGTTCTTGTTGCTCATTTCGATCGTTATCACTCATACCGGCATGATATTTTGATACAGAAACTCCCGCTTTCATTAAATCCTCATACAACTGATCAACTACTTTTCTAGTAGCTGCATATATAATCCCAGATTCCTTTTGATTTTGACGAATATAATCCGCTAAATATGCATTACGATCTTGTCCTTTAATAACAGAAAATGATAAGTTCTCGCGCTCAAACGTTGTCATAATCGTGTTTTCTTGATTAATTCCAAGCGTGTTGCAAATATCATCACGAACTTGTGGTGTTGCCGTAGCAGTTAATGCTAATACAAGCGGCTTTTCTGGAAGATAATCTAATATACGGTGTATATGTAAATAACTCGGACGGAAATCATGTCCCCACTGCGAAATACAGTGCGCCTCATCAATGGCAATCATCGGGATTTTCATATCGATCAGTTGGTCAACAAACTCCATTGAATCAAGTCGCTCTGGCGCTACATAAAGTAACTTATAATGGCCCTGTTTCGCTAATTGAATTCGTTGATTCGCTTCTGTAATCGAAATAGAACTATTAATATATGTAGCTGAAATACCATTTTGTACTAATGTATCTACTTGGTCTTTCATAAGTGATATTAAAGGCGATATAACTAACGTTGTTCCTTCAAATACTAATGCGGGAATTTGATAACAAATTGACTTACCACCACCTGTAGGCATAATACAGACAGTATCTTTCCCATCTAATACATTTTTAATTGTTTCATCTTGTCCTCTTCGGAATGACGAATAACCGAAATAAGACGCTAAAAGTTCTTGTGCTTTTGTAAACAAAAAAGAGTCACCTGCTTTTCTTTATCTTTCATCTACTCCTATTATATCATCTCTTATGCATCATGAAAGTGATGAATACATGACTATCAGCCTGCTTTTTCATTATTTATGCTTCTTTACGTTTTTGAGAATGATTAGCAATTATAACGAATTTCAAAATAAATACACATTTTATTAATTCTCCTTGAATACTACTAATCTTATACATATGAATTCAGGAGGTTACTATATGAAGCACCATAATATTAGTTTCATCAAACAGAAAAGCGTATCGAACCAACCCCAATTCTCAAATAATGAAGCGTGGAAATATGAATCATACTATAAGTACCAACCATTATTTTCTTATAGAAAGCTTTTTCATTTTCTTTCTCAACTTTTTAAACGTTAATACACGTGCGAAATAAATCGTTCATAATCATTTTCTCAATATGAACCTTATAGACTTAATACAATACAGTTGTTAACATATGAAATATTCTGTTTGATAACCCCCTTAAGTTGACCTGCTTATATAAGTGGGTCTTTTATTATTATTATATATTTCATAACACTACTAGATGTAATTATAAATCTTATCGCCATTTTATAATCTTAATCCACTCACTACAAATGGTGATAATCACAAAAGGTAAAATATAAATGCTTAACATTTAATTATCTAATTCTTTTTTCTCAATACACAAAACGAATTTCACTTGTTACTATAAAGGTACTCCAGATGAGTTTTTGCTCATCGACATTATCTAGTGAAAGGGATCTGCCGCGGGAAGCAGGTCCCTTTCACTTTATTAAAGACTCACTTTCATTTGGACACATTTACCAGGTTTTTTTAAGCGAATTTTATGATAATATTACGTAGTCGAGTCCGACATCTCGGCAATACCCTTTTGATGCTCTGCAACTTCCCTTGCAGAGCATCTTTTACTTTATATTCGTTTTATCTGTATATCACAATTAAAACACTCATTTTTTAAAAATAAGCGAGGACACGTAACTAAATATAAAATCCCATCATACTTTGAGTTATACATGTTCAAAGGAGTGTTACCGTTTATGTATCCTTATTGGCAATCGTATTACTCCCCCTATCATAACCCTTATGTACAGTTTGATACATCTGTACGTAATTACCGAATTAGTAAAAACGAGAATTTTTTAAAAGGTTATATGCGTTCCTTATGGGAACAACACGTTGCTTGGACGAGATTAGCTATTATAAGTATTGTTTTTAATTTACCTGACGTAAACATTGCAGTTGGGCGGCTTCTTCAAAATGCAACACATATGGGACTGTCACTTGAACCATTCTATGGTGAGGATGCAGTGAAAAAATATAGTACACTAATTAAAGACCACTTAGTAATTGCAGCGGATCTTGTTAAAGCAGCAAAAGCTGGTGATCAAAATTCAGCTACTGCTATCGAGAAAAAATGGTACGCTAACGGAGATGAAATTGTTGCGTTTCTTACTAGCATTAACCCCTATATTGATAAAGAAGCATTTAGAAACATGTTTTATGAACATTTAGCACTAACTAAGGCAGAAGCACTGGCATTCCTAAATAAAGATTATGAAGCAGGCGTAAAACTGTACGATAAAATTGAAAAAGAAGCTTTAGAAATGGCCGACATGATAACAAAGGCAATCGTACAGCAATTCCCGCAAGTATTTCAATAACAATAAGCCGATTTGAAAACCAAATCGGCTTATCGAACTTTCTAGCAATGATATTTCACCTGTCCTCTTTACATTTAACGTATATCGATATATTTTATTAATATCCGTTTTTTATAGGAGGAAATAGTTTGATTAACGCCATTGGTCTCGTATTTATACTTACAAATAAACATGAGAAAAAGAAGAAAGTTTATCTAAATGAAAAATTCGCATTAATAGACATTATTGATTCTAAAGAAGTAATTGATGATGAAGGAAACTCACTAGTAGAACTAACATGTAAATACAGTATATATTTAGATGAAAAATACTACTGTAAATCTCTTGATGATTATACTGGACAAGTCTTTCCTTTCTTAAGTGCTAAAATAGGAAAAGGAATTCTCAGAAACTTAAATTATTATTTTTCTTACGTTGATGTATACGATAAAAAACCACCGGTTAAAGAAATTAGACCACTTATGAAACAAGTAACGAACAGATAGCAAAAAATACAAAAAAGAAAGCATCTAACTCTGGATGTTTTCTTTTTTATTGAAAACTCATCAAATTTCATCCTCTTCTAAAAGTATGTATCCAAGCATATTTTAAATTAAAAACATTGGAGGATTAGACTGAATGAAATACTCAGAAACTATTGTAAGTAAACGACTACGAACGCTTAAAATGACGGGTATATTTTTCATGCTAGTATTAATAGCATGGATTGGATATACAAAATTACTTTATGAAAACGGATTTCTTCAAGAAAAAAAGAATTCAGTAGAAGTAATGAATACTAGCATTACAGGAGAAATAGAGCAGCTTTTTCATATCAACTTACAAGGCTATCGAAAAACAAGCCTTGATGCTGTTATAGAAGCCAGTAAAACAGATCCAAGCGAACTATCCCTAATTGAACTAGTCAACAAATCCTGCTCGCGAGATTGCATAGGCGAACCAGTCACATATGTAAACTCAAACAATGGATATATCTTTTATAAGGAATCTAATGGAACTAATGTAGCTATAACGATTAAAAAGAAAGACACATGGTTAATTGTAAAGAAATCTGTTCAAGATGGAATATAATCACCCAAAAAAAGAGTACGTATCGTACTCCTTTTTATTATTAATACCTTTCCTCTTCATGCCTACAATGGCATTTCGCTTTTGTTTTACATAGAGTTAAAAGATTACATAAAAATAAAAAACCGTCACATGACGGCTTTTTATTTAGCAAACTACTCTTTTGTATAAAAATATTTAAGTCCTTTAGCATCTAACCACGCTGTCGCTCGATCTAATTCATTCCCTTGGCGATATGCTGTTTCAAATCTAACTAATCCTTGTTTATCTCCATATGAGATAATACGAGATTCATACCCCAGAGCATCCATCATTCCTAACATTTCTACTACTAACGCTGTACCAAATTCATACGTAACAACTTTACTAAATTTATTCACTATAATTCCAACTCCTTCTTGTTTTGTCGATTGTTCAACAGTTTGATTAGTAAACCAAACTAACGGCTTATTTCCCATTAACTTATTTAAATCACATTTTCCTATGCCAGCTACATTCCCTGTTTCTGTGTATTGCCAAATATCACATGGGTAGGCTGGTTTGTTACCACCATAACGAGGAATCCATACAAAATCACAATTGACATTTGCCATTCCAAATGGATCATACATATGATGAGCAATATATAAACCAACCTTCTTAGCTCCTAATCTGCGTAATTCATCAATAAAAGCTTGTGCACCCGCTCTCATATCGTTCATTGTTTTTACTTCTACGTCAGCTACCCAAACTGTTGCATTTTTATCACCACGGTTCCAAAAGTCTCTCGCCTCTATCCGTGCATCCTCTACTGAAACGAAACGACAGAACGCATAATTACCAAACGGAATATTTCTTGCTTTCATTGCTTGCACATAATTTTTATATAAAGGATCTACATAATTTGAACCATCTTGCACACGTGCAATTACAAAATCTAATTGTGGTGCTGCGATATCCCAGTTAATGTCGCCATTCCATTTCGAAATATCTACAATATAACCCATTATTTCACATCTCCTTTTTCATTATTATATTCAAAGCTTGTTTTTTTGCTATTATCAACTAATAAATAGTATGAAAGGTAGTGTATTATTGCGTAATATTTTAAAATTCGGCTTATGTATTGAGAAAATAAAATATTATTACAGGTTTAATAAGTAAAGACTTACAAAGCTCTAAACTATAATCAGTAGGAGGCCACAAGCAGTGCAATTCCCAGCTAATTTCTTAGCTTCATCCGAATTTTGAGGTATGAATTTTACTGCCATTAAAGCGTGATACACAAAACCACCTTTCTGACAGGTGGTTTTGTGTACTAATTTACATATACATTGTTCATATTTTTATAGTTACATAATTATTAGTTACTTAATATACTTGTTAACTAAAAATAAGACAATTTTTCGTTTTATCTCACGTACTCATAGTACCATTTACGTGCATCTAACCAAGCTGTAAATTTATCGATATTTCCGGACGGATAGCCATTCGTTATAGCATAACCAATGCCATCTTTCTGAACGACAATTTGTCCATCAATACCCGCATCTACCATAGCTTGAGCCAAATCTTGTAAATTACTAAATGCTACACCGCCAGTTTTTACTTTGAGCAAGTCCGTTGCACCTCCTCCAGTTTGTCCTGTAAGAGCAAATACAATAGAATTAGCGATTTTATCAACATTCCATTTTGCCATGTCGGATTCATTATCAATAAATCCTAATTCAATAAGAATAGCCGGTGCTTTCGTTCCATTTAATACTGCTAAATCTGTACGTTGTTTCGCACCTCGATCACGCCATCCAATATCTTTTGCTAGTTGAGCTGAGATTTTAGCCGCCAAATCTTTCTGATCATAATACAAAACCTCAACACCCTGTCCATTTCCATCACTTGCATTAAGATGAAAAGAAATAACTAAATCCACAGCATGGGAATTGCTATTCCGAATGATATTATTTAAATTTTGTGATTGAGTTGTCCCTACCTCGTCCGTATCGTCATAAACCGTGTGTCCTAGGGACCTTAACTTAGTCGCCACAGCATCTTTAACTTGCCTATCTAGAACATGTTCTTTCCGATTCCCGAAATTAGCACCTTGAACAATACTATTGTGTCCTCCGTGCAAACTATATCTGGCCATTATTTATCAACATCTCCTTTCTTAATATCATATTCAAAACTTGTCTTATTGCTATTCCCACTTACAATCTTAACTGTACCCATACATCCTACATTTTCTAAAAGTGAAGGCAATTCGTTTTCGTTATAAAAAGTGGTGACACGAACAAAAAGCATCACCTTTTTGGCGATGCTTAAAAACTCTATTTTACGTTTTAATTCCCTAAAAACAGTTTAAGCTCATAGTGACCGAAACTATACTTATATTTCCTCCTCTTCCTTCACTGCCTCTTTCAACCTCTGCAACATATATCCAATTCCTTTACATCCTTCTAACGGATATGTAATCATTTCTTCTGGATATAGCTTTGTTACTACTTTTTTATGCTTTTTCCCTGCAAGTAAGACGATTTCGTCAAACTGTAGTAAACTTTTATCTACCATCTGTTTTTGTAATTGCTCTATACTTATTACCTTATCGCTCTTTGAATCAAACGCAAGATCATAGTTTTCTAGTACAATATCATTTGGCCTTAAAAATCCATGCTTCGCTGATAATATAACCCAATTCTCGAAAAACATAGTTGCATACGATTGACATGCTTTTCCGAACGGGCTAATATATACATCTTTTGCTTCCATTGGTCCATAACCTGGATACTTATCCCAAATTTTCTTCTTTCCGCATGGAATTATGCATAACCTTCTCATATATTTCTTACCTCTTCTCCTGCATAAGTAAAGTTAATTATTTTATACATTTTGCCCTCAACATGCTATATAATGATATTAAATATAAAAATTACATCTTTTACCATATAGCCATCTTTTTTACTAATAATTCACTTTTTTAAGATTTGAACCCCCATTACCCTATTTAAACATAGTACCCCTTGTAAATATTATAATACTATAAACAATAGTATATTTACTTTTCAAAGCCCTTAATAATAATTAAAGTATATAAATAACCAAATAGGATATCTTTAGAAGGAGGTGAACAAATGAAAAATATACTCCCTGCACTAGTACTCTATATTATTGTTTGCGTAATCGCTATGATTGCTCCAGCATCTCAAAGTTATAATCATGCGGGCTGGAAGTTGTTTGTTGGGCAAGCGTATGCTATACCTATTTTTCTCATTACAGCTATTATTACATTTTATATAAACAAGAAAAAATCTACGAATAAACAGTTATAAGGATAGCGAATGCTATCCTTATTTTAATTCATTGATCACATCCAAAATAACACTTGCAGTACTTTCTATCCTTTCTTCCGAAAAATCAAACGTGACACCTGTTTTTTCATATATTTCTTGTATAGATAAATTCCAATCTGCACTCGCACCTTCTTTAAAGAAAGCAATCGCTTTTTCTGGGTCTTCCCAGTAAATTTGAAACAATTGCATTGCTCCTATTTGTGCAATTGCATATTCAATTTTGTAAAAAGGAAACTGAACATAGTGAAAGGACTCTATCCAACTTGCACCGATTTCATCCTCTAATCCTGCAAGGTCGACTGTTGAATATTGATATCTTTTGCATAGTTCGGCGTATTTCTTATCACGTTCTTCTGGTGTATGGTTTGGATTCGCATAGATCCAGTGCTGGAATACATCTCCTGCAATTGACGACATTAATAAAGACAAAGCACGATATATTTGTACGCGTTGCACTTCTTTATATTCATCCTCTTGCTTATAAAAAACATTCAGCTTATCCATTACTAATAACTCAAGACTGAGGGAATAAAGTTCAGCCACCTCTTCGCGCAGATATCTTTCCTGCATACTACTATCGTTTTTAAATTGTTTATAAAAATGAAATGCATGCCCCACTTCATGTATAAGTGCATTAATTGCATAAAATGAAGGACTAAAATTAGAATACACAAAAACCTCTTTACTATGAGGCAAGGTAAAACAAATAGCTCCTGGTGCTTTATTTTCACGTTCTTCTACGTCAATGCATCCAGCTTTCCTTATATGAATAAATTTCTCATAAAAATATAAATCTGTCTTTCGAAATATTTCTTCCACACCATTTAATAAATCAATCACATTTTGGAATGGGACTTTTGGTAAATTACATGGAGAAAGATCCCAAGGGCGATACGTTTTTACACCGAGATTCTTTTTAGAAATACTTCCTAACTGTTTCCAAATTGGTACAACATACTTTTCTATAGATTCATGGAGCTTATAGCAATCATCAATACTGTAATCTCTGTTTTTTTGTTTAAAGGCATATTCACTATAATTATGAAATCCTGCATTTAAAGCGATCTCATTCCGCAATTGTATAAGTTCATTCATAATACGATCCACTTCTGGTTTCACTGCACTCCTTGCTTCACATAAAGCGTACCAAGCTTTTTCGCGAATAGCTCTATTTGGGTTATCTAGCTTTGCTTTAACGTGTGCATACGTCTTTTGCTCGCCTTCCCAATTAATTGTTATGTTAGACATTATTTCTCTATACTTCGTAATGCACTCTTGCTCTTTAATAGAAAGAGCAATGTTTTTTTCATTAAACATTTTACTCTTTACAAATCTTGCTTTTTTCATAAATGCATATTTTCGCTCGTCTAATAAGTTAGAAAACGGACACTCTATAAATTTTTGGTCAAACTTTGCATTGTATCTTTTTAAAAGTGGTTGAATTGTATTTTGATTATACATATGTAAATCACGCATATTTCTGTTACCTGTATCTCTATACGTGGCGATTAAACTACTTGTTATCTTCTCTTCTATTTCAGCGCTTACACACAATTCATCGAAAAGCCAATTTTCTAATTCTAAAACAGAAGTAATATTTCGCTCTAAAAGTGACTGTAATTTACTCTCCAAATCATTAAACATACACAACTCTCCTTTTAAAAATCTAATTTTCTGTTTTTTAGAGAAAGAAAAAGACAAGTAGCCAATCTGACTACTTGTCTTTTTGTTAAATCATACTCAATAATATTACGCTTGGAATGCTTCTGTTAATACTGGTACGATTTGTTTCTTACGAGATACAACACCTTTTAATGTAGCAGTATTGTTTTCTAGAGATACGTTGTATGCTTTCTCAACAATGTTTGCTGCTTTACCGATCGCAAGACCGACAGAATCGTTAGTTAAGATATCAGTTACAACGAATAAGAATAGGTCTAAACCTTTTTCTTCTACTACTGCAGAGATAACTTTTTCAAGTTCTGCTTGGTGTACAAGAACGTCGTTCGTATCAACAGCGTTTACTTGTGCGATTTCAACTTTCGCATTACCCATTTGGAATTCTTTAGCGTCAAGAGAGATTAATTGCTCCATTGTTTTTCCGCTTAAGTCAGCACCAGCTTTTAACATTTCTAAGCCGTATTTATCAGCATCTACACCAGCGATTTCCGCTAATTCACGAGCTGCTGCTACGTCTTGCTCTGTGCAAGTTGGAGATTTGAATAGTAAAGAATCTGAAATGATTGCAGATAACATTAAACCTGCAACTTCTTTACGAATTGTAATGCCGTTTTCTTTGTACATCTTGTTTAAAATTGTAGCTGTACAACCAACTGGCTCACAACGGTAGTAAATAGGATCGCTTGTTTCAAAGTTAGCAATACGGTGATGGTCAATAACTTCTAACACACGAACAGATTCGATATCGTTAGCACTTTGTTGACGCTCGTTATGGTCAACTAAAATAACGTTGTCCACTTCGTTTGCAACTGTCTCAACAAAACGCGGTCCTTCTACTTTAAAATAGTCTAACGCAAATTGAGTTTCACCGCTGATTTCGCCTAAACGTACAGGCTCAGCATTCATTCCTAATTCTTTTTTCAATTCTGCATAAGCAATTGCAGAACAAATTGCATCTGTATCTGGGTTTTTATGCCCGAAAACTAGTACTTTTTCCATGTTTTCCACCTCTTCATGAAAAGGATATCTTAAAGAAGCAAATATGACAATATTTAAAGCATAATTTTTTATAAATAATTGCACTTTCTTCTATATTTTTCATCGTTTTTCGTACAAAAGATCATCTAAAATGAATTAGATGATCGAAATGTATACTTTATTTAAAATAAAGTAGGAACTTGCACTACATGATTTAGCACGTTATTTGATGCTAAACCGTTATTTACAAGGTTAACATCTATAACTTGATAAAATGCATTTCCAGTATCTGCGATTTCCCACACAGCTAAAATAAGGTGATATCCATTTCTATCAGTTGGCACATTTGCTTCATGTGTTACGGAAGTTCCAGGTCTAGCTCCTCCATCATTTTTTACATAGAAAGGCACTAAATCTAAATCAGACCTCGTTAAAGGTTTATTCGGATTCCAATCTTTCTTCGTAATATAATATTTCCACTCTTTCGTACTATGAGGAGCCGTTAGTTTCCACTTGAATGTATTCGTCCCACCGTTTAACGTAACTTTCTTCCACCTATCTACAGTCTGTACATCTAAAGCAGGGAAATGGCCAGCTCCTGCGATTTGACCATCCGAAGGTCCTAATTGCGGGAATCCACCTATTCCTTCTACACTTTGCGGCTCATATTGAATCGGACCGCAGTTTACATTTACCCCTTGCTTACATAAATAAGAACGGCTCGCTGGTGATTCTACGTATCCATGAGCTGAAGCTTTTTCTGAAAAACCGAAAGTTAACAATCCTGTAAGTAATATCCCACCACTTAATATAACTTTCTTCACCTTCTGTAAACCTTTCGTTTTCATCTCGTCATCCCCTTTCCCATAATAAAGCGAAAATAACTATAGTTGCCTAGTCATCTTCTCTACATCCATTATAAGGCGAAAGACCATACAAACAGAACCCTCTAAAAACTTTCTCAAATTCAATTTGTACATTAAATAAATTCAAATAACACCGCTAGAGAAATATAGACGGTGTTAAAAATTGTGGTTTATTATTTTGAGCATGATAGCTTTTTAATCATAACTTATAAAACTTTATAATAAATAACTGTGGCATCTAAATCACCACTCGGAGAAATTGCGTATTCTGGTATTTTTCCAACTTCTTGATACTCTAATGATTTATACAATCTATTGGAAGGGTCTCCTTCTCTCGTATCTAGTATTATAAGGGACCTATTTTCTTGCTTTGCTCGCTCCTCTGCTTTTTGCATAAGTAAACGTCCAATACCATTACGTCTATAGTTTGGATGAGTCATTAACTTACAAATCTCGGCTCTATGAATTCCGTTAGGCTTTGTAACTAATTGTAATTGAATACTCCCTGCCAATTTATTGTTTATTTTAGCGACATATAAGATCACTTCTGGCGCTAAAACAGTTTGCCAATACTTTGTTGATTCTTTTTGTTCCAGTGGAGGTAAAAAACCAATTGACGCCCCATCATCTACAACTGTTTTCAAAAGGTTAGAAAGCTCTCCCAAATCATCTTTTATTTGCTTAATCTCTCCAATTACTACATTTTGCATTACTAATCCCCCTTTTATTTCATTGTACCAAGTTTTAAGGAAGGAAAAACGAATTAATAAGATGAAATTATTTAAAGTACAATTTTTTAGAGAAAGGATACTTATATGAAGTATATATTAGATAGGACATACGCAAGAGAATTACTCGAGTGGGCATATGAACAAAACCCAGGTCCGTGGTTCGAACATTCATGTAATGTTGCCCTTGCAACTGAAAAGATAGTTGTAGAACTTATTAATAATGGGTATGACCTAAATGCTGACATAGCATATAATGCTGCCCTCCTGCATGATATAGGAAGGTATAAAGGTTTTACTAAATCTGTTATTCATTCCTATGATGGTTATATGTATATGAATGATTTAGGGTATAAAGGAAACGCGATTATTTGCGTTACACATTCATTCCCGTGTAAAAATGAGCATTTAGATATAGCAGCGGAGTGGCCCATTGTTCCTGATTATATGAAAAGACGATTAATTGAAATATTAAATGAAAATAGTGACTACGACTTATACAATAAGGTCATTACCCTTTGTGACGCACTTGCTGATGCGGATGGCTTTACTACTCTTGAAAAAAGATTGATTTCAGTTGGTTTACGACATGGAACAACCTCTCATTCTTCTTTACATTGGAAAGGTTTCTATACAATTAAGAATGAATTAGAATCCTTAATCGGTAAGAGCATTTACAGAGTTCTTCCTGACGTAGAAAAATCGATTTATAAAAACATGGAATGTTAAATTACATATAACTTAAAAAACGATAAACTCTGTATGCGTACTTCTAAAAACTCATTGAAAAGTGGAGGGATTAATCATTAGCAAAATAGGATTTGACTTAATAAATCATAAGGACGACTTTGATCTTGGATATGAGGATATAGAGGCGATATCTAAGAAATGTAAATTCTCTAACTGCTCCCACACAAATGAACCACACTGCGCAATTAAAAAAGCGATTTCTGATGGAATTATTACAGAAGACATGATGAATAGTTATTATAGAGATAAGAATGAATTCGAATATGTATGTAAACAAAAGAACAAAACAAAAGCTATTGATTACATGAAACAATTGAAACTTTTTCGGAAAACTTAAAAACAAATAAATAATTAAATAATTAAATAAATAGTTGTTATTCCTCATTCCCATTAAATTTAAAATTCTTACTTTAATACATCACATACAAGGTAATTTTCATACTCAAATTTAATCTCACGTAAAAGAACGTTTTAAACCTAAAGTTTAAAACGC
The DNA here is from genome assembly GCF_003812125.1 of Bacillus sp. FDAARGOS_527. Classification (NCBI taxonomy): domain Bacteria; kingdom Bacillati; phylum Bacillota; class Bacilli; order Caryophanales; family Bacillaceae; genus Bacillus; species Bacillus sp. FDAARGOS_527. The sequence goes on from NZ_CP033795.1 coordinate 1,902,384, forward strand.
TCTTTTATATTCAATGCTTTTGATTTTTCAGTTCTGTTAAACACTCTTGCACTAAAGTTACTGCTTGACTCATGGCAGCTCCGCCAGCAAATGCTGCTGATACGCCACATGCTTCCAGAATCTCTTTATCTGAACACCCTTGATCAAGACACCCTTTTGTATGATAAACTGTACAATATTCATCTTGCGTTGCTAGACTAATTCCTAATGCGATAAGTTGTTTTTCCCTTTTTGTTAAAGAACCCTCTTGAAAACAAGCTTGCGTGAATGCATTATATGTCTCAGCGATTTCAGGAATTTGGTTTGTAAAACTACCGATTCCTTCTTTATAATGATGTAGAACGTCATTTACTGAACTATGATGTTGTTCTTGTTCCATCTTATTATTACCTCCATTCAAATTATCTGTACCTACTGTAGTATGTGATGAAAAGAAGGCAATATACCTCGTTTAATAGAATGAATATTCAGTTTATTTAAACTACAGTTTCAGACTATCATCCACTACCGCTTGTTCTTTAACGTTTTTTCTTTGAACCTCTTTACTTCTTTCTTCCCAAAATGTTAAACCTTCAATCCCTACATTTTTAGGATCAAATACTGGATCTTTCCCTACTTTTTTCTGCGCTTCATAATCTTTTAACACTTTTAATGCGATTTTACTTAATAATAGAATCGCGATTAAGTTTAACCATGCCATACTACCAATTCCTAAATCTCCAAGATTCCATAAAAGCGACGCTGATTCTACGCTACCGATATAAACCATAATTAAAAACCCAATTTTTAATACTGGTTTTAACCAGCTATATTTAACCTCACGATCTAAATAAGTAAGTGTCGTTTCAGCGATATAGTAGTAAGCGAGTAAAGTTGTAAATGCGAAGAAGAAAATTGCGATTGAAATGAATAATGGTCCAAATCCCGTCATAACAGTTTCAACAGCTTGTTGTGTATAGATTGGACCAGCATCTACATTCCCCATATTCTTTACAATAGCGCTTTTCCCTTCAGGTATAACATTATACATACCTGTTATTAAAATCATAAGAGCTGTCGCTGTACATACGACAATTGTATCAATGTATACGGAAAACGCTTGAACTAACCCTTGTTTTGCTGGGTGAGATACTTCAGCCGCAGCGGAACTATACGTCGCTTCTCCAACGCCAGCAACATTTGAAAATACAGCCCGCTTCACGCCCCATGCAATTGCTGCACCAACGATTCCACCAAACATTTCATTTATACCGAAAGCACTAGAGAAAATTAAAGCGAACATACTTGGAATTTCCGTTATATTCGCAATTAATACGATACATGTAACAATTACATATCCAATTGCCATAAATGGAACGAGCATTTGTGAAACGCCTGCAATTCTCTTTACGCCACCAAAAATGATTGCTGCTAATAATATGACTAACAATATACCAGTTATATATTTGCTAATACCATTAGAGTTTTCGAATCCAACTGCGATACTACTAGATTGAATACCTGGTAATAAAACGCCATATGAAAGTGTTACAACGACCGCTACAATAACTGCAAACCATTTCATTTTTAAGCCTTTTTCAATGAAATATGGTGTACCACCGCGATATTCATTTCCAACTTTACTTTTATACACTTGAGATAATGTCGATTCGACAAAGGCACTAGCCGCTCCTAAAAGAGCCATTACCCACATCCAAAATACAGCTCCAGGCCCGCCAAAAGCGATAGCTGTCGCGACCCCTGCAATATTACCTATTCCGACCCTACCTGATAAGGCTAAACAAAATGCTTGAAAGGATGAAATTCCCGTCTCCGAGCTCTTCCCTTCAAATAATAGCTTAATCATCTCTTTAAAATAACGAATTTGTAGAAAACGAGTTGCAATTGTAAAATACACACCTGCTCCTAATGCGAAAATAACTAGCCCTATACTCCATACTTGCCCTACTAACCACTCTACTAATTGCTCCATTCAAATCCCCCTTATCATTCTTTAGAAAACTATTTTATATATAAGAAAACGGACAACTATTATGAAAACTTCCAGTTGTCCGTATCTCTATTCATTAACAGTTAAACTCTCTATTACTTTATATTTACCCAAACACTTTTCACTTCTGTATAGTTATCAAGCGCATATGAACCTAACTCACGGCCGATACCAGATTGTTTAAACCCACCAAATGGTGCCGCTGCATTTTCTAAGTTATAATCATTAATCCATACTGTTCCTGCCTTTAACTTATTGGCAACTTGATGTCCTGTTTTAATATTTTGTGTCCATACGCCTGCAGCGAGTCCGTAAGAAGAGCGATTTGCTCTTTCGATTACTTCTTCCGTTGAATCAAATGGAAGTACAACGACAACTGGTCCAAAAATTTCTTCTTTCACAATTGTCATATCATCAGTAACATTTGTGAATACCGTTGGCTGTACAAAATAACCTTTTTCAAATGCACGTTCACCACCTGCAGCAACAGTCGCACCTTCAGCTTTTCCTTGTTCAATGTAATGTAGTACACGCTCTTGTTGCTTTTTAGATACGAGTGGACCCATTTCCGTTTCCTTCTCCATACCTGCTCCAAGTTTCACGTTATTCGCCATTTTTACTAGTTCATTTACGACTGTTTCGTAATGTTTTCGGTGAACGAACACGCGAGATCCAGCACTACAATTTTGGCCGTGATTATACATAATACCTTGGAATGCACCGTTAATTGCTTCTTCTAAATCAGCATCTTCTAAAATGATATTTGGTGATTTACCACCAAGTTCTAACGTTACATGTTTAATTGTTTCTGCAGATTGACGCATAATATATTTTCCTGTAACTGTTGAACCTGTGAAGGCTACCTTATCAATATCATGATGGTTTACAATTGCAGCTCCTGCTTCAGGACCAAACCCTGGCACAAAGTTTACAACACCATCTGGAAAACCTGCTTCTTTAAAAAGTTTCGCTGCATATAATAACGATAAAGGAGTTTGCTCTGCTGGTTTTAATACGATCGTACAACCTGTTGCTAGTGCAGCTCCCATTTTCCAAGAAGACATAACGAGCGGAAAATTCCAAGGAATAATTTGACCTACAACGCCAACAGGTTCATGGCGTGTGTAATTTAAGTAATCTTTTGAAATCGGAATGGTTTGTCCGATAATTTTCGTAGCCCATCCCGCATAATAGCGATAATTTTCTACAGTCGCTGCAATATCATCATCCAGTGCTACTTGATATGGTTTCCCGTTATCTAAAGCTTCTAACTGCGCCAATTCTTCTCCATGCTCTTCAATTAAGTCTGCTAATTTATAAATAAGATGTGCTCTTTCAGCAGTAGTCATTTCTGCCCAAGGTCCTGATTCAAATGCAGATCTTGCCGCTTTTACTGCGACATCGATATCCTCTTCTTGTGCTTCGCATACGACCGCTAAAACATCTTCTGTTGCTGGATTGTATGTTTCAAACGTCTTCCCGCTAATTGAAGGAACAAATTCACCATTAATAAACATTTTAATTTCTTCATTTAAAAACGCTTTCACTTTTGGTTTTAGTTCAATGTTTTTCGTTAACATTTATGCTCTCCTCCTTATTTAAACAGCTGCATGAGCTGCAATTTTTGAAATAATCGTTTGAAGTTTTTGATCTTCTTCTTCAGTTAATCCGAGTCTCGGATAACGTGAAGGTCCTCCAGCTTGCCCGTGTAATTCCATTGATCGTTTCACAATTTGCACATACTTTCCTGATCCTTCAAGAAACTCGCAAAGAGGTAAAATAGCGTCGTTTATTTCCCAAGCTTTTTCTAATTCACCATTATGAAAATGCTCATACATTTTCGTAACAAGTCCCGGTACGATATTACCTGCTACTGAAACCCAGCCCGTCGCACCAACTAAATAAGATTCCATAACTAAATCTTCAGATCCACAGAATACTTGAAACGCACCTTCGCCTTGTCTTACTAAATCTCTCGCTTTTCGAATATCTCCGCTAGATTCTTTAATATGTGTAACATTTTCACACTCTTTTCCAATACGTAGCATGAGTTCTGTACTCATATCAACACCAGATGTAAACGGGTTATTGTATAACATAATTGGAATATTTACAGCGTTTGAGATTTCTTTAAAATGAAAATATATTTCCTCTTCTTTCGGTTTACAATAATACGAATTTATAATTAATGCACAATCCGCTCCATGCGCTTCTGCATGTTTCGTATATTCAATCGTCTCTTTCGTCGTCTCCGCAGCAGTTCCAACAATAACTGGTATACGACCATCAACTTCTTTTAATACTGTTTCTACCATTTTAAATCGTTCTTCTTTTGATAAACTCACAAACTCTCCTGTGCTTCCATTAATAATAATGCCAGCCACTTTTTGCTCAATAAAGTAGTTTACGTTTTGTTTTACACCGTTCCAATTAATCCCTTGAAACTCATCCATCGGTGTGATTAATACTGGAAATGCCCCTTTAATATTTTTCATATTTATCTCTCCCTTTACTATTTTATTTTAATAAAAATCCTGTCGGAAACGGATCTGTAGGATCTAATAGAAACGTCTGCATCCCTGTAATAAATCCTCTACTTTCAAAACGGAAAATGTAACCTATTTCTTCCTTCTTCACTTTTTCAACAGTTATAAAGCTATTACATATACTTTCATTTATAAAAGGTTTATCCGCTATATAATTATTTTTAAATAACGCGTGAACATAAGACACAATAGTAGAAATAAAACCTGGCGATCGTACGATAAAGTTATCTTCCTGAAAGGTAATCGACTTTATATGGTTCTTTTCTTTTTGCGAAGAATCTACTAAAATAAGCCTTTGTATTAACGACTGTTTTTGTATAGCTTGTAGTGTACTTTCTCCCCATTTTTTCAATTCAGAAATGTTTTCAATATGAATTTCTGGTGAATACGCATCTTTTTCTACAACTGCATATACTTTATCTGCCTGTATGAGAGAGTAACTTATATGTTCAACTTGTAAATTTTTCTCAATCATATAACATACTTTACTTTCAAACGAAACAGATACAACTTCATCATTCTCTACATACGCATGAACTAAAAATATGCCAGATAACGTTTCGATTTTGTATTGATTCGTCTCTCTCTTTTTTAAATATCCGCTTTCTAGTAACATCGTTATGACTGCGACAATACCTCCGTAATGAAGAGGTATTGACCCTTCGTGATTAAAAAATAATACAGCTGCATCAACTTCCGGATGAATAGAAGGAACGACGATACATCCGTTTAAACCGATAAAACCACGCGGTTCATTTAATAAAAGTTGCATTTCTTCTGCTAATTCACCTGAAAATTGTTCGTTTAATTGCTCTAAATTGTAGTAGTACTTGCATGGTACATCTTTTATTACACGGAATGCCTCGCCATTTACGTGTACGTCTACTGCTGTATACATTTTTTGAATGTTCATTTTACATCCTCCGTTTCATGTTCCATCGGCGGAATTAGCAAAAATCCTTCTTTCAGTGGATCCTTTTCATTGTAAAAAAATCTATGCATCCCCATAAGCCAAGCTGAACCTGTAATTTTCGTTACGACAGCTTCCATATTTGCAACATTTGTCGTATTTATAACGCACCCTTTAAATAAAGAACCAACAATACTCTCATGAACAAACTCTTCATTCATTTCAATTTTTTGGTTTGCGTATAATACAGCTAACTTCGCTGATGTTCCTGTACCACATGGAGATCGATCAATTCCTCCAGGCGGAACGACAACTGTGTTTTTCACATGCGCACTTTCATGGGTAGGATCTGTATAAAACTCCACGTGGGTTAATCCTCTAATAAACGAATGCTCTGGATGAATGATTTCAAATTTCTCATTAATGATATTTCTTATATGAATTGCCTTATCTATGATTGTAGATGCGTTTTCTGGTACTAACTCTAACCCTACTGATTTCGCATCGATAATGGCATAAAAATTCCCTCCATACGCAATATCCGCCTCTACAGTTCCAATGTCTTCGACGTCTACAGTAATGTGTTTCAGTAAAAAAGCTGGTATGTTACAAAAGGAGACTTCTTTCGCTTTTCCATCTTGAACAAAGATATCCACTTCAACTAAGCCGGCTGGCGTGTCTAACTTTAACGAGGTAATCGGTTCAACTACCGGAATTAAACCTGATTCAATTAAAGCTGTACATACACCAATTGTATCGTGACCACACATCGGTAAATATCCACCTGTCTCTATGTAAATAACACCAATATCTGCTTCAGGATGACACGGATCTGTTAATAGTGCTCCTGACATTACATCATGACCACGCGGTTCATTCATTAACAATTTGCGAATCCAGTCATACTCCTTTTTCATATATAACATCTTCTCTGCCATCGTCTCGCCTATTAACTTAGGCAGGCCGCTAATCAATGTTCTCGTTGGATTCCCACCCGTATGTGTATCAATCGTCGTAAAGACTCTTTGTGACCTCATCCGTTTAACACCCTTTCTGTAAAACGACTCAAACGAAGTGGTTCAATAGGAATGATTGTTTCTTTTTCATTTAATAACTCTTCAATCACTTTTCCTGTAACTGCGGCAAGACTAATGCCATCCCCCTCATGCCCTGCTGCTATAAAGTAATTTGGGATATGTTCCACACGTGAAATAATCGGCAAATGATCCTCTGTCCATGGGCGTAATCCAGCATAGGAACGAATCACCATCATATCCGCCATTTTCGGATAAAAACGTATTGCTCTGTTCGCAATACATTTAATAACCTCGTTATTTATCTTCGTATGAAACCCTACAAACTCTCTACTACTACCAATTAAAAAATTTTGGCTTTCTGTCGGCTCAAACACAAGAGCTACCCCATATTTTTCAGTTAAAGCATCCACTTTTCGTTGTCCGCCAAATTTAGAAATTAAATAACCAAATTCCATTACTTTACGGCAACCAACGTGTTGTTGCCTTGAAGCTACAATAATATGCCCTTTTCTCGGTTCAATTGGGATATTTACATCCAACATTTGTCCGATTTTCGGAGCCCACACACCCGCTGCGTTCACCACTTGCTTCGCAGTAAACGTCCCATTTGTCGTTTCTACAATAAAGGAACCGTCTTTATCTCTTTTCATTTCTTTTACTTCCGTATGATTAAAAGCCTTCGTACCATATTTCTTCGATTCTGCAAGAAGTGAAAAAGCAAGAAGATATGGATTTACAGTCGAATCTGTTGCGCATTCTAACCCGCCTAATAAATCATCTGCAAAAAATGGCGATTCCGCTCTTATATCTTGCCTATCAAGCATTCGAAACGGTAAACCCGCTTCTTTTTGGCGATTCACCCATTGCTGCGCTGCTTCCATCTCTTCATCCGACTCACATACGAGAATACTTCCTGGCGCCCTATATTCAAATGAGTGCTCTAACTCTTCACTTAAATCCGTTACTAATTTTTGACTTACTAACGACATTTGACTATCAAACCCGGGGTCTTTATCAATAGCCAAAATATTTCCGTCACACCGTGAAGACGTCCCGCTGACAAATTCTCCTTTTTCAATGATTGTTACGTCTCTTCCGTATTTTGAAGTGTAATAAGCGATCGAGCAGCCAATAATACCGCCGCCAATTATTAAAACGTCGCAGTGCCTCACAAAATACTCCTCCTTCCCCTAAAGCTCTCACTTTCTTTTATGCAATTGACGTGCCAACTGTACATATATACAATTTTTATAAATAATATTTTTATTTGTAAAAACATTTTAAATTTATCGCAAATAAGTGTATTATTTTTTTATCACTGTCAAAATTTTTATACATAATAGGAGGACAATATGGCATTCTCATTTCCCACAATAAAAGAATTTCTAAAAATTTTATCCATTGATCATACATACTGCTTGCAACATATTGAGCAAATTAACGGAAAGTATTATTACCGCCCTTCTACTACAGAAAAATATAACTGCGCAGTAATATATGAAGATGAATCATTCACCGCTTTAATTGACGCGTTTTCCAATGAAATAGTCGTTATCATAATGAACGAAAATAAAGAGCCTATATGCTGTATAACAGCTCAGCAAATCATCCCGTTTCTTGTTAAGTCATACAATGAACTCCATTCTTTTTATAACACCGTAATACAAACAACGGATTCTTCCGTTACAGTCATCGATGATAAAGAACGCGTTTGCACCTGGACAGATGGCGCCGAGAAGATCTTTTCAGTCAAGCATAATGAGATTATTGGGCAACCTATCACTCGTTTTTTTGACTATAAAGATTTGGAAATTTTGCAATCATTACATGACGGAAAAAGTATAATCGCTCAGTTCCATCAACCTCGTCCAGATTTGTTCGTATTAATTAACTCAAATCCAGTTTATTGTAACGGTGAAATTATAGGAGCAGTCGTTTCAGAAACTGACGTTACAAATCAAGTCGCATTAAATGAAAAACTATTCAATATGTCACATGAAATGCACCGTTTAGAACAAGAAGTAGCAAAGTATAAAGATGAATCAGATCCTTTTCTTGCGATGAATGGAAAGAGCCCTGTTATACAAAGAACAATACAATTAGCTAGAAAAGTTTGTTCGGTGAAATCAACTGTTTTAATACTCGGTGAAAGTGGTGTTGGAAAAGAAGTATTTGCGAAAGCAATTCATGAAGCTAGTGAGGCAGCGAAGGCACCTTTTATTTCGATTAACTGTGGTGCCATTCCAGAGGCGTTATTTGAAAGCGAATTATTTGGGTATGAGCGCGGGGCGTTTTCTGGTGCAAATAGTAAAGGTAAGAAAGGTAAAATAGAGCTCGCCCAAGGCGGCACATTATTTCTTGATGAAATAGGAGAAATGCCGCTCGATATGCAAGTGAAGCTTTTGCGCGTACTACAAGAACGAAAATATTACCGAGTTGGTGGAGAAAAAGAGATTCATATTGACTTCCGTATTATCGCTGCTACCAATCGTGATTTACAAGAAGAAATGAGAAAAGGCACGTTCCGAGAAGATTTATACTATCGTCTAAATGTAGTTAGTTTGCATATTCCACCGCTGCGCGAAAGACGCGAAGATATTATTGAATTAACCTATTCTTTCCTAAACGATTTTTCAATCAACTATAACAGACCCATTCGCGACTTACCTTCAAGCATTATGCATGAACTGCTTCATTACAATTGGCCAGGTAATATTCGCGAGCTCCGTAACGTTATTGAAAGACTTGTCGTATTTGCGACTGACGGTATTATAAAGCAAGAATATTTACCATTTCATACAACCGAAACTTTAGATAATCATGCGGCTCATTCCTTATTACTCAGCAACAATAATACAATCCTCTCTTTACAAGAAGAGATGGAGGAACATGAGAAAAAGGTCATTGAGAGGGCTTTACGCATTTTGAATGGAAATAAATTAGAATGTGCGAAACAACTTGGTGTTACGAGAGCCACTTTATATAACCGTTTAAAAAAGCTCGGGTTACAATAAACCTTACCTCCTCTATATTGGCATAGTTTTTGCATTATATAATTTGTGCAAACCGAACTAGAGGAGGAATACATATGACGAATAAAGACCACTTAATTGTTTGTCGATGTGAAGAAGTTACATACGGTCAACTTCAATCGACAATTGCTGAATATAAATGCTCGGCAAGAGAATTAAAACTAAGAACACGTGCTGGCATGGGATTTTGCGGTGGCCGCACATGTAGAATGATGATAGATCGAATGATTGAACATGCAAATCCAGGCGTAACTACAAATGATATTCCATTGAAATATCAACCACCGGTACGAGCAGTTACTTTTGGATCGGTAGGTGAAAGTAAATGAGTAGAATTACACATCACCCTATTTTAGGAAGTTTAAATAATAGTAATCGCATTACTTTTCAATTTAATGGTCAACAATATGAAGCATATGAACATGAAACAATTGCGGCCGCTTTACTTGCAAACGGAATAAGAACATTAAGAGTGCACGAAGATAACGGGACACCGCGAGGTATTTACTGTAATATCGGACATTGTTCTGAATGCCGCGTCACAGTAAATAATCAAACGAACGTACGAGCATGCTTAACTGTTGTTGAAAAAGATATGGTTGTTGCTAGTGGTAAACAGCATCCAAATATCGTTAGAGAGATGGTGAAAAAGCGATGAATGATGTCATAATTATCGGAGCTGGCCCAGCGGGTTTATCAGCCTCTATCTCTTGCGCTCGATTTGGACTGAATGTACTTGTTATTGATGAATTTATGAAGCCTGGCGGAAGATTGTTAGGACAATTACATCAAGAACCTACTGGAGAATGGTGGAACGGGATAAAAGAATCAAAACGCCTTCACGAAGAAGCACAATCTCTTTCAGTTAATATTCAATGTGGTATTTCCGTCTATAATTTAGATAAAGATGAAAGTTCTTGGTTCGTCCATACGAATATCGGTACGTTAGAAGCACCTTTCGTTTTACTTGCTACTGGCGCTGCTGAGTACTCTATCCCTCTTCCTGGTTGGACACTCCCTGGGGTGATGTCAATTGGCGCTGCTCAAGTTATGACGAATGTACATCGTGTTCAAGTTGGGAAAAAAGGAATCATTATTGGTGCTAACATATTGTCATTTGCTATTTTGAATGAATTACAATTGGCAGGAATTAAAGTGGAACATATCGTCCTTCCTGAAAAAAGTGAATTAAGTCAACCGGCTGGTGAACCAGAAGAAGTTTTAAATTCTCTTTTAAATGCGGCTCATCTCGCTCCTTCTGCTTTTCTACGCATAGGTAGCCATTTTATGAAATATGACTGGATTCGAAAAGCCGGATTAACCTTCTATCCAAACAGCGGAATGAAAATAAACGGTACACCTCTTCACCTTCGAAAAGCAGCTCTTGAAATTATCGGAACAAATCAAGTTGAAGGTGTACGCGTTGCTAATATTGATACGAAAGGAAATATCGTAACCGGATCGGAACAAATATATGAAGCAGACTTCGTTTGTATTGCCGGTGGCTTATATCCTCTCGCTGAACTAGCCGCTGTAGCTGGCTGTCCGTTCCGTTACATTCCGGAATTAGGCGGGCATGTTCCTCTCCATTCCGAAACAATGGAAACCCCTCTTGCTGGTTTATTTGTAGCCGGGAATATAACTGGCATTGAAAGCGGGAAAATCGCCATGGCACAAGGAACTGTTGCTGGATATTCAATTGTAAAACAAGCAAATAAAAAATCCCATTCGGTGGAACAACAATTGCAACAAGCAATCCAACATGTACATGCGGTACGTCAACAAGCTGCCATTCAATTTAACCAAGGTGTTGATGTCGGTAGACGGAAAATGAATGAAATTTGGCGTGATTATTCCCTTGCATTTGCACATGCTAAAAAGAGCTGCTGAGAATACTCTCAACAGCTCTTTTTCCTACTCATCTGAGTTATTAAATTTCGCTAACGCGTAAATACCTTCTTCATCATCTAATTCAAGTTGTAATCTCGCCGCAAATGAATTGACGTTATATTCTCTGTCAAGTAATAAGCGTAGTGCTTCGATTAAGTTCGCTTGAATTAAAATTTGCTGGCGACCATTTACCTCTACTTCAGCAGAGAAACCATAGTCATCGTCGTACATAAGTTCAACTAAAACTTCTTCTGGACCAACTTGTCTTTTTTCAGCGATATATACGCAAAGGGCATTGATCAGTTCTTGTTCAGAAATTTTTATCGTTTCCATGCTACTTCATCTTCCTTTTTCTTACGTTGATCTTTGAAGTATTTAAATGCACGAATTGCTAACATTACGATACCAGCCATTACTAACATATTTACCATAAACGCTAATACAGAACCAAGAGCTCCCATATTTGCAAATAAGCTACCCATTAGTAAACCACCAAGACCACCTAGTAATAAACCTTTCATAAAGCTTCCTTTATTACTTTTTGGTGCTGTGTTCGTTGCTTTTGTTTTTGAATCTGTTGTTGTTTTTTGTGAATTCACGTTACTATCTTTTTTGTTCAAATCAACTTTTGACTTTTGACCAGAACTTGGTGTGTATGATTTTTTACCAGATTTGTAACTCTTCGCTGCTGCGTGATCTACAAACATGAAGCTACTAGCTCCAAAGATAACCATGAATGCTGTCATGACTGCTACAAGTTTTTTCAACATATTATATCCATTCTCCTTTTATATAGATATATGTGAAATCTACCTTTCTAGTAAATTCAGAATGATAGATTTGTTTTTAAAAACATTTTAAAGGTTCTTATGAACTTATTATATGAACTTTTGTCGAAATATGCAAGCATTATTTACTTCCGACAGTTTGGTGACAAAGGAAAAATTAAGCAAAACAGAATTGACTTTAAATGAAACAAAACATATTATAGGTTCATAAGAACTTTTTATTATTTATGGAGGTGAAAAGATGGAAACATTTCATCTCACACGAAACGAAATGGCTACCCTTCTTCTATCATTAAGAGGATGGAATACGAAAAAGCCTCTCGGTATTTTACAAGAAGCTTGGGCAAAGTCACATAAAAAAGATATTGAAAGCGGACAAAGCGTAACTGCTTTTATTACTACCGCACTTTCACCTATTTTTGAAAAACTGATAAAAATTGACGATACAGACGTCGGTTTCTCTTTAAATGAAATAGTCGCGCTTGGCAATCAGATCGAAAACACAAGTTTCTCTGTAACTGCCATGCAAAACTGGGTGAAACGAGATATAAAAGAAATGATTGGCTCTCCTCAAAAAGGAAAAAAATATTCAATTGAACAAGCAGCCTTACTATTCATTGTTGAAGATTTAAAAACAGCACTTGATTTTGAATCCATTCGTAAGCTATTACGCCTTATCGTAAATGACCCAGCCGATCGAAGTGATGACTTAATCAATCCTGTTCATTTATATGGAGCATACTCTTCTCTATTTGAAGAACTCAATCAAGGGAATTGCTTACAATTAAATGCAACAGATACAATCCATACAATTGAAAACATCGTAAAAGAAAGAGCTGATAAAATTGCAAGCAAGTTCGATCAGGTTAATAACGAACAACGTGAAGCAATCCGTAACGCCATTATTATCGCCACACTTTCTGTACATACCGCTTATGTACAAATGTTAGCGAAACGTTACGTAACAGCAACTTTATTTTTACAGAACTTAGATGTGAAGCCGTAAAAAATAGGAGCAGAAATGCTCCTATTTTTTATGAGAAATTTTTAATAATCTTTTCATTCTCTCTTCATGAAAATTGAACTTATATACTTTACTATAATCCTTATAAAGGACATAAAAGAATTGAAATAGCAATCCCCTATACAAATAAGGTATAATCTACACATAGTGAATCTTTTATGTTATTAAGTATAAGGTTCACCTATTCAAAAATACATAAACTAGAAGGTGCAACAATGGTAAGTAGTTTTATTCATTCAGTATTAACGTTTTTTGAAGGATTAGGTTATTGGGGCATTATGCTTGGACTTATGATTGAGATTATCCCAAGTGAGATTGTCCTTGCTTATGCGGGATACTTAGTATTCAATGGTAGTATCTCATTTTTAGGCGCAGTTGTATTTGGTACAATTGGCGGTGTTATTGCTCAAATTTTTATTTATTGGCTTGGACGATACGGTGGACGACCTATATTAGAACGATACGGAAAATATATTTTCATTCATAAAAAACATATAGATGCTGCAGAAGATTGGTTTAATCGTTACGGAACTGGTGTCATTTTTACAGCACGCTTCATTCCAGTAGTGCGTCATGCGATTTCAATTCCTGCTGGTATTACAAAAATGTCATTCCTACGTTTCACTACGTTAACAGCACTTGCAATCATCCCTTGGTCTATCATTTTCATTTATTTAGGTGAAAAACTAGGTAAGAATTGGGAAAATATTAACGATGTTGCAGGACCATATGTGAAATCATTCGCAATTGGTGGCGTCATACTTATTCTTTTATACTTCGTTATAAAAAAATGGGCAAAAAAGCGTAAAAATCTTGCGTAAAAATATAAATAAAAACCGCTATACTAAAAAAGGAACAGCTTATAGCCGTTCCTTTTTCTCCACACTTATTTCTCAGTATAAAAGTTTTGCACTGCTTCATCAAAGTAAATCCAGCCTTTCCAACCTAAATGAATTGTATCTTTTAAGAAATACTTATCATATTCATGGCCAGAGAAATCGACTACTGGATACCCAGCTTTCTCAACTTGTTCCCTAACTTTTTTATAATACACTTCACGGCGCTCTTTAGGGAAACCAGCGTAATCATACCACGGTCCATTTACAGGTACAGAAATAAAGAGCGGCTTGACATTTTTCTCTTTAAAAATATTTAAAACAATTTGTAAGTCATCATATTCTGGTGATTCTTCATACGATTCATTTGCTCTAAAGTTTTTTAAACCTTTTAACTTTTTCTTCAAATTATGTTTATAGTAATATGGATTTTCAATTCCGAATGTGTTTGTAGTAGATTCCGCTTTCCCTTCTTCTTCCGCATGTTTACGTGCATCTACCCAAGAAATTGAACGTAGTCCCACATTTGTTTTTTCTTTCATCGGCTCAATCTTAAATATGGAGTTAAATAAATCTCTATGATCTAAAATATTTCGATGCATATAAGCAAGTGGTTTAACTAAACCCGCTTTTACGTTATGTTTCGTATCATTAAATACAATACCTTCTAAGGAATTTTTTAATATATCATCTTCTTGAACAACTTTATAATCTAAAAGTCGTTTCGCAATTTGCTTCTTCATTTCTACATTTATTTTATCATTAAAAATAAAATGATATGCTTGTTGTTTAGAGAAATTGTTCGTAAAATCCCCCTGCGATACACCAGTCTTTGTAAACCATTGTGGTGATAAAACAAAGACTACTTTTTTACCTTCTAACTCATCCATTGTAGATGTCATATTTAATATATGAGCTAAACTTTGTGTACCGCCAATCCCAATTAAATATGGCGTAAAACCAGCGGGATTTACTTTGAAATAATTAGACGGATGATATGCATCCATTCGTAAAAATTCAGATGAACCGTACATCGGTAAATACTGCGAATTCTCTAACATTTTCTGTTGCAAGAATACACTTTGTAATTTTTCTTTTTGTAAGGAAGTTGCCGCATCTTCTACCTTCTTATCACTAATCAGTGATACTAAACTTTTCGATGGGATGAGTATGATAATAAAAAAAAGCACACACGCTAAAATTATGGGACCAAAGGCATGCTTCATTTTCATTTTTTATTCCTCTTCCTATCGCAATTAAATTGTAACCCTTGTCTTTGACACGTCATCATTTCTCTCCTTTTTCTCTATACATGTTCCATTCTATTTATCTATTATATACATGTATGTATTTCTTTCCTTGTTCTATTAAGACCTATATATAGCGCAAGAAAATGTTTCCATAGAAACACGTTAATTATACAAGATTCTACATACATTTCACACTGAAATTTTAGTAATAATTTTATTTTTTAACAATGAAAAAACATATGAAATGTCTAGAATTCTTCGGATGATGTATTGAGTTCAAAATATGATAATAAGCGCCCGCTATAATCAACTTCATGAGTATATATAAACCCTAGATTTCGTAAAAGTTTTTTCGAGTTCTCATTTGCTACTTTTACTCTAGCAATTATTCTTTTTACATTCATCATCTCTTTTGCATATTGAATGGAAGCCTTTGCTGCTTCTGACGCATATCCATTTCCCCAATATTCCGGATCAAGTAAATACATAATTTCTATTTCACCTGTTGCATCTATTTTTCTTAAACCACAATGTCCTAAAAGCTCTCCTGTATTTCTATTAACTAACAACCATACCCCGAAACCATACTGTTCCCAATGTGATATTAGTTGCATAATATAGTCCTTTGCTTCTTCCTTTGACATTCCCTTTGATTTAGCAAGCCATTTGCCAACAGCCTCTTCTTTTACTATGCTATAAAATTGATCAACATCTTCTATAATGGGCTTTCTCATGAATAACCTTTTTGTATGTATTACTTTCTTTTCTTCAAACATAAAACTTCATTCCCCTCCAAAATTTTATACATAATGGTAAATTATACCACGTACTATTTACCCGACTTTAACTAAAAAACAGACTACCACAAACGTGGAGTCTGTTTTCTCATCCTTTATTTTTGTACATCTGCCCACTTTAAACTTGTTGCTGGTCCAAATTGATGTACGTATAAATCTTTCACATACGGCTTTTGTAAGTAAGATAATCCGCGCTGGAATACTGGAGCAATTACCGCATCATCCAGCAACATCTTCTCAGCATCTTGCAATGCTTTCCAACGTTTTTTTTCATCATTACCTAATTCTGTTTTAATCTTCTTAATTAACGCATCATATTCTGGATTTGCATATTCAGTATTGTTTACACTGCTTCCAGAAAGGAATACTTCTAAGTAAGTCATTGGATCTGGATAATCTGGTAACCAGCGTGATAACGACATTTCATATTCTTTCTTCTTCTCTAGCGCTAATTTTTGCGTGTGTGGTTGTAATTTCACATTTACCTTTAAGCCAGGTAAGTTTTTCTCAAGCTGCTCTTTAATATATTCTCCTACTTTTTTGAAGTTTTCTAAATCATAGTTTAATAACTCAAGCGTTACTTCATTTGTACCTGTTTCTTGCTTCGCCTTTTCCCAATATTCTTTCGCCTGTTTTACATCCGTTTTATTAAACTCACCTGCTGTACTTCTAAAATCTTTTTTATCTGGACCTTTTAAAAATCCTTTTGGCACGTAATAGTTTGCAGCAACCGATCCATCATTTAAAAATGAAGTCGCAAGTCCTTTCTTATCAAACACTGTACTTAGTGCAAGACGTGCATTTTTATTTTTAAGAATCGGCACATTTTCATTAAATCGGAAGAAGTACATAACTGGATCTGTATATTGTTTTAGCTCTTTATTATTTTTATATTTATCTACGAATTCTGTAGAAATGACAGCTCTATCAACTTTATCTGTTTCATATAAATTTACCGCAGTTGAAATTTCTTTAACAATTTGATAGTTTACTTCATCTAGCTTCACTTCTTTTTTATCCCAATACTTATCGTTTTTCTTCATCGTAAAACTAGCTTCATGCTTCCAATCAGATAATGTAAATGGCCCATTATATACCGTTTTATTTGCTTCTAATCCATATTTATCGCCTTGCTCTTTCGCATATTTCTCGTTAATTGGATAGAAGGACGGTAAAATAAGTAGTTTCGTAAAATACGGTACAGGATGTTCCAACTCTACAACGAACGTTTTATCATCCTTCGCTTTTACTCCTAATTCCTCTAACCCTAGTTGTTTCTTATTTATTTTCTCCGCATTTTTCACATCGTACGCAATGTATGCATATTGAGAAGCAGTATCCGGATTAATAAGCTGCTTCCAAGCATATACGTAATCTTGCGCTGTTACTGGATCTCCGTTAGACCACTTCGCATCACGCAAGTGGAATGTATATGTTTTCCCATCTTTACTCACTTCATATTTTTGTGCTCCAGCCTCAATCACTTCATCGTTTTTCGATAAGCGGAATAATCCTTCCATGACGTTATTTAAAACGTTAAATGATACTGCATCTGTTACTTTCCCTGAATTTAATGACGGAATTTCACCCGTTTCTAGTAACTGTAATACTTTCTTCTCATCTTTCGGCTTTGTCGTTGTTTTTTCTTTTGCGCAGCCAACTAAAATTGAAGAAACGAATAGAGTACTAACTAATGAGTAACGAACAACTTTTTTCATTTGAAAACCCCCTCTATTTTTTAAGGTAAGTAACGACGGGCGCCAGCGTATTCTTCTATATATCCTGGTGTATTTAGCGGTATAATCTCTACCGATCTTTCAGCTCTCGGTGAGTGAATCATATTTCCATCACCAATGTACATCCCCACATGATGAACACTGCCTTTCCCTTGATCATGTGCAAAGAAGATTAAATCTCCTTTTTGTAAATGTTCTTTATCAACTGCAACTCCATTTCTCGATTGCGGACCAGAATCTCGTGGAATTGTAATACCGTGCGATTTATAAATCGTATGTGTAAATCCAGAGCAATCAAATCCGAAGCCACTTGTACCAGCCCAAATGTACGGTAATCCTAAAAACATTTTCCCTGTGTTTATTAGATCATCGGCCGTCGGGGTTGGAATATCATTTTGAGAACGGTAAACCGTTCCATCATTTTTTCGTAGCCAAGCTTTCTGCCCATTTGGTAGCAACACGCGGTATGAAATCGTATCTTCACTAAGTAGCGGCAGTCGCGTATTATAGCTCACTTCAAGCGATTTATGTTTTTCAGAAGGATTTATATATAAAATGGCTGTCGGTTTCGTTACTAATACGAAAGGTTTATTTGTTTTATCTGCAAATTCTTGATTATATGTTAACTGTTTTTCAGGCATCCATCCTGGGTAGCCTTCTTCATTTCGAGGTGTTGGCTGACCATGGACTAACACTTTCACCCAATCCCCTTTTTTATCTACAACTGTTACTTCTTGGCCTAATAACGCTTGCGTTTCTAATTTATTTGCACTTGTTAACCAAAGTTTCTCATCAAGCGTCATCGATTTCGTCCACTTCCACAAATCAACTGGATTTGTAGCACTTGGTGCATCAATTGGCCGTAATGAATCAGGCGTGGTCCAAAGTGTTGCAGCAGATACATCGATAAACGCCTTACTATCTTTCTTTTCCTCAGCATTTGCTGATGTAAACGATGAAAATATAAATAAAGTTGTTAAAAATGCAGTTCCTACTTTTTTCATACATATCCCCCTTAAAAGATAATTTACTAGTCTCTTCTCCTAAGATTTACTATTCACTGTCGATTGAAGGTTTACCTTTGATCCAGAATAAGTCATTCCTTCCGGTTCTTCCATTAACCAAAGCGGTGCATCAAGATCGAAGTAATGAATATTAGGATGTGCAGCAGCTAAATGTGCAACAGCGCTAACAGAAAGAGAAGATTCCATCATGCTTCCTACCATACATTTCACACCAGCTGCTTCTGCAATATCGGCAATACGCCACGCTTCACGTATGCCTCCACATTTCATTAATTTAATATTGATTAAGTCTGCATATCTTCCTTGCACAATTTTTAATGCATCACTCGCTGAAAATATGCTTTCATCTGCCATAATAGGTGTTTGTACATGATCTTTGACGTACTTTAATCCATCCCAATCTTTCGCATGAACAGGTTGTTCAATAAATTCAATATTTAAATTGCGATTTTCCATCTCTTTAATGATAGAAACTGCCTCTTTTGGATTCCACCCTTGATTTGCATCTAATCGTAACGTCGTATTTTTTGGTACGCTATTTCGAATCGCTTCAATACGTTCTAAGTCTAAGTGTGCAGATTTCCCCACTTTAATTTTTAAAGTTTGAAATCCTTTTTCTACATGTTGCTTTGCCTCTTTCGCCATAATGAAAGGCTCATCTACACTCACCGTAATATCTGTATGGATTTCTTTCTTCCCGCCTAATAATGCGTAAAGTGGAATGTTATGATATTGACAATACACATCATATAATGCGATATCTACCGCGGCTTTCGCACTTGGATTTCCAATGCAACTCATTTGGATGTGCTGTAGTAACTGCTGAAATTGAATGATATCTTGACCAATTAAATTGGAACGCATCGGCCCTAAAATTGCTTCTTCAATCCCGTTAGCGAAATCCCCCGTAATAACCGGTGTTGCAGCTGCTGCACCCTTGCCAACAATTCCTTCATCTGTATGAATATATACATCTATACTTTCTATTTCGGTTACGGTACGAAGCGCCGTTTTAAACGGTGTATGCAGATTCACACGCCTACGATTTACTTTTACATCGGTAATTTTCATATCGTTCATCCTTTCGTTGTTTGAAAAAGTGGAATCCTAATTTCAAATTTTTTAGAGCAATAAATCACCTCTTTTGCTTACTTTTCATATAGAAAGTTAATGTGAAATAAAAAAATCCAGCCATAAGAAGATTCTTACGGCTGGATTTTGTCTATGAATGGGTAGACAAAGCAGCAATTTGATTATATTTTTTCTGTGCATCTTTTAATGCTACAAGTAATGCTTTTTGAGACGAACCGAAATAACGATCTTTTATTTCCATTACTAATTCTGGGTCATTAATATTTTTATGTAGAAATAAATATTTAACGAATTGAGATGTTAATGCAATTGTCGCTGAGCAATCTGCATCTACAATTTCCCCAGTCTCCTTAACAAGTACAAACGCTACAAAATAGCTTTTAAACTTTTCGGTAATGGGATTATTTTGAGGTGCTTTCGCATCCCCTACGACATAAATTGTATTTGAAGCGTACACAGCTCTCTTCCTTTCTAATACGGGATAACGGTTTTCTTAATAGTCGTATGAGTGATAAACTCAACATGGATTAAAAAATGTATCCGCTTACCTTGTATTATAATACAATTGACAGAATTTTAACAACATTTATTTTCGTATATATTCCATAAGTATAAAAACAGCTCCAGCTCTTCATTTTTACAATATGTAATTGTTTCTTGTACCATGACATTCCTACATGAAAAAACAGCTAGCTATTGCTAACTGTTCTATTACACTACTTTGGCAACACAAATATAGTTTCATTTGACTTAGAAAATTGATATTCTTTTCTCGCAAACTTCAAAATTTCTTCATCATCATCTGTTAAATTTTCTATGTTAGTCTTTAAAGAAGCCTCATCTTTCTTTAAAGAAACCAATTGTTTTTTTTGATTCGTAATTGTATCTTTTTTTTCTACAATTATTTCTTGTTGTTTCGTTAAAATAAATTGAACGTACAAAGTAGCCGCCGCAATAAATATAAACATGAATATAAATCGCCTTAGTTTTTTCTTATTAATTGCTCGATTTTCATTAGACTGTGATAGTTGTTCTTGTATATTAGGAACATTTATTCGCTTGAGTTTCCTCATTATGAAATCCCCCTAACACATATATTTTCACTACCATCGGCATGATTTCTTATTAACTTTAATTCTATTCTTATAAAATAAGCTCCTTCACAAAAATATCTCACTAATTAACCAATTAAAGATAGCATTCGACGACATTTCCATATTTACATTGCATTTTTTTATGTATGCTGGCATAAAATAGTAGTTTCTGTTATTCTTTTTCTACTATTGTAGAAGAGTTTTTTTACATACAAAGTTCTCCTTGTTTTAACATGGTTACAAGGAGAAAAGAGATGCATTTTCGTACATTCGATAAAACTAGAATGACTGTTTAAGAGCTTAAGTTTAGAGCATAGATCATACCTATATACACTCAAAATAAGAAAAAAGCCCAATTTGGGCTTTTTTAATTTTGTAAATCAATATCATATTCCATATTTTTGGCCGTTTCTTCAGCGATCCCCACACCTAGCAAATTTTTCACAATATGAAATGACATGTTAATACCAGCTGAAATACCTGCCGATGTAATAATATGTCCTTCATCTACAAATTTCACATTCTCCATTACTTCTACATTCGGAAAATCTTTTTTGAAAGTTTGAATACTAGCCCAATGTGTTGTTGCTTTTAACCCTTCCAGTAAACCAGCTTTCGCGAGTAATAACGCTCCGGTACAAACTGAAGTCATTAGCTTTACTTCTTTCATTTGCTGACGAATCCAATTGATTACAATATCATTTTTCACTTCATTTTCCCGTGCGCCTTTACCACCTGGAATGATTAATATATCAACTGGTGGTAAATCTTCAATACTATAATCAGGCTTTACCTTTAATCCGTTCCTTGCTGTAATCATTTCTCCATTTTGGCTAACTGTATAAACAGTAAATGGTTTCTCTTCATGTACTTTAGTGATAGAAAAAACTTCAAATGGCCCTGCAAAATCTAACACTTCCACCTCATTAAATAAAAATATCCCTACACTCCATTTATTCATCACACGTACACTCCCTGTTGCAAATAATGTAAAAGGTGAGTATGACCTTTTTCTAAGGCTATATCATAGGCTGTTTTCTCATCATCACACTCTTCTATATGTTCTGTTGATTATTATATATTCCTTTTTTAATTATAGTTTACATAATAATATTATCTATTTAACATTTATCTTTTATTTTAAATATTAAAATTTTCTGCTAAAATAATGCTAATCATGTTTAGTATGGAGGAGAAATTATGTTACACGTAATACCTTTAAATAGTGAAGACTATGATTTAATTAAAGCGGCTGAAAAAGTAATCGAAAAAAACTATAAATATGGCCGTCATCATATCGGTTCAGCAGTACGCACTAAAACAGGTAATATTTATGCAGCAGTACATGTTGAAGCGAATGTTGGAAGAATAACAGTATGTGGTGAAGCTATGGCAATTGGAAAATCTATTTCAGAAGGTGATCATGAATTTGATACCATTGTAGCAGTTGCTCACCCACACCCTCATGAAGATATAGAAAAATGTTGGGTTGTTGCTCCATGTGGTATGTGTCGAGAATTAATAAGTGATTACGGAAAAAATACGAACGTTATACTTTCTTATAATGGTGAACTTGTAAAATGTAACGTAATGGAATTATTACCTGAAAAGTATACAAGTAAAGTAGAATAATTATTCAGACTTTCAACATATCAAATAATATTATTCCAACAAAAAAACAACCCATTTTAAAATGGATTGTTTTTTTGTTTCTGTTTTTTGCAGTTTATTTTATTTTTCTATTTTTGAAATGATTAAATTATTATTAACAAAAATGAAATTAAAAATATTTGAGTTTATTTCATTTTTCATTTGAAAACAAAAATACACTTTCTCCTTACATTCGATAAATGTTAATATAAACTCTCTAAAATCAGCAGTTTTATCATACCAATCTATAACAATTCTGTCTTCTTCCCTTACCTGTTTCCTTTAGCACATATGATTTTAATACAAGCGCCGTTAATGAATCTGTTAATGTTTTATATGATAAATTAGATAATGCCAATAGATCGTTCGTATATAACATTCTATGCTTCTCTAATAATAATAGTACTAATCGTTCAGACGGTTTTAATGCCTCATCACTTTCTAGTATAAAGTCTATATTTTTCATTTCTCTAATTATTACTCCTTATATAAAAAAATACTTACGCAACTAATTTAATATAAAAATAATACATAACAAAATTTGAAATATATTAAAATAACATTGTTTCAAAACACTATTATACTATAACATAGAAAAAGCATTTCCCGAAATAGGAAATGCTTTTTTATTGCTTATAGAATTCTTCAAACCATACATTATATTTCAAATATTAATCCGTACAATTCCCTACAAACTTTTCTGATCATTCAAAAGTATTTATAGTACATCAAGTTCTACTAAAATGAGTTAACTATTTTCCGGCATTTTGTTCTACCTTAAATATTTCTTGCGATGTGCGGCTTACTGTAATGACTTGTTCCACCACCGCCTACTACTACTTTACCGCCTTGTTCGAAAATTAATAATTTACTTGAACCATCTGCAAGAAGTACTATTACTTCAGCATTATTACTTGTTGCTACATAAATTATATAACCACTTTTTGATATACAAGTTTCCCAATTCGCATCAAATTCTGATCTTACTACACGATTTGAATACACTTGATTTTCAATTCTATCTTGTTCTTCGTTTGCCAAATTTATCCCCTACCTCTCTAAAATATCATTTATAGAAACATTACAGTTCTATTTAAAATAGTGACTGTCTTTAATATAAATAGTATATGTAGTTAGTAGAAGGATGCTTGGACAATGAAAACGTAATAGCATGTAAATAATATACAATTAAAACAAGACAATCGATATTGTATCAATTGCCTTGTTTTCTTACATACTTCTTTATTTTTCTTTTCGCACGGCTTCAAAAGTAAACATTTGATTAGCATTTGACGGTTCTTTTTCATAAACATAATCAGCAGAGCAAGTAATATTAGAGAAACCAATACTTTCTAAAAGAAGTTTAAACTCTTCTATTCCATACCAACACACCGCAAAGCGTTGCAATTCCGTTTGTACTAACTGCCCTTTACTCCATTTTTCATATTTTAAATAGGATAGAGTAACTTGGTTCAGCCAATCTATTTTAATTGATTTATTTTCTAATGTAATTCCGTCACCATTTGGTAAAGAAAAAGTCGATGTATGAATCTCCCCCGTCTTCCAGTCATACGGAAGCATAATATCTACGATTAATCGTCCGCCTGGATTAAGGTGTTCATAAAAACATTTCAATGCATTTATAGAATCCTCTCGATTTTCAATTAAGCAAAAAGAACCAGTAGGAATAATAATTGCCTCATATTTATGCGGAAGTGAAAATTGTTGTAAGCTTCCTTCATATAAATTAGGGTGTAAGCCTCTCTCTTTACATCTTATACGGCACGATTCTAGCATCTCAGGTGAATAGTCAATCCCATCTACTGTAAAACCAGCCTCAAGAAGCGGGATGATGACACGCCCTGATCCTACTGCTGCTTCGAGAATTCTACCTCTACAATTTTTCAAACGTTTTTCGTAATACTCAATATCACCATTTAAAGAATAACCGACAGGCTTTGTGTAATCATAAAGTTCCGTGCAAAGTGTACTATAAAAACTAAACATTTATTTTCTCCCCCGTTTTTTACGTACGGAAGATTTAAATTCAATTAATCTCCCTGTACCTGTATTTTTAATGAAAATTCGAAAGAGCTGACTGTCATAATATATCACTCACTTTCCATAGAATATAATCATATTGTATAATATTTCCTTTGAAATACCAATGTAAATAATGAAAATTCAAACTCTTTACCAAAAGGAGGATATGATGAATTCATTCATTATATTTCTTTTACTTCTTATTGCTTTTAATGCTCTAATTTTCTTTATAGCAAAGAAATATAGGGGAATATGGAAAATTACCAGTGGCATTTTCATTCTTTCTTCCCCCATCGTTTTCTTCGCCACTTTGCATGTAATTGGTGAAAAAGTAGGAGATGGATTCGCTGGAGGTTTTGCTGGGCTTACATTTAGTGGCCTATTGATCATAAATGCAATTTTTTTATTTATTGTAAGCCTTTTTGTATCTACCAATAAACATTCACATTAAACTCTCCCTTTCAAAATGTAAAGAGGTTGTCTCATAAGTCTCTTTCGAAGTAAAATCACATGAAATTGAAAAGGAAGAAACGTTATTAAATCAACGTTTCTTCCTTTCACTTTCTATTCGGTTTTGGCTAAAAAGCACCTTTTAGGACAGCCTCTTTATCCATAACTATTTATTTCACAATTGGCAATGTCACTTCACTTAATTTCACTGTAAGCTTCGTGCCCGCTTTCGGTCTAATTGTATAATCATAGTCGCTAGCAATTAAAACGACTCCTATTTGATGCCCAGCTTTAAAGACATAATCATCTGGCTGCATGTCCCATGTAAATGTATAATCTTTGCCCGGTTGAATCGCTGTTGAATTTTCTATACTTTTTACGTTTTGTGGATCCATCCAGCCTCGTGTTACGATTTCCGGCTTCGTTCCTCCATAATCAACAAGTAATGCTGTTAAATTTGATACAGATCGATCAATATTACCTGTAATTGAAATCTTTGGTGTACCACTTATACGCGTATCTTTTTGCAGTACAGGCATTGTATACACTAATCGATTGGCTACTTCTAATTCTGGGTTTGCTACTAATTCGTTTGATTTCATTTTTGCATCATCTACGAATGAAAACACCTTATTAACAGAACCCATACTGAATGGTAAATTAACTGCTTTGTTACTTAAATACATACGGATTTTTGACGGCACAGCTGCTGGATCCGGCCAATTTTTTATTTTATCCCAAGCCTTATTCTCACGTTGTACATCGACCATTGGTTCATTCATAATTCCATTTTCAATTCCATACAACCAATAATCGAACCATTTGTTTTGTGTTCTTTGCCAGTCATTCGTTGATGTTCCACCGTGTCCACCTTGATGTAACCACATTTTACGAGGGACATCATTCTCTCCAAGCGCTTCCCACCATTGCGCGAACTGCTTCGTCTTTACATTCCAATCATTTAAACCATGAACAACAAATACACTCGCTTTTACATTTTTAGCATCTTTTACATAATTACGTTTGTCCCAAAAATCATTATAATTACCAGTTTTTCGGTCCTGTCCTGCTGTTAACTCTTTTATTACTTGTCCACAAACTTCAGGATTTTCTCTTGTTAGTACTGCTTCTGCCATATTATCTGTATCTTCTCCTTGGTATCCACCTGGCGCAATAACTGCACCGTTTGCACGATAATAATCATACCAACTACTAATCGCTGCGATTGGTATAATTGTTTTTAGCCCTTCAACGCCTGTCGTTGCAACAGCATTTGGTAACGTACCATTATAAGAAACTCCTGTCATACCTACATTTCCCGTTGACCACTCGGCTTTAACTTCCTCACCATTTTCTGTATATGCTTTCGCACGTCCATTTACCCAATCAATAACAGATTTCGTCCCTAATATTTCTTGCTCATCCCCAGTCGTCGGACATCCATCTGATTTCCCAGTTCCAATACTTTCACCTAAAATGACTGCATAACCTCTTGGTACATAATAATTTCCATACGAACCAAGATTAACAGCTCCATACGGTTTCCCTTCATACGCATACAATTCTTCATCTACGTTATATACAGGAACATCTTTTAAACCAGCTCGATATGGGCTCATTTCATATATAACAGGAACTTTCACATTTGGATCAGTTTTTGGACGCATAACTTTTACTGATACTCGATCTTTTTTTCCATCTCGATCACTATCTACTTCCGTTTCTACAAATAGATTTTCAACAATCGCTTCATCAAGCGAGTAAATCGGTTTTGTCATCCCGTTTTCTAATTCAATTTTCGTACTTGAACGTAACGCATCTGAAACAATTCCATTTAACTTCACGTCATGCTCATTTATGTAGTTTGTTTCTTTATTGTCTGCATACGCAGTCATACTAGAAACTCCTGACGTAATTGATAAAGATAATATTGCTGATAATGTTGCTATTTTCTTTTTCCCCATATCCTTCCCTCCCCATTTATGTCTCCTTTTACTATACAATATAATTACTGAAAATTCAGTTTATATTTTATACAGCAACTTGAGAAATTTGTAGAACACTCTTCCAACGGGCTTTCAAGGTTATATATTCTGATTTACTGCTCTCATATAACCAATAAAAAACATCACCTATTAATAGACGATGCTTCTAATTGTATTGAATTAGTCATTCTTCATAGTAATATAAAACCGTATTTCTCCCTCTTTAGTAGATACGCCATAGTCAAAACCATGCCTTTCTAAAATACTTTTCACTATCGCTAGTCCTAATCCTGTGCCTGATTTTTCTTTACTTCGTGAAGAGTCTAAGACATAAAAAGGTTCCCAAATTTTTTCGATATCTTGAATTTGTTCTGCATTAATCCCATTTTTAATTTGAAAATATACACTTTTATTTCTCTCTTCTAAAGTGATTATTATGTTTTGATTTGTTGTATATTTTATTGCGTTAGAAATTAAATTTTGAAACACCATTCCCATTTTATTTAAATCCGCATAAATGACCTGATTTTTAATATTACTGTTCGTCTGCAACTGTATTTCTTTTGAATCCAGTTCAATTTTATGCTTATCTATTATACTTCGGACTAATGGTTCAATAGGGAATTCTTCTTTTTGTAAAACATCTCTTTCTAACTTCGAAAATCGTAATAGTTCTTCAATTAAGTTTGATATTTGATCTGTTTGTTTTATAATTGTATCTACGTATGTCCCATCATCTAACCCATCCTTAATTCCCATAGAATATGCTTTTACTAATGCAATTGGTGTCTTTAATTCATGCGTCACATCACCCATAAATCGTTTTAAATGTTCATTACGATCTGTTAAATCTTGATGTGCTTCATGTAGTGTATCACTCATGATATTAATACTATCGGCTAACTCCCCTATTTCATCGTTCGTTTTCACTTTTGTTCTTTTAAACTTCAAATGTGAAATGTCCTGAGCTACATCACTTAGCTCTTTTAATGGAGTCGTTATTATTTTTGAAAGTATCCACACAAGTAAAATAATAAGAAGGAGTGAGAAACAAAGAATGTATAAATAAAATGTATTTAACGTTTTTATAATTTCGTTAGAATGTGCAATAGAAGTTCCCATTAAAATTATTGTATTATCTTTTGCAATATATTTAGCGAAAAAACTTGCTTTTAACTTCTCTTGATCATATAGTTTATTCGATTGCCCTTCCACTTTCACCTTCATGACTGCATCTTTCGTAATCCACAGTTTATTTAAAACTACTTTCTTTTTCGTAAGTTGCATGCGTAACGATTCGTTCATATCATCTTCTGACTGATTGATTGACGTATATGCAAACGTAACGTTATTTTCGCTTTCAATTGTACGAATTACATCTTCTAACTCATTTACAGATGTATTTTGTATTTGCATTGTAAATTCATTCAAGTTCTCTCTCGTTTTGTAAATATTATATTTCGGTAAAAGATAGTTAATTATTAATAAAGAGATCGTAAAAATAAGAATAACAGTTAAAGAAATGCTGAGAAATAGTTTTTTTCCAAGTTTATTCACTCTGCTCCTCCAAACTATACCCTAAACCACGATGCGTCTTTATAATATTTTCTCCTACTTTTTTACGTAACCTTCTTACATGTGTATCAACAGTTCGCTCTTCTCCAAAATAGTCAAATCCCCATACGATATCTAACAATTTTTTACGAGTCAAAATCATGCCTTTATGACTTAAAAAACACTTTATTAATTCTAGCTCTGTTTTTGTAATATCTAACTCTTTGTCATTTTTATAAACTTTATTTTTCGTAAAATCTATTTTCAAATCTTGAACTTGAATGACATCATCGTGCTGTATAAGCTTTTTCGCTCTAGTGATTAATACACCTGGATGAAATGGTTTTTTTACGTACTCATCTGCCCCGCTTTGAAGCGCTGCTAATTCATCTTCGCTTTCACTTTTCGCCGTAAGCATTAATACTTTTACGCTTGAGTTTTTCTTTATTTCCTTACAAACAGTAATACCACTATGTTTCGGCATCATCCAATCTAAAATAGCTAAATCAATTTTTTCATCATAAAATATTTGAAGTGCTTCTTCTCCATCTTTCGCTAAGAAAACTTCGAAGCCTTCTTTCTCAAAATAAGCTTTTAAAATCCTTAGCATATCTTGTTCATCATCTGCGATTAATACTTTCATACATTATCCTCCATTGCTTTTAAACAAAAATTAATTGTATCATACAACTTCTTTGTTACATGTATGTGACAGAAAAATATTTGAACTAGTTAAGGGTATAGTAAAAACGAGGTGTTGTACTATGATGAAAAAAATCGGGGTCATTACTCTTCTTTTCTTTTTATTATCAACAAATGCGTTCGCAAATACAAATCAACAAATTGAAGTATTTGATTGTCAAAAAGAAATGGTCGTTCAAAAACAATCTTTAGATCCAGCTATTCAAAAAAAAGCTGTTCAATATGCTAAATCCATTACTGGCCCCTTCAAAAACTTAAATGTCGTTCCAAAAGATGGTCACATGATAAAAATCCCTTTATCTAAACCAGTTTCTATTACAAATCAATGGCTACAAACAACAATTGATGAAGTACTTATTCTTCTCCCTCTTAATCAAAAACCTTATATTATGCTTTACGACGATGAAAATAATCCACATTTTTATTATGTAAAAGGTGATCCGAAGGGACTATTGAAAGAAATGAATGTTAAACATAATTGACTAGAAAAAAGAGACTTCATAAGCTTATTTTTCGAAGCAGAGGTCTCTTTTTTTACTAACATAATACTTTATAGTGACTATAGCCTTTATATACCTGCCCCTTCACAAATCCATTTGCACTATAAAATGCATCACCTTGTTTTGTATCTGTATGTAAAACAACTACTTTAAAATTCTTTTCCGCATGAGATAATAGTCGCTTTAATAACAAGTTCCCTAGCCCTATACGACGATAGTCCTTTGAAATATAAAATCGCCTTAATCGGCCAATCTTATTATTTTCTGTATATGGATCCTCATTTAACCCTCCTATTCCGATTAACTTTTCCCCATGAAAAATCCCATATAAGCATTCACCAGTTTTATTAAATGTGTTTATTTTATTTTCATATTCACTTATTAATTTTATTAGGAAATAAAATCCTTCGTCTTTGCTTTCCTGAACAAGATATTCGTGTTCGTATATCATTAAATCTTCAATTTGTTGAATATGTATATCTTTCAAGTAAATCCCCCCTTAATATAGAAACACATAAAAATGCTCTAAAATCATTTATTCTGAGCATTTTTATGATTGTTATCTTATTCAATTCGTAGTATGTGTATTCTTCACTTCAGTTTTAAATCGATAATATAGTTGTTTAAGTCTTATTGAACTAAAGTAGCTGTTTGCTTAAATGAATAGATTTACATTTATAATGTCTCTCAAATATAATATCAGTTTATAAATTCATCATTCTACTCTAACATTGTTCAAGTTAAGTTATAATTTGTTAATCTATAAGCTTGTGTAACCACAGTTCAAATATCTTTAACTGTTCTTCAGTATGAAAATAATGTTCACCTGTCTCCATGACTTCTAATGCACAACGATGTTTTTTTGTAAAATCGTTAATAATTTCAAATTCACACAGTTCATCCTTAGCTCCGTACATAATATATGTATCTATATTCCATGTATTAATAAGATGTTCTTTTACATAGCATAAATAATCCCAATATAACTTTTGACCAATCGGTGTCTCTATAATCATTTCTTTTTGCAAAAGTTCTGGTGTTACATTAAACCATTTCATCATATTTTCGATAATTCGTTCCATATTAACTACTGGTGATAAAAATAATGCCTTTTCTATCACATCATTTTGATAGGCTAAAAGGCTAAAATAAGCTCCTATACTACATGCAAACACACTTACTTCTTTCCAATGCTCTTTTGCGTAATTCATAATTATAGATAATTCACTAACACAAAACTGTACTTTGCAAGGAGTATTATCATTTGTTCTTTCTCCATGCTCAGGTAAATCAAAGCTTAATACTTGATAACCTTTTTGATTAGCTTCTTCAGCTAATATTTGAATAACTGCATCTTCCTTATTTGACATATTTCCATGTACTGCAATAAAAACTTTTTCACTTTTATCTCCCCACAAAACCGTGGGAATATTATTAATGTTAAAATTATCTTTAAGCATATTTCCTCCATAGAATAAGTCATATAGTACTTGGCAAAAAACGCACACACTTTATAATCCAAATCAAACCATTACTAATCCATCACAAATGAATACCACTATCTCTACCTCTGTATAACAGAGTCTACTTTGTATTTAACATCTTTCTTTTTCCATTTCTTCAGAAGCCACAAGTACTTATTTTAATTCCCCACTAAGCAATTTACTCCGTTAATGGAAGAAAGATTTTTAAACGACTTTATTATTTTTAGAATGATTATATTGTAATTTAAACAACTTTATTATCTCTGTATAGCAGGCAATATCCCCTTCAACTCCAGTAAATCATCTATTACTATATCAGCTTGGGCAAGTTCATCTTCTTGTGCAAAATCAAAATTACATCCAATCGCAATCAAGCCATTATCTTTAGCTGCGCTTATATCAGATAAACGATCCCCGACTACAGCTGCTTCTTTTATATCATATTTGTTCAAAATACTTTTTACTAAGTCGCTTTTATTAAGTGAGTTTATTTGTTCAATACTAAACGTTTCAGTAACCCATTGGTCTAAATCATAATAAGATACAATTGCTCGTAGATATTCAGTTAAACCATTACTTGCAATATGTATTGAGCAATTATTTTCTTTTATATATGTAAAAATCTCTTTTACATTCGGATATAAAGCACCTTTTCCGCTCTTAATGTTTTCAATTAATCTTTCTAAAAAATATGCATCTGTTTGTTCTCTTATTTCAAGAGAATGATCCGGTAATAAAGCTTCCCAAACTTTCGGTAACGGCACGCCCATAATTTCACGGTACTTATCAATAGGTGTTACCGTATCCCATAATTGTAATGAACGTAAATGATTAAAAGTATCATCTAACGATAATTCTAAAATTTTATCTGTTTGAAATAACGTTCCGTCCATATCAAAAATTAATGCTTGTAACATTTCATTCTCTCCTTTTGAATTATAATACAGTTTTACTTGATATATTTTTCAGCATCTCAACGATAATTTCTGAACAATAGTTTGCGGCCGTTTTCGCGAAGTCATCATAAGAAATTTGTGCTTCATCGTCTGCACTGTCAGAAATACATCGCATTACGAGAAACGGTACTTCATTTATGTAGGCAACATGTCCAATTGCTGCACCTTCCATTTCTGTACAATGCGGTGCATATTCGTCTATTAATTTCGCTTTTAGTTTTGAATCTTCAACAAAACATTCACCGCTTACAATTCTTCCTTCATGAACCTCTATGTGTAAATTACTACTATTGCATGCAATACGCGCTAACTCTACTAATTCCTTACTTGCGATAAATTCTTCTTGAAACGGGAATAAGTTTTTCATTTGAGTCTTACTTACATCATGATGGGTAACATTCGTTGAAATAATGATATCACCAACTTTTACATCTAGGTGTAACCCACCAGCAACACCTGTATTGATGATAGCATCTACATCAAATTTATGAATTAATGTTTGCGTACATGCGGCTGCATTTACTTTCCCTACACCACATCTTGTAACAATTACTTCAGTTCCCATGAATTCTCCAACGTAAAAAGGCATTCCCGCAATTATTTGTTCTTCTTGTACAACTAATTTTTCTAAAAGTAAGTCTATTTCAATTTGCATTGCTCCGATAATTCCGATTCTGTTCATGAATGTACTCTCCTTTATTAATTACTCCCTTTAATTCTTTCAGACATAACCGACAATAAAAATTTCGGAAGTACGATTTGTCTCTTTAATCTTTTCGGCTGTGAGAGTAATCTATATAACCATTCAGTTCCTGTATCCCTCATAATTTTCGGTGCTCTTTTTACAGTACCAGATAATATATCGATCATACCTCCAATACCAATAGATAGTGGAACGTTTAATGTTTGTATGTTTTCATAGATGAATTCTTCTTGTTTCGGTGAACCTAGTCCTACTAACAGTAAGTGCGGCTTGAATTGCTTTATTTTCATTTTTACTTCTTCTATTTCTTCACCATTTACAAATCCATGCTGTCCTTTAAACTGTGCTCCTGGGAACTGCTCATTTAATTTTTCTAATGCCTTTTTATTACTTTCTGGAGCAGCTCCAAAAAGAAAGACGCGGTATCTATTATCGTTACAATATTTTATTAAATCGTGAGTGATATCTGCCCCTGTGACACGTTCTTTCAGCGTTCCTTTTAATATTTTCGAGCCAATTATGACACCAATTCCATCCGCTGTTATTAAATCCGCAGATAGTAACATCTTTTTAAACTGTTTAGATTTAGCCGTGCTTTCCTTTGCAGACATAACAATTTCAGGATTTGCAGTTACTACAAATCTTGGTTTCTCTTGTTTTTCATGTAGCCAACCTTTTAATAAACTTATAACTTGTGCATATTCTAAAGTTGAAAAAGGTATTCCCTTTATAAGTTGGTGATTCACTTTACTCTCCCCTTACATAAGTTGCAAATATTCATCAATATCTTTAGAAATTTGTTTAAAAGCTTTATCCCAAAATTCATATCTTGTTATATTTATTTCAAAATGTTTTTTCATCAGTTCTTCCACTGGAGCTTTTCCTGTTTCTCGTAAAAACTCTTTATATTTCAAGTGAAAAGTACTTTTACTTTCTTTAGCTATTTCTAATAAACTAAAACTAGCTAAATACCCAAATGTGTATGGATAATTATAAAAAGGAACATCTGCTATATAAAATTGAATATATTTCATCCACACGAACGGCTGATATTCTGATAATGAATTTCCATATGCTTTTTCTTGCGCTACTATAGATAATTTCTCGATTTGATCAGCACTTAAAGGACTTTCTTTACATTTCTCGTAAAAGTTCTTCTCAAATTCGTACGATGCTCGAATTGCCATTACATAATTAAAACAGTTTCTTATTTTCCAGCTAAGCAATGACTTTTTTATATCTATACTATCTGTTGTTTGAATTAGATAATTTATAAGCACCGTTTCAAAGAAAATAGATGCTGATTCAGCTGTACTCATTGGCAAATAATCATCTAAAAAAGAAGAGGATTGTTCAAAACTCATATTATAAAAATGCCAAGCATGTCCTAGTTCGTGGGCAAGTATTCTTACACTATCGATACTTCCGTCATAACGCATAGAGATTCGAGATTCTTTTTCACTGAAAAAAGGAGCACAAAATCCACCTGGGGGTTTATTCTCTCTCGGTTCTGCATCTACCCAACCACTTTCTATCGCATGACGTGCAAATTCTGCTAATTCTTCATCTATATTTTTAAATGCACCGTATATGTTTTGTACTGCTACTGAAAAAGGAATAATAACCTCATTATTCTCCTTTACTGTCATAAGTTCATGCCATGTAATCGAAGCTCTGCCTTTCTTATACACATTTAAAGCACTAACTAATTTATCTAGATTTTCTTCTGTCGCATTCCATATTTGTAATAATACAGTTTCTGAAACACCATTCGCATGAAGGGACCTTGCTAAAATCTCTCTATCTTCTAATTCATTACCCTTCGTATTACGCAATCTTCCTATTTGATTTAATACAGTAGCAAAAATTTCTTTCTCCTTATGTAAAGCACATGTTAATAACTCGAATACTTCTAGTCTTTCCTTTTCATTATCACTATTCATTGCAACATGATTTGCTTGTCCAAATGATAATTGCTTATTATTGTGCTCTATTTCTATCCTATTCCTTAATTGTATGTACATATTTTCCCACGCATGTAGTTCATCTTTTATTAGCCTAGTATTATCAGTAATTTCCACTTCACTTTGCTGTATGACTTGCTGCACTTCACTTTTTAGTTCTTTTACTTTCATAGTTAATCTAGTAATGTCAGATGAAACACTTTCTTCAGTCAATCGACAGTACAAATAGTATTCTGCTTTTTCAATAGATTGAATAAGTTTTGAAAGGATTTCTACGTCCTTTGTCACAATATATTGCTCTTTTAACTCCAATATTGGAAATATAATGTCTCCACACGTATATAATCGATCTAAATCCCATCTAGCAATTTCATGCATTTTATAGCCGCCCCCTTTTTTTACAAATAGTTACAGATTCTTCTCCCTACACAATTATATATGAAATGGTAAAATTTTAATATCTTCAAATATTTAGATTTCTATAAACAAAATACTTCAATACATAAAAAAGATGGTTCTGTCCACAACAGAATCATCTTTTTTATATCTTATATTTAGCATTTTCATACTAATTTCATAAAAAACTAATTTATATATTTAGTAACTCCTTTTTCTTCGCATTAAATTCATCTTCTGTAATAACACCCATATGTAATAATCCCTTAAATTTTTTCAGCTCATCTGCTACAGAAATAGTAACATTACCTTGAAGAAAAAAAGATTGATCAAAAGATCAATCCTTTACTCTACTTCATTTAAGAAAAACAACGTTATAACGCCAGGTCCTGTATGTGCTCCGATTGCTGCACCAATTGTATTTACGATAAATACTTCACAGCCAAATCTTTCTGTAATTAATGCTTTTAATGCTTCAGCTGTTTCTAAATCGTCACCGTGAGTTATACCGATTGTTTGACCTTTAAGTTCTTTTCCACGCTCTTCCATTATATCGACAATTCGGCCAAGTACTTTCTTTTTCCCTCTTACCTTTTCAAGTGGTACAAGTTTTCCTTCTTCCACGTTTAAGATCGGTTTAATGTTTAGTAAACCACCGATAAATCCTGCGACTTTACTTAAACGTCCACCTCTCACTAAGTACTGTAAGTCAGCTACAGTGAAGATATGTTCCATATGGTTCATTAGAAAATCAACACGTTTTAAAATATCTTCTTTTGATGCACCGTCTTTCGCCATTTTAGCAGCTTCTAAAACAACAAGACCTTGACCAAGCGAAGCACATTTCGTATCAATAATTTCTAAATCTAAGTTAGCATATGTTTCTTTTACTTCCTCTTTAATGAGAACTGATGATTGATATGTACCAGACAGTTCAGATGAAAAAGCTAAATATATACAAGGATTACCTTCTTTTGCATAAGAAACAAATTTTTCTTGGAAAGTTTCAAGTGAGGGCAATGACGTTCTATAAACAGCGCCTTCTCTCATTTTTTGCAATAATGTAACTGACTCTAATGTTACTCCATCTAAATACTCTGTTTCTGATTCATCATAAACACGGAGTGGAATTAAATCAATATCATATGCTTGCAGCAATTCTACCGGTAAATCCGCCGCACTATCCGTAATGATTTTAACACCCATTTTTAAACCTCTATTCTGTTATAAATATAAAATAATAAAATAAAAATAGTACTTTTAAATTATATACGTAAAACTTAAATGAAGAAAGGAAAACACTGTATATTGTATGCACTATTCTTCAAAACTTGAACTGTTAATACAAATGATTCTATTTTAAACACCTTTTTCTTATTATTTTTCTAAAACACGAATAATTTTATAAGTATTTTGTATCATTATATTTTAATTCTTTATCTTAATATAATCTTTTCAAATTCATACTGTTTAAAATTTAAAAGCCAAATCCAATAAAGGAAATGGCTTTTAAGTTTTCATAAAATAACCAAACTTCATTTTCCATCACATTGCTCTCATTATTATTTTAGCGATGTTAAATATTAGTCCAGTTATGAGTAATATTTATAGCCTGTACTATAATTAAAACAGTAAAAGAATCACTAGATAAAAAACAAGTTAAACACTTTATAAAATATTCAATTTAACTAGTAACGCTAATAAAATTTGGAGAAGAATTTGAACATTTACTGCTATGTCTGTATCAGTAGTCGTAACTGTAACATTTCTAGAATTTCTAATAACAGTTTCTTGTTTATTAATTTGTTTAATAGATGATTTTTGAAACAATTCTTGTGCAACACGATCAGCTTTTTCACTATCTGCTATAGAAATACTTATTATAACCACGATAGCTGCTTGTAATGCCGCTTGAATAGATAACGCAGCTTTTGTATCTGTAGTAGTAACTTCTACATCTGCTGAATCGACAATTGTAATTGATTCTTCAGAAATTTGGTAAGTTTTACTTTCTTGCGCAGCTGCTTCTGAAACACTAGCATTTTTAAAAGATGGATGAGGATTTGAGTAATCTAATGCACTCCATTTTTTATTTTCATCTGAATGACATGTTTTGTCCATACGTTCACCCCCTTTCAATCTAAATAATTATTAACTTGTGATTGTATTTCAGAAACAATACTTTTAATTTGCTGCTTTTTTTCTGGCGATAAATTTTTTAGTTTTTCTTCATTTATCCCATGCCTATTAAAAATATCTGAGAGTAAAAGGTCTATAATTATATTCTTTTGATCCTTATCAAACTTAAAGGAAGAAAATTTGTTTAAATCATCCATTTACAATATTCACTCCAATCAATTTTCTATAAAAATTTCAAATAACTAAGAGCATTATATGTAATTTAATAAAAATTGCTTGGACAAGTAACTTAATCTTCTATTTTCCACTTCTTTTTACTAATAACTTCAAAAAGCTGGCTTCTAATAAGAAGTCAGCTTTCTTTCCTTCACTTCACATAAATATAAGTTTCATTTACTGTTAAATAATGTATTTCAACTTTATTTGTAGTTTTCCACACTTGCTTTTTCATTTATCTTGAATATTAATTCAGTCATAATAAGAAGTCCAAGCTTGTACCATATGTTACAACAAAAAACGTTTACTTAAAGTGAAAACTTATAGCTAAATATCAATAGGATAGACACTTTATAAAATGTTTAGTTTAACTAATAAAGCTAATAAAATTTGAAGGAGAATTTGAATATTCACTGCAATATCTGTATCAGTCGTTGTTACGGTTACGTTTCTGGAATTTTTTATAAATGTTTTTTGTCTATTAATTTGTTTAATAGCTGATTTTTGAAATAATTCTTGTGTTATTTTATCTGCCTTTTCACTATCTGCTATAGAAATACTTACTACAACTACGATAGCTGCTTGTAATGCCGCTTGGATAGATAGCGCAGCTTTTGTATCTGTAGTAGTAACTTGTACATCTGCTGAATCAACTATTTCAATATATTCCTCAGAAATTTGATCGATTTTATCTGTTTGTATAGCTTCCTCTAAAAAATTTGTATTTTTACTAAACGAATAATAATTTACTGATTCGCAATCTTCTTTTTTTGGTTCACAATCCTCTTTTTTTGGCTCACAATCCTCTTTTTTTGGCTCACAATCCTCTTTTTTTGGTTCACAATCCTCTTTTTTTGGTTCACAATCCTCTTTTTTTAGCTTAGGAGCTCGTTTTTTCGGCTCACAATCCCGATTTAATGGATCCCGGTTTTTCTTTCTTCTACAAACTTCACATTCACACATAAAATCACCCCTTTTAGTCTTAAAAGTTAGCAATATTAAAATATTGACTAACTATTAGCATTTTATGTATTTTTTAAAGATTTGTTTGGACAAGTAACTTAATCTTTTATTTTACTTCTACTTCTTTTTCTAATAAAAGAAAGCTACCTTCAAATAAGAAGACAGCTTTCTTTGCGACTACTCTAGAATAGATTTCATACAATATAATTGTTCCTTTCTTATAACCTGAACTCGTCACTTTAGTTATAAAAATGTGAGTATATCCTATAACCTTTTTTAGGGATCATCCATAATTTATTTCATAAAAAGTGCTTTATTTTACTGAAAGGTGGTTGCGGAAACAATCGCCTTTTTATTCGGAACAAAATAAAACTTTTATATAAAAGGCCCATAATTAAATACACTTAACTTCATATGATATATTGCATCCTTTCTTTTTAGAATGAGTAGTCGTTACTGAAGGGCACTTTTCGAAGTGCTCTTATTTTTAAATCCCTTTTCTTTTTCAGGAGGTTTTTTTGCTAAATCCTAATACGATTTTTATCACTCAGGCTGGGGATTATTATATTTCCTTACTAGTTCCAATAATATAGTAGCTACACCAATTAAAATAAGCCTATAAACTCTATACGCTTAAATAATAATGCGTTACCAAACACAAGAACTAGTTTTACACTAAATTCACAAGGTTCTTATCCTCTTTTAGTTGAAATTATCATTTC
Source organism: Bacillus sp. FDAARGOS_527 (assembly GCF_003812125.1). Lineage (NCBI taxonomy): Bacteria > Bacillati > Bacillota > Bacilli > Caryophanales > Bacillaceae > Bacillus > Bacillus sp. FDAARGOS_527. The sequence continues at coordinate 1,941,858 of NZ_CP033795.1, forward strand.
AATACCAGCAAATCTACAACTTCAACTAATAAATTTTGCAAATGTGCTATATTAAGGTTCTTTTGATATAGCATCTTATGTTTTATATAATAAAAATAGTGCTAGCATTCCGAAGGAGGATGTCTATGAGTATCCAAATGGCTACATCTAATGATTTAGAATGGATTAATAATCAATACGACTCAATAGGATTTGTACGAAGTGATTTAAAAAGAGATAAAGTTGCAATTATTACATACAACAATGAATATGCAGGTGTTGGACGATTAGTCCAAATAGATGAAGATACTTTAGAAATGGGTGGAATTTATATTCTTCCTCAATTTAGAGGGCTACAATTAGCTGGGGATCTTGTTTCATTTTTAGTAGAAACTGCGAAGAAATTACAAGTTCCAAATGTATATTGTCTTCCTTTTGAGGAATTAGAAAACTTTTATAAGAAATATGGCTATACTGAGGTCGATACTACGAAAGAAGTTGTTCATCCAATTATTCTAGAAAAATATAATTGGTGTTTGGATCATTATGAAAAGCATGTTTTATTATTTAAGTTGTAAAAGTACCTAAAGTGAGTATATATAAATATTAATTATACTTTTCCGCATAGATAATAACCCTAATTTATTTGGTCAACATCAGCTTCTACAAGATATACTATTACTTCTTACGCTGTCTTTTTTCTTAACCTTACTTTTGTATAAATGATTAGTTTGTTTAAAATTACCTTAAATCGTATTCAAATAAACTAATCGAAAGGCCAATTCCTATATAATACAATTAAGTAATTAAAAGGAGCGTTATTTATGATAGATGTAATAAGACTCGTTATCTTTACTGTAGTTGCAATTGGTGCCATTATTAACATATACATAGAATTTAAAAAACCTAAAAAAAGTATATTCTCAATCGTTTTTTTATCAGTACTCTTAATTGGATCCTCAGGGTTAATTAAAAATATTTTATCTCAACTTTTATAGAAGATTGATTAAAAATCAACCTCCCGTCAATAATGTAAATAACATGATTGTATCTCTCCATTCCCCCTTTGGAGAGGAGCAGTTAGCTTTGGCTAACTGCTCTTTTATTTGAACTATTATCCACAAAATAAGTATCATACGCCTTATCAAAAACATATCCTAGTTTTTCAGCTAGTTTTGCAGATGTAGTATTCGCTGCATCCCAGTTTGGATATATCCCTTTTTCTAAACAGTCCAAGATTAGTGCTGCACTAACTATAGTCGCCAATCCTTTTCTTCTATAATTGTGATCAGTCGCAACTTCAATTTCAATGCCATTATCATAAATGCTATATGATGATGCACCGCATACAACTTCTCCTTTATACAAAATACAATACCCTATACCTCGGTTTATATAATCTTCTACTGATTGAAATTGACTTGTAAAATCTTTAGAGACTTTATGTAATGTAGGGTTATTTACGATATTTTCATCTATTCTTCTTAACTCGTATCCTTTTGGAAGCGCTGATATAAGAGATTGTAATTTTGAACGATCAAAAACTTCTGCATTACATTTAAATTTATAGCGTAAAAACTTATCTATTTTTCTTTCGTAAAATGTTTCTAAACGCTTTTTCCATTCTACACTATTTACGATGACTAACATTCTATCAGGAATGTTTCGAAGCAATTCTTCTGTTTCTTTCACCTTTGAATCCCCAGCGTAAAATGTAAAGATCCCTACCGTAATTTGCGCTACTGTCGGATTTTCAAGATCATTTACCCAAGCGGTACCCATATGTCCTTGTAAATAAGAAAGTAAAACAACGTTATTGAAATCTTCGAACATAGTAACTAATTTTTCTCTTGTATGTATATTCGCTTCATATATCATTTACATTCCTGCTTTCTTTAGAATTAATGTACTTCTACTCTTTTCTACATATAAGCAAACGTCTACTACATTCCATATAATTATAAATTATTCATAAATATAAAATTATTATAACATCTAAAAATAAGTAAATGACTATCCTGTAAAAAGGTTTACAGATAATATACTTAATAATAATTCGCAATCTATATTATTATGTAAAACCCTTAACATTAGTTTAAGGGTTCATTTAAAAATATATGTTATAACTCCTTCTTATAAACAAATGATTCTGTTCCTCCGTTTTTATATACTTTAGTCACTTTAACAACTGATGTGTACGTATTATCGTCATTCGATATTATCTTTTTCATCTCTTCTATTTCAGCATTACCAGTTCCACTCTCTATCCTCAAACAATTCGAAATGTTGAGGTATCCACTCGATGCGAAAAGAATAATAAACGTAAGATCAGGGAAATTAATGAACAGTATTCCAAACTTTAAAGGATTCGTAGCCGTATCAGATAATACTAGTCGGAAACTTAATAATTCAGGCACTTGAACAAAATCTTTAGAAACAATTGCTTCACCTATTATAGTAATTTGTTTTACTACATTTCCCATCTCATCTATAAACCCAGTACAACTAGGCGCATCAATTGTTTTTGCTTGAAGTGATAAATTCAATTCTGAATTGTGAAAGTCAAAAAAGAGTGTGCTTCCCTCTGTTAAACATTGCGGACAAACGTTTCCAAGTAGACTGAAATCCTCTTCAATAAATTTGACTTTCGTTTTACAACTACAAACTTTTCCTATTCGAATTGCATCAATCTTAGAGCAATCTACAAAAATAACCTCATCGCCCTCTTGTACGAAGGATACGACACCATTCTTCTTATTAAATGAAAGAAAATAAGATACAACAATTTCATTTCCGGCAATTACAATACTCTCAACTTTTGTAAAAGGCTCTAGACTTCGCAAAAATTCACAAATACTATTTTGGCAACATCGATCATTTCGTTTCGGCTCACAACCCACTTACACTCCATCCCTTCTCTATATGTTTTATCTCATACACATAATATGAGGGGGATATGAGATAAGCTTGGACAATATAACTTTAACGTAGGAATATATTTGCCTACTTATCGCATTAAAAATGAGTACTAACACATAAATTTCCCTATAAATACATATAACAATTTCATCTTTCATGAAAAAAACGTTATAATGAAGTGTAGCCTCTACGATTACGTTATAAAGGAGATTAAAACAATGGCTAAAATTAAAGTATACCAAGCAAAAGAAGAAAATATGGAAGCAGTAAAAAACATCATTGATGTTGAAGAACAAAATCCAACTACTGAAAACTTACAAAATCTATACGCATGTGTATTAGATACTGAAGATATGGCATTGCCTGAATCATACATTGAAGAAGATATCTTAATTGATTCTATTGAAGTTATGGTTAACGCTTCCCAAAGCAAAATAAGAGACTTAGGTGCTTACGATGTAATCGAAGTTCAAAACAAAGGTAAGAAAACACAAATTTTATTATTAGCAGACGAAGAATACGAAATCATCGAAGGCTAATCTAAATCCGTACATACGAAAAAGCTCCTTTCCAATTGGAAGGGAGCTTTTTCATTACGCTTTTGATGTTTCGCTCTTTTTATTCTTTTGTTGTTTTTTAATTACCATGCGCTCATTTCCCATAAAGAAAATAAATATGAATGCTAAACCAGCTGGTACCAATGCCCACATAAATGTTTGGACAATTGAGCTAGAAAGAGCATCAATAATTTTATCTAATATTTGCGGTGGAATTTGAGATCTTGCCGATTCTGATAAAATAGCTCTTGAATCTCCTAAAGCGTTTGTATTCATTCCCCCGTTCATACCTTTAAATGCTTCTTCTAATTGATCTTGGAAACCTGTTCTTTGGATCATTCCGAAGATTGTAATACCAAGCGTCATGCCTAATGAACGAATGAAGTTACTCGTTGAAGTCGCAGACCCTCGCTGTTCCATACCAAAGTTGTGGATAGCCGCCATACTTAGTACAGAGAATGAGAAACCAACTCCAAATCCAATAATAATCATATACACTGTTAATAATACACGACTTGTTTCTGGCGTTAATGTGCTTAATAAAAATAGTCCAATTAGCATAATAACAGCAGAAATAATCATAATGTTTCGGTAGCTAAGCTTCGTCGTTAAAAACCCACCTAATTGCGCTGTTACAACTGATCCTAACATCATCGGTAATAGTAATAACCCTGAGTTTGTTGCGGTACCTCCGTATACACCTTGAATGAATAACGGAATGTATACAGTTGCTGACATAAACGCAGCACCATAACATAAAGCAATAATGGTACTCATTCCGAATAAGCGCTGCTTAAACATCTCAAATGATATGATTGGCTCTTCTACTTTTCGTTCAATAAAAATAAATGCAATAATTAAAATAGCGAATCCACCAAATAAACTTAAAATAAAGCTAGAATCCCAGTCATACTTTTGTCCACCAAGTTCTAATCCGATTAACAAGTATGACAAACTATATTATTCTTCAAACCTATAATAAATATCTAGCCCACCGTTTTGCGTTATATCTATTCTTTTAATTAATGTATTAAAGCATTCATAAAGATTTTCAGAGTTCTTTAATAAATCAAACGCTTTTTTAGTTGCATTATCTTCTTTTATTTGTTCCTCTAAACTATTTAACTTTAATAACTCCATATTTTTTTCTCGAATGATTTTATCTATTTTTTTATCTCGTTGTGTAAATACTTCTTTCGAAATGTTCTGCCCATCTAAATATAGATCTAACAATTTTTCTTTTTTTCTTTCCCACTCTTTAATTTCTTTATTTACTTTACTTATCTTTTGTTTGTTTTTATTTTTATGTCCACCACTAATCTGTTCATCTAAATCTTGCTCTTTTTCCTTTAATTTCTCAACTATTAGTTCCCTCACTTGGTTGTAGTACAACGGAACATGTTTAACACATTCCCTCCCTCCAGTTCTTCTATACTTACTACACCTCATATATACGTATTTTATTACACCGTCTCTTTGCGTTTTCTTCACCGCTTCAGCTTTCATTGGCTGCCCACAATGAGCACAGTATACTAATCCACGTAATTCATTATCTACAGATACACGCCTTTTCGTGCGATTTTTCTCTTTCTTTTCAAAGCTATGTATCTTGTCCCACAGATCACGCTCAATAATAGCTGGATGATGATTTTTATAGACTACCCATTTTTCTTTAGGGTTTACAGTTTGTTTTCTACGACCATCAACTTTTACTTTCGTATACTTCTGTGCTATATAGTCACCTACATAAAATGGGTTGTTAATTATATGTCTAATATGATAATCACGCCACAACTTACCGTCAATAAAGCGTAAACCTTTATCATTCATATAAAGAGCTACTTTTAGATAACCCAATCCCTGATTGTATAAATCAAATAACTCTTTAACATTTTCACTTTCTTCATCATCTATCACATATTTTTGATCCACAACTCTATAACCATATGGTACACGTCCACCATTGTATTCACCACGTCTTACTTTAGCATTCATCGCTGCCGAAATTGATACAGACATCGTTTTGGGATACTGTGCGGCAAACATCGCATACATTTCAAATTTCATATCATTGTTACCTTCATAGTAACTATCGTAACCCTCCTCAATTGTTACTAAACGCACCCCGTGCCCTAATAAAATTGATTTAATTTCTAAAGCATCCCTTAAATCTCTAGCAAGTCTATGAATAGATTTAAAAATAACAGTATCTAATTCTCTCTTTCGCGCCTTCGCTAAAATTAATTGAATAGCTTGTCTCTTAAACCATTCGGTTCCAGATACAGCTTCGTCTTTATAAACAGCGTCTTCATCCCACTCGAATCCGTTTTTTTCAATCCAATATCTACAAATATCAATCTGATTCTGGATGGATGCCACCTGTTCATCTTTATCAGTGGATACACGTACATATACAGCGTATTTCAATCCAAATCCTCCTCCTGCATTCGCCATAATTATGACATTATTATATAACTCCTGGAGTCATATGGCAATCTATTACCAAAACAAAAAGACGACTTTCAACAGTCGTCAAAATAAAAATATATAAAACTCAAAAATTTAGGAGAGGGTAAACAATACACAACAACATCTAATAAAAAACAAAAAGAAAAAGAACCCCCTCTATAAAAAATATAGCTTATATATAATATAAATTATATAACTTATAAATATATATTATATATAGAGTATATTATTAGTAGTAATATATAAGTATTATTACTATAGGGTTTTAAGGTTTTAATTCTGTATGTTTTGCAGTTTATTTAGAAGCATCAATAAGTCCTGTTAATACCTCCCATGCATACTCATCTAAGTCTGCTTGCAAACTCGTATGTTTTTCTAACGTTCTAATTCTATGCCCTGAACTTTCTCTTAGATAGGTTAAAACATCCCCAAAATAAAATAACATCCTTAAAACGATTTCCCTTAATTAATCTATAATTTAACATCATTATATGTTAATATTTATTATATGGTGTGCCGTGTTTTTTATGAACACACTATTTTAAGGATAAGGGGATTTAATTATGAACTTTAAACAACTAATCTTAGCAGGGACAGTTATCGCATCTACAACACTTACCCCTCTAACAAATGTACAAGCAGAAAGAATAAGAGCATTTACAGATGTTCCTCCAGATCATTGGTCATATACGGCGATTCAGGTTCTAAAATCTAGGGACATTATTTCGGGCTATGGAAATGGAATATTTGGTTTTGGTGATAATATTACACGTGGTCAAGTTGCTAGAATGATATATGCTTACTTAAAACCAGCATATGATTCTAATACTCCTAACCCTTTTACAGATGTCAAAGGACATATGTTTGAAAAAGAAATTTTAAGTCTTAGTAAAGCAGGTATTATGAACGGTTTTGGCGATGGAAAATTTGGCCCAGATAATGTTTTAACACGTGAACAATTAGCTGTTGTATTAACAAAGGCTTTTAACTTCAAAGCGACATCTACTACCACTTTCAAGGATGTAGATAAAAATTATTGGGCAACAAATGCTATAAGCGCATTACAAGAAAATAAAATTGCTGCTGGCACGGGTGATAATCTATTTGAACCTAAAAATATTGTAACTCGTGAGCAGTATGCACAATTTTTATACAATGCTATCGTAAAAACAATTGATCCCGAAGCTGAAAAAAGAATTGCTGATATATCAAAGGCATTAACTATGGATGGTAATGATTATACATATTGGACGGGTAGTTCAATTGTGCTGAAAAAGTCTATATCTAATGAAGCACAAAGACTTATTACTGAAGTAAATAAAAAATACAATGAGAATTTCAAATACATGTCGATAGATCCTACAGTTGATATATACACTCCTAATCTTGAAAGAAACTATGAAATAGGTGCACAATTTACTGTAGATGGTGATGATGAAAATAACTTTGATGTTGGAATTGTAGTCAATAAATCAACAGTTGAATTAGCAAAAAAATGGATTGTTATGATCAATCCTCAATTAAATTTAGATAAAGAAATTGATAATATCATAAATAATAAAACAACAACTAAGCAGACTTTCACTAAAGGAAATTATAAAATAACTATGTCTCTTTTTGAGCAAGTGAAATCAAGTTATTGCTTATATATTGATATACAGGACTAAGTAAGATTATAAAATAAAAGGAGAAGAGTGAAACCTCACTCTTCTTCTACTTCATGTAGAGGTCACCATACATGCCTATCGACTTAAGAATAAATGCGTGATTTCTTCATTCTTCATAGTAATTACCTCCTGATTTTTAAACTCCTAGAACCACATAAACTTTTGCATATATGTCATGCTTAGCTGCAAGTTGCTCCAGCTTTTTTTGTCTGTATTCTGTCACCGTAAAGAAATGAATGAGCGGTACTTTTCCATTATATTTATTTTTGTAGTATAACGAAAACTCCCTGTAACGACTCATCTTTTCAGCGTTTACATTCATCATTTGTGTACGATCTATCTCTACAGCATTTAATGTACCTTCCTCATCCCTGAACTTTACATCAGGAATAATTGTCTTCTTTTTATCATTTACTTTATAACGTATAGGTGCTTCTATCTGCCAGTCGTCGGGACAAAACAGATAGAGCCATGCCTCATTACGCATAAGGCTGTGGGCTAATCGACTATTTGGTACAATTTTTTCTGTATCGTCGAACAGTTCACGGCCCTTTTTATTTAAGTAATACACGTACTCTTTTTGGTACACTGTGTTATTTACGTAAGGACTGAGGTCCTTCAAAATACGATTTGCGTTACGTATACCACCCATATCGTGCACCGCCATTAAATGTCTACGTGTTGCGAATTTCAGCTTTCTAATCGAGGTCAGAATCGTCATCTGACGGTTGATTTTGATATGTGTCTGGATGTTCATCATTCTTCACCTCGTATTGTTTTAGATGTGCCCACATCGTTTCGTTACTTATATATGGTACCTGGATCTCAGTCAATCTATCGGTCTTAAAAAGTGCACGCCCTGGAATACTTTCAATGGATTCTAACCCATGTTCATCGATAACGACGCTAGAAGCTGTTTGAGTAGGTAACCTAAACCCTAACTTTGCGTCACTATTTTGTTTTACTTGACGTGGTAATGTGTCACTTGTAGGATATTGCGTGCAAAATATAAGTCTAAAACCAAGTGCTCCACCTATACGTGCAATATGCGAAAGCATATGTTGACAAGCTCCTAATGTTTTTTGATCCTCTTTTTCCATGCTTTTATCTGGACACAGTTCCGCTCCTTCATCGACAATGATAAAAAACCGCTCTTTTATATCTGTTTCCACTACATTTGTGTAGTGTTTTTCTTTCATGTAAATCATCTTCTCAAGCATCTTTTCACGCACTTTTTCAAGAATGTTAAACGCTTCTGTTGGAGTTTCTGCTACTTGATCAACCTGTTTTAATTTACTGTACGGGCCAAATTCTAACCCACCTTTTAAATCAATAATGTATAAATGAATACGTTCTGGCTGCGCTAAAGTAAGTGTAGTGACCACATTCTTTAGAAATACAGTTTTACCCATTCGAGTGAGGCCGCCTAAAGTCATATGCGGCGTTTTTTCAAAGTCATGATAAATCAATTTTTCAAGACTTTGCCCCATCGGTACACGCCATCTACCTTTTTCCACCAATTCTCCAGTCCATCCCCACTTCTCCGGTATGTCTTTATGAAAAACACGAATCATCAATTTGTAATTATCGTATTTGATACGTACAGGTTTATTAAGTCCTTCGCTAACAACATCCTCAACTTTCTGTATTAATTTCGATGGCATTCCTAACGGTAGTTTATATACATAAGTCGTACTACGATCATCTTCTTTTCGTTCAAGAAAAACTGGATAATGTAATTTTTCATCCTTCCTAATCGCAATCCCACTTACTTCAAAGAACACTTGTATCTTCTTTCTATCATCCTCTTTACCTTTTAATCTATCGTTTACCAAAGCGTATCCCAGCGAAACTGCAGGTATTAATAACAATTCAAGTATAGGGGTTCACTCCTTTTATATCCTTATAGGATATAGTTGCTCTTTACTGGAAGATTTACATACAAGTTATTTTTCTTATATAGCAAATTGTCCTGTAATTCTAGGTACCCTTCCTTCAAAGAAACACCATTAGCACATAACGTAGAAGATACAGAACCGAGCCGGTAAGAGTTGTATACATCGTCATACGTGGAAGCCAATGTGGAACACTCATCCCCATTTTCTCAGCTGCCTTCATCGCCACTACAGACAATCCTGTCGCCGTCCAAATTACTACAGCCTCTCCCGCAAGTGTCATAGCGAATCCCTCTTTCTTTTTAGTTGTAATCCCTTAGCTTTGAGTATTGGTTGGTATTGATCAATAACTTCCTCCCACTCAAGGATCTCTTCCTCTTCCCCGTATAAATCCTCTATGATTTCATTAGATAAGCTGTAATAACCACGATATTCTTTATTGTCAAACACCTCATGCCTTTCCATATGCTTCATGATTGAAGTCGTTTCACCTTTCCCTCTAGATTCCTTATACATGCTTCTCAGCTCTTTTGATGGATACAAGTATGGCGTATCATTTAGGTAATCATATTGCCACCTCATTATTCATCCCTCCACTGTTTACAATCATCTAAATACGCATCAATCCTTTTCTGAATCCCTATCTCGTTATACGGTCCATAAGGCTCCTCTTCCCCCAATAAATCCACAATATCGATATAGTTTGGATGTTGTAACATATTGTGTTTTACAATGTGATCGTACACACAACGTACTTCATTTTTGTCATCCGCTTCTGTGTACATGTTGTAAAGTGTTTGGGATGGATACAGCTGCATACGAGGTAAATACTTATATCCAGGTCTCATCGTTCCTCACCTTTCCCCTCTTGATGTCCTTAGTTCCACTTGGTATTCCTCGTGGTCTTGATATAGGTATATGACCTGGAGAATTATTTTTGCACGTCCACACCAATTTTTTTCTTTCTAGCTTGTACTTTTTATAAAGGAGTTTATTTCTGTATATAGAAAGTAAATTCTTGAGGTGAGCGTATATGAAGTTTAAATGTAGACTCAAAGTAATCTTTGCAGAGCTTGATATTAAACAGAGTGACTTTGCAAAGCGTATCGGAGTTGATGACTCTACCCTTAGTGCAATTGTTCGTAATCGCACTAAACCTCGATTCGATACAGCCTATTTAATCTGTAAAGAACTCGGTAAACCAATCGAGGAGATCTGGACCATCGAGGACTAATTCCTCCCCCTCCAGCCTTAATAAGTTTTTTATCTTTATTTTGCTTTTTATACTTGACTTTGGCTGTCGGCAAACAATCATGGGATGAGGGTACAGGACAACGGCTAGGGCAGAGAATGACTACCTTACAACGCTTCAAAAAAATAAAAGCGTCGTAAAGTAGACGTTCTGTCAATCATGGTCTATCGAGTTAAGGAATCCGTATAGTAACACCTTGTTTAAACGCTGTAATTTCTTACACAGCTGACTTTTTACAGATAAAGCTTGTCCTATCTGCAGAAAGAATCAGGAAAGGAAATGCACTACTGGCGTATCCTTCATTACTCGTAACCTATAATTCTTTCATTATCAGCTGCTACCCGTGCCGTAACACGCCAAGCAACCGCCGTACCGTTAATGGCCGTACTTGCCTAGACTCCTAACAACGTAAACAAGGAAACGCTATACGTTAGGACGCTTAACTTTCTGACGTTGGCTTAGCTAACCTGTTCAAGTTTAACGAGTGTTAGGTCATTCCTCGTGTGGACCCCCTTCCTTAGTTATCTAAAAAAGACAATAGGAAACTAGACCTCGTGTATATCTATTTTTTCGAATAAGGATAAACACGAGGCTGGAGGTTGTCCGATATTTAGTTAAAGAAAGAGCTTATAGCACTTGAGCTATAAGCATATTGATAAGTAAAAGAACAGAAGCTACAGTATAAAAACCATAAAACCAAATACAGCCTGATCTTGTTTCTAAACCGAAGTACTCGCTTATTTTTTGCATCTATACCGCTCCACCCTTCTCGTTTTATATACAAGTATGACTCTAGAAGTAAAACTTTATTAGTACCAATATATAACTCTAGGAGTCATACGTCAATAGTCTTTCGAAAAAAGTTTTACTTTGATATGTAAATTGTGTAAAATGTTAAGTAATAAACGATCGGAATGAACGGAGGTATTACCATGAGTTCTATGGTATTCACTTTAGGAGAAACGATGGAGGAAATCGGGATTACGAAAAACAAATTATCCGTGGAATCCAAAGTACGTCCAGCCACTATTAGTAATCTAGTGAATGGTGAGGTTGGTCTTGTACGTTTTGATACATTAAAGTCAATCCTAGACGCTTTAAATGAATTAGCTTCAGAAAAAGGTATTGATAAAACGTACAAGATAGAAGATGTTGTACAGTACATAAAATAAATGTACTGTTTTTGTTTGTTGTAATATTTCTTAATACTCTGACATGCTTTTCAATAGTAAAGGAGGAGAAATATGGAGACAAAAACAACAACCGATGGCAATACGTACATCATTGAGATTGAGCAAAAAAAGAGTTCCACAAAAGAAAAATTTGGCCGTAAAGCTTCATTAATTTCCGGAATTTTTGGCATCCTACTTTCTGTTATCTTAGGTATCACAATAGTTGGTTTATTTTTTGCGATTCCACTATTTCTTTTTTCGTTAGGCTTTATATATGCAGCGTTTGAAAAACAAGAAATCCAGTGTCCTAACTGTAGTCATAAACAAAGAATTACAAAAGGAAATGGTTATTTTGATTGTGGAAGTTGCAAGAAACGTACTTTAGTAGAGTGGAAGAATAAAAACAAGCCTTCTAATTAGAAGGCTTGTTTTTATCAAGATCTTTAGCTTTTGATAATACTTTTAATGCATTTTCTGGCGGTGTAAACAAACCATCTAATTCTTGTCTATTTGTAAAATGCTGTGCAGCTTGCTCGATATTTTCCCCATAAGCAGGTTCTATTTTAAACTTGTATTTATTTTTCTCCACTGCTTCAATATCCGTAACTTTACAATTAAGAAGTGCAACAGCACTAAATATAGTTAATGTTGCTCCATATAGCTTCACACTTTCTTCTTGCGCATATTGGAATGCCATACCATCTTTTTCTATATACTCACTCGTATTTAAAGGTTCACTTGTCGTAGTTGTAAAATCCTCAACATTTACAGGGATTTTATAAGGCGCACCTTCAATCAGTGATCTATACAATTTCTCGATGTAAAACATACCTTTTTCATCAATTTCTTCATGCGGATTAAATTTTACATTTAACTTTTCACTTATAGCTAATACTTTTTCCCAATAATGTAAAGCACCGTTAACTGACCTCTCCTCATTGTCGTTCATAAAAGGTGTTTGAATCGTACCAGCTAATTGGACCTTCCCATTTATAAATCCGATATATAATTTTAATGTTTCTATAATTTCTTCAATATTTTTCGCTTTTGACAGAATTGTGTTCACATTAAATGTTAAAGATCCTGTTTCTTCATTAACTATAAAAGTAATCTCAAGCGATCCATTATCTACAGTTTTAAATAAACTTTTTTTCATGTCTGCTAAAGGCTGTCTCTGTACATGAAAAACTTTGAATATCCCTCCCTCCTCATAAGCTACTTCTAATGGCTTCGGTTCAGGGAACGGCTCTGGTACTAATTCAAATTTTGTTTTGCCGTCTAAATATCTTTTTGGTCTAAACGGATCCTTAACCAGTTCAGCAATAGGTTTTCGCTCCCCATTTATTACCACACTCACCCCATCAGTTTCTACAATTTGTTGCGTACGGTATAAGAATTCTTGTAATTCTTCTGGAGAACTAAGCTGCAGGCCATCGGGTAACTTTACTTTAATATTTGAAAGTGTAAATTTTACATCACTCCCCTCTTCTGCAACTACTTTGACGTGCCTTTCATCTATTGGAACATATTTTAAACCTCCACCTAATTCTTCACTCAATACCTCTAAAACCTCCTGAGGTATGTTAGGAATTGTATTTTCATCCCTCTTAAATGCCTGTCTAAAATTAGAAAACATATTATCACCAATCCTTATTAATATCATCCCAAACAATTATCTTTGAAACTAGCAACATTTTTTCATAATCACTAATCTCTAATTCAGTTGTTATAAAACGAATTAACTGCTCTCTATAGTTTTCGTTTTTAACTATTAAATGCTTAATATCTTCGTACTTATACTCCAACCAAAATTCTCGTTTACGTCCTAAAGCGGTTGAATAGTCTAAGTATGCTTTTGGAGACATATGATCTTTAGGTAATACCAACGGTAAATTTCCTCGACCATTCAGTTCTGGAATATACCGCCATTCACGTTCATCATGAAAATTACGTGTAGCATAATCATCTTCTGTATTAGATATTCTCATCATGCCTTCCAGAGGTTTAATATAAAGTAACTTGGTTAAAAGAAAATTTTGGTGTTCTATCAACAACTCGTTGTCTTCGTCACCGCTTCTCAACGTTTTTGTAAACAATTCAGCAAAATCTTTATGTAATGGCGAATGAACATTTATATATTGAATAGGTTGAACACCAGCATTTATCCCCCATTCCTTTTTTAACCCTATACCAAATTCCCCATATTTTGTCATATGAGGTGTAAGCCGCTTTAAATGTATATCACAAAAGCAAGTCATAGGAAAACAAATCTTTTTTTCATCTCCTAAACCAAATACTTCTATACTCTCCTCATTGTATCTTGGGAAAAATGCCTTATTTTTCAAATTTCCAGTTAACCACTCAAATTTCTTTGTAAAATTAAACAAAGTATTTGCACTCTGTTTAGAATATAGGTCTTTTTCCTCATCTTGATCCTTTATTTTTTCAGGAGGATCAATTTCCAAGGTTTTGTTTTCGATATCTATTGTTTTTGTCTGCCCATCCATTGACGTATTCTGCCCCCATCATAAAAAATTTATATAGGAAAAATCATATCATAAATAATACAAAAAATAAAAAAGCGGGATCCCATTATATAGGATCCCGCTTTTAGTTTACTTTCACATAAACTTACTGTGATATACATTATTCTTTTGTATAAAAATATTTAAGTCCTTTTGCATCTAACCATGCTGTTGCTCGATCCAATTCATTCCCTTGGCGATATGCTGTTTCAAATCTAACTAATCCTTGTTTATCTCCATATGAGATAATACGAGATTCATACCCAAGAGCATCCATCATTCCTAACATTTCTACTACTAACGCTGTACCAAATTCATACGTAACAACTTTACTAAATTTATTCACGATAATCTCCACTCCTCCATCATTTGGGTTTGCTTGAATTGATTTGCCAACAATAACCTCAGCTACCGCTTTAGCTGCCTTATCAAAGTTAGCGCGGTATTTTTGCATATCTGTTTCATTATCGATAAAGCAAATTTCAGGGAGTAATCCAGTCTTAGTTTTATTAATCCATCCTAAATCTGTTGTTAATTTAATACCTCGGTCTCTCAATCCAAATGCATCAGCCATTGCTTTTGAAATCTTTGCCGCCAATTCTCTATTTCCGTATGAAGGATGTAACCACACTTCACAACCTGTACCGCCTGGAGTGGCATTTAAATGAAACTGTAAATCTACATCACTATCCGCTACACGTAAATGGTTATTTGCTGCATTACTCCAAACTGCGGTTTGTGTTGTACCAACTTCATCAGAACAATTCACATACTTCCATCCAGCTGCTTGTACATATTTAGCAACTGCGTCAAGAAACCTTCTATCCTCCACATGTTCTTTCCCATAAACGCTATTTGCACCTTGTACGATACTATTATGACCACCTGATCCTGCGAAACAACCCATTGCTCAACATCTCCTTTTAGTGTAAGTTATTTTTTTCTAATACATCTTTTTGCCGCAACCCTTTGTTACTTAAATAATTGTTTTTCCAGGCCATATACAGTGCATAACCACCAGTAATGACAGCTACGATGTTATTTGCTAATTCATTGCTGATAGTCTGGTAACCGACTAAGTTCAAAACACTATTAATCACAGCAATAACCAAGATGATATAACGTGTAATTGACGCGTTATCTAAATTTTTCATATAACCACCCCCTTTCATTTAAGAAAATTTAAAATGTTAAATAATAAAAGGACTGCCAATGACAGTCCTGAAATCCACATCGATATATTTGCTTTTTTGTTGCTTTCAAGCTTTTCTTGCGCTTGTTTCAAATCATGAATTTCCCGATCACGAAACTTAAACATTTCGTCTATTTCGGTACGTTGCATATAATTTTTTTGATTATAGTCTAACTTTTCTTCTATTCGCTTAACTGCAGCATTCATTGTTTGAAGATGCACTTCTAATTTCGCAATACGTTCGTACTCTTTTTGCTCCACCGCCACCACCCCTTTTTAAGGAAAAAATAAAAAAGACCAGTATTTACTGCTCTATCCTTTGTTATTCATTAAATTTTCTACTACTGTTTTTACTTCATCTATTCGCTGATTTATTTTTTCGTTTTCAACTCTGTATTCTTCTTTTAATTTTTGAATCTCTTGCTCATGCTTTTGTCTTAATTCTTGTATTTCATCATCGTGTTTCTGCTCAAGTTCTTGTACTGATGCTGTAAGAATAGAGAGCGTTGAATATAATTTAATACCATCTTTTTCAGGCGTAGTAAAAACATCGTCAGTCTCTTCTGCAACAAAACCGTATTGTATGTCAATGTCTTTTGTCGTATACGGTTCTATTCTATATTCAGGCTTGTTCATTCGCATTTGGTACAATTCGTACATATCACGTTTTAAAAAGTACTGTTTTACTTTTAATTCCCTTATTTTATCTAAAGCAGAAAACGGTAAATCATGTACAGCTGTTTTTAACTTTATTGTAGATCTATTGATATGCTGCATTGCATACGAATCTTTTTCAGCCCATAAATTTGTATCACTTCTTATCCCACCATGTGCTGTTACTTCAGCAACTTCAATTCCGCGAAACTCATTTCCCGTTGAATTTTTTACTTGTAACAATTTATCGTAACCAGGAAAGGTAGAGGAACGAATTATATGATTACCGCCTAATAGCAAATCATAATTTACGCCATTCACTTGAATAAATTCTGCTACGGTTTTACCTAAATGCTTAAGAGAAACACCATATCCACCGTCCACAACGAGTGTACCGTTCGAATTAAGCCACATACCAGTTTGAGCTGTAATCCCCACGTTTCCTCGCGCAGTTAAACGCATACTGCTTTCTAATCCATTATTATCTATATACCTGTAATAAACACCGTTTCCATCCTTGTAAATGGTTCCTACATTTCGTCCAGTTCCATCACCTTGACCTAGGATTATATATGGATTTAAACTTTTGCTCTTATGTTCATCCTCGAATCCAATAGTGATTTTTGGGATCTCTTGATTAACAAATCTAAGCACCTGGTTCGCCATATGGATATATTCTTTTTCATTACTCGTTTTAATCGTCATACCTTGTAGTAATCCTGCCTTTAACCAAGACGCCTCGATTTTACCGACCAAATCAATTAGTTCTGCTTCGATTTTTATTTTTTCAGCCGTTTGGTTAATAACAGAAATGATGTTTCCTTTTTTAACTTCGGCTAAAATACCCTCATCAAGTATTTGTAACTTTGCTTCCAATTGTTTAATGTATGATACCTTTGCAAACGTTCCGTCCATCTCTTCTTTAAGGTATATTTCATCTCGTTTTGCGCTAAGTTCAATGCCCCGCTCGTTCGCTAAAATTTTCCGTTCTAAATCTGTAACCTTTAAGTTATAGTCTTTTACTGCAACCCTATCAGCAATCTCATTTAATAAATCTTCTTTTTGCTTTGTTACGTTATTTTTAAGCTCCGGTATTTGGAAAGTAGATACATAATCTTCTACTTGTTTACTCGTAACCCGTCCTTCTAGCGCTTTCTCTGTTTTTTCCCATACAGTTTTCACTTGTGCAGCCACATCAGGGACAACAACGTCCCACACTTCTCCGGTCCATCGTTTTAACACTCCAGGTTTTCCGTTACTAATGTCTTGCCACATTGTTCGCCCTGCTATTAATCCCGTTGTCGGGGGATTCTCACTTTCAAGAATAGCTGTTTGATAATTTTTTAAGTTTTCTTCTACTTTTTCCGCGAGTGTTTTTACAGTCTCTGATTCTTCCTTTATTTGCTCAATCTTTTTTTCATTTTCTTTAATAGACTCGTTTACTTGTTTCTCAAGCTGCTCAAGTAAATCTTTACCTACTTTACTTCCTAAAGAACTAATGAGCCTGTTATACATTTTACGTAATTCTTCACTTTGATCCACGATTTCGTAGTAGTCACCAAAGACGTATTTATCCTGCTCAGGATCTTTAAATGACTCGTCACCAGCAATTGCACGAGCCTCAAGATAAAGCCTTGGTTTAAACGATGTATCTTTAATACGAATCGTGTCACCCTCATTAATTAACTCGTGATTTAATCCAAAAACTCGTCCAATTGCTGCAGCATCTACCTCATAAGATACTGACGCATTTACACGTTTTTTCATTTCCGTTTTCGTTAATGTTAATAATCTTTTAGGTGACATATTCTGGTCTTCTGTCTCAGGTGTGTAGAATCCATACTTATGCTTAGAATCTTTACTCCATCGCTGAAATGCGTCGTTATCTACAAGGTAAAGTAAATTATTGTTTACACTTTCAATTGTAATTAACTTGTCTTCCTCACCTTTAACAAAAGGTATTAAAGCTGTACATATATTTTGCGAGTTTTCTTTTCGGACAATCCCTTTTAGATCCTTCCCGACTGTTACTTCTTTTCCTGTCTCTCTGCCTCGTTTTTTGACCATATCTACGTATCGACCCACAATACGTGAACCAAGCATTTCTACACGGTACTCAATTTCTAAATCAAATAACGCTGCCGTATCTTTTAGTAACTTCAAAGGGTCAATAAACTCGTCAATTGTCATCGTATGGAAGCCTGCATACTCGATGTTACCTATTTCCCATTCGGTTCCTGCTAAAGCTAAAGAAGCAAACTCGTATGCCGTTTTAGACTCCATTCTTTGCGGCTTGATATATCCAGCCTTTGCTAGCAAAATCCATTCAGCTGATGCATATACAGTTAGGGAATTTTTTTCTGTATCCTTCGCAATTTCAGTGATAACGTAGGGTACAATACGGCCATCTCTCACTTGCTTCAATACCAAATTTTGCTGCATTAACGATATGACATGTTTTGTGCCGTCAAATACGGTAAAATCTAACGTATCCACGTTATTTTTGATTTCCCAATGTCTTTTATCATCCCAGTAATCATCCGGTCTAATAGCAGTCACGATTCGTTCTGTGTTGAAATCGACAACATGTAAAATACCATTAAGCTTACTCATCTAAACATCTCCCTAAATGATACTGCAGCTTTTCCTACTTCAGGTGGCATAATATCAATTCGGTTATTTCCTCGTATTATCATGGGAAAATCACTAAAAACATCCTTCAAGTGGATAACGTCTTTCCCGTTCACTGTAACGTGGGCACTTTCTGTATCAATCACCACTTTATCCCCAGGATCAAAAATGTATGGCCGTGCATTTGATCCCACACTGTTTACCTTCCAAATCTTTAAATCATCTATTTGCAGAATATCAACTGGTGGATTGTCTCCTAGCTTACATATCGCAATCATTACTTGTGCGACTTTTCGATTCGTCATCGGATTTCCAGTTTCATCGATCCATTTCACTGGAAGTGATGCGTCATCAATTTCAGTACCATCTTTGAAGCGTGCCACGTAAACAGACCATTCTTTACCCCGTCTTGCAATACGCAACCTACCGTAAAATTGATTAAATGTATTAGGATGTGTCCCATTTGTATCTACTAATTTCCGTATACTATTCGGTGTTCCGGCATTTCCAAGACGCATATACGCTTTTGTTATTTCGGCATCCCAATATAGGTCATTCATGTTGATTCTCGCAACAATATTACTTGCGTCATCCAAAAGTAACACCTCGACACGCCCCATTTCTCCGATACTTTTAGACTTCAGACGCACCCATGCTTCCATTTCAAAATCTTGTAAGGGGCCACCTGGAATATTCTTCTTCGCAATAGCACCATGAAAATCAGATCCCTGCCCATAGTCTTCACAATAAAGTGCATAGCCATCTCGTGACTTAAAACTACCTGTCCCTTTCATTTCTTCAACTTGTCCTGTAACAGGAGTCCATCCTATAGGTGAAGTCATTTCATCCCATAATACACGTTCCCGCTCCTGTACAGGTGTTTCCTGTACGGCTAACGGGTATCCTAAACGGAAATAGTTACGGTCTAAAGGATAGTCACCGAACCACACATCTAAAAAGGTTGATTGTTTTTTTACATTAATTTCAATTAATGCTGGCGATTCAACACTACCGTTATTAACAAAACGTGAGGTGATTTCTGTAGACCATTCCTGCTTAAAATCATACGTTTTTAAATCTCCTACTTTATATGGAAATAAACATACAAGTGTAATAGTACCTTGATGAATATTTGATTTTTCTAGATTTTCCTCTACATTCTCTTTTACACCGTAATACGTATATTCAGGCTCATCCGTGAATTTTATTTCTACAGGGTTATCCGTATATAATAACTTGTTAAGTTCATCTATACGTTTTCTAATATCTAAAAGAGAGACCCCCTTGAGAGAGAAGTCAATCTCAATCACTCTCTTGGGGGTCCTTTTTCCTAAATAGTATGATCCAGCGCGTCGAGGTACAGATAATTCGTAAATTTCGTCACTTAGAATACCACGACCTCTTATGTCATTTACCATAAAGAAACCTTTTTCATATTTATTTTCAAAGTAATTTTCTACGTGTATTCCATTAAAAATTAACAAGTCCACCCCTCCTTAAAACGCACTTTTTCGTTTTTTAATCGCCTCTTGCTCATTTGATACATCTTCTACAAATCTATTAAATTCTTGCTTTCCTAACTGTATATTGATATAAGCCGGTTGCTTCTCTTTATAAGGAGAATTTGAAGTAATTCTTGCTTCATTGTTTACCACACTTGCTTGTGGTCTAGCTGTTTGGTATGCACCAAGTCCTCTTGGCATGCCATACACAGTCTCTACTTGCATAGCCTCTGGTTTCATCCACTCAGTCATTTGTTCTGTGGTTCTTTGTACTGCACCCTTCATTGCATCAATACCATTAATCCAACCTTTCATCATATTGACACCAATGAAATCCCGGAACCAGCGACTCGGTGAGTGAATCGACAACAGACCAGAAATTTTATCTTTGATCCCATTTCCAATGTCCGTAATTTTATTCCAAATCGCTCCAGCCATTGAGCTTATGCCATTTAAAAGCCCTTGCATCATATTTCGTCCTATGCTTCCTAAATCAATTCCACTTAAGAATGACTTCACATTGTTGAAAATTTGAGTCACTGTGTTATATATCGAATTTAGGATGTTAGATGTTGCCGACTTCGCTGCATTCCACATTGAAGAAATAATACTACCCGCTGCGGACATCGTTGATGAAATGACCGAACCTATACCGGAAAAAATTGAACTTACTAGAGAACCTATCGCCGATAGAACACTAGAGAAAACCGATTTTACTAGATTCAGTCCACCAGTCACGACCGCAGAAATTAAGCTTATTGCTCCCTGGATAATATTTCCGATTAGTGACATCGCACTCGATGTAATGCCCTTCACCGCGCTCCACGCTCCACTCCAATCTCCTTTTAAAACCGAAGTGAAAAGCTTTATTATGTTGGTGATTATCCCAATCGCTGAGGTTATGATGCCCATAATTGCCGGAAAAACCGCTTGGACTATCGACAAAATAAATTGAATCGCCGGGATGACTACTCCTTGGATAATCGTTGCTAATCCGGTAAGAATCGCAGTTGCTACGGGAATCGCCGCCTGAATTATCGAAACTATTACCGGGAAAACCGCCTGGACAATTTGTAAAATTAAAGGAATAACCGTAGTCGCTATGACAGAGATTACCTGTCCTAATAATTGAATTATCGGAATCGCAATGGAAATCGCCGTGGCAATAATCCCAGCTATTACCGGGAAGACCGCTTGTACTGCCTGAAGAATCACCGGAATTACTGTTGTCGCTATGACTGACAGAACCTCACCAAATCCTTGAATCAGCATTCCCGCTATGCTAAACGCCGCCTGAATCACCTGCAAAATAATAGGGAAAGCCGTTTGAAAAGCTTGGGTAAACATTGGTAGATACGTAGATGCTAGCTCAGTAAAAATTTGAGCGACTTGCTGTATAGCCTCTGTTATCATTGGCATAATTTCTATTGTCGAATCAGCAAACATCCGAATTAATTCAGTAATCATAGGCATTACTTCTTGTACTACTTGACCGAAAAGTTTAAAAAAGTCAGCGGCTAACGGCACCACCGATTGAATTGTTTCTCCAAACAAACGGAATAAGTCAAGTGCTATCGGTACTACAGCTTGCACTACTTCACTAAACAAGCTAGCTATCGTAGCACCTAGTTCACCAAATGCAGCACCTAACTCAGAAAGAGCTGGTCCAAGTGTAGCAAAGCTTTCCGCTATTACTTGTCCCGTTTTTGCAAATTCAGGAGCAAGTGGTGCAAATGCTTGTGTAATTCCTTGAGCTATTGATTGAACAAGCGGTAAAATCGCAGACATCACAGAACTAAAAATAGATTGTATAGACTGCCATGCTGACATAAATGCAGATTTCACTTGATCATTTGTATTTATTAATTTGAATATAGTAGCACCTAAAGAAGCTACAATAGCAATTACCCATCCTACGGGGCCTGAAACACCTAAAAATGTTAAACCTAAACGTACAATTAACGGCGTTAAAGTGGCTATCGTATTCCCTATTGAGGAAAATGACATTTTTATAAAGTTAATTACTGGAGAAAGCGCGGATCCAATTCCGGCAAAGGCTGAACTAAGTCCGGAAATTGCCGATCCAAATGCACCACTTATCCCCTGACCAAATTCACTAAATTTCGATTTTATTACAGCTAGCGAAACTGCTACAGCAGTTGCAAATCCGGAAAACACTTGGCCTGTTTTAATTAGTCCTACCTCTAGCGCTGCACCAATTGCTGCACCCATCGCCGAAAATTTTGCTGGCACTGTTCCAAGGTAAGT
This sequence comes from Bacillus sp. FDAARGOS_527, assembly GCF_003812125.1. Lineage (NCBI taxonomy): Bacteria > Bacillati > Bacillota > Bacilli > Caryophanales > Bacillaceae > Bacillus > Bacillus sp. FDAARGOS_527. The sequence continues at coordinate 1,964,540 of NZ_CP033795.1, forward strand.
CCCTAAAGAATCTAGTGCCGACTTCATTGACTCGATAGCTGATACTGTCCCACTTTTTATTGATTCCCAAGCACTATTCACAGCATTTCGGAAAGTTTCGTTATGCTTGTAAAGTTGAACCAGCGCTACCCCAACTAAAGCTAGAACCGCGATAACCGCGCCAACCGGTCCCAACATTAACGCGAATCCTGCTCTTAATGCTGTGAAAGCCGACCTTAGCATTACCGCTGCCTTTGATGTTCCCGACATCCAGAGCATAAGTTGGCCAAAGGTGATAATTGCACCACCAATCGCGTTGATAATAATCCCTGCTACCGTTGCTATAATTAAAAAAGCCGCCGTAAATGCTGCTACGGAGGCGATTGCTGTTTGCACTGGAGCTGGTAACTTTGTAAATGCGTTTGCCAGTTTTTCTACAACACCCGCTACAACCATTAATGCCGGAGCTAATGCGTCGGTAAATGCACGTGCCGCAACATCTAAAGATGCTTCCATCTTTGTTAATGCTCCAGCCCAACCTTCGAGCATTGAATCTGCAGCTTTTTTAGAGGCTCCATCTGAATTCACTAATGACTGTGTTAACGCATCAATTTTTTCAGGGCCTGCTGCTACAAGTGCCATCATACCTGATACAGCTTCTGTACCAAATATCGTTGCTAACGCTGCACCTTTTTGTGCACTTGTCATACCTTCCATTCCTGTTTTCAGCTCACCAATAATTTGAGAGAGGGGCTTCATATTCCCTTGTTGATCCGTAATAGATACGCCGAGTCGTTTTAACTCGTTTGCCGCTGCTTTTGGTGGTTTAACTAAACGTAGCATCGATGCACGAAGTGCTGTACCCGCAGTTTCACCTTTAATACCCGCGTTAGACATAATACCTACAGATGCGGCAAGTTCTTCCATTGAAATCCCTAACTGTGCTGCAGGTCCTGCTGCATATTTAAATGCGTATTGCATATCTCCTACACCAGCAGCGGTTGCATTTGCGGCGGTTGCTAATACGTCAGCAACATGTGTACTTTGACTTGCTTCCATACCAAAAGAATTTAAAGCTGACGTAATCGTATCCGCAACCATTCCCAGGTCTTCACCTGACGCTGCAGCCGCACTCAACACACCAGGTAAAGCTTTAGTTGCTTGAGCCGAATCGAAACCTTTTGCTCCCATTTCTGCAAAAGCTGCTGCTACCTGACCTGTTGAATACACAGAGTCTTTTGCCATATCAAGAATCGCTTTCTTTACTTGACCATAATCACCTTGCGTTAATACAGCTGCTTTACGAGTTTGTGATTCAAATTCACGTGACTTCTGAATCATACTCCCTAAAGCAAAAGCCGACGCTGCAGCCGCAGGACCAAATGCATTTTGCATCGTTTGTCCTGTTTGCTGCACACGTCGGCCCATTTCAATTGCTTGGTTACCTACTTCTTGAAATCTAGCCCGCCATCCTGAGTAATCAGGCGGCGGTGGTGCTGGTGGCGCTGGCGGTAATGGTGGAGGCGCTGGCGGTTGTGGCGCTGGTGGGATAGGAGGTGGTCTACTAATCTGCTGAAAAAATTTGTTCCAAGCTTGTGTAGCTTGTCCAAGGTTACTTATCAAATTAGATACATCTGCAATCACCTGAGTTTCTACCTTGTTCTGGCTCATTCACCTCACCTACCCTTCCTCTTCTTTTATTTGACTTTTAATCATCGATTCTATTTGATCAAAGAACGATTCGTTTCTTTGAATCTTTTCAACCACTTCTTGTCGCTCTTGTGCTTGTTTTTCAATATCACGAACACTTTCTGGACGTGTATATATATCTGCTAATGATTTGATTTTGTCGCTTTGTGCATTTCGATTAAATAAAGCTTGTACACTTGCAAACTCGTACTTATCCAGTAATTGTTCTTTATATCCATTGAGCATAATGTGGTATTCTTTGAGGCTAATACGCCAAGATTGCAAGGTGGTCATATTAAAAAAACGAAAACACTCACCTTGCAATTCATCTATATTTATGCGTACAGGTTCTCGAACGACTTCTGCTGTTCCGCTGTCATCGTCGCTAGAAGTTTCTTCACTGTCTTCTGGAAGAAAAAACTATTTAGCACAACCGCTTTGTTATACTTTAGAATTTCATCAAGATCTAGCTTTTGATCATTAAATAATTTTTCTACCTCTTTTTGTACCGCATCATATGTAATACCTTTCGCGGTATGAATTAACGCATAATAGATCACATCAATGAAGTTTGTAATTCCTCCTTGCATCGTTTGAGAAACAAATTGCATCGGTCCGCCATTTTCATCTAGCAATCTAATCGCTTCTAGACAAAATTTCAGTTCAAATTCTTCTCCATTGACTACAAAACGTGTATATGATTTTTCGGCCATTATTAAATCCCTCCAGGTTTTTATTCAAAATAAAAAAGCGAGCTAATTCGCTCACTTTACTTATGGTGTAGCTACATCACCAGTTGGCGCACCATTAGGTACTGTACTAATTGTGCCTTTAGAAATTTTTCCATTTAATTTTAAACCGATAGAATACTTTGAGTACTCCTCATTTTCATGAGACAGCTCTAAGCTATTCAACATGTATGTTCCTGATTTGACCTTAAATGCGGAAGCCGTTGCACTACGTAGGTTCACCTCATGAATCCTTACTAAAATTTTATTAATAATGGCCTCTTCTACATAATCAAGACCCTCGTCACCTTCTGTACAAATACCTTCAATACTTGCAGATTGTGTTACATCACCGTAATCAGATCCGCTTTTATCCTTTGTTTTCAACTCAATTTCTCCCGCTTCAATTGATCGGGAACCCGATGTTTGGTTATAAAATCGAACCGTTTTTGTAGTTTTCCCATCAGCTTGCGGGATATCAATCAAATAGAGTGTTTCCGCACCTTTAAACTCTGGTGCATTACTTTTCCCTACATTTGCCATTTTCATTCCCCCTCTTAGTTTCTGATCGTTATGGTTATAAAACTTAAATGTTTCGCTGTTAAATTCTCAACACCAGCTTGAGATAGTGGAGCAAAGCTTTTTACCTCCACATTAAAAAAACCGATTCGATTTGGATTCTTTTTGCCTGTATCATACAAGTCAATTGAATCTTCTTCGAATCGGTTAATTAATTTATCTTGCAAATCATTCCTGTCAAAAACTTTATCCGCATACACACCTACTTGGATAAGATGATCTCGCGAGAAATTATCTTTTGAAAACCTATCAATTTTACCTGACAAATCCTCAATAGTAATAAAAGGCTTGTCTTTTCCTGACACAGAAACACCATCGTAAACCCACGTAGTTGGAGCGAAGACATCCAAAGCTTTTTTGAGTGAATACATTACATCATTTAACATAACTAATGCCCCTTCGCTACACGTTGAACAGTTTTGTTTATATCTTCAACAAACGGTTTCTCACCTTCAAAAGCTGTCTTACGCATAAAACCTTTTTTAGTTTTGTGCGTAAATTCTTGTACTGCCGCGTAAATAAGTGGGGATCCATATGTTCCGATAATCTTTGCTCCTACTACCATCTTCACACTTGCAGGGATACTTTGCGATAAAGGACCAAATAATATCGGAGCACGATTAGATGCTTGATTAGCTTGTAGACGTGTATGTTTTTCCACTGTTTGTTCAATTGGCTTTTTGTACCTATTTGGATTATGTGCTTTTAATACAGCCGCTTGCCCCTTAACAACAACTCTAATCTTCATCAAATCACCCTCTTTACAATTACCTCTCTACGATTTACACCACCTAGCCCTCTTTCATCGATGAGTTTGATAACGTAAAAAACACCGCGTCTTTCAATTTTTTCTATGTTCTCCAGGTCTGTACTTAAATGAAACGTAACAAGTGCTTCTCCGTTAGTAACATCAAGAGTATCAAACTTTGTTTTTTCGACTAACGTGATTTTCTTCCATACTACTTGAACGGTTTCTTTTCGAGGTAAACCTTGTATTTCTTCTCCTGTAATCGGATCCTTTTCCAAAAAACCTTTATAGTATAAAATCACCGGTTCCTTACGTCCTTGCTCAATCATTTCACGATTTTCGCGAATCTCTTTAATATCATCTTCGGTAAGCAAATGCTACACCTCCTCGCTTATTAAATAAGTCAGTCGAGAAGAACATTGTGGATGTGGGCTTACTAATTGATTCATAAGGGTTTCTGGAATGTTTTTCGGGTACTTTCCAGCGCCTAAACCATACGCATCGCGTCTTGCCAGCTTGTAACACATGTGCTTTGAATGGTATCGGTGCCGGTGGCCATTATCTATAATTTGATAACCTGCCACAATTTCACTTTCTAATCCATTCTGTATAGTAGCTGCTCGGTACGTATTAGTACTTTCGGAAATAGCCACACGCTCAATTTTCCATTTCTCATTATCATGTACTTCTTTAATCTTTTGAGAAATCATATTGATACTTTCGCCTTTTAATACTGCTGGACGAATTACGCTACTCAACCGATCCCTCATATCTCCAGATAAATTCCATACACGATCCGAAAGAATTAAACCGTCTTCTCCAGGTCTTTTTAAAACCTCTTGAATAATTTTCTTATTTACTGCGGTTATAGATTTCACGTCTAAACCTGCTTCTGATAATTTTGATGTGGTCCATTTCGACGTGTTTTCAATTAATCTACGGAATGACTGCTCCGCTTGTTTACGAAATTCATTTTCGTATAAAGTCAGGTCCCGTAATAACGCGTTTAACCTACCACGCTTCACAATTCCATCCTTTTGATAATCATTCAGCAAGTCAACCAAAAACAAGCGTATTAAGATAATGGCCTTAACAGTATCAGAAACTTGTTTTTCGTGCTCTTCCTTAAATTCTTCAGAAATGTCATCAAGTGCGGCATCCATTTCTTGTTGAGAATCGCTCATGTAATCATCTCCCGTCTGCTCGCTTAGCAAATGTTTGATGAGTACCTTTGCCCCGTCTATATTTCCTGTACTTTTTAAGTGCATCTGCTGATAATTTCTTATAGTTTGCAAAGACCATCGATTTATCAACCGACTCCTCGCCATCTGTATAAGAAAAATAACGTGCTGCGTCTGCTGCGATCGATTCATAAGCAAATGATAGTGCAAGATAAAAGACAGCATTTGCATTTACTTCTTCAGTTAACTCTGACTCCATTTCGGCTTCAGCTAGCCAATTTCCGATGTCTTCCGGAGTTACTTTTGGAACTCTTGCTAACCGAATCTCCAGCCTTTCCGACACCTTCATTTGGCGTCACCTCCGTCACTGTAAATTTATTAAGAGCTCATGATTCCTGCAGCTTTTAACTTCGCAATCAGTGCATTTAGGTCTTTTACAACACCCGCCACATCGCTTGCAGTACTGTCCGCCTGTTTGTCAGCCTTTTTAGGTAGTTGAGCTGTTTTTTCTTGTAGTTCTTTAATAGCTGTACCTAATTTAACCTCATTCGCAATTGGCATTGATTTGTTTAACCGTTGCGCCTGATTTTCAGAAATAGGCATATTTAAAACTCCTTTCAAAATGAAAAAAAGGTAGCTGAAATGCTACCTTTTAAGCCATTGTTTTAGAAATATTTTCAAGAACAGCGATAGATTCTTTCGCGTTTTTAATTTCATAACCAAATTCCCCACGAATGACACGGGAGAAGTAGTCCCCGCCTGGTTGTGTAGCATCTTGATCATAAATCGGAGTTAAGTAACGAGCCTTAACTTTTTCTGTATCAAGAAGTAATGCACGATCTTTAGGCATATTTAAATCCACTACCACATTAGAAATCGCCCCACCTGGTAAATCAGATACAAACGATAAGATTTGGTAACCTGCCGTAGTGTCTTGGCGTGTAGTACGAATTGTATCGCCACCAAGCTTTGTAATTTGTCGTGCGATATTTGGTCCACATAAGATTGTATTTGCTGAACCGCCTCGCGTAAATACTTGTTCTACAGCATCGTTTAAAGGTTTTGCAGCAATTTCGTTCCCTTTAAAGTCTTGCTTATGAGAACCTTCAGAACCCGCAAATGCGAATAAACCACCTGTAGTACGTGGTTGTGCTGGAGTGCCTGCATATCTACGGCCATAGATTAGAGAAGTGTTAGCTTCACGAATCATCTCTTGTAAACGCAAGTTTACTTGATAATCTAATTCGTTTGTTACGCCGTATGTGTTCACTTGTTGTTGTGTACGTGAAACAGATGCGTATCTTGAAAAGATTTGCGAGAAGTTATGTGACACCAGACGGTCGTTAATTTCATTCTTACGGAAAGCATCCTCACCCTCTGGTCGCGGTCTTGCAATAACTTTCAATTCTCCGCCAGCTGTAATTGCTTCAGCTGTTGTACCGTCATAACCACGTTGAACCGTAATTTTATCCGCGTTTTCGTCAACACTTACTACACGTAGCACTTCCAAACCGTTTTGTACAAGTGCATTTTCAGTGAATTTACGAGCTTCACCTTTTTCTAAAACCAGGTCTGTAGCACCAACAGCTGCTGCAGTTTTCACAATACCCGTATCTGAGTTTAAGTAATCATTTTGCCATTCAAATTTCGTTTGTGTTAACCTGTCTCCTACTCCAATTAATCCGAAAAGAACAGGTGCTTTCGTTAAAATTAAATCTACATTCGCTTGCATTTGTCTTACTTGTTGTTGAAATTCGTACGTAGTTGGTACTGGCATATTTGTAGCCCCCTCAAATTTTTCAAATTAAAAAAACCGCTGACTTTTTGCCAACGACTGATTATTTCTTTGCTTTTGCTTCTAGTAACTTGTTATAAATACGTGTTACTTCTCCCGCAAACTTTGAGTCTTTTAATGCTTTTGTTTTTGCTTCTTCCAGCTCTTTTTCTAAAGCAAGAATTTCATTCACTCTCGGATTTGTTCCTGGATTCGCGCCACCAGCTGCATCTGCCCCCACAACTTTCTTAAACATCCAAGGTTTACTTTCTTTTAGCGCATTTACAGCCTCTTCAACTCCCTGATAATTCCCGTCCTCGTCGAGCGTAATGGACGACTTATCTAATAGAGCCAATACATCCCCTGGATCATTCGCATCTAGAGCACGTGCAATACTCTTGATTTCTGTATTTAGAATACGAGTATTTGCTTTTTCTTGTGCCTTTTGTGCTGCTTCGGAAGCTTCCTGTGCTTTTTTATCTGCTTCTTCTTTCTCAGCTTGTAAACGCTCAATCTCCGTCATTTCTTGCTTTTTACGCTCTTCTTCAGCTTTTTCGAATGCTGCTAATTTCGCTTTTACATCGTCGTAGTCACCGTATTGCTCTGCTGACTTGTTACGCTCACGTTCTAAGCGTTTCTTAACGATTTCATCTAGCTCCTCTTGCGTAAAAGTTTTTGGTGGGTCATCTGTACCTCCAGGTTTTTGGTTTGGATCATCGCCAGAACCACCATCTGAGAAAAATTGAAGGTCCAATCGAAGTGGGAACTTAGGTGTCTTTTGCACTATTTCTACAAAGTACCTTAATGCTGTAGCTTGTTTTGCGTATTCCATTTGCAAATCCTCCATTTTCAGCCTGTCGGCTATAATTTCCGAAAGTTTATAGCGCCATTTCGTAAGGCAAGTGTTACTTTTCGTTATACGGATCCTGAGACTGTCGTTTCAACATCCGTTCTTGCATAATCTCCATGAATTTCTGCTCCGCATTTTCTTTACCACTTCTTGTGATTGCACCTTTAATTGATTCGATTTCATTAGAAATTTCATCACCAAGCTGTTCAATAAGTGCTTTTTGATCTTGAGGTAAAGGTAAACCGAAAATAATCTTGCTAGCATAATAGTTATCTACCTTAGCTAACATTTCTTTATCGTATTTGAATTTTGGGTCATCCTGCCTTGCTTTCATATAACGCAAAATATATTCATTTAAGGTTTGTAGGCGTGACTGCCATATTACCCATGAGCGTTGCGTTTTCGAAATAATGTTACTGAATAAAAGCTGTACGGCCATGTCATTTATACCGCCTGTATTCATATCAGCGGTATTCACCATTGGCACTTCTGCTTTTTCATGTAGGCGTTTTTGTAATCGATCCAGATACGCTTCAATCGTTTCTTTAAATCGGAATCCACTTTCCAACTTTTTAGCGCTAGGCTCACCCGCATCTTCAGCGCCGTCACCTAAATCCCATTTCGCACCTGGTGCAACTTGTAGTGGATTCTTCGGATCCTCATCTACGTTCGTTAGCAAGGTAATAGCAAACATTTCAAAACGTAATGCATCCGAGTAATCTGACATTTTTTTATCAATTTCCTCAGACAACTTTATTGTTTTTTCAAGTTCACTATAACCCGTAGTACGTTTACTTAGTTTTTCAGTCGGTACTGGTACAACGGGAATAAAATCAATTCCCATAGATGAACGTTTAACCCGTTCTTCTTGTTGTTCTAAATCACCGTTGTATACAGCCTCTTCGATTTCGCAGTCGTACTCACCAGTCTCTTCATGCCAAACTAAGTAATACGATAACTTCCACATTTTCGTTTGCTCTTCGTCGAGCCACGCGATAAAATGAACCTCTTCCAACTGATCTATATCCCATTCGCTATACTTCGCAATAACTTCCGTCGATGGATGCCAAATAACCTTAAATTCACCACGCCGTTTATCATAGTGAAGACGGGCATACACACCAGTTTTGGAAATAGCACGATCTTTTGCCGCTGCAAGTAACTTCTCATGCATTCGGTTGTCGTCCCAAACCCATGTCAATAACCGCTCTTTTGCTTTTGCTCTACTATTTTCGGCTTGCTGTTCTTCACTAGGTTCATAACCTGATTGAATCATAAGTGCCGGGTCATCTATTACATCAGGAGGAACTGTTACTTTCGGTTCTTTTTCAAATTGCCATGCCGCAATCATGTTTACAATTTTTTGCGGATAATCAAGTTGTATTTTCGTAGGCTCATAATCTAGATTGTCAGGCTTTTTGTAATCAGACCAAACATTTAAATCACCGTCATATCGCTCATACAAACGTACCTCGGCCATCATTCTTGTCCACTCAGAATCACCAAGCGCGGTACGAACTGGCATTATTATTTCTACTGGATTCATAAAATTACGATCACCTTGTACTCTCATTCAAGCCCCTCCCTTCTTAATATCTTGAATTCCCTGTAGTTCCCGCTTTACGTCTTGCACGTTTATAGGCAATAGAAAAAGCCATTTGAACCGCATCCGGACCATCATCGTGTGGATGCATCGGATACATTTCAAATTGCTCCAATAAAGCACGTAAATGTTTCATAAAACGTAATTTCCCGCTTTGTATATCAGGTAATAACGACTCAATACGTAGTGCTTTTCGTGTACGTTGCTTAATTTGTTTTAAGCGAGTCGATGATGGATATCCTTTTTTCTGCAATGCCTCTCCAACCTTCTCCGCAAACCATTCCTGAGCTTGTTGCGCCTCTACCGCAAGTGCTTCGTATTGATATTCCAGCGTGTATTCCACAGCCTTTTCTAGTAACGTATTCGGATGAACACGCTCCATAAAAATATCAATAACGTAACAAGTACCTGTTTCCACGTTTTTTGCAAGTGTAACTACTACGCTATAGTCACCTTTTTCTTTTCCCATTGCAAAATCGACTGCACCGTAATACAAAAGTTGTTTATCTTTTAGATCACTTTCAGTACAGTACGTAAAATATTTAGGTTTAAATATCTGTCTTTCCTCATCAGTCGGGTTGCATAAGTACTCCTGATTAAACGCTTTTGTTCCGTCATCTTCCCTAATTTCCATCAAATCGATGTAAGGGAAATGTGACGGCCATAATGTTTTTGTACCCCGGAGCATTTCTTCTTTGTTCTGCTCATAAAATTCACGAGCACGATCTGCCGAGTCTGAATCATCAATCTGACGAATCTCACGCCATTCTTGCCATAAGTCTTCACGCTCTGACCAATTTAGAATTGCTGGGAACGATCTTGATACGAAATCACGCCGGTTTTTAATCACGTGATGCAATAAACTGTCATAACAAACGATGGTACCCATGTAAATACAAGCACCTTCTTGACGACTCAAACCTGGTAGCAACTCTTCCTTGAACCAGCGTTTGTTTTTTGCAATCAAATCAACCGTCGCGGTATTTTCTTTACTCTCCAAATCATCCAGAATATAAAGCTGAACCCTTTTTGAACCGTGACGTAATCCACGTACCTGAGTCCCAATACCTTTTGCTTCGACTTTCGTGTTCGTTAAAGTCACGAATTCTTTATCGTTATCTACTTCATTTCGGCTCTTTTGTTCATGAAGCAAAATGCCGAAGTCTTCACGTAATTTCTCGTTGTACTTTAACTGATCACGCGCCCATGATATAAAGTCACCAGCTACATCGGATGTCTCAGAAATCAAAACAATGTACTGCTTTAATCGATACACGACTTGATGACACAAATAACCATTACTCAGATAAGCTGTTTTCGCGTGGCCACGTCCTACACTCCAGGCTACTTTTTTCTTTTTCTCCCTACCTGTTGTGATGTCATCTAATAGCCCACATAACGTTTGGTGAAATTCTGCAGCGTCATCCATCGTTACTCCAGCTGGAATTAAGTTATCCGGATTACCGGGATTCCCTTCTTCAGAGAAATACTCATACATGAAATACAGCATGTCATGTTCCCCGCGGTGCACCCTTTTTAACTTTTCTAGCTCATCGATGTCAGCAAGTAGTGTATCCATGTAATATTCTGTAGCCTCGCCAGTTTCGTACAACTCCTGTAATTTCTTTGCCCTTTCTGCTACAAGATTGATACGCTCCTGACGTTCTTGACGGGCTAACCATTTACCGTCTATATATGCCATGTAGCCCGTCCTCCTTTTATTCGCCTGTTAATTTTTTTAATTTCTCAAGCTGTTCTTCGATTTCGGCATTAGTACGAGTCGCATTTCCTAGATCACCCTCGATTACTTTCTTGTCAGTCAGTAAACCGAAACGCTGCATGTACAATTGCATCGCTTTTACACTCGGTTGCGGTCCCAAAATTAATTGCATTAGCTTGCTGTACACTTGCTCGCGCTTCTCTGCAAGGAAACTGTCAGCCACTTCGCTCTTGAATGCAATAAAGTCTTGATTCTTAGTTCGCCACTCCCAAAGCGTCGTACGGTTTATGCCTAGCTCGTTAGCCATTTCATCTTGCGTCCTTTTTTCTTCGTTATTCGATTCCATCAACTCGTTTTCCACAAGTAAATACGCTGCTTGAATTTGTTTAGCCGTGAGTTTCTGCTTTAATTCGTCTAACTTAGCCATTGATTCGCTGCTCCCCTTTCTTCGTGAAATAGAAAAAGGCAACCGATTTAGTATCGATTGCCTTGAAATTTAAACTTAACTCCTATATTCCATTGTTACTTACTATACACAAATTGTATTTTGGTAAAATACTTAATTTATTAGCTTTTAGTAATCACAAAGTGATCTGGATCCGGTGCGTCAAAAACAGTAATATCTACAACAATATCTATAGGTTGGGATGATTCTATTTCTAACCAAAAGTTAACTCCACCGCCAGCATCAGAATGAGGACAAACATTCTTTACATAAACTTTCGCAAACGGAGGATTATTTCCTTTGTAATGATGTATCGCATATAAATCGTTTCCTGGATTTGTACCATGAAGATCATTAACCAGACGCGCTTCTCCAGCAGAAATATGAACTACTGAATAGTCATTTATCACACCTGACCACCCCATATTATACCATCCTGAATTTTGTGAAGATCGTTGTGCAATAAACCATCGCATTGACCTAGCTGTACTTCCCAAAATAATCACCCTTTTTGAAGTTTTATAGAAGAAATGTATTCTCATTTGTAGGTAATTATACACCCGGTTTTCCATATCAAGTAAATAAGATTTTAGAAAGAATACGTATACCATTCATATTTTACCCCCCGAGTTTAAAAATTCTGCCGGAACGTTACGATCGCCTGCCAGCCCTTAATCAAAATTGTCCTCCCCCGGGGGATTGAATTTTCTGTGACCAAAAAGAAAAAGCCGGAATTATTTTTCCGACTCTTTTTTCTTTTTTGCCCGTATTAATGTACTTTTACTAATTCCAGTCATTTCTTCTACTTGCGTATATGAATGCTTATCTAATAAGCCTAATGCATGCTCAATTTGTTTCTTGTTAAACTTCTTCGGTCTACCTTCTCTAAAATCTTCACGCTGCTTAGCAATTGCTTTACCTTCTTGTGTCCGCTCAACAATCATGTCACGTTCAAACTCTGCGAACGCACTCATGACATTGAATACTAAGCGACCTGTCGGCGTATCCTCTATCAGTCCCATGTTCAATACATGTACCTTCACACCTTTTTCAAACAACTCTCTTACTGTCTGTATAGCATCAACTGTCGAACGAGCAAAGCGATCCAGCTTTGTAACTACCAATGTGTCTCCTGACTCTAGTATCGAAAGTAGTTCCTTAAACTTAGGACGATCAGCTTTTGTACCAGTGAACTTCTCTGAATAAATTATACTACAGCTTTCCTTCTCCAGTGTTTGAATCTGTGCCTCTAAGTCCTGGTGAATCGTACTTACCCTTGCATATCCGTACTTCATTCATATCAGCTCCATTTCGGCCTTAACTAATGACACTAAGTTATGACACCATTTGATACCTTGATACTATCACACCTATAACAAAGTGTCAAAACCTTTAAGTTATGAAACCGATATGAATGATTATGACCCCCTGAGTTTCAAAGGCCCTTCTCCCTCAGCGAGCTCGGCTGATAAAAACACCTATCGGTTTCACCTTTTGTGTTGCCGATAGTTAGATAACCACTACAGTAGTCACCTCAGTTTCTACCTACTATATACGCCACAGTCAGTCTAATCCAACGGGCATAGAAAAAGCCAGGATACCTATGACGTGGTTCCTGGCTTTTGACATTATGAATATATGGAGGATATGTACACAGAATACCTATCCTAGCATAAATTGTACCTAGAAAAACCCTACTTTGTCAAGTCCTGTTCAACTTTTTTTATTAGCTGGTTCATGCCAACCATATCTCCATTGATAATCCGATAGAGTGTATCTACAGCTTTATCACAGTACTTATAATATTCATTGGCGTGTATGTTCAGCTTATGCAGTATTCGTTTCCTTGGAATCTTCACCACGTACCGCGCTATAACAATATACCGCATGTTCTTCGGTAATTGTTTAATGGCCTGATCCAGTACAATCTTATTCAATCGTCCATCACTTTTCCCATCCTGTGCATTAGGACCCGTAAAGCTAGGCGGCGCATCAGGGAACCGATCACCTACAGCCAGTGATTCGTAATTCTCCAGCCACAGTCGTATTGTCTTCTTTGAAACATAGCCATCAATTCTGGTCATCTCCGAACCTCCTGACTCAGAAAATCAAACCCCTTAAAACAAAAACCTTAAACCATTAATAGTATTACATACTATATAACTATTAATAAATAATACTATATATATAATATATAATTATTAGTTTTATATTTATATTATATATATATAAGCTATATTTTTTTAAGGGGGGTTCTTTTTTATTTTGTTTTTCTTTTTTAAGTACTGTAGTGTATTAGACCCCCTCCTAAAAACTTTTCTTTTATATATTTTTATTTTCGTGTAAATGCAAAATTAAATAGAATCTAGGCTTTTGCGATCACAAAAAATCTAATTGCCCTTGGTTCTCCTTCAGTCTGCTGATTATGCACTGTAATTACCCATTCATCTGTTTTATTTGGAAAACTTTCTAATGCATACAAGGGGTTAAAGCCTGAAGGAGCCCATCCTCCACTAATAACTTTCATTCCTGGTGTTTTTAAAGAAGCTCTCAGGAATTCATTATTATTAGCGGCTTCCCCACGCCATTCAAAAGACATAAAACCATTTCCAAGATCGTTTCTATAGGCCGAGTTAGAGTATAAATTAATATCCCTAGTGGTAGCTCTATATGGAGGTGCAGATAGTTGTATATCCTGATATTGTTTTTGGTTATAATCCGAGGCAACATCATAATTCCAAGTATGATTTAACGTTTCAACTGGATAGTTTTGATAATTAAAATCCAAACGTGGACTCGCATTCAGATACTTCATGTCTTGATAAGGATTCCAGTAATTAACAAACACAGGTAGTCACTCCCTTAAATTCATTTATAGTGACATGATATTACCCTCTAGTACCCAAGTGCTTAACTTATGCCAAATAAGGCTTGTAAATAGGAATAAGACCTATATATTTTAATTTTCGTGTAAACAGCTGTGAATCTCCGAATCTCGAAACAAGCCATTGTTATTCTGATTCTTCTTAAAATCTAGAGCCTAATAAAACCTCCCTACCACTTTTATTACAACTCTATTTTCAAATGATGAATTCAATCGTTAGGAATCTTTTCTGTCAACCACTTGACTAAAACAGTTCTTGTAATATCTCTGATAAGCCAATCTGATTCATATCTAAATAATCCTTGAGGACCCAAAAATAAATTCCTTTCAAAACCATTTATGTCGCTTTCCCTAAAAACTCCTTGATGAAAATGTGCGGACCGTATGCTGTCGTATAATCTTCCTATTTTAATCTCGTTACCAGGGCAATATTTTTGAACCAATAACATAATTGCATTTTTATTTTTGAAATCCTCTCTTAATGGCTTTGATAATGCATCGAGAGCTGCTATCCTATAAGACGAACTCACTGTTACATTATTTTTCCCTAACGATAAGGCCAACTGATACATCCTTGCTGCATTGATGAAAGCCGTTTTTTCATCATATTCTAAACTTTCATAAGCTCGGAATAACTTTCTTATATTTTGAGGTAGCTTCATTGTACTAAAGCTATAACTTACACTACCATTTTCAGTTGGTTCAACATATGTCCCTAATTTTTTTTTATCTTTCTTAGGCATTTCAGTTGGATATTTCTCCTCCCCTTTGTAGCCTAATAAAAATAAATTTGATTTCCCGTCACTAATTCCCCATCTATATTCAATAGAGTTATTTTTATAAAACCCTCTATCTAGAACCACGGATAAAATTGCCATAATTTCATTGCATCTAATCTCATATTTAGTTAGTGCATGCGTTCTGTTAATACCTTCTATCTTCATATCAAAATACAGCATACTTTCAGCACCCAAATAAGAACATTCAGGTGTGCCAGGGGATATCCTCCAACCATTTATAAAGTAATCACCATCCAACTTTTCACCGATGTAGTAAAATTCATGCCTAAAGAAAAATGTTTCCATCTTTTGTGCAAAAGCCGCTGCGAATGCTTTTGTGATTTTATCATTTATAAATTCTTTCCAATCATCTAATGGCATTTCACTGGATACTTCTATAAAATCAAGAACCCCTTCTTTCCAATAAGAGTTGAAAATTAAGGTTATTATTTTATCATCTTTAATATTCAACTCAATGATGTCTCTACCCATAAACTCACCTTCTAAAGCAAAACTAACCTCCTTGTTCTTAGCTGTATACGATCCACTACTTCTCTTTTCTAACACATTTTCTTCCAAACCTTTAGATAAATAAGTGAGAAAAATACCTTTCTTTTCTTCATCCATGTCTTTAAATACATCTTTTATTTCATAACAATATGACATACTTACACCTCAATAGAATTTTATTAAACAAAAAATACGTATGAATAATATTATATAATTCTAATTTAGAAGTAAGCAATATAATGCATTCTAATCAACGTATTAATATCCTGTAATTTACCAACCGATAAAGCACTTATCGCATAATCCACAACATGGAGACTCCAGGTGAGCTTGCCCGTAACAACTCCTTCTTGTACCGTCACATATCCATCGTAAAACGGAACGTCTACACCATCGATTTGTAAGTTACGGTTTTCTTCAGTCATTTTATACCCGCTTTCTTTCAAAAAATTTTATCTTAATACGTTATGACATTTAATATCTAGCTCGCCAACATCCTATTTTTTTGATATTATAGTAGTTAAAATTAAGAATATAAAAAGGAGTAAACATGGTACCTAATCAAGAAGCACTAACCAACTATTTAAACCGAGAACTTCAAGTAATTCAAACGCGCTTTAGCCATTATGAAATTAATACTTATTATGAACTTTATCAGAATATAGACTTTCCATTACAGCAAATTTTCTCTGCACTCCACTATGAACTTAACCAGATATTCAGCCACTTAAACACTAGAATTCCTCATGGATATTTCAAGGCAGATGACAGTCGATATTTACTTGAACTAATACGCAGAATCAGTAATTATCAAACGAAATTACACAATACAGAATATCAATTTAATTTAGCAACTTATTACAGTCGATTATTTACTGAATGCAAAAAATTCCTGGAAGTTAGAGGTAGCGAGATTCCAGAACTTTTCGATGAAATTGAAATCGAAGAATTCTATCCCATTTTCATATTGGAGTCTACAATTAAAATAGATAGACCAAATTCTATAGACTCTTATAAACTTAAAAAATCGGAAACGGCTCTTACGCTAGTGTCTATAAATACGAAGATCCATATTACAACCGTACTTTTGCCGTTAAGAAAGCATTTGATGATATATCAAAACGTGATTATACGCGCTTTGTTACCGAATTTAATGAAATGAAAAAGTTAAATTCTCCCTTCATACTTGAAGTTTACAGGTTTGATGAAAATCAGCGTCAATACATCATGGAGTATGCCGATGAAACACTTAATGATTTCTTAAAAGACCCTAATAACTCAAGCCTTTCTAGTAAGTTTTATATTATCAAACAGATATTTAAAGCTTTCAAATACATCCATAGTAAAAAGGTTTACCATAGAGATATCAGTACTTCCAACATTCTAATAAAGCACTATGAAGATAGCAAAATGGTTAAGTTATCAGATTTCGGTTTACTTAAACTAGAACAAAGCGAATTTACACAACAAAACACTGAAGTACGAGGTAGTTTAAATGATCCAAACCTACATTCACGTGGTTTTGCTACCTATGGAGTTCGTGATGAAGTGTACGCATTAACACGCTTGTTATACACTATCCTCACTGGTAGAGAAACTACAGGAGCTTATATTAATGATCGTTTCGATGCATTCTATAACAAAGGAACTCACTCAGTTCTGGATGAAAGATTTAATGACGTCGCAGAGATGGAGAGTGCTTTTTTTGCTTGCTTTAACGATTGACCTATTAAATTCAAAAACAACTTGTTGACGCTATCTACACACAATTACAAAGCTCCTCTCCACAGTCATTTTTTCTATTTCTGGTATAATATAGATATAGGCTTATAAATAAAATTTGAATGGAGAGGAACAGATGACTTTAATTGCAGGCATTATATTACCTAACGGAATCCTAATGATGAGTGATACTCGTACACTGGAGAATAAATTTTTCGTCCACAATGAGAATACGCGTAAAATAACTGTTATTACACCTAACGTGCTTTTAGGTTCTTCCGGATTCGAAACTACATATCATACCGCGCAAGTATTACGACAGACTTTATATGACAAAAAACGTTTAACAAATGAAAATGTACGTTTTTGTATTGAAGGCTTATATAAACAAGTTAATAATTACCACCTTGTTGAACGAGATTTTCCAGAACCATTAGGACATATTCTTATCGGGGAGTTTGACCCTGTTAAGAATGAGTATAGTTTACATGTAAATTCAGGTGTAGATCGTGAACTGTTTAGCAGCTATACCGACTATAGAGAAGTTAAAAATATTGAATTAATTGGTGCCAATCCCTTGATTAGAAAAAACGTAAAACAAAAAATCGCAGGAATCCTAGAAGGTATAGCATTAGAAGAATCCAGCGCTCCAAGAAAAATCGCAGAACTTTGCCATAACATCTTCAAGTATGAAGCTGAGACTTATCAAGGAATTAACCAGAGACTTTACTGTATTTACTTAACAACATTGAATGGTAGAACAGTAGCCGATACATTCTTTCGTGATGAATTAGGTAATGAATACAAACTTGATATTAACGATGATAGTAGAGACATCGTATACAAATAACAATTAGTATACTCACTTCACACCCTTCTTCGCTAAAAACTGTCTCGCGTTATCCGTAAGCCGGTAATAATAAACATGCTTATCATCTTTCGTGACCTGCTCCAGTAGTCCTAACTGAGAGAGTTGTCCCAGCCACGTATCAAACTGCGTAGCCGGGATTTCTCCTCCTACCTGGTGCATCGCTCGTAAAATTGCTTCCGAACCTTTCACTCTATACCTCGTGACTTTACGATTTCCAGTGCTTGTTGCTCCGTAAAACCTACTGAAACAAGTGCATCAAAACGCGCTTTAAGTAATTTAGACATCTCACGCTGCATTCGTATTTGCACCGGTAACGCCTTTACGAAGTTATCCAAAATCATTTCCAGTTCGATATTTGTATATTGCTTATTCGGTTCGCTCATTTTATCGCCCCTTCAAATGTGATTCGATTTCCGCTAAAACTTGGTCGATTCCCTCGGGACTCAGTACGAGTTTCCCGCCAGCTAATTCGATATTTTGGTCAGAAACTTCACCTGTAATTTGGCAAGAACCATTTGGATTATATTTTTGTAGAATAATAGATTCACCATCTACGAAAATCTCCATTGGATCCTTTTCCTGAATATCTAATGTACGACGTAATTCCATTGGAACTACGATTCGTCCTAGTGGGTCGATGTTACGAATGATACCTGTTGATTTCATTTCTCTTCAGCTCCTTTTCTTTTGTCAATATTCAAACTTAATAGCCGCAACATAATTCATATTTACAATTCCTTTAATACGTCTTTCGTCATCAGTAATGTCTATCGTGTTTCCTTCTGCAAACAACGCTCCCGATATTTTGTTGTAACCCTCCAAAATAAAATCCGCTTCTTCTATGCAGTGCTCCGATCCATCAATTGTTTTCAATATAGCTCTCATATTTCCGCCCCCTTACTTCTTAATTGTTTCAATAACGCTTGCTAAACCGAAAAATATTACACAGATAAACCACGTTGTCCAAATCGGATATTCGTATATAAGTTCCATCCAATCCCCCTAATCTTTATTAATCAGAATCACTGCTGGACCCTCAACCGTAATACCAGCTACTTCAATTTTTTCATGAGGACTCACCTGTACTGACGTAACACCATCACGTGTTTCCAGCTCTTCACTTAAGTTTTTTGTAGGTACATTCTTCATATTCATTCTCCTTCCAAAATGACGCTGTATTCATCATTAGCTACGTAAAAATTACCGAATGAATCACGTTCAGGAAGTCCTTTTTTCGTAGCTGGTACTATCTTTAGTTTCGCATTGCAATTGTGGCATTTCGTAAATTTATTCCCCTCATACTCATATTGATTTCCGCGATTCCCACACATGCAGCACTCATAGCGTGTACGATATCTCGGTGTACTCTCATCGTCATACTTAATACCTGTTTTCCAATGGATTGGATTCACCTCTTCTTTTTCTTTCACTGGATCTGATGTACCAGATCTATCTTTTTGCTTAGTAATCTTAACGACGTCTTCCATAGGGAACGAGCCACGATTGACGTCTACGATTGGTAGTTTACGACTTCGATTTTTCACGGTGTCTTTAATAACATCACGAATTTGCTCAGGCTTAACTGCTTGAAAATCAATAGTTTTATGAACCTCTGCTTGTGCCATTGCAGACCCTAGCGTTGATACGTCCACTTTGGGTGCATGTTTATTAATCGTCTCTACAAGTTCAGCTGCTGTATTAATAAATGATAGATTATCCTCTTTCTCTACTTTCTTTTCAGAAGATGTAAGCACTAGATATTCATACCCTACAAAGCTGGAGATACCACCACGGATGTTATTTTCAATAAAATCGAAAAAGACTGTAGTTAACGCATTGACATTAGCTTCTTTATTTAAACGATCCAATCCGTATTCATACAGCATTGCGTGAATCGCTTCATGAAGTACGTTTTTCATTTTTCCTTCATGCTTTGTTACGTTATCCGAAATCTTGATATGTTGTTCGTGATACATTACTTCAGCAATCCTTACTTCGCCATTTTCCCTTTCATCAATCCAGCCGTTTACCACTTCTACATCATACGGAACACTACCAATCATCAATTGTTTCGGTATACTCATATAACGTTGTCCCCCTTTAGTTTGGTAAATTATTTTCAATTTCCGTTCGCAATTTATCTCGTAACCACTTAAACTCTAAATCTTTTTTATCGATCTTCGCCTGAATCACTTTTGCTTGTTCCTTCGTATAACATTTACGGAAACCGTTGTATAATTTCGAAATTTCTTTCTGCAGCTGTCTCATTTCGCGGTTCGAATAATAACTTACAAACTCCGTTTTACAGCTCGGACAAATGAAGTAATGCTTGTCCACACGGTTCGGTAATCGTGCTGTGAGCATTTGGACACGAAACACGTGCTCACACACTTCACATTTTGCTTTTACTGGTTTCATTATTCTCCCTCTTCTTTCGAATAAAATATCAAATTATGGATACACTATTTGTACATCAAGATTTTCATCCATGACTGTATTTCTCTCTAATTGAGCAGTTAGTTTTTGCTAGCTGCTCTTTTATTTTTTATCTAACCTATTCAAGTATCCCGTGGCTGACCAAGAGTAATACGAGGTAGCTTCAGGAAATAACTCACAGAATTTCTCCCTTATATCCTCTGGATACATCATCTCTGCTTGGTAATACTCAATACCGTGTTTTTCCTTTATTTCTTCTTTCGTACCTACCATTTTCCCGTTAAGATAGAACTTTCCATTCTTCATAACTAGACAATCTTTATCATAGAAGAACACTGTAGATTTAATAATGTCTGCTTTTACAGTGTTATCCTCTTCGTAATCGTTGTAATACTCATCGATAGCCGTACCACATACACACTTCTGATTAGCGCACCAATATTCAAAAATGAACATCTTATCGTTATACTCAAACATCGACGTGTTTTCTTTTGGTTCCATTCCATAACGCATTTGTAACTCACCTAATGTGATTGCAGATTTGTGTAGAGCATAATCAAATGTCCCCATTCCCTCTGAATACTCCAGCTTCCATTCACTATCAACATCTGCTTTGGAATAGTATTTTATGGATCCGCTTTTTCGGATATCATTCTCCGGATCTGACCACGGAGCACCTGAGTCTCTTCCATACACATACTCACCTAATTCGACTTTCCATAGTGGGAAATGTTTATTGGCTTCTGTTTTGTTCACTTAAGGTTCCTCCTTGCTTCTTAATCAAATAAAATTTATAAAAATCTAACCCATCCAGCTAAAATGAATGTAGTGTTCATAGTAGGATCCAAAAAGGCCCTTCTTTTCTTCTTCCTTAAATTCAACTTTCACACCGTCCATCAATTCTTGTAACTTTTCTATAAAAATTTCCGTAAGCATCATATGCTTATCTGGATTATCATAACGAATTTGATACTTATAGCCTGAATACCCCTTTGCAGCACTTTCAGTTATCGCACCTTCCATTTCGTCTGCAAATTCCAATACTTTTTCATCAATGGCTTTTTCTTGGATTTTTTTCAAACTCCCCAGTAAGGACATTTTTATCTCACCTTTCACCCAAATAAGGTTTTTTAATAGGTTAATTGTCTCTTCAATATACATATCGTATAATGATAATAAAAGGAGGTACTTATGATTGAATTTTTAAAATCTAACATAATTCCAATCGCAGCATTTTTTATTTCTTTAGCAACTTTTTTTATTACATTTGCAAATTTCTGGAGAAACCGCGCCAAGATTGAATGCATTCAACCAAAGGGCATTTCAGCCCACATCATAAAACCTGACAGAACCGACTTCGAAACACCTGATGTATATTGGCAGAGTGATTTTAGAGTCATTATGGATGTTATTATTACTAACAAAAGTGCTTTACCAATCTCTATAATTGAATTTAAATTAAATAATAGATTTAAATTCAATTCTTACAGTAAACCTGGAACCGAATATCCTGTTACTACAAAATCTGCAAAACAAATACATAATAATATAGAATTTTATGATGGTGATGAGAGAAAGCTTGAATTTCAAATAAGCGATAAATGGCTACAACCTATTATTGATATTCCTCCATACACTTCCTTAAGGGGGCATTTATTCTTTCATGCCAGTGATATCAGTGATTTGAATTTCGGTGAAAATACATTAGAAATAACTACTTCTAGAAAAAACTTTTCTTTTCAAGTAAAGCTATATAACAAATTTAATTCCGTCATTCCACTACCTGATAAAGTCCATGAGGCTCGAGAAACAATTCCCTTTTAAAATCATCACGTATTAGTTATTTTAAAAACAATTCTTTCCACGTCTTGAATGTATATTTGAAGTGAAGCTAGTTCGTTTATTTTGTTCTAGCTTCCTCCTCATTACTAAATCCCTTTACTACACAAAAATCACGTCAAATCACAACATCTTTAGATACTATCGGAACGCCCCCTTTAAACCGATACCCCATTCTTTCCATCTTTCCACGAACACCTAATGCACTTTTCCCTAATCTCTCTGCAATGACATCTATGCTGTACCCTCGATCATATAAATCCACAATTTGTTTTACTTCTTGCAGTGTATATTTTGTATGGTTACCTATACGTACAGGTCTAGCTTTAATCTTTAGTTCCATTAATCTTCGTTTCACAGAACCCTCGGTACGTTGTAAACGTGCTGCGATTTCCGGATAAGTATAGCGGTATGCATTTACTAAGCTTTTAAGCAACAAATCATCGTCTTCACTCCACGGCTTCCCACGTTTCTTTTTGGCCACTAGATCCGCATTACGTTTTTCTTTCATCCAATCAGGCTCAGGACCGAAAATACCTGGTTCGATTCTAGAAAAATCCACCACGTGTTTATGTGTTTTTAACCACTTCCATAAATCACGATAGTATACAACTTTTACTTTTTGCTCCGTTGAAAACAACTTAAGTTTTATAGGAAAACCGAAGCGCTTGCCCCAGCTTTTTATACAGTTATAATCAACACCTATGGCCTCAGAAAGTTGCAAAATAGTAATGCCCTCAAAATGTAAACGAGCGTCCCCTAACCCAATACGTTGCGCTTTTAATTTAACAGCATCAACTGAACGTCCGAATTTTTTGGCCATATGCTTGATACTATAAATCCCCCAATACTGCTCCAAATACGCTACTTCTTCCTTCCTCCATAATGTGTACCTTCCCACTATTTCGCCTCCCCTTTTAGTAACCGGATGCCTGACGATCATGATTGATTTTATTTTTTTCTATATATGCGTTGTATATCTCAATAGCAGAGAATCCAAGTGCAGCTCCTAAGTATGCTAAATCATTCATCAGGGTTATGTAGTGCGCTGCAGTCCACAATTTGTTTTCATATAAATCGTTAAATACATCGATAATTTCTGTTTTTGTATTACCATTGCTATTACGTACTACAAAAGCATCAATATATTTATTCCATTCACGTTCTAATCCAATCGATAAAGCAAAGTCAAGAGCATCAACAAATTCGTCTAACAACGGATTGTAATACTCCTTGTCCTCTTCCATCATCTGTCCTTCATTACGCACTGCTTTTGTAATTGGTTTGTTGTTAGCGCTCCAATACTTATGGCCACGCCACACATGAAGTAACTCACTTAATTCATCACGAAATGATAACTTCTTTTCCTGAAACAACGATACGTTTTGCAAACCATGTTTTTCCGCAATCTTGTTATCAAGCTCTTTTTGAAGCTGGAATAAATGTACGATGTTCATTGTTTTGCACACTCCCCTTTTTTATATAAGGCTATAAAACTTCTTACCATTCTTTCTACACCGGCACCAGTTAAGGAATTAACAAAGGGTGCAGTTTCTGCGAATTTTAAAGAGTCCTTTTCTGGTATCCCTGCATACATCAACTTTTCTTTTACAGCTTCAATGATTTCTAATCTTTTTTCGTCCTTATTACTGAACTGAGCCTCTACTGCTTTTACAGCCTCATCTTTATAGCAATTATGCTCTTCCATGTAGTAATACACCTCCCTCCAGAACTCGTTACCTTTCACTACAGACATCTCAACCGCTCCCTTCTTATCTAGCAATCACAAAGCTAACAATGATCGCTACCACCATATAAGAAACAACTACTGCTAAAAATTTTTTGCGTAAATTTTTAATCTGTTCCCGTAATTCTTTATTTTCGTACACTACACGTTTTGCGTAATTGTCTTTCACTTTCACCTGAGACTTGTATAAATCAACTTCTAACTGCAAATCACGATTTTCTTGCATTACATCCTTTAACTGTTGCTCCAAATTGTTCAAGTACACTACCGCCTTTCGTGGCTCACCTTTTGCTACTTTTCTTTTTTGCTTAACCATTTCACGTTTTAATCTTTCCATCTTCCGATCACTTTTCCGATTCTCGTACCCCTTTCCTTGCTGTCTACCACCCACAACTGCACTTCCTTTCTACAGCTTTTTATTTTCTTAAATGCTCTAAAAATAGTTCATTGAAATTCTCGTTTTCTAGTTCTTCTAATCGCTTCTGTACACGCTCTAAACGTACTGGACCTAGTCCTAACACTTCTTTTACTGCACGTAATGCTAATGTTCGGCCATCTTTATACGATAAAAGTGATACTTGCTGCACTTCACCTCGATGAAAGCTTTGACGTTCCCTTGTCTTCTTTCGTTCACGTTCATTCGCTCGGCGTTGTTGACGATTTAATTTCTCGTTCATCGTCTTTCCCCCATTTCTTAAAACAACTCTTGAATAACAATTCTGCGTATGGATCCTGTGGTACCGGGTCTAAAACACCCGTCTTTTTATCTTTTCTTAATGAGCTTACTACCCAAACCATGTTGTACGGTTCTCCAGCAATACTTCCTACAATTCTAGCTGGCTTTACACGTGGTAATGCTGTTGCATGACGCTTTGCAAACATCGATTTACGTGGTCCCTCTCCTCTTCCCACATGCTATTCCTCCCTTTGTTTAAGCCAGGATTCAACACCCATTTTCTCGCCCCATCGATAACCTACACTTCCTTCTGCTTCAATCGGAACTGGAAATCCTGGTACTGGAGGTTGCTCCATAACTTGTTTAATTTGTTTTTCTGCTGCTACCATAATTTCTGGATCATCATCTATTTCAAAAATGATTTCATCGTGGATTTGTGCAATCATATCGACACTACCATGAGCAAGTACACCTTCTTGTTTGCCGATAGATTCATAAATTTCACTTTGTACTTTTTTCATAATGTCAGCCGCACTACCTTGTACTGGTGTATTCGCTGCTTGTCTTTCAGCTGAGCCACGATCTCTTCTATTCGCGCTATTAATGCCTGGTAGTAATCTCATATATCCATAGATTGTTTGAACATAGCCTTGCTCCCGTGCTTCTAAAACAATTTTGCGCTGATACTCAGGTATGCGTTTGTATGCTGTTTTAACTGCATTTACAATCTGTGCACACTCATCTAATGTTTTACGGATCATGTATTTTGTTTTAAATGTGAACTGTAAAGCGTGTTCTGTACCACCATAAGAGATGCCGAAGTTTCCTGCTTTTGCATCTGTACGTTCTTTCTTTACAATTTCATCCTCAGGTTTTCCAGTCATTACAGACGCTGTTCTACGGTGCATATCACCGCCTGTGTTAAACAATTCAATCATGACTTCATCTCCCGATTTCCATGCCATTAAGCGAAGCTCGAAACCTGAGAAGTCAATGAAGAATAATATCTTTCCTGGCCTTGGTACAAAGAAGTTTCTAATTTTAAATTCGTCATTATCAGGTCTCGGTACGTTTTGTCCATTCGGATTAAAACTATTCAAACGTCCTGTTTCCGTAAATGGACTATATCCCGCATGTATCCGTCCGCTCATGAAATTCAAGTACTTTTCACGTCCTACGATGTGTGAAGAAAGTAATGTTGTGTATTTTTGAATTTTCTTCAGTTGATCAATTACTTCCAGTGCTTGTTCTTTATAAGGATGCTGTTCACGCTTCGCGATACGAATTGCCCCGCGCTCCAATTTATCTAATGTAGGATCTTTCTCCGGATCAATACTTTCCCAATTTTCAGGTAATGGAATACTGAGATACTTTTCCTCATCGATGTCATTCAGTTTGTTCTCAAGCATAAATGCCATATCGATAAGCGCCTCTTGGTCAAGGCTCGCACCTGTTTTTCCGTATTTAGCCACCGGTATTTTTAAGTAATCAAACATTAAACTTTTTACTTCGTTCGTCTTTCCTGATTTACCCGTTTTTATATCAACGTTGAACGTTTCTTTTGCAATTTGTTTGATACGTTCAGCAGCTTGCTCTTGCATAATTTCAGCTTCTTGTTTCTTTTGCGTGGCAAGGTTTGGATCCCAATGCATTCCCCAGTACTCCATAAGACCGATAACACGTGTGAACGGCATTTCAATATTATGGAGCCATTCCTCATATCGCGGAATTTGAGACGCAATTTGAGACCAATATTCGTAATGCTGTACTGCATAATCAGCGTCCTCAGCCGAGTAAAGTAATCCTTCTCCCTTACTTGCATCAATTTCATCAAAGAAATCAATCTTGTATTTCTTTAAAAGTGCTGAGAAGTCGTTCATCGTTACGCCAAAAATGTGTTTTGTAGCAGGTTTTAACCCCCATCCACTTGTCGGTTTTTTCGGGTTATTAATCTTTTGAGGTGCTGCAATTTGTAAACACCGTACCCACATAATCAATGGATCTGCTACTTTCCCTAAGATATACTTACCGTACTTCGCTGCATATTTCGTTTCAAAAGATAAGTTGACCGCAATCTTTAATACTTTTTCATTTTTGAATAAGTACTCATCGAGTAAATCTAGTACAAGTTTTCTAGCTTCGTCCCTATCCATACTCGGTTCAAATACTTGGCCAACTTTATGTGAGATCGGAACAACTCTTGACTCGTGCGCGGCTGCTGATAAAGATACAGTACATATTTCACCTTTCCACGGATCCAGTGGTGTTTTTAAATATGCTTTTTCTAAGCTCTCTCGTTGGCTTTCTGCTTCTTTCTCATCAATAACACCTGCAGCAGCTGCTTCTTCTATACCTTCAAACGCCTTTTTATAATGCGCTCTAATTTCTTCACTTGCTGCAGTCTCCCAATCAAATCCTGCCTTACCCGTCTGTATACAACGCTCAAGGTATTTCTTTAACTCCGAGACTGTAAGAATCGCTTTATAATCTTTCACTTGTTGTGGTTCTACTTTTGGCCAAACAATATCAAATTGCCCTGGCTTCTTCTTTTTTTCCATTTCTACCGCTAATTTTGATTCTTTTACCGGTACCTGTTTTTTACTACTTGCTAATGTTTTTGGTTTCCCAAACAAACTTCCGAGTTTCATAGTTTCACTTCCAGTCATATTTGTAGTGCTTGTCCATATAATTAGTAGTACTCATCTTGTATATGATCAAAGAGACCTTTCTTCATGCAATATGCAATGTATGCATTAAAGCGTGGCGTTTTTCGATAGCCACCACTTGTTAAAAGGATCATCCTCATTTTCGCTAATTGATTTACAATTGCTTTCGCTTCTTCTTTATCGATGGATAACATGGCCTCAACATCACCAAGGCGTAAGTACTTCTGTTGAGCGAATAGTTTAATAAATTCGTAGAACTTCATTTCACCTGTTAATGTATCGATTTTTTTTAGATCTGTCGTAAACTTCTGATATCTTTCTTCTGTCATTTCTTCCTCTTTTATAGCCAAACGAGCATAGTAATTTAAGCCACAACCCGGAGCATTGTATAACGCTTTTAAGTACTCCCCCATAAACTCAACATGTCCTGGCCAAACTTGAATTCTTTCCCCCGATTCATCAACTGAATGTGTAAGAGCTGCAAGCGCAACTGCTAATCGTGCTACTTTATTCCGTTGATCTGAAGGAGAAACAAGAGGTATATCATTTGCGTTTCCATATACTTTTGCAAGGTCTGTCGCAACCTCCAGTACTTTATCGATTGTGCCGTCTGTAAACAGCACATCTTCTGGCTTACGTGACCAAGCAAATAAGATGTTATTTTTCAAAGTATCTTTTTGAATAATTGATGGATACGTTGCAAGTGTTTGGTTATATAATTCAGGATCCACATCACTCGCTCGCATAAAGACTGCAAAGTCAAATCGCCTAATATCCTCGTTATTAAAAATATCTTTTAAGCTTTCTGCACCTTGAGAGTAATCAGCCAGTCGTTTTCCTTTCGGTACGTTCCCTGACATAATGGCACGTACACGACAAGGTGTTTCAGCTGTTACAGCTCGTTTTACTTCTAGTTTTCCATCAGAACGCGCAAGTGTCATTTCACCGTAATCGTCTTTTGTAATACCTGTATCCTCATCGATCCAAATCATTTCTTTATCAGCCAACGGCCATGCACCCCAAACGATGTACCATGCACCTTGAGCACCTGACTGTTCCATCTTGTACGTTAGACCTGTACGTGATGTACTTTCCGCATTTACTCGAGTACCAAGTCCTACATATTTCATTACTTTTTCGATGAGTGCTGACTTACCAGTACCTGTATCACCTACTATTTTTAATTCTGCCCATCCACGTATAGGATTTAAGTCCCACGGTATTCGGAAACGCAATACGCTATGGAAAGTAAGAAGTACTGCAAGTAACGTTTCATCACGTTCTACAATGTGGGTTACGTTGTACGTTAAATCGTTACAAATAGCCCCTAACTTCTGCTCAATCGATTCAGCTGTATAATCCGCCGGCTGAAATGTTGCTAAATCCTCTTTCACTTGTTCATTTAACTCAAAACTTTCAACCACATCCTGAAGCGGTGTCGCACTCTTTATAAGTAGTGTTGACTCCTGATTCTTTGGATGCGGGTATACATAACCGGTTAATTCGTAGTACTTGTTCTCGCTTACGTTTAATCCATTTACGGCGTACACTTTTCGTAGTACATAATTCCCTTTATGTTGCTCTTGTTTTTCGTCATCTTCTTCAGCCATAGGGATTACAAGTAATTCTTCCACATTCATGTTCTCTAAAATATCCGTATTATATTTCGGGCAATTTGGAATGCCTGAGATTTCTCGTAAAATGCCTTTGATATTATCGTCACCTACACCTGTCATTTGGATGACTTCCCGATCACTAACACCTAAGTCTTTATAGCCAGTATGCGTATGAATATCGTATAGAGGGCAATGTACCTTTTTACAACTTTCTCTACCCCAGCAATGGTACTCAATGTTTTTCGGAATGATATAAGGTGTATGCTTTTTACCTGCAACCATGACACGAGTTTTCACTAGCTTTCCGGTAAGGTCTGCGTTACCAGTCTCTGCTAAATGTAGGAGCTTTGCATTTTCTTCTTCCTCTGCGTTTTTCTTAATGCAGTGACACATATCACCAGCACATGCTACGCGTTCATATTCTTTGCTCCCCGGCTTCTTTTCACCATGTAGTGAGCGAATAAATGCACAACCAAATTTGTATGTATTATCTCCGCTGTATACCGCATCAACTACACTTCGAGTATTCGCTACACGCTGTTGCTTACCATACTCATTACTTTCAGAAGTGAATTTTAGTACCCACTCTTCCAGGTCTTTCATTGTTTCTTCCTTGGTGTAGCCTGCATCTTTGAAGTAACAAGCAAGCTGTACTGTCGCTTGGTTTCGGTCACCGTCTTTTTTCCAACCGCCGTTTAAAATATCAACTACACATGCCGGTGGTTTATCTTTTTTAAATTGAAATTCTTCTTTTGCATACTTACGAGCACTTGTTGCTGCAGCTTGTTCGTATTCTTCTGTTTTATTTATTAGTAAATATCCCGTACGAGGTCTATATTTCATAGCCTTTTTACGTTCTTCTGCCGTAAAAGGAAGGTCGTCTGGATGCCTTGGTGACTTAGCTAAATCTTTTATATCTTCCAGTGTTAATTTATTTAATTCATCTACACTAATTTCTGTTTTAAATAGGTTTGTTTTTTGATGCATACTGTTTGGTAAACGAATCATTCGTTTCTCTGTATACACCACCAGGTCTAGTGACGTGAGTCCTAGTCGATGGACTAAGTACCCGGCCATATGCTTGAAGATTTTATGAAGGTCGTTTCTCGGTTCAATACCGAGTGCATCGGAGCTTATTAAGATGTGGAATCCTTTTGATCCAGAAAAGTAAATCCACATATCCGATTCACGAATATCCATTTCTTTCGTAAAAAATTCCACTAGTTTTACTGCATCCTTTTGGCTGACTGATGGATCTTCCGCATGGTCAAGGTCAAAATATAGGGGAGCAATAAATGCCTCCCCCTTTACTTTTGTGTCGTTCGCAAATCGTTGAACTGTAGCAAAGCAATTGAAATTGAATGCCTCTCCCGTTTGGAATTGCTTCACTTCAGAAGAAGGGATTCGTTTCCACGGAATGCTTCTACCGTTCTGATTGCTGTACCATGCGTCTACATATTGATATTCACTTGTTTTATCTTTCTTTTTTGCCATTTGTAGACGCCCTCCTTAATTATTCTGAAGCTTGTTCTGTTTCTTCTACATTAATTCCGTAATCTTCTGGTTTAAATACACCTACAGGCTTGAAGTCAATACCGATCCATTGCTGACTCGCATTTGTACGACTCTTACGTTCTGTAGTTACCAAACGTGTAACAATTTTATTGACACCTAGTTTAGATGGAACACCTAATGCTTTATATTTACCTGTATACACACTCATCGCAAAACGACCGAAAATGATAGTATCTGTTGGACTGAAGCTCATAAGGTAGATACGTGGGAAGTCGTCTGGACTTAATGTCGATACTGGAACAACTGATGCCATATAGCGAAGCTGAATATCGTCTAACTCATAACGTTCTTCCGCTTGTGGATTCTCAGCTAACCACTGATTGAATACAACTTCCGCATCTTCCTTTGTTTTTTCCGCTACGATTAATTGACCGTCTTCAGGAGAGTCTTGTTTTCCCCATACAGACCAACGTTGCTCACCATATCCGATTACTACATCGATACTGTCACCGTACGTTACATTTTCATCATCTTTTTCTACGAAATTCCCTTTCTTGTTAACCGTTAACCATTCGCCCATTCGGACGAAATCCATATCAAGTCCGTTATTCGCTTCTACGAACCCCTGCTTTGTTTCTTCTAAAATAGCTGTAATATAATTACTTCCAGTATTTGTTTTCGCCACCGCATTATTTTGTACCACTACTTCATTTTGGTTTGTTTCTTGAGTCATTATTTCTTCCTCCCGCGCCCTTGTAGGCCGTATTTTTTCCATGCTTTTCGTTTTGCTTGGCTTTTCTTTTTTCGATAAGTCACTTTTCTGTTATACGAGATTTCGTAATCTTTCGGGTCATATTCTGGAATTTCAACAAGCATTGATTTTCCTCGTTGAAGGGGAAAACTTTTACCCGATCCTCTTGCAAATATCCTTATCATTTTTCTTACTATTTTTTTGCCTGTGTCTTTCAAACCCACTTACTTCACCTCTTTCGCTGAAGCAATTAGTTCTGTGATTTCATAAAGTGCACCTACATACTCGTACTTTCCCATCATTATCACCCCTTTCACCAAGGCATATCATTTAAGAAATTAGCTACTGTATCACGCTCTGTTTTCGGCTTTCTTGGTACTGTTAAACCGATTCTGCTGTATACTTTTCTGCGGCTATGGTATTGGTCCTTAAACACCCCAACATTGTAGTCAACGTAATCGAACCAGTACGCTTCTTTATCCGGATTGTTCCGATCAGGTCGCATAATACGTCCAATTTCTTGCTCTACCGATGAACCGCTATTACTTTCACGAGAATCACCACGTTTCGGCATTACCATATGGCCAACTGCTAAATGCTGCATGTCCAATCCTTCACGCGCTAACTGTGTGGCAAATAAAATATCTACTTCTTTTCGGTCACACGCTTCTAAAATGTCTTTACGTTTTTGCTTTGTTACTTGCCATTCACGAATTTCCTTTTCTGAATACTGTGCAACCTTTACCTGCCAACCGTACTTACCTTGCTTTTTCTCGACTGCATAACCGTTATCGATAAGCTGCTGTGCATGTTTTTCATTTTTTGCTTTTCTCCAGGTGTAACGACTGATTCCGCCGTGCACTACAGCTGTATGAATCGGTTTCCCGTAATACGTATCACCGTATCTTTCTTTCAATAACTTTTGTACGAGTTGTTGTAAGACAAAACAGTACCGGACAGATTCCGTAATGACTATTGCAGGTCCTAATGGATAATGCTCCACGATACTTTCAGCAACTAATTTCGCACGCTTCTTATCCGAAATGAGGTGACGAATTAGATCTGTGTAGTCAAGATCTTCTCCTCCTGCATCTACACTATCAATCTCGTTTCGGTTACTTGCCGTTTCGTAATTAAACTCGGTGTATACAAATTTCACATTTGGCTTTATTAGTCTCCCAGCTTCATACATTCCGTCCCTACTAATCTCATACACCTTTGGTCCTACACCGTTGTACATATAGATTTCTAATCCATCTTTTCGAGAAGGTGTTGCCGTGAGACCAATCATATTTTCAGCAGTTAATTTCCCAGCCGTTTCAATGAACTGTACCGCGGGAAAATGATGGGCCTCATCTACTACTACTGTCCCGATAAAATCGTTCAGCGCATCAATTAAATGTGGATTTCGCTGCAAAGTTTGCACTGTAGCAACGATTAATTTACCGTCTCCCCAATCATGTACCCCGTCACCGAAAAAGCCGATACGACCGATATCAGGCATTGTAGCCTTTGCTCGCTTTGCGGATTGATACATTAAATCTTTTGTGTGCGTGAGCCATAGGGCCGCTTTACCTTTTTCGTAGATATAACGCATCCCCATTACTGTTTTACCAGAACCAGCTGGTGCAACTCCTATTCCGTTTTCTTGCATAAGTGCTTGTACCATCGGTGTCTGGTCTTCTTTTAAAACGAATCCGTCATTCCATGCTCCGAAACTAACATCTCGGCCATATGAAATCTGTGAGGTAATAACTTTACCTGGATCGTATCCTAAGTTTTTCAATACATCTTCTAGATTCTTGAGAAAACCTCTGGGTGTGACAATATCTCCTTTGTCATATACAAACAATTCAAGTTTTGCTTGTATCCCCCACGTAGGTCTACGTTGTTTTTTCGCTTTCACATATGCTGGATTATCAAAAGTTAGTGCCTTAGTAATCGCCGCCTTAAGAGGTGTACTAGCGCCTCTTATTCGGATGTTGTGTTTTACAAAGATTTGTAGCAAGTAAGCACCCCCGATAGATCATAAGAAGGTTCGTGGTATGTAAGCCTTGGAAGTAGTACACAAGGAACCATCTGATTTTGAAATTCTTCAAGCTTTATATGGTTCACATTTCGTTTTTTCATATGAATAAGAGCTGTAATAAGTCTAAATGCATAAGCCTCGTCAAGACCCTTGCTATCATTTAGAAAACTGATAAACACAAGACCTAAATTTCTATCAATAATTTGATCAAAGTCTCGTAAACCGAGAATCTGATTCGGCCTCATATAATCTAGTGAAAATCTACGACTCTCAGTACGTTTCATTTCAGCTAGTATATTTACTTCAGGTGTTAATACAATCTCATCACCTGGACGAGTTGCACCTGCACCATCTGCTATTCTCATGCGCCATACATTCGGGATCTCTCTCCAGCTTCTTCTGATTTCAGCTTGAAAATCATCACCCCGTTGTTGACGTTCACGTTGTTTATTCCTCATTGCTGTTTGCTTTGGATCCATAGCAACCTCCTACGCTAAAAACTTCAGTAGATTCGCTTGTACATATGCTTTTGCTTTTACAAGATCTGCTGATTCTTTTGCTGTTTCCCAAGCATCTTTTGTTTGATAAATTTTAATATCAATTGAAGCTAATTCCTGTTCTACTTCAGTGAGCTGTTGACGTTCTTCTTTACTGTAGTGCTGACGATACGCATCACGTAATGTATCATTCGTAAGAGCGACTTTTTGATCATTTACATAAGCAAATTGATTACGACCTTCACCTTGGATTTGCATAAATGCTTCAGCTTCTTTTAGTTCTACAGCTGTTTTTAGTTTTACTTTTTGTTTAATTAGCTCCGCTTTTCGTCCGTAAGCTTCTTCACGTGC
The DNA here is from genome assembly GCF_003812125.1 of Bacillus sp. FDAARGOS_527. Lineage (NCBI taxonomy): Bacteria > Bacillati > Bacillota > Bacilli > Caryophanales > Bacillaceae > Bacillus > Bacillus sp. FDAARGOS_527. The sequence goes on from NZ_CP033795.1 coordinate 1,998,725, forward strand.
CTTACCTTTTTCAAGAACATCCTGTACTGCAGCATCGATTTGTTGTAAAGATGCTTGTAACTCAAGTGGTTCTAATACACGTACATAATCAGTCGGCACTTTCTTCCCTAAAATTTCTGTTGCGGCTGCAAGTAACTTTTCTGTTCCATGCACTTCTTGTAAACTACGAATTTGCTTATTTAATTCACTCATTTATCGAAACCTCCTCAGGATTTGTGCAACGTATCGGTCGAACCAATTTTTCAATTGATACCTTTTCTTTTAAAACCTGGTCAATACTGATTTCTACAACTTCTATATCTAAAGTCCACTTCGGTGTGTAGCCAGCAACCTTTAACTTTAGAGGGGTAAAACCAACTACAATACCGTTCCAATTTGTTTTACAGTCTTTCTCTTTTTCACTGGAAATACATAATTGCACCGGAGTGCCTTCACCTAATTCGTTTTCATCAAATTGTGGTTTAGTTACAATCATGCCCATAATCCCTCCTTTGCTTCCGCTATTTTCGTTAACGCTATTTCTACCACGTCAGAATTAATGCTCTCTGTCTTGGCAATACTCTCAACAATCGTATTTATATCAACCAGAACATCTTCTCCTGTTTCCGTTTGAATCAAGGAAGCAAACTCCTCCATTGCATACGCCCGTTTCTTCTCTGCTTCAATCCGGCTACGATCAAGTACTTCTTCACCAGGTTTTGCACTTTGAAGTGGAATCCGTTCTAAATCAAAAACACCTGGAGATTTTACATCGATAAGAAGTACCTGTATTGGTCTACTAATCTCAGCTTCTGAAGCCGATAAACGTGTGATACTACCGATATTCGCAAATACTTTTCCATCCGAACGATTACAAACCCCAAAGCCGGTATGATCATGGCCACACAAAACCAAATCCGCCTCTGTATTTACATCTTGTACTTTTGTATACCTATCAAAAGGTGGATCATGATCAAGTAGCATCCCGTGTGCTACGTGTATTTTGGTTGACTCATAATCTTCAATAACTTCTGGTGAATAACCATATCCAGCTTTATCAATTTGATCACTGTAAGGTGTAAACGTTAACTGTACGTGGTTACCATCTTGATGAAACATTTTAGCTTGTCTTGGATCATTTATGACTGTAAGCTGCGGTACGATTAACTCCAGCACTCTTAGGCTTGTCCGTTCATACGTTGCAAGATTGCATCCATAAATATCATGATTACCAGCTGTTGTATAAATTGGAACTGGACTTTCTTTTAGTACCTTTGCAAACTCTAGTAACACGCTTGTGGTAACCTCAGGTCTATCAAACGTATCCCCAGGTTCAATAATTGCTGTCACACCTTTGTATTTAGCTAGTGTAAAAATCTCACGGAACTTAGCAATTAATGCCTCTTTGTAATTATCCTTGCGGTTACGAGGATTTGTACCTCGTATATGTGGATCACCGAAATATAGAAACTTCATACCCTCACCTCTGCTTTTTCTTGTTCTATAAGGTACCTTTACTAACTAGTGAAGGTTACTCGTCTCTTTTTCTTTGATAACTTCTTTTGTAACTTCACCTGTTCCAAGGTCTATCGATACATCGTCGTCTTCTTTGATACCTAAAGCATTTTGAATTTCTGTACAAGCCATATCATGACGTTCAAAAACTGGTTTTAATAGTTCCTCAGTTCGTTTCAGATACTTTTTACGAATTGGTGCGATTTCAGCTTTATATTCAGCTTGAAGTTGTTTTTTAATAGCTTTCTCTGCTTCGTCTGCAGCTTGTAATTCTTTTAACTGAGCTTCTGTTGCTTTTCCTATAACTTCCTCAGTAATTTTTAGACCTGCAGCATTTGCTAATGCACCTTTTAACGCATTTTTAATTTCGCATTTCATACACCTATCCAAATCTCCCTTTCCTATAAAGCAGTTACTATGCTTTTTCCTTGTTTTTGAGTCACACCAAGTGCTACGTCACCTATCTCAGCTAAATGAGCACTGTGCGTAATAAGAACAATTTGACGATTAAATTTAATGCTGTATTCCTTCAAGAAGTACGCCACATTTGGCGCATATTCTTGACTCACGTGCTTCCCGACCTCATCTAAGAATAATGGACCTCTTACACCACTAATCTCTCCTACAGCCAATCTGAGCGCTAAACTTACTACGTCTGCTACACCACCACCACGATCATAATCAGGTGGCTTCAATTGCGTTCGTACATCTTCAGACTGTAGCCAGTATTCGGCTACCGGTTGATTACTTTTTACAGTTATTTCAATTTCGAATCTGTAATCTTTATCGAATACGACTGTAAGAGCTGACGTAACAATTTCTTCAATACGACGTTTTGCTTGTTGCCTTGCATAATCACTTGTTTTTTGAAGAAGGATCTGTACTAAGTCAAATTCACCGAGTTGTGCTTCAGCTTTTGCTTTTCTCGCCTCGGCACCTTTTTGTTGTCTTACTAATAAGTCTCGTTGACCAATTTTCATTTTCAATTTATCGCTTGCCTGACAAATATCCGCTCTCGCTTTTAAAAGCTCGTACATGAGAACAACCTCCTTATACCTGCGGGATGAGTCGTTCTACATGCTCCAGGTTTTCTTTAACAGATAAATCAAGCTTGTTGATTTCATCCTGGATTGTATCAGGAGTTACCCCATACTGCGCCATTTGTTCAGCGATTTCCGTTAATTGTTTTTCTGCTGATGATTTTTCAGCCTCCGCTTGAATCTTTGCTGTTTCAGCTTTCTTTAAATTTGCTTTTGCGATTTCAATACGTTGTTTTAAGTCCATTACTCATTTCCCCCTTCGAATTGTTTCGATAGTAAATTTTGCAGCTCTGATTCAAGAAACTTTTTTTGATCTTTTAAACATGCCAACACAGTAGGTCGAATATTAAAATCAATAATTTTTTCGTCTACACTTTCTAATCCACTTACCGGTAGATCCTCATTAAATTTTTTATGAAATAGTGAGACCTTTAAAATATTTGATGTATCTTCAAAAGATTCAATAACCTCATTGATTTCCATTAATGAATTATTCAGCCGCTCAGCTGTTTGCAGAAAGTCGCTCACTTTTTCTGTATCAATCACAACGAATCACTCCTTAATGAGAATGTTCAAAAGACATCGGCGATTCGCATAGCGGACAAACTCCACCAGCCTCGTTCCATGTCTCTTCCAATTCCTTTGTATAATTTTCAATGTGCTTTTCGTATAGCACCAATGTGCTTGTACTGTGACGAACCCGTTGATTCCAAATCATGTAGTTCCGTAATAACTCGTTTAATTCAGCTAAACGAGATACGTTTTTCTCAGCTTCTGTTACCTTTATTTCCGCTTCTTCAGGGACACGCAAATGGTCCACACGACTCATAACCTTCGTATATTCTTTGTGTGAAGTTACAAATTTGTGAAGCAACATATGCATCTGATTTAAACGTTCATTACTTGTTTCACATTCTTGTAGTTGATCTGACATGCCGCTAGGTACAGATAATCTGTTTACATCCATGCTTGTTTTTTCATAGCGTTGTTTAATCACGCTATGCTGTACAAATAGCTTATTTAATTCGTCCGTTTTCTTTACTTCCTCTTCAATCACAACTACATCAATGCTTTCAGCTACAGTTAACCTCTCTAGCTGTAATTGAACATTTTGTAATGCTTGACTATACTTTTTATAGTTTTGTGATAAGATAGAAAGCAAAGAATATCTTTCTTCAAATTTAGTAGAATCTTGTAACAAGTTACTTACTTCTACTAATCCATCAAATTGTTTTAATGTTTCAGTCAGTGTCTTCTTGGCGGTGGACAGTGACTCGTATCTTTTTTGTAAGTCCAGTAGTGTTTGCAGACACTGCTGGTCTTTTTCTGTTTCTTCAAGTATTTGAATAAGAACTGGAACTTTTGAAAGCCTTTCTTCCTCAACAAACGCTACACGGAATTTTTCAAACGCTATCTTTTGTTGAGTTTGTAGTTGCTGAAGTACCTCTTTCTTTTTATGCGATTCCTCTACATGTTCCATTAGACTTTCCGCTGTTTTTAACTGCTGTACTTTATCATCCACATCCAAGTACTCGAGTAAGTTACCTGCTAATCTCTCAATCTCTTTTTCAGCTAGTAATCTCTCTTGCCTTGCTGCATATGTATCTTTTGATACACTTTTTACTGCGAGATCTACAGCTTCTGTTCCCGCTAACTTACCAAGTACTTTTGCACCTGATGATGGTGTTTCACTTATTAGAAACGGAGCTTCAAGCTGAAATGCAAAGTTTAAAGCTGTAACAAAATCACCGAATGTTTGCTTTGTAATACCGAGTAGTTGCTTTACTTCCTCAGGTACCTCTGACTTTTCAAATACACTTCCTTCATCCCCTGGATCCGTTTGGATTCTGTAAGATGTTTTACCCTTCCTACGGTGCTTTGAAATAATAATGCCGTTATCCAGATGAATTGCAACCGTTGCATGTCCTACTGATTCGTTAACGAAAGCCTCACCTTGAGGTTCGTTAAACGCTACCCAGCGAACCGCTCTTATGATGGCAGTTTTCCCGCTATCAGATGGTCCAGTAATTACATTCAGTCCGTTTCCTAAATTGAAATGGCTATTTGTATGTGACTGGAAACCTTCTACGAAAATCTCATTAATGTTGCCCAACACGTTCACTCCTTTCTGTTAGCTTTAACATGATGTTCACTGCTTGTTCTTCTGATCCATTCTTGAAGAAATTTTTACTTTCGCAACATACAGCTTTTACGTCCTTTGCTTTTACTAATCGAGTCGCATAAGTCACGTACCGTTGCATGTGTATCACCCCCTTTCAATGATTTAACTTACCTTTACTTTCGCTTTCTTTTTTCGTGTAACAGTTACTTTGACACCTAGATATTTTTCGTATACTTCTTGAAATAGCAATTCTTTTTTCTCTGTACCGTAGTACTCGTTACGGACGTATAAACAGGATTTCTTCTTTCCCATAATCCTTAACCCCCTACAGTTTTCTTTATGTAATGAGGATATTGTTCTAAAAATTTTTCTTCAGGTGGAAAACCCATTTCGAATGATTGTTTCACCTCTTTTTTACTGGCGTTTCGCAAGTAATTAGGTAAATAAAAATGTTCCATAGGGAACCCGAGTACAATTGCGATTTGCAAGGCTAATTTTCCTCCTGGATCGCGTCTACCAGTCTCTAAATCTGCAATGTGCCCAGGGGTCACACCAACCTTATCTGCTAGAACCGCCTGTGACATACGCTTCTTCCCACGTAAATCCGCTAACCAAGTCCTTTTCATATGTCCACCTCCAGACAACCTTTAATGATTTTTATTATACTGGCGTTTTGCAAGTAAGTAAAGCGATATTTTTATTTTTTTGTAAACCTTCATCTGCTTTTACTTGCAATATGCGTGTATTTACCATTGTCTAATTGTCCAGTAAAGTGTTATCTTATAAGTAACCAAAACACATAAAATAAAAAACGTTTTATATATTTTTACGAAATTTATAAAAAATAAAACCAAGAGAAAATATAAAAAAGAATTTAACGGGGGTAAAAAGTATGAATATAGGAGCTCAATTAAAATTCTTACGAAATAGACGAGGCTGGACAATGCAAGAAGTCGCAGATCGTATTGGTAAAAACGATTCTACGTATAGCGGATATGAGACAAATAAAAGAAAACCAAATGCCGAAGTTCTAGTGCAATTAGCAGACATATTTGATACTACTACGGACTTTATTTTAGGAAGAACAGAAAATCCTAACGGCCTTAACTTTAATGTGAAAGATTTCTTAGATAAAGGGAGACTTCATTCTGACGGAGTAGAAATTACGGATGAACAAGCAGAACTTGTAAATGTTTTATTAAGACAAGTACTACAAAGAAAGCAGCAATAAATAAAAAAGGATTAGCCAGATGCTATTCCTTTTTTTGTTGCAATATAGCTGTAATCTGCTTGTACTGTTCCGGTGTAACCTGTCCTTGTTTGTATAGTTCTTCCATCAGATAATTCATATCACAACTTACTTTTTCCGCTCCGAATAATTCCCCAATTAAACGCTTTGTTTCTTGTTTTGCAGTCTCTTTTTTCACCATAATTCCTCCCCTTCATCCTTAATAGTTTGTGAAATATGTATCAAATGGTACAATTTTCTCAAAACATTCAAAAACGTGACACCCCTTAAAAAGACGAAAGACGCTACTATGAGTAGCGTCTTTTTAAATATTAATTTATACTACATCCCACCGGGATCAACTTTCATTAATTGTACTTTTTCAGTATGTACATTTATTTTTTCTTTACCTAAATCTTTAGTTTGATCTGTACCAACACCAATAACCCCAATCGATAATGCCATTGCGCATAATGTAGTAATTAAAAATTTTTTCATGTTACAACACTCCTTCAGTTATTAAAATGTGTTTCGGAAGTTGCGCATATATTAAGCTTCCCGTTTTTTCAAATTCTTCTAAAGATTTCCTTGCCATCATTGTATCATTTTCAATTCTACAAAGATAGTACATTTGAAAAGCTGATAGACCTTTTTCTTTTAATCTTTCGAAAATTCTATAACCATTTTGCTTATCACCATATAAACACTCATAATAAGCAAGATCACCATCACTAATACACTCAAAATCTATATTAGTTAAATTAAACCCGAACTCAATATACAAAAAAGCAAGAGTCGTTTTGAAAGAATTATATTTTTGTGTCCCTTTCGGTGAACTTATTCCTTCTAAACATTGGACAGCTTTCAAAATATATTTTTCTGCCATTAACGGGTTCTCAAAGATGTAACTCTCACCCAAACAACAGTATGCTGTTGCTTTTACAACTGTAAAATTCAATTCAGAATTTATAATCTCGTGGCACGTAGCTCTACAGTTATTTACCTCATTAGCATGCAACTGGGTGTACGCAATTCGTTCCAAATACTGCATGCGTAAACAATCTTTAACATAGCCATTATCCATCTTAGCGATATACGCTTCAGCAGCTTCCGCATACGATGACATAGCACTATACCTTTGTTTGTCATACTCGGCTGCCATTAGAAGTGTATTTAATAATGCCTGACACTCAGAATCTGACGAAACACGTGTCTCATAAATTATATCTAATAGTTCCTGTCCCCGTTTCTTATCCATATTCCTATGATTGTATAATTTATAGACACTTAGATATTTACGTACGTCATTTTGTACCTTGTTTAAGTCCTCGTCTTTAGTTTTCTCACTAAACCTCTTAATTAGGGATTCTATTACTTTATATTCTCCAGCTACTTGGCTATAACTTAAAGCCTTTCTTACATTCATACTAGTGGAACATTTTTCTATGAAACTTCGTATCATCTTTATTTGCTTTAAAGGGTCTTTGTATATATGGTGCACTAATTTTTCATACACGTCGAATTTCATTTCTCCAGTTTTTAAATCTAAACCATTTGAAATCGTTGTTCTGCTTACATTAATTTCTTTTGCTATTTTTCGTACGCTCATATTCATCGACTGGATTGTGTTATTCAACTCTTTCATCAAATCTCGCATGTTCCTCCTCCTCAGGACTAGAACACAAGACTCCTCCCTTTTTCTCAATAGGAAAACAATCACGATAATTATGTATGCCTGAGAAGTATGTTATACTTAATGCTGACTCATGGAAAGTTTTCCCTACTCACACTAGGGTAAAACGTTACAGTAGTGCGGCCTCACCACTGTAACGCCGTGGGTCTTTTTTGTTCTTTTATTTTATTATCATCATCTTATCATAAAATTTAGAACATTCGTTTCGCTCTTTCTCAAATCATATTGAGAAAGTTTTTTCAAAATATCCCAATATCCCCACAAGAATATTCTACCACCAACAGAACAATTGTTCTAGTTGTTGATCCTTCATCATCCACAAAACTTCTCGAAATATTAATTTACGCCAAATTTCTTGGCATTTATAGTTTAAAAATAATGCCTTATTTATAATAATAGGCATGAACACTTTTGGAGAAACTTTAAAAAAATTCAGGTCAAATCGTTCTTTAACACAAGCGGAATTTGGAGAAATGGTCCAATTAAGTCGTAGCCAGGTTAGTAACTTAGAGACCAACTTTAATGAACCCGACTTAAAATCTTTAGACCGTATCGCCAGTTTCTTTAACACATCAATCGATGCACTTTTAGGAAGAAATATTCCAGAATCTGAAGAACAATTAAAAATTATCCTCGAAGAGATCCAAACGGTTTTCGCAGGCCTGGATGAATCTCAACGAGAACAATTCTGTAAACAACTTCTTTTCTACACGCAATTTCTAAATGAGAAAAAAGAGTTGTTATGAGTCGATTGTAGTAGAAACCATTTTCATATTCAACAGTAATGTTTTCTATTACAACACAAAAAATAGAGAGGTCATATAGGCCTCTCTATTTTTTATAGGTAATAGTTTGTTATATGAGTTAATTGGTAAAGCAAACATTAAAGAAACTACTGCACCAACTAAAGTAATTGCGCCGAACCAATCAATTTTTTGTTTTCTATGAACTCGTGATTCTTTATAAAAGAATGTAATAAAAATAAGTGCTAAAATGCCAAGAGGTAAGTTAATGTAAAATACCCAGTGCCAACTAATATAATCTGTAATATATGCGCCAAGTAATGGCCCGAAAATACTTGATAATCCAAATACTGCTCCGAATAAACCACCCATTTTCCCGCGCTTTTCAGGAGGGAAAATATCAAAAACAATAGTAAATGCAATCGGTACTAATGCCCCGCCGCCAATACCTTGAATGGCACGATAAATGCCTAACTGTGTAATGTTTTCAGCAGTACCACAAAGTGCCGAACCAATCATAAAGACGATTAAACCAAAAATAAAGAATCTCTTTCTTCCATACATATCTGATAGTTTACCGAAAATCGGCATACCTGCCATTTCTGCGACCATATAGGCAGAAACGACCCATACAAAGTTTTCAAGACCTCCTAAGTCACCAACGATCGTTCCCATCGCTGTTACGACAATGGTATTATCCATTGATGCCATTAAAATACCTAGCAATAAGCCCGCCACAATAAAGCCGAGCTTATTATTCTTCTCAACCATAACCTTGCTCTCCCTCATACTACTTATATTTGTTTATGTTCTTTTACAACTGTATTACCCTTTTGATTAAAACTAGTATGATATTCTACAACACTAATTTCACACCCAGGGCCAATTGTAACGTTGTTTCCTCTCACTACGTCAGCAATCGTATGTTCTAAATAAATATCATCTCCTTCAACAATTGAAGTTTGGAGGTTTCCAACATGACTAATAAAAGGAAGAAATCTCGCTTTTTTACGAATCGTAATTTTTTTACCACCAATTTCTCTTACCTTACTTCCTTCATAACGAAGTGAGATTTGAATATTTTCAGCATTAAGTAATCCATCACTTTCAAGACCACCATTTAATGATAAATCTTCTACTTCAATATTTTCCCTCACATTTAAAGCACCTTTTACATCGACAAAATCACCTGAAAGTTTCCCAGCAATATCTATCATACCTCTAACTTTTGTTTTTTCAATATGTGCATCACCATGCATTTTTGTATTACCATATACTTTTACATATTCTGCATCTACATTTCCTTGTACTTCACTATCTCCATACACAACATAATTTTTTACTTTCATATTACCCCGTACATCACTCGTGCCGTACGTTTTAAATTCATTACAGCTCATATCATTAGAAATCGTTCCTTCGCCGCGTATCTTCACTTTATTATAATCTCCGCCTGCTGAATTACCGGAACCATTTACTGTGAGACTATGTGGATGTTCCATAGTGCTTTCTCCCTCCCATTAAACCTGCTTAATTTCTTTTACATTTGCGCTTTTATCAACAGTTAGAACACCTGTATATTCAATGAGTTCAATCTCACAGTTCGGTCCTACTGTAATATTGTTTCCTCTTACCGTTCTTATGTGAGCATAATCAATATCAATATTGTCACCTTCTAATAGTTCAGCTTCTAACCGCAAGCCAAATACTGTTTTAAATAGCCTACTTAATGTACCTGATCTATGTCTTACTTTAATCGTTTGACCACCAATTTCTTTCGCGCGACATGTACCGTGAATATTAATATTTATTTCATCAGCGCTTAATAATCCGCCAATTGTAAATTGTCCTTCTGAAGAAAAAGTATCCACTTCACAATTACCGTCAATTGTTGCTTGACCATTAACTTTAAATTCTTCACCTGTGACATTTCCACCTATCGTACCTTTTCCTGCAATTTTCAAACTGTTTGCCTTTACATTTTGCGTAATTGTAGCTTTTCCATCAATTCGCATCGTTTCAGCATGAACCGTGCCATCAACTTTACCAGATCCGCTAATTCGTGCACTGTTACTTTTCAAATCGCCAGTAACTGCTCCGTAACCGTTACATTCAAATTGCTCACATTCAACATCTCCATTCACAGTTCCTTTTCCGTTTAATTGCACTTTATGAAACTCGCCGCCATTCGATGAACCGTAACCATTTATAATCAAATTATCTGTACGCATACTTTCTCCTCCACTACAACAATTTAGTTTTTAATGCTTCGGTATATTTCATAATCGCTTCGCGTAAAACGATTTTGGTGCCTTTTTCAAAAATTAAGTCGTCCACGTTTGAAACTAAGAAACATGTAGAAATCCCTAACTTTCGGACAATGATTAAGTCACACGTTTTATGTTTCATTGCTTCATAATTTTCACTTAAAACTTGCAAGACCATTTTTCCTTCTTCTAAACTAATCTCTCCCGATTGTAGTAATTCTTCTAACATGTACACATAAAGAATATCTACAAATTGAAACTCTGCTGTTTTATTCGTTTGTTCTATGAAAAATTGTAAAACTGGTTCTGATGCAATCCCCTTACGTAAAATGTCTTCCTTCGTTAAAAGAATTTCTCTCACACTCGGTGAGAACATATTCGCTAGTTCATCAAGTGATAGATCCTCTTTCATCGTTTGGATTTTATCAATTCGCTCTAAAATCTTTTCTTTCGGAAAAAATGTCTCCTGACCCGTGAATGTAGACTTTCGTACAAACCAATCTTCCGGTATTAAATTTTTTCTTTTCCACCTATATAACTGTCCGTATGAAATACCAGTAAGTTCTAATAAATCTTTTTTTGAAATTAAATCTGTACTCAACTGTATAACACTCCCTCCTGATAACAATGTAACATAACACTGTTACGTTGTAAATGGACTTTTATCACAAGTAGCGTAACAATGTGTAAAACAATCCTATTTTACATACAAAAAGGCTCTTACACATCTTATAAAAAATGCATAAGAGCCTTTATCTATCAAGGTTTAAACCATATTCTATAAAAATCAATCCACCCTTGTGAATTAATCATTATATTTTGTACTTTTTCATGAGAAGTTACTTGTTGTTTGTTGCGATATAAAGGAATAACATGAATTTGACGTAACAATGTGTCCTCAATATCGCGTAACAGTGTAACTCTATTCTCTACTTGTTCTTGTTTGAAATAAGGAGATAACATTGCATGAAAGTCCATGCTGCTTTGCCCATGAATAAAACTATTTTTTGTAAGAAACATGTATAGTAGACTATCTTCTATTCGTTCGCTAATCGTTGCACTATCGTGCATCATATCAGCTTTTTGTATCGTATTTATTTCCAATAACTCTTCTATTTCAAGAAAATTATTTTCTACACGAATCCCGTACTTCGCACACTCTTTTTGTATCCATTGCGCATCTTCAACGTGATCTCGTCCTTTAAATGTGTATAGTTGTAGCACTTCACTATGATACGTACTCCTTTTAATTAAACTTTGAATATCTTCGTCAATATCTACTATACTTTCATTTGCTAATATTAGTTTCTTTGCCACTTCTCCACGTTCTCCGCCGAGTTCTTGAACGATTTTATCACCATGAATAATTTTGTATAGCGCTTTTCGAAACAGCTCATCTTGCATTGGCCCTTTTTTTACAAGATTACACGTTACATATGTCACATTCGATTCAAGCCGTGAAAGTTCTTTATTAAGATTTTCTTTATCTTTATACTGTGCCTTTATTAATACGTCATATGTATTTACATTTTTCTCTACATTCAATAGTTCAATTCGGTCAAGAAAAGGTCTTTCACGATAATATAAATCATGTACTTCTAATGCAAATAAATGTGTATTCTTCTCTCGTAATATAAAAGGCCCTGTACCTATGAAGTTTCCTGCTTCATCTTCAATTACGATAGAACACTGTTCTGCGCTTAGCATATGTAAAAACATCCTATTTACCGTATGTAATTGAATTTCAACAACAAATTCATCCACTGCACGGAAACTTTCAACATGTTGTAACATCCATGCGTGTGGGTTGTTTTCAGCTTTCATAAATCGATTCAATGAATGTATAACATGATGTACAGTAAGTCGTTTTCCATTATGAAGACGAACGCCTTTTCGTAAATAAAAAGTCCATACCTTTTCAGCATCATTATATTCCCATTGAAAAGCAAGTCTTGGTTCTATAGAATTTGTTTCCTCATTTACATATACGAGTGTATCAAAAATATGTTTAACCATATGACATTCCGATCGCATCGTAGCGTAAACCGGATCTAATGCAATATCTAAATTCATTTGAACCTGCAAACGAAGGACATCTCTTCTCCCTTCGGATGTCCTTTCTATTTGATGACCAAATATGGAATCTATCCAAACTTCATACTCTTTCTTTACTGACGGAAATTGCGAGCTGTAGCGCTCCACAAATGAGATTCCACTTTTCACATCTCCTTTTTTCGTTAATTCTTTTCCTCTTTCTAAAATTAGTGGAATTGGTTGCTTTTGAAATATTAATTTAGAACGATTCCCTCTCCCGCGCCCTGGAAACCAAGCAATCCAATTTAATTCATCTAACTTTTTGATAATTAATTTACTATTCCGTTCTGTACAAAATAATGTTTCTGCAATCATTTGTACTGTTACTTCAAATTGTTCGCCTTCTTGTCTCTCTTTACCATAGGCACACCATAATTCAATATATTGATCTAAAATAAACATCATAATCCCCCTAAAAGGTGAAAAATAACCCCTTTTGTTTCTACCCTTTTTCCATTTCTCCTTTCATCTTATCATTTCAATATAGAAAGGAGGAAACAATATTGAATCATCTCTTATTACGTTACAATAAACCAATCATTATTAGACTGGGCGGTGAATTATTAACTCGAACAACAGAATCCATGTTAGCACTCATTATGATTATTTATGTTAATAAAATGTTAAACGGTAATATAATGATTACTATGCTTATTTTCGGGCTACAACCACTTTCAGACATCGTATTTACACTAATTGCTGGTGGAATTACTGATAAATATGGACGAAAGAAAATCATGTTACTAGGATTGTTACTACAAGGTGTTGCAATCGGTAGTTTCGTTTTCGCTCAATCCGTTTTTATATTTGCATTGTTATACGTCATAAATGGTATTGGCCGTTCCTTATATATTCCCGCCCAACGAGCACAAATTGCTGATTTAACAAAACAAGGGCAGCAAGCGGAAATTTTTGCCCTCCTGCAAACGATGGGAGCAATTGGTACCGTAATTGGCCCTTTAATTGGTGCAGTCTTTTATAACACTCATCCTGAATATTTATTTATGATGCAAAGTATTACACTTATGGTTTATGCAGTAGTTGTTTGGACTCAGCTCCCAGAAACCGCTCCGGCAATTACAATGCCCGAGCAAAAACTTGAAGTATCATCTCCAAAACAGTTTGTACGCAATCATTCCGCCGTAATTGGACTTATGGTTTCTACACTGCCTATTAGCTTTTTTTATGCACAAACTGAGACAAATTATCGTATTTTCGCAGAAGATGTATTTCCGAATTTCATTTTCATACTCGCTTTTATTTCAACATGCCGGGCTATTATGGAAATCATTCTACAAATTTTCCTCGTAAAGTGGTCTGAAAGATTTTCCATGGCCAAAATCATCATTATTTCTTATGCCTGTTATATAGTAGCTGCAATTGGCTACGGCCTTTCAGCAACAATCGTGTCACTATTTTTCACATTACTCTTTTTAGTCATTGGCGAAAGTATTGCTTTAAACCATTTACTTCGATTTGTTTCAGAAATCGCTCCTTCAGATAAACGTGGATTGTATTTTTCAATTTACGGCTTACACTGGGATGTATCTCGAACGTGCGGTCCTGTTATCGGTGCGGTTTTATTAAGTAAACTAAACGGTAGTATGCTATTTTATAGTTGTGCTTGTTTCTTAATGATTGGCGGCATTATCCAAGCTCTTTTTGTTCAAAATTTAGAGCGTAAGAAAAGAAGAAAAGATATTCAAAAAGATGTTTTAGAGCATCCCCATCATATTTTATAAAAGGAAGTTTCTTATTTACACCAAAAAAAGGATGTCACATAGTCATCGATTTCGACTTTTGTGACATCCTTTTTTATTATCCTACCCTGCCATTTTATTAATACTATCCTCAGGTGAAAATACCGAAATATGATTTACCTTACCAGTCGATTTTGGAATAATGAATTTTAACTCAAACTGATTGTTTACTTTATATACATATATTTTATCTTCACCATTTCCTTTAACTGAGTTTGGTTTTCCTAATGCCTTTTCAATTTCTTGTAATGTAATTGATTTTAGTTCTGCATGATAGGAGCGTACATCAAAAACTTGTGATCCTTTATTAAAACCGAAGGAAACATTTTTATTTGTAAAGGTAGCGTACATTCCGTTTCCTGCTTGTTCTGTTTTATCTGCTTTCCCCCACGCTTTTTCTATTTCTTCAATATCTCCTGTATGCGCTGCGAACGGAACATTAGGTACTTTTCCTTCTTTCGCTAGTTCAAATAATTCTTTAACGTGGTTAATTGATTTTTGATTGATTACTGTATCTTTCGTGCTTGGATCTATCTTTGGTTTTGTTGACCCTTCCTTATTTGATTTTTCATCAGGCTCTTTCTTTTCTTCAGAAGTATTATTCTGTTCATTTTTACTATTTTCCGTTGTTGGATCTGTTTCCTTTTTTTCGTCCGTTCCTTTACATGCTACTAATGCAAAAATACATGTAAAAGCGAGAAATAACATACCTATCTTTACATACACTCTCATACATTTCAGCCCCCTATCATAATCTGATTCATTTCGATAACCAATCCATTACACCTCTTTTCAAATTGTGTTTGTTCCAAAAAGTAAATACTTCACTCTCGCCCAATGCTTGTGCAACATATTCTACAAAAGCTGTTCCTAAAAAATAACCGAGTCGGTTGTATCCAAAATATTGTCCGCCAGATAACCGAAACCACTCTTTCTCTTTTTCAAACGTCCATCCTTCTATATAATCTTTCAAAAAACGTTTCTTTATTTGTTCTTCATTTTCTATACAATATTGTAACCAACGTTCACCATCATCGTCATATGAGTAATACACGGATTCATTTAAACCTTTCACAATTTGCTTTGATACGTATGTTGCAACACCTTCACGATACAAATTAACTGCCGCATCGGTCCACTCAGCTTTCTCCCAATCCATTCCATTATTTTGTAACATAACATTATGATATATATGTCCTATTTCGTGAGCGACAATAACACGAAGATGATTCAAATCTGGAGATAATTTTTCTACCGCAAAAAATATATCTCCAATGATCTCCCTCTCTACGAATGCATTAGATCCAAATCCTCCAACAAATAAATGAAATTTCATTTTTACATCAAAGTTAAATTTATTATGATATGCATTTGTTACCTCTTGGATAATGATTGGCAATGTTTTAGTAATGATACGGATGTCTTCTATTTTTGCGGGATATTGTTTTATGGCATTAGAAAGACATTCATTCGTATTAGGACAATGATACTTAAAGTATTCTTCAAATATCTCTGGATGCGAAGTGAAGTATTGATTGAGGACTGCTAATTCTACGTCGGTGCTTTCCCATAATTTTAAAAAACTTGGAATTGTATTATTAATCATTTCCCCCATCTCCTTATATATCCCTTCTCGCCAATTACACTACAATCCTGCCTTAAATATAGAAAAAGCAACAAAGAAAGAAGAGCTATCTTTGTTGCTTTTTCTGTTTAGTCAAACCATCTATCACCATCAGAAATCCATTTACCATTATGTAAATCATAACATTCATTATCATCATGAAAACTAACGTAAGAAGGTAATGTAACATTCATACCACCAGCTTTATTCCAGCAAGTCGCAAACCATTCTACTATAACTTTCGTTTCAAGTTCAGATAACTTCGCATCATTTTTTTCGTAAAAATCCCAAAATTCATCAGATTCTTCACTACTGAACGTAAAATATGTAATATCATCCATTACATCATAGCTACCAGAAAAAATTCCTTCTTCAGTTCCTTCATAAAAGACTTCATTCGCTTCTCCATCCATTGAAAACATAACGATTGACAGTTCAAATGACTGAACAAAAACAGTAAAATCTAATAAATCTATTTCTTTATAATAATTAAGGTGTGTTGTTGCTTTTAATCTTTCAATTAAATCAGATGATTTTGCTTCTAGTCCTTTTATTAAAGAATTTCTATAATTCTCAATAGTAAACAAATACTTCACTTCCTACTCATATAATATAGTCATCAAGATATATAAATTATAGCAAGAACTTTGTGTAGTATGCTTAAAAAATTGAAAAAAGCTGTCCAAAAAGGACAGCTTTACATATGTATTTTTACACTTCGATTGACTTACCATCTTCAACAATATGATAAAGTAAGTGAGCTAAATGATGAATTGGACCATACTCTTCCTCTTCTTCATCAGTTTCACCTTGGAATTCAAGATCATTTAAGTATAGTGCTAAAAATTGATAGTATAGTTTTAAATCAAATCCGTAGCACGCAGTTGGCTCTTCATGATCTCCTTCATATTGTAACATTAAGTATTGATCATTTCCTTCTGCATCTTCTGCATCAAAGAATACGAAGAATCCAACATTTGTATCTAAATCAAATAGATGACGAGTGCCTTTTTCTGTCGCTTTATTGAAGTCCTCTTCACTTAATTTATGTACTGTTGTCGCTTTAGCATTATCTTCTTGATGGAAATTTACTGTAAATGTTTTCAATGCTGACACCTCCTGATTGTATAATACAATACTAGCATAACATATAAAAAGGACTGCTTACAAATGTAAACAGTCCTTACATTTATTTTCGCATTGCTCGCAATAAGAAACTTACGATGAAGATTAAAATAATCGCACCAATTAAAGCTGGAATAATTGCATATCCGCCGATTACTGGGCCGAAACTACCAAGTAATTTCCCACCAATCCAAGAACCAATAATACCAGCAATAATATTACCAATTACACCACCTGGTACATCCCTACCAGTAATTAAGCTAGCAAGCCACCCTAATATACCACCAACGATTAAAGACCAAATCATATGATAACCTCCTTTATATTTCACCAATCAAAATATAATTAGAAACAATTGCTTACCATTAGTTATGTTACATTTTTCATAAGTTATTCATGGAGCATAACTGTATTTTTTTGTAAAAACAATACATGTTAATTAACTTTTTAGACTAACGATTTATGCAGCTTGAGATATTACACTTATCATGGACAATCGGGCTTCAATATTGTCCGCATAAACTCTTCTTTAAATGCAGGATAATTAAAACCAACCGCAATTCTTTGTATCGGCCGATCATCAAACCTCGTCGGCTCAGCTATTTTTCTAAAGTCAGCCACACTTTGTCCTCTTGTTACGTCATTTGTCGTACTAATCCAAACTGCAGATTTTTTATATTCAAAAATATCATCATTTATAAATGAAATGAACGGAAGCAAATCGTGAATCGGACTTCCAGCAATACCCGGGTATTCTTTTTTATAAAAGTTCTCATAATAAAAATCAATCATTGGTTTAATAAGCTTTGCCTGCCCTGTTCCTTCTTTATTAATAATATCCACCATTTCAGGCGTAATTAGGGCCTGTTGCGTTACATTTAATGGATAAATAGTCGCATTCTTTGCGTACTTCATTACAATATTTGCAGCAATTGGATCTCCATAAAAATTTGCCTCCGATACAGGAGTAACGTTACCAGGAAATAAAAACGCACCGCCCATAATATAATACGAACATATTTTATCCATTACATTTGGATATAATAAAAATAATGTTGCCAATGTTGTTAATCGTCCTGTCGCTACGATAATAATATCTTCTGGACAAGGCTCAATTAATTTAATTAATTCACAAAAATTTTCCCGTTTACAAATCCTCATTTCAGGTGGAATAATGGGACCTAGGCCGTGCTCTCCATGAATTTCAGGAAAAAACAAAGGTTCTTCAGCTGTCATCGGTCTTGCTGCACCCTCAATGATTTTTACTTCTGTAGCATAGTATCTTTCTAAAAAATACACATTTTCTGTTACGATTTCTCGCGATACATTCCCATATTCAGCAACAATACCTAAAATATCTAATTTACATGTTTTATTTGCATAAATTAACGCCACAGCATCATCAATACCAAAGTCTCCAAAAAAGATGATTTTCTTATTAACTATACTCACCCCTCTTCAGCATTATCTACTATTATTAGTATGTAAAAAAGACAAGGCTGTGAAACGGTGTAAACTAAAAAAGCCGCCTATTTATTGGCGACTTCAATCTTTTTATAAGATAAATATGCTAGCACATTTTTACTTGAATCATACTTTGGATTATTTCCTTTTCTTGGTTCTCTCGTATGTGTTTTTTCAAATCCAGGAATATCCGGCATTTTCTCCATAAATTCAAGCATTTCTTCTTCAGTTCCTTCAATACGTACGCGAATCATTATTACATTTCCTCAATTCTCATTTTCTCTGTTACTAAGTATAACGTACTTTGGAAAGACTGCAAGAAATTTATCTTTTTAATGTTAAACTTTTTTTACATACAAACAATGCCATTTCAGTATAAAACGATATAATTTTATTATTTTCATATTGAATGTTAAAGAATTCTTGCATTTCAACTGATGTTTTCATCATACATTCTGTTAACTTCACCCGCTTCTGCAAAGGTACATTCATCATATCGCACCACCAGTCAAAATCAAATTCCTTGTCAAAAGTAAGACATGACTGCATTTGCAAACCATTTTTCTCTAATAAGGTAATCCATTCTGTTTTTTTCAAAGCCCGTTCATGACTCGGATCCCGCTTTTTTTCTATAAAATTATAAAATGTATCGTATTCATTATTTTCCGGTGAAACATTATCTATTAAAATAAACAATCCATTATCTTCTAACGTACGATTTACTTCATAAATAAACTGAGCTGGATTCGTAAAGTGATGTGCTGCAATTCGGCACGTAATTGTATCAAAAGAACTATCAGAAAACGGTAAACTCTCAGCGTTTCCAGCAACAAAAGACACATTTTCATGGCCGTTACTTATAATAAATTTTTTTGCATTCTCTAACATTTTTTCTGTTAAGTCTAAAGCAACTACTTCGTTAAACAATGGCGCTAATACATTTGCAACATGTCCTCCGCCAGTAGCAATATCAAGAAGACGATTATTATGACGAGACTCAACTTGTTGAACTACATATTGTAAATCCGGTCCTTTAGCATGAATTTTACTTTTTACATACTTCTCCGCATTATTACCAAACTGTTGTTTCACAAGCTCTTCTTTACTCATTTTATCATCTTCTTTCTATTGTTATTTACATATAAAATTCATATAATAATTAAAGTTCTCTTTATGTATTTTCAAATCCTCTTTTCAGCTCACTTCTTATCATGCTGTCCTATCATCAACATAAAATCGATTTTCCGTTTACATATAAAACAAAAAAGGCTACGGGAACTTGTCCCCTAACCTGACCAAATATCAATTACATTTTTACTTTTTCATATACATCTATATAATATAAATCCTCTTTCAACTTCATAATAACGTCTACTTCGTTATAAGTAGCCTCACGAGCATGTAAACCAAATTGATCCATACCAATCCATATCCATCCAGGTGTATGATAGAGAACATCTATGTTAAAATACTCTAATTTAGTAAGCTCCGATTTAATAAATTTATCTTTATTAGCAATTTGTTTATCTATTAAACCATATTCTTTTCCATTTTCCAATAGCGATATAATTTTTCCTACAATCGGGTGTTCACGAACAATAAAGTGATATTCCTTTTCCTCCACATTCGCCACAATTAAACGAGAATCAGATAAATCAGCCTCTAAATTCGACATCTTTATTTATTCACCTCCTTTATGAGTTTCATAAACATAATAACAAATGAATATTCAAATAATATTAATATAATGTAAAAAATAAAAAAGCTGACTTCCCTTTAGAAATCAACCTTTATAGTTTAATCATCTGTATACTTTTACAAACTATTATAATGTTTCTTTTTCCTCATCCTTTCCAGAAACTAAATTCCCAATAGCATCTGCTGTTACTTCCACCACAAATTCACAAATTCCTGCTACAACTTCTCCAATCACTTCATCCATCATTTTTACCCCCTTATTTTATGTAACTTATTTGTAGTATAGAAGAGATTGGTTATTTTTAACTATCGGAAAACGTGACAACAACATTACAGTTTTGTAAGCTTTTTAATTTGTTTCGCTTCTATACTTTGAAACTTCAAGTATGATTCACAAGCATATAGGTCATCATAATATTAAGTGAATACTAATTTTGCTAGAGGAGGCGTGTAAAATTTACTACGTAAAATTAATTAAAGGTCAATCCTTCTATGCTTTTAATCATCGTTTCTTAATGTCTGAAGAAGAAGAGGTTTCCGAGAAAGTTTATAATTACTTACGTCGTAATGAATTTTTCGAAGTACGCAAAGAAGAATATTCGGCCTAAGTACAAAAGCACCAAGAAAAATATCATTTACTTGTGATAATTTCTTGATGCTTTTATTTTATTTCTCCTTACCTTCAATGAATTTTTAATCATAAGTTTTGTACATTTGGACTTACTTGTTTCATCTATTAACACATCAAATTTTTGACAAATCAAAAAGATTGAATTCCATTCATGAAACACGTAATATAGACTCTGACTCTAAAAAATTTCGTTAAAAATAATACATAAAATAAGGAGGTTTTATATACGAGTTTTTCATTTTAAAAGACGGAGAGGTTTTATATTATGTGGCGTAATAAAAATGTTTGGATTGTTTTAATCGGGGAGTTTATTGCTGGTCTAGGGTTATGGCTTGGTATTCTTGGTAACCTTGAGTTTATGCAAAAATATGTCCCTTCTGATTTCATGAAATCAGTTATATTATTTATCGGACTATTAGCTGGTGTTCTAGTTGGTCCTATGGCAGGTCGCATAATTGATCAATATGAAAAGAAAAAAGTTCTTCTTTACGCCGGATTTGGTCGTGTTATAAGTGTTATTTTTATGTTTTTCGCTATCCAATTTGAAAGTATTGCCTTTATGATTGCATTTATGGTTGCTCTTCAAATTTCAGCAGCATTTTATTTCCCTGCATTACAATCTGTAATCCCGCTCATCGTACGTGAGCATGAATTATTACAAATGAACGGTGTACATATGAATGTAGGTACAATCGCTCGTATTGCAGGTACTTCACTAGGTGGAATTCTTTTAGTTGTAATGAGTTTACAGTATATGTATGCCTTCTCAATGGCAGCGTACGCTTTATTATTCCTCTCAACTTTCTTCCTACAATTCGAAGATAAGAAATCAACAACACCAAGTAAACAAGCGGCAAAAGATAATAGCTTTATGGAAGTATTTCGTATTTTAAAAGGAATTCCGATTGCTTTTACAGCACTTATATTAAGTATTATCCCGCTACTATTTATAGCTGGATTTAATTTAATGGTAATTAATATTAGCGAAATGCAACATGATCCAACGATTAAAGGATTTATATATACAATTGAAGGTATCGCATTTATGTTAGGTGCCTTCGTTATTAAACGTTTATCGGACCATTTCAAACCTGAAAAGTTACTATATTTCTTCGCAGTTTGTACCGCTTTTGCACATCTATCATTGTTCTTTAGCGATATAAAATGGATGTCTCTTACATCATTTGGTTTATTTGGTTTTAGTGTCGGTTGCTTCTTCCCTATTATGTCGACAATTTTCCAAACAAAAGTGGAAAAAAGCTATCACGGCCGTCTATTCTCATTCCGTAATATGTTTGAGAGAGTGATGTTCCAAATTGTCTTACTTGGCACAGGCTTCTTCTTAGATACGATTGGATTGCAATATATGGTTCTTATTTTCGGTGTTATTTCATTATTCATTACCTTCATATCGCTATCTAAACAGAAACAGTATGAAAAACAACCTTCGCAATCTGCGAATTTATAACATAATTAAAGAAGCATGGATTTAGTAGTATTAAACTAATCCATGCTTCTTTGTTGTATATAATCTTATTTATTACGTTTATTGAAATTATTAAAAGGAGTAAACACTCTTACCTTCGAATACATTATATAAACTATTATCTAAAACAAGGCGGTGTAGGAATGTCTGATGGTATGCAATTATTTATTATCTTTATTTTTGTAATAGTTATGTTTAGCATCCTAAACTTTTTAGCCATTTCCCTTTCTCAGCATAACTTTAAAAGAAGAATTGTCGCAGGTTTTATATCTTCACTACTGACTCCCCTTGTCTTTTTGACTACTACAGCATTCGCTTCTATATTTGATAAAGCTGGATTTGGCGCAGGTACATTAGCCTTTATTGTTGCAATTGTATATATTTCAAATGGAATTGTGATCCTACTTTCTTCTTTATTTTTCCTCAAAAGAGACATAACATAAGCTACAGTACTCAGCATGAATCTGACTATACACTTGATTCATGCTTTTTCAATTCCCCTAAATTTTTATATGAAATTAAATAATTCTTTATAAAAATTTAAACTTTATTTATTACAATATTCCTATCGCATTCGCACGTTTATCGAAAATGAAAAGAAAGGAGTACAAAATGAAAAAGGTTCTATTACTTATTCCACTATTCATTATACTACTCAGTGGATGTAGCAATAATGACATATACGGTACTTGGGAAGTCATTGATAACAAAAACGGTCTTTGTCCTGTATCTTATAAATTTGAAACAGTTGTAAAAGAAGAAAAGAAAGAAAAAATCATTCAATATTTAGTAGAGATGCAAACAACGAAGAAAAAAGACGATTTATACAAAGGCTCATTTGTTAAGGATGCTAATGTATATCACATTGATTATGGTAACTCATTTACATCAGATCAAACTTTAAAAGTTGTCGATGGCAAATTAAACGTATACTTTTATGCAGTGGAAAAATTATGTACATATAAAAAGAAATGATTACACTTCATATCAAACGCAGAAAATGTTTTCTGCGTTATTTTGTATTCCATCTCTTTATCCTCCCTCTAAATTTGTCAATCATTTTAATTTTCACAAAAAAGTGATAAAATGTAACCATGTGTTTTCAGAATAATTAAAAACGCAGAAAGAAAACACTGTTTTTTAGGAGGGGTTTTGATGACTTACACGTTAGCAACTAGAATGAAAGCATTCCAATCTTCTATATTTAGTGAATTAGGGGCCTATAAAAAAGAAAAAATTGCAGCAGGTCACAAAATGATTGATTTAAGTATCGGGAATCCTGATATGCCACCTGCTGATTTCGTAAGAGAAGAAATGGTACATACAGCAAATCAAAAAGAAAGCTATGGATACACATTAAGTGGTATTCAAGAATTTCACGAAGCTGTAACTGAATATTACAACAACACTCATAATGTTATATTAAATGCCGATAAAGAAGTTTTATTATTAATGGGGTCACAGGACGGACTCGTTCATTTACCTATGGTTTATGCGAATCCGGGAGATATTATATTAGTTCCTGATCCAGGATATACAGCTTATGAAACAGGAATTCAAATGGCTGGTGCAACATCTTACTACATGCCTTTAAAGAAAGATAATGATTTCTTACCTAACTTAGAGCTAATTCCTGAAGAAATTGCGGATCAAGCGAAGATGATGATTTTAAACTTCCCAGGGAATCCCGTCCCAGCAATGGCTCATGCAGATTTCTTTAAAGAGGTAATTGCATTCGCGAAAAAGCATAACATTATTGTTGTCCATGATTTTGCTTATGCTGAATTTTATTTTGATGGTAATAAACCAATTAGCTTCCTCTCTGTACCTGGTGCTAAAGAAGTTGGCGTAGAAATCAACTCTTTGTCAAAAAGTTATAGTTTAGCAGGTAGTCGTATTGGTTATATGATTGGTAATGAAGAAATTGTCGGGGCACTTACACAATTTAAATCTAATACAGATTACGGAGTATTTTTACCTATTCAAAAAGCAGCATCCGCTGCACTAAGAAATGGCGCTGCTTTTTGTGAGAAAAACCGGGCTATTTATCAAGAACGTAGAGATACTTTAGTTGATGGGTTCCGAACATTTGGCTGGAATGTCGATAAACCAGCTGGTAGTATGTTCGTCTGGGCTGAAATCCCGAAAGACTGGACTTCTATAGACTTCGCTTATGCATTAATGGATCGTGCGAATGTCGTTGTTACGCCAGGTCATGCATTTGGACCTCACGGAGAAGGCTTTGTACGTATTGCACTCGTTCAAGATAAAGAAGTGTTACAACAAGTTGTTGAAAACATTAGAAATAGCGGTATTTTTTCTCTTGAAAAAGTAGATGAATTAGTTAAAAATTAATTCCCACTCCCCTGCTTAACTTTAGCAGGGGTATTATTCATTGGAGGTACTTTCATATGCATATTAAAGACACGCTTCCCCATCGTTATCCATTTTTAATGATTGATAAAGTAACAAATGTAAAACAAGGTGAATCCGTTACAGGATATAAACTCATTACAAATAACGAATGGTTTATAAATGATAGTCAAAAACATATGCCTCATATGTTAATTGTAGAAGCACTTGCTCAGCTTAGCGCATTTGTACATATAAGTGACTCTGACCGACTAGGCTTCCTTTCCTCTTTAGATGGGGTTGAATTCCATGAAAAAGCATACCCCGGTGATAAACTTAATTTACATTATGAGTTAACTCGCAATCGCCGAGGTTTTGTTCTTGGTAAAGGTACTGCAACTGTTAATAATCAGCCGATTGTAACGATAGAAAAGCTATTAATATACCAAGCAGAATAGAGACGTTTTCATTCACTAGGGTATCTATCTCCTACAAATTCGTCTCATCAACATGAACAGAGTAAACAAATTACTTAGTTAGGGGCAGAAAAATGGAAAGTACGATCGGTATCGATGCTGGAGGAACATTAACAAAAATTGCTTATTTGAACGAAAAAATGCAATTAGCTTTTGAAAAAGTTTATTCAAATGAACAAAATAAAATAATAGATTGGCTTAAGAACCAAACTGGTATAAAACAAATATGTATTACTGGTGGTAAAGCGAAACAATTACAACAACTACTTTCAGCCTCATATAAAATAGTGGAACTAAATGAATTTGAAGCTACTCTTGTAGGTGTCCGTTACATATTAAAAAAAGAAAAATATAATATAAACAACTTTGTTTTAACAAATATCGGTACAGGTACTTCCATTCATTACGTTTATAATGACCAATATATTCGAGCTGGCGGAACTGGTGTTGGCGGTGGTACTATTATGGGGCTTTCAAAATTATTAACAAATATAGACCATTTTGAAGATGTGATTCCTTTAACAAAAGTAGGTTCTAGAAAAGAATTAGATATTACGGTTGGAGATATTTATGGTGGGATTCTCTCACCTATTGATAATATCTTAACTGCTAGCAATTTTGGTAAAGCCGCTACTATAGAATCAAATTATAATAGCTCAGATATACTTGCTACTGTACAAGGACTTGTCGGTGAAGTCGTTACTGCATTAAGCCTTCAATTCGCCGAAACAAAAAACATTGACCATATTATTTATATTGGTTCGACTCTATGTAATAACATACATCTTCAAAATATTATTAGTAGTTACACAAAATACCAAAATAAAACACCCATCTTTTTACGAGATGGTGGTAATAGCGGTGCGATTGGTGCTTTACTTTATGCTACGAATAAAAAAAGCTGACTTTTGTCAGCTTTTTTGCAACGGTACTTCAAATTCAATAATTGATTCCCCGTTCTCTCCAATTCGCTCTACACTAATTCTATCAATTACACATTGTAACTTTTGAGGGAAACTATGAATATCCTTGGCTACTTCAGCAGCTAACTCCGCACTTTCTTTTCTCCCGACTGTTACATGCGGTATGTACGGAATATCTTCTTTCAAAAATTGTCTCAAAGGTTCTGTATACAGCATATCATGTAGTTTGGCTATTTGTTCTTTCCCCCTCTCAACTTCTAAAAACAAATAGTTTCCTACACTAGTAATACGATTTGCAAATTCAATTTCAATTTTCCCTATCCCTCTTGATAAATTCAAAATATGAGATTTTAATTCGCCATTTGAAATATTACTCTTAAATGGAAATACAATTGTTATATGCGGTGGAATTAATTCAAATAAAGGATCATGTTTTTGTCTAATGTTCTCTATTTTATCGATGGACATATTATTAAGAAAAACTAAAATTGTATGCATTTTTATCCCCTCTACTTTCCCTTATTTTAATATGTATCATATTCTATAACAATCTTGCACTTCAACAAATTATTTTACTTACCTATAAAAATAAAAAACTTCTCAAATGAGAAGTTTTCATATAGTATGATTACTATTTTCCCGCCAAACTTTCCTAAACTTTATATAACAAGCAATTCTCCACGGAATGATATACGATACCGCAACTACGTAAAATAATAAACCAACCGTTTGTTGATCTAAATCCACAATAAATTGTCTTGATCCATACCTTAAAACCACAAGTGCAATAAAAGTAATTAAAAAGACAGCACTTTTTTTCGTATAAATATTCCCATCATCTCTTCGTTCATAATTTGTTAATACTATAAGCGGCATAGAGAAAAGTACCCCAATGAATACCGCTATAACTACTTGTAATATAGCTGGATGTACTGGACCAAAAAACCATACAACACCTGGTGTTAAAAATAATAACGGCCATAAAATACGTTTTCCTGATCCCTTTATTGGCTTATGCATGGAGCGATAACGACGCCAGAATATTAATAGTGCAATGCCTAAAAAGACTGTAATGAGTGAAGATGTGTCTCCCATTTGCTACCCTTCTCTCTATAGTAATCTAATAATATTTCAAATCGTTTTTTCGAATGATACTTTACGAATAAATATACTACTAGTTATGATATAAAGGACAGTTAATCCCATTGAAATAACAGTAAAATACGGTATATTTACTAAAGATCCATCACTCGTAAATAATAAACTGGTTACCCCTGCTTCTCCATAAAGTACACTATTTGTTGATAAGAAAAGGGTCCCACCAATCATAAGACCGATCCACTGAAATCGTTGTTTAAAAACTACTACCACTTGAAAGAAACATGCTGTTGTAACATAAAATAAAAATTGCAAAATAAATTGTTGCACCGATTGCTCCCCAAAACTAACATTTACTAAATTATATTTTATATCTTGTAAAAGCATTATTTGAAGAAACGAAAACATTGCGGATTGCAAGATGATATAACAAATTGCTCCGATGAAATATTGAATTCTCGTTACACCAAATGAAACAGCTAAACGAAATAGCTCATCTTGAATGATGAAAACACTCCCTACTATAAACAACATAATTGCTATTGACGGATTATTTATAATTTTGGGTAAATAACCAATGTTCACTCCATTTAAATGCGCAGCATTTAAAGCCCCTTTTATTAATAAGGCTACAATCCAAAATATTAAAATGGCTTTATAATGAAAATTAATATGTAACTTTAACTGTTTTATTAATATCGTCATTCCACTTCACCACCAGTTATGTGAATAAATAATTTTTGTAATGTAATTCTATCAATTGCTAAACCTTCTTTTTCAAGAGAGTAATAATCTTCATTAGAAAGTTCTTCCCATATAACAGCAATCCCCTTGTTTCCATAAATCTTCTTCACTAACGAAGCTAATTGCCTGTATTAACTTAGGTAAATAATGATCTTGCATTCGATGATAAGTAATTTTATATACTAACTCCACCTATTTTCCTCCCATCATTTCAACTGCTGTACTGGATACTTTACAAATAAAGCATTCCTAAACTCTTTATCATTCATAAGCATTGTAATTTCTTCGTTATTTTCGTTAAGAAACTTTACTACTTTCTTTTTATCCCATATATCATTTTCTTTTGGGAAATTATCAAACTTTTCATACAGGATTGATAGTATTTCTTCTCTTTTTATCGTGAAATTTTTATTTTCTACTTGAAACTCGTAGCTTTTCGCATTTGGTACTAAAATCGCTAAATAAATAACGTTAAAGAGAAAATTCTTCTCCATCGTATCCTTACCATTAAACCAATACGTCTCAACCATGTCTTCTGTCAAAGTTCCATTTCCTTTTGCACCATAGTACACCTTTATACTTTCATTCTCTAAACTAATACTTTGAAATGTATCACCACCGGATAAATGATTAACAATTGCAACTACATCTGAGTTATTCCCAACGTATGTCCCCGCATATTTCTTAAAATCACCAGGTTCAACATCGGATATTTCTTTTATTCTTTCTCCTCTAGAACAAGCAGTAATACATAAAAAAATTGTTAGCATAACAACTACATTACGATGCATATATTTCATTTAGCATCCCCCATTTTTATCGATATTTCGTTAATTACAATACATCTTCTCAAAACCCTTTAAAATATACGCATTTTAATCAAAATTAAAAATTTTCATTTTTTATGTTTACAATTATCCATTAATTGTATATACTTACTAACGTAAGAAAAATATTCTAAAAGGAGGTCGAAGGAAATGATGAAATTACAATTACATGCTTTAACTTTAGCGTTAACTGCACCTATGTTTTCTGGACAATTAAATATGAATTCGACCACCCTAATGGAGAATTGAAAATCGTACATTATTTCGATTAATTCATAAATTCGCCACAGGAGGTCGTATACTTTCCTGTGGCTTTTTCACGCCCTGCCATAGGAGAACTATATCTTCCTGTGGCTTTTTTGTGCGATTTTTTAGTCTCTTACATTATTTTTTAAAGAAAGGAGCAACATTCGATGACTATTAGCGTATTGTTTTTAAGTATTACGATTCAAAGAAATACAATTTCCAAACATGAAATGTTTCATAATGAGCAAATTGAAAAAGCTATGAATGATGTTAAGGAGCGCCAAGCACTTTATTGTGATCACATGTAATTCCTTTTCGAAAGGAGGAATTCATTTATGACTTTTCATATTTTCTTTTTTACGACTGTACTTCAGAAAAATACTTTATCTGAAGGTGAAATCATTCGTAAACAACAAATAAAACAACTGACTGATAAAATGACTGACATTAAAAGTTCATATTATATGCATATGTATTAAAAATATATTTTTAAGGAGAACTACCTTCATGAAATTTAAAGCATTCTTTTAACAATCACCATTCAAAAACGTAAACTTTCTCACAACGAAATTTTACGTGAGCAACACATTCAATCCATTATGGACGAAGTAAAAGAGCGTCAAGCTTCTTATTACAGCCGTCTTTTCTAATAAACTTATAAAGGGGTTTTATCTAATGAAATTTAAAGCATTCTTTTTAACTATCACTATTCAAAAACGTAAACTTTCACAGAAAGAGATTTTACGTGAGCAACACATTCAAACTATTATGGACGAAGTAAAAGAGCGTCAAGCTTCTTATTACAGCCGTCTTTTCTAAATCAATTATAAAGGGGTTTTATCTAATGAAATTTAAAGTATTCTTTTTAACGATTACCATTCAAAAAACTAAGTTCTCGGACAGTGAGATATTGCATGACCATCAAATTAATAAAGCTATGGAAGATGTAAAAGAACGTCAAAGTCACTACTGTAGCCATCTATAATTCCTTTCGAAAGGAGGAATGTATCATGAAGTTTCATCTTTTCTTCTTAACAATTACAATCCAGAAAGAAATCTTTTCTGAAGATGAATTAAAACAAGAGCAACAATACAAAAAGATTATGGACGAAATTCGAGATCGTAGAAGCAAATACTACAATCACCTATAATCCTTTAAAAATATAAAACTTGAAAGGAGTCGATTATGATGTTGATAGCACGTTGTAAGGAAATGATTTGGATAGTTCAGAGGGATTCCACATAGTTTTATTGGAGCTATATCATACAACTTTAACGTTATATTTGATATGTAATAAATATACAATAAAATTGCATTTGTACACTTTTTAACTTCGGTTAATAAACAAAAGATACACCACTTAAAAAGCGGTGTATCTTTCTAAACATATACTATTTTCGATTACTTCTCTTCGTCTTAAACAATCTCACTAAGTTCGATACAACTGTTTTCGTTACTGCATACACTGGCACCGCCAAGATCATTCCGATAATTCCCGCAAAGTTACCTACTCCTAAAATTAAAATAATAATTGTTAACGGATGGATATTTAATTTTGAACTCATAATACGCGGTGAAATGATGTTACTTTCAAACTGTTGTACAATTGTTACGATAATAATTACGTACAACGCTTGCATCGGAGATACGAACAGACCTACGATAACAGCTGGTGCTGCACCGATAAACGGACCTAAGTTAGGAATGATATTTGTAAATGCTGCTATAATTCCTAAAACAAAAGCGTACGGTAAATCGATAATTAAATAACCGATAAAAGTAAAAGCACCTACAAATATACAAACGAGAGCTTGACCTTGAATATATGCAGATAATGTTTCGTTCGTTTCCTTAATGATACGAAGTCCTTCTTCACGGTAAGATTCAGGTAATAGACTAACTGCTTTCCCTGGAAACGCATGTCCATCTTTAAACATATAAAATAAAATGAACGGTACTGTAAAGATAACTAATGCGACATTCGTTATAATACCAAATAAAGCCGTTGCACTCGACGTAATGGTGTTTGGTATATCCTTTAAGTATTCAATTGCATTTTTTTCAATTGTTTCAATGGAAACATAATTTTGTGTAGATAACCATTCAAACAATCTATGATGGGATAAATCTTGTATGTATAGTTTTCCCTCTTTTATATAGCCTGGCATATTTTTCACTAAATCCATTAGCTGTTGTGAGATCGTTGGAACAACTACCCCAACGCCAACCGCAGTTAATGTTATGATAAAAAGATATAACAGTAAAATCGCTAAATTTCTAGGTACTTTTTTATCCTCCAAAAAGACTAACACCGGATTAAATATGAAGTATAAAAATAACGCGATTAAGATTGGGAAAAACAGCGTTGATATGAAGATACCAATCGGTTGAAATAGAAACGATATTTTTGTGCAAATAAATATGATCGCTACAACCATTAGCACTTCTAATGTCCAAAAGTGCACTTTCGATTTCAAAAAAACGTCCTCCTTTAAACTAGCACTTCTCTTCATTGTACCAAAATAAGTAACAATTTCACATAATATTTTCCTTTACAATATTCCAAAATACCAATAAATACACTACAATGAGATTACATACAAATTTGCAGGTAAAGGTGATAAAAATGACACAATGCATCATTTGCAGAAAAGATACGAAAGAACTTAGTGAACAATATGTCATCCCAGAAATATTATGTGGATATTATTTCACAAACTCCATTTGTGATACTTGTCATGAACAAATGACAACAAATATTGATCGCCCCTTAATTCGGCATAAATTAAGTCAATTTAAGATTGAGCAAATGAAAAAACAGATTGACTCCCCTCTCTATACAAATGAGCATGGTGAGGAACTTGCGGCCGCTGAGACAGATGTTGTTGAAGTAAGTGACGAAATACTTTATTCCAATGCTTTAATTATGAAACTATGTAAAAAGCACGATATTTCACTACATAACGAAATCTGGAAAGAAGAACGTGTAACGAAAGTAGCTAGCTCTATTCAACGTGAATTACTTTTAGATAACCGTAAGTATAAAATGAGTGTATTAAAAATGGCTTATACTTTCGCTGTACAAGCAGTCGATGGCTATTTTGAAGATCCAGATGCGATGGATATTTCTAGCATCCTATCGAATGCCGACTTCATGGAATTAAAAGAAAAGAGCATTGTTCGTGATTTAAGCAAAAGTTCTTTATGGAATACATTAAATACAAATAGCGAAAACCACTACTTTATTTTATTGAGTGATAAAGATGGACTGTTCTGTTTCATTCGTCTATTTGATATTTTTGATGTTGTCGTTCATTTATCAGAAAAAAGATATGAACTTCCTTCACCAATTGTCGGCGTTAATGATGTAAATAAGCAAGAATTTTACGTTCAAACTTTAAAACAGTATATGGACGGACTCTTTAAAGAAAAATCACCTTCTATTTAATCACAAAACAGAACATACGGTCTCCTTTCTTGATGAAAAGACACTGTGTTATAATAAGTATGAAAAGAACAATACAATCACATAAACCAATTATAAATTGTATATAAATAAAAAAGACTAGTGTGCGGCTACACACTAGTCCACGTAACTTAGCAGATTGGATTGTTCATTTATCCTATTTGTTTCTTACAAACAAAACAACCCACATTCTATTGGCATAGGTGGGTTGTTATTTTTTGAGCTTGTCTATTAAAACGACGACGAATGTTAACAATGCAACGAGAAATAGTCCACCTTGCAGTAACAACGCTATTTCACTCACTTATTATCACCCCCCTCCTTAATTGGAGAAGTGATAATTGAACAACCAACCGTACCTTAAGTTACTATTTAATTTTACCATATTTTCTGATAGTTTACGATGAAAACCCGCAAGTGATTTACTTGCGGGTTTTTTCTCACTATTTTTTTAATGCATATGCATCAGCTATCATTTCACCAACAATTTTATTTTCTTGTTTCTTATCTTCTTTCAATAAAGGAAATAACAGTTCTGCCACTTCATATGCCTCTTCTAAATGAGGATATCCCGATAATACAAACGTATCAATTCCTAACGCTTCATATTCTTTTATTCTATCTGCTACTGTATGTGGATCTCCAACAAGCGCAGTACCCGCACCACCTCTTACAAGCCCGATGCCAGCCCATAAGTTAGGACTTATCTCTAGCGACTCTCTTGTTCCTTTATTTAAATGTGTCATTCGTTTTTGCCCCACTGAATCATATCTTGCAAATGTCTTTTGAGCAAGCTCAATTGTCTCATTATCTACATATTGAATTAAACGTTCTGCCTCTTCCCACGCTTCTTCTTCTGTTTCTCTTACAATTACGTGTAACCTGATGCCAAATCGCACTGAACGTCCCTTCTCTGCTGCCAGCTTTCTTACTTCCTCTATTTTCTCCTTCACTTGCTCTGGTGGCTCGCCCCACGTTAAATATACATCACTATGTTCTGCTGCAACTTCCTTTCCAGCAGCGGATGATCCTCCAAAATATATAGGAGGGTATGGCGTTTGCACTGGCGGGAACACAACTTTACTTTCCGTAACTTTAATATGTTTTCCTTCTAAAGAAAATGTTTCACCTTGCAATGTCGATTTCCAAACTTTTAAAAACTCATCAGCTGCTTCATATCTTTCATCATGCTCAAGATACAATCCATCTCCTTGTAATTCAACTGGATCTCCTCCAGCGACTACATTAATAAGTAACCTCCCGTCTGAAATTCTATCAAATGTAGATGCCATCCTTGCTGCAACTGTCGGTGACATTAGTCCCGGTCTAACTGCTACTAAAAATTTTAGCTTTTCTGTCTCAGCTGCAAGTGCCGATGCTAATACCCATGGATCTTCACAACCTTGGCCAGTTGGAAGTAACACACCTGTATATCCTAAATAATCAGCTGCCT
The DNA here is from genome assembly GCF_003812125.1 of Bacillus sp. FDAARGOS_527. NCBI lineage: Bacteria > Bacillati > Bacillota > Bacilli > Caryophanales > Bacillaceae > Bacillus > Bacillus sp. FDAARGOS_527. The sequence goes on from NZ_CP033795.1 coordinate 2,032,780, forward strand.
GTGCAACTTGTTTATAATAACCATACTCAGCTGCTCTTCCTCGTTTTGTCGTTCCTAAATATCGTCCATCTCCATACGCCGGAATAAACCATAATAATTCCATACCTTTACACACCCCTTATTTATTTTGAAACGTACACTAAACTACTCTATATAAATTACCCCTAATAATTTATATGTTAATTTCCTATCTCGCCTTTAAAATTATCTCGCCATCTTAAAAACTTCACTTCTAGTAAACGTACGAGTGAATCCGAAAACTTCCCAACGAATGCAAAGATAATAATACCGACAAATACAATATCTGTATTTGAAAATTGCCTTGCATCCATAATCATATAGCCAATGCCTTCTGTAGATCCCATAAGTTCTGCTACTACTAAACTCACCCATGCTACTCCTAATGATAATCTTGCCCCAAGTAATAGGTTCGGCAATGCTGCCGGTAAAATTAGTTTTGTAATTAATTTTCTTTTACTAAACTCTAACACTCTCGCAACATCAAATAACTTTGAATCTACACCTCGTATTCCTAGAAACGCGTTTACGTATAAAGGAAAAAATGCACCATCTGCAATTAATAACACTTTTGATGTTTCCCCAAAACCGAACCATAATACGAAAAGCGGTGCAACAGCTAAGTGAGGCACAGTTCTTAACATTTGTACTGACGGATCTAAATATTGCTCACTTCTCGTTGAAAATCCAACAATTGTTCCTAAAATAATTCCTAAACTCCCGCCAATAAAGAAACCAGCCGCAGCCCTGAATACACTAATACTTACATGACCGAATAACTCTCCTGTTTTTATAAGTTCTTGAAAAGCTAAAAATATATCTAGCGGCGTTGGTAAAACTGTTTTAGAAACTAGACCGAATACGCCGGCCAATTGCCAAATTATTAATATAATAATCGGTATAGTAATTGCCCTTATCAAAAATTTGATATTCGTCTTCTGTACTTTCTTTACATTGTTTTTCTCAATCGTTATACTCGCCCTTTTAATAACCGCTTTCGTATTCTCCAATTTATACAACCTCTTTTCACTTCGCCTTTAACGCTTTTTCTACGAAAGAATTATCTACAACTTTATCTGTCTTAATTTCTTTCTTTATAGAACCAAGCTTATATTGAAAATCTGCTGTCTGTTGCTGTTCTGCAACTATTTCTTTCGTTACTGGAACTAAGATGGGTTTGTCGTGATTAAACACTTCTTTTACAATATCTGCATCTATTTTCTTTGCAGAAGTGTATATTTTTATTGCTTCATCCAAGTTTTCATCTTGCCATACACGTGCTTTTTCATATACTTTAAGGAATTTCTCCACTAATTCTGGATGCTCTTTCGCAAATTTTGTTCTCGCAATTAAAAACTCTGGAGAAGATACATTTAATTGTTCACCATCTGTAATCACCTTCGCTCCTTTATTTACCGTATGTAACGATATGAAAAGATCCCAAATTGCCCATGCATCTACTGATCCTGATTCAAATGCTGGCTGCGCTTCATCTGGTTGCAGTTGAATAACATTTACATCTTTCGCATTGATACCTTCTTTATCAAGCGCTCGATACAATAAATTAAATGCGCTACTTCCTTTTGCTACTGCGATTTTTTTACCTTTTAAATCTTTTACACTCGTAATCTTGCTATCTTTTTGTACAAGAATCCCTGTTCCTTTTCTCGCATAACTTGTATTAGCAATTTCGGTAAATTCAATACCTGCTGCTTGCGCGGAAATAACTGGAGAATTGCCAACTTCACCAAAGTCTAATCGATTTGATGCGATTGCCTCAAAATAAGGAGGTCCGCTTTGGAACTCTGTCCATTTCACCTTAACTCCTTCTTTTTTAAACTCCTCTTCAAACCATCCCTTTTTCTGCGCGAGTAATAGTGGACTTAATCCTTGCTGAATACCAATTTGTACTGTTACATCTTCCTTCTTACTACTTGCTGTACTTTTCTCACATCCGAATAAAAATAAAGAAATAGCTAATGCAAAAGAAAGAACTTTAAATTTTTTATACATAAATATTCACCCTCTCCCTATAAACTTGTTTGAATCAATCCTCCATACTCAAACTGCTGTAATACTTTCTTTCGAATTTCTTGGAATGACTCCGAAGTTTTACTACGCGGATAAGGTAAATTATTTTCAATTACTTTATGTATTTTTCCAGGCTTTGCACTCATGATGACAATTCTGTTTGAAAGATATATTGCTTCGTCTATATCATGTGTAACGAATATCATTGTCGTCTTTTTTTGTTCCCAAATGTTGAGCAGTACTTCTTGCAAATGACTTCGGGTAAATGCATCCAATGCTCCAAATGGTTCATCAAGTAATAATACATTAGGATCTCTTAGCAACGCTCTTGCAATCGCAACACGTTGTGACATCCCGCCTGATATTTCTTTCGGATATGATTTTTCAAAACCGTCTAACCGAACAATTTTAACCCATTCCTTTACCTTATCCTTCACATACTTATCTTTTAATGACAAATCAGCTGCAATGTTTTCTTCAACTGTTAACCACGGAAACAGACGATGCTCTTGAAATATAAATCCTTGCTTCTTACTCGGTTTTGTTATACGCTCCCCATCAATAATGATTTCACCTTCAAAATCGTTGTCTAAACCTGCAATAATTTTTAATAATGTACTTTTTCCACAACCACTCGGACCAATTACTGTAACAAAATCCCCTTTTTCTAATTGAAAATTAATATTCTCTAATACTTGAACAGTACCAGTTTGCTTAGAAAAATATTTTGATACCTCATTAATTGAAACAGTCACTTCTTCCCCTCCTTGAAATGATTCATCTAAATGAATAGATTCAGTATTTATGTAATAAAAAAACCAAAGGCATTTTATCAATAGATAAAATGCCTTTGGTTTCTCCAATCAGCAATACGTAATAGAATTAAGTACATATTATACAAATATTTCCGATAAGTCAACTAGGTTTTATTAAAAAATACATATGATTCGTTTAAATACCCTTATTGTTATTTATATAAAAATTATTTTTTATGTTCCTTAATCCACTGTAACCAATAAGAAAACTCACATGCCAAATGCATTTGATGCGATTCAATAAGACTATTAGGACAAAGTGCCGGAAACTCTACAACTAGACTTACTTCTATACCAGTATCTGTATCTTTGAATTGATGTCGAACTCCACCAATAGTAGTACCGTCTTTCATACGTGCAACACCTGTTGATTGGTATTGATAAGACTTATCTCTAGGTGTCTTTAATCCTGTTTCGTCACCAAAAACAATAAAAAATTGAACTGGAAATGGAGAATTACCAGTAGTTTCGATAACCTCCAATTCATTTTCCCCAAAGGGTCTTAGTACGTAGTGATCTGGACAGGCTGATAAATTCACTTGATTATTTTCATCTGATTGTTCAAGCATAAAACTATCAATTCCATTTATCGCCTCTTCTGCTGTAATCCCATCTAAATAAATATTTGTTTTTGAAAATTTTCGTCTATCACCAGATAAAGCAGTACAAATACGCATACCCATTTCACTTAATTTAAGTTTAGATTTTAACTTATCATACATTTCATTGTATGAATAATTTAATTTTAGTTCTGTTAGTTTTTTTATCATAACGTCTGTATCATTTAATTCTGGCTCTTTATGTCCTAATGTATTGAAAACTTTTTTCATACGTTCTTTTTTCCACTTTGTAAGTTGTTCATTCGAAATATTGTTTCCATCAATCATGATCTTCATATACATTCTCCTTCTCTTTGATCATATCGTAGTGTATTTAATACTAAATTAACCATTTCTCGCTTCATGTCTAGATTCAAATTCACCTCTGAATGAGCAATACTGCTAAGACCGTATAAAATAAATCCTGATGCTAATAATGAGTTATCAATATTAAAAATCCCAGTTTTCACCCCTTCTTCGATTACTTGTCGAATTAATGGCTGCATTCGCGTAAATAATTTCTGTTCCAGTTGAAAATGTTGTTCCGTCTGAAACGAACTCACATTTTTATAAGGCGCTAATTTTTCGATAAATGTCCAAAATATATTTAGAGAATCTTTCAGCTTTTGCATGACAGACCGTTCATTAGAAACAAGTATTTCTTCAATTAACTCCATATTTTTCACAATAAAATCATTTAATACTTCATCAACAAAATTCTCTTTAGACTTGAAGTAATAATAAAATAAGCCCGTTGCTACACCAGCATGATTCACAACATCTTTTATGCCAAATCCTTTCATACCATTTTTCATATATAGTTCAAAACCAATATCCATCAACTCTTGCCTTCTAACATCTGGTTCTTTCGATATTCTTTTCATAGGTCATCTCCTACTATGTTTTACCCTCGACTGAATCTGATTCAATCATAAACGACTGAACTATATTCAGTCAATATTAGTTTCCACAAAAAAAGAGTAATCTCAAGAAATATACATCTAACCTTAGACTTATCAAAAAAGTTAGATCATATAACTTAAGACTACTCAATTTCATTAAACACATATTTTCTTTTCAAATCGCTTTAGTTTAACCACACCATTTCTGTCTCTACAATCATTTGAGGAAGCGTCTTTTGAATGATTTCCTCTAATATATTAAGAGCTTCATTCACATAACCACCCTCAAAACCCTCTAAAGGCTCAGGTAACTCATCCTCATCTAAAATAAAATATTCACCACTTGGAAGTACCAATATATCAATAATTAAGTCTTCAAATGACACTAATTCGTCTGTTATTTGCGTATTTTTTACAACATTAAAATAAGAGCCTACATACATTCCATTTTTATCTCTCCATATGTATAAATTGTACGGACGATTTTCCCAGTAGTATGCAATGGTGTAACTTCCTTTTGGGATTGTTAAACTCGCACGATGTGCAGTCATTGTAAATGAATACTGAACCTCATGAAATAACACGATACTTTGCAACTGCTTTTCAAGTAATAAGCAAGTGTGATCTACTACGGTCGAATCATACCGAATTTTTCTTTCTATAATTTCACTTTTTGGTGTTAGTAATTTATTCATTCTTTGTTTCCCCTTATGCTATTTCTAATCTTAATTATATCCATTTATATAGTGATAAAGAAGTGTTTGGTCTCCAAATACACAATAAAAACTCCCTCTTATTTTAGAAGGAGTTTTTCACTGTCCATGTTTCATATTTTTTCACTTCTAATGGAAGCTCATTCGTTTTCAACCACTTCACTGCACTACATACAAGTGGAGATGAATTGTCTTCTGTAATGCTTTCAATAGGAACCCATCTAGCTCCTAATGAATCTTGCTCTTCAAATTGTTCCGTTACTACGAATTCACCTTCGCACCTTTCAACACCGTAGAAAACTGCGATATGATGTACATGTGTACTCCTTGAATTTTGATGGAAATTGAAAATCAATCGTACCTATTTGTTTTACTACCGTTACATTTAGCCCGGTCTCCTCTTTAATCTCTCTATGAAGTCCAGCTAATAATGCTTCCCCATCTTTTAGACTACCACCAGGTAGATCATACCGATTTCTATATGGCCCTTTAATTTTATCGATTACTAATATGTTATTGCTTTCGATACAAATGCCATACACACCAAACGCACGATGAAAATTAGTAGCATTATTCATGGTTCAATTTCTCCGTCATCACATCATAAAATTTCCGTTCCTCATCAACATTTAAGTGAACACGACTTACTGTTTTAGAAAATCCATATAATAATTGTGCTTTCATTGGCTCTTTGAGTATGATTTCAAATGTTGGAGGTTCCTTTATAAATTCCATCACCGTTGCGTCAAGAAGCTCTTTCTCTTTCGTTAAAAGTTCCCCTTTATAAAACGTAATTGTATCAATTTGCGCAAATGGTATAATGATTTTCTTTCCTAATCCAATTTGAATAATTATTTTTTCTTTCGCAACAATAATTTGATTTTTACGCATCGCTTGAATTTCAGCTAAAAAATAAAACATTGCATATACGTTTAAAATAAGTAACACCCATGCTACAACTGGATTCCATTGATGAAACAAATAATGAAAACCGATACTTTCTATTAAGGTCGCATGGATAATCATAATATATACACCTATTGCGCCAGTCTTTTTGTGATATGAGTATACAGATTCTCCTTCTGGCACTTTTTCACGCCACGATAAAAATGCATAATAGATTAACTTACACTCTGTTACAATGATATCTATTAATTTATTTCTTTTCATAGCAGCGTCAAATGCAGCATCAATTGCATAAGAAAATGAAGAATACTCACTTTTATATTCTTTATATTTTTTTATTATGTTAGGAAGCTTTCTAACAATTTTATATAGAAGGAATAACTCTACACATACAAAGGTAATTTCTCCTGCAACTATCATATAAGAAACGTATGAAAAAGCTTGTAAATAGTCGCTTGGAATAATAAATCTTGCAAATATATAACCAGCTATTACAACAGGGAATATATACGTTAACGAGTATCTTTTTCGAATAATAAAGAAATACGTAATAACCGGAATTACAAACATACAATCTAATAATGATCCAAGAACAACTTCTTTGGGAGTAGCTGGTACAATCGGAAGAGCATACAATAAATAGTTTGATAATAAGATTAAAGATACGAGTCCAATCCATATACCTTTTCGCCTTCGCGAAAGTGTGACACTCATACTTTCACTCCTCTATTTAAAAACCTCGTTTAAATGGTCTTTATAAAATGAAATAGCACGTTCAAACTCTTTCACTTCTTCTACTTTTACGACTGTTTCAAGTAATAATTTCATCGCGGATTCATGATCGTTTACGTTATATTTCGCTAATGACAAAAATACTTTCATCACATCATTATCTGGAAACTGCTGCAAACCTGTTTCTAAAACAGTAATTGCTTTATCATACTCGCCTATACAACGATATGTACTACCAAGACCGATATATGCGCCACAAAGTGACTCCCCTTCAAGACCATTTGCAATTGCCTGTTCATAATACGGCATAGCTTCTGTTTCAAGACCCATTACATCATGTATCCAGGCACATTGATAAAGTACTTCTGCATCCCTCGTAAAGTTTGTTAATCCGATGAGTATCTCTTTAGACTGCGCATATTTCTTTTCTTTCCGGAGTTTAATAGCTTGCTTTAATAAATGTTCCATAGAATTCACTCCTCACCATTTATTCTATGTATCCATATTGAATGGTTAACGTTTGTGTAAAAGTAAAATTCCTATAAATTAAAGTTTCGCTTACCAATATATACTATGCGGATTCACTCTTATCCAAATACTTAAAATTATAAAGCAGTAATGTGATTACATAATACCTCTAACCTTTTAACAATTTCTTTCGCTGTTTCATCTTTTCCATTACATAACTTCTCTATACCGTCTTGTCCAATTACGTAGTGCATTGCTCCACGCGAATATAAAGAATGTGGTGAATTCGCAATCATTACACTCGCCTTCGCTTCTTCCATTCTATTTTTCGCTCTTTCAAACAGTTCTTCTTCATTTACGTCGCTTTCAAGTTTAAAGCCAACGAGTACAGTTTCTGAATCCCACTGTTTTATTTGTTTTAATACTTTCGGTGCCTTTTGAAAATGTATAATTGGCGCTATATCACTTGAGATTTTTCCATTCATATCAAGAACATTACCCTCTTGATCACAGATCTTGTCCACAATCCAATCAGATCCAGCCGCTGCCATAATAACCGCATCGACTTTTTCATGCGTAATGATACTTTTCATTTTATCTTGCAAATCAACAATTCCTTCAAATGGGTGTAATTCTAATTGATTGTTTATATCATTCGGTTTCTCCGCAAAATAACCATGTAAATATATAACATAGGCCCCTTTACTTATAAGCTCTTCGGCGATTATTCTTCCAATTGTTCCTTTTGCCATATTCGTATGACCACGAACTTGATCCCATTTTTCTAAACAACCACCGCTTGTAATTAATACCTTTTTCCCCTTCATTGTAACCATCCCTTACTAATTTTTCTTACGAAACCATTCTGTTCCAAAATCAACTATATCACGTTGTTTCATAAGACGGCACTTTGCGTTTCCTATTTCCCCTATTGTTACGGTTCCTTTTTGCTCAAATTCCACACCAATTTCTACAAATTTGTCAGAATCGTAATCCATATCAACAAATTCTTTCCACACTCTTTCGCCATTTTCTATAATGGGTGCCCCTACTTTTATTAACTCACATGCACCAGAACGTACTTCTGATAAATGTACAGAAGTATTGGAATCATATCCAACACCAATTAATAATATGTATCCGTCTAAATCATATATTTTTCTTAATGGAGATTCTTCTCCTAAACTCATTGATAGAGACTGATTCATCGTTATTTCTTCTGCATGTCTTCCCCATGCAGCAAAACTTCCTAATGGATGGTTACTGCGTACTACATTCGGATATGTACGAAAACATTCAACTATTTCCCCCATACCTCTTGTTGGTGTTATTCGTGGATCATAAGCTGGGACATTATCACGGATAATCTGCCACCAATCTTCAGGAACAGGCGGTCTTGACCAATGTTTCGGATCGGATAAATCTGAAGATTGCGTTGGCATAATGAGTGTTCCTTCTTCTGTAATAACATTCATTAACGCCTCTACTACTGCAACTGCTCCGCCAGATACCCAGCCTATGGAGCTTAACGAAGAATGTACAATAACTGTCATTCCTTTTTCTAATCCTAATTTTCTTAAATCATTTGTAATTGTTTTAATTGTATTTGGCAATGGCGTACTTGCCACTATTTCATTCATTTTCACGATTGTTCCCCCATTTTGTTTTAAACTACTACATACATATATTATCATATTTTTCTTAATTTTTAACTTAATCATTTTTATCCAATTAAAAAATGGTAATAAATTGGTTTTATATAACAAAAGAAGCAACATGAAGGCGTTACATCACAGCAATAAAAACACTATATTTAAACGAAAGAGCCCATCAAAAATGATGAGCTCTTTGTTCCATTTATCCTTCAATTGTAACTCCAGTAAACATCGATAAGTTTCCCGTTATTTTCTCACCTACACGTAAAAATAACCCTGCGGCTCTTCCGCTTATGCAGTGTGAACCAATTAAAAGTTTACCAGTATACGGACCGTCCCATGTGTCAATTGTATAGTCAGGCATTTCTATGTATTGCTGATATATTTTCCGCTGTTCAAAGTAATACTCTGTTTTATCTTCAGCTAATAGTTCATTATTTTCAAATATAGATACCCCTCCGCCTTCACGGCCGTATAAAGGTTTAGAAACATAGGATTCATTTCTTTCTATAAATGGTTTATTTGTAAAGTATGTTGGTAGGAAGTATTTTTGAATGGTCTCTCGCTCTTCGTCCCCAAAGAAAACTTCATCTTCATAAAGCTGCCAAATTAATGCGAGTACACTTTTATTTTGCATAAGAAAGGCAGCAGGTGGATTAATGATTTTCACTCTTCCTTGCGCTATATGATCTAAAAACTGGAGTCCAATTCTTTTCCCGTTTTTATCAGCGTCTGAAACTAAATATTCAATTGGATATAGCCTATATAAATAATGAATTCTCTCACCATTTTGCGTATATATACCATCATCTGTCACGACAATATCTTGTATACCTATATAATCCGTTGACTGATCCAAACAATAGCTTCTTAAAAATTGAACCGTTTGATGATCTTCATCATGCCAATCATAACTCGTGAAATAAATCGTTTCTCTAGGATCTATATTATAGTCATGTTTAATTTGTTCCCATGCCTGCACAATATGCTCTTCTATATGATTTGGGTGATTTACATCGTGATAACGGCACAACACTTCATTTGCGACCGATGGCTCTAAATAACCTGTTGGTGTATCACAATTTACTTCTATTAACTTTATATCTTCACCATTTACGATAAAGTCAAATCTCGTAAAATATGAAAACAAACCAGTATGTTTCATTCTCGCAATTTCCCACGTTTCAGCAGGAAATCCTAGTGTTTGAAAATCTTCTGCCGTATTTACAATATATTGATACGTTCTATATAACACGTACATAATTTCTTCAGTCGCTTTTGAAATAGCAGTATAAGTTTTTACTGGCATACGATACATACCTGTTGCCATATATTGATTCCATTCTTCATTTTCTAATAGGCTCGGCCACGTAAATCCATTCCGACCAGCCTCTTCCGCTAGTGAAAACCATACTTTCATATACTCCTTCTGCTCTTGCTCTGTATACATATTCCTATTATCCTTTCGAGTTATGATCCGGCCGGTGCTTTTGCGTTCCCAATTCCACTTGAACCTGAATTCACTTTTGGCGTTTGTGTCGGAGATGATTTTGGCGCATTTGTATCTGGTGTCACTTTATTTGAGCTATTTGGCTGTTGTTTATTTAAATCCACTTTATTGGACGAGTTATTATTGTTACTGTTAGTTCCGCCGTAATACCCTCCACCACCGCTTCCACCAGTTCTACTTTGGTCTTTTTCACGATAGGGAATAACATTATTTGCATACGGTTTCTTCATTATATTTGGCTTTGCTGTATAATTCATATTTGAAGTTCTGCTTGCTAATAAATATCCTGCTACGAATGGAAGTATCGGTAAATGTGAATTTTCATGATACGATGAAAAAGACGGATTCATTTCCTTACATAACTCATCTTTTTCTACATTTTCATTAGTAGGAGCTTTATCATCGCAATGTAATGTTTCTTGTTCATTTCCCTGTTTTGCACCATCTGTTTTAACAGCAGTACTTTCTTTCTGTGCAGTTTCTTCTTCATAATCACCACAGCCCGTTAATAAAAAAGATGAAACCCCTATTGAAGTAGCGATTTTTATAAATTTACTTTTATCCATTCTCATGTGTTATACACCCAATTTCCATTATCTATATTTTTCCAGATACCTTTATTATATAATGTAAATGTTACTTTTTTCAAACTAAACACAATATGTATTTGCATATTTTCGTACTATTTTTCCAAATAACAATGAAACCTTTCAATCCCCGGATATTTTTCTCCTAAACTTTTAATCTGAAAACCAATTTTCTTATAAAATTTTACGGCCTCAGCGTCAGTCTCTGCCTCTATATACGTCAATTGATGCATTCTTACTACTTCCTTTATCATTTGCAACGCAATTCCTTTATGGCGATATTGTGGAACGACTGCTATGTGGCATATTCTCGCTTTATTTGCTCCGATTATTTCAATACCTATGCAAGCCTTTTCTTCATATCTATACAATGACCCTTTATTCCTTTCATAAAATAAAACTGCTTTCTTTAAGCTAGTTTCACTTGGGCCGATTGCATACAGTAGTACATTTAAAATAGGATCTTTCTCAATTTGTTCAACACATTGCAAATTCATTTCATCATTCCTTTCTACGAAAAAAGATTAGCTCTTTATATAAAGAGCTAATCTCATTACGCCGTTATTTTTTCTTCTTTCTTCACAACGACCGCTACATAACTATGTAGTATCATTCCGATAATAACGAGGCTCATACCAACCCAAGATAAAGATGACGGAATTGGTGCAGATAACAAGATAAGTTCTCCTACTAGCGCAAATAAAACCTCACCGGACTGAGTCGCTTCTACTGTTGCTAGTTTTTGCGGATCATCTTTTACAAGGTCTGTCGCAAAGAAGAATAATACCGTTGCGATTAAGCCAGAACTAACTGCTACAATAAAGCATTGGAAAACTTGGCTACTTGACGGTAGACCACCTGTTGATACTTCATAACCAGATAGTAAAAACCAAAATGGTAGACTTGCTAATGTCATACCGAGAACTCGCTGGAATACATCTAACTCGCCTTTACAAACTTGCATCATTTTTCGATTTCCAAGAGGATACGCAAACGCTGCAATCAGTACAGGAACGACACATAAAACGGTTTCACGAATTCCTAATGAAGAAGCATGTTCTACTTGCATGAGTACAACACCGCATAAAATAATACCCGACATAACTAATTCCTTCATTGGGAGTTTTTTATGTAATGGATCTACCGCAAAAAATGGCGTTAACAAAATCCCTGCGACGATTGTAATTTGCCATGTTGATGCAACGAGCCAACCAGGTCCAAACGCTCCAGCAAAACTAAGTGGTGCATAGAAGAGACCAAATCCAACGATACTCCACACTAACCATTCTTTCGGATTGTTTTTCATATATTGAAAGAGTTGCTTTAAGTTTCCCCTATACATGACAATAAGTAAAAGCATTGGAACCATAAAGTAGTACCGTAATGAAGCACTCCAAATCCAGCTTCCACCTTCTAAGTCCATCGCCCGGTTTAAAACGAAGGTAAAGGCAAAGAAAAATGATGCCAATATCCCTACTGCAATAGCTTTCATGATAAAACCCCTTGTTTAGTTTCTTCTTATACTATACAACAAAATAAATATAATTAAAATTCGCACTCTTTATCTTGCATGTATTCTAGCTCTATATAGTTTTCTTAACTGACTAATATGAGCTTGATGGTACCGATTATGATCAGCTATATGCCATATCCCCCACCTTATAGTCGCAGTTTCTCCCTTTTCATAAAAAACCTCTCGTGTTAAATCATTTTCTGTTAGTTTCATGCATTCCTCATAAAACATATGTTGCACAACTTCATAATCTTGCATTAATTGTTGCAATGTCTGTTTTCTTAAACTTGGCAGCTCTCCTGCTTCATTTAACATAGATCCATATATATTATCAAGTGTCTGTGGAATTGCTTCTCCTTTTAAGCGGTACACCCAATGTAAATCGACAACTGCTAAATGTTGAAGTAGTTGTCCAATACTATTTTCATTATTTTCTGTCCCTTTAAATGACAGTTCTTTTTCATCAGTTCCTTCCACTAACTTTTGCAAGCGTTTAAATGTATCCGTAACCATCGCATACAAAATCGCTACTTGCGGGTTCATATTTTTGTCTATATAAAGATCTTTCATACTAAACTCCCTTTCTTAAAAGAACAACACCATATGTTCATCATCACTATACACACCATTCATCTTTATAGCTCTTTTTTCAATTCCATATGTTTTAAAGCCCATTGATTCATACAACTTCTTTGCTGGCTCATTTGTAGACACCACACCTAAAGTCAATTGTTCCAAGTTCATTTCTCTTGCTCTTTCAATTGCCTTACGTATTAAATCACGTGCAAGGCCATTTCTTCGATTGCTTGCATCTACATACATCGCAACGATATGCCCTTTATGTTTATACGCCTCTTTCTCTTCTGTTAGTAAAGTGACAACTCCAACTAATTGATAATCCTCATTAAAAGCACCGAATGTACAACTAGTAGTAGCTGTTAAATTACTTTCCACTCGCTTAATCGGGTTTTCTTGACGAATCGCCTCTTCATAAGTTGTTACAAATGCCTCTGGATTTACTTGTAATGCTTGTAAACGTAAGTCCCAATATTTTTTTGCATCTTCTTTCGTAAGTAATCGAATCATATTTCTCTATCTCCTTTTAGTTAACATAATATTTTTATAAACTACTAATTAAAGATTGATATTCTTCTCTTAACATACTATAACGATAGCGATGAATGAACTGACCTCTACGTAATCGATCATTTCTCATTAACCCTTCGCATACAAAACCAGCCTTTTCATAGCTCTTTCTAGCTTGAAAATTATCTTCATCTACACGTAGCCATACTTTTTCTAATTCAAATTCAAAGAATGCTACATGTAACATACTATATAGGGCGGCTATTCCATACCCTTTACCCCAGTATTCTTTATTACCAATCGCGATTCCCAATTCTGCATTTTTATTTGTTTTATCAAAGTTTTTAAGATCTACCCATCCAATATGTATGCCGTTCTCTGCCGTGATAGCTCTTTGTTCATAACCATTTTTTCGATTTATACATGCCTCAATCCATTGTTTTGTATCTTCAAGAGTGAACGGTGGATATTGATCTGGTACAACTAAATGTTTCGTTACTTTTGTATCTAATGACCATTGATATCGGTCTTCTACATCATCTAGTGTCAGTTCTCTTAATTGAACGAATGGTATATTCATTGTATTATCCCCTTTTTACTTTCCTATACAAAACCCTTCGAACATTCTTCCTCCATACTGTTCTAGCGTTTTTTCTACAAAAGTAATTAATTTTATTTTCTCTCCCGTTGTATAAAAATGATCGAATGCCACTACAAATTGATCTGCGTATTGTTCATCATATTTTCTAAGTACCCTTATAAACCATTTTGAACTTCCAAGCCATTTCCCATTTACTCTTAATACATATTCATGTAATAAATCAGCTAATAAATTCGCGATAAACAACTCTTCTTCTCTTTTTGATGCACCAATAAAATCATCCAAAGTATCTGTAATAAAATAACGCTTCTGCTTCATCATTTCTTCAGTCCATTTAGCTGGTCCTTTATTTAGTAACTCATTCGCTTCGCTTTTTAATTTCTCAACAATTTCATCTTCCCCTTTTAATACAACACCTTCTGCAACTAATTGTGGTAACGAAGGTCTTCCGCGATCACAATCCATTTTAAAAAAGGTTTTTAACGTTTCAAAATTATGTACAAATACCTCAACTGGCCATCCATTACTATAGAAAGATTCTCGATAACAAGACGTTAAACTTTGATCAACTATTACAATGTCCAGATCAGATGTTTTTGTCGCTTCTCCTCTTGCAACGCTTCCTCCAAGTAAAGCTACATCACAATTCGGAAAGTGTGATGTAATGATGCTTTTTGCCGCTTCCATTGCTTTCATAACCGTTCCCCTTTTCTTATTTCACTTTCTTTTTTGCAACTCTTTCTCTCGCTTTTTTTATATACGACTCTGCGTCTGGTGTTTTGCATGACGTTGCTCCGTGATCAACGTGTACTTTTCCAATTTCACGTGCAATTTCAATCGCTTTTCGCTCTAAGTCTTCATTACGAATTCCTATCGCAATTAAAGCACTATTCATTGCTTCTTTTTTTCTATTTTTTTCATTATGTATATTTACTTTAATTTCTTCTAGATAAGGAGAGAAGAAATCATCTTGTAACGTTTTATTTTTAATCGCTATATTTGCTAATAAAGACCAGCCTGCTCTTCCAATCCATTCATCATCAGACTTTGTCCAGTCTTCCATTCTTTCTATCGCGATTGGCGACGTACAAATAGCCGTCATTAAAACATCCATTAAACAATAATAATCAACTTCCTGTACCCATTTATTTAGTAGTTCTGTCGTAACTTTTTTTGGATCTAATATCATTGTTGCTAAAGTCATTGCATCCATATTTTTTGTTTCCCATAATAAAATTGCTAAATCATGATCTTTTTTTATCTTCTTTTTTAACAATTTTAAATTGGCAAAACTAACTCCGAATAGAGGCTCTTTCGCCCCATGGTTTTTATACGTTTTACGATTTTGTTCTGTTCCATATTCCTCTAGTTGCTGCATTACTTCTTCAAGTAACATATGCCCACCTCTTTATCTTTTCTGTTGACTTCATATATGTATGTACGATATATTCTACATTACTTTTTGGTTTTCCTATATTTATTTTTTAAATACGGTATGTGAAATTTTTTAGTTGCTACAAACATCTAAAACCACTACGAAAAACCTGTACATTTTACATATACAGGTTTTCGTTTCATCGATTTCCTATAGTGTAAGAAATAGAATATGAAAGAACTTTTAATGGTTTGATTCTCTCCTTATTTTTGGTAAGCTCTTTACATCTGACCACTCTTCTATGGACCCTGCGTCTGGAAAAACTGTAACTACATTAAAATCCGAACCTTTTTCTCTCCCAATTTGTTTAGCGGCTAATAAATTCGCTGCCGCAGACGTTCCTATTTTCATTATAAAAACGCGCCATTTCATACAAGGTCTCTTCATATGAATAAGTCCATTGTTTTTCTATCAAATTGTCTTCCTGTTTCCTTCCTAAGCCGAACCCACCTGATCCAGCATATTTCTTTAAATCATTTGGTGGTTGTTCAGAACCATAAGGCAATTCAGCAGGCATTACTAAATGTAGCTCAATTTTTTTGTATAATTCTTTACTGTTTTATCCCCCCCCATTAGAGTTCCACCAGTACCAGCAGATGCTACCCATGCATGAATTGGTTTCCCATTCATTTGTACAATAATTTCTTGGCCTGTACCTTCTATATGACTTAATACTCTCTACTTTTTAATAACTCCCTTAACTAAATCTTCTTATATAAAAATCCCTACAAATGCTGTAGGGATTTATGACTCAATCATTTTGTTACACTTCATTACATACGAAAAGAGCTTCTTTATTCAAATGCGTTCATTAGCACAATTCTCCAACCATCTGGATCCTCTATTGTGATTCCTTTCTCTATCCAATACGGATTTTCTGGTTCCACCTCATGATAGCCCATATTGCTTAATCGATTCACTATTTTTTCAATTTCATCTTTATTAGGCATATAAAAAACTAGTAAATTATCTTTTGTCGGTGCCGGACAGGGACTTCCGTTAACATGCGTTGTAAACTCCAAATGATACTCGGCATCCGGTAATCCAAACATAACTCCATCATATCCTTCATGATTGTGAAATTCTCCTATACGCTTTAATCCTAACCCCGTCTCATAAAAACTTATAACTTCTTCAAATTTATCTGTTGGTCTTGCAATTCTAAATTGAACCCAATTCTTCATGCAAATCTCCTCCTTTTCATTTTCCAAAGCTTTACAGTCATTATTATAGGTAACATATATTTCCTTTAACATCCCTCATTAGTGTGAGAACTACTTAAGTTGAAAGGCCTATTAGTTTATAAATAGTAGGCCTTTAGTATTAAATTCATATAAAATTAATTATATGGATATCAAGATAAAATAAACATTTCTTCCTTTTTGTATAAATTGCTATTTTGCATAGTTTCTAATGTTGTCCATGACTGTCCAATTGGATTCACATATTGTCTTTCTTCATTACAAATTTTCCAACGAGAAGGTGCTTCTTCATTTTAGGAATACTGTACTCCACATGTATTGCAAATATAATTAGCCATATTCCCCCTCCCTTTTCATTTAATTGTTTCTTTACCAATATCTTAATAAAAAACAAAAATATTCGAATCAATAATTGGAACGAAAATGAAGTGATACGAAAGTATGAAATCTTGCATACTTTTGGACAAACTTTTTTGCACTTGTAAAAAAGTTTTTTTGCAATTACCTCCCTATAATTGCTAATATAGTAGAGTAGAACTTTTATAGAGAGAAGGAAAATTATGCACAATGGAATTCGAATGACAACTTTAGTGAAAAGGGCTATTTTGATTTGCGCGGGGGTATTATTTACATACGAAGCGGCTTTAGGATCAACACATACTGCTCTAGCAAGTACAGAGGATGAAGCAAAATCTGTTCAACTTGTAAGTGAAATTCAATCGTCTCTTGCACCGAAAGAAGCTCCAAAACAATACAATGGGCAAGTTAGAAAAGTAGCTTATTTAACATTTGATGATGGTCCTGGAAAATACACAGCTGAGCTTTTAGATATGTTAAAGAAAGAAAATGCAAAAGCAACATTCTTCCTTATTGGTTCAAATGTAAAAGCTTTTCCTGATCTTGTAAAGCGTGAAGATGCTGAAGGCCACTACGTTGGGATGCACAGTATGACTCATAACTACAAGAAACTTTACACAGAAGGTCATTACGTAGATGAGATGAAAGAAGATCAAGGATTAATCGCTGGCGTTCTAGGTAAATCACCAGTATTAACTCGTCCTTCTTACGGCTCAATGCCAGGATTAAACGAAGCGCTTCGCAACAAAGTTGTTGAGAATGGGCTAAAAGTTTGGGATTGGACAATTGATTCATTAGACTGGAGATATAACAAAATGCCGGTTGACGCTGCATCAGCTAAAATTGTAGAAAACGTTATTAATGGTGCAAACAAGCCAACAGAAGTTATCCTTATGCACGACATTCATCCACAGTCCGTAAAAGCAGTACCTGGTATTATTAAAGGGCTGAAAGAAAAAGGATATGAATTAGAAGCCTATAGTGAGAACGAACACTTCCCATTAAACTTCTGGCACGATAATCGTATGTAATAAAAAGACTTGATTTCCTTTAACTAGGAATCAAGTCTTTTTATGGTTTTTGGAATTACTCCTCGTATATTCGACTCAATTCCCCCTCTCTCCTTCGTAAAAAATACGACGTTTTCGTGCTAAGGAAGATAGATCTATTCATGAAATCAGAAGTAAAAACTTGGATAGTAGAAGAGAAAACCGTATTAAAAAGATGAATCGAAAAGCAAAAGAGATTGCAAAAGCGATTGATACGAAATTAAAACAGATTTATCAAAATACAGTAAGAAATTATGGATTGAATATACAAAGTCAATCCTATTTTTTATATTATCAACACTTTAGCACATATTACTCTTAAGGAGTGATATGTATATGGATTTCCTTTCAGCTGAATATTTGTCAGCCTTACTTGCCATTATTGTAATTGATTTAGTGTTAGCAGGTGATAATGCCATTGTAATTGGGTTAGCAGCAAGACGATTACCGAAAGATCAACAAAAGAAAGTTATTATATGGGGAACTATCGGGGCAATCGCGATTAGAGCCCTCGCTACTTTAGTTGTCGTTTGGTTGTTAAAAATACCAGGGCTACTTCTAATTGGTGGTGTACTTCTTATATGGATCGCTTACAAATTAATTGCTGAAGGCAAAGATCACGATATTAAGGCAGAAGAAGGTTTCTGGTCTGCTATTAAAACCATTATCATTGCTGATGCATTGATGGGAATTGATAACGTTCTTGCTGTTGCGGGAGCTGCGCATGGCAACTTTTCTTTAGTAATCATCGGGCTATTAGTTTCAATTCCAGTAGTAGTTTGGGGCAGTACATTAATTTTAAAATGGGTCGACCGTTATCCTATCATTATTACAATTGGAGCAGCTGTTTTAGCTTATACTGCCGCGAAAATGATTGTAGATGAAAAATGGTTCGCTGCATTTTTCGAAAGCAACCCTTTCATGAAATGGGCATTCATCATTATCATCATTGTCGGTGTAGTTTTCTTCGGAAAGGCAAAACAAAAAGCAACAGATGGTTCTATCTCATGATGATGTTTTATTTACAAACAAAAGGCACTATTCCTATGAATAGTGCCTTTTGTTATTTATTTAGCTTCCCCTTCTGGAGTCGTTTTTACTTTCGTTTTGTTTTTATCACGATTGTTATAGTTATACTTCGAACGATCTATCGGTGTAAATCCTTCCGGTGTGTAGAATCGTAATAAGTCACCATTTACGACTTGGTCAGAGTATTTTAACGAGTTTTGAACCATTTGTTCATTTTGTTTTATTTCATCTGTAAATTCTACTGGTTTTCCAGTCGTTGTATCATAGTATTTGCCGTTTAATGCAGTAACTGTTGGGCTTACGTAGTTACCATTTCGGAACGCAACAACTTGCTTATGATCTGGTGATAATAAATCTGAACCGAATTGAACATAATTTTTTGTATCTGTTCCTAGTAAGTGTAAAAGAGTTGGAAGAACATCAATTTCACCACCGTATTGATGTTGTACGCCACCTTTCACACCTGGTACACGAACGATTAAAGGTACACGCTGTAACTGTGCATTTTCAAATGAGTTAATTTCTTTACCCATTACTTTTGACATTGCTGCATTATGATTATCTGAAATACCGTAATGGTCTCCGTACATAACGATAATAGAATTATCGTATAAACCAGATTGTTTCAAGTAATCGATGAAACCTTTTACAGATTCGTCTAAATAACGTGCTGTTTGGAAATACGTATCTACAGATGAGTCACCTGTGTTTGCTGGTTCAATTGTCGCTTCCTCTTTATCAATCGGATACGGGAAGTGATTCGATAACGTAATAAACTTCGTATAGAACGGTTGTTTCAATGTTTCTAATAACGGAATGGATTCATTAAAGAATGGTTTATCTTTTAATCCATAGTTTACTACATCTTTTTCGTTCATATCATAGTATGAAGCATCAAAGAATTTATTAAAACCAAATGATTTATAAATATCGTCACGGTTCCAAAATGTTTTATAGTTACCATGGAATACAGCTGATGTGTATCCTTGTTGTCCTAAAATTGCTGGTGCTGATTGATACGTATTATGAGATTTCGTTGTAAATACAGACCCTTGTGGTAAACCAAACATAGAATTCTCTAACATAAACTCCGCATCAGACGTTTTCCCTTGTCCTGTTTGATGGAAGAAGTTATCAAAATAAAGCGTATTCGCATCTTTTGTAAATGAGTTTAAGAACGGCGTAACTTCTTGACCGTTTAATTTATAATCAATTAAGAAGTTTTGGAATGACTCTAAATGAATATAAATTACGTTCATTCCCTTACCTTTACCGAAATACTCAGGATTCGGACTAGCATAAGTTGATGTTAAATAATTTCTTACTTCTGTCATATTATCTCCATCAGCTAACGCTCTTTCCGTTGATGCTTTCGCACTTTGAATTCCATCATAAATTGTGTAGTTATACGCCCCTAAATATTTCACAATATAATTTCGGTCAAACGTTCTTGTTAATAATTCAGGACGGTCAGATTCTGCAAGTCCTAAGTTAACACTGAATAATAAAATACCTGCTACAAATACTAGTGATACTTTATGCTTCGCAACACGAATTGGTTTTGGATTTGCAAATTTCGTTGCAACTAACACAATTAAAATAATTGTATCTAAGAAGTATAGCGGATCATAAAGATGTAGCAACGCAACAATACTACCACCTAAATCTCCAAAGTTATTCGTTTGTGTCAATGTCGGGAACGTAATAAAGTCACTGAAAAAGCGATAGTATACGACGTTTGCATATAAAAGAATCGACAATAACAAGTTGATAACAATTAACCAAATATAAGATCGTTTCCCTTTTGCAAATAATGCAAGTCCTAAAAATAGAACTGCTGAACTAAGCGGGTTGAAAAACAGCAAGAATTTTTGGATTGTGTTTGAAATACCTAAATTAAATTCTGTTACATAAGCCGCATATGTTTTGAGCCAAAATAAAATAACGGCAAACAGAAAGAATCCAAAATGATTGCTTAGCACGCTTTTGCTCTTTAATAAGAATTGTTTCATTTCTCCACCTCTTTTGATCATCCAAGGCTTATTTTTTATAAGTCTGTCTCTCTATTCAATTTTTTATCTTCAAATAGATTCTATTTATTTAACTATATGAAGAATACTAGTAATTATAATTTGAAGCTAGTATTTATTCAACTATTTCTTTCTATACATTTTGACCTTGGTTTCTATTTAACAAAATAAATTTGTAACATTTTCTGTTTTCTCCCAAGATTCATCCACTAATTATGACATCACATACTATATACCTTTATTCCCTACTTCGCAAATAAATATGTCTCCAGTTCTGGAACATTAATGTAATATAATGAAATTCACAATAGATAGCATTTAATTTTTCGATATATATTATTTCTTCATTCAGTTATTTATGCTTCAGCAATTCTTCTATGTGCAACATCCAAATCTCTTCCCTCCAATAAAGTTATCCTTGAATAATTATTCGCTATCCATAAAAATAATGGATTATAAAAAACCTCGCTCTCATAACGAGATCGAGGTTTTTCATCATTTATTATTGACCTTTGTACATTGCATCTACTTGTTTTTGAAGTTCTTCATTTTCTAAGAACTCATCGTAAGTAGCCTCTTTATCGATTACACCGTTTGGCGTTACTTCGATAATGCGGTTTGCAATTGTTTGTACGAACTGATGGTCATGTGATGTGAATAAAATTGTACCTTTAAATGCAATTAAACCATTGTTTAATGCAGTGATAGACTCAAGGTCTAAGTGGTTCGTTGGGTCGTCAAGTGTAATAACGTTTGCACCACTTAACATCATTTTAGATAACATACAACGAACTTTTTCGCCTCCAGATAGTACTGAAACGTTCTTCTTAACTTCTTCGCCTGAGAATAACATACGGCCTAAGAAACCACGTAAGAAGCTTTCTGACTCATCTTGTGGAGAGAATTGACGTAACCATTCAACTAAGTTGTAGTCACTGTTCTCAAAGTATTTAGAGTTATCTCTTGGGAAGTACGATTGAGATGTTGTAACGCCCCATTTAAATGAACCACTATCTGGCTCCATTTCACCCATAAGGATTTTAAATAATGTCGTCATCGCAATATCGTTACGACCGATAAATGCAACTTTATCACCTTTATTTAAAGTGAAGTACACATTATCTAACACTTTTTCACCATCAATTGTTTTAGAAAGACCTTCAACAGTTAATAAGTCATTTCCTACTTCACGTTCTGGTGTGAAGCCAACGAATGGGTAACGACGAGATGATGGCTTAATATCATCTAATGTAATTTTATCTAATAATTTTTTACGAGAAGTTGCTTGTTTCGCTTTAGATGCGTTTGAGCTAAAGCGCGCAATGAAGTTCTGTAACTCTTTTACTTTCTCTTCTTTTTTCTTATTAGCATCTTGTGTTAATTTTAAAGCTAATTGGCTTGACTCATACCAGAAGTCATAGTTACCAACATAAAGTTGAATTTTACCGAAATCAAGATCAGCCATGTGCGTACATACTTTATTTAAGAAGTGACGGTCATGGGATACAACGATAACTGTATTTTCAAAGTTCATTAAGAAGTTTTCTAACCATTGAATCGCTTTTAAGTCCAGGTGGTTGGTAGGCTCATCTAGTAATAGAATATCAGGTTGACCGAATAAAGCTTGAGCAAGTAATACTTTTACTTTCTCTGCACCAGTTAACTCAGACATTTTCTTATCATGAAGGTCTTCACCAATACCTAAACCTTTAAGAAGGATTGCAGCTTCTGACTCAGCTTCCCAACCGTTCAGCTCAGCAAACTCACCTTCAAGTTCTGCAGCACGCATACCATCTTCATCACTAAAGTCTTCTTTCATGTAAATGGCATTTTTCTCTTGCATTACTTTATAAAGTTGAGTATGACCCATAATTACAGTTTCTAATACTGGAAACTCTTCATATTCAAAGTGGTTCTGTTTTAATACTGCTAGACGCTCGCCTGGCGTAATATGTATGTCACCTGTTGATGGTTCGATTTCTCCAGATAAAATCTTTAGAAACGTTGATTTACCAGCACCGTTTGCTCCGATTAAACCGTAGCAGTTACCTGGCGTGAATTTTATGTTAACATCTTCAAACAATTTGCGATCCGCGAAACGCAAACTAACGTTACTTACTGTAATCATTTGTGTCCTCCTACTAATACCGCTTATTTCAGCGTTTTCTCACCGATTGTCTTAAAAAATCGCATATTACGACTCAATTATTGTAGACTATAGCTATTATATAGTAGAAGCTGGATGAATAGCAACGGTTGATTGCTATTCCTTTCTTTCCAAACTCGAATAAAACCTTTGTTTTTAATTATATTAAAGTTACATACACGTTTTAAAGAGGATTCATTTTGAAAAAACATTTATAATTGGAGTATTATGTTTATCAATTGAAATAATACAATAATTTGCATGCATTTCGCATTATAAATAGCAAACTAAAACGCTCAGAAAATATTCTGAGCGTTTTCATTTCCTTCTCCAACTAAAGCACCAGGTAGTGTAAAAAGCTATTTCACCATTTGTATTGTTAACTTATCTTTTAACATTGACCTATATGAGTCAATTTCATATTTTGTATTATTGATTTTTTCTTTTTTCATTTTTAACATATCGAATATTTCTAACTCTAAATTCCTTCTAGCTTCAAGAACTTTTATCGCTCCTTCTACCCCTGAATGTTTATGTTCTTTCCCATAGCCTTGGTTCGTGTAATAGTCGACAATTCCTGTGGACCATTCTGGATTTCTTTCTTTTAATGCCTTCCTAAATGAAAATTCAAGATCATCTTGTTCTACATAGAATAACATTGGATTTAGATTCTCTATGATTTTTGCAACTTTCATTACATAATTTATTATTTTTTCTTTTTGTTCACCGTATTTAATCATCCCAATCGTTAATGGATTTTGTATGAAACAACATTCAAAAATATAAACCTTATTATCTTCTAGAGCAATTTCAGCAAAGTCATTCCATTTGTCAGCAATTAATTCAACATTTTTATCGAATGGTAATTCATATATATCGTTTCTTGAAATATCGTTAAATAATTCGTCCGAAAACTGGTCACCAAACTCATTTTTTATCTTTCTGTATGGTAATAAATAATTGCTTCCTTTTTTTAAAACTCTTTTAAGAAGAACTTCTTTAAAATCTCCACTGTTAGATACTAATCTATCGAATTCAAATTTATTAAAACAAGATACACCATCATAGTCGGCTGGGTGGTTCAAATTCCCCTCTAAAAATAGTTCAACTTCAATTTTATTTTGGCTTAGAATTTCATTTATTAGCTTTGCAGTGGTCGATTTTCCGAATCCAGGTAAACCTTCTACTATTATTAGTTTTGTATTCATAGCTATAAATCCCTTCCCTCAAAGTATTTAACTAAGATTTAAAAAATTACTTACTCCACTGCAATCACTCCTTCAAAATACGATATTCAACATTTCCTTTAAAAAATCCTTCTTAAATTAGCCTGATCGTTAACTTAAGAACATTTTTTCACAATCTCTATCATTATTTTAACATAAATTTTCCATTTATCTTTTAAAAAAAGATAGTCCACCATTATTTGAGTGAACTATCTAAAGTAAATTATATCTTTTAAACCAAATACTTTGTCAGTAATCCCCAATCGTTGCGCTGCTGTTTTTACTGTTTTCTTTTTCTCTTCCTTTGCAATTTTACTATATAAAAGTACTTAAACAATGTAATACCAATTAAAAAAAGGGATGCTAAATCATATGTGATTTACATCCCTAATTTGTGTGTTATTTTATATGTTCTCTCCCATAACTGAAACAGTTACTTTTAAAAGGCGATTCTTTTATTTCCTTTCACTTAATTTCTTTGCATAATTCTTCATTTTACTCGTTAAGCCTATTAAAGCAGGTAGCAATATCGGCATCACAATAATAGCTAATAGTAACAGTGCAACACCAACTACGGATGCTACTTGTATAAGCGTTAATACACCTGAAGGGATTAATGCAGCAAATGTACCACCTAAAATAAGTGCCGCTGATAATACGACTCCTCCGATATGACGAGAAGCAGTTACAATTTTCGTCGCTGGGTCCCCTTCTAACTCATTGTATCTCATCATTACAAAAATACTATAATCCACTCCTAAAGCGACAATCATTATGAAACTAAAGAATGGAACATTCCAGCTTAATGAATCTACATGTAAAATATGCGTACTAATTTGTTCACTTATCCCTAATGATGCAAAGTAAGCTAATAGTAACGATCCCATAATAAAGATGGTGTTTAATAATGAACGTGTAATCACAATTAATACAATCGCGATTCCAATTAACATAATTGTAGCTGTACGTAAGAAATCTTGCCCAGTTACTTCTTTTAAATCAACGTTTCTAGCTGTCGTTCCTCCGATTGCTGTTTTCGCATGATTTAATTCCGTCCCCTTCAAAGTACCATCTATCGTTTTATTGAGTTCTTGAATAATTGGCATCGCTTCTTTTGAATACGGATTTACGTCTAAAATGATTGTCATTTTAGCAGTCTTTCTATCATGTGACATGTACGTATTCAAAGCTTTTTGGAAATCTTCTCCCTCCAAAACTTCTTTTGGAATATAAAATTTCTCAGAGCTTTTTGATTCATTTAGTTCTCCTAAATATTTCTGAGCATCCCCTAGGCCATTACTTACCTTTTCAAGGCCTTCTGTACTTTTAGATAGTCCTGATTGTAATTGTCCCATCTGTTCTTGCAAGTCTTTCAGCCCTGTTAATAGCTGTCCTTGCCCATCATTTATTTTCGTTAATCCGGTTTGTAACTCCAATGACTTGTTTGCAATTTGTTTTGAACCTGTTGCTCCTTCATTTAATCCATTTTTAAGATCAGCTGCTCCTTTTTGTAACTTAGTAACTCCATTGCTCATTTCTTTTAAGCCGTTATCCACTTTCAATAACGATTGATTCGCTTCTTTAAATGATCCCATCGCCGCATTGTGCTGCGCTTTCAATTTATTTAATTCATTTGACAGCCCACCTAATTGCTTTTGAGCCTCTTTAGCAATTCCTATCGTCTGCAGAATGTTAGGATCATTTGCTAATTCTGGTTTCGTTTGAATGAAATTGGTCATTAACATTTCAATTTGTTCATAACCTTTCTTCGCACCGTCAATCGCTTGAGAAATACTTTCGAAGTATTGATCGTAAGAACTTAAACCTTTTTCTAACTGCGTATAGCCAGCATGAAGTTGTGAAGTTGCATGAGATAATACACTTATATTTTCATTTACTGAAGTTAACCCACTCTCAATTTGCTGCGCACCTTTTGCTCCGTCATTTATGCCATTTGATAGTTGATTTAAAGCTGTTCCTAATGCCGATACACCATTTTTCGCTTCATTTGTTCCATCAATTAACTTTTGAACGTTTGCAAGACTATTTGAGTTCTTATTACCCATCTTATCTTTCGCAGTAGTTAATCCATCATTAATTTCCTTTATACCACCATTGGCATCTCCTAAACCTGTATTTAGTTCACCCGCTTGTTTATTTATATATAGTTCTTTAATCCTATCACCAGTTGGACGTGTCGGTGCATATACTTCTGAAACACCTTTCACTTTCAAAATCTTATCAGTTAGTTCATCTAAAGTTTGAAGCGAACTCACCTCATCTAACTTGTTATTCGATTGAATGACTAACGTACTTGGTGAAGAAAAACCAGGTGGAAAATGTTCTTCTATTACGTTAATCCCCATTTTCGACTCATATTTATTATCTACTTCAAATAAATCGTTGTAATTAAGTGTATTAGAATACTTTAATATGAAAGGAATCGATATCACAAATACAATAATTAAAGCTACAAATGGTCTTACTACTGCGTTTTTCGCAAAGAATCCCCATAGACGACTGTCTTCATGACCTTTAAATGTTTTAACGGGATAAAACATCCCTTTTCCTAAAAGCACCATGAAAAACGGATTTAACGTAGTTAATACGAGTAATAATACTGCAACACCAATTGCTACCGCTGAAGTAGATTGATATAATTTAAAGCTCGCTAAAGCAAGAGATGCAAAACCAATTAGTACTGCTATCCCGCTATATAAAACAGTTTTCCCTGCCGATTTAAATGTTTCTTTCGTAGCCAAAAATACGTTTTCTTGTTTACTTAATTCTTCTTTAAATCTCGTAAATAATAAAATGTTATAGTCCGTTCCTACCCCAAACAGGACAACAACGACAAACACTTGTGTAAAGTTAGAAAACGGAAAATTAAATTGATCTACAAGATGAGCAATAACCCCCATTGAAACTAAATATGATACCCCAACAATAAGAAGAGAAACAATAGGAACAATCGGTGAACGAAATACAATGATTAATATAACTAGAATGAAAATAATTGAAATAACTTCAGTCTTTTTCACGCCCTCTTGAGAAGATGTAAGAAAATCACCCGCGATTAAGTCACTTCCTGTTAAGTACGTTTTTACCCCTTTCGTTTTCACTTTATTATGAAGATTATTTGAAACTTTCGATATTTCACCATGTTTTTTATCTATCGATATTTGCGTTAAAATAGTCGTATTATCTTTAGAAACTAATTGTTTCTCTAATTCTTTATTATCTAAATGTGAAACAACTTCTTTAATTCCTAATTGTTCTTTTTCATTTTGCAAAGCATTGATTGTTTTTGTTATTTCCTCTTTTTGTTCAGTCGTTAAAGCTGTTTTACTACCACTATTAAAAACTGCTATAATCTCATACTTTTCTGTCCCGTCTTTATTCATTTCTTTTATCATTTTGTCAGCAATACTACTTTGTTCTGTATTAGGAATCGTAATGTGCCCTTTTTCTTTCACTAATTTATCCATATTAGGCATCGTAACGATCATTGTAATGGTAATAACTATCCACAATAGAAAAGATAAACTTCTCCAATTTCTCAGCTTGCTCATTTGCATCATCTCCCGCGATTAAAATTTCATGTTAGTTTTGGAATGAATATTCATTCCCACCTTTTTAAAATACCATTCCGGAATGAACATTCATTCCTATTACTCTATTACATTATTTTATAAACTCTATTAAACTACTTTTTCGGAATGAATGTTCATTCCTTTAGTTACACAAATACCCTCTCCTACCCTCATTTTTTAACTATATTTAGGAATGAATATTCATTCCTGTCCTTATAAAGCTATAGAATCAAATGATTCTAATAGCGTTCCAAGAGCTTTCTTCCAATTCTTTTACTAATTCTTTTGAGTACTCTAATTGCCCTGTTGCAATTACTTTAATTAATTTTTCTAACGGTTGATATACAATAATAATTAAAGCAACTGGAGGTAACGGACGGAGTAAGCCTTTTACAATCCCATCTTCTATAATATTCATAAAGAAGCCTATAAAATCATCAAATATTTTCTTGCTTTGTTCATCAAGAAAATAACTATCACAGTGAGAATTTGTAAACAGAAAAGCATCCACATTATTTCTCGCAAATTCAAATAAACGGTTATACGTATGACTAAACTGTTCACGAATATTTGCTTCAACAGGAAAATCCGTTTTTATCATTTCAGAAAGCTGTAACATACTTTTTGAAAATAATGAATTAACAAGCGCCTCTTTATTTTCAAAATAGCGATAAATAGTACCCGCACCAACTTTTGCCTTTTCAGCGATCATTGGAATTGTCGTACCATCGTAACCACGCTCTGCAAAAAGTTGCATCGCAGCATCAAAAATATCCTCTTGTTTGTTTTTAGCCATTTTTTCCACCTCTATTTTCAGGAATGAAAATTCATTCCGTTTTTAATTATAAATTACAGGGAATAAAAGTCAAGTGTGTGACTACGTATAGTTGTAATTTTATTCCCTTATTTGTGAATAAAATTATATCAGCGATTTTCAGGATATATCAACTTACCGACAAAAACCGACGCCCAAAGAGAAAGC
The DNA here is from genome assembly GCF_003812125.1 of Bacillus sp. FDAARGOS_527. NCBI lineage: Bacteria > Bacillati > Bacillota > Bacilli > Caryophanales > Bacillaceae > Bacillus > Bacillus sp. FDAARGOS_527. The sequence goes on from NZ_CP033795.1 coordinate 2,061,965, forward strand.
TGTCCCAAAATTTGATTTTGGACAGCCCTATTTTTTAAAAGAAATCATAAATAAATGCATCTCGTACCGGAACTATTTTCTCAAACGCTTGTATTTCCTCTTCTCTTCCGCTAATTAATTCTAATTCATTTAGTTCTAATGGGCGTTTGTATCCAAGCAATATTGTAGATAGTGCATTTATATCTAGCTTGATCCCTTTATCCATCAGTTCTTCTATAATTGTTATTTCATAATTTGCAAGTCTCACTGATACATTATTCCACGGTGCAAATGAATCTGTAATATGTAAGATTAATTCTTGCTGTACGTTGTTCCAGTTCAACTCATATTGTTTTAAGAACTGCTCTACATCTACAATTCTTCCCATAAAATATGGTTTTATTTCTGTTTTCACACGTGGTTCTTGCAATGTATATAACAACTGTTCGTTTTCACTTACTGTCATTTCAAGTTCTTTAATCATAGAATCATGTTGGCAAATAAAGTTCCATAGACCATTTCGTGCTTCATTATGCAGTGGTACGAATTCTTCTACAGTCATTTTAGATTTTTCTATTTTATATAACATGTAACCTGCTGCAGTTTTATTTTCATCGTAGTAAATTGCTAATGTTAAATCCTCATAAACAGCTTGTAACCACCATTTTTCATTGCGAACAAGCATACCAGAAAAACGTTCTGCAAATGTTTCATAAAGCTTCTCGACTTCTTCTGGGTGATTTTCTTTATTGAAACGTTTCACAGTACCATTCACTTGTTTTTTCATAACTAAATCACTCTTTGTCAAATGACATACGAGAAGATTCGCACAAAGTTCCCAGCCGTATTTACGGTAAAATGTAACAGCAAATGGATGTAACATTGATACTGTATATCCGTCTTTTTTCATCGTTTGAAGAGAATGTTGAAGCAATTCTTTCACATATCCGCTTCTTCTGTATTCTGGATACGTTGCTACCCCTGCAACGCCACCCATTTTAAATTTTTCTTTTCCTATGTATATATGAAACGGAATAAGGTGTAGTTTTGCAGCTAAGTCATTACCTTCCATAATACCGTATACTTCATGACTTTCCTTCATTTTTGTAAGTTGTTGTTGTATTCGTTCTTCTTCAACTTTATATTGAAAAGCGTATTCTGATAAGCGTAATGCTTCTCTAAATTTATCTTCTTTTAATCGTATAACGTTCATAGATTTTCCCCCTTCTTTATTTGAATTGTACCATAATTTAAAATATTACAGTGCGGTGAATGAAATTATATAGACTTAACGACACAAATTCAATATAAAAAAGCAGATACATCCTGTATCTGCTTCTCATCCATTTATTTAGTTAACCTTTGAAGTTCTTCGAAGAATGTAGGGTATGATACACCTACTGCTTCTGCGTCTTCAATTGTTGTTTTACCTTCTGCTAGACAGCCGGCAATCGCAAGCATCATTCCGATGCGGTGATCACCATAACTATTTACTGTATTGCCTTTTAAAGCTGATTTTCCGTAAATGATCATACCGTCATCAGTTGCTTCTATGCGAGCTCCTAGTTTCGTTAACTCAGCAACCACTGTATCAATACGGTTCGTTTCTTTTACTTTTAATTCGTGTGCATCTTTAATTACTGTAATTCCTTCTGCTTGCGTTGCCGCTAATGCGATTACAGGAATTTCATCAATTAATCTAGGGATAATATCTCCGCCGATTTCGATTCCTTTTAATGAAGATGTTTCAATTGTAATGTTTGCAGCTGGTTCTGATGCTCCTTCGTTAATTGGCTCTACAGTGAACGTAGCATCCATTTTCTCTAAAACATCAATAATACCTGTACGTGTTGGATTCATCCCTACATTTTGTAATACTAGTTTACTATTTGGAATAATTGCACCTGCTACTAAGAAAAAGGCAGCTGATGATACGTCACCTGGTACTTGAACATCTGTCGCTGTTAACTTTTGTCCACCTGCTAGTTTCACTGTCTTTCCTTCGCGAGTTACTTTAACGCCAAATGCTTCAAGCATTCTTTCCGTATGATCGCGAGAAATATGTGGTTCTGTAACAGCTGTTACACCCTCTGCACGAAGGCCAGCAAGTAAAATAGCTGACTTTACTTGTGCGCTTGCTACCGGCGAAGTGTATTCAATTGCTTTTAAATCTCCACCACGTATTGTTAGCGGTGTAAACGTTCCTTCTTCACGGCCATCAATGTTCGCACCCATTTGTTTTAATGGATTTGTTACACGTTTCATCGGTCTTTTTGCAATAGATGCATCACCTTGTACGCAAGAGAAAAATGGTGTATTTGCCAAAATTCCTGACATTAAACGTATAGTTGTACCAGAATTACCAACATCTAATACAGCTTTCGGTTCTTGTAAACCTTCTAATCCTTTACCAACTACAGTGACTTCATCACCGTTTTGCACGATGTCTACTCCCATTTCTTTAAAACAAGAAATTGTACTTAAACAATCTGCGCCAGGCAAGAAACCTTTAATTGTTGTTTTTCCTTCTGCAATCGCACCGAACATAACAGCGCGGTGAGAAATTGATTTATCTCCCGGAATTGTAATGTTGCCATTTAATCCGTTATTAACAGGTTGTATCGTTCTTTCCTTCACGTTTTCACCTTCTCATTTAAATTGTTTCATACGTTTGGTATTTTTCTTCTCCAAGCGCTAGCTTTGCTTTCGTACGATCTTCTTCTCGTTGGAAGCTAATACGTAATACCCCAAGCAATCCTTCACGCGCTTCTAATATTTGCAAGTTCGTAATACTAATTTCCTCGCGAGCCAAAATACTCGTAATATGAGCCAATGCCCCAACTTTATCTAAAACATCGACGTATAAGTCGTGATAGGCAGGAATTGCCCCTCTCTTTCGTACTGGTAAAGAGTCACGGTATTCTTTCGCATCTGCAAAATAGTTTTGAATCTCGCCTGCATCTCCAGTAGAAACTGTATCATATAAACCTTCCATTTCAGAGATCCACTCTTTTAATAATACCATTAAATGCTCACGATTTTGCTTAACAATATCACTCCACATTTTCGGACTACTAGATGCGATGCGTGTAATGTCTTTAAACCCTCCGGCAGCTAGTTGATGAATGAGTGGATTATCTCCTGCATGTTTTTCTACTTGCTTTACTAATCCAGCGGCAATAAGATGCGGGAAATGACTTACAATCCCTGTTACATAATCATGTTCTTCTGTATTTAAAACAAGGAAATGTGACCCTGTTCCTTTTAACCAATCTTTTAACTCTTCCACATGTTCATTTGGCACATGATTCATTGGTGTTAAAATGTAAAATGCATTTTCAAATAAATGCGCTTTTGCACTTTCAACTCCCGTTTTATGAGAACCTGCCATTGGATGTCCACCAATGAAAGAAATTTCCTTTGAAAATAAAGCTTCTGCTTCATTCATAATCGTGCCTTTTGTGCTACCAACATCGGTTACAATAACATCTTTTCGTAAACGAAATGACGCTAATTTGTGTAATAACTTCTTCGTTTCTTCAACTGGTGAAGCAAAAACAATTAAATGTGCCTCTTCACATGCATGTTGTAAATCTACTGCTATTTCATCTACTACGTGTAATTCTTTTGCACGCTCTACTTGTTCTTGAAATATATCATAACCTGTTATCGTTACATCGTGCTCTTTCTTAATTGCTAATGCGAGAGAACCTCCGATTAAACCCGTTCCAATTAATACTACCTGTTTACGCATTTGCCTCATCTCGAGACTTTCTTTTTTTATTTTCAAAGTGTTGTTGTAACACTGAAATCACTCCTTCATTTTGCTCCCTTGTTCCGACTGTGATGCGGACACCATTCGGGAACGGACGAATAATAAATCCTGCGTGTGCGCAAGCTTCATAAATCTCTCCACCATTTTCTACTGGCAAGAAGATGAAATTTGTTTGTGACTGATAAAATGGAATTTCATTTTCCTTACAGAAACTTTCGTATTGTCGTAAACCTTCTGTATTCACACGAACTATTTCTTCAATAAACTCGTCATCACCAAAAGCAATCGTCGCTGCTTTTTGCGCTAATGAAGATACGTTAAATGGCAAACGAACAACATTTAATTTTTCGATTAATTCTTCATGTCCAACCGCATATCCAACGCGGAAAGAAGCTAATCCGTACGCTTTAGAAAATGTTCTAAGCACAAGAATATTTTTATGTTTTTCTAAAAGCGGTAATGTCTCTGGGAAATCTTTTGCTGTTACGTATTCATAGTACGCTTCATCAATGACAATTAACGTATTTTCACTAATCCCTTCAATGAATTGAGTCAATTTTCGGTCATTCACATATGTGCCTGTTGGATTGTTCGGGTTACAAATCCATACGATTTTTGTATTGTTATCTACTACTGAAGAAATTTCGTCTAAGTCGTATACACCATTATTTAACGCAACTTCCTTCACTTCGCAACCTTCTATAATTGCATGATGACGGTACTGCGGGAATGTTGCCCCAGCCGTTACGATATTATCTCCTGCTTTAAGTACTGCACGGCTTATTATTTGAATGACTTCATCTAAACCACTACCGCAAAGTACTTGTTCCATTTGCACATGTAACTTATTTGCAATTGTTTGACGGAGCGTTGTAGCACCTCCGTCAGGATATAAAGCATGATCCAACCACGATTTTTGCAACTCATCTAAAACTCGTGGTGAACAGCCGAATGGATTTTCATTCGATGCTAATTTAACAAACGAATGATCTCCGTACACTTCTTTCATTTGTTCAGGTGATTTACCTGGTTTATATGGTTGTAATGATGATAGTTGATCTTTTACTTGCATGTTAAAACCACCTTTTTATTAAAATTCTTTTGCGTATTTATTATGTTGCGTAATGTTTTGTTGAATTAATTCCATACGATCTTTTCCGAATTGTTCGACTAGTGCATGTGCAAGTTCCCATGCTACAACAGATTCAGCTACTACACCTGCTGCTGGTACTGCACAGCTATCAGATCTTTCAATACTCGCTTGAAATGCTTCTTTCGTATCTATATCAACACTTGCTAACGGTTTGTATAATGTTGGTATTGGTTTCATTACACCTCTTACGACAATTGGCATTCCCGTTGTCATACCGCCTTCTAAACCGCCGGCATTATTCGTTTTTCTCGTGTATCCTTGTTCTTCATCCCATAAAATTTCATCATGCACTTTACTTCCTGGTTGTCTTGCTGCTTCAAAACCAACACCAATTTCAGCACCTTTAAATGCATTAATACTCATAATTGCACCAGCAAGTTTTGCATCTAATTTACGATCGTAATGAACGTAACTACCAACGCCAATCGGCATGCCTTCTGCAATGACTTCTACAATGCCGCCGATTGAATCTCCGCTACTTTTTGCATGATCAATCGCATCCATCATCTCTTGTTCTACTTCTTTATCTAAACATCGAACTGGTGAGTTTTCAGTAATTGTTTGAATTTCTTCAATTGACAAGTTAGAAATATGTTTTGCTTTTACTCCACCAATTTCAAGTACATGTCCTGCAATTTCTACACCTAATTCTTTTAAAATTTGTTTCGCAACCGCACCAGCAGCTACACGAACTGTCGTTTCTCTTGCAGAAGAGCGCTCTAGTACGTTTCTTATATCACGGTGACCATATTTAATTGCTCCATTTAAATCCGCATGTCCTGGACGTGGTTTCGTAATTGTACGTTTCATTTCTTTACTTTCTTTTTCCGAAATTGGCTCTGCACCCATTACTTTCGTCCAATGTTTGAAATCATCATTTTTTACGATTAACGTAATGGGTGAGCCAAGTGTCATCCCATGACGAACACCACTTACAATTTCAACTGTATCTGTTTCAATTTGCATACGTCTTCCGCGTCCGTGCCCTTTTTGTCTTCTTAATAATTCTTTATTAATATGTTCCGCCGCCAGCGTTAAACCTGCTGGTACACCTTCTAAAATAACTGTTAACTGCGGTCCATGTGATTCTCCAGCTGTAATGTATCTCATTTCTCTTGCCCCTTTACTATTTTTTTGTACAAAAAAATCCCTACTGAGCGCTCAGTAGGGACGATGTTCATCGCGGTACCACCCTAGTTGTAGACTTCTTTCGTCTACCTCTCTTCTTCTTTAACGATCATTAGACCGTCTTTCCCATCAAAACTTGACGAAAAAGATGCTCCAAGGCTGTAATTCATGCTTACCTTTGTACTGATTCACACCGACCATCAGCTCTCTTTAACAGTGAGATAAGCACTACTGTTTCCTCTTCAGCGCATATATGATATGGAATTAAGATAATTTATTTTTGAATCCTTTTAGCTCTTCCATAAATTTATGGAATTCTGGAATATCCATTTGTTGTGCAGAATCTGATAACGCCACTGCTGGGTCTGGGTGTACTTCAGCCATTACTGCATCTGCGCCAATTGCAAGAGCCGCTTTCGCTGTTGGTAATAATAAATCTCTACGGCCAGTTGAATGCGTTACGTCAACAACAACTGGTAAATGTGTTTCTTTCTTTAAAATCGGTACTGCTGAAATGTCTAATGTGTTACGTGTTGCTCTTTCGTATGTGCGGATACCGCGCTCACAAAGAATAATTTGGTCGTTACCTTGTGCAATGATGTATTCCGCTGCGTTAATGAACTCATCAATTGTTGCTGCTAATCCACGTTTTAATAATACCGGCTTGTTAACTTTACCTACAGCTCGTAGTAAATCGAAGTTTTGCATGTTACGTGCACCAACTTGAATTACATCAACGTAGTCTAATGCCATTTCAACATCGTTTGGATTTAAAATTTCACTAATGATCGCTAAGTCGAACTCATCTGCTACTTGGCGTAAAATTTGTAATCCTTCTACTCCTAAACCTTGGAAATCGTATGGAGATGTTCTCGGTTTGAAAGCACCACCGCGCATTAATTTTAAGCCTTGGTCCTTCATCGCTTGCCCTACTTGGCGAACTTGCTCTAAGCTTTCGACCGCACAAGGTCCCATAATGAACGTTTGTGTGCCGTTACCAATCAATTCACCTTTTACATCAACGATTGTGTTTTCTTGTTTCTTTTTACGTGATACTAGTAATGCTTTACGGTTATCATCTTCTTGTAATTCTAAGCTAGCTTTGAAGATTGTTTTGAAAATATGTTGAACCGTTGACGTTTCGAATGGTCCTTCGTTATTCTCTGCGATCATATCAAGTACTTCACGCTCACGTACTGGATCAAAACGTTTCGTACCTTGTACTTGCTTTTGCTCCCCAATTTTTTGAACGATTTCACCACGTTTGTTTAAAAGGTGTAATAGTTGTAAGTTAATTTCATCTACCTGTTTACGTAATTGATCTAATTCATGATTTGCCATTTGGAAATCCTCCTCTAATGTTTTAAAAGTATAGTAAGAGAATGAAAAATTCTCTATTTTCTGAACTGGTCAATTATACAAATTTAAAGTGGAATCGATACCTCTTCTTATTTTAAACTAATAATTAGTACAAAGACACTATCCACTAGTTAAAAACCCACTTTTTTTGTACAAAAAATCCCTACTGATCCAATCAGTAGGGACGATATTTATCGCGGTACCACCCTAGTTGTAGACTTCTTTCGTCTACCTCTCTTCATTGTTAACGATCATCTGACCGTCTTTCCCTTCATAAAGATATATACCATCTTTACTACGAAAAAGATGCTCTAGGACTGTAATTCGCTCTTGTTTTTGTACTGGTTCACACCAACCACCAGCTCTCTGTTACAGGGAAACAACAACTACTGCTTTTCCTTTCAACGCATACATATTTAATTTTCAAGTTGGGCCACTAAAATACAAAAAGTCCCTACTGAATAAATCAGTAGGGACGATATTTATCGCGGTACCACCCTAGTTGTAGACTAACTTTCCGTCTACCTCTCTTCACTGTTAACGATCAATTGACCGCTTTTTCTTCATAAAGAAAATACTATCTTTACTACGAAAAAGATGCTCCAAGACTGTAATTCATGATTATCCCTGTACTGGTTCGCACCAACCACCAGCTCTCTGTTACAGTAAGACTAACCACTACTGTGATCTCTTCATTGCACTTTGTTTATTCAAATGTTTTTTGAAATTGAATAAGTATGATTCGTATTATAGAACGCTTTTCAAAACACTGTCAACAACTTTTTATATATTTTTTAAAATTCTACTTTCGCCCTACATTTCTTCTTGTAAATTCTCCATAACAATTCCGATGCGAATTATCTCATTATCTATTGCATTTATTACACATTTTTCTACTCTATACCCGATTAATAATTCTTTTATTTGAATGATTTCCGTTTCAAGTAAATCCGCTTCCTGAAGCGTTTGCAGTAAAGTAAAAAATACGTTTGCATACAACTCTTTATACATTTTTATACTCTCTGTCTTCTCAAGTATTTCATTAAATAACTGTTTTAACTCCGTTTGATTTCCCTTTCCACCTACGTCCGAAAATGATTTACAAATTATCGATAACCCTCTTTCTACTATTTCATCCATAAATAAAATAATACGTAAAAGCATTACATATTCTCTAGCTGTGATTTCACCCATTTTCGGTCGTTCTCGCAAAAATATACTGAGCCAAACTGCCCAAAATTTTTGTTGCTCTTTTGCGCTTAACGTTTTGACGTAATAGCATAAAAACTGCATAAACTTAATTTTATTTTCTTCATTTTCTCGTGTAAGTAAAGGGTATAACCAGTCTGTTTTTTGTTCCCAATACAGTACACATTTAATAAATACAAAACTGAGCCATTTTAAGAAAGCTTCCCTCGTATGCGGATGTAATACTTCCAAATGTTCTACTGCATACTTAATAAATTGCTTCATTTCTGTAAATAAAGGTAAATTGATTTGCGTGTAACACAAGCCGGCCCATGCATATTTCGTGATCTCATTTTCCTTCTTTAACTCTAAGTACGGTAACAAATATTTTCGGCACCATTGCTTCTCAATATGATAAAGAAATGTAATATCTGCTACTAAACGCGCTAACATAAAATTTGTTCGTTCTGTACTAATTCTTACTTGTTCTTCAAATAAAAATAAATATTCATACACATTGCGATCGTATAAATGATCATATGATAACAGTTTTAATAGTACAGCTGTCATTTTCCCAACAGGATGCTGAATCGATTCATTGTAAAAATCTTGTTTTCCAAGCTTAAAATCCGTATCACTTTTCATTACTTGAGGGAATACCGAAAAAGCAAACCGTTTCACATTGCGTATACTATTTTCCTCTAACTCTTCTAATCGATTACTAATTTCATATAGAAAGCTACTAATTAACCAATGAAAAGCTGTATTTCTAACGAATTTCTGTAATAGAGGAATAACTTTTTGTATTTGTTCATTTGTCAGTCCTCGGTTATTTCGCCACTCCCTAATACAAACAAACCATACTTCATTACTTATTTCGTGCATTCCAACTAATTGATATGCAAATGAAATACTCCATTCTGTATTCAATTTACATGCTTTCGATAACATCTCTAAAAAATGACGTTGTTCAAAAACACCATCTTGAGAAAATTGCTGAACTTGCTTCATAATTTCATCGTCTTTTAGTTGCAATAATCCATCGGCAGTTACATTACAAGTAATACTTTGTTCTGCGGCCTCTTTCTTTTGTACACTGTATCGATCAGAATGAAAGTGAGGATGTTTTTGCTTCATTAACTCATAACCTTTTGCTGTAGATGGACTATTTGTATCACAATTGAATAATAAATCTAAAACGAAACAAACATCAAATGCCCTCTCCTCTGCAAGATCCTTCAGTACAATTTGAATGACTTCTTCTTTTGTTTTTTCTAAAGAGAGTGCGTAATGATTTTTTATAAGTTGAAAAACTTCTTGTTTATACGTGACATCTAAAAGAATTCCTTCCTGTAACAACCATTTCATTTTCTCATCGGCGCTAACAAATACATTTTTATTCATCGCATCAATTGCAATTCGATTTTGAAGTACGCTGTTTGCTTCTATCATTTCTGTAATATAATAATTTGCTTTTTTCTCATCGTTTTCACATAGATAGGTTAAACATTCTTTTACAATTTGAATTAAAAACGCTAGATCATTTTGCTGAAACTCTTTTTCCACATTTTCCTTATCCCTTTTTTTCAGTGCCGCTTGCCTTAGTGATAACATCCGCATCTTCTCTATTCCCATCATCATAATTGGAACGGCATAATAGGAAATATGCGGTTTCATCTTTTCATTCCAAATTTGCTCCACAAAAGAAAATGTAGACACGGGTAAACGACTCGATTCCTCAAGTTCTATTGATTCCCCGGTATCATTTCCCCACTTTCTTTCACGCTTCAACTTAAGTTTGCCGTCCAAAATAAACGTTAGTAACAATAAAGCGATTTCTTTATGCTCAGGAAAAGAACATTTTTGCAGTAAGTAAGAAATTGTTTCGATCGATTTACTATCTTTTTCAGCTGTTTCTAATAAAAGCAGTGTCCACCTTGCAAACAACAACGGGTCCATTTTCATTTTCGTTTCGTTTAAGTAGCTACAAATTGTTCTCCATAATAACGGAGATAGTTTAGAGTGATTTTTAAAAATTAATTGAAATAATTCTTTTTGATGACTAAAAAGAAATTGTTCCACTAACCATTTTGCAAGTAATTCATCTACCTCGTTATAGTTTGATGTAATTAAAAATAAATTTTGTAATTTCCCTTCCGCTTCAAGCCATTCCACCCATTCATAATCGTGAGCAAATTCAACGAAGTAGCGGACTGTTTCAATTTTTTTTATAGATTGTTTTATGTATGATAATTGTTCCTGCTCTACTGACGGCGGTACTGTTACTATGTCACGAATTCGCATTCGTTTTGTAATATAATTATCCCCCATTAACTCCGCCCATCGTTTTACTGCTTTAACGAGAGATTGATGATTATTACCTTTATTCGGATATACAATCGGCCGTATTCCTAAATGCTCCCAGTGGTACGTATTTTCCCCTTGTGCGACAAATGCATAACGTCTTGTACTTGGTGGTAAACCAGTTGCTAAATATTTCATTACTGGGTCATTATGGCTATATCCAACGAATAAAACGGTATAATTCGAGAATAAATCAACTAAAAACCTTCTTGCCCATCCTTCTGTCAAGTAAGCCCTTCCAAAATCACCATCTGTTAAAATTAACGCTTCTTTTTCTTGTTCTATATTGCCATGTATGTAAGCGAGTCCTTTAAACGCTCTACCTGTAGGTAACGCAGGTGCGTAATATACGTTTAATTCTCTATTCATTTCTTTTATCGCAGTTGTAAAATGTCGATCAAAATTTGTCGTTACAATACGAACTTCTGTGTCCAAAGGAAACAACCTCGGAATTGCATAATGAAGCGGATTCGGTTTTGACTTTTCTATATGAACTAGATCTCTTGCAACTTGATGTACATCTTTTGTTTTCGCAATTTTACCAAGATAATAATCATGTGGTTCTGTTATTTCACGTTTTTCTACATATAACGTTTTCGCAATTTCATCAACAAGATCATCAAAATTCGGTAAGTTTGATTTCCCTTTCATAGAAACTCCCGCTCCAACAAATAATACTAACTTTCCTTGTTCAAGATGATCAATTAACTCGTCTGGAATTTCTACTTCTGAAGTAATCCACACCCAGGATTCCCCCTTACCTAAAAATGTCATATACCCTCATTTTACTATAACATTTTTTCTTTATTTTTATAATATTTAGACTAAATTCCGAACATGAAAAAGTTTTATGTAAATAAATCCGTTACAATGTATGAACTTCAGAATTTATTGTAAAACTATGTATAAATCGGAGGTGTAAATTTTGAATGATTTCACAGTAGTGCTTATCAAGTTTATATCGTGCATTATCGCATTTAGTATTGGACTCGCTTTATTTTTCCCTGCAACGTTCGTCCAAATTATTTCATTTAGTCTCTTTGTAACAATCGTATCTTATATGTTCGTTGATAAAATCATATTAAATCGAATTGGCAATACTGGTGCCATTATGTCGGATTTCTTACTAACGTATTTAAGCGTATGGATTTTCGGTAATATTTTATTAGACAACTATATGCAAATTGCATGGGGAAGCATCCTTTCCGCGATTGTCTTTACATTATCTGAAGTAATCGTTCATCGTTTCTCTGGCTCTCACACAAGGCACCATAACGATAATATTCGTATTAATCGCCGCTTCGCATATGGTACGGAGTTTGCGGAAGAACAGAATATATTGGATAAAGATAAGAAGAAGTAATATTTTGATGCAGGAGCGCCCTTTTTAATTATGTGGTGCTCTTTTTTTGTGTTTTCATTATGGTACGTGAAATTATATGAACGATTTTTCAAATATATCAACGATTATTGCAATATATCGACGTTTCGACAAAGGATATCGACTTACCGACATTATTTGACACGATTTCCTCTAATAAAAAACTGCCTCTTATTTAGAGACAGTTTCTTTCAAATCTTTTAACGTAACAACATTAGCAAACGCTCCAAACACTACGTTATGATGCTTCACAATGTCTTCAGCACGTAACACCTCTGTATCAAACGTACTATGTGCATCGCTCACTAACGTTACTTTATACCCTTCACTACACGCTCTTCGCGTTGTCGTATCCACACAGTACTCCGTTTGCATTCCTGAAATGATAACATGATCGATTCCCTTGTCTTGCAATACTTCTTTTAGGTTCGTCTTGTGGAATGAATCTGGAGTCGTTTTTTCAACCACACACTCCCCTTCTAGTGGAGCAATTGCCGCATGGATTTTCCACCCGTCTGTACCTTTTTCTAACGGATGGTCTTTCCGTCCATTATGTTGCACATAAATTACCGGAATATCATTTGAACGGCATTTCTCAATAAGCTCTTGTAATGTTTGTAAAAACTTTTCCCCATTATGTACCGGCATTTTTGCTGTATACATACCTGCTTGCACATCGATTACTAATAATGCTTTTTTCATATCGCGCAGCTCCCTTTGTTTATATTCCATCATCCAACAATCTTCTAATACCCCTTCATGCAGTTCATGTTCTTTTAAAATCTTTACCTTTTTAAATCCGCATTTTTCATAACACTTTATTGCACGTTCATTATTTACTTTCGGGTCCATTGCGATTGCTTTTGCTCCCGTGTTCTCCATAATATATGTAATTGCTGCCTGAACAAGTTTAGTTCCAATGCCCTTTTCCCAATAAGCGGGTTCTCCGATAAATTGATCCATTCCCCATACATTTTGTGATGCTTCATAGTCATATAAAGTTTTCCACTCTGAATCAACTGGATACATTTGAATATAACCGATCGGCATACCATCAAACTCTATTAAGCATCTTTTTTCATGACTATTTGGATTATGTATAAAATGATCCAGTACCATTTCTACTGATTGCGGATTATCTCGTCCTTCATAATACTGCAACACTTCTGGGTCTGTTAACCATTTTGAAATGGTTGGTGCATCCTCTTCTACTACATACCTAACCGATACATTATCTTTTTGAAATAGCATATAATACCTCTTTTTAATTATTTATATTTTTTCTAGTAGTGAAATCTTTAATTGCACTTATTAATGCGTATGGTAACAATGTAATCGCAAAAAAAGCTGTAAATATATTAAAATGAGGGATTTTATATGGCGTGAACCATTCTGTGAAAAATTGAGAATTTAATACTCTATTAAAAAATTCTCCGCCAGGTCTAAAGTTTGGTGCCCATGCAGTTACTTCACAAATAATAAACAACAATTGTACAATTATAAATGCCCCAAGATAGCGAAACCATGTTCGTTTCCAAATGGGCTGCGCCTTATTTAATTTCGTTTCCATTTAGCCCCCACCTTTTTTATTTGCATCCTATTAATTATACACTTTCTATGTTTCATTTATTAAAATTTTCTATATAATCATTTACGTTGGGGGAATATATTATGTCTAATCCTATACTTAAATCATCCTTAGAGGAAACTCTGCAAGCGGTAAAACAACAATCGCAAAGCAACTACAAGAATATTTCGAAAAAAAATAAAAGCCAGCCTCAATAAAGAAAACTGACTTCTATCTAGAAAACTATATAAATTATAAAATTTTCACTTTAACAGTTTGTCTTCCCCAATTCATCGCTTTACTTTTTGAACCCATTAATACATCAATGCGATTACCTTTAATTGCACTTCCGGTATCTCCAGCGATTGCTTCTCCATAACCTTCTACCCATACTTTAGATCCTAATGGGATTACTTTCGGATCTACTGCGATAATTCTCATATTTGGATTAGCCGTTAAATCATGCCCCATCGCAGTTAAAACGCGTCCACCATATGTACCATTCTCACTCGGATCAGCAGTATATGCTGTCGCCACCACCGTTAATTCACGTTTAGCAGACTGCGCGTTATTTTTAGACTCTTCTTTTGCCTTTAGTGCTTCTCGTGCTTTTGCCTCTTCCTTGGCTTTGGCTATTTCTCGTGCTTTCGCTTCTTCCTTAGCCTTTGCTATTTCTCGTGCTTTCGCCTCTTCCTTAGCTTTGGCTATTTCTCGTGCTTTCGCCTCTTCCTTAGCTTTGGCTATTTCTTGCGCTTTTGCTTCTTCTTTAGCTTTGGCTATTTCTCGTGCTTTTGCTTCTTCTTTAGCCTTTGCTATTTCTCGTGCTTTCGCCTCTTCCTTAGCTTTGGCTATCTCTTGTGCTTTTACTTCTTCCTTAGCTTTGGCTATCTCTTGTGCTTTTGCTTCTTCTTTAGCTTTGGCTATCTCTTGCACTTTCACTTCTTCCTTAGCCTTTGCTATTTCCTGTACTTTCGCTTCTTCCTTAGCTTTGGCTTCTTCTTGCACTTTTACTTCTTCCTTAGGTTTCGCTACTTCTTGCACTTTCACTTCTTCCTTAGGTTTCGCTACTTCTTGCACTTTCACTTCTTCCTTAGGTTTCGCTACTTCTTGCACTTTCACTTCTTCCTTAGGTTTCGCTACTTCTTGCACTTTCACTTCTTCCTTAGGTTTCGCTACTTCTTGCACTTTCACTTCTTCCTTAGGTTTCGCTACTTCTTGCACTTTCACTTCTTCCTTAGGTTTCGCTACTTCTTGCACTTTCACTTCTTCCTTAGGTTTCGCTACTTCTTGCACTTTCACTTCTTCCTTAGGTTTTATTGTTTCTTTTGCCTTTGTTATCTTCTGTGTTTTAGCTTCTTCCTTAGCTTTCACCGATTTTTGTACTTTCGCTACTTGCTTCGTTTTCTCGTCAGCCTTTTTTTCAATTGGTGCTTTACTTGATAAGAAAGAAACATTTACATAAGCTGTTTTTCCCTTATACTCAAATTGTAGCCATCCGTCTTTTACTTGCTTCGTTGATTCAATTACATCATCTTTTTTCAGTCTGCCAAGAATTTTTGATTCTGTGTTTGATTCAGAACGTACATTTAACAAATCTGCTGTTACATGGTAAATATCTTTAGTAAACTCCGAGCTTACAAATACTTCTTTACCATTTAACTCAATTTTTGACCAGCCATCTTCGGTATTGATGACTTTTAACTCTTCCCCGTTTTTTACTTTTTCGACCACTTTTGATTCTGTAGTCGGTTTTTCACGTACGTTGAGTACATCTGCTGTTACGATCGTTTCTGCAGTAGCAGTTGTAGTAAATGCTCCCAATCCGAAAACAGTTGCTGTTGCTGCGCCAATTACTTTTTTCATATTAACCTCCATTATATTTTTTGAATTCTATCAAATACTCCCATTAAAATAAGAGATTTAATGAAAGCATTCGCAACAGATATATTAATACGACTTAATATACTGTTATTAAAACTCCTTACTCCAATACTATCAAATTCTTATTCTTAATTCTATATTTTATAAGTCGCCTTATCTTCTATAAACGTTTCATGTCGTAATTCCCGCCAAAAATAAACTTACGATTGCTAAAAAATGAAGATGAATTTGAGGATTATTCTGAGAAAGATGAATATAGAATATTATTTGAAACGAGAAGAAAAAAGTTACCGATATACAACTTGGCTTAGAAATCCCTCATTTAATAATTACATTAGAAAAATGAAATCATCACTTTGATTCCCAATCAGTTTAATAAAAAATAGCTAATGGAATATCTCCATCAGCTATTTTTTATTTTGAAGAAATACTAACAAGGCATCTTCTTCCCAAGCTTCCAGCTAAACCATCTCCCATGCCCTTCCGTTTCTCCAACCGTTTCACGATATTCGTTTCCGTTAATATAATAATCAATATGAAAGTCCCGGTCCCACATGTTGTTATAAAGATGGAATACATCACGCTTTGCACCGATTTCTTGGATTTGTTTTTCTAGCTTACGTTTTACTTGTTCAGGTATTTGATTGGCGACGTGTGTATGAAAAATGCAGATAACAGCATCTTCACTTATTTGTTCAATAATAGATGGTAATAACTCTACACCGTCTCCTTCTATTAATTGAACAGATTTATTTTTTACTAAAGATGCAGCTTGGTCAAAGAGTTCAAGCCTTTCCTTATGTTCTGGCCAAACAAGTGCACGTAGCCATAAATAATCTTCGTTACTATGTAAATCATTTACATGTAAATCTAGTCCAATTCTTTCTACGACAGGTGGACTTTCTTTTAATAAATGAGGCACATTCTCCCCTCTTATTTCAGAAGTTACATGTACATTCGAGTTTATATTTCCGTACGTTTCATCTGTACCGTACGAATAGCTATATTGGTCCCAAAATAATTGTAATCCAGAACTTGTCCCAATTTCTATTAACGCTAACGGTTTATTCACTTTGTTAAATATGTAACTGAAACTTGGATATAAGTACGCACATCGTCTTACTTCATTCGTTTGAACGAGTTTCGTTTGTAATAAATTAATCATTTCTTCTCTGTACATTTTACAGAAATCTTTAAAATGATCAAAAGCTTGATCTAAATCCGTATTAGCATGTTCAACTAAGCTACTATAATACGTTTTTACATGATGTTCTTTCCCTGCTAACAATAAATAATGTACTGCACCTAATAATAAGTTTGGGACTGGTTGACCTACCTGAGCATAGGACGATAGTGTAAGTACTTCCTCATCTTCAGCAATTTTCATTGATAAATATTCATATAAGTCACTTGACCCTTTACATTCCTTTATTGAAAAATTTCGAAATAAGTTTGCGATTTGTTCTTGTGTACGCATGTGTATCCCCCTTTTTAATATTCAGAATAATCATACAATAAATTTTTAAAAAAGTCCCATAAAAAGGTATCCTTTCTACCGACTTTTGGATACGTAAGCTTTTTCGAGATAATTTCAAACTGTAATTTTTTTCTATTCATTAACTGAAAAGTGCTTGTTAAATAAGAATTTTGGCAAATAAAGCGTTAAATATTTTAAAATTATCAGATAACACTAGATATTTTAGTCTATTAATTATTATAATAGAGTATGAGATGGTTATACAATTGAGACAAAAAAGGTAAATACCTAGGTGGGGCCTAGGCGGTGTTTTCTTTTTACGGCTTAGACACAGTAAACACCTACTCTTTTTTGCCAATATAGGGGATGGAGAGATTATCATGAGCAACATGCAGCAAAAAACAGACGTTATCTTAATTGGTGCAGGAATTATGAGTGCAACGTTAGGCTCATTGCTAAAAGAATTAGCACCAGAATGGGAAATTAAAGTTTTTGAAAAACTCGCAAGTGCCGGGGAAGAAAGCTCTAATGAATGGAATAATGCAGGTACAGGGCATTCTGCGCTATGCGAACTGAACTATACTTCCGAAAAATCTGACGGATCTATAGATATTAGTAAGGCTGTAAAAGTGAATGAGCAATTCCAGCTTTCAAGACAATTTTGGGCATATCTTGTAAAAAGCAAATTAATTCGTAATCCACAAGATTTTATTATGCCTCTACCTCATATGAGTTTAGTACAAGGTGAAAAAAATGTGCAGTTTCTAAAAAACCGTTTTGAAGCGCTTTCAAAAAATCCACTGTTTCAAGGAATGGAGTTTTCCGATTCTCCTGAAACATTAAAAAAATGGCTTCCACTCATTATGGAAGGTCGTACATCTAATGAGCCTATGGCGGCAACGAAAATTGACTCTGGAACAGATGTTAATTTTGGTGCATTAACACGAATGTTGTTTGATTACTTAAAAACGAAAAATGTCGAGCTAAACTACAAACATAGTGTTGAAAACATTAAACGCACGAAAAATGGTTTGTGGGAAGTGAAAGTACACGATATGAATAGTGGTAAAATTGAGCATCACACTGCTAAATTCGTCTTTATTGGCGGCGGTGGCGGTAGCCTACCTCTACTTCAAAAAACTGGTATCCCTGAATCAAAACATATCGGTGGCTTCCCGGTAAGTGGACTATTTATGGTATGTAAAAACCAAAAAGTTGTAGAGCAGCATCATGCGAAAGTGTACGGTAAAGCTAAAGTTGGGGCTCCGCCAATGTCTGTACCTCATCTAGATACGAGATATATAGACAACAAAAAAGCATTACTGTTTGGGCCATTCGCAGGCTTCTCACCTAAATTCTTAAAAACTGGTTCAAACCTTGACTTAATTGGTTCTGTAAAACCAAATAACGTCTTAACAATGTTAGCTGCTGGTGTAAAAGAAATGGGACTAACAAAATACTTAATTCAGCAAGTTATGTTATCACACGAAAAACGTATGGAAGAATTACGCGAATTCATTCCGAACGCTAAAAGTGAAGATTGGGATATTGTAGTTGCTGGTCAGCGTGTACAAGTAATTAAAGATACTGATGCCGGCGGTAAAGGTACACTTCAATTCGGTACAGAAGTTGTTAGTGCGGCTGATGGATCAATCGCGGCGTTACTAGGTGCATCACCGGGTGCTTCTACTGCCGTTCATGTTATGCTTGAAGTATTAGAAAAATGTTTCCCAAGCCGAATGGTAGAATGGGAAGGAAAAATAAAAGAAATGATTCCTTCTTACGGCATTTCACTAACTGAAAATCCAAGATTGTTCCAAGACCTTCACACTTCTACAGGTCGTACCCTTGGATTAAATGAAAAAGAAACAGTTCATAATTAATGAAGAAATAAAAACGTCCGATACATTCGGACGTTTTTTCGTTACTAGAAATTATATTTTTCAATATTATCCTTTGTAAATACGACTCGTTCTGGTAGTACGATAATTCCGTTCCCTTCTGCCTCATAGTCATATCCTTGAATGGAGTTTGGCTCTACTTTTACTTTTCCAATTCCTTTTACTTCGAAGCTATCCCCCACTTTTAACTTCTTCCCTTTTACAACAATTTCATTTGCAACATACGTTGCGAGTGCACCTTGTTGTTTTACATCCCATAAACCAAATTGTGCTACTGTTCCTCGTTTTACGTAATCACGCATAACGTTTGGTGTAGAGAAGCCCGTTACGACAACCTTTTTATCCATTTTTAAATTTTCAGCTGCTTGTGCCATTGCCGGAAGTGCCGTTGCATCTGGACAAATGACTGCATTAATATCAGGATACGTTTTTAAAATATTCTCTCCTACTGACAAAGACTTTTGCGCATTATTTTCACCGTACTGCGTCGTTACAATTTCCCAGTTCGGATATTTCTTTTTAATAATTTCTTTCGCTTTCGTTACCCATTGGTTTTGATCCGTTACTGTCGGGCTAGAATAAAAGAATGCTACTTTTCCTTTATCTCCAATTTGCTTTGAGGTCATTTCTATTAATAAATTAGCAAGTTGGTCTGGTGTTCCTTGGCTGATATAAAAGGAACGGTCTTTCGGATTCACATCAGAATCCCACGTTAAGACAGTCATTCCTTTT
Source organism: Bacillus sp. FDAARGOS_527 (assembly GCF_003812125.1). NCBI lineage: Bacteria > Bacillati > Bacillota > Bacilli > Caryophanales > Bacillaceae > Bacillus > Bacillus sp. FDAARGOS_527. Next base: position 2,081,850 of record NZ_CP033795.1, read on the forward strand.
TTCTTAGCACGTTGCAGTGATTGTGATAAACCATCTACTGATGTAGAAGAGACCATAAGTGCATCATAGTTTTGGTTAATAAAATTATTTATATACTTTACTTGCCCTGATACGCTTGCTTCAGACGGTCCATCATATTTCACTTGTACGCCTAGTTTATCCCCCATCTCTTTTGCTCCTTCACCACCTGATGTAAAGAAGCCAACTCCAGTTAATTTTGGGATAAATGCAAATTTCACATCATCAGCTTTTTTCTTATCTGTGGTTTGACTAGAACAAGCGATTAAACCGATTAAACAAATACATACAATGAATACAATCCCTAGTTTTCTCTTCATGACATTTCCCCCTTATGCAAATTCTTTCTTTTCCCCAGTGTGAATTGATGTAATTTGAAATGTCTCATAATAACTGAAAGAATAAGAATCATACCAATTACTACGTTGGATTGTTCATTTGTTAAACCCGTCATTTGCAAACCATACTGCATGAGCCCAATAAAAATACTCGCTAGTACAGTACCGATAATGCTTCCTTTTCCCCCTGTAATAAGTGTCCCGCCTAATACGACTGCTGTAATGATTGGTAAAATTGTTTCACTTCCCATATCAGCACGTGCGGAACCAAAATATGCGGTTAAGAAAGCACCTCCTAATCCACCTCCTAACCCGGAAAGTATGTAAGCGATAATGACTACTTTTTTCGTTTTAATCCCGGTGTATTTTGCTGTATTCTCGTTCGCACCTGTTAATTTTACATGGCGCCCGTATATAGTTCGGTGAAATAATACAGTACATAAAACTGTTAATACGATCAGTAGCCATAATAAATTCGGTATTCCTATAAAACTACCGTTTGCCAGTTGTACAAATGTGTCAGGTAAACCGCTTATTCCTTCGTACCCAGAAGCACCTGCTCCTCCTGAAATGACGAGTGCAATTCCTCCGTATAAAAACATCGTTCCGAGTGTAACGACGAGTGGTTCTACATCTGTCATTTTTATAATGAGTCCGTTTATAGCGCCTGCTAAACAACTAATTATTAGGGCGATTATGACAGCAAACAAAATAGGTATTCCGTTCATCCAAAGTACACCGATCAAGATCGAAGTGAGACCCATTATTGAGCCGACCGATACATCAATTCCTCCTGTTACAATAACAAAAGTCATTGGTATCGCCGCAATTGCGATAAATAGGAAATCATTTGTACTAAAAAGGAGATTACTTATATTTAAGAAATCACTATTTATCAAACTAAAAAGGATGAATTCTATAAGAAGTAATACAACTAGAACTCCTTCCCATCTGTATACATACTTCATAGATTCATCCTCCTTTCTGCCTTCCACTTTTTCATAACACTATCTAATATGATGATAAGTAATAATAAAAAACCTGAAATAGCATTATTCCAAAATGCTGGTATTTTTAAAAAGACGAGTGAGCTGCTTATTGTTTCTAAAAATAATGCTCCTAATGCAGCTCCAAATATAGATCCTGTTCCGCCTTTTAGATGAATGCCTCCTAGTACAGCGGCTGCGATTACTTGTAATTCTAATCCTGTACCTGTCTGATTAGGAATGAACCCGATATTCATAACAAATATGCACCCAGCGAGCGCAGCACTTATACCTGAAATCATAAACGCATATATCTTCACTTGATTAACAGGTATACCAATAAGTCTCGCGCCATCTTCATTATCACCTACCGCATAAAAGTATCTTCCAAATGGCACCTTCCTTAAAAAGAAGTATAGTAGTAGTAAAATAATAAGAACAACCCATACAATTATCGGCAGACCAAGTATGACGATAGATGACAGCTGCTTAAAATCATTTGGAATATCTTCTATCCACTTACCGCCTGTAAAAATTAACATCGCACCTCTAACAATTCCTAGCATACCTAATGTCATAATAATGGCTGGCACCCGAAACATCGCAACGCCAATACCATTTACGAAACCGATAATAGTGCCAAGTGTAATAGCAGCAAATATCGACAAGGATGCACTATACTCATTCGTTAACATCATTCCGCAAACTGCTGCACTTAACCCCATGCTTGAACCAACTGATACATCTATATTTTTCGTAAATAAGACGAACGATTGACCGATTGCTAGCACGACTAAAATAACGCTTGATTTCATCAGTAAAGATAACGAGCTAAATTGAATAAAACTAGGGTTTATCATTCCTACAATAGCTATATAAATTAGTAGTAACAGTATGATAGACGTTTCATGCATTTTTAACATACGTTTCATTCCGCTACACCTCCGTATGCAAGGCGTGTAACTTCATTCACACTCAGTTGTTCTTTTTCCATATGAGAAACAAATCGCCCATTTCTCATTACATATACACGGTTTACTAGTTGGACAATTTCTTCAACATCTGAAGAGATTAATAAAATTGCGAGTCCTTCCCTTTTCATTTTTTCTATCGTCTCATACACTTCAAGCCTTGCTTTCGCATCAATTCCGCGAGTCGGCTCATCAAGAATAATAATTTTAGGATTACATGCAAGATACTTCGCAAGCACAACCTTCTGCTGATTACCTCCTGATAAAGATGCCAGTTCTTTATTCATATTCTGTACAACAATTCGGAACTGTTCTATAAACGAATTAACTAAAGCGCTTTCTTTTTCTTGATTTATAAAAAAGCGATTATTTTGATATAAACTTGCTGCTGCAATATTTTCTTTAACAGAAGCAATTGAGAAAATTCCATTCCTCGCCCTATCCTCTGGCACATAAACTAGTCCTTCGTCTAGCCTTTTATGCAAAGAACACGTATCAATTGATTTTCCACCCAATAAGATAGACCCTGATTTTATAGTTTTCAATCCAAATATCGCTTCTGCTAATTCCGTTCTACCGGATCCTATAATGCCAGCAACACCTACAACCTCACCCGCATGTACAGTGAATGATATATTTTCGAATGCGTGACCATTTATATCAACCACTTCTAATATTTTTTTCGTCTTTGCTGTCTCTTGAACTACTTCTATTTTCTCTTTCTGTTTATATCCTTTTGGCAATAGTCCCTCCATTAACATGTCATATGTATAGTCACATACATCACCTTGGCTTACAACCATTCCATCACGTAGTATTGCTACTTTGTTGGCAATTTCAAAGATTTCTGGAAAGCGATGCGTAATATAAATCATCCCAATTCCTTTTTCTTGTAAACTTTTCATCAACACAAAAAGACTCTTAATTTCGTGTGTTGTTAATGTCGATGTTGGTTCATCTAGAATAAGAATCTCAGCTTCTCTTATTAATCCTCTAACGATTTCTACTAACTGTTGTTGTGCAATCGATAATGTTCCTCCTAGTTTATTAAGGTCAATATCCCATCCTAAGCTGCTAATCAATTGCTCAATCTGTACTCTTAATTTCTTTTTCTTTTCTTTTAACCCGATACATATATTTTCTTCAATAGTCATATGCGGAAAAATGAGTGGTTCTTGCGGTATTAAATACATACCTTTTCGGTGTGCTTCTGACGGATTTGAAAACTGTTGCTTCCTTCCTTTTACATACATCTCTCCATCATCATACGAATATAACCCCGTTAATATTTTCATTAATGTTGATTTCCCGGCGCCATTTCCCCCCACTAAAGCGTATATATCTCCGCGCTCTACTTGTAAGTTCACTTCTTTTAATACAAGTTGATTTAAAAACGCCTTACTCATTTTCTTTACTTGTAATAAAGGTACGTTCTCCACATGATGTCACCTGCCTTTATCCAGAACATTTTTTGAGAAAATAATTATTTGTTCTACTTGTTTTGTAGCATTGTATATTCCTTTTTTTATATCTAGAACACTTTTTTCTACGTACTATTAATCGCTTCAACTGGAATAAACAAAATATATGGTACATATGTTTAAGCTGTGGTCAATTGTTGAAAGGGATGAAGAGTATGACTCAGCTGAACTTTGAAGAGAATTTATTAACGAAAGTAGCTTGGTACTATTATAAGGACCAATTAACACAACAGGAGATCGCTTCACTTCTTCATATTTCAAGAAATAAAGTCGTCCGGTTATTAGATAAGGCACGCAGTGAAGGCATCGTTACATTTCACGTAAAAGGGACTGGTTTGCACTGTTTAAGTATTGAGCGTGACTTAATGAAAAAGTTCTACTTAAAAGATGCTTTTATTATCCCGACCCCAGTAAACAATTATCACGATTCTCTCGGAAAAGCTGCTGCACAATATTTAGAAACTCAGCTCCAGCAAGGAGATTTACTCGGTATTGGCTGGGGAGAAACCATTAGCAAAATGCTAGAAAACATTCATTTTGAAAGTTCTATCAACCTTTCAATCGTAACGCTAACAGGCGGGGTAAATCACTATCTCCCGAGAAAACAAAACTATTTACATTACATGCAAGGTGATCTTCACATTATCCCTACGCCGTTTCTAGCGTCTACAACCGAAATGGCACAAAGTATTCTATCAGAACCGAGTGTAAAAGATATGCTTCATGTCGCTTCACTTGCTCATACGGCTGTTGTCGGTATTGGAGGACTATCTCAAGACGCTACGATTGTAAAGAAAGAAAAATTAACACTACGTGAGATGACATATATTCGTAGTCAAAACGGCGTAGGCGATATTTTAGGACAGTTTTATAATACAAATGGCGATTTATTAGAGCTCTCGCATCACAATCGTCTAATTGGCACGCCTCTCTCTATTTTGCGCAATATGAATCATGTCGTCGGTGTTGCTGGAGGTACAGAAAAGATAGATGCAATTTATGGTGCCTTAAAAGGAAAGTTTATTCATACATTAATTACCGATGAGGAGACTGCCCTCTCCTTATTACGAAAGGATGGTGATTGTTCATGTCCCATTTATTAGCTTTCGATGCTGGTACAGGAAGCATTCGAGCAGTTCTTTTTGATTTACATGGTAATCAAACTGCAGTAAGTCAAAAAGAATGGATTCACAAATCTGACCCTCGTTATCCAGGCTCTATGAACTTTGATGTAATAGAAAATTGGAAGCTAGTACAAGAATGCACGAAAGAGGTTCTTCAAAAAAGCAATACCCCTGCCTCTTCTATTCTTGCTATTAGCGCTACAAGTATGCGGGAAGGATTTGTTTTATATGATCAAGATGGGCAAGAAATATGGGCCTGTGCAAATGTTGATGGGCGTGCATCTGCGGAGGTTAGTGAACTAAAAGAAATTCGGTCACATCTTGAAAAAGATTTATATACAAAGTCTGGTCAAACTTTTTCATTAGGTGCTTTACCCCGCCTACTTTGGATTAAAAAACATGAACCTGACGTCTATAATACTATTCACTCTTTTACAATGTTAAACGATTGGATTTTATATAAACTGAGCGACGTGCTGCAAATTGATCCTTCAAACGGTTGTACGTCTGGAATCTTTGATTTACAAAATAGAAATTGGGATAACGATGTAGCTAAAGAGTGTGGTATAACTTTGCCATTTTCACCAAAAGTAAATGAAGCTGGTACAGTAATTGGCAACGTTACAAAAGAGTGTGCAGCATTAACTGGATTACGTGAAGGAATTCCTGTCGTAGCCGGGGGCGGAGATGCTCAAATGGCATCGCTCGGAACTGGAGTTGTGAAACCGAATCAAACATTAATATGCGGAGGTAGTTTTTGGCAACAAGAAGTGAATGTTACTGAGCCAATAATAGATCCACAAGCTGCGATTCGTATAAATTGTCACGTCGTACCTAACCTATGGCAATATGAAACGATTGCCTTTTTCCCAGGCCTCGTTATGCGCTGGTTTCGAGACGCTTTTTGCCAAGAAGAAAAGAAACTTGCTGACAAACTTGGTGTAGATGCTTATGAATTACTAGAAGAACAAGCGAAAGACGTACCTGTCGGTTCACATGGCATTATCCCTACTTTTTCAAACGTTATGAACTACATTTCTTGGCGTCATGCCGCACCTTCTTTTTTAAATTTAAGTTTAGACGCTGACAAATGCGGAAAAAAAGAACTATTTCGTGCTATTGAAGAAAATGCCGCCTTCGTTACACTTGGCAACTTAAAATTAATAGAAAATCTAACTGGTACATTCCCTTCTGAAGTTATTTTTGCTGGCGGTGCCGCTAAAGGAAAACTATGGCCACAAATTCTATCAGACGTCCTTGGTATTCCTGTAAAAGTACCTGTTGTGAAAGAAGCAGCTGCTTTAGGAACTGCAATTGCTGCAGGAGTTGGTGCTGGCATATATGCATCTATGGAAGAGACTGCCGAAGAGTTTGTACAGTGGGAGCAAACATTCGAACCAGTTACTGAAAATCACGAACTATATAAAGAGTTCTATAAAACATGGAAAACTGTATATGACAGTCAGCTCACTTTAGCTGATAACGGGCTCACCTCACATATGTGGATTGCGCCTGGTGCACTGTAACACATTACATAAAGGAGTGAACTGTATGCTAAAAGCGAATGAAAATGACTTCTCCTATCGCTTCGGTGATAACGGGCCGAAATATTTAATACAAGGTCCGAATATTGATCTTGGCCTTGTTGTCATTCAGCCTGGGCAGGAGTTTCAAAACCATTATCATACGACGTGCGAAGAGGTCTTTTATGCATTAGAAGGTGAAATAGATTTCTATGTAAATAACGAAAGATTTCCAATGAAACAAGGTGATGTCCTGCAAGTTCGTCCTCATGAATCTCACTATCTTATTAACCATTCTGACAAACCTTTTAAAGCGGTTTTTATAAAGTCACCACACTTACCAAATAAAGATACTGTTCAAACGGAAAATCCAACATTAACGAAGGAGTGATTTTGAATGACTTGGGGATTTAAAAATCGATTAAATACAATTTTACCTGATGGCAGAGCGGTTATGTTAGCGATAGATCACGGCTACTTTTTAGGACCAATTCACGGGCTTGAACAACCACTTGAAACAGTTAAAAACTTACTTCCTTACACAGATTCCCTCTTTTTAACGCGAGGTGTACTTAACTCCTGCATTCCTGAAAACTGCAGCACACCGATGGTTATGCGTGTATCAGGCGGAGCTACTGTCGTCGGTAAAGACTTAGCGAATGAAACAATTGTTACCCCTGTAAAAGAAGCAGTAAAACAAAATGCAATTGGCGTCGGCGTATCTGTTTTCGTCGGATCAGACTATGAAACACAAACAGTTACAAATCTCGCAAATGTAGTTTCAGAAGCTCACGATTATGGTCTGCCAGTACTTGGCATTACCGCAGTTGCAAAAGAACTGCAAAAACGTGAAGCTCGCTTTTTAGCACTTGCTTCCCGTGTATGCGTTGAAATGGGTGCTGACATTATTAAAACGTATTACTGCGAAGGATTCGAAAAAATTACAAGCACTTGCCCTGCACCAGTCGTCATCGCGGGCGGCCCAAAACTAGATTCAATTGAAGACGCATTAAACATTACGTATAACGCCCTGCAAGAAGGTGCAATCGGCGTAGATATGGGCCGCAACATATGGCAATCCGAACATCCAGCTGCGATGATTCAAGCGATACATGGGATTGTGAAAAATGGGTTGAATGTGAAAGAGGCGTTGGAACTTTATAATGATGTAAAGAACTAATGTAAAGGGACAGACTATATATTAGTTTGTCCCTTTACAACTTTCATAAACAAGTGTCTCTTCGTTTTCACTAATTAATCTGATGTACAACACTTAAAACTCATTGCTGATAGAGTGTACTTATTTACAACATCTGTTCATAATCTCTTTTATGACATTCCGTACAATGAAATGATTTTTGATTCATAAAGAAATTATGTATTTTATTTTGTGGTAAATTCGTATAACGAGCTGACTTAGTTGATATACACCCTGATGCCAATGAAACAGTGCTCCAAAGAGCTTCATCAAATTTCCCAGCATTACCTCCATGGTGCGGAACAACCATTACATACGGTTTTTCTATCTTTGAATTTGAAATTACTTTATAGATTTGTCGATAAGAATGATCTCCTGTTAATAAGCCTATAGAATCATTTCCTTCAACAGAAAGCACAATACCACTTTGATTTATATTACTTCCATCAGTTGAACGAAATAACTCAAAATTATTTATCTTTCCTTGAGAGATCAAATCTATCCTTCTTCCCGTTTTAGGAGAAGGTTTAATGATATCAATTCTTATACCTAATGATTTTAAACGATTTAAAGCTTTATTAGCTTGTAGAGTATTCGGAATTTTAGATGGGGCAACTAAATTCTTCATTAATTTCAATTCTACATCATTTAAATCTAATATCCCTCTATAATGATCAAAATCCCAATGACTAATAACGGCGTAATATGGTCTATCTATATTTACTTTATTAAGGATTTCATTCATTTCTTCATTACTAAACTTTACATCTCCACCTAAATCATAAATTAAACGAAACATACTATATCTAAAAAACCAATCAAAAAACTCGCATTTCAAATCCCCATCACAATAACATCGTCTTCTTTCAACTATCTCGTTCCAATTTCCGCATCCAACATCTTTAACAATTAACTCCAAATTACCAAATTTCTCTTTTTTCTTCATGTCTTTATATAACTTAGACTCAGTAAATTTTTCAATCATTTCAAATTCCCTAATAATCTCTTTTGTCGTTAGAAATTGTTGAAAATTTAGTTTTGCAGTACTTTTTTGTTCTAGGTAAAATCTGATTAGTCTATTTTCCCTTCCTTCTTCTTCATTTAAAATTCTGAATTCCTCAAATATACAAGCTGGTATATCGTACCAACTCCCTGCTCGCGGACCTTTATATGCCTCAAATTTCATTTTTTGAAAGTGCAAAAGTGTCTTCGAAGATTCTCTTGAAATTTGCACCTCTAAAAGTTGTGCTACCTTTTCTAAATCCGCCATTGAATTAAAATCCAATATAATATCGTATGTTTTTAATTTATTATTAAAATTTACCTTTTCACAATATAATTTCATTTCGTATCTCCTAATTATTTTGATGTATTTTTAGCCGTTAATTCATTTAGTAAAACCACTTCTTTTATCATTTTACTTCCGTCTAATTATAAAATCTAGATATTAAGTTTCTATATCGGACAAATAACTACTAGCTATTAAAAATATGTCTAAATCATTTAGACATATAAACAGGATATATCTCAACTAAAGTATGTTACTCAATAAGAATATTCAACGTGCTTAAATTTGAAATTCAGTTAGATTAAAAAGCGTTTTTAATGGGATTTATTCCCTTTCCAAACTGGATAAGGGGCTATAAAAGAGGATATTTGTTTATTAATAAACAAATATCCTCTACCTTTACATATATATTACGACTGTTGATAAGCCGCTTTCGATGATTTTACATAATAAACTGCATGATCCACATTAATAATATGATCTGGTTTTGGTTTACCACGGCTCGCTCTATGTCCAGCTAAATGTTCTTCACTTGTTTCCCAGTTTTTCCATGCTTCTTCAGATTCCCAGCGAATCATAACGACTACTTCTTCGTCGCCGCGTCTTACTTTTTTCACAAGAACACTTAAATCAATAAAACCTTCAAACTTTTCAATAATACCTTCTCCAGTAAAACGTTCTACAACTATATTTGATGTACCTTCTTTTACTGTAAATGTTTTCGTTTCGATAAACACATATCCCACTCCTTCATTGTAATACGAATACTACTATACTTCTATTATAGTTGATTATGATAATTATTTTCAATTATAAAGTTTAAATTTTTCGAATTATGCTGTTTTCTCTTCAACTGCCCCATCTAAAAATTTGAAATATGGGAGTAAGATTCCGATTAAAGAAGTGACACATATAATTGAACCGATAATAAAGTATAGTGCTCTTACTCCCCACATTTCACTCAAAATCCCCCCTACTAACACACCTAATGGCATAGCGGATCGTATGAAAAATAATCGCACCGAAAATACTTGTCCTATCATATTGTTCGGAACTGATTGTTGGCATATCGTCGTATTATAAACATTGAAAAAGGCAATACAAACACCTGCAACTATTTCAATTATTACCGCTATTACAATACTGTGGTTAAAACCTAGTGAAATGTATGTGAGCCCCCCTATAAACAATCCTCCAAGCATAAATATACGCCGGCTTTTATATGTTACTTTTCCGACTAGTATAGTTCCAACTACATAGCCAAGTGGGAATCCGGCCATAAAATAACCATATTCCGCATATCCCGCTGATAGCTCATCTTTTATATAAGGAAGATTTGTAACCATCGTTACCCCAACTCCAAATTGCACGAAAGTAAGAAATATACCGAGCCAAACGATGATTGGTTTTGTGAAAAAATATGTAAAACCGTGAAGAAACTGTTCTAGCCACGTTTTCCGAATAGGTTTCGACGTTCTATTTTCTTTTATATAAAATAAGAAAGCACCACTAACAAATAAACATATGCATACGAAAGATAATGTAAGTCCTGTTCCAATCAAATGAATGACTACTCCACCTAATACTGGCGCAAGAAACATCATAAGACGAGTCATTCCATCAATGTACGCATTTGCATCTTGAAGTTGTTCTTTCCTTACAATGCTCGGTGTAATTGCTTGATTTGCAGGTGTATAAAGTGGTGTAATAAGTCCCACTACAATTTGAACAACATAAATGTGCCAAACTTCTAAACTGCCGGAAACTAGCATTATCAAAGGTAATAAGAATACGGACGCTCGTATCCATTGTGAAAAAATCATAATCCACTTCCGACTCCATTTATCAATAAATGGGCCACTTATTAATTGCAGTATGAGTGATGGAATGAAATATAATAACCACATACTACTTAAAGCCATTTCCGATCCTGTTAACTCATATACTAGAATTGAATTACATAACGTTCCGAAAGCCCCTCCTAATTCTGAGATTGCACTACCAATCCACATAAAAAAGAACGAACGATTTTTCAATATATGTTTCAATTTCATACACCAACTTTTCTTTTATATTCCTCCCTTTATGTACATTCTTGTTGTATATTATCTATTTAAAAACGCATCTAATTCTTTCGCTAACAATTGTACTGCTTTCTTTCTTAATACATATTTTCCGTCATGTATATCCACTAACTTCGCCGCACGTAACAATTTCAAATGATGGTGTATAGTAGATTTACCAAGTTGCAGTCTTTCTGTAATTTCCTGCAATGTTCGTTCTTTTTCGAACAACATTTTTACAATACGTAACCTCGCTTCATCCCCAAGAACTTTATGCTTTTGAACTAAAAAATAATTCGGTTCATAAGGATCTTCAGGATGGATACTTTCGTTTGCAACTGGGTAATGAAATACTTTCGTATCTTCAATATCCGCCTCAATATTCCACGGTCTGTATGTCATTTGCGGAATAAGAAGTACGTGATGAACACTTGGCTCTGGCATATAGTTCACGCCACCAGTAGCCCACTCGACAAACTCTTCCGGTTTCATTTTTTTATTCATTTCATTCTTTGCTTCATAATCTCGTTTGAATATAGAAAGTATTTCTTCTTCCTCTTTCTGAATAACGCTCTCATACCAACCTGTCATAACAGCAATTAAATGGGATTTTAGCACTTGTACATCAACATCACATATAAAACGAATATACGTAGAGAAAAACTGATGTTCTTGTGTCAGTTCCATTAGTTCATGTATTGCAGTTACGTTTCCACTTGCCGCTAAAGTTCTTTTTTCTTGGTACTTCTCCCCTAAAAACGGTAAACATATATATTTCAAATCTACTTCTGAAAGCGAATCGATTTTACCATGAAACTGTGCTAAGTCCTGAAAATCCTCTTCATACAACAACTGAAGTAACGCTTTCCACGTATTATGTTTTTCTACAAACTGTAAGTGCTCTCTCATTTCTTCTGTTAATGATTGCTTCATTTCTTCCCATTCATTTTGGCTCTTTTCAAGAGTATCAATTAACCGCTTATGAGTAATTGCTGCAATGCCAAGAGCACATTCGAAAAGTATCGAATATTTCACTTGAACGTTATAAGTTTCCCTCTTTCTACTCGTTATGTGATAGACCTCCATTTTTATCCCTCCTTGTTTGCTATATATTAAATTCTATGTTTATCGAATTTTACCTTCTACATTTTTAGAATTAACAAAATTTTAGTTGAAATACATTCATTCTAAATTAAGAAGAATAGGAGCTTTTTTATATACAAATAATAAGCCTCAAGGAGTTGTTGACATGTATTTCATATTGAATATGTTAGGGATTTTCGTTGTCATATTAATCGTTTTCTTATGTTCGCCTAATAAAAAACATATAAAATGGAGACCAATTGTAATTCTCATCATATTGGAGCTTTTTATTACGTGGTTTATGTTAGGCACAAAGCTAGGCAGTATTATCATTAATAAAATTGCTTCATTTTTCAGTTGGCTACTGGCATGTGCGAATGAAGGAATTCGATTTGCATTCCCTTCTGCTATGGAAAATCAAACAATTGATTTCTTCTTTAGCGCATTACTTCCTATCATTTTTGTTATCACGTTCTTTGATATTCTTTCTTACTTTGGAATCTTAACTTGGATTATTGATAAAGTAGGTGCAATTATTTCAAAGATTTCTCGTTTACCCAAGTTAGAAAGCTTCTTTTCGATTCAAATGATGTTTTTAGGGAACACCGAAGCGCTTGCTGTTGTTCGGGATCAATTATCTGTTTTAAAAGAAAATCGTCTGCTGACTTTTGGAATTATGAGTATGAGTAGCGTCAGCGGATCCATTCTTGGTGCTTATTTATCAATGGTTCCAGCAACATATATTTTCAGCGCAATCCCATTAAACTGTATTAACGCATTAATTTTAGCCAATGTATTAAATCCTGTGGAAGTTTCGAAAGAAGAAGATGTTGTTTATTCACCTTCCAAACATGAAAAAAAGATTTCTTTTCTACTATTTCCAACAGTATGTTAGTCGGGATGAATATGGTTATCGTTATTTTAGCTATGGTAATTGGATATGTAGCTTTAACAGCATGTTTAAATGGGATTTTAGGATTTTTTGTAACGGGTTTAACAATTCAAAAAATCTTCTCTATTATCTTTAGTCCTTTCGCTTTTTTACTCGGTTTATCGGGCAGTGATGCTATGTATGTAGCTGAACTAATGGGGATCAAAATAACGACGAATGAATTTGTTGCAATGATGGATTTAAAATCAAACTTAAAGTCTTTACAACCGCATACGGTTGCGGTGGCAACGACATTTTTAGCTTCTTTTGCTAACTTTAGTACAGTGGGTATGATTTATGGAACTTACAACTCATTATTTGGCGGCGAAAAATCATCAGTCATCGGGAAAAATGTTTGGAAGCTTCTTGTGAGCGGAATGGCTGTTTCCTTATTAAGCGCTATGCTTGTTGGGCTTTTTGTATGGTAAATAATTTTTAAAATAAAAGACACCCAAACGAAAATTGAGTGTCTTTTATTTTTATTTTCGAATTTGTCCATTACCACGAATTATATATTTTGTGGAAGTTAATGCAGGAAGTCCCATTGGTCCCCTTACGTGTAGCTTTTGTGTACTGATGCCAATCTCAGCTCCGAATCCGAATTCAGATCCATCAGTAAAACGAGTTGATGCATTGTGATACAGCGCAGCAGCATCAACAGATACGAAAAATTTGCTGACGTTTTCCTCGTTTTCTGAAATAATCGCTTCAGAATGCATAGACCCATACGTATTTATGTGGTGAATCGCTTCTTCTATAGAAGAAACTATTTTAACTGCTAGCGTGAGAGATAAAAATTCTGTCCCCCAGTCTTCTTCTGAAGCAAGTACAATTGACGAATCCATTGCCAATGCTTTTTGATCACCACGTAGCTCCACGCCTCTTTCCTTCAAAGAAGAAAACAACTCGCTACCATATTGCTGCGCCCAGTTCTCATGAAGTACAATCGTTTCAATCGCATTACATACAGATGGACGCTGCGTTTTTGCATTTATAATAATATCAAATGCCATTTGTTTATCCGCTGTTTCATCAATGAAAATATGACAATTTCCTGCACCTGTTTCAAGTACTGGAACAGACGCTTCCCTCACAACAGTATCGATTAATTGTTTGCCACCTCTTGGAATAAGAACGTCTAGATAATCATTCATTGTAAACAACTGCTTCGCACTATCTCTCGTTGTATCTTCTATAAGCTGTACACTTTCTTCTGGTAAGCTTGTTTGTTTGAGCGCTCTGTGAATAACGGCAACAATGGCTTTATTAGAATGAATAGCAGAAGAACTACCACGTAATATGACTGCGTTTCCTGTCTTCAAACAAATAGTAGCAGCATCCACTGTTACATTCGGTCTTGCCTCGTAAATCATCCCAACAACACCAAGTGGTACACGCATTTCCTGAATAGATAGTCCATTTGGCCTTTCCCATGCACTTACACATTCTCCTACAGGATCACGTAATTCAATTAGCTGCTTAATCCCTTCTGTCATATCAACAATACGCTGTTCATTCAGCATAAGGCGATCAAGGAGAGAATCAGAAAACCCTTTTGCCTTACCTTCTTCAATATCCCTCTTATTTTCCTCTAAAATATAAGCTGTTTCACTTATTAATTGATTTGCAATTGCAGCAAGTGCTTCGTTTTTTTGATGTGTAGATTTTAGTACAAGTTCCCTAGCAACCTCTTTCGCTCTTTTCCCCTTTGCTAACACTTCATTCATTTTTATTTCCTCCTTTTTAACATCACTATTCTTAAAGTGAAACCCAATGATCCCTATGGATGACTTCATAATTATGCCTTTCGCCTCTTGCTTGAATATGTTGGCTTTGCATACCTTTTATCTCTCTTAATTCCTCTGCGCTATATGTGCATTGTCCTTTTCCAATTACGCGACCTTGTTGCGTCATGACTTCTACAACATCGCCAACTTTGAAAAATCCTGACACATTTGTAACACCCGCAGGAAGAAGACTCTTGCCATGCTGAATGATAGCTGTAGTTGCTCCGGCGTCTATTTCAATTTGACCGCTAACAACCGAATGCAAGGCAATCCATTGCTTGTTCATCTTCATTTCTTTTTGAGGGGCATTTCCGACATACGTCCCGTCACCTTTCCCCTTTAAAACATCAACAAATTTCTCTTGTCCACGTCCTGTACCGATAAATACACTTACCCCAAGAGATAGCGCCGTCTTTGCAGCATCAATTTTTGATTTCATACCGCCAGTCCCAAGTTTTGAGCCAGCATCTCCAGCAAGAGAAGCAATTTCTTCTGTAACTTCAGGAAGGAAATAATATTTTTTCGCATCCTCATTTTTTTGAGGATTTTTATCATATAAACCGTTCACATCTGTAAAAATCATCAGCATATCTGCCGAAACAAGTCCGCTTACTAAAGCTGACAGCATATCATTATCACCGAACGTTAACTCCTCTAAAGAGATGGAATCATTTTCATTAATAATTGGAAGAGCAGAACGGTTTAGTAACTCTCCTAACGTCGCGTAAGCATTACTATATTGTTCTTTTCTAGAAAAATCACTTCTCGTCAGCAATAGTTGCGCAGTAACGATGCCATATTTACGGAATTCCTCCGTGTATGCCTGCATTAATAAACTTTGTCCGACAGCTGCTGCAGCCTGTTTTCCTTTAATTGTTACAGGTCTGCTAGGGTATCCTAGAGCAGAAAAACCTGCAGCAACGGCCCCAGATGTAATTAATAAAACTTCATGCCCTTCCTCTTTCAATCGAGCCAATGCGGCAACATGATCTGAAAGTTGTTCTTTAGAAATGCCTCCATGACTATCCGCCAAAGAACTGCTCCCAATCTTTACAACTATTCGCTGTTTCTTCACTTTTTTATCCCCCAAGTCTAAAATCAAAGTTTTTTATACATTACACTTCTATTCATACAGCTTTCTTATAAGTGCTGCACGTAGCCTATTTAAGAGCAAAATAAAAATGACCGCTTCGCCCTTAATAAAATAAAAAGGACGAAACGGTCATTGTTCCGCGGTACCACCTTAATTGATATACATAGATATCCACTTGGCGCCTATAACGCAGGCGAACGCCTAAACTTTCATTTAAGACTCAGGGATAGGTTCGATATATTCTATACGAGGAATCTTTCAGCCGGTGAATTCCACTCTCTTTCGCAAGAAGACATATGTACTATTTCCCTTCAACGATTTTCGGTTTAATTTTTTTATATTATGCGATATAGTTCGATTTGGTGTCAAGAGGTATTTTAAAAATAAATAGAACGACAAGTTACTTGTATGAAATTATTGCCCTACTGAATGAAAATACAAATCGATATAAGGTGAATTCATATTTATAAACATAAACCTTATATTTTAGTGTATATATTTACAGAATGTTGAATATAATTGATTTTTATCTTTTCGTATTGCAAAAAGGAATATATTCTCTTAGAATGTTTCTTTATATTGCACAGAGATGTTATTGTTATATTAAGATAACAATTTCGAAATGATATAATTTATTAAAAAAGGAGCAAGATTGAGTTATTATGGATAAACAAATTGGATTCATCGGATGCGGAAATATGGGGATGGCTATAATTGGCGGGATGCTAAATAAACATATAGTGTCTTCAAATCATATCATTTGTTCAGATTTAAACACGACAAATTTAGAAAATGCTAGTGAAAAGTACGGAATAACTATAACTACTGATAACAATGAAGTCGCGAAAAATGCTGATATTTTAATTTTATCAATTAAACCAGACTTATACTCATTAGTAATTAACGAAATTAAAGAAGTGATAAAAAACGATGCTATCATCGTTACGATCGCTGCTGGTAAAAGTATTGAAAGTACTGAAAATGCCTTTAATAAAAAATTAAAAGTTGTACGAGTAATGCCTAATACTCCTGCTCTTGTTGGAGAAGGAATGTCAGCATTATGCCCGAATGAAATGGTGACAGAAAAAGATTTAGAAGATGTGCTAAACATTTTCAATAGTTTTGGTCAATCAGAGATTGTAAGTGAAAAGTTAATGGATATTGTAACATCTGTAAGTGGTTCTTCACCAGCATACGTATATATGATTATAGAAGCGATGGCAGATGCTGCTGTACTAGATGGCATGCCAAGAAATCAAGCATATAAATTTGCTGCTCAGGCAGTATTAGGATCTGCAAAAATGGTACTAGAAACAGGCATACATCCAGGTGAATTGAAAGATATGGTTTGTTCTCCTGGCGGAACAACGATAGAAGCTGTAGCAACTTTAGAGGAAAAAGGCTTACGAACAGCCATCATTTCAGCTATGCAACGTTGTACACAAAAGTCTGTCGAACTATCTGGTCAAACGAAAAAATAAAACTATTAAAGAGATCACGTTAGTTATGAATTTCATTAGAAATGCACTACATGATAAACGGCCAAACTCGAATTTACTTGAGTTTGGCCGTTTCAGTTGTTAATTATATTAAAATAATTTCCCTTCCCTACTATACTTGTGTAATTTTATTAGAAACAAGTAATTTTTCAATGCAAATCGGTAACATGTCTAATAGCGTTTCAAATGCGTAATTTACATCTAGACGTTCTGTCCATTGATGTGCATCTTTTCCTACCGGTCCCATATTTAAAACTGGAACATCAAATTCTTCTAGTTCCTGAAGTGGAATTGAGTAACCTTTATCCCATAATGGCATATTGTCTACAAGTGAACTCATTGAATCTAATGGATTCTGTAAGCCCACATAACTCAAATCTGAAATTCCTCCAAAATAGTTTTGGTTTTCAAATGAAATATTATGATTGAAGTTTGCATACTTTTCCATCTCTCCAACTACCTCTTTAATTAATTGGTTGTTACGTGAACTTACAGCTGGATAATATGGCGGAGCAAAGAAAAGTACAATCATCGGTGCTTTTTCTTTACATAAGATGGCTAATTTATCTACTAAATCAATCGTTACCGCACGATCATCTTTATCTTCTCTATTTTTTATAATGCTAGATTGAATTTCATTTATTTTCTCTTGCCCATGTTGTTCAATTGCATATGCGATAAGCTCTTCATACGTTAATACATTTACTTTGAGGTTAGGTGGTATGAATGGATTATATTTAGAAAAACGATATGCATGTTTTTCATACGACTCTTCTATTTTCTCTGCTACTTTCGTTACTTTTTGACGCAGCAATGAAACGACATCTGTCATTGATTTTTCTAATAAAAACAAATTAAATAATGTGACTGCACGATGCGGAATTTGTACAGAGTAATCCTCCTTTAAGTCCCTTTGAAGTAAATTAGTTGGCGGAGGACTCGCTTCCCCTTCTACAATATCACAAAGGTCTGTATTCAACTCTAATTCTGCTGTTATTAATGAAGCCATATAACTCCCATTTAGGCCCGCAAAAGGTTCACCTACATGTGTCTCTTTTCCGTAGCAAAGAAAACCAGGTAACACTTTACCAATAGAACCAGTATAAATATATTTCTTTTGATCACCAGGGTGCCTTGCAAACATAGGCTCTGAATTTAGTACTGTTTTATAATCTAAATCATGTTCTCTTGCTAAATCTAATAATCTTGGAACAGCAGCTCTCATCCCTACAGAGTTTACTTCTTCATCAGGTACGGCCAATAAAAGAACATTCCCATCAAATCTTCCTTCACAGGCTTGCTCAATCATCGCCATTTGTAACGTGAGGCCGCATTTCATGTCCATTGTTCCTCTACCAAACAGCCAATCTCCTTGTTCTATATCTTCACGTACATGGTCTGGTAATTCATCTTTATGAGAATAAAACATAGACGTTAACTTTTTAGGATTAAATGCATCTTCTTTCCACACGCCGTAATCTTGCACATCTACAACATCAAAGTGACTAACAAGAACTACGGTATTTTTTGTACTGTCACTTTTCTTTACTAGTGCTGTAACAAAGTATCGTCCATCGCCCGTCGGATTTTTTTGCAAATGGTGTGGATTTTCTTTGAAGTACTGTAAATCAGATAATTGTTCCACAACGAAGTCTGGCAATATCACTTCAGCTTCTGTACCTGTAATACTAGGAATTTCAACAAGACCGCTTAATAATTGAATCAATTGTTCTTTTGATTGCCACTTTGACATATAAATCCCCCTATTTTTCCGCATTATGAAAATGAATTCCAGTATATGAATAAAAAATGACGACAGTTATCAAAATTATAGTTCTGATGTACTGCCGATTTTTATTGATATTTCATGTGCTGCTTGTTTCACCTTACTAATAAGAAAAGAAAGTCGATCATCATTAATGCGATGACTAATTAACCCAACACTTAATGCTCCTACTACTTTATGATTAAATCCGATAATAGGTGCAGCTACTGAAGCTGTCCCTTCTGTTTTTTCTCCATAACTGACAGCATATCCTTCGTTTCTTATTTGCTTTATTTGATCAAGAAGAATTTGCTTTTGTTCTGGTAAAGCAGAAAGTAGTTGCTCAACAATATATTCCATTTCATTCTGTTTCATATTGGCAAGCATCGTTTTATTTGCAGCACCAATTGAAAGAGGAATCTGTTCCCCTAAGTTATCAATAACTCGAATTTTTAAAGGGCTATCCATTCTTTCAATGATAATAGAATGTGTTCCATTTGGAATGTTCAAATAAACACTTTCTTCCACTTCATAGGCCAATCGTTTCATTACTTCTCTTGCGACTGATCTGTAGTCTACCTTCTCCAATTGTCGTAATCCTATTTCCATCCACATTGGTCCAATTTTGTACTGTTTCGTCTCTGAAATTTGTGTAACTAGCCCATGCTCGATTAGAGAGTTAAGTAATCTATGTACTGTACTAACTGGGAGATGTGTTTTGTCCGCTATATCAGAAATGGCCCAATACTCTTTTTCATTAGTAGAATTTAATAACTTTATAATACTTATCGCTCGATCAATGGACTGTACCATAACTCACCTCTACTTCACTTGTAATATGTTAGCACGCTCAATTACCTATCAATTTAACAAACATTCGAAATGAAATCAATCTATTTATTCAATTTTCTAAAAATAAAAATATGTTGCGAACAATAATTTGAAAGCGTAAACAAAAAAATATTGACTTTTCTTTTTAATTATCTGAAAATTATAACAAGATTTCACATCACGGAATATATTCCACAATACGGAAAAACATCAAATTTTATGCTATCAACTACGAAAGTGAGGAAAACAATGGCGCAAGTAAATAATACAAACAATGAATTAAAACGTACGATGAAAAGTAGACACTTATTCATGATTGCACTCGGTGGCGTGATTGGAACGGGATTATTTAACGGATCTGGTTTTATTATAAGTCAGGCTGGACCTGGTGGGTCCGTACTTGCCTTTATGGCCGGTGGATTATTAATGTATTTCGTTATGCTATGTCTTGGTGAACTCGCTGTAGCCATGCCTGTTTCGGGGTCTTTCCAGGAATATGCCACTAAGTTTATCAATCCTGCAACTGGCTTTACAATCGGATGGTTGTATTGGTTAAGCTGGGCGAATACGACCGGCCTTGAATTTACAACTGCTGGCATTACAATGCAGCGCTGGTTTCCTGATATTCCTGTTTGGGTTTGGTGTTTAATATTTGGAGTTACAATCTTCACGATTAACGCACTATCTGCTCGTAGTTATGCAGAAACAGAATTTTGGTTTTCAAGTATAAAAGTATCTGCCATTATCGCCTTTATTATCCTTGGTGGCGCCGCTATGTTCGGTTTTATTGATTTAAAAGGCGACGAACCAGCTCCGCTATTATCAAATTTCGTAAATCATGGTGGTTTATTCCCAAATGGACTTGCAGCTATTCTATTAACAATGGTTACAGTCAATTATTCCTTCCAAGGTACAGAACTTGTTGGAATCGCTGCAGGTGAAAGTGAAGATCCAGCAAAAACTTTACCTCGTTCTATTAGAAATATTATATGGCGTACGATGTTTTTCTTCGTCTTAGCAATCTTTGTTCTCGTTGCTTTAATTCCTTGGGAAGAAGCAGGATTAACAAAAAGCCTGTTCGTTGCTGTTTTTGATAATATCGGTATTCCATATGCCGCTGATATTATGAACTTTGTTATTCTTACTGCTGTTCTTTCTGTCGCAAACTCAGGACTATACGCGGCAACTCGTATGCTTTGGTCATTATCCAAAAATGAAATGGCTCCAGCCTTTTTAAAGAAATTATCATCACGAGGAATACCTTTAAACGCTTTAATTATGACAATTGCTATTTCTGCTTTTTCTCTTTTGACAAGCGTAGTAGCTGCTGAAACTGTTTACTTATGGTTAATTTCCATTTCTGGCGTCATAACAATCATTGTTTGGATGTCAATTTGTGTCTCTCAATTCTTTTTCCGGAAACATTATGTAGCAGACGGTGGAAAATTAGAAGACTTAAAGTTCAAAACTCCACTTTATCCACTTGTACCAATTCTTGGTTTTGGATTGTATGGCATTATATTAATCAGTCTTATTTTTATCCCTGAACAACGACTAGGAATCTATTGCACTGTACCATTTATTATCTTTTGCTACACGTACTATCACTTTAAAGTTAAGAAAAGAATTGCTACTAACACTCGTAGTGAAAGTAAAATTAGCGAAACTATGTAATACTATACTTATATATAAAAGACCGCACATAGCTTTTACCTTATGTGCGGTCTTTTATCATTTTAATTCGCTTTAAAATTATATAATGGCTTAATAATGTGCTTTATATCTATTGTTTCTTTTGTATTTCCAATAATTTCATCCATTGGCTTATAAACCATTGGTGCCTCGTCAATTGTGCTTTCCACTGCTGATGTAGTCCAAACCTCTGTCATCGTATTTTGAAATTCCTCTAGACTCAATGATTCTTTAGCCTTCTTACGACTCATGATACGTCCTGCCCCATGCGGACCAGAAAAATTCCAGTCTGGATTACCTTTACCAAATGCAATAATTGAACCATCTCTCATGTTAATTGGAATAATGACTCGTTCATCTTTCTGAGCTGAAATAGCACCTTTTCGTAGAATCATATTTTCTATGTCTATATAGTTATGTATTGTAGTAAATTGATCGGTTACTTTCCAGTCCATTTTCGTAACAATTTCATCGATCATTGCTTTACGATTTAACGCAGCATACTTTTGAGCAATATTCATGTCATTCATATAATCTTTGAATCCCTGTCCTTCTAAATAAGCTAATTCTTTTCGAATATTAGGCTTCTTTATTCCACGTAAAGTTTCTTGTATTTCTTTTTCTCTCCCTTCTTTCATTAATCTCTTAATAATCTCATCTTTCATTGATGTAACATCAATGAGTTGTTCATATGCGAAGTTCTGATAATACTCTGCTATTTGCTTTCCTAAATTACGAGAACCACTATGAATGACAATATATACATTCCCTTTATCGTCTTCATTTAGTTCGATGAAATGATTCCCTCCTCCAAGAGTACCTATACTTTTTTGAGCGCGTTGTAATGTAAATGGTGCTCTCACACCATCAAAATCAATCATTTTTGAGAATCGATGTTCTTTATCTCGGATACGAAAACCACTTGGAACGAATTTACGAATTGTTTCGTCTAAATAATCGAAATTAATTTCTTCTTTTTTCTTATCAATTACAACAACTTCCATACCACAACCAATGTCTACCCCTACAAGATTAGGAACGATTTTATCTTGTATTGTCATTGTTGTCCCAATCGTACACCCTGCTCCCGCATGTGTATCTGGCATAATACGAATTTGACTATCCTTTACAAATTCTTGGTTACAAAGATCAATAATCTGCCCTGTCGCAGTCTCATCAACGTTATTCGTAAATACTTTCGCTTCATTGTATTTTCCTTGTAATTTCAACATCTTTCATTCCCCTTCCTTTTGAAAGAATTATTTTATTACGTTGTTTCTGTTCTCATCATTACTCTCATCCAGCTTTTGCTTTCCATTATATATGTATGATATCCTTCACAATAATAAAAAAAATGATGTTTTATCTTGTTTACATAATATGATTATCCTATTCTTTAATTTATACCTACATATGAGTATTCCACGTCCTCAATATCCGTTATATATAACAAAAACTCCCCTTAAATCGAAAATGATTAAGGGGGAGTTTTATAGCCGATGAAATTATAATTCCGATTTCACCCGAACAGAAACATTATTTTTAATTATATTTTTTACATCTTTAAAGCTAACAAAATTGTTACTTTTCTCATCCCAAAGACGGAAACGGAGTGATCGTAAGCTTGTAGCAAGTGTAATTGTTGGTACATTTTTTAACGGAAGCGTATTATTGTGTGCCTCTTCTAGTTTATAGTTAGGTACTCTTGGACTTAAATGGTGAACATGATGAAATCCAATATTACCAGTTAAGAATTGCAAGATTTTTGGAAGTTTATAAAATGAACTTCCTTCTACTGCCGCTTTCACATATTCCCAATCTTTATCTTCTTCAAAGTAAGAATCCTCGAATGTGTGCTGTACGTAAAACAGCCAAATCCCTACTGAACCTGCAATTAAGAATATCGTACCATGTACTAATAGGAACGATTGCCATCCTATTGCCCAGCAAAGTATTGCTACTACAGCAACGATAATAATATTCGTCAAATACGTATTCATACGTTCTTTCTGTCTTGCACCTTTTCGGTTAAATCTATTTTTAAGCAAGAAAACATAAATCGGACCTAATCCAAACATAACGAATGGATTGCGATATAAACGATATGCTAAACGAAGTCTAAATGGTGCAGCTACATATTCATCGACTGTAAGCGTCCAAATATCTCCTGTACCTCGCTTATCTAAATTACCACTTGTAGCGTGATGAATCGCATGCTCATGCCCCCATTGATCAAATGGGAATAACGTTAACACACCCATACATGTACCTACTATTCTATTTGCACGTCGACTTTTAAAGAATGAATAATGGGTACAATCATGAAAAATTATGAAAATTCGCGTCATAAAACCAGCAGCTAACAAAGATGGAACTAATGCTAACAGATAAGAAACAGACAAACTTTTATAAGCGAGATACCATAAAACAACAAATGGCACGACTGTGTTAATAAGTTGCCACACACTTTTTTTAATTGTTGATTTTTCATATGGAGCAACTTGTTTTTTTAAATTTTTAGTATTTTCTAATGTCATTTTACTAATTCCTTTCCTTTTTGTTGCTAATTCATATTATAGCATACTATTAGTATCAGGTGTTAAAAGTAGATGTAATAAATTGAAACTTTAATCAGTGGGGGTTTTGTTCATCCCCCACTGATTATTAGTTGAACCAATCGGGCTTTTACGGGCAGTTGATCCCCCACCTAACTTCTTTGCTTCCGCTGAATTTTGAGGTGAGGGTCTTACTGCCCGTTAATGCGGGATAAATATTATATACTATAAAAATCTCTTTTTTCTTACTCAATACTTACAAATTACTTACTCCCCAAATAGCGCTATAATTGGACAAATGGAGCGTTTTATTTATAAAATGAACTTCTACAAACTTTTTCACAAGCAGAAAAGAGCTGCCATAAGTCAGTTTCACCGGCTTATGGCAGCTCCTCTTCATTTTATTTTATCGATGGATCCAAACTGCACCTGCAGACTTGTCTTCAGCTTGACCTACTACTTCAAACTTCAATCCTAGTTTAGGTAACTTACGTCCCGCATCTGGAATAACGCTGTTGATGTATTGCTTAGAATCATCAAATTTTGCAACTCCTGGTAATCCTTTATAGTCAAAGATACCGCGAGTTGGTGAATTTACTTTCCATGCTGGCGTTTGATCAAATGAGAATGCCGCATCGGCAATTTGATAACGTGTACTGCTCTTCACAGTAGGTTGTCCGTTTAATGTTCCTACGATTGCCTCTGGATGAGAATCTACTACTCCAAGGAACCCTTCACCTGGATGAACGCCTACCCAGTTATCTGTAAAGCTTTGATCCGCATACCATACAACCATTCCTGTATTAAATACTGGACCACGTGCATATTGTAATGCAGTATCAGACCCAGCGTAATTACGCCACTCGATATAGTAGTTATGTTTCTTCTGTTCAAATCCGTTAGACACAGTAAATCCTTTTAATGTCATTGCTGGCTGGCCTTCTGCGTCATCAGAGAAAACAACTTTTCCATCTACAGTTAATGCTGCATTGTCTAACGCAAATCCTTTATATGCTACTGCAATATCTGTTACATACTCAAATTGCAGTTTTACTTTCTTTCCTTTGAATTGATTTAAATCATATGATTTATCAATCCACTTACCATCCGTTGTATCTATACCGCCTTTTACATCTTTTTCGCCCATTCGATCAATGCGTGTCTTCGTTCCATCTTCTGCAATCGCATATACGTCAAGGAAATCATACTTCGCTTCCAGTTCGTAAAATGCCTTATAATCGAACTTGGCATCCGTTGCAGTCGTTAAGTCAAATACTGGTGTCTCAAGTGTTGTATGAATGTCATTTCCTTTCGTGCTGTAATAAAACTTCTTACCAAATGCTGACTCAATATTTTTTATATCTTTGTCTGGCAAGTTAACACGAATGATTCCTGGTCGTTTTGATTTTGTCACACTTTGATCTAAATACGTTGCAGTACCGATTCCCGTGCGAAGTTTATCATAATCAACCTCAATAATATTCGCCCAGTTCCCCTTCATATTTTTTTGGAAAAACTCTTTATTTTGCGGTGAGAAACTTGTTGGCTCTGTACCTGCAATTTTTCCAGCCCAGCTACCGCCACTCATTAGAGACCATGATTCAACTGGTTCACCTTGTCCTGAATACTTTGTATCGTATTCATCTGGCAAGCCTAAATCATGACCATACTCATGTGCAAATACACCAACCGCTCCGTCTTCAGGCTCGATTGTATAATCGTATGCAGCCATCTTTCCGCCCCAGTTCGAAACAGAAGATTTTGTACCATCAATCGCATATGGCTTCGACCCTAGTTTTGAACGATGAGACCAAATTGCATCATCTTTCAATTTACCACCGCCAGCTTCTTGACCCACGCCTGCATGTACTACCATTAAATGATCGATGATTCCATCTGGCTCATTTTTATTTCCATCACCATCTTGATCGTATTGATCAAATTGGTCATAATCTGCTAAATTGATACCTTTTGCTACTGCTGCTTTCAATGCTTCTTTCACAAAATCTTTTGGGCCTAAAGGACCTTTGTTGTCATGACCAGTTCCCGCATCAGCACCATAATCTGACGCTTTTCCTGGAACAGTAAGCCATTCTGTTACAGTTCCATCAACTGTGTAGCTTCCGCCAGATTGTTCTTCATAATATTGTTTAAATGTATTAATCTTCGATCCATCAAATAACGTAAATGGCTCATCACCAAATAACATTTTTTGATAATGTTCACGATTAAAGTCCTTAGAATACATATACCCCGGTTCTTGATCGATATTATTATGCTTAAAATCGCTAAATTCTACGAGTAATACAAGTACTTTATCTTTTCGAACAGCCCCATTGTACTCAGCTTGCTTCGCTGGTGTAGTCGGTACTTTTCCATTTAATTTTCCTGGGTTCAATCCTGGACCTTGCCCAGCTACTGGTCCTACTTCGGGCTGCTGCGCTTGTTCATTTTCCTTCATTTTTGCATCTTTTACTTTTTTCATAAAATCTGAAGCTTCTTGCGTAAGATTATCTCCTGTCAAGATTTCTTTTCCAGGGTTTTCCCCTTTCTTTTTCTCAACATATTTTTCGACAGCCTTTGATGTCTCAGCTTGTGATGCAGATTGATCGATTACTCCCCGTTGCTTCAGCGCTTCTGCCAAGCGTTCCTCTGGTATTAAATGCTCATCAATTGGTAGAGATGGTGGCGTATCAGCATACGCTGCATGACTTCCAAAAGCAAACGTACTACTTAGCACTGCTGCTGTTGTTAATACCGCTAAAGGTTTTAATTTCTTTTTCTTTCTCAATGTATTTCCTCCCCAGTGTCTGCAAATTATCGATTTTTGCCGATAGCAATATAATATTCGTTATAATACGAATATTCAATCTTTTTAAAGTGCTAAAATGTTGAGAAATATTTTTTCTAGGATGAAAAACATAAAACAGGTAAATTTACAGGAAGTTCACTCTAGAATTTGTGGTTCTCTTTCCTCCTTTTTTCGAATGAAATCTCATCTATACAAAAATGCCAATTCCTAAGTAGTAGCTAAGGAATTGGCATTTTTTTAACGAGAATGCTTTATGAATAAACGACTTGCTTCTTCTGGTACATAGAACTTACCATTGCTTTCTACAACAACACTTCCTAGTTCATAATCTTTATTCTTAATACGAATTATATTTTTGTTAACAAATAATTGAGCTGTTACATTATTATGTTTTACTATGAGTACAGGATTCGCTACATCAGTTTTATCTATTGTTACAGTTGCACCATTCTGCTTAAAGGCTAATTCACTCTCTACAAATAATTTGTTTGTTACTTCTTCTAAATTAAAGCCCATCGCTTTCGCTATTGTCTTTGCAACGTCCGTGTTTTGAATCAAACCAACTGGCTTTTGAGGGCCGTATGAATATAAAAATACATCCTCACCAGTATGACCTCCTGTTGTAAAGCCTATGTTCGCACGGTTAGCCAATAATGTAGTGAAAATTGGACCTACGTCTATTTTCTTTTTAACCACTTTTAACCTTTCTTTTTCATCATAAGTTAAATTGTCCAACCCGTATAATTTAGCTACCTCTTCTACATTGGATAGATCAGATTTCAAATTATTGATAGTCCCTTCAAGTGTCATTTTCGCTTTTTTCAATGGATCAATATATGCAGAGACCGGCGTAGTATTATAACCTTTTGTCGTATTCATATTGCCAATAGAAATACCGCTGTTACCATGGTCCGCTACGGCTATTAGCATCGTATTACCATCTTTTTTTGCAAATCTTAATGCTTCTGCAACTGCATGATCAAATGCTAACACATCACTAATCATCCCAATTGGATCATTCACATGTGCAGCCCAATCTGGCTTACTTCCTTCCACAAATAAAAAGAACCCATCTTTATCTTTTGATAACGTTTGAATGGCTTTTTCCGTCATTTGCGAAAGTGTTGGTTGCTCCGGATTTGTTGCTTCACGATTCATATCAAATGCTAAGGCATTATGTGAGAATGAGCCCCAAATTTTATTAGATTTAGATTTCAATAATGCCTCTTTCGTTTCAATAAAGTCGTAGCCTTTATTTTGAATCACTTTTACTAAATCTTCACCATCTTTTCGAATCCCACTATCTGTCTCAGGTAGAAGTGCTGCTTTTCCCCCGCCTAATACGACATCTATATTTTGATATACTTGTTGCTCCGCGAGCACTTCAAAATTTTTACGATTCAAATGATGAGCGGAGAATCCAGCAGGAGTAGCATGCTGAATTTCAGCTGTAGCAACAATTCCAGTAGCGCGACCAGTACGTTTGGCACCTTCTAAAACATTGGCAACTGGCCGTAACTTGTCCTCTTCTTTTATTGGTTTTAAGCCAGGTGAACTCACAATTGTAGGTAATACCCCATGCCCATCAACTTAAGAACGAAAACAAAATGAACTTTCGTTCAAACAAACTAAAAAACACGTAATGTACTTTTGGTATTGAAAAGTACACACACCAAATAAACTCTAACGAGTTTCATTTTAAAAATTATGCAGCTTTCTTTTGTTTTCCAAACCCATTATACTCATAGACAACACCCATAATATCAAAGATAGTTTTCTTCTCATATCGATGAGATTTCCGTCCATTCTTCTGTAGGAGGTCGAACAAACGGATTAAAATCTTTGTTAGATTTTGGGTGTTTCTCTGTATCGCTTGATATAACAGCGATACATGATCTTGAATCATCCCAATGGCTTTATATTCACTTAATTCTCTTTTGTTCTTTTGCAAAAGAAGTTTACGCATCTTAAACATCGTAGAAGAACAGATAAAGATGGCAATAAGTCTTCCATACACATGACATTCTAATCGCTCTTTTTTGATAGTTTGCCAATGATGAATTTGAAATAAGGATTTCCACGTTTTAAAAATAATTTCTATTTGCCAGCGAAGGGAGTAAAAGTCATGTATTTGTTCCATCGGAACAACTCCTTCAGGCGTATTTGAGACATATATGTTGATACCCGTTAATCGTTTACTCTTTTCTGAAAATGTAATACCCTTTTTACTTTCAGTGTAACTTTGTTTTTTTCTACGTTCCTGTATCTGTTTGTCTGTTAAACGATAGATAATTACACGTGTGAATAGTTTTTGATTCTTTCCAATGTAAGCTTCTTTTATTTCGTATGTTTGACCGGGTTTTAAATTGTTCATAATATGTTCTAAATCAACTTGGATATACTGTGATTGCTTTTTTACGGTTCCGTTTCGAAAGTATTCTGGAAACGGATTTTTTACATACACGGTATGGTTTAATTTTAATCTGGATATATAATAAGCACCTCGTTGATCCATTTGATCTAAGTCTTCTAATGAAAAATAACCTAAATCACGGATACATAAATCGCTTGGACGTAATGTGTCTAAGCATTCTGTTCCAAAGGTCTTATCATTATTTTTTCCTGGACCTATCTGAAAGTTTAGAAACTGTCCGCTATGTAAGTCATATTCTAATTGAATCTTGATACCCGCTGTTTGTGCACAACCACCTGATCCAGGATATACATGGGCTAAATGTTTTGGTACTTGGAAAATCGTCGCATCTAAAATACGAATTCGTTGAAAATACATGAGCGCCGCGCTTGAAATGGCCGATGTTTCACAGATTTTACTTTTCCATAATGCCGAAAAAATATATTTCAAAAATTCAACCGCTTTTTTATCAAAGCGTTTATTGAGTCCTTCTGGACTCATAAGAGTGCCTGTGGCCGCATGTAATTGACTGCATAGTCGAACAAGCGAGTCACTCGCTGTACGTTGACTTACCCAAATACATATGGTAGCTAATTCATTTCCAGAAAACTTTCGTTTTCTTTTTACAAAACCTAATTCTTTTGCGAGTTCTTCCAAAAGAGAAGGGGTTAAATGACGATACAGTTCTTCAGAAAATAGTTGTAATTCATCTTGAATCGAAAGATTCATAAAAAATGTCACCCTTTCTAGCTAGCTTTTTAGAAAGAATAACGTTTTTTGTCACTTGGGGGTAGTGAAAATTCTTAAGTTGATGGGCATGAGGTAATACCCCTACAAATCCTGAATTCGATTTATTCCCCGTTGCTAAAGCTGTAGCTGCTGGAGCTGAGTCTGTTATAGCTGATTCCGCCGAATATGTACGAACTCCTCCTGTTACAATTTCATCTAATGCAAGTGGTTTCCCTTTATACAAGCGAGCTAATGTGGTTGCTGAAGAACTCGTTCCGTCCATAACCATCATGATTACATTTTTCGGTTGTCGTTCTACTTTTTTCACTTTAGCTTCCACCGTATGATCATTCATCATACTTTCAGTACATAACATACTTAGTGTGATTGTTCCTACTAACAGTAACTTCTTCATCTTTAAACCCAATACAAACATGATTGCGCCTCCATTAGTTTCACATTCATTTACATACAAAATTCTGACTGCCTACATATGTTTTATTAGTTCCCAATTTTTCTAAAGCTAACAATAGGAACTTTCTTATTCATTACATCTCGGTATAGTTCATCTATCTTATAAAGAAGATTTTTTATTATTAACTTGTTAAACAATAAATCCCCAATTGAATTAAATAAAAATTTATTGTTTAACAATAAATTTCGTGGTAAATTAATAAGATATTAAATAAATGAGGTGCTTTTTATGAAACAAGGATCAACACTCTTCCTAAAGACAGCTGTGATTCTAATGGGTATCCCTGTTCTTGCTATGTGCATTTTTTTAGTTCCTAAAATAGGAAACTTCGCCGCAGAACTTTATCCTGATATTGCATATATTAAATATCTTGTATTTATCAACTTATACGCAACAGCAATACCTTATTATTTTGCGCTGTATCAAACATTCAAACTTTTAAACTATATTGATAAAAACAACGCATTCTCTGAGCTGTCTGTTAAAGCTTTAAAAAATATTAAGTACAGCGCACTAGCCATTAGTGTATTATATGTATTAGGTATGCCACTTTTCTATCTTGTGGCAGAGAGAGATGACGCCCCTGGCATTATTATTATTGGAATGATTATAATTTTTGCTTCAATGGTAATCGCGGTCTTTGCTGCCGTACTCCAAAGACTATTAAAAGATGCGATAGATATAAAATCAGAAAATGATTTAACGGTCTGAGGTGAATAATATGGCAATTATTATTAATATTGATGTAATGTTAGCGAAAAGAAAAATGAGTGTAACAGAGCTTTCGGAGAAGGTTGGAATTACAATGGCTAACCTTTCGATCTTGAAAAATGGAAAAGCAAAAGCAGTCCGTTTTTCAACTTTAGAAGCCATTTGTAAAGCATTAGAATGCCAACCTGGAGATATTTTAGAATATCAACCGGAAGAAAGCGAATAAAAAGAGTCCTTCATACGAGAAGGACTCTTTTTACTGCACATTACGGCGCAAAACTAATTTGACCAGTAAACAATAAGATAATTGCGATGATCCAAAATATAAAAAATGATGAGGACAGTATGAATGAAAGAATAGCAATCCCCTTCTTCTCTGTTTTTTTCGTCATTGTAATGATAGAAAGTATGATACCTGCAACTGTCAGGGCAACGGTAATATAATCTCCCACTATATTACCTGCATTCGCTATCCTTGTCGGTGTAATAAATACGAACAAAAAACATAAAATACCGATGAGTAAACATATGTAGCTTATTATACTGTACTTCTTTTTAGGAACTAGTTCAGTTTTCATACTAACTCACCCCTTCTATATAGCTATAAGTTCATATTAGCACAAATAACCATAATTTGGTTAAATCAATAAAAAACAGATACAGCGGGAACTTCCACTGTATCTGTTTTTTATTTAATAACTAAACCTGCTATTTCTTCTTTATCATTATAAGTTATGATGAAGGTACGTTGTTCTTTACTATATTTCGCTACAAGAATAACCGTATATAAACCATCTTTTTCTTCAATCGATTGTTTTTCAATTTTTTCAAACGTACCAGCTTTCTCGATTATAGGTGTAAGATCTTTCATCTTTTCTTCTGACAATGCAGCTGTCATTTTACTATCAAATTTCTCATGCACTTCTTTATATTTTGCCTCATTTAATAATGATACAACTTCTTCCGCTTTCGAAATAAATTTTTTAGACGTACTTTCATCTACTTTATTACCGGTACATGCTGCAAGTGCAAACGCCGCGATAGCACTTATAATAATAAGTAACATTTTTCTCATTTTCATACACCCTTTCTTTTTAAAATGAAACTATAACTCAAAACGAATAACGCACAAATTGCTATTGAAACTTCTGACATAATAATCCCAATTTTCCCTGGCACATATAGCGAGATAATGCCCGCTAATGCATTTACAGTCCCATGGATGAGAATTGCATATACAACATAACGAAATTTCTTTTGGACGACAGCTTGCAATACAATGAAAGAAAGCCCAACATGTAATACCATCGCAAAGATGCGCTCAATACCACCGAGATAATAACTGTCACCATTTTGAATGACTGTTTGTGATAATAATAGGGATATTACTGGGATACCGACTATCAACACCGCCTCAATACCACCATGCCCTGCTCCAAATAAAAAACCAGACTGCCAATCTCGTTGCTTCATAAAATAACGCATTGCGATAAAACGAGCTATCTCTTCAAAAATTCCAGCTGATATACTAAGCAAAACCGCAAATAGTATAGGCTGCATAACAGAAAACATTTGAAAATCTGTGCTAGTTCCATTTACATAATTCAGTATTGGTATGCGAATCAATATTTGTGATACAACAAAAGCCAATACGCCTAACATATATGGAATATAGCGTTTCTTCCAAAAAGCATATAAAAGTGCAATAAGCGGTAAACCAAAGCTAATCATTGTTGTAAAAATTAGACCATTCATCTCGCTTCACCTCTTACTTGAAGTGTATAAAATTGAGTGAAGAAAGTATGTAGTTATTTCTTATTCGGTTTCCTTTTCATCATAGATGGTCATTTCATCTCACTTAATATAAATGTTTGCGTGAAATAGGGACTTACATAAGTTGTTTCTAACGTCGCATTATTTGTTTTATTTATGATACGTTTTAATGAGAATAGTCCGTATCCTCTAGTCCCTTCTTTACTTGAATGGTTTTTTTCATAAATTTTTTGCAAATCAATCCCTTCACTCTTTGAACTATTACGCACGATAAAATATTGTCGTAAATCCATTTCAAAGAATGCGATTTGTAATATCTTTTCCTCACTACGTACTGCTTCCTCAATTGCATTATCTACTAAAACTGAAATGATACGGATAAATGAAATAATCGTCATCGAAACACTTTCAATGTTCTCCGGTATATCAAGCATTACTTTTATTTGTTGCTGCTGAGCATCGCTAACTTTCGCTCTTAATACGCTTCTTACTTCAGGAATTTGTACGCGGGATAATTTCGCGATATCAAGTTCATGATCATTTATTGTTTTTAATGTAGGTGCGACAACATCATAGTACACTTGCTCAATTTCTTTCACATTTTTTGTACGTATTCCTTCTTCTAACGATAGTAATACATTCATATAATCATGACGAAAACTAGCAAGCTCATCATGCATATCCTCTAATTTTTCCACATAATCTAATAACTCTTTATCTAAACGTTTTTCATGCTCTTCTCGTAACTTTTCTTTCGATAAATGTGAGCTTATTAGTACGATGATTAGTAATAATAAAAAAATAATAATCGCTGAATTATAACTTACTTCACTGTATTGTTGATTTATTTTTGCTAAAAACTCAGTTGACGGCTGAGTTAAAATTAATTCAATAATAAACCCGATCATTAATAATATATAAGTTACATAGTATAACGGACTACTTACTATATATTGAGCGATTTTTTGAATTCTTTTTCGCGCTACTAAAATACCGATAAAAGTAAGGATTGATACGATAAGATGAATAATACTACCTGTCCATAAATATAAATTGAATGGCGTTAACATAAAGATTTTCATCCCTAAATCTAATAGCAACATTTTCACTAACGTTATAATCACCATACTCACCAGTGCAAAATATAAATTATGCTTAAATTTCAATTCATTTTGCATTAATCCTAAACTTATTAAAAATAACACAATCGTACTATTCAATTCTGGATATCTCGTTACTGTTACGACAATAGCAAGTAAAATAATGAATACCGTACTTAAAGCTATTAACATTCTAACTGACAATCTGTTGTATCGGATTAATTGTATATATAAAAACGTATGACACATACTAGTAAGCAGTATTGCAAATAAATCATAAATATACATTACATCTCACCCTTTAACATGTTACGTACTTTACTCACTAAACGCCGTGACACTGGAATGCGTTTCCCGCTTTTTAAAACTATCATTTTTTGTTTCGCATCGTAAGAAGACATTTGCTTCGTATTCACGATATATGACTGATGGCAACGAAATAAACGTTCATCTATTATTTCTATCTCCTTTAATGCTCCATAAAAATAAACGATTCGATCTAACGTCACTAATGCTAACCGGTGCGGTTCATCAGTCATAACATATTCAACTTCATGAAAAGGAACCCGCACAGTGGCATTACTATTTGCAACGATAAAGTCATCCGACGGAATAATATGCTTATTTCTTGCTTCATATTGAAGTAAACATTGTTCAAAAACTTTATATCTCTCCTCGTATGGCAACCCTTTATCAATAAAAGTTAAAGCTGATACCATGTATTGATATGAAATAGGTGCAAATTCAGAATGCGTCGTTACAAAAACAATAATTCCTTGCGTATCATACTTTCGTATCTCTTGTGCTACTTGTAACCCTTTACGCTCTTCCCTTTTAATCTCTATATCTAAAAAATAGATTGGGACATACTTCGCCTTCGGAATATTAGTAATAATATTTTCACTTTTAC
The DNA here is from genome assembly GCF_003812125.1 of Bacillus sp. FDAARGOS_527. NCBI lineage: Bacteria > Bacillati > Bacillota > Bacilli > Caryophanales > Bacillaceae > Bacillus > Bacillus sp. FDAARGOS_527. The sequence continues at coordinate 2,116,999 of NZ_CP033795.1, forward strand.
TAGTCACCTCAATAAAATCAAAAGGCAACCTATACTTCTCACAAATCTCTTCAACTAGCCGCTTCATTTGCTGTGCTTGTATGACATCGTCTTCTAAAATGAAAATACTCATGTAATCACTCGCTTTATTGGAATCTTTTCATCTATAGATTTATCTATAAATATATAATTCAAATTATAATAATATTCTCCTTCTCATTAATTGAAATAATTAATCTGCTATTACATAGAGAAACCTCAACTTTTCAAACAAAAAGTTGAGGTTTTCTTCAAATCAATTTATAACTAAATCCGCCCAATCCTTCGGCAATTCCGTTTCTAAGTAATAATCCTCTGCTTTCCAATACCTATTCTTAAACTTTGAAAGGTTCTTTTCCGGACTCTCCCGAAGAAAACGTGTCTCTCTTGGACAATCCAAGTACACCATATAATGAAAGAAATCTCTCCATTCTTTTCGCTGTAGAAAAACACCTTCAATTACTATGACACCTACTATGGGGATCTGTACTTTTTTCATTTCGCATGAGTCTGTCTTATCATTATAGAACGGTAATTTTAGTTTTGTTTCATTTTGTAACTTTCGAAAAAATTTCTGCCGAAGCCACTCAATATCCCATTGCAAATAATAATACTCATACCATTCTTCAAATCCGGTATCATAGCGTTTATTACGCTCCACTATATAATCATCAATATGAAAAATATGAAACGGAATGCTTTCCTGTTTCATATTTTCCTTTAAATTTGCAACAAATGTTGTTTTTCCTGAACGACTTAAACCATCTATACCTAAAATGAACCTATTTTCTTTATGCTTCTTCATAACATTTATCAATTCACTCGTACTCATTATTTCTTCCACTCTTCTTTTAATAAAGAATATAAAATCGTATCATGCGCAACTCCATTTTGAATCATATGTTTTCGAAGTAATCCTTCTTCTTGAAATCCTGCTTTACTTAATAATTTTTGAGAAGCTTTATTCTCTACATATACAACAGCAGCAATTCTTATAAGTTGCAACGTTTCAAACCCGTAAGCTAAAATCGCCTGTAACGCTTCCGAGGCGTATCCTTGTCCCCAATATGTATCGTCTAATTCATAACCAATTTCAGCTCGCTTATGATGATTGTTTATTAAATGAAAACCGCACGTTCCGATTAATTGGCCCGTCCCCTTTTTCTCTATTCCCCAGCGAAATACATTTCCCTCTTCATAACGATTTTTAAACGTTTGAATCGTTGTTTTCGCTTGCTCAATATTTTCGAAAGAATCCATTCCGAAATAACGTATAACAGATTCTTTTGAAAAATAACGGAACATCGTTTCTGCATCTAACAGCGTTAATTCTCTTAATTGTAAACGTTCTGTTTCTAGTTTCGGAAACCCCATCTCTTTTTCTCCTTCTATTCTAATGAACTGCAAATTTCAATATAATTTCCATCTGGATCGGCAATATATGCAATTGTTTGTCCCCACGGCTTTACAATTGGTTCAACTAAAATCGTAATACCTTGTTCTCTAAATTGCTCAATTGTTTTTTCTACATTTTCAACAACGAATCCTAATTCAAAATGAGAAGATTGTAACTCGCCTTCTGTAAGTGGTAATCCTGTTAATTCTTTCACGTCTTGCCGCGTATTCATTGCTAATATTGTAGATCCCGTATTAAATTCAATATATGTACCGTGCTCTGCTTTTATAGGCAACTGTAAAATATCTTTATAGAATTTTAAACATTCCTCAAACTTTTCTACATATAAAATGATGTACTTCATTTTTAAATTCATTTTACTTCCCCCTTTATATCCATCCCTAAAATTTCGACAAAAGTCTCATAAAAACCTTGTTTCCTATAGTAGCGAGCATAAAAAAATGAGGCCGATTTCTCGGCCCCCCAGCTTATTGGCATAAAACAGGAGATTTGGTTTGGACATAACCAGTTCGTACTCTTATTATATTTTATTTTTTCTGAATTTTAAATACATTAAATACCTATTTATATTGAGAAAGTTTTTTTATTTGCATAAAATTAAAGAATTTAAGAAATGCTACAAATGGAGGTGTATACATATGGAACCAATGCTATGTCCAAGCTGTAAAACGAACCGTACCCGCTTTAATATTCTTGAGCAACAAGTAAAACCCGTTAAGTTAAATCCACAAACTGGCCAAGTAGAAGAAGAATACACAAACGAAACGATGAACGCTTTTCATATGGCTTATCAAGGACCTACATACAGAGTCCAATGCGCTGTATGCGGACTTGTTGAAAATCCTGAACAATTTATTAAACCTGCTCAAAATCAGTCTTTCTAATAAAAACATGATTATCCCTTGTAGAAATAGATTTTTCTATAGGGGATTTTTTCGTTTTGTACTTTAATAAAAAACGTGTTTCTTCCTTATTATAAGTTACACCCCACATCTTTTTAGTCATCTTTTATTTTTTGATCCTCAATATGAATCTTTTTTCTTCATTTATTATTTTCAGGGTAAATTGCGGCTTTGATATTGTTAATTTTATGCCTTCATATAGATTTTTATTATATAAAAAAGAGTGAGCAAAAATACGATTATATAGAAACAAAAGAAGTTGATTCCCATATTAATTACCTCTTTACAAAATCAACTTCTTTTAAACTCCACTTTTTATTATAATATTTCACTTTTTAATTTCTTGATTTTCCAAGAAAGTCTTATAAAGAAGTACATCCACATACCACCTGTAAGACCGGTCATAACTTTCGCCCACATTGGCACTCTTGATTCCATCGGGCTTAAAAACAGATTATACATTGATGGTAATAAACTTGCTGATATAATAACAAGGAATAACAATAATTCATTTAGTTTTTGTATCCTCGTCTCCTTTTCTGAGTAAATATCAGGCAATTCATTTACTTCTTCTACTTCTTTACAAAAATAATTCCATCTTGTGAAACTTGTTACGCGTTTCCAACCTGACATTTCGTATATTTCGAAATATTCTTGTTGTTGTTCTTTCGAATCTCTATAAACCAATCTAAAATCAGCTTTGTACATTACATCTTTTGGCTCCGTTTTCTGAAACGTATACATTAAATTATATTTTTGTAATGCCCAACCTTGCTGATGCATCTTTCGTAAAAAAGCTTCTTCTTTTTCTAAATTCCATGCCGTAAAAAACTTGAATACCCTTTTTGTCTCCATCTTCCATTCACTCCCCTAATATACTATTCCCATTCCTTACAGATCTCTGCAACCTGTTATACTCTAGCTCTAATACTTCTTTACCAAGTGGCGTTAACTCATAGCACTTCTTTCTATCTGTTGAGGCAACTTCAATAATTAATTTCTCTTTTAATAACTTCGTCGTATTCCCGTATAAAGTTCCAGGACCGAGTTTTACTTCTCCATTTGTCATCTCTTCTACCATTTGCATAATTCCATATCCGTGCATTGGTTTCACTAGGGATAACAATATGTAATATGTCGCCTCAGTTAACGGAATATATTTTCTCGCTTTCGTATTCATTATAACCACCTCCGATACATCGCTTCATGATATATCGACTTGCGATACATCGTATACCGATATTATATATTCACATTCCAAAATATGCAAGAGTATAATTTAATAATTGAATATTTATTTCTTTGAATTGAAAAATCATATAAATTTTCTGAATAATTTGTTAAAATATAGAAATATCCGTTTATATTTTGAAAGGAATGATACATATGATAAATAAATTGAAAGAAAATATAGGTTCAGTTTTTGTAGGTAAAGAAAATGTTATAGATTTATTAATCGTTTCCTTGCTTGCTGATGGTCATGTACTTCTTGAGGATGTACCTGGTACTGGGAAAACGTTACTTGCGAAAACACTTTCAAAAAGTATTGGTGGTAATTTTTCTCGCGTTCAATTTACACCGGATGTACTTCCGAGTGATGTGACAGGTATTGAATATTTCAATCCGAAAACGAGCGAATTCGAGTTAAGATTCGGACCAGTCGTGGCAAACATTCTACTGGCAGATGAAATTAACCGTGCAATGCCGAGAACACAGTCTAGTTTATTAGAAGCGATGGAAGAACGACAAGTGACGCTTGAAAAGCAGTCAACTCCTCTTCCAAAACCGTTCTTTGTTATTGCGACGCAAAATCCAATTGAATCACAAGGAACCTTCCCTCTTCCTGATGCACAGCTTGATCGCTTTTTAATGACAATTTCTATAGGTTATCCGAATCCTGAAGACGAACTACAAATGATGCGACGTTTTCGTAACGATACACCACTAGAAAGTGTCACATCTGTTATTACTTTAGATGATATTTTAGAGGCACAGAAACGAGTGAAAGAAATTTTCGTATCAGAACCGTTAGAACATTACATCATTAAGCTTGCTCATGCTACAAGAAATCATGATTATATCGCTAACGGTGTAAGTCCGCGTGCCACACTTGCTTTAGTACGTGCTGTTCAAGCTTTAGCCTTTTTACGCGGGAGAGAATATTGCACACCAGAAGATATACAATTGTTAGTTCCTTCTGTTTGGAATCACCGTATCGTCTTATCAATGGAAGGTGCATTACGTACGACAAAAAATGAAATGATGCAAAAGATTTTAAAAGAGGTTGACGTACCAGTGGAGATTGAGCAAACATGAATGGACAGCGCGTTGTAACTGTACCTTTATTTTTTCAACTTCATATTATTCAACTATCTGTTCCAGGCGCGATACTATTTACATTTTTTATGCCGCAACGAATCATTATGTTTTTCTTTTTCTTCTACTATTTATTTGCGATTTTCATTTATAAATATGTCGCATATATAGAAAAACAGTTTCAAGTGCTAAACGAGAAACAAACAACTCGCTTATTTCCTAATGAATCTGGACAATTTTTTATTCATTTAAAAAACGGAGCAAACATACCACTCGTTAACGGTGTTTGTTATTTTCATTTAGATCCGTCCCTACTACCGCATAAAGATCAAGGAATTGAACAAATATCAAAAACACTATTCTCTTTCCCATTTTCACAACCTGCCCATTCAGCGCAAAAATGGGATTTATCATTAACTGCAACGAAGCGTGGCGTGTTTCAAATTGAACAATTCGAATGTGTTTTGAAAGATCCTTTTCATTTATTATCTGTACATTTACCTGTATTTGATAAATTAAGAACTGAAATTATTGTGTACCCTTCTCCTAAAGAAGTAGCAGGTTTGCAAGAACTTCAGCAACTTTTAAATGGATCTTATCGAACGAATTTTTCTTTTTACAATGATGAAACATCTATTATTGGTGTGAAACGATATGAACGTGAGTCTTTCCGTTCTATTCATTGGAAAGCATCTGCTAAAATGCAGGAATTACAGGCGAAGCAATATGAACCTGTAAAAAATTATAGTTGGACGATCTGTCTTTCTTTAGCTGCTGATCGCGGGTTTGGTTGGAAAGATAATATAGAAGATCTTATTTCATTTGCAACATACATTTGTCAATACGCTACGAAGCATCAAATACCGTTTGAATTATTTATTAGTATATTAGCTGAAGGTGGTCCTCTGCACTTACCATTAAATGAAGGGCAAACACATTACGCAAAAGCTTTAGAGGAATTGGCACGTATTTCAGACGATAGCACATTAATTCCGAAACAAGGATTTCTCCATTATACAAATAGAAAAGGAGAACGATCGTCTACAATGATTTACATTGGCTTGCAGAAGAATGACCTCTCTCTTCTATCGCAACCTACGTTTCTCATAAATAACGAAGGGATGGTGGAAAAGCTTGAAAACTTGGCTCTATCACATTAATGACTTTCTTCTGCTGCTCCTCCTTTCGTTATTAACAGAAAGGGACGAACTTATAGCTATTACTATATTTTTAGCACTAAGCTATATTGGTGTATTTCTAATCCATACATTCACGAAGAAAAAAACAACAGGATTTGTCATACTGTTAATGACTCAAATAATCGGTTGTTCTATTTTTCTCCCGTTCTCTCTATTTGGCACAATTATGTTACCGCTTTTCTTCTTTATCGTACATGTAGTTGGACCAGGATACCCAGTTCAAAAATCGTTAGGTGGTATTGTTTGGTTTGGTGTTTCAGCTATATTTTATGCTCCCTTTCCAACGCTCGGGAAACTGTTACTATTAGTTATACACATTATGATTACATTTTGGTTAACCGGGGCAAATCGGAATCAACAGTTATTACGTTTCACTTCTATCATTACGATTGGTGTAATGAGTATATTAATTGTTCAAGTATTTCCTTTTATTCGAGTTATTTTTAGTTTTATCATAGAAATAGTCGCATTAGGGGTCGGTTATATTTTAAATCCATTTCTCGTAGCAGCTGAATTGAAAGATACGGAAGGGGTTTGGGCGAGTAAAGGTCATCTCTTAAAACCACAAATTGAAGATGGAAAAACACCTCCTGATTTTGATCCAACTCTTATAAATAGCATTACCATAATAGCCTGTGTAGCCATTGCTATTTATGTCGTTTGGAAAATAATAAAAAAACGAAAACAATTCAGTTTACCAAATATACCTGTCTTTGAATCTACTATCATCACTGATAAAGAAGGAATGAGCCAAAAACGTTTGAAACGAAACAAACCGCCACATAACGAAATTCGAAAAGAGATTTTTAAGCTTGAAAGTAAGTTAACTCCCCCTTTAAATAGAAATCGAGGAGAAACTATTGAGGCATGGTTAGATAGAATAAATAGTGAAGAAGATGTAAATATTCAGAGTCATATTATTAGTAATGCTTATAATACAGTGCGTTATTCAAATGGGGAAAACACCGTACTTTTGTATGAATTTAAGGAAGAAATCCATAAACTCTATGCATATCAGAAAAGTTTAAAGAAAAGAAAGAAATAACACAACAAAAAGACTCCTATTTTCATAGGAGTCTTTTTATACTTCTACGTTACTTTTTAAATTGAGGCGTTTTTCCCTGCTTCAATCTCTAATGACTCTTCATGCCACCAAAGTGTTTCTTCAGGATCTTCTTTAGCAATTTGGTGTGCTTCTTTTTTCGATTCTACTGTAGGATATGAACCTTTTAGCGCACGTCCTGATGTTGTAACGAATAGTACACTAAATACAACTAATCCAATAATACTTACACCTGTTAAATAAAATGCCGGTGCAAGCGGGTTACCGGTTGCATGAACTAAGTATGAACATACAAGTGGTGTTGTACCACCAAATATCGATACAGAAATATTAAATGAGATCGAAAGTGCTCGATAACGTACATCAGTGAAAAAGAGTGATGGTAATAATGAAGGTAATGTTCCTTCATATACACTTAGGAAGAAACCTAATACGAAAATACCTGCAAATATAGCTGCAATATGCCCGTTACCTATTAGTAAAAATGCAGGGATTGCAAATACAGTTAAACCAAGTAAACCAATTTGCACGACGCGTTTATTACCAATTTTATCACTTAATTTACCGAAATATAGTGCTAGTGGAATCATAAGTGCCATCGTAATAGAAATAATTAGTAAGCCTGTTGTTTCTTCGACTTTAAGTACTTGAGTTAGATAAGAAGGAATATACGAAAGAATCATATAATTTGTAATATTAAAGAAGGCGACAATTACTGTGCTTAATAAGAAGTCTTTTTTGTGATATTTCATAATATCCATAAATGAAAATTGTTCATTGTCTTCAGATTCCTCTTGTGCTTTTTCCATCTCTTCAAAGATGGGAGATTCATCTAAATGACGGCGTAAGTATAAACCGACCAAACCAATTGGTGCAGCTATTAAGAAAGGAATACGCCAGCCCCAGCTGAGCATTTGTTCATCTGTTAACAATAACGTCAAAATGGTAACAATTACCGATGCAGCAATGTAACCTGAGAGTGTTCCAATTTCAAGACCACTACCGAGTATACCACGCTTTTTATCTGGAGAAGATTCTGCGATATAAACCATTGCTCCTGAATATTCGCCGCCTGTAGAGAAGCCTTGAATCATTCGGGCAACTAAAAGTAGTATTGGTGCCCATACACCAATTTGTTCATAGGTTGGTAGTAATGCGATGAATAATGTAGAAAGTGCCATTAAAATAATAGTAGTACTTAACACGATTTTTCGGCCGTACTTATCTCCTATTCTACCAAAGAATACACCTCCGATTGGTCGAACGAGGAAGGCCGCTGCAAATGTACCGAATGTAAGTACAAGTTGCAATCCACTATTATCAACACCTGAGAAGAATAATTGACTTAAAATTACCGCTAAATACGCGTATAATCCGAAGTCAAACCACTCCATTGCGTTCCCTATACCAGTAGCAACTACTGCTTTCCTGGCTTGTTTAGGATTAACAATATTAACGTCTTGAGGTTCAAAATTTAAATCATTATTTTGTTGCATATAATAAAACAGCTCCTTATTTAATTTAACTTCTTTAAGCACACCTTCTCTTATTGAATAAAATTAATTCGAAGCACTTAAGGAAAATTAACGTCTCCTTATCTGTTATTATTGTTTCACATAATTAATTATTTGTCCAATGAGATGCTCTCTAGGTTAAGTAATTTACTATTTTAAAAAGCTGAAGAAGTCGCTATTTTAGCGGCTTCTTCAGCTTTTTATATTTTTTTAAATACTTGCTGTAGCAGCTATGTTATGAACACAAGAAATAAACTCATAAGTGAATGCGTCAATTTCCTCTTTCGTAATAATATACGGCGGAAGTAATCGAATAATATTCCCTTGTGTTACATCGACCAACATTCCTTTACTCATTAACTCAATCTGTAATTTCTTCACATTTTCATTCGTATCATTCACACTTATTCCAAACATCATCCCCGCATGACGCACTTCCTGAATATAATAAGAATTTTCTTTCTGAATGTCTTGCAGTTTGTCATTCAAATATAGTGACGTTTCATATGCTTCTTGCATTAAACCATCGTCAAGTAATGTATTTAATACCGTTAAACCTAAAGCCGTTCCCATTGATGAATGAGCAAATGTGGTGCCGTGATCTCCTGGTGCAAATACATCACATAACTTTTCACCTACAATAATTCCGCCAAGTGGTATCCCGCCTCCTGCTCCTTTACCAATTTGAATAATATGTGGTGTAATATTGAAATTTTGATAAGCAAATAGTTTTCCTGTTCTCCCCATACCACTTTGAACTTCATCAACGATAAGTAATACATTATATTTCTCACATAAATTTTGAACACCATGTAAAAATTCACCCGATAATGGATAAATTCCCCCGCTTCCTAATACAGGTTCTAACAGAATTGCAATTGGATTTTCATGAATAATTGTTTCTTCTAATTGCTCTATATTCTCGCGCTCAACTTCATATACTGGGATCGATGTTTTCGGGAAATTTTGATATACACTTTCTTGTCTTGTAAAATGAAGTGCCCCCAACGTACGCCCGTGGAAACTATTCTTTAACACTACAATTCCTTCACGTTCTTCATGCATAATAGCTCTATATTTATCAATTAATTTCAACGTTGTTTCTGTCGCTTCCGTACCTGAGTTTGTAAAAAAGACCTTTCCGTTTTTTAAAGAGCAATCAACTAATTTCTTTGCATATTCAATCGCAACTGGATTTAAAAAATGAAACGGTAAATGCAACGACTTCGTAACTTGATCCATTGTCGTTTGCACAATTTTCGGATGATTGTATCCTAATACATTTACGCCTACACCAGAAAATAAATCTAAATACTCTTTACCATCCACATCATACAGCTTACACCCTTCTCCTCTTTCTATCGCAAGCTTTGTACGACAGTACGTTGACATCATATACTCTTTATCTAATTGAAACCAATCCGACATGTTACATTCCTCCTAGTTATTCTCCCTGTTTTATTTATGTTCATTTTCTATAAAGTCATGTATAAATTCATTTTTAAGATTGAAATTTTAATAGTAATGTTCTTCCCGATATTCATTTTTCCATAATTTCTTCTATTTCAACAGGTCCACTACATACGCGTTTTTCTCATCTAGCGGTCTGTAACTAGTTTGAACTTAGCGTGTTATACATAATCAAGGCTATAAAATCATATTTAGTAACAATGGACGAAAAAGATTTGGAGGCTATATTGATGAATGAACACTATGATAAACAGAGACAATCTTTACTAAGGAAAGACTTTAATGATAATGGAGAACGTAATGAACAAGCTATACTTCACTCTCAAACAGTTGGTTCACGTGGACCTGTTCTAGAGCAAGATAGTGTGCTTCACGAGGCGTTACAACAATTTATTCACGAAAAAATTTTAGAAAGACCTGTTCATGTAAAAGGATTTGGTGCGTTCGGTTATTTTCAAACAATCTATCCAATGCCCGAACATACTAAACTAAATTTCCTACAAAATGCTAATGAGAAAGTTCCCGTTATGGTGCGATTTTCATTAGCTGTTAGCACGAAAGGAACACCTGATACTTCTAGAAATGTACGCGGTTTTTCTACAAAATTTTATACTAAAGAAGGTATTTTCGATCTATTATGTAATCACATTCCTGTCTTTTCTGTACGCGATCCGATGCGTTTCCCTGAAACCATTCAAGCGTTGTCACCTTCACCTAAAAATAACTTATTAGACCCTAATAGATTTTGGAGCTTTGTCGCTAGAGCACCTGAATCCATACATTTCGTTGTACGTTTGTACTCTGATAATGGTACGGTCAAAAGCCTTCGCCACATCCCAGGACATAGTGTAAATACATATGTTTGGAGAAATGCAGAAGGCAATAGAAAGTATGTAAAGTATCATTGGTACCCATTTGAAGGTGTACAATTCATTACTAGTGAGGAAGCAAATAAACTTGCTGCTGAAAACCCAGATTATAGCGGGAAAGATTTATATGATGCAATTGCAAATAGTAAACCTGTGGAATATGGTTTATATGTCCAGCTCATGGACCCGAAAGATGAAGCGCATCTTTCTTACGATCCTTTAGATGATACAAAGATATGGGATGAAAAAGCGTATCCTCTTATACCAGTCGGCAAAATGGTATTAAATAAAAACCCTGAAAATTATATGGAACAAGTAGAAAAAGTCGCTTTCTCCCCTTCTAATTTACTTGACGGTGCTGAATTATCAGATGATAAAATGTTGCAAGGGCGAGCTAACATTTATAGTGATTCCCAAAGAAGAAGAATTGGTCCCGAATTTCGGAAATTAACGATTAACCAACAGCAAAATTGGACACCTGCTAATCAAATAACGAGCGGTGACGGAAGATACGTTGAAGGTAAAATTGAAAGAACTTCAATAACGAAACAAGATGACTTTACGCAGGCTGGTGAATTTTATACGAAGTTAAAACCGATAGAAAAAGAACATCTTGCCGAAAACTTAGCTGGTGATTTGAAAGTTATATCTGATGATATTAGAAAGATAGTGTTAGAGTATTTTCATAACGTGTCAGCTGATTTGGTGAAGAGGATTGAAACCAAAATAGAAAAATAATAAGAAGTAAGAACGCATCGACTTTTTTCATAAAAAAGAGCCATTTATCTAACCTTTTTTAGTCAGCTAAATGGCTCTTTTTTATTTTTTCACCACATTATATCTTTTCAGAACTACACTTCCGAATTTATTAAATATCCGATCCATCAAGAAGCCCATCAATCCAAGAATAACAAGACCGACAAAAATCCAATCTGTTTTGAAATATAACCTTGCATTCCAAATCATATAACCAATTCCTTCATTAGCTGCAACCATTTCAGCTCCAACAATGGCCATAAATGAGGATCCCATTGCAAGCTTTGCCCCCGTATAAATATAAGGAAGTGCTGCTGGTATGATGACATGGAACATAATTTGCCATTCTGATGCTCCCATACTTCTCGCTGAGCGAATTTTATCTTCTTCAACAGCTTGCACACCGGTAATTGTGTTAATCGTCACAATAAAGAAAGTTGCATACATAATGAGAAAAATTTTAGATTGCTCTCCAATACCAAACCAAAGCATAAATAATGTTATAAAGGCAAGAGGTGGAATAAAGCGAATAAAATTGATAACTGGATCAAAGAGCGCTCTTAACCATGGGATTCGGCCAATTAATAATCCTACCGGAATGGCTACAAGATTCCCTAAAATCCATCCAGCTATTACTCTTAAAAAACTAACTCCTATATATATAAATAAGGAACCATTTTGACTCAGTTCAATTGCTCCATACAAAACTGCTATCGGACTTGGCAAAAATTGCGGATCAGAAAAATTCGCTACAACACTCCATATCGTAAGAATAAGTATCCAAGCGATAATTCCACTTTGTAATAGCTTCTTTTGTAAACCAATCTTGAAATTATTTGTTTCATAAATAGTCTCTTTTCTTGCAATCTCATCTTTCAACACGCTCATATTTGGACCTCCTTTCAATCAAAGTGTGATTGAATCATTTGATAATAGTAATTAAATTCTTTATCTGTAAATGTTCTCGGATACGGTAGTGGAATATCGTAAATCTTTTCAATTTTTGAAGAAGGTCCTTTAGACATTACCCCTATTCTTTGCCCAAGTAATAGCGCTTCTTGAATATCATGAGTGACAAAAATAATCGTTTTGTTTGTTTCTTTCCAAATTCGTATTAACTCTATTTGCATTGTTCTTCTAGTCATTGCATCGAGTGCTCCAAATGGTTCATCCATTAATAAAAATTGCGAGTCATTGGCTAACACACGTGCTAATTGAACTCTTTGTTTCATTCCTCCAGAAAGTTCTCTTGGATATTTTCCTTCATGCCCATCTAGTCCAACAAGTTTTATATAGTGAGAGGATATATCATTTCGGGTCTGCTTTATCATTTTTTTCATTTTTAAACCAAATTCAATATTTTCTTTAATTGTTAGCCACGGAAAAAGCGCTGCGTCTGCTTGTTGAAATACGACGCCACGATTTCTATCAGGCTTAATTACCTCTTCATTATTGACTATTAGTTTCCCTGATGTCTTTTCAACAAATCCAGCAAGCATACTTAATAACGTAGATTTTCCACATCCGCTTGGGCCAAGTAATATAAAAAATTCACCATTCCCAATTGTTAAATTTACATCTTCTAAAACAAATTGTTCGTTATTAAATGATTTAGATAACCCAGAAATAGAAATGGCCACAGGAGATTTCAATACTTCTTTTTCACTTACTGTACTCACCATACTTCACTCCTATTCTATTTATAAGTAACAGATTCAGGGAAAGCTTTCTTTAGTGATTCAAGATCAATCTTATCTTTCAATTCATATTTATCTTTCAGCTTCCCTTTTTCTTCTAACCATTTTTTCATATCTTCTAGATGCTTAGCATCTTCTTTTGTAAATCCAAGAACATAGTTCTGTCTTTCAATATCTTTTAATGCATCTTTCTCGGGTAGTTTCAATTGTTCAAAAGCAAGTTTTGCTGTTTCTTTTTTATTGTTTTCTACGTACTTTATACCTTCAGAAAGAGCCTTAATTGTATTTTCAACGGCTTTTGGATTCTTCTCGACGAATGATCTTTTTGCTAGTAAATAGCTGTCAATTGTGACACCAGCACTTTCTAAATCACCTAATTTTGTTACACCTTTTATATTTTTAAATTTATCCTTTAATGCACCAGAACTCCAAACAGCATCTATATCACCATTTTTCATTCCTACAATAGCTTCGTCTGGTGTACTATATGGAACGAAGGTAATATCCTTTTCATTAATATGTTTCGCTGCCAAATATTTCGCCCAAACATACTCCGTTACAGTCCCTTTAGGTACGCCTAACTTTTTACCTTTTAAATCATTTTCTGTTTTAATACCCTCTCTAACTAGAAGCTCATTGTCTTTTGATGATTTTTCATTTCCTCGCGTAAGTGTTGAAATTACGACCATATCCCCTTTTCCTAACGAATTTAAAAGCGCATAATCAGCAGCAAGACCTGTATCAGCTTGTTCGGTTAATACCGCATTAACTGTATCAATTCCATAAGCAAAATTCGATAGTTGAGCTTTAATACTATTTTTCTCAAAATAGCCTTGTTTCTCGGCAGCTCTAAACTGAAAAGATCCGCCCGCAGCTGTATCTATAGCCATTTTCACCGTGGCCGTTTCTTTCCCATTACTTTTTGTCGTTCCCACACTTTCTTTTGAAAAGTTTGAGCACCCTGCTACAGCTAAACTAGTAATCATTGATAAACTTAAAAATAAAGGCTTTAATTTCACCATTTATCATTCCTCCATAACAATTTGTTCAAGCTTGAAGTAAGATTTGTTTAACCTAAATATTACGTTAAATTATTACAAATAAAGAAATGGAAACGTTTTGTCATATAACAAACCTATCAAGTTCATTTTAATAAGTGGGGGAAATGACTCTCCCCACACTTTAAATTACTAGCGTTAATCTCGTATTTTATTTATTTCTTCCAATGTCGCTACACAGAAATCTCCGGTGCCGTAAGATATTGTTCCTTCGACTGTCACAACAGATTCCGTACCAGCTTCTGCAGCATTCGGGACTCTAAATGCTGCTATATCAAGAGGAGTAATTTCTTTCTCCTCTGGTTTTTCTAGTTGAGGTACCCACTCATACGGTACACGATACGCACGGTAAACCATATTGGAGTTTCTGTTATTTTTATAAGGTGAAATATATTCCCATACAAGCTCATGCTCACGAGTAACTTCAAAAATCCGACCATCTGCTCCTTCTGTAATCAATGTATTTCCGTTTGGTAGCCTTTGGGCAGAACTAATATATGGACTGTAAAATCGATACGAATCTAAAGGAGCTTGATATCCAGCTTCAGTTGACGTATATTGCCACTCAATTTCTAAAGTTACTGGATTAATTTCTAGAATCCTCGAGTGATCACGAACAGCATTTTTGGAACCGTATGGAGATGCAGGGTTTGGAAGACCGTATCCTGCCCAACCACCATTATCAAATACAAGTAAATTCCCTTCTCCAGGCAATCCTTTCGGAATGATATGTGCATGATGTTGTCCAATGATCCATCCTAAATGCTTAACATCTGGGCTAGAATAATCAGGACCGAGTTTCCAAACTATATTTCCTGTCTTCTTGTCAATAATGGCAATTATATTTGACTCCCTAGCATCCCAAATAATATTTTCAGGATGAAAACGTTCATCTCCTTGGTCATAAAACTTATTCGGACCAATTGTAGACATAGAATTTATATGCATCCAATCTCCATCCGAATTACCACCAAAGGATCTAATATTAGGATTACGGAATAGTACATTTTTAGCACTTTCATCAAATCCAAGTTCTTCAAAATGATCACTGACAGCCCACTCCCATATAATATTCCCTTCCCAATCTACCTCAATAATGACATCATCTAATAACGGCTTATCGGATATATTCGGATTATGTACATTTTTGTGTGCTAAAATTAACGTATTTCCACCATCTGTTTTCGGTTCTAATTCTGGTGCATAGTAACCCACGGGATTTCCCTCACGCTGATAATCATGATGAGCTCTAGCCATCCACTGCGGATCATGGCCTGGGTCTTCAATGTGTTCCAGACGGTTAAATCTCCAGACTATGTTTCCTTCCCAATCTACTTGAACTAAATCTACTTCATCTTGAAAACCGTACTCAGGATCTCTTTGTGCTGTATGACCAAAAACATATCCGCCTGGTAATAACTTATTTGGAAATCCACGCAGTCCTTTCCATAAGTGTACTTCCTTTCCATTCATATCAATTAATAACGCACCATGATCTGCAGCTTGATAAATTGTATAACCACTCCAAGCTTTCCCGGGATTATATACTGTTGCCCCTGTTGGATAAATTGTTGGATGTCCCATTCTTTCCACTCCTATTCATATTATTAATAAGTCACCTTTTAATAGTTTGAATTTTCAGACCCAAATAACTAGAGTAATAGTATTCTTTGTTATTCCTCTGTATTCTCATTACTTAGTTTCATAATCCTATCCGAAAGGTGTTCTAAATTATAGGCTAAGCGTTTAAAAATTTCGGCCTGCACGTGTAATTCTTCTATTGAAAATCCATCGAATAAAACAGACATAAAACTTGTTCTTATTTTATTATTTCGCTTTATAAATTTCAGGCCATCTTCAGTAATATCAAGTAAAGTGATTCGTCTATCTTCCTGATGACGTTTCCGAATAGCCAAGCCTCTTTCTTCTAACTTATCGCATAATGCCGTAATCGCTCCTGATGTAAAATCCAGTTCTTCTGCTAAGTCAGTTAGACGCTGCTCACCATCTCGAATAATTTTGTTTAATATTAAGATGCCCGGCAACATAATACCTTCAATCTTAATTTTGTCACGTTCCTTTACAAACTTACGGACCATTTTACGAAACAACCAATCTGTTTCTTCGATTAATGTTGGCATCGTTTTATTCATATCTCCTCCGCTCCTTGCTCTATGAATAATACAAAAAGGCACGAACACATTTCAAAATTATGAAATGTATACGTGCCTTTGGTTATCCAATCAGCTATTCAATTTGTTTTAGCATTAAAATAATGAGTGGTAAAATAAGTAATATCCACATATTAATCCATTAATTCCTATGAGTCAAGTATGTTTTAAGAATATATTTTCCTAATTTATCTATTTGTTCTCGTTTAAGGTTATTTTTGAGATTATTTATATGTAACCCTATTTATAACAATACATCTAAAATATAAAACTCCCCCACTTTACATAACTACTGTAGCGGAGGAGTTCTTTCTAATATTACTTTATCAAATTCACCGGCGAAGCAACTACCTTTCCACTTTTCACATCATATAGCCCTATAGGCGTTACCCGTATAAAAGGCAAGTGCGTCGCAGAAAAGAATAAAATTGTAAATGATGGATCATCATACGCGTAGCCACGCTCTTGTAGTAATTTCACCATCTGTTTCTCTTCCTGTATTAATTCACTCATTTTTAAATTAGACATAATTCCGAGCAATGGTAATGCGATTTCATGTAATACTTCATTCTTCTCAGCTATTACCATTCCCCCGCCAAGCTCTTTTACTCTATGAAAAGCTATAAGCATATCTTCTTTTCTTTTTCCGATAAGAATGATGTCACCTGTACCAGAATAAGAGCTAGCAAGCCCACCTAGTTCTTTCGCAAAACCTTTCACAACTGTATTCACTCGCCAACTTCCATCACGAGCAATCATCATAAGGAAACATTCATCATGATCTGTGGACAATTCATTACATTCTATGTTGATTTTACTAGTATATGGTTTTGTAATAACGTTATTTAATAAGTGTATACCCGTTTTATTAGAGAAAATCATATCCTCTTTTTCTATGGACCAATCTAATGATAATGGAGTTACTTTACATTTACCCCAGTCTATATGTAATGCTTCATGCGTATTTACACCGTCACGCTTCACCCATTTCCCCTTTGCAATAACGCTCGCTGGCACTGGGTTTTCTTTACTTTCTAAAATATTGATATTAGCAATTCTCCCTGTCGCAATCGAACCATGTATATGCTCCATATTATAATAACGAGCAATATTATAACTTGCCATATGATATGCATCTATTACTGGAACACCTTGCTTTATAGCAGTAGTAATCATTACATTCGTCATTCCGTTTTCATAAAAGGACGGATGAGAACCATCTGTTGTGAAAAAGAATCTATCAAATTGCTTCACACCTAATTCCAATAGTTCTTTTAATAAAACTTCTAAATCTGGTCGGATGGAAGAGTTTCTAAGAGAAACAGTGTAACCTTGCATAAGACGAGTTAACGATTCTTGACCCGTCATTGCTTCATGATCACAGTCTGTACCTAACAGTTTTAATTTTACTAATGTTGCTTCAGATGCTCCTGGGAAATGTCCTTCTACTTTTTTCTGTAATCGCTTTGTTTCCTGCACCCAATTTAACATTTCATCATCGCCATGTAATAATTTTGGCCATGCTGTTAGCTCTCCTCCTTGAAGAACTGCTTCATGCTGTAGCCACTCTATTATTTCTTCACTATTAAATAAAGATTGCCCATTTTGCAATTCAGTTTGTCCATCAAAACGGCACCACCAATACATACTAGCTGGAAGCTTTTTAAATTTATCTAATAAATGAAATGATTCCTCACGCTTTAATGTGAAAAATAGAGTTAAATTATCATTAATAAAAGTTGTTGTCCCAAATTGCATCGCATGATTCGCTAACGTCTCTGGATTATATAATTGATATGGATGTGCATGCGGTTCCATGTAACTAGGAACGACATACTTTCCATCACAATCAATAACTTCACATTCATGTAGTTGCTCTGGTAGTTTTTCTCCTACATATATAATTCTGTCATCATAGATCCAAATATTTGCTTCCATCCATTCACGTATATAGGAATTTAAGTATGTTGCGTTCTTTAATAATTTATGAGGATTTCTTGTACCGTCTATTATTTCAACATGTTCTCGTAATTGCTCGTTACTCCATCTGAACTGATTTTGTCCCAATGTAGTTCACTCCAAATCAATTTACTTTTTTTATTAAAACAAAATAATTAATAAACTAAAGTATTATTCATTCATAACTCCCCTGTATAGCCCCTATACCTCTCATTATATGGAATAATCTCAAAAATAACAATTTTCAAAACAAACAACAACTCTTTGTCCCACAACAAAAAGGATGTCATGCAACTGACATCCTTTTTATACTAAACTATAAGATTGAATTGCAATTTGAAATACACTTGTATCATATTTATGTTCTACATATACTTAATACCATATCATGAATGTTAATACTGTCCTTATTTGTGAAATTTAAAAAGCATCTCTTTTATTTAAAACTATCGCAGAAACCTATTCGCTTTTTCTTCATCTATTTATTAAATTCAACTTGCATCATTTTATTAAACTGTGTAAGGATTTCAACCGGACCTAAAGAATTAGCATTGACAGCAAATGTATGCTTGCCTCCAATTACTCCACCAGCAAAAGTCATAAACCCAGGAATTGATCCTCCGTGTCCCCAAACTGAGACACCATTTGGAAGTTTCGTCTCATAGATTCCAAGGCCATATCCATCACCAACCCCTTTTCCTTCTATAGGAACTGTAGTAAGCATTTCTTTTAACTCGCGTTCCTTCAGTAACTTACCACCGAGTAAAGATGAAAAGAACTTGTTTAAATCATCCGCATTAGAAATCATATCTCCAGCTGCATTAGCTAAACTCGGATTATAATACGTAATGTCTTTCAACTCGCCTGTTTCGTCCATTTTCACATATCCACGAGCATGATTCTTTCCTGGGATGACGGGTGAATTTCCTGGTAAAAACGTATTTGGCAAGTCCAGAGGTTCAATAATTCGCTTTTCAATTTCTTCCGAATAACTATTACCAGTTATTTTTTCAATAAGCATTCCTAGTATTACGTATCCTGTGTTTGAATACAACCAGTCTTTACCCGGCGAGAAATCTGGAGGTAGAGAAAGACCTATTTTCACTATTTCTTCAGCTGTATACGTTTTTTTCGAATTCATTATGTCAGCATCTTTTGACTTTAAGTATTCAGCGATACCACTTGTATGATTCAAAAGTTGGCGTATCGTAATTTGATTGCCATCATACCCATTTCCTTGAACGAGACCCGGTAACCACTTCTCAATTGAATCGTCAAGTTGTACGCGATTTTCTCCAACTAATTGAAGAACCGTCGTGGCGGTAAAAGTTTTCGTCACACTACCAATTCGAAAGCGATAATCTGATTTCACCGGTTTCTTTGTGCTTAAATCTGCTACGCCAGCAGTATAACTACTAATTTTCCCTTTATTAGACGTCTTAGCTAATACCCCTGGCGCTCCAATTTGAATTGTTTCCTGCATGACCCTTTTCCAACCATTCCGATTCTTTTGATCATGTGCTTCTGACGAATTAGAAATATTTTGAGTAGACTCTGCTTTTACAGTAAAACCTGGTGTGAATACAGTGGTACCCGCTAATAAAACTGCCAAACTTGCTAACTTCATTGGATTACGTTTTTTCATAAGATTCTCTCTCCCCTATTCATATCATTTTGATTCGAAATATACTTTTATCCTATATGATAAAACTCTCTTTTTTCTTATCCATTCCTTACAAAATACTTACGTTTAAAGTTTGATACGATCTGCTAAGAAAGAATTATGTATGAAAATAAAAAGGACATAAAAAATAAGGAAAGTCCCTTAACTTCCCCCGTTTTTATTTCACCTTATCTTAATTATTTTAAGATGTTTCATTGTGTTCGTATTAAAATGAATAAAAAAGAACGTGTTTTCATTTTTTATGTAAACACGTTCTTTTTTTATTTAAGCAACTAATCTATATTCACCTTTACCATCCTGCACTAGCGTTCATACCATTTCCGATAATAGAAAGTAATAGTGGCCATAATACCGGTCCTAACGTAAGAAGTAGATTAAGAAGTATAAGTATTCTATATCCACCGGTGAAATTATGATTTTTACGATTAACAAATACGAGACTGACTAATGATAGTATAGTCGTTAAAAATAACACTAACATTACCAACCAATACCACACCATTAAACTGAGACTCCATGGTGTTAATAGCTCGTGTATGATACAAAATGAAATTCCTAACACAGCAAAACTAAAGCTAGTCACCGATGTTTTTATAAGCCATTTATTTATTTTTTTGTCGTATGTAGTTTTACAATATAAATCTATTAAAGTGAATAAAGATAAATATGCCATTAATACGCCTATCCAAGACAATAACCAGTCTCCGTCCCCTTTGAATAATAAGAACAGCAACCAACACATACCTACTGCAGAAAAAACAAAAGAAATAAGTATGCTTTTTAATACTGATTTCATTACATTTTCACACCCTTAAAAAACTTAAAAATTAATTATAATTTATAAAAATTAAGTATAGGTTAACATGTAATGAAGTATAAGTAAATAAAGTTAATTTATAGTTAATTTCATTTTAATCAAATTTCCGTATAAAAAAAGAAAAGGTGGATATTTACATATCCACCTTCCCATCTCCCTCTACCCACTTCATTATTTCTTCCACCTCTAAATCCGTATACGTCTTTTCCCCATAACGAACAGACTCATATAACGGGATAATATCCCTTGTTCTACAAATTCTTTTTAACCACTGTTGCATCGTTTCATAAGACCTTCTCTGTTCATGAAATGGTAAAGTTCTTTCCCATTCAACTAACGTTTTTCTTATCGTATCTGGTGGTAACGGCTGTTCTAACTGATGCTTCATTTTCTTGTTCTTTTCGATTCTGTCCGTATTTTCATTTGTTATCGATTGTTTATCCTGTTCTATTTCGGATTTCGTTACCTTTTTCCTAACGGATTTATAAAGAAAATATATAATTATCCCTGCAATCATTACATAAAAAGCTATACTAATCCATGAATTTGAAAGAACAGAAAATATGTGTCCCCATGAACTTTCCTTTTTAAAACCTTTAAATTTTTTACCCGTTGTCGTTCTCTCCCCATTATCTCCTACTTTTTTCTCTTCTATAGGTGTTCCATACTCTTCAGTATCACCGTAGTTTATAGTTTCCTTATAATTTTTTTCAGATTTCTTTTCACTAAAAAAACGTTCTTTTACTATGTCTTGCACATACAAAACACCTTGTGAAAACGTTATCGCACTAATCGCAAAGAAAAGTATGATTAAAGTTCTTACACCCCATAACTTCACTTTCATATGTCGCTTTTTATTCGCCATGACATAAGCCCCTTCTTATTCTTTCATTACAATCCATTTATTCGTTCTACTGTATTTCTTTGGTGAAGTACCAATAATTAAAGGAACCGCATCCAGTTCCTTTCGACGAAAGCCTGCTGTGTAAAAATAAGAAGAAGATACAGGCGTATCTTGGTCTGATATCGAGGCAAGTACCCTTAATACATTTTGCAAGTGTTTCCGATTATCCCCATTTTTTATATGTAGCAAACCGTTATCTTTTATACTATTGATCCATACTTCAAATGAACAGTTTTGCATGAGCAATTGTTTACATATACCCGCCGTTAATTCGATTAGTTCCTCTGTATCATTTCGCAAAGAAACACCACTTTTATTTTGCAAGTTGAGATAAATCGCATATTTATCTGATTGCGTTCGCTCATACTTTTTCGCAGTTATCGCCCCTGTTTTCGCTGTCGCACTCCAGTGGATAGAACGAAAATCTTCATTTTCATACGACTTCACTCCCATTACTTTCGTTTCATCATATAAGGGTGATGACATCGCTTTTCGAAATCCTCGTGACCATTCTTGTAATTCAGGAACTTGCATTTTCGGAACAGCTGGTAAGACTAAATAAGAGGGCGCATCAACTTGTTTATATGTGATATGGTTCGTCATAAATCCAAAGGGATCTGTAATGACAATTTCAACTTCTTCCCATCTCGCAATTCCCCTTTTTACAGCTACAGCTTGTAAATCAAATAAAACTGACTCTCTTCCTTTTAAATTAAAATTCATATAATAATTTGAACCTGTACTATGATTTTTGTTTATTTCATCATGATTCCAAGTTAGCTTATTTTCACATTTAAATCGAAATACAACATTAAAAATAGGAAAAATTGATTTGTTTGAAATTTTTATTTTGCATCTGTTCGTTTCACCTATAAAAACATTCGAATTTCCTTGACTGTATTCCCATTCAACACGAGATACTTTACGTATATAAACATGCATAGCACCTATTAAAATTACATATAAAAATACGAGAGATAATATGAGTAAATTACTTGAAAATACACTTAAAATAACGGCTACAACTGACATAACTCCTATTACGAAAGGCTCCGCTAAAGGTGTATACACAAGTTGTTGATTCATCGTACATTCTCCACTGGCACATTAATCGTATGAAGAATTTCTTTCATAATTTGTTCTTTCGTCGTTTTCATCTCTCCCTCAATCGTTAACGTTAAACGATGAGCACATATGGAAGCAGCAAGTTGTTTTATATCATCTGGCGTACAGTAATCTCTTTCATTTAATATTGCCCGTGCTTGAATCGCTCTCATAAATGCCAACGTTCCCCGCGGGCTTACACCAATTTCAATTAGCTCATGCTTACGAGTTGCTTCAATAATTTCAAGAAGATAATCTTGCACATCATTCCCTACTAGCACTTCTCTTGCACGTTTTTGCATCGTAATAATTTCTTCACTTGAAATAATAGAGTGTAATGTTTCTAACGGATCATTCGTTTGAAACCGATTCATCATTTCCTTTTCAGCTTCTCTCGTAGGATAACCTTGGCGTATTGTGAGTAAAAACCGGTCTAACTGAGCATCAGGTAAAGGAAATGTACCGGCCGATTCAAGAGGATTTTGCGTTGCAATTACTAAAAAAGGTTCTGGTAATAAATGTGTCTGTTTCGCAATTGTAACAGTACGTTCTTCCATCACTTCTAATAACGAAGATTGTGTTCTCGGTACAGCACGATTAATTTCATCCACTACTACTATATTTGCAAAAATAGGACCTAACCTCGTTTTAAATTCCGATTCCTTCACATTAAAATATTCGAGACCAATAACATCTCCGGGCAAAGTATCCGCTGTAAATTGTATTCTTTGAAATTTTGCGTCCACGCTTTTAGCCAAACTTTTCGCTAGTGTTGTTTTTCCTGTCCCCGGTACATCTTCTAATAAAATATGTCCTTTTGCTATTAGAGCAATGGCTGCAAGTTCTATGGATTCATCTTTTCCTATAATAACTTTCGAAATATTATTAGTGATTTTCTTTAATGTGTTCATCTATTTACCCCCCCATTTTCTTTTATTCCGAAAATTAAGAATTATTATTTTCCAAATTATAACACATTACGGTAAAAGTAAATATATTCCTGTCAAAATAAAAAAGATGACCTTAGCACTATAAGCTAAAGTCATCTTTCTCATTATTTTACTAACTCTCCATTATAAGCTGTTATATCAAGAGGAGCAGTTAAAAACTGTTTTACTTTGCTAACGAAAGATGTGAAGTGTTCACTCGTATTATGACTCGCAACTGCTGCTTCATCTTTCCACACTTCAACCATTGTATACACATTTTCTTTTTCTATGTCCTTATACAAGTCATAAGAAATATTTCCACTTTCTTCTCTTGAACTATGAATCAGCGGACGAATCTCTTCTAAAAATGATTGTTGTTTCGCTGGATCTACTTGAAATATTGCGTGAATAATAATCATGGTGTTTCCCCTCTCATCTTTCACTTATTGAAGTTCTTTTATAAAATTATTTCCACTCTGCAACTTTTTCAATTGGAAGACGTACTGATTGGTAACCACTGTCAGCTGCTTTTCCGATTGAAATTAACATAACTGGTACGTAACGTTCTTTATCTAATCCGAACGCTTCAGCAATTTGGTCTTTTTCAAAACCACCAATTGGACAAGTATCATAGCCGTGAGCACGAGCTGCTAGCATAAATTGCATTGCTACAAGACCGCCGTCAATAAGTACAGTATCTTTCATTACTTCTGGTGTAACCATTGAGAAGTAAGCTGAAAGTTTTTTCATTTGATCTTCTTTTACTTCTGCTGGCATGAAACCGCGCTCTACTGCTGTACCGTAAATTTCTTCTGCGTTATCAAAGTTGTTTAAATCACCAAATAAAGCGATCATTGCTGAAGATGTTTCTACTTGAGATTGATTGAATTTCGCAAGTGGTGCAAGTGTTGCTTTCGCTTCGTCACTTTCAATCACAAGGAATCTCCATGGTTGCATGTTTACTGATGATGGTGCAAGTGTTGCTTCTGTAAGAATTTCTGTCATTTCTTCTTTGCTAATTTTCACCGATGTATCGTATTTACGGATTGAACGGCGTCCTGTTAAAATTTCGTTAAAATTATTTGTTTTTACTGAGTTAGTCATAGTTGTATTCTCCCTTTTTTAAAGTTCTTTTATGTTTTCTTGAATGTGAATTAACATATTTAAAAGATTATCGCGTTCTTCTTCACTTAATCCTTTAAATGCCGATGCTGCAAAACGTTCTTTTTCCTCTTGAAACGCTTGAATTTTATTTCGTCCCTCTTCAGTTAGAGAAACTAACGTAATTCTGTTATCCTCTGGATTTTTACGTCTTACAATCATTTCATTAGCCTCAAGCTGCTTTAAATGCCTCGTAATCGCCGCATTATCAATATTCACTTCTTGTTGAAGTGCTTTTTGACTAATTTCACCTACTTCATATAACTGAAGTATAAGCTCTAATCGAGACTGGCTCATACCCGTACACCCTTCAAATTTCGAACTTACTTCTTTATTTAGAAAGTGTAATTTATATAAAATAATCGCTTCTTTTGAGCATGAACTTGTCAAACTATCCCTCCTTTACATACAAAACGAAAATGTTTGATGCATCAATAGTTGATATGTCAATTAATATAATCTATATCGATTTAGATTGCAAGCTTTTTGTTTTCATTTTTATTTTTCCAAATTAAGGCGCTTTGTCGCGTTACAAAAAATGTAAATTACATTATAATAGTAATAATTTAAATGACTGGAGAGTGATTGTAATGCGGCAATACACAAATAGAAATGAGGAAATGAAAATGGAAAATGAAATGAGGATATTGATATATGACAACATTAAATATAGGGATTGTCGCGCACGTAGACGCTGGCAAGACGAGTTTGACTGAGCGTATTCTTTATGAAACGAATGTGATTAAAGAAGTTGGCCGAGTTGATAGTGGAAGCACGCAAACTGACTCAATGGAATTAGAAAGACAGCGTGGAATTACGATTAAAGCATCTGTCGTGTCTTTCTTTATTGATGATATAAAAGTAAATGTCATTGATACACCTGGACACGCTGATTTTATCGCTGAAGTGGAGCGATCATTTCGCGTTTTAGACGGTGCGATTTTAGTTATTTCTGCCGTTGAAGGTGTGCAAGCACAAACGAAGATTTTAATGCGGACATTACAGAAACTCAACATACCGACTATTTTATTTGTTAATAAAATTGATCGTAGTGGTGCAAATACTGAAAAAGTTGTAAAGCATATAAAAACGATTCTTTCAAATGAAGCATTCCCCTTCTATTCTGTCCAAAACGAAGGAACAAAGGAAGCTCGTATTATTGAATATAAATCATATGACGATTGTATAGAACGATTAGCACCATATAATGAATCGTTACTTGAGTCATATGTAAATAACGAAATCGTAACGGACACAATGTTAAGAGAAGAACTCATTAAACAAATAGCGCAAGCAAATGTGTATCCGATTTTCTTCGGTTCCGCAATGACGGGTATAGGAGTATCTGAACTACTTGAAAATATTTCAACCTTACTTCCAGCTAATAATCTGTCTCAAGACGAAGAATTGTCCGGTGTTGTTTTTAAAATTGAACGTGAATCTTCTGGAGAAAAAATTGCTTACGTAAGAGTTTTTTCTGGTAGCTTACACGTTAGAAAACATGTTGATATACAGCGTGATCAGTCTCTACCACATAAGGAAAAGATTAAAAAAATGTGCATGTTTCATAATGGAGATGCTGTTCAAACTTCTACCGTTCCTAGCGGAGAATTTTGCAAAGTGTGGGGACTAAGTGATATTAAAATTGGTGATATTATCGGTGCACGGACTGATTATATAAAAGATATTCACTTTGCCGAACCACAAATGGAAGCTGCCATCGATGCAGTACCTAAAGAACGAATTCATGATTTATACGCTGCACTTATGGAACTATGTGAAGAAGATCCACTCATTAAAGTGTGGAAAGATGATGTTCATAATGAACTATATATTCGCCTGTTCGGTGAAGTACAAAAAGAAGTAATTGAAACGACTCTTTTTGAGAAATATAATTTGCAGGTTACTTTTTCAAGCACGCGAGTTGTATGTATTGAAAAACCAATTGGCATTGGGAATTCCGTTGAAGTAATGGGTGAAAAAGCGAATCCATTTTACGCAACAGTTGGATTCAAAGTCGAACGTGGTGAACTTAATTCTGGCATAACATATACATTAGGCGTTGAACTTGGCTCACTACCTTTAGCATTTCATAAAGCGATTGAAGATACTGTATTCCAAACGTTAAAACAAGGTTTATACGGTTGGGAAGTTACGGATATTTCTGTCACGTTAACGCATACAGGTTATGCTAGTCCTGTTACAACAGCGAGTGACTTTAGAAACGTAACGCCACTCGTTTTAATGGATGCTTTAAAGAAAGCTGAAACATATGTATATGAACCAGTAAATGCGTTTGAATTAACTGTACCGGAGCAGGCAATTAGTACCACAATGTATAAGCTCGCTGCCATTCCAGCAACTTTTGCAGAGCCTATATTCAATAATGATTCTTATCAATTAACAGGCTCATTACCTGTTACGAAAACAGAGAATTTTAAGCGAATGCTTCATTCATTCACTGAAGGAGAAGGAATATTTACAACGAAGCCAGCTGGTTTCACAAAAATTTCGGCTCCCTTCCCTACTCGAAAACGTGTTGATTATAATCCGCTGAACCGGAAAGATTATTTGCTTCATGTGTTGAAGGCTTATTAAAATAAAAGAGGTGCAATTCGCACCTCTTTTTGCATGTATTGATAAGTTAGTTTTCCCTAACAATTTCTTTAAGCTTTTCTATTATTTTCGCTATCGCTTCAATTGAATTCTCTGTTTCAAATTCCCCAACATTTACAGAATGATTTGCATTTTTGATAACATCAATCGTTAAATTCGTTTTATATAACTGCTTAACTTGATCTGCATTATATTGATGATCTTTATCCCCAATAACTAAAAGCCCTTCGTGACTACTATGTAAAATAGAATCAAAAATAGATTCAAAAGTTAGTAAAGGTGTAAGCACTATCATTTTTGACTGCGTGAATTCTTCTCTCTTCATTAAATCATTTGCAATCGGAATTGTTCCGAGTGACTTCCCTAAAAACATCGATTTGCTGTATTGTTCATTTTTCAACACTTCATTTATTACGGGATTAATATCATCCATCATTACTTTCGTTAGTTCTTCTATTGGTTTATTCATTACCTGTTCATCGTAAGAGTAATGAATATGTACAACATCAATTTTATGTTCAAGCATAAGCATCGTCGCGTAATAAAATAACGGCTTATCGTAATTATATCCTGAACCTGAGAACATAAAGCAAACCGTACTAGAACCTTTTTCGATATGTGTGTAACGAATTACTTTGTCATTTATATGTACCTCTTTTTTAGTCCCCTTCACCCTTTTTCCCTCCGAATACGTTTATTTTTGTAAAACGATATGTTCTGTATGTACTGCTATATCCTTTACTTTCTCTTTTATAAATGCAGGCTGTAAGTTATATGTATGCAGTTCTTCTACTGACACCCATCTAAACAAATACGTTCTACCCTCTTCTTCCAAAATATATTGATCCGCTCCATTCGCAGGTAACTCATGTAGCTCTACTTCATAATAAAAACTAATTTCATGAAACTTTCGCTCAGAAAGCGTAAAGAAATTTTCTACTGACCATAATAATCTCTTTATCTCAATAGAAACCGCTAACTCTTCAGCAAGCTCTCGTTTTAACGCATCTTCACTATTCTCTAGCATTTTCACTCTACCGCCGGGTACGTACCAATAATCTTCCCCTTTGTTTTGAAGAATAAGTATTTTATTATTATGTTTACAAATTGCTCCGACTCGGTAGTTAAAACATGTTTTCTCAACTTTGAACGTAAGATCCACAACGATTGTCCCCTATACTTCATTTAAAAATCGCTATAAAACTATTATGTATGTATCGTACAAATAAGATTACTAAATTTTTCTAGTTCGTTCAATAATTTTCGAACTTTCCAAAAATTATACACATCATTTGTCATCACAAGTATAAATACATATGTCACAATTACTGCGCACACTTTGGAAGCAGTATGGGGGACGAATGCATCTATCTCTATCAATATACAAAATTGAAGAATCAAATAATTTTCAAGAAATCATTGTAAAAGATAAAGTGAAACATCAATAAGTGGAGTTTTTATCTTTTTCCTGTTGTTTTTAAATATAGTTAAGACATTATTAAAAAGACGCAAGGTCAACTTATGTGCTAATTAATTCTTTTTCTAGAAAAAGCGTCTTTTATTGCACTTGTTACTACATTTAGGAATAATAAAATAGCCATAACTGCCGTTAGTACATTAAATTGCTTTGTTTTATAAGGAGCGAACCATTCCGTAAAGAACTCTGAATTAACGAGACGATCCCCAACTCCTCCTTCCTTGAAGTTCGGTATCCACGAATTCATGTCAAGGATGATAAAAATTAGTTGCATAACGAAAAATGCTCCAATAGTTTTCAGCCAATTTCGTATTCGACTAGGACGCTCTTTTTTTAATTTCATTTAAACCATCCTCCTTTTAGAACTTGCTATTAAAGAGCCTTGTTCTGATAGATACGAATAGATAATATCCATGAAACCCCATAGCACCCCACTGCTATGACAGCAAATAAAAGAAATATTTTCAAATCTGAAATCTCTTTTAAAAAGGTCAGTACACCATTAGCATATTTATTTAATAAATATGGAGTATTTTTCATTAAATATATAACTCCAATAGATAAAAATATAAAAACTGGTACAAGTGTTTTCACTTTAAATGCAACAAAAAATGGGATGTAAAATGCTGTTATCAGCATGACTGCCAAGAAGCCTAGTATGTAACTTTCTATGGAAAGTTGAAATTCCATGCTGTCTAAAATGAAATATTTTCCAACTAAACAAAATGGGATGATTACTATTGTAAAAAGTAAAGTTCCAACGTATTTTGAACTTATAATTTCCTTCCTAGTATACGGTAATGAGTTTACTAAAATATTAGCATTATCTTTATCATCAGATTGATATGTGTTAATTACAAAAACGGCACTACAAATGATTATGACATATGCTACATCCATGCCGGCCCACAAATAGGTAACTAGAAATAAGAGATAAGCAGGCAAGAAAGTTTTTTGTAAAATCAAATCCTTTTTAATTAAATTAAGCATCTTGAATCCCCCTTTTTCATGAAATACATAATATCCTCTAAACTCGGTTTTTCAATCACCACATCCTTATCAAATAAATTTTCGATAGAATGTGCATTTTCAATCAATCCCTCGAAACCTGTATTTGCCTTACGTACAGAAATAAATTCACGCTCAGTATCAAACTTTAACAAATCTAGTGGTCCTTTGACTAAAACATAATCCTCTGCAATGGCATAAATATCTTTTGTGAAAATATGCTTCCCATTTTGAATAAATGTAATATAATCGGCAATGCGGTCTAAATCCGTTGTAATATGTGATGAGAAAAAGATAGTTTTCTCTCCATCCTGCATAATATTTTGTAGAACATCCAATAATTCTCTTCTGAATACAGGATCAAGTCCAGATGTAGGTTCATCCATAATAATTAGTTCAGCATGATGTGAAAGGGCAATTGCGAGAGAGGCTTTCATTTTCATTCCTTTGGAGAATGTTTTCATTTTTTTGTTTAATGGTAATTCGAACAGCTCTTTATAATATGTAAATTGGTTAAAATCCCATTTTTTATAAGCAGGTGCAATAATTTTAGTAATTTCCTTTAATGTGAGTTCATCATAAAACACATTATCGTCATAAACGAAGCCAATTCTTTCTTTAATTCGTTTCGCATCAGTCGAATAGTTCATGCCAAATAAGGAGACGTTTCCACTATCCGGGTTTATTAGATTCATAATCATTTTAATTGTTGTAGATTTACCTGATCCATTTCCTCCAATAAAACCCGTAACAAATCCTTTTTTTACTTCCATCGAAAAATTGTTTATTTGAAACCCTTTAAAAGATTTACTGACATTTTGAAGTTCTATTACGTTTTCCAAAAGTTTTCCTCCTCGTATAAAATTGTAAGCATTTCTTTTAGCTCATTTAAAGAAACATCCATTTGCTTAGCATTTTGAATCGCTTCACATAACTTTTCTTCAACTGTTTTTAATTTTTCTTCTTTCATAGTTTCAATGTTTTGTTCTGCTACAAAGGACCCTCTTCCGACAATTGAATTAATAAAACCGTCTTTTTCCAGTTCTTCATATGCTCTTTTCGTTGTAATAATACTTACTCGTAAATCTTTTGCTAACTGACGCATTGAAGGAAGAGCATCTCCTTGTTTTAAATCACCTAGTAAAATAAGCTTTTTTATTTGGGCACTAATTTGTTCATAAATAGGTTCCTTTGAAGTGTTCGTAATAGTGATTTGCATGCAAATACCTCTTTTTAAAAATATTGTATATATACTTTATATACAATATATACTATCGTACATTTCAAATCAACAGAAATTTTCCAAAATATAGTTACAAACACAATCTAATAATGTAATTAATACAACTTATTTATACAGGCCTTCCTTGTATTAGCCGGATTTTGAGGCGGCGGTCTTGCTACTAGCTAATACACGATAAAGACTTCGTTGTGTTTTACAGAAAAATTGGCACAACTGATAGTGTGAAAAAGAAAGAGTTTGAAATAGAAGAAAAATTTGAGGAAGTTGATATCAAGTTAGACTAGGATGAGGATGACGAAGAAGGACTGAAAAATATGTTTTCTAAGCTGCGGGAAATGTACGAGGAAGAACCAATTGAATTATAAATTCACATACGAAAAACACCTTGTTTCTTTAGTAACAAGGCGTTTTTTCTTAATACTAGGTTTAAATTGTTATTTTTCCGCTAAATTTATTAATACCATCTTTCTAACAATTCCTTCTCCCTTTCGCCTGAAATACCTGCTTTTAATTCCCATTCGTCTGTGCTCTTCATCCACTCATACACGTCTGTAACTGTCTCTTCTATTCTTCTAAAAGTAAGCCCTTCTTTCACAGCATTCTCGACACTAATAGAAAACCCGCCTTTCCACGGCTTCGTCTCACCATCTAATGGAAAAGTTTCCGGAATCCATAAAGGCATTTCTGTCCACGGCTGCACATTATGTTCACTCATAAACGATTCGTCTACCCAAACAAATTCAGCATCACTATTCGTAACCTTTTTACACGTATTTAATAGCTCTTCCATCGTCAATTCATCATTCGGTGCTGTTACATTGAATATACCTGCTTTATTGTTTTCTGCCATGTTGAGTCCCCAGTTTGCGACGTCTTTTATATCAACTATCTGCACTGGACGGTCTTTTCTTCCTGGAACTAACACTTTACCTCCTTTTGCTACACGCTGAATCCAGTATGGAAGTCGATCTGTATAATCAAACATTCCTGATAGAAGTCCTGCTCTTACGTGTAAAACACGCCGAGGCCAATACTCCTCTGCTTCTTTTTCACATAATACTTTCAGTGCACCATAATGCTCATAAGGAGATATTTCACTATTCTCTACAGCCTTTATTTGCTCTTTCGTTGGTTCAGGTTGTAATATATAGTCTTCTTTTATGTCATGCGGAATCCAATCTTTATATACGGAAAGGCTAGAGATGAATATATAATGTTTTATATTATCTTTTAAGACATCTCCAATATTCCGAATGTGATGTGGAGAAAACCCACACGTATCCACGACAACATCCCATTTTCGATTTTCTAAGCTTGATACACCACCATTTCTGTCACCGATTAACTGCTCCACTTCAGGAAAGAGTTCTTTGTTTGTTCCGCGGTTAAATAATGTAACTTCATGACCCCTGTTCAAAGCCTCTTCTACAAATGCTCTGCCTAAAAATCGTGTACCACCTAGTATTAGAATTTTCATGGTTCTCCCCCATTCATCATTAAAAATCCTTTCTTTTGTTAAACGATTTTCTATCATAAAAAGTTACGGGGGGATTTTTTATTTTAATCCTACAAATAAAAAGAATCCGTCTTGAAAAATTAATCAATACGGATTCTTAAATTAGATATAATTGTTAAATTACTAACTCCGCACAACTTCCCCATCAACTAACTCAATAATTCTATTACACTTATTCGCTACTTCCATATCATGCGTTACAATAATAATTGTTCGTCCTTCTTCATTCAGTTGTAACAGTAGATTCATAATTTCTTCTCCTGTTTTTCTATCTAAATTTCCAGTCGGTTCATCTGCCAATATTAATTCTGGTTCGCCCACTAACGCTCTTGCAATTGCGACGCGCTGCTGTTGTCCACCTGATAGCTCGTCGGGTGTTTTATACATATGTTCTTTTAATCCTACTTTTTCTAAATAGAACTTCGCCTTATTTTCTTTTTCCCGTTGCTTTAGCTTTCTATATGTGAGTGGTAGCACTACATTATCCAGTACAGTATGTTCTTTTAACAATGCAAAATATTGAAAAATAAATCCGATCATTTCATTTCTTGTTTTATGAACTTTATTTGCTCTAATTTCAGTTAATGTTTTTTCATTTAACGTATATTCACCCTCATTTGGCATATCAATTAACCCGATAACATTTAGTAATGTACTCTTCCCTGAGCCTGATCGCCCCATTACCGCTATCATTTCGCCCTTATTTATCGTTAAATTTATACCGTTTAACGCGAACGTATTATGGTTCTTGTTACTATACACCTTTTTAATATCTTTTAGCACAATCAAACTCATTATTCCATTCCTCCTATTAATGTTTTCGGTTCGAGCTTTCTAATAAATAAGAAGACAATTACATTCGAGACAACGATGATCAATAATAAGAATAGAAATACTAAAAATAATATAGGCATATCCAATTTAAAGTCTAATACCGTTACTGTTTTTATATCCTTTGACATTTGCAATAGAGCCCCATATCTCCATGAAAAGTATACTAGTGACATCCCTAAGCCAACTATTGCTACAATAATATTTTCTAAAACAATTTGAATAAACATTCCAAATTTACTTTCGCCAAAAGCTATTTTTATACCAAATTCCCGCTTTCTCATCAAAATAGAAATAATAGTCGTTACTACAATTCCGACGATTGAGAATAAAATAAATAAGATTCCGACTATAAGTTGAGGTATTTCAGAATAGCTATCAAGAGTAACCCCTTCATTTATTTCTTCACCTAAACTTTTTAAATAAAACGTACCATCGTTTCCTTTAAGTTGAATTGATTCTTCTAATTTCTTTATATCTGCACCTTTTTGTAAATATAAAACTGTACTTTGATGTAGTCTTAAAAACATCGCTTCATATTTTTCATATCTATTAGATGACATAGGCATTATCATTGCGTAATCCAACTTCAAATATGTGTTCGTCGTATTATTATTTACGATAAATTTATTTTCTGGCAAAAATCCTGTAATTGTATATTGATTATTAATTGTATCCCCAACTTGAAAATATTTCTTAAAGTAAGAACCCATTAAAACCTTTGTTTTCTCTTCACTATTTTTTTGAAAATCTTCATGTAAGAAGCCTTCTTCAAATTTCAAAGGTAAATGTAACAATTTGTAGTAATTTTCATCTACAAAAATTGTTTTAATAGTAGGTCTGTCATCGTGATACGTTTTATGTTTCAAATCATTAATCATACTGGTTTGAAGTGGTCTATTACTTGACTCTATTTCAATAACTCTCTGCTCGTATGTACCATACGAAATCACATCTTTATTTTGTTGAATCGTTTTATAAACTTCTTGAATTTGTTCTTTATTAAATTTATTGCTTTGTGACCTATCTGCCGTCGTTTCAAAATTAATTAAATATGTTTTATCAACATTTAATACTGAGCTGGATTTATCGTTTAGGTGGTGTAAGTTATAAAATACATTAATTGAACTCGTTATAGTTGCTAATCCAAATGTAATCTGTATTAGAAGAAGTACCGAAAATAGAAGTCTCTTTTTTAATGCTAGGAACGCACTTTTTATTCTCATCATTTTTACTCCTTTAATGCTTTAGCAGGTTCACTTTTAAGCACATATACAATTGGTATTACAGAGAGGATAAAAGCTATAGTAAGTGAAAGAAATATACACATTACAATATGAGTAGACTGTAAACTAATGCTATAACTTGTAAACTCTAAAATATTTTCACTCAAAGTGCTAAAAATCCATTGTATGCATATTGCACAAACTGATGCAGCAATTGCACATAAAAACAATTGACTAAATATAAAAATAAAAAGATTTACATTACTTGCTCCCAAAGCCTTCCTTAACGAAAAACTCTTTTTCTTTGTATAAATCCAATAATAACTGACTATTATACTAGTAATTATAGCTATACAAAAAATTCTATATGGAAAACTGAGTAACTCTTCTACGGCTTCACTAGAGTTTTTTTCCTTCTCATAGTTCTCTTTTTCACTAAACACTTTGGCATTTATATCTTTATTGTTCTGCTTTACATGCTGTATGAAAGTTTCTATCTCTTCTTTAGGGTTTTCGTTAGAACGAACGATCATGTGGAATGTCTTTTCATTTTGTATCTTTTGTTTCACTTCATCTGGCATGTCATGTAAAGAGACATAAATTTTCATATCATACTCATATTCGGTATTTACTCCTGCTACGCCTTTAACTGTATATTCCTTATTAAATAGTTTTATTGTTTCCGTATTTTTATAAATTTTCCTCCCCACTATTACACTATTTTCTTCATGTTGTTCCATCTGAGAACCTTTTAGCAATGGTGGAGACCAATTTTTATTAAGGAGACCATTCATTGTTATTCGCCCGATATCTGGAATAGTAATACGAATATCATTTGTAATAACACTAGCATTTTTAAAATCAGATTCTACTAACGTCTGAAATTGTTTGAAATTGAATTCCCCCATATTAGTAAGTTGAACGGAATAGTAATAATTAAAATAACCATTTTTACTATCATAAAATCTCTCATCATAATAATCTTTCGTCGACATTGCGATAAGTATCGGCCATATTGTCAATACAAACGCAATAAATAACATAATGAATATCGCTTTGTTCACCACTATTTCTTTTAATACTAGATTCATATATCCTCCTTATTTTAAAAACCGTGAAAAAAGTATATATCCTTTTTCACGGTCTTTGTTGATTTTTATTTAATTGCCATTTCCTTATAGGCGAACGCACTATCATCCTCTACGACTGACCATTCATGAGTCGAATAACCACCATGCACTTTCCCTTTAGATGAAATTTCAAGATCTATACGATCTGTAATTCGTGCATTATCCACTTCTTCTTTTCTAAAAGAGCCATCACTAAATTTAGCTGTTACAGTCATTTTGTACATAAGAGGTTCATTTGATTTTGCAGTGTAGGCAGTTGCCGTAGCTTTCGAACCGGCTCCTGACCACCTTGCACTATTATCCCAACTAATCGAAGCAAATGAAACGGAAGAAACCATACCTAATAAAGAAGCAGTTAGTCCTGTAACAGCTAAAGTTTTTTGAAGTAAGCTTTTCATATATCCTTAATCTCCCTTTTTAAAATATTCACTTAAATATTTAAGTATTTTTAGGCCTTGTCCTCATTATACATAAAAAAAATAACCTCATACCTATAAAACCTAATATTTACATTTTTTAATATTTCTCTTACATTCCTCTGAACTTTTCGTCATAAAACAAAAAGATGGTATGAAACTCCAATTCACACCATCTTTTCACTAAAATTATTTATTTGACCGTATACAAGGAAGAATACATTTCACAATTAATTCCCATCTATCCCGTGCATTTGGTATAACTTCAGAAGCAATTACTACAACCAAATCCTGCTTCGGAATACAACAAATCATATTCCCACCGTCACCCATAGCACAGTATGAAAAGATTCCATCCTCTTCTCGTAACCACCATAAGTAACCATATTGATTTTGGTTCATTGTTGTCGATTCTTTTATCCATGATTTTGATAAAATTTGTTTTCCATTATGAATACCTTCATTCAAATACATCTGTCCAAACTTAGCCATATCTTTAACTGTTAACGTTAGTCCCCAGCCGCCTGTCGAAATACCATTTGGATCATGAACCCATCCTTTTACATCTTTTCCGAATAAGTCATCAAATCCAAACGCTTTCATATTGTAGTTTGGAATTTCTCTCATGTCGAGTGGCTGAAATAGCTGTTCATTCGCAAATTCACGCGCACTTTTTCCTGTTGCACTCGTGATAATTGCTGATAGTACATGCGCTCCTGCAGATGAATATTTAAAAGTTCCAATCTCTCCGCCGTTCCCCATTCTATGAAGTGTATACTGTACCCAGTCTGGTTGTGTACATAATTCTTCTAACGGTTCCTGCCAGTCTACAAAAGGATATGGAGCTGTCATTGTAAGTAAGTGTCGCACTGTTATTTCAGATTCCTTACGTTTATATTCAGGAAAAAACTCTATTACTTTTTGATCAACGCTTTTTATATAGCCTTTATCTATACATATCCCAATTAGGGCCGAGATTATCGTTTTTGTGACTGACGCTACATGAAATGCATCATCTGGACCATGCCCGTTATAATAGTTTTCAAAAATAACATTACCTTTCTGCACTACTAACATACCATTCATGTTTTTATATTCTTCTTGTATAATCTGATCTAACTTTTCAGCAGTTTTCATTATTCCTTCCCCTTTAACCTATAATTAAAAAGGTTCGATAGGTACATATATATCAACTATATGTTTATTTTCTGGGTGCTGCCTTGGGTCATTTTTATACATTTCAAAAGGATACGCATCTCTCGGTTTATATCCGCTATTTGGTAGCCATTCACCGTATAAAAAATCCCATGCTCCTTTATATTCATCTTGTTGTATTTCAAAATGACTTACCGCATACTTTCCAGAAGGTATTACCATTATTCCAATGTTGTTCGTTTCTACTGCGGATTCATCCGGAATTGTTATACATAAACTAGTCCTTAACTGATAGTCCTCTGTAAATTCATGATGATCGTGGTAAATGGTTAATACTTTCGTATCCTCAAATACATGATAGTTTTGCTTAGCTGCGTAATGAAATAATTTCTCTATCATTTTTGGAAAAGCTATAGTTAACTCCCTATATGTACCGATATGTCTTATGTATGCAACGTTTATATCGTCCGCTGTTACAATTTCAACATTTCCTCGAACCTTCTTACATTCATTGTATTGAGAAGTTCTTCTTACGTCTTTGCAATTCTTGCTATTATGGTTTCGATATTGAGACGGACTTACTCCGTAATAATTTTTAAATGTACGGGAGAAAACTGCCGAATCTGTGAAACCAAAATGGTAAGCGATGTCAGTAATCGTCATATCCGAACGGTATGTAAGAAGGTTTGTTGCCCTTTCCAGTTTCAATCGGTTTACATACCGAGATAATGGTTCATCTACTATCCCTTTAAAAATTCTATGAAAATGATACTTTGAAAATCCTGCTACATCGGCTAGCTCTTCAATAGATAGTGAACTATCGATGTTGGATTCTATATAATCTTGAACCTTATGTATGCGTCTTACATACTCATTTCTACTTTGTTTATTCTCCATACTTGTTATCTCCTCACAACAAAAAGGCTAACTTTTCGCTAGCCTACTTTTACACATTTTTCAAAAATAAAACTCTACTCCCGCCGTTCCCATCATAATTTGTATGTACCGATACACCCTCTACCTCATCATCCCCAGCCTCAATTCGAAAACCGATTTCTTGATGAAACTGTATCGATTTTTTATTAACTGGTGACGTAATTGCTTTTACAACTTTACGATTATTTGCACGTGCGACATCAAAGAAATACGAATACAATGTCGATGCAATTCCTCTTCTTCTATACTTCGGATTTACCCCGATAAAATGAACGTACGCTTCCTCTTTATGCGTTTGCGAAAAGAATCCGCATAAGAAACCTAACGTTTCGCCATCTTCTTCAATGATAAAACTCGTTTCTTGAAAGTGAACGAAAAACAATTTCGGCAACATAGCAGCCATGTCTCTCCCGCCCCACCAATCATTTAAAACAGAATGAATCTTTACATAATCTTCCCCTTGGATGTTTCTTACTCGCATACGTTTCTCCCTCTCACTCACTTCATTTTTTCATAAATTTTAATGACTGTTTCTACTAAAAGGATAAATACCCATATCCCGCAAAATACAAGAACTGACTGAAATATAGAACCTAACATAACAATACTTATTAAACCTAATTCTGATCCCGAAATAGATATTTCATCAAACCCAAGATTATGTATAAATGGACCAGTTGAAAAAGCCATAAAAATAGATCCTATTAAATAAATCACACTCATTATTTTTAATATTTTTATAGAAAGATACGAAGTTTGTTCTTGCTCCACTTGTGATAATTCGATTTCTCCACTCGCAATTCCTTTTTGCAAACAGTCTTCACATAAAAATTCTTCCTTAATTTTTTTACCACCGTGCAATGTACCTGTTATTTCTTTACAGCGCGAACACTTTCGATTTATCATTTTGTTATCACTCCAATCTCGTAAGATTATACTTATACAATTCCATTTTTACCTTATTATCCATTTTATGTATTTTATAGAGAGGTGACGTGTTTTATGATATCTAAACTTACTTTTGGCTATAAAAAGCCTACTGAGCAATATGTATTACGGCCTAGTTGTTATGCAATTATTTTTAACTCAACTTCTTCAAAAATTGCTGTTATCCAAAAAGGAGACCGTTATTTTTTACCCGGCGGTGGTATGGAAGGTACCGAAACAAAAGATGAATGCTTACATCGTGAACTACTAGAGGAATTAGGATGGGCAATTGAAATTAATCAATATATCGGTAATGCAATGCGATATTTTTATGCGGAAAAAGAAGATACTTATTATTTAAACGATGGGTTCTTTTATATTGCGAACATGGTGCAGAAACGAACTGGAAACTGTGAGGAGGATCATGTTTTAAGGTGGATGTCTCCATTACATGCTATAGAATATTTACTTCATGATCATCAAAAATGGGCTGTTGAACAAGCGCTTTTATTACGAAACAAAAAAGGATCTCCTTCTATATGAAAGAGATCCTTTTTACTGTTAGCTTACCTTTTTCAAATTGAGAGCTGGCTTTTTGATTCCACCTTTTTTTACAACATATAGACCCACAAAGATAATAAGTCCGCCAACCAGTTGCATCATATTGATTTGCTCCCCTATTGTTACTGCCGCAAAAATAACTGCGAACAACGGTACAAGATACATATATACCATTACTTTCGTTGAGCCTATTTGACTAATACCGACATACCACATCGCAAGTCCGAAGATGGTCGCGAAGACGATTGAATATGCTAGAGACCCCCAGCTTAGCATGTCTACTGGCCACGTTAATGTGTTTACGTTGAATAAACAATATATAACGAGAGGTACAATTCCAATTAAAGTAGACCATGATGTGACGCTCATTGCGGAGTATTTTGTAATAAGAGGTTGCGCTAATATCGGATACCATCCCCACGCAATTGCTGCGACTAATCCAATTATATTACCGAGCCATGCATACTCGTAAGTAGCTCCTCCCGTATGCCCTGTTAATAAAACAAATGCTGCACCAATAAATGCTACTATTGAACCAATCTGTACTTTCATGGAAAAACGTTCTTGTTTGTGTAATACCGCTAATATCCCTGTAAATATAGGTGACATCGCAATTAATAATGAGGCGTTCGTTGCTGAAGTATATTTCACAGATAGCATAAACATCGTTTGATACATTGTCGTTCCAACGATGCCGACTGCTACTAATCGTAACCAATCTTTTCTTTCAATACGTAATGAGCGTTCCATCATAAAAGTAATAAGTAATAATACCGGTGATGCTACTAAAAATCGTAAACTATTAAATTGAATGGATGACATAAATGCCACGCCATACTTTCCAATTGTATAATTTGCTCCCCATACTAACGCTACTGATACTAGGAGCCATTCCATTTGCCATCGTTTCATCCGAATCTCCCCTTCCATATTTAGCATAGTAAAATTGGCTGGATATAACACCGTCCAATTGGCTGTTTTTTTACCCAGCCAATTTGCTATACTGGATGTATATAAGAGATACGGAGGCGTTTTTTTATGGAATGGAAACTAGATAGTGACAGTAAAATCCCTATTTATCAGCAAGTTGTTGACTTTATTGAGAAACGTATTACATACGGAGAACTACCTCCAGGAAGCTTCCTACCTTCCGAACGAAAATTAGCTACGCAGTTAAATGTAAATCGAAGTACAGTTACTACTGCTTATAATGAATTACGTGCTATGGGAATTGTAGAAAGTACGACTGGTAAAGGAACACGCGTGAGTACACATATGTGGGGCGTTTCTCCGACATTAACGCCGAACTGGAGAAATTTCGTAGAAGGTGGTACATTTTTACCAAACTTACCGTTACTTCGCCATATTCGGGCAGAAGTACAACAAAATGAAAATATTATAGATTTTGCAAACGGAGAACTCGGTTGTAACCTCTATCCTCACGATCAACTACAAACAATTTTACGAGAACAACCGTTAACGCACTCATTAAGTTACGATCATCCGCAAGGGTACCTCCCGCTAAGACAAGCGGTAGTAAAATATATGAAAGAATATTTAAAAGTTGAAGCGACTGAACAATCGATTATGATTACATCTGGCGCACAGCAAGCACTTCACCTTATCGTACAATGTTTATTAAACCCAGGTGATGCTGTCGCTTTCGAAAGTCCATCACACTGTTATTCCTTACCGTTATTCCAATCAGCAGGTATTCGTATTTTCCCATTACCTGTCGATGAACACGGTATTAATCCGGATGATGTGCAAGAGCTATATAGAAAGCATCGTATTAAAATGATCTTTTTAAATCCAAATTTCCAAAATCCTACTGGCACAATGCTGCATCCAAATCGTAGAAAAAAACTATTATCACTTTGTGCAGACTTACGAATTGCGATTGTGGAAGATGATCCATCTAGTTTACTTACGCTAGAAAAGAAACAACCTTGCCCTACCTTAAAATCAATTGATGAAAACGGAACTGTCATTTATGTACATTCTTTATCTAAAATGATTGCACCAGGTTTACGAGTCGGCTGGCTTGTTGCCCCGCAATCGGTAGTAGAAAGGTTATCCGACGCAAGGCACCAAATGGAATTAGGTATGAGCATTTTCCCGCAGTGGCTTATGCAGCAATTTTTCGAAACCGTACCATTTCAGTCTCATATCGTACCGTTACGAAAACAACTAGCAGAAAAAAGAAACGTTATCGTCCGTGCTCTAAACGAGCAACTTCACAATAAAATCTCTTTTTCAAATCCGACCGGTGGTATATACATATGGGGGAAATTAAAAGAACCGATAAACGAAAAACAACTCATTATGCAAAGCTTAAAACAAGAAATAGCCTTTATGCCGGGGAGTATTTTCGGCGCGAAAGATGGTTATATACGTTTATCTTATGGAAAAGTGGATATTGATCAAATTGAGGAAGGTATTTCTCGGTTGCGTGAGGCTATTTTGGTTTGTGAAAAGTAACTTTAGATACAAACCCTCGTTTGACAAAACCTAAATCTACCATTATCATCAACACGAACCTAGTTATAGGAGTGATACCAATGAAAATCTATGTTGATGCAGATGCTTGCCCTGTAAAAGATGTAATTATTTTTGAAGCTACGAAGGCAGAAATTCCTGTTACCCTCGTTACAAGCTTTTCTCATTATTCTAATGCAGAGCAACCAAAAGGCGTGGAAACAATTTATGTTGATTCTGGAGCAGATGCTGCGGATTACCGAATTATGCAGTTAGCCCAAAAAGAAGATTTAATCATAACACAAGATTACGGTCTTGCTTCGCTTGCTTTAGCAAAAGGTTGTATCGTACTACACCATAAAGGCTATAAGTATACGAATGATAACATTGAACAATTGTTACAAACACGATATTTAAGTGCAATGGTTCGAAAAAGTGGTAAACGTACAAAGGGACCGAAACCATTTACAGCAGAAG
This sequence comes from Bacillus sp. FDAARGOS_527, assembly GCF_003812125.1. Lineage (NCBI taxonomy): Bacteria > Bacillati > Bacillota > Bacilli > Caryophanales > Bacillaceae > Bacillus > Bacillus sp. FDAARGOS_527. Next base: position 2,160,004 of record NZ_CP033795.1, read on the forward strand.
ATAAAGAAAAATTTAGAGCACTCTTTAAAAGTTTTATCGCACGTTAAAAATGAACCGTCTATTTGCAAGAAAAACTTCGTAAAATAAAGAAGAGAATATCCAAATGAACATTCTCTTCTTGGGGTTTACCCGTTTAAAATGAAGGTAAATTATCTAAGTTATTTTCTTTTATTCCATCAGGTTCGCTACGTATAATATCTCTGCCATACTTATGAAATACGTCCACATGAGCTAACTTCCCTGATTTTGCTTCACTAAGAGCAGTCATATAATCTAACTCTCTCCCGCTACTTGTTTTAAAAGCAATTAAATCCCCATCATCATTTTTACGAACTGCAACTATTTGTTCTGCTCCTGTATTAACTTCATGGTCTACTTCGAATTGAGCTTGTTCTTCTCCTTGATATAAATAATCATTATACACTTTTTCAAAATCTTTTTTGTCCATTAAACTCACCTCCAACACATTTTATTAGTATGGTTGGGAGGTGCTGGTTTTATGTAATTTCCTTTTAGCAAAATGGATTTTTAATACCTACGCAAATCCTTCAAAGTTTCCAAAATATCATCTGTAAAGGCTGTACTACCCTCTGTCTCTAAAACTCTAAAATATAAACTTCTTAAGAAAGCTCTAATATTTTGTACTAAAATATCATACTGAGGATGCGGGATGTCTTCAACAATTGCTATACTATGTAACCAGTTGCTCCACTCTTCTTCTGTTAAAAGATTTTGATTACGTAACGACATAATTGGCGTTACTAATCTCTCATCCTCAAAGTGTATGTAAACATAGTCATTTAGGCGAACTTTCTGACGAACAGCTGCAAGAATCGCATATGAAAACTCACGATTTTGTATTGTACGTGCTAACGCATCGAGCGCATCCGCTGCATGTGCAGTAGAGTGTGCCCATCCTTTTCCTTCTACATAACCTCTTACATCTTCTTCTAAATATACATATTCCAGCACTTGTTCTGCTACGCTGTATAGTTGTTCTTCTGATAACAACGGTTCTCTTTCATGAACAGATAAAATAAGTGGTGGAATTAATACAGAGAATGCACGTTTAAAAACAGAGTCTGTTCCCTTTTCACCAATTTTATAAAATAAATAATCAGGACTAATTGCTTGTAGCATTAATCCCCGTAATTCTTTTTGTCTAAATACATCATTTGTAATCCATGTGTGAAGCGTACTATAAATTAAATCATCACGTAATTCAGCATCAGGTGATCCGATATAATCTAGCATCCACTGCGCATATGGATATGCATCTACGTCTTCTGGTACAGCATAATTATTATTTTTAATTTGTAGTAGTTCTTCTTTTAATTCTAGTACTTCATTCATTCTATTTTTCTCCCCTTTTTGCGTTTCTTATTGCCTTATCCCCCGTTTTTCACTTTCTAAAGCTAATATAATTATACGAGAATTATAACTATTAATAAAAGGCTATACATATACTTTTGATTGTGTATTTCTTCCGCTAATTCATTTGCAAATGCTGTTTTTCCTGATGCTGTAATACCGCTTACTCCAACTCTTGTTGGGTGAGTTAAGTTTAATTTTAAAATATGATCTACAATTTCTTTAATTTGTTGTTTTCGGTTCATGATATTTCCCCCTCCATTTAGTTTACATAACAAAATTATAATTAATTTTCTATGTCACTATTTGTCGGTAAGTCGATATCCTATGTCGAATCGTCGATAAATCGAAAAAATCGTTGATATATTTTAAGTTACGATAGATATATTTGAAAAATCGTTGATATATTTTGATTAGCTTACTTCCCCTTAAACCCTCGATATAAAGCAGTCCGTAATTCTTGTTTGTATTCTTCAATTTCTGGCATATCGAGCTCTTCTGCCAGCCTTATAGCTAATTCAATATCGTACGGTACACGTACAAGCTGGATGGAAAAACTTGCTGCTTCTTTTTTATTGTAAGTTCCTTCGAATATTAAATAGGAAGCTTGTGTAATTTCAAGCGGATTTCCTACGCTACCAGCGTTACATAACGTTTTCCCTCTGAAATTTTGAACGAACGCTTGGTGAACATCACCGTAGCAAACGACATCTGGTTTTCTTTCTCCTTCTATATTCTCTGTGAGCTCACTGTTTTCGAACATACTAATACGCTCTTCTCTTGAAGCGTGTGGTTGAATTCTTTCATATAAACTTCTTGGTGAGGCGTGGAACATTCGAATGAGTTTTCCACTCATATAAAACTCGATTGAAAATGGTAAGCTTCTTAAATAGTCATTTTGTTCTTCCGATAGTTGTTTTTGATGCCATTTTAATGCTTCAAATTCAGTCGGCTTTGTAATAAAATCATCCCAGTTCCCCATTACGACTACTTCACATTCTTTACGAATGATTTCAATTACTTCGCTAGAATGAGGACCTTTTCCTACTAAATCTCCAAGACAAATAATGCGTTCGATCCCTCTCAATTTAATATCTTGTAGTACAGATTCTAAAGCCGGAATATTACCATGTATATCTGAAATTACTGCTATTTTGTTCATATAAATTCCTCCGTTATTTATTAAATTCACTTGATTGGTACCATTTTGGAATATAGGATGAAAATTGATTATGATCTTCTAAAATTCCGTTTAACCTTTCCTTCATATCACCTACTAAATGCGGCGTGCTTCGGTTTGTCCATACGATATCAGCTGGGAATGTCATTGCTGCATATAAAGAGTACATTTTCCAAAAATAAAGCGATGGTTCGCCTCTGCAATAACCATGGACTTGTCCAACCGCAAATGGTTTGCTTATTCTCGTAGTAAAAATCGCTACGTTATAAAAATCGTGAATTGGATCACCAAAATCATATCCACCAAAATCGATAACGATAAATTCTTTATTATGAATCATACTATTTGCTGGATGGAAGTCATCGTGTAAAAATGTGATTGGACGATTTTTTAATAAGTCTTTATGATTTTCTACAAAAGTTAATACTGGCTTCAAATCTATAAAATTCACTTCGTAATCTGCTAATGCCTCTATGTATTTTTCGTATTTATTCCATCTAGATGTTTCCCATTTATCACTTGCACTTTCTCTTTCAATTGAGTGAATCCGCTTTAATACTTCTCCAGCTTTTCTTCCTGCATGATACTGTTCTTCCGCCGATAGCTTACTTAAGCCCTCTTCACCATTTACACCTTGGGCCCATTCAAATACTTGAACACATTTATTTAATTCCTCAAGTTTTATGAAATGAATTAACTTAGGTGTTGGAATATGTAATGACTCTAATTGTTTCATATACGTATATTCTTCTTGTTTACGTTCAAAATGAACTGCATCACATACTTTTACAAAATATGTTACTTTGTTTTCTAATTCTATTTTATATTTCTCTTCATGTGAGAAACCTTTTGAAATAGCTGTACACTTTATAATACGAGGGCATTCTAGTTTTCTCTCTATCTCTCTAAGTATTTCATTCACAACGTTCACCTCTATTAATATATGTACAAACTACCTAACACTTCATGCTCTCGTTTATTTTCTCCTTTACATTCCACTGCAAATGGATATTCACCATAATTCTTTATGTATTCTTGTACTAGACCTTCTCCAATCGGTTCACAAAACTGTACTTGAATGTCACCAAACGATACACTTTGACACTCCGCATTCCATTCTTCATTTTTCATGACTAGAGTTGCAGTTAGCTCCATGACTGCTTTCCATTTCCGTACTGTTTCTCGAACATTTTTCACTGCGTAATGAATCGTTTCAATTTGTTGTACTTTGTTTTTATGTTCAGTGATCGTGCCAATGTTACGTAAATCATTTCTTCTTTCTTCGTCCGTTTCATTCCACTGTATAAAGAAAGGTAATTTCGGTCCGTTCTTATCTTGCTTTACAAATAACATTTTCCATTCTAAAAGACGGCCATCTTTTCTCATACGTTTCCCTTCAAATGGTCCTATCGTATGTAAACCGTGCTTACTAAACTTTACTGCTAGCTCTTCAATTGCATCTGTTCGAATTGCGATTTGAAGCATACCCTCACCGTCTTGTAATTTCACTACCGTTTCTTGTACTAATGGATTATCTGCTTTCTTCGCTTTTTCTTCATGTTGAACTGCTAAAAATTCTATATATGATAAATCAAAATAACATAAACTATTCCAAGTACCCCAAGTAGTATGCTCTCCGCCTAGTGCAGTATGAAATCCACGCTCCTGCATTTGTTTTGCCGCTTCCTCCGGTGTACAGTTCACTGCATGTACGAGGTGATCAAATAATAACATGTCTTTCTCCCCTTTCTCTCCATCCTTTTATTGTATATTTTATTTTTCTTTCGTTCAATTCAAAAAACTTTAAAACCTAGTTGATTTATACGATTAATGTGTATTATAATGAAACAAATTTAATTATTGCTGATTGGAAAAACCAAAGGCACTTTTCTCATACGGGAAAAGTGCCTTTTTCATTTACTATTACAGGGGGATTATTTATGCAGAAATTAATTGTCTTTGCTATTATTGGATTTTTCGCTCAATTGATCGATGGAGCGCTTGGAATGGCGTACGGGGTAACATCTACCTCGCTTTTACTAATGTTTGGTATCGCACCAGCGGTCGCTTCCGCTTCTGTTCATTTAGCTGAAGTCGTTACAACCGCCGCTTCTGGTGCATCTCACATCAAATTTGGAAACGTTGATAAATATACCGTTTCCAGGCTTACATTACCAGGAGCAATTGGCGCATTTATTGGAGCATGTTTTTTAAGCAATTTACCTGGGGATGTAATTAAACCGTACATTTCTGTATTTTTATTTACTTTAGGGGTTTATATTTTATTACGATTCATTATTCAAAAACAAGTTGTTACTTCAAATAAACGTATGTCGGCTAAACAACTTGTTCCGCTTGGCTTATTCGCTGGATTCGTTGATTCAACTGGTGGTGGGGGCTGGGGTCCGATTACGACACCTGTACTTCTAGCAAGAGGAAATGAAGCTAGAAAAGTTATCGGATCTGTAGATACGAGTGAGTTTCCTGTTTCACTTGCTGCAACAATTGGTTTCTTCATCTCACTCGGCTGGGAACAAGTAAGTTGGGTTTGGGTATTTTCGTTAATGCTTGGCGGTATTGTCGCAGCTCCAATCGCTGCATGGTTAGTGCGCATCGTTCCTTCTCATTTACTTGGCGTATTAGTTGGTGGCCTTATTATCTTTACAAACATTCGTACACTACTTACTACTTTTAAAGTGGATCCAACTATTATTTCACTTTCTTACGTGGTAATTGGTCTTGTCGTTATTATTTCTATTTTCATTGCTGTTCGCAATCATTCCAATCGTTCTAACACATCAACAGCCCAATATCCGAATGATCAAAAACAGATGCTACCTTAATTACTAAAAAACCGCTCAACTTACTTCGAGCGGTTTTTTTCTATTTTCCAATTCATCATTGTTTCTGTCGAATCTACTCTTTTCATATGTAACTTCTCTAACACACGAATCGAACCATAATTATCAAGGAGCGTCTCTGCAATAATCGTTTCTACCTCTCCTGTCTGAAAAGCCCAATCTATTAGTTCTTGTACAGCTTCTGTCGCATACCCTTTATTCCAATATTTCTCAATAAAACCGTAACCAATTTCTACTGTATGCTCCTCATTTGGTTTCCCTTTAAACCCTATATCACCTAGAACGATGTCATCTTCTTTTCGAATGACATACCAGGCGCCCCAAGGTAATAAATCCTTATCCTGTTTTACATTTTCTACATGTCCTACAATATGTGGACCACTATTATATCCTTGCTCGTTAGCAACGTGTATACTCTCTTCTGTACAAGGCATTATATAAAGCCTTTCTGTTTCTAATTTCATTTTGATTTCCCCTTTTTACTTAAACGTTACTCTAATTATAACAAAAAATATGACCTTATTATGAATGTCGAATTATATTTTCTGAATTTTCTTTTAATTTTTGAAGGGTTTTTCAATATTTTTTGCGAAACATTTGTATAACAATTTTTTCTTTGCTTATTGTTACATAATAGTAGGTTCGGGTGGAGTTTTGCGAGCGTTTCCTATACAATAACCGATATTTTTTGATTTTTTCCTACAAAATATCTTGCAATATATTCAGAAACTCATTACAATTGCCATATATTAAAAATCTTAGCAATATATCAAATCCTCATCAATCCGATGAGGTAGAGGTTGCGACTTTTAAGAGTAAAACGGACGAGACACAGAGAAAGTCACCGACTCCGTTTGAAAGGAAAAGTTGCCGAAGTTTATATTTCTTCTCTGGAAATATGAGCTGGGGCTGTCTCCGAAAGGAACAGAACTGTCACGTTTACAAAATTACCGTGTAAACGTGGGGTGCTATCTTAACGGAAGGGTATGATGGGGTGGTTATTTGTGAAACGTTCCGCCAAATTCCTTTGGCGGTTTTTTGTATTTTTCTCCCCCGCTCCTTCCTATCTTACAAGAAAAGGAGTGTTGAACATGAATAGCGCAACGAATCAAACTACCTCTCAAACAGAAACTACAAAAGGAAAAGGTGAATTAAGACGCGGTCTAAAATCAAGGCACCTTACGATGATTTCTCTCGGCGGTACAATTGGTACCGGACTATTTCTTGCCAGCGGTGGTGTCATCCATTCAGCTGGACCTGGCGGTGCATTAATTGCATACGCCGCAATTGGAATTATGGTTTACTTTTTAATGACAAGCTTAGCTGAACTCGCAGCTTACATGCCTGTTACTGGATCTTTTAGCACGTACGCAACAAAATTTGTTGATCCATCACTTGGCTTTGCACTTGGTTGGAACTATTGGTATAACTGGGCCATTACAATTGCTGCTGAACTAGCGGCGGTAACATTAATTATGAAATTTTGGTTCCCTGATACCCCTTCTCTTATTTGGAGCGGATTATGTTTAGCTATTATTTTCCTTTTAAACTACTTATCTGTTAAAGGGTTTGGTGAATCTGAATATTGGTTCGCACTTATTAAAGTAGTTACCATTATTATCTTTTTAATTGTCGGTTTCATGATGATTTTCGGAATTATGGGCGGCGAAACTGTTGGCTTCAAAAACTTCACTGTTGCAGATGCACCATTTAACGGTGGTATAATGGCAATTATCGGAGTATTTATGGCAGCTGGTTTCTCCTTCCAAGGAACTGAATTACTTGGAGTAGCTGCTGGTGAAACTTCTGATCCAGAACGCAATATTCCGAAAGCAATTCGTTCAATTTTCTGGCGTATTCTTTTATTCTATATCCTTGCCATTCTCGTTATCGGTTTATTAATTCCTTATACAACTGAAAGCCTTGCAGCAAGTGATGTAACAGTAAGTCCATTTACACTTATTTTTGAAAAAGCGGGCGTTGCCTTCGCTGCTTCTGTTATGAACGCTGTTATTTTAACGGCAGTACTGTCTGCTGGTAACTCTGGTATGTATGCTTCAACTCGTATGCTTTGGGATTTAGCTCGCCAAGGAAAAGCACCAAAATTCTTAGGAAAATTAGATAGCCGCGGTGTACCTGTTAACGCATTAATCGTAACATCAATTGTCGGTAGTATCGCTTTCATTGCTTCTCTATTCGGTGACGGCGTTGTATACATTTGGTTATTAAATGCATCAGGAATGTCTGGCTTTATCGCTTGGGTTGGAATTGCAATTAGTCATTACCGTTTCCGTAAAGCATATATTGCACAAGGAAAAGATTTAAATGACTTACCATATAGAGCAAAATGGTTCCCGTTCGGACCAATTTTCGCATTTACACTTTGTATCATCGTAATTTTAGGACAAAACTACGGCGCATTTATGGGTGAATCAATCGATTGGAACGGTGTACTCGTTTCTTACATCGGTTTACCACTCTTCTTAGTACTATGGTTAGGATATAAATTTACGAAGAAAACAAAAGTGATTCCACTTGATAAATGTGAACTGAAATAAAGGGAGACGAGCAAACAAATTTGTTTGCTCGTTTTTTATTACAAACCTCTTTACTTCCCTATTTCTTCTGTTTTTGCAATAATAAAGAAAATATAAATAAAGGTTGGGATACCATGAACATTCGCATTACTGATGAAGCAAAAGCAGCTATACATAGATTAGAACGTGAAGACAAAAAGATCATTCGCATTAGAGGGACAATGACAAACTCTTGTAGTATTTTCGTTGATGTCGATTTAATTTGGGATACATATGTTGCAAATGATGTTGTATATGAAGATGCAGACCTTATCTTGCAAATGGATTCATTTACGAAAGACTACACTGGTGATACAGTGAAGCTTGATTATAAGACGACAGGTTTTAGTATTACGACTCCGAGTGAGACTTTAGTTTATGGATTGTCGATTAAAAAATAAAACTTGTTTTCAACTGACCACTGAGGTGAAAAAATGGGTAAATATGTTCCATTAAAATTTTTATTTAACGAAGAATTAGCAGAAAAAATGGCTGATTCTATTTGTAAACATGATCCTACTTTCTCTAAAAGAAACTTTGTATCTTCCGTAACATGTAACGTTGAAAATTTAGAGCTAAAGCAGCGTATTGAAGTAATTGCAGATGAATTACACAATGCTTTACAAAAAGATTTTAATGAAGCAATACATACATTACTGAAAACATTAGGACCAGAAAATACAACAGAAGTAGGCACATTTACAAACGGATATATGTACATGCCTATTGCAAAATACGTTGAAAAATATGGACTTAACGAATTTGAAACCTCATTCAACGCCATGTATGAAATAACGAAAAGGAATACTGCTGAATATGCCATTCGGCCTTTTCTTGAAACATACCATGAAAACACACTAAACATATTACAACAGTGGATTCATGACGAAAACAGCCACATTAGAAGATTAGTTTCCGAAGGTACAAGACCAAGACTTCCTTGGGCTAAAAAAATAGGAGCTCTGAAAAGTGACTTTAAGTACAATTTACAGCTTCTTGAGCCTTTAATGAATGACCCTTCTAAATATGTTCAAAAATCTGTAGCCAATCATATTAACGATATTACGAAAGAAGATAAAGAACTCGTTTTTCAATGGTTGCAGCAATTACGTGATAAACAGCATCCAGTTAATCCTTGGATTATAAAACATGGGTTACGAACGGTGATTAAAAATGGTACTTTACCAAAAGATTTTTGTTTTTGAGTATTTTAAACAAAAACGCGTATGCTTCAAAAATAAAGCATACGCATTTCTTTCTTTTAAATACAGCAATAACAAACGTATTTTTCCAACATTCCATTTCTTCAATGAAAGGTCTATAGTATTATTTCGATAAAGCTAAACCACCTACCATTGCTCATAAAATCTATCCCTATTCCATTTCTACTTGCTTCATATAATATTCCATCGCTTCATTAAGCCATTTTTGTTCATCTTCTGCGAAAGGCGAAGGTATCATATTTTCAAGTTCTTGCATATCCAGTTCTTCCACACTAGTATTAGCTAACTTTTGTATCAGATCCTCATTAAGAAATGAAAAAGACTCTTCAATATATTCCTTAATCATCTCTTGTACTTTCGAATCCTCGACTGGTTTACCATTTAATTGCTTAACCTTTTTAGACAATTGAATGAACGTTTTATCCAAAGCAATTTTATCTTCTTCTGATTTCTTTGATATTTCTTCCACGATATCCGTTAACTTATGGCGTTCCGTCCATTCTTTGTGTGTATGTTCAGTATTCATACCGTAAATAAGACTAAATAATACAGTACTATCTACCTCTTCTTCCTCTTCGACTAACTTCATTACTCTTTTAATTACTTGCATTGATTGCTCAATTTGTTCTTGTTCTCTTTCTAACACTTGCAAATGGAGAGACAAGCTTTCATTCAGATCAACGCTAAAGCTTGATTCATGTAACAAATTAGCGACTTTATCTAGACTATAGCCTAGAAATTTTAAACTTATAATTTTTTGTAAGGTTATAATATCTTGATATTTATAAATGCGGTGCCCTGAAGAAGGATTCTTTTCTGGTTGTAACAATCCAATTTCATCATAGTAATGCAAAGTAGGAATTGGTATGCCCGTTTTTTTCGAGAATTCTCCAATAGAAAACTTTTTATCCGTATTCATGTAAATCCCCCTATTAAAAATATAAATTCATTATAAAACCTAAAGTAACTAGAGGTTCAAGAGGATAATTCAAGAAAATTCAAAAACGTTAAAATTCATGTAATCAATACGTATTGCACTATTTCATTTAATGGCCCAATTATTGAAGAGCATAACCTTCCCTCACAAATTCAAAGGACTTTCACTTACTTATCCCGAATATATAAATAACCATTCTTACAAGGAGCGAATGTATATGAATCTATTCGAACACGAAACGTAAAACCGTTCCCCTTTCATAAGAGGTCCTCCTTTTTTCTTTTCTCACCATATCATTTACTTACAAAATAGGAGGATACAATTATGAAACGTGATCCATTATTTTTAACTTTATTAGAAAGTGCTAATACAAATTTTAGCGGTTGGGATTTTTCTTTTATTTCAGAAACGGGTCGAATGAAGAGCGAGCCTTTATCGTGGTCATATGGCAGTACAGCTTTCCAGCTTATGCAGCATGCAGAATCAATGCTCGATATGGGGACTGGCGGCGGAGAGTTTTTATCTATGTTACAACCGTTCCCACCAACTATTTATGCGACTGAGGGTTATGCACCAAACTTGCCAATTGCTCGGAAGAAATTAGAACCTTTAGGGGTTACAGTTGTGGCAGTAATTGATGATACTGCTTTACCATTTCAAGATGAACAATTTGATTTCATTATGAATCAACATGAATCCTATTCTGCTTCTGAGGTAAATAGAATACTTTCTCCTAATGGAATATTTCTTACACAACAAGTTGGTGGTCTCGATTGTGCGGAACTAAATGAGCAGTTTAACGCACCGCTAAATAACGAATTTGCAAGTTGGTCTCTTGAAACAGCATGTAGTGAGTTAAAGGAAAATGGATTTACTATTTTAGAAGCAAAAGAAGAGTTTCCTTTCCAACGCTTTTACGACATTGGTGCTATTGTCTATTATTTAAAAGCAATTCCGTGGCAAATCCCTAATTTTACTGTCGAAAGGTATTATGAGGAATTATATCGTATACATAAAGTCATCTTACAAAAAGGATATTTTGATGTGACGCAACATCGTTTTCTGATTAAGGCGATTCGCAGTTAATCATGGAGCATATGAAAAAGAGATGGATCTACCATCTCTTTTTCCCCGTTTATTTTTAAAAATTTTGTGGTGGTTTCTAGATTGTTAAGTACGTCCACGTCTTGCAATCACATCAGCTAATGTAATAAGTTGCTCGTGCGTTATCTTTCCGGATACCTTTTCTTTTATAATTTTTTCCATTTCCTTTGTAACAGTCATGCCTTCTATTTCTAGACTCGCTTTGGCCGCCTCGAAAGCTTTATTTAGTTCTTCCTCGTTTTTGAATGTCATAATTTGAGTCACTCCCTTCAAATCATTTTTTTACTCTTTTAATACAAGAAAGGTAATATCATCCCATTTCCTCTCTAATTGTAAAGTAGTCTTTTCAATACTTCCTCCTGTTAACAAATCATATCCTTCAATCTCAGCTACCAATTGTTTCGTTTTACTCTTTGGATTCATATCTTTGTATAAGATGTATAACTTATTACCATGTACTTGTATATCCGAAATCCCTTTGTCCTCTCTAGTGATTTTTGTATTTTTGTCACTTTGTAATGAATATGTACGTATGATGTTCAAGTTCTCATCTAGCTCTTTCACTTTTTCATCATTATTTAAAATATACACCTTATCTTCAATCACCTGCACTAGAACAGGTATGAATTGCTTTTCGTCTAATATTGTTTCTTTTTCTACTACTCTAGTCTTTGTATTTACCATAATTAATTTAGGTGGTAACTTTTGATTTACATTATCACTTAGTACGAACAATAATTTATCTTTATACTTTTGAAAAATTATTTTTTGAGCAGTTGGTGCAAAATACACATTTTCATTAGGAATTTCAAATTCGTTTGTTTTTTTATTTGTGACCAAATCTATTTCTGAAATATATACTTTGTCTAGCGTTTGTGAAAATGCGTATATATGATTCTCAATAATATGTGCACCTTGAATCGTTCCCTTTAGTTCTACACTCTCTTGCCTTTTGTCACTATCTTTCCAATATACAAGTTCACTTGTATATCCCTTCTTTTCGTCTACCAATCCAATATTCACATCATAATATACATATCCTTGTTCTGCATGGATGAAATATGCCCCTGCGTTTACATCTTGTAATTCTTTAGGTCTATTGATCCCTTGTACCTTGCCTGTCTTATTTATTGCATAATGATTGTTATTTCTATTTGATGAAAAGTAGTATCCCTTTTCATCTTTTGCATTGCTCATCATACTTTGACCATCTACTTCCATTTTACTAATCGTATTTCCTTTCTTATCATATGCATATATGTAACCACCATCTTTCATTGCATTTGAATAGGATACTAGATAGTCCGCTTGTTGAATGTTTTTAAGTTCTTTATCACTTTTAGAACAAGCTACCAAGAGGAACATCGTACATATAACGATTATGGCCAATGAATTGTATTTCTGAAACATATCTTTCCCCCTTATATATAATGAGAGCAATCAACATACAAATGCTAATTGCTCTTTGAAAGATTTTATTAACTTGAGTATGAAAGATTTTTTTTTACATATCGTGTGTTCGCATTATCATCTGTCAAATATGAAGTTGTGTAAGTAATAATATTCCCGTTATCGTACGTGAATATATGCTCTAACTTATTTTCTTCTGTTAATACTATTGGTAAGTATTTTGGTAAATTGCTCACTACACCTCTATTATCCTTATTTAATATCCAATCAATTTCTTTCCATTCTAATAATCCTTCCGCCATACTTACTGGCGTGTCCATATGTACCCCATCTGGCAGATCAGCAAGGAATACATACATTCCTTCACGCCCCTGAGACTCGTCCTTACTTTTAAAAACGACATTCCCTTTATACGTTACACTTGGAAGATCTATGCCTGTTTCTTCAAGCGTTTCTCTAATTATTCCTTCATATGGCGTTTCATTATCTTCAATTTTTCCACCAACACCATTCCACATTCCCATATTTGGCTTTTTATTTCTATTCAATAAGAGTATTTTATTTCCTTTTCTAATGAAACAAATTGTGTACTTATACATACGTTTCTTTCCTTTCTTTTTCCCCTCATCTAAAAATTTAAACAGCATTTTGATTAGACTTGCTGCATAAAAAAATTCTTATTATACAAACAACTGTTTTTTTAATGAGGTATTTTGCTCATTTTTATTCAAAAACATTCTCCTTACAATCATATCTCACATAATATATTGTACAACTTTCGTTTCCAGAAAGGAGTGTTCAAAATCGATAACATAAGCAGCGAATTTTTAAAACAATTTTACGATAGTCGCGTCTGGTTATATGATACACATTGGCTTGGAGTCCCCATTCTCAAACTTCCTTCTGATCTTTTTTTGTATCAAGAAATGATTTACGAATTAAAACCCGATTTAATTATTGAATGTGGCACTTGTTATGGTGGTAGCGCACTGTATTTAGCTTCCATTTTAGATTTAATTGGAAAAGGTCATGTTCTTACTATTGATATATTTCCACAACCAAATCGTCCATCCCATGATCGTATTACGTATTTAACAGCTTCTTCTGTTTCAGTAACCGCTGTGCAAACAATATTAAGTATGCGCAAACCTGATGATGTGATTTTAGTTATTTTAGATTCAGATCATAGTAAAGAGCATGTAGCAAAAGAATTGTTGCTTTATAAATCTATCGTTACTAAAGGCAGTTATATTATAGTAGAAGATACATCTATTAATGGAAATCCTGTTTCTCCTGATTGGGGACCTGGCCCAATGGAAGCTGTTGAAGAGTTTTTAGCTACAAACAACAATTTCATAATCGATGAATCTAAGCATAAGTTTTTCATATCATTTAACCCAAAAGGTTTTTTAAAGAAGATAAAGTGAAACGTTAATAAGTGGGGATAGAGAAACCCCCACTTATTCTATGATCTTCATTTTTGAAAAAGGATAATATACAAATTCCACTTTGCCTATTAGATTATCTTCTTCAATATATCCTAAACCGTTTCGACTATCTCTACTAAGTTCACGATTATCTCCCATTACAAATAATTTATTTGGTGGGATTTTTGTCTTTTGAAAGTTATAAAACACTTGCGTATTATTGAATAAATCTTTATTTGTATACGGTTCTTCTTGTTTTTTATCATTCACATATACAGATCCATTCGTTATGTTAATTACGTCACCAGGAAGCCCTATTACTCGTTTTACATAATATTTTGACTCATCCTCTTCCTTTATAATGACAATTTCTCCATGCTCTAAATCAGAAAAGTGTACGGCTGCTTTATTTACAAATACGTAGTCTTCTTCATATAAAGTCGGTTGCATCGATTTCCCTTCCACTTTACATAAAGTAAAAGAATGATAGGCTATTACCAAAACAAACACGAAGAGTATGTATTTCCCCCAACCTCTTTTAATCTCCTGTTTCATATCCATTCCCACCTTATTCAAACGCTTTTTAAATCAAAAAATATATCACTGCACCATATGTCTCAATGCAGTGATATTATTTTTACTGGGCCTTGTTCGGCTGCTCTACTGGGACTGGATTTCCACCTGCTCTTTTCGCTTTCAATTCAAAATACGCATCCAAAATCTCTTTACCAATCGCGGAATTAATTCCTGATTTGTCATCATTTACCCATGGTACAACAACTGAAAAAGCTACTTCCGGATCAGCATCATACGGCGCATAACCGGCAAGAGTTAAATTATAACATTTTTTTCGATTATTGTTTTCATCTCTTCCAATTTCACTTTCTCCACCATACACAGTTTCAGCTGTCCCTGTTTTTCCAGCTGGTTTATACGGTAATCCTTTAAACGTTGCAGTACCTGTTCCGTCATTCTCTTGAAAAACCCTTCTAAATCCTTCTTTTACATGATTAATGTATGAAGTGTTCATATCCACTCGATTTAAAATAACTGGTTCAATAGATCGAATAACTTTTCCAACATCCTCTGGTCTATGTGGTTGTTCTCTCACTTCTTGCACAATTTGCGGTTTCATTCTGTAACCACCGTTTGCAATGGTTGAAATATATTGAGCAAGTTGAAGCGGCGTATATGTATCGTACTGTCCAATCGCATAATCAAGTAAAAAACCAGGTACGTTATCCGTTCTACCCATTTGACCAATCGATTCATTCGGCAAGTCAATACCAGTCGGTACACCTAAACCAAATTGTCTAAAATAGTAGCGCATTTTATTAAATGTCTCTTGTTTAATATCTAATGGATTGTTTGGCACATAATTTATACCTGCCATCTTTAATGCTGTATTAAACATATATACGTTTGATGAAACTTGTAAAGCTCTTAAATCATCAATATCACCAAAGTCTTTCCACGATTTCTTCGGCTTAGAGCTTCCTTTAAAATACATAGGTGCATCAAAGAAATGTGTATACGGCTTAATTGTGTCAGTTTGATAGCCGGCTAATAATGTAGCCCCTTTCACAGTTGACCCTAACTCATAAGAACTTGTCATCGTCCCTAAAGCATAGTCCTCTATTTGCATCCCGCCATCTTTATTTACAATTTTCTTTCCTGCCATCGATAAAATTTGACCGTTTTTCGGATTCATCATTACAACGAATGCACGATCCATCATCGGCTCTGCAGAATGAAATGCTCGTAAATTCTTTTCAAGACTTTCCTCTACTTTTTTCTGTAACTCCATATCTACTGTTAACATTAAATTATTTCCACTTTTTCCTTCGGTCACTTTTTCTGTCCGGATTATATTTCCTGCTTTATCTGTAATGCTTCTAGATTGCTCTTTCGTTCCATGTAATGCGTCTTCATATTGCTTTTCGATGTAACTCTTACCAATGCGGTCATTTCGGTTATAATCACGCACTAAATAATAATCTAATTGTTCCCTTGGCAATCCTTCATTTTCAGTAGAAACGCTACCAAGAATAGAACGAAGTATTTTATCATTTGGGTATTCACGTTCCCAGTCTACTGTCGTATCTACTCCGGGCAAGCTTGCCAATCTTTCACTTACGACTGCATATTCATTTTGACTTACATCTTTTTTAACGATTTGCGGCGTCATTTTATATCCCGCATTCATTTTGCTTTTAATAGCTAGTACTTCTAGGTCTTCTTTTGAAAGTTCGCTTAATTCTTCTTGTGTAATTCTTTCCCTACGTAACTCTTCCACTTTTTTATCTAATTCTTTTCCTTCTATCTCCTGCTTCCTAAATTTACTCTCATCTTCTTTCGTTACTTTTTCTGCTGCCCGCTTTTCATTTAACTGCATCCAAAAATCCTTTTTATCTGTTTCTGTTAACTTGTCTATATCCTCTGGCGACATTTCAATTAACTGGGCTAACTGTCTTGCTACTTGTAAAACTTCTTTCGAATCTACTCCTTTCATTTTCGTATATGTAACGGTTCGTAGTGGTTTGTTATTTACAATCACCTGACCTTGTCGATCAAACATTTTCCCTCTAGGAACAGGTGTACTTACCGTTACATCTTCCTTTTTGTTCACTTCATTTCTATACGTTTCTCCATCAATGATTTGTACTTTACCTAATTGAATTATAATAGCTGAAAATAAAAGAAAGACGATAAAAAATAGTACATTTAACCGAAAAGGAATATGAGTCTTTTTCTTTTTCGATTGTTTCTTCTGCTCCTTTTTCTGTCTCATTTCGCTCCCTCGCTTCATTCTATTAACATTTCTACATGGAACCATTATGTATCAAATTTATTTATATGATATATATAGAATTTTATATTAATTATAAAAGAAATAAAAGATTTAATTTTCAGTTTTTTAATTTTATATCCTATTTATTACCATTCCCTTAATGCACAATAACATGAATATTATTCTAAAAGAAAAATGGTACAAATTTATTTTTATACCATTAGTTTACATTTATTTGCATACTAAAGAAATAAATTCATAAAAGACATTACTTAAGGAGAGAACGAAAATGACAGATTCATTTACAATACATACTAATGCGCCCCATTGTTTAAACTTTATGATTTATATTCAAAATATTTATCTCAACCAAAAAGAGAAAAAGGAAAATTTAAAATTTCCTTACATAGCAAGACAATTCAATTTTTCTACTAACTTTGAAGCAAATTTCAAAGAATTATGGCATTCACTTCGCAAACAAATGGCTAATGACAAGTATGATTCGCAAATTTTTTATGATGAAAACCATATCTTTTATGAGAATCTTTTTGATAATCATTTATGTAATAAAGAATTATTCAAAGAATTAATATGTAGTTTTAAAGTATGGTGGACTAGCATAGCAGGTCAGCTTTCATTAGAATGGTCTGTAAGTGATTTTAGTAGACAACTTTACGAAGACTTAGTTTTATATATAAAACAACACCAAATAAAACCTTTACAACAGCTACATATTAGCTTACTTTATGACGATTGTGTATTCGTTAAAAATAATACTACTTCTTACTCTGCTATTTTACCTACGAAACACTTTTTTATTAATTATAGAGATGTTGTTACTACATTATCGACATGTTTTCACGCTGCTTAGTATAACGATTACTCAAATAAAAAACTGAGGCGGATACCTCAGTTTTTTCGATAACTTATTTCCTTGAAGACAATCCGTCAACAAATTCACCAATCTTATTTTGAAAAACATAATCAAAGTTATATTCCTGTCCTGTTAACTCTTCATTTACTAAAATCGTTGTTGCTCCTACTTCCCTCTTTGCAATTTGCGGGAATGAAGCGACAGGCTGTACTTTGAGTGACGTCCCCATTACGAGAAGTACATCTGTTTCATATAAACGTTTTATCGCGTTTTGATATTGTGGCAATGTATCTCCGTATAACACAACGTCTGGATTTAAAATGAAATTACACTTCTGACAGCGCGGCACCTCATGATCAATCATATACTGCAAATCATATCCCGTTTTACACTTCGGACAATGTGCTGTTTGCAGTGTGCCGTGTAAATCAATAACATGTTTACTACCACCTAATTGATGTAAACCATCAATATTTTGCGTTAAAATCGTAATATCTTTCCCTTGTTCTTCTAGTTCTGCTAAAAAGCGATGTCCACGATTTGGCTTATATTGATGAAACGTATTGATTTGAAATATTTCTTTATAATGCTTCCAAAATTCTTTCGGACTTCGGTTATAGTACCCTCTTGATAAGTACATTTCCACATTCGCATCAGCATACAATCCATTTGCTGAACGAAAATCTGGGATACCACTTTCCGTACTTGCTCCTGCACCTGTTAATACTGTCATTTTCTTCGCTTTTTCTAAAATTGAACGTACTTCTTCAAATTGTTGCACAACAATCACCTCTATGTATTTTCCTATACTATATTATACCAGTTGTTTACAGGAGGTGTCGTACAATTCATTCTACTTAATGCGTCGTGCCACCAACCTCTACAATATCCACCTCAACGGTCGTCGTTACTTCAACTGCCAACTCTATCCCTTTACGAATAGTAGAAAGTGACATACTCGGTTGCCCTGGATAATTACTCGCTTGCTCTGGTAAAAACGGAATATGAATAAATCCGCCTTTCATTTTTGTATCATGTTTTTCTAGTTCATGCATGAGACCATAGAATAAATGATTACAAACGAACGTACCTGCTGTTTGTGAAACGGAAGCCGGTATACCTTCTTCTTGAAGTTTTTTTACAATTGCTTTCATCGGAAGTGTAGACCAATAAGCAGCTGGTCCTTCTTCTACGACTGGTACATCTACCGGCTGGTTTCCTTCATTGTCAGCAATTCTTGCATCATCAATATTAATTGCGACACGCTCTATCGTAATATCTGGTCTACCTCCAGCTTGTCCAATGCATATAATGAATTCCGGTGCTAGTTCTTCTATATACTCTTTTAATACACTGATTGATTTATGAAATACAGTGGGTACTTGTTTACTAATAATCTTGTATTCTCCGATTGTTTTTTCATGCAAACTTTTTGCGACTTCCCAAGCTGGATTGATACTTTCTCCACCGAACGGATCAAATCCTGTTAATAATACTGTTTTCATAGTTTTCTCCTCCTAATTAGAAACGATATACTAGGCCGTACATGATAAACATATTAATAATGAAAATGGAAAGAGCAATTGGTACCTGCGCTTTAATAACGGCATTTTTATCTTTTAGTTCTAAAAGCATTGCCGGAACGATATTAAAGTTTGCTGCCATTGGCGTAAGTAGCGTTCCGCAATATCCCGCAAACATACCAAGCGCTGCCATAATCGCTGGATTCCCGCCGTGCATTTGTACAATTAAAGGTAAACCAATTCCGCCAGTAATAACGGCAAACGCTGCGAAAGCATTTCCCATTACAACTGTGAAAAGCATCATTCCTAAACAGTACGCCATAACAGCAACGAACGGATACTCTGTCGGTAACACTTGTCCGACTAAATCAGAAACGACTTGTCCAACGCCAGATTTTGCGAAAATACCGCCAAGTGCCGCTAACATTTGTGGTAAAATAACAGCCCAGCCGACAGCTTGTAATAGTCTGCTTCCTTCTTGTACAGGCGTTGTTATTTTCGATTTTGTAATACGCATTGCCGCAACGAATGCAAGTAATGCTCCTAATGCTAATGCTACTAGCGTTACTTTATCCGGATCAACAAGAGAAACATTTCCCCATTTGATTTTTCCTAACGTTAACGTACCGATAATTGTAAAAATAGGTATTAAAAGTGCAGGCATAAAAATTTTATTTTTTAATTTCTCCGCATGTTTCACACGTTCTTGTACTGGTGCTTCTTTCTCCTGAGATTTTGTTACTTTATTCATTGACGCTAACACAACCATAGCGAGTACGATACAGCCAACGTAAAACGAAGGAATCACATTTCCGAATAAAAATGTAACGGCAAACAATGCCCAAAATAGACTAGAACCAAATCGATTTGGATGTTCACGATCGAATGCGATACGAACGGCGATAAAGGCAACGATTATACCTAATACATAGTAGATTGTATCCATTGTGATGATGTTCATTTTA
This sequence comes from Bacillus sp. FDAARGOS_527, assembly GCF_003812125.1. Lineage (NCBI taxonomy): Bacteria > Bacillati > Bacillota > Bacilli > Caryophanales > Bacillaceae > Bacillus > Bacillus sp. FDAARGOS_527. The sequence continues at coordinate 2,180,246 of NZ_CP033795.1, forward strand.
TATCGCCTCCTTCTCTTCTTTTTCTTTTGATGTCATCGTTTTTGCTATATATTTATCAAACCTTCTAAATCTAATCCAGCTTACGATAAGTGCAGATATTGCAGTTGGGATACCCCAAAGCGCCATATCCCATACTCCGACATGCATACCTACTGAATCGAAGAACCCTTTCATTAATAGAATCGCACCAGTTGCGATAAAAATATCTTCTCCGAAAAACCAAGCTGTATTTTCCGCAGCCGCTGCATTTGCTTTAATCTTTTCTCTTAATTTTTCAGGGAGCTTACCGTATTTACCTTGCGCAGCCCCTTCTGCCATCGGTGCAACGAGTGGTCTTACCGTTTGTGCATGACCACCAATATTAAGCCCTAGTGCTGCTGATGATTCTCTTATCGTAAAATATGATATTAATACTCTTCCAGTTGTTGCACCTTTTGATTTCGTTATAAGTGCTTCTGCTCTTTCTTTCAAACCGTAACGCTCTAAAATTCCGATTACCGGTAAAGTTAATATGATAGGCATAGACATATATCTATTTTCTATGAAAAATTTACCGAACATGCTAATCACATCATAAAAACTTAATCCTGAAACCATACCAGTAACAATACCTGCAACCATAACGACTAAAAGTGTATTTAATCTAAATAAAAAGCCCACTGCAACTAGTAATATCCCGATTAATTTCACCAATTCCAACACTTCCCCACATTTTTTTATTTCGGTGCACAAATAGAAATACCATTATGTTCGAATGTTCTGTATATTCTTTTCGCAAATTGTACTGCTTTTTCTCCATCACCGTGTAAACAAATCGTTTGCGCTTGAACTGCTACCTTCTCTCCATTCACCGAATTTACATAGCCTTCTTTCACCATTTGAAGCACTTGCTTTATCGCTTCTTCTTCATTTTTTATAAGCGCATTTTCTTCCGTACGACTCGTTAATGTTCCATCTTGCTTATACGTACGATCTGCGAAAGCTTCTTGTATGAGAGTTATATTGTATTTTTCTGCAGCCTGTATAAACGCCTCGCTATTTGCTAATCCGTAAAGTAATAGACTTGGATTTATATGATATATTGCCTTTGCAATTGCATCTGCAATTTCCGGATTAGTTGCCGCCATATTATATAGAGCACCGTGGGGTTTCACATGATGCATCTTCCCGCCAGCTGCTTTTACAAAACCGTCTAATGCACCAATTTGATATAGAACATAATCGTATACTTCACTTGCTGGAACGTTCATATTCCTTCTACCAAATCCAATTAAATCTGGAAATCCGGGGTGTGCCCCTATCGCAACGTTATGTTGCATTGCCTTTTCAACTGTTTGACGCATAACGGACGGATCACCTGCATGAAAACCGCAAGCAACGTTTATTGAGGAAACGAACGGGAGAATTTCATCATCATTCCCCATTTTATAAGCGCCAAAACTTTCTCCTAAATCACAATTTAAATCAATTGTAGTCACACTGTTTCCCTCCTAATTTCAGCTTCGTAAAGCAATGAATTTCTTTAATAGATTCATATTTACTTCTTGTTCTATGTACAATTGTTCCGCTTCTTCAAGCGAAATTTTCTCAAAAGAAACATAGTCCCCCGGCTTTAGCTGGGCAAGAAGAGGTAAATCTACTGAAATGATATTTCCCATTCTCGGATAGCCACCTGTCGTTTGCCTATCTGCCATTAATATAATCGGCTGTCCACCATTAGGAACTTGAATGGTTCCAAATGTAACAGGACTCGATAAAATCTCTTTTTCTTCCATCCTATTTAATACTTCTCCCTCAACCCTATAGCCCATACGGTCAGCATAATTAGATACCTTATACTCTTTCGTAAAAAATGCCTTTCTACTTTCTTCTGTAAATTGATTATATTCAAAGTCAACTATGACACGAAGCTTAGGATGTTTCTTATACTTTGGTAGTACGCTGTTGCTAATTGCCCATTTCGTTTTTATTCTCTCATCTTTTTGTAAGTCTTGAACGAAACGATTCGCCATTTCTGGTTGTACACCAATTTGGAAGTAGTCACCCTTTTTCAACATTCTTCCTTCTATACCTCCAATCGCAGCACGTATGTAAGTACTTTTGCTTCCCATCGTACGATCAATATGGATACCACCTGCAAAAGTCACATACGTTCTGCAACCACTTTTCACTTTTCCAAAGCAAAGCATACTACCTTCTTCCGCTAAAATGGGACGCCATAATGGTATACGCTCCCCATTTAGTAACGGTTCCATATCTGCACCGCCAATCGCAAGTAACGTCGTTTTCTTTATTAACAATTTCGGTCCCATAATCGTCATTTCGAGTGCCGCCTCATTCTCTTCATTACCAACTAACATATTGATCATCCGAAGTGCACTTTGATCCATCGCCCCGCCAACTGGCACACCGTATTGTTGATAATGAGATCGTCCTAAATCTTGGACTGTTGTAAACATCCCTGCATGCAAAACCTCTACATCCATTCTTTAGCCCCCTCAAGTGATACGTACTCTTCCTTCGTTATTGGGATAAATCGTAAATACATCCCGCTTTGAATAAAGGTTGGTGTTTCTTCTTCCGGATTAAATAAGGAGATTGGTGTTCGGCCAATAATATTCCATCCACCCGGTGTTTCAAGCGGATAAATACCTGTTTGATTTCCGCCGATTCCTACCGAACCAGGAGAGATTTGTAACCGCGGTATTTCTTTTCTAGGTGTTTCTAGTTCTTTTGATAGTCCTCCTAAATATGGGAACCCTGGTGTAAAGCCTAACATATATACAAAATACGTTGTTTCACTATGTATGCGAATGACATCTTCTACTTGTAAACCGTGATAATGTGCCACCTCTTCTAAATCAGGTCCATATTCTCCCCCGTAATAAACGGGTATAGAAATATGTTTCACATCTCGTTTCAGCTCTTCCTTATACGTATCTAACATTCTAGCTATGTATTGGCATACGCAATCATATGGTCTTATCTTTCTATCATTTCCCTTCCATACTTCATACAAATTGTAGTAAACGGCTAATGAAGTAAACGACGGAACACATTCAACCATCCCTACAAACGGATGTTGCTGCAACGCTTGAAATAGTCGTTGTACTTTTTCGTATACATCCATCCCGATTTCTTCACCAAATGTAACAATAATTGCTTGATCCCCATGCCCATCAACTTAAGAATTTTCACTACCCCCAAGTGACAAAAAACGTTATTCTTTCTAAAAAGCTAGCTAGAAAGGGTGACATTTTTTATGAATCTTTCGATTCAAGATGAATTACAACTATTTTCTGAAGAACTGTATCGTCATTTAACCCCTTCTCTTTTGGAAGAACTCGCAAAAGAATTAGGTTTTGTAAAAAGAAAACGAAAGTTTTCTGGAAATGAATTAGCTACCATATGTATTTGGGTAAGTCAACGTACAGCGAGTGACTCGCTTGTTCGACTATGCAGTCAATTACATGCGGCCACAGGCACTCTTATGAGTCCAGAAGGACTCAATAAACGCTTTGATAAAAAAGCGGTTGAATTTTTGAAATATATTTTTTCGGCATTATGGAAAAGTAAAATCTGTGAAACATCGGCCATTTCAAGCGCGGCGCTCACGTATTTTCAACGAATTCGTATTTTAGATGCGACGATTTTCCAAGTACCAAAACATTTAGCCCATGTATATCCTGGATCAGGTGGTTGTGCACAAACAGCGGGTATCAAGATTCAATTAGAATATGACTTACATAGCGGACAGTTTCTAAACTTTCAGATAGGTCCAGGAAAAAATAATGATAAGACCTTTGGAACAGAATGCTTAGACACATTACGTCCAAGCGATTTATGTATCCGTGATTTAGGTTATTTTTCATTAGAAGACTTAGATCAAATGGATCAACGAGGTGCTTATTATATATCCAGATTAAAATTAAACCATACCGTGTATGTAAAAAATCCGTTTCCAGAATACTTTCGAAACGGAACCGTAAAAAAGCAATCACAGTATATCCAAGTTGATTTAGAACATATTATGAACAATTTAAAACCCGGTCAAACATACGAAATAAAAGAAGCTTACATTGGAAAGAATCAAAAACTATTCACACGTGTAATTATCTATCGTTTAACAGACAAACAGATACAGGAACGTAGAAAAAAACAAAGTTACACTGAAAGTAAAAAGGGTATTACATTTTCAGAAAAGAGTAAACGATTAACGGGTATCAACATATATGTCTCAAATACGCCTGAAGGAGTTGTTCCGATGGAACAAATACATGACTTTTACTCCCTTCGCTGGCAAATAGAAATTATTTTTAAAACGTGGAAATCCTTATTTCAAATTCATCATTGGCAAACTATCAAAAAAGAGCGATTAGAATGTCATGTGTATGGAAGACTTATTGCCATCTTTATCTGTTCTTCTACGATGTTTAAGATGCGTAAACTTCTTTTGCAAAAGAACAAAAGAGAATTAAGTGAATATAAAGCCATTGGGATGATTCAAGATCATGTATCGCTGTTATATCAAGCGATACAGAGAAACACCCAAAATCTAACAAAGATTTTAATCCGTTTGTTCGACCTCCTACAGAAGAATGGACGGAAATCTCATCGATATGAGAAGAAAACTATCTTTGATATTATGGGTGTTGTCTATGAGTATAATGGGTTTGGAAAACAAAAGAAAGCTGCATAATTTTTAAAATGAAACTCGTTAGAGTTTATTTGGTGTGTGTACTTTTCAATACCAAAAGTACATTACGTGTTTTTTAGTTTGTTTGAACGAAAGTTCATTTTGTTTTCGTTCTTAAGTTGATGGGCATGTGCTTGATCCCCTAACGCAGAAAATTTCATCCTACTCCCTCTTTCTATGCCAAAAAGCCAAGTTCTTTCGAAATGCGATTCGCTGTCTCTTTCACCTTCGCGATAAAATATGAAATGTTACTTTCGCTGTACTCAATTGCTAATCCTGAAATGCTAATGCCTGCTACAACCGTTCCATCATTTGCGAAAATGGGCGCTGCTATAGCTGCTGTATGATTTTCTAACTCAGAATAGCTAATGGTGTGTCCTTCCTTTTTCGCCATTTGTAACACTTCTAGTAATTGTTTCTTATCTACGATTGTTCCATCTGCAAATTGTTTTAAATTCGTTTCCTCTATGTATTTCCGTTTCTTTTCCTCAGAAAAATACGATAGTAAAATTCTCGGACATGCACCGGCATAAAGTGGCGCTCTTCTTCCAACCGCCGTATACACACGTACAGGCTGAACGCCTTCCATCTTTTCCACATAAATCGCATCATTACCATCTTGAATAATTAAATTAACTGCCTGCCCTAAACTATCTCTAAGCTCTTTCATATATGGAATCGCAATATTTCTTACGGATAGTCTTTGTGAAACAAGTTGACCGAACCGTAAAAACACAACTCCTAAACGATATTTCCCCTTCTCATTTTTTTGTAAAAACTCCATTTCTTCTAACGAACCAATTAAACGATAAACAGATGTTTTCGGCATACTCGTAAGCTGAACCATCTCTGTTAAACTGAGCTCTTCATGCTCATAAAACAACTCTAAAATGTCCATTGTCTTAACTGCCGTTTTATTTATACTCATTCTATCTCCCTCTTGTTCCGAATTTCGGAACTTAAATTCCGTTTTTCGAAACAAACATATAATTTAAAATTATAAAATATTCTTTCAATTCTATCAATATATTTTTCAGCTACTTAACCTTTATGTAAGGTCAATACAAAATAAAATTTAGAAATAATGATGGTTCTCTTTCAAAACCTCAAGTTATAGCAGAACCAAACGTTTAAATAAATAGGCATAAAAAAAGTATGGAAGAATATTTCTCCCATACTTTTTCTTTATAACGCTCTTACTTGTTTCAACGGCCAGAAAACAGCTTGTCCTTTTCCGACAATTTCATCTTCTGAAATAAATCCAAACATACGACCGTCTTTAGAAACTTCACGATTATCCCCTAAAACAAATACTTGGCCTTCTGGCACTTTCGTTTTTCCTGTGATTTGTTCTAACGTAAAGTCTGGAGTTAATACACGGCCTGCTGCTTTTTCTTTAAACTCTTTTAAATATGGTTCTTCCATCGCTTTTCCGTTTACATATAAAACATCATTTTTATACTCAACTGTATCACCTGGTAAACCAATTACTCGTTTTACTAAATCGTATCCTTCTTTTCCATGAAAGACGATAATATCAAAACGTTCTAATCCACTTATACTGTAACCAATCTTGTTCACGAGAACTCGTTCGTTATTTTCTAAAGTGGGCATCATCGATTCGCCTTGTACTAATGACGGTGTAAATAAAACACCGCGAATAATTGCGATTAATACAAGGGTAAATCCTATCGTTTTCGCCCATGAGAATAATTCTTTCTTCGTATTTTCCTTCATCGTTTCTCCTCTTTCTTAATTGTTTATTGTATGATTTGAACTAATTCTTGTACGAAATTAGGATCAATTTCAGCAAAACATGATTTCCCTTCTCTTACCGCTGTACCGACATGAGCTTGCGAAATTCCAGTTTCATTTAGCAATTGCTTTATATTTTCTTTCGTTACACCAGCTCCAACTACAAGCTGAATTTGACCATCGCTTACCTTTTGCATATCTGTAAGCACCGGAATATTATCAACTATATTCCCTTGTCCACCTGAAGTTAAGACGTGAGTCACTTTATGAAACTTCTTTAACGTTCTCATCGCTTCTACTGGATTTTCCGTGTCGTCTATTGCACGGTGATATGTGACATTTATCCCATCTACCACAGATAATAAATTCGCTAGTTTCTCTTCATCCACTTCATTTCTTTCATTTAATACACCTAATACAACACCAGCTACTCCTAAATTCTGAGCAACTACAATATCTTCTTTCATCATTTCAATTTCTTCTTCCGTATATGTAAAAGACTTCGCATGCGGACGAATCATAACGTGAATTGGTATATGTACTGCTTCTACCGCTTTTTTTATAAATGCATAACTCGGCGTTAAACCGCCTTCTGTATAAGATGAAATTAATTCAATTCGCTTCCCGCCAGCTCGTTCAATTCGTTTCACGTCTTCTAAACATGTTGCAATAACCTCTAGCATGAGATAACCTCTTTTCGTGCTTTTTTCTTATTATACAGTAGGTGAAATAAGAAGCATAGCATTCTCCTATAAAACGATAAAAAGAAGAATGAAAAGAAAGATTTTTTAACTACTAACATCTATTGGTAATTTTATTTTCTACAAAAAAGGAGTAACCTCCTAGCACTTCCGACTAGGTGTCACTCCTTTTTTATTTTAGTTATTTTTCTTAGTTACTTCATTATAATAATGGCTAAATGCTTCTACTAATGCGTCTACGGAAGCATACAGTTCTTCTGGAGTATTATCTACCCCTCCCATTTCAATAAGTAATGCATTTGGAGAAAGATCTTGATTATATACTCCATTCCCGCTTTTACGATCTTTAATAAAAATGCCTCGGCTTAAACCGTAATACTTCTCGTCTAAATATGAATTGATTGCCGTTACTATTTTTTTATTTTTTTCATAGTTAGGATTTTCTCGACCTAAAATAAAATAGAGTCGTGCATAATCCTTTCCATTAATCGTTTTCTTCGTAATATTTTTTCGTGCATCGTCCCTATGAAGATCAATGGGAAACATAATATTTTTATCTTGTGCTAATTTTTCTTGTAATATTTGACGAGATCCTTTGTAAGATTGGGCCCAGTTTAAATTTTTATTTCGTAGAAAGTCCCTCATATTTGTCGTATCATGTGAAACGCCTATTCCTTTTTCTTCTAACTTTTGTTTTAAATAATTTCCAACAAACGTAATATTCACTTCATTATTTGTACTAGAGGCATCATCAGGTTTAGTAGCACCTGGAATGAGAGGAATAAACGACTCCCAACTATGTGTATGATAAATAAAAACTTTATTTTCACCGTTATTTTGTGTATTTGAATTGTTTTCTTTCTCACTCTTTGGGTGTTTAACAGCAGTACCTTTATCTTGAATATTCTCTAAAGGAATGCTGGATTCTTCAGGAATGTTCGTATAATCTGTTCCTTCCCCGGCAATTAATATTTCTGAATAAAATTGATTCATATTTGGAAGTTCTCGAGTTAATAAGCTCCGGAGGTCATTTACATTAATATTTGTAGAAAGTGAAAGTAAAAAAGATTCCAAAGACGCTCGTCCTTTTTCTTTATGAAATTCTTCGGCAAAATAACGATTTTCACTGCCTATCATATACATAAGGCCTTTCGTAGAATTCGTTCCTAATAATTGATTAATATAATAAGATTTAAATACGTTTGAATTACTAGAAATGAAGAATGAAGTGAGAATACATATAATTGTGAATAAAAGACATATCATTACATACTTTATATTAAATACTTTCAGTTTCACTTTATTCATTTTATATCTCCCTTCATTTACTATATTCTTACGCATAATTTTCAATGAATATGATTACTAATTTAATAGAATCGTCTCAACTACTATTTTTTCAGCTAATCTCTTTCCGTAAAGCAAGTGAGGTTAATTTGTCGTGCGCAAATATCACTAAAGATTTTTAAAAGAAATGAAATAACCTGAGTCTACATTTGTATAGACTCAGGTTATTTCATTTCTTTATTTTCCATGTCAATGCCTAATTCGTCTTTCAAGAACTTCATACCTTTTCTTGTAAGATGGACAGCCCGATTCTTATCCGTTTTTGTAATCCATTTCTGTTCAAAAAATAGTTTTGCTATTGCAGATCCTAACCAACCAGAAATATGGTAGCGTCGTTCACTCCAATCAAGACAAGGTTTTGCAAATATTCTTCTCTTTATATTTGCCGTTTCAATATTTATTCCAAAATTCAGAAACCATCGCTTACCTTGTTCCGTTACAATGTATTCTCCTTTCTCTAAAATGATAAATTCCTTATCTAATAATTTTTCGGTTATCTCTACACCGAGTCTACCTGCAAGATGATCGTAACAAGTTCGAGCATAACGAATTTGTTTTAGTTGATCTGATTGTTTTAAAGACCGAACTTGAACTGTTGGTGCGATTGTTCCTAACTTTTCAAGAACCTCTGCTACCTCTTGATTAGCAAGTCGATAGTAACGATGTCTACCATGTTGTTCAACTTTAAGTAGATTCCCCTCTACTAATTTAGAAAGATGAGAACTAATTGTTGGATGTGACACCTTTGCCATATAAGCTAATTCGCTAGCAGGTAGTGCCTGATTATTCATTAAACACTCTAAGATAATTGCTCTTGTAGGTTCAGCAATAAGTTTAGCTATATATGAGATATTCGGATATACATTCATATTTCGATGATACCCTAACTATTAAATTGATACAATTATTTTAAATTTAACAGTAAAGGAGAATGTATTATGAATGCAATTGATCTTAGTATATTAAATTTAAAAGAAACGAGAAGGCGCTCTATCAAACTGTGGAGGTCACTTCCTGATAGCTTGCTTTCTTGGAAACCTGACAACGAAGCAATGACTTTTGGAGAGATGATCCGTCATGTGTGGAGTGCAAGTTTCCATTATCATTTGCTCTTAAGGAACGACGGATCGATAAAGACAGATATACATACTCCATACGATAAAGAACCAATCACTTCTGTTGAAAAAGAGATAGAGTTATCGCAATCGTATTTTTCCAATTTTATAGAATATGTTGAATCCATATCAACTGAAGAATTAGAATCAAGACTTATTGATAGAAGTGATGTAGGCTATCAACGATATTTGGGTGACATGCTTTTAAGAATTGCCTATCATGATGCCGTTCATACGGGTCAGTTTTTACAATACTTAAGAATGGTAGGATTGGAAAGACCCCTTATATGGGATTAACCTTAAATAAAGATTTTGTGAGGAAAGCCCGATTACCGTCAAGCTTAGATTAAGTAAAAAGGTTGTGGTAACTTGATGAATAATACGAATATTGTTGCAAACCGAGCACTTTCTCATTTTAGTGAAAAAATGGTAATCCTGACTGCTGGTATCGGGATGTTTTTATCATCTTTAGATACTGGTATTATCAATATTGCTTTACCATTTCTAGAAAAAGAATTTCACTCAACAGTAACTATAACGGCATGGAGTGTAACTATATATGTTACGGCACTTAGTGCCACTATCCTTTTATTTGGAAAACTTAGTGATCGCGTAGGCCGAATCCGAATATGTTTGTGGGGGTTTGTTCTATTTCTTTTCAGTTCTATATTATGCGGTTTATCTCAAGAAATGTGGCAAATGCTTGTATTCCGAGCCATTCAGGGCATTGGTGCTGCTGCTTTACAAGCTACATCTGCAGCTCTCATTACAACTCTTGTCACCCCTGAAAATCGTAGTCATGCATTAGGTACCTTAGGAGTAATGATAGGATTAGGGCCTATTTTAGGTCCCACTGCAGGAGGATTTTTCATTTCACTTGGAAGTTGGCGATGGATTTTTTTGATTAACATTCCATTATGCCTAATTGGATTATGGGCTTGTTACAAAATCTCTCGAGTTATAAAAGAAGAAATACATCCATCACCTATCGATGTATTAGGAAATATATACTTCACTTTAAGCGCCTTGCTATTTCTTTTTGGTTTCTCTCATGGATCAAGTGTAGGAATGAAAAGTATATCTACATGGGAATATATCATGATTTCAATTATTTTATTAGTTACTTTTATAATTCATGAATCCAAAGTAAAACACCCTATTATAGATGTACATTTATGCCAGCATTCAAACTTTATCGTTCCTATATTTGCAACAGTAGGTTTTGGAGTGGCCTCAGCAATTATTTTTATCATTCCACCCTATTTCCTACAAGCATTTACGCAATTAACTCCTTGGCAAACAGGATTTGTTTTATTATCAGCCCCGCTTGGTTTAGTAATATTTTCGCGAATAGCAGGAAAATACATGGAACGTTTTGGGCCAAAATTACTTATGAAAATAGGTTTATGTGTTATGTTTATAGCATTTGTTGGATTAAGCTTTATCCAAGCCCATTGGTCACCATATATAATGGTGAGCTTATTACTTCTATATGGGGGTGGAGGGGGAATTTTCCAGCCTGCTAATATTGCATCAATTATGACATCTGTATCTAAAGAGAAACAAGGTACGATTGGAGCTGTGCAACGTATGTTACAAAACGTTGCAATTGCATTTGGTGCCGCAGTTGCCGCAACATTTATGGATTCACAAGGCAATATGGAAACAGATGAGCTTATTCAAGCATTCCGATATTCGTGGTACTTTGGTGGAGGATTACTATTATTTAATCTTTTATGTTTTTTAGGCTATCGGAAATCTTAAAATGACCAAATATAATTTCTAACAATTAAAAGCCGAATTTATCCCAAGATAAATTCGGCTTATTTTTTTCGTTTTGGTGAACAATTAATTGCTTAAGTTGAGGGGCGTGTATAGTGACCCTTATGACTCTTTCTAATTTTGAAATATACTCTATATCAGACGATACAGTGTTGGCAACATATCGTGTAAGAGATGAAACTAGAATGCAGAATACTTTGTGAAGCTCCATTTGGAAACTAATAGAGGGAAGATGGCAAATGTTTTTCCAACAAGGAACACTTACAAAATCATGATAAGCATTTATATTAAAACGCGTGCTTTTTAAACTAGTATATCCAACGAATAAAAAGCACGTGTTCGATTACTAATCAAACACGTGCTTTCAAAACAACTATATTGCACTTAAATAATAAAGTTCAAGCTAAAAAAACTACGACCGAAACGCAGCATCCGCCAACATAGATAGTGTTGCATCGTCCATCGGCGGATTGTGTAATCCTGCTCTTACGTTTAAATAGTAACGATGAAGCGGATTTTTTTCTGATAAACTTTTTGCTCCTACGATGCGCATTGATTTATCCACTATCGATATCGCCGCATTTGTTACGGCGTATTTCACTGCCGCTAATTCTGCTTGCAGTGACAGTTTATCTTCTGCCTCATCGTATTTTTTCGCAATTTGATATAAAAAGACGCGAGCTTGCATAAGCTCGAGTTCTAATTCTCCAACTAATCTTCTAACATTCGGTAATAAACTAATAGAATGGTTTAAACTATTTGGTTTGTATGATCCCGCAAACTGAACTGCATAATTTCTTGCTGATTGTGCAATTCCTAAATAACATGCTGGTATATGTAGCAACCAGCCAATACCCTTTTGTTTCACTTTCCCGCCTTTTACATCCGTCAAAAAGCGACTTTCTATCTCTACATTTTGTAAGACAAGGTCGTGGCTAGCAGTCCCTCGCATCGCAACGCTATCCCACGTTTCTTCAATGGATACACCGATTGTATTTCTTGGAATAACAAACTCACCAACTTCTTCACGGCCTTCCATACTCGCTGAAATAATAAAATAATCAAGTACTGGCGCCATCGTTGTAAAAGTTTTCCTTCCATTTATAACCCACTTCTCGCCTTGTTGAACCGCTATTGTTTCTGGTTTACCGCCACGCGTCGGACTCCCTGTTTTCGGTTCTGTTGCTGCCCTATTAAAGAGCGCCCCATTTCGCACTTCTTCGCAAAACCATTTAAACATCTCATCATTCCAAGAGCGATTTTCCGCTAGTTCTTTCACAATGCCAAGATGCCAGCCAATCGATAATGCAGTAGCCCCGCAGCCTTCCGCAATTTTCTCTTGAAATAGAACGAAGTCATATAAAGAAATCGCACTACCACCAAATTCCTTCGGTAACGTTAATTTCGTATATCCGATATCTTTCAAATCATTTATATTTTCATACGGAAATGATCCTAATTCACTTAGTTGATGCTCCCTTTCCATGAACTTCGGAATCAATTTATTTATTTGTTCAATAATGAAAGATTGTTTTTCTGTTTCAACAAATGAGAGTGCCATACTATAATCTCCTTTATGTTCGATTCATAAACCGTTCATTTTGTCATTATGATTATATGAAGCTACCTCTCTATTGTTTCACTATTCCGATAAAAATACAATGTTTTTGACTAATAAGAAAAGTTCCTATTTAAAGATAGGTTCTTTTCTTATTAGTCTCCCTTCAATACCTTTAATGGCAACGAGGTTACATATCCAATATACGAGAATAATTCTTTAAAGAAGAATGGTATTTCTGTATCTAACGTTTTATATGCTGATGTCGGCGTTGGTGAAGCATACGCTTCAATATTAATATGTTTTGCGATTCTCATTGCGCGTTTCATATGAAGTGGATCACTTACAATCGTGTATGTGCGTATTCCGTTCTCTATTCCAACTTCCTTCGCATTCTTTAAATTTTCTTCAGTGAAAAGGGATTTTGTTTCAATTAAAATATCTTCCTCTTTTACACCTTGTTTCATTGCATATACTCTTGCAGTACGCGCTTCCTCAAGCTCTGCCTCGAACTTTGTACCACCTGTAAAAATAATCTTTTTAATATTTCCGTTCTTATATAAAGAAATCGCATGATTAATTCTTTCTTTAAATACAGGAGATGGTTTTCCATTCCAAGAAGCTGCTCCTAGTACGATACCAGCATCCGTTTTCACGCTATCATCTGTTTTAAAACGATAACTCCAAATATCGTAAGCTGCATAACTTACATATAAAATAGCAGAACAAATCATTAGTAAAAATACTTGAAAGATTCGCCTTTTCTTACTCTTCTTATTTTCTTTCATTTGTAATTGCCTCCGTACATCATCCATACTTCTATAAAAAAACATTTATATCAAATCGTTTTGTTTGAGTTTATTTAAAAGAAGGAACTTTACTTGTTATTTATGTATAAAAGGGTTTTCATTTAAAATTGAGGATTATCAATTCATTTTCATTTGCGGTTTTCATTACATGTTTTAAATTCATAAGTTTATTACCATACAACTACATTGTAACGAATTTTGTCTCAGAAGGGAACGATGAAACAAAAGGAATTAAAATAAAGTAGCATTTTGTAAGAAAAAAGGTATATTTTTCATGCCTTAAGAACAATATACCTTTCAAAACACGAATTATAGCTTTTCTTTATACAACTCTAATTTTTCTAACAATTGTTCTTTCACGTCTGGCCATTCACTTGAGATAATACTGTACACAACTGCATCTCTCACATAACCATTTGATAATTTTCTTTCATTTCTAAGCACACCCTCTTTTACTGCGCCTAACCTTTCAATTGCTCGTTGTGCTTTTTCATTTCTTGCATCCGTCTTAATTTGTACCCTGAGCATATGCAGTTTTTCAAAAGCATACTGGAGAAGCATATACTTACACTCTGTATTGATACTCGTACGCTGGACACTTGGATGATACCACGTTTGTCCTAACTCGACTGTTTTATCTTCCACTGAAATATTATATAGACGTGTACTCCCTACAATCTTATTCGTCTGTTGATCCACTACAACGAAAGGGATTTGCGTACCTTTTCCATAACCTTGTATCGCTTTTTGCACATATTGCTGCATATCTTGCATACTATCCATTTTAGAGATTAAATACGCCCAAATTTCCCGATTTCCTTCTACAATCGAAAACAAAGTTTCGACATCATTACTATCCATTAACCGTAGCTTTGCTCTTTCGTGAATGATTTCCATTTGTAAGCCCCCTTTTTCTTACTATATCACAGAAATAAACATTTAATTATATAGATATTAAAACATTAACACTAACTTTTAAATGCACTTAAAATTCAAGTTTTAATACCTTCTTACATAATAATCCGTAAAAGCCTGTAACAAATACCGTGTCCATCCCATTATATCAAGCTACATTTATATTGGTTTCATTTCATGTAAGGTTTTTCTTTTTCTAAAGGTCTAGTGTGCATTATTGAAAGATTTGCACACCAAAAACGCTATTATTTCTACAAAAAGATTATTTTTTCAATTTGGTAGTATGGATAATTCTGGATTACACCCAAAAAATACTATATAATAATAAAGTGAAAGTTTTACAGTTAATTCATATGGGGTAAATGGGAGGATATAAAAATGCTAGATCAAATTACTTGGGGAACGCCAGGCAGCTTATTATGCTTAGGATTCTTTTTTGCAGGATTAGGAATTTTCTTAAGAAGTATTACGTCATATTCGAAAAACAAATAAAACATCAAAAAAGTGTACATTTTAAAGTATTTACTTGATAAAAACACTAAACAAAAGAATCCTTCCTTTTATAGAAGGATTCTTTTTATACCTTTCCCCTTTTTAAAGCAACAAATAAGCAATCGGCGTAATGATAAGCAATGTTAATATCGTTCTTTGTACGTACAGAATAATAAGTTCTGATACTTTTAACGGAATATCTGTCGATAAAATACAAGGAATGGATGCTGAGAAAAACAATATAGATGATACCGAAACAACCGCAATGACAAACTTTGTCACAAGTGGTGCACTAACTACTAATAATGATGGTAAAAACATTTCCGCAATACCGACGGATGCCGCTTTAGCAGCTAAGTCTGCTTCTGGCAGTTGCAAAGCCCATGTAAAAGGATAAAAAATATAACTGATCCAATCAAATATTGGTGTGAACTTCGCTAAGACAATACCAATTAACCCTACAGACATAATAGATGGTAAAATTCCCATTGTCATAATAAAGCCGTCTTTTAAGTTCACTGCGATATTTTTCATAACGCTTGGTGCAGTTTTTGATACTTCTAATGCATCTTCCCAAGCGCGTTCTAACATTTTCTCTTTATAAACAGGCTCTGGGAACCCTTCTTCTGTTACATATGTATCTGGTTTTCTACTAAGGGGTGGAAGTCTTACGGTGATAGCAGTTACGATGAATGTTACAACGAGAGTCGTCCAAAAATAAACATTCCATAAATGCATAATATCTAATGTTTTTGCGATGATGATCATAAATGTTGCGGATACTGTAGAAAATCCTGTAGCGATAATGGCTGCTTCTTTTGTTGTATACTTTCCTTCTTTATAGACACGGTTCGTAATTAATAAAGCCAGTGAATAACTTCCCACAAAGGACGCAACCGCATCAATTGCTGATCGTCCAGGTGTTTTCCATAACGGCCTCATAATCGGACGGCAAAACGTACCGATAAATTCAAGTAATCCATACCCGACTAATAATGCTAAAAAAGCCGAACCAATCGGAACGAGTAAACTTACCGATATTACTAGTTTCTCATACAAAAACGGCCCAACATCTGGCGCAAAGAACCAAGCTGGCCCTACTTTCAAACAATATAATACACCGAAAACGACGCCAACCACTTTTAAAGTCGAAAAGCAAATATCTACGATAGATGTATTCCATTTTTTCGTATAAAACGGATAAATTGCACCCATTACCATAACGAGTAGTGCGTAATAAGGTACGACGCTCGGAACCGAAGCTCTAATCCACGACACGATATGATCAATCATTATGGAAGAAGCGCCATTTATCGTAACTGGTACGAAAAACATAAACACCCCAACGAGACTAGCGAGTATAAACCGAAGAATGATGCTCTTCTCACTCCCTGTCTTAATTACATTCCTTTTTAATTCAATTTCACTCAAAATTCGACACCCCCTATTTATCTAAATATTCTGTATAATTATATTAAATTCCTTCTTTTCATTTGAAAATGACACAAGCAATAATCTTACATTTTTATTGTCAGTCTCCAAAAATTATCATATAATATCTTTCATACATGTTACATATGCTCATTCCAAACATACATTTTGTAACTAAATTATTTCTTTTTTCAATTTACTCTTTAAATTATCCCACATAAAAATAGAAGGAGAATGGAAATTTGAAAACAATAAAAATAACTATGGCAAGTGCGTTGCTATTTGGTGCTATCATCGCTCCATCTAGTTCTTTCGCTGTGAGTGAAACTGTAACACAAAAAAATAATGCGCAATTGGAGAATTACGAAGACGAAGACGATTACTACTATCAATTTCCTGATGTTATTGGCTGGGCAAAGCCGTCCGTTGATTATTTAGTAAAGAAAAAAGTCTTATCTGGCTTACCAGACGGTACATTTGGACCTAATCTTGAAATTGATAGAGCTTCTGCCGCAATTATCATGGCAAAAATATTAAACTTACAAATAGACCCTTCAGCAAAGCCATCATTTAAAGATTCCCAAAAACATTGGGCTACTCCTTATATTGCTGCAGTTGAAAAAGCTGGGATTATTAAAGGCGTCGGGAATGGAAATTTCGAACCTTCTGGAAAGCTAACGAGAGCTGCTATGGCCTCTATGCTTGTTCATGCATATAACTTAGACAAAAAAGCCACTGAAAAACTACCTACTGTATTCCGAGATTTAAAAGGGCATTGGAGTGAAAAATCGGCTAATCTTCTTGTTGCTCTTGGTATTTCACTGGGCTATGGTGGTAGTCATTGGTATCCAGATAACACGATTACCCGTGCAGAAGCTGCAAGTTTAGTTGCTCGCACAGACCAATCGAAAGATAAAGAAATTAAATTAAAGCAAGTTACTATGAAACAACATTATTTTATTTATCCTGAAACCTCTCTTCATTCAGGTATACTTGCTGAATATGCACCACAAACCGTTACTGTATTCGATGAATCTGAAAACGGATGGATTAAAATTGCGACGGATCATGGGTTAAAGTGGACACCATTAAAAGAGAAACAAGTCTACATTGATAAAAACTTTGTTACCTTTGATAGACCGTCAAGAACAGGATACGTGGTTGGTAAATATCCCCCTCAAACTGTAACAGTCGTTGAAGAAAATAGCATCTGGTTAAAAATTCGCACTAGCGAAGGGCTTCAATGGATGAATCCATATTTAAAAGAGGGTGAAGGAAAAGAACTAACATACATACCAAGAACATTTTTTGCTTACGATAGCCCTAATTTTTCTTCTAAAATATCTGGAAAGTATGCTCCACAAGGCGGCATCGAAGAATTAGCTATGGGAGATGACGGATGGGTACAAATTCGTACAGATAAAGGACCGAAATGGATAAACATGTCTTATCTCTTACGTCCAAAGCTCCTCTTAAATGTTCCTGCCATTAATCAATTGCCGGAACTACAAAAAGGAAGTGCAGTTGTTTCACTCCAAATGCTTTTAGAATACTATACAGGACGCTCATTAAATAAAGTAGACTTTGCTAATCAAATGCCATTTGATACAACTCGACGCCAGACTACAGGTGATGGAAAAATTTCAGTTTGGGGTGATCCAGACATCGGATTCGTTGGTGATGTAAGAGGAATAAATTATGGTTACTCTATTAACCCGGCACCATTGAAACAATTACTTGATAAACATGCAAGAGGTACAGATTTAACAGGACAGGATTTCTCTGTATTAGAAAGCTATGTACGGAATGGTAAACCAGTTGTAGCGTGGGTAGGAAACAAAATAACTGCTCCACAACTAGAACAAACTTGGAAAACACCTCAAGGAAAAACCGTAAATGGATACAGAAATGCACATACTATTATCATAACTGGTGTAGATGATCGTAACATTTATTATAATGACCCACTAGACGGTAAAAAAGACCAGCCAATGGTAAAATCCCGATTTGAGCACAGTTATAATCAAATGGGTAAAAAAGCTTTAAGTATCGATTAATCATATAAAAAAGCCTATTTTGATCGTATGATTCAAAATAGGCTTTTTCTATTACTGTCCATAATCATCCACAATTACTTAAATGACACGATACGATTCTTCTGCCACTATCTTATTACTACTCTTATTCGCATCATATGTAATTAACGCTTTCCAAAGTGCCCATCCTCTCGCTCTATTCCACGTTTCTTCATCTATTTGTAGTACTTCTTTACATATCTTTCTACTACTTTTATCAAAAAACATCCATAACATCGCTGCATCACTTGGCAATCTTACACTCATCCCCTAAGTGAAATGTTCTGTTATCATGCCCACTAAACTTTACAGGTTTCACCTCTAAATGTGTCCAGTCAGGAAACTGTTCCCCCTATTAATCTTTTAACTAAACCAGTATTAATTTGATTCATTTACTCTCCCCTTTTCTTTTGAAACTTACTAAATCCATCTGTACTGCCAACATATTCAAAACCATTGCTCTTATAAAAATCATTCAATATGCGATTATGCCCTACACAATCTAGTTTTAAAAACTCTTTGTCATGTTGTACATTCTCTTCTACCCACTGTAACATCCATTCTCCGATTCCGTTCCCCTTATACTTCCGATTCACCGCAAATCTATGAATATATAATGAATTAGAAACTTCCTCTTTACCAAAAATATATTCATCCCATTCATTTTGTTTAGGAGATACTGTAACTGTACCGATAATTTCATCTTCTTTCGTAACCACATATGTATATTTCTCTCTTATACCTTCTAATATTTCAGCCGTAGCTTCTCCTCCTAAAAGGTACTGCCACTGGTCCACTTCTTTATGTTGTAGCCATTGTGCTACTTCTTTTAATAGAGTAATAATGTTATCGCTTTCCTCTTCAGTAGCGGTTCGAATTGTATATTCTTTACTTATAGTTCTCTCCATATTGCGTTTCCCCTTTCAAATTCTTACTATACTGACAAACGTGTTCTACCGTCATTTTCGTCTGTAACATATTCTACATAAAACCCCTGATTTCGTGCGTTTTCATACATCAGTTCAATCGCTTTTTGGTCTTCCGCATAAATTTGTATGTATTGACCGTCCGCCACTAATACGACTATCTCACACTTACTTTCCATAAACTCTTCATATGTTTCAATATCTAGTACTATTTCTCCTTTGAGATATGCTTTTAAATCTGCAAAAATAAGATAATATACGTTGGCTTTAAATAACCTGTTCAAATCCGATCCTTCCATTACACTTGGTTCTTCTGGAAATAACGCTTCATCCAATCCACCACGTGCTACTAAGTATGACTCCTCACTCCCTACCCACCAATCATATGAAGGAATATGAATTGGCTTTAATACTTTCCAAAGTAAATTATTATATTCATTTGGAATTTCTACAAAGATTCCTCTTTTCATATGTTTACTCCTAACATATTTGTTTCCATTTTTGTTTCATACATTATATACGAAATTCAGCTACTATATATAACTTGTATTTCATCACAAAAACCGTCCCACTACTAGTGAAACGGTTTTAATTCCTTAAGCATTCACTTCGTCTTCACAAAATAATATAAAAACCACACCGCATGATTTTGTTCATCGGCAGCTATTCTACGCAGTAACTCTTTCAAATGTGTATCTGATGTCTCATCTGCAATTTCCAAGTAAAAATCCACTGTCTTCTGTTCATCTTGTATTGCGAATTCTAATCCTTGTAAGTACGTATTCGGACATTCTTCTGTAATTTGTGGTTTTGGCTGCTGACCAGTTAAATTTGTATAGATCTGTACAAACTGATGAAAATGCTTTATTTCATCGTTACGAATTTCAAGAATTTGATTTCGTTCTGCCGTATTTGGAGCCATGTTAGCTAATTTCGCGTAACAATTTATAGCACTAAACTCTCCGTTAATTGCTTTCTCAATATCACGAATCAGCTTATCATTTTGCCTATACCAATCATAATAATTCGAACTATACATCGTATCCCCTCCATTATTTCACATAACACTTTATGCAATTTGAAATAGTAAGAGCATGTATACAAAATAAACCGCAAATACGAACTCTTCATCTCCCTATAGACTAATAATCATTTCACCACAAAAAGAACGCTTCACTACGAGTGAAACGTTCTTTGTTCTAAGCGTTTAATTCTGTTGTATGTTCCTTTATTGCACTATGTTTGAAAGCAGTCGCTAAAATAATAACGATACTTACCGCACCAATCCAAATAAGCACAATAACAGGTGTACTCCAGCTTAACCCTTTTCCGAAGAAGAATATTTCTCTAAGTCCTTCAATCATAAATCGCATCGGCAACCATGTATACACCCAGTCTTGGTAAAATGGAGACAACATTTCAGGCGCTAATGATAATAACGGTGCACCAAAGAATAGTAAGAGAGCAAATATACTGATTCCCTTTAGTCCGACTATTGAAAGTACCGCCGATATCATTAAGAAGAAACTAAAGGACGTAATAGTTAAAAACAGTGCCGTATCAGTGAAATTTGAAATATTTAGTCCTACCATTCCATCCGCAATCCATGTAAGACCGAACCCAATGACAAATGCTGCGACAGCCCCTGTTATGATTTGTTTTAGTTTTAATATGAAGTTTTCTTTTCTTGTACCTACTGGCATTTTACTTATCGCAATAAAGATAATTGCTGCGCTCGCTAAACTTGCAATCCATAACGGTTGGAATAAAGAAATTGGCGAGTTACCGTTCGCACTGTTTTTGCCAATTTCATTTACATTTATCACTTTCTTTGTAATCGGTGTTACTACATTTGAAACTTGATCTGCTGTTAACGTAACTCCTTTTGCTTTATATCCTTCTAATAGTTGCGCGCGAACAGTATTGTTCATATTATCAACTACACCATTTAACATTTGCCCTGCCATAGTTGATGCTGCTGTATTCATTCCTTGATTTATAAATATTTCTACCTCTGGCGAAGATGGATGTGGTGTTCGTAATGATGCTTGTTTTGTACTAAAGTCTTTCGGAATGACTAACGCTGCATAATACTCTTGATCATTTAAACCGTTTTGCAAGGTTTCCTCATTTTTCACTTCTATCCACTTCACCGCAGGTTCTTCTTCTGATTTTGATGTCTTTTTCATATTATCAACAATTGTTTGCCCCATATTCATCTTCGGTTGATTCGGAATTTCTACTCCTTGATCCTCATTTACAATTGCGATTGGCAAGTTTTTCGGCTGAGGTTGAACGGTTGGAAATAACGTTAATGAAAAAATAAAAACAACAAGTAGGGCAATAACTGGTGATAATAATAAAAGTTTATTTTTAAACATTTTCTTTTCTCCTCCTATCATTTGATTTATAATAACCAACAACGTGTTGTTTATTTATATTTGAATTATATGTTCGAGTTGAACCTTATACAATAATCAAAAATCGTGAATGTGTCGGTTATAAGACACTTTCTTGAAATGTGTTGGCTAAAATTAAGGAGGGACATGCTTTGCGCGATAGTAATTTAGATTTACGTGTTGTTCGTACGAAAACTGCCATACGAAATGCATTGGTGGAATTAATTGAGGACAAAGGTTTTGACGCCATTACAGTGAAAGATATTACAACGAAAGCAAACATTAATCGCGGTACTTTCTATACGCACTATCAAGATAAATTTGATTTAATGACAAAATGCCAAGAAGACATTATGTATGAGTTTTCTAGCATTGCAAAAAAGAGATTCCCAGAAGTGATTGCGGATCTCGGATCGAATCCTTCTCCAACAATGCCGTTTCTACTTATCACTTCTATTCTTGAATTTCTAAATGAAAATAGTGATTTTATGAAAGCTGTATTAAGCCCAAAAGGAGATTTATCTTTTCAAACAAAGTTGAAAGACTTTATGTGGAAAACATTATTTGAAGATACGAATGGTGCTCTCATTAATAAGGAAAATTTACTTGTTCCAAGCCAATATTTAGCTTCTTATATGGCATCTGCTCATATTGGTGTCATTCAGCAATGGTTAAATAGTGGCCAAAAAGAAACACCAGAGGAAATTGCTCGTATTTTATCAACAATCGCAGTTCATGGACCTTTTTATGCAGCTGGCTTAAAGAAGTGAGTTATTGCAAAATAAAAAGATCATCCACTATTTATAGCGGATGATCTTTTACTTCATTACAACACTTCAATATACCCTTCTGTTCCATGTACTCGTATTCGTTGCCCATCTTTTATTAATTTCGTAGCGTTCTCTACTCCAACGACTGCCGGTAATCCATATTCCCGTGCAATAACCGCCCCGTGAGTCATAAGTCCGCCGACTTCAGTGACTAGTCCTTTTATAGATACAAATAATGGCGTCCAGCCAGGGTCAGTAAAAGCTGTAACTAATATATCTCCCTCTTCTAAATTCGCTTCTTCCATGTTTAAAATAACGCGAGCTCTCCCCTCAACTACTCCAGAAGAAACAGGCAGACCTGCAATCGCGTCAGCTGGGAGGTTTTCTCGTTTATATTTACCTGTAATGATTTCTCCATCAGACGTCATTATACGAGGAGGCGTTAGTTTTTCATATAATTTATAATCATTTTTTTGTTTATGAATAAGCTCATAATTTAGTTTCTTCGTGCGAACAACTTCGTGAAGTTCTTCAAAAGTTAAATAGTATATATCATCAACTTCATGAATGACACCGCTCTGCACAAGTTGCTCAGCTTCTTTTAGTAACGCCTGCTTATATATGAAATAACGATTAATCATACCGTATTTCGGATATTCACGATAGCCGATAAAATTACGGATATTGCGAATCATTCGCTTCGTTTCTTCTACTTTTTGTTTTCCATCCGGCAATTGCTGCAATCGATCTACTAACTCTTCTTCTTTTTTCAAAGCTTCTTGCAGTCCTTCTTCAAATTTCCGTTTACTTGCACCATATTCAAAATCTCTTATATTATTTAAAATCATCGGGATAATGGTTGTTGGCTTCTCACTCCAGCGCGTTTTCGTAATGTCGATTTCTCCGCTACATCTCATTCCGTATTTATTTAGAAAAGCATCTATTGCCTCTCGAGCTTTTTCTCCGCCTTTAAACTGAACGAGTTCATCTAAAAAGCTATCATTTTCTACATGTTGTAAATACGCAATAACTTCTTCGTACGGCCGAATCACATCAGCAACTTCCATTAATGCTAAACCCATTTCCGACGTAATATTATTTTGCACCGATTGAGAAAGGGTGTCCGCTGCATTCTTTTCGCCCAGCCATTGCTCCATTTTTTCATTGATCCATGTTGAAGCATTCATACCTGCCATAATAACTGCTATACTTTGCGGATTAAACAATACTTTCTTTAATTGCTGAATATCTTCCAAAATAAAATCAAGTACGTCCACTCCTGATTTCAGTTGCATAGTTTCTTTTAACTCTTCAAGTGATGCTTCACTATTCTTTATTAATTCCGTAACGATTGCTGGATCATTTTCGATTTCTGGTTGCGTGCTTACAGGTGGCACACCTTTACCAACACTCTTTTCTTTTTCATCATCCGGCAACAATGTAATAAAATTATCTCGCTCGATTATAGTCGTTAATGCATCTCTTACGAGTGGATCTGATTTTCCTAACGTATTTATTAAATACTCTCTGCTAGCAGGTGAAGCTAATTGTTGCGTAGCATCAACAAACAGCCGTCCTCCCGCTTTACGCATTGGGGCACTTGTCGTTAACAGGAAAAAAGATAACCCTAATGGTTTCATCGCATCGATCATCATTTGTTGGTGACCAACTGATATATATACATGATTTTCCCCATCATTTTCTTCCGGAATTGGATATAAAGTCGTTATCGGCCTGCTTTGAACAATATAAAATGTATTACGGGCTAAACACCATTCAATATCTTGCGGACAGCCAAAATAAGCTTCAATCTGTCTCCCAATCTGTGCGAGTTGTAATATTTGTCGTTCAGACAATGTTTGAATCTTTTGCTGAGCTGAATCAATTTGTTTCGTCTCTGTTCCGCCCTCTTTTACAGCATAAATAGCTAATTTTTTAGTCGCTATCATCGTTTCAGTAATTTTACCTTCTTTTACTTTATAATTATCGGCAGAGACCAGTCCTGATACTAACGCCTCACCAAGTCCAAAACTGGCATCAATTGATAGCACCTTTCGGTTAGAAGTAACCGGATCAGCCGTAAATAAAATTCCCGAAGCCTGCGGGAAAACCATTTTTTGAACGACAACACATATAGAAACTTGATTATGTTCAAAACCATTTTGCATACGGTACATGACTGCTCGCTCTGTAAATAAAGAAGCCCAGCACTTTCTTACATGCTGTAAAATCGCTTCTTTTCCGATAATATTTAAATACGTATCTTGTTGACCTGCAAACGAGGCATACGGTAAATCTTCAGCCGTAGCACTAGAACGCACGGCATACGCATGTTCATTTCCAAAACGTGAGAGATAATGAGCTACCGCTTCCACTACATCAGAAGGGATTTGTACTGCTATAATGACTTCTCTAATTTCCTTACTCATTTCACCAATTTGAGCTCGGTCTTCAAGTTTCAACTTGGTTAGCTGCTGCAACAAAGTTTGAAGATTTTCATTTTGCTCGATGGCCTTTTCATATCCTACCGTTGTCACACAAAATCCTTCTGGCACCTCTATACCTTGAATGTTAGATAACTCCCCTAAATTCAAACCTTTTCCGCCGACGAGTGAAAGCTGCCCCTTTTCTATTTCCTGAAAATCGAGAACGAAAGAACTCATATAACATCTCTCCTTACTATGCATGTGTTCTTGATTGTAGCAGGAGTAAATGAGAAGAAATAGTCTATTTCGAATTTGATTTACATGATATAATTAAGTTAGGAAGAGATTAAATAATGCCCGAGTTGCATAATGAAGCAACTCGGGCTTCTTATTTCCTCTCAATTTTAAATTACAATTTGTTCACAACTAACTTCAATGTATTTCTGTTTTTTCCCCTTTATTATAGAAAGGCCATGAATTATCACTCACAATTCTTACCTCAACAAATGGTACATAACTCGAAATACGCCTTAGTTTAACCTCCTGTGAGCCTTTTCACAGGAGGTTTTATACATACATATATTATTTATAATTAACCCGTTCTCCTATTTTTCAAAAGCATATTTTGTGTCATAATAACGCTTTTTAGAATTTATATATACCTTCTAATTTTTCTAAAAAAGGATGATTGTATTGGAAATGAAAAAGCTTCAAGGAATGTATGATGATGTTATTAGTTTAGGGGAAAATTGTTATACTGCTATTCATCTAAAAAAATATAAGCTGCGGAAATACTCAGGTCCTCTAGATTGGTTTGTATCACCGAATCTTTCTTCTATCAACACATTATTGAAAAATAATTTCGTAGACTTTATGGATTTAAAAAACATGCAAGCAATGCCGGAGCAAAATGTCGTGTTTAATGATGGCGTGATACAACCTGTTTTTTCTCATATTATAAAAGATACAAAATATAACGTAACATCTTATCACGATTTCCCTGTTATTCCGAATGAAGATTGGTTCATCACATATCATGATTTTAAACAAAAATTAGATCGAAGAATTGATAACCTTTACGAAAGAATTCATAATTCTCAATCCATTTTATTTGTTAGATGGGGCGGAAGCTTAACTGAAACGCTTGAATTACAAACCGTTTTATCAAATATTGTTAAAAATAATTTTAAGATCCTTTTACTCTATCCAACAGGACTTGAAAATGAAATAAACGAATTAGAATGGGGGCTTGATCATGTTTTTCCCGTTCAAGTTTCAAGTAATTATCAAAATAAAAGAACTTGGTATATCCTCTTAAAAGATATACACTTAAACTCCAAAAAATAGTATAAACTACGACTTTAAAATCAATATTCTTTGTTTACATTTTAAATGAATTAACATATCTCCCCCTTAATTCTAAGTCTAAGTTATTGTTTTTTGTAATCCCCCACTCATTCTTTTCTCAAATGCTCCAAAATGGATTTTCAAAATTAGGGAACTATAATGTCATATTGGAATAAATTAAGGGGGAGAAAAATTGGACAATGAAATGAATTATGGAAGTGATTACAAGTTTATTCCGGCAACTTCAATTGAAAGTGGTCATGGCATTGAAGTATTGCCTGATTTATTTTGTTACACGATTCAAATCGTCAACATCTGTTTTGTTGGACATCCCAAGAGCAATGATTTTGTTTTAATTGATGCTGGAATGCCTAAATGTGCAAATGAAATTATCTCTGTCACTGAGACGCGATTTGGTACAAATAGTCGCCCTAAAGCAATTATTTTAACTCATGGGCATTTTGATCATGTTGGGGGAATAATTGAACTCATCAAGTATTGGGATGTTCCAGTCTATGCCCATCAAATGGAAATACCTTTCCTGACTGGACTACAAAGCTATCCTGAACCAGATCCAACAGTTGAAGGTGGTATGGTAGCGAAAATGTCGCCTTTGTTCCCTAATGAACCGATTGATTTAGGAAATAGCATAAAAGTACTACCTGCAGATGGAACTGTTCCTCATATGCCAGAGTTTAGATGGGTGCATACACCAGGACACACTCCAGGTCATATTTCATTATTCCGAGAAAAAGACCGAACATTAATTGCAGGGGACGCTTTTGTTACAGTGAAACAGGAATATCTATATAAGGTAATTACTCAAGAACAGGAAATAAGCGGTCCGCCTCGTTATTTAACAACAGACTGGAACGCTGCTAAAGAATCCGTTATTAAATTAGAAAAATTAAAGCCTCTAGTCACTGTTACTGGACACGGAATACCAATGTCAGGTGAATTGCTATCAACAAGCCTTAAAACACTCGTTCAAGAATTCGATAAAATTGCTGTACCTGATTACGGAAAATATGTAGATAAAAAGATACATTAAGCACAAAAACTTTGGTTTTTATATTAAAGAATTAACATATGATACAAAATTAACACGTCAAAAAAATATTAAGTTTAATATGAAAATACACTGTACTTAATTAACATCTCTATCCTAAGAATAGAACTACCCTTTTGGAATAAAAATCGATCTTTCACACACACTATTTATAATAAAGTCTGCTTCTTACCCAGGCTTTATTTCTTACCATTAAAGAGCAGTCATAATAAATAACTGCTCTTTTTAATTTCATAGTATAAGCTTACATTTTTTGTTCATACTATATTTAACCATGATATAGTTATACTCCTTAAATTCATGGATGTAATTTTCTCGCTGCAGTTAGCTTTTGCTAGCTGCTTTTTATTTATAAATTTTAAAAATGAAAATAAAATACTGATTTTTATCAAAGTTTCTTTTAAGTACAGTATGACCAAATTGCATTTCAAAGTTTTTAATTTCAAAAAATCTAATAATTACCATGAACTTAATACATTATTACCTTTTGTTCTCGATCTGCTGCCCCTAGACCATTGCAAACAAAGTATAAAAATAAGAACAATATCAACGCAATCCCCACCATAATACATCAGCACGCCCCCGATTTCAGCTTGTTCAGTGACTACACCAGCAGGCGGATGAGCATATATGTATTTTGATAATATCCCATGACCAGCTGATGCAACTATTAAAATAATTGATCGGTATTTATAACTATATCTATGGGATATTGGATCAATATAAATCATTGATGTGGTAAACAAATATCCTGCAATAAAAACGTGGAAATGTATGAACAAATGAAGAAGTATACTTTTGTGCATCATCGAGTATAAATTAGTAGTATAGAGAATCCATAGCCCTCCTAGATTAAGCAAGGTTGCGATAATGGGATGAGTAAGGATTTGTAGCGGCTTACTCTTTAATACACTTGAAAGACGTCGCGCTACTTTCACATTGAGCGTTCGTAAAAAAAGAGTCATCGGAGCTGCTAATGCTATAAAAATTGGAGCAAGCATCCCAAGGAGTAAATGCACAAGCATATGTATTGTGAAGTCATTATGAGCACGATAAGCTAATGGCCCAACAACTGCTATTGCCGCACAAATAAGCCCTAAAACCCAGAAGACAATTCGATATAACGGCCATCGTTTGTAATGGCGATTTGATAAAATCGTGGCTACTATATAAATGATTAACATAATTAAAATGAATACGAATAGTAAAATATCCAGTGCATTCCATATTTCATGATGAAGATGGTTATTGTTCATTTAAGCTTTTACCTCTCAATAATCTTTCATCAGTTCTTGTCTGAAAAACTAGCAGAATGCCAAATAAGAGCATTACAGTCGCAATTATATTCCATATTACATCGTAGATAAGAACATTCTCTACGTATCGAATCTGGTGTATTTTCATTAGTTTATGTTGAATTATACCGTCATATAATTGAAACCCACCACTACCAAGCATTAATCCGCTCCACCACCTTTTCAACCAAAATGCATCTCTACGACGAAGATCAGCAACTATGAACAAGGAACCAATCGTTGCAAACCAACTAAAAGCATGAAAAAGACCATCTGAAATGAGTCCAATATCTGTTGTAGATTTATCATAGAAATGGTGCCAATGCAGCAGTTGATGAAAAATAGTTTCATCTATAAAAGCTACTAATCCTAGTCCAAACAAGATACCTGACCATAGATTACGGGTCAAATAAACAGAAGAGGTTAAATAGCTTGTATTATCGGTTTTGGTAACCATTAAATCCTATCCTTTCCACTAATGTATATTCTTATTTTTCCCAAAAGAAAAACGTGCTAAACATACTTAGTGCCAAAGGAAAATAACATTCAACTAGATGTATCATATAAATACTTATTCTCAAGAGTATTTAATATTTGATTAAAACTCACTAAAAAAACTTGAAGGGGTTCACCATTCTAAAACAGCGCTAGTATAATTTCTTTAATATTTTAGAATGAATCTATATTTTTAGCATTTAATCAATTTATTAACAATGGAAATTACCATTTAGTCTTAACTATTTGATTTTCTATAAATAAACTATAGTTTTCCTCTAAAGATAATTTCCATATCTTCATTTTAATATTGCATTTGTATTGCCTTTTGCACATTTTGAATATCATTTTTTAATAGTTGTTTTAAATCGTAAGCTGGATAGTAACCACGTTCGTACATAAAGTTAAAAACCTGCGCATGTAATTGTATAGCACCATTTATTTGACGAGTTAAAACTTCTCTCAGTCGGGGTGTTGCAGTTTCGGTAATCGCGATTGCATAATTTCGAACAGATGTCTTTGCTAATCCAAGTAAATCTCCAGCGTAAAATCCAGTGTCATCACGATGCTGCTGCGATTGAAATCCAGGAGCATACGGATAAAACTGTACTAACTCTTGCAGATTGTTTTGGATGACATTTATAGCTTTAATATATAACGATTGAAGTGCTTGATCAGGTACATTTCTAACTGACTTTTTTAATTTGATTAAGCCGTTCGCTTGAAATGCTACTAATTCATGTAAATCCAATGTTTCATGCCAAGCTAACTGATTAGGATAAGACATGTATGTTCCCCCTTAATATTCACTCATGCTACATTATGCAAAAAAATTCAAAAAGGGCCTATACTACATGAATTCATTTCAATCTAATTCATGATTACTTTTCATCCTTCTATGTTAATCACAATAAAGTATCCTTAATTCCTCTTCCCTACTTTTTTATATCCTTAATTTTGATTTTCAAAATGACTTCCTCGCCTTTACAATCTATAAATTTAATTTTTTCTTCCTTAAAAATCCCCATCATAATACATCCCTTCTTGTTTCGTTATAAACCATATTAGTTAGAAAATATAAATGTGAACATTGTACCTACATATTCCTTATATATTTTTCAAATTTTATAGCTACTTAAAATTTATACGTTATTAAAGATCAACTATTAAAGTAACTACATTGAAGGGGATTCTTCATTAAATCATTTTATTTTTATAGATTAAAAAATAATTATTCTATCCGTGTTAGTCACCTATTCTTAAATAATTAATAGGTTATATATTATGACCTAGGAGGGATAAAAAGATGACTATACTTTATGATAAAGACTCTTTACAAAAACATATTATTAACCTTCCACATTGGCAACAAGAAGCTTTCTGTTCTTTTAAATTAAAAATGACAGATAAAAATAAACCTTTTCCTTGTATCCCGGCTCAACACGGCTTTACAGCGAATCACCTCCGGTACGGATTCATTGATGATCCTAGAGATACGAATACTAGCGAGGACTTTGCTACATTACTTAAAGAATATACTGAATGTTCTAGAGATACAGGTCAATATGCCTCACTTATTGTTTTTATTCATACACCAATAGATTTAATGAGAGAAACTACAGTTAAAGATTTTGAACATATGTATTGGTCTCTACTTAATACAACTAGTCGTTTGGACGAGATGGAATGGCCTACGCATATCCCCAATGACCCTATGGAAAATACTTGGGAATTTTGCTTTCATAATGAATCATATTTCGTCTACTGTGCTACACCTGCCCATGTCAATAGACAAAGTAGACATTTTTCATGTATGATGCTTGCTTTAACTCCTAGGTGGGTTTTACAGGGAATTATGAATTCTGAGAAACGCAGTAGAAAACTAAAAAACTTAATACGTCAACGTCTAGCCGCTTATGACAAAGCCCCTATTCACCCTTCTCTTAAAGATTATGGTGAAAAAGATAATTATGAATGGCAACAATATTTTTTACGTGATGATGAAACAATTCCATCCAAGTGTCCGTTTTCTCGAATCATAAAATACTTGCATAAAAATAAGTAATCCACTCTACTTTTTATTATTTAGTTGTACAAACTTTAACCACTGAATAGATTTAATATAGATTAAATTTAGTGGGAGGAGCATATCATACGTGGGCATATTTTTAAGCTATGTTTTCTTAGGTTTATCATTATCTGCTCCAATGGGACCTATAAATGCTGCGCAGCTAGAAAAAGGTATTAGGAGTGGTTTTTTCCATGCTTGGATCCTTGGTATAGGAGCCTTACTTGCAGATGTTATCTACATGGCACTTATTTATTTAGGTGTCATTCATTTCCTCGAAAAAGATATTATCAAACTTTTCTTATGGTCTTTCGGCGCTTTTGTTTTAATCTATACAGGCATTGAAAGTGTAAAAAATGCGAATCAAATTAGCATTAGTAATACTAGAAATGATGATTCAATTATTAAAAGCTTTTTTTCTGGTTTTTTTATGTCTTTATCGAACCCATTAACAATTCTATTTTGGCTTGGCATTTTCGGCTCTATATTAGCAAAAGCCGCTTCTTCCTATAATAAAGAGCAGCTTTTGTTATATAGCTTTGGTACTATTTTAGGTATTTTTATTTGGGATATTACGATGGAAAGTACTTCTAGTATATTTCGTAAAATTTTAAATACGCGTATATTATCTCTTATAACAGTAATATCTGGAATATCACTTATTATTTATGGATTATATTTTGGTTTTCAAACTTACCAAATCATTTTTCAATAACTTCTATTATTTTGTTCTGACATACTATTCATGGAGTAAAAGAAAGATACTTCATATAGCTGTATTCCTTTTTCTTGAGACAAAATGAACAATTATAGTAACGATAATAACTATTCCTAAAAACAACAAGCTCACAAGGAAACCAAAACGCGTTGTTTTTTGCAATAGTGTTCCACTAACAGCTAGTGCAATCATAATAAGACCAATAATACTTTTTATCTGCATCCAACCTTTTGGATTCATTAATCTCCAAAAGGAAAGAAGAATTAAACTCCATGTATACAACAACATCAATCCAGCTGCAGTTGTTACATATTCATATATATTTTTCGGTAGTAATAAAGCGCTAAGGATAGAAGCACCAAGCCCCATTATGATAAGAATTAAAGCTGGAAAAGAGATATTCTTCTTGTTTTTTTTCGCAAACATCGCAGGTGCATCACCCTCTTCAGCTAAGTTCATTAATACACTTGTCACCGCAAATAATGAACCAACTAACGTTGAAAAGCCCGCTAAAATTAATACTACATTTAAAATAAATGGCACATACGGTAAATTATAGTCTTGTAACGCTATTACAAAAGGACTTTCTTTCGTATTAAACTGGTTTAATGGTACCATCATAATTGCCAACCCTAAAGAGACTACGTAAATAATCGTTAAAATCATTAGCATTACTCTTCCTGATTTTTGTGCATCTTTAGGGTCTTTCAGTCTTATTGTCATTAACCCCATAATTTCGATTCCTCCAAATGCATAAAATGCATAAATTAGAGAGGACCAAGTGCCTTTTAATCCATTTGGGAACCAATCTTTGAAATTCCGCGGAATTTGTGCTTTATATAAACCACCCTTTATAAATCCTAAAATAACTAAAATAGCAATTACAATAAACCCCATAATAGCAGCGATTTTTATAATAGCCATCCATTTCTCTAAACGTTCGAATATCTTTACCCCTATAAAAATAATTAATATAGCCGCTACTCCATATATAGCAGCAAATATCCATAGTGGTATCTTAGGAAACCAGTAACGTGAAAAGATTCCTAACGCACTTAACTGGCTGCCCATAATAAGCAGTTCAGAACACCAATATGTCCATCCATGACTAAAACCCGCCCAATTTCCAAAAGCTTTTTTTGAGTATATACGAAAAGATCCTTTTTGCGGATCTTCTACAGCCATTTTTGCCAATGCTTCAAATACAATATAAGTAGTAAATCCAGTTAATATAAGAATAAGAATAATTGACGAACCACCTATTTTAATTCCTATACTGGATCCTAAAAAGAAACCGGTCCCTATTGTACAACCAATCCCAATAAGTGAGAGTTGCCACCATTTTAAATCTTTTTTTTCTTTCGTTTCGTTCTTAGCATCATGACAGGTCATATCACGATTCTCCTTTATTCATTTTGAGAATGCCCCTCATGATCACTTAAGTACTTCTCAGCAAGCTTTTCAACAACATCAGTGACATTATGAGCCTTTATTTTATGGTTTGCTACTAGTTCACTTCCTACAGAAATCTCAACTGTAAATAACGCTTCATATTTCATTTTCTCTGCCCCTTTCGCATCAAATATAATCTCTTATCTTTTATCCTTTATTTCACAAAAATTCATTATGTATGTAAAACCTCGAGAGTCTAAAAGTTAAACAAATAAAGTCGAAACGATTGTAACGCTACTAAGCTTATTTATTAAAAAAATGTATGAGAAAGGAGAGACGGCATGCCTCTCCTCTATATCCATTTCATATATAAAATTAACGAGTAACGCCACCGCCAAGTTGTTGCTCAGCTAATGATACAAGACGTTTCGTAATTTCACCACCAACAGATCCGTTTGCACGAGCTGTTGCATCTGCACCAAGTTGTACGCCAAATTCTTGAGCAATTTCATATTTCATTTGATCAAGAGCTTGTTCAGCGCCACGTACTAATAATTGATTGCTGCTTCCACTGTTATTGTTTGACATGTTCATTCACCTCCTTCTTTCTTTAATATGTTAAATTACATGCTAAAATATATAGCTAATTAATTGGTAATTACGACCGTGAATTCAAAGGTATAGTTGATCTTCTTTAAACTAAAAATAATCATGTATAGGAGAACGAAATACATCTTACGTGCCATGGGATATCATAAGTAGACCTCCATTACAACATAAAACGGGTTAAGCTATTTAACAGCATAACCCGTTTTTAATAAAATATTTTATTCCATATACGTTTAGACAATGGAGGAAAATAATGAAACATATTGTTGCTTTATTAATTAAATACACAGCGATAACTACAGTATTACTTATCGTACTTGGTATCTTTCAAGGTATTTCCATTCCTAGAGTATTGCTTATTTCTCTCTTCCTAACAGGAGTTGCCTATTTAATTGGCGATCTTTTCATTTTACCTAAATACGGAAATATGATTGCTACAATGGCAGATTTCGGCTTAACCTTCTTCGGAATTTGGCTTTTAACATCTTTATTTACTAATTTAGATACTACTCGTAATATTGGATTTTCTTCATTTATAGCCACATTAATTATTGGCGGAATAGAGATTTTCTTCCACATTTATATGAAGAGGTTAGTACTGCGTAACAACGATGAATTAAGAAATCACAATCATATTCACCATGATAAATACGCTATGGAAATGTCAGATGAATATATGGATTCTTCCACAATAAATAAATCCAAGCTTAAGGATACATCTAAAAAATAAAAAAGTGGCCAACGCCACTTTTTTATTTTTGTTTATTAAGCTTGATCAGAGTTTCTCACATGTAATGGAGGTGGAACCACCCATCCTTTTTTCTTACTTAAACGTAGCAAAGTTACACCTGCCTGCGCTTTTTTCATATGAAATTGTCCAAATAACATGCCTACATCTTCTCGAAGGCATTTTCCCATTACTTGACTACATGTCACAAGTCCAGCTGCTAATCCTGTAGAAACAGCTGCTGCAATTTCAACATCATTAATACGCGCTCCCGGAGGAATGTCTTCAATAGATGCTACTGGTCGTTCTGGAGGAGCAGGCGGTAAAGCAACCCCATTAACTTTTAAAAGTGCTTTTAATTCTTCTATTTCCGAGTTCATATCATTTTCAATTAAGCCTTCTAAAAACTTCTTCAAATCTTCATCACCTGTGTGATTCATAAATACTTGGTGGCTTGCAATCGCACCCTGCGCAGCAAGAAGATAACTCCAAATGTCGAACACTTCTCCGTAATGTAACGGTTCATTTTGAGGATTTCCACTTAATATACCCATTTTTAAATTCCTACCTTTCGAAAATATTATAATAAATATTGATTTCAATATTGAAATCAAATTTTTAAGTATGCTTTTTCCTGCAAAAGATTTTCTACTATGCATGGAAAACACCTTTCCAACACTGCGTGTTTATTGTTTAGGAAAGTAGTTTACAAATTAAATACCCAAAGATTATGAAAGAAGATTATCAATAATCTTTGAGTGAGAATTCATTTACTATAAGGTTTTGTTTTTATACATACACAAAAGAAATTGATTTACATATCTACTATATTTTATGTCAATTCACTTAACGGTTCGCTCTACCACCAAGTTGTTGTTCAGCCATTGCTACTAAACGTTTTGTAATTTCACCACCAACAGATCCGTTTGAACGAGCTGTTGTATCCGCACCAAGTTGTACACCAAACTCTTGTGCAATTTCATATTTCATTTGATCAAGAGCTTGTTCAGCACCTCGAACTAACAATTCATTACGACTTCCACTATTATTGTTTGCCATATTATTTCACCTCCGATGTTTTTAATATGCTTCAAGTTATGAAATAATAATTATCCTTTTTATGGGAATTAGATCATGAATAAATATTGAGTTTCTTCTTAAAATAGGGCAGAAGACATAAGAAAGAAGAGTTACTATAACATACTGTCATAACAACACTATGTATAGATTCCTCTTTACTAAAGATTTCTGTGTTGCCAAGAGGATACATATAAATTATGAAAAATGATTCCTAAGGAGAAATGAGATGAAAGCTGTAACCTATCAAGGACCAAACAAAGTACAAGTTAAACAAGTGGATGATGCAAAGTTAGAGAAAAAAGATGATATTATTGTAAAAATTACTTCAACCGCTATTTGCGGTTCTGATTTACATTTATATCAAGGCAACATGCCTTTACCTCCAGGGTACATTATTGGTCATGAACCAATGGGAATTGTTGAAGAAGTTGGTCCAGATGTTACTAAAGTAAAGAAAGGCGATCGTGTTGTTATCCCTTTTAATGTTGCATGTGGACATTGTTTTTATTGCCAACATGAAATGGAAAGTCAATGTGATAACTCGAATCCTCATTTTGATTCTGGTGGATACTTTGGTTACACAGAGAAATTTGGTAACCATCCAGGTGGACAAGCTGAATATTTAAAAGTTCCTTTTGGAAATTTCACTCCATTTGTTATACCAGAATCATGCGAACTGGAAGATGAATCCCTACTCTTTTTATCTGATGTTTTGCCAACAGCCTATTGGAGTGTAAAAAATGCAGGTGTTAAGCGAGGCGATACTGTTATCGTACTTGGTTGTGGCCCTGTTGGATTAATGACACAAAAATTCGCTTGGATGCAAGGTGCTAAACGTGTAATTGCAGTGGATTACTTAGATTATCGAATACATTATGCAAAAAAGATTAACAATGTTGAGGTATTTGAGTTTACAAAATTTCCTGATATGGGAGAACATTTAAAGGAAATTACGCATGGCGGTGCGGATGTAGTTATTGATTGTGTAGGCATGGATGGGAAAAAATCTCCCCTAGAATTTCTGGAACAAAAATTAAAATTACAAGGCGGTACCCTCGGTCCTATTCAAATCGCTACGAAAGCTGTAAGAAAATATGGAACAGTTCAAATGACTGGTGTTTATGGCGGTAATTATAATGCCTTTCCACTCGGGGCATTTTGGGTTAGAAATATTAATCTAAAAATGGGACAAGCACCTGTCATCCATTTTATGCCGGAATTATTTAAGAAAATAACAAACAAAGAATTCGATCCAAAAGAGATTATTACACACAAAATTCCCCTTGAAGAAGCAAGCTACGGTTATCAAATTTTTAATAATCGTGAAGATGATTGTATAAAAGTCATTTTAAAGCCTTGAACATATAATTCATCATTCTTAATGAAAAGATAAGATTACATTTCGTAATCTTATCTTTTTTATTAAAACACTAAGTATCTCCCCTATTTTCATCTCACATCGAAAATAGTTATTTCAAAAAGACTTTGCATTTTAAGGTAAAAGTTTTTGGTAAAAAAATGAATTTCAGTATTAAGTAACCAATTAACGGACACGATAACAATGTTAACTAACTTAAAAGAGGTGTACTTCATGTTTTATTATAAAGAGGAAATAATTAATATGATTAAGCCGGACAAACCAGATCCTGCTGCTGCAAAAGTTTTACAAGAAATATTAGGTGGGCATTATGGTGAAATGCGTACAATGATGCAATACTTTTTCCAAAGCTCAAATTTTAGAGGTAAAGAGAAGCAATATCGTGATTTACTTCGAGGTGTTTTTTTAGAGGAAATAAGTCATGTAGAACTTGTACAACATACAATTAATCAACTATTAACTGGATCTGGTGAACCTACGCCTGGAAATGCTGGTATTGACACAGCACCACTTGACGAAGCGGTTAAACATGCAAATCCTCATCACTTTATTGTAGGGGCTCAAAGTTCATTACCTGTTGATGCAGCTGGCAACCCATGGAATGGATCTTGGGTATATAGTCATGGAAACTTAATTAGCGATTTACTAGATAATGTTGTACTTGAATCTACAGGTGTACTTCAAAAAACTAGAATTTATGAAATGAGTTCTAATCAAACCTTTAGAGAAACACTTGCATTTTTAATTGTACGTGATAATGCACATCAAAATGCTTTCGCAAAAGCTTTAGAAACATTAGGGGTTGAATGGGGCAAACTCTTCCCAGTGCCGAACTATGATATTAATAAATATCCAGAGTGCAGAAAGTATGTCGACATGGGATTCCATAACGCACAATTTAATTTCAGCTTAGATTCAACAAGAATGGGAGAAATATTCCAAGGTGAATCACCAAGTAGAAACAAAGGAACATTAGCAGTAACTGACCCGCCAAAAGGTTTTCCTGTACCAGAGCTTCCTGAAATGCCAAATGAGCATAGTCCTGGATTAAAAGATATGGATCTTTAAGATTATTGTGGCCAACTATTTATTCATGGTTGGTCATAGTTATTTATAAAGATTCATGTAAACTTGTTGTTAACATGATAGGATGTTTTAATAAATCCTCTTTATTTAAAAGTGATGTTGATTATATTGCTGCTCCTCTTAATTTTGTTTCTATGAACCATTAAACGCCACTGTATACTTACTTATAACCTCCCTACCTCTATTCACATATAACATCCCTATATTGTAAAAAAAAGAGGAGGAGCTTGTCCCCCCTCTTCTTTTAATTTTTCTTTAAAAGAGTTGCTCCTGCAATCCCTGGGTGCGTCATTTCGAATGGATCTAGAATTAACTCTAAGTCTTCTTGTGACAGTACACCATTTTTCACACAAAGTTCTCGAACGGATTGCCCTGTCGCGATTGCTTCTTTCGCAACGCGAGCTGCTGCTTCATAACCGATATGAGGGTTCACGGCTGTAATAATTCCTACACTCTTCTCAACATACTCTTTTAAGCGATCTTCATTCGCTTCAATTCCTTTTAAGCAATTATCTGTAAAGGCACGGAAACCGTTATTCATAATGCTAATTGATTGTAGTAAGTTGAAAACAAGTACTGGTTCCATCACGTTTAATTCTAATTGACCTGCTTCTGAAGCAAGACAAATTGTATGGTCGTTACCAATTACTTGGAATGCAATTTGATTAATTACTTCTGGCATAACAGGGTTTACTTTCCCTGGCATAATAGATGAACCTGGTTGACGAGCCGGTAACATAATTTCTGCTAAACCAACACGTGGACCTGATGCCATTAAGCGAAGGTCATTCGCAATTTTAGACATATTCATCATACATACTTTAAGTGCTGCAGATACTTCTGTGTATGCATCCGTATTTTGCGTTGCATCTACTAAGTCTTCTGCACCAACTAGTGGTAGTTCACTAATTGCAGCTAAATGTTTTACAACTGCTTCAATATATTCTGGGTCTGCATTTAAGCCTGTACCAACTGCAGTTGCTCCCATGTTCACTTCATATAAGTGTTGACGTGATTGCTGAATTCGTTTCATATCACGTTCAAGTACACGAGAGTACGCTTTAAATTCTTGTCCAAGGCGAATTGGCACAGCGTCTTGTAAATGTGTACGACCCATTTTAATCACATGATCGAACTGTTCTGCTTTTAATTCAAATACATCGTGCATATAACCCATCGTTTGTAATAAACCTTCTAATGCGTTTAATGTAGCGATATGAATCGCCGTTGGGAATGCATCGTTTGTTGATTGCGCCATGTTTACATGACTATTTGGACTAATATAGTGATAGTCTCCCTTTTCCATTCCTAATAATTCAAGAGCACGATTGGCAATGACTTCATTTGCATTCATGTTCATTGAAGTACCTGCTCCGCCTTGGATTGGATCTACGATAAAATGATCATGCCATTTCCCGTCAAGAATTTCTTGAGCAGCTTCTGCGATCGCGCCGCCCTTGTTCAATTCCAATCTTCCTACATCTGTATTGGCAAGCGCTGCAGCTTTTTTTACAACTGCGAACGCTTTAATTAAACTTTCATGGATTTTATACCCTGTAATCGGGAAATTTTCAACAGCGCGTAAAGTTTGAATTCCGTAATATGCCTCAATAGGTAATTCCTTTCCTCCCAAAAAATCATTCTCCACTCGCACGTTCTTGTTTGTCATTGCCATTTTAATTTCTCCCCCATATTAAATGTAAAACCTAAATAAATCATATGAAGTCCTTACCAATCCTTATCAGATTTTATTGTTAAATCGTAGGCTAAAGGCTCTTCAATAATTTTTTTAATCTCTTCTAATTTATTAGTTTTTCCAAGCGCCCACATCAATTTTGCTATGATGGCTTCCGTATTCATATCTCCAGACAATATTACTTGATGTTGTGCCACTTTCCGTCCTACTTCATAGAGAAGTATGTCTTCTCCTTCTTCCAGGCATTGAGTAGTAATCACTACAGCAATCCCCATTTCAGTCAACTCTTGAATTTTCGAAAGCAAGTTCCTTCCTTCAAAAGGTAATCCACCGTTTCCAAAACTTTCAATAATAATCCCTTTATACAAATCTTTTAAACAATCAAATATCTCTGGCTTTGTACCTGGATACAATTTCATAAGAAAAACATCCGTACATAAATTAGTATTTATTGAAAGTTCATTATGTGAGGAAGTTGGCTTCCAATGATATTTCACTTCATCTTCATTTACTTCAGCAACATATGGAGAATTCACACTTTCAAATGCATCATAACTTTTTGTTCGCATTTTAACTGCTCTCGTCCCAATAATCACCCTACTATCAAAAACAATAAACACACCGCCAACACTCTCACAGGCAAACCTAAGAGCATCAGCTACATTTTTCTTTGCGTCTGTCTTTTTAAAACTAATAGGTACTTGTGAACCTGTTAAAACAACTGGTTTTCTTAAACCTTGCAGCATATAAGATAACGCAGAAGATGTATAAGCTAACGTATCCGTTCCATGTGTAATCACAAACCCGTCATAGTCATCATAGTGATTAAAAACAGCATTAGCTATTTCTTTCCAGTGCTCAGGTTGCATATTGGTACTATCAATATTCATTAAGATTTTGCAATCTATTTCTAAGTTTCGAGAAGACTTCGAAAAATAATTCAATAATTCCTCAGCGGACAATCCTGGAACAAGCCCCTCATTCCCCTCCACAGATGCAATTGTCCCACCAGTTGCAAGTAATAAAATTTTCTTCATACACAACCCCTCCATAAAATAAACAACGATATATCGTTCGCGTAATGCGTATTTATATTTATCATTATAGAACTTAATTTGAATTAATCAAGATTTTGTATTCAATACGCGTACTTTTTTTCTATTCTTGATTCTTTTTCTATGTTATAATTAATTTAATAAAAATAGATGGGGTATGAGACGAATGCTGGAACGTTTATCTGAATTAAGAAAAAATCAAAAGTGGTCCTTACAAGAGACAGCAGATCGACTTGGGATTGCGAAAAGCACCTATGCCGGGTATGAAAATGGTTATAGATTACCTTCCTTACAATCTTTATCTAAAATAGCCGATTTATTTGATACATCTGTAGATTATATATTAGGTCGAATTGAACATTCACATCAAAACAAAGATGTAATTGATATTACAAGACTCCTAAACGATCCAGATCCAACACTTTTAATAGATGGAGAAGCACTGTCAACAGAAGAGATAATAGATTTTATTGCTTTTGTGAGAAGTAAACGAGAACTAAGTTCCAAGAGAATAGAAAATATTGAACCAACATGTAAAAATTGATTCAATAAAAAACGAATACACTGCACTTTTAAACTAAAAAATACTTAGACACTTAATTTGTAAACAGTATATATAGGATTAGCTTTAGGAATATTATTAAAATGTAATTTATTAACTTTATATTTATAAATTACATTTTAATATTTTGCATATGCAAAATATTCTTCTAAAAACAAGGAATTCCCGCTATTTTAGCGTTACTTGCCCTTTTATCAGTCATATAGAACTAAAGCTTTTCAATAAAGGAACTCATTTGTAAAAAATACGCTATTCTTTCTGTAGATTTATAAGAAAGGATGGCGTTTTTGTATGTCTATTTCTGTATCGAAAAAATTTGGAAATATAACAGATTTCAAACAAGAATTAGCAAAGTATATAGAGTA
Source organism: Bacillus sp. FDAARGOS_527 (assembly GCF_003812125.1). NCBI lineage: Bacteria > Bacillati > Bacillota > Bacilli > Caryophanales > Bacillaceae > Bacillus > Bacillus sp. FDAARGOS_527. Next base: position 2,222,385 of record NZ_CP033795.1, read on the forward strand.
CTATAATCATGAAAGAATCAAGGGAAAATCAAAGGGAATGAACCCAGTATTGTACTAGGCTCATTCCCTAAAGGCTACCTAATAAACCGATCTTTCTAAATTTCGGGGGGCACATTCTAGTTGAATTGCTAAAAGCAACAAATTTACTACTTTAAAGTTAAGTGCTTAACCTTGACGTACTTAAATTCTTTTTTCCAGATAAAGCATACATTATATCTTGATGCTTGATTGTTCTCTTATAATTATGTGGTATCGGGAATTTGTTTCGGTGTTCTTTCATTATAATTAAAGTTTGAAGTTCTATGCTCAATACTTTTGCGAGGACATGATAGTTATATCCATTGTTTAACAGAGAAATTATGTCATAAAACATAGTTTTTCCACCCACTAATTTTACTAATCTATTCTTTAACTCATCCCTTTTTTCTTTAGCTTCATCAATTTCTAACAACATGGATTTTTTATTTGTTTGCTTAATGTATTGAGTATATAACTCTGGGAATTCTTTTTGGACTTCTTTGTTTAATACTGGTTTATATTTAATCATATAAGTAACTTGTAACAATGAGCGTTTTAACAAACTATCTTCAATGAGATACGCTACTTTATTAAATAAATGTACATATTCCTTAATATTGGAATAACTATTAAAATGAGCTAATACTCTACTTTTTATATTAAAAGCCTTGCCTATATAAATAATATTGTCATTATAATCTTTAATGAAATAAATACCACTGTCATCTTTTTCTAATTCATTATCCAGTTCTTCTAGACTCATAAAATGCAATTCACTCATACTTTCCTCTCCTTATTAGTTTTAAATCATGAAAAACAGGCAAGGTTTCTAAAAAAGGCACTCTGCTGTCCTAGGATTTTTCATTTTAGTTCTTGCTAAATATCAAAAAACTGTTTCTATTTTACTCAACTATCAATATGATTATTAATAAATTTTTCGATCGTTATTATCTCGCAATTTTATCATGTAATTTCGAGATCGTTTCCTCATTTAAATTACTGTGTTTTATCGAATAAAGGAAATATACTACTACCCCAATAGTAATCCAAATACTAAAGTACACCCATGTCCTTAACGGTAAATTTAGCATTAAAAACACACAGCATACAATTGCAACGCATGGTAATACAGGTACAAAAGGTACCATAAATCCACGTTTTAAATTTGGGTGTGATTTACGTAGCATAATAACTGATAGACAAACTAACGCAAACGTCACCAAACTACCGATATTAACTAAATTAACCAATTCTTTCAAATCAATAAACCCAGCTATTATAGAACTCCCTATTCCTGCCAATCCAGTTACAAAAGTGGGTGCTCCAGTTTTCTTATTAACTTTCGCAAATGATTTCGGTAACAATCCATCACGACTCATTGCAAAGAATACTCGTGTTGCCGCATACATATTCGAAAAAATAACTGCCATAAGGCCAATTACAGCACCTGCAGCAATTGCACCAGCGACTTTTCCTTGTCCTACCACTTCCATTACATAAGCCATTGCCTCAGGAACATTTAATTCTTTATAGGAAACCATTCCTGTCATAACAAGGCATACCATAATATAAATAATTGTACATATGATTAATGATGCAATAATACCGATAGGAAGATTACGTTTCGGATCTTTTACTTCTTCTGCTGAAGTTGCTAATATATCAAAACCCGTAAAAGCGAATAAAATAGCTGCTCCACCCGTAAAAACTCCACTTAAACCGTATGGTGCAATTGGTATCCAGTTCATTGGTTTTACATAGAATATACCAACCGTAATAAACAACAAAATCATTCCAATTTTAATCAATACCATTATATTATTGATTCGTTTACTTTCCTTCGTACCACGAGATAACATCCATGCCAATATCAATGTAATAATTACTGCTGGTAGATTCACAATACCACCATGCGAAGGAATCGTTACTAGAGCTTTAGGTATCTCTAATCCAAATCCCTTTATTAAATTGTGGAAATAGCCTGTCCATCCAGCAGCGACAGCTGCTGTTGCCACGATATATATTAACAGCAATGACCAACCTACTAGATGAGCAACAAACTCACCAATTGTTGCATATGAGTACGTATATACACTACCAGACGCCGGGAGTGTAGAAGCAATTTCTGCGTAACATAATGCTATAAATCCGCATATAATTGCTGCAAGTACAAATGAAAAAATAACTGCTGGACCAGCATCTCTTGCTGCTACTAATCCAGTTAAGACAAGAACACCTGTTCCAACTATCGAGCCTACTCCTAACATAATTAAATCAAATGCTCCTAATGTTTTCGTTAAAGTCTTGCTTTGATTATGCTCTAACAATTGTGTAACGGATTTCTTTTTTAGTAAATTACTCATATTTTCTGTATCCCCTTTAAAATAAGGTTTGTTCGTCTCGTTAGTGTTGTATATAAATTTACTTAGTTATTAACTAGCCTCATAATATTTCTTTTACATTAAATAGATTTGAAATATTATATAAATTCGCTTCTCACTTACTAGTTAAACTAGACATTTCCATAGATTTTTGCATACAACGTTTCATAGCTGAAATGATAGCTGTTCTTAAACCTTTTTCTTCTAGCGTTACTACAGCTTCTATCGTCGTTCCACCTGGAGAACAAACCATATCCTTTAATTCACCTGGATGTATTCCTGTTTCCAATACCATTTTTGCAGAACCTAATACAGCCTGAGCCGCAAATTTATAAGCTTGTTTTCTCGGCATACCGCCAAGTACAGCAGCATCTGCCATGGCTTCTATAAACATATACACATATGCTGGAGAAGAACCACTAATAGATGTAACAACATCCATTAGTTTTTCATTTACGACCTCCGTCTGGCCGAAAATATTAAATATGTTCAGTACCTCTTTTATATCTTTTTCTGTAACCATTTCATTAAAACATAACGCAGACATTCCTTCTCCAACAAGTGCCGGTGTATTAGGCATTACTCTAACAACTTTTAACTTTCTACCAAATTCATTCTCAGTGCTCTTAATACTTTTTCCTGCAGCAATAGTTACAACGATTACATCATTTTTTATTTGATCTTTTATTTGGTTAATTACCGATGAGTATAAATCTGGTTTGATTGATAAAATTAAAATGTCAGCACTGTTAGCGACTTCATTGTTGTTAGTAGTTATAGTTATGCCATATTCATTACTAGCATTTTTTAAATTACTGACGTTTAAATCTGAACAAATTATTTGATCTGGAGAAACTATATTTTTTTTAATCATCCCACCTATCATAGCAATACCCATGTTTCCACATCCGATGAATCCTATTTGTTTATTCATAATAATTTGCTCTTGCTCCTTCTACTCTAAATTTTATTGATTTTGAAATTATTATTCTAAATAAGGGCTATTACAATTACTGGGTTTATCAATAGAATTTAAAAATTCTCCTTCCTATATAGAGCTTACATATACCTCTAATAATTACTTATTTTCAAAATTCCCTTCTATTTGCACTGCTTTCGCTTGCACTTCAAACTCCTCCTATTCGGATATATAACGATTCCTCTTTTTTTCCTAACGTTAAATAAAACACCATTAGTAACGGTTGTTATTTACTTTATAGTGCAAAAGAAGTGTATAGGATAAAGAATGAACTTTTAATAAAATCATTTCTTTAATCTATAATAAGAAGGACATAAAAAAACAAAAAGTTACAAAAATTTTCAAATTAAAATTTTCGTAACTTTTTGTTTTTGTGTAAATATAAGGTCGATTAAGACGTCTCATCGTTTTAAACTTGACGCTCCATAATCTTGTATAGTTACATTTATATGATATTTAATCGGTACCTTACTAAATGTTCGATCCCAATCTTTTTTGACTTTCTCCCATGTTCTCGGGTGTTTAATTCTTAATTGGTTGCCAAAACCCGCAATATCGACTTGATATTCTTTTTGTATTTTTTTTGTAACATGATGCACTAAGTGCTTTACTTCTTTTTCAATAGCTTTTTCTTCCCTTTTTAAAAATTCATTTTCAAAATCTTTTCCTGATTGCATCCAATTTTCAGACAAACGTCCTTCTGATTCAATGTTTACATCAAAGGAAATATTATTTCTGTTAACATGGGGTATGATTTTGCTTTTTATTGACTTTATTTCGTATATAATGAGTTTCTTTGATTCTTTATCAAAAGTTTTTACCACACCACCATTCCTTTTTCCGTTTATCCATACTACTCCTTCCAATTCCTGTTCATTTAAAAAACCCATCAACTTTTTTGTCTTCCCTTTAATTACAGCAGCTCCTGCAAATTTTGTTTCTCCTTTTATCGAGATTACATTTTGCAAAAGAAAACTGGACCCTGACCGCATCTTTCCTTCCAATTTAGCGAGCGATACAGGAGGTAAAATCCTTGTTGTTCTATTTCTATTATCTGCAATTCCAGACAAACGAAATGCTGGGATTTCTCCTTTTTTGTTTGACTCCAGTACCTCCTTCGCTAGACCCTTGCTAATTAAGAGCATACAGCTAAGCCGAACTTCATTGTCACGGAGATACTGTTCAAGTAATTGTTCTAAACTGTATGTACGTACAAGATTATCACTAATAACAATGTTTTTTAAATGTGGGCTGAACATTGTGCTCTCTCTTTTCAATGAAAACTCACGAACAATTTGATGAATGGAATCACCGGTCTCAGAAACATTTATATAACGTTTTTGTTGTCCATTTCCTTTACTTTGTGCTTGCGAACTAACAATTTGATAAGTAGCTGTTATAAGATTTCTTTTAGGATAACCTCCTTCCTCATCCTCTTTCTCAATTGTTGAATCCTTCCCTTTATCTAGTGCTATACCTGCAGTTAAGCTCAACTCTTCTACTTCTTTACTGCTCCAACATCCTGTTAAAAATAGAAGCAAAAGCGTCCCTAACAAAGCCAAATAGAACCGCACATAATTAAATTTATGTTTCACACTACTCCTCCTTTTAATCGCGTAATAATAAGAAGAAGCAGTGGTAGTAAACCAAATAAAAATAATGCAACATTACCGAGCATATCCCCCAATTTAAGCAAGTCATTTATATTTTTCGAAGTCATAGCAATGATGTAAATAATTGGAATCAAGGCAAAAATAAACGGATGAATACTCTTTTTAAAGAGTTGCGCTAATCCTAATGCAGCTGCATAGTAACTAATTGTATATGTAGCAAATATTTGCATAATCCATATTACAAGCAGTAAAGATTCAAAACGTTCAAATATCAAACCAGAAATTTCAAAACTGCGCATAAGGTCAATTGTCGGCCATGTTCTTGTTACAACCCCATCAATTGATAATGCACCAATGACCATTACAACAGTTATTACATAAAAGATTAACGGAATAGAAATTCCAACTAAAATAGCTTTTACTGCTTTCTTTCGTTGTTCCATAAATACCAAAAGAATTAACATAATTTCAGGACCTGTATATGCGAGAGACGTTGTTTTTATCCCATCTAACACTGGTTTAATTCCCAAACCTAATACGGGACGGAGATTATCTATCTCGAATATTCCGATACTCATAAAGGAAATGATTAAAAAAATAAAAACAGTAATAGGAAATATTATTTCAAACATCCGTGCAATTGAATTAATACCACCCATAATCAAATAGAGACCTATCCACATAAAAGGCATAACAATAGCCCATGTGGGGGTTCCTTCGAGCAAAAAAAAGCTTATTACTTCTGCCATTGAACGAATTTGAAATGCTGAAGTTGTAAGAAAATACCCTATAATAAGAAAACTAAGCAATCTGCCTATCCATTTCCCTACAATATCTTGACTGTATTGGTAAAATGTTTTTTCTGGAAACTGCTGACTTAATTTGACCATAATTACTCCTGAAATCATTGCCAATATTCCACCTAATATCACACTTAACCATACATCTGGTGTTTTCACTTTTTCCACAGATGCTCTGGGCAAAGTAAGAATTCCTGTCCCAAGTATGTAATTTACAATAATAACAACTGCTTGTGAAGTTGTTATTCGGTCTTTAGGTATAGTAATCACTGAAGGTCACTTCCTTTCGTCATCAGCTACCTTTTGCGGATAGTTTTTTTGGTATGCATTATTTTCGGTCGACGTCTCATTATTTTTAATGGCATGCGAACCATAAAATCTTTCCAGTCACTGAATCGATATGGAACAGCAGGGCTGGTATAAGGAACGCCAAAACTTTTCAGTTTCACTAAATGACTGCAAAGTAAAAGAAAGAACAGAATAACTCCATACAAGCCAAATATCGCAGCACAAAACATAGCTACAAAACGAAGAATGCGTAACGTAATTCCCACACTATATTGCGGAATAGTAAAAGAAGAAATAGCTGTTACCGCAACAACGATAACCATTATTGGACTAACAATTCCTGCTCCTACGGCAGCCTGACCAATTATTAAACCGCCCACAATTCCCATTGCCGGTCCAATCGGTTTAGGCAGACGTAAACCTGCTTCTCGTAAAACTTCGATAGCTATTTCCATAATTAACGCTTCTATTAAAGCGGGAAAAGGAACTCCTTCTCGCGATCCGATAATAGAAATAGCGAGCTTAGTGGGAATTAATCCTGGATGAAATGAAATGAAAGAAATATACAGTGCTGGAGCAAATAATGAAACAAAAGCTGTCATGAAGCGTAATAAACGGAGAAGTGTACCAGGAAGCCACCTTTCATAATAATCTTCTGGTGATTGCAGCAGCATGCTAAATGTAACTGGAGCAATTAAAACAAATGGTGTTCCATCTAACAAAATAGCTACTCGACCTTCCATCAAAGCACTAATAACACGATCAGGTCGTTCTGTATTTTGAATTTGCGGAAAAGGACTTAGATAATTATCTTCAATGAGTTGCTCTATATAACCAGATTCGAGTACACTGTCTATGTCAATTTTCTGAATTCTGTTTTTTATTTCATCCACCAATTCTGTACTAGCAAGATCTTTAATAAATGCGACAACTAACTCTTTCTTTGCACGTTCTCCTACTGGTAGCTTTACTAATGATAAGCTCTCATCCGCACAATGTCGTCGCAAAAGTGAGGTATTATCACTTAATACTTCAGTAAAACCGACCCGTGGCCCTCTGACTAATGCCTCCGATACTGGTTCTTCAACGTTTCGTTTATTTGCTTTTGTTGTACCAAGAATAAACACATCTGCTAAACCATCAATTAAAAGAGCTGTTGAACCTATCAATACTTTGGGTATTAAATCTTTTATGTAATGGACTTCTGCTACTTCACTAATTGTAAGAACTTTATTTTTAATATATTCTTTTGAAACAGTCCCCTCCACATAAGAAGATTCATTTTTATATTCATCAGAAAAATCATCCATTAGTAATTTCATAATATGTTTGTCAATTATCTCTTTATCTGATAGACCATCAACAAAAACGATCCCAGCCTGAATATCTGTGCGCCCAATATTAAACTTCCGAAACCGAACATCAGAATTATGTCCGATTTGTTGCTTTATAAGTTCTAAGTTAGAGGCAAAATCATTTGTGAAATGAACGATTGTATTTTGAGAAGGTTTATACTCTTGTTTCGTTTTACTTTGAATATTATTTTTTTTCACTTGTTTGTCTCTTGACTTCCACCAACTCATTCTTCCCACTCTTTCTCTGACATACGAACCCAATGAAAAAATCTTGAGATAGTATACGGAATTAAAAACAAGATAAAAGCTTGTACAAAGACTTTCCAATCCGGAAGATAAGAAGTAATTATGTTCCACATTTTTATCACCCAATTTATATACTCTGCTAGGATTGAGATTTCTAAAAAACGATATGTACTTAATAAAAAATAACGATAAGATTAAAGAGCAGAAAAGCTAGACATTATGCTTATTTCGTACCAATAACCTAGTTAGTATAAAAACATTTCTGACCTAAAATACCCTTTCCAATTATAATTTGTTAGATATTATCTCCTTTTCCCTTATTTATATGCCCGCATTTGAATTTCAAATAATATAAGGATCGATGATATTTCCTCTTAAAGAAAAAAAGATGCTAGAAGATAGCATCTTTTTTCAACTCAACTTACTATGTATTTATATTTTATTGTGGAAATACTCGTTTTTTTAAATGAATATTAATGTTTAAAAAAATAAAAAATACATATTCTTTTGTTCTAAGTTCATACACTTCTACCAAATCGATACGGAATTTTCTGATTTTAAATTCAATATGAAATAAAGGAAAATCCTCTCTTAGAAAAACTATATAAAACAAATAACATGAAAACAACTATCAATCTATTAATTGAACGTAATAATGAGCAAGAGTTTATCATCTTAATTCCAAGTGTATTCGTTTTGCTTCAAAATAAAGAACTTGAATAAATTTTTTCGTATCAATACGAGCAGGTAATGTTGGTTCATTATTCAATTCTGTCATCTTTCTCCTTACGGTAGTAAAATCAAAAAATCTAGAAGCATAATTTTCGAACTTCGGGTTTAAAAAATCAGTAAGTCCAAGGGATGCTAAATGGTCTAATGATTGATAAATTGCTCTCCGAATCCGTTGTTTGGAAGCTTCTATGAATCTTTTTAATTCGGTATCTTCAGCTGAATCCCCAAGTTTTTTTTGAGCTAAATTCATAAAAATCTCTTTTAGTGAGGGAAAACCTTGTTCCAACGTGTTATCTTGTTCATATTTATATAAATAATCTAGCATATCCATTAAATCTTTACTTCCACTTTCACTGGCTATTCCTAATTCAGACAAAAGAAAATGAATGGAATTTTGAAAATGATTAAAAGTATTTAAATGTTTTTCATTACGGTATTTTTCTTGCACACTTGAATTACTATCCAATTTTAGTACCGTATTAAGCGATTCTTGAATGTTTTTTATCGATTTTTCCAAACGAATTCGTTCAATGACTTTCCGAACAACTGTTAATACTTCAATCCGGTTAATCGGCTTAATAATATAGTATTCAACACCTAGCGAATAAGCTTCAGCAATTAATTCTTTTGATTCTACTTGAGAGACCATGATAATTTTCCCTTTAAACGAAGGTTTTATTTGACGAATAGTTTTTATTCCATCTTGAATTGGCATTAACAAATCGATAAATAAAATGTCTATATTTTTAAGGATTAGCATTTGTTGCTCTAAAGATAAACCATCCTCAGCTTCTCCTATAACCTCCCCAAGATCTTCATCCTCGATAATTTGAGCCAACATTGAGCGAACCGCTTTTTCATCATCTACTATATAAAAATACATAGAATCACCCTTTCGAAATTATATGATCAATCCCTAATCTAATTATAAAAATTGATCCTTTTCCTTCGGTTCTGTCCTCAATCGTAACATCACCTTCAAGTTGTTCGACCATTTCTTTAACATACGATAATCCGATACCTGTCGATGGATTGCCTAAATCATCATATTTAGAAGTAAAACCAGGCTCAAAAATTGAATCTTTATATTTTGAAGAAATACCGGGACCATTATCGCCTATTTGAAATTCAACAAAATGGTGGTCTTTATTAATGTCAATTGTGATGGTTCCCATACCTTGGATAGCCTCTACAGCGTTTGTAACGATATTATTTATAATAGATAAGATTGTGTAAATATGATAATGAGGATGCACACCATCAATTTTATACACAAATTGGATGTCTTTCTCTAGCAACCGTGCATATTTCGCATTTGCCCGTATAATGATATTTACTAGTTCATGTACAGACATATAATCTGTAAAACTTTCATCAGAAATTAATTTTGAAAGTCCTGCAAAAATACGTTGGTTATCCTTTTTAACGTCATGAACCTCACCAGCAATTTGTAATGCCTGTTGCCTTAAATCCCCAAACTGAAAATCCATCTGTTTGTGCTCAAAAGAGTCTAAAGTTTTATATAAATCATAGGATTTTTTTGTTATATTCTCAGCATCTTGTAATGTTTTTTTTAAATGAACAGCATCTTCATATAAATTAGAGATGAGCATGAGCATGTGTTCATTTTGTTTCTTTATGTGTTTCTCCCTTGATTGCGCTTCATACAATTTCATCATATTGAAAAAGCTTAGAACTATAAAACTATGGGAACATGCGATAACAATGATCTCATTTATTGCCTCGGATGTGATCGATGTTTTTAATACGAAATATTGAATCATTAATTCCACACAGTCTGACAGTATTTCAATCATGCAACCAATCAAACCAATCATTAGTGGTTGATGATAAAAACGTTTAATTTTTGCTAAATGAAAGAGATACGAATAAGTAAAATAAAAGAAAAAACTAGGATAGTGAGTATGAAAAGCGGCTAGCCAATCCATATTTCCCTTTATAATGACATCCATTGAGATACGAAATACTACCACGACTATCGCTGTTAAAAAACCCGGTAAAAATGCTGGAATTCGTCGAAACAATAACAAAAAAAAGAAAAATGTTGGTGCACCAAAGCTCATTCTAAATGTTTCATTTAAAGGAAATGACTTTATTTCACCTACTAAGGGTACTGTAAGTATCATTAAAACGAGAATATAGATGTCTTTTTTTACTAAATTACTAAGATTCAAAATAATCACTTCTCACTTTCGCCTAACAGTCAGTATACAAACCTATTTGCATTAATACAATACTTACTCTATTTTTTTCAAAAACTGATAAATAAGATATAAACGAAAGCATTATAGATTGTGAGTATTCATTACACTCTTCTACTTTAGAAAGATACTTTATAACTCAAAAATGTTCAGACACAATATAAGGTCTGAACACTTTTGGACTCGCTCTAACACCAAAATATCTGTGTTCCTTTTTAAAATATACTTAAATCCCATTCTTTTGCAATATGTTCTAACAACATAATTCCTGGTAAACTATTCCCATACTCATCAATGGCTGGTCCGTAAATACCAATACCACATCCATCTTGGAACGATAAATCCTTCCTAGATTTTGAGGGAACAAGTGTCATAATTCCGCCGGATACCCCACTCTTAGCTGGTAATCCAATGAAAGCAGCAAATTTTCCGGAAGCATTGTACATTCCACAAGTAAGCATTAAAGCTTTTGTTAACCTAGCTACTTCTTTAGGGAGCACTTGTTCTTTGCGAATAGGATGATATCCATCATGTGCTAGTATAAGCCCTATTAAGGCAATATCTTCTGTATTTATTTCAATCGAACATTGTTTTAGGTAAACCTCTAGTGTCTCCTCCACATCTGATTCTAGAAAACCATTCTCCTTTAAATAGTATGCTAATGCTCTATTACGATGAGCCGTTTCCCATTCTGATTGAAATACTATTTCATTAATAGCGGGACGCTTCTCTATCATTTTTTCAATTAATACGTATATAGATTCTAATTTTTCTTGCACTGATGTCCCTGGCAAAAGTGAAGCTATCGTAATTGCTCCAGCATTAATCATAGGATTAAAAGGTTTTCCTGGTTTATGTATCTCCAAACGAATAATCGAATTAAAGGCATCTCCAGTTGGCTCTACGTCAACCCGTTCTAATACATAAGAAATACCGCGACTTAAACAAGCGGCTATAAAACCGATTACTTTTGATATACTTTGTAATGTGAACGGTATCTCCCAATCTCCTGACTTTATCATTGTTCCATCTGGCTTTACTATACAAATACCTAACTGTGATACATTTATTTCCCCCAGAGCTGGAATATAACTGGCGCTTCGTCCCTTAGCTGCATACGTTCGATAATGGGCTACCCATTGATCTAAGCAAACTTTTTCTTGACCCTCAACTTGAACGCTAGAATCCTTTATCATTTAATCATATTCCCCCGTACTATTAACTTTATATAGAATGATTTTTTCTTTACTATAATCAATAATATTTGCACTAGAACCAAGAAAAATATTCAGACATATTGCAGTCTGAATATCTTTCTTATTACACACTTTTCTTTTTTGAAGTTTCCTCATAACTATCCCAACATTCAATATTTTCAAGCCCTTTAATGTTTTCTTTATAAAAAATAGGATCTTTACCAGCTTTTTTCTGGTTTTTATAATCTTGTAACGCCGCAAATGCTACTTTTGAAAGTAAGGTAATAGCAATTAAATTAATAATAACCATAAAGCCCATAAATAAGTCCGCTAAATCCCATACAATTTGAATCTTTGCAACAGAACCAAATACAATCATAGCCAATACACTTATTCTGTATATCATTAACCACACTTTACTTGTATGTAAGAAGCGAATATTTGTTTCACCATAATAATAGTTGCCAATTAACGCACCAAATCCAAATAAAAAAACAAAGATAGCAAGACAACCCGATGCCCAAGGACCGATGTGTTCACTTAATGCTGCTTGTGTCAGTGCAATACCATTTAACCCCGGTTGTTTATATGCATCAGACAGCAAAATAATAAAGGCAGTGCTAGTACAAATGATTAGCGTATCCGTTAATACACCAAATGCTTGAATCAGTCCTTGTTTCACCGGATGGCTTGTTGTTGCTGTTGCGGCAACGTTTGGTGCACTTCCCATACCAGCTTCATTTGAGAATAAACCGCGTTTAACTCCATTCATAAGTGCTGCACCAATTGAACCACCTGCTATTTGTTTAAAACCAAATGCGTTTTGAACAATAAGAGAAAGAACTTCCGGCATTTTTGATATGTTGGTAACTACAACAAATAATGCAACTCCAATGTATAATACCGCTAAAAATACCACCTTGTATTCAGCCATTTTTGCAATACGTTGTACACCACCAAAAATAATTGCAGCAAAAGCAATGGCCATGATTATCCCAACTGTTAGACGATCTGTACCAAATGAGTTTTGAAAAGCGATTGTAACTGTATTTGATTGTACTGAATTGAATACAAGACCAAAAGTAATTGTGATTAAAATAGAGAATAATACTCCCATCCAACGTTTATTCAACCCTTTTTCCATATAATAGGATGGACCACCGCGGAAACCAGTTTTATCTTTTACTTTATATATCTGTGCTAATGTGCTTTCGACAAAACTGGAGGCCGAGCTAATAATAGAAATAATCCACATCCAAAATACAGCTCCAGGACCACCTAATGCAATTGCAATCGCAATTCCTGTGATATTCCCTGTTCCAACGCGGGCTGCCATACCAATACAAAACGCTTGAAAAGGAGAGATTTGATCTTTAGAACCACTTTTCCCCTCCATTAATACACGGACCATCTCTTTTAACATTCGAAACTGTACAAAATTCAATTTAAATGTAAAATAAATTCCGCAAATAACAAGCATAATAATTAACAATTTAGACCATAAAAAATCATTCGTTGATCCGACTAAATCTACAAAAAACCTTTCCATATTATCACCCCATACCAAAAATTTATCTATCATAATCTATATAAAATCACCTATATTCCCTGACATAAATACCTCATTCATATTCAAATACAACAAGGATAAAAATTTTCTATATGAATCGGATTGACCTGTTAAAGCAAACATCACAACATGTAACTGTAAAACTAAAATTTTGAAGAACTTAACATTTATACAAACGGATACTCTCCCCCTTTCTGCAAACTAATATTTTTATCCACTAACATTGTTGTACTATTATGTTTGTTTCGTTTACCGGTGATTTAAATCATAATAATCAATAGTGATTAAGTGGTTTTTTGTTAATTTTCTCAAGAACATGGAAGTATCTCCTTTCTCACTACTAATCTCAAAAATAGGCTAAGTAAAAACTTTACGAAAATTATATAAAGCGCTTTCAATCTTCAACTAAGAGAAGCTTGTTTTTAATTTATAATTAAAAGTACAGAATGTTACGAAAAAGTACAGATTTTTATAAAAACAAAAAATATTTTAAGATTTTTTCATATAAAAAAACAGTGAGATTTTGTGAATTTTATACAGTATCCAAATGTCGCGGATGCTGTTCTACCTAATCTCTGACAGGCCTCTATTTCCTTCATAAAAACATACATATTTTTTCTCTTTTAGAAGTTCATATAAAGTATTTGAAATCAAGAATCAACAGGACGTTATAAGAATATTTAAAAAATAAAACATTTAATTTATTTATGGTATCATACAAAAAACATTTGTTTTCTCAATTAATCCCCCTAGTTGGGTTCGTCTATATTGCACATATTTACAACATGAAAGACACTAAGAAAAAAAGGATTTTGTTGAAGGGATGAAACATTACAAAACTCTTATTTAGGACCTTATGACATCCTCTTTTCTAGCAATATCGAATTATCCCAAAAAACGTATATTTACTAACATAAATTACAGGTGGTGTATTGTGAAAGAAATAGTATTCGTTCAAAATAAAAAAAGACTCCTTATGAAATTCGAATTTTTAAAAAAGGATTTAGTACTTACCATCTCACTGATACTAGCAATTGTAAGCTGCTTAATACATTCGCCAAAGATCGAATATATTAACTTTGAAGTGTTAATTAGCTTATTTAATCTAATGGTGGCCATTAAGGCCTTGGAACAGCTAAAGATATTAGACAAACTTGCCGTTGCGATTTTAAATAAATGCAATAACAGCAGGTCAATATCTATTATTCTAATTTTGTTATGCTTTATTTGCTCCATGTTTGTAACAAATGATGTTGCTCTCCTCACTTTTGTACCAATAACACTTGTCATTAGTAAAAAAACACAAATGAACATGATGGATACAATCATCCTGCAAACAATTGCGGCAAACATCGGCAGTAGCTTGATGCCTATGGGAAACCCACAAAATTTATACTTATATTCTTACTATGGAATTAAGCTCCTCCCATTTTTAGGTTCAATCCTGCTTTTAGCTGTACTTGGAATCAGTTTGTTATTTATATTTACCCAAAAACTTCAAAAAACAGATTTAAAAATAGAACTACCTGTTATTACCTTGAAGAATCGAAAAAAAGCTACCATCTGGATTTTGATACTTATCACTATCATTGCATCCATTTTTGGTTTCATTAATTA
This sequence comes from Bacillus sp. FDAARGOS_527, assembly GCF_003812125.1. Taxonomy (NCBI): domain Bacteria; kingdom Bacillati; phylum Bacillota; class Bacilli; order Caryophanales; family Bacillaceae; genus Bacillus; species Bacillus sp. FDAARGOS_527. Next base: position 2,237,402 of record NZ_CP033795.1, read on the forward strand.
TTACATTGCTCTAATAGTTACATTGGTGGCAGCATTTACGTTAGATAGAAACTTACTATTTAAGATCGATTACTTTCTTCTAATAACCTTTGTCTGTTTTTTTATTTTTATCGGAAACATTTCCCATTCTGATGCGCTGGAGACATTTGCTCGCGCTAATTTAAGAGGAGATACTTCAGTCTTCTTTAGTTCCATATTTTTGAGTCAATTGATTAGCAATTTTCCTACTTCAATTCTTCTATCAAACTTTACTTCTGATTGGAAAGCTTTATTACTAGGAGTAAATATTGGAGGGCTTGGAACAATTATCGCATCTTTAGCCAGTGTAATTTCCTATAAACTATTCACTCAGGCCAATGGTAAAGAGAGTAAGGCATATTTAATTAAATTTAGCATTTACAACTTTTCATTTTTAATCATACTTACATGTATACAGTACTTTATCTTTAAATTTCTAAAGATTTTTTAAAGAATTGATTACTTTAGAAAAACCCAAATATCTCAGCATTCAATTGAGAAATTTGGGTTTTAATATAGGTATGTTTAAAGAGATACAACAAAGTTACCATCAATTTAATATTTTAAGATGTTCTCAAAGCGAAAATCTTTTAGCTTTTACGTTATTTATTAGATTTCAGCTTATTTTTTATGTACTCAGTTATATAATAAATGACTGAATTTATAGGGTAATAACTTTCAATTAATAATAGAAATATAGCATATTACAATGTTATTTCATTTTTGAAGTCCTCTTCACAAAATCCTTAATGTCCCTCAATTTTTTTCCGCTAATATTATCTTTGATGGTTGAATCTATTTCAATTTCTAATTTTGCAAATGCTGCTCCTGCACAATTATATATACTTGATTCAAAAGCAAGATGTCTTGCAGTACCACTAAATGCCTTTTTAATATCAATGTCAGGACGATAAACGTTGAATTTATCAGGCCCTTCAAATACGTTAGAGTCACAATTTGTTGCACCAATCATACAGTAGTATCCACATAACTAGTTACATTCTCCTTTTGTCTATTGTTAATAGCTTCGTAATAAAAGCTATTAAACAGCAAAAGTGCGAAGTCTTAAATTAGACTTCGCACCTTATACAAATTTACAATCCGTGACGATACCAACACAAATGCAATACTATATACATACTAATCACTCATTATATGTGTTGCTGTTTTAATTGGCCAATGTATAAACAAATCCTTTTACTTAGCCCTCCTTCATGTTTAGCTTAATTGTTTCTATATACTTAATCCCCTCTATACTCATTTCAAGCGATAATCCATTCTGATTGAAATTACAAATGACAAAATTTTTCCGTTTTTCCTTTTTGTCTACTTGCTAAATTCAGCAAGTAAAATATTTTTAAAAAATTCCGGATTATTAATGTTTAAACTGTTGGCATTGATAGCGAGTGTATGTTTACCTCCAAGTGTTCCACCAACAAAAGTGGAAAACCCTGGAACGGCTCCCCTGTGTCCCCATACCGAGACACCATTTGGAAGCTTAATTTCAAGTATTCCAAGACCATATCCAGTTCCCTCTCTTTCTGTAGGAACTGTAGTAAGCATTTGTTTTAATTGCTGTTCCTTCAGTAATTTGCCACCTAGTAAGTAAGAGAAGAATTTGTTTAAGTCGTCAGCAGTAGAAATCATATCTCCATCCGAGCTACCTGGGTTAATATAAGTAACGTCTTTTAGCTCACTCGCTTTGTCTAGTTGCAAATAGCCACGGGCATGCTTGGTGCCTGGAATCACGCTTGAATTGCCAGGTAGGAATGTATTTGACAAATCAAGCGGTTCAATAATCCGATTTTCAACCTCTTCCGCATAACTGTTTCCTGTTACTTTTTCAATAAGCATCCCCAGTAATACGTATCCTGTGTTTGAATAAGACCAACCCTTTCCTGGAGCAAAGTCTGGGGGAAGAGAAATCCCCATCTTTACAAATTCTTCAGCTGTATACGATTTTTTTATATCCGTAATATCAAAGTCTTTTGAATTTATATAGTCAGCAATACCACTTGTATGATTCATGATTTGCCGGATTGTAATCTGGTTACCATCATATCCGTTTCCTTGAATGACACCAGGCAACCATTTTTCAATGGAGTCATCTAGATTCAAACGGTTCTCTCCAGATAATTGAAGGAGCACTGTTGCAATGAACGTTTTCGTCACACTGCCAATGCGAAAGCGAAAATCTGCTTTCATTGGTTTCTTAGTTCTCAGATCCGCTATCCCAGCAGTATAAATCCAAGTTTTACCACCCTTAGAAATGTTAGCGAGTATTCCCGGGTATCCAAGTTGCAGTTCATCTCGCATTGCTTTCTTAACGGAAGTACGATTTACATTTTGCGTAGGTTCTGCTTTTACAATGGATGTTGGTGTTACGTATAACAGAGAACTTCCAGCTATTAAAAGTGCTAGACTTGCACATGTAATTTTACTGCGTGTTTTCATAAAGAATTCCTCTCTTCTATTAAAATTGTATAGATAGTTGATAGCAGTGTCCTATACGAACCACACAATTATCCATTCTCCCACTGATGAAAAGGCAACAATGTATTTGCAATCATTGTACTCATTATTTTCACAAAACACTCTTGTTACTGATTGTTTTATATGTAGGCCGTACTTATCCCCCTTTCACGCCTCCTTATATTTTTATCCTACACAATGAAAATCTCTTTTTTCTTACCTATCCCTTACAAATTCCTTACATTCGAAATCGCTTCTATAATAGGGTTGAAGTAGCATCTATGCCCGAAAGCGCAAAAGCACCAATGCTTTTCGCTTCAGTGTTTTTTTGCGCTTTACATATTGAAGATTCGTTTTACGCTTAACAGGTTACATTGCTGATTTTTTCTAATGCGATTATTCTTCTTGCTATATCACACAAATGAAATTACACTACACGAACCATTCCTAATGTTGTTAAAATCACTTGTTTCTATTTATACAAAAGTACAGATAAATTGAATACGCGTCCAATCACAATTTGCTATTTTCTAGACTCAAAGTTTACCTCTTCAATAAGTGGAAATAATAGAACTATAAAACTTTGGATGGAGGATTTATATTGAAGAATAACGATAATTACGATGGGAAATTACCACATAATGCTGAATCTTACTGGACGAGCAGTATTCATTTACCTGAATACCCTTCCTTAGAAAATGACATGCAGGTCGATGTTATTATTGTAGGAGGAGGAATTACTGGCATTACTTCTGCCTATCTTTTAGTAAATGAAGGTCTAAAAGTCGCTGTTATAGAGGCAGACAAATTATTAAATGGAACGACTGGACATACGACAGCTAAAATTACTGCTCAACATGATATGATTTATGAAGAGCTTATCAGATATACCGGAAGAACTACCGCAAGATTGTATTACGAAGCAAACATCGATGCTTTAAAATTCATTCAAACTACAATTAATAAACATCAAATCGATTGCGATTTCACTCAACAAGATGCTTATCTGTATGCCACAACAGAAGAATATGCATATAAGTTAGAAAAAGAAGCAGAAGCTTATAAAGAGCTTCATATTGAAGGCGAGCTTGTAAACAAACTTCCTATTGATTTAAAAATACATAATGCACTTGTTATGAGAAATCAGGCACAATTCCATCCACTTAAATATTTAGCCCATCTTTCAAATATAATTACAGAAAAAGGTGGATACATCTTTGAAAATACCACAGCAGTAAATATAAAAACAGGCGAGCAACCTGTGGTTCTTACCCGTGGAGGAGCTCAAATTACAGGGAAGTATATTCTCTCTTGTTCCCATTTCCCTTTTTATGAAGGTGCAGGACTTTACTCTACAAGAATGCATGCAGACCGATCTTATATAATTGCTGCTAAGACAAGAACAAATTATCCAGGTGGTATGTATATTAGTGTAGATGAACCGACACGTTCTCTCCGTTCCACAACAATTAATGGAGAAGAATTCATTCTTATCTCTGGAGAAAGTCATAAAACGGGACAAGGCGGCGAAATATTAAAACATTATGAAGCACTAGAAATATTCGGACAACAAGTTTTCGGCCTTGAAAATATCCCATATCGTTGGTCAGCACAAGATTTAATTACACTAGACAAGATTCCTTATATCGGTGAGATTACATCCGATCAAAAAAATATATTAATTGCTACTGGATACAGAAAATGGGGTATGACAAACGGAACCGCAGCGGCGCTTTTATTTCGAGACATCATATTAAAAGAAAAGAACAAATATCGGGAATTATATACTCCCTCTCGTTTCCACATGAACCCTAGTTTAAAGAATTTCTTAGTCGAAAATGCCAATGTTGTTGGACACTTAATTAAAGGCAAGTTAGAGATTCCTCAAAAATGTATTCGTGATTTATCTAACGATGAAGGAGCTGTCGTTGATATTGATGGACATAGAAAAGGAGCTTATAAGGATGTAGAAGGTAAACTTCATATTGTAGATACAACTTGTACTCACATTGGATGTGAAGTTGAATGGAACAATGGAGAACGTTCTTGGGATTGCCCATGCCATGGTTCGCGATTCTCGTATACAGGAGAGGTACTTGAAGGGCCTGCTGAAAAACCATTACAAAAGTATGACTATAAAATGCTTGATAATCTTACTTCAGAAGACTCTGGTTACTAATTAAATTTATGTAAGCAAAAACAGCTACATAGTATATAGCTGTTTTTGCTGTTTTTGCTTTTTTAACTCCTTATTGTCCGTAATCTCAAATCGAAATATAATCTGTCCTATTCCTATCAATTTAAGAAATATATTCTTCCCCAACATGAAAAATTGAGTTGAACTTCTAAAGATAACTATGAAAGGGTAAAATTGAATTTACAATTAAAACCAACATACTGCCGTTTGAGGGTAACTCGGTTTTATTCGTTTGATGATGTTATGGTCCTACTCCTAAAACTGACAACTTATAAGAGAATATCATTTTTCACCTTCTATTCTAACTAACAAGTCGTGAAATTCGTTTCTTCTTCCATGAAAGTTTATAATATCCATATTGCAAAAGTAAACTTACAATAAATGCTGCTGGATACCCAATCCATATTCCTTTTATACCAAGATTTGTATGATAAGAAAGGTAATAAGCAACAGGGACTTCTACAAGCCATATTGATACGACACCGATAATAGTGGGCCATAATACAGTTCCACTTGCTCGCATTGTTGCACCAATAATTTGAGCATGACCGAAAATTAAGTAACTCCAAAGTGTAATCATCACCAAACTATGCGCAATTTCAACTGTATTCGTGTTCGTTAAGAATAACGATAAGATTTCTCTTGAAAACAAGTAAATAAAAGCGATTAGTATACCACCAATTATATAATTCATAATAATTCCAGCACGAATAACTTCCTGTAATCGGTTAAATTGTTTCCCACCAATAGATTGCGCAGCGAAAATAGATACCGTAATTCCAAGGCTAACCGCAGGCATCTGAACATAACTTGCAACCTGGTTTACAACCCCATATGCAGCAGTCGCATCAGAACCGAAACGATTCACAAATGCGATTACCGCAATCTCAGATAACGAAACAAGAATCATATTAATACTCGCTGGAATTCCAAGGCGTAATAATAGTTTTAATAAATCCCAATCCATACGAAGATATTTCCGTACGGTCTCATCTAATTGCAGTGGATGATTCTTCTTTTTTAAATAAATAAGCATAACAATAAATGTTACAACTGTCGAGATAACAGAAGCATAGGCAGCTCCGTACACACCAAGTTTGGGTATTCCTAGCCAACCAAAAATTAGAATAGGTAATAGAATTATATTTAAGACTGTACTAACAATTAAGAAATAAAACGGTGTCTTAGAATCTCCTGTACCTCTTATAAACGTTGTATAAGAGAAATATAGAAATAAAACTGGCATAGAAATAAATAAAATACGCGCATAATGCACACTCATATCAATTATATTCTCTGGCGTACCCATAAAACGCATAATGTTCAGAGCAAATACATTTCCCACTATTGCCAAAATAACTCCTATTATAAAGGTAAATGTCAACGTCGTACCAACAATGGCTTTTAAACGATCTTCATTACGGGCTCCAAATGCCTGACCAATTAAAATCGAACTACCTGATCCAATTCCAATTACAAACGAAACAAGTAAAAAGAATAATGGGAAAAATGCTGAAATGGCAGCTAATTCATTCACACCAAGCCATCGTCCTACTACCACCATACCAAATAATTGTCCAACTGATTGTAATATGTTACTTAAAAGCAAGGGAACTAGAAAAATAGACATTAATTTCCATGTTGTTTTCTCTCCCTTTTGTTGATTTTTTAATTTTTTACTTTCTTGAATACTATCTATCGATGATTTCACATTTGATTTCCCCTTTTATTTGGAGGAATTATGTCATTCCGAGAATAATACGTTACAAATAAAAAAAGAAATTTTTAAATTAACGTTATTATCTTATCCATAGATTTCCCCCTACGTAATAAAGATTTTTGAGAATTTGTTTATCCATTCATTCTTTCTACCATTTATCTCTTTCCCCCCAAATTTTGATATAAACGAAATGAAGCTTTCCCCTTATAAAGCCTATCCTGATATTTCTTCTAAGCAATAGTAAACATCTTCCTTACCTCTTTAAGTTAACTCTTCAACATCTACAGTAGTTAAATTAATTTGCTTTGCATCATTTATTTTAATAAAATTATTTATATTATTAAATGTAATAAATAATTAGGAAGCGAAATTGGTATAAAAAATGTCTTTTGTTATGTTTTTAACATCGTGAATACTTAATAATTAATTTATTTTACAATTAATACTAGACCCTTGTTGCTTTGTTTGTTAAAGCAATTAACATAGATTACTGTTTTTAGTTATGTTGTATATTTTCTTAAAGATGTGTCCAAAATATAACTAACCTGTTTTAGAACAAATTGGTTACCGAGTAGTTAGCTTTTGCTAACTACTTTTTATTATTAAATATGTTCTTATCAAAATAATGAATTTCTAACTATTAGCTCAGTTCTTCCCATCCAGAAGAGTAGTTTGTACTTTTACTTAAAATTTCTTAAAAACCATTTGAGCATAGATTTTTCCCATTAAAAAAGGAGAGATTATAATCCCTCCTTCTAATCCATACACTATATAATTAGCGAGTGAATCGACCATCAAGTTATATATTGAAATTTTGTGCGATTTTATATTTCATTTGATCGTTTGCACTTTCAGCATCACGAACTAATAATTCGTTACGGCTTCCACTATTATTGTTTGCTATTATTACGTATACTCATTAAATTCCATGTCCATACTATTTAGCAACGGTAGTCCATGCCATTCGGATTGACCTCCAGCACATGATAAATCTATTTTTCTAATTTATGTATATTATTCAACTAATTCTACCATTAATCTTCTGTGCTACCTGTAGATCTTTTGTTTTAAATCCGCTATTTATAGCCCATCTATAAAATAGAAATGAAACAATTGAAATAAGTACCATATCCCATCCATAAGTTATAATATTTAACCCGCCAAATTTTTCACTTCCAATGTACGATATACAAATCATAAATAATAAATACCCCACAATCCATAATCCAGCTAAAAAATTCTTCTTAAATCCAACCCATTTTGTTTTTAATTGATAATAAAAATATATAGGTAAGCCCATAAGTATAATAAACATTACTTCTCCTGTTAATGGCCACCTTGCCCAATATAATGTTAATGATGCAAAAATGAACCCTAAAGGTGCGATAATTTTTAATCCCTTTATATAGAAAGGACGATGAAAATTAGGTGCAGTTTTTCTCAGAGTCATTACTGTTATTGGTCCAGTAACATATGAAATTAATGTAGCTACTGAAATCACTTCAGCTAAAACACCCCATCCTTTAAATAAAAATAAAAAAACAAAACAAATCATTAAATTAAACATCATGGCAAATCTAGGCACACCATATGTAGGATGTAATTTCCCAAAAACTTTAGGGAAATATCCATTCTTCTCCATTCCGTACAGCATGCGTGATGTGGTTGCCATATAAGTAGTACCTGTACCAGAAGGGGATACAAAAGCATCTAAATATAATACAATAACTAACCAATTAATATTTAGTGCTATTGCTAAATCAGCAAATGGTGAATTGAAATTTAAATTTGACCATCCGTTAATTATCATATTAGGATTTACAGCGCCGATAAACGCAATTTGTAATAATACATATATTATAGTTGAAATTAAAATAGATCCTACAACTGCCCGAGGAATGGATTTCCCTGGGTTCTTTGCTTCACCAGCCATATTAATTGGACTCTGAAAACCATTGAATGCAAAAATAACACCGGATGTTGCCATAGCAGTTAATACATTTGACCAATTAGATACATGAAAGTCCTGATGACTAGTAAAATTTTCTCCATGAAATCCAACGAATAGCAATGCACCAATTGTAAGACCAGGAATTACGATTTTAAATATAGTAATTAGAGAATTTACTTTTGCAAATAGACTAACAGTCCAATAGTTTAAAAAGAAATATATAATAATAAGTAAAGAAGCAGCTGCAAGACCTTTTGAAGTCAACATCCCATTGTCTACTAAATCCTTGGCCCAACTTGCCCACTCCCAAGGCCATGAACTCATATATTGTATTGAGGCTATAGCTTCAACTGGAATAACTGAGACGATGGCTATCCAATTCGCCCATGCAGCAATAAATCCTACGAAATCTCCATGTGAGTATTGGGTATATTTTACCATTCCGCCAGCCTCCGGAATCATAGCTCCTAACTCGCTATATGGTAAGGCAATAAATAATATTACAATCATTCCTAAGAGCCAAGAAAAGATAGCGGCCCCTCCTGATATTTTAGCAGCCTTCCATGCACCAAATAACCAGCCAGACCCTAAAATCGAGCCAATCCCAGTCATTGTGAGTGCAAAGGTTCCTAGCTTGCGTTTCATATTTTTCATTTTCCACACGCCCCTCGTTTACAAAATAAATAGGATTTTTTTATTTATTAACCATTTATTCATGTATACTAGCCCCCTTTTTATTTAAAGTAAGAATACAAATTTTATAGACTCATTCACCATAAAATTCATCTCCAATCAACTCTTTATATTGTATGTATACCCTTTATAATTCTCTCTAAACCTGAAATTTTTAACTATATTTGTTACGGAAAAACATCATAATCTAGTATGCCTCTATATTAAGAATATTTCAGTTCTAATAGACGAAAGTTCATCTTGTCTATGGTCTTAATTTGATAGGCGATACTACTCCCAGATGCACTCAAGCTAGATAAGGAACTGAAGGAAACTATTATAGAAATTTCTACATTTCTTTCGAAACATATGGTTCCCTTCTTACCAAAAACTCAACTCTAATTTAGTGAATTGATTAAGTGTATTGGGAGACTTTTATTGAGATAAATCTTCGGCAAATAATGACACCCCTTGTTTTTTATGCATATTCCTAAAAAGTATGTCACTCTTTCCCATTAATTAAGAAAATGCTAACGTGCTTTTAATCTCTAGAATAGTCCCAACTCTTAAGTTGATGGATGTGTGGCCGTACTCCATTGCTATCAAACAAAACAATGATAGTTACGGATGAATTAGCAATTATACGAATTTCATTTTTTTCGGCATTCTGCATCTAGACGGTATACCTATTAGCCACGGTAAAACTCTATTTCAAATCAAAAAAATAGATTACCTGCACACGAAAAAGTATAGTGCATAGGTAATCTATTTTTTTGAGATTAATAAAAACCTAATTTATTTTTTGAATTCTTCCATCAATAATAGACTGAATTGGTTCTTTTGATTTTTTTATGTAATCTACTAATGCTTCAAAATCAGTTGGTCCTGTTTCAGCATCTTTACCGTTTTTAAAGGATACAAATCCATCTCCACCTGAAGCTAAAAATGCGTTCGCAACGACGCTGTAAGTTTTAGAAGGAATCATTTCTTCTCCATTTGTTAGGCGAATACTTGTTACTTTTTCTCCATTAGGTTTGTTTGCATCCCAAGTGTATTGGATCCCTGAAATTTGAAGCATTCTTGTTATGTCTTTTTGCCATTGTTGATTTAAAATATCACGAATATCTTGACCCGTTAAATTTACTTTTATTAATTGATTTCCGAATGGTTGAATACCATATATCTCTCCCCATGTAATATCACCAGCATCTAAGTCATTACGAATACCACCAGGATTCATAAGTGCAATTTGAGATTGCATTGTTGCACGCTGGGCATCAGCAACTAAATTTCCAAGAGTAGATTCACCAGCCGTATTTAGTTTGCGATCTAGTGGAGCAATAGACTTACCTACAACTTCATTAACAAGAGGTGCGATTTTTGCTTGATATTTCTCCATCTTCTTCTTTATTTTTTTATCAGGCTCCATGCCTTCATGGTAAGTTGTAACAATTTCTGCTTTTTTCTCAACAATATCTTGTGTTTTACGATCAATCTTTACATCAACATCAGCAAAAGCCATACCGTAAGAATTTGCTTGTACGACAAGTTTATTATTAACAGTTCCATTTACATAAGTGTGGCTATGCCCACCAAAAATAACATCGACTTCTGGATCAGTCTCATTTGCTAATCGGACGATATCACCATTTGTTACGCCGTTCCCATCTGTTGTCCCCCCGTTATGTGCAAGAACAACGATAGATTTAACGCCTAGTTTTTTTAATTGCTTTACGGATTTGTTAATAGCTTCAACTTCATCTGTAATTTCTACATTCTTTAGCATAGTAGGCATAACAAGGTTAGGCACATCCGTTGTTACGACTCCGATAAATCCAACAGGAACTCCTTGTACCTTTTTTATAGTGAATGGTGGTAAAAATAAACGACCAGTGGATTTATTATAGAAATTTGCGGCAACATATGGGAATTTTGCACCTTTAAATTTCCCTGTTTTCTCATGGTATCCTCCATAAATAAGGCGTTTCATTTCTTCAACACCTTCATCAAATTCATGATTTCCTATAGTTCCAACATCGAATTTTAAATCATTTAGAAATTCAATGGTAGGTTCGTCTTGTAATAATGCTGAAACAGGAGTACTTGCTCCAACAACATCGCCAGCATGTACTTTTAATGTATTCGGATTTTGTTTTTCACGATCGCGTAAATAAGCCCCTAAGTACTCGATTCCCCCTGCATCTTTATTGTTAATTTTTTTTACTGTGTCTAGTTGCCCATGAAAATCGTTAATCCCGAGCATTTGCACATCTATGTAGCGGTTTGGTTCTGTACTTGCTTGGGCTGAAGGCACAGCGAATACACTAGTAAAAGTAACTGTACTTAATGCTAAAGCAACTGGAATGATTTTTTTCAACATAAAATTTCTCTCCCCTAATAATTAAAATCTTACATAATACGATGTTATTTTAATATATTAAGAGGATTATTTCTATAAAAATTCTACTAATTATAAAAATTAATAAGATTTTATCGTTTTCTGACAAAAACATTTCTTTATTTTGAGGATTATTCAAAATATTATCTTGATAGTAATATAGCAATCCACCTAAGAGACAAAAAACTCTAATCCATAAATTTTAGCCGTTAAGAAAAATATTCAACTCGAAACTAATAGAGATTTATCAACCTAACATTTCAATATCAATATTTAAAAATGAGCAAAAATTTCGTTATAGAAGATTTCAATTCTTTAAATTGGTTACAGTGGTGCACTACGCCGCATTCAAAAAGATGCTCCTGGATTTATCCAAGAGCATCTTTTTGAAACTTTATTTTTTATTTGTTTATGAACTATCTTATGATATTTAGTACTTCTCATATAAAAAAACATTTTAACAATCATATGGAAGGATACCTAACTATTTTCACGGAATCTCTAGGTATTCTACTGTGCTCACTTCAATTAATAAGCATCTGATTCATGGCTTTTCTTTACTGCATCTTTTGTTGCTTCGTTTGCAGCTAATGAACCTTGGCCATATTTTGATTTACTTACTTCGCGGCCTGGAAGTTTGTTTTCCGTTTTAGCTTCTTTCATTTTCTTTTCAATACCTTCTTTAACACGACGGCCATAATCTTCATCAGCTTGTGTGAAGTGTTCAATCATCGCATTCTGAATTCTTTTGTCACATACTGCAAGTGCTTCAGATAGATTTTTAACCAACTCATTTCGTTCCCACTCCTCAAAACTACGATACGTGTGACCTGCTTGACCATAATTATTAGGACGATCGATTGGTGCACTCATAGCAGCCGCATTGTAAGTTGGTTGGTGTGGATGGTGCTTTTCTTGTTTTGCATCTTTATAACCACCCAGCATAGATGGCTCATAGTTAATATGCGGATTTTCTCCAGACTCTTTCGGATTACGCATATCCATTTGACCACGATGTTGATTTGTACGAACAGGTGCTTTAGGTGCATTAACAGGTAATTGTAGATAGTTTGCACCAACGCGATAACGTTGCGTATCTGAATAAGAGAAAGTACGACCTTGCAGCATTTTATCATCTGAGAAGTCCATGCCATCAACAAGTACTCCTGTACCAAAAGCAGCTTGTTCAATGTCTGAATGGTAATCAACTGGATTACGATCAAGAACCATACGTCCTACTGGTAACCAGGGGAACTGCTCCTCTGGCCAAAGCTTCGTATCATCAAGAGGATCAAAATCGAGTTCTGGATGATAATCATCCTCCATAATTTGTACAAATAGCTCCCACTCTGGATAATCTTTGCGCTCAATTGCTTCATATAAATCTTGTGTTGCATGACTAACATTCATTGCTTGAATACTGTTTGCATCTTCTTGTGTTAAATTTCGAATTCCCTGCTTCGGCTCCCAGTGATATTTCACCAATACCGCTTCGCCTTTTTCATTTACCCATTTATAAGTGTTCACACCAGATCCCTGCATATGGCGATATGTTGCTGGAATACCCCATGGAGAAAATAAAAATGTAATCATATGCGTTGCCTCCGGGGTACGAGAAACAAAATCAAACATTCTCTGAGGATTCGCCACATTCGAAACCGGATCAACCTTAAACGCATGAATCATATCTGGGAACTTCATCGCATCACGAATAAAGAAAATTTTTAAATTATTCCCTACTAAATCCCAGTTACCATCTTCCGTATACATTTTCACTGCAAAACCTCGTGGATCCCTTGCTGTTTCTGGTGAGTCCTTAGCTCCAGCTACTGTAGAAAAACGAACCATTAACGGTGTTTTTTTGCCAGCCCCCGAAAACACTTTCGCACGAGTATATTTTTCTACCGGCTCATCTCCAACTTTTCCATACGTTTCAAAATACCCAAATGCTCCAGCTCCTCGCGCATGTACTACACGTTCTGGAACCTCTTCTCGATCAAAATGAGAAATTTTTTCGATGAAATGATAATTTTCAAGTGTTGCTGGACCACGATTCCCAATTGTTCGGATATTTTGATTATCCTTCACAGGGTGCCCCTGTCGTGTTGTCAATGTCTCACGTTTCATGTCTTGTTCATCTAGAGAATTCATGTCCTGGTTTTCTTCCATAATTGAAAACCTCCTCAAAATTATTCACCTTTAGGTATTTCCATTTATTAGAAAAAATATGATGGAATTGCAAATTATTTATCATGTATCAATTAACAATGATATAGTTGTAATCAGTCCTTTAAGAATAATAGGAGTGCTTCATGTGTTAATTTCCCACTATATTCAAATGGTACAGTTGCATCTGAATCATCATGAATAACAAGGGTAGGTATATTAATCTTGGCTAAATCGCCTCTGAAGTCTGTTTTGCTGAAAGCAGCGATATCCCTATTGTAAAGTCGAAATGATACTATCCCAATTAATAAATATTACTAACTATATATCTAGATTAATATCTGTCATATTTTTTATATACAAGATTAATTAGATTTAAAAAAAGATTTCTTTTTCTTTACTCGTAATAAATCACCTGTCCACCCTTTGAATCGCATATACATATACATACCTCCTGTTGTGAAAATAATAAATAAGAGAGCAATTAAATAGCTATATTTCCATTCTAGTTCAGGCATATATTTAAAATTCATCCCCCACAATGCTCCTAAGGCCGTCAAAGGCGTACTTACAGCAGTTAATACAGTAAGAGCTTTCATAATCTCATTCCCACGATGTGAAGAAACAACTTCTTGTAAATGAATCATCGTGTCCAATTCTTCTTGGTACTCTTTAACAAGTTGTAATCCACGCTCTAATTTTACGTTTGTTTGTTTATAACAAAGAGTGTTTGTTAAGTTTTCTAACCAAGCTTCTTTCAGGCCTTGTAACACTTCTTGTATTAAGCGAAACACATGTGTGTTCATAAATAGTTCATGACGAATATGATAAATTCTTTCTAAAACTGCTATGTTATTATGATGATAAAAATCCCATAATACATTTCTGAAATTGTTTTCGAAATAGTCAACCTTTCGCAAGTAGTGAGATATAAACATTGATAAAATAGCACATAATCCTTCAGCGGAACTATTACAATTTTTCACACTAAAAGAGGAATTATGTATTAATTTTTGAAAATCCTCTTCCTCTTTTTCCTGAACCGTTATGAGTATTCCATGAGCTACGAAATAATGAAGAAATTTTTGAATTTTGGCGTCCTTTTTATCTTGATCATATAAAAACGAACCATATACACAAGTTTGACTTGATGATAACGTATAAACATATAATCCATTTTCACAAGGAGAACTTATTTTCTTTATAAATTGAGAGAGATAAGATGTTACATCACGAGGGATTATAGAAGAAAGTTTTTCAAGCTCACTAGTTTTCACATGATACCAACTCCATTTCGTCATTTTTATGCATTCCATATTATTCTTCCTTTCTAAATAGTTTTATGTTTGATCGAATCATATCCGTAATATGAAATTTGTATGTAGGTATTCATGTCTTGGAGGAAAAGTTTTTAGATCAACTAAATTACAAAATAAAGTGAAACTTTAATCAGTGGGGGTTTTCTTCATCCCCCACTGATTATTAGCCCTCACCAATCGGACTTTAATGGCATAGAAGGTCTTATTCTATTAAAAGGAAGACCCCCTATATATTAGCTATTTTTATTCTCAATTTTAAACATTTCCTCTATATAAGCACTTTTTATCTTTTCTTATAAAGCATTTTTTATATGTGGAAAAGAAGCTACATAATTGGGCACGTCTATTCAACGAACTCCATTTCGGTCGTTATTATAATTTAGATTCATATACAGATTGATTGGTGATGTCGTCAAATACTTGACTTCCAATCATGTAGTATCCATGAAGTGCAGCCTCTTTCGAAGCGTCTACCATACGGAAAGAAGAAATTTCACCTTGTATTTTTTCAATTCGTTTTTTGTGGAGATCTACTATTCCTCCTGTCCAAATAATAGTGTCATACTGGTCTAACTTAAATTGTTCTTGTAATACACGCATAACGTCTTGGAAGTGTGCATCCAACTCTTTTTGAATCAAAGTATGAACCTGACTTGTCTGAGGATCTTCTTCTCGACCTCCATATCCTTTTTCTAATATGTTTGGCATATCGTTAATATGCAATTGATTACTTTCACCCGCATGATTCTGCACGATATTCTTAATATTTTTCAAGGGCTTGCTACATCCTAGTTCCGTCTCATAATGATTTAAAATGACATTCTGTTTCATATCTGTCATTTCTAATGTACGAAATCCACCATCAATAATTAAGATACGATCTCGTTCCTGAATGATTCCCTCTTTTAAGAAATAGGCATGTAAAGCGACCGGTTGCTGAAGAATTAAAGCATTTTCCACCGTAATAGTAATAAATTTTCCATCAATTTGCACAGAAGTTTCTTTTTTTAGTGCACGTTGTAATTGCTCATGCTGACTACCAAAACAAGTGACAGGAAGCCCGGTAACAACTAAAGGTAACACGACATTTTCTTTATAATCCTTTGCAATGCAACCAAATATTTGTTGTTTAAACCGTTCGCTTTCATAATAATTTTCTATTTCTTCGTCAAATGGAGGAAGCAATGAAGCGTCAGATTGATGCGCTTCATTTCCCATATAGTATGCAAAGTCTAAATCTATAAAACTTACCTTTGTTAAATCTTCACTTTCATCATGATTAGGTACAGGGGCTAGTGTGGAAGCTTCACTCTTAATCGTCACCTCAGAATCTACATCCTGTCGATATGCCCGCTTAGTAAAACCAATTCCTACATCAATTGCATACAGAGATTTCATACTTTCTTCCTCACTTTCTCTTTTTAGAATTAAATCTAAGCACTCTCTTCTTTCATATATTTCTTTTCATTTTTCGTTTTTTCTCCGTCTATGTCCTTACTGTTTTGATTTATTTCGTTATCCTTTTCATCTGTTTTCTTTTTGTTCGTTTCGTTTTCTGTTAAGTCTTTAATGGTAGAAATGACAACTGGTGTGGCTGTAAGCAGTTGTGGTAATGTTTGTTTTGCAACATTAGCTGCAGTTACAGAGAATTGTTTACTTGTTTCGGTTACCTTCTCCAATGTTTCCTTTATGTTTCCTTCTTGCAATTTTTCTTTTACGCTTTTTCCTTTTGTTTGTATCGCTTTCCGATTTTCCTTTTTTAATAAGGAGACTATAACTCCAGTCGTAATCCCAATCATAGCGTATTTAAATATTGTATGTTTCATTTTTTCTCACCCTTCTCCACTTTTATTTTCTTCCATGCTACAAGCTAAAATAATTACCTTACCTATTGCAATCTATTAGAGAGAATGATAGTTTTGCGGTTGCCTATCACTCGCCGTTAGTGTTTCATCTGTTACTAGGAGTAAAATTCTCCCTTGATCTAGTTTTTCTTCATATAAGTTAGCTTCCTCCTTCGACAACCCCATTTCTTCCATTTGATTTCGGAGCTCGTCCCCTTTTTTGGAGAAAAAGTTGATAATACTTGTGCCCAATCCTTGTTCTTTTACTCCAATCGTATTTATGTTTGTATCATCCGCAATCTTTTTTGTTATATGTTTTTCATGTGTTAAGACGTAAATGTCATCTTGGTGAATCCCTTGCAATTCTAGCTCTTTTACTTTCATAACTACTTCCTGTTCATTATCATATTCATGAACCACCGGTTTTCTTTCATTCTTATGCATCTTATTTTTCCTCCTTTAGATTTTTTATTTAGTTGTTATGTAATATGTAATACACCTATTTTAAAAATGTTAAACCTAAATTTTCAAAAAATTTCACACGATAGATTATTAATGTTTTTGAATATTAAAGAGATGTCACGAGCACTTTCCTTTGATAGCAGTGTTACAAATAACGATTTGTGTAAAAGGCATGTCCCTTATTTTATAGAAAATTTCTATTTAGAAAAATAAAAAACACTCCTTTTCAAAGAGTGTTTTTAAAAAATATAACCTAATAGTAATGTTTCTATTTTAATCGCAGAAAGAAAGTCTTTATTAAAACATATGGTTGCTAATTTAATTGCAATCTTCCTTGCACCCAAGCAGCAATATCATTTATAACATACTCGGGGATATTAGCAGGACATAATATTCATCTGGTTTACTTATTTCCCCATCACCCTCTGTAAAGAAATGATTTAACTTTGGATATAGTCGATAATCAACGTTACCTCGTTCTTTTAGTTGTTCTTTCCAAAGAGGGATTTCGATTTTCGATTGAACTTGATAGTCTCGTTCTCCTTGAATAATAAAAAGCGGTGTCTTTTGTTCTTTTGACATTTCCACTGCTTTCATTTTACGTATAGAATCCTTACTTCACAGGATTTTTTTGCTGTTTTCATTATATCCTTACTATACAAATGAAAATATACAATCATACTAAATATACAAACTTTGCATAAAAAAATGATTTTATAGTATCTTTTTAATATCCATGTCCGCCTTGCCAACCACCATGTCCGCCTTGCCAACCACCGTGTCCGCCCGGCCAACCACCATGTCCGCCTTGCCAACCACCATGTCCACCTTGCCAACCACCGTGTCCGCCTTGCCAACCACCGTGTCCGCCCGGCCAACCACCGTGTCCACCTTGCCAACCACCGTGTCCACCTTGCCAACCACCGTGTCCACCTTGCCAACCACCGTGCCCGCCTTGCCAACCACCATGCCCGCCTTGCCAACCACCGTGTCCACCTTGCCAACCACCGTGTCCACCCGGCCAACCACCGTGTCCGCCTTGCCACCAGCCTGCATAGCCTTGTCTCTGTGAGTTCATTCCTTCGCATCCCTTCTTATTAAAAGTTCAAATACTGTAACTGGGTATTCTCTAAATATAATTATGTATCCCAAAAATAAATGTATCCGCAAACATCCCGATTCTTGGTAAAGTAATTATCTAATGAAAAAAACATTTTCGCGGGATAAAAAATAATACGATTTGCATGAAAGAATAACCATACACTGTTATCCCTCCTTTAAACACCTATTTAAGAAAAACTTAAGAAATTCACTTCTAAATTCATAAGAATTTTTTCCTATACTTAAAATAAGTAATTTAACAAGAGGAGAAACGATCATGAAGAAATTTGTAATTTGCATAATAGGAATAGGTCTTCCTATATACTTACTACCTTTCATATTACGCGGGGATTTAGACAGATTTAATCCGATTGCTGAAGAAAAAAATGTATATGCGGTTGCAAAAGGATATGGTGTTCCGGATTATCATCATAAAGGACGAGCTATGTACGCCCTAAAAGGTGTTGATGAGTTAAACAATGAAAAAGAATATAAAGTTGGAACGAACACCCCTAATGATTTTATTAGAAAAACTTTCTTAAAGATTTATGTAAAAGGAAAATATGTTTATTCTTACGATATTATTGCAGAAAAGGATATTCCGGAGAAAATAAGAGATCAATTAAAAATAGTAAACAAATAAAAAATAAGCTGATTTTTTATCGGCTTATTTTTTTCATTCCCTTATCTTCTCCAGTCCAAAGAGTCGTCTTTGTTTCAGCATCAGCGATAAGATATTTTACTCGGAATTTTTTTTCTGTTTCTGTCCATGATGCTATTAAGTAAATTTGTCTATTCGGATTAATTTTAGGATTTTCTTGTGTACCCGCTGTCTTACTTATCCACGGTCCTATTTCGGATTTCATAGTCGATTGTAAATCTTTATATAGAACTGTTTTCTGTATATGATTTTCAGCGTCATGAAAAGGGACATAGAAAGAACGATACGTATGATTTTTAACCTTACTATAAAAAACTTTTGGATTTTCAAAGATTTTACTTGCATTGTTTTCTGTATAGGAAATCTCTTTTGAAGAATCCTCTGCATTTGCCATCCCTTGTACACTTAGTAAAAGAAAGCTACAAGTAAACAAAACCGCTATCATTTTTTTCATATTAAACTCCTTCAATTTTTTAATATTTATACCCAAATAAGGTTATTTCATGCGAATTGATCCATTCAAGATCTGGATATACATCAAAAATGCTAGCAATTACTAAAAAAAGACTCTTACATAGTAAGAATCTTTTTTATATAATCTCCATCGATTTATTAAACTGATTATCATTGTTTCAATAGCCATTCTTCCATTACTTTCACTGTTTCACCTTGTTGTGCTTTTGACGTAATTAAGCTCGCATTATCACCTTTTTGCTCACCGTACATGCCAAAATGAGCATGGTTTCCGCCTTTTATCATGTGCATAGTTGTATTCTTTGACATAAACTTTTTATTGTCCTCTATTTTTTCTACAGTTGCTAACGCATCTACTTCTCCATAAATTGATAACATCGGGATCGATTTCGTAGAGAAGTCATCTGCAGGATACGAACCTAAGAAAATAATCCCGTCTACCTTTTCTTCATGTTGAAAGGCATACTTAGAAATCATAGCTCCGCCCATTGAATGCCCCGCAACATACCATTTTTGAACTTCCGGATACTTTTCAATTACACTACCTACCTCATTGATTCCAAGTATCGCTAAGTTTAATGGTAATTTAGGCATTACTACAAAATGTCCATCTTTTGCAAGTGCTTCCCCTAAGTAACTATAAGCCTCCGCTTCTACTTTAGCTCCTTGATAAAAAATAACCCCTATTTTAGCATCTTTCTCTCCAAAAACTATATAATCTTCATCTTTTTTATCATCCACTAATGACAACGCCTCTTCCGTCGGTTTATAACTAAACTGAGACCAAACAAAAAAACTAATACTTCCTATAAGTAAAATACCTAGTAAAGAGTACAGAACAATTTTCATCCACTTCTTCACATATATGCCCTCCCTAAGATGTGTATATTCTATACTTTAGATTATCATTAATAAACATAAAAACTCGAGCATTTTTATTATGCTCAAGTTTTCATTTACGTCTTTAATTCATACTATAAATGGTCCAAGATAAATATGTAGCAAATGTAGTCCATAAAAAATACGGGATTAGCAACCATGCCGATACTTTAGATAAATTGGAAGAAAACATAATGAGAAGTAACGTAGTAATAGCGACTAGTAAACAATCTACAGTTGCTAAAAACAAATTCTTTTGGCTAAATTGAAAATAGCTGAACGCTTGATTGAATATATAATTTAAAAGGAATAAAAACCAAAATGTTTTTGGCTTGAATCCATAGTTGTTGTAAATAATTGCAACTGATAATGCAATAAGTCCAAATAATACAGCCCATATCATTCCGATTGTCATACCAGGAGGTGTCCAAAACGGCTTTTCTAACGCATCATACCAAGTACGATCAATAGGAAATAAAACACTAGAAACATAAAACAAACCATATGTTAGTAAAAATACTATAATACTAGATTTTTTCATAAACATTCTCCTTTTTAATAGAAGGTTTTAGAAACTCTATATGATTCGTATGCTCTTTCAATGAATACAACTTTAATACGTAAATAGACATTATAACCTTTACATATCAAATTCATATTGACTCGTGTATTTTATATAGATTCTTTCATACTTTTATATGCACAAAGGGCTCTCTCTCGTGCTGCCTTATGATCAACAACTGGCAAAGGGTATGTATCTCCTAGCTTTATATTGGCTTTTTGTAAAATATGCTCAGGTGCTTCCCACGGTTTATGTATATATTTATTAGGCATATCTCTTAATTCTGGTACCCATTTTCTTATATACTCCCCATCTTTATCAAACTTTTCACCTTGTGTGATCGGGTTAAAAATACGAAAGTACGGTGATGCATCTGCCCCACTTCCAGCAACCCATTGCCACCCCATTGTATTATTTGCAATATCAGCATCTAATAGTGTATCCATAAACCATTTTGCTCCTTCTTGCCACGGAATTAACAAATGCTTTACAAGAAAAGAGGCTACAGCCATTCTTGCTCGGTTATGCATAAAACCTGTTTGCCATAGTTCCCGCATTCCTGCATCAATAAACGGGTAACCAGTTTTGCCCTTCTGCCATACTCTTAATAACTTCTTTTCATTATTCCACGGAAAATATTCAAAGCTCTTATTAAGAGGTTTATATACTGTAAATGGATAATGATATAGCAAATAATAAGAAAACTCTCGCCAAATAAATTGACGTATAAAGCTATTCACTTGTTGTTCAAAAAGACTACATTGTTTTTCGTTACTTTTATTTATTAAGTAATGATACATTAGCTTTACTGATATTTGACCAAATGAAAGATACGGTGCCAACATCGAATGAGCATTTTGATTTGGAAAATCCCTTCCTTCACTATAAGAGACTAATTTGCTAGAGAAAAATTTCTTACATGTTTTGTATGCCCTTTCTTCTGTAGGCTCCCATATTGATTCCATATGAGATGTCCACGGTATAGTCGGCAACAAGTGTAATTCTGAAACAGATAAACTTGCTGGTAAAGAACTTCCCCATTTTATACTCTGCACTTTACTAATAGGTTTAGATATTACCTGCTTTTGAAATGCATTATAAAAAGGCGTAAAAACCTTATATTCAGTGTTATCTTTCTTTTTAATAATCCACGGTTCTAATAATAAATGCGAATTAAATTCCTTACAGGTAATACCTTTATCTTCTAACATCATTTTCATTTTTTGATTAGATTGTAATCTATCCGGATCATAACAAATATTCCAATATACAGCCGTTATACCTAACTGTTCTATGAGAGAAAGTATTTCTTCCATTGTATTTCCTTTGCGGATTATTAAAGTAGATCCCAATGCCTCAAGTTGCCTCTTTACATCTATTATAGTATGGTGTAGCCACCACTTTGACGCACTTCCTATTGAAAAAGTTTCATCATATACATATAGCGGAAGAACCTCACCAGACTGAGCAGCTTCAAATAGAGCTGGGTTATCATATAAACGGAAATCTTTTTGAAACATAACGATGATTTTATTTTGCATGGCTATCCTTTCTAATTCTTAAAGCACAATTCATTCTTTATTAGAACAAATACTTCTGTTATTTTTAAATGATTATAAGAATCATTTTTTGTAATTGCAAACAAACTCTTCTATCTTTAATGGATTTTTCCAACTCTTAATAAAGATAAAAATATAATGCACTTTGTACTTATCTTAAACTCTTATAAAATAAAAAAGAAAATGGAGAGAAAGATGAAAAAACAATTTTATAAACAATCAAACTTAAATACATCTATAGATTCAACAATCCTATGGACTTTTCAAAACCAAAATGCCATAAATACACTTTTGAATGAAGGTAAGCTTATAGCCGATCCTATTTTTGTTAGTAAAGAAGATTGCACAGCATATAAATACATTGTAAGACGCATGAAACAGAAAGGTATTGACTTTATTATAGATTTACCCATTTGGGCATGGCATTCATGCAATGGTTACCAAAAGAAGCCTACTTATGAGACTGCAAGAGAATTACTATCAGATATTCAATTAGAGAAAGAAATATACCTCATCGAATTCACATGTCCTAATTTTTTATTCATGTTAACAAACTATAGCCGATGGTGCGACATTTATTTTAAACTTACTGGCAATCCTAAAGCAAGTGTAACAAATGATGAAGAAAAATACTTATTTAATCTTTACCCTACCATTGAGGAAGAATGGGAATATCATCATATCCAAGCAACTCTACCCTACCTAAAAAAAGAATGGATTATACAAATAACTGAACTTAGTAAAATGAATGGATTTAACAAATAATATTGTTTATGAATGCTTTAATTAAGCATTCATAAACATAACAAATAGTCACATGAAACTAATACATTTAAAATAGCTTTTTTTATAATGGAATCCTAAATAAGCTCCTTACTACTATGATTTTGTATACATGCAGTTTACTCATTTAGTTTTGGTCTAGTTTGTAAATATAAACTCAAATCTGGACTTGAACCGTTAATAATTATATCTCGAACAATTTTAGAAAGTACCATACTATAAACTAATCCATTATCTCCATACGCATAGATAAAGTGACAATTTGGAAATTCTTCATACATTCCAATTATAGGTAAACCATCATGAGTACCACCATAAAAAGCACTAAAATAAAATTCAGGTTCAACTGTTATATTGGGAAAGAGCTTATTAAATTCATTCACTAATTTCTCTTTTTTATGGATTAATTTTGAATCTCTTTCTTGAGCAATGTTTGTATCTTCATCTAATCCACCTATAATAATCCTATTATCTACAGTAGTTCTCATATAAATATATGGTCTCGCAGTTTCCCAAATGAGAGTGCGTTTATACCAAGAAGATAAATCTTCCACAGGATTAGTAACAATTGCATATGAGCTAATCAGTGTAGCGTTCTTTTCCTTTTTAAATTCCAATCCTTCATATCCTGCAGCCACAATTACTTTATTGGCAGTAATAGAATTGCCCTCCTTTGTATAAAAGATAGCACATTCTTTCTCTAACTTTTTGCCAACAATCTCTGTATCTTCATAAATGTGAACTCCTTTATTAGAGGCTTGTTCTAATAAACTATGTGTAAATTTATAAGGATTTATTTCACCATCATTATACGTATAAATAGCTGCACGTTTTTTAAATGGATATCTCTGTCCAATTTGTTTTTCTGATAACCAAACCGCTTTAAAATCATGCTTATGTAAATAATACAGTTCCTTTTCTAATTTCTTTATATCCTCTTTATAACTTGCATAATATAAGCTGTCACGTCGTTTAAAGTCAGAGCAATAAGGCAAGTTTTGATCAGCATATTCAATATCATTAATAGCTTGTTCACATAATTTCATATGCTTAACTGCATACTCTTCCCCAAATGTATTTACAAGTTCATAAAACATCTTATCACCTAAATATTGAATAAGTGCTGTATTTGTAAGGTTACTTCCATGTCCTACCTTTCTTTTATCAACGATAACAATATTTAAATCTGATTCACTCAAATAGTATGCTGATTGAGCACCCGAACTTCCTGCTCCTATTATTAGTACGTCACATTTTATATCTTCGTCCAAACGAGGATAAGAAGGTGTATTAGAAAAAGTCGTGTTCCAATATAATTTCCCTTTCTGTAAATCCATTTTAATTGCACCGTCCTAAATAAAATAGTTATATCCCCATCGGTATCTCCAAATCATTCTTACTATATACTTCTTATCAAAATTATCTTGCTATCATGAATAAAGGTTTTCATAAACCTAAAAGCCTTGTCTTAAAAATTTTTTCGAAAAAACGTCAAATAATTTTTTATTTTTATTATAAAAAGAGCAAAAGATCTCCATTTATAGAAGATTTCTTTTACTCTTTTCAAAGGAAATAACTCCAAATATTTAACATATTATAGTATCTACCAAATAAAAGTTGCTTATCTATCGATAACTTACACATAAGAATACATTTGTTTCACTACTTTATTAACAGAAACTTTAACAACCGTTTCTTTTTCCCCTGTTCTATCAATCTTGAAACCATGAACTTTAACATCAGACGGTACTAGTGGATGATGACAAATCATATCTATACTCTTCTCAATATTTTCACTAACATTTTCTTTTCCACTTAGCCATTCCTCAAGGCTACCACTTGAAAATTCAGGCATACAATTTTCAAAGAGATAGTCTAGTTCCTTGTTATTTGTTATAGAATCACGTTGAATTTGTAGATTAACTACATTAGTTTCTTTATCCTCTATTCCGACAACAAAAATTTCTTCCACATTTTCTTCATAAATAGCAATAATAATAGATCTCATTATATCTCCAAAAGGATGTACAATTACGGAATCGTAGCTGTGTATAGTCAACATGTTTTCTTGTTGAATGTTAGTTACTTGTTGGATAATAGGCTCTATTCCTTGTTCCATCTCTGTTAACAATAAAACCTTTTTATGCTTTGAACTCATATATAGCACTCCTTCTTCATGATTGTATTTATGAAACTTTTAAGCTAGTAACAATGATTCATTACATGATTTTTACCAGTTTTTCCAGCGTCCCTCTGAATCAACACTTGCAAGTCTGACCCATCCATTTTGAACTTTTTCTCGAAATGTGAAATCATTATTTAGCAAACGTTCTATATATTTAGTAGGCGCTTGAATTACAATGAGTAAACGAAGTGGTGAGTGATACGTTTCACTATCTGACTGCATAACGGATTGCCAAGGTAAGCCTGATAACAAATCACTTGCATTTCCTTGCATAACACCGAGACCTGCCGTAACGGTTTGTGTTGTTTTGTTTCCACTACCATAATAATGAGGAGCTACAGTTGAAGCGTAATATTGTAGATTGATCCACTGCGCTACTGTTCCTGGTCCCGCTATGATGCTAGCTAATATATCGCCATTTTCATCCTGTTTCCAATCATAATTATGAAGGAAAGCCCTACCTTCTAAGTCACAATCCTGAGTCAATTCACGCTGCCCGATAATAAAAGATGCATTACGAGCTAATCCCCATTCCGGACGTATTTCACTCCAATCTTCTGCAAATCGATGTGCCTCTTTACTCGGATTTTTTATTTTCATTTTAAAATTAGGCAATTGTGTTAAACGCTCTCTATTTGCCTCTTGGCTCACATTTGGCATAACCGACTCAATATTATCAAATGCTTCTTGCGCAGCTTCCGAAAGTTCTGGAACGTAAATCCAGTCCAATTCGTCCACTGTTGTTTTATGTTCAGCTGCTGCAAAAATGGTATCCTCAGGAATTTTAATGCCTTCAGCAGACAATGCCTCTCTTACTTCTGGAAGATTACATAATGTAGCAAAAACTCTTGCATTGAACCCTCCTGCTGCTCCGCCACACGCACCACACTCAAGCGCTGCAGCATAAGGATTGTTCGTACTTTGACTACTGTGTCCGCACATTACAACTAAAGGAGCAAATTTTTCTGTCAGTCCCACCATTTTTAAAGCTTGACGCACATAGTTCACTTTTTCTTCTTTCGTAAAACCGATAGGTATCTCACATTTTGTATCATGGACATGATTAAGTGAGAATGTTGTATTAGGTTTTTGTAACATATTTTTACGAAGGTTACGAATGAAGCCACCTACTCTTCTTGGCACAAAACTCCTTGTTATCATTTGTAAACCAAGTAAAGGGCCACTTACCTCAGGTAATAGCATACTTGTCAATACATTTTTTTTCATCGTCTTAAACGTATAACTTACTGAGCTGTCTATCTTCTTACGTTGCTCATAAGATTTATATTCATTTTCATCCGCGAGTTCTTTTATTTGATGTTTCGGTTTTAATATAACTGGCAAAGAAGGATGGCTGTTATTACTGCCTAGTTCACTAGTCGCAATTGGTAACCCAAAGAAGCCAGCTATTCCAAACGTTTCAAACGGACCTAATTTTTCAAGGTGGCGACGAAACGGTTCTGAACGGACATCAATACAAAATGCTAATTGAGCTACTACACGCTTTTTATCATTCGTTGCACGTTGTTTAGAAGAAATCTTCTTCTTTAATTGCTCTGCATGCGTCTGTTCCCAAGCTTCCAGCCAAAGTTTCTTACGAGTATTTTCATCAAAACGATAAGCAAATGCTAATAATTCGCTTTGTTCAGTGGCAGACATTTGTAACCATTCCCGTGTTGAAATATCCCCCCAATAGATCCAAGAAGCTATAAGTGGGACAATCGAAACTTTTTTCTCAGCCTTTTGATTTTTTAAAGGTAAATAAGGTTTTACAATAGCCAGCTCCATTGAAATTCGAACTGCTAAATATTCTATAACGAGTGCCTGTTCCTTAATTGATTGTTGGGAGCGCCATCGTATCATTCCTGCCCACCCAGGCAAAGAAAGTAAGTGCCCTTCAAGGTAAGCTTGCCTGTTAGATTCAGGAATTCCTAGTTCAGATAATGCTTTTGTTAAAGCTCCCTGGGCATCCTGTGGCCAATCTTTTAAAACTTTACGCTCATTTTTACTGAGCGCTGGATCAAATGTAATAAGGTGATGCCATGCACGATACAAACCTTTCTCTCGGTTTGGCATCGTCCAACTTGATCCGGAGTCATCAAGATATAATTTACACCATTTAATAATATGGTAATTAAGAACATCTGATAGGTTGTCACCCTTTTGATTCTCTATAAGTGAACTGATTGGTTGCATAGAAGAGTCTTCCATACTCCCTGTATTTATATAACTTATTTCTTCTGCTAATTTATTTAATTCTGGCGATGATAATAAACTAGAAGGTAAACTCTCTAACTTTAAAGCTTCTTGGCAAAAACGCTCTGCTGTCTCTCGCGGAATATGAAAAGATTGTGAATCAAGCCAACGAGACAAGCCTATTTGTAAAAATGATTCCTCAATCTCACCTTTCGCCTTTGCCGAATGAATCATGGAGGCACTAGGATAAATATCTACATTACGAGCTTCTTTTAACCAATTTGCGACTTGTTCAAATGATTGCTTTTCAAGCCCCATCCAAGGGTGATGAGCTGCGAATGTAGAGATAGGCCAAAGTGGTGCAATCACTCGGCTAGCAGATTCAACTAAATCATTCATATTCTTTTCTTGTATTTCAATGTTTGTATCTTTCTTTTTTAAAGTTTCTTTCGTTACGATTGACTGTATGCTCATCACGAATTACCTCCCTTTGATACATAATGTTTCAGATAGCTTGGGTGACTTTCTACTGACTTTCGTCTCGCCTCACCTACTCGAACTAACCAAAGATAAAGTACAGCGAATAAAGTAGAAGATTGATTACGAGTAACGAAAGTACAAATAACACTACTAAATAGTAAGATACATATAACAAAAATAACGGCTGGAGCTGAGGGTTGAACACTTTGATACATGTCAGTATGCAACCATTTATAAAGAGAGTTATGAACAGTAAAGTAAATGAGAGAAAATCCACTCAAAACTATTAAGCCAGCAATTCTTCCCATTCTTCCCTCTCCAAAAACAACAAGCTGTTTCCACGAAAAGTATAATGACCATCCTAAGATTAACGCACTAACTAATTCATACCCCTCTCCAGAAGTCATAAACCAGAAAGCAATTGCTATAAATAATCCTAAAACACGTCCGAACATAATCCATAAATTGGACATCTTTTCATTAGATTGCTTCACTCCATCAAAACGTTGTACGGAAGAACCAGCTTGTAAAAACAGTGTGGCTTTAAATAAACCGTGTAAAATTAAATGAATAACAGCTGCTAAATAGGCCCCTAATGCGCATTGAATCAGCATAAATCCCATTTGTGCAATCGTCGAACCTACTAGCTGACGTTTATAATCAACTTGGACTAAACTAATTCCTGTACCTATTAAGACAGAAATACTAGAGAAAATGAGTAAAATGATTTGTGCAATATCATCATGAAAAAGTGGCGAAAATCTAGTTAACATGATACCGCCAGCATTTACTAAACCCGCATGCATAATAGCAGAAACAGGAGTTGGAGCAACAGCTGATTCAATTAACCATCTTTGGAAAGGCCATTGTGCTGCTGGAATCATCACAGCTACTATAATCAATAAGTTAATTCCTGTTTTCTCCAATGTTCCAAATTGAGCTACATTTTCATTCGTTAAAACTGATGTTAACTGCCACTGTCCAGTTATTTGAAACAACCAAATGATAGCTGATAGCAAGGCAATCCAACTTATTGTAAATAAATAGCCTGAGATTTTTGTTGCTTCACTAACTACCTTCCACCCTTTATTTAGCCCGATGAGTAGAACCAATCCTATAAGAGTTGCTCCCCAACACATAATCATGAAGCGAAGATCATCGCTTAACCATGCAACCGAAGATACACCTGTAGTAAATGTAAAAAGTGCAAAGTATTTTCGATATGAGCGGTCTCCCATTAAGTAACGTACAGAAAATCGCTGAATGATTAAACCAATTGTAAGAACGAAGAAAGCCATGAACCAAGCTAAAGTATCTAGATGCCAAGGCCCCACAACTCTATCTCCATTGTGATTAACAAGTGCAAGTAAAGAAACCAATGAAGGCAAAGCAGCGATACCAATATGGATATGAACAAAACGTAAAGGCATCCTTGCATGTAAAAACAATAATCCACTTAGCCAAGAAGCACTAAGCGCGATAAAAAATAATGTTAACAGTGTTGATGAACTTAGCGAAATTAACATGTAAAATACTCCCTTCCAAACGAAAATAACTTATAAAAATTCCTTTTCATTACGATAGTTTTTTTAATTTTAATTTTCATTCACTCTTTTTCGTACATCGTTTTTTTCCATAAAAAAAACCGACAACTTCCATAATTCAATGATTTTATATCATCATTGAATTATGGAGATTGTCGGTTTCACTTCAACTAACTTCAATAAAGTTTTTTGAAGAGCTCCCATTTTATAGAGGATAGTAATATATGTATTACTCCTATGAAAAATAACAGTATATCTCTGATCTCCTAGATTATGCAATCAATATATCAATTTATGTTATGCGCTATCTTTTCATTAAGAAACTTTTTCATTTAGTCAATATTACATATTAAAAAAATGCTAAAGCCTTAATTATAGCAAACAGTTAAAATAAGCATCTATTAATTTTTAAAACAATTATAAGATAAACCATATTAAGCAGTTTGTCAATTTATTTATCCGTTTTGCGAATCAAAATTCATTATACATAAATAATTTCAAGTTTTCTTGTTTTCTAATCATTACCTTGTTAATAAGATAAAATAAAGTACACAACTTGTAGATTTCTTAATTACCTCACTGCATTTTTAGTGTATCTTCCACTACCCCTACAGTGATTTTAATTTTTAAAATTTCTCCTCAAGATTATGGAACAATTTAAAAATCATTACTCGTTCACCAGTACGAGAACTTATATCCGTATGAAAACTTTTCACTTTTTCTCCAGTTAATTCTAGTATGATCTCTTTCAAATCGTCAATTCCAGATTCAACTAGCTCCGAACGATTTTTCTTTATCGTTAGCATACCGTCTTTCGTTTCGCAAACAGTATATTCAGCCGGTGTTAAAATACCTTGTAAATTTACGATAATCATATCTCGTAATATATCTGTCTTAACGGATATAGACCCGCGTCCTAGGTAGTCCTTTTCCCAGTGCGTAATTGCTTTACTTATCTCTGACTCAATAGAGCCTTTTGAGTTTTTCATTTATGTATCCTCCTTCAATAAAATGAATTTACAATAACAATATAATAATCTGGATTGATTTTATTTTCAATTATTGAGAAGAATTTATAGAAATCGTTTTAAGGAATCCTTTAGGATTAAAATAAATTTTCATATGGCGATATACGTTTTTGGGGTTATTCCTAACAAGATACTCTTACTATAAAGACTCTGTTGCATAGATTTCTGAAAAGGACATTCCGGGGAAAATAAGGAAACTTTTGTGACATAATACATAAACGAAATAGCCTACTCTGATGAGTAGGCTATTTCGTTTTATTTTCGTCAAAAATCTATGCATACCTTCATTCGAACACATTATCCGATTAGGTTTATGCATATTTCCTTCGAATTTTACCAACCACCAATAATAGTAAAGGAATTCCTAGCTCATAGACGGGAAATGCAATTGGAATTACAAAAAATATGTAGTAATAATGGGTAAATGTTTGGATATTTTTAACTGATACAGCTATGATGAACGAAATAGGAGCAAGAACTAAAGCTACTTTTCGCCAATCCTTTAAATGAAATATTTGTGCTGTTCCATAACAAGCGATAAACATGTATAACGCCAGTTTAACAAAAATACTAAAAAACCAAATAATTACTATCAAAATATCTACATTTTGAATGAACTCCATGACGGATATGTACCGGCTCAAATCGTAAACCGGATACAAAAAACTTGAAGATAGATTCGGACCGAATGTTAAAATGACCGCTAATGTTCCGATCGTTACCATGAAAACGGCCAGTCCTACTCCCCACATCGCCCGCGATGACGCTTGTTCTGGTTTGTCCATAAAGAAAACGAACATCATCATCATGACAGCCTCCCCGAAAAATGCAGCTACAGGAGTATAGGAGCCTTTAAGTATCGGAAGCCATCCAGAATCATGATAAATAGGCCGCATATAATCCCAATTCATATTGCCAATATTCAAAATGATTACAAACGTTATCATTAAAAGTACAATTGGCCCTATAATTTCACTTAAACGTCCAACCCCCTCCACCCCGCCTTGGTAAATAATAAAAATGAGCAATAACATCGCAGTCAAGACAATAACCCACAAAGGTGTATTATGAAACAAAGCGATAATAATGAACTCACCAAATTCACGGACGGTTATCCAAATTATCATGTACCATCCAAAGAAGTAAGGAATCAGCAGCAGCTTTCCTAGCCATTTACCAAGAATGGTTTGACTAAATTCAATTAACGTTTGTTTCGGATAGAGCGAACCAAGTGTAGTTGCCAAAAAAGTAAGAGCAACCCCTATCCCCCCTGCAATCAAGATCGAAATCCACGCATCTTGTTTGGCAGTGCGAATCGTCGCTGGAATAACTAGAAGGAGTGATTGTCCCACTTCAAATGTGAACATCATCCAAAAAATTTGCCTGCCAGAGATTTTCATTGAATTTCTCACACTCTATATTCCTCCTTATTTTTTCATTTCGTTTTTCTTTAACTGCAACGGTGGTCCAGTCAGTCCTACTCTCCGAATAGTAAGCTTTGTATGAACAGAAACTTGCACTTTTCGAAATTGTTTACTCCAATTCTTTTTTAGCCCTTTCCATTCGGATGGATATTTTCGATGAATGGCTTCCCCAAATCCAAAGATATCGGTTCCGTATTGTTTTTGAACCTTTTTAATAGTTTGGAGAGCTTGCTTTTCAGATTGTTTTTCCAATACATGTTCTAAAAGAGTGATATTTTTTGGCTGCGAAAGATCTAAATTCGTATTATTCTCCTGAATTGTTCCTTCACCAGAAAAAACAATATCACACTTAATTGTGTCCCCTTGTATAGTAGGTATAATTTTTCTATTGATTTTTGTCATATATAAACTTGCACTACCATTTCCTTTAGAGGCGCTTGCTGTAACCGTCTGTTTACTTAAACGATTCACTATCCAAAGAGTAGTTAACCATTCCTGCATGTTTAAATACCCTATCAATTTGAAATCGTTGTTAAATATAGCACCGCCTACAATTTGAAACCCTTTGACCTCAGTTTTTCCTTTTTTATGAGACACATTTAGTTTAATAACGGGTAAAATCGGAGTGATTCCATCACTCGTACTAGCAATAAGAAAATGTAATAAAGACATATCTCCTAACGCCTCTATTTGCATATGCTCTTTCAGTGCCCCAAGTGCCGGGATAGATTCTAAGGGGATGGATGCTTTCAAAAACTCTTTTGCAGTATGCCCCTTTATTACAAACGCATCTGCTCGTAATCGAATGTCAGGATCGCGGCTATATGCATCTAAAACTGAAGCGAGGCCATTTTTAGCCATTTTTTCTCCAATCAATATTACACGCTGGTGCCCTCGAAAGATTTCTCTCGACATTTTTGTTTGCATCATTTGTACAGCTTCATGTGTATCCTTTCCAATTCCTGATTCTATAAAAACCGATTTTCCTGCATTACTTCTTCCGCTCTGTCCCATTCCCATTTTTGATGGGATAATAAACTGCGCACTAATTTCAACCTTATTATTCTTCGCTTGATCAAGTCCCCACCCTAATTCAATTGCCAGATCATTTAGCTCCGTACGATCCCAACATCCCGTCAAGAAGCATAATGAAACGACCAGTATCATAGAGAGCGCCTTGTGCAGACTCATTCTGTTTCCCCTCCCCGTTTCTCATCTGGCTTTTGTCCATCTGGAAAACGAACTTTCTCTTCACCAGATACCATTATTGGGCGGTGTGTCATATTCCAACGAGGCGTTCGGAGAAAAACATCCTTTAAATCACGCGGAGTCTGAGGCGCAACTGGACTTAAATACGGAATGCCAAAAGAACGAATGTTAGTTAAATGAATCAAAATCGCAAGGGTACTTATTGCTATACCGTATAGCCCAAGCATTCCTGCCAATAACAGCATAGGAAAGCGTAACATCCGGTAAGCTGTTCCTAAGTTGTAGCGCGGGAACGCAAATGACGCAATACCGGTTGTCGCCACAACAATAACTAAAGGTGCGGAAATAATACCTGCTTGCACAGCAGCTTGCCCGATAACAAGTGCCCCCACAATGCTAACTGCTGATCCAACGGGTTTTGGTAACCGAACGCCCGCTTCCCTCAAACCTTCAAATAAAAATTCCATCATTAGTGCTTCTATAACAGCAGGAAAAGGAATACCTTCTCGCGCAGCTGCAATACTAATAAGCAAATTTGTCGGAATTAATTTCGGATGAAAAGTTGTAATAGCAACATAGAGAGACGGAAGAAATAATGAAATATTAATTAATATTAAACGTATCCATCGAACAAAAGTC
The DNA here is from genome assembly GCF_003812125.1 of Bacillus sp. FDAARGOS_527. Taxonomy (NCBI): domain Bacteria; kingdom Bacillati; phylum Bacillota; class Bacilli; order Caryophanales; family Bacillaceae; genus Bacillus; species Bacillus sp. FDAARGOS_527. Next base: position 2,271,345 of record NZ_CP033795.1, read on the forward strand.
GTGTAGATGGAGCGCTCATAATAATCCTCCGCTGCTTGCAAACCCGTCCAAAATGTCATCGGAACGATTAAAACGAAAGGTGTATTATCGACTAAAATGGCGACTTTCCCTTCTAATAAACTTGCACAAACCGCGTCTGGTCGCTCGGTATTTTGAATTTGCGGAAAGGGAGAAAAGGGTTGATCCTCGATAAACTCTTCAATAAAAGCTGACTCCAACACCCCATCAATTTGAATTCGCTTTACCCTTTGGCGAACTTCATCCAAAACCGAATCGGGTGCAATGCCCTCAATATAGGCAATTACCACATCTGTCTGTGATAATTCCCCAATCGAATAAGGTTCCATTTTTAGTCTTTGACTCCGAATCCTTCGGCGAATTAGGCTCGTATTCACCCTTAACGTTTCGGTAAATCCGTCCCGAGGGCCACGAACAGAAATCTCGGCAGCCGGTTCTTCAATACCTCGTTTTTCAAACCCTTTTAAATCAGCGACTAGAGCTTGACTCTCTCCTTCTGTTAAAATGACGATATTCGCTTTCAATATCGCTTCTATAACCTCATGAACTTTTGAAATCGTCTTTACTTGAGAAACCGCAACAAGCTGTTTTTGTATAATTTCTCCTACCGAATCCTCACTCTTTACCCCACTAGGCAAACCTTCAAACATCATTGGTTTGAAAACAACTTGTTCCACAATCTTAGTGTCAGCTAATCCATCTATATAAATAAAAAGAATTTCAATTTGACTATTTATGAGAAGTGGACGAAATACAATATCGGAACAATTTTCAAAAACTTGTCTCAAAACTTCTTCATTCGCACATACACTCTGCTTGAGTTCACACTCTTGATCATGTTGGATCTGCATACTTGCACTCTCAAGTTCCTGAATATTTTTTCTCAAACGATTTCTACTAAGTTTTTTCATCATACTACCCCATTTATCGAATGGTTTATGTTTTTATACTTGAACTTTAGTGTTAGTGATTTCTTGACAGAAAAGCTTTAGAAACCGTTCCACCACATGGTTTTTGGGTCAGTAATCATTTGGCTAGAAAACAACAGGAAAATATCCCCTCTATATCCTTCTTAAAATCTCCTTACACATGAAAATTATTCAATTTTTTCTATAAGTTAGTTATTCTAAAGTGTGGTATCCAAAAAGTAACTTGTAACTGATGAGTTGTTAAATTGGTACTAATACACTTATGGAAACGAGCCCAAAAAGCATGCTCTGAAGAAAGATAAATCAGAACATGCTCTGAATTGATTTAATGGAATCACTCTTTTAGAAAAGAACTAAGATCATTTCTTTAATCCTTCTTTCACTAAAATACTCTTTAATGAAATCATCTCATTTTTTAGTAACCCTGTTGATACTATATGATTTTTCTGGAAGTTTAATTGAAAATAATCCGCTTCATTTTAAACAATATTTTCATACTAGCATGCTAGTATAAAGATAAAATACAGAGATAGCCTTACCATTGAAATTCTATTATAATTTTGTAATCGCAATTCATTTGAATCAAATAAAAAATCAGAAGAAATAATATTATTGGGAGGTACTCCGATGAACCTTTTAATTAGAAAGTTAGAAAAAAATGATGTAGGCAATTTCCCGGAAATTGATGATAGTTTTATAGTGAATGCTCGGTTAATTCTTTCTCTTTCCAAAGTAAATAGACGCATAGAATATACAGTAGAAGACGTTCCAAATTATGAAAAAAGTTATTTGCAAAATCAATATGATAATGAAGCACTTGCTTACAATGACTATATAAATAAACCGAATCAAGTAATTTACATAGCACTGTTACATAACCAAATCATTGGATTCATAGTATTGAAAAAGAATTGGAATCACTATGCTTACATAGAAGATATAACAGTCGATAAAAAATATCGTACACTCGGAGTTGGTAAAAGATTAGTTGACCAAGCAAAGAAGTGGGCAAAAGAAGGCAATATGCCCGGGATCATGCTTGAAACGCAAAATAATAATGTCGCAGCATGTAAATTTTATGAAAAATGTGGATTTGTAATTGGTGGATTTGATTTTCTTGTTTACAAAGGTTTGGATATGACAAGTGATGAAGTAGCAATTTATTGGTATTTGCATTTCGAATGAAAATGCTCTTAACGTTAAACATAGTCAAAATAAAAACCCCAATCTCTCTAAATTAAAATTGAGAAACTGGGGGTTTTTATCTAAAACAGATAACTAATTAGTAATCCTGCTGATAATAAGAAGCCGAAAATCGTATTTGTCATCGCTGTTGATTTCATGGCGATACGCATATATCCGGGATCCTTTGCACCTTTTTGGAAACTTTGAATTGCAGAGATTGGTTTTCTCAAACCTAGGAACATAACTAATGCCCAAGGGCTTATATAACCCATTAATACAATTACCGCAATCCATAAATAAGCAACGAAAAAGGCTACAGCTAGTGTTACTACAGCTTTTTCTCTGCCAAGGAGGATTACTAATGTCTTTCTTCCACCTTTAATATCTTCTTCGATATCTCGGATGTTATTTGACATGTTGATTGCACCGACTAAAATTCCAATTGGAATGGAAATCAATACACTTTCAGTCGTTATCGTATTCGTTTGAATAAAGAAGGCAATAAGTACAAAGCATGTCCCCATTAACAAGCCAGAAACTAATTCTCCAAACGGAGTGTACGCAATTGGTAATGGACCACCTGTATATAAATAGCCAACCGCCATTCCGATTAAACCGATGACGACTAACCACCAGCTACTATTCATACAAATATAAATTCCGATAAGTGCAGCTAGTACATACAATAAAAGTGCGACTGTTAACACATTTTTTGGTTTCAATCCATGACGGACAATTCCGCCACCAATTCCAACAGAATCAGCTGTATCTAATCCACGTTTGAAATCATAGTACTCATTAAATAAGTTCGTCGCTATTTGCAATGCTAAACATGCAACCATCATCGCAATAAATAAAAGCCAATCAATTTTGGCAACATAAAGTGATGCCACTGTTCCTAAAATTACAGGAGAAAACGTCGCCGTTAACGTATGCGGGCGCGTCATCTTCCATATTAATTTAGCGGAACTAATTTCTTTTTCTGTCCCCATAACTCTGTTCAATCTCCCTACATTTAAGTATAAATTACTAGCAGTATCTTTCTATCTGTTTTCTGCCACGCATCCATTATATCAAAAAATGAATTGGTAATAGAACTGTAATGCTCTTGCTTATCTCTCCATCACTCTTAAATTCAGTTTTTCAAAAGAAAGCCCGTTGCTCGCATTCGAACAACGGACCTTTTTTATATGAACCAATTTAAAACATCCTCAGTAATCTCTTCTGGTCTATCCCTGTGCATTAAACGCTTATCTTCAAGTATAATCGATGCTATTTCATGTAAGTTGATGGTTAGACTACATCTTCACGCCCCTCAAATTAATATAGTTTAATAATTGTATGATTCGTTTATCATATGTGTGGTGTTTCAAGGTCCTATCCAGCCCATTTTTTGCTATACGTTTTCTTTCTTGTACATGTTCCAAATAATACTCTGTTTTTTGTATAAACTCCGATGCACTATTAAAAGTTTCTATTTCAACACCTGGTATGTAATGTTTTGCTATATCTGGACGTATATCAGTTAATTGAAAAGAACCTACGGCATTAATTTCAAACGTCCTATTATTTACGGAATACGCTTGAATATTTGCAGAGTTACAATTCAATTCCTGATCAATTAGTGAACGATGCAAATTTATATTGATTTTAGTAGATACGTAAAAATGTAACGCATCTTCATACTTTGCAAGTGGCAAGAGTTGTATTTTATCCTTTAATCTTTCATAATTCTTTAACTTCTCCCAACCGAATCCTACAATTTTTATGTTCTTCCCTACTAAATACTCTGCAATCGAATCAACAAAGTGAATTCTATTTTCAAATGCTGTACCTATAAAACTAAGGTCATACTTATATGTATCTTCTTTAAGAGAAGGTTTAAACACATCTTGATTTGCTGCTAACGGGAGATGAAATACATTCTTACATCCTATCCCCGTATAAAACTTGATACAATTTAAATCTTGCGTAAATATGTAGTCATAAAACGGAACAACGTTTTGTGTTACATCCGTATAATAAGGATCGTCTGTTAGCCAAAGCCCAGTAGTAAACCCTGCCTTTTTTAAGAATGGCATAATATGATTAAATTCTTCACTTAAACCGCTTAATACCAAAATAAAATCTGGTTTCATTTTTAACGCGGTTTTTATAGCTTTTTCTGGACTCACCATACTTGTATCGCTGTTTACCTTTTGTAAACTATTCAAAATTGCTGCTTCGATCATTGGATAATAAAAAGGAATTCCTGATTGAATAAATAGAATTTTCTTAGGAGTGTTGTCTTTCATGTCCTTCCTCCTATACATATTTTCTCATTCTCAAAAAAGCACTTTATATTCTGGGTTTAGCTAAGGCCCTTTTATGTAGGCTCTGCAATCTTTATTCATTTTCATAACATCCTACTTTATATTTATAAGCATCGTTTATGTCCATTATGTGGAACTTTCCTTATTTTATAGGCTGATGGGATTTGGGGAGGTGTCACAAAGGGAATAAAGTTAGGTTATATTCAGCCAAATTATTAAACATAGAAAATGAACATATCTGGACGATTATCCATTCGTAAAAATTCATGTGATTGAACCGTAACCCCAAACGAAGTAGTAACTTCTTGTTTTGGTTCACTTGAAACGAATTCAACTGTAAACGGAGCCCCTTCTTCTATCGCTCTTTTCAGTACCTCAAAAGGTGCAAAGGAGACAAGTTCTCCAAAACCGTCAAACAATACAATTTGTATTTTCATTTTTAGAACACCTCATATGGTTTCTTATTTGAATCCCAAATTAGGAGAATACATGTTATATACAAATTAATAATGAAGATAGTCTTTCTCCCCTCACTCTATAAACTTCCAAATGTTCTTCTAATTCCCTCTCATCACTTATTACACTTAGCGTTTTCTTCACAAAATTCCAATTCAAACTACCAGATAGCCAAAGTAATGAAGATAGTCTTTTATAATCATTTGATGTTACAATATTATGAGCCTTATATCCTTCTAAAAATTCACTAGCAACACTTGAACATACTTCATGCGAATGTATTCCTTCTGTTCGAGAATACCACTTTAGTAAAAAGGCTAGTCCTTCAATACGATCAACATATCCAATCGATTCGACATCTACAATTCCTTTTACCTGCTCACTTGAGTCCCATAAAACATTCAAAGGATTTAAATCTGTCTGTACGATAAACTTTAATTCACTCGTATATGCACACTCTATATGATATGTAGCTAGATTTATATACTCCCGTAATTCTTTGCATGCACTTGCCTTACTTTCTAACATATGAATAAACTGGGCATACCCATCCAAATGTGATTTCTTTTGAAAAATCGAGCTTTGAAATGCGCAAGATATGTCATGAATCTTTCTTGATTCCTTTCCAAAGGCTTTTGCGATAGCTTCTGTACAATGTGTAATATGTTCTCCCTCAATCCAATTAGACAAGACAAATCGGTATTGTTCCTCATTCCAAGCGACAAGTGTAAATGGCTCTCCTGCCCTATTCTTATTTATCTGCATAAAAGGAATTCCATGTTCGCGTACATAATACGTAAACCATACTTGCTCTATCAGTTGTTCGTTTGATAACGCTCCAAAAGCTGGATTGATTGTTCGCTTGCTATTTATAAATCTTGCGGAATATCGCTTTCCATTTACGATAATTTTATAGTGTAAATCTGTATGCCAACTATTATTATGTAATTCTTCTTCCACTGCTAATGTATGAATTTCTTTAAAATAATTTATTAATACGTCTTTTATTATGTGTTTCATCCTATTCTCCTTACATGTAAAAATCCTCGATGATAGGTTTGTAAAATACACTTAATTTACTCAAAAGGAAAATAATATCCTACGTAATTAAACACATTTGTAAACCCTACATTTTCCACAACTGCGATAGAAGACTTGTTCAATTCCATACAGTCCCAATATGGAGTAATGTCATTCTCCAAACAATCTTTCACAAAACTATGAGCTATCGTTTGAGCTAATTTTCTCCCCTGGTGCTCTTCTATTGTTTCAATATCTATACAGTGTATATTTTCAAATACAAATCCTGAAAAACAAACACTCACAATTAGATCACCATAAACAATGCAATAACCGATTCCTTCATTGAAAAAACAATCTGGTGAAGACCAAAACTCTAAAATTTTTGATTGTAAAAAATCAATGTTCTTAAATGTGTTATTATTATTTTCATAGAGAGCTTTACTCATTTTTAGCACAGTATATCCCTGTTCAAATTTAGGCTCATGATGATTTTTATAATCCTCTTTTCTTAGCATATACACTCTTTGATTCTAACTCTTTAAGTTACGGTGCTGAAATATTCTTTCAATTGTTTTGTTCCACTTTGAATGATTACCGATTCCTTCAAAACAATTTAGTCCAACCTTTTTCGCCTCAGGTTTTATTACATTATTAATAAGATGATTCATTTCTTTATTAAACTCTTCATTTTCAGCATTTCCAATAAAAAAGAAGCCATCATTATTGCCTAACCAAATAAGCCCCGAATTAGGGGAAGATATGTTATCTACAAATATACGACCAGGATTCACCCCTGCAATTACAGCTTTGACTTCTAATTGACCTCGTTCATTTATTAAACTACTACATTTATAAAAATCATTCTTGCTTAATTCAGAAATCATAAGTTAAACCACCTTTCCTAAACCAATCTATTCTAACTTTATCATTACGTCAGAATATTCTCTATTTAATTTAGTGTTTTTTGTAAATCAATGTAGTCTATGTATAAAAAGAGTCAATCTCCTATGCAACAGAAGATTGACTCTTTCCTTTATTTATAAAAATTGTTTCATACATTGAAGCTCAGACTACTCTTTTTCCTACCAGATCATCAAATCCCAAATAAACATGTGAGGGTATAGTTGGGAACATATAATCGGTATGACGAAAAAGAGCACCTATTATTACATCATCCTTATTTAAAACTCAACCAAGCATCCGCCCAGTCCGCATGATCATTTCCGTTACCGTTACCTGCATCATCAACGACTAGTTTTAATTCTTTTTTACCTGTAAGGTCAACATCAACAAATTTTGCTGGCGTATTATAGTACATTGTACCGCTATTAAATACTTCGGCCCCATCAAGTAGCACTTTAAATACGACTGAACCGCCTTTACCACCAGGCTCCTGGTCGATTCCTACGTATGAATGAAATCGTTTGTAAGTTGAATTTGATATGTCGTACGTAATTTCTGACTTCGAATGCGTTCCGATTCCTTTTTTGTACGTAATCGGCCCTGTCGTTCCGAGTAATGAAATTGGATTTTTGTCGGTACTTTTATCCTTTTGAACCGTTGCCCAGCCAGCAGTTGCTTTTACCCATGAAATGTCACTAAGGTAGATGCCGCCGGAAGCAACTTGCACTTTCGTTGATGTTACCACCGCATTCCCCAATTTTACAGAAACTTCAACTTCTTTTACTCCTTTAAACTGGGATGGTGGCGTGATAACAAACGAATATGTTTCCTCTCCTCCTGCCGATAATTGAAAGTCTGTCGCTAATGGCTGTGCATTCCAGCCTTCTGGTAATTGTAATTCAATTTTTCCAGGTGTAACTTTTTCCTTTATTTCATTTTGGACCTTTACCTTTAATGTAGTCGAACCACCTTCACTACTAATTGGATATGGGTCAACATTTGCCGAAATTAGCTTTACTGCTGGCGTTACTTCTATTTGATTGGATTTACTAATCGTCCCGCTATCTGTAGTTACCTCCGCTTCAATGGAATACTTATTAGCAACTACATCAATAGGGACAGATAAATCTGCCTCAATTGTTTTCGATTCCCCTGGTTCAACGCCTTCAAAAGCTACTTTAATTGGCTTCACATTCCAGCTCTCTGGAGCCTTTACAACCACTTCTCCAGATGAAGATTTCAGCGTACCAAAGTTTGATAAGTTTGCCTTTACCTTAACTGTATTTCCTGCTGTTACACTGCTGGGAGATTCTAGATCGAAACTAAGCATAGACTCAATTTTATACTTTTTACCTGCTTCCGTTTTAAATGAAATCGTATCGCCATCCTTCGTAAATGGCACCGGTGTATTCGTACCGACTCTTGTCACAGTAAACGATGTATTGAATATCGGACTTTTTAACTTTACATCGTTTCCATGATCAGAAGTCACCTGAATAACTGTAGGCGTGCCATTTTTCCAATCCGCATCAATCGTAAATGCACCGCGTGCTCTTAATCCTTTATAAGAACCGTCTTTCCAAGCCTTCGGAAGTGCAGGCAATAGTTGAATGGAGTCGGTATGGCTTTGAATTAACATTTCAGCAATTCCTGATGTTGCGCCAAAATTCCCATCAATTTGAAACGGCGGATGGGTATCAAATAAGTTGCTGAGCGTACTTCCAGTAAGTTGCCCTTGCAGGATTTTATACGCATGGTCACCATCTAACAAACGTGCCCATAAGTTAATTTTATTCGCTTTACTCCAGCCTGTTCCCTCGTCACCACGATGGTTTAAAGTAACTTTAGCTGCCTCTAGCCATTCTGGTGTATTGTGATTAATCATACTTCCCGGATATAGCGCAACTAACTGGGATATATGCCTATGCGTTTCGCCAGGGTCATCTATATCGTCCTTCCACTCTTGCACCTGACCATATCTACCAATTTGAATTGGCGGGAATAATTTATCCCTTTTCGCCTTTAACTCATCCCGAAATACATTATCAACCTGTAAAACTTCACTCGCTTCAATTACATTAGAGAACAATTCATATACTAACTGTTGGTCAAAGGCACATCCATTAGAAATGCCACCAAGCTCTGGAGACCAGCACGGAGAAACAACTAACTTCTTATTTTGATCTTCTACTAAAAACTTACTATGAAACACTGCCGCTTCTTTCAGTATCGGATAAATCTTTTCTTGTAAGTATTGTTTATCATCCGTAAACTTGTAATGCTCCCAAAGGTTTTGACCAATAAAGGCATTCGCACTAGGTGCCCATCCCCAGCCTAATCCCCATCCAGGCGCAGTAAATCCAAATGGATTATTCATCGTGTTAACGGTCCACCCGCCGCCTGTAACACCAAAATGTTTTTCTGCTGAAACCCTTCCCGGTTCTCTCAATGAATCAACATAATCCATTAATGGCTCAGCTGTTTCAGATAGATTTGTCACTTCTGCAGGCCAATAATTCATTTGCAAATTAATATTAAAATGATAATCACTTTCCCACGGTGGTGTGTTCGAATTATTCCATACTCCTTGTAAATTTGCAGGAAGCGTTCCTGGTCTTGAAGAAGAAATAAGCAAATATCTTCCATATTGGAAGAATAGTTCTTCTAAATACTTACTGTTTTCTTTACTGTAAGATGCTAGTAATTCATTTGTTGGAACGGATGGTTTTTCTCCTCCTAAATTTAAAGAAACACGATTAAATAAAGAGTAATAGTCTTTTATATGTGTATATTTTAAAACCTCATAACTCTTGTTAGAAATAGCGGACATAATTTTTTCAACCTTTTGATGTGGATCTTCCCCCTTATAACTCGGGTACTTATTTTCATAATCAGTAGCTGCAGTCATAATAATTGTTAAACTATCTGCATTTGCTACTTTAATTTTCCCATTCTCTGCTGTTAATGTACCGCCTTCATTTAGTACTTTAAATTCCGATTCATATTTCATTCCATTATTCGCTATTTGTCCTTTTATCGTGATTTTGTTATCTTTGGACGTTACTTGCCCTCCCTGTGCACTCGTTGGTCTAACATCTAATGAAAGCTGTTTCGATTCACTAGCAGTTAAACGCATGACCATAACGCGATCAGGGTAACTTGCAAAATATTCCCTATTATATTGAACACCTTTATAGTTATAGGACACCGTAGAAATTCCCTCATTTAAATTTAATTCCCTGCGATAATTGGAAAATGAAGACCCATCTGGCATATTAAAATCTAAGTATATGTCCCCGAAATTTTGATAGGAACCAAAGCCTTTTTGGAGACCTGTGAGAAATTGCGTAGATTCCCTTTCTGCTCCTGATTTATCACCTTTTGATAACTTTTCTCTAATGCTACCTAAGTGACTCGCTGCCCCATCACGATTCCCGTACGTATACTCACTTGTACTGCTTGGTCCGCCAGTCCAAAGCGTTTTTTCATTAAACTGAATACGTTCTTGTTGGACTCCACCAAAGACCATTCCACCCATATAGCCATTACCGATTGGCAATGCTTGTTTTTCCCAATCTTTTGCTGGCTCATTGTACCAAAGTGATAGTTTCTTTCCCTCTGGTTTTGGATTTTCAATCGTAATAGGTGCTGTTGCTTTTGCTTTACTAAACTCTCCAGTGCTTCCTAAAGAAAATAATAAAGTACTAAAAAGCAATCACCCTGTTAATACGTTTCTCAGTTTCAAATTTCCATCCCCTTTTGAAAAGCGAATGTAAAATGTCCCCTTCTGCACATTGACTTCTTTTATTCTCTCCTTGAAATTCGCTATTCTTTTATATGGAAGTATAAGAGGCAAAAAACATTTTCCTCTTATACTTCTTTTGAAATACCTTTTCACAAACGTAATAGTTATCTAGTAAATGCTGCTGTTACACCACCATCAACTGTAATCATACATCCCGTTGTTTTATCTGCCTTTGAGGAGGCAAAGAAAGCAATCGATTCAGCAATATCCCTCGAATAAATATTAACTAATAATGTTGTACGTTTACGGTAATGTTCCTCTAATTGATCAGGTTCGATACCATATGCTGCGGCACGTTCTTCGCGCCACTTTGAACCCCAAATAGCTGATCCTTGCAACACCGCATCGGGAAGAACTGAATTTACACGTATGCCATACTCACCGCCTTCAGCTGCAATACATCTCGCTAAATGCGTTTCGAGTGCTTTTACAGAACTGTATGCCGAAGCATTTTTTCCGGCATATACAGAATTTTTCGAGCCGACAAATACCATATTCCCGCCAATGCCTTGCTGTTTCATTTGCTTGAACGCTTCACGTGCCACTAAAAAGTAGCCTGTTCCAAGTACGTTCATATTTAAATTCCATTCTTGAAGTGTCGTTTCATCAAATGGACTAGACGTCGCAAGTCCTGCATTATTCACGATACTATCAACGCCTCCGTAAGTAAGAGCTGCCTTTTCAAATGCCGCCTTTACTTCTTCTTCTTTTGTTACATCCATTTTCACAGCAGTAGCGCGACCTTCGCCGTACTTCTCGTTAATTTCAGCCGCAACTTTTTCTGCCCCTTCAAAATTCAAGTCAGCAAGCACGACATGCGCACCTTCTGAAACGAGGCAGCGTCCCGTTTCACTTCCAATTCCGCCAGCACCACCTGTAATAAAAACAACTTTGCGAGAAAATTCCGCTTCAGCCGGTGCTAACGATAATTTATACAGCTCTAGCGGCCAGTACTCCACATTGTAAGATTCATTTTCATTTAAAGAAACGAAACGTCCGAGCGTTGTAGCACCTTTCATTACCGAAATTGCCCTATGATACAGCGCACCACTTACTTTTGACATTGCCACATTTTTACCGGTATTCACCATACCGATACCAGGAATTAAAATAACGCGAGGTGCAGATTCAAACATTTTGTCTCCTTCGTATTTGTTACGTTCAAAGTAAGCTTTATACTCATCTTTAAAGTTTGTAACACCAGATTTAATACTCTCTATTAATCCGTCTACGTTTTTTGTTTGCGGATCCCAATCAATATAAAGAGGACTGCGCTTTGTATGAACTAAATGATCCGGACAAGCTGCTCCAACTTGCGAAAGCTCTCGTGCATCGTGGCTGTTTACAAATTGAAGTACTTCATCTGTATCATCATAAGATAATAACATTTTCTTTTCGTCGCTAACTGCCCCGCGAATAATCGGCATTACTTTTGCAAGAATGCTTCTACGCTCTTCTACTGAGAGTGTTTCGTATTTTTCACCTCCGAATACAGTATTTTCATTCACTCGTTCATTGATGTATTGTTCTGCCTCATTAATAACTGCAATTGTTCTTTCATAGCTTTCCTTCGCCGTATCTCCCCAAACGACTAGGCCATGTTTTTCCATTAACACGAGTTCAGCATTTGGATTATTTTTCACACCTTCTGCAATCATTTTAGATAACGTAAATCCAGGACGCACATACGGAACCCAAACGAAACGATTGCCGTAAATCTCCTCCGCAATTTGTCTTCCATTATGTGCGCAGCAAAGACTAATAATGGCATCTGGATGTGTATGATCCACATGTTTAAACGGTAAAAATGCGTGTAATAATGTTTCGATAGATGCACGTGGATGCTTACTGTCAATCATACAATGAGCTAAATACTCTACCATTTCTTCATCTGACATTTCTTCACGCTCCATTAATAAGCGAATGTCTTCCATTCTTAAACCTGTAAAATTTTGTGCTTTCATCGTTGCTAAATCGGATCCACTTCCCTTAACCCACATCACTTCTATATTGCGGCCGCGGAAATCTTTTTCAAATGTCTTTACCGATGTGTTTCCGCCTCCCCAATTACATACAGCACGGTCTGTTCCAATTACATTTGAACGATATACTAATTCGTCTACTCCTTGCGATAATTGTGATGCCTTTGTTTCATTCCATAAACTGTTAACCATCTTTTTACCCCCGTTGTTTTTTTATTGTTCTATTATTTCGGATACGAAAATAGTGTGTATCCGTATGTTCAAGAGTTTCCTATTACTTGCGATTTTTTTAAACACTACAATTGTTACACTTTCATTCCAATGCGAAAAAATATGCTCTATAGTAACCCCCCGACGTACGATCAGGGGGATTTTTCACTTACTGATATAATGGACCAAAGTTTTGGCAGGCACGGTAATCTGCAGCTTCTGGATCTTTTGTTCCGAACATCCCCCATGCACTCGGTCTGAAGATGTCCTCTTCTTTGACGTTATGCATATTCACAGGAATTCGGAGCATGGAAGCAAGAGTAATTAAATCACTGCCAATGTGGCCGTAGCTTATTACACAGTGATTAGCACCCCAATTATTCATTACTGTGTAAACATCTTGAAAGGCACCTTCTCCCGTTAAATTTGGCACAAACCAAGTTGTTGGCCAAGTTGGATCTGTTCTCCCATCCAATACGTCGTGAACCTCTTCTGGTATTTCAACCGTATAGCCTTCTGCAATTTGTAAAACAGGTCCTAATCCTTTCACGAGGTTGAGACGAGCTGCTGTTACAGGCATATTTCCTTTTGTTAAGAAATCGCTCGAGAACCCGCCCCCGCGGAAATATCCTGTTGAAGCTGGTCGCCAGGAAGTAGCTGCCAAACATTTTTGCGCTTCTTCCTCTGTAATTTCCCAAAATGGTTTTATAGCAGGCTTTCCATCTTTCGTTTGTTGTCCTGTCCCGTCAAGTGCAGCTGAACCGGAGTTAATCATATGAATAAATCCATTTGCCGCCAATCCTTCAGGTTTATGTCCTGTCACGCGTTCTACTGCCTCTGGGCTCCAATACGTTCTTACATCTGCAAAAACTTGAGCTGTATTTGTTAATAAATGACCAAATAGCATCGTAACTCCATTTAAACTATCATTTTCAGTAGCCATAATGTATGGCGGGCGAATTCCGTTCCAATCAAATGAGGAATTTAAAATCGTCTCCATAAAATCACCATTCGGGAAATGATCCGTCCATTGACGCTGGCCTTGGAAACCTGCGGAAATAGCGTTATGCCCTAGCGCTTCTTCACCATAACCAAGTTCCTCTAGTTTCGGATTTCCAACCATGAGATCTCTTGCAATTAACGTCATTTTCACACTAGTTTCCCAGTCTTTATTCTTTTGCTCCCTTGATCGTTGCATCTCTTCCGCATTATTATCTGGACCTTCTGGGCAATACTCCTTCACCCAGTTTAAAGCTCTTTCATATTCTTCCTTATCATAAATCTCTTCATCTATCCTTCTGACAAATTCGGTCATATCAATATATTCATTTCTCATTCCTAAATAATCTTGGAAAAACTCGGGGTTAACGGTACTACCGGCAATCCCCATAGATACAGATCCCATCGAAAGATACGATTTTCCTTTTAAAGTAGCAACGACAAGACCAGACTTTGCAAATTGAAGTAATTTTCCCTGCACATCTTCAGGAATAGATGTATCACTTAAATCTTGCACATCTTTCCCGTATATGCCGAAAGCCGGAATACCCTTTTGATTGTGGGCAGCTAAGACAGCTGCAAGATACACTGCCCCTGGACGTTCTGTTCCATTAAATCCCCATACTGCTTTTGGAATGTCTGGATTCATATCCATCGTTTCAGAACCATAGCACCAGCATGGTGTAACAGTAATAGAAACACCAACTCCCTCTATCGCAAATTTTTCAGCCGCTTTGGCCGCTTCAGCCACACCGCCAATACATGTATCAGCGATGACACATTCTACTGCCTCTCCATTGTAATGACGTAAATTTTCAGTTAATAAATTCGCTACCGATTTTGCAAGATTCATCGTCATATCTTCAAGAGATTCACGTACACCATTTCTTCTGCCATCAATCGTTGGCCTAATTCCAATTTTCGGTAATGTATTATAAAATCTATTATGAACTGTTTTCATTTTAAAGCTCCCTTCTTACTACATTGTTATCGATTATTTCAAGAAAACGGCCGTATGCTTCTTGCCATTCTAATTGATTTTGAGGTTGATAATGTTTAACAGGAAACGAGTTTTCAACAACCTCTCTACCTTCCTTTAAATCCTTTATTTTTCCTAGCGCAATCCATTGCGATAATGCATTTCCAATTGCACTCGCTTCAACCGGCCCCGCTACAACAGGGCGGTTAATCGCATTTGCGGTAAATTGACAAAACAGATCATTTTGAATACCACCGCCGCCCATGTGGATAACTTCTATTGACTTTCCAGTTAACACTTCCAGCTTCTCTAACACCCATCTGTACTTGAATGAAAGACTCTCCAAAATACAGCGGAGGAAACTTCCTTCCGTTTCAGGCGGCTGTTGACCGCTCTTTATACAGAAATCAAGGATTTGTTTTGGCATATTTTCCGGATTGAAGAAAGAAGGATCATCTGGGTCTATGAAATGTGCAAATGGTTTTGTATTTCGAATGAACGCTGCTTCTTCTTCGTAAGTAAAAAGCTTGCCTTCTTTTGCCCAAGTCCCCCTACATTCTTGAATGAGCCATAATCCCATAATATTTTTAAGTAGCCGAAACTCGCCATCTGCCGTTCCTTCATTTGTAAAGCCCCATTCCAAAGCCTGTTCATTTATTACTGGATCCTTTACTTGGATTCCCATTAAAATCCATGTACCACAACTCATAAAAACAGAATATTCAGACTTTATAGGTAATGCGGCAAGAGCGCAGGCTGTATCATGCCCTGTACCAGCAATAACTTTAACAGGCTTCATGCCAAATTCGTTATGAATGGAAGGAAGCGTCGGTCCGAGAGTTGTTCCTGGCATTACAATATGTGCCATCATTTCTGTAGGCAAGCTCAACTTTGTCATGAGGGCATTATCCCAATTACGCTCGTGAATGTTAAATAACGATGTCGTTGTACTAATCGTATATTCATTCGCCTTTACACCTGAAAATAAATAGCTCAGCAAGTTTGGCGTTAATAATAGCGTTTTTGCCTTTTCCATTAAATTTTGGTTATGCTTTTTTATAGCATGAAGCTGGCAAATCGTATTAATTGCTGCTGGCGTGACTCCCGTTCGAGAGAACAAAACATCCCTCGGAATGACTTCCGTAATTTCTTTTAAGCTATCATTTGTATGCGGATCTCTATAAGAATAAGGATTGCTAAGCAATTCCCCTGTTGCAGAAAGAAGTCCGAAATCAACGCCCCACGTATCGATAGATAAACTTTCGATCGACTTATGACCGTTTCGAATACTTTTCCCTATTCCATTCTTCATTTCTTGGAAGATCCTTAAAATATCCCAATAATAATGACCTGTTGCGTAAATAGGGCGATTGGAGAACCGGTGAACTTCTTCCAGATAAAGGCGTTTCCCATCAAATCCACTTACCATTAAACGCCCATTAGATGCACCTAAATCAAAAGCCCAAACTTTTTCCATTCCTTCACACCCCTCGGAAACACTTCAATTACTCCCCATCTTTTAGTAGTTGTAATCTATATTTCTCAGAAGATAGATTTCTTAATTCGTGACATTCTTCCTCTGTCAAAATTCTTGGCACGCCCACCGTCGATGCAATCGTATATACTTTGGCTGCTTCTTCTAGAATTTGCATGAGAAAATATGCTTCTTTCATTGTTTTACCAACCGTAAGTACCCCGTGATTCCTCATTACGACTACATCATTTTCTTCAATCACATTTGATACAGCAGTAGCCAATACTTCTGTAGTCGGAATCATATATTCAAGATAAGATACGCTTTTGATCATTGCTGGAAAATCTGGGAATAGACTCGGAATGGTATGACCGGTACATGATACACCTACCGAATAACTTGGATGAGCATGTAAAACAGCTGTTATATCAGGACGTTTACGAAAACATTCCAGATGCATTAATATTTCAGAAGATGGTTTTAAATCATCCAATATCTCACCAGTTTCAATATTGACACGTACCCACTCGTGGTCTTCTATCTCTTGCAAATCAAAACCGCTAGGAGAGATATACATCATATTTCCGTCTCTCATACTTAAATTTCCACCTGCTCCTACTACAAGACCCGTTTGGACAATCTTATTTGCATATACTTTCAAATCATTTATTACACTCGACAATAGTATGCACCTCAGTTTCTCTCTTATTTGCACCGCTAGTTTCGCTTTAAATTTTATTGATATAGAACTTCCTTAATTTTTGGATCATCAATGTTCTTTTTATCGTACCAATAGAAACCAGTGTCAATTGTTTTGGATACTTGTTTCCCATCTAGGTTCTCAACAGCTGCTTTAACAGTTTCATAACCAATTCCAATTGGATTTTGCGTAATCGCACCTGCCATTACTCCGCTCTTAATCGCATCAATTTGTAGTTTTCCAGAGTCAAAGCCAACTACTACTACACTCTTTTTGTTCAATTCTTTAACAGCATTTACTACCCCTATCGCAGAACCTTCATTTGTACCGAAAATACCTTTTACATTTGGGTGCGCTTGCATAATTGCCTTAGCAGCGTCAGTCGATTTTAATTGATCGCCGCTACCATATTGAATATCGACAAGTTTGATGTTCGGATACTTTGATTTGATTGTATTTACAAAGCCATCTCGGCGTTCAACACCTGTTTTACTTGTCTGGTCGTGAGCAACTACTGCTACTTCTCCTTTTTCACCAATTAATCCAGCCATTTTCTCAGCTGCAAGAGCTGCCGCTGCTTTATTATCTGTTGCTGCTGTTGCAACAGGTATATCTCCCTCAACACCTGAGTCAAATGCAACAACCGGAATCTTTTTGTTTTTTGCTTGTTCTAATAAAGGAAGAGCTGCCTTAGAGTCTAATGCCGCAAACCCAATCGCATCTGGTTTTTTATCAAGTGTGCTACGGAGCATTTCAACTTGTTTATCCACCTGCGCTTCCGTTTCAGGACCTACAAATGTAATATTCACCTTATACTCATCTGCTGCTTGCTCAGCCCCTTTTTTAACTGCCTGCCAAAACTGATGCTGGAAACCTTTTGAAATAATCGCAACATAGCGCTTGCCGTCATCTTTTGCAGGAGCATCACTATCCTTACTTCCCGTGCTTGCATTATTTGAAGAACACGCTCCCATAAACATTGAGATTGCGAGAATTGATGATAAAACGATGCCCTTTTTTGCTTTTTTCATCCAAAACTCCCCCTATATATTGTTTTATTTAAAAACAGTATCGCAGTTAATTCTTTGCTTTTTTGTTTCGTAACACATCTGCGTAAACTGCCAATAAGATAACCGCTCCAACAACTACTGTTTGCCACTCTTGCGGTACGGAAAGGATTTGAAGACCATTTGTTAACACACTCATAATCAATGCACCGATAACAGTACCAAGAATTGTTCCTTTACCACCACTTAAAGAAGTTCCTCCGATAACGACTGCTGCGATTGCTTCCAATTCATATCCCGCTCCTAAAGCTGGCTGGGCAGAATTTAGACGAGATGCCATTATGATCCCTGCAACACCAGTAAAAACACCTGCAAGCATGTAGATAATGATTTTCCACTTATCAACATTCACTCCTGAAAGCCTAGTTGCTTCTTCATTGCTTCCTAGTGCAAATGTATACCTTCCGATAATCGTTTTATTTAAAATTAAGCTTGCGAAAATAGCCATTCCAAAAAAGATGAAAACAGCATTCGGAATAGCAAAGCCAGGGATAATAGAACCCATCGCAATTTTGTTAAAGCTTGGTATAGAAGTGAAATAAATTGGAGTGGCTTTCGAAATAACAAGTGCCAATCCTTTCGCGATCATCATCATCGCTAACGTTGCAATAAATGGCGGAATCTTCAATTTTGCAATTGCAGCTCCAGAAATTAAACCTACTACGGCACCTATTAAAATACCTCCGAGTACAGCTACCCAAACTGGTAAACCTAAGTTGACAGCAAACACACCTGTCATAACCGAAGACAAGGTTAGTACGGTTCCACAGGATAAATCAATTCCACTTGTAACGATAATCATCGTTGCCCCTAAAGCAAGGATGCCTGTAACAGCTGTTGATAAAAAGATGCCTATAATATTATCAAATTGCAGAAAATTAGCTGAAGCAATTGAAAAAATGACAACAAGTACAATTAAACTTGCAAATGCTAGAAGCTGCTGAAGAGCATTTGTATTCATCCCTTTCCTCATCTTCCCTTTAACTGGAAGTTCGACTACCTTTTGTATTTCCATTCTTGTTCACTCCTTTATCATCCGTTAGTATCCATTACATAATACGTTTTGTTGCAAGAGTCATAATTGCTTCTTGTGATGCTTTTTCATCATTTTTCAATTCTCCTGTTATTTTGCCTTCACACATAACAATCACGCGGTGACTGATCCTTAAAATTTCAGGAAGCTCTGAGGAAATCATAATAATAGATTTTCCTTGCTGTGCTAAATCATGTAGTAACTTATAAATTTCGTCTTTTGCCCCAATATCAATCCCGCGAGTAGGCTCATCAAAGATTAAGATATCTGAATCTCTAGTCAACCACTTGCCTATAACAACTTTTTGCTGATTCCCTCCTGAAAGATTTTTCACTAATTGATTACCTGATGGTGTTTTTATTTTTAACCTCTTAATTAATTCCTCAGATTGTTGATCCACTTTCGATACATGCATCCAGCCGAAAGGTTTCACATAATCTTTCATCGATGCCATTGCAATATTTGTTTTTACATCCATCCCAACTAAAAGGCCAAACTGTTTTCGATCCTCAGATAAATATCCAATCCCATGTTGCACTGCATCGGAAGGATTTTTAATATTCTGTCTTTTTCCTTTAATAAAAATCTCCCCTGAATCTAGTGGGTCTGCCCCAAATATAGCACGGGCTACTTCTGTTCTTCCAGCCCCCATCAATCCAGCAAAGCCAACGATTTCCCCTTTATACAGTTCAAAACTTACATCCTTTATCGTGTTCCCTCTCTTTAAATTTTTTACTTCAAACACCTTTTCTCTCGATCTCTCTTTCATTTCTGGTTTTTGATTGTTATCAATTTTCCTTCCAACCATCATCGAGATAATTTGTTCAATCGTTGCATCCTTTGTATGCATCGTTCCTACATATGTACCGTCTCGCATAATCGATACACGGTCCGTAATTTTCTTTAGCTCTTCCATACGGTGAGAAATATAAACAATTCCTACACCGTCCTCCCGTAATTTCCGAATCATCACAAATAATGCATCGATTTCAGTATCCGTTAAAGCTGCTGTTGGCTCATCCATAATCAATACTTTTGAATCAAAGGATAGGGCCTTAGAGATTTCTACCATTTGTTGTTTCGCAACTGTTAAATTGCCTACCAATTCTCTTGGGTCTAGATGAATGTTTAACCTTTCAAATAGTTTTTTTGCTCTGTTATTTAGTTCTTTTTCATCCAAAAAAAGATTAAATAGCCCTTTAGGTTCTCTTCCAATAAAAATATTTTGGGCAACTGTTAAATGCGGAGCTAAATTAAGTTCCTGATGGATTATACTGATTCCAAGTCTTTGTGCTGCTTTTGTATCGGGAACCTCGATTTCTCTTCCTTCGTATGCAATCGTTCCAGTATCCCTTTGATAAATCCCTGTTAAAATTTTCATTAATGTAGACTTTCCGGCTCCATTCTCGCCTAGGAGCGCGTGAACTTCGCCTTTTTTCAATTCAAACCGCACATTAGAAAGCGCTTGCACCCCAGGGAACGCTTTACTAATTCCATCCATTTTCAGTAGCAATTCACTCATCCTATCACCTACTACCCTATCAATTTTTTATTCAAATACTATATTAGTTTCATCATGCGTTAATCTGTAACCACGCCCTTTTTTAAAATCATATTGGCATAGAGAGCACTTTCACTCGTTGCAACAATTGCATACGCCTTCTTTGCCCTCTCATAAAACGCAAAGCGGTCAATCATCTCAAACCCATCAAAATGAGTATCATATTTTTTAATTGTCGCATCATACGTTTCCCAAATGGAGGGGGATACATGATCCCCCTTTACAACCTTCATTAACGAAACAGAATGATTACTATACGTATCGAGTGGAAAAAATTGCAAAATTGCCTGTAATACTTCAAGAACCCCATGACCTTCACATCGAATGAGCTTCGTCCCGCAAGAGGCAGCAGGGAAATTGCCATCCGCTAAAACAATCTCATCCCCATGCCCCATTTCTAAAAGAACTTTCATTAAATCCGGACTAATTATTTTCGGTATTCCTTTTAGCATTTCTATCTCCCTTCCGATTTTTATCTTAACGAAAATACGTTTCAACTACTTACACTTTGTGCATCTATTAATAACTTTGGTGTAAATATTTCATGAAAGGGACCTTCTTCATTATTTAAGCGTTTCAGTAATATATCGCCTACCCTTTCTCCCATTTCATATGGTTTGTGAGCGACTGATATAATCCCAGGCGCTTGTAATAATTGTGCGGCTTCCACATCACCAAAAGAAGCGATCACGATGTCCTCTGGTACAGAGTAGCCTCTCCTCGTTAATTCAAGAAGAACACCAAATGCCATTTCATTGTTCAAAGATAGAATAGCTGACGGTTTCTCAGTGAAATTAAGAAAATAATCAACTGCTTTCATACCACCTTCTCTTGTGAAAGTGCTATTAAACGTATAGTTTTCATCTTCTTGAATCCCAAACTCTTCTAAAGCTTTCTGAAATCCTTCATAGCGCTCTTTACCTGTACTAACGTTTAACAATCCATTTACAAGACCAATCGATCGATGCCCCTGTTGTAAAAGATAGCTCGTTAATCTATAAGCACTTTCAAAATTACTTTCTACAACCGAATCTAATTTTGAATCTCCAATCTCAACAGTCCGATCAACTAAAACGATTGGTACACCAGCTTGATGAATACTTCTTACTCTTTCTTCACAACCTCCAGCAGTAGCCAATACAATCGCATCCACCCGCTGTTCCACTAATAGTTGCAACAATTTATCCTCTTTTTTAGGGTTTTCATGACTGCTACAGAAAATAAGGTTATAGCCCTTTTGCTGTACAATATCTTCAATCGCCTTTGAAATTGTCATGTAATAATGGTTTGTAATATCCGGAATCACAACACCAATCGTGTATGTTTTATCTTGCTTTAAACTTCTAGCAATCGCATTTGGTTGATAATTCAATTTTTTCACAGCTAAATGAACACGATCTTTAATGTCGTCACTTACAAATCCACTTTCGTTTAACACACGAGATACTGTAGCTGTAGACACATTCGCTTCCAATGCAACATCTTTAATTGTAGACTTAGCCATTTCATCACTCTTTCTAAATTTTCAAGAAATCGTTTACTTCAGTTTTGTTTAAACCCTTATTTCATCCATGTAAACGATTACTTAGTAGTTTACATGGATAATAATAATTTAATTTTCAGAATA
This sequence comes from Bacillus sp. FDAARGOS_527, assembly GCF_003812125.1. Lineage (NCBI taxonomy): Bacteria > Bacillati > Bacillota > Bacilli > Caryophanales > Bacillaceae > Bacillus > Bacillus sp. FDAARGOS_527. The sequence continues at coordinate 2,293,608 of NZ_CP033795.1, forward strand.
TTTCAAGGCTTTTTATAAACATTTTTTTCACAAAAATACACCTATTCATCAGATAACCTGAAAAACGTGAATGGAGTCGTTTTTTTTCGTGATTAAATCCACGTTTATTACACATTCTACTGCCGTCATACCGTTCTATTTTGAAGTTTCATAGCACATAAAAAAGAGCCTACTCGATTGAGTTGGCTCTTCCCTTTATTTACTACTCCCCTGTTTCAGAAAATCGTTTTATACGTTCACCAATTTCATCACGAACACGTTGAAATTCAGACCATTCTTTTCCTGCTGGATCATCAAATCCCCAATGAACACGATTCACATCCGGCGGAGTAGATGGACAAACAGAATCCGCATGACTACAAAGCGTAACGACTAAATCAGCACGATTTAAAATGTTTGCATCAATTATATCTGATGTTTGATTTGTTATGTCGATATTTACTTCGTTCATTGCTTTAATTGCGTTTGGATTTACTCCATGTGCTTCGATTCCTGCAGAATACACATTCCAATTATCTCCTAAATATTTCTTTCCCCATGCTTCTGCCATTTGGCTTCGGCATGAATTTCCTGTACATAAAAAGTAGATTGTCTTTTTGTTCTCCATGTTGTTTTCCACCTTTATTTTTAAATTTAGACTGATTGATCATTAAAATATTTACGTTTAAACCAAAAAGCGACGTTTACAAGTGCAATCATGACAGGTACTTCAACTAAAGGACCGATAACAGCTGCAAATGCTGCGCCCGAATGAATACCAAACACACCAACTGCTACAGCAATCGCTAACTCGAAATTATTGCTACCTGCTGTAAATGCTAATGTTGTAGTCACCGGATAGTTTGCACCAATCTTTCTTCCCATAAAGAAAGAAACAAAAAACATTACAATAAAATAAATGAGTAATGGAATTGCTATTCTTACTACATCTAGTGGTACGCTAACAATCATCTCTCCTTTTAAAGAAAACATAATAATGATCGTAAATAGCAATGCAATCAATGTAAGTGGACTAATCTTAGGTATAAACACCTTTTCATACCACTGTCTTCCTTTTAACTTAACTAGTACAAAGCGCGTCAACATACCTGCTATAAAAGGAATTCCCAAATAAATAAACACTGATTTTGCTACTTCTATCATTGTAATATCGACAATAGCACCTTCAATCCCTAACCATTCTGGAATGACTGTTACAAACACGTATGCATAAATGGAGAAGAATAACATTTGAAATACCGAGTTAAAAGCCACTAAACCTGCCGCATACTCTTTATCCCCATCGGCAAGATCGTTCCAAACAATGACCATCGCAATGCAACGTGCTAATCCAATCATAATGAGACCAACCATGTATTCTGGTTTATCAGGAAGAAAAATAATTGCTAACACAAACATAAGTACCGGACCAATAATCCAGTTTTGTACTAAAGATAGAACTAACACTTTTACATCTTTAAATACTCGGCCCATTTCCTCGTAGCGAACCTTCGCCAATGGTGGATACATCATGACAATTAAACCAACAGCAAGCGGGATAGACGTCGTTCCCACTTGTAATGTATTCAGTCCGTCTACTACACTAGGAAACACAAATCCTAAACAAATCCCAACAGCCATCGCTAGAAAGATCCATAGTGTTAAATATCGGTCTAGAAAAGATAAACGTTTCATTTTATTTTCCATCTCCTATTAACAACAAGAATTTTTAGCTACCTCATTTGAAGTCGTGCAACAAGATGACTCTTCAATTTTGTGAACATTACTATCTGCTTTCGTATAAAAGAATTCCCACTCATTCCCATCAGGGTCTGTTACCCAAAACTTATCTTGCACTGCATAGCAACAAGTCGTATCCATCTCATCACGCGCAAAGAAACCTTCTTTTTCTAATCTTTCTTTATGTAATGTAATTTCTTCAGCTGTATCCACTTGGAAACCAAAATGATTTACCTGGTTTCCCTTCACCTCATCTCGTACGTTCAGCGTGAAATTCAGCCCTGGCGTCTCTAATAAAAATTTTGCATAATCCGTTTTCACCTTAACTGGTGAAACACCAAATACCTTTTCATAAAATTCAATAGACTTCTCTAAATTCGTAACGTTTATACCGACGTGAACATATCTCATACCTTATTCCTCCTCTTTATATATCGTTAATCAATTTTTTTTGATTAATAACTCAAAATTTTAACAGCAGCTACCTTTGCCTGTTTTTCTAAAGATACAGCACAATTCTTCTGATAATAAATTATTCACTTCCGCATCATTTAAATCATAATAACTCCACGTACCTTTTGTTTCTTTTACAATTAAACCTGCGTCTAATAAAATCTTTAAATGATAGGACAACTTAGATTGTGTCATTTCAAAAATCTCTGTTAAATCACATACACACGTTTGGCCTCTCTGACAAAGCTCATACATGATTTCTAGACGTTTCTGATCCGCTAATGCTTTAAACTTTTTCTCATAGAGCTGGAAATTTTGCGCCACTGTAGTTCACTCTCCCTTCATCAATTTTTTTTGATGTTTATAGTATATACGTAGATGAGTTCTATATGCAACTTGTTAATCAAGTTTTTTTGATTTATCAAAAAAACTTCCTCGCATCATCACTTTGCTACAACTAAAAAAGACTATAGCCTTTTCAAAAATGAAAAACTATGGTTCTTTTTACAACTTAATAGTTACAACATTTCCGAGAAATGGAGTCTCTATAACTATTTTTAATTTTAATTTTAATTTGATCATTATAGAGTAGTGCCCCGTCACCCTCAATCTAAGAAAAACAAATACCCCAAAATGAGAAAAATCGATATAACTCTTGTTTTTGGTGCATATTCATAAAAAGCACGTTACCCTTTCTCATTAACATAAGAGAATAATAACGTGCTTTTTATTTCAAAAATAGTCTAAATCCTTAAGTTGATGGTTGTGGGGCGGGACCCTAATAAGAACGGTATCTAAGGTTGTATGAGTGGTGTTAGTTCCATTCCAAAGGCCTCTGCCGACGATTAACTCAAGTACCGGTTTCGGATAACCCCCATGTGATGAAGCTCGTGTCCTGCAATGCTGTACGCGAGGGCGCGCGCCGTAATGCTTAGGTTGTTGGCTGTGCCCTTGCGGATCCACGCCTCCGCTGGTAGCCCGCGCAGCAATGTAATCGTTGATTGCCGTACGGCCCGGTAGTCTTCGGCCAATTGCGCGGTTGTCCAGCTTCCGAAAGGAGGTATGAATAATTCCTGATCGAAACCGGTCAAAGGCGTCTGGTCCCCTCTTGCGAACCGGAGCAGGCGGTAGGTCATGACGCGTTCCGCGTCTGTAATGTGGCCCACAACTTCTTTCAGTGTCCATTTTCCTTCCGCATACCGATATGCGGCCTGGCTTTCGGTCAACGATGCCAGGAGTTCGGTCATTTGCTTTTCCTGAGCGAGCAGAATGTCGATGATGTTACCGTCTGGCACCAAACGGATATATTCGCCGGAGCTCCCAGCGTATTCTTCTTCTGACGGTCTTTGATTCATACGTAATCACCTCTTTATGTATATATAGAAAATTATAGCACTCGTCTATGTCTAATCAATTCGCGAAATGATAAAACTTCCCTTCTAATAATTGAGGATAAGCAACTATTTAGTTGGTCGCCACACTATCCTGATTCGTTAGCACAATAAGCAATGCTAATCAATAATGCATAAAAATTAGAAGTTATACAATATTTCAAAGTTATGAATATATATTAGATTATTCCAAAACATACATAAATACATTTTGTCGAAACTATTAAAAAGGTAAATTTTCTCTAGCTGGAGAATTAATAATTGTTTTACCAATATGTAAAAATCTCAATTTAAAACTAAAGGAGAACAAAATGGGAAAAATAATTGTATCGATGTACCTCTCACTAGATGGTGTCATGGAGGAACCAGCTTGGACTGCTCCATACTTCAATGAAGAAGTAGCAAAGTTTCAATCCAATTTACTGTTTGAAAGTGAAGCTCTTCTACTAGGGCGAGTAACCTATCAAGGTTTTGCAGCTGCCTGGCCTTCTATGACTGATGAAGAAGGTTTTGCTGATAAGATGAACAGCATTCCTAAATTTGTTGCTTCAACAACTTTAGAAAAAACCGAATGGAATGCAAATCTTATCAAGGATAATGTTATAGAAGAAATATCGAAACTGAAGGAACAGCCCGGTCAGAACCTTTTAATCTATGGCAGTGGTGATCTTACACAAACATTAATGCAACATGACCTCATTGATGAATATCACTTTATAGTCAATCCCGTTATCGTAGGAAGCGGAAAGCGTCTCTTTAAAACCGGAAACGATACAAAGGCTTTAAAACTGATCGAAACAATAACGACCAGTTCAGGTGTCGTTATTCTTTCCTATCAGCCGGAGAAAAAAGAATAATTATTGATAAATTATATAAACCAAAAAACTCATCAGAATAAATCCTGTTGAGTTTTTTTATAAGATAATACATATATTAATTTATAAAAATCATACGGGTTAGTACTTTATCAGTCATACCTACATAGGCATCGGATATTCCATATGTTTGTCCTGTTTGGAGAGAGCTCATTAATACCTCCATATCTAGCTGTATATACTCTGTAGCTTTCTTTATTCTTTCATCCTGAAAATAATCAGGTTTGCAATTTTTACAGCCCATACAAAGACAAGGATCCAGAGAGTAATGATAATAATGCCTGTTATCCAATTCTTTGGTTTGCTTGTTATCTGTCTTTCCTCTACCTTTCTTTTACAATCCTCCAACACTTCTTTAGGAATCAGTTTTAATGCCAAGTATACACCTAATGGTACAAGAATCAAATCATCAAGATACCCCAAGATTGGAATGAAGTCTGGGATTAAATCTATAAGACTAAAAGCATACGCAACAACAAGCATTGTAAATAATTTAGCATACCAAGGGACTCTTTCATCTCGATATGCCAAATAAAGTACAAGAAGTTGTTTTTTTTTAGTTTCTAGCCCATTTTTTCATTTTTTGTATGATAGATATTTTTTCTTCTGTTTCTATCGGTTTATTTTGATTCAAATTATTCCTCTCCCATTTTATTACTACGTACACATCTTCTCAGAATTGTTCTTATTAACTGTATAATAATTACATAGCTACTATTGAGTCTAATACTTTATTTTAATAAAAACTATTTATAATATAAAACCTAATGATCAGTCTACATTTTATTAATCAATAAATTAGAAAGATAAGAGATAAGAAACACGTTTAAATCAACTAGGTTTAATCTAATTCAGTTTTTAAATGGGAACAAGCATGTGAGGGAGGGATCCCCAGATTTTCGTTCTGGGGTATTCTTTAATTTTAACCTGATAGACATAGGATATGTGTTGTTTTAAAGAAAATAGAAAAAGCGTATTTTGACTAGATAATCAAAATACACTTTTTTCTTTCTTTATTTATTTTGTAAAAGGTGTATAGGTTTAGCCGATAATGATTGTTTTGCTGCTATCCATACAACAATTATTGTTGTTATAACAGATAAAAGTATGCCTAAAATGGACCAAGTCATATCTATTTTCATCGGCATTTGGAATAAGAAGCGTAAAGTGATACCTGAAAAGGCTAGGGCAATTCCAGCGCCAACTAATCCAGCCGATAGGGAGATAATCGTGTTTTCTAATAAGATAGACTTCATCAAATTACTAGAAGACATACCAACTGTTTTCATAATAGCAACATCTCGTGTCTGTTGCATTAAGCGAATGACAACTTGATTTCCAATTGTAAGAACAGCTGTTAAAAATGCGAACAACGCTACAATTGAGAAGAAAGCACTTTGCATTTGAATAATATACTGAAGACTATCGATTGCTGTAGCGGCAATTGAATATGCCATTGCTGAACCAGGAAGTTTTTCATTTAATTCTGTTAATATAGTATTTGTTTTTTTAGGATCACTATCTAAGGAATAAGTAATTCGGCTTGGTTTCCCATATGTAGCTAATGTTTCAGTTGGAATACGGATGCCAACGGTTTTAACTACACCAGATTTAAAGAAACCTATAATTTCGCAGTTTACTAATTCATTTCCAATTTGAATGTCAACTGTATCACCGACTTTTACACCTAATTTCTTATAGCTGTCCAAAAGAATTGCTTTTTTCCCCTTTGCATCCGATAGAGCTAAATCACGCCCTTCAGATATCATATAGGATCTAGAGTTAAGAGAGGTATCTACCCCTTCTATTGAAATTTTAGTTGAGCTAAAAAATTTATCATCTTTTATATTTTTCATGAATATAGATGCTGCGTCCACTCCGTTAATATTTTGGAGTCTTCCATCTAATTGATAACCTTTTTTCGATCCTTTTATGTCCTTAATAGATTGTAGCTGCTTTTCAACGTTCCCTTCGTCATGAATGGAACTTGTAATAAGGATATTTCCCATTGCCTCTCTTTCCAATTGACCTTGAACTGACTCAATTAAATTGTCTGCAAATACATGACTAGAGACAACAGAAACAACACCAATAGTTAAGGTAACTGCCAATAAACCATTTCGTTTACTTGTAGTAGCCATGTTGTGTAAAGCAAGAAAGAGGCTTTGTGGCATTATGCTTTTCATGGCGCCAATTAATCTGAATAATAAAGAATATATAAACCCTATAAATCGGACAAAAGTAAAAATAAATAACAGAACTGCAGTTGTAAGTAAAAGAGCAAGAAACCACTTAAAGACTGCGTTGCCATTTGTATTTGTTGTGAAAGCTATATTGTAAACATAAATAGAAAGAATGCCACAAGTAAATATAAAAAGTTGAAATTTCTTTTTAAATGGTAAAGCATAATTCACACTTGTGTTCTCAGTATCACGTAACATTTGAAGTGGTGATACACACATTCCACTTTTTACTGGTATCCAAGAAGCTAAGAAGGTTACAATTAATCCCACAATAATTGTTGTAAAAATTACGGACCATGAAATTCCCCAATGTAGCGGTAGTGAAAGCACGTCTGCTAGATAGGACGTCAGCCAAACACTAGCTAATAAGCCGAGTACAATCCCACCAACTGTTCCGAGAATCGCTAGCCATAATGCTTCTAATAGAAAATATCGAATAATATATTTAGTTTTCATTCCTACGGACTTCATAACAGCGATATCATGCGTACGTGAAGCAATAATGACTTTCATTGTATTAGAAGTAGTAATAGCGGCAATTCCAAGAGCTAATATACTGAAAAGCTGAAGAAATGGTAACAACATCCGTAAATCTTTCTGTTTCTCTAGCTCCTTATCCTGAACATCTATTACACTACTTTGTGGTAATTGTTTTTGAATATTCTTTTTAAAAGAAGAGATATTAACATTTTCATTTAATAAGATTAATGCTTCATTAATTGTGCCTGCAGGTACATTTAAAAGCTGCTGTGCTTGATCTAAATGTACATAGGCAGTTCCAAAAATTGAAGCATCGCCATAGGATTCTTGGACACCTTCTACTAAACCACTAATTTTATAAGAGGTCATTGCCCCAGTAGAACGGTTAGGAATCTCAACTCTATCTCCTACTTTGACTTGCAAACGGTCAGCTGTATTTTTTGAAAGTAGTAGTTCATCTTTATGTAAAGTACGAATATTAGGAAACAGATTATCACCAAAGAAAGGATAGTGGTTCGTTTCAATTCCCTTTACAATTAAACTTGTTGTTTTCCGATCAGATTTGACCATACTTTGACCTAATAAAGAAGTTGTGAGCGCTTTCTGTTCTTCTTTAGGAATGGAAGAAATAAGAGTTTCGCGATCCATCGGTTTTAAATAGGATTGAACTGACACATCCCCTCCTAAAAGAATTTTAGAGGATTCGTGAATAGATCGCGGAACCAGCTCTACCAACATAGACATAGAAAAGAAACTAGCTACTCCTATTAAAATACTGAACACAGTAAAAAAAGTTCTTAAACGATTACGTGCTAAACTACGTAGTGCAGATTTTAGTAGCATGGTGTTATGCCACCTTCTTGCTCACTAGATTTTGTATGGTCGTTAAAGGTTTCTTGAACGAGGAGGCCATCTTCCATTTTTAAAACACGATCTGAAAGTTTTGCCACATGCGTATCATGTGTAGCAATAATAAACGTCATCTGGAGTTGGTCACGTAGTTGAAAAATTAAGTCCAAAATATTTTTTCCTGTTTTGGAATCTAAGTTCCCAGTTGGTTCATCAGCAATAACAATGGCTGGATTATTTACTAATGCACGAGCAATTGCTACACGCTGTTGTTGACCTCCAGATAGCTGGCTTGGTAAATGATGATATCGTTCTTTCATCCCAACAAGGTCCAACATTTCCCTAGACTTTGTTATCATTTCTTTTTGGCTTCTTACTCCAGCGCACATAAGTGCCATCATAACATTTTCTTGAGCGGTCATTGTTGTGATTAAATTATACGATTGAAAAACAAAACCAATCTTTTTTGCACGGAAATCAGCTAGCTTTTCTTCTGACATGGAGGTAATATCTTGTTGTTCAATAATAATACGTCCTTCGGTAGGGGTATCCAATGATCCCAGTATTCCAAGTAGTGTGGATTTTCCGCTTCCACTAGGACCAATAATACTAACAATCTCTCCAGAATAAAATTTAGTGCTAAGCCCTTTTAAAATTTGAATTGTTCCTGCTTCGGTTTCATAAGCTTTCTTGATTTTTTCTACTTGAAGGATGGTTTGTTTGTTTATCATCCTTTTCCCTCCCGGCCCTTTTAAATTTTAATGTAAAGACAACTATTGTTCTAATTAAAACTATAATTATTACAATAATGGCACCTTTTGCATTTCCCCATGTGAACGAATCTAGCGATGTGAATAAATAGATGGTATATCGAAGAATGAACCAGATAGCAGTGATAACTGAACAAAAATATATACTAGCATATGTAAGAAATGCTATTTTATAGTGCCTGTTCATCCTCTTAATTGTATCATTAAATTGCTTTCGATAATCAGGCTTGAAAAAAAAGTATCCCAGGAGACCACTTTTCACCAATTGGAAGGTTCTAGTATGCAAGTTTGCAATTCCTAGAATGTCAGTAAGAACCCAAAAACCGTCATATTGTAAAAATGGATATAAGTTATATAGAACTGTAATGAGTATGAATTGATTTGCTACAAAAAATTCCTGGAATCCTGAAATAAAATAACACAACTCAAATAATATAAATATTCATAATTCAAAGTAAATTCCGCCCAGGTCAATAACTACTCTTTGTCGTCTAGGCAATCGCCAGGTATCACTTAAATCAACAAATAAAACAGGCCGCATCATATAAAGACCCATTCCGACGTCTTTAGGTTGTATTTTATATCGATAAGCAGCAACTATATGACCAAGTTCATGGATAATAATAGAAAATAATAGCAGCAAAATTGCAATAGTAAATTTATAAACGGATCCAAATGTGTTTGATATATTTTCAGTATTAGCCTGAAAAAAATAATGTATTAGACTTATACTGAAGAAAATACTAAATAAAACAAATACGCCCCGAAAGAATAAGAATTCGAAATATTTGGATGCCTTTTTTAAGTAAGAAGCGTGGAATATTGCTATTCTAAATGTAATTGCAGAGTGATGAGATGCTTTTTTTTCAGAACCAACTAAAACCCCTTTTGGTAATAGATGTTCATTTATCAGTTCTGTTAACTCATTTATAGTAATATTGCCATCGTGATTCGTTTGTACCATTGTACATATATCTCCTATGGATGTGGTTCCATCCATATAATTGAATAAATTTCTCAGTGATTCAGTGACTTTTAATTGTAATCCGTTATCAAATTTTATTAAATAACGAGGCCCCTCCTCCCAAACATCCATATTATAAACTTCGTATGGAATTAACTTTGGAAAGATATTTTGCGATGCTGTCAAATTGATCACATCCTTTAAGAGAAAGTAACCCCACAATGGTGAAGGTATTTGTGGAGTTATATCTTTTTATTTAATTAGTTCTAAAAAGGCAGTTTCATTTTTCTTAATATAAGTCGAAATGGTTTGATGTGAATCATTACAGTAAGGTTTATTAATGGCACCATTTCGCATTAAATTAGCATAAGCACATCCTCCACCACAAAATAGTGAGATACTACAACTACTACACTGTTCGGAGTCAGTAATATCTGGATCCCAAATAGCATGCTTATCAGCATCTAAATTGTATTCAGGAAAAAAGGAACCCACTGCAGTTTCTGGCTTACCTACGGCCTCAGGACAAGCGTATATTAAACCTTCTGCACCAAATGCATAGAAACGCTGTTCTCTCGCACTACATTCTTTAAAATAAGGTAAACTATGCATGACAGAAGAGCAGGAATCAAGTTCACTTACCTTCTCCCAGTCAAAAGTTCGTATGGCTTGACGGATTCTAGAAGTACGAATGTTAAGGTCTGTACCCAGTTTTGCGTTAAATTTATCCATAAATTCTTCTAAATCTCCGAAAATATTATAAATTTCGGCGAGTAATTCATGCTCTGGAAGGTGATTTGGTAGATTATCTCCGTAATGATCAGTAACAGGAGATACCTGCCAACCAAAATTAGGATAAGTATTCCAATGTTGATCTTCGATAAAGGTTGCTAATTCTTTTACATATGCAAGATTATCTTTATTCACATTAGTACGTAAGCCTACTGCGAAACCACGCTCTAATGCCAGTGAAATATTAGCAGCAATTATCACAACAAATTGAGCAGTTGAAGCATTTCATTTCATCCCTGTTTTCAAGTGTTTCCATTTGATCAGCTAACTTTGTCCAAAGCTGTTCATTGTCATTAACTGAACGGATTTTAAAAGATTTTTTTTCCATTTTTAAATCCCCCTCTATTATAGTTGCTTTGTTTTCATATAAAATAAAATGAAAGTGGATTCTGATATAAAATAGCTTTATGAAAATAAGTTGATAAACATTGAAAATTACTTTGCTATACCAGAAAACTTCCATTATTTGGATCCGGCTCAATAATTATAATAAATGGAATCATATGTAATTAGCAACTTCAAAATTCGGAATATTTCGTGATAGATTTTTCAGATATTAAAGTATAGAAATGGTGTTATAAAGCTCACAAACATTCAAAAATACATACATAAAGAAATTCGTTCTCCTGAAAGAATAAGAGTAACCTGAACTATCTACAGAAGGGACGGATTGTATGATAACCTTTTTTTCATGAGTTTTGTGGTTTATCATTTGTGCCTCATATTTCTACTTTTTCACGTGTAGTGCTTGGTTTCGAGAAGAAGGCATTCCTCTGCTTCACGAACAGGTACTAAAAGAAATGCATCGTGATTGATTCCTTGTGCTTTAATTAAAAGTACCGCCACTGTACCTACAAAACAACAATTGTGTGATAATTATCCATCATTATATTGTTATCCCCATAGCAAAGTATCATTTCATTCTACTATGAAGCATTCCTCCTCTTTTTTTAATAGAAAAAGAGAGTCCCTTTATAGGCACTCTCTTTTATGTATATCCTCTATGTTTAATCGATTACGATTTCATGCATATTTAGCATGTTTAACTTTTCTTTATAAAAACTCAGTACTTTTTGAGCATGTTGTATAGTCATTAATCTATCTTAAACAGTAAGTGATTCAAAATACGGATAAACGAATATCTGTAGCATAACCATTTAGCTGCACGCACTGTTCTAAAATCAATGAGGATTCCTCATCTAATTTCCGACACGATTTGTGCAGCATTAAAAGGTTATGAGTTTTTGGGACTGTTCTACCGTTTAGTGCAATCTTATGTTCCATAGTTACGGTACGACTAGCACGTTCTAGAAACTCTTCTGGCCCATACACTAAAAAATCAACTGGTGTTTCCATAACATCGTAAATACCCCAATTGATACGATTAATGACTCCCCTTTTTCTTGCTCCTACACCTTCTACAACAATACAGAGATCAAATTCACTGTCTTCATTTGGTGTGCCATATGCATGAGAGCCAAAAAGGATGATTTTTTGGACAGAAGACACAGTTTCACAAATCTTTTGAACCAATAGGTCCAATTCCCTTTGTACTTCTTCGTTAATCCGAATCACTCCTCGGATAAAGTAATTATATTGACGTTTAAGTATATTATACATGCGTTGCTCTTCTCCTTCCTATTACATATTTATTTTTATATTGTTCTCTTGTTTCCCAACGTTCTGCAATGCTTGATAACATTCGTATACCTGCTTAAAATCCTGTAAGAATCCATCATCAGAGATACTATGAAATCCTTTGAAGTTCTTTCTACACCAATATAAGAGATCAAATTCATCCTTAGCTAAAAAAGAATCTGGATTGAAATGAATAAATGCCTCTGCTATACAAGCCAGAAGCAATGGTATCATTTCAGCATCCTCTTTTGATAAATCCAGTACAGATACAACGGGGTATACTGCTTATATTGATAGTATTGTGGCGGTACCCCACATCCATCAACTTGAAGGCTTTATAATGCCCCTAAAACAAAAAAATTACGCATTTTCACCTGGAGATGCCCATTTTCTCGTTTTGGGGTATTTGCTTTTCTTAGATTGATTGGCATGGGGCGGGACCCCAAACAGTACGATTTTATTTCAAAGACACAACGATCTTACTACACACTTTTTATTTATCCCACACTCTCATCTGCTAGTATTACTATTTTTTATTACTAATGTTGCCGTTTCACTCGGATGGCTAAGAGGAAAATGATGGCCATATGGAACAAAATCAACCTTACCAAGATGCGATGGAGCAGAATAGCCTCTGTCATACTCCCCCCAAATAATGTGAAGATTATACTTTGTTACTTCATTGAAATCACCTTGATCGTTTTTCAGTAGTAAACTGTTAAGCTGAACCGTAGTATTTAAAATTCTAGGAGAAGTAAAACTTTTACTTATTTTTTCAATATAATGTTCAGGGATGCTCTCCGTACTTTCAAACAAACCATTACTTAATAAATAACGCTCTATCAAATTAGTAGTTGCTAATTTTAATGTCCATTTGTTCATAAATTGAGGAACATTTAGCGATTTAGCATTTTTTTTAGCAACAGGTGGCTGTAGTAAAGTGATTGCATACTTCTCATCTATGTACTCTTGTACCAATGCTTCCAGAAGAATAAACGCACCGAATGAATGTCCAATTAGATGTGCACCATTCGTAGCTTTCTCCAATAACTTTTTCACTACATTCAAATAGATAGCTAGAAGATTTTTCTCTCGTTTAAAAGGAGAACGTCCCAAACCTGGAAGATCCAAAATCCATACAGGTTGACCAGTTTTTTCATGAAGCTCTTGTGCTAAAGGAAATAAATCCTCTCCATCACTCAATAAACCATGTAATAAAATAAACGGTTTACCCTTTCCTTGTAATTGGTAAAGGGTATTGTTATCGCATAATGTTCGTTTAAATACATGATTATGCTGGCCATTTTGATACATCATTCGATAATCCAGATCAGCTACTACGGCAGGGAAAAATTTCATTACACTCGTCTTCTTAAACCAATCTCCTCCCATAATTTTTTTCGCTGAAACATCTGAAAATTTTCGGTTTGTAATAAAATTCAGTCCATCAGAAGGAATTTTTGTTATTTTACTTACTCCACTATTCATAATTGCTTTCATAAATGGCATTGGAACAGAGATTTTTGGTGCCCTCATATTCATACTTTCCGACATAATACTTAATAATTCAGCAATGTTTTGATCGTGCTGTTTGTCTTCAACAAGTGTATATGTTTGAATAGTCGGTTGCTCCAATCTGAAAACCTGCACAATAAACTTCGCAAGCTCATCGTTTGAAATAAGTGGTAACCTGTATCCCTTACCTCCAGGAATCACTGGCATGAGCCCTCTTCGCATACTCATCACAAGCAAACCTAATCCTGCTATCTGCTCTGTACTCCCTGTTTTACTACTACCGACTACAGTTGGCGGATTAATTACAGAAAGCGGATAACCTACTGCTGATGCCTGCTGACGGATATAAAGATCTGCTAAAAATTTTGTTCTCTCATATGGATTTTTTATTTTCAAATAATTGTTTCCTTCTTTAAACACATCAATTGCAATCTTGCTATTTTTATCATCAAAGGGACTCATATAACCTACAACATGAATAAATTGTTGCAAGCCCTTCAATTGATGAATACTTTTAGCTAATTCACTAATATGTTTGGCGCCATTTAAAAATACGGAAGCTGCCTCTTTACTTGTCGCTTGAATATCCATGGGACCTCCTGCGTGAATAATCACATCCGTTTTCAATACCCTCTCCTTATCTTCAGCACTTAGACCTAAATCTATTTTCGTCAAATCACCTTCAATAAAGTGCATAACTTCCTTTTTTAAGATGCCTCTTTCTTGAAAAATGCTTGTTGCTTTACTTTTCGACCTCACTAAAAGAAGAATTTTAACATCCTCTTTGGCTAATTCTTTCACTAATTGCTTTCCAATAAAGCCTGTTCCACCAGTTAAAAATACTGTTCTCATATAAAATCCCCCTTTTAGTACTACTTAGTACTAATTCGATGTAAAAAAAATGCTTCTTTTATCGAAGCAATTTTAAAAAATGATCTGCTGTTTTCGTGATTACAGTTGCATCCTTCAATGTTTCTGAAATAAATAACGCCCCTTCAAGATTTGTAATAAAAAGGGATGCAACCTCATCAATATGAATCGTATTTCTGAATTCTCCATTCTCTACCCCTTGTTTAAGTAATAGAGCAACTTTCTCTTGTAATCCTGTAAAAAAAAGACCTATTTTTTCTTTTATTTGCGTGGCCTGTGTAGGACTTTGAATATAAAGAGTAATAAATGGACAGCTCCCCTTATACTCTCTCGACTGAACTCCTTGTGATAATTGCTTTAAAAACAGTTGGATACGATCTTCAACTAAAAATTGGTTCTGAGAAAGTACGTCATCAATTGCAGATTGATACATTTCAATCCAATAATCAACGACTCCTTCTAATAATTGTTCCTTATTAGAAAAGTGATAATACACATTAGACTTTGAAACTTTGCTTACACGTACTAATTCATCCATACTTGTATAAGCAAACCCTTTTTCTAAAAATAATGTTGCAGCTACTTCAATCACACGTTTTTGATTCATTAATTTTACCTTTTTCATAATTAGAACTATATAGTACTAATTTAAATATTGCAAGTATTTATGTTAATTTTCAAAAAAATTTAATTAAAAAATTCCACTAACATTGATTTTACTGCAAAAAAATCTTATTTTAAATAAAGTTTAACTGCCCCCCGAAATTGTTCATTCACTATTGTCTAATAGAGGTCACCATACATACCCATCACAACTTTAGAAAAAGAAATGCCCCCAAAACAAAAAATGAACGGCTTCTCAGAATAATTATCTGTAGAGAAAGAAAATTTTAATTTAGGAGTATATGAAAATATTAGCTTGATGGTGATGTGGTGCTCCTCCATAAAAAGAAATTTTAAACATCTTAATCTGCCTTTCCTTTATGTAAATATGGGAATAACGAAATTACCCCAAGGATAGCTAAACAAGCTCCAATCCATAACGGAGATACAAAACCATATCCTTTACTGATCCCAAGACCACCTAGTGATGAACCAATAACAATACCTAGCGTAATAAAAGAACTATGAACCGTATTTATCATTATTCCATTACTAGCTGTTTTCATCACCCTCGCAACCATAGCTGGATTCAATGCTACACCAGTTAAACCAATAAAAATTGTAGAAATCACTGCAATGTATTTATTCTCTGCACTTAAAGCAAATAAAGACAACGCTATGATTAATATAATTAATCCACCCATAAGTATTTTCATTGTAAATTTATCAGCAAACTTGCCGATTATTATATTTCCAATTACCGTCGCACTACCATAGAGAGCAAGTAAATACGGAATACTTGCACTTGAAAAGCCTGTGACATTTGTAAAGATCGGAGTGAAATAACTAAATGCTGCAAACGTACCACCAATAATGAACATACTTGTTACGTACGCTGCCCAAAGATGAATATTCTTAAATCGCAGAAGTTCGTCTTTCCAATGTAATTGCTCTTTATTTGAAGATGATGGTAACAACCATTGAATCATAAGCCCTGATACTAGCACAAGAACAGAAACAGCCCCAAAACTAATACGCCAGCCAAAAGATTGGGAAATAACGGTTGTTATAGGTAAACCTAATACAGTTGCGAACATTAAACCTGCAAGTACAATTGATGCAGCTTTTCCCCTTGAATCAGAGTGAACCAATGTCGCAGAAAAGGAAATCGCAACTCCAAAAGCTGAAGCTGAAGCAATACCAGTTATAATACGTGAAATCATCATAATATCATAGTTCCAAGCAATAGCTCCGAGCGATTGACCAATTAAAAATACGAACATTAAAAACAATAATGCTTGTTTGCTGCGCATTCGTAAAAGAATTGCAGTTAAAATGGGACCTCCTATTACCATTGCTCCTGCATAAGCTGAAATTAAATACCCAATAGATGATACAGAAACATGGAATGCAAGAGCAAGTTCATTCATCATACCTGCAACCATAAATTCTGATGTAGTCATACAAAAGATTGCTAAAGCTAATAAATAAATAATCGATGGCATAAAAACACTCCTTATTCATTATTGTAATGATCGGTACAAAAATAGTGCGAAAAAAGAGCGCACTAAGCGCCACAAATAGACTCCACTGTTCCTTTGATAACTTGTTCAGACAACATCCGATTTTGCATCGATACATTAAGAACACGGAATCCGTAATAACTGCTTAAAAGCAGACTAGCTAATTCCTCAGCTGATTGCTTCTTTGAAATTTCACCTGTTTGCAATCCTTCCTCCATCACTGTTTCAATAGCTTGTTTAAGAAGTTCAACATGCTTCGAGAAAATTTCTTGTACCATTAAATCGTTTTTAGCACGTTCTATACTGGCATTAATCAATAAACATCCTTTTTGATCAATATTCTCAAAGTCTTCTTTCAATGCCCATTCAAAAAAATTACTTAATCGTTCTTTAACTGGAATTGGAGTATGTAACAATTTCCTTTGTTCCTTAATCCCAATTTCATGGTAGCGTTCTAATACTTGTTTATACAGTTCATGTTTACTACCGAAAGTATTGTATAAACTTCCTTTTCCAAGTCCTGTATCACTGCATAAATCTTGTGTAGAACACCCTTCATATCCTCTTAACCAAAATGTTTTCATTGCAACATCTACAATTGAGGAATAATCAAACTCTCGAGGTCTGCCGCGTTTATTCAATCGTATCCTCCTCTCATTTTAAAGATAACATGAATAGAATACTCTTTTTTGTACCACGCGGTCAATAATTTATTTTATTGTTACTGTAAAATTAAATTTGACTATTTTAGATTATGAATAATTAAAAATAGCCCCCTTATTCAAGTTGCCTAGCGAAAAAATCACGTTTGAATAGGCTTTTTTAGCATCCCTATCCCTATCTTTCTATACATCACCAGATATGAAACGAAGATCGTTTCATATCTAGTAATTTACTTGGTTGGCTTAATAGGTATGGAGTAGTGCCCCTATAAACAAAATCCTCCAGAAACATCTAATACCTGCCCCGTTACCCAGCGGCTATCAGAAGAAGCAAGAAATACTACTGCATCTGCAATATCTTCAACTTGCCCAATTCGACCGAACACAGATGAATTCGTAGCAAAATTTCGTATTTCTGGATCATCTAGCAATTTCGCATTGATATCTGTCTTCGTATATCCAGGCATAATTGTATTCACAGTTATCCCTCTTTCTCCAAGATGTTTAGCTAGAGGCAGTGTCATCGTATTTAATGCACCTTTACTTAAGCCGTATGCAATGGACCCTGTAAAACCAAGTCTTACTTCAGCTGATGAAATGTTAATAATGCGCCCTTCTGCTCGTAGTAACGGTAATGTTTGCTGAATTAAAAAGAATGGCGCCTTAATATTTACGGCCATAATTTCATCAAAAACTTCTTCTGTCGTATTTTCAATCGTCCCTTGTGTACCTATCCCTGCATTGTTTACTAAAATATCAATCTCTGATGTACCAACTCTTATTTGTAATTCATTCTTTAATTGTTCTACTAGCTTTTTGACATTATCAATTGAATTGAGATCTGCTTCAATTAAGAACGCCTTTCCTCCATTAGATTCAATCTCACGAATTGTTTCATCTGCAGCTGCTTTATTTCGACCGTAGTGAATTGCCACTAATGCACCGTCGTTTGCCAATCTCATCGCAATCGCACGACCAATTCCGCGACTTGCCCCTGTTACTAACGCTACTTTCCCATCAAGATTCTTCATTTTTTCCATCCTTCCTAAATTTACGTTTGATAAAAACCTATACTTATATTTTTATGTAAAAACCAATTATTTTAAATATAGATTTATAGGTAATTTAGCTCGTTCACTTATGATATTATAGTTATAGTTTGTGATTCACTTTAAAAAATAAAATAAGGAGGCTACACAATGCAAAATGCAGTAAAACTAGATGAAATCGACCATAAAATAATGAACTTGTTGTATGAAAATGCAAGAATTTCTGTTTCAGAAATAGGACGAATTATATCCATGACGCAACCTGCTGTAAAGGAGCGTATGAATAAACTTGAAGATCAAGGAGTTATAGCGGCTTACCGAACGAAATTTGAACCTTCTAAAATTAATAAAAACATTCAAGCATTCATCATGTTTAAAACGAGCCAATGCTCTGATTTTATCCAATATTGTAATGCCGCTCCTGAAGTAACTGATTTATATCGAATTAGCGGGGAATTTAATTATATGATGAAGGTCATGAGCGATTCGATGGATTCCCTTGCTGCATTTTTAGACTCTTTAATGCAATTCGGCTTATCGTCTCCTTTAATTGTTTTAAAGAGTGAGTTTGAGGAGAAATTGTCATTCTAATAAAGTGATAGGCACCAGCTTTCCAAAAAAGAAAAAGGAGTGGATCATCCACTCCTTTCAATCACCTATCCCTGATTTCTCTGCGCCTCTCTAAACTCCTCCTTCACCTTCTCTAACAACCCTTCTTCTGTAATTAATCGATACGCCGTATTTGCTAATGCTTTTGCCGATGTAATTAATGCTTTATCCCCTAATTCTGAACGCGCTGCTTCTCTAAATTCATTCGTATGTGCAATTAAGTCATCTGGGCCGATTTTAATGTACGGGTGAATGGTTGGTACGACTTGACTTACGTTTCCTGCGTCAGTTGAGCCGATGCCGAGTCTTTCTTTACGGTTTACATCCTCACCTAGTAATTCCAGTTCTTCGGCTACGATATCGTTATATGTTTTTGTTACGAGTAGTTCATCGATTTCATTTTGGAATTGATGGATTTTTACTTTTGTGCCTGTTGCTAGTGCTGCCCCTTGTGCGATATTTTTTACTTTTTCTGTTACTTCCGCACATCTTTTTCTCGTTGCAGCACGGATGAAGAATCTTGCTGCGGCGTAGTCAGGAATAATGTTAGGTGCTTTTCCGCCTTCTGTAATCACGCCATGAATTTTCACGTCTGACGGAAGTTGTTGGCGAAGTGCGTTAATACTGTTGTACAGCTGAATCACCGCGTCTAATGCGTTAATCCCTTCTTCAGGTGATGCTGCGGCGTGAGCTGTTTTTCCGTAAAAATGAAAATCAAGTGGATCGACTGCTAGTGAAGGACTCGTTGTTGCTGTCTTTCCGCTCGGATGAATCATAAGCGCCGCATCAATATTTTTAAATAAGCCTGCCTTTACATAACTCGATTTTGCGCTACCGTTCGGTCCTCCTTCTTCAGCTGGTGTTCCGAACACAACAACTTCCCCGCCAATTTCTTCAAGCGTTTCTGATAATGCGATCGCTGCTGCAACGCTAATTGTGCCAATTAAATTGTGACCACACGCATGGCCAAGTCCTGGTAAAGCGTCATACTCAGCTAAAAATGCGATTGCTGGTCCTTGTTTCCCTGAACTTTTTCGCGCAATAAATCCCGTTTCATGTCCAGCTATATTGTGCTGCAACTGAAATCCTGCACTACCTAGCAATAAACTTAACGTTCTAGATGCATAAAACTCTTGGTTACCAATCTCCGGATTCCCATGAATATCATGACTTGTTTCTATGTACTTTTCCTTATTTCTTTCGATACTCTCTTCAATTTTTTTTCTTTGTGACGCTACTCCTGTCGCTCCCATTTTTCTTCCTCCTTTTATTTTCACGTAAAAAAGCCTCTTTCTAAAAGATAGAAAGAGGCTTCTGTATATACAGTCAAATTGAGCTTCTTTCTTATCTTTCAAGTTACCTTGCTGGAATTGGCACAGTATTCATAACGAATCCGCTGCCGAGGTATCATAGGGCCAGTCCCTCCACCTCTCGTGATAAGAATTTTCATAAAATTATATTAAATTACATTCATTCTAAGTTCATTTCAAATAAAAGTCAAGGAATTCCTATCCGAATTTACCGAATATCTAAAAACCCTTTTAATACACCAATGGTTTCTGGTGCTTGCAGTCTTGCACATACGTACGGAAATTCTGTACTACCTTCAAACATCATTTGAGATGTAAGGGGTGCGCCTGCCCAAAAGATTTCATCATCGATTACTAGGAACGGGAATGCTTTATTTTGTCTTTGTAACTTTACATTTTTCAGTGGAACTGGTCCATCACTATACACCGTTATTTGCGCATTTGTACGCATTAACGCTTGCCATACTCGTTTATCTACTTGTTTCGTACTTGGAAGTGAAATAATGATTTTTCGTTTTGCTGCTAAAATATCTTTTAATACCCCTTTCGTTTCCTCAAGATTCATTTCCATAAACCAGCGTAATCGTTTCGATATTTTCCGTTCCCACAATTGTCTTGATGTCGTGCGATCATACAGATCTCCGTGGCGTTCTATATGAGCCGTTAATTGTGACAACGCTTGTTTTCTCGATAAATTTTTGCGCATATAGTGGCAATCTGATAATTGAATAAACTTCCCTCTCGCTCTTGTCACTGCTACATTGACGAGGCGATGGTTTTTATGGTCAAAGAATAATACGCCAGGTCGTTCTTGCGGATAACTATCTACTGTATCAAAAATCATCATATCTCTTTCAGATCCTTGGAACTTATGAACTGTCGCTGCTAAAACAGGTATGTTTTGGTATTTCGTTCTCTGTAACATTTCTCTAATACACGTTGATAAAAAGCGAGACTGCGCTCTGTAAGGCGTCACAACACCAATGGATTGCACACCATCTAACAGTCCGATTAACATCATTTGCATTGCTACTAAACCAGACATAATGTTAAAACGAGATCCTGAAGCAGCGTCTTTTAACGAAAAAGCTCCCATTTGGCTCGTATCAAATAAAACACTCGCTTCATTTGCGAACGGTTGTAGTTTCGCAAGTTCTTTACGCTCGGAAACAGACGGATGATCGTATACTCTATTTTTATAAATAAACGAATTCGTAAACTTCGATATATCCGCATGCATACGTCTTTGTTCCTGCAACATAAACAGGTTCGGATGTGCTTCTGATTTATTAACAGACTCCACAATCCCGGCATGGTAAAACATATCTTCGCCAAGCCATTTTCGAACGAGTTCATGGTTTGCCATCGCAATTGGAGGTAACTGTAAAAAGTCACCACAAACGACGATACGTTTTCCAAGTGAAGCAGCTAATGCAATTTGCGGAACAAACGCCATACTCACTTCATCTACGACAACTAAATCAAATGTACGCTCATAAATAAGTGAATCAATAGCACATTTCGATAAAGTCGCACCAATCACTTTCGCATTTTCAATATATTCTTTTTCTACTTCTTTAATTTTCGCTTTTTGCTTTCGAAGATCACTTTCTATCTCTTGTATACGCTTCTTATCAGCAGATGTTGCTTTATACGATAAAATCTTTTCACGAAGCTCTTGTCGTGTCTCTTCTAAATAGAGTCTCTCCTCACCCCAAGACCCGTTCGTCGTTTCAACTAACTTCGACGCAAGTAACGTTTCATGATTTCGTATATGTTCGTGTTGACTATAACCGTAACGAACAATTTCACCAGGCGTCCATTTCTTTTTCTTTTCAATTTGCTTTGTTACTTCACTCATTAATACGTCCACTGCTGCATTACTATGAGCTAACACAAGTACCGACTTTCCTTTTTGATAATGAGCCGAAATAATACGTGATAAATTGTAAGACTTCCCTGTTCCAGGTGGTCCCCATACGTACGTTGTCGGATTATAAAACGAGCGATACGCCAATTCATTTTTCGGATTTTTCATCTTCTCAATATGTTTCGGACTACTCGTCCCATCAACAAGACGCTTTATACGATTACGTTTCAGCTTATCTTTACGCGCTTCCTTCAACCTCTCTTGCAGTTGCTCTAAAAGCTGCCACGGTTCACTGTACAAAACAGCTTCTCGTATTTCACCTTGTATATAATCATTTAATTTCAGTTCTATTTCTAATCCATGTACAGATAATACTTCTCCTGTCGCTTCCTCACCATCGAACTCAATTCGAATCGGTGAACCTTCAGGCAAGCTTACTTCCGAAATAAGCTGAAATACGTATACTGTACTTTCATAATCTGTATATAAAAAACGACCGTTCATGATAGAAATTTTACTACCACCTATCGTTTTCCAATGTTTAATTTCATACGCTAATGCATAATGCCACTCTTTCATCGTTTCCGATAATGAAGGAGTTTGAGTAGGTGTATTCATCGTATAATCTCCTTCCTTCTCCCCAAACATACTTTCTCACTATACCATATAACACGCTAAAATTTGTAAGGTTTTTATCTTGCTTATTTTCTTAATTTTCAATAACATATTGTATATAATTTTCAGAAAGAAGGAATCTACATGCCAGTTAGAAGAATCGAACACGTTGGACTTATGGTTGCAAACCTAGAAACATCTATCGCATTTTATGAAGAAGTAGTTGGCTTACAACTCATTAAGAGAATGGGACACCCGAATCCAGACTTAAAACTCGCTTTTTTAGGTGTGGAAGAATCGAAGGAAACGATACTGGAACTCATTGAAGGTTACAACTCCTCTCTTCCGGCAGAAGGAAAAGTACATCACATTTGCTTTAAGGTAGATTCATTAAAAGAAGAAATCAAAAGACTCAAGAAACATGGCGTAACATTTTTACTAGGAGAAGAAATCGAAACATTACCGGATGGAACACGTTACATATTCTTTGCGGGTCCTGATGGGGAATGGATTGAGTTTTTTGAGACGGAGAGATAAAGTAAAACTTTAATCAACCCACAAATAGCGGGGGATCATAACTTTATGATCCACAAAAGGAGTAGAAACTGATGAATACAGTTTTTATTATCGTTTTTTGGGTACTTATACTATTTCCACTTCTTTATATAATACTGATAAAGAAGTGGAATATAAAAGTAGCTGCTTTATTTGTTGGAAGGGTTCTATTAAGCATTGTCTATTTCATAAATGGAATGATGTTAGGACTGCAACGAAATTGGGTAGAACCTCCTTATGAAACAGAATGGAATTTCTTTGTAAAGTCTTTACTAAACGGAAAAACTGATGCACTTATGCACTTGTTACTTCTAATTATTATCATTACTTTGGATTTAGTTGTTACATTTTATTATATTAATAAAAAGAAATAGGATATCCACTCCTATTTCTTTTTTAATGGGTAGCACCACATGCCCATCAAGCTACTATTTTGATGTCCCCAAAAACTAAAAATTTATCTCTTCAAAGTTAGTTGTCTATGAAAATTGAGTTCATTTTTTGTCTTTGGATATTTGCTTTACTTAGCTTGATAGCAATGTGATTATACCTCTTATAAATGTTTTAAAAATCTTTCAAATAGTTCTAACTTGCACAATGCTTCCCGTTAATATAATACGCTGATTCTGTGAAAACCGTAAATACAACCTCTACTTCTGAAAGTCCAAAATCCATTATATATGTAGTAATGGCCTTGGCAAATCGATCACGAATTTCCTGTCCACGCTCAAACCATTTCACTTCTATAAGAGGAAACGCTTCTATTTCTTCTCCATTGAATACAAACGTAGAACTTGGTAGTTCCAAGGTAAAATTATCCGTACCACACTCACAGATATGTGCGAGCTCTTCTACTAATGGCTTGCTTATGCTTTTTAATTGTTCAGTAGTAATTCCACGAAACACAACATGTGGCATGTTAATCCCTCCTTTACATAGCTTTATACTTGCTCACATCATAACACAATTTATTTTGCTGCACTAACCTTTATTGGTACATTATTCTTAGTTACTAAATAATAGTTTTGTTCATAATTTTGCAACAAGTATACATTACAATTACTTTAGCAAATTAAAATAAATTTGCATTTCTTGTGCCCCTTACCTCCCAGTAAGGGGCGTACCCTTTTACAAATCATTATTTCAATACAATTTTCAAAGTACTTTTACATCAATTTCACAAATTCAAGAACTCTCATATGTTACATCCTTTTCCAAAGAACTATATGCTGATACACGAATCCCTATCTATATAGGGATTTTTTGTGCAAGTCCCCTCACCATCAATTTAAGAATAAAAAAAGAAGGGGATTATCCCCCCTCCTTTTACGCTTGCTCCGACTTTCAAAATTATTTCGTATACCCACGATTCAGTTCCGTTAACTTTTCATTGATGTTAAAAATTCTTACTCTAATATCTTTAACACCAGCTGCTTCAAGTCTGTTCTTGTGCATTTCCGCGTATTTTTCAGCATCTTGTTTTTCTTCAAATACATAAATGCCTCCAGCTTCTTTTGTTTCTTCATTCTCTGTCCATATTTTCCAGTGGAATCCTTCTTCTTCGTTAATACTGTTTGCTAAATCCCAAAATCCTTTTTCCATTTCTTCACCAAAAGGACCTTCAAACGGAAAATCAACTTGTAATAAATATGCCATCTTTGCTCACTCCTATTTTTAATATAAAACTCTTACCATTTCTTTTACTAATTATAATTTTTTGATTCTAACGATGATACTGTTTACATTCGTATTGCTATTATTCCACCACTAATTTGAAAATCATACTATTTATAAAATACCCACAAAACGGTAGCAATTTAAACGCAAACAGTTTTAAGTTATGTTTAAAAAATATGATACAAACTTATCCCTAAACTAAGAACAAACAAAACAAGCGCAGGTATTGCTTTCTTAAAGGGATCTCTCGCTAGTACAATTAGAGTTAATGCAGCTGCAAGCATCGTACCGCCTAACAACAATCCTGCTAATAAAGCTATTGTTGGAATCCAAATTCCTATTAACATTCCAATCGCTCCTACAATCTCAAAAGCTCCAGTTAAGAAATTAAAAAACGAAGGTAAACCAAATCGCTTGAACTCGTCTGCCATTTTCCCAGAAATAATTTTCGTACCTGTCATTAAAAAGAACAGAAATAATACAACTTTTACTACATTGATTAATATTAAAATAGCAATCACATCTTTCTTATTTATTTGATACATTTACATGCTATAGCATATATAATATGAAATTTTGACTGGTACTAGGAAAAAACGTGATCCTGAATCGAATCTCATACAAAATAAAGATATCTCCACTATTCCTTAAAACAAATTATATGCTATAGCATATATAATACATAAAATAAAGTTTGTTCCTTATGAATAGCATCAATAAGGAACAAGTATTAATAGCGTGTATCATACAATTTGTTTAATAATGATTGTAATACTTTAATCTCTTCTTCGCTCAAATTACTCGTAACGAAATGGTGAGCGTCTGTCACTACAGGCAAGATTGTTTTCTTTAACTCGTCACCTTTTTCAGTTAAAAACAGGTTGTGTGAACGTCGATCTTGCTCATTCAAATCCTTCTTTACAATCCCTTTTCTCTCCATTGACTGTATCATTCTTACGACAGTAGTTTGATCTTTATCAATCGCTTCTGCTAACTCTTTTTGAGTAGTGGCCCTTTGGCTACAAAGAACACTAATAATCCCCCACTGCTCTGGCGTAACTCCGAAAGGCTTTAATTTCTTCGTAAAATAATTCGTCATTTTCACATCGGTACGATGAACAAGATAGCCTAATAAATCATGTAAGTTCATATATCACCTCTATAAATTAATATATAAAAGAGTATAGCATACCAGTCAATTATTCACAGTTAATGTATTCATTTTATTAATTATATGCTATGGCATATATATTATAGTATGTCATTTTAATTGTCAAATGAATTACCTATTTCTCTACAGTATCAGTCCAACTTACTAAAAAAAACAAAATCCCGCATTCAATGAAAATACGGGATTTTTACAAATGAGTTATTCACTTATTCAAAAGAAGTTCATTCGTTACATATTACTTATTTAATTAAGAAACATTCATATACCAGCCCAAACATCTTTTCCATATCGCCCTTCATCTTGCAAACGATCTAACCAATTCCTTGCTTCTTGTTCACTAACTTCATGAATTTCTTGATAGGCTTGACAAAGGGTATCTTCTACGTCAGGAGCCATTTTACTTCCATCACCACATATATAAAGATGGGCCCCATTATCTAATAACGAAATTAAATGGATTCTATCTTCTTTTATTACATGCTGTACATATGTTTTAGGATGTCCTTCTAAGCGAGAAAAAGCTGTGTGTAAAGAGATTAATCCCTCTCTTTCATCATTTTCTAATTCTGTACGATAGAGATAATCCTTTTCAGGATGACGACAACCAAAGTATAGATGTGCTTCTCCTACCTTCATACCTTTTTGCTTTTGAACACGACGCGCTTGTAAGAATCCACGGAATGGTGCAATTCCAGTGCCTGGTCCAACCATGATAATTGGTGTTTCTAGATTTTCAGGTAATTGAAAGTTTGATTGTGGCGTTCGAATGAAACAGATAATCTCATCTTTATTATGACGCTGAGCTAAATAATTAGAAGCGACTCCTTCATATGTCCCTTCCCCACTCCATGCAGGCGCATTTACAACACCAACCGTAATGCTCAGACGATCCTGGGCAACAAGTGGAGAACTTGAGATAGAATAGTAACGCGGTTTGAGCGCCGGAAGAAGTTCTAAAAAGCGTTCAAATCGGATTTCACAAGCCTCATACTTTTCAAGAAGATCTAACATTGAAATACGTTTCTTTAATATTTGTTCTTGATAAACTCCCTCTTCCAATAATGATTCCAATTCCTTTTTATGAGGAGGGCATACTGTGAATGTCGCCATTTCTCGTATTTGTGCACGAGTAGCTGCTTCTTGCACTTCGACACTATAACTAAGAAGGTCATATAAACGAACAGGACTGTCTAAAGGTATATGATTTACACTGCGCCCACTTGCGCTTAAAATGACTTGATCCTTCCCGTTTAATCCAAAGCGTTTTAAAATTCGGTTGACATTTTTCTCACTATTAATTGGCAGTACCCCAAGGTGGTCTCCTTCTTTATATGTAGCGCCTTCTGGCAATGATATCTCAATATGTCGCGTACTTCTTTCACTGCTAGATGATTGAAGTTCACGATTTTCTAATATAGATGCATAAACTGCTTCATATGTTCGCGCAAGAGGAGATCCTCCAAGACGGCTGACAAATTGCAGGCTCAAAGTACTGCGTTCTTTCTCCATGTTTTTGTTAAGTTCCAATCCAAATGACTTCATCGCATCAGACCACATACTTTGTTTCCATTGCTCGAGCTGTTCCTCAAAATCACCACTTGCATCTGCTTCTCCGCGTTTAGAAAACCTTGTTGCTCCTTTTTGAGCCATTTGCTCATCAATGTATCTTGGAATTCGCTGATAAGTACTAGCCCAATTATGATCTCCACAACCAAAAACTGCGTATTGAACACCTTTTAGCTCATCTGGTTTTAATTCTTCCAACCATTGCACAAACTGTCCTGCATTACTTGGCGGTTTTCCATTATAAGAAGAAGTTACAATAAGAACCGCTCCTTCTTTCGGCAAACTTCCAATTCGATCGTTAAGAGCTGCCACTTCCGTTTGAACACCTTCTAAACTAGCTGTATCTGCTAGTTCTCTTGCAATGCCCTCTGCTACCCCTGTATCCGAGCCATACAGAACAAGAAGCGAAAGATTATCGGCTCCAATAATAGAAGGAGTTTTCTGAACTTGCTGCTTGGTTTCATCGTTTTTCAGTTTCTCCTCTGTAGGCGCAAGAACAGTATTATGGCTAATAGTTTCATTTCGAGGTACAATCCTAATTTTAAAATCACCAGGCTTTAGCGTTAATGTTTGTTTTACGTCCAGCTGATAGTCTTCATAATCGATGAATTCAAAATGTTGAAGAAGCATTCCCATTACGAGTGTGGCTTCATGAAGTGCAAACTGCATACCGATACATGCTCGCTGACCATTTCCAAATGGTTTATAAGCATGATGAGGAACCTTATCCAGCTCTTCAAATCGTTCAGGTTGGAATTCTTCCACATTGTCTCCCCACGCATCTTTATCCCTATGTAGCTGTGGAATAAGGACAGAAATACGATCCTCTCCTTTCTTAATTGGATATTTCCCACCAATCACTGTATCTTCTTTCGCATAGAGACTGAATGCTGGAGCAGTCGGCCATAGACGTAGTGATTCATTTAAAATCATCCGTATATACTTAAGCTTCATAACTTGTTGGTATGTTGGAGTGGGATCTGTCAAAACACGGTCTACTTCTTCATAGGCTTTTTCCAATTTATCCGGATTCTTTAATAAAAAATAGATTGCAAAAGATAACAATCCACTTGTTGTTTCATGCCCAGCTATTAAAAAAGTGATAATTTGAAAACGAATATTTTCATCATCTAATTTTTCACCCGTTTCCGGATCCTGCACATGTAACATACGGGAAAGTAAATCATTTTCTTCCTGATTTCCACTACTTTTACGTTCAGCAATAATATTATCTACTAAAGAAAACATAGATTGAATATCATGCTGAAATTGACGTTTCGTTCTCCACATGAGTTTATCTTCTATATCCAGCCGCTGCAATTGGTGCATCGCCTCATCTAGAGCACGGGTCATGCTAGTGATAAAAGGATGAGAGGTCTCACGATAAAAGCTATTAAATCGGTAATTAAAACCACATAGACCAATTGTATCTAATGTAAGGCGAGTCATATCCCCTGGGACATCTACATTTTCATTCGGATTCAGTCTTGCCCATTTTTGAACGAGTTGCACGGCAATATCGACCATCATAGCATGATAATCTTTCATTGCCCGTTGACTGAATGTAGGCATCAAAATATTATGAGCTTTTTTCCAGTTAGGCTCGTCAGTCTCGCTTGTAAATAATCCGTCTCCAGCAAAGGCACGAACCTTTGCTAAAGCACCCTCTATACTTTTATCAAATCTTGTTTCATCACAAACTTCCGCTACCAGTTCATGTCCAGAAACGACAATGATGGTATCACTCAAAGTTTGAATTTGAAAAATAGGACCATACTCTTCTGCCAGCTTAATAAACGATAGAGTCGGTTTATCTTTATCGATTAATGGGAGATTCCCTAGCGGTCCATATGTTTTCGGCTGGGGAATGGCAGATACTTTTTTATCCATTACAAACACCCTTTCAAAAAAGCATGAAATAAAGTGAAACTTTAATCAGTGGGGGTTTTGTTCATCCCCCACTGATTATCAGCCCTCACTAACCGGGCTTTTACGGGCAGTTGATTCCCCACCTAACTTCTTTGCTTCCGCTGAATTTTGAGGTGGGGTTTTACTGCCCGGCAAATAGCGAGATAAAATATCCCATTTAATAAAAAGAAGATAGCGATGAATCTCCTGGGATAAAAATATGTAATTGATTATCTTTTTTATCATTTCCCTAACTATTCACGATTATGATATTGCTTATAAGGTTGGTAATCTAAGTTGTTTATTGACATTAGATTTATAACTTGCAGAAAAAATAATATATTACAATGAGGCGTATTATTATAATGTTTATTAGAAATTGAGAGCTAAAGATTGTAGTATTTGGAAATCCAGTAGTTTCTCATATCAATTCAAACAAATACGATAAGCAAGTATACTGTGTTGCTAATGAAAAGGATCTGATATGAATATCAGACCCTTTTCATTATGTGTAATTATTTCACTGTTTCTTTCAGTTCTTTTCCCGCTTTAATTATCAGTTCCTTAGCAACAAAAAACTTGTAGAAATTATTATCTCAAGTTTTATTTTGCTCTACCGATTTAACCTCTCAACAGCTTCCGCGCTTATATCTACACGTTTAACGAA
This sequence comes from Bacillus sp. FDAARGOS_527, assembly GCF_003812125.1. Lineage (NCBI taxonomy): Bacteria > Bacillati > Bacillota > Bacilli > Caryophanales > Bacillaceae > Bacillus > Bacillus sp. FDAARGOS_527. The sequence goes on from NZ_CP033795.1 coordinate 2,323,952, forward strand.
AAAAACTAATAGTAGCGCAACAACATTCATGCCAAGCGCTACATAGAATGAATGCTGAATTCCGGATAACAAAGCCTTCTGCGTTACCATTGCCTTCGTAGCTTCTGTGAAGGTTGTTGGATCTACATGAGCCATTAAACTTTCAGCTTTTGTTTTTGTTACAGAATTCATAATCGTAACAAGAATAGCAGTACCAATTGAACCGGACACTTGTTGAGCTGTATTATTAACAGCTGTACCGTGCGGATTTAAGCGAGTTGGCAATTGATTAAGGCCATTTGTCATAAGTGGCATCATCACCATCGCCATCCCAAACATCCGCAATGTGTAAATAAGGATAATATGTGTGTGACTAGAATCGAGTTGCAGATTTGCCAACATATAAGTTGAAACAGCTGTAATGGAAAGTCCTACTATACCAAGAAGCCGAGGGCCATACTTATCAAATAGTTTACCTGTAATGGGTGACATAACTCCCATTATTACCGCACCTGGAAGCATCATCAGCCCAGAGCTCAGCGGCGAAATACCACGGACATTTTGTACATAAGCCGGTGTTAAAATCATCCCCGAAAACATAGCCACCGCATTAACAATTGCAATTACAGACGCAAGTGCAAACATTGGGTACTTGTAAACACGTAAATCCAACAACGGTTCATTCATTTTTAATTGACGGATAATGAAAGCAATTAAGGCAATAGCGCCTATGATTAAGGTTGTTAAGACAACTTTATTCGTCCACCCATCTGAGCTTGCAGAACTAAAACCATATAACAGACCGCCAAAGCCGACAGAAGATAATAGTAATGAGAGATAATCAAGTTTTGCATTTTTGTTTTGTCTCATGACATTTTCCGATTTCCAAATCCCTAACAGTAAGCTAATGATTGCTAGCGGTAAAATCATTTCAAAAAGCAAACGCCAGTCATAATACTCTACAATATAACCTGATAATGTTGGTCCAATGGCCGGAGCTGTAATCATAACTAACCCAAAAATCCCCATTGCCGTTCCCCTTTTTTCTCTCGGAAAGCTTACTAGCATAATATTCATTAACAAAGGTCCCATGACTGAAGAACCTGCTGCTTGCACCATCCGGCCAGTAAGTAATAAACCGAAGTTCGGTGCTACAGCTGCTAAGGCCGTACCAAGAATAAAAATCACCATAGATGTAATAAATAAGCTCCTATTGGAGAATCGGGTTATTAAAAATGCTGATGCCGGAATTAATATACCACTTACAAGCATATAGCCTGTAGAAAGCCACTGGATCGTTGAATAATTTTGAATTTCTAAATCCTTCATTATTGATGGCAAGGCCACATTTAAAAGCGAGTTATTTAGAAATGAAACAAATGCCCCAATAAAAAGGATTACAAGCATTACATATGGTGGTTTTCTTTTATGTAACGTTTCACTCATATATTTATTTGCCCCTTCATTATAAATTCCGTTGATTCATTTCACTCGTTTGCATATTTGCACGAGAATATATTACCCTTGCAGTATTTTGCCAAACTCTTCGAATGGATATTCTCTTTTTAGCAATTCTACTTACCCAACTTAAGATTTTGAATAAATATGTAAATACGTTTGTAAACCGAATTTACATTAGGCTGCAATAAACAAAAGAAGCGACTGAAAATACGCTTCTAAAATAAAGTGAAACTTTAATCAGTGGGGGTTTTGTTCACCCCCACTGATTATTAGTTGAACCAATCGGACTTTTGCAGGTAGCCCACAACAAACAGCGGGATAAACCAACAAGTCCACACACCCATTCCTTTAAATACAGGCTTGGAAATCTAGTTATGTAACCATCCATAAAAAGGAATATTACATAGGCTAAGTCTAACATTACATTTTTAAAGTAAGGGGAATAAGCTTATGCACCAATATTGGTATGTGAATTCCAAGGAAAACGAGGAACAATATAATAACCAAAATTCAATGTCATCATTATATTCACAGCCCCAAATAACGAAAGCTGAGGGAATAAATGGTCTGAAGGTTCCTGAGTATTGGAGTTATCGAGTCTATCCATATGGTTGGGATTCACCAACCAATTATACAGGTTTCAATCCCGAGCCCCCTTCCTTCTCTTGGGGGCAGCCAATCCATTATGCAGGGTTGATGCCTCAAGGACATCCTGCTAATTGGACTCCATTACCAGGCAATGCAAGTTTTAATTATCAAAAACCTCCCATCCCCTGGGCCCAACCATTCAATCATGCAGGGATGTTCGCACAAGGTCATCTTGCCGCTTTACTATCGCCGCCAGCTAAAGCTTTTAACTTCGGTACCAATAACTGGGGTGTTTTCGGAAACTCTCCAGGATGGGGAGGGCAGGTAAGTCCCATGGGATGGGGGAATAACGGAAGTTATGGTCAGCCAGGAATGCTCGGAAACTTACTTACAGTAGGAAAAAACACCATGAATGGAATCGGAATGCTTAGTAGTCTAATGGGTATGGGAAAGTTCTTCTTTTAGTTAATTAGAGCGAGAGGATAGGTCCATAACCCAGAATTAAAAAACATTTCCTTTTCTATTCATTTAATCTTCTCAAACATGCTTCCAATACTCCCTCCACGTTCATTTCCTCGTCTTTCAAATTATAAAAACATCTATACTTGATAGAGGTGTGGTAGCACCAACAAAACGCAAATTCCGCACGTAAAAACCCGGTTCTTTTACGAAAGAACCGGGTTTTTAACTTTTATTTATTTGATAAAGAAGTCAAATCTCTTTTTCATTATTTAACACTTTGAACACGGCCAATTTGTCCATCTTGTAATCGAACTTTAATGCCGTATGTATGTGTTTCACTATGTGTTAAAATGTCTTTCACAACGCCACTTACAGTTTTACTATAATCATTATCCAATTGAATAACTACATGTGAACCAACTGAAATTTGTGATCTTGTTGGTTTCCCACCTGTTGCTTGTGTCGGTTTTTCTTGTTTTTGTGTTCTCTCCTGTTATGTAGATTGCTGTTGCTGAGCTTTCTTCTCTTCTTGCTTGCGTTTTTCTTCAGCGACTCTTTGTTGCTCTTCTTGCTTACGTTTTTCTTCTTCCGCTTTTTGTTGCTCTTCTTGCTTACGTTTTTCTTCTTCTACTTTTTGTTGCTCTTCTTGTTTACGCTTCTCTTCTTCTGCTCTTTGTTGCTCTTCTTGTTTACGCTTCTCTTCTTCTGCTCTTTGTTGCTCTTCTTGTTTATTCTTTTCTTCCTCTGCTACTTTTTTGTCTTCATCCACTTTTTGCTCATCTGGTGCGCCCTTTAATTTTTCTTCATTACCTTTACAAGCACTTAAAGCAATTACACATAAACTCATAAGTGCAAATAATAACAATTTCTTTGACATTTAAAAATCCTCCTATTTATACATTACAAATCAATAACTTTCATAGCATAACAAAAATACAATCCTTTCTTTGTCAAAATTTGTCGTATATATTTATTTTCTACTAAGACACTGACACTGCAATAAAAATGGAGATTATTATATCGATTCGTGCAAAAAATACGCTCGCCTGCTAGTCAAGTATACTTAATTCATGAAAACCTTCATCTATTTAGTGAAACCATTGAAAAAACATTAATAATCCCAAATATTTTAATTAACATAATTTATCACTTACAAACAATAGAAAAGGATCTTTCAATTGAAGATCCTTTTCTATCGCTCATCTAACTAAATAAATGGGTTAATTGCATAACGCTCTTCTAACTTTCCTTGCGAAGCTTAGTGGATCATCAACGTCTTCAATATTAACGTAAATCAAATTTGGTTCATCACATAACCACTCATTGTGTATAGATGAAACGATTATTCCTTGTTTAATAATCGTAGCAACAAATCCAGTGACTTCCTTTTGTAAGAGCGCTACCCGACCTAGACATAATGCCCGTCCAGTTTTTTGATTTCTTGATTCGAATGAGAAAGAACTTGTTACCCTAAAACGTTTCCCTAAGATTGTTGCCTTTATTTCATCCCGGTTTATCGTTGCCACGCATTTTCCACCGGCAAATCCTTCTTGGCCACCGATAATTCTTGCAAACTGTTGACAAATTAATTCATCATTACACGCCATACCTTTCATCATCCCCCCTTTTACTATTAGGTTATGAATGAATACAAAGCTCTGAAACGGTAATGAATCTATTCTATTATAAAAAAAGATGCTGGGAATCTTTTAAAGAGCATAAAAAATACACCCTAAGATGCCACCCTCCGACTTGAGAATCATATCTATGTATGAAAAAAATTTAGAAAAGGCCAATACAAAAGAGAAAGTTCTAACTGTAATGTATAGAGTGCTTACGATATTAAGAATCCCGTTATATTACTTTCTGATCAGTCTCGTTAAAGCCATCCCAATAAATCCAGCACCCATCCCTATTAGCCATCCAGCATGAGTATCACCTAATATAGATCCCACTCCTCCGCCAAGAAACATGCATCCAACGAATACTAATCCTCCAATTCCCCAATTCGACCGTTCCATAGTTCATTCACATCCTTTCAGTAAAATATATGCTATTAGCTACCTTAACTTTCTTGCATAGGATGGTTATTTATTTTGCGTAGTTTTAGTACTTTCAGGGAATTCATAAGATGTAGAGAATGGGACATTTAAATAAATGGCAGAAGGATGATTTGATTATTTATATTACAATACCTTAAGAGCTATGGAACAAATTCTTCAACTAATCAACTAATAGAAGCCTGGAGATTTTCCACAATCAGTAGCTCGTCGCTATCAAACTAAAATTTCATTTGAGGGAAGAATGTATTTCTTTACATAATAGCAATGGGATTCCTCCAGTATTTCGAACAAAAACCACACTAAGCACATTTTCATACAAAAAAGCCGATTTTTGTCCCACTAAGGATAAACCGGCTCATTGTAATTGACCTTGAAGGACTCGTTATATAAATTCGTCATTTTCATCAAAAAACATAGCTCTAGCTAAGACACTTTTATCCGGTTTTTGGTTAATAGACACATGTGATTTAAATTATCCTTTATTATATAGACCAGTCATCTGCCACATTTCTTTTTACATATATTTTTTAAAAGAAGGTTTCCATTCTGATAAATCCTTATAAACAAACGTTATGTTGTTACATATTTCCTCTGCAACTTCGTACATATGTTTTATATCATTAGCCGTAAATAATATAGACCCTTTGCGTTGCGTGCTATCTACAATAGTTGGTATGGTGTCGCCCTCTTTTACTACTAGATCAATTAATACTACCTCGGATATGTTAGTTAATCCTTTATACTTGATTTCTTTTAAGCAACCTGGTTTTGGAATCAAGCTTAAAGACATAGCTTGACATTTTGAAGGTAGACATCTAAATTCATCTATAGTCTCAGTAGCTAGCGTATCATAATAGTATCCAAATTGAGATATGCCAGTTGTTAGTTCCACCATCTTCCAGATGTTGCCACCACCTATTCTAACTTGAGACTCTATAATTATTGGTTTATTGTGTTTGTCTATCTTTATTTCTGTATGAGTAATGCCATTTTCCATTTGCATATCGTCCAAAAATAACATTACTTTCTCCATAATGAATTGTTTTTGAGATTCATCTATAGGTGCCGGCATAATCGTATAGTTTATTATAAATGTATCTTCTTTACATACTTCAGCTGATATAGCAAGTATAGAATGTTTTTTGTTATAAGAAACGGTTTCAACCGTATAAACTATATCACCTGCAATATACTCTTCCACTAAAACAGGTAGTTGAATACCATTTTCTTCAATAAATACCCCTACGTCATCTCCCGAGTTTAGCTTACATACTCCTTTACCCCCTGCCCCAATCGGCGGCTTTATTATAACACTATCTTTTTTATTCAAAAATTCATTAATGTCTTTAGTATTATTACAAACTGTCGAATCTATCGAAAAGTCTTTACCTGCTAGAATTTCACGCATCATGTCTTTATTACGAGTTATCATATTAGCATTGTAAGAGGGTCCTTTAACATTAAAAATCTTTGCAATTATACAAGCCGTATCTAATACTGTTTCGTTGAAAGATACAACCACATCAAAAGGTTTCTCTTTAAATAATTCTTCAGCATAGTATATAGACAAGGGTATGTTTGTTGTGTCTATTTCTTTTTTATAGAAACATTTTTCTAAGATAACTCCATCAAAATATATGTGTCTAGCGTAAGACCCTATATAGGAAACAGTGTACCCACTGTCTAATGCATCTTGTATAGGTTTTGTCCATCCCCCTATAAATAAAATGTGTGGTTTATTTTCTATGTCAGTTCCTTTTAATACCTTATGCATCATAATCATCCCCTCTAAAATGAACTCGTATATTCAATGTCAGTTCCTTTTGATACGCCTCGTCTTAACAACGCCACTAAACACAATGTTGTTCCGAAACCTCCTATAAATAACGTAGTTTGAAGCCCGAATATAGAAATTAAAAATGCACTAGCAAAACTTCCCAATGCCCAAGCTCCCCAATTAAGCGTGCGCTGTACAGCATTTACTCGGCCAAGCATGTGATTTGGTGAGGCAAGTTGTCGTATAGTTGCGGCGTAAGGGCCAAATACACCTTCTCCCATACCATGTATGATACTTGCGGCTACTATACCGTAAACTGTTCCCATATATCCCATTATCGGTATAAAAGCCAAACCGGTAACTGATACAGTAGCGCTATAAATAAGCATTTTTGTATTATTAATTCGTTGACTCTTTTTCATGAGAACCGTATTACCTATTAAAAACCCTACCGCTGCTGAACCTACAACAAATCCTATTTCAATTTCAGATAGCCCCATTACCTTATAAAGGAATATTACTAAAATGCTATTTAGTATGTATTTAAAAAAACCGTAAACAGCACCACATGTCACAATTGGCTCTAATACAGGGTGTTTTTTGAAATATATCAAACCCTCATATATGTTTTCGTATATGGATTTTAAATTTACGTCTTTTAAAGAACCCTCTGTATGCGGTTTAAACTTTGAAATAAATAATACAAACATAAAACAAACAAAATACGTTACTGCGTCAACAGTAAACGATCCTGTTAATCCGACTAGAGTAATGACGATTCCAGCTAGCATAGGACCAATTACTATAGAAAGAGACTCCGAAAGTGCTAGTTGAGCATTTCCTTTTTTTAAGTTGTCTTTATCTGTTACGATTTCCGGTAAGAAAGAAGGAATGGCAATGTTGTAAAACGTGGTGAATATTCCATTTAAAAACATGATAAACACCAATAAAGGGAACGTTATTATATTTGTTACAGTAAGTATGAATACTGATAAAAACAATATGCCTTGACATATACTACAAATTAGCAAAACATTTTTCCTATGAAAAATGTCTATTAAAGCACCGGCTACTAACCCAAAAATTAGGTAAGGGACGAATATAACCCCACGAAGCATAGCAGCATTTGCTTCACTTGTTTGTAACACCTCTAATGCAAAAAGTGGCAAAGCTACTATTGTAAACTGAGTACCTAACAAACTTATAGACTGTCCTAGCCAAAGCTTGTGAAAATTAAAATGTTTGCTACCTTTCATAATATCCCCCCCGTTAAATCCATCTTTATAAATTATCAAGTTTACGATATAAGTCAGAGTAGGCAAAAACTATCTTTCAACTAATGTCTGTACCACATAAAAATTCGAAACCTGCTATACAAGCGAGTTTAGTTTCAAAATGAAAACTTGATGTTTAAAAATTACCTGGCTAATGAAAAGCTCACCTTCCCAAAGATACTTCCGCATTCATTTATAAATCAATTGATATACGGATTGAATTTGCTTGTAAGAATCAGTTTATTAATTAGTTTGTTTCGAATTCATTTTCCGATTGTATGTCACTTTGAATCACCTCCAGCATCAGTATAACCTTGAAGGCACGCTGTTGTACGCATTTTGGAATGTAATAGCAAGATAACGAAGCTACGATGACGAACTGAATGGATTTAACCTTGTTATTGGAGGACACATATATACATGACAATTGATTAAAATACATCAAGCCCTATGGGATAAATTTTTAGATAAACCAAAATAACATGCAAAAAGCCCCTTCAAAATTTGAAGTGGCTTTTTAATATATAGAAATTAGCTTAAAGCAAAGATAACAACTCTTGAAGGGGGCATTTTTTATTATTCATGTTTATTGAGGAGCCTTTGTTTGAAGCAACTTTAACCCCCTCCCAATAAAAATCAGCCCTGTTACTTTGTTTAGAATCATTCCTACCTTTTGATTTCCTCTTAATTTTTTGGTGACATAGGAAGAGAAATAAGCAACAAATAAACACCACAATAGTCCAGTTACTGTAAAAGTAATTCCTAAAATGATAAAAGGTATAGAACCTGAAGCCTTTGTGTCTATAAACTGCGGCAGAAACGCAATAAAGAATAAAGAGACTTTTGGATTCGTAAGACTTGTTAAGATTCCTTGTAAATATATCTTTCTTTTGATTTACAACCGATAAAACTGATGGATTGTACCATTCGTATCACGGAGCCAAAACTCACTATTGAATAAATAAAACCCCAGAAATCCAAAGGTCTCTGGGGCTTCCTTATATATTTAGCTCTTTTTGCTTTTTGTTTTGTTTATGTCTATACAGTAATTTTCGACTTATGAGAGAAATCAGTAATAAGATCAATATTAGTACGAAAAGTTGCATAAATGACAAATCAAAATATTTAGCACCTGTAACGATTAAAAGTGTAGAAATTGTGCCTTTTACAACGAAAAAAATAATAACCCATAATCCGCCTTTTTTCCAGTTCATTTTATATTATCCTTTCCTACGTTTAAGTTCTTAAAAGATTTAGTAATAGTTCTTGAATGTGATACCTTAATAGAAATCTATTATATGAATATAAGAAATAGACTTTTTCATAAAATTCATGTCCAATTACATACGACGATTCCATCATAAATGAAAATGATATTCAGTGTCAATTTTATTGACTATTTGAAAACCTGTTTCTTCATCTTAATCTCTTTCTACTTTGTTTCTTATACGCAATAAACTCTTGTATTCAAACAAAAACACCTCCATTGCATTTGCACACTTTGTATGCGAATGCAAGAGGTGTTTTTTCATGTACCATCAGGTGCTTTATTTATTCGTTTAAGTTCTTAATACGTACCTATTTTCTAGTACACGATAACTGGATCATACGTGTTCAAACTATCATAAACAGTTTTTGCAACGTTAGGAAGAAGGTTCACACAACCGCCTGATCCTCCTGTTAAATAAGCATTACTTCCCCAGTCTTTTCGCCAGCCGGCATCGTGGAATCCTTGACCGCTATTTGTGAATGGAACCCAGTAATCTACTTTCACTGCATAATCAGCTTTCCCTACTGCGCTGCCTCTCAGCGTGTATGGAGTTCGTTTATATAAAACGTACCACACACCTGGTGATGTATCTTCACCCGTGCTATGTTTACCCGTTACTACATTTGTTGTAACGACTAGTTTGCCATCTTTATAAATCCAAATTTGTTGGTCTGCAATGGATACTTCTGCATATGTGTCTCCTATGCCATTATTCGATGTTGTTTTATAACCGATCCCTTCTTTCTCCCAACCATTCCCGTGAATGTTAGAAGCAGAAAGTGATTTTTCGCCTTTTTCAAAGGCTTGCCCAACTTGTTTTGTCTCTTTTTCCACATCTAGTGCCCAGCCATATCCTTGTCCTTTTACTGATATAACCGAACCAGAATGTGTTTTAAAAGCGAAGTCTTTATGTAATGTAGATTTAGCCTTATTAATTTCAGCAACCTTATTCTTAATTTCGCTCGCATCGATTGTCACTTTCATATCCTTTGACATAGTGGCATTTTGAATTAAATCTTTCGCTTTTAATGAATACACTTCATCCTGCACTTTATAATCAACAGACTGCGTAAGAAGATTCTGTAATGCTTTCTCTTCTTTTTTAATAATTGGATCGTCTTCTTTAATAGGTTGTATGTATGCAGACTTTAGATGAATTTCGCTTTTATGCTTCTGTTTATCGTAATCTTTTAGTAAACTCGCAACGTCATATTGTTTTCCATCAACGCTCTTCGAAATAACAATTTTTCCTTGTTCAAGCTTTGCCATAGCATCTTGAGGTGCCTTTAATTTTTCATTCATAGACACGAGCTTTTCTTCTACAAGTTTTTTCATCGTTTCACTACGATACTGCTCTGCCTTTTTTGGTAGCAATGAATAATCTTTTTCCTTTGAAGAAGGGAAAAATGTCCACTGGCTTTTTAATAGTTTCTTAACTTGCGGCAAATCTTTTTCCGTCAGTTCCGTTTTTGTCTCTTTTTCATCTAAAATTTGTTGTTGATCAATATAAACTTTGTTTGCTAGTCCAGATGTTTTTAATTTCTGTATTGCCTCATCAGCGCTCATACCACCGACTTTTGTATCATTAATCGTAACATTAGAATTGAAGTGAGTTGCCTGATAATAACTCATTCCCCCAAGGAGAAGTGCAAGTACACCGCCACCTGCTGCGATAAGCTTCCAATTTGTAAAACGTTTTTTGGATCTTACCCGTTTTTTCTCAACTTCTTCAACAGATTCATTTACTGTATTGTTGTTCATCAATCTTTCCCCCGTATACATTAACGTCAATTGATTTTAAACCAAAACCATTGAATAGTGTACCTTATTTTTCCTTAAATTTCATTGTTTTTAACTAGGTTTTATCTCATTTAATCGTTAAAAGTTAGATTTTTTATAGAAAGATATATAAATATGGTAGATAAAGTGAAAAAGGAACCACATCAATCGAGCTATTATGGGCCCTAGCATTCCTTGAATTTTGAAGAGTGGTACTCTCCATGAACTTTAACTTAGTGAAATAAATGTTAGAAGGTTCAAGTTAGAGAACAGCACCTTAGAATGTCTTCTACTTATGAAAAATATCCATAAAAAAGGGACTACATGTAGACTCTTTTTTGTGAACATTTTAATATCGTATTTTTATAAACATAGCATTCCCCTATGCTTTTCGCTTTTCACTAAGGTTCACAACATCTACTATCAGGCTAACTCATTTCACCTTATGGCCTTTTATCATCAATAATTTAAAAATTATTTAAACTATTATATATGTTTGTACCACGCTTTATTGATACGTTCAACCTTTACAGGTGTTGAAGTTTTTGACTCATTCTTTGTTATAACCCTATTATTAGAACATCCTGCAATAGTAAGGCAGCATGTAACCAATAAAACCAATAATATAAATTTATTCAAATAGCCACTCCTATATAAGTAAAATATTATATTGAGAAAATTAAACATACCATCGAATCTTTGTAAAAACAATATATTTACTAGTTTTATTTTCATTAGCGGATTAATGGACGCTTTAAGATGCTTTTTTTGCATTTATAAGGGTAAAACTTCACGTTCATCAAGTCAAGGTTCGATTTCTGTTTAATTCGCTCTCAGAGTTTATTCCCATATAAAAGATGGCTATTTTTCTTGAAAACTAAGTATCTTCCAAAACAAAAACTGGTAGACTCCATATACATTTATTCAACTAACTTCTCCCCTGTAACAATCTGAAACAAAGTGGCTACATTTTTCCCTTCTAATTGAACGTACTGGCTATTCCCCGCTATGATTTCTATTTTATCCTTATTAGGAATTACCCAAATTTGATACAACACAGCTTTCGCCTCTATTTTCGGATTTTTAAATTGAAAAATAAAATGATAATCAGCTGGACGAGACATTTGCACTTTTTTATTTTCAAAAGTAGTATCCTTTAATATTTTCTTTACTTGCATCACTTCATTATTATCTGTCACTACCTTAAAATCTTCATATTCATTATCACCAATATCTTTTTGCACTTCAATTCTTTGCTCTTCATTTTCTAGTCCAGTTGAACAGCCGGTTATTATGAATATACAGATACTGATCATAACTAGAGGCCAATTTCTAACTTTCATATTAATACCCTCTTTTCAATACAAAATATTTTAATTTGTAAAATAAAGGTAATTAATTTAGACTTAAAAATATAAATAATAAAGAGAAAGGAGTATCGTTCCATGCAGTTAAAAACATACACTTGGAAAAGCTATACGTTTCTCTTTGCAAGTATATTCGTTACTATTAATCTCTTTCTTTTCACACCTATTTTAGACAGGGTTGGAGTAGAATATGTTGTGCCTTTCGCTTACTTCATATTAGCTTCCGCTGTTATAGCAATCCTATTAGCGGTAATATCTTTTTGTAGTCGAAATGAAAGGAAAATTTTAGCGATTATCGGTTTATGTTTTACTCTATTTAATACAGCAATTATTTTATTCTTCCTTTGGTTCGGTTACCATTTCACTTAAGTGAAATATAAATAAACTCCATAAGCTACAAATAAAATTAATAAAATAAAAATACCGAGTATCGTGTATATCATCCATTTTAAGTTTGAACTCATATACTCCCCCTTCTGGCCTCCTAATAATTCCAGTATATAACAAAAAGCATTGGATACCCAATGCTTTTTCATACTTACGCGAATAAAGATGTATTCGCATATAAAGCTGGTGAACCACCTGAATGTACGAATAAAATGTTGTCCTCTTTATTAAATGTACCTTTTCTAATTAAGTCGATTAATCCCGCTACTGCTTTACCTGTGTATACTGGATCCAGTAAAATACCTTCAGTTTTTGCTAACAGCTGCACTGCTTCCACCATTTCTGGCGTTGGTAACGCGTAACCTGGTCCTACATATTCATCAAAGCATGTAACAGCTTCGCGCGGGATAAAGTTTGGAATACCAACGTGAGCTGAAGTTTCATCTACAAGTTTTGCTACTTTCTCTTCTTGCTCTGCTTTTCCTCTACTTACGTTAATTCCGATTACTGGGATGTTACTTTGTGTTCCAGCAAAACCTGTAATTAAACCAGCGTGCATGCCGCCGCTACCGCTTACGCAAATGACTGAACTGAAATCAATTCCTTGGTCAAATGATTGCGCCATAATTTCTTGCGCACAAGCAACGTATCCCATTGCGCCAGTAGGATTTGATCCACCAACTGGAATGACATATGGTGTATTCCCTTTTTCACTAACTTCTTTTGCGACTTTATGCATCTCTTCCATAAGATCTGCTCCGTTTTGTACAACAATGACATTTTCAGCACCTAGTAAATGATATAAGAAATAGTTTCCGTTAAAGTCTGGCTTCTCTTCTGGCTCAAGCCCTTCTTCTAATACAAGAATACATTTCATTTTTTCTTTTACTGCAGCTGCCAGTGTCAGGCGGCAATGATTGGACTGAATACCACCAGCTGTAATTAACGTATCTGCACCCTTTGCCTGTGCATCCGCAACTAGAAACTCTAACTTTCTCGTCTTATTACCACCAGCTGTTAAACCAAGTAAATCATCTCGTTTAAAATAAATAGTCGGTCCACCAAGCGCCTCAGAAAAATTGTTTAATTTTTCAATTGGTGTATATGACTCTGTATATTTTTTTCTCGGGAATTTAGCTAAATTCATGAATAACGCTCCTTTGTACTTCTTTCACAATGTATGTAACGATACTATTATTACATGTAAAAATGATGAAGTCATCTTTCTGGGGTAAAAATGTGTTGGAATTCGGTTTTGGCGAATGGAATTGTATTAAAGGTTTTATCTTCAATGCGGTACATGAAATTATAACAATGATTTTAACCATATTACGGTGCATGAAATTTATATCGACGATTTTTAAAATATATCGTTCATAACTTGAAATATATCAACGATTTTTTCAATATATCGACGATTCGACATGAGATATCGACTTATCGACAAAAACTGACAACGAAAAAGAACCCACTCGATAAAAAGTAGGCCCTCTTCCAATCATTTATTTGCAGAAAAACGAAGTAGCTGTGTTAATCCTGGTCCTAAATTCATTTCGCCTTTATGGCGTACGTATACGATTTTGTCCCCGTCAAATTTGGGTGGGTTTCCTGGATTATAAGTATGCCACTCGTCCGTTCCTTCTATAGAGTACTCCATGTATTCTGTTGCACCGACGATTACGTTTTTACTATCATCTGCCGTTACATTTGGTGCCATTTGTGCAATTTTCGAATCACTAATTAATAATTTCTTTATTTCCTTATCACGTTTGTAATCGTAAGCTGTCACCATTACATCGCTACCATATGCTTTCACTTGCAACCCTTGTTTAAATGAATAACCATCAGGAGCAGTCTTCTCTCCTCCATTTGGTCCAGCCGACATCCAGCCCGTTTCAATACCACCTGTATTTACAACTGTAAATCCTTTTTTATCTCCGCCTGCAATTTTCTTTTTACCAGCCCAGTCTGGCAAGTTTAAATCCCAGTGCGTGTGACTCGTAAAGAAAACGACCTGCGGATAGTCTTTTAATATATCGTACAATTTATCAACGTTTAAATAGTCTTGTAAATATGGTGATTGTCTTGATCCAGACACCGTATCAGGTAAAACGTGATGAGAAAAAATGAAAATCGGCTTGTTTTTATCTTTTTGGCTGTACTCTTCTAAATTTTGTTTTAACCAACCTAATTGTTCATCACTCATATATACTTCATCCCACATTTTTGAATCGTGGTATTTCATATATTTTTCCGTTCCTAAAAATAGAAGCGGATAACCGTCTAATTCTTTTTTATGATATACCTTTTCTTGTCCGCTAAATTTCAGATAGCGGTTAAATAAAGTTTCCTCAGTTACACCATTTGGCCATGTACTTTGAGATAACTTCCCATCAGCTGTCCATTTACCAGCATAAAACTCATGATTCCCAATAGCCGACCATACATTCTCGGGATGCTTATTTTTGTTTAACACACGCTTCACATCATCATATTGTGACTGTTGTCCAGTTGGCGTTATATCCCCATTCATAATAAGCGCTCTAGAAAGTGGCGTCACTTTGTTCATATCTTTTAACACGTGATCAAAGTCTCCTAAATCCCCTTGAATATCACTAATAACATTAAAAGTTGTAGCTGATTTTCGAACTTGCTCTTTCCCTTCCGCATGTGCTGAAAATGTCGGTAATAATGCAGTCATAACCACTAACGAAGCAACTGTCTTTTTCATACAAATTCTCCCCCTAATAATAGAATGTACAAACTGACATGTTCTGCCTTCTCTTAGGTGCTTGTCCAATTCACATTATAAGGAGGGATTGTAAAGATAGATGGAGTTAAAAGTTAAGTGTTTTTTAAGAGGATTTGTTGGTTTTCAGTTTATCTCTTTAACTTTTCTTCATTTAATCCAAATAACTCTGGCAAAACAAAATCCCCATCTTTCCTAATCAATACATCATCAAACCAAATTTCACCCCCGCCATACTCTGGTCTTTGAATGTTTACTAAGTCCCAATGTATCGCTGAATTATTTCCGTTATCTGCACCTTGCAATGAATCTCCAATCGCTAGATGAAAACTACCATTTATTTTTTCATCAAATAACGTATTATTCATCGGATGTAGTATGTAGGGGTTAAAAGCTAGCGCGAACTCTCCAATATATCTTGCTCCCTCATCCGTATCAAGAATTCGGTTCATTCGCTCTGTATCATTTGCATATGCCTCTATTATTTTCCCCTGTTTAACATGTAACTTTATATTTTGAAACGCATAACCTTGTTGAACGGAAACTGTATTAAATGTTATTACTCCATTTACAGAATCTTTGACAGGTGCTGTATATATTTCGCCATCCGGGATATTATCCGTACCATCCCCCTTTAAAACGCCTATTTCTTCAATGGAAAACTCCAAATCCGTTCCTTCTCCAATAATCCTCACTCGTTTTGTCTTTTCCATTAATTCTTTTAATGGCTCCATTGCTTTCGACATGTTGTTATAATCTAGCGTACATACATCATAGTAGAATTTTTCATAAGCCTCCGTGCTCATATTTGCTTCTTGTGCAGAAGCCGCATTCGGAATACGAGTTGTCACCCATCTCGTTTTATACACTGCTTCACCATGAGCTTTTCCAAATATTGTTTGATATAACTTCATTTTTTCTGCCGGTACATCCGCTAATTCATATGCATTTCTAGGACTACGAAGATTAATATACACTTGCATCTTACTTAATCGGTAACATTCCCAATCTGCTAATAACTTAAATTGTTCTTCAGATCCTGACAAAATTAATTACCTCGTAACAGACACGTCGCGCATTGATACATGCGCATATCCACTTGCTTTTTCCACTGACTTAATAATTTCACGAACGACTGCGGGGGCTATCTCTGTAACACTTTGGATCAACACTTGATCACCAGGTCGCACTTTCGTAGAATGGTTGACTAATACATCTGCTAATTTCAATAACCTTTGCTTCACTACACCCCTCACCCTTTCAAAAAAATAATAAAAAAAGAACTACTCTTTTAAATATTTCTTTCTTTCATCCAAACGATAGATAGAAAATAAATCATTAAAAATAGAATATATCAATTCCATAACTAGGGTATTACAGCAACACTCAAATAAAGAGTTCCTGGTAACATCCATATGAAGCAAACGATCATAAAAGTCTTTTTCCTTGCAACAGCCGCAATTACTGCTAGAAAAGATGGAAGTAGGAATATAAAAAATACAGTGATATATACTTCCTTGTCGAGCATTTGATTGCTGTAAGGATTGAAATAAAAATGCTTATAGCTGCTACTACCCCTATATAACTTTTCATAATTCCCCACCTTCCAATAGCAGTGTACTTAATACTTTTCATTCTTACTATTTATATCTCCCGTTCCATACAGAACTCTCTTTGGATTTATAACAATCATTAAAACTGCTACTACTAAATAAAACATCGCGTTATACATAATTAAATCGATTAAATTTCCGTTTAAGATACCAATAAAGAAATTAAAAAATTGATGGATAATGATTGGAATAATTAAATTCTGATTTATGTTGTAAAATGCAGTCATGACGATTTTTATACATATGATAGAGATCATAAAAAACAGAATATATTTCATTAGGTCCATGCCAAAAAATCCTGTAG
Source organism: Bacillus sp. FDAARGOS_527 (assembly GCF_003812125.1). NCBI lineage: Bacteria > Bacillati > Bacillota > Bacilli > Caryophanales > Bacillaceae > Bacillus > Bacillus sp. FDAARGOS_527. The sequence goes on from NZ_CP033795.1 coordinate 2,341,025, forward strand.
TAAACCAAATAGGTAGATGCCACATCCCCCACCAAAATCCAATGATTATTGAAGCTTTTAATGGTGAATACTTCTTTTGAAGCTCAATTTGTGCAAAACCTCTCCATCCTAGTTCTTCTCCCAATGGCCCCGCAAGAAAGTTTTTAACAAAGAAATAGATTAGCATTCCCCATGAAGAGACAGTAAAGATAGAGTCTACTTCACTATTTTTAGACACGACAAATAAAATCATTAAAAATATGAAAGTTTGAATCGCACTCACAATAAGAAGGACAGAAACTTTAAGTTTGTTCTTGAACTTGTCTTTTACAAATTGTATAAAACTCTGTCCTGGATAGATTTTTTTAAATAGTATGGCAAAAGCAAAAGTTGAAGACCAAGACGATATACAAAACATTACATCAAAAACCCATGCTGGAAATCCTAGCATACTTATAGCTCCTACAAGCAAAAAAAGTGGCAGAAAAATGATATTGGTTAGTACAATAAAACTCGCTACTGGTTTTTTAAGTTTCTTTTTCCTTTTCATGCGTAATCCCCATTTCAAACTAAGTATTTCGTAAACATAATAGTATTTATATTTACAGATACTCTCAGCTTAAACCTGGGGGTTACTCACAGGTCAATACATGTCTGCATTATTTTACAGGTGCATAAATTTCTAAAAATATACGCTCAAGTTCATCTTCATACGTGGTAAGTAATATGTTTATATACACTAGCCCCAAAAGCTCATGCCCTTGTTCTATTGCTGCTTTTCTTAAACTGGATTCCACGATATGATCAATACTATTCCCACCAGTTGACCACCTGCCATCTTCAATAACTGTATACATACATTTTGGATACGATAGAATTTCTCCTTCTAATTCTTTATCAAAGTCCTCTACTTTTCTTACAATTATAAATTTATCTTCTATAATACCTTCTTCATTAAAACTTATAACTCTTCGTAAAGATGTTAAAGTAACTGCTTTTTTTAAGCTATCCGGATTCTTTTTCAAAGATTCATATTCATCATACGCAGTAAAATGCTCTATCTCTCCATTTACTTCTAAAGGCTTCATTTCTTTTACTACGCATTTCCCTAAGAATTTCTTTATTTTTTCGCAATCTTCTTTTGCAATTTGAATTTTTTTTAAAAGAAGTTTTTTATATTCTATCTCCTCTAAAACTTCTTGTTCTTTCTCTTCTAGTAATAATTTTATTCCCTCTATACTCTTACTTTTTCTTAATTCCTGAATTTTTTTTATTTCGATATCCATTTCCCTATAGAAATTGACCGTTGTTATATCATATATATCAAAATGATTATATTTTCTATACTTATTCTCAATATTTTGCTTTGGCTTGACCAAACCTTTTTCCTCATAAAACTTCAAAGTATCCCTAGATACACTTAAAAATTTAGCGACTTGTCCAATTGTGTACATTATGTTCTCCTTTAGCATCACTACTTAATTTGTTACATTCATACTTCATATTCTTTACATTATCGAAATTCCCTTCCTAGTTAATATTTCCCACTTGTTCTCCTACAAAAAAAGACACAGAGATTCCTCCCCATGTCTACTAATTCCTTACTTCTTCACCGCATGCACATAATGCACCGTCTCGAAAGCTTTTAAATAATCGTTTCGTCCTTCAAAATAGAATGCATTTATATCTTCTGGTGATAAATGCTCATAAATGAGTAAGCCCGCCTTCTCTAACAGTGCTTCCATTTCGGCGTAAGAATAACATGATTTCATCGGTTCTCCGCCTACTGCAGCCATTTTTACCATGTTTTCAACTCGATTAGACAGTCCCTTTTCTGTAAATAAGTTTTCATCTGGATAATCAAAAACGATAGAGCTCCCTTCCGAAACCATCTCGAACAAACATTCTATTAAACTAGAAAGCTCCTCTTTTGTTAAATAATACGACACACCTAAAAGGCTAAAGAACGTTTTTTTATGTTCAAATCCTTCATTCCGTAACTGTTCATAGGAAAATCCTTTCGTGAAATCCATCGAAATAAAATGAAGATTATTTGGAACTTCAAGTTCTGCTTCTTTTATTCTCTCCTTCTTAAACCCTTGTGTAGAAGGATGATCCACTTCAAATATTTCTATATTACTCTCTAATTCTCGGTGTCTAAAACTAAATGTATCTAATCCCGCACCGAGTATAACGTATTGTTTCGTTCCCAGCGTAATCTCGTGTAGTAATACTCTTTCACAATATGCCGCACGTGCTAAAGGTGTTGGTGATAATTGCACTTGTGTAATCCATTTTAATATTTCTTGTGGATTATCTTGAAACTGCTTTGCAATGTCTGTATTGAAAAAATGTATTTCTTGAACCATGTTCATTTCAATGTCGTTACGTTCTTTTTGAGAAATGAACTCTTTAGCTACATAATCATCAAAGATTTTAGGATTATCAAATTCACTATGATATGCCCTGCTGAAAGCTGATACTAACGATGTTACACTTGATTCACCTTTTTTCACGCACATACACTCCTTCATTTTCACAATAAAAATAGGGTCCCCCTGGCCAGGAGAACCCTATTATACACTTTATTTTTATATTGGTAAATTATAGAATAAATAAGTTTTTTTGTCAAGTTTCCAGCCTACTATCACTTCGGCACTTTGTATATTCTCTGGCAGGAAAATATTCAATCTACATTGAATATTCCAGACTATAACAACACACATGGAGGCCAATATGAAACGACTCGTCATTATTACGGTAGGAAAAACACACAGCGGTAAAACTACATTTGCAAAATCTTTAGAAAAAGAGTTACCCCACTCTTTCGTTATGGATCAAGATAACCAAGCTGAATTTATTAACACGCATTACGAAAAATTACAGCCGGCTGAAGGCCCTAATACATTTAAGCACGGTCTTTCGAAATTCATTGTTGATTATGCGAAAGGACATACAAATTTACACCTTATTATTAGTAACTCCAATCGCAGTAAAAATGGAAGGTTATATTTACTAAACGAATTATTTCCACAAAATGAATATGTACGTATACTCGTTCATTTTGATATTCCAGATGATGTACTTTACGAAAGAGTGGCTCGAAGCACGCGAAATACGAATATTTTTAGAGGTGGATATGCTAGTTTCAAAGAAGTACTTGATCGACAACAAACTGAATCACTACATGAAGATGTGGTGGATCCTATAGAAAACGAAGCTGACTATTTGTTTGTAATTCGTAATAGCAAAGATGTAAACTCTACTATAGAAGAAATTGTTCATCTAGCTAAAGTATTGTCCCCTACCCCAAAATAAGATAATTTTAAAATTACATAATCATAGATTATTATGCAAATACTTCCTCTGGGCGCCGCACATGGTATATAATAATAAAATAATCTACTTATATATGCTCAATTTTACACAAAACAGTTCATGCATATGAAAGAAAAGAGGTACAAAAATATGAAAACAAAACAAACAATCGCTGCGTCTACACTAGCTTTAGCAATGATTGCTGGCGCAAACTCTGCTCATGCGGAAGTAACCGATGCTACTCCTCAGCAAAGTACGGGAGATCGATTAGCTGAAATTAAGCAACATAAACAAGAGTTAGATGCGAAATTGCAGCAACACAAAGAAAACGTGGATCAAACATTGAATGAACTTAACAAAGTTAAGGAAAATGTTGATACGAAGGTGAATGAACTACACGAGCGTAAACAAGTTGCCGATGAAAAAATTAACGAAATTAAGCAACGTAAAGAAGAGTTCGATGCAAAACTTCAGCAAGATAAACAAATCGCCGAAGATAAAATCGCTGAAATAAAAGAGCATAAAAAACAAGTAGAAGATAAAGTTGCTGAAGTAAAAGAGCATAAGCAAAATATCGATAACAAAGTAAATGAGATTAAAGAACATAAACAAACTGTCGATGAAAAAGTGAATGAAATGAAGCAGCATAAAGAGAACATCGATCAAAAGGTTAATGAACTTAAGGAAGTTAAAAAACAAGTCGATGAAAAGTTAGCTGAGTTAAAGAAAGCGAAACAAACTGCTGAGGACAAACTTGCTGAGCTAAAAGAAAACAAACCGCATACTGGGAACACGTTAGAGGAACTTAAGAAAATTAAAGGCAATTTAGATAGCCTTTCCGCTAACTTAGAACTAGCTAAACAAGATGTGAAAAACAAACTAGCTGCATTACAAGAAGCTAGACAAGATTTAATCAATAAAATTAACGAGATTAAGCAATCGAAACAAACTGTTTCAGACGATTTATCAAAGAAAAAACAAGACTTAGATATTAAAATCAACGACTTTAAACATACTGAGAAAAAAATTGAGGACAAATTAGCTGAGTTACATACAACGAAGCAAAATGTAGATAACAAGATCAATGAAGTATCTCAATCGAAACAAACAGAAACAAAGACTGGTACTACAAATGCAAACAATAATGCTAGAGAACTCCCTAACGCTGGTAGTGAGCAATCAAACAATATGGCTTTAGGTATGTTATCTGTATTAGGCGGCGTTTTATTAATTGCGCGCAATAAAATTAAAACGTTATTCTCAAAATAAAGCCATTATACTTATTAGAAATAATTATACAAAGGCCAACCGCATGTACGGTTGGCCCTTTTTCTTTATATTAATTGTCCATCTCTAAGCGTCAATATACGATCACATACATCAAGCATTCTTTCATCATGTGTAATCATAATTGCTGCTTTTTGGCTTTCCTTCACTTCACGTTTCATCATTTCAACAACTTCACGTGCGCGTTTTGAGTCTAAGCTTGCCGTTGGCTCATCCGCTAATATTAAATCTGGGTTGTTCATGAACGCACGAGCAATTGCGACCCTTTGTTTTTCCCCACCAGATAGTTGATTTGGATAATGATTTTTTCTTTCTCCTAATCCAAATGCCGCTAATAAATGATCCGCACGCTTTTCTGATTCTTGTTTACTTTCTTTTTTCAGCTTAGCAATGTAAAGTAACTGTTCCTTCACATTTAAATATGGAACAAGGTTTGCAAACTGGAAGATGAAACCGATTTTTTTCAAACGAATGTCTGTCATTTCTTTTTCTGATAGCTTTGTTATATTTTGTTCACGAATGTAAATATCCCCTTTTGATGGTGATAATAATGCACCCGCGATTGATAATAACGTACTTTTCCCTGATCCAGAAGGACCGACGATTCCGATAAATTCTCCAGCTTTTACATCAAGCGATATCGGATGAAGGGCAGTTACTTCCGTATTCCCTTCCCCGTACACTTTACTTACTTTGTCTAATTTTAATAATGAAGTCATTATATCCCGCCTCCAATTGCTTCTAGCGCATCAACTTTTAATACTTGGTATAACGAAATAAGTGTTCCTAAAATACTAATGACGATAAAGATTGCTGCATATTGTACAATCATCGGTGTTGTTAATAAGAACGGCATACCCGCTGGTAAAATTTGTTCTAACCCTTGTACAAGAACGATGCTAATTATCATCGCAACGACTGATAAGAATAACGCCTGCACGACTAAGCTATTTGCTAAATATGAGTTCTTTGTACCAATTGCTTTTAATACGCCTAATTGCTGTGTTTTTTGCAGCGTAATGACGTAGAAGAATACACCGATTAATAGCGCAGCGATAACAAGTAAGAACGCAATAATCATCGTTAATGTTCCTTGCTCTTCTTTAAACCCTGGAATACTTTGCAGTACTTCTTTTTTATCAATAACGTGAGCATTTTTAATTTCTTTATCTGTATTAAGCGCAATTGCACTATAATCTTTTTGGTTTGGTTGTGTAATAGCACCCCAAACGTCTTCATTTACATATACAACTGGTGTATGGCTAAACATTTGATCTTTCGTAAATCCAACGATTGTAAATTCTTTCTTTGAAACAGGATCAATAATTGTATCCCCAATATCAATTCCTTTTTCTTTAATTGATTCATCAGCAACCATTTCATTGTTTGCTGTACCTAATTTCTTACCTTTTACAATGTTCGGTTCTAAAAATGTATCGCGTTCACTTGAGAAAATAGCGATATCCACTTTTTTCGAACTATCTTTCTTTTCATACGTTGAAACTTTCACGCGAAACGGAACGGCCTCTTTCTCGCCTACTTGATTGACTACGTTATCTACATCGTCTTTCTTAATTTGTGAACGAAGTAATTTATTTTCCGCATCATCCGCTAAAACGAACTTATTTGCCTCCATATTTTGAATCGATGAAGCATTATCATATGATAATCCATTTGCTAATCCTGAAATCACAAGGACTAAAAATGATAATAACACCATAATAAGTCCGATTAATCCGTATCTTAATTTTGATTGTTTCAATTCACGCAGAGCTAAAAACATTTCGCTCGCTCCTTCCTCTTTCTTTCTATGCACTTATCATAAAAAAGAAATATGAACGGAATATGAACAGAAGATTACAGTGTAAAAAAATAAATTTTCTGAAAGTATTGAAAATAAATAGAATCCTTGATACAATTCAGTCAAATAATATTGACCGAGTAATTTTATTCAAGGAGTTGATCATTTTGAAGCCTATGTTCACACTAACTACTTATAGCCAACTAAAAGCAATGAGCGATCCACTACGAGTCGAAATGATGATGCGTCTATGCGAACGTCCTTATACAGGACAACTACTATCTGAGAAATTCGGCATTCCAAGGGCGAAAATTCATTATCATTTAAAAGAATTAGAGAAAAATGGTTTTATAGAAATCGTATATACAGAAGAAAAAAATGGCATCGTTCAAAAGTTTTATCAATCTGTCGCTAGAGGCTTTACCCCTGCTGCAGAACTATTACCTCATCTAGAAATATTAAGTGAATCAGGTCGCCAAATCTTTTTACAAATGGCAGAAACAACGAAAAACCATATTCTCGCTGCTCCTGAAGAAGCTTTTATATTAAGAAAAGAAAGCGAAGACCCGGCTGAGTGGAATTACGTTTCATCCTGCTGGGAGTTTGATACTACGCCAGAACAATTTCAAGTGTGGGTGAAAAAGTTTTATGAATTGATGGGTGAATTAAACGAGATCACAAAAGACGGGGATAAAAATCCAAATAGTAAATCTTATTACATTTCTACTACTGCACTACAAATAGACGAACGAGCGATGCAGCGCTTTGTGAAAAAAGAAGAAAAATCGTAATACGATTTTTTTTACATAAAGTGAAACTTTAATCAGTGGGGTTTTGTTCATCCTCCACTGATTATTAGTTGAACCAATCGGGATTTTACGGGCAGTTGATCCACCACCTAATTTCTTTGCTTCCGCTGAATTTTGAGATGGAGGTCTTACTGCCCGTTAATGCGGGATAAACGGTCAAATTTATTTTACCGAATAAATTTATTATAAAGGAGTAGATAAAGTGGACATATTGAAAAACCGGAATTTCCTCTTATTATTTTTAGGAAGAATTTTCACCAACATAGGAGATAGCTTATATTACGTAGCAGCAATGTGGCTCGTATATAAGCTAAGTGGTAATCCTTTTTATTCTGGATTAGCAGGTTTCCTTACGTTACTACCTTCTGCATTACAATTTCTTACCGGTCCATTCGTTGATAGATGGCCAATTAAAAACACCCTCGTCATCACACAAGTTTTGCAATGCATTCTTATATTAATTATTCCTATTACACACTACTTCGACCTATTAACAGTCCAACTACTACTCATCATCATGCCCATCGTAGCCTTTATCGAACAATTCGCCTATCCTGCACAGTCAAAAGCTTTACCACTTCTACTGCATAAAACACAATTATTAAAAGGAAACTCACTCTTTTCATTTGCGTATCAAGGCATTGATTTAATTTGTACGACTCTTTCTGGAATATTAGTAGCACTACTTGGCGCAATCTCTTTATATGTAATTGACTCTTTCACATTCGCGATTACTGCCCTTTTGTTCTTTTCATTGAAAATGCCACAGCAAACTGCAGCAAACACATCACTTTCAACTAAACAATATTTCTCTGATTTAAAAGAAGGTTTTTCAATCGTCTTTCGTTCATTAATGAGCGTCTTCTTAATCGGTTCAGTTGTTGCCAATTTTTCTATCGGTATGACGATGGCCATACTCCCTTCTTTCGCTGATTCTTTAGGAGGCGTGAAATCATATGGCTTCTTCTTAGCTGCTATATCAGCAGGTAGTCTGATTGGTGCCTTATTCAGTTCATGGGTTGGCAAACGTAACGTTGGCCGCGCATCTATTATTAGCTTTGCGACTGGTGCTATCTTTTGGTTTCTCTCTACGGTTGTACCGTTTCAATGGCTATCTATTCTCTTATTCGGCCTATCTTGGATTCCAATTGGTGCAACCAACATATTATTTGCGACAATTAGCCAAATTGTAATTCCAAACCAATATATTGGCCGCATCAATTCAGTTATGCGAAGTATGGGCACAATTGCTATGCCGTTCGGTTCTTTAATTGGCGGATATGCTGCAAATGTATTTAGTAGCCAACTCATTTTCGCACTCGCTAGCATCGGGATTTTATTTATTTCTCTCGTATGGCTACTCCATCCGAAATTACGAGCATTGCCGAAAGCTGATGAAATTACAGCGGATACTTTTGGGGTTCGGTTTAAGGAAGAGCGCGGGAAAGGTGCGGCTTTATAGCAGGAACAAATATAACCCCGTTCTAAATTGAGGACGGGGTTAAAAATATAATTATTTCATTTTGGATGTAAAATACTTCACTAAAAATAAAGTCGTTTGAATATCTAAATTTTATTCAACAATAGCACCAACTAAAACGTTCAGTTAACGCTTTGATGGCCAAGACCCTTGCATTTTCCTTAATTGAATAATTTGTCCTGTATGATAAGCATCATGAAGCAAGATGTCCAGTAATTTTCCTTCTAGTGAATTTTGCTCAAGCTCTCTTTCGGAAATTGCACTTAATACTTGTCTTAAATTATGTTGAGCATCTTCAGAACGTTCAACGACTTTCTTCCATTCCATATCATCATTAGATTGCTTAGTAAGATAAAAGGTGTCATTACCGTCAAGATTATTTGTCCATTCCCGGCCTTCCAAATTTGCAGCAAGCCTCTCTTTATAGTAAATAAGATGATTAACGTTCTCCCAAATGGTATTCGTTTCCTCACTAGGTGGTTTCCACATAGCCTGTTCGGCTGTAAGTCCTTCTATAGCATGTTTAAACGGTGCATACCAACTCTCTTTATCGAATGTTGAATCTAATACGTTTAATAACAAGTCAATTCGTTTCAAAGTAATTTCCTCCCTACACAGTTCAAGTTTTAATACACTCTCTATAACTCTGTAGAGATTCTACATTTTCAAATAAATTCCCTCCTAGTCTCACTCCACAAACTCGTCCGATTATGTAATTAAAATGACTCACATTTTTTCATTTTACATGTACACTAGCAACAAAAAAGAAGAGGCCGTTCCCAAACAGCCTCTTCCCTCTATTTTGGAAGCTCCACCCGTACAGTAGTTCCTTCCCCTTTTGTACTATACACTGAAACGTTTCCGTTATGCAGTTCAACAATCTTCTGCACAATCGACAACCCTAAACCGCTACCTTCTACGTTTCTTGCCCTTGCTGTATCCACCTTATAAAAACGATCAAAAATACGATCCATTTCTTCTTGCTCCATACCAATTCCGTTATCGGATATAGAGATTATAACGCTAGACTCTAACTCTTCGACAAAAAACTCAATAGTCCCACCGTCGTTTGAAAATTTAATGCTATTCGTAAAGATATTACTCCATACTTGATGGAGTAAGTTTTCATCACCTTTTATAGTGATATCTGGCACATCAAATTCAACGGCGATATCTTTCTCACGCCATTTCCATTCGAGCATAAAAATGACGTCTTTAATTTGCTTCTGCAAATTGAATTCTTTTATTTGTAAAACTTTCTCTTCTTTATCTAATGACGCTAGCGTAAGTAACTGTTTACATAAACTAGACATTCGCTTACTTTCGCCCTCAATAATTTGTAAGTAATGGTTTCTTTCTTCCACGCTCATCTTTTCTGTTTGTAATGTCTTCGAAAATCCTTGTATGGAAGAAAGCGGTGACTGGAATTCATGTGAAACGTTCGAAACGAATTCTTGTCTCATTTCATCGAGTTCTTTAATACTTTTCGTCATCTTTTGGAAGCTTGTAGATAACGTTCCTATTTCATCTTTTCGTTTTACATCTAATTCAATTTCATATTCCCCACTCGCAATTTTTTGCGTAGCATTCGTAAATTTACGAATCGGACGAACGATGTAACCTGCTGCAATCGCTATAAAGATAATACTTAATAGTACGATAAACCCAAGTAATACCGCTAAGAAAATTCGCATCTCGCCAAATTGGTTTTGAATGTCAGGACGAATAAATAACGCGTACTGTTTATCACCGTGCTTTAGCGGTACACCGACACTATTTATTAATTCATTATCGAAAAAACCGGTAATAAAGAGGCGAGTCGGATATGTAGAAACACCGTTAAACGTTTCCCCTTGCAGTACTTTATGAACTGTATCGTCGCTAATAGACGTCTTACGAAACGCATTGCCGATACGCTTTCCATTCTTTTGATCATCTACAATATAAATTTCATACCCTAACTTCGCAATAGATTGTAAGTACACCTCTTGATTTTCTTCGCTTTGCTTTTCATATAGTGACTTAATTTCTTCCGCATACTTTAAAATCTTTTCGCTGTTATACGGCTTTAACTTCACTTGATAATATACGTTCGTTAATAAAAAGCCGATAATACTACTAAGTAGCATAATACCGACTGTCATAAATACAAACCTAGAATATAGTGATTTCATCTTATTTCAGCTCCAACTTATAACCGAGTCCGCGCACTGTTGTAATTTGAAAATCATCCGTTCGTTTTGAGAAACGATCTCGGAGCCTTTTCACATGAACGTCAACCGTTCGTTCATCCCCTTCAAAATCCATTCCCCATACTAGCTCAATTAACTCTTCTCTTGAAAATGTTCTCCCAGGATAACTAGCTAATTGTGATAATAATTCAAATTCCTTCAGCGGTAGTAAAATCGTCTGCCCGTTACACTTCACTTCAACACCTTTACGATCAATTGTCGTCCCGTGAAGTGTAATTATGTCCGCACTTAGCATTTGATAACGGCGTAATAAAGCTTTCATACGGAAAATGACTTCAGCTGGTTCAAATGGTTTTACGATATAATCGTCTGTACCAGAAATAAATCCTTTTTCTTTATCGACTAACTGATCCTTTGCTGTTAATAAAATAACAGGAATATCATGATACTTACGAATTTCTTCACATAACGTATAGCCATCAACGAACGGCATCATAATGTCTACGATCGCAAGATGAATATTTTCCTTCTCTAATACTTCTTGCGCTACCTTTCCATCTTCTGCTTCAAAAACTGTAAACCCCTCTTTTTGTAAATGATAATGTAACAACTCTCTAATATGCTTATCATCATCAGCTAATAAAATATGTATCATCTTCATTAAACCCTCTCTTATTCATCCTTCTACATCACTACATTAAGAAACAATTGGATTTTTTGCAAGAAAAAGAAAAGGATTCCTTAGAAGATACTCTTGTTATCATTGTGGTCAGCTACTTTATTACTCTTATAACTTGGTGATGTACTCTGGTGTACGAATAAGTAATCTAATACTTTTTTAGTAAGTGGCATAAAGAAATTCAGTAATAGCCCACCTAAACAAACGGTTAATATAGTTCCAATACCAATTGGTCCATGTAAAATCGTTGCCATTATTAAGAATATAAGGTAAATACATGTTCGTGATATAAAGATATTCGTTCTCGTTAATTCTTGTATGATTAAAGTTAATCGGTCAATTGGAATGGGAGCAAAATTTGTTTGTAAATATATCGCAGTTCCTAATCCTGTAATAACTAAGCCAATTCCAAAATAAATCATTTTACTGTACCATATTTCTGGTGTAATTAAATTGCGTAATAAAAATAGCCACACATCAATACCAATACCCGTGATGAATGCTGTTAACAACCCTATTATCTCTGGTCTATGTCTTTTTAAAATTGAGTTACAACATATTAATAATAAAGCTATTATTATTTCCCAGCTTCCCACAGTAAGTCCCACATTTAAAGAAAGTCCTACTAAAAGCGCATCAAAAGGTGACGTTCCAAGATCTGATTGTATTGTAAAAGAAATACCAAGGGTTAATATTAAAATTCCTAATACATAAAAAATATACTTCATTTTAATCAACCTCTTCATCGTTATTTTTGTTGCATTTACAATAAAAATACTTTATATTAAATGTAACTTCGAATTGTTGCATTTGCAACAAAAATAAAAGATAAGGAGTTCATTATGAAAGAAATTCTTCGTGAAATTGGCATGATTGCAAGGGCGTTAGATTCTATTAGTAATATAGAATTTAAAGAATATGAGCTTACAAAAGGTCAGTATTTGTATCTTGTGCGAATATGTGAAAACCCAGGAATCATTCAAGAAAAGCTATCTGAGATGATAAAAGTAGATCGTACAACTGCAGCCCGGGCTATCAAAAAGCTTGAAATCAATGGATTTATCGAAAAGAAAGAAGATGAATCTAACAAAAAAATTAAAAAACTTTTCCCGACAGAAAAAGGAAAAAATGTTTATCCTTTCATTAAGAGAGAAAATGATTATTCCAATACTGTTGCATTAGAGGGATTTTCGGAAACAGAAGCGGAAACTATTTCTAACCTTCTTCAAAGAGTAAGAAAAAATATAGAAAAAGATTGGGAATTTGTAAAAAAGGGAAATAAGAGAGATTATTGATTATATAAAGGAGCGAACTATTAATATGACTACACATATAGAAAAGTGCACCCTTAAAGATATACACAAACTTCAAGAAATTAGTTATGAAACATTTAATGAAACTTTTAAACATCAAAATTCACCCGAAAATATGCATCATTATTTGGAAAAGGCATTTAACTTAAAGCAATTAGAAAAAGAATTATCCAATAACTCTTCTCAATTCTTTTTTGTCTACTTCAAAGATAAAATTGCTGGGTATCTGAAGATCAATACTGATGATGCTCAGTCTGAAGAAATGGGCGATGAATCACTTGAAGTCGAGAGAATTTATATAAAGAGCTCCTTTCAAAAACATGGTCTTGGAAAATATCTACTAAATAACGCTATCGAAATTGCAATAGCAAATAATAAAAAGAATATTTGGCTAGGCGTATGGGAGAAAAATGAAAATGCTATTGCTTTTTATAAAAAATTAGGGTTTGTACAAGCTGGCTCTCACTCCTTTTATATGGGAGATGATGAACAAGTTGACCTTATCATGATTAAAACACTCATATAAATTTTTTGAGAGGTGGGCTATTATGTATATTCCAAAGTATTTTAAAGTCACAAATGTTGATGAAATTTGGGATTTTGTTCAAAAAAACTCTTTTGGAACAATCATCACAACAAAAAAAGAGAAACCAATCGCAACTCATTTGCCCTTTGGATTAACTAAAAAAGGTGATGACTATTTTATTACCGGACATATGGCTTATGGGAACCCCCAGTGGAGAACATTTGAAACCTGTGAGAATGTTCTTGTAATGTTTCAGGGACCGCACTCTTATATCTCTTCTTCTTGGTATGAAAATGAAGAAGTTCCAACATGGAATTATCAAGCCGTCCATATATATGGTAAAGCAAGTATTTTACATAAAGAGGAATTAATAGATGAATTAACCACAATGCTGAAAAAATATGAAGAGCATCGTGAAAATCCAGTATTATGGGATAAACTTTCCCCCACTCTCTTAGAAAATGAACTGAAGGGCATAGTTGGGTTTAAAATTAAAGTAGGAGACATTCAGGCTGCATATAAATTAAGTCAAAATCGAAATGAGACGGATTATATTAATATTATTGAAAAATTGTACGATGAAGAAAATCTAGATGCAAAACAAATGGCGGAACTCATGGGGAGTAGATTAAACAATCACATATAATCCATTGTAATTCAACTCTCACATTTCAAAATTAAAAAACAGACTGGAGCGCTTTATCGGCCGTTTCCATTAGAACGCAAAAGATTGAACTAAAAGTGAATGGCGTTTAATTAAAAAAGAATCTATTTTGAAAAAAGATTATTCAAAATAGATTCTCACGTTTTAGTATTAAGATTATTTTAAACAAAAATAATTTCTAAGCTTTCGAAATATCAACAAATCCTTCTCCGAACACATCACGAACATCGTGTATAGCAATGAACGCAGCCGGATCTGTAGTTTGAACAATCCTCTTTAGCTTCACTACTTCTTGCTTATTAATAACAACGTAAAGAATGTCCTTCGGCGTTTTCGTGTAATAGCCATGACCTGAATACACGGTAACCCCTCTGCCCATTAAGGTTGTCACCTTCCCGGCAATTTCATCCGGCTTATCGGAAATAATCGTAATGGCCTTTTTCGGATTTAACCCTTCAATTACAAATTCCATTACTTTCGTTCCTACATATAACATAATAATTGTCAGCATCAGTTTTTCTGCACCAATGATGAAATAAGATGAAAACGCAACGATTAAATCGAAGAACAGTAGACCATAGCTAATGCTCCATCCTAAATATTTATGCGTCATCCGTGCTAAGATGGTAGTACCTGCTGTCGTTCCACCAACGCGAATGATGAGACCAATCCCGCACCCGATAAATATTCCACCGAAAATGGCATTTACGAGCATTTCATCAGAAGCAATCGTCCATCCTTCTGTTAGATGAAGAAATAGCGAGTTCGTAACTACAGCGATAATCGTATAAATCGTTGTGATTTTATTTAAAAATTTATAACCGACTATTAACAAAATCGCATTTAAAATTAAATTCACTAAACCTGGTGACCACTCAAATAAGTAGTACGTAATAATCGTAATACCTGTTACCCCGCCTTCACCGAACTCATTCGGGATTACAAACAAATTCACACCTAACGCAAAAAGGAATGCACCAATAATAATAAAAATAATGTCTGTCGTTCTTTTTTTCATACAGTACCTCACTTCTTATGTAAATATTTATTCTGTCATAAACTCTCACCATTATATCGTGGAATATTCAAATCGAACAGTGGTTTATTTTTATTTTCATATAGGATGATAAATCAACTTTATTCTATATCCACATGTAATTTTAAAAGGGTAACAACTGTATTTATTATGTACTACAAATAAAGTTTTGATTTCACATGCTATTCATGCTAAAAACCGAATAGGAACACGTACTCGCATGAACTTCGAGTACAAAACAAATAGGCGAAGCTATAGAATAGGCTTCGCATTAAGCGTTTGATTGTAGAGATTTATATTCATACATTCCAAAAATAAATTTACTTATCTTTCTCCATATATTCTTTAATCTTTCGTTCTTCCCACTCTTTTCCGAATATCCCGAATGGAAAAGTTGTCAAACCATGTATAACGGTACCAATCCCCCAGCCTGCAAGTGGATATAAAAACCATAATTTACTTGAATCAGAGCTTATATTTATAAAAAAAGCATTAAGTTAACTAGTATATATAATGCTAAATGAATATAAAACGCTTTTAAATTCTCTACTCTTTTTTTAGCTCGTAAATAATTCTCATCTCGCTCCATATATAAACACCTCTTTCATTATTGTATTTTTTAAATTTACTCCGATTTAAACATCATATTCTAGTCGGATATTCCTTATTCTCAAAAAATACAAAGCAAAAAAGTATCCAGCAAATGGTTATACACATCAACATTTGCTGGATACTACATGATACTTTTGTTATTTACAGGTTTTTAATTAAGACCAAATCCAAACATCATCATTATTTTCAACGTTACTCTTTACCTCATGAACTTTTTCAATATGGTCAACTGTGTTCCAGTTAATAGAACTTCCGCCCCAGCCTACATACTTCATATCAATTTTCACTTTCTCACCCGTATGAAATACTTGTCCCTTTGTTAAGAAAACATCAATAATCACTTTCTTCCCGTTTAGCGATGGATACTCCACTACTGCATATTTAGTAGCACCGTCTCCCTCATCTTCCATCGTTCCTACTTTTGCTACTTCTCCAATTACATAATCAGGTGAGCCGTCTTCTTTCATATGCATACCTAATTTGTTTGTTGTATTTTCAATTGCAGTTGCAACCATATATTCTGTAAAATTACGCATCATAGATCCAGTAGCTTTTACTTCATCTCCTACTTTCACATTTGAAAGTGAATCTATATATACGCTAACAGGTTCTTCGTATTGCTTAGATTTTACAACAATTACACCGTTATCTACTTCTACTACTCGTCCTTCTAACGTCGAGAAATTCGATTCAATAGAAGCTGCACTCGCTTTTGTTAGTTCTAATCCTGGTACATTTGTTCCTGATAATGCTGCGATTCCTAAAGCACCTGCTAAAATTATTTTTTTCATACCCATTATGAAACATCTCCATTCATGATGATTTTATTTTTGATTGGATACAACCAACCTGTAACTATTATAGTTACAGGTCGTAAAAAATAGCAACCCTCTTTCTCATGCAATGATGCATACTGTAATTTTTAAATATACAACAAGAGGGCTTTAATTTAATTCAAAGCTAAAATAACCTTATGACCACGGTATAAAGAAATTAAGATCTACTTTCGGTCCTAAGGTTAACGAATAGCTTTATAAAAACTCAATCAAAATTTATTCAACTAGTTGAATAATGAACCATGTCGAATTTTATTTTCATAAAATTCAAATTTCAAGGAGGTTTTACAAAATATTACACAGAATTATTCGTATATCGTAATATATTTGGAATTTTTTACGATTCGTTTCATTTTATCTACCACGTTTAGACAAAATGAAATAAAACAATAAAAAGGAGAGAGATAGATTGAAAAGAAAAATTAGTACAGCTGTTGTAGGGTTATCAGTGTTTAGCCTTGGTCTTTTTGGTGTAAATATTGGGGATGGCGGCGTTGTAAAAGCTGAGCACGGTGAAACTTTTGCTCCGAAATTAGAAAATCATGGTGACTACGGTGGCGCTCCTGCTTATGATCATGGAAGACCCCCTATTTCATCATATAATAAAGGGGATACTTGGACTCCGAAACAAGAGACACATGCTGATTTAAGCTCGAAATTAGATTCACATGGAGATTCATGGGCTCCTGCTTATAATAAAGGCGATGGTGGGGATTCCCCTGCCTACACGAATACTCATGGAGAAGGAATGGCTCCTAAACAAGAGAGTCACGCTGACTTCTTTGCTCCTACGTTAGAAGCGCATGGTAATACTGGCGCTCCTGCTTTAAATGTTGGTGATACGCCGACTCCTAAACTTGAGAGCCATGCTGATACTCCTGCTCCGAAGCTTGAAGGACATGGTGATTTTCCTGCTCCAAAATTAGATGCTCATGGCGATACTCCTGCTCCTAAACTTGAAGGACATGGCGATACTCCTGCTCCGAAGCTTGAGAGCCATGCTGATACTCCTGCTCCTAAACTTGAAGGACATGGCGATACTCCTGCTCTGAAGCTTGAGAGCCATGCTGATACTCCTGCTCCTAAACTTGAAGGACATGGCGATACTCCTGCTCCGAAGCTTGAAGGGCACGAACATTTCCCTGCTCCGAAACAAGAAGCTCACGGTGAGACTATTTAACACAAAAATCCTAGCTATTGTAGCTAGGATTTTTACCTTCTTACCCTATTCACACCTCATGCATACTTTCTCAACTTTTATTTTAGTATTGTACATGTGGCATCATTTTATTAAGATTCTATAGTCAATTGTGTCCTTTTCTTCATAAAAACACATGGACTGACAGGTTTTACCGACTTATATAATTCTGAATATTCTTTATAAACAATAAATTCCATATAATTACTTTTAATTGTGTTACCATTATAGTTACAATTATATAAAAAAATATACAAGGGGGCTAATATGAACATTTCATTGAAGGGACATACATATACAACAAAACATTTAGAAGCTTGGTACCATGCAATCTTAACGCAAAACGTTAAGGAAGCACAAATTCAGTTTCAAGAAGCTAAAAAAGAACATGAAGAAATACTTTTGAAAGAAACAGAAACGATTCCACTTTATCAGTTATATTACGCATTACTGCAGTTCCGACATACAGCTCTGACAGATGGACTATCAATCTCGAAAGATAGTTTTCAAATCATAGAAGACCAGGAAAAAACAGAAGATAAACACTTATCTTATCTATATCATTATTATAAAGCGATTCACTTAACAGCTATCAATAAATATCAGGAAGCAGACAAAAATTTCTTAAAAGCACAAGCACTTTTATCTGGACACAGCCAAATTGAACAAGCTGATTTCTATTACCGATTTGCAACTTATCATTACCATCAACAACAACCAAGTTTTGCCATTGTAAATGCTTCTAAAGCATTAGAAATTTTCGAAATACAACACGGATGTGAAAGAAATATTTCTTCCTGTTTAAGTGTACTTGGTGCTTCTTATGCAGATGTTGGACATTTTGAACAAGCTGAGGAAAGTTATAACAAAGCGTTAGATATTCTTCAAAAATTAAATGAAGAATCCTTACAGCTTTTTATTCGTGGTAATTTAGGACTACTATATGCAAGCCAGAATCTATCTGAAGAAGCAATTCGTCATCTGACACAAGTCATTGAAAAACTCCCTTCTCACTACAAAGCTATATTCTTACTTGCACAAGAACATGAAAAATTAGGACTTGTAGACAAAGCAAACCACTACATTAAAATAGGGAAACAACTTATTTCTGAACTCGGTAATGAAGAGTATAAACATCACTTTGCTATATTAGAAGTTTTCACGAATCAAAATGAATTAGATCAAATTGAACCGATTGTTTTAAAAGGAATTGAATACTTCAATAGAGAATCCTTATATAGTTACGTTTCTGAATATCTTGAAAAACTAGCTCTTGCGTTTTATAACAAACAACAACATGAGAAAGCAAGTTTATACTTCTTTAATAGTACAGTAGCAAAAAAATCAAATGAAAGAGGGTTAAAAAAATGAAAAAAACAATTGGTAAAATTGCTGTAGGTATTGTATTTACGGGTATTGCTGCATTTGGCTTAAACGCAGGTTTCACAAATCAAGCTGGACATGCTCACTTCCCTTCTCCACCTGCTCCTTCTTTTTCTGAGGGACATACTGGCGGCGCTCCTGCATTAAACATCGGCGACACTGGTGGAGCTCCTAAACAAGAAGGGCATACACATTTCCCTGCTCCGAAAGTTGAATCTCATGGACATACTGGCGGTGCTCCTGCTAATTCTGAACATGGTATAGGTATTTAAGTTGTCCAAATTGAAATCTATTTAGTTTACCATTTTCATATATTTACAAGGAAACCATTCGATGTAACGAATATTATATATATACATGATTTCTATTGTGATCCACTCTACCCAAGAGAAAATTTCAATACATATGTGGTTTTCAAATCTAAAAAATACACCTAGTAATTAGGTGTATTTTTCATTTTATCTCTCTATCTAATAATTAAAGAATACTCCCCTAAAAACCCCAACAAAAAAAACGAAGAAACTCCCTATACTTCAGACACTTAAAGTACCACGAACGTTGCAATTTTTAGTGACACTCCAGATCCAATCCCACTTTCATCCCAAGTGCCTAAAGGCAATGCTTTCTTGTTCAGGAAAAACTGTACCCTTTCCATTCATGATGATTTTATTTTTTGGATTGAATACGACAAACTTATAATCATTACAGTTACAGCTCGCAGAAAATAGCACCCCTCTTTCTCATGCAATGTTGCATACTGTAATTCTCAAATGCAATTCAATACTAAGACTGAATTCTTGAATCCCAGCAGGTAAACGAATTGATGATGAAGAAACTAATGTCATGCATCATATTTTTCAATACTACAGTTTGATAATCATAGTCCATTACATTATGTAGGAGCGGAGTTAACATGTTAATAAAACCAAAGAGATTACAGGCAGGAGATATTGTGGCAACAGTAAGTCCTTCATGGGGAGGAGCAGGTGATCCTGAAATAAGATGGCGATATGAGCAAGGGGTAAAGAGGTTAGAAGAAGTTTTCGGTCTTACGGTTGTTCCCATGCCAAATAGTTTAAAAGGTAGCGAATTCATTTATAACAACCCACAAGCTCGTGCGGAAGATTTAATGACAGCATTTCAAGATACGCGCGTGAAAGCAATTATTGCGAATATTGGCGGTGAAGATAGCATTCGCTTACTTCCTCATATAGATTTTAATGTAATACGTGAAAATCCGAAAATTTTTATGGGATACTCTGACGTTACTATTTCACATTTATTTTGTCATAAAGCAGGCCTTTCCTCTTTATACGGTCCGGCAATTTTGACCGACTTTGCCGAAAATGTAGAAATGGATCCATATACAATTGAAATGGTAAATCGAACTCTCTTTTCCAATGAAACGATTGGCGAAATTCAACCAGCTCATGAATGGACGAGTGAGCGTTTAGAATGGATAGAGATAAATAAGGATACAAGACGTACGATGCAACAAAACAATGGATATGAGTTACTTCAAGGCTCTACCACTGTACAAGGTCGTTTAATTGGTGGTTGTATAGAAGTACTGGAATTTGCAAAAGGAACGGAACTTTGGCCTGAGAAAAAATATTGGGAGGATAGCATTCTCTTCTTTGAAACTTCTGAAGATCATCCAGAACCAAGTTATATAAAGTATTGGTTGCGAAATTATGCAGCGCAAGGCATTCTGCAAAAAGCAAAAGGTATCATTTTTGGTAAACCGAAAGATGAACAATATTATGAAGAATATAAACATCAAATACTGCAGGTTATGAAGGAACATCATTTAGAGGATTTGCCGATCCTTTATAATTTAAATTTCGGCCATACTGAACCGAAGTTTATTTTACCTTACGGTGCGATGGCGGAAATTGATTGTGAAAATGTATCTTTTTCTATTTTAGAGAGTGGCGTGGAATGAATAAAAACACTCCTATGAGATATGTCTGTGAATTGGTACTTTTTAAAAGTATATAATTGGAGGGAGATTACGTGTATGGAAGTAACATTTACAGTAAGTAAATGGGATGAAAAACCAATCGATGATAATAAAAAAGATTTCCCTATTAATATTGCTCATGTTGAATATGATATTGATGGGGAATTAAAAGGAAAGGCTTTTGTTGAATACTTATTATATTATTTAGACTCAAATATAAATGATGGTCACTTGGCTACTGCTAAAATTTCTGGATTTTTACACTTTGAAGGGATTTATAAGGGGCAACAAGGGACATTTACAGCTATAGAGCAAGGAATATTTGATAAAGGAAATTTAGATTCTCCAGGAACAATTATTAAAGCTACCGGTAACTTAAAAAACCTGAGAGGATCCTATCATTATCAGTTTGCAGGTCAAACTAGTAAACTAATTTTAGAGTTTGAATTTCAGCAAAATACCCTATAATTTAGTGGAAAGGACATTTCTTGTAATACTAGGAATGTCCTTAACTCTTTTAAAATAAGAAAAACCGAAACTAAAATCATTTCGGTTTTTCAAACTAATGAAGTCTATCATTATTTTAAAGAATGTACAAATAACCCACTACGCAGTTTCGGTTCAAACCACGTTGATTTTGGCGGCATAACTTCTCCAGCGTCTGCGATTGCTAATAAAGATTCCATTGATGTCGGATATAGCGAGAACGCCGCTTTATATTCACCGCTATTTACAAGGCGTTCTAGTTCTTCTAATCCGCGGATTCCTCCGACAAAGTCGATACGTGAATCAGATCGCGGATCATGTATTTCAAGTACTTGGCTTAATAAGTGATCTTGCAGAATAGATACATCTAAACCTTTCACAAGATCATTCGCATCAAACGTTTCCTCTTTCACTGTGAGCTTATACCACTTCTCGTTCACATACATGCCAAATGTTTTTGGTTCATTTGGTTTATACGGAGAAACAGATGCTTCTTCTACATAAAAGTACTGCGTAATTTGATTTAAAAACTGCTCCTCTGACAAGCCATTTAAATCTTTCACAACTCGGTTATAGTCCCAAATTGATAATTCATCGTGAGGGAATAAAACTGATAGGAAGAAATTAAACTCTTCTTCTCCTGTGTAATTCGGATATTGTTCTCTTCGCATAAGCCCTACTTTCGCAGCTGATGCGGAGCGGTGATGTCCATCTGCAATGTAAAGATTAGGAATGTCTTCAAATACGTTTACTAGGCCTGCAATTACTTCTTCATCTGTTATTTTCCAAGCAACATGCCTAACCCCGTCTTCCGCTGTAAATGTATAGATTGGCGTATGTTCTGCTTTCCAGTTTGCGATGAAACGTTTCACTTCTTCTTTTGTACGATACGTTAAAAAGATAGGACCTGTATTTGCGTCACACACATCTACGTGGCGAATACGATCAAGTTCTTTTTCATGGCGCGTTCTTTCATGTTTTTTAATTGTATCGTCTTCATACTCATCAATAGATGTACAAACGACAAGACCGGACTGCGTTCTTCCTTGCATCGTCAGTTCATAAATATATAGTGCTGGCTCTTCGTCTTGAATGAACACTTCTTCTCGTATCAATCGATTTAAATTTTCACCCGCTTTTTCATATACGCGATCATCGTACGGTGAAAGCGCTGGGTCTAAATCAATTTCTGCTTTATCAACGTGTAAGAAAGAATACGGATTCCCTTTTACAACCTCTCTTGCTTCTTCACTATTTAATACGTCATATGGTAAAGCTGCAACTTGTGCTGCTTTTTCTTCTACTGGACGAATGGCCCGAAACGGTCGGATTTTTGCCACATTCCTCTCTCCTTTACACAATCATTCGAACGGCTACAACACCTGTAATTTTGCTTATATTTTCCACAATGTTCTCTTTTATTATATCATCAATTCCGTTATCAATATCAATCATCGTGTACGCCCAAGAATGTTTACTACGATTAATCATATCCGCAATATTTATATGATGTTCTGCTAAACATCCTGTAATTTGTCCTACCATGTTCGGAACGTTTTGATGCATGATTGTAATACGTTTCTTTCCGATATACGGCAATTCTACGTTTGGATAGTTGACTGAGTTACGAATATTTCCTGTCTCTAAATATTCACGTAATTGACGCGCTGCCATGACTGCACAATTTTCTTCTGATTCAGACGTAGATGCACCAAGGTGAGGCGTCGCTGTTACATTTTTCATCTTTATCACATTTTCATTTGGGAAGTCCGTTACGTAATGTGCAATAACATCTTCTTCTAACGCTTTTTGAAGAACCTTTTCATCTACAAGTTCACCTCTAGAAAAATTGAATAGACGCATCCCTTTTTTCATCTTCTCTACAGCGTGTTCACCAATAATCCCCTTCGTTTGATTCGTAAGTGGAATATGCAGTGTTATATAATCACACGTTGCGAAAATTTCATCTAAACTAAATGCTCTTTGCACATGTGTAGAAAGGCGCCAAGCTGTTTCAACTGAAATGTAAGGATCGTATCCGACAACATCCATCCCTAAAGCTAACGCATCGTTCGCAACTAAAGCACCAATTGCGCCAAGTCCGATAACTCCTAGACGTTTTCCCGCAATTTCAGATCCAACAAATTGTTTTTTCCCTGATTCAACAAGCTGCGGTACTTCTTCACCCTCTAAATTTTTCGTCCAGCTTACTCCGTTAATAATGTTACGTGAAGACATAATAAGACTGGCGATAATGAGTTCCTTTACTGCATTAGCATTTGCCCCTGGCGTATTAAATACTACAATCCCTTTTTCTGTACATCGCTCGACAGGAATATTATTTACACCAGCACCAGCTCTGGCAATCGCCTTTAAATCTTTTGAAAACTCTTCTTGATGTAAAGAATAGCTGCGAAGTAAAATACCGTCTGGGTGATCCATTCTCTCCCCTACTTCATAGTGCTCTCCGCTAAGCACTTGCAAACCTTTTTCTGCAATTTGATTTAACGTTTGAACACGAAACATATCCCCATCTCCCTATCTATTCTCAAGCTCAAATTCCTTCATATAATTTACTAATTGCTGTACGCCGTGTGCTGGCATCGCATTGTAAATACTAGCGCGCATACCACCGACTGATCGATGTCCTTTTAGTGTAACAAGTCCTCGTTCTTTCGCTTTTTGTAGAAACTCACTGTTCAGCTCTTCTGACGGTGTTGTAAACGGAATGTTCATAAGTGATCGATACGTAGGATCAACTGGTGAAGTAAACAATTTTGATTCATCTAAGAAATTATAAAGTAGTGAAGATTTCATTCTATTTTGTTCTTCAATCGCAGATACCCCACCTTGCTCTTTCAGCCACTCTAGTACAAGTTTCGTTACGTAAATACTAAAGGACGGCGGTGTATTATATAAGGAGTTATTTTTGCTGTAAGTTTCATAGTTTAACATTGTAGGACAAGAGCGATCTGCTCCCCCAATTAAATCTCTTTTTATAATTGCAATCGTTAAGCCCGCTGGCCCTAGATTCTTTTGCGCTCCCGCATATATAAGACCAAACTTTGAAACATCATATCGTTCTGATAAAATATTTGAGGACATATCCGCAACGAGTGGTACTTTATCTACATGTGGAATGTCCACATATTTCGTACCCTCAATTGTATTGTTCGTTGTTATATGTACATAATCTAGTTTTTCATCGCCTAGTAAACCATCCAGTTTAGGAATTGTCGTAAACTTCTCATTTTCAGAAGAAGCAATCACTTGTACTTCTCCAACTTTTTCAGCTTCTTGCAGTGCCTTTTTAGACCATGAACCAGTCAATACGTACCCTGCTTTTTTATACGTATTCATTAAATTTAACGGTATCATAGAGAATTGTAATGAAGCACCACCTTGTAAAAACAATACTTCATACTCATCAGGAATGTTCATTAATTCACGAAGTAAGCTACCCGCTTCATCTATAATACTTTGAAAATAAGAAGATCTATGACTCATTTCCATAATAGACATGCCTGTCCCGTTATAATTTACAAGCTCCTTTTGCACTTTCTCTAAAACTGGCAAAGGGAGTATTGATGGTCCTGCTGAAAAATTATACACTCTTTCCATCACCCTAATAACCTCCCTATTTCTCATCTTTTATTTTTTAAACTTTCTGAATTATACCTCACAATACAAGACACGGTCAATTTGTTTTCTATTATTACGGCGTAAGACGCAATGGAATCGCTTGCAAGTGCCAATATTTTTATAAACACACAAAAAAGTGTTAAGTACATAATCGTACTTAACACTCTAGTAATAAAAGAATAATAGCTAATTATCCGTAAAGAACCGATCAAAAATTTGATAAATTGCAGAAAGACCAATGAGCCAATAAATAGTGTCCACAAGCGCCGGCATAGAACCAAACCATTTCTCAACTACATTGTAATCTAACGCTACAAATAACCAATTCAAACCGCCAAGAATCACCAAAATTACTGTAAGGTAAGACAAAAATTTCATTATGATTGCCCCCTAGGTGATAAGATGGTGAAAGGCCTTTCACTAGAAATATATGTGGTAAACTTTAAAACTTACCTATTTTATAAAAATTATTTTCGGTACCAGCCGTTAATAACTGCCGCCGTTTCTTGACTATGTATTTGATACGCATGCGTACTATTATTTGATCCAATAAACCAAATTGAAAAGCCTTTAAAATATGGCTTCGGTTCTAATACGTCACGGTAAGCGCGCCATCCGTTTAATTGTACGTCTTTTGAAAACACATTAGAAACATCTGGATTCCACGGATTTTGTAAGCCTAGTTCACGCGCCGGAACGTTAAATCCACCAAAATAAACCGGTTTTCCTGTTGCTTTATGTAATTGTTCTAGTTGTTGAACAACATTTTGTCCACGGTTATACACTGTCGTCGCAAATAAACTTTGCTTCACTTCTTCGTATGATGGATTTCTTTTTTCCGAAACTTCAAACCAACTATCGATACTAACAATGTCTACCTTCTTTAAATACGGACGATTTATTTTCTCAACAAACTTCGCTTCATATGAAGGATCCCAGCTTGCTGTTAACCACCAATTCATTTGATACAAAACATTTCCTTTATACTGCTGGCGAACAAAATCAATCGTATCGCTCCAATATCCTTCTGCATATTCCATATTCACGAAATTAGAAGCAATCTTGAGCCCGTACACATTGTATTTACTTGTAATCGAGTTAAAGATGTCTTGCAAAATAACCGTTTTCCAATTCCAGAAGAAATCATTAATATTACTTGGATTCCATTCCGTTTCTCCAACATTTCCTTGCTGAATATATGGGAACGGTTCTACTATAACTTGAATATTACGCTTTAATAATTCTTGAATTAAAATAATAGCCTGTTGCTTTTGCGCTTGATTAATTACCATGTTCGTAGAAGTCACATTCGGAATATCTACCTGAATCGGTACATTTACTGTATTTAAATTTAAGCGCTCTACATCAGCTAACACTTTCGCTATATTTCCAACTTCCCATACCGTTACATTTCCTGATTTAATTTTTCCAGATTGAACAGTATTTACATCTGCCTGTACATTTCCTTGAAAACAAAAAGAAAACAGCATAATAAACACTCCTAAAAAACTTATTAAACTCTTATTTTTCTTCACAACTTTCCCCCTATAATTTTTGGCTTTCTTGATTATTTTATACAACGTTTCATATATATTCCACAAAAAATCCAATAAATTTTTATTGATAAAAATGCTATTCATCCCTTATTCACATTTTATTCACACTAAGTTTCCAAAAATAGTAAGATAAATAAAAAAGGAACGGATTTCCGCTCCTTTTTTATCTTTTTACGATTATCAATCCATTTCCCTTTTAGGCTCTACCAACATAATGTGGGATTCCTTTTCAGTGAACGGTTTATGCTCAACGCCCCTCGGGACAATAAACATCTCGCCTTTAGAAATTTTCACCTGTCCATCACGAAAATCGATGAACATCTCCCCTTCAAGCACAATAAATAGCTTATCTGTATTAGGATGCTCATGCCATATAAAATCTCCATTAGCTTTAAAAAGCTGAATTTGATCGTCATTCATTTCACTAATCACTTGTGGATACCAATAATCGTTAATTTTAGATAACTCGTCATTTAGTTTAATAGGTTGGTAATGGATAATGATCCCTCCTCATTTTCAACTTCCGCTATATTACAGTAATCTAAGTAAAAAAGTCGTTATTACGCTTAAAAAGAAAATGCTCAGGCCAGAACTTTTCATTCAGATAGTACAAAGGAGTGATTTCAATGAAAGTACTTTCAATCTAATGTTTCCTTTAACTCTCCATAAGTATAGAACAGTGATTTTCAAATAAGAATGGACCTCTGTTGACATTAGTATGGATTATTGATGAACTTCTCGCGATATTTAGTAGGCGAAATGCCAACTCGCTTCTTGAAAACTCTACTAAAATAAAAAGGGTCTGCGATTCCAACAGCCTGCGCAATTTGTTGTACAGGCACACCACTTGTACATAACATTTTTTGAGCCATCTTTATACGATAGTTCAATAAATATTCTGCTGGCCCCATACCTGCATGCTTTCTAAACACGTAAGAAAGACGATTTCGATTAACATTATTTTGTTCTGTAAGCGCATTTATTGTAATATCTTTATAATAGTATTTATGAACGCAACTAGATATTCGTTCGAATAAAGTATGCGATTCATAGTTGTTTTCTCTATTGACAACACTTAATAAAGCTTCATTCAACGCTTCGCGAAACAGCATTTCAGCCTGAAACATCGAAATGCCTCCTCGCTGATTATACACATCCCAAAGACGCATAAGTAATTCGACAAGACGAGGAGATTGTCCTGTTAACAATTCAAAATGCTGATGAGTAAAGCCAGAGTCTTCTCGTTCTGAATTGCTTATCCGATATAAAACAAGAATATATTCCCAGTTTATTTCACCAAGCATTTTATGGGCTAATGTCATTTTTGCACCCCCATGTATAACTTTTCCTGGGGAAAGGATATACGGCGTACCATTAAATTGAAATTGCGTCTTCCCTGTAAGTGGAAATACAAATCCTGGGAAAGAATCTGTAGACTCAGCACAAGGCACACCTGGATTTTTAGCATAACGATATACTCCTTCTACTCGGAAAGGAGTATTGGCAAGATACCCTGCTAACTCATTCACGTCCAACTTCACAATGCAAGCCTCATTTCAATTATAGTTTTCTTGTAATTCGTGAGATTAATTGGTGTACATTCTGGGCAACGCTAAACTAAAAATAGTACATACGACTTAACAACATCTAGTTATTAACCTATAAATATATTGTTTTTCATTTATTTACAAAAATATCCTCCCTCTATTATTGATAATGATTTTCATTGTAGTTTGATAAAAAAACATTTGTCAAGTTGGATGGCCTAGAAAAATGATGAAACAAGGGGTACAGAGGAACAGTTCTGTTGCAAATAATATCTGGTCTTTGTTAACTAATTCCCCTTAAAACTGGAATGATCATGTTAATAGTTGTAATGGCTTTATTAGTTACAGCACTTGCAGCATGTAGAAATAATCGTAATCCTGAAGAAGTTGCTACAGCGTATTTCGAAGATGGAAACAGCCTACTATCCAATTAAATGATAGTAGGCTGGCTGTTAAAATGATTTAAGAACTGGGTTATGTTCTAAATGATAAGATTTCATTATCAAAAAGATTATTACTAGTCCTCTCCATAAACAAAAACACTCTATCACTTCGGCTCCAAATTTAACACCTTCCCTTCTATCCCCTCCGTATTCAATGTAGTCGTATGATACGTGCCATTTACCCAATCATCTATTTGATCATGATACCAATCACTTCTAAAATGTCCTGATTGTCCTGGTCCTACAATATGATAACCGTTTGACATATCTTTCGTATCAATAACGAATCGCCAAGAAGCTCCGTGATTGACAATACCGTTATCTCCGTAACTCGCCGCTTGAACGGTAACTTGACTTCCGCCAATTGGAACTGGTTTCTCACGATTAAATGCAAGTAGTGCTAACATACTAGATGATTTTGAAATTGGATGTGTAAAAGCAAGTTGATGGTAATCGCCCCACTTCCACTCTGTAACATCGGGTCCATATTCCTTCTGTAATTTCTTCATTACATTCTCGTACGATGTATGCACAACTTTTGTGAAGCCCCCGTATTTCTTAAACCAAGCGCTATTTTCTCCTGCTACTTCTTTTCGAATCAATTCATCCACAACTTGTGACTTCCCTTCAAATAACTCCATCACATCTTTCGGTATTTCTTTTGAAAATAACGTATTTGAAATCTCTTTCATTAACAAATGGAATAGTAACGGTGCCGCCTCATCTTTACTATCGTAAAAATTCCACTTCGTTAATTGTTTTACACCTTCTTTCTCTACTTCATTTAAAGATACTTTATTTAACTCTTTTAAAAATATAGGAGTAAATTCTTTCCCGTATAAATTTTTTTGATCCATCTGTAATTTTTCTAAATCTTTCACTGTATATTTTTCCTTCTCTTGTAAAAACTCTTGAATACGCATTTGCCTATATGGCTGCGCCCACGTATTACTAATATGGTACGGATAATTATCATCTACAATTTTATTATTCGCAGTTGAAATAAACCCTTGTTTTGGATTGATTACTTTTGGAAGTTGATCATACGGGATATACCCTTCCCATTCATATTCATCTGTCCATCCTGGCACAGGCAGACTACCATCACCTTTTTTACGCACTGGTATATTTCCATTTGCTTTATAAGCAATTGTGCCGTCGTTTGATGCAAATACAAAATTTTGAGTTGGTGTATGAAAATCTTGCAGTGCCGTTTCAAACTCATTCCAGTCTTTCGCCTTATTCATATTTAATACAGCCTTTAATTCAGCGGAAGGCTCCAAAGCAGTCCATTTCAAAGCGAATACTGTTTTCGTTTTCTTCTTCCCCTTATCCGCAAACTCTGAAATAACTGGACCATGCCTCGTAACGGTAACGTTATACGGTATTGTCTTTCCGCCTTTTACTTTAATAGATTCATCCACAACGGTAGCTTTTTCCCACTTATCGTTATACAGAAATTCATTTTCATTATTAGGATTTCTCTTCTCAATATATAAATCTTGTACATCAGGACCTGTATTCGTAACGCCCCATGCTATTTTGTCATTGTGTCCTAATATAACCCCGGGTACGCCAGCGAAAATAACGCCACTCACATGTAAATCTTTCATCTCAAGTTTCGATTGATACCAAATAGAAGGTGTCGCAAGAGATAAATGAGGATCATCCGCTAAAATCGGCTTACCAGATGCACTCTTCTCACCGCTTATAACCCAGTTGTTACTACCATTAAACTCTGGTGGAATGATTGCTTTTGCAAAACTTTGTACAACATTCACATTTGTATTCTCGAGTTCAGCTAGCAATCTAGGCGCATCTTTCGGATATGTAGGAAATAACTCATTTGCTTGCTCTTTCGGCAAATTTTTCAGCGCCCAATATCGAAATGCCTGTCCATGCCAATGTCCGCCTAAATCAAACGCCATATACTTTCCAATTGTTAACGTATCAACAATAGACCATTCAGCAGGTTCATAGCCTAATATAGTAAACTCGACCGGCAATTTCTTTTCCTCTTTTGCCTCGCGTATAAAAGCGTTCACCCCATCTGCAAATGACTGCAGAGCATCTTTCGCCTCCCCATCATATTGACTAACAGACGCTTCGGCTGCTCGCCGTAAACCGAGCGTTCGAAACAACTTATCTCGATCAACAGCTGCTTCCCCCACCACTTCACTTAACATCCCAGAAGCCTGCCTTCTACTTAAATCCATTTGAAATAATCGATCTTGCGCTTGTACATACCCTTGCGAAAAATATAAATCATGTGCATTTTCCGCTTTAATATGTGGTACTCCTTTACTATCTCGCTTTACCGTAACAGCACGTTGTAAATCCTCTAGTTTTATCGTTCCATCTATCTTTGGCACAGATTTCAGCGTATATATGTTTAAAAAAATCGCTGTACAAATAACTAATAAAAGAACGATACTACTAGACCAAATGAAAATTTTCTTACCCCTAGTTCGTTTCTTCTTTATAACAACTTCCATATAACCCCTCCTTTCTCAAACTATTCGCTTCTATTTTGAAAGAACCTTTTTGAAAAGTTGAAAACCCCCTTCATTTTCCTACAAATGAAGGGGGAATTTTTATCGTTTATTACGCCAGCTTTCATTATGACCAAGATTTGAATCGGTCGCTAATTGTACATCATATAATATTTCACTAAAGAAATACTTATCTACTTCTTTTGGCACAATGCGTCTTTCATCATCAATTTCATCGTATTCATATGAACCACGATTCACTGTACCTGCTTTATAAAATTCAATATCATACACACATATATCTTCTTCATTTTCATAGCCAATCGGCGCTCCGCTAAATGACAGTTGTGCCCCTAATCCAGTACGAGTATCTTCTTTATAAAACGTATAATACACACCGCCATCTTGAACTGATCCGCGAATCCATCCAAGTTTCGTCATCTTACCGAATAACGAGCGACCATTTAATAAAATACCACCAAACCTCTCAACAGTAACCTTATCATTTTCCTCTACTACAAACACTGGACGTTCCATTTGTAAGAACGGCTGGACAATCTTAGAATGTTCCAGTTGCTCTTTCCACAATTCCTTTTCCGTTTCGGATAATTCTAACGGATGAATGAAACCAATCACGGTTCCAGACGAAAATTCATGATTCTCTCCTATCACCGAATAAAACGTACCATCCTCCGCATAACGGAACATTTCCAGTAACTTTCCTTCCGTATATTCACCCCAAATAAGTGAAGTTGCAAATTGCTTCATAATTGGATTCTCCAGAAATAGCGCCTTCCACGAATCGTATGACCAATAGCGCTTTCTTGATAGAGCAGCTTCCAAACGTTGTTTCTGCATGGAAAGAGCACTTCGAAGCTCTTTCTTTAAAGTGGATACCTCTCTCTTAGCTAATTCAGCTTTTTCTATATCATCTTTTGCATTCGGCTTTGGAAGTGACTTCATACGTTTCCCTTCTTCTGTCTCTAATTCAATTTTTGACTCTGCAGTTAATATGGCCGTAAAACACCTATTCCCAAAATCAATCTCCTTCTCACCACGTATATTGAAACCAAGATTTGGTACCAGTTGATCTTCCAGCTCCTCTTCCGTTATACTACGTGTTTTTGCAGCGAGACTTAGTGCTTCTTTTGCCGCATTACGCACTTGTTTATGTTTATATTTAAAGGCCATTGCATGAATAGACATAAGTGCAAGCTTAGATGAGGACAAGCCTAAAGCCCGAACAGCATCAGCTGCAATTTTCCCTCGCATATCGAGCACCCATTCATCGATTTGCTTTTTCAGTATGCCGACCATTTTGTCATCACTATATATTCCATATAACGAAAGAATACCGCGTTTCTTCACATCTGCATCTTGAGAAATCCATGTTTGATATATTTCTTGCACACATTCTTTCAAGTCCTGTTCATTTAAAGTACTCCCAATCGCTTCAGCTTCTTCTTTCTTCTCGATAACAGAATCTGAAATGTACTGCTGCAAATAAGCTAATGGAATTGTAGCATCGGCAATTTCATTAGAATGACGAAGACGGATTTGTGGTTCATCCCCAATCAATTGCAGAAGTGAATTTCTTTTTTGTTCCGTTACGATACGGCCACAAAGTTCTTCTATATTTTCTGCGCTTCTCTCCGTTTCAAGTAACGGAGCAAACTTCTCGGCCAAAGAGGCATTCTTCTTATCTTGCAAAGCTTCCTGTACAAGTTCTGTATATTTTTCGATCTTATACTCTATAAGCAGTTTCATCACATTTTCACGAACAATTTTCTTTTTATTATTCAGTTCAACCGCTACATATTCTGCCGCTTCTATGTCTTTTGAAAGCAGCTCAACTATAGACTTACGTAATTTTTTAGATGAATCACCTAAGTTTTTAATTAAAACTGGACGTATTTCAACCTTGTTATCTCTTGCTAATTCATTCAAAATATACGCTTTTGCCTCAGCAGAATACGTATCAAATCGTTCCATTATGTATGCCTGTTCTTTTACAATGATTGTAACGAGCGCTTCCTTCGCTTTATTTCTCTCTTCTACATAATGTGAGACTTGTTCAACTGAATAATCGATCAGCTTTTCCTTACTTAGCCCATAAGAAAGTAGATCTTCTATTATTTGTTCTGGTTCTATTCCTCTAATTGAACACTCATACAGAAGTTCATATAAATTAACACTATATACATCTCCAAATTGCAAGGTAAGTGCCGCTTCTCTTTTTGCTACATCATCTATATCCCAAAGAAGTACAACTTCTAAAACTGGCATATCCCAATACATATTTCTATATTTCGGGTTTGTAAGTATTTGCTTCATTTCATCAAATGACAATTTCCCGAGTAAATAATCACGATACGTATCCCGCACCGTAGACAACTTAAGTTGCAAAGCAGCGATAAAAAATTCTTCTCGCATTCTCCCTCTATTTAACTCATGTCCTTTTTCAGCTAACGTTCGTGCGATTATGAGGTAATTACTTTTACTTATATACTGCAAAGTACGTTGAACAAATTCAGGATTTTCTTCCGCCACGGAGCATAACATTTCATATTCATACGCTTTACAAAATTCTTCATTATTTAAATCATGTTGCCTCAGGCGGTGCGCAAAGAATCTTTCCTCAGAAATCCAAAACTGTTTACAAAAACTTTGAATTTCATTATAGGTTTTCTTATTTACACTCCCTGTTCGTTTATAGTTTTGAGGCTGATTGAGAGTTTGACACACGTAACACGTAGCATGATTTATAAACCCCCACACGTTTTTCTTTGCTAATATTTCCACATATCGCCTCGCAACGTTTGAATACTTATGGACATGAAATAACAGTCGCCAAATATAGTCCGGTAAATTTCCACCTAAAAATAATTCCCTATCACTTTCATCTTTTATATATCTTTCAGTTGCTTCAATCTTTTCCTTTTCCCCATTCAAATTCAAAATAAATTCAGCATGTTCTTTTAATCTCTCTTCCAATAAAGAGCTATACGTATGGAACCTCTCATAATCTACTTCAAACATTACGAGAAGTAGTGATAGTTGTTGCTTATTTAGTAAAGTATGTAATTGTCTCTCTATATAGTTCGGATTCTCTTTTGTTAACTCTTTCAGAAAACTATACGCCTCATTCACATAACTAGAGATATTAGTTAAATATTTACATGCAATGACTACAAGTTGATCCAATGGAAGTGCACTTTTTTCTAAATAAACCTTCATATTAGAAAAATCTACATATTTAAACCTTATTATAAGAACATTTAACAACTGCTCCCCTAACAAGTAATAGAATAATCGTAAGAAAGCTGGATCTTGCTTATGCACTTTCCTAAAATCATTTATAAACCGCTCAGCAAAATCGCCTCTTCTTTGATCTCGAATTGTCGTTAATTGAATATCTTTCAAAATCTCTTCTTCTTTTGTTTGTAAATATAGCAGTGATAATTGTTCCTGTTTTTCTGTCATATGAATATATTGAAATAACCGAGTTGTATTTGTAGTCAAACTTTGTTCCCCCGCATCTTTTATCCATTATAAAAACATCCTTATTTAATGGTAGTATAGCATAAAATCTACCGAAACGAACATACATTCTATATTAAATTAATGTAAATTAAAACACACTACTCAAAACACTTCTCCTTCTCTCTAAACTACCCATTACACACTTCTCTCCACCATATTCGATACACCAATTCCTCAAAATCCCCTTCACATAAGCGAGCGTTCTCTTATTCTGTTCAAACGCAATTTTAAGCGCCTCTAATACTCTCTCTCCTGAAACTTTTCGTATCCATTCTTTCAATTCCTTCACGATATATGGGGATAGACTACTTATATGTTGCTCGTAAAACTTATAAACTTCACTATGTAGAGTGTCCTCTTCCACTTCCACATCTTTTATTTCTTCAACAACTTCTTGTAAACTACTAGTATCCTCTTCCTCTGGCATACCAAAATACTGCAATAACAATGGGATCTTCCATTTTTCTTCCAGACACGTACGTAAAAACATATGTATGAATTCTTTATTTTTTACAGTCTTTAACTCACGTAACACACATTTTTCTACATTCGTATTTAAAATAGGATTATAGTGTAGCCAATTTATTATATATAACTCTTTCGTTTCCGCATCATATAAAATCTTGCCGTATTCCACAAATCTACTTAACAATTTCTCAACAGTTTCCATACTGTAACCTGTTTCCAGCTCTGCCACTCGCTTCGGTAATACGTAAACTCCACATTGCTTCGTTTTCGTACCAGTTAACAAATATATGTAAAAATAACGCTCCTCTGGCGTTAAATCTAATATGAATTCATCTTGCCAAAAGTTCACTTGCACATTACGGTACACCGCCATATGTTTAACTCCCCCTCGCACTTATAAAAAGGCAGATTTCAATCCTTCAATATACATATAGGAGTGAGGGATTGGTTTTTGCAGTTGAATTCCAAATTTTTTTAACTACTACAACGACGGTTTTATTTTTTCGCGCTTTTTTGTTCTTGTAGTTGTTTTTGTTTTGTTTTTTCTTAGTGATTTATTACTTGGTAGGTGCTTATAAGGGGCTTGGAAGGGGCTTGGAAGGGGCTTAATAAGGGCTTATATAAAAAGGAGCTGTTCCAAATTCTCATTTTGGATAGCTCCTTTATCATTCTTTCTATTTTTGACTTGCATCTAACATCTTTACTAAAAAGGCAGCTGCTTCACCACGAGTTGTCGTGCCTTTCGGATTAAACACATTATTTCCAACACCTGTAACTACCTTTAAACTATATAATCGTTGAACAGGCTGTTTATATGTGATCAAATGTTTATCCCTAAATGACAATGCAACTAATTCACCTGTAACACCTTTATACTGTAATGCGTTGTCAATCATGATCGATGCTTCTTCACGTGTGATAGATGCGTTAGGATCAAAAATCCCGCCGCCACGACCGTTAATAATTCCTGCACTTGCACTACGTTTAATACCGCTATGAAGTGATGGATGCGCTTTGTTAATGTCTACAAATGACTTATCTCCTTCCGGTAGCTTGAGAGCATTTGAAATTAATGCAGCAAACTCAGCTCTCGTTACATTACGATAAGGCGCAAATACACCATTTCCTTCACCGTGCATAATTCCAAGGCTGTTCAGCTTACGAATGTTCCCTTCAAACCATCCACCTGTAATATCATCTTTTGGTTTTTGTACTTCTTTATGTGGCATATTATAGTTTATTTTAATCCAACTTGGGTTATAGAAAATCCACTCATCGTTACCTACTTTATACCAACCATTTTTAACTGCTAACACTTTGTAACGATCTCCGTTTGAAGCTTTACGAACGATATGATGTTCAAGTCCCGAACCACTACGTACGTTTATACCATCACCATTCACTACAAGCTCCATATTAGGTTCAGCTGGATTATATTCATTGGAATCAAATAGCTCATTTCTTTCTTGTAAAGGCGAATCAATTTGTGCGTTAACATTTGCATACCATTGAATACCTTGTACGAAGCCAGTCCAATTCCCACGAGAAATTAAAATATCAGGACAGTTTTTCCCGCTCCATTGTTGATGCCTATAAATGTGGTCCGCACTAATACCTTCTTTGTTCATTAAATAACCTGCAAGTCTCTTTGCATTCTCTAACGCTTTATTGTAATCTCCATCTTGGTTAACTGAAATTTCAATCCCGATAGATTCTCTATTTCCTGATCCATCCCCATCTCCTGCATGCCAACCGTTTTCATTTGTTGGTAAGTGCTGATAAATTTGTTTATCGTCTACAGTAAAATGCCATGAAGCTGTTCGGAACGTACCTTCCGTTGCTTGTTTATATAAATACTTCGCATGGTTTTCAGCATTTGCACCGCGGGCAGTGTTTGCAGTTTCGTGAATTGTAATATAACGTGCTTTCATCGGATTAGCGGGGCGAATATCAGGGTTTCCTGCTGGAACAATCCACTCTACAAACGGGACACCTGCAAGTGTTCCATATTTCTTCGTAGTCATCGATGCGCTATACTGAATAGCTCTTCGCTTTTCAACCGGCTTCATTTCGCGAGTAGAACCATCATTTCGACCGTCTACATGTTCAAATGCCTTTTCAATATTTGAAATGGCTTCATCTTCTGCTACTTCACCTTTTTTCGCTTCTTTCATTTTATGTAACTCTTCTGTTTCATCATGTTTATGTTTATATTCTTCTAGAAGAATTTCCTCGTTCTCTGATACTTCTGCTTCATTAATTTGCATGTGATCTGGAGTTTCTAGATTGAAATTAGAATAACGTAATACGTTCGTTCCACGCTCCCCTTGTGCAATACGAAGCTGGTCATTATGAGATTTATTTATCTCTTCTGCTGATATTGATAAAGGTGCACTCCCTAAAATTACTAGACTTGTTGATAGTGCGATTACTCGTTTTTTAATATTCATTGCTGTAATCGATATCTACACTGTTCGTGTAAATATCTCAACCTCCCTTTATTTTCTCATTCGTGAAAGACTATGAATCTACTATGTATAAAAATATGGTTATTCCGCCTTTTCATTTTATCCCCAGCAGGCGAATGATAGTTTCTAAAAAATCCCTTAACAGACATTATTTTATAACCAATTGCTATTGCCGTCAAAAGAACTTGTCCCCTTTTGCACATGCACACTACTACTTCTCAAAAAATAGATTAGGATACCTTTTACTGTTTTGCTTCAACAAGAAGGATGTTTATAATTTTTCATAACTATCAAGTCTCTATTAAATAAATGCTGTTTCCTTATACTTTCCTCTTTGAAAATATTAACATTTTTACATTCTTGCGATAATATAGATGTAACCTTTTACATTGAAATGAGTTTTATTTGGAAAGACAACTTACAAAAAAGATAATTAATAAAGTCGATTTCTTATCTCCATAAGGAATCGACTTTATTAATAGTAAATTTAAATATTTTTTCATTTTAGCTTCTATTACAAATTCCCTTTAACATTTTCGACAATCTCGTTTATCGTATTTCGATCAAACTTATCACTAATTTCGTATGGCTCACGATCTCCTACTAATTGTACGCCTACAATATCATTGCGATCCTTACCATATTGCACTTCAATAATCGATCCACGCTCTATTTGTTTCCAAACAAGACCTGCTTTATCCTTATTATCTAATACAATACAGTCCTCAATATTTTCGTCAATCCCAATTAACTTGTTATCATCCATATATCCAACCTCATATTGTTGACGTTCTTTCGCTTTTCCGCTTACTACTATACCTTTGCTTCCATATGAGTAATCCGTATAATCCTTTTTCTCCGATTGTATCGCTTTCGGCTCTTTTGCTTCAGTTTTTTCAGTATTTTCACAACCCATACTCATACTAATTGGCATCACTGCAGTTAATACTATTCTCGTAAATGTCTTCATCATTTATAACCAACCTCACATGTTTAACTTTACATTCCATTTATCCCCTTACCAAATAATAACATGATAATACCGAGAAAGAGTCAAAGTTAAAGTGAAATTTTAATCATTAGTTTTTTTATGCTAAAACTCTATGTAAAAAGCTAAAATTTCAAAATCACTAACTGAATTATCAACAAATGATAGAAAGTAGACATCCTACTCACATAAGATTTAAAATTAGAAAGTATGGAAAACATGATAAAAAATATTGGCTAGTTGTTCGCAATTAAAATGGTCTTTACATAAAGAAAGGAAGTGCACAGCTTTGGATTTTAAAACAGTTATGCAAGAGCTTGAAGCTCTAGGCAAGGAACGAACGAAAAAAATATACATATCTAACGGTGCGCAGGAACCAGTTTTCGGCGTAGCTACAGGTGCTATGAAACCAATCGCAAAAAAAATAAAAATAAACCAAAAGTTAGCAGAAGAACTTTATGCCACAGGCAACTACGATGCTATGTATTTTGCAGGCATTATTGCGGACCCGAAAGCTATGAGGGAGTCTGATTTTGATCGATGGATAGACGGAGCGTATTTTTATATGTTGTCTGATTATGTGGTGGCAGTTACTTTATCCGAATCAAATATCGCTCAAGAAGTTGCTGATAAATGGATTGCAAGTGGTGAAGAGCTTAAAATGTCTGCAGGCTGGAGTTGCTACTGCTGGCTTTTAGGAAATCGCAAAGACGATGAGTTTTCTGAAAGCAAACTTTCCGATATGCTTGAAATGGTGAAAAAGACAATCCATGATTCGCCAGAACGAACTAAATCCGCTATGAATAATTTTCTAAACACTGTAGCAATTTCATATGTGCCACTACACGAAAAGGCAGTCGAGATTGCAAAAGAAGTTGGTATAGTTGAAGTAAAACGTGCTAATAAAAAAAGCAGTTTGCTAAATGCTGCAGAGAGTATTCAGAAAGAACTTGATAGAGGCAGACTTGGGTTCAAACGTAAATATGTAAGATGTTAAAAAAGAAAAAGGTGGTAGCAATCTTTCGTGATTGCTACCACTTTTTTCTTTGACTACTGAACTCTCTTCTTAGAAAACATTCGTTTGCCTCTGGACAACTTATATGTTAGAAGCTTCTTCATTCCATTTATAAACCCTATCTCTTTTCTCATCACTTTTGACAAAAATAAGCTTTCCTTCTTTAACAAATCCTTCTAATAGT
Source organism: Bacillus sp. FDAARGOS_527 (assembly GCF_003812125.1). Lineage (NCBI taxonomy): Bacteria > Bacillati > Bacillota > Bacilli > Caryophanales > Bacillaceae > Bacillus > Bacillus sp. FDAARGOS_527. Next base: position 2,380,933 of record NZ_CP033795.1, read on the forward strand.
AAGCATACTTCTCCATATGCTTTCGGCTTATTCGTTGTGAATCTTTCATCTGATATTTTTCCAGCTCGTATTAATTGTTCACACAGCTCAAGTGCACTTATTTCTTCAGAATCCATTAATTCCAATATATCTCTTTGCAATGGTGATAAAGGTACTGGTATTTCAGCTACCTCCACCTTTTCTTTCGCGTTTTCTTCTTCAAATAAATCTTCAAATGAAATTTGATTCATTACTTCTTTTCCTTTCTAACGATTGATTTGTATAAAGCGTAGTTATTGTTATGTAGTACGTACCTTAATACATACATGTCAAACTCATGTACATCGTTTCATATAGTATATTTCGATTATACCAAATATACGTTCTGTTTTCTATCGTAGAATGGAAAACAGAACATTTTACTGTATGTATCATCATTAAATAACGCTGAATATCAATTATCCACATTTTTGGTTATATTATCAAAATTCCATCCACATTACGGAAATAAATGACAAATAATTATAACTTACATGTTACAATTACGATGCATGCATTTAGTTGTATTAAATGCATGCATCGTAATGAGTATATTTAATAAAGTTAAATGAAACCGGGGAGGCTTGCGCAAATGGGGAAGAAAACAAGCAAAGCTAAAAATTTTTTCGGATTCGTAATTACTGCAGCACTAGTAACTACAACGATGGTAGGCACAGCTAATGCACAAACAACTACGAATAGCTATAATGTAGCTAGTAATACGAACACTGTATTTACAGATGTACCAAAGGACCACTGGTCAAAAGATGCTATTGATTACTTAGCAGCAGCAGGGATTTATAAGGGGTATGGAAATGGGAAATTTGGTTTTGGCGACAATGTTACTAGAGGACAGGTAGCTTCTTTAGTCAATCGACATTTAGGTTTAAAAGTAGACGATAAACAAGGAAATATGTTTAGTGATATTGCAAATCATATGTTTGAAAAAGATATTAAAGCCATTGCGCAAGCTGGAATTATGACAGGTGATGGAACAGGTACATTCCGTCCAGATGATGTATTAACTCGATATGAGATGGCAGTAATATTACAAAAAGCATTTCATTTAGAATCAAAAGAACAAGGAAAATTTAAAGACGTACCAAAAGGTCATTGGGCTTATGAAGCTGTAAATACACTGCGTAGTAACCGTATAGCACAAGGTGACGAGTCCGGTAATTTTAACGGAAACACATTTGTGAAGCGTGAGCAGTATGCACAATTTTTCTATAATGCAATAGCAAAAAACAGAAATTATAATTTCAACATCAATTCAAAAGAAGAACTGAAACAAATGTTAACAACCGCTTTACAGAATGGAACGTTTGGTCCATTTACATTAAATTCATTGCGTAAAGATATATCTGAAGTAAAAAAAGAATATGGAGTGCCTGATGTTTTGAAAAAAGCACCATGTACAGAATGTGATGCACCTAATATAGCGGTATACGGCGATTATAATATTGATATGTACCCTTGGGACGCTAGATATATATGGGTGAAAATGGATATTTCTATCAATGAATTAAAAGAGTGGTTTGGTGAGCCCGATTTAATCGGAGAGGATATGACTAGCGAAGGCTTTATATATAATCGAGGAAGCTATTCTCTTTATTTCAGCTTCTCTGATGGTTATATTCAACGCGCTGAAATATCTAAACGTAAAGATCGTTAATAAGTTACAAACAATAAAAAAATCCTTCAAGAACATGCCTTTTCTTGAAGGATTTTTTGTCTCTATCTATTTAACATAATACAAAGCTATAAAACCCCTACTGATTAAAGTTTCACTTTATTCTTCTTGGTGCTCCGCTTCCCATTCACTTAAATACGTTGCATATTCTAATTCATCTGGATCATCATATAACATAGAAATAAACTCTAATTTATTTCCATCACAATCTAGAAAATATACGCTTGCAGCTGGCATCCATCTTTGAACAATTGGTTCTTCATTCCCTTTCCCCTGACTCCCTACTACCTCTATTCCACGATTCTCTAACCATAATTTAGAAATCTTTAAAAACTCTACATCTACACGAAAAGCGAAGTGTTTCATCTCAAAATCTTCATTACTATGTACTTCCCATAATCCAAGCATTTGCTCTTTACGTTCTCCTACCCAAAAGAATGCAACTCGTCTTTTCAATAGTTTTTTTGCTACTGTTAATCCTAACTTATTTTGATAGAAATCTATCGCTTTTTCTAAATTTCTTACATGTAAATGAGTTTCATATATGCTTTGTATCATTATATATTGCTCCCTCCCCTACATTCTGATTTTCTAAATTATATTTTGTTTTTATCATACAAATTAATATATTTTTAAGCATCCTACTTTTGTATAATTGTTCTTTCCTACAAAGGTATGTATATCTAGCTTTATCATTCATGTCCCAACGCCGAAATTCAATAAAAAAAACATTTACATTCTAGTAAATACATTTGTAAGTTTTTATAATGTAATATAAATAACATCTTAATAATAGAGGAGGAACCATTCTGGATAAAACCAAAGTTATGGCTTATTTTAGTGCAACGGGTGATATATTCCCCCTTGAAGCAATTACTGAAGCCCTAAGTATCGAGCCTACAAGAACTTATAAAAAAGGTGATGTTGTTGCAAGACGTGATAATCCGAATCTTGTATCCACCAAAACCCTATATAGAAAAGAAACTAATTGGACTTTAAGCACTGGCTATCAAGAATCATACGATATAAATAATCAGTTGTATGTTATTCTAAAATCACTTGAAGAGAAAACAGAACCATTAAAACAGCTTAAGAAAAAATATGATTTAGAATTTCTATTTATGGTAGTCATTCAAATTGAGAATAACGAATCACCCGCAATGTATTTACAAAAAAACATTATTGATTTTGCTAGTTCCATTCAAGCAGAAATTCATTTTGATCTAAATATTTATTAAAAACAAAAACGCTATTGATATTGGAATCAATAGCGTTTTTTTATGTGACTCTATTTTTTATCTTGCTTGTACCCAAAAGCAAATTCTTTTTATATAGCGTATTACTTCAATTTCCCTTCAAAAACAATCTTCCTACCGCACGGTTCTACTACTGTTTTGCCGTCTTTCTTCACCTCATGAAAGATTGGCTCTTCCATGCGGCGAGACGGTGCATAGCCTTCTTGTTCCATACGTGCTAAGCAGTCTGTAATTGTTTCGTTTTCGAGTACTTCAAATTTCTTTTTATTAGGTTGTTTTGTCATGCCCTAACCTACTTTCTATTTTTCTTGATGCGAATTGATTCTTCATGTAGATCATATATAACATTGCGAGAATTCCTATTATAATCATAACCGCAATAAAAAAGCTTGTATACTGTATTTTTTCTATAAATACGCCTCCTAATACAGGTCCCAGTATACTTCCTAAACTAAAGGCAATTCCAGATAATATATTACCTGCTGGCAATAAGTGTCTCGGTAATAAATCTGTCATAAATCCAAGTCCTAACGAGAAGCACGATCCAATGACCATACCCGCTAACAACATGCAGGCAAAGACGATCCAGTAATATTGATCAAATACGGCTGCAAGCAAGAAAATGCCCGTACTTATGCAGAACGTCCACGTTAAAATACGATCCCTTCCGTATTTGTCACTTAATATACCGAGCGGAATTTGTGTAATAATGCCCCCAACTGCAAATGCTGGTAATAAGAAGGATACTTCTGAAACGGACCATCCTTTTCGAAGCGCGTATACTGGTAAGTTACTGTTTAACATTGCTTCCAGTACACCATATGCAAGTGGTCCCAGCAGTGCAATCCATCCTAATCCAACAACTTGTTTATAACGTGAAAATGATGATTCACTCTTCACTTCTCTTTCATCTTGCGCCGGGAATGCATTTTTTGTTGGTAATAATAACAGCCAACCTATTAGACAAAGTATAGTAGATATAATAAATGGCGTTGCAAGACCGTACTGAACTGTGCTTGCTAAATACGGACCGACGGCAAAACCAATTCCGAAGAATACACCGTATATCGATACTTGTCTACCTATTTTACTCGGATCCGATGTTGTCGTAATCCATGTTTGTGTTCCGACATGTAGCATATGATCTCCCACTCCAACTAGAAATCTAAGGATAAACCATACCCAAAACGAAAATGTTTGTGTAAAAAAGAATAATGAAATAATAACGAGAAACCCACCAATCACGATAATTGGCTTCATTCCAAACCTTTGCATCGGTTTTTCAAGAAACGGCGAAATAACTAATATCCCAATGTACAATGCCGTCGCATGAATACCATTAATACTTGAACTAACCCCTTCTTGTTCAAAAATCATTGCAATGGCAGGTAAGAGCATACCTTGTGACAAACCCGAAATTGCTACAATCCCAACCATAATCCAAAAAGTAAAACGTATCGACATCCCTTTCCCTCTCCTTCTCACGCTTTCCACTTTTCATTATAAACTGTTTCTACAAATGCGTGTACGAATATTCGCAATAAAAAAGAAGCTAAAAGAATGAATCTTTTAGCTTCTTATCCTTCCCAAACTTGTGCTTTCACATTGTTATGGAATTGCTTGAAATACGGATGTTTATAAAAAGCAGTTTCATACAAATAATGATGCGAATGAACAATTGGTGGCTGTTGTATTTGTAACGGAACTACAACTGGTGAAACTTGCATATACAGCGGAGCTATCATCATTTTTGTATACACATGATGATTATATGGAGAATGCGCAATGAAGAACGGATGGTGCATGGATAATCTCTCCTTTTACTTACAATGTTATAGTATATGCAATACCTTTCATTTCGGGGATTATTTCTGTTCTAACCAATCCTCTACATGCTTTATAAATACATCTAAACAATCAATAAACGGCGAATGACCGCAATCTTCTAATACCTTCAACTCTGCATTTGGCAAATGTTTTGCTAACTCCTCACCGACTACTTGCGGTACGACATAATCTCTGTCACCTTGTATGACGAGTGTCGGCGCTTTAATATGATGAATTTGCTTACTTCCCTCTACAACCCCATTATGTTCATCTGAAATATTAAATGTAATGAGCGCATAATTCACATCTACGAAATTACGTTGCGTTAACATATCATCTAAATACTTTTCATAACGATCCGGTTCAGGTTGATTATGTGTATATATTAATAGATTCCATACTGTACGGTAATATAGTTTGTTCATATTTTTTATCGCGTCTAGCACTGGAGCGATTTGTACTGGATCTTGCGCAATTTCTTCTTTCGTCTTTACTAAACTTGATACAATCGGCTGCCCATTCGTATCTTTTTTAAAGATTGGGTATCCTTTCATTCCTACTGATTCTACTAAAATTAACTTTTCTACAAAAGTTGGGTGATTCGCTGTAAATTGCATTGCAACACCACCGCCCATTGACCAGCCCATTAATGAAAATTTCTTTAGTTTTAACCCGTCGATAAATAATTTTACATCTTCTGCAAAGTCTTGTATTGAATCTATCGCTTTATTATACGTTGATTGACCAAATCCTCTTAAATCGAGAGCGTAAATATGGTATTGATCTTGCAGCTTTTCAATAACTAAATCAAAGTGTTGTGACGATGTCATGTTCCCGTGAATAAGTACAAGAATATCTGTATTTCGCCTTCCAACTTCCTGATATGCAATCGTTTCTCCGTTCGATAGTGAAACAAACTCCATTGTTGCAGGCTTAATCATCACAAGTTCCCCCATTCTATTTAATAGAAAGAAAATTCTTTACTTACTTAAAGAATAGCACGTAGAATATACGTTCGCAACATAAAACCTATAAGAATTTTTTACATAAATCAACATGTCTATTACTAGACAATTAAAATAAAAAAGTATATAGTTAGCTAGGTAACTAATTTGAAAGGATCAAAATACATGGACGAAAAACAACATTTTTTTCACATCGTCAGCCAGACTTCTCGCAAGTTTACGAAGAAATTTAATGAACGCGTATCTCCAACTGGGTTATTTAGTGCGCAGTGGGCTGTTATTTTCCGTATCAATCAAACTGGTTCTTGTACGCAAACAGAATTATGTCAGTATTTAAACGTTGAATCACCAACGATGACCCGTACGTTAACACGTATGGAAACGATGGGCTGGATTATTCGTACAGAAGGAAAAGATCGCCGTGAGAAGCTCATTTCGTTATCAGAAACAGCGATAAAAATGATTCCGGTATGGCAAGAAGAAGTGGATACTTTCGAAGAAAAGACACTAGAAGGTATTAACGAAGATGATTTACATCAAGCATTTCAAGTGTTACAACAAATTATTAAAAACTTAGATTAACTTGGAGGGATGACCATGCAAAGTGAGAAACTTTGGACGAAGGATTTCCTCGGAACTTGTTTTAGTAGTCTATTTCTCTTCTTAACATTTTATATGCTTATGACTACTTTACCCGTCTATGTAATAGACGGCCTAAAAGGAAAACCTGAGGAAATTGGTTTAGTTGCAACTGTTTTTCTTATTTCATCTGTTTTATGTAGACCATTTACAGGAAAATGGCTTGATGAATTAGGGAGAAAGAAAATTTTATTTATTTCACTTTCACTATTTTTAGCTGCTACCGTTATGTATTTCGGTGCACAAAGTTTATTTTTATTACTTGCCCTTCGCTTCTTACATGGTATTGGGTTCGGTATGGCAACAACTGCAACTGGTACGATTGTCACAGATGTTGCGCCAGCTCATAGAAGAGGCGAAGCACTTGCCTATTTCGGCGTATTTATGAGTCTGCCAATGGTAATTGGTCCTTTTTTAGGTTTAACAATTATTTCTCATTTTTCATTCACTGTACTATTTATCGTTTGTTCCGTATTTTCATTGCTTGCATTTTTATTAGGACTACTTGTAAATATTCCGCATGAAGTACCAGTGAGCAAACAAAAACGAGAAAAAATGAAATGGAAAGACTTACTTGAACCTGCTTCTATTCCAATCGCTCTGACAGGATTTGTTTTAGCCTTTTCTTATAGTGGTATTTTATCCTTTATTCCTATTTATGCGAAAGAGCTCGGTTTAGGAGAAGTTGCTAGTTACTTCTTTATTTTATACGCACTCGTTGTTGTCATTTCTCGTCCATTTACAGGAAAGATTTTTGATCGCTTCGGTGAAAATGTACTTGTTTACCCAGCTATCATTATTTTCACAATTGGTATGTTCATTTTAAGCCAAGCTCAAACTCCGTTTTGGTTCCTTGGCGCAGGTATGTTAATCGGTCTAGGTTACGGAACATTAATTCCAAGCTTCCAAACGATTGCGATTTCTGCCGCTGCAAACCATCGACGTGGTTCTGCGACAGCTACGTACTTCTCATTCTTTGATAGTGGGCTCGGTTTTGGTTCTTTCATTTTAGGTATCGTCGCAGCGAAATCAAGTTACCATAATATGTATTTCATCGCAGCTATTATCGTTGCGTTCACTTTACTTTTATACTATGGATTACACGGACGAAAACAAAAATTCAAGAAACAGCGAACAGACGGACAAATATCCGCTTAACGTAAATAAGGAAAGTAAACTTATCCGTTTACTTTCCTTATTTTGTATTTCTTTCAATTGAAGCGTATACTTATAATAGAAATAAAAAGGAGGGACCCCTATGAAACTAAAAAAATCTCCCCTACTCTTACTCATAATCACATTCATATTTGTAATTACAGGGCTCGGTTTTACATACTTCAAACACAATAAAACAATCCCATCGAAAAATAACGTGACGAAAAAAAATTGGCTAGATGACCCGTACTTACGTTGGTCGTATACACATATGAAAGAATTCACTTTAATTAACGAGGTAAATCATAACCCAGATCAAGTTTCCCATTTCTCTACCGCTTTGCAAAACTTAGACGATTTTGCTGTAGAGCGTAGATTTGGAAATACAACTCCTCTAAAAAAACTTTTAGACGATAACAAAACGGATGCTTTTGTCGTTGTACATAATGGACAACTTGTATATGAACGATATTTCAATGGATATAAAGAAAGCGAACCGCATGGTATGGCGTCATTAGCAAAGGTATTTACCGGAGCAATAATACAATCTCTCGCTGAAGAAAATCGTATTGACTTAGAAAAAAAAGCTGACACATATATAAAAGAATTAAAAAATACACCGTTTGGTAAAGCCTCGCTTCAGCAATTATTGGATATGCAAGTTTCTGTAGAATATCCTACTCACGGATATGAACATCCAGCGTTAGAAAATCAAGATGCACAACTATACTTGGCAAGCAATATTTTACCTCGAGGTAAAAATTACGATGGTCCCATGAAAATTTATGATATGTTACGAGAAGCAGAAGAAACTGCACCGCCTGGTTCCGATTTTTCTTACGATAATGGATCAGCAGAAACACTTGCTTGGATTATTCGAACGATTACTGGTAAATCATTAGCTGAAAACGTTAGTGAGCTCATTTGGTCTCAAATTGGTATGGAAGAAAACGCGTATTACGTTACAGATGAAACAAGAGTTGAACAAGCAAGCGCTGGTTTAAATGCAACTGCTAGAGATATGGCGAGATTCGGACAATTATTATTAAATAACGGGGAATATAACGGAAAACAAATTCTCCCTTCTTCTATTACTGAAGAAATAAAAAATGTTCAAGAAGGTGAACTTGCAGTTGGCCCTGGCGCTTCCATTTCTTATCATAATCAATGGTGGATTCCGCACAATGAACAAGGTGCTTTCGAAGTGTTAGGTAGTTACGGACAAACACTTTACATCGATCCGAAAGCGAATATGGTAATTGTCCACTTCTCTTCTAACGCTACGCCAAGTAATGAAATCCATTCCGTTTACTCCAATATGTATATTGATATTGCACATCATTTAGAGAAGCTTCCACAGTAGTGGAAGCAGGAGTTTAAACCTTACATGTATGACTATTTGATTGAACACACGATCTGTTGTGTTGAAACATCAATATATCTAAAAAAAGGAGCTCTCTTCATAAAGAGAGCTCCTTTTTTTATTTCTTCTTCTTTTCTGTCGGTTGACTTTGTTTAGCGAAATTAGATGAATCATCGAAATTTGGTTGCTTTTTACCAGCATTATTACTTCTACCTTTTCCCATATGTAATGCACCTCCCCTCCTCCTTACTATTCCCAATAAAAAAATCCTCTTGCATCCAGAATTTTTTTATTGTCCCTTATTCATATGGCACTACTGTTCTCGTAGTACTTCCAACACCCCATTACCCTCATCACGTTTATTCATAATGAAACTTTTTATTAGCAATCCAATAATACGTTACGAAGAGTGTCAATAAGATCCAAACTATAGTTAGTACTCCTGTAATTATTGCGTTTGAATGTACGCCCCCCGTAACTAACGTTTCCATTGCATACTTACTCATACTTGCTGGATTAAGCAAATCCATTATTGGATTCAAACCGACGATTACTCTACAGGCTAAAAGGAAAACAATTGAAATTAATGCAATCATACCTTGACTGTGAAAAATAGTACTTATCATTGTTGTGAAAGATACGATAAAAAGAATCCAAATTAGATACAATAGTAATCCAGTAATTAGGTGCGCAAATGGAACGGCAGTAAAAAGAAAATTTACATATAGATAAGAAGTTACGTATCCAATTGTTACACTAAACGCTACCATTAAATAGTTTGACACTATTTTCCCACCTACATATGAAGTAACAGTAACTGGCCTTGTTAAAATAAAGGCCAACATGCCATTTTCTTTATCGGTTTGAATTGCACCCATCATAGAAATCACTAGAATCATAAGTCCAAGCTGATCAAACTGGGATCCTAATGTACTTGCTAATACTACGCCTCCTTTTTGTGTTGCCATATTTGGATCAATGATAATTCCCTGCCCTCCACCTAATGCTTCTAGAATTGATGGTAAATAATGAGTTACTATCGGTTGTGTCGCGCCTAAAAATATAAAAACAATTGGTAGCCAAATAATCTTAAAATCACGTAACATTTGAACATATTCTTTTTTTATCAATACAATTGAGTTGTTCATTTTTGCACCACCAATTTCAAAAAAATTTCTTCTAAAGTATCGTTGCTCATTTCAAATTTAACGATGTTCACTTTATGTTCGAGTGCATTTTGCAGTAACATATTTTTATTGATTTCGATACTTTCAACCTTCACTTTGATTTTAAGCCCAACCACTTCTACGTCCTTCACATACGGTAATTTTTTTACAACTTCAATCCACTTTTGATCTTTAGTTGTTATTTCAATAATCAATTTATTTTCACTATTACGGTGTAAAAGTTCGGTAATCGTTGTGTCTTCTATTTTTGTTCCATCTTTTATAATGACAAATCGTTCACAGATTTCTTCTGCATCGCTTAAGATGTGGGTTGATAATAAAATGGTTGTATCTTTTTTTATTTCTTCAATCAGATTCAATACTTCTCGCCGGCCGATCGGATCTAATGCGGATACCGGTTCATCCATGACAATAAGCGAAGGTTTATGCAATAATGCTTGTGCAATACCAAGTCGTTGTTTCATTCCACCAGAAAATGTACTAACCTTTGCGTTTTCTTCACCCTTTAGTCCAACTTTCTCTAAAATTTCTGGAATTGACTTTGACAATTCTACTTTATTCAATCCCGAAAGTTGGCCCATAAACATAAGCGTTTCTCTCGCTGTCATCCAATGAAAAAAATTAGGATATTGAGGTAAATAACCAATTTCACTTTTCATTTTTGATATTTTTATCCCATTCAATAAAACTTCACCAGCAGTTGGATTAGTAATATCCGAAATTACTTTTATTAATGTAGATTTTCCTGCTCCGTTTGGTCCAATTAATCCGACGCATTCCCCCGCTTGCAGTTCCATCGAGAAATTATTGACAGCAATTTTTCCTTTAAATGATTTTGTTACATTTTTAATCTCTAATTTCATAATTTCCCACTGTCCTTTCTCCCTATAACAAAGTACAAGATAGGTCCCAATATATTAACGAAAAGAATAATGAACGTCCATACAAGTACATTTTTTCTTGTTTTTCTATTTCGGTATAAATCAATGAATGCAATAAAAACTAAAAGTGCCCCCACTGCAATAACTGGCAATATAATAGGTAGAAAAGTCATAATATCAATGTCTTTAAGATCATTCAATCCATAATGTAGTTGCATTATTGTCATTCCTCCCTAAATTCATTCTCATTATTGATAATGATAAATCATAAACGAATGAATTGCAAACATTATTCTCATTATTTATAATGAGAATAAAAATATATGATAAATAAGGTGAGCGAATGAGTAATAAAGTTGAAATTTTAATGCATCCAGTAAGAATGAAAATTTGCCAAGTGTTAATGAGAAATAAGGAAAATGGGCTAACACCGTTAGAAATGGTAAAAATCATTAAAAATGTACCACAAGCTACACTATATAGACAGCTACAAACTATGGTTGATTCTGGTATCGTCCATGTAATTAAAGAAAAAAAGGTAAAATCTGTTTCTGAAAAATATTACGCAATCAATGAAGAAGATGCAAAAATTGAAGGAAGTGAATGGAAAGGCTTATCTGATGATGAAAAATTAAACTACATTTCCTATTATCAGTTATCACTTATGACACAATATCAAAGTTACCTTAAGAAATTAGAGGAACAAAACAGTCAAGAAGATACTGCTACTTTTTCTGTAGTGGAATTAAAGCTAGATGAAGAACGCTTTGGAAAATTTCAAAGCGAACTTAACGAATTAATGATTAAATACTACAATAGCCAAAATAAAGATGAAATAGAGGCTCCGGTTCGGACCATCGCTATTACAATTATTCCAGAAACGTGAACTCACTCAACATACATAATACAAGCCGATGATTCCTTACCGTAGGAATCATCGGCTATCTTCATTTTGACTTTTGCTGTATAGCTGGCGAAAAAAACGGATCTAGAAACTGAAATGTTTTAAAATCTAGAATTCGAATGTGCTTAAAGTTGCTATCTATATTACATGAATTCTTTTCTCGTGTTAATCTCATACGATCCACACTCTCTCCAAAAACTTTTAAAAAAGAAGCATGGGTAAACTAACAAATATAAATTAGGGATCCACCAAGACATATCAAAATCTAAACGAATTGTCCAAAATGCTAGAGCTTGTAACCCTGAGCAAAAAGTTAAAATTAATGATAGAAATGCAAAGTGGCTCCAAGTATGTTTTTGTTTAGAATGCAAATACAAACTTAAAAATCCCGTTAACGAGATTAACAAATCTAGAGGCAAGAAAGACCAATTCCATGCTACTAAAATAGGATCTTCATAATCTTTAAACAAATATTCTTGCGGAATCATATGAAAAATTGTTATGAGCCAATATACAACAAACCCAAAATCAGTAATAAAGAAAAAATACTTTAATCGATTCAATGTATACGTTCCTCCACCATTTCTTTTTTCTTCGCTTCATGTGCCGCACTATTAAAATTTAATATTACGACTCCAATTAAAATAAAAAGAATTGCTAGTATCTTAATTATATTGATACTTTCTCCAAAATAAATAAAACCAATTGTTGTAATCGTTACAATTCCCATACCTGACCACACCGCATATGCAACGGACATCTCCATCCCTTTTAATGCAAATGACAGAAATGCAAAACTTACTACATAAAATACAAAAATAAGAATGCTTGGTACAAGTTTCGTTAATCCATCAGATAGTTTCATCGCAGTTGTACCTGCTACCTCAAATAAAATTGCTAAACATAAATAAATCCACTGCACTACTCTCCCACCTTCTATTTCGAATTAGAAATGCCATATAGTAACATGTCCATAATCGATTCAAGCATACTTCCCAATGTATAATCACTCTTTTCAATAAACATAGGATCATATATGCGATTCAGTGCCCCTAAATACACTTCAATAAAAAACGGAATTTGAATTTTTCTTATGCTACCTTCTCTCATTCCCTCTTCTATTAAGCCAATTACAGTAGACCAGCCTTCACGTAAAAACTCATCTAATTTTAACCATTGGTAATAATGATGTTTTTTTAGTTCTACTAATAAACGTGCATCCATAAATGTAAATTGTTGTGGAATGCAAATTAAGATGAGTCTTATTTTGTCAACTATTTGTAACGTATCATCTTCAGCGATATTTTTTTCCTTTTCTTGAATACTTTCTATTACATTACGAATAACTTCATCTACTATTTCATCTTTTGAAGAAAAGTGCTCATAGATTGTCCTCTTACTGACAGCTAATTGTTTTGCTAAATCACTAATTGTAAATGTAAACCCCTTCGTTTGAATTTGATGAATTGTTTCTGTTACTATTCTTTGCTTCATAATCCGCCCCCTGAACCCTTGGTACCAATTTGTTTTTTTTAGTACCATTTCATTTTACAATATTTAACACAATGTATACAACTAACATTTCAAATTTTCTAACTTTTATCTCAAAACAGATAAACATGAGAGCAATGAGGAACATTCCTGCATATTCAACAATCAAGTGAATGTATAGAACCACACTGATGCATGAAGCCTTAAAAAAGTTACATGCAGCTCTATAAGAATATGTTAGTATATGTTCTTTTTTAGCTTGATGGGGCTGGATAGAAAATATTAGTCACTGCGCACTAATATTTTTGATTTCATATGATTCCTATAACAATTACAAAGCTGAATAATCATCGTTGGAGCTGCTTACTTCTGCAAAAAAAGATACCCTTATACGAGTGTCTTTTCTACTCTCTTTAAAGAATGTATATCAACCTCATAAGTATTCCCATATGGTCTAAGTGATGGGATCTCTTCCTTTGGCCCATAAAATATTACTTTCAAATCATCATCTTTATACTGAACTACGAAGAAGTCATCGAATTGGTCAAATGTATTTTGATTGATTGTGATAAACCCTTTTTCTTGGGCAGTTGTTTTAACACTTATTCTTCTTCCATCTTTAATGACATCATATCCATGCTGATTCGTCACTTTGGATAGCTCACCATTCGTGTAAAGGACACAAAAAAATTCACCTAGACGACCTATAAGATGTCTTAATTCAGTCGCCTTACAACCAAGAATATTCATTTCAAATCTTAACATTTCAAAGTATTCTTCATATAACTTTTTAATTTGTGAGATTCCTATTTGATCCTTATAAAAAAGAAGTTTCCCATTATCCCACTCACCTACAACAGATTCAAACTCTGCCCCTTTAGGCTTGTGAAAAACTAATCCAGTATAAGGATAATTTTCACCTACATATCTATAAGTTTTTTTGTTTATATATATAAACAGATTTTTATTAACATCTCTTCCTTTGTTATAGCGGTTATAACAATAATCAGCAGGATTCATACTCCCCGGTTTCGTATTAAATTTTGTTATTAATCTGTCCTTTATCTCTGCAGATGTTACAATATCGCCTATTTTTTCTTGAAGCGCCTCTATAAATTGCTCATAAATAGTCAATGTAATCCTCTCCTCGTGTTTCTAAATCGTTTTAGACATTGCAAAACTTTCACTCTATCATTTGGTCAAACTGTAGAATAATATATCTAGGGTTCCTCAGAAATTCATATAATCTTCTATATAAATTTTACATTTAATTAATTAAATTTCATAGACTATTAGAGTAAAATATGAATTTGAAGGCGAGAAACGCCAATCTACCTTTCACCTAAGTAAAAAAAGCGCCCTATAAACAGGGCGCTTTGCTCCAACCTAATGACTAATATTAGCCGTTGGGTATAATGTTGTTCCTCCAATTGAAACCTTTATTTCATTTGTTAATGGAACATTTTGTTCATTAATAATTGTTCTCCACCATTCCCATGCAAGACCTGTACATTCTCTTGCTACGATTTTTATATTTTTTGAATTTGGTGGAAGAGGGATTACTGTAGAATAATGAGCTGTTTTGTCTTTGCCACTACCTTCCCATGTTTTATGTGTTAGTATTTCTTTCCCATTTTGATCAAATGTGAATTCATCCCAAGATACATCAAATTGAGCAACATAAGCACCGTAATGATCAAGTGTCATTTTAGCACTTGAATATTCTGTAGTTGTCGTCTCGATATAATCTGTATTGTTATGAACAGCAGCAGTTGCATTATCTTTTAAGAACGTGCTTGTATATGAAATTGGATATGCTGGATTTTTAAAACTTAATTCAGCATTATCTTTAATGATATTTCGGATTTCATTGAAATCTTTTGTAACAACCTTGTTATGCTCTTTCGCATCTCCACCTAATACGACAGCAGTAAAGGTACTTTCTTCAAAAATATCTTTGTACTGCCCACTCGTTTCAACGCTGTTATTCTTAAGTAAAGCTTTAAAAGCAGCTTGTACATCTTTACTCTTAGATGTTGTTTCTAATTTTACATAAACCGTTCTACCATAAGCTACATTTGAAACCATAACAGGTGGAGCCGAATTGCTTACTCCTTTACGAGTTAACTCACCAAAAGTAACACTATTATCAAAGAGATCAGATGGATTGTTAGGTAGTTCAGCACTTACAGTATAAAATATTTGTTTATATGCGGCCACCATCACTTTCTTTTCTCCATTTGCAACTGCATTAAAGTCAATATTTAGACTGTTATCAAGATATTTAGCATTAACATTAAGAGCACTTGCGATTTGTGCTTTACTATACACCATAGATTCTGTATACTGCATTCTTGCAGGTAACGTATGTGTTGTGGAATACTTTTCATTCCAAGTAGATACTAAATCATCTACTGCTCCAGCCACATTACCATATGTCGGATTTTGGACAGTGATTGTATTTTCTTTTCTCATACCAGGTAAGTCTATACTAATATTCAAAGGCTTTCTCTTAGCCACTAATAAACTCGGTTGATTGTCTGCAAAAGCTTTATTGGCAAGTTGTACAGCTCCTGGATACGTACGATTCGCTACAGAATCAATAATCGAAATATCGACTGGTGACGTTGTAAGTGATTTTTTCTCACGTTCCACTACTACAAATTTACCATTTGAATTGATACTTTCTTTCGGAACAAAACTCTCTACTTTATCACCATTTACAGCTAAAACCTCTTGATTATTATATGTAAGATTCCCTATACCAGTATCAATGCTACTAGCATTTTTAGTTATATCATTTGCATGACCGGCTTGTGTTTCTGCGAAAGAAATAGATGAATAATTAAGAGTGCATAGACTAACTAATACACATGTAAGGAACTTTCTTCCCTTAAAATTTTTCATAATATTCAGAAAAAATCACCCCGTTCTTTTTTTAGTAAGATATAATAATGATGGATATATGATAGCTAACGAATAAACTTACATAAACGCTTTTAAAAGTTCTTGAACTAAAGGAATTACTCCACCTAAAAATTTTAAAACTGCCATTGCGATTTCCATATTCCTTCCTCCTCTTTGCTGTATTAAGATGTGTTGTATATTTATGCTTTCATTATAATAAGCTTTTACATTTGCATCAATTCATTTTTATATGCAATATTTCATATTAGGGAAAAAGCAACTTTTTCTGTCAGGGTGATGATGCTACCACTCTTCTTGAACATATTTCAATCCTTTTAAAAATATCAGAATTTTCTATTTTTAAGAGGTTATGAACGAAACAACCTCGAATAATTGTAATACATATACATAAGGAGGTTGATCTATTTTGTTTCGTTCTTTTACTAATGGTTGCGTCGCCTTAGTGCAACGCTTCTTGCCAGAACCGTTTATTTTATCATGTTTATTAACTGTTTTCGTTATCTTCTTTGGTATGTTTGCAACGCATCAAACACCTGTGGAAATGATTAATCACTGGGGTAATGGCATTTGGGGACTTCTCGCCTTTTCTATGCAAATGGCACTTGTACTCGTGACAGGATCTGCTTTAGCAAACGCTCCTCTTATTAAAAAAGGATTAACGAAAGCGGCAAGACTACCAAAAACAAATGGACAAGGTATTATTGCCATTTCAATCGTAAGTTTACTAGGGGCGTACATAAACTGGGGATTTGGTATTGTTGTATCTGTTTTATATGCAAAGGAAGTAGCAAGACAGCTGGAAGGATTAGATTATAGACTGGCAATTGCTTCTTCTTACTCTGGATTTCTCATTTGGCATGCGGGGCTTTCTGCTTCTATCCCTCTTACGTTAGCAACAGGCGGAGAAACGTTAATGAAAACGACAGCTGGAAGTATTAAAGAAGCGATTCCAATCACTGAAACGTTATTCTCACCATACGCCCTCGTTCCAGTTATTATCTTTTTAGTTACGATGCCTCTCATTAATAAGGCGATGCATCCAGATGAAAAACATACGATTACAGTAGACCCTAGCGTGTTTCATGAAGAAGCTGCGGCTCAAGAGGTAGGGAAAAATACGTTCGCTGAGAAAATGGAAAATAGTATCATCATTACACTTTGCGTTGGATTGTTAGGTCTCATTTATATTTTCAATTACTTTTATACGAAAGGCTTTAACCTTACACTTGATATCGTTATTTTCATGCTATTAATTGCTGGACTTATTTTCCACCGTACTCCGATTCGATATATTCGTGCTTTTTCAGACTCTACGAAAAGTGCTTCTGGTATTTTACTTCAATTTCCGTTTTATGCAGGAATTATGGGGATGATGATTGGAGCAAATAGTGAAGGCCTTTCACTTGGAGGAGCTATTTCGAATTTCTTTATTAGCATTTCAAACGAAACAACTTTCCCGCTCTTTACTTTTTTAAGTGCTGGCATCGTTAATATTTTCGTTCCATCTGGTGGCGGTCAATGGGCTGTGCAAGCACCCATTATGATTCCAGCTGGCGCTGAACTTGGTGTACCTGCTGCAAAAACAGCAATGGCCATTGCTTGGGGAGATGCTTGGACGAATTTAATTCAACCATTCTGGGCATTACCGGCATTAGCGATAGCAGGTTTAGGTGCTCGTGATATTATGGGATTTTGCGTTGTGAACTTACTATATGCAGGATTTATCATTAGTCTATGTTTCTTATTTATTTAAACGAAAAGCTAGTTTTATACTAGCTTTTTTACATAATAAATCATTTATTTCCCACGCAATTTATTATGGTCTTCCACTCTATCTCCGTAAGGTGTAATGCCTCAAATGCAAAAAAATCTTCACATACTTTTTCAATCAGATGTGGATTTTCCCTCAAGAAGTTCCACTGTAAAGCTTTAGGAAGAAAATATGTATCATATTCTTTACTTCCCCTTACTACTTCATCAACTTCTCTTTCACAAATTCCTCTTATTAAGTAATCATTTCTTAACTCTATTTGAATTTGCCCAAATATTTCACTACATTTTTTCAATTGAAGCAAACATGTAATATACGTTCGAAAAAGTTCGTTATCATACCCACAACAGTTTATAATACGTTCCATTTCATTCATAATGTACGAGCCTTTTCTTCTATTTGTAATAACCACTTTTCCCGCTTCTCTCGTTTACTCGTTTTCACAGATTGAAAAACTGACCGTTTTATATCGCGAATGCCGCAAAAACGTAAGACACCTCTCTTCATTATAATCCAATCTGCTGATCGATATAATAGTGCGACGTACCATAACGGTGAATCTAGCGTATTAATCACCCACGCCTTCTTCCCTTTCAATAACCCTTTCGGCAGAGCACCTTCATATTTATAAGCAAATCCGGCAACGAAAATACGATCAATAAATCCTTTTAAAATAGCTGGCATCCCCCACCACCATATCGGATAGATGAATAGAAACATATCCGCTTCTTCTACTAATGTTCTGTACCGAGCTGTTTCTTCTTCATTTACTAAGTCACGTCTTTTCTTCTCTTCATTAAATACAAGGACTGGATCAAATTGCTCCTTATATAAATCAAGTACGGTAACTGAATGATTTGTTTCCTGTAGTCCTTTTTGCACATGATTTAAAATTGCCGCGTTAAAACTTGAAGGACTAGGATGAGCGTATACAATAAGTACATTCACTACAAAACAACTCCCTTTATAAGTTAAAGTTTCCCCTTCTTTAACATCTTCTCCACAATTTGCACGTTTTTTGAACTTTGTAACAACCGGTTTAATACTGTAAGTAACTCTTCTTTTTCTAAACCTTGCAATTTCGATTTAACCGTACTCTCACCAGCACTTTGAATATCATAAACAACTGCCGCCATATGTTTGCAAAGATTCTCATACGGACACTCGCAGCTACTTTTTGCAAAATCTTCAAGATCAATAATCACTTCATCGTCCCCTGCATTTCCAGTAACGAAAGCAAATATTTTCTTGTCTTGTATTTCAACATCTTCTACATGTCCTTCTTCATAATATTCATACCCTTTATCCATAATGTACTTAGGAATCCATTTCGTTATATCATGTAACAAATAAGCGTACATAACAATCCCTCTTCCTTTAATTCCCTTTTGACTTCTAGAGCCACTGCATGTTATTCTAATAACTGTCAAATAGCAAGTCTATATGACAAAACGACTGACACCTATTCGGCGAAGGTGTCTCTTTTCATTTGCAGCCGATATGAAGTGCCTCTTTCAGGCACATTCAATCTTTGACACTACACACTCAACACCATTCCCTGTATCAGGCTGCTTAAGCAGTCTTTTACTCTACATACTTCAAAAAAAGAGAGCTTAGCTCCCTTTTCTCGCTTTATAAAATACCCCTTTTTCAGTATAGAGATATTCATCAGCTAATGTAATTTTCCCATCCAGTTTCAGTTCATCTAATAATCTTGATAAATAAAATTGATGTAACATCTTTTTCGTGAATTTTCCTTCATGATGCGAAACGATATGTTCTTGAATATCTAACAATGATATCGGCTTATCTTGCTCTATCATATATTCATAAACTGTACTACGCAGTTTTACGTATTTTTCGAGTGTCACAGTAACGCGCAACCCCTTTCTTCTTAATATAAATTTTCGTAATCGGTTTTTTTGCAATAAAAAAACCTCTCCGATAAGAAGAAGTTACGTATATATCTTCGTCTTATCTCCCAGAACAAATATGTTCTGCTGGAATTAGCACCTGCATCGCGGTTGCTGGGTTTCATCGGGCCAGTCCCTCCACCTCTCTGGATAAGAAAATATTCACTTAATTCTTACTATACGTAATTTCATTTCAATTGTCAAACAAATATAACAAATTATATTTTCTTCTTTACTGTTCATACTATACATATATGAGTATGCAAGGAGGATTATGAAATGCACGAAAATGCCCGCGGATATGTCCAAGACTCTTTTCAATCATTACAAGAAGCAAAACAATGTTTAGAAGCAGCATTACAGACTGTTGAAAAAGATTTTAATCGCGCTCGAATTGAGCAATCTCTTTATGCGATCGAACAAGCTATTCAACGCTGCGATTACACCGTTCATATTTTAGAACAAGATTGAAAAAACTTCCCATCATAAGGTGGGAAGTTTTTTCAAATGGCATACTTCATAATTATTGCCGTTATGATTAAAAAATATACAGAATTCACAATTTCTAAAATCCCTACTTTTATAATAGAAATTTTTTTGCCATACAATATAATGGCTCGAATGACACTTGGTATAAAAATAAGAGAACACAACGGATTAATAGCAAATACGATGACCGTTAACATGATATGATAACCCCAAGATATATAACGATACTTCGGATTATTTTTCTCACGTATCATCGTTTTCACATAAAACGTACTTCCTAAAAAATATAAAAATGAAATAAGCGCAATAAATAATGCAGTTTTATCTATCAGTTTCATTGAAAAATAATAACTAACTAAACCACCAATACAGAAAACAATAATTGCACTAACGTCATTTAATAATGCTCTTTCATTTTTTTGACGAGCGTAATACATATTTACTATAAAGAATGGAATCATGACTATTACGAATAAAAGAATGCGCCATTCATATAATAGAGAAATCATCCCAAATACGAACGCAATCAAAAAATATACAATTGCTGCATGTAAATACTCTCTTTTTCGTCTTTGCTTTATGTACGTAAGAAATGGATACGTAGCTAAATAGATAAAGAACCAAGCTATAAACAATGGAATATGATATATAGTAGGTTTCCCAAGTATGACACTTAATAGAAATGGTATAATAAGCATCGCCCATGCACCATGTTGCTTCGGAATAACTAACTTCATTAACTATACACCTCCCTTTTGAAAATAATTCTCACCTACTATTATACAAATAATTTTATATAGTAACGGATATATATTGGACTATTTTTTGACAATAAAAAATGCTCCTTACAATATGTAAGAAGCATGAAAGAGGCAAACGAATATGTAAGTCGCGACCCTACCTTATATGAGTATGCTTTTCTATGCCATGTTATGCTTATCTAATATGCCGTATTTCCTTTTAAATCTTGTAAGAATCGTAATCCAAGAAGTACTAAATAATAGTAAGAACACAACATTCGAAATCGCATGGCTCAAATCGAAATAAAAACTTGCGATATAATATGAAATGACAGCTTCCCACGTTGCTTCACGTATAAAACCGAGAAGCCCCCAGAAATTCATGATCCAGCCAAATAAAAAGCCCACGAAGAACCCATATAGTAGTCTCCCCCATAACTTTTTCATTAAAAATGTATTGCGAAGTAAGCCTGCTATAAAACCAATCATCCCCCATGAAAACATTTGCCACGGCGTCCACGGACCTTGTCCTAAAAAAATGTTAGATACGATAGCCGCTGTTGCCCCGATCATAAATCCAGTTTCGCTTCCGAACACAATTGCAGAAACGATAATGACAAAAGAAGTCGGTTGTACACTCGGTAAAATAGAAAATGGTACGCGGCTAACTGCTGCAATTGCCGCTAATACGGCAACGAGAACAATTTCACGTGAAACAAATGCCTTCCTTTCAAAACGGATATAGAAAGGTAACATAATAACAACTAATAAAAACAAACTACTTAACAGGTAATAACCATCCATGATAAGTGTAGTAAAGAGTAATGTGCCTATTATTACTGCAAAAATACATATTATGAATGCAACATATCGTTTGGACACGCTTCGTACACATCCTCCCACGTTAATGCATATGGCAATTCTTTTCGAATGAATCGGTTAATAGAAGTTGTATAAAAGAAGTTACCACTAAAAAATTCTTTCGGTGCATCATTCATAATGACTGCTCCGTCGAATAACATCATGCATTGATCAACGTATTTCGCTGCAAACTCAATATCATGCGTTGCCATTACAATTGTTGTACCTTCTTTTTGCAACTTCCTAAATAGCTCTCCTACTCTTTCTTTCTTCCATGGATCGAGTCCCTTTGTCGGTTCATCCAGTAATAATAAAGTCGGCTTTGATAATAACGTTGTACATAATGCAAGTAGTTGTTGCTCTCCCCCGCTACAATCATGTGGATGGCGTTCTTTAAGTGCATATAGCCAAAACTTTTTAAGCTGATGTTCTGCTATTTCTTTTCCTTGTTCTCCATATAATTCACGTGCTCGTTCATACACCTCGTCCCACACTGTATCAAATGTAAAATGATAATACGGATGCTGCGATACATACCCAATACTTTTAAATCGTTCTTTCGAATCAATTTTATGTATCACTTTCCCATTCCACTTTACTTTCCCTCTTCTCGCTTTTTGTAACCCTGCTAAAATCGTTAACAGTGTAGACTTCCCTGTACCATTTTTTCCAACGAGAGCTACCCATTTTCCTTTTTCAATCGATACTGTTAAATCTCGTAAAATGAGCGGACTATTCTTTTCATACTGGAACGAAATATGCTCGGCACTTAAAATGACTTCTTGCTTTTCACTTTGTACTATTGGCTCATTTACATATGATATCGCTGAAAAATCATTCATTTTCATTTGTGCTTCTCGCACTGTAAACGGAATATCTTTCGCATTCCACTCTAAAAACAATCTTGGAATTTGCGGAATAAATGGACGGAACTTTTCTACTTCCCACATATTCGCTACAACCGTTTTCGGACTACCGTCATACACGATTTGGCCGTTACTCATACAAATAACGCGCGTTGCAAGTGGTATTACTTCATCTAAACGATGTTCACTTAAAACGATCGTAATGCCAAGTTCTTCATTAATACGCTTTAACAACCCTAAAAACTCTTTCGCAGCAATTGGATCTAACTGCGCAGTTGGTTCATCTAATAATAGTAACTTCGGCTGCATAACTAATACGGCAGCTAAATTGACAAGTTGCTTCTGCCCGCCAGATAACGTATGAACAGATTGATGCAATAAATCTTGAAATCCTAAGAAACTAATAAGCTCGGCTATTCGTTTTTGAATAATATGAGATGGTAATCCGATATTTTCTAAAGAAAATGCTAATTCTTGAATGACCGTATCCATTACGAGCTGATTTTCTGGATTTTGAAATACCATGCCAATTTCTTGGGCAGATAACAAGTCCGGTACATTTTCTAATAAAGTACCATCATAATATATATCCCCAGTACGCTTACCAATTGGAAGTAATTCTTTTTTAAAATGTTTTAATAAAGTCGTCTTTCCAGATCCTGATCCTCCAGCAAGTGCAATAAACTCTCCTTTTTGAACAGAAAGAGAAATATGCTGTAACGCTTCTTCGTTTTCATCAGCATATACAAATGATAAATTGTTTATTTCTGCATGCGCCACCATATCCATTCCCTTCCTTCCATTATGATTGGTAAACTAATAAACATCGTAAATACAACAAACATCATCCCATCGTATTGCTGAAATAAAATAGATTCGACTTTCGGATAAATGATTAACTTTCCTCCGCCATATGTACTACATATAATAGCAACTATGAATAGAATACTTAAATAACTGAGCGTATACCAATCGCGTCTTTCCATTCTATACCGAATATATGTCGTACGTTTCGTTACACCAAATCCACGGGCTTGCATCGAATCTGCCGTTTGCAGTGCATCTTCTAATGAACAAATTAATAATACTTGCAATAGTTGCATACCATTTTTCACCCGTTCCATAATGGAACCTGCGTCTACTTGTACACCCTTCGTCTTTTGGACGAGTGTTATTTTCTGTAATCGTCTCATAAACAAAGGAACAAATCTCACTGTAATCATCGTTAACAATGCTACTTTCGGTGAAATTCTAGAAAATAAATATAAAAATTTATGGCTTGTAATAATATCATTATACGAAGCAAACGTAAACATAATCGCCACTAGTAATAACCCCATTACTAACCCAAACATAATTGCCTCAAGTTTAATACGACTATCACCTAACCAAAATAATGTCGTTCGGCCTCTATGCGTGAATAACGAATTGAATAAAATGAGCATAAAAAAGAAAATAATTGTGCTCGGTAACATTTTTCTTATCTTTTCGCTATTCCCTTGCATTATATTTAACATAACGATTAATAGTATCGCTCCAATTAAAAAAAGAGGATGAAGACACGTCATACATAGTATCATCACCCCGATATAATAGGAAAAATTCACAAAAGGATGTAAAGAAGAAAAACTTATTTTCATAGTCCTTTACCAAATGCCTTTCTTATTTTAATACATACACCCACTCGATTGTATCTCCTGGTTTAACTGTTACTACACCTGCACTATGATTTGGAAATGCCCCGTTCACACGATATTTCCATCCACTAGTAGCAGTAACATCTTTTTCATATAAATCATTAATACCTTTTACGTAAACATCGCCTTTAGATCCACTTGCATCCACATCTAAACCTGTACGCTGCAATACTTTATAAACAGTATCGCCGTCTTGTACATCCACCTTTTTCGCACCTAATAAATATCCTTCATTACCTTTTACTGAGATCGTAACTTGTTTTGCTTTAGGTACTGGTACTGGATCTGGTTTTGGTGGTTCAGGAATTGGTACTGGCGGAGTCGGTATCGTTTTCTCCTCTTTATTCGGATCAACTTTTTGCTCCTGCTTCGGTGTTTCTTTCGGCTGATTTACAACCTTCGCTTCTTCTTTTACTTCTGGTGCTTTCGGTTGTTGCTCTTGTTGTTTCTCTTGTTGTTTCTCTTCTTGTGCTTTTTGTTGTTCTGGTTGCTTAGTAGCGACAGGCTGTTCCTGCTTTTTTTCTTCTTTCTGTACTTCCGGTTGTGCTTGTGGCTTTTCTTCTTTCGGCTTCTCTTCTACTTTTTGCTCTTGCTTTTCTTTCTGTTCGTCTTGCTTATTTTGCTCTTGTTCAGCTTGTTTTTCCTCCGGTTTTTCTTCCGGCTTCGCTTCATCTTTTTTCTCTTCTTGTTTTGCTACTTCTTCTTGCTTTGGTTCTACTTTCTTCTCAGGCTTTACAGCTGCTTCTTCACATCCAGCAAGTAGCCCAAGTGAAAGCAGTAAAGAAATAAACCATTTCATCTTACTCATGTTGCCTCTCACCTTTCATATTAAAAATTAGGAGCAAATGATTGCTCCTAATTTTTGTTAAGCTGCTTTACGTCTCCATAATACATATGCAGAAGCAATACATAATACACCCATACCTACTTCTGCCGCTGCACTATGAGAAGATGCTCCTGTTTTCGGTAATATGCTACCGTTTCCGGATTTTTTATTTTTAACCGGTTCGTTATCCACAACAACTTTTAAAGTGTCATCTTTTGTTTCTTGTTGCACTTGTTTTTGTTCTTCTGGTTGTTCAGTAACTTCTTTTTCCACCACAACATTTTCTGAATCTACATTTGGTTTTGGATTAATTTCAGTAACAGATTCCGTTGACCAGTCATAAATCGATTTTCCAAGATCTTTAAACTGAAGTAAAGCTAATAACGCTTGCTCTGTTGCCATTCCGCTACCGTTTTGATCGCCTGGTAACCATTTAAATTCACCATTTGGAAGTTGATATGACAATAGATTTTGCATCGCCTTATGTAGACGGTTTTGATCTACATCTTTCACAAGTGATAATCCAATAATTGCTTGCGCAACACTATTAGAATTTTCTTGTCCATCAGCAGAAAAACCACCATTTTCTAGTTGTTCATTATATAAGTATGCGACAGCCTTTTGCACAGCTGGTTTCACATCTTCACGGTCTTGATAAGGAGCTAATGCTGATAAAACCATACCTGTTACATCAACGCTACTCGCGCTGTCTTTACTGCTTGCACTATCATAAGTCCAGCCGCCATCCGTATGCTGCGCGTTTAAAAGTGCATCTACTAAAGCAACTCGATTCCATTTTGAATCTACTGGAATTTCATATTTTTTCGTATCAAATGCAAGTAAAGCAAATGTATAACCTGTAACAGAATTCACTTTATCTGATTCGTACAATTTTTGAACTAAATTATGTTCGCCTACCATTTTTGGGTCTGCATTCATTGCATTCATCATAATAATTGTTCTAGCTAAATCTGTCGCTGAAAAACGATTAACGCGCTTTTCTACCTTTTCAGTTACAGCCTTAACATAATTTAATTTCGCCTCGATTGGTATATCCTTTCCAGAACGAGAAAGACCTAGCGCTACCCAATCACTTTCAATTCCATCTTGTAACATCTTTTCAGATGTTTTAGAGATCGCGTCATTTACTTG
Source organism: Bacillus sp. FDAARGOS_527 (assembly GCF_003812125.1). NCBI lineage: Bacteria > Bacillati > Bacillota > Bacilli > Caryophanales > Bacillaceae > Bacillus > Bacillus sp. FDAARGOS_527. The sequence continues at coordinate 2,407,555 of NZ_CP033795.1, forward strand.
TGCTGCTGGAACTTGAATGTTCTCTTGCTTTGGTTGTTCTGGTTTTTCTTGTTTTGGATCATCCGTCTTCGGTTCTTCTGGCTTTTCTTGTTTTGGATCATCCGTCTTTGGTTCTTCTGGTTTCTCTTGCTTTGGATCATCCGTCTTTGGTTCTTCTGGTTTTTCTTGTTTTGGATCATCTGTTTTTGGTTCTTCTACAGTTTTACAAGTACCAAATTTATCTAATGTTTGTTGTAATGTTTCTTGACTCATATTGTTCCAATCTGAAACAAATCGGAAAACAACAACATCTCCAGATTTTAATTTATAACTATCCGCTCCAACTTCTGCAGATTGATCATTTACATCATATAGCCAGCCGCTTGTAGCCCCGGCCATTAAGCCATCAATGCCTTTTACATACGTTCCAAACGACATCGTTTCAGCTTCTACTTTGTCCCCCATGACTTTTTGTAGCAAGCTTAAAGCTGTTTCCCCATCTTTAATTTGCTCTTCTTTCGGACATAACATAATGCCCTTTTGTGATTCACCAATAATTGCAAGTTTTGCTGTATTTCCTTCAGCAAACGTAATATGTACTGTATTCGCAAAAGAAACAAATACAAGTGTAACGGCCATTAACGACGTAAGCAGCCATTTTTTTAACATTGCCATCCCAAAATTTCCTCCCTTACTACTATTCACACAAAAAAAGGCCCTTCAAGGGCGTGCAATTGACACTCTTTTTTTGTAAGTGTCGAACAAACTGTGCAACACCTCCTACCCGCATCATTCGCGGCTATATTTGTATAGGAAAAATAATTTTGTTCATGAACGTATCATTGTGATAACATTCACTTTTCTAGGCACAACTTACTTCCATTTAAGTTATCGTAAAACGATAAACCTATACATTCTGTTAATTTTAAATTTCTGTATTATTTTACTATTGACAAAGAATTTTGTCCATGCTTTATCGGATTTATTTTCTAAGAATAGTAACTTACTAACCTTTAACGATGCAAACTCTTTTCACTAATAATGACGCCATCTTCATCCACATACACATATTCATCCGGCTTCCATTCTACTTGTCCAAATTGCAATGAAATATTTCGTTCTCCTTTCCCTTCTTTTACACTTCTATTTGGCATCGTCCCTAACGCTAAAATACCTATATTAATATTCTTTAGTTCACTAGAATCACGAACATATCCATTCACAATAATTCCTGCCAGCTTTCTTTCCTCCGCAATAGCTGCCAAATTATCACCGAGTAACGCACAATTCGTAGAGGCTCCACCGTCAACAACTAATACCGTTCCTTCTGGTAATGTTTGCAATCCTTCCTTCACTAGTACATTATCATCCTTCACTTTTACCGTTGCAATTTTCCCGTGGAATTGTTCTTTCTTCCCAAAAGACCGAAAAGACTGGCGACATATTTGTAATTCATTTTCAAACTCATCACATAGATCCGTAGTTTTCCACATCTTTTTCCCTCTTTTCTTTTTACTTTCTATTTAACATATTCTTGGATTATTTTCGTTTCCCTGTCTAATGTTGCAATAATTGGTATGTGCGGGAAAAGAACAGAAAAACTATTGCCTTAAGAAGCCACCTTTATTATAATCTTTTTACAGATAAATTTCAGAATATTAAAAATTAACCAAGTGAAAAAAGGAGGGGTTTTATGCAATTACAAACTGAAGTAAAAAAACAGCCTAGTAAACGAAAGTTTAAAATGCCTGACGCGTACGTACTACTATTTTTTATTGCCTTACTTTGTGCAATAGCTACGTATTTCGTTCCTGCAGGAGAATTTAAAAGAGTTACAAACGGTACTGTTACAACGACAATACCAGGAAGTTATCATTCTGTTCCGCAATCGCCAGTAGGGTTTGTTTCTTTTTTTACTGCTATTGAAAAAGGAATGACACTTGCTGCTCCGATCATCTTCTTAATTTTATTTACAGGCGGTGCCATTGCAATTCTTGAAAAAACAGGTGCTCTTGACGGTTTAATCTATCATGTTATTAACAAATTTCGTAATCAGCAATTACTTTTCATATGTATTGTCGCCGCACTCTTTTCCATTCTCGGAACGACTGGCATTATCGTTAACTCAGTTATCGGCTTTATCCCTATCGGCATCATCGTGGCACGCACATTAAAATGGGACGCTATCGTTGGCGTAGCAATTATTTATTTAGGCACTTATGCTGGTTTTAATGCTACTATTTTATCGCCCTCACCTTTAGGCATTTCGCAAAAAATCGCAGAACTTCCTATGTTTTCGGGAATTGGTTTACGGACAGCAATCTATATATCTTTTTTACTCGCTACCATTTTATATATTAATTGGTATATAAAACGCTTAAAGAAATCGAATAAAGGAAGCATACTCGGCGACAACTGGTTTCCAAGTAATGCTCTTTCAAGTGAGAAAGAAATAGAGAAAACTGAAGTTCCTTGGACAATACGTCACAAATTGATTTTACTCGTTTCAGCTTTTTCCTTAATTGTATTTTTAATAGGCGCTTTTCGTCTACATTGGACAGACGCAGAAATGACCGCTACTTTTATTTTCATCGCAATTACAGCAGGAATAATAGGTGGTATGAAAGCAAACAATATCGCTTCTACTTTTCTAGCAGGCTGCCAAAATCTCATATACGGTGCTTTGATCGTCGGAATGGCTCGTTGTATTTCAGTCATTTTAGAACAAGGAAAATTACTTGATACAATCGTTAACCAACTCGCACAGTCTCTCGAAGGACAAAGCCCGGTATTTGGCGTTATCGGTATGTATGTAAGTAGTGCCGCATTACATTTCCTTATTTCATCCGGTACAGGTGAATCTGTTATTTTCATTCCGATATTAGCTCCGTTAGCTGATTTCATGCACATTACACGCCAAGTTACAGTACAAGCTGTTATGCTCGGCGAAGGTGTAGTGAACTGCCTCAATCCAACTTCCGGTGTTTTAATGGGCGTTCTCGCAGCGAGTGGTATTTCTTATGGAAAATGGATTCGATTTATGGCTCCACTTGCATTCATTTGGTTTATTATTGGACTTATTTTTCTTATTGTTGGCGTGAATATTGAGTGGGGACCGTATTAAAACTATGAAACTTTCTCCCTATTATTTCACCGTTATCTTATAATAATGAAAAAAAGGATTGATTATAGTAATCAATCCTTTTCACTTGCATCTCTCAAAGCTAAATCTCTGCAGCTAATAAATTGTACTCATTGTCAAAAGAAGCATGGATTCTATGGCCACCAAATACACCTCCATCATTGTATTCGCAATATATATCATTTTCTCTCATTACAATGTCCATAAGAGTAATAGATTGCTCAAGTGTTTCTTTCGTCATATCATATTCCCCTGCATCTACAGCATCCCAATCTAAATGTTCATCATTCTCATCATATTCAGGCCAAAAATCATTTTTATACTCTATTAATTCTTCCGCTATACCAAGCTTAGCTTTTTTATCAAATTCTTCTAAACATGTATAAAGCTTTTCTGCTCTTTTCATCATTTCATGTACATGTACACGCTCATTTCTAACATCCAATTCCCAATGTACTTTTCCTTCGTTTTGTTCATATGTATGTAAAGTTTCATTAAAGATAAACATTCCAATTAATTCACTTTTTATTGATTTTTCCATGATTTCATTTCCTTTCTATCTCTGAAAAGAAACTTTAATTAGTTTGATAGACATGGGACTGAACTCCTAATGCTTTATTTTTATGCTGACTTTTTTCATGAAATAAAACTCAGTTATCAGTCTAAACCATTTTTCAGATTTAACAATAACATGTGTGCATTTGTAAAATTCCAATTAAATTTGTTAAAAATGAAAAATTCTGAAGTTAGTATTTTATTAAATTTTATTTCAACCCAATAGCATTTTTATCCTTCAAATAGTCTCTTTCATTCTAATTTCTGCATTTCTTTCAGCCGTTCTATATCCTTTTCTGAAGCCTTTTCTATTTTATACAATTCATAGCTACCCTTTATCTCATTTATCACTACAAATTCGATTTCATTCCGAACATAGCTTTTCGTTTTTCCTTTTTTATAACCAATAACATTATCTAATATAGTTTCCCCACTATCTTTTTTATATAAATTATAGCTAACAGGTGGACGACCAATTACATACTTATTATCAGAAAATCCGACTATATCATCCCTTCCTAATCCTGTCGAAGCACTCCAGACAAACATAATCTGAAATATAGAATAAACAACAATACCGCATAAGAAAAAAAATAGGATTGATTTAAAAAATAACTTTACAGGCATGCTTCTCAAAAGACATTCCCTCCCATTTCACCTCAGGATAGCAAGAACAATACGTGAATTTTGTATGCTAAGGCACCAAAGTTTTTATAATGTTCCACAGCTAGTTTAAATAGTTCATCCTTACCTCAAAAACTATCGTAGAGAGTAGCTCGGCTTATGACCTTTCTCCCAAAATAAATACATAGCTTTATTTAAAGCTTGCTCTTTATTAAAACTAATCTTTCTACCCATTAACCACACCCCCGTATTATATATTTTAGTATAAATATTTTGGAACGATAAGCCCGCAAAATATTTTGAAATTAAATCTTCCGTTAGAGGGCGCTTTAAAGGTTTATATAAATGTATTAATAATAATCAAAAACACTTGAAGTTGACGTTGGGTCATTTTATATACTGTTAAGTAGCTACTATTTAGCAATTTCATAAAAGAAATTAGAAAAATAGGAGGTTTTCATATGAAACAGGGCGATATTATTATTTATGGATGTGTCATTATAGGTGCAGGTATCGGACTGACATTAGATTATGCATTTCCTAGTGTGCTAATTGGATTAGGAGCAGGCTACTTACTTAAAAATCTTTTTAGTAAAGAAGAATAGATGTGAAATAAGAAAATAATCGTTAAAGATAAAACCTTAACGTATAGAAAGGTAGGTTTATCAGTTGATACACATTAATAAAGTTGCAGAACTGACAGGCGTTACAGTAAGAACACTGCGTTATTACGATAAAATCGGATTATTAAAACCAGCATCCAAAACAGAGGGTGGCCATCGTTTATATACAAATGAAGAAATAAAAAAACTTCAGCAAGTTCAATTTTTAAAAAAGGTTGGATTTCCGTTACAAGAGATTAAACATATGCTCGACTTCAATGAGTGGGATTGGTCGGATAGTTTAAAGAGCCAATTATCTTATGTAATAAATGAGCAGAAAAATTTAAAGAAAATAGAATTATCCTTACGAGAAATGATAAATGGAATTGCGTTAGAGGGAGAAGAAAGCTGGATCGCGATTCAAAAAATCATGCAATTATCCAGCAAAGATAAAGAAATACAACAGTATTATCGCGAATCTGTATTTAAAGAAAAAGAAATAAAACTATTGGAAAAGGTTCCTAAAATGGCAAGTGACTGTTCTGATTCACTCGAATGGATTGCTCTCATCGGCCAGTTAAAGCGTTATATGAAGGATGGCCCAAAAGCAACGAAAGTTCAAAATATCATAAGACGAATGGAGGAAAAACGCTTAGAAGAATTTGAAGGTGAGGATGAATTTCTAAATAAGCTTTGGGAGATAAGGATGGCTCCCGAACAATCAGAGAAACTTAGTTTATATCCAATCGATCAAGATGTGCTTCAGTTTATGAACGAGGCATATGCCATTTTTATGACTAAAAAAAATAATCCTGAGCCGGAATAAGGAGGAAAGCACAATGGGTACAGAGCAACTTCTCCTAATAGGCGGATTAGCTATATTAGACACGCTAAGCCCTACTACAATAGGAGTAACAATATATCTACTTTTAACAGATAAAGAGCGTCTCACGAAACGTTTATTCGTTTATTTATTGACGGTAGCAGGATTTTATTTTGCTGTTGGCGTTTCACTCATGTTAGGATTAGATTTTTTGTTTAAATTTATTTCTGGCTTATTTCAAAATCGAATCGTAAGCTGGTTGTTATTTATTATTGGCGTCATATTATTCATCGTAAGCTTTTATATTCCACCAAAGAAAAATTCAGAGATCCCCTCACCAAAATCAAAAAGCATTTTTTCAATGATCGCGCTAGGATTCACTACTACATTAATTGAAGTGGGTACTGCATTTCCTTATTTTGCAGCAATTGGCATACTTACTACTTCTAATCTATCCTTGATACAATGGTCTTCTATTTTAGCGGGATACAACTTGATCATGGTACTGCCCTCTCTCCTGCTGTTTCTCTTCTATCTCCTATTTGGTCGGTGGATGCAAAAACCTCTCGAGAGGCTTCGAATGAAAATTGCTAATAGTACAGGATCAGCCCTATCATGGATTATGTGTATAGTTGGCTTCCTCCTAATATTAAATAGCCTGGATTATTTATAGGGTATTTATAGAACCTACACTCAGGGGAATATGTTTGAAACTACAGAAGTACTTACACCTACCATTCCCCCACACCAGTTTGTCTTTTACAGGCAGTTACTCTCCCTTCCATCTTCCTCATATTCACCTAATTTTGATGTAAGAGTCCTACTACCGGGGATAAAATATGATTCCAGCCAATTTATAATTATTTCTTCCAGCTCTGGATGAAGTGGCTTTCTTGCCCCTTCTTCATAATTCTTTTTAAAATCTAATGCTTTAAACTCACCTTCAAAAACTTTCAAACTATGATCCATATTTTTTATTACATATACTTCAGAATCACCTTTCACATAATCACTGATCCGCTTAGCTCTTTCAGGGTCAGCCTGAATATCTTTATCACCAGCGATAGCTAGCACTGGACATGTTACTTGTTGTAAGTCTTTATAAATGTCATGCTGAAAATGCTCTCTAAACCATTTTGCATTCATCGGTTTAAAACCAACTTTAATCGTATCTTTTTCTGTATTCATCATTTTCTCTTTTATTTTTTCCATCTGCTTTTCTCCACGTTTCTCCACATTGAGAAGGCGCATTAGTTTTCCCTTTATTCCTTTTTGTTCTTTTAATTCTTTATAAGCAATCTCTCTTTGTCTTTTCGTAGCTTCTTCTAACGATTCCGCAGCTCCTGTAAGAAGGATGAGTCCATTTACTGGTGTTCTTGCGTTTACTACAGTTGCTAACATACAACCTTCACTATGACCAGCTAAAATGATATTTTCCGGATTAACAAATGGTTGTTCTTTTAAATACGTAATCGTAGACTCTATATCACTAACTAAATCCCACATTCCAGTCTTTAGAAATTCTCCGTCACTCTTTCCTACTCCGCGCTTATCAAAGCGGAGCGTCACTACCCCAAGTCTCGCCATTACATGCGCTAAATCTTTATATATGTTCGCCTCAAGCTTTAGCGGTACGATTGTTCCATCACGGTCAATTTCTCCAGATCCTGCGATAATGACAACAGCCGCATACTTCCCGTCAGCTTTCGGTTTAGTGAGTGTACCTTGCAAAGTAAACTCACTATTGATCGCTACTTCATATTCATCAAAAGTCATCATTTTGTCCCCCTATTCTTTTATATCCAATTTAAATTTCAAACTCGTTATTATATTTTTATACTCTCTTACATCTTTCATTGGAGCAAAAACTGGATTCTCTGCAATACTTTGTAACATACTTCGCTTTATAATCTCTTCATTTCTAACTGTTTTAGCACCGAGCGGAAACTCTGCAAACCATCCATCAATCGCATCAAAATAGGAATCTCCATGTAAATGTAGACTATTTACTGTAAAGCTCGCCGCACAAACTGCTACATATTTCCGTAACATTTTTAAGGCTCTTTCAAAATTGCCTTGCATACAATATACTTGCGCAGCAGCATAGTATACTTTTAAAGTCATATTAGGATGTAATGTTTCTATTTCATATATATCTATTAACATAAAAGCTCTATTCAAAATCACCTCTACTTTTTCAACGCTTGAGGCATTTACTACTACATAATTCGGTATTGTCGCAACGAGTTGTATTAAATGTTGATACATGCTAATTTGCATTATTTCATTTGCCTTTTCAGCATTTCCAAGTATTTGATATGCTTGGGCAATTAAATCCTCTTCTGGAACGTTAGGACGTATCGTTCCGCCAAGCAATTGCAATACTTCATTTGGTTTATTGAGTATAAGATAGCAAGTTGCTTGAAACGATACCGCCTCTTTCACAAGAGAAACATCATCACTTTCTTCCTGCACCCTGCTAAAGAGATTCATTGCTTCTTCTAAAATTTCAATTCTTCTATCCGTGTCCTCCGTTAACATGTGATGATTAATAAAAAGTATTCCTATTTGAATTAATAATGGAAAACAAGAATAATATTTTTTTATGATTTTCCTGCACTCTATCATTACTTCATCAAATGGTTTTTCACTAAAAGCTTCCGCTAGTCTATGGTATAAATCTTTAATATCTTCCTGTTCCATTTGCGGTGTATAACTGATTAGTTCATCTATACTTATATTAAAGTACGATGCTAACAGTGGTAAAAATGTAATATCCGGATAACTCTGCCCCGTCTCCCATTTGGAAACAGACGCCTTCGTAATACCGATATACGCCGCTAACTCTTCCTGCGTAATTCCCTTTTCTTTTCTCTTATCAGCAATTACTTTATGAATGTTTATCTCCTTCACATCATCACCTCATACTTTTATTATATGCTTTTATTTCACACAAAATATGGATTTGAAGTCGACTTTCGTTAACAAAATCAACTGTTAGGAAACATGTCTCTAAAATCAAAGGCAGGGACATATTTGATATGTCCCTGCCTTTTTATTGTGGGGTACCGATACATAGCCATCTAGCTAAGAGTTTGAAGTGCTGCAAAATTAAACATTTCATCTCACCATAGTTTTCTATGGGAATCCATTGAACAGCTTATTTAGTCGGGTAAGCGGGGGGCATCGCTGCCCCCAACTCCCCTCAGAACCGTACGTGACAGTTTCCCATCATACGGCTCAAGCCTTCTTTTTATCCGATTTCAGTCCCTTTAGTATAGGCAAGGTAAGTGAACTAATTTTAAGTTTAAATTAGACAATATGAGGTGTTGCGGAACAGGCATGTCTTTTACGACTACCTTTTCCCCGTTTTGTAGTGGAGTTTTGCAGATAGCGCAGCGGTAACCTTGTTTTCTAGCCAGCTTCATTCTATCCATCGTGTTTTCCGTATCAAATACCTTACGGTCTCTTTTTTCCCAGTATTCTTTCAATGTTGGGTCATCAGGACTATTTTTGAATTTCACCATGTTGTGTCTCTCAATCTTAATCCATGACATATGTAAGAGTTGGATATTTGTTTTCGGGCAGGTTGGTGTCCAAGCATTTCCACCATGATGTGGATGCCTGTAATATCTTGCATATATCCATTTCCACGACTTCTTTGGATGGAGCTGTCGAAGATGTTTGCCGATTCTCCAATAGATATAGCTATCCATTGTACCAAAGATTTTCTTAGAAACGACATGTTTCCAGTATTGCCCGTATCCTCTGATAATAGGATTAAGCACTCGGATGATTTCTCCGATGGGTTGACCCCTCATGACACGTAAAGTATCTCCAATTTTCTTCTTCGCTTTCTGTCTACTGCCCTTACTTGGTTTGATGAACAGTTTATTCCCCTGTTCAGTTTGGTACTGCCGAATCAAGAATCCTAGGAACTCAAATCCTTCCTCAATATGTGTAACCTTCGTCTTTTCAGGGCTTAATTCCAATCCCCTGTCCTTTAAGTAGGGACGAAGTCTCATATATACAGAGAGTGCTTGTTCTTTTGTCTCCGTTAAGACCACAAAATCATCTGCGTAACGGATAAGGGTAAATTTGCAAGCAGGATTCATAATATAACTATCATTAGCTTTATAGTTTTTCTTGTAAGTAATTCCCAAGGTTTCTTCCATTCCATGAAGGGCAATGTTAGCGAGAAGTGGCGAGATAATTCCTCCTTGCGGAGTACCTTCTTGCGTTTCCGCGAAAAAGCTTTGCTCCATGTATCCCATCTTGAGCCATCGCTTCAATAGTTTTCTTCCTGGGAAGTAAGAAGTTTGTTTGAGTATCCACTCATGGTTGAGATGATCAAAACAGCCCTGAAAATCTCCTTCAAATATCCATTTCTTCTTTGTGCCCCCGTTGATTCTATTGAAAATGCTTCGTATGGCATCATGGGTACTTCGCTTAGGACGAAACCCGTAAGAAATAGCTTCAAATCTGGCTTCCCACTGTGGTTCAAGGGCATTTCGCACTATATTTTGATATACCCTATCCTTTATAGTTGGGATGCCCAACGGTCGCAATTTTCCGTTTTTCTTCACAATGTATATACGTTTTGCTGGTTTTGGTCGGTGTTGTAGCGTATTTAACTTTTTGAGTTGCTCATAGAGAAGATTTCTTTCTCTGCGACTCAAGGCTGTATGTTCATCAACACCTGCTGTTCGCTTTCCTTTATTCTGCTGTGTTACTCGTCTAATTGATAACAGTAAGTTTGCTTCGCTTCTCATGAGTAAGCGTTGAAGTTTTCTTACCTTTCTTTGTTGCTGTAACTGTTCGGCACGGTAAATTCTTTGTCGTAACTTCGTCACATACATCTGAACTGCTTTCCAGTTTGTATACGAGACGTGCGCCGACGCTCGTTCTGAGGTGTTCATAACTGCACGCTCCTATTCGTCAGAAGATAACTTACAAATGTATTTCCATGTTGAAGACCTATAAGAAGTGGGCTCCCTTTCAGGCTTGTCATGGGTTTGTCCGTAAGGACGACAATATCCGCTCAGTTATACATATTTCTATGCTTTCCTGTTTCCTTTCGGCTAGCGGCTTTTGCTTTCTCTTATATCCTTTACCCTCTGCCACATCGTTTGACTTTACAGTCATCCTACTGCTTGCGCAGATGACATAGGGCTTACCAAGTTTCACATTCCACAGATACGACAGGGTTAGGTGGACTCTTTACTCCGGATAAGTTGCGGGATGCAACGCGGCAGTATTATGAGAATGCCTTTCCTCTTATCAAGACCTGGGTAGAGCTGTACATTATCCCAAGCTAACGATTACGAAGCTTACGAGCCTTCACTCTCGTTCACCGTACCTGTCTTCTCCTAGCGGTATTCCGAGTCATGTACAGACTCTCTGTTTCCACATTTCCTCATGCAACCCACGAGCCCGTTACCAAGTCCGCAGTTTCGGATGGAGATAGACTTTGCATCTAATCTAGTAGCAGAAGCTACCCTGTGGGAATGCGACTTCTTGTCGCACCATAATTTTCGAAAGCGGAAGTCAGCTAACGAGAATTATGTTCATGAATAATAAAGTTGTGTCTGTAGTGCTTAAAGAAATATAGTATAGTGCTTTGAAAAAATGCCTTTTAGATATTATATCTGTGTTTTAATTTCATCCAATTCTTAGCTCTATTATCTATTTCTTTTATATAATCATTTTTGCCCTCTATATACTTTTCAATATTTATCGGGAATTTTTTAGCCAACGTTTGTTTTAAATTGCTATATTGTTGTGCTTCTTCAGGATGAGCAATCATATAATCTCTAAATGCTAGGTGACGTATTATTTCTTCGTTTCCTGTCTCGAAAATATGAACATGGTGGCTCCTATTATCTCCACCTTTGATAAAAAATCTTCTTCCCACTATTCCAAATTCACCTTTGTATTCATAACCAATTTGTTCCATACCGTTTATAAATTCATCGACTTGTTCTAGTACTTTTACTTCAATCAATATATCGATTATAGGTTTAGCTTTAATATTTTGGATTGCTGTACTTCCAATATGGTGAATATTTATAATTTCATTGCCAAAGATAGTGTTTATTTCTGTTGCTTCTTCCTTGAACATTTTTGACCATTCCTCATTATGTGTGACAACTTCAACTATTCTCAAAATAGTACCCCCTTTTTTTCTTCATTGTATCATTTAGAATAATTGATTTGTTGTAAAAATTGGATGTATATTCCATTCATGTCAGGTTGACATAACGCACCATTATCAGTAGCATGGAAAAAGGAGAACCCTGCTCTCACAAGGGAACCTTCTTTTTTAGTTCTATGAATCTATACATATTCTATACATTCCTATTCTGGTATCGTTTTATGGTTCTTGTTTGTTACTCGATTAGCCAAAAAACTGTATAAAATCTTGCATACTCTTATGCGTGGGGTTTTTCAAAAATACTAGCATCCCCAATATATGCTTTCTTATGGGTATTTCTTGAACCCTCATTAAAACACTCTCCAGTCCTTTAGCTATCTTTAAGAGTAACTCTTGTTTATTTAAGGTCCTCACACCGAGCCTTTGTCCTCCTCCCAAATCCAAACAAATGATTCATATTACAGTCTATTTCGAACTGAATATTCAATCTTTATTCATTTTAATATAGGTATGTAAATAAAAGGGATAATCAGCCCCATAATGGACTAATTATCCTATAAATGTTTATCTAAACTAGAACTTCTTTCCCTATGTATATTTATTTCGTTACCTCACCAAACTGCGCTCTCGTCACTTTCGCCAAGTCATCCACTTTCAGCTCAATTTGTATACCAATTTTCCCGCCACTTACAATCATCGTTTCAAGTGATTGGGCACTTTCATCGATACATGTAGAAAATAACTTTTTCATTCCGACTGGTGAACAACCGCCGCGAATATATCCTGACACTTTCGTAATATCTTTTACAGGAATCATTTCAATTTTCTTTTCACTTACCGCTTTTGCCGCAGCTTTTAAATTTAGTTCCTCATCCACCGGAATAATAAACACATGATAATTTTTACTATTCCCTTGAGCGATTAACGTTTTATATACTTCTCTCACTTCTCGTCCAATTTTCTCGGCTACTGATACGCCATCAATTTTCCCATCGTCTGGATTATATGACATCATCGAATATTCAATTTTCTCTTTATCTAATATTCGCATCGCATTTGTTTTATCTTTTTTCATAGTGATCTCCTTAAACGGTTATTTCATATTATTAAGTTTTATTATACACCCTTTTCCATTTCTCCTACATACCTTCACGTATTTTTCAAAACTAAAAATATTGATAATTCAAAAATCATCTGATATAATTTGGAAAAACTTATGTTAAGGAGAGATTTGTAATGCAAAATTTTAATACTTCTTTCCAACTTCATCATCATACGTAACGCCGTGTATCCGAAGAAAAATTTTTCTTCGTGGGTACAGGGCTTTTCCTGTTGACCCACGAAGCGTTCATAAAGCTATGTGGGTATTTTTATACCTGCATAGCTTTTTTTAATTTAAAAAGGAGTGATTATGATGGAAATGAGAAATGTAAAAGGAACGAAAGACTATTTACCAGAGGAACAAGTGCTGCGAAATAAAATTAAAAGAGCGTGTGAGGATACGTTTGAACGTTATGGCTGTAAACCGTTAGAGACACCAACGTTAAATATGTATGAGCTTATGTCATACAAGTACGGCGGTGGTGATGAAATATTAAAAGAAATATATACACTTCAAGATCAAGGAAAACGCGACCTTGCCTTACGCTACGATTTAACCATTCCATTCGCAAAAGTTGTGGCAATGAATCCGAACATCCGCCTTCCTTTTAAACGGTATGAAATTGGGAAAGTATTTCGAGATGGCCCTATTAAACAAGGGAGATTTCGTGAGTTTATACAATGCGACGTTGATATAGTCGGTGTTGAGTCTGTCATGGCAGAAGCTGAACTTATGAGTATGGCGTTTGAGCTGTTCCGAACGTTAAACTTAGAAGTAACGATCCAATATAATAACCGCAAATTGTTAAATGGTATTCTTCAGGCCATTAACATCCCTACTGAATTAACAAGTGACGTCATTTTATCATTAGACAAAATCGAAAAGATTGGGATTGATGGTGTACGAAAAGATGTATTAGAGCGCGGAATTACTGAAGAACTGGCTGATACGATATGTAATACTGTTTTATCTTGTCTAAAGCTTACAATTGCTGACTTTAAAGAAGCTTTCAATAATCCACTCGTTGCCGATGGAGTAAACGAATTACAACAATTACAGCAATATTTAATCGCTCTTGGAATAAATGAAAATGCTATATTTAATCCGTTTTTAGCGCGAGGACTCACAATGTATACAGGTACCGTATATGAAATCTTTTTAAAAGATGGATCAATTACATCTAGCATCGGTAGCGGAGGGCGATACGATAATATTATTGGGGCTTTCCGCGGTGATAATATGAACTATCCAACAGTCGGTATTTCATTCGGTTTAGACGTTATTTATACAGCACTAGCGCAGAAAGAAACGATATCATCTACAGCGGATGTATTTATCATCCCGCTCGGGACAGAATTGCAATGCTTACAAATCGCCCAGCAATTACGTTCTACCACTTCCATAAAAATTGAACTCGAACTAGCAGGACGCAAATTAAAACGTGCCCTTAATTATGCCAATAAAGAGAATATCCCTTATGTGCTTATTATTGGGGAAGAAGAACTTAGTACAGAAACCGCTATGCTGCGGAATATGAAGGAAGGTAGTGAGGTGAAGGTTCCGCTTTCTTCTTTAAGTAATTATTTGTAATACGAACCACCCTCGTTTGGGTGGTTTTTCTATTTTATAAATAACCAATAATTAGTTAACATAAAAAAATTACATTCTACTAAAATCTACAAATATTTAATATCCAGTTACCTATTATTTTTGGTAATATATAGATAAGAATTATTTTAGGAGGATTAACTTTGAAAACCTACATCCAAGCACTAAAGTGGACTACAGGGATCTATCATCTTTTATTACTTCCTTGTTATTATGTATTTCCAAGTCTTGTTAACCTATATGGGATACCTTTACTACTATTGATTGTTTTACATATCACTACTATTTTATTAGCTAAAAAAGAAGGCGTGAATACGTATCCCCATTATATAGGTATTATCGTTACTCTAGTTGCCTTTTTCCCTTATATAGACATCGTTCTACATATTATAGCAGCCATTTTCCTTTTATTAGATGCGGCTTCTATGAATGCAAAAGAAGTGTATGATTCATAACAGGATAAAATGAAACTTTAATCAGTAGAGTTTTGAAGTCGGTTAGCAAATTGCAAAACTTACATAATAACGTTATTGTTAACACCCAAAAAGGATTTACTTTTTAAGTAAATCCTTTTTCAAATTACTCTCCTTACCCCAGACTAATAAAAGAATATTCTGTTTTATTTTTATAAAATTCTAAAAATTTACAATATAACTTAATTATCATACATTTTAGTTATGTAAAAAAACTAAGTGTAAAGGAGATGAATTCATGCTAAAAAAATTGATAGTAGGTGCAGTGGTAGCCATTTCATCATTAACTGTAGGGTTAGGATCAGTATCAGCTAGTACCGAAAAGGATTATTCGATTACCTCTTTTGAATATGTAACTGTAGATGAAAAGACAGTAGATTCGTTTAACAAATTGGGTGCTCCATCTAAGGAAGACATAAAAATAACTTTAGTTCTACCGAAACAAAACCAAAATGGAGACTGGTTATCTTATGGTTTTTCGAGCAAAGAAAGTTTAGAGTCTTTTATTGAAAAAGATAAACAAAGATTGAATCATACAATCACTCCCCTTGGGGTTGAAGGAAGCGGCCCTGGTAGTACAGACTTCTATAAACGTACAAATCAAGGTAGCGAGTATTTTTCTCTAAGTAGCGGTTATAAAAACTTGTCTCCTAGTTGGCAAAATCAAATTTCTTCCGTAAGTACAGCATCCCCTACTGCTAGCTATTCAACAACGCTATGGGAACGTACTTCAACTGAAGGATATGGAAAAGGTGTTGTTTTTAAACATGCTGATTGGTATGGTAAAACTGCAAACTTGGCTGCCATTCCAACTTCAGCAGTTGAAGTTAAAAAGTAAAAATACAGAAATAAAAGGTGTCTTCACATATGGAAAACACCTTTTATTTCTACAACTCTTTCCTATTATTTTTCGTATTCCTACTCTCCAAAACTTTCTCCATATTATGAGTCGCCCACTCCATCATTAATAGAATCATTGGACGAAGTGATTCACCAAGCTCCGTTAGCGAATACTCTACTTTTGGAGGTACTTCACGGTACACTTCACGATGTATGATACCATCTGCTTCAAGTTCTCTCAGCTGCAGTGTTAACATTCTTTGTGTGATATTAGGCTTTAATCTTTTTAATTCATTAAACCGCTTTGTACCATCTAATAAATGATACAAAATAACCCCTTTCCATTTCCCTCCAATGACCTCGACCATCGCTTCCACTGGACAAGAATATTTATTTAAAAATGGGTAATTTATATTATTTTCATTTGAACAATCCATAATAAATCCCTTCCCTTAACATTAGTATCTTTTTTGATACTATACCACATAAATGTGCGTACTTGTGTCTATGTTACTTTAAAAATATAATTTACTTACAAAATAAATAAATGAAAAGAGGAACTTTTATGACAAATACAAATCAAATTACAAAAGAAAAAATTATGGAGGCTTTTCATTTCAGACATGCATGTAAAGAGTTCGATTCTATGCAAAAAATTTCAGAAGGGGATTTTAAATTTATTTTAGAAACAGGAAGATTATCTCCTTCTTCTTTCGGATATGAACCTTGGAAATTTGTTGTCGTACAAAATAAAGAAGTAAGAGAAAAACTACGACCATATTCATGGGGCGCTGGTGGGCAACTTGCAACAGCTAGCCACTTTGTCATTGTTCTTTCAAGAAATATTAAAGATATGCATTATGATGCAGATTATATTAAACATATGATGAATGATATTATTGAATTACCTGAAGACGCGCAAAAAATTAGATATGAATTCTTCAAAAAGTTCGAGGAATCAGATTTTAACTTATTACAATCCGAGCGTGCTGTATTCGATTGGGCATCTAAGCAAACTTATATTGCTTTAGGGAATATGATGACGAGCGCAGCTCAAATCGGGATTGATTCTTGTCCAATAGAAGGATTTGATAAAGAGAAAGTAGATTCTTTACTTCGTCAAGAAGGCATTATCAATGGAGATAACTTTGAAGTATCTGTTATGGTTGCCTTTGGTTACCGTAAAGAAGAGCCAAAACGTGATAAAACAAGACAGACTATGGATGCAATTGTTGAATGGGTTGAATAAGATAACATGCGCTCCTTATAGCTGCATACCCATACAAAAGAAGTAGAATTTGATTTTTCCTATGTATGAAATTCATTTTTCATGGAAAACTATATTAGTATGTATGCAGTTTAAACGCTCTATTTATTAGAGTTGGACAGGAGGAGAATGAATATGTCTGATATTGAAGTTGGCGAAGTGTTTACGCTTAGTGATGAGAATAACGAAGAGCAAGAAGTAGAAGTACTTGGAGCGATGGATGTCGAAGGTGCAGAATATATTGCAGTTGCCTTTGTTGAAGATATCCAAACAGAAACCGAGGAAGACATTGATATTTTCTTTTTAAAAGTAGAAGAAGATAGTGAATTCTCATATATTGAGAATGACGAGGAATTTGAAAAAGTATCTGCTGCGTTTGAAAAGATTTTGGATGAGCAAGAGCAAGAGTAGAATGAATGAAAAACACGAGGACGGATACATATCCGTCCTCTTTTTATTCATCACCCATCCAAAGACTTATGCAGCAATTCCAGTACATCTTTCATCGCAAAAGGACCGTCTTTTTTCACATGCTCAGCAAATTCAGAAACGAGACGTAGTGTACTCACACTTTCAACCGGATGCTCTCCTGAAGCACTTTCAGCAGAAAGCATAACAGCATTCGTCCCGTCCAGTACAGCTTGGAACACATCCGTTACCTCTGCCCTTGTTGGAATAGAATGATCTACCATAGATTGAAGCATTTGTGTCGCTGTAATAACATATGTATTCGTTCGATTGCATTCCTGAATCATCATTTTTTGCAAGAGCGGAACAAATTGAAACGGTAACTCAACTCCTAAATCTCCCCTTGCAATCATAATTCCATCTGCTTCTTTACATATATCTTGAAAATTCTCGATCGCTTCCATCGTTTCTATTTTTGCAATTAAATTAGGTGACGTTTCTTTATATTGTTGTATGAAATCTCGTATTTCTTTTATATGACTAGGTTTTCTTACGAAAGAACATGCGATAAAATCAACACCTTCTTCTAAAAGAAACTGAATATCTTTTTTATCTTTCTCTGTAATAGCTGGTAAACGAACGATTGCGCCTGGTAAGTTCACCCCTTTATGAGAGGAGATATTACCACCTGTTTTCACCTTCGTTTCTATTTTATCCGTACTTACTTTCTCAACGATTAACTCAACTTCACCATCATTCATTAAAATTCTACTTCCGACTTTCACATCATTCGCGATCCCTTCATAATCAACACTTGCTTCCGTACTACTCCCTGTAACTGGTTGCGTATGCAAAATAAAAGAATCTCCCGCCTGAAGTGTAATTTGTTCTCCTTTCATTTCACCTAACCTTATTTTAGGACCTTGTACATCGCCTAAAATTTTAATAGAATCATCTAATGATTTCACTAAACGAATGATATCTTTATGACTTTCATGCGTCCCATGTGATAAATTTAGCCGAACAATTTTCATACCATTGCTTATTAACTGCGCTAACGTTTCTTTATTATTACTTGCTGGACCAATTGTACAAATTCGATCGATTGTCACTTTTATCACCATCCTTTTTCATTATGATTCCCATAAACCTTCATTACACTCTCAACGTAAAAAAAGCCTACTCACACAAGTAGGCTTTTGAAACTACGAAAGTTTCGTCAATAACTGATTTAAATCTTTTTTCGTTTTCGTCGTTAATGACTTCATTTTAGTAATATCTATCTTTTCTTTCTCCGCTCCTACAATTAATGGATACATACTTTGTCCGATTGTTTTATATTCAGCTGGGTGTGATGTTTCTAACTCTTTCTCAATTACATCCCACTTTGCATTAATTTGTTTTCCAAGTTTATTTACTGTTTCTAATTTCGGATTAGCAGCTAATTGCTTATCTAAGCTATCAACTAATGCAGCAACTTCTTTCACACTCGTTTTCACAACTACACTTTTCTTAGGATCTTTCGTTGTTTTTCCGTCTGAGTTTGTACTTGTACTTTGATCTGTTGTTTTCCCACTAGTCGTTTGATCATTCGTCTTTCCTGTCGTCTCTTTTTCTTTTGTTTTTACATTCTCGTTTTGAGTTGACGTTTTACCGTTACTTTCTGTTCCTGATGATTCTTTCGTGTTTTTTGCATCTTTATCTGTTTTTTCGTTGGAAGAAGTATTTGTTTCTTTGTCAGTATCTTTCGTTGTTTTTGACGTTTCATCTGTACTTGTCGTTTTTACTTCTCCTTCATTTTGCGCAGTTACTTGCTCTTTCTTTTCTGTTTCTTTATCTGCTGACGGACTACAAGCTGCCATAGTAAGCATTGTACCAATTGTTATCGATGCGATAGCGACCTTTTTCATTTTCATATAAATCCCCCTATGTTTACGTTTTTATCCTCCCCTTTACGATTCGATTTCCCCTTAAAAAATCCCTTTTCATACGAATTACCATCTTTCCGACAGTAATCTTCATAATAATACGTACAAAAACTGATAAATCAATTTGAATATTCGAGTTTCTTCTACTTCATTTTTCTTCTCTGTAGTAAAAGAAAAAGAGTATATTGTCATATGAAGCATTACGATCTTCATATGACGATATACTCTTCTATCAAATTTTTATCTTTCTTGACATTTTATTTATACAAAAAAATAAAATTTTCTTTCGTTTTTTTGTTTCTCAACAATTGTTAACATAATATATTTATGAGTAACCACCATTCGAATGAATAACTTGCCCAGTAATCCATTTCGCTTCTTCACTTACTAAAAAAGATATTAAGCGCGCAGCATCCACCGGCTCTCCTACTTTACCTTGCGGGAACTTCCATACTAAATGATGCTTCAGCTCCTCTGTAATCCATCCTGTATTCGTCGGTCCTGGATCAACAGCATTTACTGTAATCCCCTTCTCCATCGCAACTGGTGCTACTGATTTTGTAAATGCTTCAATTGCTCCTTTCGTTGCTGCGTATGCTAATTCATCAGGCATCGGCCCTAGTGACTGCCCTGAAGTAAGGTTAATAATACTTCCACTCGCCTTGCTTGCATACTGTTTTATAAATAATGAACTTAATAACATAGTAGCCCGAACATTAACCGTATAATGTTTATCTAACTGTTCTACATTTAATTCCTCAATTCTCGTATGAGTAGCATACGCTGCATTATTAATTAAAATAGATGGATCACCTAACCGTTCTGATACCATATAAAACAAACGATTGGGCGAATACGACTGCGATAAGTTGATTTCTGCCATTTCACATCGAACACCGTAACTTTCAATCTCCTCTTTCAACAAAAAGGGCTCTTTGTCATGCATTCCCCACGGCATCGCTTTATCATACTGAGACCAGTACGTGAAAAAAATGTCTATTCCTTTTTGAGCAAGCACCTTGCATACAACTGCACCAATTCCATTCAGACGAGTGGCCCCTGTTACAATTGCTATTTTCTTCACCTTTTCTCCTCCACCTATGGATAAATCCTCTGCACGAATACAGAGGATTTATCTTTTTATTCAATATTTGACAATATACGTTCTGCACCTAATTTTAAAATTTTAATAAAGATATAATTTACAATCGTAAACATTACAAATAAAACGATAAACATAACCCACAGTCCCACTTGAAGGAAGAAGTATAATAGACTTACTCCCGCTACAATAACTAAAGCTATTAAAATATTAGCTAAAAAATTCCACAAAGTTGTATAGCGACTCTTAAATAATTTCTGCTCTGTATCCCAATGTATATCTGCAGTTTGTGCATCCCAGCGTGTACCAATTAAATTAATTAACAGTAAGCCGTTCGCACTTAGTAAAAACCACAGTAACATGAAAACAGGAGAAATTCCCGCTACAACTGCCATCGTAATACCGAACACTGCTAAAATAATTACATTAATTAACCAGGCAGTGATTGCTTTCGCAAAAAAGATATCTGAAGCCTTTACAGGTAAATATCGATTCACAAACCAAGAGCTTCCATCTCGCGAAAATGACGTTGTTGCGATAACGTTACTTCCCATTAAGAATAAAGAGGCACAAAGGCCAACACCAATTGCAAGTCCTGCTGATTTTGGATTATCAATATATCCCGTGATCCATTTTAAATTCCCATCTTGCACGAATAAAATGAAGAACAACATAATCGGCATAACGAAAGTTTGTACGATACAATTTAAGAAAAATTGTGGTGTACGGAATAACGTTTTAAATTCTTTTTTCACATACGCTTTCAAATGTGAACTTTGTACCGTTGATTTTTGTAAACCTTCTGCTGAAATGACTTCTTTTTTTGCTGTACTCGTTGAAAGTCCAATAACCCCTTTTAAATATGTACGCTCTGCAATGTAATAAAACAACACAAAAAATACAAATGAAATAACTGCAAAGATTATTACGTATAAAGGACCCTTCCAATTTGCATTTTCTACTAATGCTACTGCTCCAAAATATGTAGTTGGAAAATAGTTTGTCATTTGTACTAAAAGAGAAGACTGGTTGTTTGCAAGGTAATCCGCAATTGCATCTTCAGAAAACGAACTTTTATTTTTCCACTGCAAAAATACGTTAATTCCTACAATAAATAGTATACTTACGATTCCGATAAATATATTTCCTCGGTCTTTATTTTTCGCTATATTTGTATACCTCATAATAACTGTCATCAGTAACGAAGCTAGTACTAACGGCACAATCGGGAAGAGTAAGTAAATGAAAATCATATATATGTAATATGTAATAAACGCTCCACTTTTTAATCCGTAAGTAATGAAGATTGGTAGTAAAATAAATGAACTCATTACGTATTGTGTAATTAATACCGTTAAAAATTTGGCTGAAATAATTTGCGCTGGTTTTAATGGTAATGGTAATAACATTTCAATGTCATTGCTGTAGTAAAATACAGTTAAAATGTTCGTAATACTCATTAAAAATACCCATATACTCGCAATCGCAAGTCCCATTGCGATAATCATTCCTGGATCTTGCCCTAAATGTATCATTCCCTCATACATTGCATGCGTGATAGAACCAAACAGTAAAAATCCGACAAATAAAATAGCCGCAAATGAAAATACATACGCCCATCGCTTCTTCTTATCTGTTATAAAATCTGCATAATTTAATTTCAATAATACTTTCGTTAACGTCCAAATTTTACTCATTGCCCGTCATCTCCAAGAACATTTTTTCAAGTGATTCGTTGGATTTAAAATGATCTCTCATTTCATCTAAATTCCCTTTAAACTGCAAATTCCCCTTATTAATAATCGCGACGCGGTCACATAATTTTTCTGCCACTTCTAATACGTGTGTAGAGAAGAATACAATCTTTCCTTTATCCGCATGTTCTCTCATCATTTCTTTTAAAATATATGCAGATTTCGGATCAAGCCCCGTTAACGGTTCATCTAAAATCCATACATCTGGCTCATGCACGAGCACACCAATAATAACAATCTTTTGTCTCATACCGTGCGAGTAACTTTGAATTTGATCTGATAAAGCATTATAAAGATCAAATTTCTTCGCTAAGGACTCAATTCGTTCTTGGCGTACTTCTTTCGGCACTTCATACATATCTGCCATAAAGTTTAAATATTCAATTCCCTTTAATCGTAAAAACATATCTGGACTATCTGGGACATAACCAAACGTCCTTTTCGCTTCCATCGGATTTTTCATAATATCTATACCGTTAATCGTAATCGTCCCTTTGTCCACCCCATGGATACCAGTAATCATCTTAATTGTCGTTGATTTACCGGCACCATTTGGCCCTAAAAATCCAAAGATTTCTCCGCTAGGCACAGATAAACTTAAATCTTTTACTGCATAGGTAGAACCATTATAACTTTTTGACACATTCATAATCTCAATCATTCCATCCAATCCCTTCCTTAATTACCAAATAACTATATCAACATTATAGCATACTTCTATTTTCAGATTTTTGTATTTTTCAGTTTTTTAACCTTTGAAATAAATATACAAGCCTAATCCAACGATTAAAACGACAGCTAGTATAATATAAATCATCGTAAGTCTTCTAATATTTCCCTTTGTCGCTTTACTATAATTTGCATCACCATTTCGCCCAATTAACACTGTCGCGACTACAGTAATCACTACAAGCAATACAACGACCATGATCCAAGTTAACATACCTTCCTCCCCCTCCTTACAACCATTTTACAATATTATCCTCTTTATTTCGCAGCATATTTCCTCTTTTTACTATTCTTATGAAGCAAACTGGAAAACTATTATTACCATTCCTATCCATATGTGATATATTCATAACATAATGTTAATTATTCCCAAAATGATTAGGAAGCCCTATCATGAAAACAACTTGGATAAAATATTTAGGATTTCTCGGTTTCTTCGGTTTTCTTGGCTTTTTTTATGAAAAAGGATTGTTTACTATGTTTTGTTTCTTCTCCTTTTTCACCTCATATAGAACGGTTCAACACGATGAACTGTTTGAACAAATCGTTAATAAATCGTGCCGCAATGCCTTTATCGTTACGTTACTAACTACTGCTATCATTATGTTTATTGAAATGTTATTTCCAAACCCGGCGCTACAAGAAATTGATATCGTTCTTATTTTCGGCACGCTTATTCTTACGTTTGGTTTTTCTATGTTCTTTTACGATAAACCTGTTGACGAAATGGAAGATACACCATGGCGTTCATAACAAGAATAAAAGAATACCGCGCCAAATTGAATATGACACAAGAAGATTTAGCAAAGAACGTTGGTGTACGTCGTGAAACAATTAGCCACCTTGAAAAAGGAAAATACAACCCTTCCTTGCAGCTTGCTTACGATATAGCGAAGGCACTTCATAGTACGATTGATGAAGTTTTTATTTTTGAGGATAAATAAAAATACCGGCATTCTTTTCACAAAGAATACCGGTATTTTTCATTTATACAACAATCACCCATACAAAACCGCATGAAATACGCCCAATAGTAAATATTGATCCTCAATATAATCCTTATCATATACATTCATCTCGATGTGATACATATCTTCCTCAAGACGAATATTCCAATCTGCAATTACATAGCCTTTTCGTAATAACTTTCCCATCCCAAAAGTAGTTTTATGAACAACAAATTCTTCTCTCTTATATGTAAAGGTAAATAAGAAATTTGCATCCAATAACTTTCCGTCACATACAAGTATTTCATGCTCTGCATCATAATTATCTTTATATGTTACTAAAATTCTTCTTTGACGCTGCCTACTTACATCCTTTGCAATGACGCGAATGTTGTTCTTACTATCCTTTATTTCATAAATGATATTACTACCGACTTTCGGAATGAAATCTAGCACTCTCATCAACGTATTTTTGTAATAGCCCCGTACTGCGCCTACTCCTTCGCTTTCATTGTAAACCTCAATAGGCACCGTATCCGCTTTACTATCACACAGTCGTTTGTAAGAAAGCTGCATCACCCGCTCTCCTCTTAAGTACTGATCAAACGTCACAGGATATTCGATCGCGCGCAGTTCCTTATTTAGGTCATATAAATAACGCCCAACGCTCTCCACTAATGCTGTAGTAGAAATACTCTCCTGAAGTTCAAATTGTTGCCAACTGGAAGAAATCTTCCACTGATCGTCTTCTTCATAAAAGAAACTAAGAATGATCTCATCACGGTCAGGCGTTTCATAATTCATATGTACGTTCTGCCCGTGTTGCACTTGCTCCATCCACTGTCCTAAATAAATGCCAAGCTCTGCGACCTTCATACGTGACTTTTGAAAAAGTACGCTGTCACTCACGCGAATCGTTACATCCCCTTCGATAAAGCCCTTTGCATAAGCATCATACCGCGGCTCATCCTTCTGCGGGATATTCTTGTCTAACTCAAATAAAAATGTTAACATCTTTCACTCACCTCTAGTTATTACACCGATCGTACCTATAAAATGAACGCAACTCAAATTATATCGACGATTTTGCCAATATATCTACCGTAACTTAAAATATATCAACGATTTTTTTGATATATCGACGATTCGACAAAGAATATCGACTTATCAACAAATATCGACACTATTAAAATGAAACTACCTTTTCTTCCGCCACTTCTACAAGTTCTAAAATTTGCAGTAGACTCTTCACTTCATAAGTCGGCTTAACACTTGCCTTATTCTCTTTCAAACTCGGATTATACCAACACGTATCAATGCCGTAATCTTCTCCGCCTTTCATATCAGAAGTGAGCGAATCTCCAACCATTAGTACACTTGATTTATCCGTAATCCCAAACTTTTCAAATGCATAATCAAAAATCTCACGTGCTGGTTTTTGATGACCAACCTCTTCTGAAATAATAATATGATCAAAGAAATTACATAAAGGCGAATTTCCGATTCTAGATTGTTGTACTTTTGTATATCCATTCGTAATAATACCTAACTTGCAATCTTGTAGATTCTCACATAATTGCACTGCACCTTCTATAAGATGTACTTCTTTCCCTAAGTTTTCAAGATATACGTCACTAAATTGCTGCGCATCTACTTCTATATTATGAAGTGCAAATAATTGTCTAAATCGATCTACCGCTAATTCACTTAACGTAATCATTTTATTTTCTAAATCTCTCCATAACCCATTACTAATCTCTTTATAACTTGCAAGATAATCAGTATACCCTGTAGGCATACCAAACTGTATAAACGCATTATGTAATGCGTGTCTTTCCGTTTCAGGGAAATCTAATAATGTATCGTCTACGTCGAATAATATAACTTTGTATTTCATGATGTTCTCCTCAATTCCTATATTCTCATAGCCTAATTATAACAACAATAAGAAAAGGAGGCTAATCCAATCAGCCTCCCTCCTCTTTATTTATCTTCTAACAATAAAACTTTCATTTGTTCTAACGACTCTTTCGTAAAGCCAAGTGCTTTTTCAGCATACGCTTCAACTGAACCATATTGCTTTTTCTCTTCATCAATCGCAGCTTGTAAATACTCAGCACGTGCTTCGAACATCGCACCTAATATCGCTCTACTCTCATCGTTTTGTAGTTTTGCACCTAAAAAGGCCATCATTTTCTCGTTTAACTTTTCACGGAAACCGTTACTTAGTAAATAATCTTCCATTACTGTTTTCTCTGGTACACCTAGTAAAAGTAATAATAATGCTGATCCAAATCCAGTACGGTCTTTCCCAGCTGTACAATGGTTTACTAACGGTAAGTTTTCCGGGTTTTGCGCTAAGTTTAAGAAGCTTACGAACGCCTCGTTACCACTTACGAAATCTTGATTCATTTTCACAAGGTATTCGCCTGGTTTGCCTAACATAGAAAGGTCACCAACTTGGAAAAACTCATTTATGTTCAAGTCTTTTGCTAAGTCTTGCATAACTGGTAAACACACTTGACGAGCTCCTGTAATCTCAGGGTTTGGCTTATGCTTCACTTCAAAGTCTGTACGGTAATCGCAAATTAACTTTAAGCCAGACTTTTGTAAATACGCAATATCCCACTCTGTTAATCCTGCTAATTCTTCAGAACGGTATAATTTACCCCATTTTACTTTACGGCCTTCTGTCGTTTCATATCCTCCCATATCACGGAAGTTAAACGCGCCTTGTAATGGCAGTCTACGCTCAGCTACTGTTACTGCTTGTCCATTACTACCTACTAGTCTAAAATATGGACGCTCATTTTCGCTCGGGTTTTCAATTGTATATGATGATTCTCCATTTACCGTTGCAAGTAATTCTCCATTTTCTTCAATATGATCTGGCGAAGTACTCCAGTAAATGCGAACTTCCTCTATATTATTTTCCCACTTTATTTGTAACGTATTATCTTCATTTCTTTTTACAGTTGCTTGTAACCAATGTCTTTGCTGCCCCATTCTTTCACCAACGCTTTCTCTTATAATCGAACCTTACCCTATTGTATTATACAAATATCTACTTTGTCGTTCTCATTTTTCTTTTTATCTTACAAACAGGCAAAAAGTTCTTTTACTTGTTCAAAATTTGTACATGGATTTCCTCGAAATGAGTTCAAGAGAGTACATCATTCATCATCCTAAAACTTCCTCACATACCGCTCAGTAGAACTAAGCAGCTGACATCCGTTCTTTTCAAAAATATCCTTCATCCACTCATTTTGCACATTTGTCTCACCGATATAATAAGATGCTCCTATTTCTTTTAATACAAACATTGCTCCTGTAAAGAATGCTGCTTCGTATCCTTTATTTCGCATATTTGGAGCGACTGCGAAATACATAAGTTTTCCTTCTTCTAACGTCCCCTTTTCAATATGTGGGATTACAATTCCGATCGGCTCTTCATTAATACTCGCAGTTAAACAATGTTCTTTCCATTGCTCTCCAATTTCCTGTAGCATCATATTTACAAATTGATCATAAGTGACTTGTTCTTCTGTCATCTCGTTCCAAAGTGAATAAAAAGCATTTTCACCAACTTCTTCAATCAACTTAAAATCAATTTCACTTTCTACATCTTCTACTTTATATAGATCCTTAAACACAATGATGTTTTCAGTAACATATTCAAACGAATACGTTTCAAAACATTTTTTATACATATTATAATTGGGGCTTTTCGAAGAAATCTCAAAATGTAAGTTTTCTATTCCCTCTTCTTCAGCCTCAGCAACGCAATATTGCATCATTTCCTTTAATTGTTCTTCTGTAAAAATCTCTGCATTATTTTCTTTTATCATGATAGAAGAAGCATTTCTTCTTATTTTAAAATGTTTTTCTAACTGTTCTATGGTCGTCATATTCTTCCCTCATCTATGTCATACTTGAATTTCTACTTGTTCTCCTTGCATGAGCAGGATTGTCCTTGAATATATAGAATACTAGAAAACATCGCATCTTTAAAGTGCGGAGGAGGTTCTCCATTGGATATTACAGCGCTGCAACAACAGTTAGAGCTTATACAACAAAATGACTATACGCAACTGCGACATATAGATATAAATGAATTAACGCTCCATATGCTTCAGTATATCGGAACAACTGATAGTTACGTTCGTTACCAGCTTATATATAAATGTTTTGTACATTTTATTCATCATGAATTTCTTATGGATGATCAGCTGAAATTGCTTTTACATACTTGTTTAAGTGATGAGTATTTATATTGTGACATTTACACTCCGCATACAGATGGAGTTTTCACCCGTTCATACACTGTTTCGTTAATTGCGTTAATACTCCAATTCGCTAACTCGCACTACTTTTTTACTGAGGAGGATATCGAAGAAATAAAAAACAAACTCATTACATATACAAACTTAGAAACAGATTTTCGAGGCTATATTGAAAATAAAGGATGGGCTCATTGTCTTGCTCACGTATCTGATGCCTTTACGGAAATTGTTCATAATACGTATACAACTTTTGAATGGTACGAAGAGTTAATTCATTGCTTATTAAATAAAATCTTTATTCCATCTGACCTTTTTCATAATAACGAAGATGAACGAATTGTTACGCCATTACTAGCGATGTTGTATCATGACTTTCCGCAAGACGAGTTAATTTCTATTATTCATAAAAAAATAAAAAGGCTTCCTCAAATTAGAAAACGCCTTTCGTTAAATGAGTATTGTATTTTATGTGCCAACATTAAAACCTTTTTACGCACTTTATTTTTCAGAACGAAAGATGATCATAACTTAGCCTTTACAGCACGGAAAACAGAAAGAATGTTAAAAGAACTTCCTAATTATTACTAGATATAAGGAGAACAACTATGGGTTATATTGAAGATATGAGAAATTTAGTAGGAAATCAGCCACTGATTTTAATAGGATCACACGCCATTATAGTAAATGAAAACAATGAAATATTGCTGCAGCTCCGCACCGACTTTAACCGCTGGGGTATTATTGGCGGCGCCTTGGAATATAACGAAACGTTAGAAGACGCTTTAAAGCGAGAAGTATATGAAGAAACTGGACTTATTATTAAAAATCCAGAACTATTCCGTACATACTCAGGACCAGATTTCTTTCAAATCTATCCAAATGGCGATCAAGTACACGGTGTACTCGTTGTTTATATTTGCCGAGAATTTCACGGTGAGCTTGTATGTGATCAAACAGAATCAAAAGAATTACGTTTCTTTCCGCTTGATGAATTACCTAGTACTCTTCATCCAGTTATTGAGGGGATTCTTCGCCATTTTCATCACTCCAATTAAAGATAAAAATAAAACAGCCTCATCTCCCGTCATGATAATGCGAAATGAGGTTGTTCATGTTAGATCGTTATCTCAATCTGATTTCCTTCAGGATCACTTACTACACTTTCGTAGTAACCATCCCCTGTAGTTCGTGGGCCGTTTAACACAGCGTATCCTGCTTCTCTTAATGTATTCGTTAATTCGTTCACTTTTTCTTTACTACCTACAGAAAAAGCAATATGCGCATATCCTATTGTTTCTGTTTGTAATGCATCCTCTATCCCTACCCGCTTCATAAGTTCTAGACGCGCACCACCTTCAAAAGTTATGAAATAAGATTCAAACTGCTTTTTCGGATTGTGATATAAGCTATTTTCTTCACCATTAAAGTACTTTTTATAAAAATCACGCATTCCTTCTAAATCATTCACCCAAATTGCTACATGTTCAATTTTCATAATTGGCACCTTTTCTTTTATGTTATTCAACTGAAAATTGGATGCTTCATTGCCAGCACATTTAATTTTCTTTATTCGTTCTCGTAATCATAAGATCAAGTCCTAGACTTTTTAATCCATATAAATAATCTTCTTTCCAATTGCTCACTGTTATTTTCGGAATATGTTCTGCCGGAATGTACTGCGGACAACTTTTTACAATTTGCTCTATTACAAATTGATTCACTTCATCATCACAGAAGATAAAGGCATGCGGGTTAATAATAGCTATACATGTAGCGATTAAACGAGTAATAGCATCTATATTATATTCCTCTGGATTATTCGAATCTTCACTTCTCAAAGCTTGCAAGAAATTTTTATTATTATACTGCGGGACGAAAGATATCTCTCCTGAGAAAAATGTGCTTCCGCGTACGACATCTCCATTTACCATAATACCTGCACCTGGACCATTTTGACCGGAATACAAATATACAAGAGAGGAATTATCATAGTTTCCAGTGTTTTTATAATAACCAAGAACAGCAGCATTCATATCGTTTTCTATTACTACTGGTATAGAAAACTGTTCCTCCAAATGACTTTTCAAATTAAAATTTTGGAACTTTTCATATCCAGGAATATAAAAAATACGACCATTATCAACCGAACCAGGCACACCAATTGATATAGAGCTTATTTTCGGGAATGTAGCGATAAGACCTTCAATATGTTTAGATAATACATTTACGCCCGTATCAATTAACATACTTGAAGTACTCCCCTGTTCTTTTACTTCCCCTAAACAGTTAAAAATTGTATAGTTTGTTTCATTTTTTTCTAAAAATATCGCTAAACCTAACATATATTCTGGATTATATTCATATCGTTTCGCTCTTCTTCCACCACTTGAATCATCTAAACCAGCTAAAGTGACTTCACCGTCTTGTTTCATTTTTTCTATAAATTTACTTATCGTTGGAAAACTAATTTCTAATGTATTACTAAGCTCAACTTTCGTTGCACTACCTCGCTCTAAAAGAACTTTACGAATGCCACGAAGGATTGTCTCTTTAATCGATTTTTGAGTAACAAACTGTTTACTCAAATCGCTCACCACCTTAATCAACATACTTATTAAACCTTTTTAATAAGTTGCGTTGACAATATATCATACATCATTTTCTAAAGCAATAAAGATGATATATTTCTACTAGCAGTATTCCGAATGCTTCCCCTAGTATACTTAAAAATTGTGTATAACCTATGATAGAAACTTACGGCAAACGAGAAAACCAGCAAAACAAATAAGAAAAAGAGCGTTTCAAGAAGTAAGTAATGTCTTCGTACGATTTTCCGCACTATTTTTCTTTATATGAAACATCTTTCACATTTTCTATACGATACAACATCTGTTTATTCATGCACTCATAAAAAACGATTTCTATAAGTCTATCGTTTTAATAACTTTAGCTGGGTTACCACCAACTACTACATTATTGGGTACATCTTTTGTCACAACTGCCCCTGAAGCAATTACAGCGTTATCTCCAATTGAAATACCAGGGTTAATAATAGCTCCCCCGCCTACCCAAACATTGTTACCAATCTTTACAGGCTTTCCATATTCTTTACCAGAATTCCGCTCTACCGGGTGTAAAGGATGAGTAGCAGTATAAATGTGAACACCAGGTGCAAACATACAATTATCCCCAATTCGCACTTCACAAACGTCTAAAATCACACAATTGAAATTGGAGAAAAAATTCTTTCCAATATGGATATTGTAACCATAATCACAACGAAAAGTAGGTTTAATATGTGATGCCCCGTCAGCTGAAGAACCTAAAAGCTGATTTAATAATGTAAAACGCCTCTCATCTCCTGTCTCCATTGCCTCGTTATAAAGACGTGTTAAACGTTTTGCCTCCACCCTATCAGCTACTAATTCTTCGTCATCCGCAATATACATTTCTCCCGCTAACATCTTTTCTTTTTCTGTTTTCATACAATCATCTCCTTTGTAATCAAATGAACCCTACTTATTAAACATCTTTATTAAGTGACTTTCATTATACTTATTAAACATGTTTAATAAGTAACCCTATAGTAGCATACTTTTTAATATATGCAACTAATAAGTTTCAAAAGAATATGCGAACTCCTTGCTTTACTCATCGATATGACGAATAAGTTATAGGGAAAAAAGAGGGAACGCTCAGTGCTCCCTCTCAAATCCAATCCGTTTCTTAATTTCTGTTAAATTTACCTTCGCAATAGTCCGCGCCCGCTCAGCACCTTTTTCCAACGCTTCATATAATAAATTCGGTTCATTCATATACATAGCATATTTCTCACGTGGCCCAGCTAATTCACGGTCTACAACGCGAAACAACTCTTTTTTCACATCGCCCCATCCAATGCCAGTTTCATATTTTTCACGCATTGACTGCATTTCATCTTCCGTTGCAAATTCTTTATAAATTGTAAATAACGTTTCTAGTTCTTTCGGTTCATTTGGAAGTGAAGAATCTGTTTTGATTTTAAATATTAACTTTCGTAGTTTTTCTTGCTCCGCGAATAACGGGATCACATTCCCGTAACTTTTACTCATCTTTCTTCCATCAAGCCCTGGTAATATTGCACCCTCTTCTTGTATGACATACTCCGGAAGTGTAAATGTCGTGCCAAAAGTATGATTAAAATACGTCGCAATATCACGCGCGATTTCAATATGCTGAATTTGATCTTTTCCGACAGGTACATGCGTAGCCTGAAATAGCAATATGTCAGCTGCCATTAAGATTGGATACGTATATAATCCCATATTCACTCCTGCATCGACCTCTAAACCCGCTTCTTTATTTTGCTCCACCTTCGCTTTATACGCATGAGCACGGTTCATAAGCCCTTTCGGAGTTAGGCAAGCTAATATCCAAGCTAATTCTAGAATCTCCGGCACTTCTATTTGCCTGTAAAAAATAACATCTTCTCCAAGTCCAAGTGATAACCAAGTAGCTGCTACCTCTTTCGTATAACTACTGAACTTCTCCGGATCATGCACAGCATTTAACGCGTGATAATCTGCTATAAAATACAATGCTTTCCCTTCATTCTTCTTTGACATTTGCAACGCAGGTTTAATTGCACCAATATAATTTCCTAAAT
The DNA here is from genome assembly GCF_003812125.1 of Bacillus sp. FDAARGOS_527. Lineage (NCBI taxonomy): Bacteria > Bacillati > Bacillota > Bacilli > Caryophanales > Bacillaceae > Bacillus > Bacillus sp. FDAARGOS_527. Next base: position 2,440,520 of record NZ_CP033795.1, read on the forward strand.
GCGGATAACCTGTCGGCTTAATTCCTGTTAACATTATTTTCTCACTCATCCTAACTCCTCCTTTCTCAAAACAAAAAGAGCCCCTCATCCTTAAAAAAGGACGAGAGACTCCCGCGGTACCACCTTAATTAGCTATTGTTAGCTCACTTCAACTTCTTAACGTGAAGCAACCGTCTTTACCTACTCATTTCAGTTAGAAGCTCCAGAGCCCATTCCATATTCATCCCTTACTGATTTCCACCACATATCAGCTCTCTGAAAAGTTTCGAATATGTACTCTTCTCTTTCATCGCTTTTCGTTATTTTTTTACAGTTTATCACATTTTCCCTCCATACAAAACTAAATATTCAAACTTTTTAGCATTTTAATAATAATCATTACCAATTTATTCCGCACAATATATAATCGATATGTACAGAAACAATTTGTAATACAAAAAAGAGGTGATGTCATGAGTTGGTTTACTAAAAAGAACGATGAAAAGATTGATGAGTTTAAAAACGATGATACAACGCAAGGTGATACTTTAGGAGTAATTATACATTTCACACCTGTCGCTATATATTTATACACTTGCGATGAGTACATAGAAACGTTTGAAGGTGCGCTCACTTTTGAAAATGAGAACGGAAATCAAGTAGAAATCGGAGGTACTTTTATTTCTCTTGAAGTGGATGCTAATTTTCGCATGGACGATTTAATCTTTGATTATAAACTAAAGGAAAGCAATCTACCTATTGTTGAATTAAAAGCTTACGCATAAGATTAACCTGTCTACTATAGAAAGAGCAAAAAAGCTAGAACAGTAATATCTGTTCTAGCTTTTTTCACGTATTCAACTTAACAAATCGATAACCATGCGTTACTAACACCTTTAATATCGCATACCCTGGAATTGCTAAAATAATCCCCATAATTCCAAATAAATTTCCGGCAGTTAAAATAATAAAAATGATAGTAATCGGGTGAATATCTAGCTTTTTCCCCATGACTTGCGGAGAAATAAATTTACCTTCTGCTAATTGTACAACCATCATTACAATAATTACCTTTAAAACCATCCCCGGCGAATCAATAAACGCAATAATTAACGCTGGTGTAATTGCGATAATTGGTCCTACGTACGGAACGATATTTACAATCATCGCTAAAATAGCGAGTAGTACTGCATATTTAATACCGATAATAAGGTAACCAATTAATAGCATAATACCGATAAATAAGCTAACGATAATTTGTCCTCTAATATACGAGCTAATCGCATAATGCATATCGTCTAGTATTCTCATCGCTGCTGGTCGTCTTTGTTCTGAAATAAACTTTAAAAAGTGATTTGGTAATTGCTCACCATCTTTTAAAAGATAGAACAATATAAACGGAACCATTACAAACGTTAAAACGACCTCTGTAATAGTACTTAAAAATCCAGTTACATTTCCTGTTACTGATGATAAAGATTTCGTAAAATCAACTGTATAGTCCTTTACCATACTCGCTACATCAATATTTAAATTCTCCTGAATTTTTCCTAGTAAATTACTTTCCCCAAATCTACGTGCTGCTCGTTCAATTTCATGACCGAAATACGGTAAGTTATCTATTAATGCATCAATTTGATCTTTAATAATTGGAATAACCGTTAAAACTAAAAACACAAATAATCCAATTACGATTAAGTATATCGAGGCTATTGATACGATTCTTGAAACACCTTTCTTTTCTAAAAGCGAAACGAATGGATGCAAAATGTAAAATAGTACGCCCGCTAATAATACTGGGAAGAAAATTGTTTTTAAAAAGACGATAAACGGCGTAAAAACAAATGATATTTTTGTTAGTAATAAAATATTAATGAACAATAGTGCAAACCCAAGTAACACTGCTAAATAATTGTGTTCTCTAAAAAACTTTTTCAGCTTATCTCTTTTTCTTATATTTATTTTCTCCAACGAAACCACCTCTTCGAATGATGAAAAGCCCTTATTCAGGGCTTTTCATCATAATCTATATATATCTATTTCTTTGCAGCTTTCACTACAAATGATACAATAAAAATTAACACGATTGCTCCTAATAATGCTGGCACGACATGAATCCCACCAAATGATGGCCCAAAGGACCCAAATAACTTACCACCTAACGAAGCACCTAATAAACCTGCAATTATATTACCGAACATACCACCTGGGAAATTTTTACCCGTTATAGAACTAGCAATTGCACCTATAATAGCACCAACTATTAATGTGATAATCCACCCCATTTTTAGTCCTCCATTTCTATTATGGTGTATTTCTTTCTAATACTAAATGATTATGTAACTATTATAATTATTATATCCAAAAAAGAAAAATGTTGTCAAATCTACGAAAATAAAGTCTACAAGGAGGTTTTTACACTATGATTCAAAAATTAATAACAACTTCTCACAACACGGCTACTTCTATTTTAAATATTCAAATATCCGCTTATAAAATCGAGGCAAAATATATAAATAGTACAGCTATCCCTCGACTTTATGATACTGTAGCCGATATTCAATCTTGTGATGAAATTTTTTACGGCTATTTTTTTGAAGATACACTTGCTGGTTTTATTTCTTTTAAAATAGATGAAGAAGAAGTGGATATTCATCGTTTAGTAGTATCCCCTGATCATTTTCATAAAGGGATTGCAACAAAACTACTACTTTATGTATTTGACATGTTCTCCCCTTCCAAAACATATATTGTACAAACAGGGAAAGAAAATACACCTGCTTTGTCTTTATATAAAAAACATGGCTTTATCGAAGTACAAAATATCGTATTGCCTGATGGTGTGATTTTAACCTCGTTAAAAAAGACAGAAAACAATGAATAGTTTGACTAACCTGATTATTTGTGTTATCTTTTACTTTATAAAACCTTTTGCTGAGTCCAAAATTTGGAGCGGGGGAACCATTTTTGTAGCTATGCTACTTGGGGCGAATCTTATTTAAGTAGGGAAACTCTCACTTCCCGAGTCCGACAGCTAACCTCGTAAGCGTAATGGGAGAGGAAGGTGCTTTTTGCCTATGTTACACATTTTGCCTCCTTAATTATAAATATGGGATCGATACCAAATAGACACCTATATTTATAGAAAAGGAGACATGCGCTATGTTACGTTTATCTGATCACGCAATCAAAATGATGGAGCAAAGACTTCGACTCGAACAACATCGCACATACCAAGCAAATAAAATTGTAGATAACTTACATCACAAATACTTCTTTCAACATATTTTTCAGCCGAAAAGATAAGGAAATAGTTCATTTAACATCAAAAACACAAGGTGTGTCTAAAAAGACATCCCTTGTGTTTTTGATTTTTCTTATAAAATTCTCACTACATTTAAACTTGCTGTAATTGCACCTGCTATGGTCGTTACATGCCCTACCCCTAACGGACCATTTTGTAATATTAATGTTGAATTGGCACTCGTTACATTCACAAGAAGCGTATTTGAAATGGCTGGTTCAATTACTACAGTTGATATCGTTACATTTTGTATAAAACTCCCTGCTACTTGTGTTCCGTTTAATAGTAATCTCACAGACACCGTTTCATTCCCACCAGTTGCATCCCCTTGAAAATAATAACTTACTAAATATATTCCTGGCGTCGCTACTGTGACTGTCGTAGCACTAGTTAAAGATACACCAGTTCCATATACAGTGGATCCTGAATTAATTGGAATGTTGGCATTTGCTGCAATTGTACTTGTTGAGGTCGAAAAGAAATAGCCACCACCTGTTGATATAGCAGAAGATCCTGTTGCTCCAGTTAAGCCGGTTGGACCCGTTGCTCCGGTTGGGCCTGTTACTCCCGTTCTCCCTGTTGCTCCGGTGATTCCTTGTATCCCTTGGATTCCTGTCGGTCCTGTTGCTCCTATCACTCCAGTCGCTCCGGTTGCTCCGGTCACACCCTGTGGACCTTGGATTCCTTGTGGACCGGTTGGACCCGTCGCTCCCGTCGGGCCGGTTGCACCAGTTGAACCTGTTATCCCTTGTGGTCCTTGGATTCCTTGTGGACCTTGTGAGCCCGTTGCTCCTGTCTCTCCAGTTGCTCCCGTCTGCCCTGTTACTCCTTGTGGTCCTTGAATTCCTTGTGGACCTTGAGGACCCGTTACTCCCGCCTGCCCTGTTGCTCCAGTTGCTCCGGTTGGTCCCGTCGAACCGGTTATCCCTTGAATTCCTTGCGGTCCAGTTGGGCCGGTTGGACCAATAGGCCCTTGGATTCCTTGGATTCCTTGAATGCCCTGTGGACCGGTTGGGCCTTGTATACCTTGTATACCTTGAATTCCTTGTGGCCCTGTTGCCCCTGTTGGACCAGTTGGACCCTCTGGACCTTGCACTCCTTGGATTCCAGTCGAACCGGTTGGACCTATATTTCCTTGAGGTCCCTGTATACCTTGAATTCCTTGTGGACCGGTTGGGCCTGTTATGCCGCTCAGCCCTTGTACTCCTTGGATTCCTTGGGGTCCAGTTGGTCCCTGTATGCCTTGAATCCCTTGTAACCCCTGTAAACCAGTTGGACCCGTTGCTCCCCTTACGCCTTGCTCACCTTGTATGCCTTGAATTCCTTGTGGTCCTGCCTGCCCGATTGGCCCCTGTGCCCCTTGCACACCTTGCGGGCCGGTTGGGCCGGTTGCTCCTACCGGTCCCTGTATCCCTTGTAAACCTTGTAGACCGGTTGGACCTGTTACTCCCATTACACCTTGAGGTCCTTGAATACCTTGATCACCCGTTGGACCCGTTGCCCCCATTGGTCCCGGCACTCCTTGCAAACCTGTTAAACCTGTTGCTCCAGTTGGTCCCTGTACTCCTTGCACTCCTTGAATTCCAGTCGCTCCCGTCGGGCCTGTTGGACCTCCTGGTGATCCTGCTGGACCTGTTGGACCGGTCGGACCTCCTGGCGGTCCGGTTGGGCCGGTTGCTCCCGTTGGACCTGTTGCAGATCCTGTTGGACCAGTTACTCCTGTTGGACCAGTCGGGCCTGTTGGACCTGGATCCCCTTGCAAGCCTGTTAGGCCAGTTGGTCCTATTACACCTTGCACTCCTTGAATTCCTTGAGATCCTGTTGGACCGGTTAGCCCCATCTCACCTTGTGGACCTTGTAAACCTTGAACGCCAGTTGCCCCTGTTGGTCCCATTGGCCCTTGTTCTCCTTGAATTCCTTGAGATCCTGTTGGACCAGTCGGGCCAATTGGTCCCTGAATACCTTGTATACCTGTTACACCTTGTAAACCACTATTCCCTAAATCCCCTTGAACACCTTGTATACCCGTATTTCCTGTTGGACCCGTTGGACCGATTTCTCCCTGCACTCCTTGTATACCTTGTATTCCTGTTGGGCCTGTTGGACCGATTTCTCCTTGCACTCCTTGTACGCCCTGTATTCCTGTTGGACCGGTTGGACCGATTGGGCCAGGAATTCCTTGTATTCCTTGAATACCTGTTGGACCCGTTGGACCTCTTTCTCCTTGTATTCCTTGAACACCTTGTATTTCCTGTGGGCCTCGTTCTCCCATAGGTCCTTGATTACCTTGAGAACCTTGTGGTCCAGTTAAACCAGTTGGGCCAGTTGGACCATTTTCTCCCTGCACCCCTTGCACTCCTTGTATTCCTGTCGGACCCGTTGGACCAATTGGCCCTTGTACGCCTTGTATTCCTTGTGGTCCTGTTGGTCCACCTAAAGAACCTGTCGGACCCGTTGGACCTGTTGGTCCCGTAATACCTGACGCCGGAAAAGGAATAGGTGCTTGAAACTTACTACACTTATCTTGATCCTTCACAAGCATCTCCCCCGTTATAACTAACGTATCAAACTATTTTTAATACATTTAAACTAGCTGTTATCACACCAGATAATGTCGTTACATGGCCGATAGCTAATGGACCATTTTGTAAAGACAAAGTTGCATTTGAAGCAGTAACTTCAATAACCATCGTATTCGAAACTGCTGGTTCTAATATAAAAGTACCTCCTGTAACATAAAAAATAAAACTCCCTGCGACTTGTGTTCCATTTAAAGTAAGCCTCACTGAAATCGTTTCATTTCCAGCAGTTGGATCGCCTTGAAAATAATAGCTTACTAAATAGATTCCCGGCGTACTTAACGTTACAGTTGTTGCATTTGTTAAACTGACACCAGAACCAAAAACTGTAGATCCGGAATTAATTGGTATTAACGCATTCGCTGCAATTGCACTCGTTGAAGTAGAAAAGAAATAACCACCCCCGCTTGGTAAACCAGTCGCTCCAGTCGCTCCCGCTATTCCCAAGAAACCTATTGAACCTGCACTACCAGTGGCTCCGGTAGGTCCCACAGCTCCAATAGGTCCTTGACTACCTTGCGCTCCGGCCGGTCCTACACTACCGCTAACCCCTGTCGCTCCCCTTGCTCCAGTTGGTCCTTGTGGGCCTTGTATACCTTGAGAACCTTGTATCCCGGTTACTCCCGTTGCTCCAGTTGGTCCGGTCATTCCTGTACTTCCTTGTATCCCCATAATCCCTTGAACGCCTTGTATTCCTTGTGCTCCTGTCGCCCCTGCTTCTCCTGTCACTCCTGTTTCTCCAGTTACACCCGTAGCCCCAATATTTCCTTGTGGTCCCTCGGGTCCCTCAATACCTTGTGCACCTTGCACCCCTTGAGGACCTGTTATCCCGTTTTCTCCTAGATTCCCTTGGGGACCTCTAATTCCTTGCGCACCTGTCGGACCTGTTATTCCTTGTATACCTTGCATACCTTGAGAGCCTTGCGCTCCTGTTGGGCCTACTATACCTTGTATTCCTTGAGGTCCTTGGGAACCAATAGCTCCAGTCGGCCCTATTATTCCTTGCACCCCTTGAGGACCTTGTGCACCTTGCGGACCTGTCAATCCCGTTATCCCTTGTATCCCTTGAACTCCTTGGATTCCTTGTACTCCAGCTGCCCCTGTTTCTCCTCGGATTCCTTGTGCACCTTGTATGCCTTGTGCTCCAGCTGGCCCGGTTGCGCCTTGTATGCCTTGTGCACCTTGAGCTCCTGCAGCTCCTGCCACTCCTGTTGGACCTTGTATACCTTGTAACCCTTGCATTCCTTGTGCTCCTGTTGGACCTGTTACTCCTTGTATACCTTGCACTCCTTTAGGACCTTCTGCACCCGTTGGACCGATTGCTCCCTGCGGACCTTGTATTCCTTGTGGACCTTCTACACCGGTTGCTCCTGTTATCCCTTGAAAGCCTTGGGGTCCCTGCGCTCCTTGAAATCCAACTGCTCCAACTACACCTTGAGCTCCTTGTGCCCCTCTTACACCTTGAGGACCAGTTGGACCAGTTATTCCTTGTAACCCTTGTGCTCCTATCGCACCAGTTCCCCCTGTTATCCCCCGTGCACCAGTTTCGCCCGTTGGACCTGTTGGCCCCCCAGGTGGACCGGGCGGGCCAGATGGACCAGTCACTCCACTAGATGGACCAATGGGACCTGTTGCTCCTGTCGGTCCCCCAGGAGGACCTTCTACACCTTGTGTACCAGTTGAACCGGTTGCTCCAGTTATCCCTCGTACTCCTTTTGCTCCTTGAAAACCTGTAGATCCACTTACTCCTTGTATTCCCTGAACACCTTGTGGACCTTGAGGGCCTGTTACACCGGTTATCCCCTTTATTCCACTTATACCTTGAGGGCCTTGCGGACCAGTAGAACCGGTTGGGCCTACTACACCTTGTATCCCTTGATCACCTTGGTGTCCTTGCTCTCCAGTAATTCCTTGTATTCCTTGTGGACCTTCTTCTCCTTGTATACCTGTAGTTCCCTCCTCCCCCTGTATTCCTTGTGCTCCTTGAGAACCTTGGGGACCTGTTACACCTGTAATACCAGCTTCACCTATCACACCTTGTATTCCTTGTGCTCCCGTTTGTCCTCGCTCACCTATCTCTCCTTGTATTCCTTGGGGACCTTGTATACCTTGACTACCGGCAGGTCCAATCGCTCCTTGTACCCCTTCTAATCCTTGTACTCCAATATCACCAATTAGACCTTGGTTTCCGATTAATCCTTGAGCACCTTGGAGACCAGTTGGGCCGGTTATACCTTGCTCTCCTGTATCACCAATAGCTCCTTGTATTCCTTGTGCTCCTGTTGTCCCTCGGGGACCTTGTATTCCCTTGATACCTTGAGGACCTTGAGGTCCAGTTGCTCCCGTCGGGCCAGTCACCCCTGTAGGACCAACAGGACCTTCATGCCCTCCAGTTGGACCAATCGGGCCACTATTACCAGTTGGGCCAGTTGCTCCTATAAGTGGAAGAGGCAGTGCCACTCCAAATTTTTTGCACTTTCTATGATGACGCACAACAATCCCCCTTCCCCAAAATAATTACACCTTTTATATGAAATGCATTTTTATAAGAAAAGTACACCTTTGACCTCATTTTTTTAAAAATAAAGAAGCCTATCATTTCATTTATTTGAAATGATAGGCTTCTTTTTATAAAACACTTTACTTTCTCGCCTTAATAATAAAAGTAGTCGGCACCATTCTAGCTTTATATAAAGAATAATATTTCGTAGACGGCTCAGCTAGTTCTTCATCAAACAAGCTCGATGTTTCAGGCTCTTCTATTCTCTCAATTGTAAATCCTGCTCTATTTAACTCATTTATGTATGTACTCATTTTTCGTTTATATAATGTCGCTTGTACATCTTCCCCTTTAAATGTTTCAAACGTAATAGGAGTTTCTTCATGATAAGACGAGCTGAAAGCAATCTCCTTTGTTCCATACATTAAGTTTGAATATACGGGATGCTCCCAGCTAAAAATAAAGCTTCCTTCTGGCTTTACATACGAATAAATCAATTCCAACGTTTTTCTTAAATCTGAAGTCCAACCTAATGCATAAATGGAGTATACTATGTCAAAATACCCTTTCGGAATATCCCTTTCCTCTTCCATTGCTCCACATATTAACTTTGGATTCCACGACTGTAACGTTTTATGTGCCGTTTCAATTTGTGTGCTCGAAAGATCAAGTCCCCACAATTCTTCTGCGCCATGTTCCGCCATATATTGCAACGAATGCCCACTTCCACATCCAATATCAAGAACCTTTTTACCTTTAATTGAATCAAACAAATGAATTTCATCTTCAGACGCTGTATATGGGCCATATTTCGGTAAACAATCCACTTGAAAGAAATAAGGTGCAACTGTATCCCAACACTTTTTATTTAATGCTATCATTTGTGTACCTTTCATATGCTACATTCTCCCATCCATTTTCTTCCCCTACTATTAATTACACATTATAACCCGTTCTTCCTTTTCTCTTTGCTCGGTAATTTTTCACTTTTGCAATTGTACCGCATGCTCTGCCTCCTTCTTCACCAGCATACATACCGCACCATCTTTTGCTTCCATTTCGCGAATGATCATAAAATACCCAGCGACAATCTGGACATGCTTTTAACCTTCCCCACAAATTTTCTTGAATCGAGATAAACACAATGCTTAATATTTTTGTATACACATTCTCTTCGTATACTGGTTCATATGTAATACCTTTCATATCTTCCTTTATATGTACATGAAATGGGTATTTCTCTAACCATTTTTGCAATGATCCTTCACCTTCAATTGCCGCCCGAATATCTTCTCGAAAACTTTTTAATTCCTCTATCGTATGAAATAGAAGCTCTTCATGAAAAGATTCTTTCATAAATTTCTTTATATCCTCTTCTGTTTGCAGCAAATCAATTGCTTCTCTCGTATCGTTTGGTATTCTCCATGTATTTAAAAATTCCCGAATATATTCTAGTTTATTTGGTGCGTTTTGATTCAATTCGATCCACCTTCTTCTTAAAATTTACTTTTTTCTGACTTTATGTATAATTATAATATAAAATAGTTAACCGCTAAAAAAATTTACTGGTTACAATATTAGGAGGAGTTCTATGAAAAGTTTCTCAACACCGATACGTTTCATGCTTATTTCTTCATTTTTTATGTCTTTTGGTTATTTTGCAGTATACGCATTTTTAGCTATTTATCTATTAACCTTTCTCCATTTTTCAGCTTTTCAAGTAGGAACAGTGTTGACGGTTATGATAATTACATCACGAGTTATCCCTTTATTCTCAGGATTAATTGCTGACAAAATAGGCTATATCATTATGATGGTAGCCGGTTTATTTTTGAGAGGAATCGGATTTATCGCTTTAGGAATATGCTCTGATTTCTATACAATTTCTATTTCTTCTGCACTTATTGGCTTCGGAACAACATTTTACGAACCTGCCGCTCGCGCTATATTTGGCTCACAGCCAGCTCATTTGAGAAAAAATTTATTTACATATTTAAACCTTAGCTTTAATTGCGGTGCAATAATCGGACCAATTGCAGGAGGGTTTTTACTCTTACTCGATCCAATCTATGCTTTCTCTCTAACAGGATTTCTTATGCTGTTATTTGCTTTTATCTTTTACTTACTTAAAAATCACTTCCAAGTCACTACTGAAAACACGTCTATTACATTAGGAATACAGGCCATCTTACAAAACAAGTCTTTCCTTCTGTTTTCCTTTATCATGATTTTCTTCTATATTATGTTTACTCAGCTTACTGTCGCACTTCCACTTCATATGAAAAACATTAGTAATAGCAATCAACTTGCTACACTCGTTATTACGATAAATGCAATAACAGGCGTCATATTTATGGTATTATTCCGAAAATTATTCCACAAATACAACACACTTTCGATTATTAAATACGGTGTTTTATTAATGAGTATTTCCTTTTTACTCATTCCTTTATTTCAACACCCATATTGGCTCTTTATTTGTGTAATTTTATTTACAATCGGTGAAACACTCGTATTACCTAACGCTGATATCGCTATTGCAAATTACAGTAATGAATCATATACAGCCACTTTCTTTGGATTTTATCAACTATCACTCGCATTTGGTTTTATCATCGGTAATTATACCGGTACATCTTTTACATCCAACTTAAGCGGGGTGTATACACCATGGCTTATTTTTGGCGGAATAGGACTTATTGGTTTTATTTCATTACATATTTTAAATACGAAAAAGGATTTCCTAAAGAAGATATATGCCTACTGTAAAAATACTAATTTACAGCAATAAGTAAACTTTCAATCTCCTTTAAATTGGATATACAGCCTGCGTCATTTTACATATTATGGTACAATCAAAAAGAATGCTCACTAAACGTTTACATAAAACACTAGCAATCTAACAATGCCAAAATCAGAAATCACATAGAATCGAGGGAATGTTATGAAAAGGAAATTACTTGTTCTTCTATTCACCGGAATCATACTATCAGGATGTTCAACTATAGCAGAAAATTCTTTAGAAACCGGAAACGCCAGTATGGAATTATTAACACCAACGATTACAACAAAAGATAATGAATTAGAAATTAAGACTGAAGGTATTGATGAAAATAAAGTGACTTTTATTTATGTTGCTAATAAAAAAGTGTTGGAACAAAAGCTAAAGAATGGTGAATCCTACAAGCTTAACATTAAAGATATCGAACACGCTCATCGGACAGACTACAAACCAAAAGTTCAACTTTTGCAAACGAAAGATAATAATGATGATGGAGAAATAGTCACCTTCAAACAAGTTAGATATACAGTTAAAAACTAATTTTAAAGTTGTTTCATTATAAATGTAACGAACGAAAATATACTTTTAACAGTAGATACATGTAAGGGGGGCTAACATGAAAAAACGATGGATTTCTTGGTGGATTGGTAACCTATTTTGGATTATCGTTTTTGGAATATGGGCAGCTATTATTTGGCTACGAGATGTGGATGGTGCTGGTGTCATTCAAACACCCGAAATTAAATCCCTATCACTTATCGTTATATTAATCGCGTTTATCATACCTGTATTTTTTCAAGTTATATGGCTAATCATTAATTTGAGGATGAGTAAAAAAAACAATTATACGATTTAGTTTTTCAATTAACAATAAAAAAGAGAGGAATCTATTTCAATGTAGATTCCTCTCTTTTACATATGGGAACTTTTAAAACGGCACTACTCCCTTTTCTTTACGATGCATGATGATCTTTCTTTTTCATTAACGCTCTCTTCTTCATCGCCTTCGTTAAATATCCGCCTTTAAATGAACGAATTTCATAAGAAGACATAAACGCTTTCGGTGCAATTTCATTAATGATTTCTAATAGTTCTTTTTCTCTAGAACGTTTTGCAACGATATCTAAGCGATAACGTATCGAATTAATACCTTCACCTTCAAATACTGTAACGCCAAATCCAGAGTGACGTAACTCATCTACTAATTCATTACAACGGTCTAGTAAACTAACTTGATACGTAATATAACCAATTGCTAATTTATTCTCTATATAACCGCCTAATAACAGTCCCGCACTAAAGCCAATGACATAGGCAACGATGTTCATCCAATTTGATAAATCTTGAAACACAATACCTAAACTGACAATGTAAATAGCTCCTTCTAACAATCCTACGCCAGCAGCGGATCTTGTTTGATTCTTTACAAGCAAAATCGTACGAATTGTTAAAATGGGAACGTAAATAATTTGAAGCACAAAAATAAGTAGCGCTTGTAACATTGGTATCCACCTCTTTCAAAAAGTCTTTTGTCATGATAACATACATAACCTTTAGAAATCGATGGGTTTTTAAATTTTTTTTTTATTATTTTTCATACTATTGAAAAACGCAAAAAAGAAGCGTATTATATTTGTCGTTAATTTGGTTACTTGTATCATATCGCTAAACTAAAAAAGGAACCCCATTAGGTCCCTCTCATCATAGCTCTATGTTTTTCGAAGCATGTTCCCTTTTCTTCTCTTCTTCTTTCACTACCTGCATATTTGCATAAGCTAAATTCGCAATCATTAAAAAGTGACCACCTAAAATGCCTGTACCAAATGCCCACATTTCCATTTCATGCTCAATTTCATACATGATAATAGCTCCTAAAATAGCCGCTGCAAATCGGTTTAAAACTCCTAACCCTGGAGCCTTTTCCTTCATTACAATACTTTTCCCAAGTTTCTCCACTCTACGAGCTAATAACCAAAGGCAATATGCACTTACAGCTAATCCGATCCCAAACCCTGTTACTTGTTTTCCAAACGGAGTAATCGTCCACATAAGTAGTAAACCACTAAAGATCACATACAATTGTAATCGATATACACGTAAGGCTACTTGAATCAAAATATCCGCTCCTAAGTTCTCATTTTTTGTACTTTAGAAGAAAAGCAGCAACTTACACAGTTGCTGCTTTCTCTTCTTCTTGTTCTTGTTCCATCTTACGAATTTCAACACGTTTAATTTGGTAAGCGTCTTTTTCTAACACTTTAAATTCATAACCTTCTGCCTCAACGTGTTGCCCTTCTTCGATTTCATGATTTTGCATCATAATCCATCCACCAATTGTATCCACATCATCTTCTTCAATGTGTAATCCAAATAAATCTTTCACTTCTGAGATAAGCACTTTTCCATCAACAATGATATGTTGCTCGTTCACATGTTGAATTGGTGGTGCTTCATCTTCATCATATTCATCACGAATTTCGCCGACGATTTCCTCCAAGATGTCCTCAAGCGTTACAATTCCAGCTGTTCCTCCGTACTCATCATATAAAACAGCCATCGGAATTCGCTTCTTCTGCATTTGAAGTAATAAATCGTGAATTGGAGTTGTTTCCATCACTTCAATAATCGGACGCATATACGAGCGAATGGATGATAAATCTTTTTGATCCTCGGTCATATATCGAATAAAGAAATCTTTTACGTTGACCATACCGATAATATCATCTTTATCTTCTCCAAAAATCGGATAACGTGTGTATCGCTCATTTTGGATTACTTTCATGTGTTCTTCTACTGAATCTTCCAGGTAGAAACCAACGATTTCTGTTCGCGGTACCATAATTTCTTTTGCAATACGATTATCAAATTCAAAAATGTTATTTACATACTTGTATTCAGCTTGATTAATCTCGCCACTTTCATAGCTATCTGAAAGGATAAGGCGTAATTCTTCTTCAGTATGAGCTACTTCATGTTCTGAAGCTGGTTTTAAACCGAATAATCCAGTTACAACACGAGCTGAACCGTTCAATACCCAAATAAATGGATACATTACTTTATAGAACATCATTAATGGACCTGCCAATAATAACGTTACCTTTTCAGCCTTTTGAATTGCCATCGTTTTCGGAGCTAATTCCCCTACTACAACGTGTAAATACGTCATAATCATAAAAGCAAGACCAAATGTTAATACTGATGAAATAGAAGGGTTTAAGTTCCATTTCTCAAATAACGGGTGTAATAACTTTTCAATTGTCGGTTCACCTAACCAACCTAATCCCATAGCTGTAACTGTAATACCTAATTGACAAGCAGATAAATATTCATCTAAATTTGTTGTTACCTTTTTCGCTGCTAAAGCACCGCGTTTTCCTTCTGCAACAAGCTGATCAATACGACTTGAACGTACTTTTACAATCGCAAACTCAGCTGCTACGAAAAATCCAGTAAATGCGATTAAAATCGCAACCATGACTAAATTAAATATTTCCAATGAATCCCCTTAGTTAAAAAACTAAGGTGTCCACCTCCTGTATACTATAATGTTTTCTTATTTGTTTCTTAGAAAACATAGCCCGATACAAAAATTAAAGAGGTCGGATTTCACTTTTTCTATAATAATAGAGCAAGTGTCTGTATTAAAGCTGTCGTTTGACCAGATAAAGATTTCGATATTTTTTCACGTTGTGAATCAGTCAATCCATCTAAAAGCGGCTTTAACTCTGTTAACTCTGCTTCTAATCGATGAATATGGTCTGTCACTTCATTCACTTGTTTCGAAACGTGTTCATTGATACCGAGCAGCTTCTTCTTCTCCTCGATTTTCTCTTTAATCTCACAAAGCGGCATATGCATTTCTTTGCACTTCTCAATAAATTGTAATGTTTCAAATGCTGTTTCGTCGTAATAGCGATAATTAGATTGAGATCGCTCCGCTTTTAAGATACCTAGATTCGTATAATAATCAATCGTTCGTTTCGACACGTGAGCCATGAGAGCCAACTGTCCGATTCGATACACCTTCCCAACGATCTTCCCCCCTTGTTTATATTACTAACATCATACAATACATAAACTGTACAGTCAAACGTGACGGTTTATTATTCATAATTTATACACAATTCCACTTACCATTTTATCATTTTGTAAATTAACAATACATTACTTAATTCTTATAATCGAATTATTTTTCCCATACTACATTACTATGAAAATATCATCATAGAATCGCATATTCCTTTCAACCTTTTTTAATACAAAACATATGATAATAATATTTAATTAAAATTATTATTCATGCTATTGGAGGAGATTAAAATTACTAAAACTATTATCTCTCACTTTTATAACGAGGAGTATTTATTACCATGGTGGCTTATGCATCATACAAAAATATTTGATCACGGTATATTAATTAATAGAGGTTCTACAGATCGTTCCGTTGAAATTTGTAAATTATTTGCTCCCCACTGGGAAGTACGAGATTCAAGATTCCTTGAATTCGATCCCACTAATACTGATATTGAGGTAATGGAAATTGAAAGAGAAGTTTCAGGTTGGAAGATGGTATTAAATACTACAGAATTTCTTTGCTGTAACAATGTAGAAGAATTTTTCTCATCACTTCATACGTTAGGCCAAAATATGTATGCAATTAGAATGATTGTCATGATTGATAAGCATGATTACAATTATTCAAAACTAAGATATTCCATTCCTTTAGTAGAACAACGATATCACGGGCTCTTTCCTTATAACCCAGCAATCGGCTGTGCCTGGAGATTTATACACAACCATCTTGATGGTGCATATTTACCAGGCAGACATTTTACTCGGCACCAACCTATCGTTTATAACTTCCCTTCATTCATTTTTAAATTTTATTTTAGCCCTTGGAACGAACATACAAAGGCAAGAAAATTACAAATTACACCCACCCTCTCAAAAAAGGGCGTTCGATTAGGACTTCAAAAACAATATGGGCGGTCTTCTGAAGAACTCGAAGCTCGATTTTTAACATTAACTAATGCAACACAGGATCTACGCAATCACCCTGAATATCAACAATTATTCCCTAAATTTAAACCTTAATATTTCTCACACCATCATTTTCCACACATTTTTACGCACTTAGTCAAAAACAAAACCATTTGCATACAATATGAATACTGTATATATTATAAATTTTTATTTTAGGAGGAAAAAATGAAAGCTGTTATTCTTGCTGGTGGATACGGGACAAGGATTGGGGAAGAAACACATTTAAAACCGAAACCTATGATTGAAATTGGAACAAAACCTATTCTATGGCACATTATGAGTTTGTATAGCCATTACGGCATTACAGAGTTTATTATTTGCTTAGGGTATAAAGGATATGCAATTAAAGAGTTCTTTCTAAATTACAACTTACACATGTCAGATTTCACGATACATTTAAGCGATAATACAATTACTAGCCATTCTCAACGTGTAGAACCATGGAAAGTTACACTAATCGATACTGGTGTAACTACCGAAACGGGAGGACGAGTGAAAAGAATTCAAAATTTTGTTGGAGACGAACCTTTCTGCCTCACTTATGGTGATGGATTAAGTAACGTAAATATAAAAGAACTTATTGCATTTCATAAAAAACATGGAAAAATGGCAACTGTTACCGCCGTACAACCTCCTGGTAGATTCGGTTCTCTCATATTAGATAAACAGTCTGTAACATCTTTTCAAGAGAAGCCACTCGGGGATGGCGGATGGGTTAACGGTGGATTTTTCGTTTTAAACCCTGAAGTTTTCAATTACATTAGTGGAGATAAGTCTGTTTTTGAAACAGACACTTTAGTTCAGTTAGTAAACAAAAACGAACTATCAGCATATCAACATACTGGTTTTTGGCATCCGATGGATACATTGCGCGATAAAAATAAATTAGTCGAGCTATGGGAAAGTAATAACGCTCCGTGGAAGGTTTGGTAATATGGCTTCTTCATCTTTTTGGAATAAGAAAAAAGTATTTATCACGGGACATACTGGATTTAAAGGCTCTTGGCTCACCCTTTTCTTAACTTCTTTAGGTGCAGAAGTAGTTGGCTTTTCTTCTCATCCCCCATCGATTCCTAATCTTTTTGAACAATGTAACGTAGCAAAAGAGTGCATAACAATTAAAGGCGACATTACAGATTACGATTCTTTATTACACGCCCTAAAACATCATAACCCTGACATACTATTTCATTTAGCTGCCCAGCCAATCGTCACCACTTCATACAAAGATCCTATCGAAACATTTAAAACGAATGTTTTAGGCACTGTTCACGTATTGGAAGTTGCAAAACATACAGAAAGTATACGTGGCATCATTAATGTTACAAGTGATAAATGTTATGAAAATGACGGGATCGGTAACCGGGCATTCGTGGAAATTGACCGGCTAGGAGGTTTCGACCCTTATAGTGCTAGTAAAGCTTGCGCTGAAATAGTGGCAACATCCTATCAAAAATCATTCTTCCACACTAATACTCAGAAACTCGCCTCAGTAAGAGCAGGTAACGTCATCGGTGGTGGGGATTGGGAAGAAGACCGATTATTCCCAGATGTCATTCGTGCATATTTACAAGATAGTACATTAACGATTAGAAACAAAAAGGCTATTCGCCCGTGGCAACACGTATTAGATCCTTTACACGGCTATATCCTTTTAGCTGAAAAACTTTGGACAGACGCTGCATATGCAGAAGCATGGAATTTCGGCCCGTTGAACGAACCTAACAGAACCGTTCATGATGTCATTCAATCTGTAATAAAATTATGGAATAAACAACTAACAATCACTTCCCCCTCTACAAACACTCCTTATGAATCGCCTGTTTTAACACTCGATAGTACAAAAGCAGTAACTAAACTCGGCTGGACTCCTAAGTTATCAACAGATAAGGCTATCACTTGGACTGTTGATTGGTACAAAAAATATGCATCTGGTGAAAATATCGAATCTTTCACGCGACAACAAATCGATGCATTCAAAAATTTATAAGGGGGCTATAAAATGGAACAGAAAAAATGCCGTTTTTGCCACTCATTACTCAGCAACACTTTTTTAGATTTAGGTGTTTCTCCTCTCGCTAACTCATTTGTTTCTCCAGAAAACTCATATAAAATGGAACCATTTTATCCATTGCACACATTTGTTTGTCACTCTTGTTTACTCGTACAATTAGATGAATTTGAATCTCCGCACAATATTTTTCATGACTATTTATACTTTAGCTCTTACTCATCCAGCTGGCTACTGCATGCTAAACAATATGTAGAAATGGCGATTAAGCGCTTCCACTTAAAGAAACATTCAAAGGTGGTTGAAATCGCGAGTAACGATGGGTACTTATTACAATACTTTCAAAAAGAACATATCGAAACGTTAGGAATTGAACCAGCAAAAAATGTAGCAGAAATCGCTATCCAAAAAGGAATTCCTACTGAAGTGAATTTTTTCAGCAACGACTTAGCAAAAAAATTACCGCAAGCAGATTTAATCATTGCTAATAACGTATTAGCACACGTTCCGAACTTACATGATTTTGTGGCAGGTTTAAAAACGTTATTAAAACAAGACGGAACAATAACAATTGAATTCCCGCACTTATTAAATCTCATATCCTTTAAACAGTTTGATACGATATACCATGAGCACTTCTCCTATTTCTCACTTATAAGCCTGCAAAAAGTTTTATCTCACCATCATTTACAAATTGTCGATGTAGAAGAACTTGCAACGCACGGTGGTTCCTTACGTATTTTTGTAAAACATCATAGTGACGAATCAACTATCCATTCTAGTGTTACAAAATTAATTCAAAAAGAAGTGGATCACGGGCTAAATACATTAGACTGTTATCTCCTTTTTTCTAAACGCATCGAACAATTGAAAATAAATATTTTACAGTTTTTTATCGAAGCGAAAGCTTTAAACAAACAAATTATCGGTTACGGTGCGCCAGCTAAAGGAAACACCCTTTTAAATTATTGCGGGATAGGAAAAGAATTTCTAGCTTATACAGTAGATAAAAACCCTCATAAACAAAATCTCCTTCTACCAGGAACCCGCATTCCAATAAAATCTCCAGAAGAAATAAAACGTACAAAACCTGATTACATTCTTATACTTCCTTGGAATTTAAAAGACGAGATTATGAAAGAATGCTCTTTCATTCGTGAGTGGGGCGGCAAATTTTTAGTAACAATACCAGAAGTTGAGGTAATTGAGCCATGAAAAAAATCCTTGTAACAGGCGGTAGCGGATGGATTGGTAAATATGTTGTACATTCTCTTATTCAAAAGGGCTATGAAGTGCACGCCACTTACAATACAAATAAGCCTTCCCATCTTTCTTGCCATTGGCATAAAGTCAACTTACTTTGCGATGAAGAAGTAAAAAAACTCATTTACGACATGAAGCCTAGTCATCTCATTCATTTAGCTTGGGAAGCAGTGCCGCCAGCGTGTTATGTATCTATCAATAATTACTATTGGCTTACGTCTAGTATCTCATTGATTCAACACTTCACAACATGCGGCGGAAAGCGAGTCGTCGTTGCCGGGACTGGCGCAGAGTATGAATGGTTTAACGGTGTATTATTTGAAGATTCACCGCTTCTTTCTTATAAAACCCCGTATTCATTATGTAAAAATGCACTACACTCCTGGCTCCAAACGTACGCCAAGCAAACCGGTCTCAGCATGTGTTGGGGCCGCATTTTTCATATGTATGGCCCTCACGAACAAGGGAATCGACTCGTTTCTAACATCATCACTTCTTTATTAAAAAATGAGGAAGCACTATGTACACATGGAAAACAATCAAGAGATTTCCTCCATGTGAGCGACGTCGCTGATGCTCTCATAACAGTATTAGAACATGGCGTTACAGACACAATCAATATCGCTTCTGGTCAATCTGTACAAATTAAAGAGTTAGCTTCTATCATCGCTAAAAAGATAGGAAAAGAACATCTAATTAAACTGGGTGCAATACCTTTCTCTAAAGATGAACCTTTATTTGTCGGCGTTCATGTAGAACGTTTAAAAACTGAAGTAAACTGGAAACCGACATACGATCTAAATACAGGAATCGAAGAAACAATTTCATGGTGGGAATCATTTATACAAAAACATAACGGTACGCATCACTAAAACGTAAATCCTTCGTTCCTCTCGCTAATTCCTTATACCATTCTTCTAATCTTTCCGGCGTAATAATATGATGCGTCCCCATTCCCCCATGCTTACTAGCTTCAGAAAGAGTCGGACCAATTTGTAACTTTCTCTTTCTCATCGCATCGTTCCACGGACTAAATCCAAACCATAATATACAAGCAAGAGGCGGATAAATCATAGATTCATGCGCGGATAAATGTCTTCCAACTGTATAACTTCCGTGTTCATGATTATGAATAAATCTACCTCTTCTCCACAACGGCCAATCTTCTGGTAAATAACCATGAAATCGCTGTTTCATTAAAGGGAGTCCAAAGTTAAGGTCCGGATAACTGTAGTTAGGATCATCAACCATAATAAGCCCTTCTAGCCAATACATCCTCCCTCCCAATTCATTTAGTGATTTCCAAAACTGATTTTTATCTTGCACACAAAGAAACTCAGTCGTATTTAAAATCATTTTCCATCCTTGTATTTCTTGTTCTACCCTCATCACTTCATGATCCGTCGCATATGCATCAAACTCTGGATTTACAGAATTTCGCACTTCCCAATGCGGTGCGAATTTCTTACAAATCTCCACCGAACGATCTGTTGAGCCTTTATTAATTAAAATACCATGATCAAACAGTTTCGTATGATGAGCAAGCCACCACGGTAATAAATACTCTTCATTATAAAAATGAGAAATAACGGTTGTAGTTATAATAATCTCCTCTTTCTCTATTAATCTATTTTTCATCCTACAACCAATATACTCATAAACTAAAAATATGTTTCCTATATTAATAACCAAATCGTATTACTAATATTTTTGTAAGTTTTCCTTTGGTACCCAGCCATCCTCACCACCTGTTTTTTCACACCAAACCCATCCATTCAATTCTTCTAACCCAATCAATCTTTCTCCAATACTTACATTTAATTCTTTGGCAGTATATTGTTTCGTAATGATTCCTACATCAGTTATATTTTTCATTATAATTTGCTCCGGAACCCACCCTTTCCGGTCATATTTCTCTTCGTGACAAAACATCCAGTTTTCAGGACCATCGTAACTCTCTATCATTTTCACTACATCCCCCTCTTCTAAGCGAATTGGATCAGGATAATTGCTAACATGTGATTTTATAACGATATATTTCATAACAACCTCCAATAATCAGAAAATTAAGTTATAATATCATTATAACTTAAGAAGGAGGAATACACATGTACTACAACACTTCATTCGAAAACGATCAACCTGTAGGCCGTCTATAAACTAAGACGGGCATTCATATAACACGTGCACTATGCCTCGTCTTAGGGAACTCATCATACCCTAAAAATAGACGGAGGTACTTTACATGAAACAAACCATTTTAGGAGCTATATGTTTATCACTAGCAGCTAGTATATGGGGCGGTATGTATGTTGTTAGCAAATATGTACTCGACTTTATCCCACCACTCACACTCGTTTGGCTACGCTTTATCATTGCTTTTGTTGTTTTGTATATGATTTTAAAAATTACTGAGAAAAAGCAAAAGAAAACAGTAACCATTCGTAAAAAAGATTGGCTATTATTCGCTTGGATTGGATTTATCGGATATTTCATTTCGATCACTTGTCAATTTATCGGAACAAAATTATCCGACGCTCATACAGGATCTTTAGTAACATCAGCTACACCTGCATTTATGGTTATATTTGCAGCGATCATTTTAAAAGAAAAACTAACCGCTCGTAGATTACTATCTACCATCATAGCGACAATCGGTGTCATTATCGTAATCGGATGGGATATTGAAATTGGCTCCTATTTTATCGGTACAATCATATTAGTCGGGGCAGCTATTACGTGGGCTTTACTATCTATTTATGTAAAAATTGCTTCAGCTCGATTTTCATCTTTAGTGATTACAACGTACGCTATATTCTTTTCACTCTTTTTTATTACACCTTTTATGGTATGGGAATTTCAATCAAACCCTATTGAACATATGAACCTATATGTAGTATTAGGCGTACTTTATTTAGGAATCGTCTCAACGGCAGGTGCCTTTTTCCTTTGGAATAAAGGATTAGAATTAATGGACGCTAGCATCGGTTCGTTATTTTTCTTCTTCCAACCTATCGTCGGATCGTTGCTTGGTTGGTTACTCTTAAACGAAACATTGAGTAGTAACTTTTTTATTGGTGGTATTCTTATTATATGTAGTGTTTTTATTACTACTTTTGAAAAGAAATGAAAAATAGGCAGAGATACTTAATCTCTGCCTGTTCGTATACACTCTTTACACACTCCAATGCGATGGACGAGACAACAATTTCGGTAATTTCGTATGTTTGTCCCCTCTTGCCGCATTAACTTGAACTTGCGTCAGAAAAATACTATTTGTAAAATCAGCCCCACGAATATCTGCATCTCGTAAATCTGCTCCAATGAGATCCGCCCCTCGTAAGTCTGCACCATTTAAGTTTGCCGCAATTAAATATGCTCCTCTTAAATTCGCCCCTTGTAAATTTTTCTTTTTCAGGTTTGCTCCCATAAGATCTGCGCCGCGGTGTATGATTCGTTTCCTACGCGCAGTATTCATTTCCTTCCAAACTAGTTCGCTCGTTTCTAAAAGAAGAATGTTCACTTCCGCTCTGTGTAATGGAACATTTATTTTCATTAACTCATCTGGACTTAAATTCGCAAGACGCTCTGTCTCTTCAATAGCTTCCTTCAGATCTTTATGAATTGGCTGCGTCGCCTTTAATAGAATGGCTTCATTCAAATACCAAAGCATTTCATGGAGCTGATGCATAACTGGAAAAGAATCATACATTTTTCTCGCATGCTTAGCATCTTTCCGCCAATCAATCCCGTTAAATGTAACTTGAGAAATCTTCTGTCCAGCGCCGAAACATTCAAATACTGTACAACCTTTATAACCTTTTCCTCTAAGATCTTTATGTATGCTACATTTATAATCTGACTGTAAATTAGAACATGGTTTACCACCATCTTTATTCACCGCAAAATCTACCGATGCTGCGAACGGTAACGCCACACAACATAAACCGAAGCATTTTTCGCAGTTTGCTTTTAAATGATCGTTATGATTAGTCAAAATGTATACCCCCTGTTGTCTTTTGACTATTTCATAATATTCTAACTGCATGAAATAATCAATTTAAAAATAAACGAGCGCCTTTCATTTCAAATCATAACTTTATCATTCGATTTCCTTTCAATTGAAAAGGACTAACTCTGCTCATTGAATTATAATTAAATTGTAAATATTCAAACTAAAAGGAGAGTTACTATGGCACTACAAATGAAAACAAACTGTCAAATTTGCGATCAATCGCTGGAGCAAGATTCTGAAGCATACATTTGCGTATATGAATGTACATTTTGCGCACCATGTACAGAAGAAAGACATAACGTTTGCCCAAACTGCGGCGGCGAGTTAGTACGTAGACCGAAAAAGAAACAGTAAAAAGCAAAGCGATATCGCTTTGCTTTTTTTTAGGCATATGAAATTATATCAACGATTTTTCAAATATATCAACGATTTTTTTTAATATATCGACGTTTCGACAAAGGATATCGACTTACCGACAAATAACGACACCTCTGCATGCATTCAGCTTCAACACAACTTAAGCATTTAAAAACTTCACACAAACAGGCTCTGGCACAGCAACGTCAGATTGGATAAGCGTTAACTTCCCTGTAGATTCATCTCTTGAAAATAGTACTAGATTATGTGACTTTTCATTTGTAGCAACAAGGAATTTTTCAGTAGGATCTAATACAAAGTCTCTTGGCCAATTTCCTTCTGTAGATGTGTGTTCCACAAATGTAAGCTCACCTGAGTTTTGATCCACACTGAAAACAGCGATACTATTATGACCACGATTGCCTGCATATACAAACTGGCCGTCAGAAGAAATATGAATCGCACTTCCTTGATTATTTTCATCAAACGCGGCAGGAATAGTAGAAATATACTGTACTTCTGTAAAAGCTCCTTCTGCCGGATTATATGTTAACACAATAACCTCTGAACTAAGCTCCGTCATCACATACGCATACTTTCCATTTGGATGAAAAGTAATATGTCTCGGACCACTTCCTGGATTTACAGCCAAGCTATTCACTTCTTTTAATACACTATCTTTTATTTCATACGTAATTATTTTATCTATCCCTAAATCAACACCTACCACATATTTTTCATCAGGCGTATATCCTGCGTAATGCGCATGTGGTTTCTCTTGTTTTTCTTTATTCAGACCTGAACCTTTATGCGTTATAATAGAGGTCGCAGGATTTACAGATCCATCTTCTTCATTTACTGCGAAAGACTCAATCGTTCCTTTATGATAATTTGCTGTAACTACCGTGTGAGTCCCACTATCAACACTCACATGACAAGGAGAAGCCCCTTCTACCACTTGTCTATTTTTCTCCTTTAGCTCTCCAGTTTTACTATCAATCGAATGCGCAGCTACACCACCAGATTCTCCTTCCTTAACAACGGAATAGAGATATTCATTCTTTCGGTTAATCGTTACATATGTAGGATTATCCAGCTTGGCCGCAAGTGTTACATTACTAATTTTCTTTGCTTCCGTGTCTAAAATAAACTTATATATTCCTGCACTTTTTTCTTTCGTGTAAGTTCCAACATATCCAATAAACTCTTTATTATCCTTCATTTTCATAACCCTCTCTCCCTATATTTTTCATTCATCTTACTTCCTATAATGTTTTATGTTGAAAGAGTATCCTAAAAAATTAGAGTACCTCTTTATACGTTACCATATTTTCTTGTTAAATAGCTTTTAAACCCACTTTTTTTGGTACGCTGCTATACTTTCATATTCTTCCTCCAATTGACGGGACAGACGAATATAAATCGGTGTTAAATCTTTATATTTTTCCACACTTTCCATGTTTGGTTCATGGTGGAAATTCGCACCTACCATTTCAGATACTACGCATAATGTATCTATTTCACCTAAACTATATAAACCGAGGATTGCAGCTCCTAGGCAAGAGCTTTCGAAACTTTCTGGAACATATACGTCTTGATGGAAAATATCCGCCATCATCTGTCTCCAAAGTTCCGATCTTGCAAAACCACCTGTCGCTTGAATTTTTTTCGGTTCACCAATGAGTTCTTTTAAAGCGAGAAGAACGGTGTATAAATTATAAATTACTCCTTCTAAAACAGCACGGATAAGATGTTCTTTCTTATGATGCAATCCAAGTCCGAAGAAAGATCCTCGTGCATTTGCATTCCATAAAGGAGCTCTTTCTCCTGCTAAATACGGATGAAATAATAAACCGTCGGACCCCGGACTCACTTTTGCTGCTATTTCAGTAAGCACTTCATATGGATCTTTTCCTAAACGCTTCGCAAGCTCAATCTCTGAAGTACCTAATTGATCACGAGCCCATCTGAAAATCATACCACCGTTATTAACCGGTCCACCAATTACCCAATGGTCTTCAGTTAAGGCGTAACAAAAAATTCTACCTTTTGGATCTGTTACAGGACGATTTGTTACAGCACGTATCGCACCGCTTGTACCAATTGTCACAGCAACAACGCCAGGATCTATTGCATTTACACCTAAATTGGATAGGACTCCATCACTCGCTCCTACTACAAATGGAGTAGAAACAAGTACATTCATTTCTTTGGCAAGCTCCTCATCTAATCCTGTTAAGCTGTGCGTCGTTGGAACAAGTTTAGAAAGCTTATCATCTGTAATGCCCGCTACACGTAAAGCCTCTTCATCCCATTTTAAAGATTCCAAATTAAACATCCCTGTTGCTGATGCTATAGAATAATCAATTACATACTCCTTATATAACTTATAAAAAACATACTCTTTAATAGAAATAAATTTATAACTTTTTGCGAACAATTCTGCCTGTTCATTCTGTAACCAAACTAATTTCGAAAGTGGTGACATCGGATGAATTGGTGTCCCAGTACGCAAATAAATTTCATGACCATTCATATCATTCTTTATTTTCTCTGCCCAGCTTGCACTTCTATTATCTGCCCAAGTGATACATCTCGTTAACGGTTTTCCCTTTTCATCTACAGCAATGATACTATGCATTGCCGAACTAAAAGAAACACAAAGAATATCATGCGGCTGTACACTACTTGTCTGTACAGTTTCTTTAATCGTATGTATTACTGCACGAAAAATTTCTTCTGGGTCTTGTTCTGCTGTTTCCGGCGTAGGAGAATATAAAGGATATTCAATTCCATGACTTGCAATAACAGATCCATCCGTAGAAAATAGAACTGATTTTGTACTAGTTGTCCCAATGTCTACACCAATCATATATTTTGTGCTCACCATTTCTTCCTCCTAACAAAAATCCCTACAGTATCCTAATCATATAAGAACCATAAAAATATATTTATTTTATCTGTTCATAACGTTATGTGCTAAAGTTGTCTCTCTTAATTGATATAAAAATATCCTTATTTTAAACAAACATATCGAGTAGTAAAACTCCTCCAAAAGCGATAAATGAAAGTAACGTTTCTAATACCGTCCATGTTTTAAATGTTTCTTTCACTGTTAAACCTAAGTATTCTTTTACCATCCAGAACCCAGCATCGTTTACGTGTGAAAACATTAATGCTCCTGCACCTGTTGCAATGACGAGCAACTCTAAATTCACACCTGTCGTATTTTCAATGATTGGTGAAACGATGCCTGCTGCTGTTGTTAAAGCGACTGTCGCTGACCCTGTCGCAATTCGAATTAGTCCTGCTACTATAAATGCTAATACAATTGGAGATAGAGCTAAATGCTCAGACATTTGAGCAATAGCATTGCCTACACCACTATCGATAAGAATTTGCTTAAATCCCCCGCCGGCACCAATAATCGCAACAATTGAACCGATTGGTAATAAGCTATCTTCTGTTACCTTCTTAATAGCCTTTTTATCGATACCTTGACGAAATCCAAGAAAATAAAACGCTGCAAAACATGCAATCAAAAGTGCAATGATAGGACTACCGATTAATGTGACAACCTTCATTAAAGTATCAGAAAGCGGAACATAAGGAGCTGCTGCCGCTAACACCATTAACATTACAGGTAACAATATAACTAAAAACGAAACTCCTATTCCTGGTAATTTCGTTGATTTTGTATTTACACGTATCAATTCTGGCTCATTTTCAGGAATTACACGTTTGTGAATCCATTTAGCGAATATAGGACCTGCAATAATCGCTGCAAAAAATGTAATAATGAGTGAATACAATAGTACCTTCCCAAGGTTCGCTTTATAAATACCAATTGCAACGATTGCCCCTGGATGCGGAGGAACTAGGCCATGTACGACAGATAGCCCAGCAATTGCTGGTAACGCTATCAATAAAATATTTTGTTTCGTAGTTTTATGAATTGAAATTACTAACGGCAACAATATTAAAATACCTACTTCAAAAAACACCGGAATTCCAATAATAAAACCTGCAATTAACATAGCCCACGGTAAGTTTTTTATCCCAAAGGATTTAATAAAGAACTCTGCTACTTGCATTCCAGCACCTGACTCTGCCATCATTTTCCCTAAAATTGTACCTAAAACTAAAATACCTACTAAATGCCCGAGAACACTCCCAACTCCCGTTTCATAAGCACTCACTATTTTATCCATTGGCATTCCAGACATAATTGCTAAAAACAAACTTGCAACCGTTAAACTAATAAACGCATGCCATCTCCACCACGAAACCCCTAAAATAACAATTACAATTGATAATAATGTAATCATTAAAAGGTACATATTCATACTTAATCCCCCTTTATGTAAACCCTTTCAAAAATGCTATATAATGAAAAGAACCTATATAGTTCTTACTTGAGTAAAAGATAGCTTTACATATTGATATGCACTTAAAAGCATCCTCACATCATAATGATTTATACAAAAAGAATCTCCCTTATCAGAGATATACTTTAACTCATCTCTCTGATAAGGGGATTTCTCTTTCATCATTGTAATGTTATTGTGATAAACACTTCGCGTAAGCAAATTTTCCTTTTTTAAAAGTGAATGACGCTTTCTTCTCTTGCTGTTTTCACATAGTAAGACTACAAACTCGGGATCCCGTTTAAACGATGAAGTTACTTAGGATTTGTCCTCTCATGAAAAGCAATTTTCGGAAAGCTCCTTCACTTTTATGCATTATAATTTAGGAGCTTTCGCCCAGTCCGCAGCAAACTTCTCAATACCTTGATCTGTTAATGGGTGCATAGCAAGTTGTTCAATTACTTTATAAGGGATTGTTGCAATGTGAGCACCTGCCATCGCTACACGAGTTACATGATCTGGATGTCTAACAGAAGCCGCAATAATTTGTGTATCTAATTGGTGAACATCGAATAATTCAGCAATTTTAGCAACTAATAATACGCCATCTTCAGAAATATCATCTAAACGTCCTAAAAATGGAGAAACATACGTTGCACCTGCTCTGGCAGCTAAAAGTGCTTGGTTCACAGTGAAAATAAGTGTAACATTCGTTTTCACACCTTTTTCAGTAAGATAGCGACAAGCTTCTAATCCTGCTAGCGTCATTGGAAGTTTTATTGTAACTTTCTCATCGCCGCCATTAATCTTAATCAACTCTTCTGCTTGAGCAATCATTTCTTCAGCCGTCACAGCATCTGGCGTTACTTCTGCCGAAACAGATTCAACTTTAGGAACTGCCTGACAAATTTCTGCGATACGGTCTTCAAATTTAATCCCCTCTTTTGCTACTAAAGAAGGATTCGTTGTAACACCAGCTAAAACTCCAAGTTTATATGCTTTTTTTATGTCCTCAAGATTTGCAGTATCAATAAAAAATTTCATGATTCATTCCCTCCATTTTTTAAACGTTAATGAGTTAAATTTTTAAGATGTTTATTTCTTTTCTACTGCATGTCCGCCAAATTCATTGCGCAGAGCTGCTACTACTTTTCCTGTAAATGTATCATTGTCTAATGAGCGGTAGCGCATTAATAACGACATTGCGATAACAGGAGTTGCTGTTTGAAGGTCTAATGCTGTTTCTACTGTCCATTTTCCTTCACCAGAAGAATGCATAACACCCTTAATTTCATCCAGTTTTGCATCTTTAGAAAATGCATTTTCTGTTAATTCCATTAACCATGAACGGATTACTGAACCGTTGTTCCATACTCTTGATACTTTTTCATAATCATAGTCAAATTCACTTTTCTCTAGAATCTCAAATCCTTCACCAATAGCAGCCATCATACCGTATTCAATTCCGTTGTGAACCATTTTTAAGAAGTGACCACTACCAGCTTTTCCAGCATATAAGTATCCATTTTCTACAGCAGTATCACGGAAGATAGGTTCAACGATGTCCCAAGCTTCTTGATCTCCTCCGATCATATAACAAGCACCATTACGAGCGCCTTCCATTCCGCCAGAAGTTCCTGCATCCATAAAGTGAATACCATCTTTCTTTAGTTGCTCATATCGGCGAATAGACTCTTTATAATGTGAATTACCCGCTTCAATTAAAATATCTCCTTTTGATAAAAGTGGTGTAACCTCATCGATAACAGAATCTACAACAGCGTGTGGTACCATTACCCAAAGAATTCTTGGTGATTGTAATGACTGAACAAGTTCACTTAAACTAGATGTACCTGTAGCCCCGTACTCTTTCATTTCTTCCACTGCACTTGCATTCAAGTCAAATGCTGCTACTTCATGTTTATGATCCATTAAATTTTTCCCTAAGTTTAATCCCATTTTACCTAAACCAATTAATCCTACTTGCATAATATAATTCCTCCTCAAATCATCTTTTATTAAAAATTCATATCACTACAATCTGGAATACCTTGCAGCACTGATATGTACGGAAAGGTATTCACAGTCATAGCTTAAGAATTCAATACATTTTTTGTAATTTGAACAACATTTTCTGTCGTAAATCCAAATAGATTCATGACTTCAGCACCAGTTCCTGAAGCTCCAAATGTTTCAATTGATAGTACTTTTCCTTCTTGTCCTACATAACGCTCCCACCCGAGAGATACACCCATCTCAAGAGATACTCGTTTCGTTACAGAAGACGGAAGAACGGATTCTTTATATTCTTTCGATTGGCGATCGAATAACTCCCAGCTTGGCATTGCAACGATGCGAACAGAGACATTGTCTTCTTCTAATTTCGCTTTCGCACTAGCAGCTAAGGATACTTCAGAACCTGTCGCAATTAAAATTACATCCGGATTTTCATTCGTTTGTGTTAATACGTAAGCCCCTTTAGAAAGATTCTCTATGTTTGCTTTCGTTTCATGAAACACCGGTAAATTTTGACGGCTAAGTACTAAAACGACTGGACCATCCGTTTGCTGTAAAGCATACGCCCACGCACTTGCTGTTTCATTTGCATCTGACGGACGGATAACTGTTAAACCAGGAATTGCCCGAAGAGCTGCTAAATGTTCAATAGGTTCATGCGTTGGACCATCTTCTCCTACAGCAATCGAATCATGTGTAAATACGTACGTAACAGGTAACTTTTGCAATGCAGCCAGTCGAATAGATGGACGAAGATAGTCATTAAATACAAAGAATGTACTCACGAACGGTTTTACTCCTCCATGAAGAGCCAGTCCATTCGCTGCTGCGCCCATTGCATGTTCACGTACACCGAAGTATATATTTCGGCCAGCATACGATTCTACCGCATACACTGCTTCACCTTTTATATCTGTCATCGTAGAATGAGAAAGATCTGCACTTCCACCGAAAATAGAAGGAATCGATTTCACATAATGATTAATAGCTTCCCCACTTGCAACACGAGTTGAAATCGTTTTTTCAGTATCGAAGGATAAAATGTCTTTCGCTTCGATTAAAACTTCACCTGTAATCGCTTTTTCTAATTCATCTGCTAGTGCAGGGTTTGACTCTCTGTATAAGTTGAACTGCTCATTCCAGCCATTTTCTTTTTCAATACCTTTTTGTTTCAGTTCATTAAAATGAGCTGTTACTTCTTCAGGTACAAAGAAGTCTTCTTCATAATGCCAACCATACACTTGTTTTGTCGCTGTCGCTTCTTCTACTCCAAGCGGGTTACCATGTGCTTTGTTCGTTCCAGCAACTTTTGGACTTCCGTAACCTATAATGGTTCTAATTTCTATAAGAGTAGGTTGGTCCGTATTATCTTTCGCTAATTGAATTGCTTTTGTAATCGCATCAACATCGTTTCCATCTTCAACTCTTACATATTGCCAATGTGCAGATTCTACTCTTTTCTGCATATCTTCAGAGAAAGCAATGTTTAATTCACCATCAAGTGAAATTTCATTTGAATCATACAGCACAATTAACTTGCCAAGTTTCATATGTCCTGCCATTGACATCGCTTCATAAGCGACACCTTCCATTAAATCACCGTCTCCAACTAAAGCGTACGTATTGTGATCAATAATAGAGTGACCATCCTTATTGAACTTCGCCGCTAAATGCGCTTCTGCCATTGCCATTCCGACAGCATTCGCAATCCCTTGTCCTAACGGTCCTGTCGTCGCTTCAACTCCAGAAGTGTGACCAAACTCAGGATGACCTGGTGTTTTACTATTTAACTTTCTGAAGTTTTTCAAGTCATCAATTGAAACGTCATATCCAGCTAAATGAAGTAGGCTATATAATAAGCTAGATCCATGTCCCGCCGATAAAACGAAGCGATCACGGTTAAACCATTTTGGATGATTAGGATTATGATTTAAATGATTCGCCCATAATGCATAAGCCATTGGCGCTGCTCCCATCGGAAGACCTGGATGACCTGAATTTGCCGCATTAATAGCATCAATTGATAACGTACGAATTGTATTCACTGCTAATTGATTTATGTTTTGTGTCATAGTAATCGTCCCCCTACATGCTTTCATGAAAGAAAGTACTTATTTTTTCGTTTCTTGATCTAACCACCATTTAAATCCACTTTCTTGCAATAATTCATTAGATGTCTCTGGACCATATGAACCAGACTCATATTCATGAAGTGGTAATAAGTTTTCCTCGAATGCTTCAAGAATTGGTTGTACCCATTCCCATGACAATTCAACTTCTCTCCAATGTGCAAAGAATGTAGCGTCTCCACTCACAGCATCATGAATGAGTCTTTCATACGCTTCAGGTACTCCCACATCCGCTTGCTCACAAGTAAAGTTAATACGGATCGGTTCAATTTCTCCATTTTTCAATGGATTTTTACTATTTAACTGTAATGAAACGTTCTCACCTGGGCTAATTTCAATTATTAACAAGTTAGGTGCTGCATTTGGATTACTATCTTGATATTGCTGTTTTAACGTATTTTTAAATTCGATTACAATACGAGTAGACTTTTCTTTCATTCGTTTGCCTGTTCGTATATAAAAGGGAACGCCAGTCCAAAATGGATTATCGATCCACAAGCGAGCAGCGACAAATGTGTCTATATTAGAAGAAGGATTTACTCCTGGCTCCTCTTTATATGCTACAACTTGCCCGCCATTTATCTCACCTGCACCATATTGTCCGCGAATGATATGGTTTTGAACGTCTTCTTTTTTCACTTTACGAAGCGCCTCCATTACCTTTCGCTTTTCCTCTCGAATTTCACATGCATTAACCTTTTCCGGCAAATTCATAGCAGTCATCATTAATATTTGTAACATATGATTTTGAACCATATCTCGAATGGCTCCTGCCTGATCATAATATCCTGCCCTTTCTTCAACCCCAACTGTTTCACTCGCTGTGATTTGTACATTCGCTATATGTTCTTTATTCCAAATCGATTGTAAAACAGGATTTGCAAACTCTAGTGCTTCAAGGTTTTGAATCATCGGCTTACCTAAATAATGATCAATACGGTATATCTCGTCTTCTTCAAACGTGCGACTAAGCTTATCATTCAGCTCACGAGCAGATGTAAGGTCGTGCCCGAACGGTTTCTCAATCATTAGGCGTTTCCATCCATCCGTTTTATCAAGTCCGCTTTCCTTAATATTTAAAGCGATTGTCTCAAAAAATTCAGGAGCAACGGAAAGATAGAACATTCTATTCCCTTTTATATGTAGTTCTTCTTCCCTTTCACGAACGACTTGTAATAATCTCTCATAGTCTTCCGGCTTACTCACATCTAATGGACAATAGCGAAAATTATCTAAAAAACCTTCGAGTTCTGGAGTACCTTCTTCTCTATGACGAGAAAACGTCTCTATTGATTCTTTTATTCTTTTTTGAAAATCTACATGAGATACTTCACGTCTCCCAAGCCCGATAACGGATATTTGCTTTGGAAGCTTTTGATCTCTATATAAGTTATATAGTGCGGGGTAAATTTTGCGTTTCGCTAGGTCCCCTGTCGCTCCAAATAAAACAAAGGTCATTGATTCCAATTTCAGTCCCCCTCTTGTTGTATAATCCTGGTCAATATATTAAAAATGAATTGTACAGAAGCTCATGTTTTTATAAAAAACAAAGAGTTATCAAATTCCAATTCTTTTTATACCTTTCGCTTTCTAATTGTCCCCAATATTAATAGTAGCAATTCAAAGCGTTTCTACCACGACTTACTTATTTATAATACTTTACGAAATAACATATATTTAATTACTTTTAGTAATTAAATAATCTTATGTCTAGTATATTAACCACATATATTATTATCGTCAATAAAAATGTCTTACATTACATACTATTTATTTCGTAATACTTTTCTAAGTTTATCCTTAGTTACCACTCATTTTCAAAGATAATGATCGATATAAAAAATATCAGTTTCATCAAAATCTTCAATTAATTTTTTGTTAAACTCGTGAGCAGACGTTACATGATGACCAAAAGGCTTCTCTATAATAAGACGGTTCAATCCTTTTGTAGCCCACAATCCACTTTCCTTAATATTTAAAGCAATGACATCAAATACTTCTGGTATAACAGATAGGTAAAACATGCGGTCTTCAGGAATGTTCAATTCTGTTTCACGTCTCTTTACAAGACTCAACAAATCTTGATAGTCCTCTATATTCGCTGTATTTAATTGACAATAACGAAATGTGCTAATAAATTCTTCTACTCCTAATTCGTCATCAGTAGATCTTCTAGAAAATGTAGCAAGGGATTGTTCTACCTTTGTTTGAAATTCCACATCTGACATTACCCTTCTACCAATACCGATAATAGAAATAGATTGCGGTATATTCCCATTACTAAATAATTTGTATAAAGCAGGGTAAATTTTGCGTTTCGCTAAATCCCCTGTCGCTCCAAATAAAAGAAATGTCATTGAATCCATTTGTTCTCTCCCTTTTAAAACAATTGCTAGAATAGAATATATAAACTCATTTGCTACTTAGCACAATACTGTCTCTAAAACCTCATACTTTACCAATGTTTCTTCAATACTATTTTGCCACGAGCACGCTCTGACTCACTTATGTGGTGTGCTTTTTTTACACCTTCTACATGTAAAGGCAACACATGCGTTACAATGGGTTTAATCTTCCCGTCCTCAATTAATTCTGTAATAAGAGAAAGTTCATATCCGTTAGGTTCAGTAAATATATGGTCACTCTCAATATTTTTCTCTCTTGATATCTCGGTTTGCGGAATTTCCATACCTTTCGGACCATAAATAGACGCTAACTTTCCATTTGGTGCAAGCACTTTATAACTATCCTTTAGTACATCTCCGCCTAACACATCAAAAACAATATTGTAATTATGCAAAAGCGAAGAAAAGTCTTCTGTTTTGTAATCGACGACAGTATCAGCGCCTAGATCCTTTACAAACTGCATGTTTTTCGTACTAGTCGTAGTTGCAACATGTGCACCGAAACTTTTCGCTAGCTGAATAGCAAACGTACCAATTCCGCCAGATCCAGCATGAATTAAAACCTTATTACCTTTTTGAACATTTGCGAACTTCACTAAGCTTTGCCAACTTGTCAAACCTACAAGAGGGATTGATGCCGCCTCTTCAAAAGATAAATTCCTCGGTTTTTTCGCCACATATTTCTCATCTACAGCCACGTACTCTGCATAAGCACCGTTTCGTTCAATATCCGGACGACTATATACTTCATCCCCCACTTTACATGCTGTTACGTTTGGCCCTATAGCAGCAACTACACCTGCAACATCCCATCCTAAAACGAGCGGGAAGTCATAAGAAATTACGTCTTGCAGTAAACCTTCACGTATTTTCCAATCCACGGGATTTATACCAGCTGCATATACTTCAATTAGTACATCGGTGTCTCCTAATAGCGGTGTCTGCATTTCAATCTCTTGTAGTACGCTTTTATCTCCATATTGCATAAGTCCTATCGCTTTCATTCTTTTCACTCCTTTACAATGCTGGGAAATGAGGTAGTACTTCTTCTCCTAGCTCATCCAATACTTCGTCAGCTGGACGTTGACCATCAAATAGAGCAAGGAATAAATGATTCACACCAATACTTTTATATATATCAAGTAATTCAATTAGTGCCTTACGCCCTGTACGGTAACCTAAACGTATCGGTGTAGGACGTTCATTTGGATCTTCAGATAAGTCTAAATGCATCGGTTGGATAAATGGTTTAAATACATCTGGATGATAATCCTCTACTAGTTCTCTCCATTGTCCAATTGCTGCTGCCTGATGCACTGGACTACGTGGGTAGTACATCCATCCATCACCATGTTCAGCGAACCAATCCATATTTTGCTGACTAAAACCTGTAATAAAGGTTGGAACACGTTTAGACGGTTTTGGAACCAAATTCGCTCCATTCACTTCTCCTAGTGTCGACTGGATAGACGGGAAGTTTTTATACAAAATCTCTTCCAAGTAAGCAAACGCTTCTCTAAACTTTTCACCTCGTGTTTCATGACTAACACCTAGCGCTTTGAAATCGGCACGTCTGTCACCGGATGAAACGCCAAGCATAATTCTTTCTGGAAATAGTTGATCTAATGTAGCAATTTCTTTTGCTACACGCAATGGATGACGAAGTGACAATACGGTTGCCGACGTTCCAAATGCGATTTTCTCTGTTTTACTTGCTAAATACGTTAAATAAATCATCATATCGTAAATTTGACCTGTTGCAGGATCACCAAAGTCAGGGTCTTGCAGTAAAACATCGCGAAGCCATACACCTGTAAAACCATATTGTTCTGCTTTTTGTACTAACTCTACTTGTTTTTCCATCGTTGGAGCATGAAACTGATAATTTTCAATCGGAATGTGAACTCCTAATGTAAGCTGATCTTTCGCAAACATACGATTATATCCAAAATGATTCGCAAACTTTTCCATTTGTTTCACTCACTTTCCTTTATTTATATAAATCTATACTTTTCATATTTCTTCTCAAAATTCATAAGCAATACTGTAGCACCACATTGTTGCCGATTGTCATCGTCATAACTTTCTTTGTGCTACGAGTGTTATTATAAATCGGCCATAACATGAATAACAGTACGTACTTTAAAGTGATGTAGGCACTTAAAAGTACCTATACTAAGTAAGTAGTAATAAACATAATGAATAAATCGTGCTGCAAAAATAACATCTATCCTTTCTTCAAAAAACTTTACTGTTGCTTTTGCAAGTACGTTACATGATTTCACGTACTTTCCCCTTCTCTATATAAAATTCTCACTAACCAAATTCAAAATATTATACTTATTTTTCGTACTTTGCTATGCTATAACCATAAACAGGAGGTATAAACTATGAAAGCACAAATTATCCATTCTTTTGGGGATTCATCTGTATTTCAATTAGAAGAAGTTTCAAAACCAAAACTTTTACCAGGTCATGTTCTAATCGATGTAAAAGCAACAAGTGTAAATCCAATCGATACGAAAATGCGTAGTGGTGCCGTTTCAGCAGTCGCTCCTGAGTTTCCAGCTATATTACATGGCGATGTAGCTGGTATTGTTATTGAAGTAGGAGAAGGTGTTTCGAAATTCAAAGCTGGCGATGAAGTATACGGATGTGCCGGAGGTTTTAAAGAAACTGGTGGTGCACTTGCAGAGTTTATGCTTGCTGATACGCGATTAATTGCTCACAAACCTAACAATATAACAATGGAAGAAGCAGCTGCTCTACCATTAGTGGCAATTACAGCTTGGGAATCTTTATTTGATCGTGCAAATATTAAACCTGGTCAAAATGTTCTCATTCATGGAGCTACTGGTGGCGTAGGACACATAGCCATTCAACTAGCTAAATGGGCTGGTGCTAAAGTTTTTACAACCGCTTCTCAGCAAAGCAAAATAGAAATAGCCCATCGTCTCGGAGCTGACGTAGCTATTAACTATAAAGAAGAATCTGTTCAAGAATATGTGCAAAAACATACGAATGGCAACGGATTTGAAGTTATATTTGATACAGTAGGTGGCAAAAATCTCGATAACTCTTTCGAAGCTGCTGCAGTCAATGGAACTGTCGTAACAATTGCAGCTCGTTCAACCCATGACCTCTCTCCTTTACACGCAAAAGGACTTTCTCTGCACGTTACTTTTATGGCGTTAAAAATATTACATACAGATAAACGTGACGCTTGTGGGGAAATTTTAAATAAACTAACGCAAATAGTAGAAGAAGGAAAACTTCGCCCATTGCTAGATTCGAAAACTTTTACGTTTGATGAAATTGCACAAGCACATGAATATTTGGAATCAAATAAAGCAATAGGGAAAATAGTGTTGAAAAACGTTTGGTAACTTTCACTAAATAATACAAATAACAGCAGGATCACTTCGCCTTATCTTTGTCTTAAGAGGCGTGCCACAACCTTAAAAGCTTCCCATCCTTTACAACAAATAAAAAAATAACAGCCGAATTTTTCTTATAGTAGAAAATCCGGCTGTTTTCATATCACAATTTGCTTTATATATATTTCTGTTAATAAGTAAAATACAACTCATTTGCCTTACCATCTTTACCTTCAACAGCATATTATATTGTTTTAAATTTATTAAAATACACTACGTACTAATCCCCCGTCTATTCGCAACGCGGAACCATTAATCGCTGAAGATAGTGGGCTGCTTAAGAAAGTGACAAGATTGGCAATTTCTTCTGGTCGAATAAGTCTTTGAATAATAGAGGTTGGTCGATTTTCTTTCATAAATCGCTTCTCAGCTTCTTCTATTGTCAATTGCTCATTAGGATAAAGACTATTTAACATAGTCTCCACTCCTTCCGTTAAAGTCGAACCAGGCATGATAGTATTAACAGTCACATTCGTTCCTGTCGTCAGCTCAGCTAAACTACGAGAAAGTGAGAGTTGCATCGTTTTAGTCGCACTATAATGAGCCATTTCTTGAGATGGCATAATAGCTGCTTCGCTAGCAATAAAGATAACTCTTCCTTCTTTTCTTTCAATCATTTTTTTCAAGTACGAGCGAGTAAGTCGAACACCACTCATAATATTGACTTCAAACAATTTAAACCAATCTTCATCACGGATATCAAAATATTCTACAGGTTCAAAAATTCCTAAGTTGTTAATAAGAATGTCTACTTCAGGGTACTTTTCAATCACATTTTGGCACCCTTGTTCTGTTCCTAAATCAGCTACTACAGGTTGAAGAATGGCATCAGGATACTGCGCTCGAATTTCGTTTATCGTTTGATTAACATTTTCTTCACGGCGTCCATTAATAAGTACAGTAGCTCCTTCCGCTACTAATGAAGTGGCAATTGCTTTT
Organism: Bacillus sp. FDAARGOS_527; assembly: GCF_003812125.1. Classification (NCBI taxonomy): domain Bacteria; kingdom Bacillati; phylum Bacillota; class Bacilli; order Caryophanales; family Bacillaceae; genus Bacillus; species Bacillus sp. FDAARGOS_527. Next base: position 2,479,646 of record NZ_CP033795.1, read on the forward strand.
CCAATGCCTGCCGTAGATCCAGTAACCAGTGCTGTTTTCCCTTTTAATTGCATATGCATATAGATCCCTCCAAATTCATGTGCTACATGATTGACTTACGTTGGAATAAATAATTACGTTTATATTGTGGTTCATTTCTCTTATCTTTAACAGAAAATAAGCTGATCCACCCTTTTTTCAAAAGAGTATAAACGAAAATTATGTAGCTATTGCACTCTGTACGGAATTAAAAAATCACATCAACAGCAGAGTAAAGCTAAAACCAACTAATAAATACCATTATGATATATATTAACGATAAAGAAAATTACGCACTTTAAAGTTCCATAGGAACAAAAAAGTGCCCTATAAACTATAATTTCTAACTCTTTATATTTGCTAAAGTAGTATCTTTTTTATCATAGAAAAGGTTGTAAAATCACACATTCTTACATACAGTTATAGGATTATTTTTATCCTAATTAACTAAAAACCATCATACTCCTTTATCACTTTCAAACATGAACAAAAAAACACGAAGACTTTAAAGTCTTCGTGTTTTTTAATATACATATTGCTACATTTGTGATGGAATTCATAACTAGGATCTTTTTACTCATTCCTTATGAATAACGTTTATTACTTATGAAATTTCACACGCTCTTCAAGCGGTTGGAATTCTTTTTCTCCTGGTGCAGCTGTTGGATTACCAAATGGCATTTGTGCAATTAGTTTCCAATTAGAAGGAACATTCCATTCTTGTTTTACCTCATCGTCGATTAATGGATTATAATGTTGTAAAGATGCCCCTAACCCCTCTGCTTCTAAACCTGTCCACACGACTAATTGGTGCATACCTGATGCTTGGTGTGACCAAATTGGGAAGTTTTCAGCATATGCAGCAAATTTTTCTTGAAGCGATTTAACAATAGCTTCATCTTCAAAGAATAGTACTGTTCCATAACCAGCTTTAAAAGAGTCCATTTTTTGTTGCGTTCCTGAAAAATCTCCATCTCCAACTACTTTTCTTAATGTTTCAGTTGTAATATCCCATAATTTATTATGAGCTTCACCAAATAATACAACTAATCGCGCAGTTTGAGAATTGAAAGCGGATGGAGTATATTTCACAGCAAACTCCACGATTTCTTTAATTTTTTCATCTGATACTTGTACCTCTTTATTAATCCCATAGTAAGTACGTCTTTCTTTCAATGCAGTATAGAAATCTTTTGTCATAATTCAATTCCTCCTAAGTTTTAATATTCTTCAAAATGTTACATTGCGAAGATAATATGAGTTGAAATGAGTTCATTTTTGAACCATTGAACTCCATAACACCAATTGCCAGTCATTCTGAATCTAAACCACTGCTTATTGCTTCAGTTTACCTAAAAAAATTCTTATAGCATCATTGATACAATCTAGTGATCATTCGGTATTATTTTACCCATTCTCTATTCATGTATCCTGCTTGTTTCATATTTACACAAATATGAAAATAACCTTAAATTGATAGTCAAAAAGCCAGGTAACACGAATAACGCATTACCTAGCTTTTTACATTTTCAAATTCAATTCAAATAACCATACTTAATGAATAGTTGTAAAAATTATACTCATTACTTATTTAATAATTAACATCTCATAAGGGTGTTGTTCCATAAATCTGTTCTCCCATGGAATATCTAATGACGTCCAATTTGAACCCCCATCTACCGACTTATAAACCCCTTTATTACTAAATAAATAGAACGTTCCATCACTTGTTGCCTTTAATACTGGTATGATTGTGCCCTTAGGAGTTGGTAAACCTGCATTCATTTCTGTCCAAGGCTGATCTTTTTCTTTCTTATAAATATATGATTCACAATTTCCATTATTGTAATCGTGTGCTACGTGTGGATTTGAAGATGTCGCAATAATAATATTTTCCGGATCATTTGGATTAACTGCCATTTGATATGCGTAATGATGCTTTAGCCCACTACACATATAGTTCCACGTCTTACCTCCATCATTACTCTCCGCATACTCTTGACCTGGTTCTTTCAAGAATGAATCACCTAACACCCCGTATAAACGATTTGGAGCATTGCGATGTGATGTAAGAATGTGAATATCTTGAGGGTAGTTCCCCTCTTTTTCCTCAGTCCACGTCTTACCTCCATCTACACTTTTAATTAATCCCCCAACCTCAATCGTTGTATATATAGTTTCTGGATTATTAGCATCAATTTCAATATGTTTTACGTGGTGCGTATATGTTCTTTGAGGAAAGAACCATGATGAATACGATGGCATTTGTCGATAATCCGTTAGCAATTCAAAACTGTCTCCTCCATTTTTGGATACAAACATGGCGCTCGGTTCAGTTCCTACATATACGATCCCGTTACCGTCATCACCCTTCGCTGGAGATACAGAAACTGCTGTAATGGCTCTCATATGAATAGCATTAGCTGGGAACACTTCACCAAAAGAAGGTAAAGTTCCAATCGCTTCCCATGAACTTCCTCCATCTTTACTTCTCCATAATCCTCTATCAAAAGTACCACAATACATTCTTTCTGAATCGTATGGATCTAAAGCTAACGCAACTGGATTCGCACCTACAAACTGTGATTGGACACTCCATGTTGAGTCTTTTTTTTCTGCAATTACAAGCTCTCTATCAAACGCTAATATAAATTTTTCCATAAGTAAAATCTCCTCGTTTCATAATATATCTACTGTATTATTTAAATTTTCGCCATTACAATTTAAGAGGCGAATTTTATATGCCATAGCATATAAAAGATAAAATTTATAATCAATATGTGATTAAAAACTTACATTATATATTTTGTTAATTTCACATCAGTGCGATGAACAAGATACCCTGTTCACTCATATAAGTCCATATGCCACCTCCAAATAACTTGCAATATACATGCTATAGCATACATATTATAGAATGCATGATTACATGTCAAACTTTAATACTATCTTAGAGTAAGTTCTCTACATAGCCAAAAGCAATTTAACAGCCATAATATAAACGCTAATCAAATAAACAGAAACATTTTATTGAATAGAAAATAAAAAAGAGTGCAACTTTGCACTCTTTTTACTCATTCTTTAATCTTAGAAATCAAAGTTATCAGGGTCTGGACCAACGCGGTGATTTTGGTTTAACGCATCGATTTTTTCCATATCTTCTTTCGTTAATTCAAAGTTAAATACATCAGCGTTTGCAATAATACGGTGTTCTTTCGTTGATTTTGGAATTGTAATTACTCCATTTTGAAGATCCCAACGTAAAATCACTTGTGCTGTTGTTTTACCGTATTTCTCAGCAATTGCCTGTAATGTTTCATTATCTAATAATTGACCTTGCATTAGTGGTGACCATGCTTCCATTTGAATACCTTGTTCTTTACAGAAAGCTTGTAATTCTTTTTGTGTTAAACGAGGATGGTATTCTACTTGGTTGATCATTGGCTTAATTTCTGCATCTTTTATTACATCTTGCAAATGATGAATTTGGAAGTTACTTACGCCAATTGCACGTACACGCTTTTCTTTATAAAGCGTTTCTAACGCTCTCCACGTATCTTTATATTTCCCTTCTACAGGCCAGTGAACAAGATATAAATCTAAATAATCTAGTTGTAATTTTTTTAAACTCTCTTCATATGCAGCAATTGTTTCTTCGTATCCTTGGTCTGCGTTCCATACTTTTGAAGTGATAAATAATTCTTCTCTTGAAATTCCAGTCGCTTCAATACCAGCGCGAATTCCTTCACCTACAGCTGCTTCATTTCCATAAATCGCAGCTGTATCGATGCTACGGTATCCTGCCTTAATTGCTGATTTAATTGCTTCTACAAGCTCTGGTCCTTCTTCTACTTTAAATACACCTAAACCAAACCAAGGCATTTCTACACCGTTATGCAATGTTGTTGTACTTTGTAAGTTTTTCATTATATTTTCTCTCCTTTTATTTTACTTGATCTCGTTTTTCTAATGACATGCTCCATGCTGTTAAAATAACAGCACCTACTACCATAATGCCGCCTACCCAAGCCGTATGAATTAACCCTAACGAATTCGTTACAATACCACCTAAATAAGCACCAAGAGCAATCCCGGCGTTAAACGCCGCAATATTAATTGCCGATGCAACATCGACAGCACTCGGTACAAATCGTTCAGCTAACATTACGACATATACTTGTAACCCTGGAACATTCATAAATGCGAATAGTCCCATGAAAATAATTGTAATTAACCCAGCTACTTTAAATGGCGCTGTAAATGTTAAAACAAATAATATAATCGCTTGAATAAAGAACATGTAAAATAGCGCTCGAATCGGATTATGATTCGATAATTTCCCGCCAATCACATTCCCTATTGCAATGGCGATTCCATACACTAATAAAATGATAGTAACCGTATTAGCTTTAAATCCTGTTACTTCTTGTAATAACGGAGATAAATACGTAAATGTTACGAATGTTCCCCCATATCCTAATGCAGTAATGATGAAAACTAGTAACAGTCTTCCGTTTGTAATTAATTTAAACTGATCGCGGAATGATACAGACGCACCTTTTTTCATATTAGATGGAATGAGAATACTATTTGCGATTAAGGCAATAATTCCAATTACTACAATTGCTAAAAATGATGTTCTCCAGCCAAATTGTTGACCAATAAATGTTCCAATTGGTGCTCCTGTAATAGTTGCAACTGTTACACCAGTAAACATAATGGCAATGGCGCTAGCACGTTTATTTTCTGGTACAAGTGCCGCAGCAATCGTTGAACCAATTGACATAAACACACCATGCGAAAGTGCAGAAACAATTCGCGCAATAAGTAATACAGTGAAACTTGTTGCGACAGCTGCAATTCCATTACCAATAATGAAAATAATCATAATCCACATTAATAACGTTTTTCGTGACATATTAGCTGTTAACGACGTTAATACCGGAGCACCAAATGCTACGCCTAACGCATATAAAGAAACTGTTAAACCAGCTGTTGTCACCGACACATGTAAATCTTCCGAAATAGATGGTAATAAACCGACACTAACAAATTCAGTTGTCCCAATCCCGAACGCACTAATTGCTAGCGCTAATAACGCAAATATACTTCTTCGATTCGTCTGAACTTCTGAAGACGATGCTGTATATGAATTCAATTGATTTCCCCTCTTCCCTATAATTCCTATCATAATAGTGCGATAAAAAGGCCCTTTTATCTTTCAAAACATATATTTAATCTCTACAAACGCTATTATGAATGGTCTCATTCTCTTTTTAAAGAACGCACTTTAAAGTACTATAGATACTTTTTAGTACCGTAAAGCTTGTCTCTTTCCTACATGTACTATTATTAAATATATTTAACATAATGAATAGTACGCACTTTAAAGTGCTGTAGGTACTAAAAAGTAACATAGTTAATTACTAGTACCATAAAGCTTGTTTCCCTCTCACATGTGCTATTATGAATGATATTTAACATAATAAAAAGTACGTACTTTAAAGTACTATAGGTACTAAAAAGTAACATTTATATAACCTAGCTTATTTTGCTCAAAAATTGAAATCTACATTCCATGAAAAAGACTTTCAAATGAAGAAATACCCTTTCTCGTAGAGGCAACTTTAGAGGACATTACTTAAACATATAAAGGTCATGCTCATTACCACAGACAAATAATAAAAAGGCAAAAACGAACAGAAATTTGTTCATTTTTGCCTTTTTTATTTAACAATTAAAATGTACGACTTTTGGAAAGGAAATCTTTATCGGCTCCCGTTACACCACTTTGCCCCCAGTTTCCTGGAATCATTTCACGGATGAGAATAAGGACTTTATCCAAAGGTGCATGCGTATATTTAGAGGTTAATTGTGTAAGCTCATTTACCCACTTATCCTTCGTCTCTTGATCAAATGTATTCCATATATCAATCTTAATAATAGCCATTCCATCAACGTTACCAGACGGTGTATCGTAAGACTCTTTTGTCTCCCAATTGGACACCCTACTTTTCTCAGCAAAGGTAGCATCACTTGCTACAGCCCCAGCTTTCCCCCAATTTTCTTTCTCAAGTTCCGTTATCAACACTTGAATTTTGTCAGGGACAATTTTTAATCGTTTTATTGTAAGTTCCGTTACATTATAAATGAATTCCTTCTTTTCTTCTGTTGACATGGTTGGCCAAGTATTTAGTTCAATTAATGGCATAGTATTGCCCCCTAAAGTTAATTAATTATTTATTCACTAGCTACAACTATTGGTTTAAATGATTTTTAACTGCCCTTACTACCAATTCATGATCTTCTTCTGGTGGTAATCCTGATACTGTTATCATTCCAATAACCCCTACGTTTTTTATTCTAATAGGAAAGCATCCACCAAACGCAGCATATTCCGAAGTATCTAAAAGATATTTTTCATTATATGAGATTCCAGTTATTTCACTTTGTATCTGCATATAATACGAGCTACGATCATGCAGGGAAACGACTCGTTTTTTACGTTCAATCCATTTCGTATTTTCCGCATTTGTCCCTGTCATCTTGAAATGAAATAATTGCACACCATTTTTCGTTATATCAACAGCAATCAATTTCCCCTCTCGCTTTGCTGTTTCAACGATAAATAAACCTATTTGCAAGGCATCTTCATTTGTAAAAGAGGAAAATTGAAGTGTTTCCTCCTCTTTTAAAATTTGTTTACTTATTTCATTCAAATTTGAAGAACTCATATCTTTAACCTCCATAATTGTTTTATGCCACTACGGCATTTTTTGAAATTATTAGGCCATATAGTACAACCTTTCAATCAATCTGATTCTAAATAAAATGCTGTAACATCATTGGTAACTAGTACCGTAAAGCTTGTTTTCTTCTTACTGGTGCTATTATGAATGATATTCAAAGTTATAAAAAGTACGCACTTTAAAGTGCTATAGGTACTTTAAAGTACTATTTTACTTATCCCTATCTTACAGAGACTATTATGAAATATATTTAACATCTTAAAAATGTATGTACTAAAGAATAATATTTTTCATATCAAACTTTTTTTGCTCAATGACTGTAATTCAAATTCATGAAATTTTTGTATTAAGGCAAACAAAAATAAAAGAACCTAGCCGATACTAGATTCCTTTCTGATTAAAAAACACTCCTATATACCGAAACAGCCACCTTATCTGAAAAGGTGGCTGTTTGTTTACAAATTGAATAAAAAGGACAAACTCTCCAGCGTGAGAGGTTTGTCCAAAAATAGATATTCCATATCCTACTACTTTTACACTAAAATCAAAAATCGTGAATTAGAATAATGATTTAATACTTGCTAAAACAGTAAGGACACCTACAATAATAACAAATACGTTACTCATTTTCCCTTTGTACTTAGCTAATACCGGTACTTTTTGAATCGCATACATCGGTAATAGACATAAGATAGCAGCAACTAATGGACCGCTTAGAGAATCAATAAGTCCAAGAATACTTGGATTTGTATAAGCAACAAACCAGCATGATAATACAACAAAAGTAAGGATTATTGTCTTAATTGTTTTTTCTTCAATATCTTTTCCACGTGATTTACCAAACTTAATAATCATGTCTCGCATTACTTCAAATGCTCCGATATAATGGCCAAGGAATGACTTTGTAATAGCCACAAAAGCAATGATTGGAGCTGCAATCGTGATTACAGGCGAATTAAGCTCATTCGCAAGATATGAAAGAATTGATAAGTTTTGTTCTTTTGCCATTTTTATATCATCTGGAGTCAAGCTCAATGCGCTACTCCAAACGAAGAACATAACAACAGCGAATGTCATGATATAACAAACCTTTTGTATTTGCGCACATTTCGCATCAGTGGCTTCGATTCCATACGTAGCTCTCTGTTTCACAACAAATGATGAAATCATAGGTGAATGATTAAATGAGAATACGATGATTGGTAGAATCATCAATATCGTCCCAAAATAGCCTGTTCCTGTTGAAGCAGTTGAAACAGCTGAAAAACTAAGCATTGACGTATTCCACTGTGGAATTAAAGATATTGCGATAAACAGTAGAGAAACGATGAAAGGATACACTAACATACTCATTACCTTTACAGTAATATCTTGACCAAAATTTAGTATAGCGATAAGACCAAGAACTAATACAAGTGATAAAATTGCTCTTGGAGGTTCTGGCATGTGCAATTGATGCACGATAAAACTACTTGCAGTGTTTGTAAGCGCAACCGAATACATTAGTACGATTGTATAAATTGAACCGAAATATACGATGTTAAAAATGATACTCGCTTTATTTCCAAAATACTCTCTAATTGTACCTGTGATCCCCTCATCAGCAGAATTAGAAGCGTATATCATTTTAGCAAGTGCCCTATGTGAGTAGTACATAACTGGATATGCAAGCAATGTAATTAGTAGTAAAGATAATAAACCACCTGAACCTGCATTAATCGGTAAAAAGAGCACCCCTGCTCCAATTGCAGTTCCAAATAGACTGAGTGCCCATGTAGTATCCTGCTTATGCCACTTTTTCGGATCTGCATATTGCTCATTTTTTAGTGCGGTATTTTCAGCTTGAACTTCTATTTTCTTTGCAGTATTCCCGTTCATATAATAGCTCCCCCTTGTATCTATTCCTGCCTCTCTCTTAATAGCTACCGAATATTTTCCTTTTTGGGAAAATGAATTCCTTACAAGTTGCCCCACATTGTATGTCCTTCATCATAATGAATCCAAATTGAAACATTCGCTAATTAGCGTCCTAATATAATTGTTAGCGTTCACAAAAAAGTTTACTCGTAATATCCGCTCTTTATATAAAGACCCCTTAAGAGAACAATATAGAATAGACTTCATAAATACGTTGCAACATTTCTAATAACAGTGTATTACTTTCATGGTTTCTCTTTTTTACTTTTAACAGTAATTTTAGCTAAACCGGCCTCTCTTCATTTGCGAGGCATTTCTTTCTCAATTCTATACATTAACTTTCATAACTTCGGTAGCACTGATGATATTGCTTACACAAGCCACTGAAGTACTTTACATACATTTCGCCTCTAATCACACACCTTTCTTACTAATAATCGCATTTTTTATATTTTCTCCAGAGATAATAAAATTTCTCTCGACGCCCTCATTATAACGTGTATATTTATAAAATTAATATTTTTATATTTTCAGAAATATTAATCGGATATAATTTTACATGGATAACATTTTACAGTTCGCATGCAACCCTTGTTCCTATCGCTTAAAACTGAATGAATTAGCATAAAACACAGTCACATATTATTTATCCAAGTTACTTATTATAAAGATACTTATATTCTTCTTTGTCAAAAAAATTTATTTTAATTTAAAAAGATATTCTAATAAATAATTAATGTGGTTAAAAAGAAATATCTTTTTGAATATACCAACCAATTTTCAGGATATATATTATCGACATTGCATTCATATACATTTTTAGGAAGCTACCTTTTACTTGATGGCAATAAGAGGACCGCTAACATTTTACAAAAACCTACGCTAAACGCAAAAATACAATAAGCTGCCCATATCGGGCAGCTTATTTAGTCGGGTAAGCGGGGGGCATCGCTGCCCCCAACTCCCCTCAGAACCGTACGTGACAGTTTCCCATCATACGGCTCAAGCCTTCTTTTTATCCGATTTCAGTCCCTTTAGTATAGGCAAGGTAAGTGAACTAATTTTAAGTTTAAATTAGACAATATGAGGTGTTGCGGAACAGGCATGTCTTTTACGACTACCTTTTCCCCGTTTTGTAGTGGAGTTTTGCAGATAGCGCAGCGGTAACCTTGTTTTCTAGCCAGCTTCATTCTATCCATCGTGTTTTCCGTATCAAATACCTTACGGTCTCTTTTTTCCCAGTATTCTTTCAATGTTGGGTCATCAGGACTATTTTTGAATTTCACCATGTTGTGTCTCTCAATCTTAATCCATGACATATGTAAGAGTTGGATATTTGTTTTCGGGCAGGTTGGTGTCCAAGCATTTCCACCATGATGTGGATGCCTGTAATATCTTGCATATATCCATTTCCACGACTTCTTTGGATGGAGCTGTCGAAGATGTTTGCCGATTCTCCAATAGATATAGCTATCCATTGTACCAAAGATTTTCTTAGAAACGACATGTTTCCAGTATTGCCCGTATCCTCTGATAATAGGATTAAGCACTCGGATGATTTCTCCGATGGGTTGACCCCTCATGACACGTAAAGTATCTCCAATTTTCTTCTTCGCTTTCTGTCTACTGCCCTTACTTGGTTTGATGAACAGTTTATTCCCCTGTTCAGTTTGGTACTGCCGAATCAAGAATCCTAGGAACTCAAATCCTTCCTCAATATGTGTAACCTTCGTCTTTTCAGGGCTTAATTCCAATCCCCTGTCCTTTAAGTAGGGACGAAGTCTCATATATACAGAGAGTGCTTGTTCTTTTGTCTCCGTTAAGACCACAAAATCATCTGCGTAACGGATAAGGGTAAATTTGCAAGCAGGATTCATAATATAACTATCATTAGCTTTATAGTTTTTCTTGTAAGTAATTCCCAAGGTTTCTTCCATTCCATGAAGGGCAATGTTAGCGAGAAGTGGCGAGATAATTCCTCCTTGCGGAGTACCTTCTTGCGTTTCCGCGAAAAAGCTTTGCTCCATGTATCCCATCTTGAGCCATCGCTTCAATAGTTTTCTTCCTGGGAAGTAAGAAGTTTGTTTGAGTATCCACTCATGGTTGAGATGATCAAAACAGCCCTGAAAATCTCCTTCAAATATCCATTTCTTCTTTGTGCCCCCGTTGATTCTATTGAAAATGCTTCGTATGGCATCATGGGTACTTCGCTTAGGACGAAACCCGTAAGAAATAGCTTCAAATCTGGCTTCCCACTGTGGTTCAAGGGCATTTCGCACTATATTTTGATATACCCTATCCTTTATAGTTGGGATGCCCAACGGTCGCAATTTTCCGTTTTTCTTCACAATGTATATACGTTTTGCTGGTTTTGGTCGGTGTTGTAGCGTATTTAACTTTTTGAGTTGCTCATAGAGAAGATTTCTTTCTCTGCGACTCAAGGCTGTATGTTCATCAACACCTGCTGTTCGCTTTCCTTTATTCTGCTGTGTTACTCGTCTAATTGATAACAGTAAGTTTGCTTCGCTTCTCATGAGTAAGCGTTGAAGTTTTCTTACCTTTCTTTGTTGCTGTAACTGTTCGGCACGGTAAATTCTTTGTCGTAACTTCGTCACATACATCTGAACTGCTTTCCAGTTTGTATACGAGACGTGCGCCGACGCTCGTTCTGAGGTGTTCATAACTGCACGCTCCTATTCGTCAGAAGATAACTTACAAATGTATTTCCATGTTGAAGACCTATAAGAAGTGGGCTCCCTTTCAGGCTTGTCATGGGTTTGTCCGTAAGGACGACAATATCCGCTCAGTTATACATATTTCTATGCTTTCCTGTTTCCTTTCGGCTAGCGGCTTTTGCTTTCTCTTATATCCTTTACCCTCTGCCACATCGTTTGACTTTACAGTCATCCTACTGCTTGCGCAGATGACATAGGGCTTACCAAGTTTCACATTCCACAGATACGACAGGGTTAGGTGGACTCTTTACTCCGGATAAGTTGCGGGATGCAACGCGGCAGTATTATGAGAATGCCTTTCCTCTTATCAAGACCTGGGTAGAGCTGTACATTATCCCAAGCTAACGATTACGAAGCTTACGAGCCTTCACTCTCGTTCACCGTACCTGTCTTCTCCTAGCGGTATTCCGAGTCATGTACAGACTCTCTGTTTCCACATTTCCTCATGCAACCCACGAGCCCGTTACCAAGTCCGCAGTTTCGGATGGAGATAGACTTTGCATCTAATCTAGTAGCAGAAGCTACCCTGTGGGAATGCGACTTCTTGTCGCACCATAACAATTGTTATCAGAGGTGTGCAAACAACTGAATGCAATGTAATCTTAATTCGAGTTTTTTCAACTCTTCTTCAGGAATATTTCTATATTTATAATGAATCGTTTTTATATCATTTCCTTAGAGATGATATTATTGATTATTGCACGATTCAACCTATTAAAAGCAAATCATGTAATCTTTAAAATCCTTCGTTAACTAGCTCTTTTATTGAGTTTAATTTTGAAGAAAGCTCGATAAACCATTCTTCGTCTCCTGTTAATAATGCAAGGTCTATCAGATAAAGGATTTGCTCCTTATTGATTACCTTTGATTCAGGAAGTTTGTTAACATGTTTACTAAAGAGTAAAATCGCTTCGTTTATTGTGTACTTGTCGTCACGTTTCACAATACTAACTGTAACTATATCTTCCGCTTCATCAAGTGATACAATGTAACCAACTATGAATTCGCCCTCATTTGATATTCCACGAACCCAATCTCCTACTTTTACAACTTGATTATTATTTGACATCATACTTTTTCACCTTCTTATAAATATTTTTTGTGACGATAAAAACGAAATTAAACTGTAATATTTTCCATTACATTTCAATAGTAAGAACTTACGGCTCTATATAACAAGTAAGCCACTTAACGTTCTTGATTGATAAGATCCACAACTTCTTTCATTGTGTAATTCTTTAAGTATTCACCTAGATGTTCTTCCGCACCTAAGAAAATAGTGAACAGCACTTTTCGCATGTTTGAACCTACAATACACTGATCATTTGATTCTGGGCACTTAGGCTGCAATGCACCTTCAGAGGTTATTTGATAAATATGCCAAAGATTAACTTCATCTAAATCTCGGGCGAAAATAAAACCGCCACCAGTCCCCTCTTTCGATTGTATAAACTTATGTTTTTTTAATAAACTTAGTACTTTGCGAATACGTACTGGGTGAACACATGCACTTTCTGAAATCGCATTACTTGTTGACATCCGGTCTGGCTGTAAAGCTAAATAAGTTAAACTGTGTATGGCCAAAGTAAAGTCGCTGCTCATTGTTTTCCTCCTACGATCAAAAATATTGTTTCTCCTATATTAACATACTGTAGCCATAAATATTACAGATAGGTTAGTCAAACGTTAAAATATATAAGAACCACTCTTAGCATAAAGAAATAGATTCCATAACTCCCTTTAGCTTTTTAAGTTAAACATACATTTAAAGACTCCATTGTTTCTTCACTTGCTCTTCTGCCAATTGTTTAATTTTTGTCCATATCGTATCTTTGCTTACAATAACATTTGTTTGATAATTTCTATCATTATAATTGACTGTAACACATACTTCTATCATTTCCTGCTTCCTCCTTTCAAACAAATTTCTTATCTATATTTAAGTCCTGAAAAGTCTTGGATTTAGTTATAATCTCTAACCTATAACTTCATTTTTTTGATAATCATATTTAAAAATCCCACTGTTTTTTGACTTGTTCTTCTGCCAATTGTTTAATTTTTGTCCACACCGTATCTTTGCTTACAATAACATTTGTTTGATAGTTTCTATCTTTATAATTCACTGTAACGCATACTTCTATCACCTTCAGTTTCCTCCTTTCAAAAAATTTCTCTCTCATACCATTACTTATTAATTAGCCAACTTTTGCAGTTCAATATTTAAAAATGTTCGAACGCTACGTGGTAAAAATTTACGAATTTCTTCGTCATTAAAACCAATCTGTAATCTTTTCTCGTCCAGCATAATTGGGCGACGCAACATTAGCGGATGCTCAATTATTAATTGATAAAATTCATTCAGCGAAAGCTCATCTATATTTATATTTAAGTCTTGAAAAGTTTTGGATCTAGTTGAAATTATTTCAGTGGCACCCTCTTCAGTTAAACGAAGAATGGATTTAAGTTCATCCACTGTCATAGAATTGGATACGATATTTTTTTCAGTATAATCAATTTGATTCTCTTCCAGCCATGCTTTCGCTTTTCGGCATGAACCACAGCTTGCTGTTGTATATAAAACCACCATATTTCACTCACTCCTTTAATGTTCTTTATAAAATGTACACTTTAAATATCGTTTGTTGAAATGTATTAAAAAAAATTACAGTTTAGAATCAAATTCACGTAATGTTAGTTATTCGGCAATGTTTCGTTTATTTTTTACTACTCAGTTCTTTGCATGCTTCTTTTATAAAATAGTTGAAACTACATTTTACAGATGATGACAACTCACTTCTTAAATCTATACTGTAATTTTAAACCTTACAGTTCTATTAATCAAATGTTAAGTCTTGGATTAATTAATCATTTTTTGTGAATGTCCCCATAGTGTTATGCCGACCCATTCTAAATGCACTTCAAAGTACATTTTATTCATTTCTTACTTACATGTGTTAGTATGAACGATATTCCGCATAATAAAAAGTACGTACTTTAAAGTGTTATAGGTACTAAAAAGTAACATATAAACTTTCTAGTGCAGTTCTACATCGGTTATTATGAACGATATTTCGCACAATAAATAGTGCGCACTTTAAAGTGTTATAGGCACTAAAAAGAAATAATTTTATTATTAAAGCGTATGTAAGTCCAAAACTGTAATCTACATTCATCAAAGGAGTTTTTTTATGAAGACATACAATATTCCTGTAGAAGCGACTTTAGAAGTTATTGGCGGAAAGTGGAAGGTTGTTATTCTTTGCCATTTAAAAAAAGGAACAAAAAGAACGAGTGAATTAAAACGTTTAATGCCTGGTATTACACAAAAAATGTTAACACAACAATTACGGGAACTAGAAGAAGATGGTGTAATCCAAAGGAAGGTATATGACCAAGTGCCACCGAAAGTAGAGTATTCTTTAACGGATTACGGTTCGTCTTTAGGAGCCATACTTGATTCCCTCTGCACTTGGGGAGAAGTTCATCTTGAAAAAACCGGGAACACATCCATGCTGATTACAGCAGATGAATAATAGCTGTTCCTACTATATTGAAAACAGAAAATAGGTTGAGGCAATACGTGCCCCAACCTATTTTTTATACCTCTTTATAACTTTTTGCAGTAATAACTGTTTCGAATTCAAAGGTTTCCGGCAAATGATCGGCGTAAGAGTATTCAAAAGTGCGTCCATCCGTTAAGTAGGCCACCTGTTCCACTCTCATTAGGAAATCTTGATTTGTTAAGTTCATAAACTGCTTTTCTTTATCATCCGGGCGAATTCCTTTAACCCTAACAACGGATGTTCCCACTTGAAGACCTAGTTTATTTTGAATGTGGGAGTAGATTGATTCCTCTAAAACAGAAACATCAACACCTGGAATGACCGAAATCGGCATCCATGTATGCTCCATAATCGTTGGAATACTGTGAATGATGCGGAGGCGGATGATTTTATATACAAAATCCCCTACTGAAATACCCAATTTTTCAGCAATGACTTCATCGACACCGACAATCGTAAACTCAATAATTTTACTTTCTACCTCACTGCCATAAACAGCTTTTGTACCTGTTAAAGTTTGAATCATTCGCGCCTTTTCTTGCTGACGCCAATCTTGAACGACCGTTCCACTTCCGCGCCGGCGAATGATGTAGCCGTCTCTAACTAACAGATCCAGCGCCTTTTTTATAGTAAGGACAGAAACATCAAATTCTTCAGCAAGGACGGGGCTACTTGGAATTTTTTCGTTAATCTTATATTCGCCGTCTAAAATTTGCTGTTTCATTTTTTGATAAATGCCGAGGTATTTTACTTGTGTGGATCCGCTTGCCATTTCCATACCTCCTTTATGCTGTATTCCCTCTTCTATTCATTTAAGTTTAAAGCCTCAAGTTTGTAAACGGAAGGTGATGGCGCAGCAAATCCGTTTTCTAAGATTTCAATATTCGTTACCGCTTCTTCGTCTTTCACAAGCTTTGGTGCACCATTTACAATTGTTTCATACGCTGCATCATAAAAACGACCGTAATCACCAAGTGGCGTTTTAATTTGTTTTTCAATCCAATCACCGTTTGCGTTGCGATATTTCGCAATTCCATAGTACATCGGTGAATCTTCACCAAATCCTGCACTCTCAGGCATAATACCCGCTTTCAAATCATTTTCCTGCTGATCTTCACCATATTTAATAAACGATCCATTTGTTCCATGAACGATAAAGCGCGGATAATCTTTCGCTACAACATGGTTCGTTTTCAGTTTAATTTTCAACTTATTTCCGTAATGTAGACCAACATCGAAATAATTATCAACCGCACCTTCCACTTCATTATTACGAATATCGTATGTCACCGTATCTGGACGGCCAAACAGTGAAATCATACGGTCCATCGTATGAATACCTAAACTGTAAAATGAACCTTCTTCTTTCGGACCTTCGTGAGTGATTGAACCAGGACGGAAATAATCAATATGTGATTCAACCTCAACAATATCACCAAGGAATCCTTGTTCCACAACTTGCTTCACTGCTAAGAAATCACCATCAAAACGGCGGTTTTGATAAGGCATAACTACTACACCTTTTTCTCGTCCTAAAGCTAATAATTCTTTCGCATGTTCCACTGTATCGCAAAATGGTTTTTCAACGATAACTGATTTTCCAGCAAGTATAACTTTTTTCGCTAATTCGTAATGCGTATGTGCTGGCGTACAGATTGTCACTACTTGGATTTCTTTATCATTCAACAATTCGTTCAAATTAGTAGTGAAACTAACACCTTTTTCCTTATATGGAGCCGCTAATTCTTCATTAATTTGGCGAGCAAAAATCGTTTTTACTTTTATATTTTTACGTATATTCACATACGGTAAGTGATAGCGGTTAGCTGATTTTCCAAATCCAATAAAGCCCATTGTTAATGTCATATTCTTCAACTTCCTTGCTCATAAATTTTTGATTCTATATTTATTATATATTTTTATCATTAAAAGTATATAGTTTTGTTTTTAAAATTATATATAAAAAAGTCGAGATGGAAATCATTTTCTGATTCCAATCTCGACTTTAAGTTATAGACTTATGTCCTACCATCATTTTATTTACACTCGATGAGTAGTTACAGAGCTGCTTCATTACATGCTCTTATTCATACATATAAGAACGTGTCATCGGAATTGTATCGTTAATACCTTTTGTAAATACAAATTGATGTAAATCAATATTACCTGTAAAGAACGAAGCTGCACATGCATTTAAATATAAGCGCCACATACGAATGAATCGCTCATCTTTCGTTTTGCGAACTTCCTCCAGTACGTTTTCAAAATTTCGAGCCCAATGCTGTAATGTTTTCCCGTAATGTCTACGTAAGCTTTCCACATCAACAATGTAAAATTGTTCGTTTGTCATGTTCGTGATTAATTCGTTAACAGCAGGAACATATCCGCCAGGGAATATATATTTTTCAATCCAACCATTCGTAGCACCACCATTGGCCGGGGAAGTAATACAATGAAGTAGAGAAATCCCACCATCATTTAGTAGTGCATTCACTGTCTCAAAGTATTGTGTAATGTTGTCTTTTCCTACATGTTCAATCATACCTATACTAACAATTTTATCAAATTTACGATTCTTAATATCGCGGTAATCAAGTAAAGATACTTCAACTAAATCCGTAAGTCCCTCTTGTTTAATTCGCTCGGAAGTCTTAGCATATTGTTCCTCACTCAACGTTACCCCCATCGCTTTCACACCGTACTGCTCAGCGGCAGCTGTAATGAGCTCACCCCACCCGCAACCAATATCTAATAGCGTATCACCTTTTTGAAGGTTCAACTTTTTCAAAATATGATTCACTTTATTATGCTGAGCTGTCGTTAAAGAATCTTGCTCATTTTGGAAATACGCACAAGAATACGTCATTGTTTCATCTAGCCATAATTTATAGAAATCGTTCCCAATATCATAATGATGAGCAATATCATCTTTATTTTTTTGTTTTGAGAAATTCCATTTACTTTTGAAATATTGCAACTTACTATCACCTAAAAAGCTATCCTGCCTTTTATAAATTGATTGAATTGCTTTTTCAAGATTCCCTTCTATTTCAAGATCTCCATTCATATATGCTTCACCGAATGCGATAGAAGGATCCTTAGCAATCTCTTTTTTTGAAAGCGGCTTATGGAATGTTACATGAAATTGAGGTTCCCCTTCTCCATATTGTATTGTTTCTCCATTCCAAAGTGTAATTTGAACTGGATCTGAAAAAAGATTTTTAAGTATTTTTTTATAAAAAAGTTCTTCAACCATATAAACATCTCCTACTAAAGAAATTGAACAAAAAACTATACTAGTTAATAAGTCTTTTTGAACATAGCTTAAAACCGTTATGACTTCTTGCTACGAGTGTCATTATAAAACGGTTATATTATGAAGCATAGTACGTACTTTAAAGTGATGAAGGCACTTTTAAGTACCTATGAAAACTTTAATCCATTATTCATCACAGCTAAAACAGTTGTTAATATGGTATAGATCCTTACTTTCTAAATTTTCATACTAAAAAACACCACCTCGTCATTAGGTGGTGTTTGCAATATTACATAAAGAGATTTCATTTCACTTAACTTTACTATTTTTTCTATCTATGCATCGTTCTCCCCATACGGTCAATTGATTTAATACATTTTGCAAAGACCACCCATAATCAGTTAAGGAGTATTCTACTCGGGGTGGAATTTCTTTATAGATTTCACGTGTAATCACACCATCATCTTCGAGCTCACGTAATTGTTGCGTCAACATTCTAACAGAAATTTCAGGAATTAGACGCTGCAACTCGCTCGTTCGCTTCGTTCCTTTCGTTAAGTGACATAAAATGACGACTTTCCACTTTCCCCCGATAATTTCTAAAGTTGCTTCTATCGGTATATTGTATTGTTTCACACGATCTCCCCTCCTTTTTTCTAAATTTCTTCTCTATTGTTACGTAAAAACAAATAATTTTCTATACGGCACATTTTAGTTCCTACAGCACAAAAAAGTACCTATATTACCAAAAAGTAATTATGCCGTTTAAAAATATTCCTATATACAAAAAGAAAAACGAACGTATTCTCGTTCGTTTTTTTCTTGTTTATTCTGCTGTAATGAGCATAGACGTGTTACCATTCTTTTCAAGATGATGTTCTCCCCAGTTACAAAGAGAATCGAGTATAGCATCTAAAGAATGACCGTATTCCGTTAACGAATACTCTACTTTTGGCGGCACTTGGTTATACACTTTTCTCTCGATTACACCATCTTCTTCTAATTCACGTAATTGTTGCGTTAACATCTTTTGTGTAATACCAGACATTAATTGTTTTAATTCGCACGTTCTCTTTTTATCTTTCTTTAAATGACAAAGGATCACTACTTTCCACTTCCCACCGATAACCTGTAAAGTCGCCTCTACAGGAATATTGTATGTTTTCATATAAAAATCTCCTTTAATAATGTTATAAGGCAAGTAAGCTAAAGATTTAAATATTACTTTTAAGTATCTATAGCACCTTAAAGTACGTACTTTTTATCCTATTAAACATGTTTCATAATAGCATACGTAAACAGCAGATGAGTAGTACGGCACTAAAAAGTACCTGTATTACTTTCTAGTATCTATATCACTTTAAAGTACGTACTTTTCATTATGTAAAATACATTTCATAATAGCATTTGTAAGAGTTGAGTGAGTCATGCAGTATTAGAAATTACATTTTTGTCCCGGTACTTTAAAGTGAGTATTTTTATCATACATTTTGTCCGACGATGAAATGACATATTTTCATTTTCACATCCATTCACAATGATGAATTAATTTTTAAATACATTTTAGGAGGATATTAATAATGAGTAAATTACTAAAAGAAAAAATTGGTTTTGGTACAGCACCACTAGGAAATATGTACCGTAATATTCCAGAAGAAGAAGCAATCGCTACAGTGGATGCTGCTTGGGATAATGGCGTTCGTTACTTTGATACAGCTCCACTTTATGGATCTGGCTTAGCGGAGATTCGCCTTGGTGAAGCACTATCAAAAAGAAATCGTGATGATTACTTTTTAAGCACAAAAGTCGGTCGAACGATTTCAGATGAACTAGAAGATCCATCTGCACGTGATTTAGGTGAAAAAGGCGGACTTTTCGAATTTGGCCGCAAAAATAAAATGATCAATGACTATAGTGCAGATGCAACACTTCGTTCTATTGAGCAAAGTTTAAAACGTTTAAAAACAGATCGTCTAGACTTTGTTTTCATTCATGATTTAGCTCAAGACTTTTATGGTGATGAGTGGATTTCACAATTTGAAACAGCTCGAACAGGAGCATTCCGTGCACTAACACGTTTACGTGAAGAAGGCGTTATTAAAGGCTGGGGACTTGGAGTAAACAAAGTAGAATCAATTGAACTGATGCTTGATTTAGAAGAAGCGCAGCCAAATATATCCTTACTAGCTGGTCGTTATTCATTACTAGACCACGAGCGTGCATTGCAACGAGTAATGCCTGCAGCTGTTAAGCATAATATGGATATTGTTGTTGGTGGCCCATATAGCTCAGGTATTCTTGCTGGGGGTGCTCACTTCGAATATCAAAAAGCATCACCAGAAATCATTGCAAAAGTTGAGAAAATCAAAGCTCTTGCAGATCGTCACGAAATCAGTATCAAAGCTGCTGCATTACAATTTTCACTAGCGAATCCAGCAGTTGCTGCCGTTGTTCCTGGTGCAAGTAAACCGGAACGAATTGTAGAAGACCAAAACGCCTTAAATACAGTAATTCCAGCAGCATTCTGGGAAGAAATGCGTGAACAAAAACTAGTAGCACCTAATGCACCACTACCAATCAACGTAAAATAAATTGAAACCTTAATCAGTGGGGCAATCCCCACTGATTATTTACCCGCAAATACCGGGATGAAAAGGAGCGTAATGAACATGGCACATACTACTACATCTATGGAAATTTTCGGTTCACCTGAACAAGTATGGCAATTAATCGGAGGTTTCAACTCCCTTCCAGACTGGTTACCTTATATACCTAACAGTAAATTAACGGAAGGCGGTCGTGTACGTCACCTAGCTAATCCAGATGGTGACACGATTATAGAACGATTAGAAGTATTCAATGAGAAAGAACGATACTACACGTATTCAATCATGAATGCACCATTCCCAGTCACTAATTATCTATCTACAATCCAGGTGAAAGACGGTACTGAAAGTAACACATCGGTAGTAGAGTGGTCTGGTACGTTCACTCCTGTTGAAGTTAGTGATGAAGAGGCAATAAACCTTTTTCATAGTATTTACAGTGATGGACTGAAAGCATTGCAACAAGCATTTCTAGATTGAGCTATTAAAAACAATGAAAAGCAAAGCGATATCGCTTTGCTTTTTTATAAAATCCCTTTTAACTTTTCACCAATTAACTTCGCTACATACTCATAGCCTTCTGGTCCAAAGTGTAGCCCATCTCTTTCATCATTTTCTACAAACCTTTTATAATTCCGTTCTTGAATCATTTCAGCATACAAATTTAGAAAATAGCTTCCTGTTTCTTTCGCCACTTCCTCTACCACGTCTGCATACTGACCGAGTACTTCATTTGTTCTATTATGCTGTCTTTCTTCATCAACTGGGGCAGGACTAATAAGCAGTACTTTACCTGAAGAAATATGGTTCACAATCTTCTCTAAATTTTCTTTGTATGCTTGTAATGACCCTTGCGAAAAAGAGACTGCATCATTTGTACCAAGAAAAACTGTTACGAAATCTGGTTTATGTGATAATACATCTTCTTTAATCCCTTTTAACGCATCAAACGTATTATCACCTGGAACACCTGCATTCACTACGTTCCAATTCGGAAACATCTCTCGCAAACGTGGTGTTAACCTCGGTGTTCCATTGAAAAACATTTCATCAGCTGTAATACTATCCCCAAAGCATACTAACGTTTTCATAAAACTAACTCTCCTTTTACGTATGAAACAACTTTCCTTCTACCGCCTTAATATATCTTTCAGCAGAACGTTCCACTGCCTCAATTGCATTCTCTTTTACTACTCGATGAAAAGCGTTGTATAAACGATTAAACTGTAACGGCTTCACTCGATTCACCATTTCTTCCACTTTTCTCGCTGGTAATGGAATTAAGTTTGGATAGCTGTACATAAAGCTTACCCATCGTTCATCCGCTACAACTTGAATAATATCACCTGTTAACAAAATTCCTTTCCCATCATTACCTTCTTCCCAATGTAAGACAGATCCACCTTTAAAATGACCACCTAAACGATGAATAACCAATCCATCCGCTAATTGTAAAGACTCACCAGACCAATAAATAATACGACTACTCGGGCGCATCACCCACTCTTTATCATCTTCGTGTATATAAATCGGTACATCAAATGTCTCTGCCCATTCTACTTGTGTTGAATAATAATGAGGATGAGACAAGGCAATTGCATCTAGTCCACCAAGCTCTTTTATTTTCGCAATTGTCGTTTCATCTAAATAAGTAATACAGTCCCATAGTAAACAATATGATTCTGTTTTCACTACATATGCCGTTTGACCAATCGCAAATCCTGGTTTTGTTGTAATACTAAAAAGCCCATTTTCCTCTTCGATTATTTCATTTTTATATGTATCACTTGTTTGTAAGCTTTCTAGCGTCGTCCAAGACTGCCCTTTCGGATTCACATATTGTCTCTCTTCATCACAAATATGACAACTCACTGGTTCTTCTACACCCGCTGCATACTGCACGCCACACGTTGTACAAACGAAATTTTTCATCATAATTTCCCCTATCCCTCTATTTTTATTAAGCTGATTTTTGTTGATAATGATCTGCTTTTTTATTTTCAATTAATAAACTGATAAAAGTAAGTAAATAAACACCTGTAACGGATAATGGAATGACAGTAAATCCTTTTTCTGCAAAAAGAATCCCGCAAACTGACGTTACGAATACAGTCCCTACGGATAATAAACCATAACTTTTGCTTTCATAAATCCATACGTACGGGATAAAATGAACACCTATTAACATCGCTACTACAAAAGGTAACCATTCTGGAAATTGAAAATAGGCAAGTAATACAAGCGGAATATTCAATACATTTATCCCACCAATTAATCCTGCCAAAACCCCTAACGGGTTTCCTTTCGCAAACATATCAATTTTCAATATAGCAGCTATCATTAATCCAAAAGGAAACACACATCCCATACCGATTAAATATACCCACACCACTTGTTTTTCAGAAAGAACAAAGCCCATTATACTCATAACTATCCAAAATAAAACACCAGCTAATATAATCGGTAATCCTCGCTTCGTTTTGATTGCTAAATCCTTTTTCGCTTCTGAAACATTCATTTCACGATCCCCCCAAACATATTTGTACTATAAAGTCACCTCAACCTCGTCCATCCAATAACGCCAAGCTACTAAATAATCTTCTAAATCTTTCGGGTGACGTCTTAAACACGTATCTATACGCAAATATAATCCTATAACTATTTCTTCATATAAATCACGTTCTTTTTTATGAAATACACATTGTTTCATCGCATAATCAATCGTTTCTTTCGTTACATCTTCCGGGGTTGAACAGAACGCATAAATTAAATCGTATATAGGATCTCCTAACACTGGTAGGGGATCAATTACACCATGCAACTCATTTCCTTGAAATATAAAATTATGAAATCCAAGATCACCATGCAGTAAAAATGGATGATTTATTCCAGTCCCTCTATTTGGGCTATTTGCTAACTTAAGAACTGTTCTATACTCTTCCTCACTTATGTAACGTCTTACATTTTCATAAGCTTCCATCACATTTTTCGTTAAAAATGCACTCCAAGATTGAACCGGACTTTCTTTCCATCCCCAGCCATCTATACGTGAAACTATTTCATACTTATTAATAACTTCTTTTACAAGGGTACTAAGCGTAATTCTTTTTTGTCCTCGTCCGCACGAAGTACTACCTTCAAGGAAAGAATACACAATATATGTATGTAAAGGTTCCTTATACAAAAGATTTGCAAACAAAGTATTCCTTTCATAAAAAGAAAGAAAAATAGCTTCTTCACGTATTACTTCCGCTTCATTAAGTTTTACAACGTATTTTTCATCCAACAAATATACAGTACTTGCCGTTCCCCCGTTCAGCACTTTTACGCTAGTTGGATAATGTGAAATCACTTTCTCCTTAACTAGTTGTGCAGCGATTGTTGAAATGTCCATTCCCTCACCCTTTAATCCCGAAGATTTCTTCAATTCAAAAGACAACTTTACTATTATTTGACAAACAAATAGTAAATACCTTCCAAAATCATAATATAACAAAAATTCATTCACTTTTACATTTCAAAAATAAGGAAATACTAACAACAACGTTACATACATATAGGAGGACAATATGAAACCTGAATTTTTAAAAGCTGTACATGATGCCATCGGAAATGTCGAACACATTCATATAGAGGAAAGCGGTGCTGACAGCTTACTCATCCATCATGATGATGCACAGCAGTTACAACAAGTCGCTAAAACGTTAGAAAATAACAATTTCCGCTCTGCTTTAAGAACAACTGGAGATGCTTCGTATATTGAAGTATTGAACAGATAGTGAAAGTCCGGATGTATGCTGGGCTTTCTTTTTTATCCCGCATTAACGGGCAGTAAGACCCTCACCTCAAAATTCAACGGAAGCAAAGAAGTTAGGTGGGGGATCAACTGCCCGTAAAAGCCCGATTGGTTCAACTAATAATCAGTGGGGATGCCCCACCCACTGATTAAAGTTTCACTTTATATTAAAACTTCAAACTCTTTCACATATACCGCTGTTCCAGCAATATCTATTTGTAACTTCTCATTTTCTACATCTTTCGTTACATATACCGTTACACGACCATCTTTATGTATTTCTTGCCCTTGTTCAACGATTAACTCCATTTCATGGTCAAAATCTTTCTCCACATACGTCGCATAATATGCTCCCATTACACCTGAAGCTGTTCCTGTCACGGGATCTTCAATCGTTCCAGCATAAGCTGATGAGAAATGACGCCCATGCATATGTACCTTTTCGTCATAAGTTTCTAGACAAATTGGGTGAATAGAAGCGTTAGGTATTTCTTTTAATACCGATGGAAACACCTCATTGTTAGGTTTCATTCTCTCACATACATCTAGATTTTTAACCGGTACAATTACGGTCCAGTTCCCCGTACTTCCATATACAATCGGTAAACTTACATCTAAATCATTTACTTCTAAACCGATACTATGAGCTAATTCTTCTTTTGAACCTGTAAATTCTTTAAACTGAGGTGCTGCCTGCCTCATTTTAATAAAGGTTTCTCCATTTTCATTTACACCTATTTGTATCGGTAAAATCCCGGCCTTCGTTTCAATCGTAAGGCTTGCTTTCTCTTCTAATAAACCTCTTTCACGCAAGGCAAATATTGTCCCAACTGTCCCATGACCACATAAATCCATTTCAAAACCAGGTGTAAAGTAGCGCATTCTTATATCTGCTACTTCTGAGGAAAGAACAAAAGTTGTTTCGTTAAATCCAACTTTTTCAGCAATACGCTGCATTTCCTCTTCTGTTAATCCATCTGCATCTAATACAATACCTGCTGGATTACCCATATTCGGTTTATTCGTAAATGCGTCATAATGAAATACGTTTATAGTCTTCATTTTCTTTTCTCCTAACCTTCTTTAAAAATTTTATAATAAAGCTCTATCTCCGTTTTCAACGAACAATTATTTCTCCAAAATATTCTCTGCATCTTTTCATTTGAAGTATGTGTGCTTCCGATGTAATAAGTAGCCCCTATTTCCTTTAACATATGTAAAGATTGAAGATGCAGCCGGGAAGCAATTCCTTTCCCACGATAACAAGGCATTACCCCAAAATAAAATAATCGTCCTTCACTTTCTGTTCCAGTTTCTATATGCGGTATGGACATACCAATCGGCTCATTTTTATCATAAAAAACAATACATGACTTTTCCCAACCCTTACCTAACTCTGTTTGTACAGAATAAAAATGTTCATCGATAGTTAAAATTGAAGTTTGATTCCCTGAACCCGACATACATTGTTCCCAAATATATTTAAAATCTTTTTCCGATAACGTTCCTTCTGCTATTGATCGATATGTATATTGTCTTTCAAGTTCTTCTATATTGTTCAATTCTCTACATACTTCTATCTTTGCTGCGTGCAAAGAAAAACCGGCATCAAGTAACACTCTCACACTTGAGTTATAACTACTAAACCTTTTGTTTAATACAATACTCGCTCTTTTTAACTCCCAATTAAAACAAACCTCTTCAAATCTACTTATCTTTTCTTTATATGTTTGTACGTTATACAAAACGTCTTCTTCGATTTCTTCAATCGTTACTGCATTTGGTAAGCCATTTAATACTTTTTTAGAAGGGCCAAACAGATTCTGAATGATTGCAAGATCGTATATCACCACTTTAATTCACCTACACCTGGCTCAATAAACTTCCCTGAAACATCCTCATTTGAATCTATTATCCAATCATATATATTTTTTGCTCCTTCAGCCGGGGTCATATTCGCATCAAAAGCACCAATTTCAGTCTTTAATTTTCCAGGGTGAATAGCAGTTACACGAATTCCTTTATCCTCAAACTCTTGTTGTAAACAGAGCGTTAACATGTTTTGTGCAGCTTTAGCAATTCGATATGAATATGAGAAATGGCCTTGTGGAAACTCTTTGTTCGCCATTTTATGCAATGAACCTAACCGAGAGGACACATTTATGATTCTCGGATGATCCGATTTAGCTAAAGCCATATATGTACCTTTTACAGCTCGAATTACACCTAAGCAATGAATATTAAATAAGTCCGTTAACTCTTCTGAATTTGTATGTAAAACCTCAGTCTCCTTCCCAGTAATTCCTGCGTTATTTATAACTAGATCTATATACTCTGTATATTCCTCAAGCTGGTTTTTCATTTGCTCCGTACTCTCATCAATCGATAAGTCTGCCAATATAGGAAAACATCTGCAACTAAACATTTTCTTCAATTGTGTTAACGCAACCTCAGTTCTAACTAACGGATAAACGATATGTCCATTTTCATGAAACACTTTTACTAACTGTAACCCTAATCCGCGATTTCCACCTGTAATTAGAACTCTCATATATTCATCTCCTTATTTTTAAAATAAATAAGAAAATCCATCCACTTACCATTCTCTAATGAAAACGCCTCTCTCTTGCATTCAAAAGAAAAACCGGCTCTTTCCGCAAGACGAACGGATGGCTCATTATCAACACGTATATGTAATTCGATTCTATGAAAATGAAGACGATTAAAAAATAACGATACTGCAGCTTTCACACTTTCCATGCCATATCCGTTTTTCCAGTATTGATTATGTATGGAATATCCCCATCATCGCCCATTGATAGTCCATACGTAAAATTTTAATCAGCTCTAGCTTACCAATATTAGCTCCGTCTTCTTTACGAAAAATACCTAATACGTACATCTCATCTCGATGCGCTGCTTCATCAAAGCCCCTTATCCATTCCGTGAACCATTCTTTCGTTGATGATGCCATAACTTGATAACCATCATCATATTTATACTGCGATGGTAACCTCTTATGAAATCCATCTAACCAACTTTCATAATCATCATTTTGGAACGAACGGATCATCAGTCTCTCTGTCTCTACCTGTAATAGCGGCAGCTTCATTTACATCTCTTCCCTTGATTAATTTTCGAATATTCTTTATTATCTTACACAAAATACAAAATCTAGTAAATTATTATGTTTTGATAGACAAAAACCCAGTCATGCTTTATACATAACTGGGTTCTTCATCGTTTAATAACATTTTTATTTCACAAGAACTACATCCCTTAATTCCCTCTTCAACACTTTCCCTAAAGCGTTTTTCGGTAATTCTTCTACGAATACCACTTCTGGAATTTTGTAACTTGCTAACTTCTCCTTACAATACTGAATAATACTTTCTTCTGTTACTGTTGTTTCGCCATCCTTCACAATGTAAGCTCTTGGAACCTCTCCCCAAAATTCATCTGGAACTCCAACTACTGCCACTTCTAAAACACCATGTATTTCATGAATAACATCTTCTACTTGGTCTGGATATACATTGTCACCACCGCGTATAATAACGTCTTTATATCTTCCCATAATATGCAAGAATCCGTCGTCATCTATCATGCCAGCATCGCCCATGTTAAACCAATTATCTTTTACTACCTTCTTTGTCGCCTTTTCATTATTCCAATACCCTTTAAACATGTATGGACTTCTTACATGAATCTCTCCAACTTCATTTGTTTTTAGTTCATCGCCTGTTTCTGGATGAACAATTTTCACCTCTACATTTTTCAAGGCTTTTCCTACAGAAGACATCTTTTCCCATCATTGGATGCCATGAAGTTACAACCCAACCTTCTGTACTACCATAGCCTTGCACCATATAGATTCCTTTTTCCATATATTTTTGAATGAGCGTTTCTGGCACTTTTGTTCCACCGCTTTGTGCTACTTTAAAAGTAGAAATGTTACGTTCTTTTTTATTTAGTTCATCAAGCATATAGCTATAAACAGCTGGGAATGCAAGCATCGTAGTAATTTTCTCTTCTTCAATCTTATCCCAAATAAGAGTAGGATTCGAATCAGCTAAGAAGATCATCGTAACACCATGATAAATACAATTTAAAATAGAAAGCACACCACTCATATGAAACAATGGATGCACGGATAAAAAGCGTTCACCTGCTGGAATTTCTCTTTGTCCTGCAATCTCCTCAAAATAATGATGTAAGTTTTTATGTCCAATTACACATGCTTTCGCCTGTCCAGTCGTTCCTGAAGTAAATAAGTAAATGGCATCGTCTTCTTCATGAACTTCTACGTTCGGTTCTGTCATTGGCTGTTTTTGCAACTCTAATTCAAATGAACCAAAGCCTTCTTTTGTCGTTTGAATTACATACGGAATTTCTTTAACAGCATCAACATTTAATAACACTTCACTAAATTCTTCATCAATAACTAACACTTTTAATTTCGCTTCTTTTACAATCGTTTCGAGTTCATAAACAGTAAGCTGATGATTTAGCGGAATACATACCGCTCCAATTTTTAAACTTGCCATCATAACGCTTGGAAATGGGTGATTATTTTTGCATAGTATTCCTATACGATCTCCTCTTTGCACACCATTATGTAATAAATAATGTGCAAGCTGATTTACTCGTTCATTATATTGCTGAAACGAATATCTTTTCCCTCCGCCTACAAGCGCTTCCAAATTTGGTGATTGCATTGCTCTTTTTTGTAATAATTTTTGCATCGTTCTCAAGTAAAACTCCCCTTTATATATGTTAGGTTTTTTATTTTACCAGATTAACTATTAATTTACTAAAGATTATACTTAGTGAATATAATAAGAATATAAAATAGCCATTTACTTCACAAATAAATGGCTGTTTCTTCTTATATATTAGAATACTTCTTATTCATTACATATCGCACATACTCAGGTGCACTTTTATCAATCTCTTCATCACTTAGTTTATATTCGGCACCATATAAATAAAATGAAGGTATAAATTCCATACCTGTATATAAGCATGTAGCTTGGAATGGTTTCGTCAACTCATCCATCGTAATTCCGCTATTTTCATAATCTTTTTCTAATCCACCTATAGAAACTGCTACACCAAACTCTTTTCCCTTCACTTTATCCCCTTTTGATCCGTATGCAAATCCATATGTTAATACATCATCAAACCATTTTTTTAATAATGGCGGTGTGCTGTACCAGTAAAGCGGAAATTGAAATATATATCTGTCATGTTCTACTAATAACTTTTGCTCTTCTTCAATATTAAACTCCCAGTTTGGTGACACTTTATATAATTCATGCACCGTAATTTCATCTGAATGTTTCTCAAGTTCTTCTATCCATCTTTTATTAATTTTTGATTTTTCAATATGAGGGTGTGCTACAATTACAAGTGTTCTCATCATTTTCCATCCCCTTTATAAATGAATCAATCCTTTACATATTAGTATGAATGCATTACATATAATTGAAAAGTACGTACTTTCAGGTGCTATAGGAACCTTGAGGTACCTTTGGAGGTGTTATATGAATCAAAATGATAACTGTCCAATTGCAACGACGCTCGATGTAATCGGTGGAAAATGGAAAGTTCATATTTTATGTGTTTTGATGGATGGAAAAATGCGAACAAATGAAATCCGACGAGAAATCCCAAACATTACCCAAAAAGTTCTGACTCAACAACTTCGGCAACTTGAAGCTGATGGGATTATCCATCGTACTGTATATCAAGAAGTACCACCAAAGGTTGAGTACACAATAAGCGAATACGGGAAATCTTTAATGCAAATTATGAATGAACTATTTGAATGGGGAAAAGATCATCAGCTCAAAAGATTACATGACTAAAAAGCCACTATATACTTTTTTTAATCCTCAATGTTTATATTTTGTGTTTTTATAAATTTTATTTTTATCGTTTTTGGGCTAACTTGTTTTCTTAGATTGATGGACGTGACCCCACATCCATCAATCTAAAAAGATATAATTAGAAAAATGAGATTTCTATACAATTTCGCATATAAACACTACTTCTACCTCATTAAACACTTGCCCGACTTTTTCTAATCTCAATTGTACGTAAACTATAAAGGAGCACACCTAAACCGAGAATTTTTTCGTTATTAGACGCATTAGAACCTAAGGTAATAGTAGGTACATTTAAACCCATAAACCTTTCACTCCATTCTATAGGCATATATCCCTGCTTACCAATTACTAATGTACGTCCATCTATTGTACGGAGAGTACTTTGAATAAAATCAAACTCAACTTCTACATCTGACAATTTTGTGGCTTTATCTGTCATCAAAGTACCTCGTATCATAGTAAATCCTTGTATCATTTTTTCTTTAAACATACCAATCTGATTATAATTTGAATCATAGACTACCCAATCATATCCGTCCACTTCAGTATGAAAATAAGCTAGAATTTCCCCACTACTCGTTTCTAATCCGTAAACATCTTTATTATGTAAAAAGGGTATTACTGAAAAAAGAATATTTGATGAAACCATCTTTGTTCCTGCTATATACTTACCATCAGGATGATATAGACCAAATTGCTTGTTTCGTTTTGGTAATTCTAATACAACCAAAGTATCAACATCCCAAAATGTTGCATTACTTTTTATCATATTCTTTTGTATCAACTTTCCTTTTCTTAACTGCCAAAATCCAATCCCAAAAAAGATAGAAGCAGCGATAACAAAAAAGATAAACTGCCCCCAATTAATATGTCCCCAATCTTCATATACAGCGCATAAAGCAAGAATAAAAATACCCGTCCCAATTAACAGTTTCAACTTTCCTTTTCGTTTATAGTAATCAAATAATTCCATTTCTATATCTTCACCCCTTATTTGTGGTTCCTAACTATTAATATATCAAAAACATAGAATACCCTCTATTCAAAAATATAAGTTCTTCCACTGTCCACTGCATTGGAAACAAAGTGATAGTCGGCCTTTTGAGCTCAAACTCCTGAGAAAGAATAAAAGCGAAATCAATATTTTTTTATTTTAGAGATAATACCATATCACCATCAAGCTAATAAAAAGATACTCCTTAAAAATAAAAAACGCTATTCTCTCTGTAAAATCATAGAAAAGAATAGCGTTTCTTATTTTGAAATAGAAGTCAGCATTTAAACTAAACATGCTAATATTGATTTTGTGCGATTGTCAGTTACTTCATAATAAATTTCTAATCCTTTCCGAGTACCTGTAACCATTTTAGCAGCTTTTAGTTTAGATAAATGTTGACTAATTGTACTTTGAGGCATTTCCAAATCCCCATACATTGTTGTTACATTAGTAGGACCTTTTGCAAGCATTATTTTTACTAATGATAAACGAACAGGATGCGCCAATACCTTTAGTACTTCAGAGATTTCTTCAAACATTTCTTTTTGTTCTTTCATCTTATTGCTCCCCTTTTATATACATATTTATGTTATCCATATATATAATTCGAAGGTATATACGATTTTATGTCCGTCATTTTAAAAAAATATAAAAAAACTTTTTCTCGAAACTAAAGGAGTATCTTCACATAATGTCTCACTATTAGAACTCTTATAGATACAGATGTATGTACTCTACACTCAGCTCACTAAATCAATAAAAAAGAGAGCAGATAACCTGCTCTCCTAAGATGCCTCCTTATGTTCCGTAGAATGTTCTACACTTCCCACTCTCTTTAGCTTATTCCAACCTACCGCTACTCCTCGAATGGATGAGAATATAGATTTAACGACAACATAAGTCATAAATTGACGATAAATAAAGCGTTGTAAAATTAACCATACTAATGGTTTCGGACTCTCTTCCTCTAATTTAAATGCAAATAGAGATGCGAGAAGATCCATTAAAAAGAATACAAAATAAAATCCTAAAACTTTTAGCGGACTACTACTAAATAACCCCATAATCATTAATATATCTGCAAAAGGAGCAATGAATTGCAGAACATATTGGAATAACCACATGTTAGGCAATGCAATAAATCCTAACGTTTTTTGTTTTGTATGAAACAATGCTTTTCGATGTTTCCAAAGACATTGAAGTGTACCATATGACCAACGATATCGCTGTTTAATGAGACTTTTCACATCTTCAGGTGACTCCGTAAAAGCATACGCTTTTTCTTCATATACAATTCTATGTCCTTGACGTAAAAATGTAATAGTAAGATCTGTATCTTCTGCTAATGTATCTTCGCTTAAATATCCAGATTCAACTACATTCCTCTTACGCCACGCCCCAATAGCCCCTGGAACGACTGTAATACAATTTAATTCATCAAAAGCTCTACGTTCTAAATTAAATCCTGTTATATATTCAACATGTTGCCAAGTAGTTAACAAGTTTCGTCTATTCCCCACTTTAACATTACCTGAAACTGCTGCTACATTTTGATCTTCAAAGTGTCTAACCATGAGAGAAATGGCGTCTTGCGCAATAATAGTATCCGCATCTAAAGTGACAATAATCTCTCCTCGCGATTGTTGAAACCCTAAGTTCATTGCCGATGATTTCCCGCCGTTTTCTTTCTGAATGAAACGAACTTTAGGGTGTTTATAAAATGTTTCTTGCATTACTTTTGACGTACCATCTGTCGATCCGTCATCCACAACAATAACTTCAAATTCTCCATACTTACTATCCAAAATTGAGCGAATCGTCTTAGCTATCACTTTTTCTTCATTATATGCTGCTATGACAATACTAACAAAAGGTTGATAGGACGAATGAATAGTGCGAGATAGCGTTTTTCTTTTCTGCTTCCATGCAAAATAAATTAAGAATAAGAATCGAAAAATCCCTAATCCAATAGCGATATAAAAAATAGTTGTTAATATATGTTTAAAGTATCCCGCCCCTGAAAAGACAGCTTTATTGTAAAGTAAATACTGCTCACCCTCAGAAGAAACTGGGGGCATAATTTCATCACGTTCTTTATTCATTAAATCTGAAATTGTTACAAAACTATATCCATGCTTTTTTAAGTCTTTAATAATGATCGGCAACGCCTCTACCGTATGGGTACGATTCCCTCCCGCATCATGGAGAAGAATAATATTTCCCTCTCCCTTATAAACGGGATTAAGAGCACGCTTTACTAATTCATTTGTTGATGGTGTTGCCCAGTCCTCAGGATCCACTTTTTCTGCTACCATTGTATAGTTCATATTTTGTGCCCGTAAAATAGGCAATATTTCATTTGAGGAATCCGGGTTAGCATCCGCTTCGTATGGTGGCCTAAACAAAACTGTAGAATGCCCAGTTATTTCCTGGACCAGACGTTGCGTCGTATTAAGTTCTACTTTTGTTCGTAGTAAAGACGTATCAGCTACGTTAGGATGCTTGAAAGTATGATTGCCAATTTCATGCCCTTCATCGTATATTCTTTTCACAATACTAGTATTTAGTTGTGCGTTTTCACCAAGTACAAAAAAAGCAGCTTTGATCTTATTCTCTTTTAATATATCTAAGATTTCCGGCGTATATTTCGGGTCTGGTCCATCATCAAATGTTAGTACTACTTGTTTCCCTTTCGGTTTTCCATATCGTTGCACTTCGTATGCAGATGGTAAGGATTGATATACTTCATCTGTAAGATAACCATCTTTACCTACTTTAAAATCTCTCAATCCATTTTGCTTTTCATTCTCAATCTGTAAAATTTCACCTTGTCCAGAATAATTCACTTCATCTAAACTAGTGATTTTATGTAATACATCAGGATTTTTTTGTGCCTCAATCGGATTTTTTAAAACTTTCCATATTGTAGGATCTTCTGCTCCTAATCTCCATAACGCAAACCCCTTTGCTTTGTTTTCCATTGCGATTTTCACTTGATTATAGAGAGTAACGCCGTCTAAGAACCAAGCAGTATGTTCTTTATCTCCTGTTTTATATCTAAAATAAGGATTTCCACTCATCTTATCCCATTGAATATTCATATCTGAATTATGAGCCATTACCATAACTTCTGAAAAAGTTAAAGATTTCGCCGGTTCCTTACTATTTACTTTCCAATCATATCCATAGTTACCGAAAGCAACTATAAGTTTATTAGACGGAATATTCAGTTCTTTTAATGTATGTTGAAACCATTTATTTGAAGCAATTGGTCCTGGCTCTCCTGCTCCATAGTGCTCATCGTACATCATTACAATCATTCGATCTATTATTTTTGCTAACGCACTATAATCAAAAGCCTTATCATTAGCTGGAACATCTTGTGTAACGAGCAAATCATGTTTATGAAAGACCGTAGTAAGTTCTTTCATAAAATTTGTTAAGTTTTCTCTATCACTTTCAGGTACGGCCTCAAAGTCAATATTAATACCCGCAAATCGATTCTTTTCAACTTGCTTTACTAAATCATTTATAAACTTTGTCTTTACATCATTTGAGGAATTCAGCAACTTATGAATTAGCCCACTATCCGGACCAGAAGCTTCCTCAGTATAGTTAGTTAGTAAAGGCATAATTTTCACTTGATTTTTTTCTGCTAACTTTACTATCTCAGGTTTTATCTCACTTCTAATCGTTAAATCTGCTTTTAAATGATACCACTCTGGTACTAGCGTGGTTAATGAATCGATATTTTCTTTTAAAGAAGCGGTACTATTTTCATCCCAGTTTACATAAAAACCATACACTTCTTTACGTTGTTTACTATCCTTCGGCGAATTCACCAAATTTTTATTATCCTTCGTTTCGGTATTTGGTTTAAACTCTTCCTTCTTTAACTGCTGATCACTAAGTTTTTGATTAATTGGTACAAGTTTATTATCTTGTTGTACAGCGGTATTCATATTTGGAATTTCTGGTGTTGAAAAAATACTTTGAAAGAAAAAATAAAATACAATACTTACGCTAACTATTGAAATACATAGAAACGAAATAAAAGCTATGTTTCTTCTTCCTTTCGGATCATAAAAAACAGGTTTTACTTTATCTTTCTCTTGTTGAATGTTTTTCTCCATTATATTTTTCACATACTCCTTCTTAATAGAACTATAGAATAATAAAGTGCAACTTTAAGCAGCCCAACTCCCACCTAACTTCTTTGCCCTAGCCAAATTTTGAGATGGGAGTTTTACTGCCCGCAATAGTGAGATAACTCCTTTTCACTTTAAAATGAATCTCCCACTTCTATATTTCTATTGATTCTTCTTTTCATTCCCTTGCTGGTGGCCTCTATTCTCTTGTTGAGATCCCCTACCATTGTTTCCTTGCTCGTTTCCAACATTTTCTTTTTGGGATCCTCTTCCATTGTCACCTTGCTGGTTCCCATTATTTCCTTGTTGAGATCCCCTACCATTATCACCTTGTTGATTCCCATTATTTCCTTGGGGTACTCTTCCGTTGTTTCCTTGCTGATTCCCATTATTTCCTTGGGACCCTCTCCCGTTATTTCCTTGCTGATTCCCATTATTCCCTTGCGATCCTCTTCCATTGTTCTCTTGCTGGTGCCCATTATTCCCTTGCGATCCTCTTCCGTTGTTTCCTTGCTGATTTCCATTATTCCCTTGTTGGGATTCTCGACCGTCGTTTCCTTGCTGATTCCCATTATTTCCTTGTTGGGATTCCCTACCGTTATTCTCCTGCTGATTCCCTCTATTTTCTTGCTGAGATCCTCTACTATTGTTTTCTTTTATTTGCTTCGTTGGCTGTTCCTCTATTTTCTTTTGTTCTTTATGCTCTGGCTTCTCATATTTTTTGTCTTTTACAGAAGACAAATCTGGCGCTACATCAGGAGATGACTCCGGCTGTGATTGCACCTCTTCTTCGTTTTCCACCTGATTAGACGGCGTGGCAGGCGGCGTAACCGATTTGTTCTTCTCATTCTCTTGCATTATATAGACACCTGTACCAATTCCAGCTTTTCTAGCATTCTCTCGTACTTGCATCGTGCTACTTTGATATTCGACTGTAATATGTTTTAGCTCATATTCTTTCTTTAATTCTTTCATTACCTTTTCCAACTTCGGTTCTAGCAACTTATCCTTTGCAATAGCGGTTAGCATAACTTGCTTATCATTCGTTAAATACTTATCCTCT
Organism: Bacillus sp. FDAARGOS_527; assembly: GCF_003812125.1. NCBI lineage: Bacteria > Bacillati > Bacillota > Bacilli > Caryophanales > Bacillaceae > Bacillus > Bacillus sp. FDAARGOS_527. The sequence continues at coordinate 2,516,385 of NZ_CP033795.1, forward strand.
TGACTCTGCTTTATAATTGCACGTATTACTTCTTGCAATTGTTTATTTTCCCATTGCTTCAATTCTTTTAAAATACGCCTTCCATCATCATTACAAGCTTGTAAATCTATAACGCGAAGATCCTTCGTTACGCTCACTTCTAAACTTGGATTTATATCAACTGAGACGTAAGCGAATACTTTTTCTTCCGGTTGGTTGTAAAAAAATAACAGCGCACATAGAAAACAAGCAACAAGTAATGATGCCGGCTTTAAGAAATAAGGGATTGAAAAACGCGATGCTTTTTGTTCTTGCTCATCAAATGAAATTTCCTCTCCAATCATGCAAGAATCCCCTTTTCTTTTACACGTAATAAACTCTCCATTTGGCGTTAAAACAACTACGCTATGTTTTTTTATATCCATCACAATTCCTTTATTCATCATGCTTCCCTCCCCTTATATAATCAAGAATGTATGTATAGTTGTTTGCGAAGATAATACACATTGCAATGATATATTTTCTATGCCGTTCCAACGTTTTACGACTTACCCTAACACGCGGTTCAATATGTTTAAGCGGTAACTTTTTCTTCCGGAACAGCTCCTCCATCATTTCCTCTTCTTTTATAATCATCTTTACAATTTCTATTAAGTGTTCACGCGTATCACGATGCTTAGGAGATTCTTTAGCAAGCTCTGAAAATGTGATTTTAAACTCAGCTAACACACTTTGAAAATGGAGAATTTCTTCCTTACGGTTACCATTTTCTATTTCCTTCATATACTCGGTAAGCGATACTTGCATTTCTAACATTTCCTCTTGCTCATCTTCTTTTAAAAAGACAAAGTTATGCTTAGACTCCTTGCGTATATAGTCAATTACATCTCTTTTTATAAGAAGATCAGCAAACGCTAGAAAAGATTTCCCTTTTTTATATGAATACTGTTCAATTGCTTCGTTAAACGCAAACAATCCAATACTATATTCATCATCCTGTTCTGTAATATATCGGCGGCAGACAGACGAGATTGATTTTCTAATAAACGGCTGATACTGTACGATAAAAGCTTCTTTATCTTCTTCATTATTTTGTATGTTACATACGATATCTTCTATTTTCGGTTTTCTTAAGATCTTCATTACTAAACTCAACACGGGTAATCTCTCTCCCTCCTTCTGCTTGAAATAGAAAAATGGTCACTAAACAAGTGACCATTCAACCACAGTTTCTTTAGGCTTGTCTTCTTGTTGTTCATATTTTTCAAAGCCAACTTTTCTATCGTTCTTACAGTTAGGCTTACATTTCACTCTACTTTCTTATTTTCTTCCGCTTGTTTTGCTTGCTCTGTTTCTATTTTATCTGCAATCCTTGCATAACTCTTCTCTATATCATTGGTAATTTCACCCTTTTATTTCGGATGCCCCACTTAATCTAGTAATTTTATTAACACGTCAATATTCTTTCATAATCAATTTTCTTCTATCTATTTTCTTCACTATACATATTCGGAGGAATACAAAGTTTTATGGGGGTCAAAAAATATTTTTTATAAAAAATACATATTTATTTCAAAAATAAAAACCATTGATTTGAAAAAGGACTAATCAAATTGATGGTTTTCTTATCATATCTATTAAATTAAGTTAGGCTCTCATTATGTATAAAAAAATCTGCTGTTCTCCCTATTTCCTGCCGCTTTTCTCCATCGTTATCTTTCTTGATTATCATAATATGTCTTATCTGCATATTTTTGATCATTTCCTTTTAGATAAGCTAATATTACTTTTGGATTTTTAAGTAAAGCCCAGTCTCCATATGTATCAAATCTTCTGCATGAAGTTATCATGCCATTTTTAATGGTACCAAATTTCTTATTATTTCGTTTTCCCCATTCTTTTAAGCGTTTCGCGAAATCTGCATCCTCTGCCATAAGCATGTTTTCATTAAATCCGTTAATTGCCATAAAATCTTTTCTATAACACCAAAAAATCCCCACAGATATAGCTCCGTACTTAAAAAGTAAGGGAATTATAATTAGAATTGCAGAAAAGAATATTCCAAAAGACATTCTTTCGAACTTCCCATTCACCCCACCACCAATATATTTACCTGAAGATAAATATTTATCTACATTAGATAACAAAGACTCTGTCATTATCGTATCAGCATCTATAGTAACGATTATTTCTCCACTAGCTATTTCTGCCCCTGCATTTCGGATTTTAGATAAGTTTTTATCTTCATTTTTTAATGTAATACAATCATAAGATTTTGCTATTTCCTCTGTTTTATCTGTGCAACGATTTAAAACAACTATAACTTCCGTTTGCTCTTTATATGCCACTGATGCTTTTGCAATTGAATCCAAACATTTTCTAATGTACTTTTCTTCATTATGTGCAGGGATTATAATAGAAAACTTCACATCTTTTTGTAAATCGCTTCCTGAAGATTCGTTTATTTCAGTCATAATATTCCCCCTTATTTTAGATAAATATATGTTATACATAACATATATTAAAATTGATTAAGTTTTATTATAAAAAAGTACTTAAAACAATATAGACATATTGTTTTAATTGTAATAGGGCTACTATTAAGCTAACAAAAATTGACGTTGCATAAGCTTAGCTTAATAGGGACGTGTTGGGGCCTCTATATAAAAAACCACAGTTTACACCCAAACTGTGGTTTTTTGACGTACAATGATTTATCAACTTCTGTTTTTAGTCTTAAAATCTGCAACAGAACCAGGATCCCTCCTGAAAGTATAAATTCCAAGGAGGGAATCCGTTTTTTTATTTACTTATATACGTACAGCTGTACCACTTACAGCAACCATTAACATTCCATCACGAACAACTTCGTAATCTACGTCAATACCAACGATAGCGTTCGCACCTTTTTGTTTTGCAAGTTCTTTCATTTCGTCCATTGCGATATCACGAGCTTCTTTTAGCTTACTTTCATAAGAACCAGCACGACCACCGACAACATCACGAACAGAAGCGAATAAATCGCGTACAATGTTGGCCCCCATAATAGCTTCACCATTTACAATATCAATATAGTCAATAATTTCTTTACCTTGAATTCCAGACGTTGTTGTTACAATCATGTTTGACACCCTCCTAATTTTTTATAATATTCAACTGCATGTGTCTCTCTATGACATATGCAATTAAATAAAAGGAATAAAATTGTTTAACATATGTATCGCTATAACATATGCAAGGGATCTATTAGAAATAAGATACGCTGCAGTAAGCATCACCGTGCCAGGTAAATAAATAGCAATATCCGAAAGTTGGTTCGTGTGAAGAAGTGTAAAAATTATAATCGAAACGATGGATGCAATAGCAGTACCAACATATTCCGAAAAACGATTTACTAATATATGACGAAATATAATTTCTTCAATTATTGGTCCTATAATCCCAAATACAAGTAATGTGAATATAATAGGCATCTCTGCGCCATTTGTAAGGATCTGTTCTTGGTTCTCTGGCTGACCTGTATTTAGAAAATGCATAATAGAATTTTCCACAATTATCATAAGTAAAACTACCATAGGAATGCTTACTATTTTCAAAATTGTTTTCTCTTTAAAATAAGTAAAACTTTCAATAATTTCTTTCCTAAAGAAAATGATTCCTACAATAGCAGGTACAGTCACACCGATGGCACTAAGAGCAAATTCTGATTCAACTAAGTTGCTGTTAGTTAAAAGGGATATGCCAAATAATATGAACAAGCCAATTTGAAGTAGTGCAAACAGTATATAAACTATTAGCATAATAAGTTCTTTTGTATTCGTTTTTATAAAGCTCACTTTATTACCTCCATAATGAAATTACTTAGAATCTTTGATTTTTCTTTCTGCATAACGTTCTCCTTCTAAATATACTTATATAAATCCCAAACCGGACGGTTCGGTCCGAAAACTAATGATACTATAAGTTTCTAGTTTTTTAAACCCCCTTTATAAATTATTTACAAAATCAAAACGGTACAAAGCAATAAATTTATATTTCAGCTTCTTATTTACAATCAAATTCCAGTACTCATTCATTATTAACAATTAATCTTTTATAGTATGAAGTGATACGGCTTTTAACCGCAAGATCTCCTAATTAAACGAAGTGAAAATGAGAGTAGTTCAAACATTTTAGCTAAACATATTAATTAAAATTATATATAATACTCATATGTCGATACGGTAAAATTAGTTGCATGATATGACTGAATTAACCAACTGGTCATATTGTTTTTGACAGAAAATTCATTCGAATAGTATGGATAATACAGTTTGAGGTTTCCATCAGATAGGAATTGATAAGATATTTTTTGTTCCAAACTTATTTCTACTTACAAAAAAATCAAGGAAATAGAGGGTAAACATTACCTGGAATATTAAGCTCGTTTTTATTAGGAGGACTATAAAGCATGACTAAAGTTGATACAGTAAAAGAAAAGATTATTGAAACATCTTTATATTTATTTAATACTAATGGGATAACTCGCACATCCATTCAGGATATAATGACAGCCACTGAACTACCGAAAGGATCTATTTATCGTAGATTCAAAAATAAAGAAGAAATTGTTCTTGCTGCCTACGACAAAAGTGGTGAGATTATGTGGAGTCATTTTCATAAAGCAATGGAAAATAAAAAGACAGCAATCGATAAAATCCTTGCAATTTTCCTTGTATATCAAGATGCAGCTAATAACCCCCCTATCGCTGGAGGCTGTCCATTGCTTAATAGCGCAATTGAAAGTACTGGAGTATTTCCAGAATTACAAAAAGCAGCAGCAAAAGGCTATGATGATACAGTAATGTTAATGGCTTCTCTCATAAAAGAAGGAATAGAGAAACAAGAACTTAAAGAAGAGATAAACATTATTTCGCTCGCTTCTTTCCTTGCCTCTTCAATGGAGGGCGCTATTATGGCAAGTCGTGTATCTAACGATAATATACACCATCATTATTTTATTGAACAAATAAAACATCATCTTTTCTCTTATTCTAAATAAGTGAGAACTTGCATTTCCTTTTTATAGACTTAAATTGAATACCCTTCCCATAAAAAGTATTTACTGTTTATGAGAAGGGTATTAGTTTTTTTGACGTTGTATATTATACATACTACCAATCTCTTTTTCACATACCTCTTCTTTTTACTTTAAAAAATATCCACTTTGGTTTCTCCATTTAAAGCATTACCTATCTCCTTTTCCCTATAGATGGACAAAATATTGGGCACTAAATGAACTTTCCCAGAAGTAAAGTTCTAAAAGTAACCTATCCATAAAGCTACTAAAACTACTACTAACAAAGCAAAACAAAATGTGATATTTCGAATCCACTTTTGTATATCATGAAAATACTTTTCTATAAATGCGGTATAAGTAGAAAGCATAAGAAATAGCACAATGAAAGTAAAGGATCCCAATTTATCGTTAAATTTTTCATTAGTAAATGTGCTTACATGGAGGAAAAGAAAAACAAATGTTACTATGGATAGCTCAAATAATCTTTTTTTATTCACTCCGCCACCACCTTACAATAATTACCTTTCATTCCAGTTTATCAGAACATAATGTGTAGTAGTATATGAATATTATACTCACGTCAAAAAGGCCAACAATTCAAGATTGTTAGCCTCCATATTCCATAATCGTGCATTTTAAAATACTACAAACGACTGGATTCTTCAACTTACACTATATTCTCTTTTAATTACAAAAAACGAACCCCGAATTGTTCCAGCTAATTTAGACTTCTGCCTAGCAAACTTAAATTTCTCTGCCAATTCTGTTGGTACCTCCATTCCATCAGAAAGCTTAAATCCAACAGCCCTCTTCTTCGGGTTATCCAATGTATACATGACGTTAATCACAAGACCATCTTCATAAAAGACGTATGCAAACTTAATATTTTCCACTTGAAAATACGATGTTTCTAAAGGTTTCGCCGCAAATTCAATATCACGTTCTTCCTTCAAAATGCGGTTCACATAATCAAGAGTCTTCTGGCTTGCACTAGCTGGTACAACTATAAATTCATGCTTGTATTTATTCATAAAGTAACGGGCTTCATGAGCACGTAAACCAGCTAGCGCTTCTACTATAGGTGAAGACTCTAAACCAACTGTAGTTACATTTTTAAAATCAACGATACAGGACAATTTCATCTCTCCTTTTAACTATTTACTTCCTAACAACCGGAATCCACATTTCACCAAACACTAAACCGTTTCTTTTCCCCATCTCAACCGTCGTATTTGGTCCACCAACATAAGCAAAATCTGTTGCTTCTCGTAAAGCCTGACCGAAGGCGATACCAGTAAGCTTATTACTTAGCTCTTCAGCTGTTTTGTCTTCCCCTTTTACTACTAAGTATTCTCCCTTAGGAAACTGAATCACTCTAGATTCTTCTTCTATTTGTGCTTCTGTCATGACGCCCGCATAATACATCATCTTGTTATTCACCGCTTCGCTCACAGAAAAAATGTAATCATTTGTAGCTAGAGCTTTTAAAGTATCCAACCTTCCATCTTCTTTAACAGCCGACCAAAAGTCTTCCTTTTCTTTTTTTATTCCAACAAAATCTGTATATTCACTCTTAATTTCAGTTCCAATACCTAACACAATAAAGCTATCTTTTTCTTCAATCGTATAATTTTTCATATTCAAAACCTTCCTTCTTTTAAAATGAATCAAATGATTTATCTTTTCATCTGATGAGTTTATAATAACTTTAAATCATGTCAAAAAATGATACTGTTTAGGAGAACCAAATGAAAAAAGTTGAACGGATTAATACAATTATGCGGTATATCAACAATCGCTCCCACTTTACAATTTCAGAAATCATACGAGAATTTAACATCTCTCGATCGACAGCTATTAGGGACATTAGAGAAATAGAAGCTATGGGCATGCCACTTGTTGCTGAAGTTGGGAGGACTGGGGGATATTTTGTTATGCATAACTCTATCCTGCCCGTTGTTCGCTTTACTGATAACGAAGTGAAAGCTCTTTTTATTGCCTTTATGGCTACAAGAAATCAACAACTTCCCTATTTAAAAAGTCGTCAATCTTTAGCCGAAAAACTGTTAGGACTCATCTCAGAAACCCAGCAAGATGATATCGTTCTTTTAAATCAACTCTTGCTGTTTGAAGGGACTAACCCATATAACCCTGATCTACTTGAGCTTTCTGACCTCCCTCACCCTATGTTAGAAAAACTCATCCAAATCCTTCTTTTGGATAGACATTTATTGATTTCCATTAAAGAAGAGAAAGAAATCAAGTCTTATTCCATTTATCTATTACACCTGTATCAAGAAAAAAGTCAATGGATCATTGAAGGTTTTGACTTAAAAGAAGAAAAGAAGAGAATGTTTCCTGTCGATCATCTCATCCATATCGAACCATACACGACGAAAAAAAAGCTAAATAAGAAAAAGATTTTAGAAAAACTAAGTAAGAAGGATGAAGTGATTAACCTTATACTTGAACTTGGTTCAAAAGCAATTGCCCAATTCAAAAAATACCACCCTTTCAAAATTTCAATATCTTATACAAATCCTTACCAATCCACAGCCATTTTAAAAACATTTATCAATGTTAACAATTCGGATGAAGTAACGGAAATAGTAAATTGGCTACTTTTCCTAGGGAAAGATATTACAATTAGGGAAATGCCTGAAGAAATACTAGAGAATTTACAAAAGCAATTGTGCTTTTACACTCCATAAGCAGTGAGCCATTGTCACTGGGTAGATATCCTTTTTTAATATCATTTTATTTACTACAGCGAGAGCACAACAAATAATAAAAGCACGGAAAATCTTTCCGTGCTGTTTCAAAGATATATATTATTTCGGACGATTTATTTCACTTACCCTAACTGACGTTTAAATGCTTTACTAGCGAAAAAGTAAGAGATGATCATGATCCCTACGCACCAAGCGAGCGCAATCCAAATATCGCTTCCAACAGATCCTTCATATAAAAGAGCACGAATCGCATTCACGATTGAAGTTACAGGCTGGTTTTCAGCAAATGCACGAACAATTTTCGGCATCGTTTCGGTAGGTACGAAGGCCGAACTAATAAATGGAAGAAAAACGAGTGGGTACGAATATGCTGTCGCCCCTTCCATAGACTTCGCTTTCAGCCCTGGAATGATAGCCAACCATGTTAGCGCTAACGTAAACATCCCTAGTATCCCAGCTACTCCAAGCCAATCTAGAATATTCGCACTGGAACGGAAACCCATTAAGAGCGCAACAAGAATAACAACTAAGATAGTAAGTACATTCGCAACAAGAGAGGTTAAAACGTGAGCCCACAATATCGATGAGCGCTTAATAGGCATCGTAATGAAACGTGCCATAAGCCCACTCTTTACATCCGTAAATAATCGTACAGAAGTGTAAGCGACACCAGATGCGATAGCCATTAGCAAAATTCCTGGCAATAAATAATTGACGTAGTTATCTGTTCCTGTTTGTATAGCCCCACCAAATACGTATACAAACAATAGCATCATCATAATCGGTGTAATCGCTACCGTAATAATTGTATCTGGACTACGCATAATATTGCGCATTAAGCGCCCAAGTAATACCCCTGTTTTGCTTTTCATTTACATCTCCTCCTTTTTGCCAATGATCGCAAGGAATATTTCTTCCAATGTAGGCTGCTTCTCGATATACTCCACTTTTGCTGGCGGGAACATCTCTTTCAGTTCAGTAAGAGTACCTGTCGTAATAATTTTTCCACCATGTAAAATAGCGATACGGTCAGCTAATTGTTCTGCTTCCTCTAAATACTGGGTTGTTAGTAAGATAGTTGTTCCTCCACCAGCAAGCTCTTTAACTGTATCCCACACTTCAATGCGCGCTTCAGGATCAAGCCCAGTCGTTGGTTCGTCAAGAAAAATAACTGCTGGCGCCCCGATCAAACTCATCGCGATATCAAGCCGGCGCTTCATCCCGCCTGAATACTGATCTGCCCTTTGATTGGCCGCATCTGTCAGGCTAAATCTATCAAGCAAATCGTCAGCCACTTGAGCAGGATTGGAAACACCACGTAACTTGGCAATCATGATTAAGTTTTCCCTCCCGGTAAGCATGCCGTCTAAAGCTGCAAATTGTCCTGTCAAACTGATACTTTGACGAACATGATCTGGTTGGCGCTTAATATCAAATCCGCAAATACTTCCTTCACCGCTATCTTGTTTCAGTAGCGTCGAAAGGATGTTAATCGTTGTCGTCTTTCCCGCTCCATTTGAGCCTAGCAGCGCGAAAATTTCTCCACGCTGCACCTCAAAATCCACTCCCTTTAAGACTTCTTTATCTCTAAAAGCTTTTTTTAACCCTTTTACAGAAATCGCTGCATTACTCATACTTTTTCCCCCTTATAAAATTAAATTACCTGCACCCTCTATTTAGTACCACTGATAATCTGTATTACTTAGTAGTGGTTTAAAAATATAACTGAATAGCGATGGCGTTAATTCACATTTATGACCAGCTAATCAGTCGGTATTACTTGTTGCATTTATTTTTTTCTCAATTTCTTCATAATACTTTCATTCAAATCTTCACGATACTTAGAAACATACGTTTTAGCGTTTGCCACTAGTTCGTCAGCAAAAGATGCCACATCTTCCCCAGTAATATCTAGCACTTGTCTGCCTTCCGCTGCACCAGCTTCAAACAAATCGATTAATTCGTACTGAATGTGCAGCATATCCATCCCGTTTCCGGTCGAAAAATTCCACATGTAGTTTTGTATTTTCTTAAACACAAACTGATAGTCCTCTGGCAGTGCTGCAACACGTGCCATCATCATTCTGTACTCTTTTTTATCACCAATTAATTTTTTGAATATTTCCAACATCTTATTTTCCTCCTTTTTTTATAAAGCAGAACCAGAAACTCTCCAAATATGAGCCGAAACATTTTATATTATGAGGCTAGTTTGACTTCAAGACGTTAATTTTTGACGATACAAAATCCCATTTTTTCCAAAACAATTCAAGTTCCTGACGTCCAGCTTCATTTAATGAATAAAACTTACGAGGCGGTCCCATATCTGATGGTTTCTTTTCAATATTCACAAGCTTTTTCTTCTCTAATCGTACGAGGATAGTATAGACTGTTCCTTCCACGACTTCTGTAAACCCAAGATCATTCAGGTGGCGAGTAATCTCATAACCATACGTTTCACGGCGACTAATGATTTCCAGCACACACCCTTCCAGTGAACCTTTCAACATTTCAGTTAAATTTTCCATGTTCTGATCCTCCTTTACCCCCTATTCTGTCTGACTTATATTCAGTATTACAGAGTACTAAGGCGAATTTTTACTGAATAGCTTTTGAGTAAAACTACACTATTCAGTATTACTTATTACAACTACATTGTATGACTAAGTAGCGGTACATGTCAACTGATTTTCAAATTTCTTCTAAAATCCGCTATTACCTATTATTTAGTGAAAAGTTTTTTAAGAAACAACACTACTCAGTATCACCTATTACAACTACATTGTATGACTGAGTAGTTGTAAATGTCAACTCGATTTTTATATTTTTCTAAAATCAACTACTACCCACCCCGCTAAGAAAAGAAAATACCCCAAAACAATAATTCTATATTATTGTTTTGGGGCGCTATAAGCTAGCTCTTCTTCTGAATAAGACCAATCATCCTCTTGTTACGATAACATCATATCCATATCTTCTGCTGCAGTTGTAATTAATTTCAAACCGAATGTTTCTTGTAATACATCGAGCACGCCAGCTGAAATAAATTCAGGTGCCTTTGGACCGATGCGAATATCTTGAATTCCAAGACTAAATAGCCCAAGCAAAATAGCAACCGCTTTTTGTTCAAACCAAGATAAGACAATGCTTACTGGCAATTCATTCACTTCGCATTGGAAAGCATCAGCTAAAGCAGCCGCTATTTTCACTGTAGAAATGGAATTATTACATTGTCCTAAGTCGATGTAGCGCGGAATCTCAGTACCAGGTACAACGCCGTAATCCACATCATTGAAGCGGAACTTTCCGCAAGAAGTCGTTAAAATCACTGTTTCAGGCGGAAGTGACGTTGCTAATTCACGATAATATTCTCCGCCTTTTCCTGGAGCATCACAACCTGCAATAACAAAGAAACGCTTAATCTTTCCTTCTTGTACTGCCTCAATAATTTCTGGGGCTAATGATAATACTGTATGATGATGGAACCCTGTTACTAACTGTTCATCCGATTCCATATGTACTTCTGGAAGTTCTAGCGCTTTTTGAATCAATGGTGCAAAATCATCATTTTCAATTTTTTCTACGCCCTCTAAACCTGCAATATCATACGAAAAGAATCGATCAGAGTATGATCCTTTAATTGGCATAACACAATTCGTTGTCGCTAATATGGCGCCTGTAAATTTTTCGAAAAGACGTCTTTGATCATACCATGCCTTACCAATGTTCCCTTTTAAATGCTTATATTTTTTCAGCTGCGGATAACCGTGCGCTGGTAGCATTTCAGAATGCGTATAAATATTAATTCCTTTTCCTTCCGTTTGCTTTAATAGTTCTTCTAATGCAAATAAATTATGGCCTGTAACTACAATAGCTTTACCCTCTACATGGTTTTGTGTAATTTGAACAGGCTCTGGCACACCAAAGTGATTCGTATGTGCCTCATCTAACAACTCCATTACTCGTAAAGCTGATTTCCCAACTTTCATAGCCATATCAATATGTTCTTGTTCATTAAAATTAGAATTTGTTAATGTCATGTACAGTGCTTCTTGCGTCGTAGCATCTACAAAAGCATCCGTATACCCTAGCTGAGCAGCATGCGTACGATAAGCCGCAATTCCTTTTAACCCAAAAACAATCGTATCTTGTAAACTCGCAATCGTTTCATTCTTGCCACAAACACCCATTACTTTACATCCGCCTGTTGGGGTTTGCTCACATTGATAACAAAACATATCATCCCACCCTCTCCCAATCATTCATTACACCCTAAGCATAATATCCATTGAAAAAAAGTGATGTGATATCAATCACAATAATATATAAAGATTTGTGACAGTTCATATTGTTGACATAATATTTTTACTATATCCTGGCATTCATACTTGCACATGATTTATTTGCATCATATATCGGTACACTTTTAAGGAATACAAATATCCTATCCACCTAACATTTCACAAATTTTTCCTTACTAATGGTACAATTAAAGTTATGGAGGGACAATATGATGGTATATATGATGTTTTATTACGGAATACTGTTTCTTATACTTGGTATTGCAGTATTTCTGTTTATTATGGCTGGGGCACGAAAAATTAGGAATAAAAATCTTTCATTCGTATTGATCGGTTTAGGGATAAATATACTTGCAAGTCCAGTGGCACTTTTTATAGGGGGGATGGCAACAGATTCTCCATATAGTACTGCACTTGATTTTTGGAAAGGATTTTTCTTTATTCAAGGAATACCTCTTTTCTTACTACTTATAGCTTTCGTTTGGTGGTTTATTTGCCCGCCAAAAGTAACAGTTCAAACGAGTATTGAAAAAGAACTTGAACAAGATAGTAAAAGCACTAAGAAAAAAAGGAAAAGAATCCGTCCAATTACTGCCTTACGTATTGTAATTTCGATTATTTTAGTAGTGGGCTGTTTGTCTTACATTTTGTATTTACAGGACATTACACTAGAAAAAAGTCATTCTCCAAATAATAAAAATACGATTAAAGTAGTGAAAATAGATTCAGACTCTTCTCATGGTTCCTCTCCTGTCAGAATTAAATACGGCTTATGGGAACATTTTGACATAAGTATTGCAAATGAGGGAGAACGCCTCGATTCCTCAAACGTTTTCGTAGATTGGAAAAACGATTATGAAGCAACAATAACACTACGAGGCAAAGAATCCGTACCTGAAGTTGTGGAATTTAATGTATCAAATAAATCTAATGGTCCTGTTTTTAAGAAGGTACAAAAAATGGTCAGTTCCTTTACCTTTCAAAAAAGTGAATCTCCAAATTTAATAAATATTATCGAGCTTAGAGAAACAATAAAATCAAAAGGACCAAGTCCCAGTTCAACTGTAAGAATCTATTATGGGAAAAGAGGTAGCATTTTAGAAAAATATAAAGAGGTCACTCTTAAGGAAATGTATACGACAGATAACTTTAATATCAATTGGAGAAACGATGAACAAGTACAGGTAGAAGTATTAGAGGAAAATGTAGTAACAGCTACCATCGTGATTGATTTGTCAAAATGAATTTATTTTTCACATGTTATAACTGTGTTCTATCCGGCACACGAGAGATACATAGCATTTATAAATGAATAGATTTACAGACATGATGAACCGCCCCTTTCTTTACAATACATTTACATTACCTTAACATTGTTTACATTATTTATATGATATATTTATATAGAATCTACTTAATAAATTTCATGTACATTGTTATCTTTATAATCTCTGATTTAATTGATAAGAGATTATGTTATATTTTTTATACCAGGGGTGAATGAGGATGACTGAAACTTTAAAAACACTTATTATGCTTGATGCTACTTACGTTGTTATCGCAATTATGACGGTACTGGTATTTGTATACTTGGAATTAAAATCTCAGTAACGTATGCGGACTTCGCATTTAAATATAGTTAGAAGAAAGCGAGGAGAAAATTGTTTCTCCTCGCTTTTTTTATTTCAACAAATCCAATGTATGTAAAAGTAATCCTCTATCCCCTACTTCTCCATGACCAGGCACTACTAAATTTATATTTCCATATCGCTTCAGCACATTTTCAATCGATGTGGACCATTCATTTACATACGCATCAGCAACGTTTCCTAAATCTTTCGAGGACGCAGATTTAACTAAACAGCCTCCAGCTAAAATTTGATATTGTGGCAACCAAACAACAATATTATCTTCTGTATGTCCCTTCCCTGGATAAAATGTTTCTACTTTCATATTTCCAAACTTCAAATTTGTAACGCTTTGTAAGTCTCCAAGTGGTTCTTCATATCCATTTTTCTTTGCTAATTCCGCAGTTAACGCTGTACTATGCGCTTTAATGCCCCTTTCTTTCAATGTTTTCATTCCACCAATTCGATCAGCGTGTGCATGTGTAATAATGACATCTGTTACGCGCTTCTTAAATTTCTTTTCTACCATCTCTATTAATTCCTTCGTTAACTTATCATCCCAAGAAGAATCGACAAGTACTAACCCTTTAGAAGTATTAAGGACTAAACCGTTCGAAGGAACTGCTTCTCCGCTAAAATAACCTAACTCCGTATGAACCCATACATTTTTGTTTAACTGAGAAATCGAAATAGTTCCTGTCTCATTTTTTATTACTTTATGCTCTACCGTTCGTTCTGCTTGTACAGAAGAAATTGTACTAACAAATGGAGTTATTCCTAGTAAACTAACACATACCCCTAATTTTAATAATGTATTTTTCATTTTCTCCACCCTTTCTTTCAAACGAAATAGTTATTACCTATAATAGACAATTCACCTTCAGTGTTTGTTCCATCTTTTCTTACATATTTTTTTCATACCATTAATAAAAAGCGCACAAAATTTTGTACGCTTTTTAACTTCCCTTTTACCATTCACGTTTTTTATTAATCATCATTTTTTCTTCAAATGCCTTCTCCAAATCAATTTCTAACTTGTTTGCTAAATCACATATATTCCAAATGACATCAAACATTTCTAAACCGATTTCTCTTTTTGCATCTTGTATTTTATCGCGCTTTAATATAACTTCCGCTAATTCCCCTAATTCCGCCATTGTATACATTGTACGCTCTTCAATTGTTGTATCTTGAAATCCTTTTTCTTCACTGAAATTTGATACATATCTCTGGAATTCCACAATATTCATACTTAATCCCCCTTCATGATACATACTCCATTTTCTATTACACTTATATTTTGTTAAATTATAACATTCATATTATAATTGATTTATAGCCCTTTAACGGAGGTGTTCTCAATGACTCTCTTCGCTTCCCCATCATTATTCATACTAGCAATCATTTCATTTGCACTAGCTTATTTCATCGGAGTAAAACAATACACTTGGCTCTTATCAGGATTCAATGAACGCCGCGTGCTTGATAAAGTGAAGTTATCAAAAATAGTTGGTCTTTATAATTTAACTGCTGGTGTTATTACCACAATTGGTAGCGTCTTCCTTACTCCTAATGTAAAAATCTTATTTCCTATCATTATAATTGGACACTTTATAATCGCTGCTTATGTAAATACACGCATGGTGCAGTGAAAAAAGATCACCCACACGGATGATCTTCTTATAATTTATCAACATATTGCTTCGCTTCTAGTAAAGAAAAACCAAAAGCTTCTCTTACTCTCTTAACTGCTGTAACTGTTTTTCCTTCTTCCATAAGCTGCCGCAACTCTTTATTAATTTCCGGTTCTCTATCTACAATTCCCATTTCTTTCGTAATTAGCTGTAACCTATCTTCCATTCGCTTTAAACGCGCATCCGTTTTCTTTTCAATTTTATTTAACTTTTCGACGATATAAATAAACCCAAAGATCGCTATCGGTATGATCATCCAAAATTCCATGACTATTCCTCCTCACTAGCTTTCATTTGTTTTATTTCACTAACTTATGTAAATTTTACCACGAAACACATTTAATGTATAATAGTAATATACAACACTATTGATAAACCTTTTATTTCAGGGGGACACTTTATGAAAAGATTTTTTAAGACGTTACTACAATTTGTAGTTCTTTCAATTACACTACATGTATTATTTGATATCGTTGGCTGGCTTGTTTTCAATGCTCCAATTCAAAACAAACAAAGTATTATTTCCTTACTAACAATCTCATGGCTAATGTACATGTACCGCGATAAATTTTTTAAAACATTCACTTCGAATTAACTAAAAAAACTTCATCGATAAAAGATGAAGTTTTTTCTTTTTCTCTCATTCTCTATATTACATTTTTCGCAACAATTTTTATATGTTCTGGTGCAATAATCTCCGTTATACTTTCTTGGAAATCTTCCTGCAACATTTCTTCAATATGTTCTAGCTGCACTTCAACATGTGTGCATTCTAAATTATGTATATTTAAAAGTGCATAATGATCTTTTTTCTTTATTACTAAATATTGATTTTCTTCTGTTACAAGTACAGAACCTAATCGTACTCCTAGTAGGCGTTGATCATCAAACTTCACAGCCATCCCCCTTACTTTATATGTAATAAAATAACATTTTATGTAATCTACTCTTTATAAACTATATCATAATTTATTACAATATAAATATCATATTTCTTTTTACTAAAACCCCCTATTCTTTTATATATTTCGATACAAAAAACTTTCTCAACACGAAATTAGAATTTTCAGTTTTTATTCTTATGAAAATCAATTATAATAAAGTCAATAAATGTTTGACCTCTCCTAATTCATGTACATATGGATGATCAGTAGTCGCTGCTACTGATCTATTTTTTTGATTTCAGAAAGTAAATACGCCGCATCCTTTCCTACACCACAAATAAGTGCAGAACCTCTTTGAGACTGCCATGGCAAGCCGATATAATATAATCCTCTTACTGGACTTATTCCTTTTACATGATTAGGCAATCCATTCTCATCCACTGCCTTTTCTATTTCAATCCAGTTATAGTTCTGAATAAAGCCTGTTGACCATATAATGCTTTCTGCACTATATGTTTCACCGTTCTGAAACATAATGTTATTTTCTGATGCACTTACTACTTTTTCTTGTAGTTGTATTGATCCATTACGAATGAGTTCCTTACCTTCAAATCCAAAAATGGGATCCTTTCTCTTTTGAAACCATTTCCCCCTCTTTGTATTTACTTCGGCGTACAATAAACCCAATTTTTCTAACCAATTGAAAATACTTTTTCTAAAAAGATGTAACGGTAAATACGTTAAAGGATGACTAATAGACAGTGTAACTTCATGAGTTTTTGCCAGTTCTACTGCAATTTGCATTCCTGAATTCCCGCCACCTACTACGAGTACTTTCTCCTTAGGAATTTGTGATGGTGATTTATATTGTGATGAATGTATTTGAAAAACATGTGATGATAGATTTGCTGAAACTGAGGGAATAAACGGTTGCTGAAAACCACCTGTTGCGATAATAACTTTTTTCGTTTGTAAAATTTCTGTAGGGGTATGTAATTCGAATATATCTCTTTCTTTCTTTATTTTAAAAACTTTAGTTTGCAATTGGATCGGTAATTGAAAATGTCTTGCATATTCTTCTAAATACGTTGCAATTTCATCTTTATATGGAAATTCATTTTTTTCATCTATTAACGCCATACCTGGTAAACTACTGTAAGGCCGCGGAGTAAAAAGCTGTAAAGAATCATATCGATTTCTCCATGAATCACCAACTCGGTTTCCTGCCTCAAGTAATAAAAAATTATACCCTTCTTGTTTCAAGTAATATCCCATTGTTAATCCAGCTTGACCCGCTCCAATAATAATTAGGTCTTTCATTCTAATCCCTCCTCTTCTCAAATATATGAATACTTGTTCATATATTCATACGTTTCCATAATCATAACATTTTATTTTTATATAATTCAATATGTACTCAAAATAAAAAAGAGCAGTTTACCATAAAGTAAGCTCCCCTTCATTCTATCTTCCCAGTCTTTATCGCCTGTGCCCAATCATGCCTTTCATGTTGAGTAGCTAACCGAGCAGCTTCTTCCCAATTATACGGAACTGAAATTTGTTCAATTATCCATTCTCCCAAAACCTCTTCGATCACTACATATTTTGCATGCGGAGTTCCTGATTCCATTTTATGTATAACAGGTAACTCATCTTTGTATGCTGGAAGTCCTACACTCCCTGGATTTATAACGATTTTTCCGTTTGTTAAATACACAACTCTAGGAATGTGCGTATGACCGCATACTATTATTTTTTGCTCAATATTTTGAAGTCGATCCATTATATTTTTTTCATTCTTTAATATCGCACCATTTTCATTCATCTCTTCTAACAAATACACTTCATCTGAAATTGGCGTACCATGACAACATAACATATCTTCTATAATAAATTGTGACGGATGTTGTTGTAACCAATCTATATGATTTTTTGTTAATTGATTTTGGACAAAAGTTAGTGTAGCCGACTGCTCTTGTATAGGTTCCCAAAGCATGCGATCACAGTTTCCCTTAATATGTACCATCTCGTTCTTCATTAATATTTCAATGGTTCCTAAAGGATCTAATGGCCCATACACGCTATCCCCTAAATTTATTATCATTTCGGCCTTACGACGTGCAATATCTTTTAATACTGCTTGTAAAGCGTGACTATTTCCGTGAACATCTGAAATGATTGCTATTTTCATCTAAATCCCCACTTTACTATATTATTTATAAACATCTGCCGCCAATTCTCTCAAAACTTCCACGTTTACTACTTCAAAACAACCATCATTCTTCTTTATTATCTCTTTATCACAAAAAATATTTAATGTGCGCAACAAATGCCGATAACTCGTTCCTAACAATTCCGCTGTTTCCGTTAAATTCCCACTAAATACAATTCTATTTCCGTGCTGCACCGCTCGTTCCCCTGCCGCTAACATGTAACTCGCCAATCTATTTTCAAGTGGATATAGTAAATTAATTGTACTATTTTTTGAAAGTCGGTTTAATTTATGTGCTAACGATCCGCAAATACATCGTAAAAATTTTGCATCATGAAATAGTTGATTTCTCACTTTTCCTAAAGGCAAACCAACACAATATGAATCTGCCATTACTTGTACGTTTGAAGCTGTCTTTTGAGAATGAATTAACTCCACATCTCCTAACAGCTGCAAACTATCATAAAAACATAATAATACAGATTTACCGTTACTTAATGTATTAAACGCTTTCGCTTTTCCTTCAACGAAAAAATATAAATAATCTATCTCTTCATTTTCTCTACAAATAAACTCATTCTTTTTAAAAAATATAAGTTCCATATACGGCTTCATATCATTACTAAAAAATGAGTCAATATTATTTTGTTTCATATACCCTGCTAATTTAATAGAATTACATACTTTCTTCATAGTTCCCCCGCCTTTACAACTCATCCCCATTGTAATCAAAATTTTCTTCTTCCACTATGACATATGTCATAGTAATACACAATTTCAGCATGATACAGTCATTACAAATATGAAATACAAAGGGGATATTACATTGTATAACTTTCTTTCTGTCTTTATTGGTGTGCTCATCGCCGTTATGCTTCCACTGAACGGGATTTTATCTGAGTTAATTGGCAAGTACACAGCGAGCGTTGTCATTCACCTTGTCGGTTTAATTGCAGTTATTTTCGTTTTAATTATAAACAAACATAAAATCCATTTTGATAAAAGTATTCCACTTTTTTTATATAGCGCTGGAGCGATTGGAGTATTCACTGTTCTTTTTAACAATATAAGTTTCTCCGTCCTTGGTGCCTCTATTACGATCGCATTAAGTTTACTCGGTCAATCCATTGCTTCCATCGTTATTGATCATTTCGGTTTATTAGGAATGAAAGTTGCAAAGTTTGAAAAGAAAAAACTAATTGGATTATGTTTCATCTCTTCTGGAATTATAATCATGACAATTTATTAATGGAGGCAAGAAAATGTTATATATTACAATCGCTATTTTAGCTGGTGTTTCTATCGTTGTTGCTAGAATTATTAACGCGAATTTAGCAAAGAAAATTGGCAATTGGGAAGGCACGTTTTTTAATTATATTACTGGCTTATTTTTCTCTATGTTATTTTTAATGTTCAGTTCAGATTCATTTTACATTCCAATGCATACGTTACAGTCCATTCCTATCGCTGTATATTTAGGCGGATTAGTAGGCGTTATCGTTATTTCATTATCGAACTATATTACTCCTAAAATATCAGCATTTTATTTAACGTTACTCATCTTTATCGGACAATTATTTGCAGGAACTATCATTGATTTCTTCCTAACAAATGAACTCTCAACTGGAAAGATTATCGGAGGTGTTTTCGTATTAATTGGGCTTACTTACAATTTACTCGTTGATCGCCCAATAAAAACAGTGAAACATAACCACGTTCAACTATAATACTTTATGCTTACCTATCATATATTAATAGAAAAGCTCTTCATACGAAGTAATAGAGAGGAGAATATTCTATTAAGAAAATTATTTTACTGCTTTGTAGCACATTGATTATTTGCGGGATCATATGGTTTGTAAACTCTGGAAAATCTATTCAAGATTTGTATACAGCAAATAAGCCAAAGAAAAAAGCTACTATTATTTCAACGCAAAGGGATCCAAATGAGCCCCCTGTCTTCTTAGGAAAACAGGAAATAAAAGATATACATGTCGAATCCATTAAAACAAAAAAGGATATCTTCCTCACAAAAACAGATGAATTAAAAACGTTTATTAATAGTATGGATACCGCAAAAAAAGGAAAATTAACATTAGATGAAGAAGGATCAGATTTAATAGATTGTGATATGTGGATTACTTTTGAGGATGGAACTTATAAAAAATATTTCATATGGGTAGTTGATCATCACAGTAACGAAGTGATGATTGCTCAGCAAGATACTCCTGATGATGTAAACCTCAAGTACTATCAATTAAATGAAGATAGCTCAAAAAAGGTTTATAACTTATTCAAAAAAATTATTTAAACGAAAAAGTCATGAGCACGTAAGCTCATGACTTTTTGCACTATATATATTCCGGGAACACTTTACAACCCTTTTCCTGCTCTATATCATGACCAAAGAAAATAATTGGTTTCTCTTTCGCCACAACTTCTTTTAAACGTTTAATTGAAGATAAAGCTAATTCCGAATCAAATCCCGCAAACGGCACTTCATCTTCAAAATTTTCTTTCGTATAAGATGCATCAATCGTTAATAGTACAGGACCCCATTTTTCTGTCTCAATTAATAGCGACTGATGGCCTGGAGAATGGCCTGGCGTATACAATAACCGAACACCTGGTACCACTTCATAATCCCCTTCAATGATTTTGTAGTTTAAATTTGGCAGATATGCTATTGTTTTTCCACTGTAATATTTCCGTTATGTGTATTTAATTTAATTACATTTTCTCCTTTTCCAATAACGGTATTTCCATTATATTTATCAAGGATATTCGCTCTACCATTATCAACAGCAACATTAAATTGAACATTAGTTGGTTCTTTTTCCGTTTCAATATTAATTTTTCCATTGTGAGTCGTAAAATTGAGATTTCGATCCAGTTCATTCGTTTTCAGAGTAAGACTTCCATTTTTAGTTTGCCCCTCTATTTCACCTTCAACATGGTCTAGCATTATTCGTCCGTTGTTCGATTTCACATGAATATTTTGTGCCAATACATCTTTGAAATCCATAATTCCATTGTTTGTTTCCGCGATAATTTTTGGCGAATTGATTTCTCTTAATTCAACACGTCCATTGCTTGTATTGATATTAAAATTTGTTGCGTTTAGTTTTTTAGCAGAAACATAGCCATTATTATTGGAAACTTTTAATGATTCATATTGTTTTTCAGGTAGATACACATTTAATGTTAATGGCGCCAACACTTCAGAAATATTAAAGTTGAACCAACTCTGTTGTTTTTCTTTATAAGAAATAAGAAGCGTTGAATCTTTCTCATCCGTAGCTAATGTTCTTTTTACGTTTGGATTAACCTCACCATCTAATTTTACTTTCACGTTACTACCTGTTGTAGGGTTGATGTTAACACGAACATTATTCGTATCGATAATGACGCTTGACACATTATTATTAATGGCCTTTTCTTCTGAAATTGGTACCGCAGCAATTGAACGATAAGTGAATAAACTTCCGATAATACCAATAATGAAAATAATACCTGCAATGATTGAGAAACTCTTCTTATTTATCATGCTTCAAACCACCTTTTACTAGTGCTATATTGAACTTTAAATAACGAACAAATCCTTTCGTTGCTAACTTCGTTAAAAATAACATAGCAATAACAATGAAATATCCAAGTCCACAAAGTGCTAAAGAAACGAAAAGATTAAATAACAAGAATGTATTTGGATGTATAATCGTATCAACTAAAACAAGTAATGGTGCACCTAAAAATGAGATACCTAGAACCCAACCTGAAAAAATCAATGCCGCTAATGTAATTGCAGGTGCAAGTACGATTAACAAATTGAAAAAACCTAATCCAATTACTGCCCAAATTGCACGAAAAACATTTCCTGTTGTTGCACTTGTTGTTACTTTCTCAATATGATAATCTGCTAATAACTCTTTGGCGATTTGAGCTGGAGAACCTAATGAAGCTACAATTTCTTCTTCACTTTTCTCTTCCTCTAATCCGAAAGTAAAATGTTCTTCATAATCTTTTAAAATATCTGCACGCTCTTTTTCAGATAATCTTTTTAGAGATGCATTTAATTGTTGTAAAAATTCATTTTTCGTCATTACTTACACCTTCTTTTATTAATTGATTGACACCTTGTGAGAACTCATTCCATTCCCTCAAAAGTTGGTACAAATACGTTCTACCTTTATCCGTCAGCGTATAATACTTCCTTGAAGGACCTTCTGAAGACTCCTGTAAATACGTTGTAAAATATTCTTCTTTAGTTAATCTACGCAGTAGAGGATAAACAGACCCTTCTGATATTTCAATTCGATTGGAAATACTTCGAACTAATTCATACCCATAACGGTCTTGCTTATCAAGTAAGACAAGAACACAAAGTTCTAAAACTCCTTTTTTAAATTGTACATTCAATATTCATTCACCCTATTCTAATTGATGTTCACTACTATTTATTATTCAGTACTGTTTTATAATAAGTAACCACAAGTATAATATAACACTTGGTATTATTCATTGCAAGGTACACTGGAAAAATAAGTATAACTTTCATCCAACGCCTATAAAATCAAAACGATGGCGGATCCTCTCCAGTTACACGGTACTACATGATGCTGAAACAGGCCTTTTACAAAATAGAAGGGACTTAACTTTTTTACATAATGACGCTCCACCTACTATAATAAAAATAAAAGAGTAAATGACTCTTACTTTAATGGAGGGAATACAAATGAAAGCAATTGGTTTACATGAATACTTACCTATTGAAGAAGAAAACAGTTTAATTGATATGGAAGTTGAAAGACCTGTTGCTACAGGAAGAGATATACTCGTTAAAATTAACGCTATTTCCGTTAATCCAGTTGATACAAAAGTTCGCTCTCCGAAAGATAAAAAAGAAGAAGTAGCGAAAATACTTGGCTGGGATGCGAGTGGTGTTGTTGTACAAACTGGCGAAAGTTGTACGTTATTTAAAGAAGGCGATGAAGTGTTTTACGCTGGAAGCATTACGAGACAAGGTACATATAGTGAATACCACCTCGTTGATGAAAGAATCGTTGGTAAAAAACCAAAAACGTTAAGTGATGCTGAATCTGCAGCACTTCCGTTAACAGCTATTACAGCTTGGGAAGGTTTATTCGAACGTTTAGGTATTGATTATAATAAGAAAGATACGAACTCCTTTAAAAACATTTTAATTATAGGCGGTGCTGGTGGTGTAGGTTCAATTGCCATTCAACTTGCGAAATGGGCCGGACTAAATGTTATCACAACTGCATCCCGCAATGAAACGATACACTGGGTTGAAAAATTCGGTGCCGATTATATCATTAACCATCACCAACCTTTACAAGAACAAATATTAGAGTTTGGGCTAAAAGATGTAGATTATATTTTCTGCCTAAACAATACAGATCAACATTGGCAAGCAATATGTGACCTCATTAAACCACAAGGAAAAATTTGCTCTATCGTAGAAAATGAACACCCTCTTGAGATGGGCATTTTAAAAAGTAAAAGTGCTACACTCGTTTGGGAATTTATGTTTACAAAAGCGATGTATGAAACTGGAGACATGATTACGCAACACGAACTATTAAATAAAGTAAGCGAACTACTAGATGAAGGCATTTTAAAGACTACTTTAAATGAAACATTCACACCAATTAACGCTGAAAATGTAAAAAAAGCACATGCCCTGCTTGAAAGCGGAAGTACAATTGGGAAAATCGTTTTAGAAAAGTTTTAATAACAAAAAGTCCGATTTCCAAATAAGAAATCGGACTTTTTACTATCTTTATTTACTTGAAATCTCTTGATCATTTTGAACGTCTAACGGAGTTCGCTTCCCTATTCCGAAAGCATAGAAACTAATTGTAACGATAGCTAAGAAAATAATACCTACAACTAGTGAAATGCGCGTATCATCGTTAAACCACATTCCGATTAATACCATAATTAAAAAGGCAATTGTTAAATAGTTTGTAACAGGAGCAAACGGCATTTTGAACGGATGATCTTTCATCTCTGCTCCCTTTTCTTTTCTAAAATTAATTTGGCTAATTAAAATGACAAACCATGGTACCATACCAGGAAGTACACTCGCACTATATACATATACGAATAAGTTTTTTGGTGCAATATAACTTAGAACTACACCGACCGCTAAACCGATAATTACGCCAACTGTACCGAATAAAGGTACACCATTTCCAGAAAGTTTCGTGAAATATTTCGGTGCTTGTCCATTTACACCTAACGTATATAGCATACGACCAGCACTATAAATACCACTATTACAACCAGACATTGCTGCTGTAATAACAACAAAGTTAATTAATCCCGCAGCAGCCGTAATACCAACTTTCGCAAAAGTTGCTACGAATGGACTTCCAATTGTACTTAATTGATCCCACGGATACACAGTTACAATAACGAAAATCGCACCGATGTAGAAAATTAAAATACGCCAAATTGTACTTTGAATCGCTCTTGTAAGTGTCTTCTTCGGATCCTTCGCTTCACCAGCAGTAATACCGATTAATTCTACACCTTGATACGCTCCTACTACAAGTGATAATGCAAAGAAGAATCCAGAAAAACCACCTGTAAAGAAACCACCATTTGACCAAAGATTCGATATGCCAATCGCTTCTCCACCGTTACCAATTCCAAAGAAAATAAGTCCAAATCCCGCAATAATCATTAATAGAATTGTAACGATTTTAATCATCGCAAACCAAAATTCAAATTCACCAAATGACTTAACAGAAATTAAGTTAGCTGCGCCAAGAATAACCATTGCAATTACACCTGGTATCCAAGCTGGTAAGTCAGGGAACCAATATTGCATATACGCCCCCACCGCGATAATCTCTGACATCCCAACGATAACCCACTGGAACCAGTTACTCCACGCTGTCATGTAACCAGCTAACGGGTGAATATACTTATGACCGAACGTTGCAAATGATCCTGTACTTGGCTCCATATACAACATTTCTCCCATGGCACGCATGATGAAGAAGATAAAAATACCTGCAATTGCATACGCAAGCATAACTGACGGACCTGTCCATTTAATCGTGCTGGCTGACCCCATAAACAAACCAACACCAATCGTTCCGCCTAAAGCAATCATTTGAATATGACGTGCTTCTAAACCTCTTTTCAATTCTTTGTTTGCCACTTCACTTCCCCCTCTTAGATGATTCATAGCCGCATTTTAAAACAAGATGCTTTCCCCTAATTCCTTTCGGCCCTGAAAATGATGAAGCAAACGTCATTTTACACTAGCTTTAAAGCTATCCTAAAATCGTTTTTATTGCTTCTTATAAAATTCTCAAAACCTTTCATCTTCCAATATTCTATAAATCTTAAAATTACTTACCTTATATTAATTCATTAATCTGAAAAATTCAATTATTTTTTCAATAAATTATTATACATAAGTCTGATTAATTTTTAACTAAATTAACAATAAAATACATCTATTCAATATGATTCCGGCATGTATATTATTACAATATAAATAACCGAGGAGAGCATTTTTTCCTCGGTTTCACATCTCATGTACTTCAATCGTTATAGTTGATAACGTAATTTCCCACGCGTCCAATTCATATACCAACCAGAAATTTAATATATTAATAAACTACTAACTTTTTTAATCTAATTTTGAGGCAGGAATCTTACTGCCTCAAAACAGCGGGATAAAATATAAAAGAGTCTCATTTTTAATGAGACCCTTTTACCATTACATATTTAAATCGTTTTTGAAGTTTGTTTACCTAAAATAAACACTTTAGTAAACACTGTCATGATAACGACTATAGCTAGAAAATAAAGTGGCATCACTAGTAACGAGCCCGTATGCAGCTGACTCATTCCCCAAATTGTCATCGTTACAATTACATAGTACCCTAAGCTAAACAATGCACCTGCTGTACCAATAACATCTTGAAAATCTACTAATGCTAAACTTAAACAGTTAGGTAGCGCTACTCCGATTCCTAATAGCAATATAAACATCGCTACTAAAAATACAACCATATATATTGCATTCGGATTTGGTCCAACAAACGTAATAACAGATAAAAGGATAGCTCCTCCTGTCATTACGAGACAACCGATATATATAATTTTCTCTGGTTTATAAGTAGCAAGTAAACGTTTCGAAACTTTCGCTCCAACAATAGAAGCAGACGCTACAACAATTCCTAAAAATCCATACATACTAGGCGATAATTGAAAGTATTCAATAAAGATAAACGGTGCTTCTGCATAATAGCTAAATAAAACACCATTTGCTCCTCCAATTAATAGCCCATACGTTACTACTTTCGGATTTGTAATTAACCTCTTCAAGACTGAAAACACATTTATTTTATTCGTCACTGAGCCCGTTTTTGTTTCCGGAAGAGAAACAAACGTATACAGAAAAATCCCGATACTCATAACTACTAAACTCAAAAATACGATTTTAAATCCAAACATTTGATCAAGAAAGCCACCAATTAACGGTCCTATCGCTGGTGTAAAAGCAATAACTGCCGAAATTTGAGCAAACATAACGTGGCGCTTATGCCCCTCTACACTTTCACGTAGAATCGTTTGTGTCACAACTGATCCTGCACTTGCTCCAAACGCTTGAATAAAACGACTTACTAATAAAACTTCAATGGAATTTGTAATAAAGCATAAGAAACTCCCAACGCCATATACGACAATTCCAAGTAACATTGCTGGGCGACGGCCAATTATATCTGATAACCATCCAATAAAAAATACACCTAAAGCAAATCCAGCAAAATACACACTAAGCGTTAACTGTACCTCATTATTACTTACATGTAACGCCTTTGAAATGTCCGGTAAAGACGGTGTGTAGATCGTTTCACTAATTTGCGGAAATGCGACAAGAATAATCATTAACAAAAGTGATGGTACTGAGACTTTTTTCATTTTTCATACCCTCCTATAACTTTGAAAATCTCAGAAATAAAAAGACTTTCCTTAGCTACGGAACAGGAGGGGCCATGATAGAAATTCGCTCATAAAACAACAAAGAAAACACCTCAATTACGTATGTTAATACTTATAGGAGGGTAATATTAACATTGATTTTTTAAATACACTTTTTCAATTATATTACATATTGCGTTTCTTTTTCTATTATTCGGCCTTGGCAGATTTATTAAAGAGATACCTTGAATCAACAACCTTTTTACGGAATAATTAGAAATAGTTTGAATCAATAGATTTAATTATTAAACGATAGACTAGCATATTTCTAATTTCGCCAAGCTTACAAACAGGAGGACTTTCGTAATGATTGAAATTTTAAGGACACTATTAAACTTCCTAATTTCTCTATTCTCAGGAGAATTACCAATTGTATATTATGTATGGATTATTAGCCTATTCCTAATTCAAATAACCCAATCTACTCTGAACTATAAGCTTTTTAACAAGAAAGATAATTTCAGCACTTATATATTGGAAGGATTACTCGCTTTTATTATTTTATTGTTTGGAGGAATATTAGTATCTAAGTTACTTGCTTACATAATAGACGACCCTACTATTAGTATGACGAATGTAACACATTATTTTGTTTCTCTTATCATATTAACTATATTTGTCTTAATAACCTGCGTTAAAGACTTTATAGAGAGATCTATAAAGAATAAAAATATATCTCTTTTTAGCTTTTTAGTAATTTCCTTACTAACAAGTATACTTTCATTCAAGTTTTTATCACCTTTAATTGAAGGTTCTTTTTCTCTTTCTAAATCTTTTATAACTACTTTAATCATTCTTGTAACTATATCAATCCCTCTATTAATTTCCTTAGAGGATAAGTATGCAGATGAAAAAGAAACGGAAAATGTATAACTTCTTATTTACATAAAAGAAAGAGGGAGCTCCCCTCTTTCTTTTAAATCATCCCTTTTAATATCAATCCTAAAACTGACATTATTATCGTACTAATAATAATACGCAAAATCCAAGTTGTGTTTGTACTTATTTTTTCTAATTGCTTATTAATTGTTGCTATGTCTTTCTCATTAATAGTAGTACGCGTTTCTAAAGCACGAATGTCTCTCATAATTTCTTTTTGGTCGGCCTTGAGACTGTCAATTTTAGCGTAAACATCTTCCATATATTCACACCCTCTGTTCATCTTAATAGAAAAATCTATATATATTATGAGACAACCCTCTTACCGGTGAATACATTCCGTATATGTGCGCACCAAATTATTTGCACAATCTAATTATGTTTCCATTCTTCTATATTAAAATTAGCGTTAGGATAAATTAAATATAGAAAAGGAATCCCTTGTTTATGTAACAGCAAACAAGGTGCTCTCCAGCATACGAGAGCACCTAAGATAATTTCTATTGTTTTCATCACCATTTTCATGTTTACTAACTCAATATAGTCAGTATGATTTTATGAAGAGTCTACTTTGTTAGCTGCTTAATGTATACTAATAGTAATACGAAATAGTTCCATTGATAAACTCTCTAGAACAATAAATATACTGGCGGAAACAGACCTATACCCAATATTTTTTCCAGTAACATGAATGGTTATTTCTAATAAATGCGTTTGTATACCATTGTTTTCAAAAATACCATCCTCAATCTTTACAATATCTGCTTCACAATCTACTTCTTTAAAAGTTTTCATTAATTTTCTTTCCAATAAACTACAATCAAAGTTCTCATCTTTTATTACAGCAAATTTAACCTTCATATCGATTTCCCCATTTTTAGCAAACTAAAATCATTAAATCTATATAAATATATATTATTCTATTAAACAATTCAAAATATATGTTTCTTATAAACCATTACTAAATTCCAGTTCTAAGGCTTTATATAAAAAAGAAAACAAAAAAAGTGAAATTCTAATCATTAAGAGGGGTATCTATCCCCCACTAATTGTTTAGTTGAACTAACCAGACATTTACAAGATTAAAAAATTACTCTTTCAATCGCTAAACTAATTAATATATAATCCCCCTGTTTTCAGTGGCTCAAATTTTTTCATTTTTAATTCATGAATTCTGAGAACTTTTTGCTTTAATATTAATTAGTCGCTTCTTAAATTCTGTAATATTGGAAATAACTATATAGTGAAACAAATTAACTATTAGGAGTGCTATTGATGTTTGATATACTTCGTCTCTTAATTTTTTTCTCATTGCTATCTTTTTATTTTTCTCCATAATAATGGAATTTAAAAAACCTCAAAAAAGTGTATTTTGGTTTTCGATTGAAGTCTTATCTCTTCTAGGAATTGTAATGCTTTTTAAAGATTTTTTATCAAAAATATAACTTAACCCACGAATAATCACATGTTTCAAATACGATATCTTTATCTGTTGAACGACCTTATCTCTCGTTAAAAAATCTTGTTTTCACCCTATTTCTTAACAAGGGCTCTAGCCTTAAGTTGTCTTTTCTTTATAAAAAATAGCCTGCCTATTTCTGTAGGCGGGATATATCTTTATTACACCATACAAAAAGTATACTCTCTTCTCCACTTGAACTTTATGTAATAATACAGATTCCAAATAATGATAAAAGCAACAAACTTTCTTATAACATCCTCATTCTAGTAAGAAAGTAGCTAAAGCTGTCCTATCTTTAGAAAGGGATGATGCTAATATTGT
This sequence comes from Bacillus sp. FDAARGOS_527, assembly GCF_003812125.1. Lineage (NCBI taxonomy): Bacteria > Bacillati > Bacillota > Bacilli > Caryophanales > Bacillaceae > Bacillus > Bacillus sp. FDAARGOS_527. The sequence continues at coordinate 2,546,563 of NZ_CP033795.1, forward strand.
TAATAGCACAAAAAAGCACCGTCACAAGTGACGGCGCTTTTTCTATGTAAGAGCTACTAGAAGGTTCCCTTCTAGTCTACTCCCATTTATAAGTCCAAAATTGTTCAAGTTGCAACCATTTTAATGTTGCTGCATCTTTGTTTTTAATTTTCGCGTGTGTTTCTTCAAGCATCGCTTCTGTTTGCGAACGGTGCGCACCTAGTGCAGCTAATTTATGCTCAAATACTTCACTAATATTATTTACAACATCCGGCTCACCGAGTACAGCTTCGCGATTTTTCGTAATCGCAACCGCATGAATAACTGGACGTTCTTCTTTTGACATACGTGATACAGCTCGAACTACAGCGCGGCCAAATGCATCATGATCTGGATGTACGCCGTGCTCTGGATAAAATGTAATAATTCGAGATGGATTTACTTCTTGAATAATCGCTTCAATTTTGTCTGCAACGAAATCAACATCTTCAAATTCTAACGTTTTATCATGGAAACCAAGCATTCTTAAATCTTTGATTCCCATCGCTTCACATGCATCTTTTAATTCTTTTTCACGGATATTCGGAATCGTTTCACGGTTAGCAAATACGTTCTTACCCATGTTACGTCCCATTTGTCCTAGCGTACCGCACGCATACGTTACAGGTACTCCTTGATCTGTTAATAAGCGAATTGTTCCTCCCGCCGCAAATGCTTCATCATCTGGATGCGGAAATACAACAAGTACATGTCTCTCCATAAGTTTCCCTCCTTCTTACTTAAATGGCGTTAAGCTTAACTCAAGTGCAACTGCTAAGCGGCCTTGGTTATCGTGCCCTGCAAGTAATAAACGCTCTTTATCGTCTACTTCCCAGTGCGTAATACCTTCTGCATATACCCAGCCATGATCCATCTTTAGACCAACTCGGTATGGGTTTGTTCCAGTAATCTTTCCGCGCTCAAAGCGAATCATTGCATTTCGAATGAATGCTCCAACTGTCATCATCTTTTCATTAAAGTGTGACGCGTACGCTCCATTCGTCGTTTCTAAATGAATATATACATCTTTATTTACAAAACGTTCAATTTCATTTTGAATAAGAGAACTATCTTTTACTATTTCCATCGGAATTCACCTCTTTAAACCATTTTACGCAAAAATAATGTAAATTGCTATCTCTATATTAGAGGACAACTCTCACTTTTCCTAATAATTTGCACTGTGTTTCTTTATTTTTTTATATCATATGTAAAAAACACATTTTTTCCTTCACTTTGTTAAATAGTTTTCTTTCTTTTTTGAATTTGCTACAATAAAAATTATGCAGAAGGATGCATGTTTACAATTGAATACATACTTTAAAGAAGGTGACATGATTGGAACAATCAGCACATGAAGTAGCAAATTGGCAATATTATTTTGCAATTGCCGTATTTTTAGTCACGTACGGATTTATTATTTCTGAGAAATTGAATCGTGCTGTAATTGCACTATTCGGTGCTGCTATTATGATTATTTTTGGAATTGTAGATTTACATACCGCTTTCACATCACATATTCAATGGGAAACGATCACCCTTTTAATTGGGATGATGATTCTCGTACATATTACGAGTCAATCAGGCGTCTTTGAATTTGTGGCCATTAAAGCAGCGAAGGCAGCTGGTGGAAAACCAATCCGTATTTTATTACTGCTCTCCCTATTAACCGCTGTCGGATCAGCATTTTTGGACAACGTAACAACCGTATTATTAATCGTACCTGTTACGCTATCCATTACACGTATTTTAAAAGTTAATCCTGTTCCTTATTTGATTTCAGAAGTATTATTTTCAAATATAGGCGGAACAGCAACATTAATCGGTGATCCACCTAATATTATGATCGGATCAGCAAATAAGCATTTAGACTTCAATGCCTTTTTACTTAACTTAGCTCCTATCGTAATTATTATTTCTATCGTGACACTTGGCATTATTTACTTTATGTATCGCAATAAACTAAAAACAACAACTGAGCAAATCGAAAAACTTATGGTATTAAACGAGAAAGATTATATTAAAGATCAAAGCCTCCTTTTAAAATCGATCACGATTTTGGGACTAACTATTTTAGGGTTTATCCTTCATTCTGTTATTCATGTAGACGCTGCGGTTGTCGCGATGACAGGCGCTACACTTCTTATGCTAATCGGCGTGAAAGAACATGATATTGAAGATGTATTTGCCCACGTTGAATGGGTAACTATTTTCTTCTTCACTGGACTATTCGTTCTCGTTGGCGGGTTAATTGATATCGGACTTATTTCTTCACTCGCAAAAGAAGTAATCGGCGTCACAAATGGCGATATCGGTTTCGCCGCTATACTTATTTTATGGGTATCAGGTATCGCATCTGCGACCATTGACAATATCCCATTTGTCGCAACAATGATCCCGCTTATTCAAGATTTAGCTACAGGACTCGGACTATCTGTCGATTCCCCGCAAATCGAAGTATTATGGTGGGCTTTATCACTTGGAGCTTGCTTAGGAGGAAACGGAACATTAATCGGAGCATCCGCAAACGTAGTCGTTGCTGGTATTGCTAAACGTGAAGGACATGCTTTCTCTTATATGGACTTCTTAAAAATTGGTTTACCGTTAACAATCATTGCATTACTATTATCACATGCTTATATATATTTACGTTATTTAATGTAAAAGTTGTATTGCATGAAATTATATCGACGATTTTTAAAATATATCAACGATTTTCTAAGTATATCGACGATTCGACAGACAATATCGACTTACCGACAAATAACGACAACGAAAAAGGTATGTAGCACTAAACTGCATACCTTTTTTCATCACCAAAATATACCTATAATTGCTAACCCACCTAAAATCATACCACCAATTTGTCCAACGATTGTTGGCGATAATTGAACACCTTTTCTCACTTCAACAACCGGTCTTTCGTGCCTTAGTTGCTGCACTTCGCTTTGAAGTTGATGTACACTTCCGTGCAATTCTTTAATTAACTCCTTTAATTCAGCGACCTCTTCATTTACTGGTTTTGCTTTTTCTAAATTCATTTTGCATGACTCCTTATAAATTCAATCCGTACACTGTAAATTTTCGCCAATTCTCATTATATCTCCTGCATACTACATATATAATTTCGAATATACTTTCTAACCTTGTAGCTCTATCCATTCATCCCGCAATATCCCCATAATCATGCGATCAAAACACTTCCCATCTCTTTGCACTGCTTCTCTAATAGCTGATAATTTAATCGTTTTATTTTGAAAAAGATTCATCATCATTTCAAACTCCCCCTAAATAACAGGGATAATTATTCGAGCCTATTTACCCCCTCGTTTCATAAACTGTTTCATAAACGGGATACTTACAATAAGCGCTGACATTGGCACATCTCCTCTACGTTAAATTAAATTCATTGTATAATTTTTCATTTATTCTAACAATAAAAAAAGACCCTCTAAATTTAGAGGATCTTCCTAACGACGAATCGATATTATTTCGTAAACATTTTCTCCGCTTCATCCATTGCCATTTTGTTTCCTAAAGCAGAATAGTCAAGCCATGGTTGGTCATTGATAATGTATACGTGCTTGCCTTTAACTGCTTTTAAGTCTTTCCAGATTGGTGTTTCTTGAAGTTGTTTAAATGCAGCTTTTGCTTTATCGTCTCTGTTTACAACAACGAAAATAGCATCTGCATCAAAGTCAGGTAATACTTCTTGTGAAATGACTTCGAAAGGACGGTTTCCATCGATTTTCTCTACACCATTTGCAGGTTGTAATCCTAAGTCTTGGAATAAAATTGGTCCCATCGGTCTTTTCGTACTAAATACACGTAATTCTTTTGCAGTAACGCGAATTGCCATTACTTTTTCGTTATTACCTAGCTCTTTATCTATTAAACCTTTTACTCGTTTTGATTGCTCTTCGTAATCTTGAATATATTGATCCGCTTCTTTCTCACGGTTTACAAGTTTACCAACTTGTTTTAAATGGTCTCTCCACGTACCTTCATCTAAATTGAAAGTATGTGTTTTTGCAATTTTTTCGTATTTCGCTACATCTTTACCCGCGTATTTTTCATCCACATAAATGTCAGTAGGCTTTAATTGAAGTAATGCTTCCATATTCGGATCAGTTACAACACCAAGTTTTTTCGTATCTTTCAGTTGTTCTTTTGCATGTGGTAAGAAATCTTTTAAATCTCCACCAATTACAGAACCTACTGGTGTAATCCCTAATGCAAGTAAATCATTTGTTAAATGAATAGACATTGAAGCAATTTTTGGGTCATTACTTTTTTCCGTTTTTTTCGTTGCCTCTTCATTAGATTTCGTTTGACCACATGCTGCTAATACTAAAATACACATGATGCTAAATAAAATAGTAAGTTTCTTTTTCATATGTTCTCCTCTTTGAAGTATTTATTTTGTTTTTGTAAGTAAATAAAGAAAATAAGGTGCTCCTAATGCGGCCACTACTACACCAGCTGGAATAGAGTTTGGCTCAAATATAGAACGACCTATCGTATCTGCTAGCACTAAAATAATCATTCCGATAATGCCAGCTAAAGGAAGGAAATGTTGATATGTAGTACCTACTAACTTCCTTGCGATATGCGGAGCAACTAAACCGATAAAACCAATCCCTCCTGCCATCGATACACTTGCGCAAGATAATCCAACCGCTGTAGCTAAAAGTAGTAACCGTTCTTTTTGAACAGAAACACCAAGTCCTGCTGCTACACTATCACCTAGTGACAATGCATTTAACGTTTTAGATTTTAGCCATGCATACGGGGTTAGTATGAAAATCCAAGGTAATAATGCTAGGACATGAATCCAATCCCTCCCCCACACGTTACCAACTAGCCATCTAGAAGCGAATGTATATGTCTCATCATTTAACTTGAGAGAGAAAAATAACGAAATTGCACTAAAGCCAGCTGAAACCGCAATACCAACGAGAATAAGTCTAATGGGAAGTAAGCCTTTTGACCGATCACTCGTAAGTAAAATAATAAGAAATGCAGCTAATACTCCTCCGCCAAATGTAAATAACGGTATTAATATCGATGCATTCTCATTAATAGAATGAAAGAAAGTAACGAATATAATTAGCCCGAAAGATGCACCTGAATGCAATCCAAGAATACCAGGATCGGCCAACGCATTCCTTGATAACCCTTGCAAAATCGCACCGGAAATCCCAAGGCCAATACCAGCTAACATTGTGATTATAATTCTTGGCATACGATAATCGTATAGCACGGTTGCACTCTCAAAATCACCATGACCGAAAAGCGTTTGAATTACTTTGAGCGGTGCAATGCTAAGTGTCCCCGTATTTAAGCTAAGCAAAATGACAGCGATACTAATACAACCAAATATTGTAGTTACAGTAACGGCTCTCGTTTTATCTGTGTTTAAAATCTTCTTCACTTACAACTCCCTCCCAACTTTACGTGCTATATAGAGGAAGAACGGAACTCCAACAAGAGCCACCATAATTCCTATTGCAAGTTCTTTAGGAGGATTTACTGTTCTTGCCCCTAAGTCAGCTACAACTAATAACATGGCTCCTAAAAATGCTGACATAGGAATAATGAGGCGATAATTAACACCAACTAATTTTCTAGCAATATGCGGGATAACGAGTCCTACAAATCCAATAGAGCCAACAGCTGAAACAGATACACCTGCAAGAATGACTACTATAATCATCCCTAGTATTCTCGTTCGGTTCGTTTTTACTCCTAAATTCGTAGCGACATCATCCCCCATTGATATGAGTGAAATAGACCGCCCTAAAATTGTCGCAAAAACAATTGTTATGAGAATAATAGGAACTAAAAATTTCAAGTGTTCCCACTTAACCCCTGCAACACCACCAGCGTACCAAAAAGCTAAATCTTGACTTAAGTCATAATAAATCGCGACACCTGAACTTAACGAATGTAAAAGCGCAGCCATAACTGCCCCAGCGATCGTTAATCTCATCGGTGTTAATCCGCCTGATGTTGCTGATCCGATAATAAAAATGAGCACTGTACTTAAGACCGCTCCAATAAAGGAGACAATCATTAAATAGGAATACGGCATATGCGGGAAAAAGGCAAAACTAAGTGCTACTACAAACATAGCACCTGCATTTATGCCAAGCACACCTGCATCCGCTAAAGGATTTCGTGTTACTCCTTGCATAACAGCGCCAGCCACTGCAAAAGCAGCTCCTACAATTGCTGCACCAATTACCCTGGGGAGCCTTAATTCATAAATAATTTGGTGCTGCGTTAATTTCGGATTATAATCAAAAACCGCTGTCCATACGGTTTGCAAATGGATATCCTTTGCACCAAATGCAACAGCTAAAAATATAGAGCCAATTAAACATAAAATTGTTAAGCTCATGAAACATATGAACTTAATATGTAGCCAGCGATTATTGCCAGCATATACAGCAGGCTTATGTAACATGTTTCATTTCATCCTTTATATTCAGTTGTTTTTTTATAAATATTTTTTATTTGTAATTATTATTGATAATAATTATCAATTTCATTTAGATATTATATCGCCACTTTTTTTAAATAGCAAACTATTTTTTCACTTCGCTAAATATTAAAATACTTATTACAATTCCCTTCCAAAACTTACAAATACACGCAAAATAGAATACTAGCTTATTTTTAAAAGTGTAGTATACTTAATCATTATTTTGAGTTTTCAAATAAAAATACCGAAGGTGACCCAATGTTATATATAAAACAACTACTACACTTCACTTACGAGCAAGCATTATCTTGCTTATTCCCAGTCGTTATTTTCTTAACACTAGCTCTTTCAAAAATCGTTTTGATTCCAGGGTTATACCGCTACGATTTCATACTCATCGTATGCCTTCTTATGCAGTGGGTTATGTACAAGACTGGCCTTGAGACGAAAGACGAATTAAAAGTAATTACTGTCTTCCACCTCATCGGCCTTTTACTAGAAATATATAAAGTTCATTTCGGTTCATGGAGTTATCCGGAAGAGGCATATTCAAAGGTTTTTGGAGTTCCACTTTACAGCGGCTTTATGTATGCAAGTGTTGCAAGTTACATATGCCAAGCGTGGAGAAGACTACATTTACAAATGTATCATTGGCCGAAAGCTATTTTTGTAATACCTCTAGGAGCAATGATTTACTTCAATTTTTTCACACATCATTTTCTATACGATTTTAGATGGTTCTTAACGTTACTTCTATTCATCGTTTTCTTTCGAACATTTGTGGAATTTTCATTACGAGGCGTTACATATAAAATGCCGCTCGTTCTCTCTTTTTTTCTTATCGGATTCTTTATTTGGATTGCAGAAAACATCGCAACATTTTTCGGTGCATGGCAATATCCAAATCAACGGGAAGCTTGGAATCTCGTTCACTTAAGTAAAATCAGCTCATGGTTTTTACTCGTTGTTATTAGCATTATGATTGTTACACAACTCAAACATTTGAAGCAGTCGAAAAGATAATACTGATTATGTAAAAACAGTTAGCCCATCACTCATTAGAGGGTGATGGGCTTTTTTTAGTAATATTTTTTAAACCGTCCTTATTAAAGGAGTTATAATTTACAATAGCATAAGCAGTTGCACATTAGGAACTACTACTAGCTGAAGATGTTGCTGCAGATGAAGCGGCAATCGTTGCCATCATAGCTGCTTGTTGTGCTTGGATAAGGACTTCTATCATAGTTTGTAAACCTGTGTTAGTAGCTTTACTTTCCTCACCTTTCTGACTTACGAACAATTGAATAGCAATAAGAATATTCGTATCTGTATGCCAACGGAATAATTTCTCTCCCTGCAATTTTTCAATCAACGCTTTAATAGAATGAATCTCTTTTTCTCCATCCTCAAGTAACGCTAATAGCCCGATTGCTGGGTAATGCATCTGTTTCACTTTTACCTTTTCTTGCTTTAACAAATTCCATATGTTTGTGCATGTTGCAACTAATATTTCTTCCCGGACATCCTTCTTTAGTGAAAGAATATGGCTTAGAAATTGGAGGTCATTCCCTTTGCGCAAGCCAGCTTTTGCTAGTTTCTGATAAAGACGCTCCACTCGGTCCATAAGTGTTTCTACATGCTCTGATTGTCCTGCTAATAAAACGGAGAGCGGATAATCATTTGTACCTGTTAGGAAAAGATGATCCTCTTTCATACGTTTATATACTTGCATCGAACGCTGAATGTGCGTGCCATGATGCTCATTATCTTCTGTTAAAAGCACAGCTGCTGCAAGATAAGTAAATATACTGCGGCTAAAGCCACCAGCGACCAATTGTTCATATAAGTCTAAAAACTCTCGAAAAGCTTTCTTATAATCTGTAAAGTGAATATCTAATGTTGCGGCCACTACAAAGCGATGATAAGACTTTAAGTATGAAAACATCCCTACCTCATTCTTAATATAACTACTAATTTCTAAAAAACGTCCGAGATCAAGCAATTTATCACTACTTGCATACATAGCAGCAATCATCATTCCTGTTCGAGAATCACTCGTTTTCCATTTTAGTTCTCCCTTTAACTGTGCATATGTATGTGTATATTGCTCCAGCTTTTGTTCTAATGTAATCATAGTATTCACCCCTCTTTCTAGTTCCTCTCTATTATTATACGCATATTCCATATTTAGGGATACTATAATTAATAATCCATCATAAAAATAATATTTTTTTATCCTTATATATTGTTTTTTCTCCCTCCTTCATCAGTATCACGATGATAATCCCTAATCCTTCAAGAAGTTATACAAAAAAGGTAGATAATAATTTATCTACCTTTTTTGTATATATTATTTAACATTACACCTGTATTGCTCGTTATATGCAATTAAGACTAAAGAGCTTTAATAATACGTTCCATCGCCTTCATTTGCCCAATATGATCAGCTTCATGATAAAGCATCATACCGTAAAGTTCCCCTACTGTTTCTAGTCCTAGGAACGGCTCTGGCAGTTTATTTTCAAATGCTTCTGCTGGAATTTCTTTAATACGTTTTGCTTGTTCTTTTAATTGAACCGTTAACACTTCTAACGATGGTCCTGCTGTTGTCCATTTAGATGGTCTTGATCCATATCCAAACATACCTGGATATTCCGTTGGTAATTGTTTGAATTCTTTTCCAAACATGAAAACTTCTGCTGCCGTTAACACATGACCGATATGCCAGCGAATTGTATTGTTAAAACCCTTTGGCTGCGTATCTGCAGTTTTATCATCTAGCGTCTCCATAAATGTAAGTAACGCACCGCGCGTTATTTCAAATTGTTTTAAGCCAACTAGTCTATTCATTTTATCGTTCCCTTTCTCCATGTTCAATTTATTATGAACTTAAAATGTTCAATTTATTAAACTTTCACCTTGTTTAATCTATCAGAAACAATGAAGAAATACATCTAATATGCTTAGTAAAAATAATAAAAAGGTTCCACCCTCGTAAATATAGAATTACTTACTACACAAATAGTTTAGTAAGTAAAAGGGGAGTGTTAATTTCATGTTACATGTTTTAAAACAGCAATATAATCTTATTAGCGCTACAAGAGAAACTCTATTCACATTTTTAGAAGAAATCCCATTAGAAAAATTACATAGCACTGTTCCGAATTTCGGGAGCGGTAGCATTATAAAGACACATATTCATGTAGCCGATTGCTACCGATACTGGCTTGGATCATTCGCATTTAAACAAAAGCGAGCAGATTTTTCATTTGCTAGTAATTATGAAATTGAACATGCAGATGTAGAAAAAGTTCGTGCTAGATTTAAGTTAGTAGATGAGACCGTACAACGCTTTTTAGATGAATACAATGACCGATGGCTTGAAAATATTGCAAATGAAGTAAAGTGGCAAAAAGAGCCTTGGAGTACAACTCCGCTATGGCTTTTAACTCATACGGAGACGCATGAGTTTCACCATAAAGGACAAATTGTATCTATGGCTAGACACCTTGGATATGTTCCTCCTGATACAGACCTGATTAGTTGATATCAAAAAGCTTAGGATGAATACAAATCGAACATGTTTTGAAAACCAATCAAAACATGCTCTTAAAATATTCTACCTTACAATCTCCATATCCTCATCAATACCAAATAGTCTCGGCATAATTATAAGCATCACTATTTGGTATAGCATGTTTCCCTTGTGCTTGTGCCTTTCTTGGATCTAAATCATATACCATTGGTGTATAGCATGATGTTTGCCCTTTATTTACAACACCATTTCCTCCAGCACTTCCGCAAGTATATGCCTTTCCATCTGTTTTTCTAACAATTCTTGCATCAGCTTCGTTATTATAAACTGCCAGGCGAGTTACAGTAACTTTTGCCCATGCTGTTTTACACGTCGTGCTAAATTTTAATTCCACATAAGAATTTGAATCAATCCACTTCTTCTCTTTCGTTACTGCGGATTGATCACAGCTATTATAATAAGGACTTTTCCCATCATATGAGTGGTCTTCTGCGTATGCTTTATCGCTATTAGTCGTACTAAACATACTAGTTACAACGAGTAAAGATAACAATAAACATGCACTCACCTTTTTTAATAGCTTCATATAATTTCACTCCTTTATTAATAACGTGCTGTTTTCCCGTAACCGTTATTAAACGTAACTGCTTCAGCATCTGCTGTGTATCCGAAATCAGCAGTTAAATCAAATACCATTCCTGTATAAGTACTCGTTTGACCAGTTTTAATTGTGCCATTTCCTTGATTGGAAGTGACTGATTTTTGAAACACACCATTTTTATATTTATTCACAACAGCGTACGCATACACTCCTCCCGAAACAGCTGGTGCTGGTTGATCTAAAACAAACTTAGCCCAAGCTGCATGACATTTATTACTGTAACGTAAATACACTGTCCCTACTTTTTTACTACCTTCGTATACCGCTGTAGACTTTGCATTAAATCCATCTGCATCACACGTTGTACTTCCCCCGTATACTTTTGTTGTTGCTGGATTTTTCCCGTCATAATAACTACTCAGATCGGTAGCTGCAAATGTACTTCCTTGAAAACTAAATAATACCCCTACACTTGCTACACTTAACACACATACTTTCATTAACTTTTTAAACATTGTAAATCTCCTCCCTCAAAATAAGTACGTATATCTATCCCCTATGTACGCCCCTCCTTTCATGCTGCCTAGAGGCATCTTACAGAAACGAATAAAAGTTGTAAATTCCCTTACGATTATTGGAATATACGAAGAAATTTACTTACCCTTGTAAGAAAAAAAGTTGAGAAATACACATTTGAAAACATCCTTTATTTAAAACATAAAGAACCGATACTCATTTCATGCAAGCATCGGTTTTTTATACAAAATTGCCATTTATTCTTTTATATAAAATAAATATTTCTCCACTTAATCCGTTGTAAAGAACTCCCTTGTTACATCAATAAATTGCTGCAGTGGCACTGTCATCCATTTATCTTTATGCCAAGCAATTTGTGTAAAAATTGGATTGATAGTATTTTCTAGATGTAACTCTTTTATCGTCCCCTCTCGTATATCTTTTTCTACTACTATCGCCGGTAAAACGGCTATACCTAAATCTGCAATAACACATTGTTTTATTGCCTCTACACTAACAAACTCAATCTTATTTGCTGGATACACATCTTGGATGCGAAATAACTCTTCAAATAAAGTCCGATATGAGCACCCTAGTTCTGTTAATAAAAGTGTTTCCGTCTCTAAATCTTTTATCGAAACAGAAGTTTGCTGGAGTAAATGATGCCCTGGAGCAGCTACTACTTTTAATTCTTCTTTCATAAGCGGCTCAACATGTAAAGCATCTTCTGTTTTACATTCATCCAAAATAAATGCAAGATCGACTTTTCCTTCCATCAATTGTTCCTTCGCATCTTTATTGGAATGTGCGGGTTTAAATATAAGTTTTATTTGAGGAAATTGTGCTTTAAATCTCTTTAATATAGAAGGAAGTCTATATGTACATTGGCTTTCTTGCGCACCAATGGTTAACGTACCAGCTATTTCTTCATCATCTTTCACAGCCGTCTTCGCTTCGTTACTAAGTACGATTATCTTGTCCGCATATAGTTGAAACTTTCTTCCTGCTTCGGTTAAGAAAAGACGTTTCCCTAATCTTTCAAATAACGGCGTACCTAGCTCAGCTTCTAACGTTTTAATTTGCGCCGTTACGCTTGATTGAGCAAAGTTTAATTTCTTCGCAGTTTTGGTAAAGTTCAAAGTGTCCGCGGCGATTTTAAAGGTAATTAATTGTTTTATCTCCATTTATCATCCCTCTTTTCAATCGAAATTCCCGATTGATTTCATCGAAATAATCCTCTTTTTCTATTGATATTTGTATTGTATGATAAAGAGCATCGACAAACAATATAATGGAGGTATTCCATATGAAAGCACTTTGTTTCGAACAGTTTGGAAGTCCAGATGTACTACAATATAAAGAAATACATGATCCAATCATAAATCCAAATGAAATTCTTCTCCGTACAAAAGCAATTGGATTAAACTTTGCTGATATTTACAGACGCCGCGGCGATTATCATCTCGCTGGAAACCCACCTTATATATTAGGTTATGAAGGTGCTGGTATTGTTGAAGAGGTAGGAGCTAACGTTACAAATATCAATCCTGGAGACCGTATTGCATTTGCTGATGTTCCATTTGCAAATGCAGAATTAGTTGCCGTTCCAGCAGAAAAAGCAATCCCGCTTCCAGATTCAATTTCTTTTGAAACAGCCGCTTCTGTCTTATTGCAAGGCTTAACAGCACATTATTTAACGAAAGATAGCTATCAACTAAAACAAGGTGACACAGCTTTAATCCATGCTGCGGCTGGTGGCGTTGGTCAACTTCTTATTCAAATGATTAAACTGCTAGGCGGAAAAGTAATCGGCCTAACTTCATCAAACGAAAAAGGAAAAGTAGCCACATTAGCTGGTGCCGATCACGTATTTTTATATACGGAATCATGGGCTACGAAAGTACTTGAAATAACAAATGGTACCGGGGTAAATGTTGTATATGAATCAGTAGGCTCTACACTTGAGGAAAGTTTTAACGCTACTAAAGTTGGTGGTACTGTCGTATTTTTCGGAATGGCTGGCGGTAATCCTGCTCCCGTTGATCCACGCATGCTTATGGATACTTCAAAAACTTTAACTGGTGGAGACCTTTGGAATGTGCTTACTACTTTTGAAGAACGAAAAAAACGCTCTACTCAATTATTTGATTGGATCGCAAGTGGAAAATTAAACATTGCAAGTCCTACTACATTCTCTTTACAAGACGGTGCCCGTGCTCATAAATTATTAGAGAGCAGAAAAAGTACAGGGAAGATTTTATTAATCCCATAATTCATAAAATAAAAAGGAAGCTAGATTTCTCTACCTTCCTTTTCTTATCTCTATTTGAGATATTTTTATATTTCCACACTTTCTTTCCCTTTTGCAACATAACTCATATCTCCAACTGACTCGACTGTATATGTTCCATCTTGATATACAATCTTCGTCACACTAGCATTTTCCACTCCAAGTTTTGTTTTATTACTGTCTAGCATTTCTATTAAGGTAGTAATCAACAGCCCATGAACGACAACTAAAACGTTACCGCCGCCATCTTTAGCTACTTCTTCACTAATTTTATCTATCTCTGCTTTTATACGAGTAGAAAATAATTCCCAATCTTCCGCCTGTTTCGTAGGATCTGCTGCTCTAATAAGATCAATAACTTCTTGAATAGAAAACTTCATAAGTTCTTCTGGTGATGCAACGCCTGCAGCTTTTCCAACCGCATCCCACATATTATCAAGTTTTTCACCTTCAAAAATACCAAAATTTAATTCTCGTAATTTTTTTCTTTGCTCAAGTTTCAATTTTGATTGCTCACTATATTTTAATACTAAATTAGCAGTTTCAATCGCGCGGCCGCTATCACTACTATACGCACTTGTAAAATGAATATCTTTTAATCCCGTTCCTAAATTAGAGGCAACTTCCACACCTTTTTCTACTAACGGAGAGTCTGCCCAACCTTGCGCGCGATGGTTCGTATTTAATATTGTTTTACCATGTCTTGTAACATATAACGTAACTACGTTGCTATCTGTTTCTCGATTCTTCATTCTTTTTTCTCTCCCTTTACATTTCTATCTCAATTTTAACACCTCAATTATTCATTGAGCAAAATATATGTAAGTAGCTTTGCTTAATAAAAAACGCTACCTTTCTGTATATCCATACAAAAAGATAGCATCTTTTATGATTATATTTCTTAACCGATACTCCTACTCAGCAAATGCACTCGAATATTGTACAACTCCTTCTACACTTTCAAGAGCATTCTCTGTTAATTCCATTACCATAAACACTTCTTCAGGCACTTCAAATGGTGCTTTTATATTCCACTCACTGGCTTTCTTAAAACCAAATTTCGGATAGTACTCTGGATGTCCTAATACTACAACTGATCCGTATCCAAGTTCTTTCGCTTTTTCTAACGCAGCTACTATAAGCTTTCCACCAATTCCTTTTTTCTGATAGCCCCTAGCAACTGATACTGGTGCAAGCGCTAATGAATCTACAGAAGCTCCATCTTGCTCTATCGTAATTTTAGATAACATAATATGACCGACTATTTCTTCATCTACTGCAACGATTGATAACTCTGGAATAAATGTGTCACACTCTCTAATACGTTTTACAAGTTCATGTTCCTTTTTATCACTAAATTCTTCATTTAAAAATGCTTGTTGTACAACTTCTTCCGTTTTTCTATAATCGGTTTGTCGTTCTTGTCTAATCGTTACCACTCTGGATTATCCTCTATTCTTTCTCATTTCTTTTTGAATTTTACGAAGTGCTTTTTTCGATCCCCGCTCAATATCATGTTGCATTTTTCTTTCTTTATAATCGACAAATAGCGTATTTAAATCGTATCCCTCTGGATATAATTCTTTTGCTGATACCTCTAAAGTAATACGTTTTACATTCACTTCAATGAATTCACCGTTATAATATACAACGACATTATAGAAGTTATCTTTTTCCTTATAGATGATACCAAAATCATCATGATCCAATAAATTTACACGGTCGCCAATTTTATACTCGTAATGATTTTCTCTTTTTTCTTGCAGGAATTTCGGCTTTCTAATTTTACTTTCATTCACTTTTTCTAAAGTATATTCTTTATTTTCCATGTACTCTTTCGCTCTTTTCAGTACACGTTCTCTTACGTTCATTTTATTTGCAATCCAAAGTGCATTACTTTCACCTGATTTACCGATCACTAATTTATAAAGCGGTTCTAGCGTCTCACTATTAAATTGCATTGCTGCGTTCATGAAATCATCGTGCATTTCTGAGAAGCGTTTAATTTCACCGTAATGCGTACTCGCAACTGTAATACATCCTGCAAGATAAAACTCCTCTAAAATAGAAATTGCAAGTGCTGCTCCTTCATTCGGTTCAGTCCCGCTTCCTATTTCATCAAATAATAGCAACGTATTATTATTTGACATCCTCATAATCTCAGATAAATTTTTCATATGTGATGAAAATGTACTTAGTGCATTTTCGATACTTTGATTATCACCAATATCTACAAATACATTTTCGAAAATAGCAATTTCTGTTTCTTTATCTCCGGCAATATGCAAACCTGACATTGTCGCTAATGTTAACAATCCAATCGTCTTTAACACAATTGTCTTCCCGCCCGCATTCGGCCCTGTAATAATTAAACTACGATAGTTTTGACCGATTTCAAAGTTTAATGGTACTACTTTTCCACTTAAAAGCGGATGCTTACAATTTACTAAATGAACGTAGCCATGATCATTTAACTTCGGCTCTATTCCATCAATCGATTTACTAAACTTCGCTTTCGCAAACACCATATCATACTGACTAATTAATTCCATATTAATTTTTATATGATATATATTTTCTACTACCATTCCTGATAAAGTCGCTAAAATTTGATATTCTTCCATCGCTTCTTCTGCTTTCAAACTTGCCAGTTCCGCATTTAACTTTGTAACCGTATGCGGTTCTATAAATACAGTAGAACCTTTAGCCGACGCTTCAACAATACTTCCGGCAACTTGATTTTTATAAGAAGATTTAATCGGAATCGTATAACGATCATCTTTTTTACTAATAAAGAACTCCTGAATATACTTCTTATTTGCACTGCTATTTAAAAACTTCGTTAAACGTTCTTTTATTTTCCCGTCTACCGAATCCATGTTATTTCGAATTCGTTTTAACTCTTTACTAGCGGCAGAATCAATACTATTTCCTTTAATTGAAAAGTTAATTTCCTCTTCAATACTTTTATATTCAGTCATTGAATTTGCATAAGAAGCTAATACTGGTGCAAAAAATTCTTTATCTAACATAAATTTTTTAATCTTTCTACATCCGCGTAAAAAGTCTGAAACACTTACTAACTCTTCTGGATCTAAAATCATTCCTTTTTCTAATTTTTGAATTGTACTTGCGATATTTGAAATACCGAAGAAAGGAACATGCCCTTCTGCATCTAATATAGCTCGCGCTTCGGTTGTTTCATTCAATCGATTCCTTACTACTTTTATACTTGCACTCGGCTCTAATTTATTTATTAATTCTTTTCCTAATCCACTTACACAATAAGATTTCACTATATCCTTTAATTCGTTATATTGTAACTTTTCAAAAGTCATCGTATTCATTTTGTTTCTCCTCACTATGATTGATTTCTATCATAAATGAAGATACCTACTCATTAGATTCCAATGAGTTCTACATTATTCAATTACCCTTTTTAAACATTAAAAATATACACAAAAAAGCTGCGGGGATACCGCAACTTTTACATTTACAAGGCATGAGTAATAACATATGGGGAAATAAACCATAAAAAACGGATGGCAATCCCCTTATTACACGCTTTATAAAGTATTGTAGGTATCTTCATAGGTATCGAAATAAATCCATGACAAAATTAGGGGTATGGTATACATAAAAATCCCCTGTTCTTATCCGATTTATTTCATTCAATTTTTCCTATTTAGTACCTACCGCACTCACAAAAAGCACCTCTCATTATTTTATATTATGGTCATTGAAATCTAATTTACTGAAATCATCATACTATATGTATAGCAAGAAGTAAAGGTGTCATACTTTAGTCGTACGCACATATGCAGATGTTTCCTCTTGCGATATTAGATACAATATATATAAATCGTTTAACGGAGGGGTTTCTATGACAGACTTTCAAAAACAATTTTTCGCACGATTACATATAGAAGAAAAAGACAAAGTTTCATTTGAAGATTTACCTAACATTATGTACGCGATGGCACAAACTGTCCCATTTGAAAACTTAAATGTTCTCGAAAACAACTTTACGCAAATATCTAAAGACAATCTGAAAGAAAAAATTTTAGTAAACAACCGTGGCGGTCTTTGTTATGAACTCAATCCTACTATGTATTACTTCCTTAAAGACGCTGGATTTGATGTTCATCTCGTTTCAGGAACAGTTTATAACGCTGCAAACTCCATATGGGCTGTTGATTCTGGCCATATCGCAACCGTTTTAACACATCATAATGAACTTTACTTAATTGAAGTAGGATTCGGATCATACTTACCTCTTGCACCTGTTCCTTTCTCAGGTGAAGTCATTCACTCCGTTACAGGAGATTATCGTATTTGTAAAGAAATGACCGAAAAAGGAAACTACATGTTAGAGATGCGTAAAAACAATGAATTTTTGGATCAATCTTCTACTGATGATTGGACGTTAGGCTATGCATTTTATATAGAAGAAGTGGATGAAGAAAAAGCAAATGCAGCACAAAAAATTATCGTTGAACATGAGTGCTCACCATTTAACAAAGTACCTCTTATTGTAAAACTAACTGAAGATGGGCATGCCTCTTTAACGAAGGATAGTCTCACAATAGCGAAAAACGGTAAAAAAACGAAAGAGAAAGTTACAGATGGGCAATATAAAAACCTTTTACATTCAAAATTCGGAATTACATTATAATTTGTTTAGCCTTGCCTTTTAGCAAGGCTTTTTAATTTTCAGCAGGGATTTTTTGCAATTTGTTGTATTTCATAGTTATATAGAAATATAACTACATATTTAGAAAGGAAATGATTATGACAGAACTTAAAGATCGACTACAAGTAGATGATAAAGAAAAATGGGATTTAACGGATATTTACGATACCATTGAAGATTGGGAAAGTGATTTTCATAAAATTGAAGTATTAACGAAAGAACTACACGAGTTTAATGGAAATATTCACGATGGCAATAATTTATTAGCCTATTTAACAAAGAGTGAAGAAATTTCTAGCATAATATCTTTAATGTTCGCTTATGCACGATTACAATCTGATCTTGATACACGCGATACTGACGCCCAATCTCTTGTCGATAAAGTATCACAATTACACGTGAAAGTAAGTGCGGCTAAATCTTTCTTTTCCCCATTCTTACTTAGCGTAGATGAAAACACATTACACACTTACATAGAAGAAGCTGAAGGCTTACAATATTATAAAGAAGATTTATTTGAATTATACCGTTATAAAAAACACGTATTGAATAAGGACCAAGAAGAGATTTTATCACAAATGGGCGAAGCACTTTCCTCTCCGCAACATACATATGGCATGCTAAATAATGCAGATATACTATTTGGTGAAGTGACTACTAATGATGGAGAAAAAGTTACTTTAACACGAGGAATGTATGCAAAGTTAATAGAAGATGAGAACCGCGAAAAACGTAAAGAAGCCTATAAAGCTTATTACAAACCATACGTTCAATTAAAGAATTCTATCGCTTCTACTTTATCTGCAGCTATTAAAAATAATGTTACTGTTTCTAAGCTAAGAAAATATCCATCAGCGTTAGAGAAATCATTATTTGGCGACATGGTTCCGAAAGAAGTATATGAAAATTTAATTGAAACAACAAAAAAAAACATACAATCTTTACATACATATAATGAACTTCGAAAAGAGAAATTAAATGTCGATGAACTAAGACAATATGACTTAAGTGTCGATTTAGTACAAGGTATAAAACAAGATATTCCATATGATAACGCGTTTGACATCATGATTGAATCACTAGCTCCTTTAGGTGAAGAATATATTGAAACATTAAAAAGCTTTAAAGATAAACGTTATATTGACGTAAGAGAAACGCCAGGAAAACGTTCCGGTGCTTATAACTTTGGTGTATACGGCGTTCATCCATTCATTCTTTTAAATCATCACGATGATTTAAATAGCCTTTTCACCCTTACTCACGAATGTGGGCATGGCATGCATACGCACTACTCACACGGATATCAACCAAGAATTTCTGCACACTATACTATTTTCGTCGCAGAAGTCGCTTCTACAGTAAATGAAGTGCTATTAATTCATCATTTATTAAAAGAAGCAAAAGATGCAAACGTACGTAACCATTTAGTAAACCATTTCATCGAGAAATTTAAAGGCACTTTCTTTACACAAATCATGTTCGCTGAGTTTGAAAAAATCACACATGAAATGGCACAGCAAGGTAAACCATTAAATGCCCAAACCTTTAGCGAGGTTTACGAAAACTTGTTTAGAGAATATAATGGCGACTCCCTCGTATTTGACGAAGAAGTAAAATACGGCTGGGCTAGAATACCGCATTTCTATCGTCCATTTTACGTATACAAATACGCAACTGGATTCGCTTCTGCAATCCAAATTGCCGACAAGTTATTGAGCGGCGATCCAAATGCTCAAAAACATTATATTGAATTCCTTAAAGGCGGAAGTTCAGACTACCCATTAAACTTATTGAAAAAAGCTGGTGTTGATTTAACTACGCCAGAACCGATTGAAAGTGCATTACATCGTTTTAGTGAACTTGTTGAAGAGTTTTCAACTTTATAAAAAAGAAGAGCCTCTCGCTAGAGGCTCTTTCTCTTTCATGCTCCGTTTCCTTCTATTAAATCATTCGCCATTTTCCTAAACTCTTGATTAAATGTATCATTCATACCATTTTGAACGTTAGAGAACAATATGACGAATGTTTTTTTATCCCAGTTAAAATTATTAAAAGTATTCCAGCCTGCTAATACCCCGTGGTTATGATAATAATCTGGATACGTATAGAAACTAAATCCATATTTTCTTGCAGGTGATGCAGTAAACATATCTAATACACTTTGTTTAGATAACAGCTTTCCATCCATTATTGCCTCATCTAATCTTTTCATATCTTCAACAGTTGTATACATTTCACCACACCCATACAACCAGTTCATTTTTAAGCGGGGGGCAGCTATTAATTCATTATCTTTTCTCGTATAACCTTCTGCTAAAAAAATATCTTCTGGGAGAGTCGCCCCCATTCCAGATTCATACATGCCAGCAGAAGTAAAAATATTTTCTTTCACGTATTCAGCGAGCGGTTTATTCGTAATTTTTTCTACAATATATGCAAGCACCATATAATTATAGTCTGTATATTTCCAGCCTGTCCCTGCAGGAAATTGCAATTTTTGCGCTCCAATCCACGTTACTAACTTTAAACGTGACCCTGCATCCACCCTACCTTGTCCTTGATCTGGCAAGCCAGATGTGTGTGTTAATAGATTTCGTAACGTAATGTTTTTATCTGCTGGAAACGATGGAATATACTTATTTACATTGTCTTCAATATTTAATTTCCCTTTTTCTTTTAGCTGCATAATAGATATTGCAACGACCGTTTTCGTAATAGAACCAATACGATATTACGTTCTTGGCGTTGTTACTACTTTATCTTTCACATTCGCATATCCATAACCTTTTCGTAAAATCACATGATCTTTACTAGCTACAAGAACGCTCCCATTAAATCCTTTATCTTTTAAATATTGATCTAGTTTTCCAGCTACAGCTTCATAGCGTTTTTTCTCAGTTGCATCAACTTCTTGCATATCGTCCTTTTGCTTACTATTTACATTAGAAAATGCCTTTATATCATATTTCTTACCTTTATTTGCATGTATTAGTGCAACGACACTCCCACAAAAAATAGCAAAAACAAAGAAAACGATTAACCATTTCTTTAGCATAATAGGAACCCTCTTTTATATAGTTTCACTTAACGCGCATCCATTCTATTCTATATCTATTAATTTTTAAATTTTTTATAATACTACCTATTATTCACCTAAATGAACTAGATTCCTTTTTCTCATATTCAGTTTTCGGCTACTCTCTATTGTATTTCTTTCCCGCAAAATTTCCACCATACAATCGGATGCACCCTACTATAATTTCAACATCTTATGTAACATTTGTTACACAAGATAAGAAACGGAGTTGTTAAGATGAAAAACACAGATAAAAACAATCGTTTAGATGATATGACGTTTCATTATCCTACAATAAAATATAGTTATAATTTAATATTAAGTAAAATAGATTACAACTTTAAAAGGAAATGATACTAAAAATTTTCAAACAAAATAAATCATGTAAATAACGATAAAGAAAAACAAATCATTATAGCTAAAATTACAGGCAATGAACTTCATTGAAAATGAATCTCATTTATACTTTGATTATACAACAAATAAAAAAAGAAATGTCGCTCACTCGGCATTTCTTTATATTTTCTTCATAAAAAATTTACATTGCTAACTTTCTTTTATTTTCTTGTTTTTTCTATATAAACTGACTGCCGAGATACTTAACAATACTACTATACATAACCACGCATACGCATACCCTTTCTCATCCACAATATAACCAAATAAAACAGGTGCAACAATAATAGCAATTTGATTTAATGTAAGCGCTAAACCCACTGTTATTCCTACAGACTCTTCACTTGCTAATTCAGCAACTTCGGCTATAAAAAGACTAAACCATCCAATTGAAAAGAATCCTAACAATGCACTTACACCATACAATACTCCACTCGTTATTGTATGTATATTCATTACTAACAGTAACATCAAGCCGATAGAAGCGCAGACAGCTATAAATAAAGGTATACGCCGATTCCCCTTATACAACACATCACTAATAGTTGCTAATGCAATACGACCAATCATTCCAGAAAAGAACATAACTGAAAATACTGTTCCGGCTACAATAAATGTAATCGATTGTTCCCCTGCTAAAAATTTCATGAAGTGTCCAACTAACACCATTTGTAATGAAATCATGCAAATACCCGTTATATAAATTGGATACAACTCTTTTTTGCATATCACTACTTTTAGCTCCATCCAAAAGGAAATGTTATTATGTCCTTTCCTCGCTTCCTCCTGAACATATGGCTCTTTGTAAAACATAAAAAATAATAGCCCTCCAATTATACAAATGCATGCGATACTATTGATCGCGTAAGTCATATTATATTGTACGGTAAGAAACGGGATTAACACTCCCGCTAACGCCCCACCAATCGGTATACCCGCTTGCCTTATTCCCATCGCTAATCCGCGATTTTCTTTTCGGAACCATTTTAAAATCACTTTACTTCCTCCTGGCTGGGAAACACTATAAAACATTCCTATTAATAAAAGTACAAATAATAACCCATTAAATCCACTTACTATATTAGTCAGTAAAAGCAAACTCCCTAGCAAAAATGAACTGATAGAAATTAATATTTTTTCATTATATTGATCAAGTAGCCGACCGACAAAAAGCATACAAAATAACGGTCCAACATTTACAACACTTACTAATAATCCACTCTCCGTATTCGTAAGTGCATATTCTTCTTTCCAAAATAAAGCGAAAACCCCGACACCATACGTTATAAGTGTCGCTGTGGTTTGAGCAATCGTCGCAACAATTAACATAACCCATTTATAAGTACTATTCACCCTTTCTTCAATCAACATAATAATCCCTCCCCCTTCCATTGTATGAAAGTTCTGATATCATATAAAATAAAGATTCATCATATAATCCATCAAAAAAATTGATACCTTTTCGGAGGGATGATACGTGGACATAAAAGATTTAACTGTATTTTACGAAGTCGCGAAGGAAAATAATATTTCTCGCGCAGCGAAAAATTTGAACTACGTGCAATCAGGCGTAACGATGCGTATAAAACAACTAGAAAATGAATTAGGTGTTCCTTTATTTTACAGAAACGGAAAAGGTGTAACTTTAACTTCTAACGGTGAGATTTTATTAACGTACGCCAAACAAATTATCCACTTAATGGATCAATCTATAAAAGCGGTTCAAAGTAATGGAACTGATCCTAAAGGTACTTTAAAAATTGGGTGTACAGAATCTACAACTGCGGTAAGGCTTTCCTCTATATTAACGGCCTACTATGAGAGGTACCCAGAAGTCGAATTGATTTTGGAAACAAATACGACTGAACAACTCATTAAGCTTGTATTAGAGCGAAAACTAGACGGAGCGTTTATAGCTGGCTCTACTCAGCATAATGAACTCCATACAACTGTATTTCATGAAGAAGAATTGGTTCTCATTAGTAAAAAACCTTTATCCTCTCTTACAGACATAGAAGATATGAATTTACTCGCTTTTAGTCACGGTTGCTATTATAGAAGTTTATTAGAAGACTGGCTTCAAGAAGAAGACATCTCGCCTAAACGAGTATTAGAATTCGGAACAATCGAAGCGATACTTGCATGTGTAAAATCAAATATGGGCGTAGCGATTATGATGAAATCAATTTTAAAGGGACATGAACATGACATATCATTCAACCCTTTACCAAATAGCTTCAAAAAGGTTCCTACTACTTTCATTACTAGAAAAGACATATTTCGCTCAGCTGCATTACAAAAATTTATGGAGATGACTCACAATGCATGAAAAGAAAATACGTGGGATGAAACGAAAAACAAACGCTATGATAAAACAAATTGAGGAACATACAAAAACGTTCCCTTCTACTTTCTATAACGATGAATATTGGTATATGCCTTTACCAGTTTCTCAAGCTTTTATCGATTTGTGTAAAACGCCTAGAAAAGTAAAACGATTATGTATACAAACCTTATTAAATCAAGCAAACCATTTAATAAAAATAAAACCGAGCGATACACATACATATCGAGTTGTTACTTTAATTTCTATAGAGAATTTATGGGAATCGCAAATTATCGTATTCAAAAACGATGACTATTTTCATAACTTTTTCAATAGAAATAATGAATTTCAAAAATGGATTTCTCTTTCAAATAAAATTGATTTTTGGAAAACATGGGGAATTTCAATTTGTCCTACTGCCCAAATTTTACACTTTCAAGAAGTCATTTATGATGAAGATGCAATCGATAAAAAAGAGATTTGGTTTATTGGAGAGTTATCTTAAAAGGGGTACTTTGAAATGAAAAGCTTCCCTTTTTTCACTTAATAAAATCGCTATATAATGAATTTATCATTTACTATATAGGAGGTTTTCACATGGTAATACCTAAATATCCTGATGTCCCTACTCTTACGAAAAAACAAATCGATCAAATTACAGAAATCGTTTTTCTAAAAGAAATAACAACACAAAAATGTGATGCTATTTTCGTTTTCGGCGGTTCTCATCCCGGCAATTGGCAAGCTCCTCTAGAAGCTTATCGACAAGGTTTAGGAAATCAAATTATCGTTACAGGTGGTACTAGTTTGCATGGCATGAAACATCCGAGCTGGAATTACGGAGATTTGTCAGATGCAGAAGTAATTGTAACTAAATTAATGGAACATGGCGTACCAAAAGATGCTATCCTATTCGAGAAAAACTCCCTCCATTCTATCGCGAATGTAATGGAAGCGAAAAAGATTTTTGATTTCACAAAGATTAATCAGCTACTATTTGTTTGCAAAAGTTTAGGCGCTGGTCGGCAATATCGAGTATTAAAAAAACATTTACCTAAAACTATTACTTGTATCCCATATACATTTGATACAAGTTTCGATGGTGAGTTTATCATTAATAGATATAATTGGATGGAAAATGAAAAAAGTCGCTCTATGATTTTTGGAGAATACTTGAGAAATGTTTGCTACGGTAGAAAGGGCGGCATTGAGCCACCTGAAAATGAGGTTGAAGGTTTAGAAGAATATGTATCCTATTACTATAATCTAGCATAATAAAAAAAGGTATACCAAAATGTCGGTATACCTTTTCTCCTATTTATTTTTCTTTTAACACACTATGTAATCGATCAGGATAATTTGTAAACATTCCTGTAGCACCCCATTTTATTAACAATCTCATATCTGGTTTCTCATTAATTGTATAAGGATGAATTAGCAGTCCATTATTTCTAGCTATTTTCATATATGACTCATCAATAATTAATTCTCTGTTATCATTACGTAAGTTTGGTCCAATACCAACTGCATACTTTTTAATTTCTTGAAAATCTTCATTCGTTACACGTTTCGGTTCATGTGTAATGCCAGACCATTCAACAATCTCATTGTTTTCATTTGGATAATACCAAAGCAGTTGAACTAACGGAATATTTTCATTCATACTATGAATCTTTGTTAAACTATCTTTACTAAATGATTGAATCATCACGCGGCTAGAAGACATGTTTTGACCTATTAAATTATATTTTTCTAATAAAGCTAATAATTTCTCTTCCATTCCTGGATACACATCTGGTGATTTTGTTTCAATGTAATACTTCATGCTTCTTCCGTACTTTTGGAAAATTTCTTCAAGAGTCGGAACTTTTTGACCAACGTACTCTTGCTTAGCCTTTTCTGGATACGCTTTATTGAACCACGATCCTGCATCTAAACTCTTTATTTGACTTAATGTTTTATCTCGTACTTCACCTGTACCATTTGTCGTGCGATCAACTGCCGTATCATGCATTGCAATCAACTGGCCGTCCTTAGTTAATTGAATATCTAACTCCAAATAATCCGCTTTCATTTTTTTCACTAAATCATAAGAAGCAAAAGTATGCTCAGGTGCATGTCCACTTGCTCCGCGATGTGCAATATTTAAAAACTTATTCTTATTCCACTCATGCTTTCCTTCTGCTTTCGCATGAACAGCTCCCCCAGCAAAGATACTTCCCGTCATAAAGAAGATAACTAAAACGCTAATAATTTTTCTCATCCTTCTAACCCTTCCTACGTTACAAATTTCAACAAGTTAATGAGATTTACACGAAATAGAAGATATACTTTCATCATTTTTATAAGTTTATATTAAAATTCCAATCTTACAAATATAATTCCCCTATGTTATTACTATACTATTTATTTTCCATATCCCCCCTATTCACATGTAACTTCCTATTGATTACATTTCATCAATAAAAAAAGCCATAAATTATTTAGAGGACACTTCTGTATCCTTAAATAAATTTATGGCTTATCTCAAATATCTCCGGCCTCGATTAACTTGTCGAAATTAATCATACCAAACCTATTAAAATTTGTGAATATTATTTTTTCAGTAAAGTGAAGCATATAAAACAATATACTTCCATAGCTACTTAAAAACTACATAATAAATTACTCATTACCTTCTCCAGTATTACATCTGGATTTACCACTGCTTTTTCCGAACGCCATCCAATAAAGCCGTCTGGTCTAATTAATACAGTTCCTTCATTTTCTATCCCATATAATTCACGAAAAACATTTTCTTGAGCAATAAAGTCTCCACTTCCACCTACTCGATACAGTTTAATATTTATTCCTAATTTAGATGAAACATCATATACAGCTTCAGCCCAAGAACTATTGTCTACTCCAGTAAGTAATACAAAATTGTTACCAAATAAGTCTAATATAGAAACTTCTTTCCCTTTATACATCCCCCAAAAGTGTGGCGCTCGCGTTCCAGGTCTCCCGTTCAACTCTACGCTATCCATTCTATGTGGAATGACTGAGTCATCTATAATCGCCTCTGAACAATACTGATATCCAACTGTAACAGCTAAACCGTCCATATTATTCAGACTGCCTTCCTCTCTATTCGCAGCACGAAACAGTAAACTACTCGCATAATCTGTCGTTAATTTTGCAACAGGATATCTCTCTTCATGATATGTTTCTAACAGTTTTGGTTTTGCCTTTCCTTTTATAACAGCCGCTAATTTCCAGGCTAGATTGTGCACATCTTGTATTCCTGTATTGGAACCAAACCCTCCTGTTGGCGGCATAATATGTGCAGAATCACCAACTAAAAAAATGCGATTATCTTGAAATTTTGTAGCAGTACTTTCAGCCGCTTTCCACGGTAAAACACTTACTATTTCCGACTTAACATTTGTGCTTCCAATTGCGGTTTGAATAATTTGTTTACAACGTTCTATAGTGAAATCTTTTGGTCTCTCTCCTTTTAATGGATCGTAGGATACATGATAAATCCATCTTCTTGCATTATCGACTGGAATGAGTGCACCGAGAACTTCCGGATGAAGTACCATAGAAAAACCAAATGCATCTCCTTGTATAAATTCACTTAAATCCGCTTCAAAATAAATATTCATATAATAACCACCAATTGTTCCACGGCCCTCGGTACTAATCCCTAAGTGCTCACGTATTTTACTTTTTGCCCCATCTGCTGCAATTATATAGTCACAATGAAAAATAATTTCTGCTTCCGTTTCACGATTCCGAATCGTTGCTATTACTCCATGCTCATTTTGTTCATAAGAAACCAATTCATGATAAAAAGATAATTCTCCGCCTAATGTTCTCGCTTCTTGTAACATGATCTCTTCTAAAGTAATTTGATAACAAGCAGTTTGTTTTGATGGACTAATCTCTTCTATTTTCTGAAGTAACTTTTCATCATTTTCATACTGATTCGCCCTCATTTGTGCCAACTCTTCATTATTCGCCCCAGCTATTGTATGAACAGCTATTCTTCCTCGGCAATTTTCTAATGTTTTACCCGCCGATCTAATTCTTTGTTCTAAACCTAATTCTCGAAATAACTCCATCGTACGAAAAGTGATTCCACCTGCTTTTGGATGAATTGCAGTAGACGGATGCCTTTCAATAAGCAAGTATTCAATATTATGTTTTGCAAGGAATAACGCAGACGCTAATCCTGATAATCCCCCTCCAACAATTAAAACTGGTACATAATTCAATTCCATATACTTATCCTCCACGTCATTGTTCTGAGCTCAGTGACATAAATATAATCAAAAAAACAACAAAGATATAGACTTATATTTCATTTTAAATTATCATATAGA
The DNA here is from genome assembly GCF_003812125.1 of Bacillus sp. FDAARGOS_527. NCBI lineage: Bacteria > Bacillati > Bacillota > Bacilli > Caryophanales > Bacillaceae > Bacillus > Bacillus sp. FDAARGOS_527. The sequence continues at coordinate 2,574,868 of NZ_CP033795.1, forward strand.
TAGATTACGCCCCAAATTACTTTTACTTTTTCATACATCTATAATCTGCTTGAATTATGCATGTATGAAAGAGTAAAACGAAACAACTCACTTCAAAATAATAAAAACATGATAAGCGGTCGTAACCCTATAAATTATATAGGGTTACGACCGCTTAATTTTTTGTGCAATGACTTAACCATCCTCATCTGTAAACAATGTATTATTAAGCCTTTTCTATCTCCTACCATTTTCAACTCATAAAATTTCATTCGTCTCGATTTTCTTTCCCAATATTGCAGCTCATACAACAATCATGTAGCATTACCGTATCGAAGTAATGGTCCATCATCTTAAACCTTTCGACTCATTAGCAGGAGGTAAAGTGATTGAAATGAATAAACAAGAACAATTAAATGTTATAAAAAGAGATTTTATTGATTCACAAAAAGTATTATTGGCAATTGGTGATGAAACACGTCAAGCTATTTTGTTAGTTCTCATGGAAACGGAATGTCAAACCGGATTACGTGTAGGAGAAATTACGAAACAAACACACCTTTCTCGACCAGCTGTATCACATCATCTTAGAATTTTACGAGAAGCCGGTATTATTTTAATGCGAAAAGAAGGTACAAAAAACTTTTATTATATTGATATACGTACAAAATTAAGTTTATTAAAAAATCTTGTATTAGATATCGAAAAGCTATTGCACAACTTTTATCCCACTTTAACGGGCAGTAAGACCCCCACCTCAGAATTCAGCGAAAGCAAAGAATTTAGATAGGGGATCAACTGCCCATAAAAGTCCGATTGGTGAGGGCTGATAATCAGTGGGGGATGAAGAACCCCCCACTGATTAAAGTTTCACTTTATTGAAATTTGGAGGTATAAGAAATGAAAGCGATGATAATTGATAAGTACGGAAAAGTCCCAATGCGTATGGCCGAGGTACCTATTCCTGAAATAAATGAGCATGAAGTGCTCGCAGAAATTCATGCAGCTAGTATTAACCCAATTGATTTTAAAATACGCGATGGAAAAGTAAAGATGTTACTTAAATATGAAATGCCCCTAATCCTTGGGAATGACTTTGCTGGTGTCATCATAAAGGTTGGATCAAAAGTAACTCGTTTTAAAGTCGGCGATGAAATATATGCACGTCCAAGAAAAAATAAGATTGGTACTTTTGCGGAGTATATAGCCATTCATGAAGATGACATAGCTTTAAAGCCGAAAAATTTAAGTTTTGAAGAAGCTGCTTCAATTCCACTTGTTGGCTTAACATCATACCAAGCATTACATGACATTATGCAATTACAAAAAAATCAAAAGATTTTAATTCACGCTGGATCTGGTGGTGTTGGTACTTTCGCAATTCAGTTAGCAAAAATAATGGGTGCTACCGTTACAACAACTGCTAGTGAGGCTGGTGCAAATTTAGTAAAGTCTCTTGGCGCAGATCAAATTATTAATTATAAAACAGAAAAATTTGAAGAAATACTAAAAGATTATGATGCAGTATTTGATACCATTGGTGGTACAACACTTGAAAAATCATTCGATATTATAAAAAGCGGCGGCAGCATTGTTTCTGTTTCAGGAATGCCAAATGCTCGTTTCGGTAAAGAATTCGGTTCTGGATTTTTTAAAACATTCTTATTTTCATTAGCAAGTAAAAAACTTACTGCACTTGAAAAAAAGCATAATGCTCAATATTCATTTTTATTTATGAAGCCAAGCGGAGATCAATTACGTACTATCGCAAACTATATTGAAGCCGGAAAAATCAAACCTGTAATCGATCGAGTTTTCCCTTTTGAAGATGCTCAAAAAGCAATGGAATATTCAGAGGCTGGAAGAGCAAAGGGGAAAATAATTGTAAAAATGAAATAATAATAAAACCTCCATTTTCTTAAAATGGAGGTTTTAAATTTGCTGTTAAATAGACATAGTGCAGTGAAGTCCTTACAATAGATTGCAAGGGGAAATATCATATTATACTTTTAGCTAATTTTACAAAGAATACATACGTACAAATACATAATAAAAAAATAAACAAGGAGGAGATAAAATGACTAAAAATAATGAAGCTGGTTGGAATTTAGACCATAGTTATACGACTTTACCACAATCATTTTATACAGAAATCCCCCCTACTCCCGTAAGTTCACCGGAGTTAGTTAAGCTAAACCATTCACTTGCGATATCTCTTGGCTTTAATCCTGAAGAATTGAAGAAAGAAGCCGAAATCGCTATTTTCGCCGGTAATGCACTCCCAGAAGGAGCTCATCCATTAGCGCAAGCATATGCCGGTCATCAATTCGGACATTTTAATATGTTAGGCGACGGTCGTGCTCTTTTAATTGGTGAACAAATGACTCCTGCAGGTAAACGTTTTGACATTCAACTGAAAGGTTCTGGCCCTACTCCGTATTCACGCCGCGGTGATGGTCGTGCTGCACTCGGTCCAATGCTACGTGAATATATTATTAGCGAAGCTATGTATGCACTTGATATTCCAACTACCCGCAGTTTAGCAGTTGTCACAACAGGCGAACCAACCTATCGTGAAACAAAGTTACCTGGAGCTATTTTAACTAGAGTAGCAAGCAGCCATATACGCGTTGGCACATTTCAATATGCTGCAGCTCGCGGTTCTATCGAGGATCTTCAATCACTAGCTGACTATACAATAAAAAGGCATTATCCAGAAATTGAAGATCATGAAAACCGATATACTGCATTGCTACAAGAAGTCATTAAAAGACAAGCAAGTCTTATCGCAAAATGGCAACTTGTTGGATTTATTCACGGCGTAATGAACACTGACAATATAACGATTAGCGGTGAAACGATTGATTACGGCCCTTGTGCATTTATGGACAATTACGACCAAGGAACTGTATTTAGCTCCATTGATACACAAGGTCGCTACGCATATGGAAATCAACCATATATGGCCGCATGGGATCTCGCGCGACTAGCTGAATCTTTAATACCAATCCTACACGAAGATGAAGAAGAAGCATTAAAGATTGCTCAAGACGAAATTTCAAAATTTAGCGTACAGTATGAAAACCAGTGGTTCCTTGGAATGAAAAAGAAATTAGGACTATTTAGCAACGAAGAACAAGATCAATCACTTATTGAGCAACTTTTAAAAATGATGGAGAAATTTAAAGCGGATTACACAAATACATTCCGTTCATTAACTCTTAATACGTTAGAAAATACCCCTCTATTCGATAGCCCTGAATTTAAAGAATGGTACAAACTGTGGCAATCTCGATTAGAAAAACAAGATGAATCGAAAGAAAATGCCTACGAAATGATGAAAAATAATAACCCATCAATCATCCCAAGAAACCATCGCGTAGAAGAAGCACTAGAAGCCGCTGTTACAAGTGGAGATTATAGCGTAATGGAGAAGCTTCTTGAGGCTCTAGCAAATCCTTATGCGTATACTACAGATCAAGAAGAATACTGCGTTCCACCTGCGCCTACGAATCGTCCTTATCGTACTTTTTGTGGGACTTGATGGTTTAATCTGTAAAAAGGTGTGTTCATACAAATTGTGTGAACACACCTTTTTTATATTCCCACCTCTCAACTAGAACTTTAAAATGCCCCTCCCCGATTCCCTTTCTTTACTCCAAAACAAAATTAACACTATTCCAATCGGCTTACTGAAAATTTTGTTAAACAAATATTGAGAAATAAAAATCATATTTCTAAATATTGCTATTTTTGATACTATATTTTATAAGAATATTCAAAAAGCGAGGGGATTTCATGAACGTTCAACTACAAGGTAATGAACAAATTACAAAATTATTTAATGACTGGTATTTAGCCATGCTAAAACAAGATGTGTCCCAGGCAACAAACTTAAAGCATGAAATTGAGGAAAAAGAACTAAACTTTGAAGAAGATGAAAACTTAGCATTATACTATTCTCTACTAGATTTTCGTTTCAAAGTTTTAACTGATGGTTTAAGCATCACAAAAGACAGTTTCAATAAAATAGATTCTTACGCGATTTCACCTAATCAACAACTTTCTTACTACTATCATTTATTTAAAGCGATTCATGCTACTTTAACAACAAATTATAATTTAGCAAGTGAACATTATGAAAATGCTGAAAAGCTATTAGTTAATGTTTCAGATAAACTAGAGGAAGCTGAATATAATTACCGATTCGCTATCTTTAATCAACATTTTTATAAACCGATTGATGCAATTCAATATGCTAATAAAGCTCGAGAAATATTTTTCATGTATAGAGATTATGAAAAAAATGTCGCTTCATGTGAAAGCGTTATAGGTGCATCATGTGTACAATTAAGACAATACGAGCAAGCTGAAGAACACTATAACTCCGCAATCAATATTTTACAAAAACAAAATGAAGAATCTTTACTTTTAAGAGTTCGTAATAATTTAGGCTGGCTATATGCCAATCAAAACCTATCAACACTGGCTATTCGCCATCTATCTGAAGTAACGACAAAAATGCCTACCCATTTCAAAGCAATTTTTTTACAAGCTAGGGAACATTCTAAACTCGGTGAAATAAATATCGCTTCAGAACTTATAAAAAAAGGATTAAAAATTTGTACAGAACTTAACAATGAAGAATATATGCTTCACTTTAAAATTTTAGAGTCCCTTAACAATAACGAGTCAACTGAAGACTTAGAAAAAATTATTCTTGAAGGAATTGCGTATTTCGACAAAGAATCTTTATATAACTACACTCAGGAATATTCAGAAAAGTTAGCCGTTAAACTTTACGATGAAAATAATCATATAAAAGCAAGCGAGTATTTTCATAAGGCGTTACAAGCAAAAGAAAAAACGTTTGAGAAAGGAGCATTAAAATGATAAGAAAAATTGGTTCCATCTTATTAGGATTATCTGTTATCGGAATTGTGTCTATTGGGGTAAATAGTTCGTTTACATATCAAGCAAGTCATGCAGATTTCCCTGCACCACAAAGGCCTGACCTTGTTCAATCCGTTGACGTAGGTAAAGACTATAACTCAACAACAGCTGAAAAAACACTTTAAAAAACGAAAGACCTTCATTTAAGAGGGTCTTTTTTAAATGCGCTTATTTAGAGTTAATGTAATCAAATGTTTCTTCATACAGAGGTTTCCATATGCCTCCGACGGGATTCGAACCCGCACTCCTTTCGTTAGCATAGGCTAAGGGGAACACGCTGCCCTACGGAATTCCACCTGTCTCAGCTTATTTGCTTTTCGGTGCTTCTGAAACCTTCGCCTTGCGACCCGGTGCGACATGTTTTCCGGCGCTCTTCCCTTCTAGAGCTACGGAGGCATTTTTCTTGCAAGTAAAATATATTTCTACAAAATTAGTAAATCACCTTTATTTTACCAAACTCATTTTGTTTCTTTCATCAATTCCGCAATCCCCTTACTCCCCTCACTACCAACCTTCTCAAGCTTCTCCACAACTAAGTTTCTTCTTTCCACAGAATGATTTTGACTTAACTTCGCTTTTCCTTCTATTTTATTTATCTTTACTTTGAACCCAACTATTCCCTTACTTAATCCTCCCATATAATTCGGGTCTACATCATTAAGTGAGTAGGCGCTCTCTGGATCTTCATACTTATGTACTAACTCTTGAAGAGAATCTATTAATTCCTGTTCATCTTCAACAAATTTTAATTCACCATATACATGCACTGCAACGTAATTCCATGTTGGTACTGCATTGTTTGTTTCATACCATGACGGAGAGATGTAACTATGTGGTCCTTGAAATATAGCTAGTACTTGCTGATTCCCAATATCTTTCCACTGTTCATTCGGCCGTGCGAAGTGACCATGTAAAGTAAGGGTCTCCCTATTTAATAACAATGGTAAATGCGTTGCATATGGTTCCCCATTATGTTGAGAAAATAACGTTGCAAAGCTATTTTGTTCCATTATTTCGTACTTCATTTCTTCATCTTGTATTGCGAAATATTTTGGTATATACATAAACTCCCTCTTTTCCGGTCTTTTATTTCTCATTATATTTAAGTCTTGTGGCATTCAACAGGGCCAGTTTGTATTTGTTTTATAATGGCAGCGTTCTATTTCAAAAGAATAGGCAGCATGTATTCCATGCCGCCTTAGTTTATCTTTTCTAATATATTTGTAATAAATGCTGTCTTACCTTCACTATAGCTCGTTCTACTTTTTGTCTCTCTTGCTAACTCTTCCTTTAAATGTCCATATTCAACAGCAACATCTTCATGTTCACGAAGATAATCCCGAAACGCTATATGTCTTCTTAGCTCTTCACTTTCTTTATCACACACATACAAATGATGTTCCATCCAATCTGTACTTTCTCCGTCCCACGGAACGAAAGCGTCCTTTCTGCCAAACGCCTCTCTCCCTTTGTAGCTCCATTCTGCCTGATGATAGTATCCTATCGCTTCAAGCTTTGTTACTACTTCAGGAAAAAAACCATAATCTTCTATTACGATATCAATATCTAATATTGGTTTTGCTGCAAGCCCTTTAATAGATGTACTCCCAACATGTTCAATGGATAAAATACTGTCTTCCATTACATCGTTAATGAGAGTTTGTAACTTATTAAATTCACTTTCCCATTTGATGTTATACTCTTTGATAGTAATTCTCTGTTTCAAAGTATCCCTCTCCTCAAAAGCAACTATAACCTCTGAATATGAGTATCCTTAAAATCCGTCTCATATTTCAACCCATATCCAAACATTCGATCCATTCCAATATGTGCTGTCCATATTAGGCCTATCATAATAACGGTATCTATCTTAAAATAAACACCAATGATAACAATTAATATCGATATGATATATGTGTGAAATAAATTATAAATGTTAGCCCCAACATGATTATTTATACCATACGCTAACATTGATAAATCCGGAGCTAAAAGGAACAGAAAAAATATTATCCAACTAAATTCATATAATGAATACGCATAAATCACAGCTATGAAAACAACTAGCCCTTCAAAATGTACAATACGTTTTTGCATTCTTTATCATTCCTATTTTTCTATATTTACCGATAAAGTTTCATCACTGAAAGTATCCTTTGCATTTTTTGACCAGATGGTTGCTAAAATCGGTCCTGCAATGTTATGCCATACTGCTGCTAACACACTTGGGAGGGCGGCAGCTGGTCCAAAATGTGCTGTTGCTAGCGCAACACCTAAACCTGAATTTTGCATTCCTACTTCTATTGAAATAGCTCTTCTTGTCCCTTCGTCTAGTCTAAGTATGAATGCTGTTATATATCCGAGTAAAAAACCGAAAGCATTATGGAGCATAACGGCAATAAAGATAAGAAGGCCTGAAGAAGTAATACTACTTACATTTGCTGAAACTACCGCTGAAACAATAATGATAATTGCTAAAACTGATATGAAAGGAATAACAGTCATTCCTTTCGTAACAGTTTTCGGGAAAAACTTCTTCACTACTAATCCTAAAATAATAGGTATGATAATAACTTGTACGATAGAAAGAAACATAGACATAGGATTAACCGGCATCCATTGTCCTGCAAGCAATAGTAAAATAAGAGGTGTAGCAATTGGTGCTAGTAACGTTGATAATGATGTCATTGCAATAGACAACGCTAAGTTCCCTTTTGCTAAATAAACCATAACATTTGATGCGGTGCCACCCGGTACTGAACCGAGTAATACTAATCCAGCTGCTAATTCTGCTGGCAGATTCATAACGTAGGCTAGTACGTATGCGACAAGTGGCATAATAATAAACTGAGCACATACACCGATAATAACTGGCAATGGTTTTGTAGCAATAATTTTAAAATCAACAGCCTTTAACGTTAATCCCATCCCAAACATAACAACCCCAAGTAAAATCGTTATGTAACTAGTTACCCCCAGAAATGGAGCAGGAATAAAATACGCAATAATTGCAATACAAATAACCCAAAATGCAAAATATTTTCCAGCTATATTACTTATCGCTTCTAGTACTTTCACCCGATCAGCTCCTATCCTTTAACTGAAAAACTTTATTCGGATTCAAAATATTTTGCGGATCAAGAGCTTTCTTTATTTTTTCCATTACGAGTAATGCCGCCCCATGTTCTTCTTCCTGATACTTCCGTTTTCCAATACCAACGCCATGTTCCCCTGTACATGTTCCTCCTCGTTTAAGAGCATATAGAACGATACTTTCATTTATTTCATCTGCTTTTTCCACTTCTTCTTTATCGTTTGGATCAACCATTAAGAGCACGTGGAAATTCCCGTCTCCTACATGACCAAGAATACCACCAACAAGACCATTCTTTTCTAATGTCTCTTTCGCTTGTTGGATAGCTCCAGCTAATTCTGAAATAGGTACACATACGTCTGTACTCATAAGCTTTTTACCAGGATAGCTATGAACGTAAGCGTATGCTAGGTTATGCCGTGCATCCCATAATTTATTTCTCGCTGCAGTTTCCGTTTCAAAAGCAACTTCTTTACATTTATGATCAAAAACAATTTCCTTCGTAAATTCAACATCTTGCTTTAACCCTGCTTCATTACCGTGAAACTCTAAAAACAATGTCGGTTCTTCTCTGTAACTTGTTTCACTATAATGATTGACTTGTTTCATAGATAGTTCATCAACGAGTTCAATTCTCGCAATCGGAATACCCGCTTGCAATATGTTAATAACAGCTTCTACTGCATCATTTATAGTTGGAAACGATGCTCTCGCGGCCATAACATGCTCCGGTATGCCGTATACTTTTAATGTTAACTCTGTAAAGCATCCAAGCGTACCTTCTGATCCTACGAAAACACCATTTAAATGGTAACCTGATGACGACTTCGCAGCTAAATTCCCAGTATGTATTACTTCCCCATCAGCAAGAACGACTTCTAAATCACGAACTTGATCACGCATTACTCCATACTTAACCGCTGTCGTTCCGCTTGCATTTGTAGCAACCATTCCCCCTAACGTTGCATCTGCTCCTGGATCCACACTAAAAAACAATCCGTATTTCTTCAATTCTTTATTGAGCTGAGAACGAGTCACTCCTGGCTGGACTTTCACCAGAAAATCTTTCTCTCTTATTTCAAGAATTTTGTTCATTAATGAAAAATCAACCGTAATTCCTTTTTCATAAGGAATTACATGTCCTTCTAAACTAGAACCTACCCCAAACGGAACGACGGGTGTCCCGTGCTCACTCGCTATTTTCATTATCGTGCTAACCTCTTCGGTCGTTTTCGGAAAAACTACTACATCAGGTAAACTACTAGCATGATAAGATTCATCTTTACTATGTAACTCTCTTACTGTTGTATTAATTACTACTCGATCTTCGGGAAGTACACCCTTTAATTCATTTACTAAACGCTCTACCGTTATTTCCATCTTACACTCTCCTACTTTCTATAAATTTGAATTACAAAATATGTTAACTATTTTATACATAATAATCCGAAAAATTAAATAATTCAAGTTTTACATATACGAAATTCATTTCTTACTTTCGAATAAAAAAAGAACTTGCAACAATTACTGCAAGTTCTTTTCTATAAAACTATATTTTAAATGACTTCTTTATTAACAACATAAACCAAATTAAAGTAAATGCCATCAGCGAATGAGAAAACCCAACAATATAAGTTAACCCTTTAAAGTCCGCTCCATTTAACTGAAGAAGCCCTCTTGCTGCCAATGAACCTAACATTAATATTAATGCGATATTATGTACAACAAACCACTTATTAAAACTTTTCGCTTCATGAAACGCGAATACTTTTGCTAATCCTAAAGCAATTAAAAAGAAGAAAAAGCCGAGTACATGTGTATGTGTATGTAAAAGGTTTAACAAAGTAGATCCTACAATCCCTTTATACTTTCCATACTCCCTAGCGAAAATCCCTGATAATAAACCGATAATCAAATACGTAAACGATGCATTATATAATTTCTTCATTATATACCTCCTTGAGTAGAATGTGTAGTGTGTCATATTTAGTAATAATGATAGTTATATAGTAAAAACTCCTAGTCACCTAGGAGTCATTGTATAAGCATCTCACTCTTTACAATCAATTCTAATTATAAAATATCCCTTTATGCAAAACAAACGAACTTTATGTGAACAATCCGGGATCTTGTAAAATATGTTGCGATTTTGTATTACACAATCCATACTAATGATTATAAATGTTAAAGGTGGTGCAGTAGATTGTGATAGTTCTTGAAACGGAACGACTCGTTCTTCGCTGGTTTCATCTAAAAGATGCTCCATTTATTCTCGAGTTAGTAAACGATCCTGCATGGATTCAGTATATCGGTGATAAAAGGATTAAAAACTTAGAAGATGCAAAAAAATACATCTTAAACGGCCCCGTTGATATGTATAATAAAATGGGCTTCGGCCTTTACTTAGTAGAACGAAAAGAAGATCTCACTCCGCTCGGTATGTGTGGCCTTATTAAAAGAGATTCATTAGAAGATGTTGATATCGGCTTTGCCTTTTTAGAGAAATTCCGTTCGAAAGGATATGGCTACGAGTCAGCTTCTGCTGTAATCGAATACGGAGTACAAAAACTAGGTCTGAAATGAATTGTAGCCATTACTACTACTGATAACATCCAGTCAGGAAAGCTTTTAGAAAAAGTAGGATTGAAGTTCGAAGAGATCATTTCGAACTCAGGGGAAGATTTAAAATTATTCGGCTATAACGCGTAAAAAGATTTTGAAAGAAAAACCCTTGATTTATCTACGCTAAGCAGAAAATCAAGGGTTTTATTTATGTTCTAAGAGGCGTAATAATCCAATAGAATGCTCTTCAATATGTAAATCTGTTTCGTGATGTAGTAAACCATCAATGACATGAACGGCATCCCTAGCATTCGGATTAATCACTTTTGTATGAAAGCTAGAGAATTGATCACTCATAAAGCGATAAAGTGAAACTTTAATTAGTGGGGGTTTTCTTCATCTCCCACTGATTATTAGCCTTCACCAATCGGACTTTAATGGTAGCACCTTTACCTGTTCCGTGATGTGGATTTGCGTCTGCATGTAAAGATGAAACCCCAATTTGCATGCCCATCCCATCTGAAGACGAAGTGGTACCATCTCCCCAATAAGAAGCTAAATCTAGTTGGTGCTGGTAATTTACTAATGTTGCTTGTGCCTTATTCATTGAATCTTCACCACTCGTTTTTTATCGGACTTCTTTTTATACTTTTATTTTCTTTATGAGTTATTAGAAAAATAATTGTCTATATAAGTCTTTATTTTTTCAAAATCCTTTTCCATAAATAAGTTTGCTGGTACTTCAATTATTGGAAGATTATTTTCATTATCAAAAGGTGGACACGGTTTGGGAACTACCAAATAGTCAACTGAGTTTTTATCCCTAATATAATTAATCGAAACATCATAATACTCAGAAAAATATTCCTTCAAATCATCGTGATTCCTTAAAAATGGTAGAGAAAATATTGAACCATAATTTATACCAGCGTCGACAATTAATACAAAGCATATTTTTTTCATGATACACCCTCCTAGTATAATAAGTTTTAAGTTAATAACTGTTCCTTGAAAATTAAATAGTTTTTATCTTCAAGAGCTACATCAAAAAAATAATGTAAGGGTAAAATGTAGTCTTGGATACCAGGGGTTTCCCAAAATAATGGAAGTGCAGAAATGGATCCATCGGGAATATGCTTACTCCTCCTGTAGTTCGAGCACGTTAAAAGACTGCGACCTAGACCAAAATGCACTGCATACGCACAAGCTGTATCGGTTTCCTTTTTCTTTATATTCAATTAAATCATATCATTATTTTACATAAATTTACAGACTTTGTTTTTTATTTTATTGGTAAACTTATGCTTAGCGTATAATTTCCGCGTTTCGTCGGCAGGCCCCCTTATATAGAATCTTGTACAATACCGTATTGAAATTAAATATGCCTAAATGGACTGCACATATGGTAGCTACGTTATTTTCTCTTGGTAGTGCCGATCAAGCTTTTGTAAATTTTTTTGTATAACACGCAACAAAAAGGTCGCCACTCACGGCGACCTTTTTACTATTTCACTTCTACCGTATAATTCCCTGTTCCCCCGCCATACTGATACACATGTAAATAATATTTCCCTGGATACGTGTAGTAACTTCCTACTAACTTATTTCCTTCTTGCTGGGCATACGTAACATAATTATTTAAATCTGCTTCCGAATAAAGAACCCAGTTTACTCCAATATTATTTTCCTTCGTTACATTAATTTGCAGGTTTTTCGCCGTTTCCACATTTATTTCAAAGTAATCACTCGTATCACCGTTTCCTAAACTAGCACGTAAAACTTGATTGAATTGCAGTTTATTTGCTGTCTGGAATGAGTTATTCGGCTCTTTTTCTACACTATTATCTTCTTTCTTTTGAACCGTTACATTCGTTGTAGCAGTATTCGTTAATCCTTTGTCATCTGTTACTGTTAATTTTGCCGTATATGTTCCTTCTTTTGTGTATACATGAGTCGGATTTTGTTCATTACTTACAGTACCATCACCAAACTCCCATTTATAAGCAACAATTTTTCCATCTTCATCTTTCGATCCATCGCTTTTAAACGAAATTGCTGCATTTACATTTCCGCTATATGGGCCGTTTATAACCGCAACTGGCGCTTTATTCACAGCACCTTCTTCTGTATTAATCCCATGGAATACAACATCATACTCAAATTGTCCTGCTGCATTCACACGGTAATTTACGAAATAAGCTGTTACTGTTTTATAGCCTGTCCATTCTTTCGCACTTAAACGTTTTAACGTATCATTTACGTTTTGTGTAATTGTCTTCCAGTCTTCATATTCTCCTTTTGCAGTCGTACCTGTATATGTTCCTTGTAGTGTAAATGTATGAAAGAACTGTGATTTGTTTTTCTTAACTGATACATTACTTAATTTTGCTTCTGCTGTAATTTCTGCTGCAATATCTGAAACTGGTTTCGGTGCGTGCGTCGCTAAATAATCATCTGATACTAATGGAACATTATATTTCTCACGGTTATCTACTAACATTTGCATATAGTCTTGATACTCTTTATTTAAATTCGCATCTTTACTTAAAGCAGAGCGGTATGCATCATATGCTGTTACATCATTTTTCCTAATAAGATCATGAATTTTGTCAAACATATCATATCTCTTATTGTACATGTACGATTGTAAAGCGAAGGAATAATTATAGAAATCCCACGTTCCATATTTTGCGTTTAACGTTCTCTCTGCTGTATAACGTTCTGCTGGATTTGAAGATATGCCTCCTATAATACTCTTTCTCGGTACAACATTATCTGTTCTCGTTGCACCTGCAAAAAACTCCGCATTTCCTTCTTCAAACCAAGATAATCTCTCATTCTCATACATCTTCCCTTGTCCCCAAAGTCCTGGCACTTCATATCTACCTTGTAAATAATGCGTGAACTCATGTCGGAACAATTCTTCCAAACTATAAATGCTTTCTTCTGGCGTACGTTCATAAGTAAAGAACGTACCTGTTCCTTCTATATAAAGACCGCCGTTATTCGTTTCATACCCGTATAATTGACGGTTAAATTGATATTCAGCTGGGCTATTATAAATAACCATCGTTAATACATCATCAGGATTGCCTTTTTCTAACGGCTGGTCACTTTCAACCGTACGATGGAATTGTGCCTTCACTTCTTTTGCCGCCCAATATAGACGTTTTACTTTTTCCTCAGTCACCTTATCTCCAGCTTTTAACACAATTGCTCCATCATCGAACGTATACGTTTTCGGTAAATATTTTTTCTTACCATCTTCTCTTATTTGATCTAGATCAACCACTTTACCATTCGCATCTTTCCCGCCATAATTCGTCGCAATTTGCTCAGCAGCTACGAAATATTGCTCACCTAAATACGGATAGATTTTCATGGCATCTGTTACAACTTGTAATCCTTTCGTTTCTGTACTATGGAACGTACCAAGTCTACCTGTATAATAAATACCATTATTAATTAACCAACCATTTTTCGCTGTCACCGTTCCAATTAAGGCAAAACGACTTAATTCATTAATATAGCTATCAATTTTTTGATACCATATTGTATCTTCCGGTGCTTTTCTCGTATCGTACAAATACGATTGAATATCGTAATCAACACCTTGCATAATATCGTAAATCGCATTTCCAGCTGAAAGATTATCTACCAATGTAGAAAAATTATCATTATATTGTTTAAAAATCTTTGCAGCTGATGTGATCGTTTCCACATCACTTGAAGCATTTCCAATTAATTTTCCATATGATGAGACAACTCTATTTTGTTCTAACGTACCGAGCTTGAAATTCGAGTTATTCGCAATCGTTTTTAATGCAGGTAAGCATTTATCATGATAGCTTCGCTCATTTAGTTTACTTAATTCTGTATGATAAAATCCTAAATAAAAACCAGATCGTAACACCTCTACTAAAGTCTCAATCCCTTTTGAATCATCTTTCGTATAAGCTTGTCCTTGCTGGTTCAATTTATCAATAATTGCCTGCATTCTACTATCATTTTGATAGAATGCAAGACTATCCTTATTAAACTGAAATAGCCCAGTAATTTGCTCCCAATCAATTGTTACAAGTAAGTCCACTAACTGCTGATTGCTCAATTGATTTAATTCAGCAATTGTATACGTTTTCGCTACAGCTAATTGCTTACTTTCCTTTTTCACTTCAGGCGGTCTTTGTGACAAATCAGCAAATTTTAGCCTTTTCTCAAAAGACTTATTTTCTAGCACTTTTGATGAATGAGCTAATTCTTGCACTGGTAATTGTAAACCAATCGGCTCCATTTTGAGCACATTCCGATATGAAACTTGCTCTCCCTTTGTACCTTCTGCCAATGCGTCCCCTTGAAAACTCCCTAACATGAAACTAGCAAAACTTACCCCTACTAACACTTTTTTTGAATAGCCTTTCATGCTCTCCCCTACCTTACATTTTTTAGTGTACCGCACCATTATTTTACTATTTTTACTTTTTATACTGTATTGAGAAAAAATAAGGTAACGTTCACACATGTATCCATACCATGCAAAATTAACACTTGACTTTATGTGCGTTTTATATCAAAAAAAGATAGATAATAGCGAAATTCCCACTACATCTATCCTCGTTTTCAAAACTATGATTTTAACTTTATGAATGTAACTTCTGGTAATGTTTGCATATGCTGAATAAACTCATTCTTTTCTTCTGACGATATGTTTTTCAGTTGCATCCCTACCTTATAAACAATTTCTATCCCTTGCTGTGAAGCTTCCACTTCATATGAAAGTATTGGAATGCCTTTCATATGAAGTGTTTCTAATATTTGTTGTACTGCTTCACGTTTATTTATACACATTTGCACCATTATATTTTGCGGAAATAAAAATTGCACCTTAAAAATACGACTTACAATCTCTAAACCAATTAAAACGAGAATCGTCGCTCCAATTCCTACTACATACATACCAGCACCAATTGCTAATCCAATTCCTGCTGTAGCCCATAAACCAGCTGCTGTCGTTAATCCTTTCACCGCCTGCTTTTGAATAATAATTGTACCTGCACCTAAAAAACCTACTCCACTAACAACTTGCGCTGCAATACGACTCGGATCTAGTGCCATATGATCTTCATTCATAATATCTGAAAAAGCATATTTCGAAACGACCATTATTAAAGCACTTCCTACCGCTACTAGGAAATGTGTTTTTAAGCCCGCTTCTTTTGATCGAATTTCCCTTTCAATAC
Organism: Bacillus sp. FDAARGOS_527; assembly: GCF_003812125.1. Lineage (NCBI taxonomy): Bacteria > Bacillati > Bacillota > Bacilli > Caryophanales > Bacillaceae > Bacillus > Bacillus sp. FDAARGOS_527. The sequence continues at coordinate 2,590,693 of NZ_CP033795.1, forward strand.
CGATTATTGCTCCTAACAAACCAGCAACACCGATTCGTATAATGAAATCAATATTTACACTCACGAGCCCTTCCCCCTTTCATTCATTATAGATAGATAAAATAAAAATTATCACACACATCCATTTATCAATATGAAGGAATTTTACTAAAATACACTTAATACCTAGGCCGTTTTATGTTAATATTTAAAATATTAACATAAAATAAATAACTTCTAATTTTAAACATACACTCATTTTCTTGAAAAAACAAAGGTGGATAACATGAAATGAGGTTGAGAAAATCAAGAAAACGCTTTCATTTCATGTCGTGATTTTTTTATACATACTACATAAATAAAGGAGCTTACTCACAATGAACGTCTCTTTGCTTACACCTACTACCGATTTACAAGACGAATACTTAGATTTTTATAACGAATGGAAAGATAGCGGTGAAACGATGATTCCGTGGGTTATTACAAAGGACCCTTCTAACTTCCCAGCTATGGTGCAAGAACTACACGATGCGCATAACGGAATAAACATTCCCCAATCTTGGGTACCAGACTCTACGTATTGGCTCGTTACAGATAATAATAGAATTGTAGGAGCTGTTAATATACGTCATAGTTTAACCGAACATTTATTTAACGCTGGCGGTCATATCGGTTATGGTATTCGCCCTTCTGAAAGAAGAAAAGGTTATGCTACGAAGTTATTAGAATTATCCCTAGAAAAAACTAAGAAATTAAACATCACGAGAGCACTTGTCGTTTGCGATGCAGTAAATACTGCTTCAGAAAAAACAATTTTACATAACGGCGGGGTTCGTGATGATGATTTCATTGAGGAAGATGGGAATGTAGTAAGAAGATTTTGGATTGAGCTATGAAGAAGTCCTCCAATGAAAATAACCTTGTTATAGAGAAGTATAGTAGAAGTAATGAGCTACAAGTAAAACAACTTATTGATTTATACAATGAAGAATCGTACGTATTTCACTTATTACGAGATAATAAAACAAAATGTGCGTATGTTGCCTACTATAAAAAAGATGTAGTAGGCATCTTTTTCACCTGGGGCAGTAACTTCCATCCATACTGCACATACTTTCGAATATATACGAATCCTTTCTATGCAGAGCTACACATTGAAGAATTTTTATTAAACGAGATTCAAAAGCGAGAAAACTTTAAACTCCCATTACAAACCTCTATATGGGAAACATCAGCTCATTTAAAAGCATTTTTTGAAGAACATAATTTTACGGAAATCCGAAGAACATATATGCCGATATTAGACTTACAAAAAATAGTTTCTATCGAGATAGTCCCTAATTCAAATTATCATATACAAACTTTATCGAACATCGTATCAAATAATAATTTATTAGAAAAACTAGCCTACTTAGTAAAAGAAAATTATGAGCAAACCCACCTAGCAAATCCCGTTGCCTCATTCCCACTACAAACTTGGCAAGAGATGATTTTAGCTGATGACGTACTACTAAATGGGAGCTTTCTCATTATAGATGAAGAGCATCAAATTATGGCATACTCTTTCCTCCATACATCAGAAAAGGATAATACAGTAGAACTAGGATGGTGCGGGACTCACAATACAGAAAATGTATCCTTACTGAAACTTCTCATTTTCAAACAAGCTATGTATGCAAATACACACGGTTATTCTTTCTTTCAAGGTGAATTCGATTCAACAAGTATATATGCAATGGAGATATTAAAATCTTTCCCTTTCAATCCTTGTGCTACCTGGATTACGTATCAAAAAGAAATCGGAAGGTAATTATACACCTTCCGACTTCTTTTATGCTGTTTCTATTTCAAACTGTACTGTAATACCACTCGGGTCTACTACAGTAAATCCATTTAAAATCTCATTTATTCTATGTTGTTTTTCTATTAATCTTTCTTTCACTTCATCTAACGCTTCTTTATGCGGCAGTACTATCGTATACACTTTTAATCCAGTTGCATATGCCGGTGGGTGCGGATTATTTACTCCGTTCCACGTATTTGCACCGATATGGTGATGATATCCTCCTGCAGAAATGAATAAGCAGTCATCTTCGCGTTGTTGCACTTCAAACCCTACTGTCTCTACATAAAACTCGTGTGACTTCTCTACATCAGCTATTCGTAAATGTACGTGCCCCACAACAGTATTAGCAGGTAATCCATCAAATTCATAATCAACAAGTGTTGCTAGTTCTTTTAAATCTAGCGGCGTACTTCCTCCTGGCCCTTCTCCCCACTGATCGCGCGGACGATCCGCATATATTTCAATACCATTTCCCTCTAAGTCTTGTAAATAAAACGCTTCGCTATACGTATGATCACTCGCACTATTAAACCTTGAAATTGGTAAAATTTCATTTGAATATGTATAACGTCCCTCTTGCTCAGCTGGACTATCAATTACATTCTTATTACGAATCACACCAAATAATGCCGACGCAAAAGCCTCACGAGTCGGAACTAAAAAGGCTACATGATATATACCAGTCGTACGCGGCTCTTGCAGTACCCCGTCCTCTAACTTTTCAAGAACAAGTAATGTATTCTTTCCACCTTTTCCAGATAAATATGCTTTATTCCCCTCTTGCTTAATTACTTCTAAGCCTACAACATTCTCATAAAAGGCAATTTGACGTTCTAAATCTAACACCTTAAATTCAACATGACCAATACGTGTTTTTGGATGAATTTGTACCATGAGTAACTTCCTCCCCAATTTCCTTTTATTTTTATATAAGTTGATGGACAATAGCCACATTCAACGAACATACTTTAATTTTGTTTTTTTGTAGCATCAACTTTCAGCCATTTTTTTGATATTTCGCTTAATGTCCCATCTTGTTCTAATTCTTTCAATGCTTTATTTATATCTTCTAACTTTTCGCTCTTTTTAGCAAATGGAAATGCAATCTCTCCCCATTTAAGTGGACCAAATCCTACTTTCACATTATCTAAATCTGCCTTTTTAATTGTTGTTTCTACTTGCACTTTATCATTATAGTAAGCATCTACACGACCAAGTCCCACTTCATTCAATTCTGCTGTTGGATCTTCTGAGAACGTTTTAATTGTAAAAGCATTATTTTTATTTAAAGCTTTTAATTCTTGTTCCCCGGCTGTACCAAGCCCCACACCTACAGTCTTTCCTTTTAGATCTTCTATCGATTTAATTGTATTATTATCTTTCTTCACCGCGAAAACAGATCCTGAATAAACATATGGAATTGAAAAGTCATATTTCTTTTTTCTTTCCGGAGAAACCGATAATTCATTTGCAATTGTATCAATACGACCCGAGTCTAATAAACCGAATAATCCTTCAAAATCAGAAACGTTCCATTCAACTTTATATCCAGCTTTTTTAGCAGCCGCTTCAATAATTTCAGCATCAAAGCCTTTTACTTTCTCACCCTCTTTAAAAATAAATGGACTACGACCTGCAGACGTCCCAACTTTCACTACTTTTTCATCTGTTTTTTTGCTCGCTGTATCTGAACCACAAGCAGATAAAAGCCCAACCGATACTGTTAATGCCAATGTTAGTAATAATGATGATTTCCTCATAATTTTTCCTCCTAAATAACGAAATGATTGCCTTCTTCTGAAGCATTCAATTGTCGTAAAAACTTTTTCGTACGCTCATTTTGTGGATTCCGAAAAATTTCTTCTGGCGTTCCCTGCTCTACAATAATGCCTTCAGCCATAAATATAATACGGTCCGCTACTTCTTTTGCGAAATTCATTTCATGTGTGACAATAACCATCGTTATATGCTGCCTTGCCAAATCCTTAATGACTTGCAATACCTCGTTCACTAATTCTGGATCAAGTGCAGAAGTCGGTTCATCAAACAATAATACAGCGGGATTTAAAGCCATTGCCCTAGCAATACCTATTCTTTGTTGTTGCCCACCTGATAACATCGTTGGGTAGAAATTTTCTTTTTCAGCTAAACCTACTTGTTTTAATATTTCTCTTGCTATTCTTTTTGCTTCTTCTTCACTTTTTTTCTGTACAACTGTTAATGGCGTTGTAATATTTTGCAATGCTGTTTTATTTTTAAATAAATTATAGTTTTGAAAAACCATTGCTGTTTTTTGGCGTAATTTTATTATTTCCTTTTTATAAAGCTTCTTCACATGAATCTCTAAATCTTCAATTCTAATACTTCCACCCTCTGGTTGTTCTAATAAATTTAAACATCTTAATAGTGTCGATTTACCTGAACCAGAAGGTCCAATAATGACTACCACTTCTCCTTTATTTACAGTAAGTGAGATTCCTTTTAGTACTTCATTACTCTTATAAGATTTATACAAATCACTTATCTCAATCACACATATCACCTCATCCTTGTTACAAATACGGTGCATCAAGTTTCTTTTCTAACTTTTTCTGTCCCCAGCTAATTACGATTGTAATAATCCAATATACAATCGCTACCGCTAAGTAACTTTCCATATAACGATACGATTGTGCCGCTAACATTTTCGCTTGCGCTAAAATTTCAGCCACCCCAAGTGCAAAAGATAACGAAGATTCTTTTAACAATCCAACAAAATTATTTCCAAGTGACGGTACTGCAACCCGAATAGCTTGCGGAAAGATAATCTGTCGCATAGCTTGCGCCTTTGTCATCCCAACTGATAAACAAGCATCCATTTGTCCCGATTCGACAGCATTTAATGAACCTCGAATAATTTCTGACAAATACGCTGCATTATTTAAACTGAGACCAATTAAAGTCGCTTGCATCGCTGTAAGTACTGTAAAGGTTGGGAATATTTGCGGCAATCCGAAATACAACACGAACAATTGAACTAATAAAGGTGTTCCTCTAAAGAAAGATATATATACTCTTGCAATAGAATATAGAAATTTCGTTTTGTTTTTCGTTATGATCGCCAAACCTATCCCTATAACAAAAGAAATAATCATTGAAACTACAGTAATTCCTAAAGTTATGTATACATACTTAAATAATTGCGGAAAACTTTCTAAAAAATACGTTACATCAAACTTCACTCTATCCCCCCTCTCTAAATAAAAAACTCTTCTTACACATATAAGAAGAGTTGAATGTTAATCCATTTCCCCTCATCTTCCAAACGCTTCATACGTTTGCTGGACTTAGCACAGTACTTTTATAGCCTGTTGCTGAGATTTCATCGGGCCAGTCCCTCCATCTCTCTTGATAAGAAAACTAATAAATTTTTCCATTTATTTAGTTGTTATTATGAAGAATACAATTAATAACTAATAATGTCAATATGAAAACTAAGAATTAAATTCGATAAAGTGAAACTTTAATCAGTGGGGGGGTTCTTCATCCCCCACCTAACCTTCTTTGCTTTCGCTGAATTTTGAGGTGGGGGGTTTTACTGCCCATTAAAGCCGGATAAATTCCCAAACATCTTGTTCCTCACATTCACCTAGTCTTGAAATGTATCACTAATACTGGATAAACTACACAGAAAAAGCCATTATTTCTATTGTTAGTAGAAATAATGGCTTTTTCTAGATTATGATTCTTATCGCATTTTATGTACTTCAGCAACTAACTTTCCGCCCTGAATGCCCATATAAAGCTTCACAGGTGCATCATTCGTATTTTCAAACACTAAATCTAAGTATGGATATGCAATTGTAGCATCTCTTCCTTGTGGAACGTAACCTACCGTTTTAGAATGTGTTGTTCTCTCTACCATTTTCAAACCAGCTTGATCTGCCGCATTGTATAATGTTGATGATGTTTGACAAACACCACCGCCATATCCATCTACTAATTTACCATCTACAATTTCTTTTCCTAATTGATATCCTTTATCTGGCGTTGTATCACCAATTAATGCATTGAAAGAGAAACGGTCTCCTTTTGCTAATACAACTCCATTTATGCTCGCTGCTGACAAACGAATATTTTCAATACGGCCACCTGTTGAGCCACCTAAATTCGTTTCATATCTACCAATTACCGTACCACTTCCTTGCGCATCACTTAATGTTGCAGTAGGCTTCTTCTCAACAATAGGTAATTGATAGGAAGAATCCCACATACCTACGTTTAATAATTTATCTACTAATTCTTTTTCCATTAATTCATAAGAAGGTTTCCCTTCTTGCCAACTTCCATCAGATCCTAGACGTGAAGGGACCATCTTTTTGTCAACATTTTTCCCAACTTCCCTAGCAACCTTCTCAACTGATTTTTTAAATTTCGCTTCATCTTCAAAATAACCTAGACTCGACAAATCTAACTTTTTTACTTCCGTACCTGTACGCCCATCTACTAAACTAATAGAATCCTGTACTTCTGCTTTAGCCTCTACCGTGTGGCCACCAATATCACTTACTAATGCAACATCACTTACTTTTGTACCACAGCCACTCACTACAGCTACACATAAAACCCCAACTAATATACCCTTTACTTTACGGAACAATATACTCTCCCCTTTTCCCCAATACTACTTTTATGTATTATTTCATTTTTATGTATGTTTTGTTACAATCATTTTACAATATATTTATAAATTGTTACAAGTTATTTTTTACTCTATATAAATTACTCTTTTCTTTTCCAAATGTCTATATATATTTACATAAAAGTTTGAGTTTGATAGAATTGTAACCTTTACGTAACCTCTCCCTATTATCCAGTATATACCATAAAACGAACGAAATACAAATGTAAAACTCCATATTCGTATTTATAAAAAACATCCTGTGAACATAAATAGGTATTTGCCGTGCCACACTCCGCTTTTACACATACATTATGGTGAATTAACCTATTTTAAAGAAATGGAGGATGTTTTTATGTACCCCTACAATCCATACGATCCATATAACCAAACTGGTTATCAACCTCAATATGATTTACAAGCACAATACCAACAATATATAGATCCAGTAGAACAAGTTAATCCATATGATCAAACTCGACAATTCCAACTTCCAATCTCTTTTCCTGGTGCTGGAAACCGTCAATTAGAAAGACGAGTAAATGAGCTTGAACAAAGAGTACGTCAATTAGAAAACACGGTTGAACGTCATACACGTAGATTAAACCGCTTAAACCAACGTTTACGTACAGTAGAAAACAGACTGAACATTCCATTTTCAGCATTAGAAGACGGATTTTAATTTCGGAAATAAAAAATATATGAAGGAAGGGGGCTTCCCCTTCCTTATATAAATTGACGAAAGTTTTTTCCATCTCTATACTGATAAGAGTTAATGAAATGAAACAAGGTGATAAATATGGATTTTGAAATAAATTATCTTTCCTTTTATGTTGTACAAGTAGAAGGAAAAGGTGAAGCTGTTGATAAACGCTACAAACATTTTCAAACATTAGACGCTGAAGAGTATGAAGATAGCTCCTTAAAAGAATTTTTGAATGGAGAATTATTAAAAATTTCAAAGAGAAAAGTAGAACGTCATGCGAAAACAGAGCAAGCTCCGACAAAGATCGGTCGCTTTATTGTAGAAGAAGGGCACGAACTTGATTCAAATCCTCATTACAACTTATTTAATCGCATCCGCTTTGCAGAAACGAAGGAAAACTTCAAAGATATGAGCGAACCTCTCGTTTATACATATCTTGACACAAGTGCTGTACGCGGTGGTGTATTTTTAATTGCGCAAGCTAAACTACGCAAATACTTTGATGATCCATTCGTTTTCGTTATGAAATGTGACTTCGAGCCGAAAGTCGCTTCCATTTCCGATGAATCCACACTAATTCGTAACGTTGAAATGGCCATCACAACAAAAAATATGAAATCTATCCAATATCCGTACATGCCCGAAGAAGGTATGGTCGAAGTGGGCGAGCTAAAGATTCACCAAGCATCACACGCCCGTTACTTTGAAGACTTCTTAAAATTCGTCGAATACGAACGCTCTATGCCTGAAATTATGAAAACACAAGTAATGGACATGGTATATGACCAAATTGAAGATGTATTTGAAGAAGGTACGGAAGAACGCGAACAATTCGACCAAGCAATGGAAGTATGGGCTGCCAGTCCGAAACGCGAAATTATGGAACAATTTTCAACCGAAGAAGTAATGGAAGCTACCGCTCAAATCGTCGAGCATGCGCCTGAAGTGGAATTAAAGCTAAAAGCAGATCATATCTCTGTAAAGGCCCTGCTTGCTGATTTCGGGGATCAAATACATATCGCAAAGGTAAATGACCGATACGTATTAATGATTGAGGCTGATACACTTACATTTGAGAAAGGCTTCTCTCCAATTGAGTTTCTGAAGCCAGACGAGTTGCAAGACGTAATTGAACGGATTGAGAATAAGCAGCAGTATTCTTATGATCCGAACGGGATTGAATAAATTCTTCTATTTAACTGTTTTTACTGGGCGCTTTTAATAAGCGCTCTTTTATTTGGGGCATAGTTTTCATTTATATTAAAAACCGATTCTACTAAGAATCGGTTTTTCTGCTTTATAACAAAATATGTTTATTTTTGATTCAAGAAGACATTTGTTGCAGTATTAAGTATATCGCTTCCTTGTTGTACAAGCTCATTTCCATTAAAAGTATCTTCTTCAATATTTTTAGTGGACCGAGTTCTTTTAGTCACTATGTATGTTGTTCAAGTGAAAATTTCACTTCACTACCTCAAACTTATTGTACTCGTAAAAGGATAACTGAAAACGATATTCCGGATGCTCTCTCACCCAATCGTAGGCCTCTTCTAAAATTTCCATTTTATTTTGTAAGTCATTAAGTTCACTACATTCGTTCCTTTTCTGTTTACACAGAGGACAGAATCCATTCACTATTTCAGCACTCGTTGCCCTAATCGTTTTCCTTTCTAAATCAACTACTAGACGAAGAATAAGAGAATGTTCTTCTTTTGTAGTCACCGTCATTTCAGCAATCCCATCCTCATTCCAAAAGACTCCGTTTAATTCCATCTGTACGGTAACATCGTTAATATCCAAGTCTATCACTATCACACCTCCCATATATATATATAAGACTCTTAGCTTACTCTTCTATTTTAATCTTTAATACACCACGACTTAAAGAGATATTAAGCTTTTTCCAATTCTTCTTCTTTGCTATGAAAGGAAGTGTAATTACCGCTAATAGCGTGGTAAATATTATCCCAAAAACTAAAACTGTTACAATGTTAAAGATTGCTTCCATTCAACTTTACCCTCTTTCATTTCTATGGGCTCTAATTTTATGAATATATTAAAAAATTTCTTACCACACCTTAAATTTCAAAGTAGCACAACAAATCAATTCCTATTTATATGAATACTTTATTCATCCATCAATACAATGACAGTAAATTTATGTAGCTACAAATAGAGAAGAATGTCATTTAACCTCTGCATTCTTCTCCATCTCAGCCAAATACCTAATCTGCCTTTCCGCTTTTCGAACCGCCGTACGAAAATGTTTTTTCAGAAGTTCTATTGTTGGTTCACTTATATAATATCTTTCCGTTATACTTTCCCACGTGTCACTACTTTCAAATGTACTCCAAACGAAAGGACGCTCAGTATTTTTTCTCATTTCTTTAAATACCCATTTTCGCATCTTTTTTTTCGCTTTTTCTGTTAGTTTTCCGTCCTTTACAAGCTCGAGTTCACCATGTCTTTTATATCTTTTAGTAATATCTCTCTCGCTATATGCTTTAAGAAGTATGTTCGCTGTATTCTCAGCATCCGCTAAAGCACGGTGTTGCTTCCCTTCCCATATTAAACCGAGCTGTTCTACTGCAGATTGTAAACTTGGTGTATGCTCAAACAATTCTTCATACGCTTGAAAAACAAATTTTTGTAAATCAATTCTTCTTTCTTTTTCCATACAAGGGCATTCTACACCATGTAACGTACAATCATGAGATAGAAATCGATAATCTTCTTTTCCCCATGTAACAAATATAGAATCTTCTCCGATAAACTGAATAAATCTCTCTATAATTTGCGGAAATTTCTCTACATTCATTAAATCTTTCTTTGTAATTCCCGTTAATTTTGTCGTATGACGAGTAAGTCGTGCACCGGGTTTTACTAACTCCGAAAATTCTCCAATTATCTTCATTGTACTTGCTTCTATTTTTACAGCCCCAATATCAACTATCTCTGACGGATCTTCTGATTTATATGGCCTAAAATTTCTCTCTATATCAAACACAATAAAATGTGTAGTGTTTTTCAATTTTTTTACCTCTTTCTACATTCCTTTTCACACACATACTTTATTTTCAGTATTTATTTATTCATACACTTTATGCATGTAATACTTCATCTAAAAAACGAAAATTCAATCTCATTATGCTATGTACATAGGAGGTTCTTCAATTAAAACGCAAAAAAAAAGAAGGGCAAGCCCTTCTTTTTTCCACAATTACTTCTTGTTAACGTTTGTAGCTTGAGGTCCACGGTTACCTTGTTCTACTTCGAAAGTAACTTCTTGACCTTCTTCTAAAGTTTTGAAGCCTTCGCCTTGGATAGCTGAGAAATGTACGAATACGTCTTCTCCGCCTTCAACTTCGATGAATCCGAAACCTTTTTCTGAGTTAAACCATTTTACTTTACCGTTTTGCATGAAAAAAATCCTCCTACAATGTACCTATATGTACATATTCATTTTCAACCACTTTACAAAAATAAGTCAGACATTAAAAAAACTGCAACTCTGAGGAGATTTAACATTGCTATCCTCCTCGGAAGTTACAGCTCATTTAAATCTCTATATTATTAAAAGTAAAATGGTTTAAATATAATATATCATATCAATATAATAAAAGCAAAGTTTTTTTTACTATACAACTTTTTTCTTCCATTGCATTGCTTTTGATTCACCTGATCCAGCTACAACATAGCCTTCTTTTTCGTTCACGATGCGCCAACCATGCCCTTTAACTGAGTCACATACTGTAACAATTCCTTCTTCTAGAAGTACACGACAAACAGTACTAATCCCCGCCTTATTTTGCGTTGACGTTGTATATAGCACATGTTGATCTACACTTAAGTCTAAATAGCTACTTGCTTTTTGCTCACTTTGACATGTGTGCCAATATGTTTTTTCACTCTCTATACTTTCATCTATTTTACAAAAAGAAATATTACCGCTAATCCCCTTGCACGACCCACTGGCTGCTACTAAATAAGAATTGTGTAACGTCAACGCTGAAATCATCTGATTCATTACGATTTTAATCCTCTTTAATTTACGTGTCTCTAAATTAAAGAGCCAAACACCACCATATTTAGCATGTATTTTCGTACCGATAAATAAGTAATGTTTATATAAAAACAACGATCGAATAGATGGTGCTCCGCCACCATATTCAAGAAATGGATGAATGGTTTCCCATGTCGAACCAAAATCATTCGAATGATACAACGTTTTATCTCCATGAGCAATGACAGTTCCTTCTATATTACTACACACGTTCCAACTCGTTGCCTTTGTTGGAAAACGTTGAACCGTCCAATTCTCTCCACCATTCATACTACGAATAAAAATTCCTTCGTCACCTACACCATACACTACATTATCTTCGCTATGTAAATCCCTAATTCGTTTTTGAAAACCATTTAAAATTTGTTTCCATTCTCCGTCTTGTTCAATAAATAAACCATTATATGTAGTAGCTAACATAAGCTTTCCATCTCTTAACTTTGTAATAGCGGTCGCACTTAACATTGTCTCCACGTTGACACTCCCATTCTTAGAACTTCTCAGCAAATGCAATTGCAAAATTACTGCATTTTTCAACATCCTCTTCATCTTCTGGAGCTAGTTCGATTTTCAACCCTTCTTGTACAAGCTCTGCACCGCGCTCTACAAGTCTTTCTTCAAATATCGTTACCGCTTCACAAAATAGTTCATACGCCGTATCACCTGATCCGAATACCGCTACTTTCTTCCCTGATAAATCTATATTTTCTAAGTCATCATGGAAATCTTCCGCTTCAAATGGTAATTCCCCATCTCCCCACGTATAAGATCCTAAAATGATTCCATCATAAGCTAATAATTCTTCAGCATCCATGCCTTCCATTTCTTGCAATACTACTTCATGATCAAAAGCATCTAAACTAACTTTAATTAAATCAGCAATACTCTCTGTATTTCCTGACATACTTGCATAAGCTATTAAAATTTTTGCCACTTTGGCATCCCCCTCTTACAATAAATGATTCTCATTCTCATTATATTAATAATGAGAATCAATTTCAATTGTATTTTTTATTTTTATTTATTCCATATAAAAAAGCACAGATGACTATACAATCATCTGTGCTTTTTATTACTTTTTAAAAATACCAAACGGCTTTCCAACTGGTAAAACAACTTTACCAAAGTGTGTGTTTAACACTGCTGCTGCTGAACCATAGAAAGATAATAATGAAATAAGAAGTTCAGAATATGCTGCTAAATTATGCATTGCATGCGGCATAACACCTAAAGTACTTAATGAAAGACCGATAAATAAGAAATCAATAAGGACGAAAATCATAAATAATACTTTATGTGTTTCCATTGCACCAATTGTCATAAAGATTGTGAAAATTAAATATCCGATAAAGGCTACACCAAGCTGTTTTGAATCTGCAGCTTGTGCTAATTTTTCGCCAAATACTCCAAGTTGAATTAACCAAGTCATTCCAACACCTAGCCAAAATAGACCGTATGCACCGAATGCTGTTGTACCGAATGTATTGTTATGCTTTGCATCGTGAATGCAAGCAAAGATTTGTGCAAATCCTCCTAAAAAGATTGCCCATGGTAATACTAGTGAAACGCCATCTGTTAAGCCTAACTTTTGAGATGATGCTACAAGTGTTACCATCGCTAATCCAAATAGACCAATTCCAGATGGATCTGCTGTTGTCATTTTCACATGATGTGTAGTTGTTTGATTGCTCATATAAACCTCCTGATTATAAACATACTCGAATACAATACTTAAATCAGAAGACTATGTCAATGGTTTTTTTTGTATGTTGTCAGACCTTATATTTTATAATGTTCTAATATACTTTCAACCACTTCATACGGTTTTATATTCACTTTTTCCAACTCATATATCGGCAACCATAACGGAATATAAATCCCTCTATCTTTCATTTCGAATTCTTCAGCTTTACCACTTCCAAAAACTCCACCTACAATATCGGCATTAAAATAATACTCCGTACCCTTATACTCCACCTTTGCAATTAGATGCTCTACTTTTATATGTACCCCTAATTCTTCAAAAATTTCTCGCTTTGTTGCTTCTTCAGGTGTTTCTCCTTCTTCAATTCCTCCACCTGGAAAAACATAGTACGTTTCATCTTCTCGGATACGTTTTATAAGAGCAATTTTCCCTTCCTGCACAATGATAGCTGCGCCGCGATTTCTTGTCATTTTATTACCTCAATACCGATCGCAACTGTTCCCCACTTTTGTTCTTGTTCTTTCGTATATATTTTGTATGTACTTTCTAACATTTCCTCTAAACTATCATTTCCACAATCCAATAATTTTTTATCAATTTGTTCGTACATTGCTTGAAAGTTTTTATATCGTTTTATCTCCGTTACTTTTACAACCATCGTTGCTGCTGTCGTAAGGTTCGTAAATACAATATGATCGCCTTGTTTTATGAGTTGACGCTTTTTATCGTATAAGCGCACTTCATACACTTTTTTTCCTGATTGAATTGACTGAAAAGGTTTATTATATAATCCCATTTCATATCTCATAATTCCACTCCCATTTATTTATTTTACCTATTAACACTGGTCACCTTATTACACCTTGCATATAATATTCCACGCTTATTTCTTGATTGAGAAAGAAGGTTGAAGAATCATGTTATATTTAAATCAAAAACCTGAATATAGTAAGTATGATATCGGTGATTATACTTATAGTAAAGTAGGTCCAACTATTTTTTCTTGGAATGATGAAACGAAATTAAAAATAGGTAAGTTTTGTTCATTAGGAGAAGAAGTTGTTTTCATACTTGGCGGAGAACATCGCGCGGACTGGATAACGACTTATCCATTTAACGCTCTTTTCAGCGAAGGAGCCCATATTACTGGTCACCCCTCTTCAAAAGGTGATATTGTAGTCGGCAATGATGTATGGATTGGTTATCAATCCTGCATTTTATCTGGTGTTACGATTGGTAACGGTGCCATTATTGGCGCAAAGAGTGTTGTTACAAAGGATGTACCGCCATATGCAATTGTAGCTGGTAATCCTGCAAAATTTGTTCGATATCGTTTCCCACAAGAAACAATTGACAAACTAGAAAATATCTCATGGTGGGACTGGGACATTTCTGTTATAAAAGGAGCTATTCCATTTCTACTCTCCGACAAAATTGATGAATTTTTCAGCTCACCCGAAAAAGAATCTACTTGATTCATACAGAAAGAGCATCCTTCTCTTACAGGATGCTCTTTCTGCATTTATTTTCTCTTTATTTGCAAGTGATCACACGGAGAACATTGAAAAGAAATTTTCCCTAAACAATTAAGATTCGTTTCGCAAATTTGTTCTATCGTTGGAACAAATGGAATAACAACTATATTACTTTCTACTATTTGTGTAACAGGTGGTAACACTGTGCCTACTTGATGTTCGAAACGAATACTTGCTTGATTTATATAATTCCCCGAACCACTTGGGGCACTCTGAACTACTACTTGGAACGAAACTGTTCGTGCTTCACCTGGATTTAAATTCCCTATAAGAAATCCTGATACCGGGCTTACATTTGGTACTGGTGTATTATCAACCGTTACACTTCCAAGGACAAATCGAACACTACTATCTAACATATCTTGAAAACGAATATTTTGTATGACAGTATCACCCGTATTTGTAATAACTGTCGTAAAGGTAATAACATCTCCAATCGTTGCTGCCTGTAAATCTGCCGTTTTTACGACTGTCGTTGAGACATTTTGAGGAATAAACGGGATAACAACTGTATTGCTATCACCTTCCACTACTACTGGTAACTCATTCGGATTTACAATTGCGAGCCCATTTGCTATAGCAGTATTTGTGACTAAATTATTTATTTGCCCTCCTGTTATGACAACTTGGAAATTAATAATTGCCGCATCATTTGGCTGAAAATCACCTAATGGAATACCGGTATTTGGATTAGCAAATGGAAGAGCTACATCGTTTACCGTTACCGTGCCATTTATAAATAACGTATTTGGATCAATGATATCCGTTAACACAATGTTGGTCACAGGAACTGTACTATCATTTATAACGGCAATTCCGTAAGTGACAACATCCCCTACCATCGCTACTTCAAAGTTTGCTCCTTTTGCAACAAATAAGATTGCAGTATTTACCGTTACAATAACTGTATTGCTCGTGTCCATCACTGTAACTGGAGGCTCTCCTGGTACTAAAATATATTCTGCTAACGCTCCAGCAACGTTTACTACTGTTCCACCATCCGGAAAACTTGTAATCGTAGCTTTATATGTTACAAGTGCCGTCTCACCAACTGGAATATCTGGTATCGTAAATCCAATTTGCGGATTTACCCCCGGTTGCAGAACCCCATTTATCGTTACACTATTTGGAACGAAATCAGCTTCCTGAGATAGCACATCGATAAATTGAACATTCATTGCATCAGCAGTACCAGTATTTAATATACGAACCGTATACGTTACCGTTTCTCCTACGCCAACAATTGAATGGTCTACTTCTTTTAGCATATCTAAGCTACCTCTATTTACCGGCGTAACCGTCGTATTACTTGAATTTGTAATTGTAGACGGAGGTTCTCCTGGAATCAATTCGAAATCACCCGTTACTCTCGCTGTATTCATAATGCTACTAGAAGACGGAACCGAGATTACATTTACTTCAAATGTAATTAATACGCTATCCCCTACAGCAAGATCCGGTAATGAAAAGCCTACAAATGGATCTAATCCTACTTGCGGAATCCCATTTATTTGTACACTTCCAGGAACGAATTCTAAACTAGGTGACGGAAAATCGATAAACTGAACATTCGTTGCTGTTACCGTTCCCGTATTTGTAACTTGCACACTATACGTTAACGTATCTCCTAAACGTGTCGCTTCTTTATTTACAGATTTTATAACGCTAAATCGTCCTCTATTCACTCTAGTTATCGTCGTATTACTCGGCTCTGTTACTACAACTGGTGGTTCTCCTGGCACTAAAGTAAAGCTTCCTGTTATATTTGCAACGTTCGTAATTGTTCCTGATGACGGGATGTTTGTAACTGTCGCTTGAAACGTCACTATAACCGTTTCACCAACTGGTATATCTCCAACTCCAAATCCAGTAATCGGATTTAAGTTTGGTTGCGGGGCTCCATTTATCGTTACACTATTTGGTACAAATGACGCTCCTGCTGAAATGGTATCAATAAACTGAACATCATTAGCTGTTACTGTTCCTGTATTCGTTATTTGCACTGTATACGTCAATACATCTCCAACTAGAGTAGCGGCTCTATTTACTTGTTTAATAACATTAAAGCGTCCTCTATTTACAGTTGTGAGAGTTGTATTACTTGGCTGATTTACTATAACTGGTGGTTCTCCTGGTACTAATACAAAACTTCCAGTTACATTTGCCGTATTAGCAATTGTTCCGTTTGACGGAACACTAACAACAGTTACTTGGAATGTGACTTCTACACTTTCACCTGGATTTATATCTGGAAGCGGGAATCCATTATTCGGATTGAATCCAGGTTGTAACACACCGTCTATCGTTACACTGTTCGGCACGAATGCTATAGAAGAAGGTAGTACATCACTATATTGAACATTCGTTGCTGGCACTGTCCCTGTATTTTGAACTACTGTTGTATATGTGATTGTATCGCCTACTGCAACAACTGGCTGACTTACTGATTTTAAAACATTCAAACCAGGCTCATTGATTTCTGTTAATGTCGTATTACTTGTCGTCGTCTCCGTAATCGGTGGTTCTGTTTCACTTACAGCAAATGTAGCTGTAACGTCTACAAAGTTAACAATCGTACCACCTTCTGGTATGCTTGTAACCACTTCCTGATATGTGACAAGTACAAAATCATCTACAGGTATATCTGGAATTGTAAAACCGATGAAAGGATCTAATCCTGGTGCAGATACCCCGTTGATGCTCACACTTCCTGGTACAAATGCTACACCAGCAGAAGTCGTATCGATAAATTGAACATTGGTCGCTGGCACTGTTCCGAAATTAAATATCAATACATCATACGTTAATATTTCTCCTACAGTGGCTACTTCTTTATCTACTAGTTTTAACGGAAAAATAGACGCTATATTAATTGTCGTAACGACTAAATTCGTTAATATCGTTTCTGTAATCGGTGGTTCCTGCGGATTTGGTTGTGAAGTAAATGTAACATCTGCATCATTTAAGATGACTTCATTATCTGGAATTTCCGTAATGGTCACTTGGAACGTGACCTCAATACTTCCACCAGCGATTAATAATGGCGTAACTGTAAATCCTATTTCTGGATTTAAACCAATTTGCTGCACTCCACCTATCGTTACACTACCTTCTACAAACGTTGTTCCGTCTGGTATGACATCTTGGAAGAACACATCTGTAACTGGTATAATTCCTACGTTTGAAATGAGCACGGTATACGTTAATACATCTCCAACCGCTCCAGTTGCAACGTCAACTGTTTTTGTTGCTGTTACTTCACCAGGAGGAGGTAATGGTATTGTAACTACCGTTGTATTACTTGAGTTCGTTGTTGTTACAGGTGGCTGTAAAGGATTTAATAAGAAAGTGGCTGTAGCAGATGCTGTATTTAATACTGCTCCACGTGTAGACGGTGCAACTACCGTAACTTGGAACGTTACTGTCACTGATGTTCCAGCTGCAATATTAGGAAGCGGAAAACCAACATTTGGGTCAAATCCTGGTTGTTGCGTTCCATTTATCGTTACACTATTTGCTACAAATGTTGTTTCTGGAGCAATTGGATCAAGGAAAGAGACATTCGTTGCTGTTACTGTACCGTTATTTCGAATGACAACAGAATACGTGTAAATTTCTCCAAGTGCTGCTTGTTGTACAGAAGAAGATTTTTGTATATTTAACTGTGCTGTGTTTACTTGCGTCACTACAAAATTACTATTTGTAACAGTCGTTATTGGAGGGGTTGCTGGATTTATAAGAAAACTGGCAGTAACGTTCGATTGGTTTCTAACATTTCCACCGCTCGGAACACTCGTCACTGTAACTTGAAACGTAATCGTAGCCGTTTGCCCGACCGGAATATTTGGTACTGGGAAACCTGCCATAGGATTCGCGCCTTGCTGAACGACTCCATTTATCGTCACACTATTTGCTACAAACGCAGTACCGGACGGAATTGGATCTTGAAAAATAATATTCGTTGCAGGAACAGTTCCTGTATTTTGAATAAGAATCGTATACGTTAACGTATCCCCTACTCCTGCTTGTGGTGTATTTACACTCTTCATTATATTAAGTGATCCTACATTCACTCGCGTCACAACAATATTACTAATCGTTACAATTGTAATTGGTGGCTGGAGAGGACTTACTTGGAAATCAGCAGTTACATTCGCATTATTCGGAAGAACTCTATTTGGTGGTACACTCGTGATTGTTACTTGGAAAGTAACTGTTACCATCCCTCCTACTGGAATATTAGCAAGTGGAAATCCAGTTGTCGGGTTCAAACCTGGTTGAGGTGTCCCATTTATTGTTACACTATTCGCTACAAAAGTAGTTCCAACTGGAATCGGATCAAGGAATGATACATTTGTCGCTACTACTGTTCCACTATTTTGTATACGAACTGTATACGTTAACGTATCTCCTACACCGGCTTCAGTAGCACTTACACTTTTCATTACATTTAACCCTGAAGAATTCA
Source organism: Bacillus sp. FDAARGOS_527 (assembly GCF_003812125.1). Lineage (NCBI taxonomy): Bacteria > Bacillati > Bacillota > Bacilli > Caryophanales > Bacillaceae > Bacillus > Bacillus sp. FDAARGOS_527. Next base: position 2,609,655 of record NZ_CP033795.1, read on the forward strand.
CGACTGTCATAACAGTATTACTTGGTTCTGTTACAGTAATCGGTGGCTCTGTTGGATTTACAAGGAAATCTCCAGTTACATTCGCATTATTTACAACATTGTTTCCTTGAGGAATTTCATCAATTAACACTTCAAATGAAACAATTACATTCGCGCCAGTAGGCAAATCATTTAACGGGAATCCAAGTTCTGGATCTGCACCTTCTTGTAAAATACCATTAACCAATACACTGTTTTCAATAAATAATGTCCCTTGTGGAATTGAATCTTGGAAAAATACATTCGTAGCTGGCACACTACCTGCATTTATGATTTCAATTGTATATACTAAAACATCCCCTACAGTTGCAACATCTGTATTCACTGATTTCACAACTTCAAAGTTACCTGATTGTACAGTTGTATTCACAATGTTACTCGGAACATTGATTGTTACGGGTGGTTCACTCGGATTCACTTGAAAACTTGCTGTTACATTTGCTTGATTTAAAATATCTTCATTTTCTGGATCCTGTACAATTACTACATCAAATGTAACTACGACTGTTTGAGCCGCAGGGATATTAGGAAGAGAAAATCCTGTATTCGGATTCAATCCACTTTGTGGTACTCCATTAATTGTTACAGAATTTGCAACAAATGAAACAGCAGAAGAAATAGCGTCTTGGAAAAATACATTTGTTAACGAAACGTTTCCTGTATTTTGGACGGCAATTGTGTATGTTAAAGTATCACCTACCGCCGCTTGCGTTGTATTTACTTCTTTTATTACATTTAAACCGCCTGTATTAACTTGTGTCACAACTGTATTCGTTTGTCTATTAATTGTTATCGGTGGCTGATTCGGAATAACGACGAAATTAGCAGATACATTTCCGCGATTCGCAATCGTACCTCCCGATGGTGTAGATGTAACTCGTACTTGAAATGTAACAGTCCTACTTCCGCCAGGAGATATATTAGCTACTGTAAACCCAGTCGCTGGATTTGCCCCAGGTTGTGAAATCCCATCCACAGTCACACTATTTGCGATAAATGTCGTTCCAATTGGGATTGGATCTTGAAAAATAACGTTCGTTGCAAGTACATTTCCTGTATTTTGAATTGTTACCGTGTACGTAAGAACGTCGTTAACCGTTGCAAAAGCTTTATCCACTGTTTTTCTCGTTGTTATATCAGCTATATTAATTGTCGTAACTACAGTATTACTTGTCGCTTGCCCTGAAACTGGTTGTTGACCAGGCACTGGAGTAAAGGTAAATGTTGCACTCGCACGGTTCGGAATTGGGTTGACAAGAGGATTAGATGTTACTCGAACTTGAAATCGCACTACAGTCGTTTGCGAGGCATTAATACTTCCTAGATTAATACTACTTGCTGGATTTGCTCCTGGACGTGCTACTCCATTTACCGTAACGCTGTTTGCGACAAATGTTGTTCCTGCAGGAATACTATCAACAAAAATTACATTGTTTGCAGCAACATTCCCATTATTTGTGACATTAACTGTGTATGTTAATACATCATTAAGTGTCGCAGTCTGTAAATCTACAGATTTTTGCATACTTATAGTTGCTTGGTTCACTGTCGTTTGTACTGTATTTGAAGAAGATGTACTTGTAATAGGAGAACTACCGACAAAAGGACGGAATTGATATGACACCATTGCCCGATTTGGAATAGGGTTTGGGTTCGGAAACGATGTTATTCGTACTTGAAATGTAACAACTCTTTGCGTGTTATTTGGGATTGTTCCTAAATTAATTCCATTAGCAGGGTTTGCATTCGGCTGCGTTACCCCCCCTATCGTTACACTACCTGCAACAAACGTCGTTCCGCTCGGAATACTATCACGTAATACAACGTTTTCTGCACTTCCTGTTCCTGTATTTGGGACCGTAATCGTATAAGTGAGAGTATCCCCTACCCCTGCGACTGTTCTATTGACCGATTTAACAGGATTAATAATTGGACCTGTTGCATCAATTTGAACACCAAAACCAGCTGCAGCGTATCCGTCTCCATTTGTAACAAATCGAACAGTTGCTGACGTTTGATTGTTTACTAAAGATGCGGAGGCATCTACATTCGTAATATCCCACCCCTGTCTTCGGACAGCCAAAGCTACCCCTAACGGCTGATTTAAATCTCCAAATGTACCGCTCGTATCTAAATTTCCGCTGTCATTACAAATTTGAGACTGGAAGAAATTATTTGCAGGGTTTCTCGGCCCGAATAATGCAACTGTAGCACTCGCATTCGGTCCAAAGCGAAGTTGATCTCCAGAAATGTTAGAATCACCTTCTTGAGCAGTTACAAGTACCCTTCCTGTTACAGCTCCTGTAGCTGGCGTAGCAAATCCGGAAATAGTAGCATCAACTGGTGGTGATGAAGCATCAATAATTTCTTGACCTGCATATACTGACAAATTTCGAAGTGGTAAACTTGCATTTTGATACACAACCTCAAGCGTCCAGCCAACTGAACGACTAATTGTTGAATCAGCTGATGTTCTTGCAGCTGGCACGGCACCTGTAGTATATGTGCCGGCCCCAGCCGCACTAACAAGGTTCGTTACATTAGCAGAGCGACTATAATAAAACTGCTTCCCTACTGAACCTTGCTGCGCAGTTGTTGGGTCTGGTGCAACAGAAAATGCTCCCACTGGTGTTGTAAAGGTGATATCATCATTTAAAAACGCAGTAACATCCTCAGTATCAGTCCGGTATGTGCCAGCCCACACAAGTTCTGCGTATAAGACAGTACTCCCTGCTGGAAGGTTTAAAATTGCACTCGAAGAATTTAATGGCCAATCATTCGTCGTTCCTGCTGGGAATCCAGGTACTTGAAGTGATGTATTCACCGTTGTGAATACATCAATCGTACCAAAATTATTACCTGGTGCAGGTGATGTCGGACTTAGTCCTAACGTGTTCCCAGTGAACGTGACGGCACCAGTTACTGTTGTAGTAAAGCGATTCATAAAAGGCACACAATCATCTCATTTCAATTATAGTAAAAAGTGCTCTATACTATAAAATGTAGACAAACTATACAATGTACGTTGTCCAACAAAATTCCGCACATATGAGAGGGGTTTATAAAACTATGCGCTACGTTATTATAACAGGAACTTCACAAGGTTTAGGTGAGGCTATTGCCACACAATTGTTAGAAAAAAATACAACTGTCATCTCTATTTCTAGAAGAGAAAATAAAGAGCTTACGAAACTCGCAGAACAATATAATAGCAATTGTGTTCTCCACTCCTTAGATCTTCAAGATGTACATAATTTAGAAACGAACTTTAACAAAATCATTTCATCTATTCAAGAAGACAGTGTATCTTCTATTCATTTAATTAATAATGCGGGTACGGTTGCTCCTATGAAGCCAATTGAAAAAGCAGAAAGTGAACAATTCATTACGAACGTTCACATTAATTTACTTGCACCTATGATTCTCACCTCCACTTTCATGAAACATACGAAAGAATGGAAAGTAGATAAACGTGTTATAAACATTTCATCTGGTGCAGGAAAAAATCCATACTTCGGATGGGGCGCTTATTGTACAACGAAAGCTGGCGTAAATATGTTTACACAGTGCGTAGCAACCGAAGAAGCAGCAAAAGAATTTCCAGTAAAAATCGTCGCTTTTGCACCTGGTGTTGTTGATACAAATATGCAAGCACAAATTCGGGAAACAAATAGAGAAGACTTCACAAATTTAGATCGATTCATCGCATTAAAAGAAGAAGGAAAGCTATTATCACCCGAATACGTTGCGAAAGCTATTCGTAACTTACTAGAAACTGAAGACTTCCCTCAAGGCGAGGTTATTAGAATTGATGAATAACAAAAAGGCGTGCTATTTTAGCACGCCTTTTTGTTCTACTTCTCTAAAAATATAAGCACAGACTCCGCAATTTGTTCATAACCAATTTCTTGATAAATTTTATTCGATGTTGGATTTGCCAGGTCCGTATATAATGTCGTTGTTTTGTAACCTTCATCTAACATACGTTGACTAAGTGCCGCTACACAATTAGATGCGTATCCCTTTTTCCTTTCTTCTTTCGGCGTATATACGAAATTAACTGTTATATTATTTTTAGTTGGACGTGTTTTTGCTGCTACAGAAACAAGTTTTCCATCTACTTCTAGACCAAATAAACGATGATTAGTAATTAATGTATGTGCCGTTTGTTTTGCTTCCTCTTTCGTAGTAGGAAGATTCACATCTTCGCAAAATTGGTATATCCACTGTTCTATTAATGTTAGCTCATCACTATTTACTTCTCGAAAGACTTCATCTCCGTTCCACTTTTTCTTCACTTGTTTTAATTCATATATACCTTGCTCCATCGCAACAGTAGTTTTCTTATTTGCTAACACTGCAATCTCTTCGGCTAATCTCTGTACAATTTTCTTATTACCGATTAATCCAGGAACATTTGGATATACTTCCGCTAATTTTTTTGCAAGTTCCACGATGTCCTCTTCCGCAATTTCAGACGTAGCAACAATAATTTGTTTCTTCTCTTCTGTTTGAAGAAATACAACCGCAATTTCTTCTCCTTGTTTCGCTATCCCCATAAATATCGGTTGGTGGACCATTTGTAATACGCCTAATATGAGATTATTTTCCTGCTCATTCTTTTCTAGAAATGGTGTAACCTCTTCTTTAAAATTAACAATCTCTTCATATACATGCAATTGAATCATCGACAATCTCTTCTCTCTATTTATAGTTTTATTAAGGTATTGGCGATTAATTCACTAAATCCCTCTTTTACGATTCAATAATATTCAAAGCTAACGTATTCAAATTATTTTCAGCTTGTAAAATTCTCTGTTTTTCCTTTTCAAATACCTCTTCTTCTTGCTGAAATAACTCTTTTCGATTGTTAATCATGCGCTCCATTTCTTTTTTACTCGGCCCACCGTATACATTTCTTTTTTGTATAAAAGCTTTTGGCGATATAATTTCTTTCCACTCTTTTTCTAATAAAGTTATATTAAATTTTTCTTGTAAGTACATATTCACATCTTTCAAATGTAATTCATGAAGCTCCTTTTTCTGCTCCAATAACATATTTGCAATAGCACTCGCTGCATGATGCGCATGCCGAAATGGAATGTCATAGTTTTTTGTTAAAGCATCTGCGAAATCAGTTATCGTAATTGCATGTTTATAGGAACGATTTTTCAACGTTTCTTCCTCAACCTTCATCGTTCGAATAACTGCATTCATAATAGAAAAAACACGAATAGTCTTTTCAATCCCTTTATATAAGTATGGCTGCAAGTCATCCTCTGTATCAACAATATCACCAAATGGTGTATTATGAATCATTTGAAATACTGTAAATGCTTCTCCTAAAGCACTACTCGTAATTGCACGGGCGTGTTCAATGGAAACTGGATTTCGCTTTTGCGGCATAATACTACTAATTTGCACATATGGCTTCGCCACAGTAATACCATCATATTCTTTCGTCGCTAATAGTAAGAAGTCATGGATCCATCTGCTCGTATTCGTCATCATTACCATAAGTAAAGAGCTAACTTCTAATAAATAATCCGCTCCAGCAACAGCATCATATGAGTTCTCAATTACATTTGTAAACCCAAGTAACTCGGCAACTCGCTCTCGTTTAATTGGGAAACTTGTTGTAGCTAGCGCAGCGGCTCCCATTGGAGACTGATTTAAAAGTTTGTACGTTTTTTTCATGCGTTCTAAATCTCTCTGCATCGTATCATAAATCGCTAACGTATAATGACCAAATGTCGTTGGCTGCGCTGGTTGTGTATGGGTATAAGCTGGCATAATCGTTTCCTTATGATCAGCAGCAAGTTGCAATATACTCTCTTGCAATAACAAATGATGTTCCATTAATCGTAATACATACCGTCTTAAACTCATGCGATACATCGTGACACCCATATCATTTCTACTTCTACCAATATGCATATTACTTACAAAATTGCTTTTTGCTTCTTGAGAAATTAAATGTTCCACTAAAAAAAAGAGATCTTCATGCTGCTCTGTATAGAGCAATTGCTCTTCTGGCATTCCCTCTACCTTTTTTAACGCGTGTAATATAACTTTAGCTTCTTCCTTTTTCATTAAATTTTCTTCCATCAGCATCGTAATATGCGCTTTATGCACTTGAAACATATCTTTCAATAAGTAATTTCGTTGAAAATTAAATACATGTTGTAATACACAATCCACATATGTTTTCCCAGGGAAATCAGCGCCTTCACTCTTTATAAACTCTTCTTTACTTTGTTTCATCACCTTTTCCCCTTTCACCTAAGTATTACTACCCATCATACCCAGAGATAGCAAAAAAGTGCTTGTACACAAAAATAAACTCGGTGCTCTCTGCACCGAGTTTATTTAATAAAAGTCGCATCATACTTATCACTTTGCAACACTTGGAAATGCAAGTTTGCTAAATGTTTCCGTATTTCTGCACTGTCGTCCTCATTTAAATTATTTGCTAAAAACACTATTTCTGTACAGTTCCCCCGTTTATCCATCGCATAAACTGCTTTTGTAACTGTCCATGGCGTATAGCCGTTTTTTTGCCCTGCATGTCTAAATGTTTTACGGTATTTCTTAGCGCTCATATCTGTTTCAACGATGTTAGCCCATACTTTTTCTTCTGCTTCTGTCAGTCCACCCTTATGATTTGCCTTTTGAAGCAGTACCATATAATCGTTTGCAGAAGCAGCTGGCAATCGATCTGACCAAATTTTATCGTAACGTTCCTCTAAATAAAGAGGAATTTCCTTCTGTAATAATGGTCCCTTCTTTTTTAAGCGCTCATGAATAATCATCGCATATTGACGATATTGCTCTTGAGACATTTCTTTTAACTTTTTCTCTATTTTATATTTCGGAACGTGTAGTTCTTTATGCAAATATCCTGGAATGTATAAAGATGAAACGATTGGAAATAGCGGCTGATGTGCTGGAAGCGATAAACTTTGTAAATTCCGATTAATATTATCTAATCCTAACACTTCCATTAAATATTCAGCATTCGCATTCGAACTAAACTTAACCATTCCTTTTGCCACTTCTTCTAAAGAAATCGCTCCTTCAGTTATCTTACCTGTCTTCTCCAAATACCTTTGCCATCTATCTTGCGCACCACCATCTGTATTCGGTACATAATAACGATTCACATCATTTATGGAAACAAAACTAGACGAATCAATTTTCCCTTCCGTAACTTGTTTCGTAAATTCAAGCGCCACAATTAATTTCATTGTACTAGCAACTGGCAATACAACATTCGGATTTACAGAATAAACGACTTTATCATTTCTTTTTACTAGAAGCGCGCTATTTTTTTCATCTTTATGTTCTTCAATAAAGGATGCGATATACTGCGCATCATCATTATTCGAACTCCAAACTTTTTTCACTAAAAAATTACCCGATATTAGCAAAACGAAAATACCCACAATCACTGCGCATACTATAGTTTTTTTCAAGTAAAATTCCTCTCCTATTGTGTAGCTCTTCTCTATCTATCTCTTACAAACAAAATAATGGAGATGATTATTTTAGTAATCATCTCCATTATTTTAACTTGTATTCTCCCATTATGTCTACGTCATAATTTTAACGAAATCTTCGAGGAATTTTTTATAGTGTAACGACCAACCAATTCGAACCCAATTCTTTAAAGCTTTTGCATCAGGTTGAGGACGAAAATCAGCAATACTCTCTCCTTTTGCAATCCCTACTGTATCTACATCGACACGGCGGTATACATAGTCCAAAATAGAGGGATTTGCCGCAACCATCATTGTAACGACGTCATGTACTGGACTCCCTGTTATTTTCGGATTTAATTTTCTATAAGCTTTATAATAATACGTAAAAATCGGTTCAATTAATTTATTAAAACTCGTTTTAGAATGTTTCGTAATGTACTTTACCATCTCTGGCGTAATTATAGCTTCAGATGTAACATTAAGCGGCACCAATGTCACATTCTTGGCATTTTGCATTACTAATTGTGATGCAATAGGATCACCATGAAAATTCGCTTCTGCGACTGGTGTCACATTGCCAGGCATTAAAAAAGCACCGCCCATTATATAATATTCCTTCACATACTTCATCAATGGTTTTTCTAAAATAAATGCTGTCGCAAGTGTCGTTGACCTACCAGCATCAACTATAATTAATTCTCCTTTATATTTTTCAAGTATGTCAAAAAACTCACAAAAAGGCTTTATATTTGGAGAAAGATTTTTTGGCGGTCGAATTGGTCCTAAACCTTCCGCCCCATGAATTTCTGGATAATACGTTGTAATATCTCCAGATAAAGGGATTTTCGCACCATTAATAACAGGTATGTCTTCCCGCCCTGCCAGTTGCAATAAATATGCCGCATTACTTGTCGCCTTTTCTTGCGTTACATTTCCATATCCAGTTACTACACCAACAATATCAATATCAGGATGTAACAATCCATACATAATTGCCAAAGAGTCATCAATTCCCGGGTCTCCTAAAAACAATACTTTTTTCATCACCCTCAACTCCATCCCCTCAATTGTTATTAATTTATGAATATTCACAGGATTACAGAATAAAAAGAACAAATTTATACGAAAAAACGCAGTCCTCTAAGGACTACGTTCTCCCACTAACCTATACTGTTTTCTTTACAGCACTCATACTTCCAACGATATAAGCGATAAACGCAAAACAAATTGGGAAGACAACTGTATGTATACCGAACGGATTTGGATAGAAAAGATGGATACACATATATGAGCTTACCCCAACTAAAATAGATGCAAGCGCTCCTGTTGCATTTCCTTTCCTCCAATATAACCCTAATACGATCGGCCAAATGAATGCTGCTTCTAATCCACCGAAAGAAAATAAATTCAACCATATTAAAAAATCAGGTGGTTTAATTGCTGCTGCATAAACGAGCAGTCCTACGATAGCAGTAATCCATAAACTCCCTTTTCTAATCGTACTATCTGCCGCATCTTTATTTATGTAATTTACGTATATATCTTTAATGATTGATGAACTTACAAGTAACAATAGCGAGTTTACTGTAGACATAATCGCTGCCATCGGTGCAGCTAAGAAAACTCCAGCTAACCAGGGAGGTAACACCTCCATCGCGAGTAGCGGCATTACTTTATCTGGTACCGTTATACCTGGAAGTACGACTCGTGCGAACACACCCGTTAAATGCATACCAATCATAATTGTACCCACAACAATCGTCCCAATTATTAACGCTTGATGCATCGCTTTTGAATTTTTATAAGACATGGCACGCACACTAATTTGCGGTAAACCGACAACGCCAATTCCAATTAAAATCCAAAATGATGTCACATATGTTTTCGTTAAACTACCATCCGCTCCGAATGGTGTAATTAAATTTGGATTGATTTGAACAAGTTCCTGCATAATCTTTTCAATTCCACCACCGGCAATGACAGTAGCAATTAAAATGATTGTCGTTCCAACTAACATAATGATACCTAATAATGTATCTGATAGAGCAACTGCACGAAATCCACCAATTAATACGTACACAAGTACAGAAAAAGTAAATAAAAATAGTGCTGTTGTATAAGAGAGACCCGTTAGCGACTCAATTAATCGACCACCGCCGACCCACTGAGCTACTGTTGCTGAAAATAAAAAGATAATAATACATAACGCAGAAAGTATGACAACTGCTTTATTATTATATCTTCCCTTTAAATAATCAATAAGAGTAATGGCTTCCATCTTCCTAGCGATAATTGCAAACTTTTTACCGATAACCGTTAAAACGATATACCCTGTTACAACTTGAATCGCAGATAACAATACCCATCCAAGCCCCATATTGTATGCTATACCAGGGCCACCAATGAAGCTACTAGCACTACCGTACGTAGCAATCATTGTCATTGCTAATAATAAACCACCGAGCTCACGCCCACCTAAAAAATATTCTTGCAAAAATTTATTATGGGCAGTCGCTTGTACACGTCTTGAAGCATATACACCAATTAAAAATACAACGATAAACGAAATTATCATTGGAATGATTACATACCAATTCATCTATTATTCCTCACTTTTTTCTTCCTCATCGAGTGAAATATCTTGAAATACAAAACGAACAACTAAACTAAGTAAAATAACCATAACGATAAATCCAACGATACAGCTATAAAAAAACCATGCTGGAAAACCAAATACATATGTATATTCACTTGGATTTTTACTACCAAGCCCATAAGCAAATCCGTACCATATTATAAAATTGATAATAGCAAGTCCAAGACCAATTAACGCTTCTCTATGGGCGATTCGAAAGCGTGGATCATCATGATAATTCTTCATTTTTCTCCCTCCTCTCACGATGTATTATTGTACCATTGTTCTTCTAGTTTTTCCTACTAGAAAGCAAAAACAAGCAGGATTTTTTATAATCATATAGAAGATTCTCTTACATTACATATTTTTTACAATTGCAACACAAATGAAATTTGAATTTTCAGTATTTGTTAATTATGATTTTAATTAGAGGCTTTCCATCTAGTTCCTACATCCTTGATTTCGGAATAAACGCCGTCTCGTACTGCGTTTAATTATATTTTCAAGGGGGTTATACAATGAGTCAACTAGCTGTAAATCTTCATGAAAAGGTAGAGAAATTTCTTCAAGGTACAAAAAAGTTATATGTGAATGGATCATTCGTTGAAAGCGCTTCCGAAAAAACATTTAACACACCTAACCCAGCAACTGGCGAAACACTTGCCGTCGTTTCTGAAGCTGGTCGCGAAGATATTCATAAAGCTGTCGTTGCAGCTCGCATGGCTTTTGACGAAGGTCCTTGGTCTCGCATGAGCACTGCTGAGCGAAGCCGGCTTATGTACAAGTTAGCTGATTTAATGGAAGAACATAAAGAAGAGCTTGCACAGCTTGAAACGTTAGATAACGGAAAGCCAATCCGTGAAACAATGGCAGCAGACATACCACTCGCAATTGAACATATGCGCTATTATGCCGGCTGGGCGACGAAAATCGTTGGTCAAACAATTCCTGTTTCCGGTGATTACTTTAACTATACACGCCATGAAGCTGTTGGTGTCGTTGGTCAAATTATCCCTTGGAACTTCCCGCTTCTTATGGCAATGTGGAAAATGGGAGCAGCGCTTGCTACAGGATGTACAATCGTTTTAAAACCTGCAGAACAAACTCCACTATCCGCACTATACTTAGCTGAATTAATTGAAGAAGCTGGATTCCCGAAAGGTGTTATTAATATCGTTCCTGGATTCGGTGAATCAGCTGGACAAGCTCTTGTTAATCATCCACTCGTTGATAAAATTGCATTTACTGGTTCTACTCCAGTCGGTAAGCAAATTATGCGCCAAGCATCTGAAACATTAAAGCGCGTTACACTTGAGCTAGGCGGTAAATCACCAAATATCATCCTGCCAGATGCTGATTTATCTCGCGCGATTCCTGGTGCACTTTCTGGTGTTATGTTTAACCAAGGACAAGTATGCTCTGCTGGATCACGTTTATTTGTTCCGAAGAAAATGTATGATAATGTCATGGCTGACCTTGTCCTTTACTCTAAAAAATTAAATCAAGGTGCTGGCTTAAGTCCAGAAACTACAATCGGTCCTCTCGTTTCTGAAGAACAACAAAAACGTGTAATGGGCTACATTGAAAAAGGAATTGAAGAAGGTGCTGAAGTACTATGCGGAGGAAGTAATCCATTCGATCAAGGATACTTCGTTTCCCCTACTGTATTCGCTGACGTTAATGATGAAATGACGATTGCAAAAGAAGAAATTTTCGGTCCAGTTATTTCTGCAATACCATTTAACGATATTGATGAAGTAATTGAACGTGCAAATAAATCACAATTCGGCTTAGCAGCTGGTGTGTGGACAGAAAATGTTAAAACAGCACACTACGTTGCAAGTAAAGTACGTGCTGGTACAGTATGGGTAAACTGTTATAACGTCTTTGATGCAGCATCTCCATTTGGAGGATTTAAACAATCCGGTCTTGGTCGTGAAATGGGATCTTATGCATTAAATAACTATACAGAAGTGAAGAGCGTTTGGCTTAACTTAAATTAATGAGAAAGAACCTGACCTATCCGGTCAGGTTCTTTTCATTATGTATGTCTTTAAACTTGCAGTCCTCCGCTCACATTTAATACTTCTCCTGTAATATAGGATGCGTATTCTGATGCTAAAAAGGCTGCTGCGTTCGCAATATCTTCTGGGGTTCCAATTCTACCAACTGGAATCGCACCAACCATCTTTTCTTTCACTTTATCTGGTATCGTTTTTGTCATATCTGTATCCATAAACCCTGGACAAATCGCATTACACGTAATACCGAAACTTCCAACTTCTTTCGCTGCCGTTTTCGTTAAACCTACAACGCCTGCCTTCGTAGCCGCATAATTTGCTTGACCTATGTTTCCTTCCCTACTAATTGAAGATATATTAATAATGCGCCCATACCCTTGTTGTCTCATGTAAAGAAGCGCTGGTTGCATACAATAAAAAACACCGGTTAAGTTCACTTGTAATACTTGTTCCCAAGCAGACTTCTCCATTTTATGTAACATTGCATCTCTTGTAATCCCAGCGTTATTCACCAAAATATGTAATGTACCGAATTTTTGAACCGCATATTCAATTAACGATTTCGCTTCATTTTGATTACTCACATCACATCGATATGAGCACACTTCATATCCTTCGTCCGATAACTCACGTGTCGTTTTTTGTAGCTTCTCTTCATTTACATCGCTAATTAATACTTTCGCCCCTAGCTTTGCATACACCCTTGCAATCTCTTTTCCAATTCCCTGTGCAGCTCCTGTTACAACAGCTGTTTTCCCGTTTAAAAACTCCATTGCTATCCCCCATTTCTATTACTTATACTGTATATTTCGGCTTTTTACTTTCCAATTCCTCTTTGTATAAAAAAGTCTATTTGTGTCAAACTAACTTTGCAACGTCGCATAAAGTGAAACTTTAATCAGTGGGGGTTTTCTTCCCCCCACTGATTATCAGCCCTCACCAATCGGACTTTTATGGGTAGCCCGATCCCCACCTAACTTCTTTGCTTTCGCTGAATTTTGAGGTCGGGTCTTACTGCCCATTAAAGCGGGATAAAGTGCAAGGAGATTGTGTCGAATGAACAAAAAAAATTTCAAACAAAACAAAGCTACTGATGGCATTGATGTAGAGTTCTCTCGTGAACTTGCTGACCACAATGACTTAGAAGCAAATGCACGTGCAAATGCCGCTGATGCACGTCAAAAACGCCAGTCAACTGAAAAATAAGGAAAACACAACCTTATTCTTTTCAACAGGGACCTACTACCCAACAAAATAAACCGAGAGGTATCTCTCGGTTTATTTTCTATATTTTTTTATATAATGTGCCAAAGTAAGTAGTGGATATATATGGGCATAGCTATGGTAACGAATATAAAACCCACCTGGTAAACCTGTTCCAGTAGGATATTTTTCATTCACATAAGGATTCGCAAGCAAATATGAAATACCTTTTCGAATAATTGGCGTTTCTGTATCATAGTAAGAAATGAGAGCATCTAGCGCCCATGCCGTTTGGGATGGTGTACTAAATGGTAAAGTAACGAACCTTTTCTCCACACTACTGTGGCATGATTCTCCCCATCCACCGTCTTTATGCTGTATATGTTCAAGCCATAAAGCTGCACGTTTTAATGATGGATTGCTAGATGGAATTCCGAATGACCGTAAGCCTGTCATAACAGCCCACGTACCATATATATAACAAATCCCCCATTTCCCATACCATGATCCATTTTCCTCTTGTACATTCATTAACCAATTTATCGCACTTTGTTTTTGTTTCTCAGGTAATTCATTTTGCGCGTATGTCCCGAAAAACTCTAACACCCTCCCTGTAATATCTGGTGTAGAAGGATCTGTAATCATATCACTTGCATTTTCGATTGGTAATTTTGCTAATATATTGCTCGTCACACCTTTTTCAAAAGCTCCCCAGCCCCCATCATTATTTTGTAATCCTTTAACCCAATTAATCCCTTTCTGCCAAGCATGATCTACCTTTTCGTTTCCTCTACTCCTTGCCAACACTCTTAGTACAGCTGTTGTATCATCAACATCTGGAACTGTCGTATTTACATCCGAAAAACCCCAACCACCTGGAGTAAGCGCTGAAGCATGTACGCTCCAATCAGCTTTTTTTGTATGCTGTTTTTTTAATAAATATGCTGTTGCATTTTGAAGCATTTTATTATCTTTCGGAACGTGGGCCTCTTGTAACGCATAGCTGAGTAAAGCTGTATCCCATACAGTTGAAGGAGAGTTTTGCAAATGATTACCGCTTTCCATCTTCCATATATAAGATGTTATCCCGGTTATAGCATTTTGAATTATTGATGATTGAAGAGAATGCCCTAACGCAAGTAAAGCATAAATCATATAAAACGAGGCAGTTGCGTAACTATATAACGTTCCATTTTCATCAATACGCTCTTTCATAAATCGTTCGACTTCCTCATACCCTTTATGATGTAACGAGAGTGGATACGAGATAATTTGTTTTACATCACTTACTAACGTTTGAAACAACGGAGACCGCTCCTCCCGAAACCATTCTCCGCCCCCGCCTGCAATGTGATTTAAATTTGGCAATAACTTTTTCCCTACTCGAAACCTTTTATTTAAACAGAGCATCATCGGAATTAAATGGATACGTGCTGAGCTACTCAATTCAAATATACTGAGGGGAGAATCATTCTGTAGAAACATGATTGGTGTTGGCAAATGAAAGAGTGAAGGATATTCATATTCTCCATGAACCGCTAATAAAAACTTCGTCATAAAATGAGCACGCGCCACGCCTCCGCGTTCCTTAATGAAATTTTCCGCTCGCTTCATATTCGCATCTTCTTTTGTATATTTTCCTGATGCAAGTAAGGCGGCATAAGATTGAATGGTAGCAGATAAATTACCACCCACTTCATCTTCATACAATTTCCATGTTCCTTCATTTGTTTGAAGTGATGCTAATCTTTTTACAAACGGTTCTATCTCTTTATCTCTACCTAATAATTTTAATAAAAAAATCATATGGCAATCTGTTAACGGAGCTCCTTCAAAACAAAATCGCCACGTACCATCTTGCCATTGCATCGATTGAAGTGCAGTTGCTCTTCTCGCTATTTCTTCATGCGCTTTTTCATATAATAACAAGTTACTCACCCACCCTTTTGAAATCCGTATAACGATATTCAAGAAAGTAGCTGAATATGTATGAATACAAAGAAAAGCAGAACATATAAAATGTTCTGCTCATAAACAATATCCTACTCCGACAATAATCCCTAATAAAGCACCAACTACTACTTCATACGGCGTATGCCCGACAAGTTCATTTAACTTCTTATATTCTGTTTGTCTACCGTGAAAAAACTCATTCAATATTTTCGCTTGTTTACTTACCGCAAGCCTTACTCCTGAAGCATCATACATAACTATAATGGCAAAAATAGCAGCAATTGCAAATAAAGTACTTTCCACACCTTCCACAACGCCAACACCTGTCGCCAGTGCTGTAACAGTTGAAGCATGAGAACTTGGCATCCCACCTGAAGCGAAAAACTTTGCAAAATCAAATTCGCCCGTTTTAAATAATTTAAAGACTACTTTCGTTAATTGTGCTAAAAACCATGAAATTACAGCGGCCATAAGCGGATCGTTATGTAAAATCGTTTCCACGTTCTCAGCTCCCTACTAGCTATAATGGAAATCCTATAGTATCAGTATAAAGAAAAATGCGTAGAAAATACTACGCATTACGATACTTTTGCTGATTTATTTTTTATAAATTTCGGTTGTTTCTGCACCAAGAACTTTGTTTTCGCTACCGAGAATACAAATAATGCAACCCATATACAAAAGAATGCAATCATATGAGTAGATGTGAAATGTTCACCAAATACGAATACACCTAAAATCAAACTAATTGTTGGTGCAATATATTGTAAAAACCCTACCATATAAAGCGGAATAAGTTGGGCTCCTTTTGCAAAATAAAAAAGTGGCAATGCTGTAACAATGCCCGCCCCTATTAATAGTAATGTCGATAACATTGAAATCGAGCCAAATGAGCCGAAACCATGTACTCCTGTCATTACTAAATAAATAATCGCAAACGGCGTCACTAACATCGTTTCCATCGTAAGTCCAATTGTCGCATCATAGTTTAACAATTTTTTCGTTAATCCATATAATCCAAATGAAAGGGCAAGTGATAAAGAAACCCATGGAATAGCCCCGAAACGTACTGTTAAAATGATAACCCCTACTCCAGCTAAACCAACTGCAACGTATTGCCAAAAGTTTAACTTTTCCTTTAAAACGACTGTACCAAGTAAAATACTAATAAGCGGATTAATATAATAGCCAAGACTTGCTTCTATGACATGATTATGATTAACGGCCCATATGTAGACAAACCAGTTTCCGCTAATCAAGACTGAAGCTATTGTTAACGACATTAATAATTTAGGTCGTTTAAAAAGATTCACGAACTCTCCAATAAACTGACGAAATCTCTTCGTAACACCTAATACGATTAACATAAACACGAATGCCCAAACGATGCGGTGTGCTAATATTTCATCTGCTGGGACTTCCTCAACCCATTTCCAATAGATTGGTAGTATTCCCCACATCGTATACGCACCAGCCGCATATATAATCCCTTTTTTTTGCTCTGCTGATTGACTCCCCATCTTCCTTTTTCTCCTCTTCTCATTTTTTCTCCATTATACGTTCCCACGTGCTCACTTTACCAATAATCAATCTGCATTTCTTTCGACATTTCTCATACAACGAATAATAAACATACCGTTATTACAACAAGTAACGGTATGCCGAAAACAAATTTCTTTTTATGAGTTTTATGATGAAACATATACATACCAATCCAAGCTCCAACTGCTCCCCCAGCTGCTGCTGATAAAAACAACGTACTTTCTGGCGTTCTCCACTGTTTCTTCTTCGCTTTTCGTTTATCAAGCCCCATAAGGCTAAAAGCTATAACGTTAATCATAATAAAATAAATCCATTTCATCGCTTTCTCTCCCTATGAAAAATTCGCTTAATGGTAACATGAAAAAACGATGGAAACAACTGAAGAACACTTTTTATTAATTCGTTACCTTCATATTTACATAGCCAATCAAAAGACTAATTATAGCTATTAAATAGAAAGATGTTATGGGCAAGATCCTTATATTTCATTCCCTTCACCCACTACCATAGCATCGAAAAAACTTCTCTCAATCACTTTTTCATCAAAGTGAAGAACTACAATTAGCCCTACATATAAAGAAACGAAATTTAAAAACCATTCCCCATTATCATCCTTATTAGCTAAACATTTAAATATCTCTTGAAATTGCATACGCTCGTCTATAGCAACAACCGGTCGCACACCAAAATATTTCAATACGAAATGTAAATCAAGCTGCACGGATAAGGATAAAATATATTTTAATAACTCCGTATAATGAGCAACATTTTTTTTACTATATAACTTCACGAGCTTTTGATGTAAATGAGTAATCGATAATTCTTCATCAGTCATTTTTGTTGCTTCTATCGTTTCAATCATCTTCTTCATATTCATTACATTTACCCCTCCTGTTACAAAACAAAAGCCAAAGCGTATTTATTTTATAATCAGCAATAATTGAGTATTTCTCGTCTCTCTTTCTTCTTCACTAACTAAGTCATACTTTTTTAGAAGATGAAAGACATCATTTAATATTTCCTGTGAATGATTACCTTGCAAAAATCCCTTTACCTCTTTAAAAATCACTTCCGGTAAAAAACTCTTTTGGCTCTCGAGCTTATTCATTACATCTTCAATAGAATGATCGATATTACATGCCATAAAAAATTCCTCCTCTATCCTTTATAAATAATATCTTCTGCTAACGATGTAAACACTTCTCCAACAAGAGAATCTTCATCATATACAGATGAACCGCTATTTTCTTCACGTTTTGCAAAAGGTACTTGTGCGATTACTTCTGTTTGCAATTGTTCTGCTAACATTTCCCCGCCGCCTTTTCCGAACAGATAATTTTTCGATCCATCTTGTTCTTCATAATAAGCCATGTTTTCCACAATACCTAAAATCTCGTGTTTCGTATGTTTTGCCATTACGCCTACTCTAGATGCTACGAATGAAGCTACATTATGTGGTGTTGTAACAATAATTTCTTTCGCCTGCGGAATCATTGCTGCAACATCAATAGCAACATCTCCTGTACCAGGTGGTAAATCAAGAAGTAAATAATCTAATTCTCCCCAGTGCGTATTCGCAAGGAAATTTTGAATCCATTTATTTAACATCGGTCCGCGCCACATAACCGGATTATTTCCTTCTGTAAAAAATCCCATAGACATAATTTTAACACCGTGACTAATAACTGGAATTGCTGTTTGATCAATCATCGTTGGTTTTTGATTCGTTTCCATCATAGCTGGAATGCTAAAACCATATATATCTGCATCTAATATCCCCACTTTTTTGCCCATACGAGCTAAAGCTGTTGCAAGATTAATTGTTACAGTTGATTTTCCGACTCCACCTTTTCCGCTCGTTACAGTAAGAAATTGTACTCCTGAATCAGGACGAAGCATGCTTGGCATACCAGTTTCTGTTCTAGTATTTTTCTTTAACTTCTCTGTTAAGACTGCACGTTCTTCTTTTGTCATAGAACTAAATGTTACAGCCACTTTAGAGGCACCAATTGCGTGAAGCGATTCTTCAATATCTTGTTGAATTTTTGATTTTAACGGACACCCTTGAATCGTTAGCACTACTTCAAGTTTAACCTCTGTTCCATTCATTTGTATATTTCTAACCATGTTTAACTCCACAATACTTTTGTGTAATTCTGGATCCTCTACATGTTTTAACGCATTCATTATTTGTTCTTGAGTAAGCATAGAACTCATCCCTTCTCGTATTCGAATTTATATATAGCATCTTCTTATCGTTTCAAGAAACGCTTATTATCCACCACTAACAGGCGGGATGAATGCGACAATATCTCCAGCTCGTATCATCTCCTCATTCGTTACAAACTCTTCATTAACAGCCACCATCACTCTATCAAGCGATTGTAAACTATAGTTTGCTTTGAGCCATTCTTTTAATTGCTGCACTGTCATTTCTTGTTTTTCTGAAATTACGAATCGATCTAATCCGACTTCCTCACGCAAATTTGCAAACAGTAAAATTGTAATCATTTTCTCATTCTTCCTTCTTCGGTTTTCCTGCTGGATATGGTGTATTTTCAAGTTGATCGCCAATCCACATCGTCCCATCTTCCCAAAATTCTTTTTTCCATATTGGGACGATTCGCTTTATACGTTCAATTGCGTATTCATTCGCTTCATAAGCTACTTTACGATGCGGTGATGAAACTGCAATGACTACCGCAATATCCATTATTTCTAGCCGGCCTACTCGGTGAGTAATTGCTACTTTTGCATCCGGCCATCTTTCACTAATTTCTTCACCAATTCTCATAAGTTGTTTTACTGCCATCGTTTCATATGCTTCATACTCTAAATATAGCGTTCGTCTTCCTTTTGTTAATTCTCTCACTGTACCAATAAAAGTTGTAATCGCACCTGCCTCTCTTCTTGCAACTTTATTCGTTACTTCTTCAACTACAATCGGTATATCAACAATCTCAAATAGCACTTGTCCCATTAGAATCACCTCTCACTTTATAAAATGTCCAAGGCCATTCACTACCTTCGTTATCTTCCAACAAGAGAACATCTACGAACATATCTTTTTTATACCCTCTCGTACCACCTGGAAGTACAATAAATATATTTGTCTCTGCTAGAGAAGAAACTGAACTAGATTTATCAAACCCTGACGGATAAGCGATTAACTGCCCTTCGTTATATGTTAGTTTTCCTCGTACAAATCTTGTAAATGGATTTGGCTTTAAAAAGTCTTCTCCTAATAACGCTTTTTCTCTTTTTACATGTGCTTTTTCACTAAACATATACGTCCGAATACAAGGTCTTACAAATAATTCAAACCCTACGTAACAAGCAGATGGATTTCCTGATAAACCGAATAATAACTTGCCATTTAATTGCGCTACAGTCGTAACACTTCCTGGCCTCATTGCAACTTTATTGAAAAGAACTGATGCACCTAATTTTTCATATATAGCTGGCAAATAATCGTAATCCCCTACTGATACACCACCTGTTGTAATGAGCATATCTACTTGGCTTAATGCTTCTTTTACAGCCGTAAAACACGTATAAAAATCATCGCTAAACTTCCCAAAATATTTTACTCTTCCGCCTGCTCTTCGGATTTGAGACAATATCATATACGTATTACTATTTCGGATTTTCCCTGGCTGTAATGAATCGTTTACATCCAGTAATTCACTGCCAGTCGCTAATAGTCCAACTACAGGCTTTCTCGCAACTGGCACCTCGCTATACCCGAACGTAGCAAGAAGAGCTGAAATACCTGGATGAATGTATGTTCCTTTCTTTGCAAGAACCGTTCCTTTACGAGCATCTTCACCTTGAAAAGAAATATTATCGCCCGTTTTGAATGACCGTTTCAATTCCATATACTTACTGCCAGCCTCCTCATATTGACGAGTCAGCTCTAGCATAACAACTGCATCACATCCACTCGGAATCTGTGCTCCCGTCATAATTCGAACTGCTTGAAACGGACCTACTTTCTCATCGAATAGCGATCCTGCACCAATTTCACCCACTACTTCAAATACAATTGGCGTTTCATAACTTGCTAAATTCGTATCTTCTGCTCTAATAGCAAACCCGTCATACGGTGAACGATTAAATGACGGCACATCATGGTCAGCTACTAAATCCTCTGCTAATATACGTCCGTAAGCTAATTCAATAGGTAGTAGCTCCTTTAAGCCGTTATGAGCAAATCCCATCACTTTACGAACAGCCTCTTCAACTGTGATTGGTACTCTTCTTTCCATTGTTGACAACCCTTTCTATTAGCCGAATACGCAATAATATAGTTGTTTCGCTTTCGAAATATCATTTGTGCCATGAATAAAAACACGACCATCCCGAAAAACAACGATGCGGTACTCATCTAATTGGCAAGATAGTAAATACGGATTCCGATTTACTTCCCCCACTTTTTTTAATACTTTTTCTATATCATCAAAATTGTATTTTCTATTGTCTACTGATCTAATTTGAACTGTATTTCTTCCGCATAAAGCAGCTACCTTCGTTTGGTTTTCATATGATAAATAAGGATAAGTTCGATTCAAACCACATGAGAGACAAGCGTCTGTTTTTATTTTCCCTAGTTTTATAAAATGGTTTTGATTACTCCATATATCAAACATGAAAAATGTTTTTCTAATTGCTGCAAAATCTTCTACTAAAATTTTGAGTGCTTCCGCCACTTGATATGCTGCGACGATTTGTACAGTCGGGCTAATAATTCCAGCTGTATCACACGTCACACCTGTAACTGGAACGTTCTTCAGCACACAATGTAAACACGGTGTCTCTTGTGGAATAATTGTACAACTCATACCGTACGAGCCAACGCAAGAACCATATACCCACGGGATATTATGTTTTTGTGATAAGTCATTTATTATAAATCGGATATCGAAATTATCTGTTGCATCAATGATTACATCGACATTTTCTAATAGCTCTTCCAAGTTTTCTACACATGCATCCATTACGAAAGCATGTATTTGTACTTCCGCATTAAGTTTTTCTAGCCGATTTTTAGCAGCGATTGCTTTTGGCAATTTCTCTCTTGCATCTTGTTCAGAGTACAATTGTTGCCTTTGTAAATTACTCCATTCAACGTAATCGCGATCTATAATCGTCAACTTGCCAATACCTGCACGTACGAAACTTTCGGCACTTGCACTTCCTAATGCGCCTACTCCTACAATTAACACATGTTTATTTCGAATTTTTTCTTGCCCTCTACTCCCAATTGGTTTAAACAAATGTTGTCGTGAATACCGCTCAGCCATTACATACCCTTCCTCTCACGAACTCTATTTCATATTAGAATGTTGTTTTTGATAACAAGCAAAGTACGCAAATCCAACAAAACCAGCTCCGCCAATTACATTTCCGATAAAGACAGGAACAAAATTTTTAGCAAGATCCATCCATGTCAAATGACCTGCAAAAATAACTGCTGAGATGACAAACATATTTGCTACCACTTGCTGAAATCCAATCACTACAAATGCCATAATTGGAATCCAAATTCCGATTATTTTTCCGACAAAATCACTCGTCCCATAAGCGAGCCAAAGCGCCAAACAAACGAGCCAATTACACCCAATTGCTAAAATTAAAGTTCTCCCAAATGATTCATGTAACTTTCCTTCTGCTATCGCTACCGTTTTATTTAAATAATCTCCCTCTGTTAATCCGCCAAGATGACCGAAACAATACGCTACGAAAATAGCTCCTACAAAATTCATGAAAGTAATCCAAATCCAGTTATTTAGCACACTAACCAATGTAATTTTCTTTGCATATAGCGCCATAGATAGTGACATCATATTTCCGGTAATTAATTCTCCTCCTGCTAATACGACGAGCATGAGTCCAACAGGAAAAACCGCTCCTCCTAAAACATTCACTAAACTCCCCCAGCGCTCAGGCAAATTACCTAAAACGCGAATGTTAAGTAAAAAACCTAGCGAAATAAACGCTCCTCCTAAAAAACCGAGAATAAGCATTGCTGGCAAGGTCTGACTTACTTTTTGAACACCGGCCTCAATGACAAGCTCAGCAATTTGTTCCGGTTTATGAAATGCCATTACTAATTCCTCCATTTTCTCCAAATAAAAAAGCAGCTTCAAAAAACCTCCTCAAAATAAAGGTTTTTGAATGCTGCTTAATTTCTCTGCACATCTTTTACAGAGAGATCAATCATCACTTTTACTATAAAATAGAAAATCTACAAACGTTGCACATCTTCCATTTTGTATATACTGCATCATAGTGTCACGCTTATATATCAACCACCAATATGTGACATTTCAATTTTAGGTGCTCTTCTTTTACTTGTATGACTTAAGCGTTCATCTGAATAACGATCTTCTCGTTTGTTCCATATATCGCGTACGACATCTGTTATTTCCTCGTCAGTGTATTCTGATCGAAGCAGTTCTCTCAAATCATTTCCTATAGAAGCGAACAAACAAGTATATAATTTTCCTTCTGCAGAAATACGAGCTCTCGTACATGAGGAGCAGAAGGAGTCTGTTACTGATGAAATAATACCTATTTCTTCATCACTTCCAATATAACGATAGCGAGTCGCAACCTCTCCTGCATAATTCGCTTCTATTCGTTCTAATGGCATAACTTGATGAATCGTATCTACTATTTCTTGTTTAGAGACAACCTCTTTTAAATCCCAACCGTTATAATTTCCAACGTCCATATACTCAATAAAACGAAGAATATGTTTATTTTCCTTAAAGTATTGCGCCATCTGCAAGATATCTTGTTCGTTTTTCCCCTTTTGAACGACCATGTTTATTTTAATTTTCATACCGACTTCAGCTGCAGCTTGTATTCCTTCCAGAACCCTTTGTACTTTGCTTCTATTACCATTCAAATAGAAAAACCGCTCTTCTTCTAAGGAATCTAAACTAACTGTCACACGTGATAAACCCGCCTTATATAAATCAGGAGCAAACTTTTTAAGTAACGATCCATTAGTTGTTAAACCGATATCCTCCACACCATCTATTTTATTCAGGCGCTCGATAAGCTGCGGAAGACCTCTTCGAAGTAACGGTTCTCCGCCTGTAATCCGTAATTTTCTAACACCTAAAGAAACGAAAATACGCGTTATCCTTTCAATTTCATCAAAAGATAAAATTTTATCATTAGACAAAAACGAGTAATCCGGACCAAATATTTCTTCTGGCATACAATATCGACAGCGAAAATTACAGCGATCAGTAACTGAAATACGTAAATCCTTTAACGGACGTTGTAGTTTGTCTAATGTGACAGATTTCATATTTATTGCCTCGCTTTTACTTATTTTATATTTAAAACACGCTCCGGATGCGTATATACATTTAAGGATTCATTCCGAATAAACCCTATCGTAGTAATACCTAATTCTTCAGCTAGCTGTAAAGCCAACTCAGTTGGAGCTGATTTTGACAGTATAATTTCACAACCAATTTTTGCAACCTTCAATAGTATTTCCGAAGAAATACGACCACTAAAAACAATGATTTTATCTCTTATAGAAATATTATTTTTTAAGCAATAACCGTAAATTTTATCTAACGCATTATGTCTACCGATATCCATTCGACTTAAAATAATACCACTCACATTGCACAAAGATGCATTATGAACGCCGCCTGTATGATGAAACGTCTCTGCAGATTGCTGCATTTCTTTCATTAATCGAAAACAGTCTTCTGCAGCAACCTGTACATGAACGCCATTCATTTTCTTTGCGCTTAATGCATCATTTGCAAAAACAAACCCTTGTCTACTCATGCCACAGCATGAAGTAATATAGCGTTTATTTTGCATTTGTTCGTAATACGGATTTACTTTTGTCGTCGTGACATGTACAAATCCTTCTTTCTCTTGTACCCATATGTCATCAATATCTTCATACTTCCGAATAATTCCTTCAGATGCTAGGAAGCCTATTACCATATCTTCTATATATTCTGGAGTACTAACCATTGTAACAAACTCCTGTCCGTTCATTTTAATCGTGACTGGAAACTCTGTTACAATGCTGTCCTCTATATGCTTAAACGCCCCTTGTTCATAACGAAAGATTTCTCTTTCTACCTGTATCGGTTTCACGATCAGTATCCTTCTCTCACGTTATATTTTTATCAAAAACAAATACCGAAACTGCAATATCTTCTTCTACTTTCATATCTGAAAACAAATTCACTAATTTCGCTCCAACAAGTTCCTCCAAATGTTCACGGGAATTCGCAGCATACACTTCTTGAATCATTTTCGTTCTAGCCATATGAACCATTTCCGCACCGTCCATCGTACTTGAAATGAATTTCTCAGTAGGTGTTAAATTTCCGTAAAGAGTTGCAATCGCCATATTTTCAGCAAAAACAGTATGAATTCGTTCTGGCCCTTTTCCGAAAAGTTCCTTTCGAAGTTTTCGAATCATATCATTAAATTCATGTACTTTTTTTGACATACAATTATACCTCCCAAAAAACCTCATTTTACTTTATTATATATTTTACCAAAATGAGCCTTCCGCCCAAACTATTTCGTACAAACATTTGGGCGAAAGGATTCACTTCGTGAAGGTTACTCGTCTTTTAACCCTTTACCCATACCTTTTAAGAAATGAAGCCCAAATCCGATAGCACGGTTAATGTCCGGATCTTTCAATACTTTCATAAGATCGAATACTCCTACTTTTTTATTACTCTCTAGATGCTCATTACCTTCTTCTAGCCCTACTAATAAGCTACCTATAAGCTTTTTCGTAAGTTCCGGGTCAAGTTCTGTTAAAGCACCCGCAGCCCCCATCATATTATTAATTAAATTTGTAACCGGCTCACGAGTCACTTGGCCAAGAACAATCTTTGCGATTGGTTCTTTCGCCTTTAGCATAGAATTTGCAGCTTCTAACATGCCAATATCATTCAATTCCCCTACAATGTTAAACATTTGATTTAGAGCGTCTTCATTATTAACTAGAAGCTCTTTTAAATCATCTAATTTTTTCTGTTTTATTTCTTCCTCAGTTAATTCTTGTTTTTGAATCACTTTTATAGGTGCAGCCATATTTTTCTCCTCCTACTTATCCGTTAAATGCACATACCCTGGACGTGCCCACTTACGATGTACCTCAATGCCAGCTTGAGGGTGACGTTTTTTATTACGCGGATTCGCTTTTGGCATCGGATTTTCACCCTCAATTTCCAGCACTTCCATACGCACTTTCGTCTGTTTATAAGCAGGTGTGTTCGTACGCGTATCAACGGCAGGACCTGTTAAGAAATTAATTGCTGTTTCATTATCTGTAGAGTTCATCGGTAAATATAACTCATTCGCTTTTACACGATTTGTTACAAGTGCACGTAATTTTAACGCTCCAAACGGAGAGACAAGACGGACTAATGAACCAGTTTTTACTCCACGTTCTTTTGCAAGTGCTGGAGAAACTTCAACGAAAACGCCAGGCACTTTCGTTTGAATACCTGTTGATTTATTTGTCATATTCCCTTCATGGAAGTGCTCAAGCATACGACCATTGTTAATATGAAGGTCGAACTCAGCTGGGAATTCAGCTGGGCGCACCCAGTCAGCAATCGCAAAACGAGCTTTTTTATCTGGGAAGTTAAATCCATCTTGGAAAAGTAATGGTGTATTCGTGCCGTCAAAACTTCCCCAATGGAAACTATTCCATCCTTCCAGTACTTCATAGTTTGCTTGTGAGAATAGTGGTGATAAACTTGCCATTTCAGCAAAGATTTCACTTGGATGGCTATAATTCCAGTTTGCACCTAATTTATTCGCAACTTCCTGCACGATCCACCAGTCTGGCTTCGCATCTCCAAGCGTAGGAAGAACTTGATATAGTCTTTGAACACGACGCTCTGTATTTGTGAAAGTACCTTCTTTTTCAAGAGATGGCGCTGCTGGTAATACAACATCTGCATATTGAGCCGTTTTAGATAAGAAAACATCTTGCACAACGAAGAAATCAAGGCTTGATAATACTTCATGTACATGATTTGCATTAGAGTCTACAAGAGCCATGTCTTCTCCAACAAGATACATAGCTTTCATTTTCCCTTCGTCAATCGCGTGAAGCATTTCAATATTATTCAGACCTGGTTCACTATTAATTTTCACTCCGTAAGCCATTTCAAATTTCGCACGTTCCATATCGTTCGTAACGTGCTGATATCCAGGAAGCCATCCTGGTAAAGTACCCATATCACAAGCACCTTGTACGTTATTATGACCTCGAAGCGGATATGCACCAGCGCCTGGACGACGATAATTACCTGTTGCAAGTAGTAAGTTTGAAATCGCAGCGGAAGTATCAGATCCACCTGTATTTTGCGTTACCCCCATTCCCCAAAGGATACATGTACCATCTGCATCACGAATCATTTCAGCCATTTGAATCAGTGTTTCTTTTGAAATACCAGTCATTTCTTCTGCATATTCAAGTGTATATGCTGTAAGGCTCTCTTTGAAATCTTCAAAGAAATTTACATTCTCATCAATAAATCGTTGATCGTGCCAGCCTTGATCAATCGTATATTTCGTAACAGCCATTAACCATACTTGATCTGTTCCTTGTTTTGGACTAATAAAGACATCTGAACGCTCTGCCATTTCTGTTTTACGAAGATCAGCCACAATTAATTTTTGTCCGTGTAATTTATGTGCACGTTTAATACGTGTAGCTAAAACAGGATGACCTTCTGTCGGATTACAACCTACAATAATAACAAGACCAGATTGTGCAATATCTTTAATCGTTCCAGCATCTCCGCCCATACCAATTGTCCGGAATAATCCGTCTGTCGCTGGTGATTGACAATAACGTGAGCAGTTATCAATATTATTCGTTTCAAATACTTGTCGAGCTAATTTTTGAATCACATAATTGTCTTCATTCGTAATTTTAGATGAAGAAATAAAACCGATAGCATCTTTTCCGTACTCTTCTTTAATCGCTCCTAATTTACTTGCAACTACATTCAATGCTTCTTCCCATGTAGATTCAACAAACGTTCCATTTTTACGAATTAAAGGTTTCGTAATTCGTTCTTTAGAATTTACGAAGTCCCAACCGAATTTTCCTTTTACACAAGTAGAAATTGCGTTAACTGGCGCATCAGAAGAAGGTTGTACTTTAAGAATTTTACGTCCTTTCGTCCACACTTCAAATGAACACCCTACACCACAAAATGTACATACTGTTTTCGTTTTCTTCGTGCGAGTATCACGCATGGCCGCTTCCACTTCTGATACCGCAAAAATACCGCTATATCCAGGCTCAACTTCTTTAATTAAATCTACCATTGGTTCAAGAATATCTGGTTTTAATCCCGTCATAAATCCAGCTTCACCAAGCATCGTTTTTTCCATTAAAGCGTTACAAGGGCAAATCGTTACACATTGACCACAGCTCACGCATGAAGAATCATTAATATTTACTCCTTCATCCCAAATCACTCGTGGTCGCTCCGCTTCCCAGTCTATCGATAACGTTTCATTTACTTGTAAGTTTTGACACACCTCAACGCATTGACCACATGCAATACATTGATTCGGGTCATAGCGATAAAACGGATGCGTCATATCAACTTCACTTACATCTACTTTCGGTTCATAAGGATATTTTTGATGTTCGATTTCCATTAATTCTGCTGTATTATGCAGTTTACAGTTCCCATTGTTGTTGTCACATACTGTACAGTATAATAAATGATTTTCTAATAACCGATCCATTGCCTCTGTTTGTGCTTCTTTCGCACGAGTAGAGTTACGTTCAATGTTCATACCTTCTGTCGCTACTGTCGAACAAGAGCGCATTAACTTTCCGTCAACTTCTACAATACAAGTGTCACATGTTTGAATAGGATCTACTTCTGGCACGTAACAAATTTGCGGATGTTCAATCCCGTTCTCATTTATAACACCCAATATCGTTGAACCGGGCTCCGCTGTATACTTTTTTCCGTCAATTGTAATATGAACCATGTTGTTATTCATGGTCTTTCCCCCTTTTTGAGAATAAAAAAACTCCACCACGAAAATATACGCACCACATTTCGGCACGTTATTATCATGGTGGAGTAGTTTATTAGCACATCTTGCTAAAATACCAATCCATTTATTCATAAATAAAACGATAGATTCATAACAGGTCATATCACGATTCCATCTTTAACACTATAATTATAGCGTTAAAGTTAAAAATATACAATATAAAATTTAAACTACGCATATGTGAGCTTGGAACTATCCATAATAACCCATATAAAGTGAAACTTTAATCAACCCTCACCAATCGGGATAAAACATAACAAGGAGTAAGCAAACAAATGGGGTCTTTTAATAAATGGATTCGTGGTGAAAAATCTTTTTCTACCCAAGAGCAAGCTGATCACACATTAAATAAATTTATCTCTTCTTCCCTTTCCCTTAATTTAAAGCACTTGTCCAAACTGTTTAGCGGTATTCCAGAATTAATAACACGCACTTTTCCATTAAAAAACGGACAGGAAGCTGCACTTATATATATGGAAGGACTTGTAGACAAAACTGTTATTAACGTAAACATCCTTCGTCCTCTCTTGTTTAAAGAGTGGAATGAAGACGATTTTTGGGAAGCCTCTGTTTCTATCGGAAATATTAAAAAAGTTCAACAGTGGACAGACATTGAACAATCTCTTTTACACGGCAAAAGTATTTTATTTATAAACGGGCAATTATCCGCTTTAGAGCTTGATACGCAAGCGGCACCAAAAAGGAGCATTGAAGAGCCTACAACAGAGAGCTCCATAAAAAGCTCACACGAAGGATTTAATGAAGTAGCGAGCGACAGCCTTGCACTTATTCGTCGATATATTCCAAATCGCGAATTGAAAGTAAAGGAATTCACTGTTGGTGAACGAGCTACTTCAAAAGTTTTTTTGCTGTACTTAGCAGACATTGCAAACGAAGATGTTGTACAAGAGATGGCCTGCCGCATCGAATCAATCAAAGTAGATGCCATTCTTACTACCGGAGAATTAGAAGGATTTGTTGAAGATAATTCCTATACTCTCTTTCCGCAATTATCAATAACTGAACGCCCTGACACAACAGCACATCATATTCTGGATGGGCGAATTGCTGTTGTTGTAGATCGTTCACCAGGCGTATTAATAGGACCAATGACTTTTTCAGCTTTTTTTCAGACGATAGATGATTACAGCTTCAGACCAATGATTCCATCTTTTATACGATTACTTCGTTTCACTGGATTATTTATTGCAATTTTTGCTCCTGCTCTTTATATTGCTATGATTTCCTTTCATTATGAAGTGATTCCCCTTAAATTATTGTTAACGATTGGAGAATCTCGAGCTAAAATTCCTTTTCCTCCTATATTAGAAGCACTTTTGATGGAATTAGTACTTGAAATGCTCCGCGAAGCTGCAGTTCGGCTTCCTGGACCCGTTGGACAAACCATTGGTGTCGTAGGAGGAATTGTTATTGGACAAGCTGCAGTTCAAGCAGGAATAGTAAGTAATGTTATGGTTATCGTCGTATCTATTACTGCAGTTGCTTCTTTCATCATCCCTAATCTAGAAATGTCTGCAGGAATTCGCCTTCTTCGATTCCCAATGATGATAATTGCCTCTTTATTTGGTGTCATTGGTATTATGGTTGGGATGGCAATCATTATTATTCATATACTTTCTATGGAATCTCTCGGTGTTCCTTATGGTAGTCCTTTTTCTCCGTTATTTGCTTCGGATTTAAAAGATATTCTTATACGTTTACCATGGAAAATAATGAAGAAGCGCCCGCTATCCCTTAACTTAAAACAAGAGAATCGACAACGCGATATAGAAGGAACGGAGGAAGAGAAGTGACAAAGCATGCAAAGAGGGAGATTAGTTTATTTCAATACATTTTAACGATTAGTGGTGTTCAAGTAGGATTCGGTGTCCTTACACTTCCTCGCGAAGTTGCACAAGGGGCGAATACAGATGGATGGATTTCTATCATTATTGGATGCGCTATCACTACTTTAGTCAGTCTATGTATTGTGAAAATCATGGAAAAGCACCCTGGGTATACTTTACTCGATGTGCTAACTCGTTATCTTGGGAAGTGGCTAGGAAGAGCAGGAATGATTTTTTGGATTTTATATGCTGTCCTTGCAGCTATTTCCTTAATTTTTTCCCTCTTATACGTTATTCACATTTGGATTTTACCTAGAACTCCAATGTTTTTAATTATGATTTTACTATCTATTCCCATGCTTATGCTCGCATGTAAAGGCGTTCTTATTATAAGTCGTTACGCTGTTTTCACTGTGTTTTTCACACTGTGGATGCCTTTACTATTGTTTATCCCTCTTAAAGATGGGCATTGGATATACCTTCTCCCTCTTCTTAAAGAGGGCTGGATACCAGTTTTAAACACCGTAAAATCAACTATTATTGCATTTCTTGGATTTGAGTTTGCATTTATCCTTTATCCTTATTTGAATAACAAATCCTCTGCCAAAAAAGGGATTGTTATCGCAAATTTAATTACACTATTTCTCTATCTTCAAGTCACGTTCGTTTCTTTCGTTTATTTTAGTCCAGATGGTATAACAAAGTTTTTATGGCCCACCCTTTCTCTTGTTACACCATTTCACTTTTCATTTCTGGAACGGTTTGAAATTATTTTTTTATCTTTTTATCTCTTCATTATTTTTGATTCTTGCATTCCTTACATATTTACCGCTTCAGATGGAATCAATCAATTACTTAACAAAAAAGGGAGTTCCTTACCTATTTGGTTTTTATTATTCGGGTGTATTGTTGTCTTATTCTTTTATATCCCTTCCTCTTACCAAATAAGTGCTTTGCGAGACTTTTGGGGAACTGCCAGTTATTTTATCGTTTTTCTGTTTCCAGTCGTATTTCTCTTATACATGACACTTTATCAGCATTGGAAAAGGAGAAAAATTTAAATGAGACGCTTTATTCATTTCACTATACTTTACTTTCTCATAACCTTTTTAACAGGCTGTGGAGATCGGCTAGACTTAGAAAAACAATCAATTTCATTAATTTACGGCTTTGACGCAAAAGCAAAAGGAAAATTAATTGTGTACCACGTAAATCCTATTTTTAATGAAGATGTAGAAAAAAAGTACGAAACACATGAAGCGAAAGTACGTACACCTCGAGAAGCAAAAGCAACGTTTAATAGTTCAAGTGGCGGTTTAGTATCTACAGAAAAGTTACAGCTCATTTTATTTAGCACAAATTTTTTAAAACAAGAAGGGGCTATGCCTTACCTTGATGTTTGGTATCGTGATCCTAAAAACACTGGAAACATGCGTATGGTTGCAGTAGACGGTCCAATTTCTTCAGTTATATATAATAACTTTAAAGACAAGCCTGCCCTTCCCGAGTATTTAACAGATTTAATTAATACGAACAAACTGTACAATCGGACCGTTTTTACAACATTCCATGAATTTCACAGGCAAACGTTTAATAAAGGTATAACACCTGCTATTTCAGAAATAAAAAAAGGTAAAAAAGATGTTATCGTTACCGGTTCCGCGCTATTAACTTCTCGCGGAATTTATAAAATGTCATTAAATCGTTATGAAAGCGCCCTTCTTCTTTTGTTACAAAAGAAAGCGAATACACCGGTTTCGCTTACATTGAAAATCCCTTCTACTTCAGTTGAAAGTAATAGTGATTTAAAAGATACCGATGGCGGCGATTTCGTAACAATAAATGTTCTTAGCATGAATCGTGATATCCATACAGACTATAGCGATAACCGCTTCAAATTTAATGTTAAAATGAATTTAAAAATCGCTGTATCTGAACTTACATTCAATATGGATATAGACAAAGATAGAAAGAAATTAACTTCTCTTGTTACAAAACAACTAAACAAAGATTTGAACGATTTAATCCACAACATTCAAAAACAGCAGCTTGATCCATTCGGATTTGGTGATTATGCGAGAGCGTTTCAATATGAAAAATGGAAAAGAGTTGAAGACGATTGGCCGAGTGCCTTTTCAAAAGCTAACGTAAAAGTAGCACCTACTATTAAAATTTTAGAAAATGGGATTATTAAATAGCAAAAACACGCTACTTGTTCTTATACGTTTAAAGAACAAGTAGCGTGTTATCATCTTTATTTTGAAGCTTCTTATACAGTTACACTTCTGTTTCTGGTTCTTCGTTTTCCACTTCTTCCAATCTTTGCTGCTCTGCAAGCTCAGCTGAAATCATTCCATAATAAATTTCTGGATACAATCCAAATATTTGATATACACTTCCTAAAAACGGCATCGGAATCCCTCTTTTCTAAAGCTGTATTGCCACTTTTAAGGATTCCCTTTTCATTCATTATACATTCGTTTTTGGCGTTTCTTCTTCATCATGAACGCTTAATAAATTTTGCCACTTTTTATAAGGCGCACTATTTGGATCTACATATCCTTTCGCGTACGAACGATCCCACAATTGTTTAATAAACATTTCTTTCTCTTTCTTGGCAACCATATCGGCACCTGTACCGTAATAGTTTTGGAAATATAACTCAATTTCATCAAGGAACAGTCTTAATAATTCATCAGAAGTTTCTTCTAACGTTGGATCATATTTCGCTTCACGGTCATACATTAAAATCATATCTAAAATATTATGGACATGCTCTTTACGTAGCCATCTAATATCTTGAGCACCTAATACAAATGGATGCGTATATAAATGTCCACCTTGTATCATCGCCTTTTCTTGTTCTTCTTCAAATCTGGACAAAATGTTTTCATAAATAAATGGGTTATGAAGCAATGCTCTGTGTAATTTATAACTTTCACTTGAAATATTTTTACCCATCGACTGAATTAAGAAGCTACGTCCAACACCGTTATATTGATACACGAACTGACCATCAACAGCAACTAAACTTATCCAGCGATACATATACGCGTATAGAAGAGCTCGATTACATTTATCATAATCTAACTTCGTTTGCGTTGCATTTAAGTCTGGCATGAATGCTGGTAAGTGCCAATACTTATCTAAATGCGGTGTTAAACTAGATTTTTTACTATTCAACTTGTTTACACGGCGATAGTACGACTGAAAATAATCACCTTTATCATTCATAAATCCATTTGCAATATGTCCAGACGAAAGCTTAGGAAAGTCTTGTAGTGATAAACCGTAATGTGCACGATAACAAATGACTTCAAATGGCGAGAAAGCTTCATTTACTGTATCTTTTTCTTTAAACATTTCTTGCATTAATTCCTCTTGCAGTTCTTTCTTTAAAGATGGATGTATACCCCAATATTGTAATTCCCTATGATGAGAAACTTTCGGCACGAATGGACTTGCTAAATGGAACAAGTCTTCAATTTTTTCACGAACATATTCATCACGATCACGATTCTTATAATCCGCTTCTTTTCGTAATGCCTCAACGATATTCAGCTCTAATTTATCGCGATAGCGTATTTGTAATTCATCATAGCAATAACTTAGTATGTGCTCACGATAAAAGTCTTCTACCTTTTTCGATTGAATCTCTTCTGTTTTCGCATCCCGGCAATATTCCCCGTATAAGCTCATATAAATTTCTGCTGATATATCTTTCGGTAATACACCTAAATTTAAATGTTGTTGCATATCTTGCCATATCTTTTCTTGTAACTTCTCTTCCGCTAATACGTATACATTCGTTGGGTTTGTTTTCCCTTCAAATTCTTTGCTTCGTTTTTGAATTTCGAACAATAAATTTTCACGTGTTTCATGTAAATTATCAAAAAACCTTTCCCAATATTGAATCATTTTATTAACTGCTTGATATAGCGATTGATAAACGAGTTCTAATAGCATTTCTTTACGGTATTCGTTTAATTTGTGTACGTACTGCGTTACAATATCTTCAAATTCCTTTTTAAATAAACGCTGCTGGTTATTAATCATTTTTCCGAACCAACCTTGTTGTTGCGCAATTTCTACTCGGCGTACAGCTGTTACCGTTCCATCAATGTTACTCACATTAAATTTCTTATCGTAGTTTTGAATTAAATTACGCTTTTGTTCATTATTTTCATGTAGTCGATTCATTTTTTCCACTAACTGCTTTCGAATTTCATACAACATAAAACGAGCTGCTACTGGATGAACTGGATCTGTTTTCTTTAAAAACCATGTATTTAATTGATATGACTGGCCTTCAGAACCACTCGGTGAAAAACGGTCTGATTCAATCATGTCATATAAAAGTGTCGTTACATGTTCATGTACACGGCTCGGAATCGCATACGCATATAAACGAACCGCATGATCGACCCTTGCTACTTCACCTTTCATTTGTTCCATCATTTTCAGTTTCGCAGCCGAAATTTTACACTCATGCTGCAGACGATTTAATTCCTCGTCTTTTTGTACCGTACGCTGTACATAGCTTTCTACAGCTTCTAAAAACAGTTTAGATTTCGCAACACCAACCTTACCGCCTTCTGCTCCTTCACGCGTTTCATTGTACATTTGTCTATAGAAAATATGAGCCTGCTCTGGACGAGTAGCAAGATGTTCTAAATCTTCTAAATAACTTTTCCCGCGCTCTGGCTTTTCACGCTGCATACCACGTTTTACATCTTGGTCATATCTATGCTTCTTCTCTTGAAACAATTGATCTAAATGAAGCCACGATTCATCTAAACCTTGCACGGCCCATTTTAAAGCACAATATTTTAACACATGCTCATATGGATAAATAATCTTTGCCGTTCCTGCTCCGCAATATCGTCCTTTCCCACTTGATTCTGCTAATTGCTGAATTTGATTATCTTCCTGTGCAAAATGATTTGCGGACATCGGACTAAATAACTGTAAATAAATCGTATTTGCCATTTGCTCCATATAATCTGATAAATTGTGCAGATGGTGTCCATGTAAATTTTCGTAATCATATAAGAAACAATAATTGTACGGTAAATGATGTTGTTTAATTGTATGATTCGTTCTTCCGTCTTCATCTACTTGATCCGGTCGATACTCTAATTCAATCGTAACCCCGCCGCGTTTTGATAATTCTCCAGTAGAGCCAAGCGTAATAGCATGTAATTCTTTTAACGAGGCATAGCCATTTGCTTGCACCGTTTCAAACTCTTTCGCACTAACCGTTCTCGTCTTCACTAACACATCTGGCATTAGAAATGCACCGCGTATTAAAATGTTGTGATGCTGCAGTTTTTTCCGAAGCATTTCACGTAAATATAATGCAATTTGTAGAAACATTCCTGAACCTGTTCCGCCCGCTAGTGATGTTACGATAATGACACGCACTCCATATTCTGTTTGATCGCTCGTAACTGGAAAAATCTTCTCAATTTCTTGCCAAAAGGACGTGAGTTTATCTTCTTTCATCGCAGCACGTAACGCTAAACGGGAAATAACGCGTAACTGTCCTGCCCCTTCTGTCAGTGGTTTATCAAGTATAGTCGGGTCCATCGGAAACCATTCTGGAATCGTTGGATCTCCTGCAATATACTCCCTAGGCGTTTTGCTCGAACTCGTTTGCGTCTTAAACTTTCGAATATGATCAAATTTACTCAATGTATTCACATCTGTATCAAATACGTGCATTGCTACCTTTTTTCGACGCTCCTCAGGCAGTCTTTCATATATTTGATGTGTCACAGTACTACCGATTCCACCTAAACCAATTAATATCGTTGGAACTTGTAACGTCATGTGAACCACCTTCCTATTCTTGCTTGTTTGAAAAGAGGAGGGAAAGATAACATTCTCCTCTTCTCCCCACCTACTATTCACACTCGTATTTGTAAATCTCCTTACCATATCCTCTATCAATTACTAAAAGTTCATTTGGATATAGTGTCTTATGTTCCATTCCAACCTCATCCTCTGTTATAAACATCCCATCAATAATCATTCCTACTACTTGTGACTCTTTCGCTACAAATATCGATTTTGATCCTTTCTTCGCTATAAACGTAACGGATTGCACAGTCTTTCTTTCTGCCCTAAACGGAATACCAAAATAATGCTTCCACCATTTATTTTTCAGTAATTCTGGCTCAGATTGATATAACCAATCTTTCGCTACCTCTTGATCCCATTCGTAATACAATAGTGCTTTACGATGAAATCTCGGACGGACAATCCATCCTAAAACGATTATTCCTACTATTAACAGTAATAAAGTGATAGGAATAACAAACTTAAAAATAAGCGCATACTTTTCATAAAACGGTGCATCTTGAATGTGGAGTTTTATGTTTTTCTTTACTTCTTGTAACTTTGAATCCTGCACTACGATGGTAGCTTCTACGGTGCCGGTATCTGTAAAATTGAACGTGTCGGAGTAATGAGGTCGAGGATAAATATAAATTTGATTACCATGTTGTTTTATTTCATAGTTGATGGATTGTTTAGATGTGACACCAGTAGATTTTAATAGTTTTTTTACAGCCTCTTCTGTCATCGGCTTATCATCTAACTGTGGTTGTATAATAAATGGTTTACTACTCTCTAAATTCGTTACTTTTTCTTCATAATCTTTCGTGACAGTTCGAAGAGATAATTTAGGCTTTTTCGTTGTTTCGATTTTAAATTCTTTCGTCTGTCTGTAAAATCCTTTTATGTTCATATGAACTTTCCCGCGTACTAATCCTTTAGTAAGCTTCGTTTCGTAATAAAATACATGTCTTTTATCGTCCCACTTCATCGCATATTGCTTTCCGCCTATTTCTACTTCTGCCTGAAAGTAAGAAGACTGAACTGGCAACTCAGTAGGTTTTGCTTCAATAACAGCTGTCACACCTTCATACATTTCCTCAACATTTTTTCTATCCTTATCCTCTTTGTCATAAGTAGAAACAGTATAATTAAGCGCCGGTTCGACTAGTACTTGTAACCCTTCTTTCTCAATATCTCGATCCACTTCTATCGTATACGTTCCTGGTTTAATAACTTCTTCATTTTCCGTACTGATATGAACTATATTTCCGAACAATTTCGCTTCACCTGGTGCATGTATGGAAAAAGAAGATTGTAATTGTAATGGTTTAGAAATTTGTGTGACCTGATAATTAGACAAAGAAGGCGATTGTCGCACAAGCGTCATACGTTTTAACGGAAATGGTGTTGTAATCTCTACTTTCTTCCCTACTACTTTCGTTTTTACAATCGATTCAACAGAGGAGAACGGATCACGATTTGCAACTAATGCCGCCACTTGATTGACGCTTTTTACAATACCATCCTCTCCACTAGATGGCATCGTAACTCCATTTATCTCTTTCTTCCATATTTCTTTAAACGTATTTAGTTGTGCCTTTTCTTGCTGTCCTAAATCCTCTTCCATCGTAATTAAAATTGGATGTAACGATATCTTTTTTGCATCCATTTCTTTCTTAAACTGTGCTAACTTTTGTGTAATTTGTTCTTTTCCGCCAATCTTATCTTTCTCTAAATCATTAAATGCCCCGTCAGTTAAGACAATAAGCCAAAATTCACGTTTCCCATCTATATCTGCTTCCTTTTTTATAGATTGCATCGCCGTTTCTACTGCGCTAAACGGAGTATTTAAATACGTTTTCCACGCTCCAATTCCCTCAATTTCCGTTTGTCTCTTATCCTTCGTTAACGAAATGTTTAATGGATCATTCGGCTTGCTCATTGGAACGTAAGAAAATTTATCTTTTTCATCTAATAGCGCAACTAAACTTTGCAAAGCATAATTGGCATATTTCCAGCGATCGTTATTTCTCATGCTGCCCGAATCATCATATACAAGTGAAACGACCCTTTCCTTTGCCTCCTCTCCTTTTGCAAAAGTCCAAAAAGGATGTAACCATATAAATAGAAACAACATGAATGTGGCACAAATTCGAATTTTCATGATGAGGCTTCGCCACCTTTGTAGACAAATTCCTATGTTTAAATTTATGAGAGGATACAAGATATATGACTTGTATTTTAGGACAACGAACACAGCATAACTTTATTATGTAAACAGTTATAAAAGCTGAATATGATTCCTTCTAGCGTTTTCTATCCGATACTATAAGTAAAAAAAGCCTGTTTAAGCTCTACACTTAAAACAGACTTTTCCTACTTTTTATTTTAAAAACACATAACAAAAAGTTTGATTTATTGCTTCACATACACTTCAACAATCGGATTATCTTTATGATCCGCATGCAAACGTATATTCTCTTCACTTGTACTATAAATACTAGCTAATAACATAATCGTTAGCACATTAGGAGTTTTTGCATCGCTCCCGTATTTCCTTTCCAGCGCTTCCTTATATTCAAAATCCAAATCCCCTTGCACATATGTATACACTTCAAAACCGTCTTCTAAATTGCAAACTACTGTATCAATAATATCTGTCCCTACTTGTTTCTTCATTTCCTCTCGCAATGCTTCAATAAACTCTTCCCATGATACTTCGTATGTCTGAAACTGATCTGTAGATTTCATGCCTTTTCCTCCTTATATATCCTCTTCCTATATTTCCCCTTTCCTATAACAATTATGATAGATAGGGCATTCGTACAAGCCGCACTTGTCCCCTTTACATATCGTATTACTGTAATGCGGAAGGAGAAGAAACATGCATAGACAAAAATGTTATGATACGTGCCGACGTTATTTCGGTAAAGTTGTGCGAATTGAAGACATTGATGGTCGTATTCATTTAGGTAAAATAATCGATGTGACAAAAGATTCCGTATGGATTGAGCCCATGCAACAGCATTCATCTTTTGATACAGGCTTCGGATACTATGACGCATATGCAAACGGTGGCTGTGACCTTTGCGGTGGCCTTAGTAGATGTGACAGCTGTGGATTCGGTTGCGGCGGTGGATTCAGTGGTTGCGGTTGTGGTGGTCGAGGTTGTGGTAATTGTGATGGCGGCGGTTGTGGCTGGGGCGGCGGTTGCGGCTGGGGTGTTGAACTCGGATTTGGTTTTATCTTCGGAATTACATTAGCTGCATTATTTTTCATTTAATATAAGTAAAGAGTTGACTATTTTTAGCCAACTCTTTTTCTTCATTTTTCACATATAAAAATACGATGCCCTAAAATGTGTTGGTACATAAGCCTTATATTTTCATGTTGCACCCATGCCTCATATAACTCATTCGGAATAAATTGTGATACATTCCATTCCGGCTCTTCTATATAAGCAGTGATTGTTTCTGCAATTGTACCACCGCCAGCAATAGTAACCCGCTTAAAATTTGCTTTCTGAAATAATTGTACCCACTCACTCTCAGTTAATAGCTCTTTCATCCCGTATAATTGAGCGATTTTCTCTTCCTCACCCTTATCAATATGCCTATCAATAATCATTTCAATGACAACAAGCTTACCGTCTTTCTGTAGTACACGATAGCACTCCGAAATAACCCTTTCTTTCTCTGTAAAAGCAAGTATCGATTCTCCGAGTACCAATTCAAATGAGTTATTCAAACACGGTAAATTCTCTACATTTTCTTCAATTAATTGTATATCTAATCCTTCAAACGACCATCTATCTTTCGCCTTTTGAATCATAATTTCATTCTTTTCCACCGCTGTTACTTTATATCCAAAATTTTTTGCCATATATGCTGCGGTTTTTCCCGTGCCGCAACCTATCTCTAGGACATTCGCTCCCTGTCTAAGGGGCAGTTGTGCTAGCAATTGTTTTGTTAACGTAAAACCACCTGGATGAGCACTCCCTATTCCGTAATAAGCTAAGAAATCGATGTATGTGTTTCGTTTCATGGGATTCTCCCTTTTTCATTTTATATATTCAAGGAAGAAATAAAAGTGCATAGAAAAAGCATTTTCAAGTGCTCTAATACCGCAACTTGAAAATGCTCTTATCTTTTTTATTTCTCTTCTACATACGCCCATTTGAAACTATATTCCGGACTAATATTATGTTTCACGATTCCCTTTATATTTGGTTTCATTACATATCATCTAGCATTTTGATATAATGGTACAAGCGCTACATCGTCTTCAAGTAATATTTTTTCAGCCTTCCCTAACTCTGTCCAACGTTTTTTTGCATCAGCCATCCATTCTGTCTTACTTTTATTAATAATGTCATCATATTTTGAATTTGAGTAGCTCATCTGGTTTTGCGAATTTTTTGTTTCAAACATATCAAGATATGTCATTGGATCCGCATAATCTGGATTCCAGCCACCATATGAAAAATCATAATCTTGGTCTGATTCTAATTTTAGTTTTTGCTTAAATGGTTGCAGTTTAATATTTACTGTCACGCCTTTTAGGTTTTTTTCAACTTGATCTTTTACATACTCCCCAACTTTTTTCGCATTACCAGTATCATAATTTAATAACTCTATCGTCACTTGATCTTTTCCTAGTTCTTTTTTCGCTTCTTCCCAGGCTGCCGCTGCCTTTTTGGAGTCTTGTTTTAAACCATTCTTGAACGTTTCTGCAAAATCTTTACCGTCTGGTCCACTCGCTAAACCTTTTGGTACTAAGTAATCCACTGGTTTTGAACCATCATTTAAAATAACATTCGTTAAAGCTTTCTTATCAATAGATAATGCAATTGCTTCACGTAGTTTTTTGCTCTTTAATGGTGTATCTTGCCCACCACGTTTTTGATTTAAACGTAAGTAAAACGTACTTGTTTCCGAATATGCGCCAAACTCTTCTTTATTATTTCTATACTTATCAACAAATTCACCTGATAGAAGCGCGAAGTCAATTGCACCTGTATCATATAAATTCACTCGAGTAGCCCCTTCTTTTACTACACTATAGTTAATTTCATCTAATTTTACAGTCTTTTTGTCCCAATACTGATCATTTTTCTTTAATTTCCAGCCTTGCTCATG
Organism: Bacillus sp. FDAARGOS_527; assembly: GCF_003812125.1. Lineage (NCBI taxonomy): Bacteria > Bacillati > Bacillota > Bacilli > Caryophanales > Bacillaceae > Bacillus > Bacillus sp. FDAARGOS_527. Next base: position 2,651,466 of record NZ_CP033795.1, read on the forward strand.
TTTCCAATCAGTAAGCACAAATGGACCATTATAAAGCGTTGTATCAGACTCTAAACCAAATTTATTTCCTTTTTCCTTTACAAACTTTTCATTTAATGGATAGTATGAAGCAAATGCCATTAAATTCAAGAAATATGGTACAGGTCTTTCTAGTTCTACTTCAAGCGTATAATCATCTACCGCTTTTACACCTAATGTCGAAACTTCTCCTTTTCCTTGATTTATCGCTTCTGCATTTTTAAGATAGTATGCAATAAATGCATACTCAGCAGCTGTTTTTGGATCTACTAGACGTTGCCATGCAAATACGAAATCTTTCGCTGTTACAGGATCCCCGTTTGACCATTTTGCATCTTTCCGTAATTTAAATGTATATTTTTTACCATCCTCGCTTTTTGTGCTAGATTCCGCTACAGCTGGGATTGGCTTATTATCTTTATCCAAGCGATATAAACCTTCCATTGTATTCCCTAAAATTTGTGAACCAAGTGTATCTGTATTTTTGGAAGTATCCATCGTCGGAATTTCATTCGTTTCTGTACGATTTAACACTTGCTTTGCCGCATATTTAATATCAGATTTCTTCTCTTCCCCACCATTATTAGACGTTGTAGTCGTTTTTTTCTCCCCACCAGAAGATCCAGAACATGCTGTTAAAGCCATACTCATCGCTAAAACTGGCGCTACAACCGACGTAAACTTTTTCATCTTTTTCTTCATTTTTGTACCCTCCCCAATTTATATGTACGAAACTAACTTTGAGAGATTTTTCTATGAACTTAGTTATTAATACCTTTTCACTAATTAACATCCTGTTAATTATCCTCATTTTTGAAGTTTCACTTATTTTATTTTTATAGTAACTAAGTATTTTACTATTACTACTATACGAATTCTCCCCCATCTACTATATGTCAGTACCACTTTTCTTATTCTTCTCTATTTAATTTAATAGAAAAAGAGCGTGTTAAAGGTAATTATCTTTTAACACGCTCCTTTTTATTATTTCCCTTCCGTTACATAAGCCCACTTAAAGCTATACTCTGGACTAATGTTATGTTTCACAATGCCTTTTACATTCGGTTTCATTACATATGCTCTACCTGTTTGATATAAAGGTACCATTCCTGCATCTTCTTCAAGTAATAATTTTTCTGCTTTCCCTAACGTTTCCCAACGCTTCTTCGCATCAGACATTAATTCATTCCCTGCTTTTTTCACCATTTCATCATATTTTGGATTCGAATAACTCATTTGGTTATATGGGCTCTTCGATTCGAACATATCAATAAATGTCATTGGATCCGCATAGTCCGGACTCCAACCAGCAAATGAAATTTCATAATCTTGTGCCGATTCTAATTTTAGTTTTTGTTTGAACGGCTGAATTTTCGTATTAACCGTTACACCTTTTAAGTTTTTCTCAATTTGATCTTTAAAGTAGTCAGCAATTTTTTTCGCTGTTCCATCATCATAGCTTAGTAATTCAATTGTAACTTGATCTTTACCAAGCTCTTTTTTCGCTTCTTCCCAAGCTGCTGCACCTTTTTTCGGGTTATATTTCAGACCATTTTTAAATGTATCTTGGTAATCTTTACCATCAGGTCCTGTCGCAAGCCCTTTTGGAACCAATTGATCTGTTGCTTTTGAACCGTTATTTAAAATAACGTTTGCTAAACCTTTTTTATCAATTGATAATGCGATTGCTTCCCGTAGTTTTTTACTCTTTAACGGTGTGTCTTGTCCATTACGTTTTTGATTTAAACGTAAGAAGAATGTACTTGCTTCTGAGTACTCACCATACTCTTCTTTGTTCGATTTATATTTATCAACAAATTCTCCTGATAATAGTGTGAAATCAATTGATCCTGTATCATATAAGTTTACTTTCGTCGCAACTTCTTTTACTACACTATAGTTAATTTCTTCTAATTTCACAGTCTTCTTATCCCAATACTTATCATTTTTCTTTAGCTGCCATCCTTGTTCATGTTTCCATGAAGCCATAACGAACGGTCCGTTATACAACGTTGTATCTGCTTCTAAACCGAATTTATCTCCTTTTTCTTTTACGAACTTTTCATTTAAAGGATAGTACGATGGGAATGCCATTAAATTCAAGAAATACGGCACCGGTTTTTCTAATTCTACTTCTAGCGTATAATCATCTACCGCTTTTGCCCCTAAATCTGTTAGTGGCTTTTCACCTTTATTAATTGCCTCTGCGTTTTTAATATAGTAAGCAATAAATGCGTATTCTGACGCTGTATTTTTATCCAGTAAGCGCTGCCATGCAAATACAAAATCTTTCGCTGTTACTGGATCACCATTTGACCATTTTGCATCTTTCCGTAATTTAAATGTATATTTTTTGCCATCCTCGCTCTTCGTACTAGATTCCGCTGCAGCTGGGATTGGCTTATTATCTTTATCAAGACGATATAATCCTTCCATTGTATTCCCTAAAATTTGTGACCCTAACGTATCAGTAGATTTAGACGTATCCATCGTCGGAATTTCTTGATTCTCTGTACGATTTAACACTTGTTTCGCTGCGTATTTAATTTCAGATTTTTTCTCTTCCCCACCACCACTAGACGTCGTAGTTGTTTTCTTCTCCCCACCAGATCCAGAACACGCTGTCAACGCCATACTCATCGCTAAAACTGGCGCTACAACTGCCGTGAACTTTTTCATCTTTTTCTTCATTTTTATACCCTCCCCAATTATATGTACGAAACTCATTTTGAGAGATTTTCTAATAACTAGTTATCAGAAAATTCTTATTAATTAATATTCTACTAATTTTTCTGGTTTTGTAAAGTTATTTTTAAAATATTCTAAAAATTATTTTTTTGTAATAGTAAAAGACATTTTTCACAGTTGTTACTATACAAATTATCTATATCTATCGGTTCATTTACATTTAATCTCATAATAAAAGAGCATTCCAAAAGTCAATAGTCTACTTTTGGAATGCTCTATCATTTTATCTTTCTATCGTGGACAACGAGATTCTTACTACAAAATAAGCTAAGAAACTTGTATGCATCCACTTCAAGATAGTATTATTCTTTAAAATTATTTCCCATCTTTTTCAGTCATATATGCCCACTTGAAGCTATACTCTGGGCTAATGTTATGGTGAACGATGCCTTTTGCATTTGGTTTTTGAACGTATGCATCACCACGTTGATATAAAGGTACAAGTGCTACATCTTGCTCAAGAAGTAATTTCTCAGCTTTTCCTAGCTCTTCCCAACGTTTCTTCGCATCACCCATTAATTCTCCGCCAGCTTTTTTGATCATATCATCATATTTCGGATCAGCGAAGCTCATTTGGTTATGAGAATGATTAGACTGGAACATATCTAAGAATGTCATTGGGTCAGCGTAGTCAGGTCCCCAACCAGCATATGATAAATCATAATCTTGCTCTGTTTCTAATTTCAGTTTTTGTTTGAATGGTTGAAGTTTAATATTAACAGTTACACCTTTTAAGTTTTTCTCAATTTGATCTTTTACATATTCCCCAACTTTTTTCGCATTACCAGTGTCATAGTTTAATAACTCAATTGTAACTTGGTCTTTTCCAAGCTCTTTTTTCGCTTCTTCCCATGCAGCTGCTGCTTTTTTCGCATCTGGTTTAATACCATTTTTAAATGTTTCTTGGAAGTCTTTACCGTCTGGTCCAGTCGCTAATCCTTTTGGTACTAAGAAGTCCGCAGGCTTAGATCCATCATTTAAAATAACATTTGATAAATTCTTTTTATCAATTGATAATGCAATTGCTTCACGTAATTTTTGGCTCTTTAACGGTGTATCTTGCCCGCCACGTTTTTGGTTCATACGTAAGAAGTAAGTACTTACTTGTGAGTATGTGCCAAACTCTTCTTTATTGTTTCTATACTTATCAACGAATTCACCCGATAATAGCGCGAAGTCAATTGCATTTGTATCATATAAGTTTACTCTTGTCGCTACTTCTTTTACTACACTATAGTTAATTTCGTCTAGTTTTACAGTCTTTTTATCCCAATATTGATCGTTTTTCTTTAGTTTCCAGCCTTGCTCATGCTTCCAATCAGTAAGAACGAACGGTCCGTTATATACTGTCGTATCAGACTCTAAACCGAATTTATCCCCTTTTTCTGTTACAAATTTCTCATTTAACGGATAGTACGATGGGAATGCTACTAAGTTTAAGAAGTATGGCACTGCTTGTTCTAATTCAACTTCTAAAGTAAGATCGTCTACTGCCTTTACTCCTAGTTCCGTTACAGGTTTTTCGCCTTTATTAACCGCTTCTGCATTTTTAATTGGGAATGCGATAAATGCATACTCAGCAGCTGTTTTTGGATCTAGTAAACGTTGCCATGCATATACGAAATCTTTCGCTGTTACAGGATCACCATTTGACCATTTTGCATCTTTACGTAATTTGAATGTATATTTTTTACCATCCTCACTCTTCGTGCTTGATTCTGCCGCAGCTGGGATTGGTTTGTTATCTTTATCTAATCGATATAAACCTTCCATCGTGTTCCCTAAAATTTGAGAACCTAATGTATCTGTATTTTTAGAAGTATCCATTGTTGGAATCTCATTTGTTTCAGTACGATTTAGTACTTGTTTCGCTGCTAATTTTTCTTCTGATTTGCTATCTCCGCCTGAGCTAGAATTTGTGCTTGTCTTCTTATCTCCACCTGATGTAGAACATGCTGTTAATGCCATACTCATTGCTAAAACTGGTGCTACAACTGCTGTTAGTTTTTTCATTTTTTTCTTTTTCACTTTCTGTACCCTCCCTAATTCTAAACGCTCTCATTTAAGAATTTTCTGATAATTCTGTTTTTCTTTATATATTTATCAGAAGATTCTTATTAACTATTATTCTACTAATTTTTTGAGTTTTGTAAAGTGTTATTATTGAAAATTTTTAAAAAATTATTTTATTACAGTAATATTCATAAAAATTCCATAATCTTTCGAAACACTATACCTCATTGAATTATATGTACTGATTTAATAACCTTTATATCCTTCCACTATAATACACCTGTAAATTATTGTTAATAAATAATGTATATCGTAACAAACCTCTTTTCTACAAAAATAAAAAAGTCAGCAAAGCTGACTTTTTATCCGACCATTTTCTCTTTTTTCATTTCCTCTATTACTCTCGTATACTTCTCTTCATCAAATTCATTTTCACTTTTTGCAACAACTACAGTCGCAATACCGTTACCAATTAAATTGACGATAGCACGTGCTTCTGACATGAAACGATCTACACCAAGTAATAGCGCTAACCCTTCTAATGGAATAACATTCATCGCAGATAAAGTAGACGCTAGTACAATAAAGCCTCCACCTGTTACTGCGGCTGCTCCTTTAGATGTAACTAACAAAATAGCTATTATCGTTAATTGTTGACCTAGTGAAAGATCGACGTGAAAGACTTGTGCTAAAAATATAGTAGCCATCGATAAATAAATTGTCGTTCCATCTAAATTAAAAGAGTATCCCGTCGGAATGACTAAACCTACTACCGGCTTCGAACATCCGAAGTCTTCCATCTTTGTCATCATTCGCGGTAATACTGATTCTGATGATGATGTCCCAAGAACAATGAGTAATTCTTCTTTAATGTGAGCTAAATATTTCCACAAACTAAATTTGTACAGTTTACAAATAAAATTTAAAACAATAAAAACAAATAATGCCATTGTCGCATATACACAAATCATTAATTTACCAAGTGGAATAAGTGTACTTAAACCATATTTGCCAATTGTAAACGCCATCCCGCCGAATGCTCCAATCGGTGCTAATTTCATTACAATTGATAAAATGTTAAAAAATACTTTCGATAACCTTTCAAAAAAATCGATTACCGGTTGTCCATTTTTCCCTAACATCGTTAACCCAGCACCGAATAAAATGGAGAAGAACAGCACTTGTAAAATATCACCTTTTGCAAATGCTTCAAACATGTTAGACGGTACAATATGTAAAAAGAAATCCACCCACTTCATTTCTTGCCCGCTTTGTACATATTGCGAAACATCTCCGCCCTTTAGCTTTGAGGGATCTAATCCATCTCCGGGACGTACAACATTCGCTATGATGATACCAATAATTAAAGCCGCAGTTGTAACAATTTCAAAATATAATAATGCCTTACCACCAACACGACCTACCTTTTTCATACTTCCCATGCTTGCAATACCAAGCACAATTGTTAAAAAGATAATCGGTGCAATAACCATTTTAATCATATTGATGAACGTTTCACCAATTGGCTTCATCTCTTGTCCAACACTCGGCCAAATAGCTCCTACTGCAATACCACAAATAATGGCCACAATAACTTGAAATGTTAAATTCTTTACGATTCTCATTTTTGATACTCCCCTGCTTCTTTCATTTCTCCCATACTTTTTCAATAATTGCTAATGATATATTCTATGTAATAGCCCCCCTGTTATGTAACTTAAACTACAATTTTATGTTACACTATTATCTTAAATTTGAAAATAGTATATAACATTAACGAATAAAGTACATACTATTAAACGTAATAAAAAAGCAGACATTACATCTGCTTTAATTTTCCTCAATCTGTTTTTCACTTAATCCTAAATGTGTTCTAAGCGTATTACTCAAACTCTGCAAATCTTTTTTATTAGGATTATAATAATATACACGTTGCCCATTTGGACCATTAGGTAAGTATAAATCATCACCTGCTAATTGAATTTTTTCAATCGAACAATTTAAACCGTATTTATAAAAAGATAAAATATCATCCATTGCTAAATTTGTTTTAAAATCACCATCAACCGCCTCGACTATTTTTTCTAGCTTCGTAATTGATCCTACACTTTTTAATTTACTTAAAATCGCCTCAATAACAAGTTGTTGGCGCTGTCCTCTCATTGCATCACTATCAATATGGCGAGTTCTTGCTAAGGCAAGTGCTTCTTCCCCTGTTAATTTTTGTAGTCCTTTTTTCAAATGGATCGCGTCAGGTTCATCTTTACTATTTTGCTCCGTAAATTCAACTGGGACATCTACTTCAATCCCATCTAATCCATCAACAATTTTAGTAAATGAATTAAAATTAAACTTTACAAAATAATCAACAGGCACTTGTAATAACTTTTCTACCGCTTCCACTGAAGCTTGCGGCCCTCCATCTTTACCATTTTTAACGAAACCACTTCCATATGCATGCGTTATTTTATCTTTTTTCTTTTCAACCGGAACATATGTGTATGTATCACGTGGTATACTCGTTAATTTCACAGTCTTATCATCTTTATTAAAAGTAGCTAACAGTAGTGCATCTGTATGAAATGCACCATTATACTCCTTTTGTCGTTCTTGATTTTCATCAATTCCCATAATTAAAAGTGAAACATTATTCGTAATCGGTTTTACAGTTTCCTCACGTAAATTTGATTTTTCACCACGTGCTAAATTAACATTTGATTTTTGTACGAGATTAGAAGTTTTCATATATACGTAAGTACCATATCCAAATCCGCAAAATAGTAATATTGCTAACAATACACTTATTATCGTTGTCTTTTTATATTTTCGTTTATTTTTCTGTTCTCTTGAAGAAGAGGTATTCTCCATATCATTTCCTCCGTTTTCTATTCATCTAATATATTTTTCAATTTTTCATACTTAGAGCTATCCTTTTGAAATGCATTCTCTTTCAACCCTTTGTTTATTTGTATCCATTCAGTCGTAATCGAATATTGAATCATACCTTCGTGGAAACTAAGGAACTTTAGCATAATCCCCGTATTTTTCTCTACAACCATTTCAAATTTCCCTCTTAAATCTTCAGATGTACTTACAGGTGTTTCTATATGTATTGTCCCTTCTATTTTGTAGCAATCCAGTCCAAGATACTTCGTTTCTTTATAATTCCAATCTTTATATCGAATTAATAGATCAGCAAATTCGGATTGAATACTATACTTCGCGAATCCTATATATTCATCATCATACCTTTTTTTCTCACCTGATTTTCTCAATAACCTTTCCGTAGGATTTAATTTTAATAGTTCATAGTTTCTTTCTTTCGGGCTCCATTTTGTTTCTTTGTACGTATACTTCTCGTCATCAAACTCTTTTTTCTTGCCCTCGTTATATATAATGGTTCGTTTTTTCACTAGTTTATCTTCTTTCGAAGAGATACCTCTTTGTTGCTCCGTATCAATCGCATATTTGTATGTTGTAGCAATTCTTGACGAACTAGAATATTCCTCAAATTGTCCTGAAATATTATTAAAATGATCAATGGAATCTAGCATCTTTTCATGAATCTTTTCTTTATCCGGATAATTTGCATTCGCCTTTATTTCCTCTTCATTTTCGTAATCAGAAAATGCCTTTTTCTTTACATATTCAAACACTCCGCCGTTTTGAGCAAAAATTTGATCAGAAAACTCCGACATAGACACAATTGAAAGTGCTAGAACCGCAGCACTTATAGCCATCATATAAACTCTGTAACCTTTCTTTTTTACCGGGAGATTATGTAGTGTACAATTGATCTTTTCATTTAACTCTGGTGGCACTATAACACTCTCTTCTTTTATTCTCTTTTTTAATTTCTCATCAAATATTTTTTCATTATCCATCCTTTGCACCCCCTATTCCATCTTTAATCGTTTCTGTAGTTGTTCCCTCGCACGTGCCAATCTCGATTTCACTGTTCCTTTTGGTACTTCTAAAAGCTTCGCTATACTCTCTTGATTCATATCTTCATAATAATAAAGCACCGTAACAGCTCTTAACTCTTCATGTAACGATTGAATCGCATTACACAAATCTATATCTTCATACTGATCGCACGCACTCATATTGTAATCATTCTCTTCTGTCACAATTATCTTTTTATACGTTCTAATAATGTTATTACATTCATTCATTAAAATTCGAATCAACCAAGTTTGAAAAAACTCTTCTTTCTTTAATTTTTTTATATTTTCATAGGCTTTTAAAATTGTTGTTTGTATCGCATCCTCTATATTTGTCTCATCACGTAACATAGCCTTTGCAATACGATACATCTTTACTTTTTCTGTATGTATAAGCCTCATAAATGCTTCATGATCACCTTTTTTCGCTAAAGAAACATCGGTTTCTTCTTTTACAATCATTTTATATAAAGGGATTACTTTCACAATTGCTCCTCCTGTTTCATCCTCACTTCAAATTTAACTTTACATGTATTAGACGGATGAGCCTAGAAAAAGGTTCATTTTTTTGAATATTTTCATAAAAAAAGGTAAACATTTTTCATGTTTACCTTTACTTAGATGTAATTCTAAGGAAATACCCATCTGGATCCACAATTTTAAATCCTCTCATCTCCCATGGATAAGTTTGAATTTCTTCTTGTATTGTGCACCGATTCTCTTTACAACGTTCATATACTTCTTCAATCCGATTGACAACAATAATTAGTTCAAAGCCATTCCCCTTCATCTCTTTTCGATTGTAAAAATAGTGATTTTCATTCAATCTTGAATCACTAACTAGTAATAAAGAAAACTGGTCGAAATTAAAACGTGCTGCATGCATATTTCGTTTATACAACTTTAAACCAATTACTTCTTCATAGAACAATAATGACTTTTCTACATCATTTACATATAGCTGCAACTCATTCGTTTCCTCCTCATCAAAAAAAGTCCACTCATATAGTGGACTTTCTACTCTACAACGGTAAATCCCTCTTCTTAAACAATACAATCGCTACTATAAAAATACAAAGCGCTCCCGCAGCTAAACCTATACTTACTGGCCATATATTATACGTTCCTTCCGCAATTTCTTTTGGACGAAACAGTGTAAATAACGATAGACTTTTCATCCACTCTAACTTATCACTTAATTTACCTACCATATTTAGTACAAAAAATAAAATAGTTAAACTTGCTGAGTAGCTAAGTGCTTTTCTTTCATCATTACATATACAAGAAAAGAAAAATGAATAAGCACTAACGACTAAAAATGTGAGCCCTCCGACTATATTTATCTTCAGGAATAATTCTTTATTTAAATTATTATCTTGTAAAAACCATTCCGCACCTACTATGCCCGCTACATACGTAACAACTACAATAATTAGTAGTCCTAATATGAGAACAGAGGCTTGCGTGACTGCAATTTTCACTCTAGATACAGGTGTCGCTAATAAATATGCCATCGCCCCTTTATCTACATGCCGGACAATTAAATGTGTTGCAACTGTAACGCAAAAAATTGTTAATATGATAATAAACAATAGACTATAGTACTCACCAGCTAAAAAATCCATTACGTTTTGAATCGGACTTTCCATGCCAACAATTTTTTTCACACTATCAGGCATAGCGCTTATTAATTCATTTAAACCTTTCGCTGATACCATTGAAGGGAATATCCAAATTAACAACCATAAATATAGAGCTGCACCAGTTGCGTAACTCAAAATACTTTTTTGCGTCTCTTTCAAACTAGCTAAAAACAATTGCTTATTCATGCTTTACCCCTTCTTTCTTATCGTAATAATGCATAAATAAATGTTCTAAATCCATCGCTCTCGTTTGAAGCGCTGTTACATTATAGTTTGAAAGTATTTGTAAAACAATTTGATAGTTTCCTTGTACAATAATCGATGCCTCTCTACCTTTTACCGCTTCAAATTGTAAATTACATTGCGTAAGAGATTTAATCTCTTCCTCTGATGATACGGTTACATCTATCACTTGTCGTCTCATACTTTGTAAATCATGAATATTTTCAACCGTTACAAGGCGCCCATCTTTAATAATCGCTACTCGGTCACATGTACGCTCAATCTCAGTGAAAATATGTGAAGACATAAGAATTGTTTTTCCTCTTTGCTTTTCCTCTACTATTAAATCTATAAACACTTGCTGCATAAGTGGATCAAGTCCTGATGTCGGTTCATCTAAAATTAACACCTCTGGATCATGCATAAATGCAGCGACAATCCCTACTTTTTGCTTCATTCCTTTAGACATTTTTCGAATTGGTGTTTTCACATCAAATTGAAGACGTTCTATTAATTCATCTCGTCTTTTCGTATCCTTTAGCCCACGCATTCCTTGCATTAACTTCAAAAACTCTAATCCGTTCATTCCTTCAATAAAAGAGATTTCTCCTGGTAGATAGCCAACTTCTCTTTGAATTTTCGCTGCTTCATTCCAACAATCCAATCCAAAAATTGTCGCTTTACCATCTGTCGGTTTTATAAACCCCATTAAATTACGAATTGTTGTGGATTTCCCGGCACCATTTGGTCCTAAGTAACCGAATACTTCCCCTTCTTTCACTTCAAATGTAATATGAAACAAACCTTTTCCATTTGAAAATTTTTTTGTGACATTTTGAACTGAAATCATAATTCCACCTCATTTTTTGAAATATTTAATATATGATATTTCAAAATTATTGTACTCCTCATCTTTCATATTCGCAACAACTTTTTGAAATATTTATATGTCTATATTTCAAATATTATTGTTTTTCATTATTTTTTCTTGTATATTTTAATTGAGGTGATTGCATTGAACGGCTTTGAAAAAGTGAAAGAAAAGAAAAAACGTGCTATTAAAGAGGCAGCCTTCTTATTATTTTCAGAACGCGGATTTAATGAAGTGAAAATAGAACATATTGCAAAAGAAGCAAACGTTTCTCAAGTAACCATTTATAATCATTTCGGAAGTAAAGATGCGTTATTTCGAGAGCTTATACAAGAATTTATTATATCTGAATTTCAATATTATAAAGATCTTGCAGCGGAAAAATTACCTTTTCATGATATGATGCAAAAAATGATTGTAAGAAAAATGAATACTGGTGGGTTATTTCAGCCGGATATGTTACTACAAATGATGCAAAGAGATGAAGAGCTCCGAAAGTTTATTTATAGTTATCAAAACGAAAAAATCTTGCCTTGGTATTTAGAAATATTAGAACAAGCACAGCAAAAAAATGAAATTAATCCCCACCTTACTAAAGAAATGATGTTGCTATACATTCAAATGTTTACTAAATTAGGCGATGATTTTGGAGCCAAGCTTCTTGAAGGAGATCGCGAAAAACATATTCAAGATATTGTCACTATGTTTTTCTATGGTCTTTCTGTTCCACAAAAATAAAAAGACACGAAATTCGTGTCTTTTTATTTTACAGTGATAACTCTACCTGTTTCACTACTTTCAACCGCTAATTGAATCAGCTTAATAACTTCTAAACCTTCTTGTGCTGTTACAGGTAATTTCTCACCACTTATAATACTATCTCTTACACCTTTATAGTACATGTCATAACAGCCGACTTCTGTTGGAATACATACTGACTCTTCTTCTGTTTCTAGAGTAGCAAAATTCTGTTCAATGTCTACCCCATAACCGTTATCGCCTGGCTTCATTCCATTTTTTAATTGTTCTTCCTGTGAATCCATACCGTATTTCACGATAGAACCTTTATCTCCATGCAGTGTAAAGTGTGGACCTGCCTTTTTCACATAACTGCTACTACGTAAAATGACACGTTTAACTCCGTAATGAAGTACTATGTGGAAATAATCATCAATTTCTGCACCTGGTCGTTGTTTGATTACATCTGCACTGATTGCATTTGGTTTCCCAAATAATGATAATGCTTGGTCAATTAAATGCGAGCCTAAGTCATATAATATACCTGATCCTGGTAAGTTCTTTTCTCTCCATCGATCACGTACATGTGGACGGAAGCGATCGAAATGCGCCTCATATGCGTATACATTCCCTATTCTATCCTCTTCTAATAATTTCTTTATCGTTAAGAAATCATTATCAAAACGGCGGTTATGATATACACTTAATACGACATTATGCTGCTCTGCTAATGAAATAAGCTCTTCTCCTTCTTCAATTGAAACAACAAATGGTTTCTCTACAACAACATGCTTACCGTTTAATATTGCTTCTTTTACATATGGAAAATGAGTTGTATTTGGTGAAGTAATAACAACTAAGTCAATATCAGCTCGCTTCACCAATTCATCAATTGCACTCACGACGTTAGCATTCGGTAATGTTTCTTTTACTACCTCTTCTTTTGAAGATAACACGGCACGAATATCGTATTCTTCTATCGTTTGTAATAATGGGATGTGAAATGTTGTACTAGAAAATCCAAACCCTACAATCCCTACACCTATTTTTTTCATGTTGCTGCCCCTCCATTTATCCCGCTATTTGTGGGTAGTAAGTCCACTTCATGAGAACGATTTCATTCAGTTATTATAACAAGATTATTATAATTTACATAATAAATTGCCTAGAAAAAAGCATCTTGCCATTATTCATGACAAGATGCTTTTTTTATTCCGGTCGTTTTTTCGTCCACGTTTCAATAACTTCACCAGTATCATTAACATCTAGCACTAAACTACCGTTACTATACCGGTCTTTATTTCGATACGCTTTCGGGTCAATTTCTTCTACGATATGTTTCTCTGTCTTCATGTAAACTAGTTCATCGTCTCTAACAATTTCTATACCGACAATGCGGTATGGATTACGTTTTAACTCTTTGAAAATAACAAGTCCCCGCTTCGCCCTCGTTGATTTCTCAATTTCTGATGCTTTTAGGCGTTTTACAGCACCACGCTGCGTTACGAGAATAAGTTGATCTTTGTCACCATTTAATGGCTTACCAGCAGCAACATAGTCATCTTCTTTTAAATTAATTGCTTTCACACCAGCGGCTCTTACACCGACTGGACTTACTTCATCTTCATGGAAAATAAGTGCATATGCACCGTGTGTAGCAAGAACGATATCACTCGTTCCATCTGTCGCAAATATATCAACAACTTCATCATCTTTTTTCAAGTTTACAGCAACGAACGCTCTTGAGTAACGCTGTACTTTATATTGGTTTAATTCTGTCTTCTTAATCATACCATTCTTTGTTACAAATACGATAAATCGCTTTTCTTCCTCAAAGTTCGGTACGACAGTTGCCCAAATGATGGTTTCATCCCGGTCGAGTGAAACGATATTAGCAACGTGCTGTCCTAAATCTTTCCAACGAATATCTGGCATTTCGTATACTGGCAGATATATATAGTTTCCTTTATTCGTAAATAAGAGGACTGTCTCTGTCGTATTCGTATCGAATCGTTCAAGTAAGATGTCACCCTCTTTCATACCGAAGTCTTTGCCGTTTGAGGCATTATGTGAGCGCCATCCAGTACGTTTCACATATCCTTCTTTCGTTACAGTAACGATGACATCTTCTTGTGGGATCATCACTTCTACATCGATTTTAATTTCCTCGATTTGATCTTCAATAATCGCGCGTCGATCATCACTATATGTTTTCTTAACTCTCTTTAAATCTGTTTTAATTACTTGAAGTAATCTTTTTTCACTTTGTAAAATTGCCTGTAGCTCAATAATTTTCTTATTAAGCTCATCTGCCTCTTGTTGTAGTGCTGTAATATCTGTATTCGTTAAACGATATAATTGCAAGGATACAATTGCTTCCGCTTGCGCTTCTGTAAATCCAAATTTCGCACTTAAATTATCTTTTGCATTACGCTTATCTTTTGAAGCTCGAATCGTTTCAATAACTTGGTCTAAAATCGATAATGCTTTCTTTAAACCTTCTACAATATGTTGACGATTTTCTGCTTTTCTTAATTCATATTGTGAACGTCTCGTAACAACTTCTTTTTGATGTCCAATATATGCATCTAAAATTTTCGGTAATGTCATAAGCGTTGGACGGCGATTATTAATCGCTACCATGTTAAAGTTATATGGTATTTGTAAATCTGTATTTTTATATAAATAATTTAAAATACCTTCAGAATTTGCTTCTTTTTTTAATTCTACGACAATGCGAAGACCTGTACGATCTGTCTCATCACGCACTTCAGCAATGCCATCTAATTTTTTATCTAGACGTAACTCATCCATTTTCTTAACAAGGTTTGCTTTATTTACTTCGTATGGAATTTCAGTAATTACGATTTGCTGTTTCCCACCACGAACCGTTTCAACTTCTGCTTTCCCGCGAATAATAATTTTACCTTTACCTGTTTCATACGCCTTTTTAATACCGTCAATCCCTTGAATAATACCACCTGTTGGGAAATCAGGTCCTTTCATAACTGTTAATAAATCATCAACAGTACTATTCGGTTTATCAATACGCATCATTGTAGCGTCAATAACTTCTCCAAGATGATGCGGAGGAATTTCTGTTGCATAACCAGCGGAAATCCCTGTAGATCCGTTCACTAATAAGTTCGGGAACGCTGCTGGTAAAACAACCGGTTCTTCACTCGTATCATCAAAATTGGATACGAATTCTACTGTTTCTTTATCAAGATCACGTAATAACTCAGATGCAATTGGTGATAATCGGGCTTCCGTATAACGCATTGCTGCTGCTGGATCCCCGTCAACACTACCGTTATTACCATGCATCTCAACTAAAACATTACGTACTTTCCAAGTTTGGCTTAAACGTACCATCGCCTCATATACAGAGGAATCACCATGCGGATGATAATTACCAATAACGTTACCGACTGTTTTAGCTGACTTACGGAACGCTTTATCGTGCACGTTTCCTTCTACATACATAGAATATAAAATACGTCTTTGTACTGGTTTTAAGCCGTCACGCGCATCTGGAAGTGCGCGATCTTGAATAATATATTTACTATAACGTGCAAAGCGATCACCTAACACGTCTTCAAGCGGGAGGTCATGAAACTTCTCTGCTTGCATGTTATTCCACCTCCGTCTCCATAATCATTTCATTTTCTAAAATATTTCCTTCTTCTTGCATACCAAACTGTACATTACGCTCAATCCATTTACGGCGCGGTTCTACTTTATCGCCCATTAATGTTGTTACGCGGCGCTCTGCTCTTGCTGCATCATCAATTTTCACGCGAATTAATGTACGTGTTTCAGGATTCATCGTTGTTTCCCATAATTGATCCGCATTCATTTCGCCAAGTCCTTTGTAACGCTGTAACATGTAACCTTTCCCAACTTTTTTCGTTACTTCATCTAATTCATCATCTGACCATGCGTATTCAATTACTTCACTTTTTCCTTTTCCTTTACTTACTTTGTATAAAGGAGGAAGTGCGATAAACACTTTACCAGCTTCGATAAGTGGTTTCATATATCTGTAGAAGAATGTTAATAACAATACTTGAATATGCGCCCCGTCTGTATCGGCATCGGTCATAATGACAACTTTATCGTAGTTAATGTCTTCCACATCGAATTCATTGCCTACACCGCCGCCAATTGCATAAATGATTGTATTAATTTCTTCATTTTTGAAGATATCAGCAAGCTTTGCTTTTTCTGTATTAATTACTTTACCACGTAATGGTAATACCGCTTGGAAACGTCGATCTCGTCCTTGTTTCGCAGAACCACCGGCAGAGTCACCCTCTACTAGGTACAGTTCATTTTTCTGCGGATTACGTGATTGTGCGGGTGTTAATTTACCACTTAATGTACCTTCTGATTTCTTTTTCTTTTTACCAGTACGTGCTTCTTCTCTCGCTTTACGAGCGGCTTCACGCGCTTGTGCTGCTTTAATTGCTTTTCTCACAAGAAGTGTAGCTACGTCCGGGTTTTCTTCTAAAAAGTAAGCTAAATGCTCTGATACAATGGCATCAATTGAAGAACGAGCTTCACTTGTACCTAGTTTCCCCTTCGTTTGTCCTTCAAACTGAAGTACTTCTTCTGGTACACGTACAGAAACGATAGCCGCTACACCTTCACGAATATCTGTACCTTCTAAGTTTTTATCTTTTTCTTTTAATAGCGAAACTTTACGAGCATACTCATTAAACACACGTGTCATTGCTGTCTTAAATCCAGCTTCATGTGTTCCACCATCTTTTGTACGTACGTTATTTACAAACGATAGAATATTTTCTGAGTAGCCATCGTTAAATTGAAATGCTAGCTCTGCCTCAATTCCATTTTGTTCACCAGAGAAATATACAACTGGATGAATCGAATCTTTCTCTTCGTTTAAGTATGAAACGAAAGCTTCAATTCCTGTTTCATAATGAAACACATCTTCTAAATCATTTCGTTCATCTTTTATTGAGATTTTCATCCCTTTTAATAAAAATGCAGATTCGCGTAATCTTTCACATAAAGTTTCATAGTTATAATTTGTTGTACTGAAAATTGTTGTATCTGGTTTAAAATGCATTGTCGTACCAGATTCTTTCGTCTTTCCGATTTTTTCAAGCGTCGTTACAGGAACACCACCATTTTCAAAGCGTTGTTCATAAATATTTCCGTCACGCTTAATCGTTACGACTAACCATTCTGATAAGGCGTTTACAACTGATGCCCCAACACCGTGTAAACCACCGCTTGTTTTATAGCCACCTTGACCAAACTTACCGCCTGCATGAAGTACAGTTAAAATAACTTCAGGTGTCGGTTTCCCAAGTTTATGCATTCCCGTAGGCATTCCTCGCCCTTTATCAATAACGCTAATACTATTATCTTTATGTATTACGACAGAAATTTCGTCGCCAAATCCCGCTAACGCTTCATCAACGGAGTTATCTACTATTTCGTATACTAAATGATGCAATCCACGGCTGTCCGTGCTCCCGATATACATACCCGGGCGTTTTCGAACGGCTTCAAGTCCTTCTAACACTTGAATCGCATCTTCATTATATTGGAACTGATGCTTCGCCAAACTCCTTGCCCCTTTCCTAATCCAAAATCAGAACATATGTTTCTATTATAGAATAACGCCTCGACTATAGTTTTGGCAAGTTATCTTATCTCTTTTATATACCATTTTCAATAGAAAAATCCTTGTTTTTTCACAAGGATTCCTCTAGGCTACTATTTCAGAAAAATAATCGTTTGTCAACGAGAAATGGATATGTATGCCAAGATTACATATTCCAAACCTTTATTATGATCCAAATGATCAAGATCCAAAACGGGATTACAAGTAACAATCCCCAAAAACAGCCTTTAAAAAATCTCATGATGAACACCTCGTTCATCGGCCCTACTTATCTATAATAAGGGCTGAAGCAATCTTTCTAACTTTACAATCTATACTATTTTGTCATTGCATGTTCTACTTTTATGCAACGATCCATTATTACAGTATAGTCTTTTTCTTTTAAAAGTTGATATGTATCTTCATCTTGTACTCCTAATTGTGCCCAAAAAACATCTGCATCAATCTCCACAAATTCTTTTGCAACATCCATTAAAAATTCTGAACGGCGGAATACATTTACAATGTCAACATGTTCCTTAATATCTTTTAGTGAAGCAACTGCCTTTTCTCCAAGCACTTCATCTACTGTTGGGTTTACTGGAATAATGCGATACCCAGCATCTTGCATTGCTTTTGACACCATATACGATGTACGTTCTGGCTTATCTGATAATCCAACAACCGCAATTGTTTTGCTTTTCTTTAATACTTCACCAATTTCCGTACGAGTTGGGTTTTCAATCATCATAATTAATCCCTCCTATTCCTTTAGTATAGCCGATAAAGAAAGTCTCTTTCAATATGAAAGAGACTTTCTTTTATTCCGATTATTGATTCTTTGTAGCTGAGTTATCTGCTAAAGTAGCTGTTTTCGTCATTTTTTGACCGTTACGATAGAATGTAACTTCCACTTTCTCGCCTACTTTTTTCTTTTCATATAAATATTTACGGAATTGAAGAGCATTCTCTACTTTTTGATTATCTAATGCTACTACAATATCATATTGCTCTAAACCAGCTTTTTCGGCCGGTGATATTGGGTAAATTTTACCTAATACAACGCCGTTTGTTACGTCTTTCGGTACTTTCAATTGATTTACTGCATAAGCTTGCACATCTTCTAATGAAACAACACCTACTCCAAGGGCTGGACGTTTCACTACTCCGTCTTTTTCAAGTGATTCAATAACTGGCTTTGCGATATTAATTGGAATAGCAAATCCAATTCCTTCAACTTCTTGTTGTGCAATTTTACTTGAATTAATCCCAATTATTTCTCCGTTTTGGTTAAATAACGCACCACCACTATTACCAGGGTTAATTGCTGCATCTGTTTGAATAACTTGAGCATTCCAATCTGCACGTTTATCGCCATCAATATCAACCGGAATTTCACGTTCTTTACTACTGATTATACCTTCCGTTACACTTCCATCAAACCCTAGTGGGTTACCGATCGCAATTGCTTTTTCACCCGCACGGATTTTACTTGAATCACCTAAAGTGGCAACTTTATTTACATTAGATCCATCAATTTCTACAACCGCTAAATCTAACCAAGGGTCTTTCCCTACAAGCTTTGCATCTACTTTTTTACCATCACTTAGTTTTACAGCAAGTTTATTTGCTCCATCTACTACGTGGTTGTTTGTTACAATATATGCTTTATTTCCTGCTTTTTTATAAATCACACCTGACCCTGAACCGGCTTGTTGTTCTTGACCTGTCGGTTGCATTGCAAATGGATCAATGCTTTGTTGCATATTAATAACACCAACAACAACATCTTTCGCGCCTTCAATCATCCCAGGTAAATCAGTCTCATTTTTTGCTTTATTGACTACAGGAACTACAGTACCTTCTACTTTCGAATCTGAACTAAATGATGATACCGCCGCTCCATTATTTTGAGCCCATGGCATATATGGTGCTGCAAAACTAATTGAAACAGCCCCAACTACAGCTCCGACTAAACCTGTGAAAAAATAGCCTTTTTTACTACCCGATTTTCTCACTTCTCTCGTTTCACTATGCTCTTCATTTAAATTTGGTCCGTCGTAATATCCCATGTTTACTTCCCCTCTCTGGTGAATTCGTATTTTCAGTATAGTCACGTTTTGTGTCCTTCTTGTGAACTCATCGTGAAATCCAATTAAAAAAATACGCTTATTTAACATTGTAGACAAAAAAAGCATTTTTTGTACATTCTACCTGCAAAAGAGGATATAAAATTGTTATTTTCCTAGAGTGAAGCGCACAATACGTTCCGCGTTATTCTTCAAATTTATAACCAACACGAATAACCGTACCGATATGCTTCGCTTTATCTCCTAGCTTATTTCGTAGTTTTTTTATATGAGTATCAACCGTTCGGTCATCACCGTAATAGTCATATCCCCATAACTGATCTAATAAATGTTGACGTGACAACACAATTCCTTTGTTCTCCATTAAATAAACGAGAAGTTCAAATTCTTTATGTGTCAAAATAATTTCTTCTCCATCTACTAAAACAGTTCTAGATAGACGATTCACTTCTATTCCAGCTAAAGACATAGCATTTTCTTCAGCTACCCCTACCACGCCATCCGCACGTTTCAGTAACGTCTTCGCGCGAGCTACTAACACTTTCGGGCTGAAAGGTTTCGTTACATACTCATCTGCACCTAATTCGAACCCTAGTAATGTATCATCCTCATCCGAACGTGCTGTTAGCATAATAATTGGTACTGCTGATTCTTTTCTAATTCGTCTACAAACAGACCATCCATCTATTTCTGGTAACATAATATCTAACATAATTAAATCAATTTCATGCTCTGCAAATAATTCTAACGCTTTTTTTCCGTCTTCTGCTTCGATTACTTCAAAGCCTTCATTGCGAAAATAATCGCTAACAATTTCACGTAATCTTCTTTCATCTTCAACAAGTAATACTGTTTTATTCATATAATCTATCCCGCCTTTTTACTCTTTCAATCGAATAATACGTTGATTGGAGCTTCCGCGAAATGGAAGTGTTAAATCTTTTTTCTCGATTTCAAATCTTCCATCGACTAAAACATCCCCATAATGTAACAACTCTATCATATCATTATTTTGAGAACTCTGTATCTCTTCTAACGTATAACCTGTATACATCCATAAATTTTTTTTCAAATCTTTCACTGCTCTTGCTACTTGTTTCACTTCAGCAGCTTGAAAAAATGGATCTCCACCTGAAAATGTTACATCAGTTAATGGATTACTTGCAATCTCTTTCACAATTTCTTCTACTGTCATTTCAGTTCCATTACAAATATTCCACGATTTTGGATTATGGCAACCGAAACAACGATGCGGACAGCCCGCAAAAAACACGACTGTCCGCAACCCTTCTCCATCTACTACACTATCATGAATGATGTTCATCACTTTCATTTATGCTTCACCCGATCCATCTCTTCACTACGTTTCGCACTATTCCACTTCGACATATCTCCTACAAGATAACCTGTTATACGGCGAATTCTTTCTATGTTAGCCTCATCTTCATTTCCGCAGCTCGGACATTCATTTCCAATAACTCCGTGATAACTACAGCACTTACAACGGTCAACAGGGTGATTAATTGAACCGTATCCAACGCCATTCTCTGCCATCGCTTGTACAATTTGTTTTAATGCCTTCTTGTTATGCATTGCTGCTCCATCTAGTTCAATATACGTAATATGTCCCCCGTTACATAGAGCGTGGAACGGGCCTTCTAAACGAATTTTATTTATCGCTTGCATGTTATAATAAACTGGAATATGGAATGAATTCGTATAGTAATTATGATTAGTTATACCGCTAATCGCGCCAAATTCTTCCCTATCCTTTTTCACAAACTTCCCTGATAACCCTTCTGCAGGAGTTGCAATGACTGAGAAATTCAGTTCATGTTCTTCTGTCGCTTTATCCATTCTATCTCTCATAAAGGAAATAATTTCATATCCGAGTTTCCATGATTCTTCATCTTCTCCGTGATGCTTTCCTGTTAAAGCTACTAAACACTCCGCAAGACCGATAAAACCAAGACTTAACGTCCCTTGCTTTAAAATCGATGCTACAGAATCTTCAGGCTGTAACTTTTCTCCACCGCGCCATACACCTTGTGAATATAAAAATCGAAAATCTCTTGCTCGTTTCGTACATTGATACTCAAATCTCTCTAATAATTGCTGGATTCCTACATCTAAGTAATAATTTAACGCTTCAAAAAACGCTTCTTGTGAACCACTAATGAGTGCTAATTTCACTAAGTTAATGGACGTAAATGATAAATTCCCTCTTCCAATCGCCGTTTCTTCTCCATGTATGTTAGACATAACACGAGTACGACATCCCATGTAACATACTTCACTTTCCGGTCTTCCATCATAATGCACAGCATTAAATGGCGCATCTAAAAATGAAAAGTTAGGGAATAATCGTTCAGCCGTTGTCTCTAACGCTAATTCAAATAAATCATAGTTCGGATCACTTTCTTCAAAATTCACACCTTTTTTCATTTTAAAAATTTGAATAGGAAAAATTGGTGTTTCCCCTTTACCAAGACCAGCTTGTGTCGCTTTTAAAAGTTGTTTAATTAAAAGTCTTCCTTCTTTCGATGTGTCTGTTCCATAATTAATAGAAATAAACGGTACTTGTCCCCCGCCCCTACTATGCATACTATTTGAATTATGAATAAAAGCTTCACACGCCTGATACGTATCATTTTCTGTTTCTTTCCACGCAAATTCTTCTATTTGTTCTTTCGTAAGCGGATATGACTGTAATCGTTTCTTATGTCTCTCTACTGTTTTTCTCACATATGGAGCTAAATCAACATCAAAGAGTGCAAACGATTGACCACCGTGCTGCATATTTTGATTCGCTTGAAAAATAATAGATGAAAGAGCTAATGCACTTTTAATGTCTTGCGGTTGTCTCATATGTCCATGTCCGGTATGAAAACCGTTCGCAAGCATTTGCGCTAACGGAATTTGCGAACAAGTTGTCGTTCCAGTCGCATAAAAATCTAAGTCATGCGGATATAATATATTTTCATTTATCGCTTTTTTCACTGAATCTGACAATAAATTTTCAACAGCGTAATATTTCGCACTCTCAGATGCGAACGTTCCCATTACTCCCATCGGAGAGCGGCCGTCTACATTTGCATTTTCTTGCATTAAATCTTGTTCATTGCCGTGGACTATTGTCTCAAATACTCTCATTAATTCTTCTCCACGTGTATTTTTTTGTAACATTTATAACCCTCCACCAATATGTTGTTGTCTTTTGATTAAAATGTTACTACATATAGTCTTAGTGTTTCTGTGAGAAATGTAACATTCCTGTGAAATTTTTTGCACGAAATAATGAATTTTTCATTTACAAAAAAGAAATGTGCTCTTTACAAATGTATGGTACAATATACGGGAAAAACTCTTTTTACCCTTTATCAACACATTTGAATAAAGGAGACTGAACTTATGGTTACTACATATCTTTTATTTATCGTTGCCTACTTACTTGGCTCCATTCCATTTGCACTAGTCGTTGGAAAGATTGGTTATGGAATTGACATTCGTGAGCACGGAAGCGGTAATTTAGGCGGAACAAATACATTCCGCACACTAGGGAAAAAAGCAGGTTTTATCGTTACAATTGCTGACATTTTAAAAGGTACATTAGCAACGAGTCTACCGATTATTTTCGCGTTAGACATTCATCCACTATGGTTCGGATTAGCAGCTGTTCTTGGACATGTGTATCCGATTTTCGCGAAATTCCGTGGTGGTAAAGCAGTTGCAACTTCTGCTGGCGTGCTATTATGCTACTCACCAGTTGTTTTTGCAATTTTAGCTGTTGTCTTTTTCAGCCTTTTATTTACAACAAGATACGTATCACTTTCTTCTATGGTAACAGCTGTCGTTGCCGTTATCGCATCAATTGTTAGCGGGGATAAAATCTTCATTATTGCGATGTGTTTATTAGCAGGTATGGTTATTTATAAACACCGTGCAAATATTGGACGAATTATAAATAAAACTGAACCGAAAGCAAACTTTTCAAAAAAGCAAAAATAAGATCGTAACCCACATAACGCAAAAAGAAAACGTGAAGCATATTAATAGCGTCTTTTTGCGTTATTTTTTATACTAAAGAAAAAGCAACATAATTTGGAGGAACTATACATGAATCTTTCCGTAACAAAAGAAGCAGCACAATGGTATAAAAACGAATTAAACTTACAATCGGGTGAAACACTGCGCCTTTTCGTACAATATGGCGGTTGTAGTACTGTGCAAAAAGGACTTTCTTTAGGTATTCGTAAAGATGATCCTGCACATCCTGCTGTTCAAATTCAAGAAGAAGGTATTAACTTCTTTATTGAAAGCGATGATGAATGGTTCTTCGATGGACATAATTTATCTGTTACATTTAACGACGGTGATGATTTCCCGCAATTTAATTATGAAAAATAAAAAAACGTGGCTTCCGCCACGCTTTTTTATTTTTTCTTAATTTCCTCATATTTCGCATACCACTCTGGATAGAACTTTTTAAATGATACGGGCCTGAACCCTTCTTTTTTCGCACAAATATTTGTCGTACTTGCCGTAATACAAAGTTCACCTTCACCATTATATATTTCATATCCATATACAACGCGAAGCGGGCTCACTGTATCAACCCACGTTTTTACAATTGCTTTTTCCCCGTAACGCATTGCTTTACGATAAGAAATTTGCAAATCTAACACAGGAGAAATAATTCCTTCTTTCTCCATTTCAACATATGAAAACCCTAAATCTTGTATAAGTTTCGTGCGACCTAATTCAAGCCACACTAAATAGTTTGAATGGTAAACAACACCCATTTGATCTGTTTCCGCATAACGGATTTCAACTTCATGTTCTGCTACAAACATATATATTCGCCTTCTTTCACTTCTGCTACCTTGCATACATTTAATCATAATACAGTGAAATCAAAAATAAAATAAAAACAGTGAATCTTTTACCGAAAGGAGCAAGCATATGATTCAAATTGTAACGGTTCGTAGCGGTGATAGCGTATATAGCTTGGCATCAAAATATGGATCAACACCTGACGAGATAGTAAAAGACAATGGATTAAATCCAGCTGAAACACTCGTTGTTGGTCAGGCACTGATCGTGAATACGAAAGGGAATAATTATTATGTACAGCCTGGCGATAGCCTATATCGAATCTCTCAAACATATAACGTTCCTCTCGCTAGTTTAGCTAAAGTGAATAACTTATCTTTAAAATCCATTCTCCACGTTGGACAGCAATTATATATACCGAAATGGACGAAACGTGCAGTAGAATCCATCGCTTATTTACAACCTTCCACTATACCTATTAAAGAAAGTTTAGTTAATGCTACACGTGCTATTAATCCATTTTTAACATACTTAGCTTACTTCAGCTTCGAGGCAAAAAGAGATGGTACGTTAAAAGAACCAACTGAAACAGCTAAAATCGCTAATATTGCAACGCAAGGTAATACCATCCCTATGCTCGTTATTACGAACATCGAAAACGGAAATTTCAGTGCCGATCTAACATCCGTTATTTTACGGGACGCAACAATCCAAAACAAATTTATTACAAATATTTTGCAAACTGCTGAGAAGTACGGTATGCGAGATATTCATTTCGATTTTGAGAGTGTTGCACCCGAAGATCGCGAAGCGTATAATCGTTTTTTACGAAATGTGAAAACACGCTTACCTAACGGATACACATTAAGTACAACGCTTGTACCGAAAACAAGTTCCAATCAAAAGGGAAAATTTTTCGAAGCTCACGATTATAAAGCACAAGGACAAATTGTTGATTTCGTCGTCATTATGACATATGACTGGGGATGGCAGGGCGGACCACCGATGGCAATCTCTCCTATCGGCCCTGTAAAAGAAGTACTTCAATACGCAAAATCTCAAATGCCTCCTCAAAAAATTATGATGGGGCAAAATTTATACGGATTCGATTGGAAACTTCCGTTCAAACAAGGAAACCCACCAGCAAAAGCAGTTAGCTCTGTTGCAGCTGTTGCACTTGCTCGTAAATACAATGTTCCTATCCGCTATGATTTCACAGCTCAAGCTCCACATTTCAATTACTTTGACGAAAACGGTGTACAACACGAAGTTTGGTTTGAAGATGCGAGATCTATTCAAAGTAAATTCAATTTAATGAAAGAACAAGGCATTGGCGGTATTAGTTATTGGAAGATTGGCTTGCCATTTCCACAAAATTGGCGTTTACTCGTTGAAAACTTTACAATTACGAAAAAGGGCTGACAAAAGTCAGCCCTTTTTGTACATTCTGTTAAGATTCATCTTTGATTTCACTTTTTAATGAGTCAATACTTTCTAAACGCCTTTGATTTTTTGCTTCAATAGCAGAACGGTCTTTTTCATTAGAAAGCTCCGCTGTTTCTTTTGCTTCATTAAAGTTATCAATTGTATTTTGCACCATTTCTTGTAACTTTTCAGCGTTATCACTTCGATTATCTGGATTTGGCATGTACTTTCCTCCTAATATTGTATATACACACCATCTTAAATTACCTATCTTCCCTCAAATTTATACATAAAAAAGGAGAATACAATATTCTCCTTTTCTTTAACCGTTATCAACAATCGGTTGTTTGCCCGTTTGGTCTTGCATTTGCTTTCCTTTATTGCCACCAGCTTTTTTTGATTGTGTTCCAATATGATTCGGTGCAAAGTCTTTTGAATTCTTTTTCGGATTACCCATTACTATCGCCTCCTTAACAGTAGTATCGTACTAGTGTTAAGAATTATTCAGCTTGCTTAAAAAGTTTCATTTCATAACGTTTTTCAATACGCTCTTCAATGCGATCGATTGCATCGCGATCGCTTAATAATTGTTGTTTATTTTCTTTCACAAGCTCGTCAAACGATTTACGGCGACTTCTTCTCATGCTGTTCACCCTCTCTCCTTCGCTTTCTTATTACATAGTATGAGCAAAGGAAAAACTATTTAATCAGATTTGCAAGAAAATTTTATGTTTTAGTACTCCTAAAAAAACTCCGTGTACAGTAAAATGTACACGGAGTTTTTTACACCATAATATTCAAATATTCTTTTAGTTTTTCATCTGCATTCATTTCACTTTGTTTATAATCATGCAGCGCTTGCAATACAAAATCATACTGTTCTAAAATATAACTTTCTAATTTCAGGACGTCCTCTAAGCTATTAAGCATAATTCTCGTGTTACCAACTTCACTTTTTAACGCCGGTTCACAGGCTAAACTCGTACATATTTCTTTCACATCATCTTCTAATATGTCTGTTAATACGTATTTCTTTCGCCCTTTTACCTTTAATCTCATAACTGGATAAAAAGCTTTTATATCTAAATAGCTTCCTACATTCATGCAACGAATCCATTCAATATCACGTTTATTTCGTACAAGTATCTCTTTTACCGCTTCATATACTGCTGTTTCATCAAGTACTTCTGTATTCGATTTCCTTTTCGCCTCTTCTTCAATAAAGGCACATTTTTGATAAACTGCTGCACAAGTAATACAATCATCAAATGCATTATGAGAACTTAAACGAATTCCAAGCATTCGCTTTAACGTTTCAAGTTTATGATTAGGCGCGTGCTTCATATATTTCTTTGCTAGAAACACAGTATCAATCACTTTATTTTGTGGTTCCGGTAAACCAAGCATATTCACATTACTTTTCAAAAAGCGCATATCAAAAGATGCATTATGAGCGACAATTACATTTGTATGTAAAAATGCTAAAAATAAAGGTAACACTTCTTCAATCGTCGGTGCATCCGAAACACGATAATTTGTAATACCTGTTAAACTCGTTATTCGGTCCGGAATTGGACGCTCCGGATTCACATAGGAAACAAATTGATCTACTAGTTCATGATTACGATATTTCACTGCTGCCACTTGAATGATCTTATCATTATAAGGATTAAATCCTGTTGTTTCAAAGTCAATTACAACATAATCTAACGGTAAGGATATATTCCCCACTCCAAATACACTCCTTTATCTTTCAACGTTTATATTTCTTTTATCATACCATGCAGTTATCACTACGTGAAAAAGAAAAGGCAGAAATGATTATATTTCATCTCTACCTTTTCACTGTTATTTTAATTTGGCAATCCGTTTCTCCATCTCTTTTTGCGTCATCGGCCCAATAAACTTATCTTGAATGACACCTTTTGTATCTATAAAATACGAAGTTGGGATCGTAATGACTTTATACGCTGTTGTTACATCAATGTTCTTATCCAATAAAATAGGAAAAGTAATTCCTTTTTCCTTAGCAAAATTACTTACCTTTTCTATCCCCCCGCCTTTTTCTGAAGGCGTATAATTTATTGCTAAAATTTCTACATTTTCTTTATGTTCTTTATAGAAAGCCTCCATATCTGGCATTTCTTGCTGACAAGGCCCACACCACGTTGCCCAAAAGTTTAAAATCGCTTTCTTTCCTTTTAAATCTGATAACTTTACATTCGTTCCATCTAACTTCGTTAATTCAAAGTCTGGCGCACTCTTCCCTATTTCAATACCATTACTTGCAATCATTTCTTTCATAGCAGCTTCACTTTTTGTTTGCTCCCCTTGCACTACCTGATCGTTTTTACCAAACTGTTCATAAGCTGCATATCCCGCTAAACAAAGTAACACTACAATAATCGTAAGCTTCCTCCACATTTTATATCACCCTAACGTATTTATCTTCTTATAACTTAATCACTCAAATACTATATACCTTATTTTAGCTTATACGGACAAGCTTGGAAATATTCACAGTCGAAATAATTAGAATATTCTTATTTAAAGTGCATTTTTTTCCTTTTTATCATATAATTAGAAAAATAAATGCAGTGTTGTTTATTTTCTTATGGACCTATTCACCTTTTTACTTTCGTAGTTATATAAACTTCAACAAAAGGGGGATTTTTTATGAATTCATTCGAAAAAATAACATTATATATTCTTAGTTTTCTTTTATACCCAATCGGTATTATTACATGGATCATTTCACTCTTTAGTAACGATCTTGAAAAAAAGAAAGTAGGGCGTATTTGTCTCTACGTTTCTCTAGTCTCATTCGTCCTTTTCTTAATTCTTGGAATTGCCACTTTCCTTATGACTGCTACTTTTAACGTTGATCTAAATCACTCCGAATCTATCGAGTATTAACTAAATGACGGTGAATAAAGATTAGAGCATTGCTCTTATCTTTATTCACATCTCTTAAAAAATGAATGACTATTTATTAATTTTTCAGGACTTCCACATGCTACAATACTTCCTTCTTTCATGATGACAACGCGATCTGCTAGTATTACTTTCTCTACATCATGCGTAGCCACAATTCTCGTGACCTCGCCTCCCAGCCCTTCTATCATATTCCAAACAATTTCTTGATTGCTCGGATCTAATCCGGCAGTCGGTTCATCTAAAATAATAAGATTTGGATTTGAAACAATTGCTCGCAGTAATGCAAGACGTTTCCTTTCTCCTCCCGAAAACTCTTCACCACTTTTATGTAATACAGTTTGAATCCCTTCAGGCAAGTCCCTAATAATTGATGTTCCATTTACAAGTTCAATATTTTTTTCTAACTGGTGTTCTATATACTCTTCACCGAAATACATATTCTCTTTTACTGTCGTCCGAAAAAAACGTGGTTCTTGCCACACTGTAGTCAATCGAGCCTCATTTCCATAATAAGCAACGCTACCGTTAGATGGTTTATACAAGCCTGCCATTAATTTTAAAAGCGTTGTTTTTCCTGCACCACTTTCTCCTACAATCATAATGAGTTCACCAGGTTTAATTTGCAAATCAATATTATAAATTCTGCATTTCTCTTCATCATTCTCCTGAAATGAAACATTTGTTAATGTCATCCCCATCGCTCTTTCTACATTACTATTTGCCACTCGTTTATCTAAAAAGGAAAAAACTCTATTTGCCGAAGCAA
Organism: Bacillus sp. FDAARGOS_527; assembly: GCF_003812125.1. Taxonomy (NCBI): domain Bacteria; kingdom Bacillati; phylum Bacillota; class Bacilli; order Caryophanales; family Bacillaceae; genus Bacillus; species Bacillus sp. FDAARGOS_527. The sequence goes on from NZ_CP033795.1 coordinate 2,681,352, forward strand.
TTGCAACTTGTGTCATCATTAATAAATCGCCCACATAACGGACAGGGAAAAAGAGCATTTCAATTGTCGCTAACACTGCAACAAGTGAACCAACTTCTATTTCCCCCTTCATTATTTTTTGCACACCTACAATGAGAACAACGATATATGCTCCTGTTTCCATCACCGTTCCAACTACCCCAATGCAATGTTGCATCATCGTCTTCTTTACTTCTGTTTTATAAGATTGTGCTGTTACTCTCTTAAATAAGCGAATGGCCCATTTTTCTTTTTGTAAACTACGCAAATCTTGTACTCCTTTTACAAACTGTGACACCATCTCTACAACAGTTGACTGATTGTTTTGAGCAATACTTGCAATATTTCTTACCTTTTTCCCCATCAATATCGGAACCGTTGCACTTAAAAATAAAAACGGAGTTACCCACAATATAAACTGTATATCTATATGTTGTAGTGCTATGAACGCACCTATAAATTGTGCAATGGCATGTATATATTCTATTAATATAGAACCATATAATCTGACCCAGTTTGGAATATCAGACACAACTAACGTTTCTAACTCTCCTTGTTTGATTTTCTCACTCTCTTCAAATGGTAATAAGAAAAAATGGCGCAATACATCTATACGCTTCTTTTGCAATATTCGTTGACTTGCTTTTGAGCTTACATAATCAAATGAAAGATTGTTCACCCACATCAACAAGCGGCTAACTGTAAACAAAGTAATGTAAAAATACGCTCCCTTCAGCTCTCGTTGAATTAGGTTATCTACAATTAGTCCCATGAATAGCGGACGGGATAGATTTAAAATAGCTGCAAAAATCCCACTGCATACTGCTGCTATTACTAATATTTTTTCTTTCTGTAACGGTAACAAAATTCTTTTATATTCTTTCATAATATCCCCTCCATTTTTTATAGTAAAAAGAAAGGGATGAAACCATTTGGTTTCATCCCTTTCCATAAAATAAGGAAGCTAACAGTTGTTAGCTTCCTTATCATTCATTTCAATTGTTTAGTTTGACACTTTAGACTCTTCGATTTTCTCACGAAGAACCATTTGCAGAATACCACCGTGACGGTAGTAGTCAATTTCTACTTCACTATCGAAACGAGCTACTACTTCAAATTGTTTTTCGTTGCCATCTGCATCAGTTGCAACTACTTTTACAAGATCGCGTGGTTTAACTGTTTTGTCGATTTGAATTTCAAATGACTCGTTACCAACAAGACCTAATGTTTCAGCGCTTTCACCATCTTTAAATTGAAGCGGTAATACGCCCATTAACACTAAGTTACTGCGGTGAATACGCTCGAAGCTTTCTGCGATTACTGCTTTAATACCTAATAAGTTTGTACCTTTTGCAGCCCAGTCACGAGAACTTCCCATACCGTAATCTTTACCTGCAACAACTAGAAGGCCTGTGCCGTCTTCTTTATATTTCATAGCAGCATCATAGATTGATGTTACTTCACCAGTTGGCCAGTATGTTGTATATCCGCCTTCTGTGCCTGGTGCAATTTGGTTTTTAATACGGATGTTCGCGAATGTACCACGCATCATCACTTCATGGTTACCACGACGAGAACCGTAAGAGTTAAAGTCAACTGGTTGTACGCCGTTTTCTAATAAGTAGCGTCCAGCTGGTGTATGCTTACCGATTGAACCTGCTGGTGAAATATGGTCTGTCGTTACAGAGTCACCAAATTTACCAACTACGCGTAAGCCTGATAACGTTTCAACTTCACCTGGCTCTTTAGATAAACCTTCAAAGAATGGTGGATTTTGAATGTATGTTGAATCATTATCCCAAGTATATAAAGCTTCATTTGAAGTTTGGATTTCATTCCAACGCTCATTGCTATTAAATACTTGTGCATATTCTTTTTTGAATAGTTCAGATGTAACAACGCTTTGAACTACATCTTCAATTTCTTTAGCTGATGGCCAAATATCGTTGAAGTAAACAGCATTGCCATTTGCATCTTTACCGATTTCATCATTTTTCAGGTCAATATCAACAGTACCTGCAAGTGCATATGCCACAACAAGTGGTGGTGATGCTAAGTAGTTCGCTTTTACAAGTGGATGAATACGACCTTCAAAGTTACGGTTACCAGATAAAACAGATGTTACTAATAAGTCGTTTGCTGCGATTGCTTCTTCTAATTCTGGCGCTAATGGACCAGAGTTACCGATACAAGTCGTACAGCCGTAACCAACTGTTTGGAAACCTAATTGATCTAAATATGTTGTTAAACCAGACTTATCTAAGTACTCTGTAACAACTTTAGATCCTGGTGCTAATGATGTTTTTACGTATTCAGGTACTTTAAGTCCTTTTTCAATTGCTTTCTTCGCAACTAGACCTGCTCCAATTAATACGTACGGGTTTGATGTATTTGTACAGCTTGTAATTGCAGCGATTGCAATTGCACCTGTTTTCATCGTTACTTCTTTATCTTCTAATGTAACCTTCACCTCTTTATCGAACTCTTGCTCATTAAATCCAAGTCCTTGTGTTCCAACTGGTGCTACAACAGCTTTGTGGAACGCATCTTTCATATCTGAAAGTGGAATTAAATCTTGTGGGCGTTTCGGTCCAGAAAGGTTAGATTCAATTGTATTTAAATCAATTTCAACAAGATCAGTGTAAATTGGATCTTTGCTGTCTGCTGTATAGAATAAACCGTTTGCTTTACAGTATTCTTCAACAACTCGAATTTGCTCTTCATCTCTACCTGTTAAACGTAAGTATTCTAATGAAATATCATCGATTGGGAAGAATCCACAAGTTGCGCCGTATTCTGGTGCCATGTTTGAAATTGTTGCACGGTCAGCTAAAGGCATGCTCTTTAGTCCATTACCGAAGAACTCAACGAATTTACCAACTACACCTTTTTGACGTAATACTTGCGTTACTTTTAATGCAACGTCAGTTGCTGTAGTACCACTTGGAAGTGTACCAGTTAATTTCACACCGATTACTTCAGGTACTGGGAAGTATGAAGGCTGTCCAAGCATTCCTGCTTCTGCTTCAATACCACCAACGCCCCATCCAAGAACACCGATACCGTTAATCATTGTTGTATGTGAGTCTGTTCCAACTAATGAATCTGGATATGCAACTAAGTCACCTTCCGCATTTTTCACAGCATGAACAACTGGTGCTAAATATTCAAGGTTTACTTGGTGTACAATACCTGTAGCTGGTGGAACTGCACGATAGTTATCAAATGATTTTTGTGCCCAGCTTAAAAATTTATAACGTTCTTCATTACGTTTAAACTCTAAGTCCATGTTGAATGCAAGCGCGTCTGCCGTACCCGCTCTATCAACCTGTACAGAGTGATCAATTACAAGGTCTACAGTAATTTCTGGATTAATTTTATCAGGATCCCCACCCATGTCTGCCATTGCTTTACGAAGCGAAGCCAAATCAACAACAGCTGGAACACCAGTGAAATCTTGTAAAATTACACGAGATGGTTTAAATGGAACATCGATATCTTGCACATCTTTCGTTCCCCATTTCGCTAAATTTGTAACATGCTCTTCTGTAATTACACGTCCGTCTACTTGACGAAGTACTGATTCAAGTAAAACTTTCACGGAATATGGTAATTGAGATACGTTGCCAACCCCTGCGTTTTCAAGCGCTTTCAAATCATAATAATGATACGTTTTTCCATCTACTTCAAAAGTTGCGCGTGATTGAAATGGATTATGTTTGACCATTATGTTTCCCCCCTGTTAAACGTGACTAAGTTGTCTGAATATAAAATGTAGACAAACTTTTCAATACCTTACGATAATATCTTATTACAACTTTCTAAATAAGTAAATAATAAGAAACTTATAGATTATCATAAGTTTTCTTTATGTTTCTAAATTTGAATAGTGTTCATGCTCCTTATGAATACTATTACCATAAAGTAAAGTGCTCTATTAGCGCTTTACTTACAGTTCATACATACTATGAACTGCTCATCATTCAACTTACAAAAAAAGTTATAGAGGTGAAATAAAATGGGTAAAAGAAAAGCAAATCATACTATTTCAGGAATGAATGCGGCATCTGCACAAGGACAAGGTGCTGGTTATAACGAAGAGTTTGCAAATGAAAACTTAACTGCTGCAGAACGACAAAATAATAAGAAACGCAAAAAGAACCAGTAACGAAAAATCCCAAAAGGAACATTCACCTTTTGGGATTTTTTCTAATGTTTATAACGTAACAATTCCGAAACCTTTACAAATCGATAGCCTTGCTTTTGAAGCTCCGGTAAAATTTTTGCTAGCGCTGCTACTGTTTGACTACGATCATTTCCTCCATCATGTAACAATACAATATCTCCACTTTTAGCATTTTTCACTACATGATTTACAATGGATTCAACACCTGGATTTGCCCAATCACGTGGGTCTTGGTGCCATGACCATAGTACAGTTTGATACCCAGCTTCTTTCGCTGTTTTAAATACAGCATCGTTAATATATCCACCAGGTGGACGGAATAACAAAGGTTCTTTTACCCATTTCTCAAAATATTTCTTTCCATCTAAAATATCTTTTTTTAATTTTTCATCTGATGAACTATTCGCATATAAATGATTCATCGTATGATTTCCAATTTCATGTCCCTCTTTCAACACTTGTTTTACTAAATATGGATTGCGCTGCACTCGAAATCCGATCATAAAAAATGTCGCTTCCGCTTTATATTGACGTAATAAATGTAAAACTTGTGTTGTATAAGTTGGATCTGGTCCATCATCAAATGTAATGGCAATAATCTTTTCATTATTAGGTACTTCCCACGTTACATAGCCAGTTGGTTCTAGCTCTTTTCTGAGCAACATTTTCGCTTCCACTTTTTCCACTTGAAATATATGTACTGCGCATAGTAAAGAAAAAATTACTAAAAAAACTTTCTGTTTTAGCATAATATTCATTAAAGTAAGAGATTGTCGAACACCAACAATCTCATTTACTTTTCTAATTGATCTACATTTCGCATAATGTTTTGGAGATTACTTTCATATTGCTCAAGTTGTGGACGTTGTGTTTCTGAAGCTACCTCTAGTGCATTTTGAATTTGTTCATATGCTTCCTGAACCTCTTGGCGTAATTCTTTTAAATCATGACCGTAGTTTGGATCATTTTTCACAATGTTGTTAAATGCATTTTCTGCTTGTGTAACGCCTTGCTGCGCCGCTTGAAAAGCTTGTTGCTTATCTTTATGATATGGCATTATACAATCCCCTTTCCATAATAGTTAGTCCCACTTATCTTTACCTTTTTTTCTAAAAACATTCTCGTATAAATTTGCAAACTTCTCTCATTCTAAAAAGAAAGAGGAGGTGTCACAAACAATGAGCAAAAACAATCGTGAAGCGAAAGAAAAAAAAGGACAACCCGAACCATTAAGCGGATCTCATAAAGTAAAAAACCGTAATCATTCACGTCAAAAACATCATGCACATCATGATATGTAAAACAAAAAATGCACACTAGCTACCTTTTCCACATACAATGTTTATATTTTTCCATTTATTCTTCACCCCTACTTCATTCATGCATAACATAGTATGAATTGAGATTTTACGGAGGGTGTCTTACATGGGCAAGAAAAAGAAGGATTGTCTTTTTCATGTTGATGGTTTCGAAGAATGGATGGATCAGTTTTGTTCTGATTCTTGTAGCAACTTTAGTTTCCCAAATCAAATTCATATTGACCTTTGTGAAACGGAACAAGAATACATTTTGGAAACAGATGTACCAAATGTGACAGAACAAAATGTAGTCATTAAAAAGATGAAGACAGGCCTAAACATTTGCATACTTCATAAAAATATTTCTTTGCAGAGGATCATTCCTTTACCCGATAATATTATTTATAAAAAGATGCTAGCCTGCTTAGAGAATGGATATTTAGCCATTCATATTTCCAAAAACGAAGTAGCTAATAAACATGAAAAGAAAGTTCTTTTTCAAATTGAGAATTAAAATAAATACAAAAATAAGCCCCAGTCGTTGACTGGGGCTTATTTTATTTCGCATGTACTTCCATATTAGAATTTCTGTCATATCTTTTTTTCAATAAACCTTTTGTAACTAAAAGTACAGGAAATGCTACAGTTGAAAATATAGCTAGCGCTGAAAAGACACTAAATCCATTTTGGTACCCGTAGTAATCGAGGAGTACTCCCCCAAACCACGGACCAATTACTGTTCCAATTCCCGAAAACCCCATTGCTCCAAAATAGGTTCCTTTTAAATGTGAGACAGCTATACTATCTATAAGTACAAACACCCAAGCGATCATGGACCATATTATAATCGTATTTCGGCCGAACCGATCCGATAAATTCCCTCCAATAAAACTAGCAAACACCCCAACAAGTGCACTCATTCCGATAATAGCACCCGTCATTCCTGCTGATACACCTTTCACAGTCGTTAAATAAATTGCTAAAAAAGGAATACTCATTGACGTGGCAAACCTCGCAAATAAAGTCCCTATTATAATTGTTATTCCTAACGGATGAATTTTTTGCAACTTCCCCTTCATCTTAAAAACCTACTCTCCCTGTTCTTACATAAAAAAAGAAAGCAAAGGTTTCTGATATTATCCCCTTTCATATATATTCTTCCACACAATCATCCATATCCTTATATATTGTTTTCGTGAAAAGGTATCAAAAAATACTATTTCGTAAAATTGGTAATTTGTATAGAGGAAGATACAGGATAATTAACTTCATCATTTTAATTTTAAGTATTTCTCCCCCCTTAAACTTTACAAAAAAGATTTTCTTTTAAGAAAAGATACTTAAAAGAAAATCTTTTTGATTATAAATGCCATTAAAATTAATTGAATTATTTATTCTGGGATTACTAAACTCAGTTTTCAGTTGTATTTATTTTATAATACTCTGCTGCTGTGTACATATTCCATCGCCAGAAACTAGATCCCTGAGATACAATATACCGGTCTAAAAAAATTTCAAAATTAGAATGGAGGGGATGTAAGTCTAATATATCATCTCCTAACAACAAATAATCTGGGCTATTACTTCTAGCTTTACTGTTATCAACTACTAAATAATTTTCATGCACATGTGCAATTGGATACACGTCTTTTGGTAGTTGTAGGTTACTATGTGTGACTTCTATTTCATTGAGAGAAAATATGCTTATACCACCACCTATATTTATATCCCCTTCCAATAACATTTCAAAGATGCGAGCTCCATTGTGTTGTTGTAAAAAGATTTTATAATCTATAGGTAATGTCCATTCAGTATTATTTTCGAATGATTTAATTTCTCTTTGTTCTACTGGTGAATTAAATGAACAAGTTACTGTACTAGTATTTCCTTGTTCATTTTGTAAATTTAATTTATTGTTTGCTTTACTTAATCTTTGTTTTAAGGAATCTAAACTTTTAAGAATGATAGTGTTTTGCATATTATTCACCTAACTTTAAATTTTAGTAGGCAGACCACCATGGGTTTACAATCTGTTGATGAATTTGACGTGGTAGAGGGAATAAATTATCAAAGGAATTATTACCTCCATATGCTCTAGGAATTATATGGTGTATATCTGCTTCAGACCAGTCCCATCCTGGGTTACCATAAGTATCGATGTATTGAGCTATATAAGCGGCTCTCTTATAAGAATCCCAATCCACAGGGTTATCTGCTTTTGGTAAGTTTGCTCTTTTTGGGATTGGCATATACTGTTTACTATGTCCATTATAAATGATAGGATACATTACTGCTTTCTTATTAGCTAAGGTTGGGTCATATTGCTCAGAACTTGTTTGAGGATAACTGCCTACCCATCCCGCTGTAGTGTTATGGTTTGTTGCCCACCACTTTGTAGAATTAACTTTAAATGATTTTTGTGCAATCTGTCCAGGATGTATTTGGGAACCTTGCCAATCTACTTCTAAGTAGCCTTGTCGATAATAAGCATCATCATAGATATCTCCTGCGTATAAGCTAAGATTGGATAATACAACTATAGGGGCTTGTCCGATAATGTCCGTAATTTTTATGCTAAGATCAATGCTTTGAGTAAATTCATTAAATGTTGTTGAGTATTCAAGAGCTAGAACACTTTCTTGTTGAGCTGTTTTAAACTGTTTTGTTTTATTATCTTGTTTCTGGTTAGGAACTACTGTTTGTTTACCTATTTGGAGTATGTCTGTATTCTTTGGAGTAATAGATTCCGGAGATTGTTTGTGTAATTCATTTGCCTCTTTAACTATTTTTGCTGCGTCATACGTACTTTTATCGATTTTTTTGGTGTTTCCATTAGACTCAACACTAAAATATTCAATATGTTTTATTGGGTGGTTAACTTCAATTACTATGTCGTTAGACTGAACTGGTTGTACTTCTGCCTGACTAATTATTGGAGAAAAAAATGTTAAAATTGCTAAACCTGAAACTAAAAGAAACTGAAATAATTTACTTCTAAATTTCATTTCACATGCCTCCATTTGTTTGTTTTTTCTAACAATTAAATATTAACATGTGTTAGCTTTGTTCAGGATAAATTTAATTGATAATGATTATCATTACCTGCAAGCGCTTCCTGGTGTGTAAAGTATAGATTTTTATTATTATCTATACCATTATCTCTTTGAATAAAGATAAACAAGCCACCCTTACAAGAAAGCAATAGCTTGTAAGGGTGGCTTAGTGTGTTTCGAATAGCTTTGTATTTAATTGTTTAATCTCCCCTTCTGCAAGGGGCTGATAAAATGCATGCTGTAATTCTTGTATGTGTAAGGTCTCTCCTATACATAATAAAACTCTACCAGGAATTAAGTCTAATAATAGTTCATGATTAATACGCTGTGCTTGCTTAACGGTAGAAACATAAATAACTAGGATAGTAGGGTTATTCCCCAAATCCTTCATGAGAATATCACTACCTGATTCCACGAAATCTTTCCATCTAGCAATAATTCTTTTCAAGCGTTCCCTTTTATCTGTTAATAAGGTGGAATATACAACGAAATTAAACTCTTGATTTACTCCAGCTTGCACTGCAAAACTTAAAGGAGGGGTAAAAACCCCCTTACTAATTGATGGATGCATAATATGCCCTAAAAAAGATGGAGCATAACGCAGGTGACAGAGTAAGTCTATATCATGCCAATAACGTAGGTGAACATATTTACCGTGATTATCAAGACGCTCAGGGGCAAAGAAGAACATATTACCTTGCCAGTACTTTAAGAGCTTATAACCGTTATCGGATAATGTATATGTTTCTTCAAAGATCTCCATATCAAAAACCTCTACTTGCCATTTTTCAATTAATTGATAGTAAAGTAACCCTTGAAGTGCATCATTTATTTTTTCCTGTAATTCCTCATTTGATAAATGAGGAATAGATGGGGTATAGGTAGATATAATCTGTACCCTTTTTATACTTGAGCTGTTGATACCCGCGTTGTTCTCGTTATATCCATATCTATGCCATATGTAAACTGTAATTCTTTACAAACATCTTTAATTAAAATTGCGACATTATACTTTTCATTAAATTGTAAAACGATGTTTTCTACTTCTTCATATGTATACTTATATTCCCCTGTAATGACACCTTTTAGATCAAAGCATTCATTTATACAAAGTTGCACAAGCAGCTGGTCATATTTCTCTAGTACATCTTCTTTCTTCCACAGTACCTCTTTTACATATAACCGATCAAACTTCACACTTTCTCGATTACAATCCGTTAAAATCCGGGTCATTTCATTTAATTCTCGATACAATTCAGAAATATTTTTGCTTAAACTAAGCAGTTTATCTACGCCGTTTTCATATAACATATTCATTCCACCCCCGCATTTTCTTTTTCTTATTATAGCAAGAAAATTCTAAAAAAAGTTTCTTTCTTCTGAAATATTAGGAAACTAATTTCGATTGCTTTACAATGAAACTAGTGAACACGAAAGGGGAAAGAAAATTGGAGCAAAAATTATATTACACTGACGCTTATAAACAAGACTTTACTACAAAAGTTATAAAGCAAAATTATGATAAAGACGGTAACTTATACGTTGTTTTAAACGAAACGGCATTTTATCCGACAGGTGGCGGGCAGCCCCATGACACTGGAACTTTAAATGGTATTGCTGTACTCGATGTTGAAGAAGTCGATGAAGAAATCCGCCACTTCATTACAGAACAATTACATACAGAAGAAGTAGAAGGTAAAATTAATTGGGAGCGTCGTTTTGATCATATGCAGCAACATGCGGCTCAACACATTTTATCTGCTGCTTTTTGGGATCATTTTAACATACCTACGATTGGGTTCCATCTTGGTAGAGAAATAGTAACAATTGATTTAGAAACAGAAAATCTGCATACAGAAACAGTTGAAAAAGCAGTACAAATTGCAAACAATATAGTTTTTGAAAACCATCCAATCCGTATAGAGTGGATGAACTTAGAAGCAGCAAAAACGTTACCCCTTCGTAAAGAACCGACTATGATTGAAAATATACGCGTTGTTATGATCGAAAACTTTGATTATAACGGCTGTGGCGGAACACACCCGAAACGTACTGGTGAAGTAGGTCCTATTCAAGTTCTTAGCTGGGAACGCAATAAAGGTGGCATACGACTAACGTTTATCGCTGGCTGGCGCACACTAAAACTTGTGGGGCAACAGCAACAAATTATGAAGGATGTTTCCAAACAATTAAACAGTAGCGAAAGTGATATTCCAGCAAAAGTAGCACAACTGCTTACTTCTCAAAAAGAAAACGAAAAAACAATACAAACAATGACTGAAAAATTATTATATGCAGAGGCACACGAACTACTTCAACACCCTACCGAAATACATGCTGGCATACTTATTTCTAAAATGTTTACAAATCGTTCTATGCAAGAAGTCTCAAAGCTTTCTGCTATTATTACAGAACAACAAGAGCACGCCATTACATACTTTGTCATTGAAAATGATGACAAACTACAATGCATCCTTGCTTGCGGAAAAACAGTCACGCTCGATATGAATGCTCTGTTAAAAAAGGCACTTCCTACAATCGAAGGAAAAGGCGGCGGAAATAAAAAGAGTGCGCGCGGCGGCGGAAAAGCGGTTATGACTGGGGATGAGTTTTTAAATCAACTTGTTTCTTCTTTACAGTCAGCAGTGTAAAACATGTTTATGAAGGATAGCTAACGGCTATCCTTCAACTATATTTACAGGCCTACATTTTGTTTCAAGCCTTGATAACTCCCTGCATTTGCAAACCCTTCATTTACCAATTTTATAAAAGTTTCCGAAAAACCATAATGACTTAATTCGTTAATCGGTACCATTTGCACATCATGAATTGGATTATGATCAAACTCATTAGAAGGTAGCGTAATTTCTCCCTCAATCCTTTCAAGCAGAAACGTAATATGTAATAAAGATGGCCTAACATCTGGTTTATCACAAACATAGAGTAGCTTCTTAATTTTAACTTCTAACCCTGTTTCTTCTCTCATTTCTCGAATCATCGCTACTTCTAACGTTTCACTATTCTCTACCCTTCCCCCAGGTAAAGACCAATTTCGATTAGCCACTTTTTGCTTTACTAGCAATACCTTTTCATCTTCAATTAAAATTCCGGTTACACGAACTTGCATTACATTTTCCATATGTAATCTCCTCTTCCCGTTATATTTACAAATTAATCCTTCCACAAAAAGAACGTATGTTTTATAATTAAAGAAAATTATGGAAGAAAGAAGTTGTTACATTCATGCGTCCACCTTTAACAAAGTTTATATCACTTGAAGATTTCCAAAACTATTATTGGTTAAAAGCAGAACTCCAAACATTTTGTCGTGAGCATGGTTTGCCAGCTAGTGGCTCTAAGATTGAAATAACCGAGCGTATCTCCCATTATTTACATACTGGTAAAATATTAAAAAACAACTCTGTTCGAAAGGTGAGTAAAGCTTCCCTCTCTTATAAAGACCTTTCTCTTCAAACAATTATTACTAACAATCACCGCTGTAGCGAAGATGTTCGTGCTTTTTTCAAAGAAAAAATTGGAGCAAACTTCCGCTTTACAGTAGCTCTTCAAAAGTTTTTTAAAGAGAATGTTGGCAAAACATATGAAGACGCGATAACGTTTTGGTATGAAGAGAACGAACGAAAAAAAGATCCTACTTATAAAACAACTATCAGCCCGCAGTTTGAATACAATCGCTTTACTCGCGACTTTTTCGAAGATCCAAATAACAAAGGGAAATCAAAAGCTGATGCTATCGCTGCTTGGAATGAAATAAAAGCAAAGCCTGGTAGCAACGCTTATATTCCTCAAAGAGTAGAAAACTAGTAGCACTACTATCAAGGCCTAAATCTAAAAAACTTTAAAAGATAATTAAATATTGAATAGAAATTAGTTGTTATTCAAGTATGTAATCACCGATATTAAGCATTTATCTCTTAGTTTGAATTTATATTTGCATAAATAGGCAATTGAGAAATAGATCCCAATTGCCTATTCAATTATTTAACTATCTCTTTTTCTTTCAGGAATAAAACTAGAAAGGAAAATGGCAACAACTAATGCCAGACTGAAGTTTTCAGTAGTATCAACCTCTAAACCATTTTTCCATTGATATATAAAGGATATCAATAATAAAAGTATTGCAATTCCACCCGTATATCTTACTACTTTTCGCTTAGTTCCCGTTTCGTTGCTTTTCATATGTATCCCTCTTTCTTATTTATTAAGTAAAGTATGCTGCATTGTATCTTCAGTGCCATCAATTTTTTTGTTCATCTCATTTGCATTTGCTTAAATACTGTCTTTTTCATCCATACTTTTTGTGATGTATGTTTCCGCTATGAGTGTTTATAAACATGATATGGCAATACTTCACGTTCATTTGAAAGGATTTTAAAATATTGATTATAACCTTTACTCTAATTCAAATGATAATTTATATTGTCTATCATATTTGTAGATCATTTTTTCTCTTGCATCAGAATAACTCCCTCCTTGCTGTTTGAGTTTCTGTACTTAAAATATACATGTTCATTTATGTTAATAACAATTAGTAAAATTCCATTAAAATTTTAGCGAATTATCAATTGTTTTAAACTTGATATTTTACCTTTTTGGAAATTTCAGAAGGATTTACTCCCCTAACTAGATATTTGACGAAAGTAATGTACTTGAATGGGAGCGTTATAAACATAGTAGTTTTACTAGTGTTAATTCCCTATTAGATCAATACATAAAAAAACCCACTTAAGCGTAGCTTAAGTGGGGAGTTGACTAGATATTTTCAAGTACTTTGCTGACATTTTATAAGCGCGATTATCATAAAAATAGTTTCCTAGTTCAGTAGCGAGTTCACGAACTAGAGGGTATTGCTTTTTTTCTAGACCCCTTTCAATAGCTTTTTGCATATTTTTCTCATATCCATGATTATCGCCCCTTAATTTGGATATTTTCCCCTTCAGTCCATATATTTCAACATATGCGTGTGGCATATCAGAAATTGATAACATTTCTAATGCATCATCCATCAGTTTATTAACAATTTTCCAGTCTTTAGATTCTATATAAATTTCTATTAAGTTTCTTACTGCGTATATTTTTTGAGCTTGATCTGGATAGAGATTGCTAGTCTGTAAACTTTTTTCATAGTATTTAATAGAATTGGTGTAATCTTTTAATCCTTGATATATTTTCCCATAATTATATGCAATCAAAGGTAAATACATGGGATTAGCACTAACCTCTGCTTTAATTTCTGCTTGTTTTAAAGATTCAAGAGCTTTCTCGGGTAGATTATCTTTTTGATATTGTAGTGCAATGATTATAAGAATGTTTATTACTTGATTTTCTACATTTAATTTTTCATACAATCTGTAGGCTTTTTTAGCATACAAACGACTAATCGTTTGATCTTTATAAAGACTTTGATTTGTTAGACTTAGATTATAATATATATCAGCGTGTAGCCTAGTTTCATCTAGACCAAGTAAACTCTCTGTCTGCATATAAATTTCATTTGCAGTCATATAGTCTTGTTTATTAGAAAAATAATAACCTCGAGCCATTAAATAATATATAAAGTCTTGAGTATACAGGGAGGCTACTTGATTTGGAAGTACTTGCGAAGCCTCATTTACAATCGTTGCTACATGTAATAAGTTATTATTTCGAGAATGGTAGTATATTAGAACACCATAGGCCTTTAATAATAAGAGAATAGAGTCTGTATCGCGAACATATAACTCTAAAGATGATAAGTCTTTAGAGTTTATAACATTATCATTTTTATACCTATTACATATTTCAAGAATCTTAGCTTCAATATCCTCATAATCTGCACCTACAAGAAAGTTGTAATCAATATCTAGATTTTTAGCGATTTTTTTTAAAACAGAATTTGAAGGTTTAATTTGTCCATTTTCAATTCTACTTAAATAAGTTATAGAACATACCCCTGATACTACTTCCCCTTGCGTGAATTCTTTATGTATACGTATTTGTCGAATCCGTTCACCAATGTTCATATTCCCATTCCTTTCTTCAAATAAACTGGTTTGATTATTTTAGAGCAATATAATAAGAATAACGCCTATATTATCTAGCATAATATGTGTATAGTTTTATGTTCAGAGAGAGAAATGTTATTAATACTTATCTGGATGCATATGAAATTTTTATGCTCAATTTACTAATATCAGCTTTTCCATCTCCCACCCATATTACAGATTTTCCGAATAGGAAAGCCCACTACGGTGCGATAGTACCCCCTTTAGGGGTGGGATGATAGTGAGGTCAAATGCGATGTACAGACAAAACACCGAAAGTATGTTCTGTACATCAAGTATTTGAAATGGTATAATTTTCATAACAGACAAGTAAAAGTCTCTAAAACAATCTTGTTCTCTGAAAACAGAATACATATGAGGTTGGAGTAACAAATTCTTCTGCTCCGTAAAATGTATTGAGTCGTCAAGTACAAGACGCTAAAACACATTTGAGAACTCACAATCTGACTCGTTTGGTAATAGAACGAGTGCCGTATCTGCTAGATGCACTGGATACGGAGTGGTGATGGCACACCGCAATCTTGCACGTCAGCGATACTAGAAATAGACGTCGCCTTTGGTAGCAAGAATCCCACTGACGTTAGTCAGCTTGCGGCTTTAGCCGTGGGAGTGTCAATACATTATACCAATAATCTGAGGATCAAGCTTACAAATTCAACCTCAGGTAACCCCAAAATATAGAATAATATTTGTTTGTTTTATAGTTACTAAGAGCGGATATTAACTCATATATTGAACTAATTATCCCCTATTAATCATAGTACAGTTAATACCTCGCTAATCTTCTACTTTCTCAAATAATAAAGCAAGCCCTATCCCGCCCCCTATTCCTAACGTCGTAATTCCATACTTCATATGCTCTCTTTGCGCTTGATAAAACAAACGTGTTACAAGCATAGCTCCAGATGCACCGTACGGATGACCGAGCGCAATTGCACCACCATTTACATTTAATTTCTCGTACGGAATTTGTAACGTCTTTGCACAAGCTACAACTTTTGAAGCAAATGCTTCATTTATTTCAAAATAATCGATATCCTCTACTTTCATATTCATTTCGTTTAGTAATTTGTTCACCGCAAATATTGGACCAGTCCCCGGAAGGTTGGGATCTACTCCAACTACAGCACTGCGAACAAAACGAAGAACAGGCTTGTATCCTAATTTTCGAGCTTGCCGCTCTTCCATTACAAGAACTGCACATGCCCCATCATTTACACCACATGAATTCCCTGCCGTTACTGTACCATTTTGTAAAAATGCAGGTTTTGTTCTTTTAATCATTCGTTCATAATTCATTTCTAGCTTTATAGATTCATCTAATAATCCATTAAAAGACATTATTTCATCATGTATATATCCTTTTTCTAATGCTTGCAGTGTTCGTTTGTAACTGAGGCAAGCATACTCGTCTTGCATTTCTCTCGTGATGTTATAACGTTCTGCAACATATTCAGCCGCTACTCCCATATCAGGATCACCTATTGTTTCTGGTGAAAATCGTGCTCTATTTTGAAAAGGTGATGTACTTGTACTCTCTACTCCTCCTGCAATATAACAATTACCTGCCCCGCCTTGAATGAAATAACATGCGGTGCGAATCGCTTCCAATCCGGCACCACATTGCCGATCAATTGTTACTCCCGGAATATGATAACCTAGTCCTGCTTCTAAAGCAGATAATCTCGCAATATTCCCTCCTGGTCCCACAACATTCCCTAATATAACATCGTCTATTTCTCTCTCAATCCCTTTACTTAAAAACGTAAGGAGTGGTGCTGCTAATTGCTGAACTTCATAATCTTTTAACATCCCATTCTCCTTGCCAATGGGTGTTCTTTTCGCCTCTACAATAACTGCCCTATTCATATATTTTCTCCCGTTTTTCAATCATACTTTTTGCTACCATACGAGCAATCTTTCCGCTATTTGTATAAGGTATTTCATCTACAAAATGCCATTCTTTCGGTATTTTAAACGAGGATAATCGTTGTAAGCAAAAACTCTTTAATTGTTGCCTCGTAGCACTTCCTTTGACGATGGCGACAGGCTTTTCACCCCAATAACTATCATTCACACCAACTATAACTATTTCATCTACAGCTGGATGTTCATGTAATACACTTTCTATTTCTTCTGGAAAAATATTAATTCCTCCAAATAAAATCATATTCTTTTCTCTACCTACAATATATATAAAGCCTTCTTCATCTTCATAGCCTACATCTCGCACTGTCATCCAGCCATCTGCATTCAATTCTGGAACTACAATCCCATTTAATATGTAACCCATAAAAAACTGATCACTTTTCACATAAACAGTTCCTACCTCACCTTTCTGTACTTCTTCACCTGCTCCATTACATATTCGAACTTGCACATTGTGACAAGATTTCCCTACTGAATTTGGCCTTCTTTCACTCTCTTCATCAACTAATGCTGTTACAAAACTTAGTTCCGATGCACCGTAAAATTCATATTTTTGCGCATAAGGAAATATACTCTTTATTTTTTCTTTCGCCTCAGCTTCCCATTTCGCTCCTGACGAAATAATTTTCAATGTATTTTCTATTACTCTCTTTTCTTTATATAAAGATTCTAGCATTGTCGGAACTGTATACATGACCGAATTTTTTTCCGTTTCTAACTTATCCAACACTTGATTTGGAATAAACTTTCTCATAATATGCACCGTTTGTCCTATATATAATGCACTTATTGCCCCGTATAAAAAAAGAGAATGAACGAGCGTTCCAGCTATTAAAATAGAATCTTCTTCTTTCATATGAAAATCATGTATATTGCAATCGAAACTATGAACCCACGATTGTTGTTCACGTAAAAATGCTTTTGCTTTTCCAGTTGATCCTGATGTGAATCCGATGTAAAAAGGAGCATTTTGTACATTTTTTACGGACTGATATGTAGGAAGATAGTGCTCTATCATTCTTTTCCACTCATCAATTTCTATTACTCTTCCTTCTTCACCGGGTAGATCATTTACCTTATATCGCTCTGTCACAATCACATCCGGATCACTGATTGCAATCCTTTCTTTAAGCTCATGCTGTTTCCACCTTATATCGAATGGCACACAAACCCATCCGGCCATAGCAGCACCAGCAAATAGTTGTAAAAACTCGATACGATTTTCTAATACAATTGCTATCGTTTTATTCTTTGACTTTTTTTCATCCAACCAGCTTGCTACTTTACACACTGACTCAAACCACTCTTTATATGTTAAAACTCGATCATTTTCCTTTATTGCTATTTTATTCGGTTGTAAGGAAGCATGCTTTTTATATTCTTTTGTAATCCCCATATGAGACGTCCTTTCTCTTAAAAATAATAAAAAGAAACACGCAATGAACGTGTTTCTTCTCTTTTTTATCCCGCATTTGTATATTTCCCACTCTTTAAAGCAGGCGTAATAATATGTTTCAATGAACGGTGTAATTTTGTTACAAGAACTGCTGCAATAATTATTTTTATACAATCCCCTGGTAAGAACACAGCACTTACTTTCATCGTCTGCCATATAGAAATATCCATTACGAAAGCTTGTACAATAATACCCAATACATAAACTACGAAAATACCACCAATTATATTAATGCATAATACTTTTATTATAGAAACTTCACGTAAACGCTCAATTAAATAACCAATGACAAACGCTCCAACAATATAACCAAGTAAATATCCTGCACTTGGCCCAACAAATACACCAAAGCCACCACGTCCACCAGCAAGTAATGGTGCTCCAACTCCTACAATAAGTAAGAAAACAAGTTGACTTAATGCACCAAGACGTGATCCTAACAGTCCACCAGCAAGCATAACACCAAGTGATTGTAATGTAATTGGAACTGGTGTAATAGAAAGAGCAATTGGAGGAATTAATCCTAACACTCCCATAATAGAACTAAATAAAGCGACGAAAACTAAGTTTTTTGTATTCATATTTGCTTCTCCCATTTGTAAACTGAAAATAATTTTCGGATAACATATTATAGAAGTTATATTATATTTCTATCTAGAATTTGTCAACTTATTTTCATAATAGGTTTACAAATATGAATTCCATTATTCCCCTTTACGCAAATGCTCAAGTTCTTTCCGAAGCGCTTGTTTTAAAAACTTCCCAACAGATGTTTTCGGTATTTCTTCCATAAATACAATCTCGTCTGGCAACCACCACTTTGCAAACTGCGGTTTTAAAAACGCATATATTTCTTCTTTTGTTACTGTACTATTTTTCTTTTGAACAACGCAGGCAACTGGTCGCTCTTGCCACTGCGGATGAGGAACGGCAACGACAGCTGCTTCAAATATAGCATCATGTGCCATTAAAGCATTTTCAAGGTCCACTGAGGAAATCCATTCTCCCCCACTTTTAATAACATCTTTCGTACGGTCAACAATTTTCACGCAACCTTCCTCATCGACTGTGACAACATCTCCTGTATATAACCATCCATCACGAAAACCTTCGACAGTACGCTCATCGTTATAATAGCTTTCAGCGATCCATGGTGCTCGTAAACAAAGTTCTCCCATCTCTGTACCATCCCACTTCACTTCACCATTTGTACCGACTACTTTCATCTCTACACCAGGTACAAGATACCCTTGTTTTGATCGAATTTCTAATTGCTCTTCATACGATAATTCTGTTTCATAACTTTTTAAACGCGCAAGTGTTACGAGTGGGCTCGTTTCCGTCATACCATATGCATGGATGAAAGGAACATTATGTTTCTGTTCAAATGCTTTAATAACACTTTTCGGTGCAGCTGCACCACCACATAGTATTCTCGTCATACTAGATAAATCGTAACTATTATTTTCTAACTCTTGTAATACACCGAGCCAAATTGTCGGCACACCAGCAGCTAACGTCACTTTTTCAGATTGGATCATTTCTAATAAAATTTTTGGTGTAAACATCGGTCCTGGAAGAACTTGTTTTGATCCAAACCACGTAGCAGCGAAAGGAAGTCCCCAAGCATTCACATGGAACATCGGTACAATCGCCATTGCTGCATCACTTTCCGATAAAGCAGCTGTATCCGCTAAACCAAGTGCCATACAATGCAATACAGTACTACGATGCGTATATACAACACCTTTTGGATTTCCTGTAGTCGCCGACGTATAACACATACCAGCAGGTGTGTTTTCATCAATATCTTTTACAAATTGGAAATTTGGATCGCCTTCTTCTAATAGCTTTTCATAATGATATACAGGTTCTAGCGTAGTATTTGGAAGTTCATCTTTATCAGTCATAATAATGTAAGCTTGTACAGCTGATAGTTGTGATTGAATATTTTCAACGAGCGGTACGAGATCTTCATCTATAAGTAGAATGCGATCTTCTGCGTGCTGAATAATATATAAAATATGTTGAGGAGATAAACGAATATTAATTGTGTGCAAAACAGAAGCAATACCTGGAATAGCAAAATACGCTTCCACATGTCGATGATGATTCCACGCTAACGTTCCTATACGCTCGCCTTCCTTAATTCCTAACTTTTTTAACGCACTGGAAAGCCTTCTCGTCCTTTCACCTAACTGCTTATACGTTAACGTCGTAATTGTATCATGTGTCCGTGAAACAATTTCTTTCTTTGAAAACAATTTTTCTGCTCTTTCCATCATAGAACTAATTGTTAGCGGTACATTCATCATCATATTGGTTACATCCCCCTTTAAAGCGTTTTCATTTTGTTTATTATAACAGACTTCTACAAATAATCACGACATTTTTCTGTATTTTCTGAATTATTCCTTTGGAAATAATTCAGAAAATACTAAGAGAAGATATACTAAAATTCCTTCTTACGATATATAAATACCGAAATAACAAAAGAAAAGATATATATGATAACGCCAAATATTGTATATAGAATTGAAACGTATAAAGATGAATTTAAATTTAATATTGGAAATTGTTCTATTAGATAGCCAATTACACTTTGTAATCCAAAATAAGTAACAAGTCCCCCGCATGCGCCTCCAATTGTAATAGCATCAGATTTTTCTGCTCCAAAAACATAGAGAAGTGGGTAGGCTATTGCTCCGGCATTAAGGATGATGAACGTCCCTAAAGAAACACTCTTAAATATACCATCATCAATTGGCGTACCTGAAACTGAAGCATGTACGTAAAATATGCTATACGATAATAAAGTACCAATAATTACAACTATAAAATAGAAAAGGTAGTGACTTTGCACAATGTTATTTCTAGTAACCGGTAAAGTAAGTACATATTTTTCATAACCCGACTTACTCTCATATTTAATAACTTCAAGTGCAGGAATTGCAGCAAATAAGATAATGAATGTAGCAATTAAACGGTACATTGAAGCATTACCAAAATAAAAAACAAATCCCGATCCTAATATCGCTATTCCCATGAACGTAAAGAAAGTTCGATACACTAGATAATAGTTTGTCAATAATAAACCTCTCATTTATTTTTCACTCCTCGTTAATAAGACACTCATTTCTTCTATTGAAATGGTTCTATGAGCAATCCCATTTGGTAGTTTATGCACATCTGATACAAGTACATTGAAATAAGAGCCATTATTCCTTTTCACCACAACTATATCTTTGTTAACTAAAGTTAGTTGTTCCTCATCAACATCTACAATGGCATAATTGTCCAAAACCTTATCCTTTTCTTCATTTAATAAAATTTCTCCATCTTTTATCACAATAAGGTGACTAGCTATTTTTTCTACATCACTCATAATATGTGAAGAGAGTAATATACCACCATTACTTTTATTCACAAAACCTTTTAATTCCTCTAATACCTGCTCCCTAGATGAAGGATCAAGACCTCCCGTCGCTTCATCTAGAATTAATAATTTAGCATTATGTGACAATGCAACAGCTATAGATAGTTTCATCGACATTCCACGGGAAAACCTACCTACTTTTTCATAAGTAGGTAAAGAGAAAGAATGAACTAATCGGTAAAAATTTTCTCCATCCCAAGATTCAAACATCTTTTCAAAAACTTTATTTAGTTGTTTTATTGTAAGATGAACCGGGAGATTCATAGCATCAAATACGACTCCTATCTTTTCCTTAATCTTGGCATCTTTATTTATATTTTCTTTACCAAATATTTTTACTGTACCATTATCTTTAGAAATTAATTGTAATACTGTTTTAAAGGTTGTTGATTTCCCAGCTCCATTGTTACCAATGAATCCAACAATTGATCCAGACGGCACATTGAAAGAAACATCTCTTAAAACAACTTTATTTCCAAATGATTTACTTAGATTTTCAATTTCTAGAAGATTTGACATCATTACACTCCTATCTTAACTTTTAATAAAAATATGTTTTCTCCTATTAAAAATTATCCACCTTTTCTCTCACTTTCTTTTTCAGTTTAAAAATAAGACGATTACTATATTCTTTATTTTCTACTAAAATTCGATACGCCTCTAATACTCCTAACACACGAACAAAAAGATAAACTCCGATAGCAATAAGTACAACACAGTAAGGGTAATACTGCACTAATTCCCCTGAAGTGATATGCTTTTTCTCAAACAAAAACGGGATTGCGCCTGCAGCTATAAAACAAAATCCAACGATCATTACTGCAGCATACTTTTTCTTAATAATCGCATATCTTTTTGTGAATTGTTTTAGAAAGTTTTGATCAAATAATAATTCTTCTTTTTTTAATACATTGTATCGACTCTCTTCTATCGTTACAGGTACCATCATTGCTCCAATTCCAAAGACAGCAATGATAATGACAAGAAACGTAGACATTGTTACATCTTCTTTAAATAATAAATATGGTATTGTAGATAAAATGAGCAAACTAAATCCTAACGCAATATATTTAGAAATTTTTTCTCCATACACTATATACCCTTCTGCCATTTCCTTGCTTACGTAATAACCATTTTCCTTTTCGTTACTTTGTTCAGCATTTTCTTTTAATAAGTAATCAAGAGATACTTCGAATACATTTCCAATCATTATTAATTTTTCAGTTTCAGGAAACCCTTGACCATTTTCCCATTTACTAACTGCTTGCCTTGTCGTGTTTAATTTCTCAGCTAACGCTTCTTGAGAAAGGCCTTTTTCCTTTCTTAATTTAAACAGCTTTTCACCAAATCCCATATGTGTGTCCCCCTTCGTTTTCTTAACTAAATTGTATGTAAACATAGCCCTTATCTCTATCTTCCTGCGGTTGCACTTTGTCAACTTACGGTTGCGATTATGTTATATAGCAGTTTTGTATACGATTTAGCTAGTTTTCTTCTATGATTATAGCGTTTATAAAACACCCCACCTCGATAACCAATTATAACAATAAAAGGTAATTATTGTTATAAAAAATAAAAAAACTCCTTTATTTATAAAGGAGTTTTCGATATGAAATATTCTAAGATGAGCTAATTTTTCTTTCTCATACTAATTCACAATTTCTTCTATACATTTTTGTACGTTGTGCAACGATTAATAAGCATCCCACACAGTATATGTTGTCATCTCTTTATATAAGGCGTATTCATATATATGTAAAATATTTCTCCTATTAACTTCCCTAATAAAAACACTTTTTAATAATCATAACGGCTTCTGCTTAAACTTTTCATAATGTCGTACTTTTAATAAAAGGACATTCCCGCAATCTGTACAAATATAAGCATCTACTGGTGAAGATGTGAACATCGTCTCCTTTTTCCGTATTTGTGCATAACCGACAAACTCACCTTCTCCTATATTTTGAGAACCACAATTAGAGCATGTCTGCACATTTTTCTGTTTCATGAGAGCACCACCTTTAATCTGTTTCTACTCCCTTCGACAATCCACTTCCATTTCCCTTCCAAAAAACTTCTAATTCTCTTACATTTCAACAGGAATCTTAGAACATAAAGCGTATATGTACTATGAAATATATTTAATGACGGGGGAATTTTATGAGTACTATTGTGACACTTAATACAGCAAATGAAATTGAAAACGCAGAAATACATATGCTTTCTTCTAGATTAGCGCTACTACAAGCAATAAGTGGAAATCCAATGCAAGTACAAATGAAAAAGTTCGGGAGTGCCACTGCCTTTTCATCAAAAGTAATTACTGGTCCTGCTTTTAACACAGTAAAAGGCGTTACATTTATAAATGCAGATGAGATAGATGCGATTATCTCTTATTATCACTCACTACAAATTCCTTGCCGTTTTGAAATTACACCAGCGCAAGGTACAGCTGAACTATTTCAATACTTATCTCAAAAAGGATTTTACCAATCTAGCTTCCATACCGCTTTATATAGTAAACCGAAAGAAGATCCATCTCTTCTTCCTTCTAACATTTCAGTACGTAAACTAAAAGAAAATGAGTTTGATATTTTTGCTGACATATATGTATGTGGTTTTAACATGCCATCCTTTACAAAAGATGGCGTGCGCCAAAATAACGAAATTCTTTACAATAAACCAGGATGGCATTTTTTCATAGCTGAAGTTCAAAACATTCCTGCGGGCATTGGTGTCCTGTATATAAATAAGGGTGTCGCATCATTAGCTGCTTCTGCTACTTTGCCAGAATTTCAGCGTAAAGGTTGTCACACTGCATTAATTCAAAAACGAATTGAGACAGCTATTGAATCCAATTGTCATTTAATAGTCGGACAAGCAAGATTCGGTAGCAGCAGTCAAAATAATATGGAACGTGCCCATATGAAGATCGCTTATACAAAATCAATCTGGACCGCCAAAAACATATAATTAACATTCTTTCTCTTCTCATTACAACTTTATACACTTTATGACAATTCCTTTTCAACTCTATTAATCATTTGAATATTCAAACTAAATCTGTTACGCTATTGCTAGATACATCATTCAACTTGCAATATGAAAAGAGCATTCTAATCAAACTACAAGGAGGAGAAATGTATGACTAAACATGATCATGGTTTAAAAGAAAAAGTAGAAGGTGCTATTGATAAAGTAAAAGGCGAAGTAAAAGAAGTTGTCGGGAAAGTAACTGACAATAAGAAATTACAAGCTGAAGGAAAATGGGATAAGGTAAAAGGCACTGCTAAAGATACTGTTGGTAATGTAAAAAAGAAAGTTAATGAATATAAAGAAAATAAATAAAAAAACGAAAATGTATGGTTGTGCAAGTAGTAAGTTACTAGATTTGAGAAAAGAGAAATTGCACCCATAAAAAATCATTTTAAAACGACAAATAGATGCCTCAAGGCATCTATTTGTCTATAAATAACTATTTTAATTACCCAACCCTTAAGCTTTTCCTTACTAACATTTTCTAACATAATGCCTTTGCTACAGTAAAGGCTTACTTTGTGAAATTTGGTTTTAGATCACCTGTATACGGTTCATGCTCAACAAAGATTTTTATATCTTTTCCATTCGCATCTTTCCCCATTCTTGTATACGTAAATTTCTCTTTATTTAATTCTGTAAGTTCAAGAACTGCACCGTATTTATTATTTCCTAACGAAACGTGAGCTCTTATTTTATTACCATGTACAACATCAAAGAAACCGTAGTCTCCACGACTTTCTCCTGTATTCACATTAAAAAACTCGTATTTATTTGTATTTTTATCGTATTTTGCTAGACTGATTAAGTTTGAGTTATATTTTGTTACATCATTACCTTGGTCGTCTAATACCACCGTTCCGTTCCATAGTGTACTAGATAAAATTTCATCTCCATCAACATCTTTAACTATTTTACCTGTCGAACTTTCTAAATTTTTATCAGGCCGCGTGAAAGAAAGTTCTTTTTCATGGTACGGAATATGTTCAACAAACACCTCTACATCGTTCCCTTTTGTATCTTTCCCCATTCTTTTATATGTAAATTTCTCCTTATCTAATTGCGTCAATTCAACAACTGCTTGATAATTTTGCGTCTCAGAAATTAGTACTCTTTTCTTTCCATCATTCGTTATAAAAAAGGTACCGCTATCATTACGACTCTCTCCTGTACTTGCATTAAAAAATTCATACCTTGCCGTTTTAGCATCATACTTTGCAAGCCCGATGAAATTTTGATTTTCTTTCGTTACATCATTATGATCTTTGTCATAGACTTTTGTCCCTTGCCAGTTTGTTTCACCAAGTATGCTAGCTAATAGTTGCCCTTTTGTTTCTTGAGTTTGCTCAGTTTCTTGTATTGCATTGTATAAAAATTGTGCATACTGTTCACGCGTCACATCCATATTTGGAGCAAAATTCCCTCCGCCTACTCCTTTTGCAATATTATTTGTTTGAACAGCACTAATTGCATTGCTTGCCCATGAGTTCGTTGAAACGTCATTAAAAGTATGATTACTCTTTGCCTTTAAATGAAAAGCATTTGTAAGAACTTGTGCCATTTCTGCACGCGTTAAGGAAGCCTTTGGTCTAAAGTTCCCATGCTCGTCACCCTTAAAAACGCCCATTTCTGTTAAAGACAAGATTTCCTTTATATAGCTTGTCGACTCTTTACTTATGTCCCCATATGGGTTCTCATAATTTTTGTCTTCTGCCAAATTAAAATAACGATATAGTAAAGCTGCAACTTGTTCACGTGTCACGTTATCTCCAAAACCAAATCTTCCATCATCATAGCCGAAAATGATTTTCTCGCCTGTTAATTGCTGAATCGCCTCATATGCCCAGTGCCCCTTTGGAACATCTTTGAATACCCCAGTATGATTCGTGTTTGGTGTAACTACTTCTGCTTTCACCTCTCCAGTCGTTTCACTTAGTAGACTTCCACCTAAAACTGCTGATATGATACATGTTTTTAAAATTGTTTTATTCATAACTTCCCAATCCCTTCCTTCATTTAACAAATAATTACACCACTTTTCTTTCAAAAGAAGATTCTATGTGCGCAATTTATGTTATAAATTTTGATTACAGCTAATGGAATACGAAGTGTTACACATCCAAATTTCTTATTTGTAGTATCAATAGCTGCTATATAGGAATTATAAATAGCAACTATAAATTGCCCATAAACAAATTATTAAAAAAAGATAAAATTAAGATTATATATTTTTAATCTCAATCTTTTTATAAAAAAACGTTCCTTTTGGCAAAAAGATGGCTTGAAATTAAATGTTCATTCCATTTTTTTGTTTATGCTATTATGATAAAAGAAAGAATATTTAGAAATAACAAACCTGAATTTGGGCAGAAATGAGGAAAAGAAATTGAATATTGAGCAACAATTATATGATGTGGTGAAACAGTTAATTGAACAAAGATATCCAAACGATTGGGGTGGAGCCGCAGCGATTCGTGTAGAAGATGGAACAATTTATACAAGTGTTGCTCCAGGCGTAATAAATGCTTCAACAGAACTTTGTATGGAAACAGGTGCAATTTTAGAAGCTCATAAATTTCAAAAGAAAGTTACACATTCTATTTGTCTTGCGAGAGAAAATGAGCATTCTCAATTAAAGGTACTCTCGCCTTGTGGTGTATGCCAAGAACGTTTATTTTATTGGGGACCAGAAGTACAGTGTGCGATTACAAATGCTAAACAAGATATTATTTTTAAACCTTTAAAAGAGTTGCAACCATATCATTGGACAGAAGCATATCATGATGAAATGGCAAAAGAATGGAGTACGAGATAGAGGAATAAGTTTCATTATTTTCCTGATGACAATAAAAAAATGTCACGGCCTTTTCCAAATAAAACATCGGAAAAGGCCGTGACATAACACTTATTTTATAATTGATGGAAGTTTACTTCCCTTCACTTTTTTCTAACACATACAAATCTTCTTCAATATTAGATAGCTTCTCTGTTACAAGCTTTCTAGCATCTCCAATTGCTTGATTGTATGCAAAAGGCCCTACTAATTTAATCATTTCTTCTATTAAACGTTCTGCTTGAAAACGCCCAATTTCATCTAAATCTTCTTCAACGAAAAATTGCTGAATTTGTGCTACAAGCTCTTCTTTTTTATCATTTGGTATTTTTATATTCATCATCATTTATTACTCCTCTATATGTAAGATAGTATGTTTCTTAACTCTACCATAGAAAAACGCTTTCCAGGACAACTTTTTGTAACGCCTTCTAGCTCCCTATGACCGAGTATATTTTCTTTCTTTATAGCAAACCGATTCATAAACATTTTACATAAAGAATATAATGCATTCATTTGTGCGGTAGTTGGATCATATTTATCAAAATTACCCGTCATACATATTCCAATTGTATCTCTATTATGATCTTTCGCATGTGCTCCAATATGTAAACCACGTCCTTCGACTACAGTTCCATCTTCTTCAATAAAATAATTGTAACCGATCCCGCTCCACCCTCTTACTTTTTGATGAAATTCATGTGTTTTATACACATCCCATCCATCTTCGGATGTATGGTGAATAATCAGTTTGTTTACTTTTTCTAAAGGAACTAATTCATCTTGAAATGCTAAATTTACACATTTAATTTCCATTTGAATATCCCCCTTAAAAATCAATCATCATAATTGTTTTATCATCTGGTCGTATTCTCTTTTCCCCTTCTAACTCTTCAATAATTGCTACATATTCATTTATACTATTCTTTCTTATATATGCAACAGTTTGTTCGAGTGGCCAATCTGGGTGGAATAATCCGTCTGAACAAATAAAAATCCCACTCACTTCATCTACATGTAATTCCCCATGCTGCAAATAATGAATTGCTTCTTTCATTCCATTTGCAACGGAATACCCACCCTGCATATTTGCAAGATAACGATTATATTTTAACTGTTCTCGCACATCTTGAAAAACATGTTCTTCTGGTACAGATACCCCTTCTTTACGATCTTCTTCTCTTTTCTTTTTTGCTCGTTTACTAATTCCTTCGACCGTATCTTTCGTTAATACTTGCATCGTTCCATTTTGAAGTATTGCAACAATCATACAGTCCCCTAATTGTGCATATTCAATTTTCTCACCAACTATTTGGACTGCCGCGATACATGTGCACCACAAATGCTCTTTCTTTCTCGTATCTACTCCATATGCTAACATTTTTCTTTGCAATGCTTCATTTGCTTTTGCAACAGCAACTTGTAAACTATGATTTTCGCGGAATGAATTAAAATAACTTGCAAATAAATGTGAAGCGATGTATGCTCCATTATGTCCCTTTTCATCACGAAACGGGACAAGTGGTGTTGCACCGTCACATACACCATAAATCTTTTTTTCTTCATTACAAAAATAAGAATCCTCACATTCTTGCTTCAACGGGCTTTTCTGTTGATATGTTTTTATCTTCATAACTGTATCCCCTTTCAAATGATAAAATACTCAAATTCTTTTGATTAATCAAATTTACCGAAATAAACTGTTTTTACCCAAAACTTTCAATATCATATATAATCTTGAAATAATATGAATTTTTCAGTGAAGGACGGGAAAGAGATGGTCAGATTTCTTGGTGTTATTATTGGTTCTATTATTATTGCGATTGCCTTTAATCTTTTCCTTATCCCCCACAAAATTTTAAGTAGTGGAATTGGCGGAATTGCTATTATTTTAGGGATTGTAACTCCTGTAAACACAGGTATTATTAACTTTGTATTAAACTTACCTATCCTTATTTTAGGATACATAGGCCTTGGAAAAAAAGTAATTTTTAACACGATTGTCTCTGTTATTGTATTATCTGTTGCATTATACTACGTTCCAGTAAAAGTCGTAGCAACAGATCCACTTTTATCATCTATCTTTGGTGGTGTTATTGCCGGAGCTGGTATCGGTCTTGTTTTTAACTGTAATGGATCAACTGGTGGATTTGATATTATCGGTATGTTGTTATCTCGCAAAAGAGATATTAAACTTGGCGGATTCCTTATTGTTTTAAATGCAGTCGTTGTAATCATTGCAGGATTCTTCTTCACTTGGGATGTTGCCCTTACAAGCTTACTTTCGATTTATGTAACTGGTAAAGTTATTGATGCTATTCATACGAAACATCGGAAGGTTACACTTATGATTGTAACAAATGAAGCAGAAAAAATGAAAAAACAACTTCTTTCAACTGTTGTACGTGGCATTACATTACTTGATGGCGAAGGTGCTTATTCTAGCGAAAAGAAACGTGTACTTATGACAGTCGTTTCTCGTGAAGAATTAGCAAGTATGAAATTAACAATTTCTGAAATTGACCCTCATGCATTCGTTAACATTACAGAAACAGTTGAAGTATTAGGATTGTTTAGAAAAGCTTAAAAAACTAGGTGGATTTCCACCTAGTTTTTATTTTCCATAAATTCAATTCGATTTCCGAACGGATCTGACACATAAAATCGAATTACATCTGGTCGTGCATGATCATCTATTACTTCAATGCCTTGCTGTATTAACGCTTGTTTAAATTCATCTATGTTTAAAACATAAAAAGCCGGATGTGCCTTTTTAGCTGGGGTAAAGTTTTGCTCAACTCCGGTATGAATCTCTTGATTTCCACACTTAAACCAGCACCCACCGCGCTTCTTTAATTCCTCTGGCTTTGGGATTTCCTCCATACCAATTTTATTACTATAAAACTCTCGCGCTTCTTCTTCACACCCTACAGGCGCAGCTACTTGTACATGATCGATCCCTTGAATATAAGTTCTCATTTTCTCTCCCCCTCTTCTACCCTAATGTTATAAGGAAAACCTACTCCTGTAACTTACAAATGATTTATAAAACAATATAAGCTCCCCTTATTACCACCCTATACGTACTTTTCCAAAATAAAGAAAACAAAATTTATTATATAACTTCCATTTTTTATAGAAATACACGTTACATCTATATTATAGTTATGAATAGACAAATCTTTTTAGATGCTATTTGTACGGAGGAACTATTATGAGTCGTAAAAAATATTCATCAACTCAAAAAAAACGTCATCCGAACATTTCTAGACGTTTGCGAAACCATATACAAGATCGTTCATTAACAGAAATGTACGCATCTCTGTTCGAACACAACCCTGATGGTATTATTTCATTAAATTTAGAGGGAATTATTATACACACTAATCCTTCTGCTGAAAGAATACTAGGTTACACTTCTTCAGAATTAGAGCGAAAAAGCATTACCTCGATTTTAGAAGCTCATATTTCTGAGCAAGTATTACAAAATATAAAGAATACGGAAGCGGATAATCAACAAGAGTATATTTTATCTATTTATCATAAAGATGGATTCTTATTAGATGTCGTGACAAAACTAGTTCCTATTTTTGTCCAAAATCGTCTAACTGGCGTATATGCCATTATGAAGCCTCTTGAAAAATCAGAAAGAATTGAGAAAAAGCTGAAAGAAAGTGAGAAGAGATTACGCACATTAGTAAACTCCATGCCTGCGTTTGTTATATTTAAAGATCATGAAGGGCGCTGGCTTGAGGCAAATGACTACGCACTTTCTTGCTTCAATTTCCATCATGTACCTTACCACGGAAAAAAAGATAGTGAACTCATTCAATATAATGAAGCGTACCGAGAAGCTTTTTTACATTGTGAAGAAGTCGATGAATTAGCATGGCAACAAAGACAAATTCTTCATGGTGAAGAATTTATTATTCATAGAGATGATTTCGACCTAATCTTAAGTATATCGAAAGTTCCTCTCTATCACCCTGACGGCTCCCGTAAAGGTCTTATCGTAATGGGAAGAGATATTACTGAGCTAAAGGAAACGGAAAAGTTATTACGAAAATCTGAAAAGCTCGCAGTAGTCGGACAACTGACAGCTGGAATTGCTCATGAAATTCGAAATCCACTCACTTCTCTAAAAGGTTTTCTAACATTGCTACTCCCTGAAATAAATGAGGAGCAGAAGTGGTATATCGATGTTATGTTAAGTGAAATTTCACAGATGGAATCTATCACGAGTCAATTTATGGCGATGTCTAAACCACAAGTATTAGCAATCCAAACTTGTAACATACAAACTTTAATTGAAGAGGTAGTTACATTTATTTTACCAACCGCAATTATGCATAGCGTTCATATCATTATGGATCATTTTGATTACGTATATGACATTCAATGTGACGGTAACCAATTAAAACAAGTTTTTATAAATATATTAAAAAATGCGATTGAAGCAATGCCAAATGGCGGAAATATTTTCATCCAAACAAAACCATTAGAGGGTAATTTCATCTTAATACGGATCATCGATGAAGGTTGCGGTATCCCAGAAGATCGTATCTCCCGTTTAGGCGAACCGTTTTATAGTTTAAAAGAAAAAGGCACAGGGCTAGGATTAATGATGTGTTACAAAATAATTGAAGAACATCATGGTAAATTACACATTTCAAGTGAATTAAATAAAGGTACGGTCGTTGATATTCACCTACCACTTTCTTCACCTCACCTTGCAATCCAGTCTTAAATAATAAAAGAAGCATCTGCTAACGATTAGCAGATGCTTCTTTTATTATTTATACTTATAGAACTGTTTTTCCATACCATTCTTTTGCTTTTTCTACTTCACCCATCGTTAATTGATGTCCTCTATTTTCCCAATGCATTGTTACATTAGCGTTTGCATTTTCTAATAGTAGCTTCAATTCCTCTGACTCAGAAGATGAACAAATTGGATCATTTGTCCCAGCAGCAATAAACACGGATTTCCCAGCTAAATTAGGCAATTGTGTTCCTCTTCTAGGCACCATTGGGTGATGAAGCACAGCACCTTTTAACGCATTTTCGTAATGGAATAATAAGCTTGCCGCAATGTTTGCTCCATTTGAATAACCGATAGCTACAATGTTGTTTCTATCAAATTCATATGTTTTTGCAGCTTCGTCTAAAAACTCATTTAATTCCTTCGTACGGAAAATAAGATCCTCTTCATCAAAAATACCTTCTGCTAATCGACGGAAGAAACGTGGCATCCCATTCTCTAATACATTTCCACGGACACTTAATACTGAAGCTTCCGGATCCATTATTTCTGCAAGTGGTAATAAATCTACTTCATTACCTCCTGTACCATGAAGTAATAGCAATACTGGTTTTGACGTATCTTTTCCTTTTTGAAAAACATGTTTCATCATAATCCTTTTCCCCTTTCAATCACTTTAATCTAAATTTCTCACTTCAAATGGTAAAAGCTTTTGTTCAATCTGTTTTCTATGTTTTTCATATTGTTCCGGTAACTTTAATTCCTCACCCATCGTCTCTAACGATTCATCATGAGCGAAACCAGGGGGATCTGTTGCAATTTCAAATAAAATTTCACCGTGTTCTCTAAAATAAATTGCGTTAAAATAATTTCGATCTTGTACAGGAGTTACGTGGTATCCAAAACGGGACACATGCTCTTTCCAGTCTAGCTGATCAGCATCGTCACTCGCTCTCCAAGCAATATGATGCACTGTACCAACACCCATTTGACCGCGTCCGATTGTCGATAATTTCAAATCAATAATATTGCCAATATTAGCAGAAGAACGGAATCGAACAAATTCACCCTCTTCTCCAATTTTCTCAAGACCCATGATATGTTCTAACAGTTCAGCAGTTTTTTGAGGCTCCGTTGATAAAAGAACTGCACCGCCAAATCCTTTAATTGCTACTTCTGGCGTAACTTCCCCAAAAGTCCAATTATTTAATTCGCCTTCTTCTCTTTCTACTAATTCTATATGCAAACCATGTGGATCATCAAATTCTAAGTACTGTTCTCCAAATCGAGTCATTTTTGTATACGAAATATCAAATTTTTCTAATCTATTTTCCCAAAACTCCATTGCCCCTTTTGGTACAACATAAGAAGTGATTCCTACTTGACCGTCACCAATAACTCCTTGACGAGCACCTGCCCATGGGAAAAACGTAATAATTGTTCCCGGTTTTCCTCCTTCATTACCAAAATAAAGATGGTACGTACCTGGATCATCAAAATTCACTGTTTGTTTCACTAAACGTAAACCTAACACACCAGCGTAAAAATCTACATTTTCTTGTGGATGCCCTACAATCGCTGTAATATGGTGGATGCCCATTGTTTTCTTTTCCATTTCTTCCACTCCTTTTTTATTCCATTATAAAAATTGCTTTACATTAAGATTCATTATTCATTTTGTCCATACTGACTAGTAAAATCCGTCATGATAATCTTATCTCGAATTCGAGATATTTATTTTAAAATTACACATTAACTTCCAGTTCCTTAAATTATCTCAAATTCGAGATAATTATCAAAAAAATATTTAATCCATTTGAAATCTTTATTCAAAGTACAAATTAACTCGAACTCAAATTTATTATAAGTTACTTACTTTTAGTTGTCAACAAGTTCCTTATTTTCATTTTAAATAAAAAGAGAGTAAACGCCAGTTTCGTTTACTCTCTTCGCTAATCATTTCGTTTCTTCTTCCAGCACTGCTTCCATCTCATTAAATTCACGATGAATTGCTTTAACTGGTTCTTTCGTTAATAAACTTATAACAATCACAGCTAATAAGCTACAGAAGAATCCAGGTACCATTTCATACATAGTCGCTTTTAAACTTGGAATTTGTACCCAAGTAATTACAACTACTGCACCAACAATCATCCCAGCAAGAACGCCCCATTTGTTCGTTCTCTTCCAATATAAACTTAATAAAATGGCAGGTCCGAATGCTGAACCAAATCCTGCCCAAGCATAACCGACGAGTGTTAAAATTGTATCACTTGGATGATACGCTAAAACAACTGCGATCATAGCTACTACTAAAACTGACAGTCTACCGATAAATACAAGTTCTTTATCACTTGCGTTACGACGGAAAAATGTTTTATAGAAATCTTCCGTTACTGCACTTGAAATAACAAGTAATTGCGAGGAAATACTACTCATAATCGAAGCCAAAATAGCTGATAATAAAAATCCAGTAATGTACGGATGGAATAAAATATTTGAGAATGTTACAAAGACCATTTCCGGATCTTGTAATGTCGCATTATTTTTAGCGTAATAAGCAATACCAACTAGACCAGTAAGCATTGCACCTATAATTGAAATCGTCATCCAACCGATACCGATTCTACGAGAAGTTTTCAAATCTTTAATAGAGGTAATTGCCATAAAGCGGACAATAATATGTGGTTGACCAAAATACCCAAGACCCCATGCTAAAAAGGAAATAATACCAAGAATTGTGGTCCCTTTAAACATATCTAAATGCGATGCATCAACTTGCTTAATCGTATTGAATGTTTCTGTTACACCACCGACATCTGTAAAAGCAACAATTGGTACTAATACGAGAGCAATAAACATAATACACCCTTGCACAAAGTCGGTCCAACTTACTGCTAAAAAACCACCGAATAGTGTATAAGCAACTACGACACCAACAGTTACAAATAAACCAATTTTATAATCAAGGTTGAAAGAATTTTCAAACAAACGTCCACCTGATACTAAACCAGCCGACGCATAAAATGTGAAAAATACTAAAATGACGATAGCGGAGACAAAACGAAGTATTTTCGTACGATCTTTAAATCGATTCTCTAAAAAGTCTGGAATCGTAATTGAATCATTAGCCACTTCTGTATACGTTCGCAAACGCGGGGCAAGAATTAAATAGTTTACATAAGCACCTATTAATAAACCTATCGCAATCCACACACTCGATAACCCTGTCGCATACATCGCACCAGGTAATCCCATTAGCATCCAACCACTCATGTCAGAAGCACCAGCTGATAAAGCTGTAACTGCTGGACCGAGTCCCCTTCCGCCTAACATATAATCTGATAAATCGGATGTCTTCTTATAAGACCAATAACCGATATACAACATACCTGCCATATAAATAGCAAGCGAAACCATAATCTCAATCTTCACCAAATCTCTCCCTTAGTTACATAAGCCATTCAAAATTTCGAAAAATGACTTTTTCTATTTTCTTGTTTTCGCTTATGGTTCCCTACCTTAACAAACATTTTTTGTTCTTTCAAGTGAACAGGTGTTTTTTACTGCATGTGAAAACCTTCATAAACGCCTTTATCCCAGTGGATTACCCGGTTTTTAAAATAAATTAAAGTAAAAATATTCAGAAAACAAAAAACGCTTTTCCACTTCTTATTTTCATTTATTTATCCGACAAATTTTCAAAAGAAAAAGCCATACAAATGCATGGCTTTTAGCTTATTGGCATCGTAATTTTCTCTTTCTCTACGTAAACTTTACGAAATTTTATATAGCAGCCAATACGCCAAGGTACTATATAACAAACCGCAAGGGTGTAGAAAAGAATGCCGATTGACTTTGGATCTAAACCTTGTAAATGTCTTCTAAAATAAGCACGTAAAAGAACGATAACTAAAAATGTAGCAATAAAAGCAATACTTTTTTTCGCATAAATTTGACCATCTTCTCTCACTTCATACCCACTTAAAATAATAAGTGGAATTGACAATAACAGTCCAATCCCAGCAGCTATCCCAATTTGCCAACCAGCAAGTTGTATCGGTGCAGCATATAAAGAAAAACCTGGTAATAAAAAGAATAATGGCAATAATAGTCGTCTTCCTTTATTTTTAATTGGTCGATTCATAGAACGCATACGTCTAAATATAACGAGCCCTATGACGAGTAAAAAAATTGTAATACTGTACGAACCTTGCTGCAAGTGAATCTCTCCCTAAAAATAGTCATTTTTAAAATCTTTTCCCATTATACTCCTAATATTTCCTAAATAATATAATTATCCCTTCGAAAAATCTTACATTTTCAATATACTTTTAGCTTTGATTTATTATAGGAAATAATTCCGAAAGAGGCACCACCCGCCCCACCTCATCTTTAAATACAATATGCTCCCTCGTTAAATGACGCGGACTCTTTACTCCCGCTGCTGCTGCAAGTGAGAACAAACTATATCTCATACTTATTATATAATTCATAACTCGCCACTTCTTCTCATACGGATCTAACGCTTTTTGATAGTGCGGATTCGTCGTGGCCACACCAGATGGACATTGGCCAGAGTTACATTGAAGCGCCATAATACAACCGCTTGCCATCATAAAACCACGTGCCGAGTTTACAGCATCTGCACCAATCGCTAAAGCAATTGCCACTTTATCTGGTGTAATTAATTTCCCCGAGGCAAACACTTTGAATTTATCACGAACACCATACTGATTCGCTGTATCAATACATGTCAGTAACGCTGGAATAAGCGGCATCCCCATACTATCTGCCATCGATTTATATGTTGCTCCTGATCCACCTTCTGAACCGTCAATTGTAATAAAATCCGGATAGATATTTAACTCTTTCATCGTTTTAAATAAATCTTCCAACGGCTCCTGCTGTCCAATTACAATTTTCATACCGATTGGTTTCCCGCCAGTTTCTTGCAAACGCTGAATAAAATAAAGTGTATCTGCCGCATTATTCAAAAATGAAAATCGATTCGGAGAATTAATCGTTTCTCCTACTCGTACATTCCGAACAGAAGCAATTTTCTCATTTACTTTTTGCCCCTCTAAATGACCACCACGTATTTTCGCACCTTGCCCAAATTTCAATTCAAATGCTTTAATATTACTTTCTTTCACTTTCTCCATAAATTTCTCCATTGAAAAATTCCCGTCCTCATCACGGTATCCAAATAGTCCTGGACCAATTTGCGCAACGATATTCGCCCCTGTATGTAAATGTTCTGGAATAATGCCACCTTCACCAGTATTAATCCACGATCCGCCTGCCATTCTCGCTCCAAAGCCGCTCGCTAAAATATAATTTTCGCCAATCGCACCGTAAGAAGTTGCTGATGCCCCAAACATGCCATACAGTTTCCACGGATATTTACGATTTTCGCCGACGATAATTGCATCGTCTTCTTCGTATAACCAAAGATTCGTTGTATCCGCTGTCAATTTTTCTCTCCGTGAAAATAATCCTTCTTTATGAATCACATACTTTTTCCCTTCACGTTCTTGCGTTACGTTCACACTT
Organism: Bacillus sp. FDAARGOS_527; assembly: GCF_003812125.1. Lineage (NCBI taxonomy): Bacteria > Bacillati > Bacillota > Bacilli > Caryophanales > Bacillaceae > Bacillus > Bacillus sp. FDAARGOS_527. Next base: position 2,718,980 of record NZ_CP033795.1, read on the forward strand.
AATTCTTCTGTTAATACCGGAAACAACGTATTAGCAATATAATAACCAGATGCTTCAAAATCTCGTTTCGACCCAAAACCAAGTATTTCAGAGCGATACTTCGCTAAAAACATAACACTTTGAAAATCGTAACGTGAAAAAGGTTTTCCATCTGTATCGTGATCAAACCAATATTGTCGGAATTCCGGCCCTATCTTTTCCAGTAAGTAACGCATTCTTCCTAAGTATGGATGTAATTTTAAAATAGAATGATGCGTCCGTTTTTTTATAAAAAATGTGATAATAAAAAAGACGATTAAAAGCAACATTAATAATAGTAATATGCTAATAATAACGAGTAGCGTTTCACTCATCTCGCTTCCCCCTATGAAATTCCATAATAAAAGGAGAACACTCCATGTGTTCTCCTTTTATCTTTATTCAAATTAATGTAGCAAGATGCTCTTTCGCGTCATATTCAACTAAACTTTCAGCATGTTTAATTCGATGAACAAAATCTGGATTAGCAATTAACGGTCTTCCGAATGCAGCTACGTCAATTGTTCCTTCTTGCAACGCTTCTTCAGCTTCTTTCGGATTCAAATTACCAACCCCAACAATCGTACCCTCCCAATATTTTCTTACTAATTGATGAAAATTCTTTCCGTCAGCAATCACTTGCGTATAATTCATCGTTGAAGGATGAATCATCGTTAATCCAACTTCTTTAAACATATTTACAAATGTTTCAATTGCCAGCTCAGGGTTTTCCCACATATAAGTAGGATTATCCCCTTTAAAAGCAGAGAAACGAAGAAGTGTTTTATCAGCTCCAACTGCTTCTATTACAGCCTCAGTTACTTCTTTCATAAACGTTAATCTTTGCTTTAAGTCACCGCCATATTTATCAGTACGCTTATTTGCAAACTCATAAGTAAATTGATCAATTAAATATCCGTGTGCACCGTGAATTTCTACCCCATCAAACCCAGCTTCAATCGCATTTTTTGCAGCTTGTGCGTATTGACTAATAACTTCTTGTATTTCTTGTAACGTCATTGCTTCTGGTGTATCAAATGGTTTGCGAAAACGTGGAACATTCCCTTCTGCAGCGATGGCAGAAGGCGCTTGCGGCATTTGCCCACCAATTATTTCGTGATGACTCATACGTCCAACATGCCATATTTGAGCAATAATCGTCCCGCCTTCTTTATGTACTGCCTCTGTAACAGGTTTCCAAGAGTCGATTTGTTCTTGCGTATAAATCCCTGGTACTCCTGGATTGCCTTTCGCTCTCGGACTAATGATAATTCCTTCTGTAATAATTAATCCAACTCCGTCAGCAGCACGCTTTCTATAGTACTCCACTACATCAGCACCAACTACTCCAGTTTCATTGTCTGCAAAGCATCTCGTCATCGGTGCCATTGCTATGCGATTACGAAGAGACCAAGCTCCGACTTGAATCTGATCAAACAACTTCGTTTCTTCAATATTTTCAAAAGATCCCCAAGCGTTTACATTTGTTCCTTCATAAATACTTGCCGCTTTATTATTAGAACTTGCCATTTTTCTTCCCCCTTAAAAATTCTTGCTATAATCGCATCATACTTACTTTTAAATAGTAACGTCAATTTATACGACTTTTCTATAAAACATTCGAATATCCAAAAAACAGAATGCTATAAATAAACTAAAAAGGTTTCCTTAGTAGGAAACCTTTTTTAGTTGATCATATATGGCTGTCAATTTCTTCATCTCTTTAATATAAAGAATCCCTTATCAATAGAAGTGAAAATGGTTCAGTATTCTTCTAAAAATAATAACTTATATACCTAAAACAATGAAAGCCCTACCTCTCTTTCATCCTTACGGCTCCTCGTCCGTGCCAGTGTGAATCAGGATTGCAAAAATCAAGTAACTATTTTATCGAAGTATTGAATTAAACTTCGAACATTCGTAAAAGAATTAAAAAATAAAAATGGATTTGATTGTAGTAATAACAAAAGAGGTTAATGCTCTAAAAGTGGTTTGAAAGAGTTGAATGTCTTTGAAATGATTGATTGTCTATAATTATGTTCCCAAAAAATTCAAAACCTTTTTTGGGATGCAATATATTATTTGTAATGAACCTTAACAAAAGCTTTTTATTTGATTTTCTGTGATACCTTCAATTAATCCCAGTTCACTAATCAAAAATTCATGTGCGTTATCTAACATTTTCTTTTCGCTTGCATTAAGTGCCTTTTCTTTCTGTATACGCATTAAATCACGCACAACCTCAGCACCTTCTTGCATTTTACCTGTTTTTATTTTATCAGTATTCACTTTGTACCTTTGTTTCCACGTAAGTAATCTATCTGATTCTCCATGCTGAAAAATATCTATTATGTGTATTAATGCCGTGATATCTGTAACTGGTCGTATATTTGAATTCAATATTTTCCCTTCTGGAATCATTATTTCCATATTACTAGCCGACATTTTTATAACATAATACTGTTGTTTTTTTCCTGCGATTTCCTTCTCTTCTATGGCTTTAATTATACCTGCTCCTTGCATTGGATAAACAATGTTATCGCCAATTTGAAACAAATAATCCACCTCCATATATGGTAACCTTCTCAAGTTTAACACACATTCGTTTTTTTAGCAAAATTTTTATTTTATCACAAAATCATTTTACGTGTCAATCCTTATAAACTAAGAAAATGACTTCGTAAAATATCACTAAAAACCCGCGTTCTTATTAACTTTTCCACACGTACATACATTCTAATTTCACCTTCTCTTTTTACATAAAAACACATTACTACATATGAGTAGTAATGTGTTTTTTATACAGAATCTGTAAATACCCCCTATTCATTTTACACCTATATACTAACCTGCTTACGGATTGTCTCCCTCGCCAAAAGAAAACTCATAATCACTTGCGCAGCTACTCGACTCGTCATATCTCTAAAATCGAGGGTTGGATCAATTTCTACAATATCCATCCCTTGAACAAGCGGTTCGTTACCAAGCAATTCAATCGCATCAAGTAAAGTTGTACTGTCCATTCCACCAGGACCGATTGCTGGACAACCTGGTGCGAATGCTTGATCTAGCACATCCATATCAAGAGAAATGTAAATAGAGGTCACGCCTTGCTTTCTTAATACTTCAATACTTTCTATAATAATATCTTTGATTTCTCGCTCTCGTACATCTTTCATTGTATACACTGTCACATCTTGTTCTTTTGCATATTCATGGTACGCTCGTGCATTTGAAAAATTACGAATTCCGATTTGAACGAGTTGTTTTCCTGTAATCACATCATTTTCTAGTAAACTACGGAACGGTGTACCATTTGACGGACCACCATCTTCTAAATTGCGCAAATCATGATGGGCATCAAATTGAATAATACCGACCTTCCCTTTACTATTTGCAAATCCTGTTATACTCGGAAAACTAATCGAGTGATCCCCACCAAGAACGATTGGTATCATGTTCGGATTTACTTTCGTTACATGACCAACTGTTTTCGCAATTCGGTTATGACTTTCTTTTATATCCGTCACATGCATCGTAATATCGCCGCAATCATATAAGACACTTTCTTTCATATCATGTTCTTCTGTAATTGCATACGTGCTATATGCATCTAACATCGCACGAATTGTTTTTGGAGCAAAACTTGCTCCTGAATGACTAATAGACGGTTTAGAAAGGGGTGCTCCAATTAAGGCCGCACCGAATATTTCCACGCCTTCCTCCCAATCTTTAATCATTTCACTCCATTTTGTCACTTCACGATCGATAAACTTGGCATTTTTCTTTAAATAGTGGCCGTGCTCCACGATTGTTCACCTCTTGTATATGCGATATTACCATTCTTCCATACTGTATTTACATGACTTACGCCGTAATGATACGGTACGTAAGCATAATTGTAAGCATCCCATAGCACTAGATCTGCCTTGCGACCTACTCTAATTTTCCCAGCTACGTCACCACGATTAATTGCGTAAGAAGAGTTAACTGTTACGGCATTCCAAACTTCTTCTGGTGTCATTTTCAACTTCAGCATTGCGATGCTCATAATAAGCTGAATGTTTTCCGTTGGACAGCTGCCTGGGTTAAAGTCTGTAGCTAAAGCTACCGCAACACCTTCATCGATCATTTTACGACCGCGAGCAAAGCTTTCTTTATTTAAATAGAAAGTTGTTCCTGGTAATAAAGTGGCTACTGTATTAGAGTTTGCAAGCATTTCAATTCCTTTATCAGAAGCACCAACTAAATGGTCCGCTGATGCTGCACCAATTTCAGCTGCCGCTTCCGCACCACCAAGAGGATCAATTTCATCCGCATGAATTTTCACATCAAAGCCAAGCTCTTTCGCTTTTAATAAAAACTCTTTTGACTCTTCAACAGAGAACACGCCTGTTTCGCAGAAAATATCAACAAATTCAGCTAATTGCTTCTCTTTCATTTCTGGCAGTAAGTCTAACATCCATTGTAAAAATTCTTTCGATCTACCTTTATACTCTTTCGGAACTGCATGAGCACCTAAAAATGTAGAAACTAAATCGATTGGATGCTCTTTTTGTAATTGTGCAGTTGCCTCTAATTGTTTCCATTCTGTCTCATCATCTAATCCGTAACCACTCTTCGCTTCTACAGTTGTAACTCCGAAAGATAGCATACGGTCTAAATGGAATTTCGCTTTTTGAACGAGTTCTTCTTTCGACGCCTGTTTCGTTGCATTTACCGTCGAAAGAATACCTCCGCCTTGTTCCAAAATTTCTAAGTACGGAACTCCTTGTAATTTTAGCGCGATTTCATTTTCACGAGATCCACCAAATACAAGATGAGTATGCGGGTCAACAAGGCCAGGAGAAACCATTTTCCCGCCGCAATCAATAACCTCTTTCGCTTGTAACCCTTTTGCTTCTTCCGCTGTTCCAACGAAAGTGATCACACCATTTTCAATTCCAACCGCACCGTTTTCGATAACAGGAAGCGTGTTCATCGCCTCCCGTCTTAACAAGCCATCTTCTTGATCCATTGTTAGTAATTGACCGATATTGATTAGTAAAGTGTCCAGCATGTTTTTCTCCTCCTTATTTCATCATTGGAATGTTAACGCCTTTTTCTTTCGCTGTTTCCACAGCTAAGTCATACCCTGCATCCACGTGACGAACAACACCCATACCAGGGTCAGAAGTTAATACGCGCTCAATACGTTTTGCTGCTGCTTCTGTTCCATCTGCAACGATAACCATTCCAGCGTGAAGTGAATAACCCATACCAACGCCGCCACCGTGGTGAACAGATACCCAGCTTGCACCGTTTACACTGTTAATTAATGCATTCAAAATTGGCCAGTCAGCTACTGCATCACTACCATCTTTCATCGCTTCTGTTTCACGGTTTGGAGATGCTACTGATCCGCAATCTAAATGGTCACGGCCGATAACGATTGGTGCTGATAATTCACCATTTGCAACCATTTCATTAATGATGCGACCAAATTTCGCACGCTCACCGTAACCAAGCCAACAAATACGTGACGGAAGACCTTGGAACTCAACTTGCTGACGAGCCATACGGATCCAGTTACATAAATGCTCATTATCAGCAAACTCACGTAAAATTACTTCATCTGTTTTATAAATATCTTCTGGGTCACCAGAAAGTGCTACCCAGCGGAATGGTCCTTTTCCTTCGCAGAATAATGGACGGATAAATGCTGGAACGAATCCTGGGAAATCGAATGCATTTTTCAAACCTTCATCAAAAGCAACTTGGCGAATGTTATTTCCGTAATCAAATGTAATTGCGCCTTTTGCTTGCATAGTAAGCATTGCTTCCACATGTTTTGTCATGCTTTCTTTTGATAATTGTACGTAACGTTCTGGATCTTCTTCACGAAGTTTTGCTGCTTCTTCTAATGTGTAACCTACTGGAATATAACCGTTTAATGGATCATGAGCAGATGTTTGATCTGTAACTAAATCTGGCGTAATATTACGCTTCACTAGCTCTGGTAAAATCTCTGCCGCATTTCCTAATAAACCAATAGAAATCGGTTCTTTCTTCTCTTTATACTCGTTCGCAACCGTTAATGCTTCTTCTAATGATTCTGTATACATATCACAGTATCTCTTTTCAATACGGCGATCGATACTGCGCTTATCAACATCAATAGCGATAACAACACCGCCATTCATCGTTACAGCAAGAGGTTGTGCACCGCCCATACCACCTAAACCAGCAGTAAGTGTTAATGTACCTTTTAATGAACCACCGAAATGTTGACGTGCCGCTTCACCAAACGTTTCATATGTCCCTTGTAAAATACCTTGTGTTCCAATGTAAATCCAGCTACCTGCTGTCATTTGTCCATACATCATAAGACCCTTTTTCTCTAGTTCACGGAAGTGATCCCAGTTCGCCCACTTCGGTACTAAGTTTGAGTTCGCTAAAAGAACGCGAGGTGCATCTTCATGTGATTTAAAGATTGCAACTGGTTTTCCTGATTGAACAAGTAATGTTTCATCGCTTTCTAACGTTTTTAATGAATCTACAATTGCATTGTAGCTTTCCCAGTTACGAGCTGCACGGCCGATTCCACCATATACAACTAATTCTTCTGGCTTTTCAGCAACTTCCGGATCTAAATTGTTCATTAACATACGAAGTGCAGCTTCTTGCACCCACCCTTTCGTTTGTAACTCAGTACCTCTTGGCGCGCGAATTGTTTGTTTAACTTTTTCCATTTCAATCTCTCCCTTGTCTCATTTTATAGTGCTGCGTTTACATCTAATCTTTCTTTTATCGAATAATTCGTTTTTAACCAATACGCAATATTTTCAATATCCGTTGAGAATATACGGTCATTAGTAATAGAAGGTACTTGTTGACGACCTTGATGATAGAAGCTCTTCGTCACTGTACTCATGTTTTCAATACCGCGATATTCTGCTGCTTGCATCGCACAAATCATCTCAATTGAAAGAACACGTCTTACATTTTGAATAATTTGATGTGCATGGCGTGAAGCAATTGTTCCCATACTTACGTGATCTTCTTGGTTAGCTGATGACGGGATTGAATCAACACTCGCCGGATGTGCTAACGTTTTATTTTCAGAAACTAGTGACGCTGCAGCATATTGCATAATCATTGCACCAGACTGAAGTCCTGGTTCTGGACTTAAAAATGGTGGTAAATCGTTTAACTGTGGATTTACTAAGCGTTCAATACGGCGCTCTGAAATATTTGCAAGTTCTGCCATTCCAACTTTTAAGAAGTCCATCGCAAATGCAATTGGTTGACCGTGGAAATTACCACCTGAAATTACTTTTTCTCCGCCATCAAAAATAAGTGGATTATCTGTCGCGGCATTCATTTCAATTTCTAATTTTTCTTTCACATAATTTAAAACTTGCCAAGAAGCACCGTGTACTTGCGGAATACAGCGAAGTGAATAGGCATCCTGCACACGTAGTTCTCCTTGTTTCGTTGTTAATTTACTATCATGAAGGATGTCACGAATTCTGCTTGCTACTTCCACTTGCTCTTTATAACCACGTGCTTTATGAACATTTTCATCAAATGCATCAATAATGCCTTGTAAACCTTCAATTGTCATAGATGCAATGAATTCAGCTTGATAAGCCGTTGCTTCTGCTTCTATATAAGAAAGAACTCCTTGCGCTGTCATCGCCTGCGTACCATTAATTAACGCCAGACCTTCTTTCGCTTCAAGTTCAATTGGCTCAAGACCTTCTTCTGTAAGAGCGACCATTGCATGAACGCGTTTTCCTTTATAGAACACTTCACCTTCGCCTAATAATACGAGCGCAAGATGAGATAAAGGTGCTAAATCGCCACTCGCACCAAGTGAACCTTGTTGCGGAACGACTGGGTGAATTTTGCGATTTACAAACTCAAGAAGCATATTTACAACGAGCGGTCTAACACCAGATACTCCTTTAAGCATCGTGTTCGCTCGTAAAATTAACATACCGCGTGATACTTCTTCAGGGAAAGGATCGCCTATCCCACATGCATGTGACTGAATTAAATTGTGCTGAAGTGCCTTTACATCATCTTTTTGAATTAGCACATCACTAAACTTTCCAAATCCAGTTGTAATACCGTAAACGACTTTTCCGTCTTCTACAATTTTCTCAACTACTTCGCGGCATTCCGCTACCTTTTGCATACTATTTGGACAAGCTGTTACACCTTCCCCTTCAAGTAACAACCTCTTCATTTCTTCAATTGTCAATGTATGTCCCGTTAATGTAATCATTCTTTTTCCTCCTTAAAAAGGCAAAAGGGGGCCTTATCTTTTTAAGACAGACTTCTGTCCTAAAAAAAGTAAGGCCCCCTTCTAACTAATAGACTATGGGCAAATCATATGTGATTAATTCCTAAACCAATCGCCTCATGCTCAGATCCTTTTACAGGTGCACCAATCGTTCCATATAATGCAACAGCAACCCATTCGCCCTCTTTTTTTCCGTCGTATGGTGTACCGCGCACAATCGCAAAGCGAAGTCCTACTGTACGAAGAACGTCTGCTAACTGAATTTGACCTCTCGTCACTCCGTACAAAGCTTCCATAATTGCGTGATAAAGTGCATGTGTTTCTCTGTAAACGTCTGTTTCAATAACTTGGTTGCTCTTAGCCGCTGTTTCCATTGCTGCGACAACCTTTTGCGAATTCATCGAACCCACTTTCCCCGTACAATACTTCCAACCTTTTGGGATAGATAATACAGGGCTTTCATTCTCATCCGCAAGTGCCAACAGCATGGCCATACGACCAATTCGATGTGTTCCTTGAAGAAGCATGTGACTCTCTCATTTCTTTTAATTATTTGAATATTTCTTAATTTAAGAATATATGAAAACGGTTAAATCGTCAATAGTTTAAACTCACATTCAAACAATTTTTTCATCCCCTCCATTTGTGTACACAAATGATTTACACAAATTTTTCAGGCGTGTTATAGTCTCACTAACCGATACAAAGGGGGAGAGATTTCAGTGACAAAGCGAAAAAACATTCATTTTCGAATTGAAGAAAAATTACTTGAAAGGTTTGAAGCTGCACTCCATTACGAAGGCTTAAAGAAAACCGACGTATTAACGCACGCAATTCAGCAATTTTGCACGAAGGTGGAATGCGAAAAGATGAATGATGTAAAACGCCAGTACAATGTAAGCAACCATTTGCAAATACGTATTGATACGCATAAACATTACGAAGAAAAACAAGTGAATTTAGATGAAGTCGTCATGGATCATTTACAACTTCAAGGAGACGAGAAAATATTAGAGGTTGGGTGCGCTAACGGAAAATTTCTTTCCTTTTTGCAAGCGAATGGCCATAAAGGTCAATTAACAGGTTTTGATCAATCAGAAGCCATGCTCTCTGAAGCCACTAAAACAAATACTTTAATTGAATGGAGACTAGGTGACGCTGAAAAACTTCCTTTTGAAGCCAATTGCTACGACTGGATCGTCGCAAGACATATGTTATATCATATGAAAGATGTTGAAAGAACTATCCAAGGGTTCCATAAAGTAATACGTCCTGGTGGCTCACTTTTAGCTACTACAAATTCTGACGTTACATTACCTCGTATAGTTGAAATGTGTAATCGCATGTTAGACGCATTTGATTTACCGAAAACAACATCTTCAGTCACGCCATTTTGTTTGGAAAATGGTAAAGAGATATTACAGTCTGTTTTTTCAACTGTTGAAGAAGCAGCTATTCATAATGCTCTCGTTTTTCATCATGCTACTCCAATTGTAAACTATATTTCTAGCATGTTTCCGTCGCTAAATATACCTGATAATACACATCTTCACGCCGAAATGAAGGAATGGCTAAAAGAAGAAGTAGAAAATGAATTGGCAATTCATAACGGTATATGGCGCGATCCGAAAACGTTAGCCATTTATCGATGTCAAAAAGAAAAAAGCTAGCAAATGCTAGCTTTTATACATTCTCAGGCAAAAGCTCCTCCATCATCACATTCCCCTTACCACTGTAAAAATTTATATTGTGTTCGTTCGCTATCCCAAAATAAGAGGCAATCGCTATTCCAAATGGTACAAATGCATGCCCCTGCGCTGTAATAATGTTTGAATGTTCCACAACTTCTTCATACACAAAATTTTCTACTGGAAAACAATCTAATTTTCTATAATCCATAGTTACTGTATACGGGTTTTCTTTGAATAAGCCTGCTTTTGCTAGTGCATAAGGCCCAGCACAAATAGCAGCTACTAATTTTTCTTGTTCGTGAAACTGACGGATGACTGAAAAGAGTCCTTCTGCATCCTTCATATGTATCGCATCTCCGCCTGGAATAATAATCCCCTCATATTCTTCTACACGTACTTCACTTAATTCTATATGCGGTTGCACTTGCAAACCTGTTTCACTTATAATCAATTCTTTCGTTAAGCCAGCTGTAATGATTTCATATTTATTTTTCAGCAATGCCGTTGCTACTGTTATTTCAAACTCCGCAAATGTTGGGTATACAAATAAAAGTATTTTTTTCATATCCCTCTCTCCTTTAACCAATCCATAAAATATCCCTCTAATTCTTCCGCTGTTAATCTATTCGTGTCCACATAAGTTACAGGAAATTGTTTATACCAGTCTTTTTCAGTTTCTACTAATTTAAATTGCTCCTCAAATGTACTTCTGTTTCTTGTTCTATCATTATTTTTTCTATTATATAAATTACTTTCCGAGCCATCTAAATAAAAAATAGCATCTGAACGACATTCTCTTAATTTATATAATTCATCTCTTAATGCAGTTTCTATATCCCACTCTTCTCCTATAATCTTTGGATAAAAGATTGTATAAAATTCAATATCTTCTGGTCCACGATCAAAAATTACGACTGAACCTTTCGCATTTTGAAACTCTTTTATTTTAGCTTCTATAAACATTTTTTGATTTAGAATAAACCCTTCTTTTGAATTTATATCCAAATTTAATACTCTTCGCTTTTCTACAATTGGATAAGGGTTTTCATATATAACTGAAAACCCACATCGCTCTAACCTTTTAGCCAATGTCGTTTTTCCGCTTGCCATCGGTCCTTGGAGTGAAATTACATATGCCATTCCTCTCATTCCCTTGCGCTTTAGTAAAACTATAATATACAGAATATTGAAAACTATCAACGAAATATATATCATCTTGTTTCTTATTCTTATCTAACATATAATAAAAAATAGAGATTATGACGGACGCATCAATAATGTAAGCTTGGAAATCCAAGCTTACATTATTTTTTGCTTTCCCTTTTCTAATAAAAAGAGTATACTAGATTAGAACGTATGTTCTTAATGATTACATACAGTAAGGAGATAGAACAAAATGGTATACGACACAAAAGCAATTTCTTGGAATGAGTCTTTAAAACAACTTCAACGCCGCTATACAAACAAACAAGTTGACCGAAAAGAATTTGAGGATATTGAACTGATGGAATTCTTCCGCGATAACGACTACATTTCTTTACCTACACATATAAGCGGCCTATCAACAGCACGTTTTACTTCTTACTCTATTTTCACAACTGAAGATAAAGATCGTAAAGTTGGCACATTAATCATTGAATATGTAGAAGATGATAATAATAATTTATGTGTGGAACAACTATACTTCGTTTAAATGATAACGCTTGGTCAAAATGACCAAGCGTTCTTGCTTTCTATGAATCTCACTGTTTATAATATAAATAAAAGAAAACCGCAATCATTAAGGGGGGATACTCTTGCTCGAAGGATGGTTCAGTTGGTTTATTGTACTGTGGACTGTTATTTTATTAGGACTTATGTCTATCGGTGGATACTTTATGTTCAGAAAATTTTTAAAACGACTACCAAAAGAAGATGGTATGTCCATTTTAGATTGGGAAGAGCACTATATTAATAAAACGAGGCATTTATGGGATGACGAACAAAAACAATTGTTAGAAGAGCTCGTAAGTCCTGTTCCAGAGCTATTTCGCGATGTTGCTAAATCAAAAATTGCTGGCAAAATCGGTGAACTAGCCTTACAAGAAAAAGCCTCTCAAATTACACAAGATTTAATTATTAAAGGGTATATTATTGCTACACCGAAGCGTGATCATAAATTTTTAGTAAAAAAACTACAAGAAAAAAAGATTGATTATTCTCATTATCAATCTTTACTAACAAAATCTACCTCATAAAAAAAGATTGCTAACTTATAGCAATCTTTTTTAACTTACAGTTACTGATTTTACTGCTGTTAATTTAGCCTCCGCCAAGTCTATTTGTAATCCAACCGCACTTGTATAAATTGTATCTCCAGTACCTGTAATATTTACTTGTGTAGATGTCGTATTTGGTGCAATAGAACCTGTTGCATTTACATTTGTAATATCAAACTCAGCTCTTGCATTTGCAGTTGTAGTCGTTCCAGAAAAATTCCGATCTGCAAAACTACCAATTGTATTTAAATTTCCATTAATATCATTTACTTGCCCTCTAAAAAAGTTCCCTATTGGATTATTTGGTCCTGTTAATGTCACAGAGTTCAATTGAAAATTATCACCTGTAAAATTCGGATCACCATTTACCGCCATTACAAAAGCTCTTGCTGTCACCGTCCCTGTAGCTGGTGTAAAAAATCCTGAAATGGTTTGTGGTGTACCGGATAATAAAAAACCTGGAAATAAACTCACATTTCTCATCGGATATGAGGAATCACGATATACAACAATCAACGACCATCCTGCACCATAACCAACTGGCTGACGCGTAGGTAATCTTGTCACACTATATCTTCCTGCTGCTCGATTCGGTAAACCTTGCAGTAAAGGTGTAACGTCTGCTGCTCGATTATAAACATTGGCTATAAAAGGGAGATTTGTCCCTTCTGATGACCATGCTGAATTAATTGTCACTTGTGTACTCGTTCCATCAGGCGTAACTAAATTTGGAGGATTCGCATCAACAACAGCAGTTGTAACAGCCGTATCCAATCCACCTGACCAAACAAGTAACGCAAAATCTACAACCGCCGTAGCTGGAACGATAGTAGTTGATGGATTTAATTCAGCCCATGAGCCATCTAATGTCCAATCATTTGTTGTACCTCCAAATGTATTCGGGTCCGTCGATGAAGGAACTCCTCCAAAAGTAGAATCTGTATTTAATGTTATAAGTGCATTGTAAGCAAAGTTTGTATTTGCAGTACCGCGCATTCCCATCGTATTACCCGTATGCATCATAAATAAGTTATCGTTTTTACCGTAAGCTTGAACAAAAGCCAATAGAATTCACTCCTATTAGGATAAAAAATTTTATTAAAGTTTTCAATTTTTTAACTCACTATTACTGATTTTGTAGCAGTTAAACGTGCCTCCGCTAAATCTATTTGTAAACCGACAGCACCAGCGTAAAGATAATCAAATGTATTTGGGATATTCACGGTAGTAGAAGTAGAACCGGCTGTTAACACGCCATTTGCGGGTACATTTGTCACATCAAACTCTGCACGCCGATTAGTCGCAGAAGTACCAATTGGCATATTTCTATCCCCAAAACTTCCGACTGTATTTAAATTTCCCAAATAATTATTTACTTGTGAAGCAAAAAAGTTATTTATTAAATTATTAGGTCCTGAAAGTCCCGTACCGTTTAAGTTAAATCTATCACCTGTCGCATCAGTATCACCATTAATTGCCATTGTAAATACACGAGCATTAACCGGCGCTACAGCTGGAGTGATAAAATTTGAAATCGTTGCTGTCTCACCCAATGTAGAAATGAGTAAACCAGTATATAAACTAACATTCCTAATAGGATATGAATTATCGCGATATACAACAACCAATGCCCATCCTACGCCTGTCCCTTGCGTCGGAGGATTTGCCGTGGGAACCCTTTCTACAAAATAATCCCCCGCTGCTCGATTTGAAAGCCCTTGTAGAATATTTGTTACATTTGCAGCACGTGTATAAATGGTACCTTGAAATGTTCCGCTTGATCTCGTCTCTCCCCATGCAGGAACACTCGTAATTGTATGAGTGACCCCATCCGGTGTTTGTAAAGTAGGTATATTGTTATTTACCACCGTTTCTGTCACAGTTGCACTCAATGTTCCTTGCCATACTAGCATTGCAAAGTCTACAGTTGCTGTTGCTGGTACATCTGTTACTGAAGGATTAAGTCTTGCCCAAGAACCATTTAATGTCCAATCATTTGTCGTTCCCGCAAAAGTTAATGGATCTACCGAAGAAGGAACTCCTGCAAAACTTAAATTTGTATCTCTTGTTATTAATGCATTGTATTGATACGCCGTCGCTGTTGTAATACCACGCATGCCAACTGTATTCCCTGTGTGTACCATAAATAAAGAGTCCGTTTTCGTATATGTTTGTACAAAAGCCAACAATTCCACTCCCCTTCCATATAAGATAAATATTTATTCGCTATTTCATTTAATGCAAACAAGTAAAAAAAGTTCCATTTGTATATGCACAGACTAATTTGGGCAAAAAAAAAGCCTTTGCCTATTCCTATTCATTTAAATTTGAATAGGATGCAATGACGAGCTCATTTTATACTAATATTTACACATAGTATTGTTTCTAGATTATTAAATAATGCTATTTGTAAATATTCCATGCCTTGACCGGATTTAAATTTATACAGAAAGGACGAATCTAATGGCAATAGCAACAATAGGAAGTCGTTTAACCTATACAATCGTTGTCCAAAATACCGGAACACTTCCTGCCCAAAACGTTACATTTACAGACCCCATACCCGCTGGCACTACTTTCGTTCCAAACAGCGTTACAGTTGATGGCGTTGCAACAGCTGGAAATCCTGCTACTGGTATTCCCATTAGCAACATTCCTGCTGGCGGCTCTGTTACAATTACCTTTCAAGTAGATGTTACAAGTGTCCCTACCCCACCAGTTGCAAGTAACGTAGCATCATTTGGATACGAATTTCAACCTGCACCTAACGCACCCACTATCACACGTACGACAACAAGCAATATTGTTAATACAGATATTTTCACAGCTAATGTCGCATTAACAAAAGCAGTAGATAAAACAATTGCTACTATCGGTGATACGATTACGTATACAATTACGGCCACAAATCAAGCCACATTAGCTGCTAATAATGTTATCATTACAGACACGCCTCCTGCCGGCACATCGTTCGTACCGGGTAGCGTTACAGTTAATGGTACTTCTACTACAGATAATCCTGCTACTGGAATAAATGTAGGAACGATTGCTGCAAACGGGAATGCTACAATTACGTTTCAAGTTCAAGTTAATACTCTCCCTACACCTAACCCTATTCCAAATAGTGCAACTTCAGGCTTTCAATATAATCCACCAAACCAACCACCAATTAACAGAAACTCTACAAGTAATATAGTTGAAACACAAATTAATGCTACTATCATAAATCCAACTAAAAGTGCAAACCAACAAATTGTGAATATTGGTGACATCATTACGTATACGATTACTGTTCCAAATAACGGTAATATTTCAGCGACAAATGTTTCCATCACCGACCCTATCCCTACTGGCACTACTTTTATTCCAAACAGTGTTACAGTTAATGGAACGGCGCAATCTGGCGTAACTCCAACAAATATTCCGCTAGGTACAATTCCTGCTGGTCAAACTACAACTGTCACATTTCAAGTCCAAGTCACTTCCCTCCCAGCTAACGGAACGATTACTAACGAAGCAAATGTAACATTTACGTCGCAACCGAATCCGGCTGAACCCTCAACAACCACTACGATAACACCACCTCCAACAACTACTTCTGTACGAACTGCAATTGTAAATCCAACAAAAACTGCTAGTCCACAAATTGCTGATATCGGTGATATTATTACGTATACGATTACTGTACCAAATACAGGAAACATCGCTGCAACGAACGTTATTGTAACTGATCCAATTCCAAGTAGCACTACATTTATTCCGAATAGCGTCACAATTAACGGTACTTCACAACCTGGCGTAAACCCTTCTGGTGGTATACAAATTGGAACAATCGCAGCTGGTAATACTGTCACTGTCACTTTCCAAGTTCAAGTTACCGCTCTCCCAGAGAATGGCCTAATCCGAAATATCGGAACCACAACATTTACGTATCAACCAGATCCTACAAAACCAGCTATTACAACAACAAACCCTACACCACCTACTACTACTCCTGTTAACACCGCTATTACAAACCCTGTTAAAACGGCGGATAAAACTACTGTTGATATTGGTGATGTTATTACGTATACGATTACTTTCACTAATGATGGTACGATCCCTGCTACAAATGTAGTTTTTACTGATACCATTCCTACTGGTACAACATTCATTCCGAATAGCGTAATCTTAAATAATGTACCGGTTCCAAATTCAAATCCCGCACTAGGAATCCCGGTTGGAACAATTAATCCCGGTGAAACCAAAACACTATCTTTCCAAGTTCTTGTTACACAAATTCCAGCTGGCGGTGTTATTGCAAACGAAGCTTCAACGACATATACGTACCAGCCAGATCCAACAAGACCGCCGGTTACCACAACCGAACCGACAGCACCTACTACAGTCTCCGTTAATACCGCTACAGTTAACCCTACAAAATCTGCTGATCGTACTTTCGTTGATATTGGTGATGTTATTACGTATACAATTAGTTTACAAAATAACGGCACTGTTCCCTCAACAAATATTGTACTAACAGATCCAATTCCAAACGGTACAACATTTATTCCAAATAGCGTCACGATTGATGGTGTCTCACAACCTAACAGTAATCCTGAAAACGGTATATCGATTGGTACTTTAAATCCAAATCAAGCAAAAACAATTACATTCCAAGTTCAAGTTACAAGTGTCCCGCCAAATGGAATTATAGAAAACCAAGGCAGTGTATCATTTAATTATATTGTTAATCCAAATGAGCCTCCTGTTACAACAACTACCCCAACTCCTAAAACAGAAACTCAAGTTGGGACCGTTATTACAGCGCCTACAAAATCTGCCGACAAACAAGTTGCTGATTTAGGAGATACGATTACCTACACGGTCACATTTACAAATAACGGGACCGTTCCGGCTACAAATGTAGTCGTTACAGACCCTACACCTAACGGAACTATTTTCGTTCCAAATAGTGTTACAATCGATGGCATTACAACGCCAGGAGCAGCCCCATCACTTGGTATACCACTTGGTACCATTTCTGTCGGAGAAACGAAAACAATCACGTATCAAGTTGTCGTTACAAACTTACCACCTGATGGAATAATTAGAAACCAAGCATCCTTCACTTACCAATATCAACCGAACCCAAGTGAGCCTCCTGTCACAACAACTACCACCACTCCAAGTGTAAACATTCCAATTAATAATCCTAATCCAACGACTACAAAATCTGCTGATCGACAAGTTGTTGATATAGGGGATACGATTACTTTTACTGTAACATTCCAAAATAGAGGGACCGTCCCCGCTACAAATATTATTATAAAAGATACACTTCCATCTGGTGTTTCTTTCGTTCCAGGTAGCGTTGTCGTAAATGGCACATCACAACTTGGAGAAAACCCTGAAATTGGTATACCCGTCGGCACTGTAAATCCCGGCCAAAGTATTACAGTTACGTTCCAAGGTGTAGTAAATAGTATCCCGCCCGGAGGAGTTATTAGAAATCAAGCAAATGTTACATTCACATACGAGCCAAATCCAAATGAACCTCCCGTTACGACAACTATTACAACTCCTGAAACAGAAACAGCAGTTAATACCGCTACACTAAATCCACAAAAAACAGCAGATCGCTCCTTCGTTGCATTAAATGATGTCATTAACTATACTCTCTCATTTCAAAACACCGGTACTGTTCCTGCTACGAATATAACAGTAATAGATTCTATCCCTGCCGGTACTGTATTTATTCCAGATAGTGTTACGATTAATGGGATTCCTCAAGCAGGAACAAATCCATCATCAGGAATTTCACTTGGAACTTTAGCGCCATCCGAACGCGCAACGATTACTTTCCAAGTACGAGTAATAAACATCCCTGCTAGCGGCGAAATCCGAAATCAAGGTAGTGCAACATTTAATTATCAACCGGATCCAAATTTACCTCCAGTCACAAAAACAGAAACAACTCCTGAAACAACAACTCCTATCCAAACTGTAGTCATAAGTCCAACAAAAACAGCAAACCTTACGTTTGCAGAAATTGGCGATATTGTAACTTATACTGTCACATTTACAAACCAAGGAACTATACCTGCTACTGGTGTAACAATTACAGATTCTTTACCACCGGGTACAACTTTTATTACGAATAGTGTTACTGTAAACAATGTCGCTCAACCCGGCGTAAGTCCAGTCACAGGAATTCCTGTTGGAACAGTTAATCCCGGCGAGACAGTTACTGTTACATTCCAGATTCAAATAAACGCTATTCCTCCTAATGGAAAAATAGAAAATACAGCAAGTGTTACCTACACTTCTCAGCCTAATCCTAGCGAACCTCCTATTACAACAACAGAAACGACTCCTACCGTAACTTTACCTGTTCGTACCGCTAACCCGAACCCGCAAAAAACAGTGGATCGTGAGTTTGCAAGTATTGGTGATACGCTCACTTATACAATCACCCTTCAAAATACTGGTAATATACCTGCAACTAATGTCATTATTACAGATTCTATCCCTACTGGAACTACATTTATCCCTGGTAGCGTTACGATTAATGGCATTCCACAACCTAATTTGACCCCTGAAACAGGAATCCCAGTTGGCACATTAAACCCTAGACAAGTAGTGACTGTTACTTTAGAAGTACAAATAACAGCTTTACCACCAAATGGCATTATCTCAAATGAAGCAAATGTCACTTACACATCTCAACCAGATCCGACACTCCCGCCTATTACAACAACCACACCGACTCCAATCGCAGAAACAATTGTACAAAATGCAGAATTAGAGTCAACAAAAACAGTAGATTTGCCAATCGCTAACATTGGCGATGCACTCACTTATACAATTACCCTTGAAAACACTGGAAATATTCCTATGACAAATGTATCTGTCATTGATCAACCACCAGTAGGCACACAATTTATTGTAGATTCTGTTACAGTAAATGGCCTTTCACAACCAGGTGTTGATCCAAGCATTGGGATACTCATTGGTACAATACAACCAAATCAAATAATAACCATTACGTTCCAAGTAACGATTACGAATATACCCCCTAATGGGGTTGTTACAAATGTTGGTTCAATCAACTTTACCTCTCAGCCTAATCCAAATGAACCTCCTATTACAAAAACAGAAGAAACACCACCAGTTAATACTGAAATCATTAATAGTATTATTAATCCATCGAAAACGGCTGATCGAAACAACGTTGATATAGACGATATCATTACGTACACCGTTACATTCCAAAACTTACAAACTGTTCAACTAACAAATATCATTTTTACAGATTCGATTCCAGTTGGTACGACTTTCATTCCAAATAGTGTAACAATTAATGGTATCCCAACTAGTGATGTTGATCCAGCTCTTGGCATTCCTCTTGGCACATTAAATCCTAGTCAATCAGTTGTTGTAACTTTTCAAGTTCGCGTTGTTTCCATACCACCTAACGGAATTATTATAAATGAAGCTACTATCACCTACACATTCCAACCTAATCCTGGAGAACCTCCAGTAACAGTGACTACTCCAACGCCTCCTACTACTACCAATGTCAACACGGCAACAACAAACCCTACAAAATCCGCTGATAAAGTATTTGCTTTATTAGGTGACACAATCACCTATACAATCTCCTTACAAAATACAGGAACTGTCCCTGCAACAAATGTACTTGTAACCGATCCTATTCCAGCTGGTACTACTTTCATTCCGAATAGCGTTACGATAAACGGCGTCACGCAACCAGGTATCGTTCCTAGTTCCGGAATTCTTATCGGTACATTAGAACCTAACACTTCAGCCGTCGTAACTTTCCAAGTTCAAGTAACTTCGATACCACCGACAGGCTTTATTGAAAATGAAGGGATCGTTTCATTCCAATATCAGCCAGATCCTACTAGACCACCTGTATCTGTTACTACGCCTACACCTACTACAAAGACGCAAGTAAGTGAAGTTACTATTAATCCTAACAAACAAGGTAACCCTCAAACTATTAATCTTGGTGATACTGTCACATATACAATTACGTTCCAAAATGTCGGGAATATTAATGCGACAGATGTTATTATTACAGACCCTACTCCATCTGGTACTACTTTCATTCCGAATAGCGTTACGATTAATGGCGTCACGCAACCTGGAACAAATCCAAATAATGGTGTAAACGTTGGGACTGTAACTCCAGGACAAATTGTTACATTAACTTATCAAGTTACTGTAACTGAACTCCCACCAGACGGTATTATTAAAAACACTGCAACTGTCACTTACACATTCCAGCCAAACCCTAGCGAACCCCCTATTACTATTACAGATCCTACTCCAACTGTTGAAGTATCCGTTATTACACCTACACCTAACCCAAATAAACTAGCCGACAAACAAATTGTAGATATAAATGAAATCATAACGTATACTGTAACCTTCCAAAATCGCGGATCAGTCCCTGCAACTTCCGTTATCATTACTGATCCGTTAGCAAATGGGTTAACGTTTCTTCCAGGTACTGTTGTAATAAATGACATTTCAGATCTTGGAGCAAATCCTGTTGTAGGTATACCTGTTGGAACAGTCAATCCAAACGATACAATTACTGTTCAATTCCAAGCAAGAGTCACAAGTGTACCACCTGGTGGTATTATTCGAAATCAAGCAACTGTTACTTTCACATATGAACCAGGTCCTGGTGAACCTCCTATTACAATTACAGACCCTACTCCAATTAACACAACGAATGTAACTACAGCTATATTAAATCCGAAAAAAACAGCCACGCCGGAAACAGTTACTTTAGGTGATATCATTAATTGTCGATAGGTAAGTCTTTGAGGTTATCTCCAACTTTTCCCCCGATCCGCACGGTACGTGCCACTTTCACGGCATACCGCGGTCCACCTATATTGTAGTTTTCTTTTCATCTAATAATGATAAGCTCTAAGCAAACAACGCTAGTTGTTCATGTTCCATATCCACTTCATTTTGTGATTACATACAGATTTCCTCATTTTTGACTAATTTCCGCAATTTATTAAGTTTGCCTAACTGTTCCTCGTTGAGTTTTAATTTATTGAGGAATTGGTTTATGGTTTCTATATTGGTCGCGTGTATTAGTGTATGGACACTTGGCTTGATGATGGTAAGATTTTTGTAGCTGTCATCCCTTGTTTCACTCCATAATCGCTTATGGTGACAGTGGATGTCCCAAGGCGAGAGTTTCTCACCTGTTACACTGCATCTTCCTTTTTGTGCAATATAAAGAGAAATTCGATTATCATTGTATTCTATGGTTGCCCGTTCATTTATAACTGGGTTTTCTCTTAACCATTTCAGTTCCGCTTCGGTTATTTCTGCCAAGTTTTTGTGTATAAGGGCTCGTCCTTCTGCGGTGTATCTGTTAATAGATTGCTTTTTCATCATCGGTTTTTTGTGTTGAATATAGGAGATTGGTAAAATAGGACATTTCATGAGAAATCTCATCGCTTTTGACTTTAGGTATGGTTTAATACCTCTG
Organism: Bacillus sp. FDAARGOS_527; assembly: GCF_003812125.1. Taxonomy (NCBI): domain Bacteria; kingdom Bacillati; phylum Bacillota; class Bacilli; order Caryophanales; family Bacillaceae; genus Bacillus; species Bacillus sp. FDAARGOS_527. Next base: position 2,740,760 of record NZ_CP033795.1, read on the forward strand.
TCTTTCCCTTTATATTTCCCTATATTCGTGTATCCATTTGTGTTGCTTTTTCCTCTAATTTTTGACTTTGGGAATCTGTTATACATCATGTGACCAAGACTATGGTTCATTTTACTGAAATCCAGGGAAGCATGCGTTGCTATTTTATAATAGTTGTGCTTACCAATGACCATGCTGTTGTATATACTGATTCTCTTAATTGTTTCATTAGAGTTTGGGGTTCTCTGTATCCTTTTCACTTGTTTTGCTAAATCTTGTTTTGTTTTTTCCAGTGCTTTTGGAGAGATGTGTGTTACTGCAATGTATCGTGTGTTACCGTTCTTCTTACCTTTCTTTACAGCCTTAAGAGTGAAACCTAAGAATTCACTCTGTTGCTTTTTCAGATTGGTTACTTTAGACTTTTCGGTTGAGATAGGCAGTTTTAGACGTTCTTCTAACCACATTTGAGTTGCTTCGAAAATTTTCTCCGCATTCCTACGTGTATTTGTAAAGATTTTAAAATCATCTGCGTATCTTACGATATACATTGGTTTCATCTTGGATGTTTTGGATAGACAATATGTTACAGTGTCATTACTCCAAATCCCATCTTTCAATCTCGGCTTTACCTTCTTGGCTTTGAAAGTTTCCCATTGATTACTAATCCACCAGTCAAATTCGTTAAGGTTAACATTGGCGAGTAGTGGACTAAGGATACCACCTTGCGGGGTACCTTTGGTCGGAAATATCGTTTTGCCGTTAGGCAGTTGCACTGGCGCTTTCAATATTTTCCGGATAATGACTAGTAGTTGTTTGTCACGAATACCCAGTGTCCATAGTTGGCGCATGAGTTTGACGTGACTTACTTCGTCAAAGAATCCCTGAATGTCTATATCCACCACATATGTAAGGTTTTGCTGATTTACCCGTTTTGTTGCGTCTGCTATAGCATTTTCAGCACTTCTGTTTGGGCGAAATCCATGACTTCGGTTACAGAAGTGTGCTTCACAGATAGGCTCCATTACTTGTAAGATGCATTGTTGGATAATCCTATCCCACATACTTGGTATTCCCAGAGGTCTGGTTTTCCCATTGGGTTTCGGTATTTCCTTGCGCCTTACTTTCTGCGGTTGGTAGTTTTGAAAGCGTCTTTTTACTTCGTTCAAGAAATAGCTTTGTTCCATTCTCTCAATATCCTTAATGTTTACATTGTCACAAGCTGCTGTTTTACTCCCTTTGTTTCCTTTAATATTACGAAACGCGAGGAGTATATTTTCATCTGATATAATGATAGGCATTAAATTTTTAAAAGAATTTTTCTTTGTTGCCTTCTGGTATAAGTTATCTAAGAAAGTTTGGATACCGTAGTATTCGTTGTGTCTTAGTTTCTTATTCTTTGGCGTGGACTTAGTTCTATCATTCATGGTCTATCACCTACTCTCATATTGATTTGGTGACCTTTTGAGTCTTACCAGAATCCATGCAAGATTAGATGAAATTTCAGTTCCTACAAATAGGCTTGTGGCTGTTCCTCCAATTCCATTACAGAATCTTCAACGGTCGTGCCACTACTCTCACCACTATTAAGAATACTTCCCTCGGTTACCCGTTTCGTATTCAACTATATCCGCCGATAGAGTCATAGACCCAACGTTAGTGGCTTTCGACGTTCCGTTCAGACTATCGTTGTTTTAAAGATCTTTCAATCTCCGATTTAGGTGCTTGCTTTACCCCGTGTCTAGCTCCGTTGCCTGTAACAACGTTAGGATTGGTCACTATGCGATGTTTCCAATCCATTAGACAAGTCTTATTTTCAGACTCCGAATCATTTCTGACCCGTAAACCTATCGAGGTGTACATTCGCAAGTTCGTCAGTGTTTACACATTCTCACCTTGTCGGTTGACAGCATACGGTACTTAGTTAGTTCCAGCCGGTTTATTATTCCTGCTGGCTTTCGGTTATCCATATAGACACTACGAACCGTAACCGCATGTTTTACCCTGCTTCCAACATCTCACTCTGCCGAGTGTATGCAGTTGGGAATCTCACTGGGAGAGTTTCGGGGCGTTACTCCTTCATTCCTCTCACTCGCCTGAACAGTTATCCTACTCTTTATTGTTTTCGATGTTTCTACAATTAAGAATAGTCCTCGTTGTCGCCTATGCTCCCGCATTACTTACTCGAGAACGTCTCGCACCGTATACGATTTCTCTCCAAAATACAGGTACCATTCCTGCTAATCATATACTTGTAACTGATACAATTCCTATCGGTACTTCGTTCATCCAAAATAGTGTCACAATTAACAACGTGCCGCAACCAACTGCAAATCCATCAGCAGGCATCCCAATTTCAACACTTGCTCCTTCTGAATCCGCAACGATTTCTTTCCGTGTCCTAGTTACTTCAATTCCACCAAGCGGAGAAATTCAAAACCAAGGTAACGTTTCCTTCCAGTACCAACCCGATCCTACTAAACCACCTGTATCCGTTACTACGCCTACACCTACTACAATTACTCCTGTAAACGTTGGGACTATTAACCCGATAAAAACCGCTGATAAATCCATCGTTTCAGTAGGTGATACGATTACATTTACTATCACATTCCAAAATGAAGGTACGATTCCTGTCACTGACATTTCTGTTACAGACTCACTTCCTGTCGGCACATCATTCGTTCCAAATAGTGTCACAATTAATAACATTCCCGTTCCAAACGCAAATCCATCCACAGGCATTCCAGTCGGAACTCTTAATCCAACAGAATCCGTAACTATTTCATTCAAAGTACAGGTTATTACACTTCCAGCTAATAGAATGATTACAAATATCGCATCCATTACGTATACTTCTCAACCCGACTCTACTAGACCACCTATCACAACAACGACTACAACACCACCAATTACGATAGAAGTAAACCCTAATGAGCCAAACACATTTATTAAGACCGCAAATGTAAATAGCGCCCATCTCGGTGATTTCATCACATATACACTTACCTTTACTAACAATGGCACCATCCCAGTAAATAACGTACTCATTACCGACCCACTTCCTCCTGAAGTTACTTTCTATCCAAATTCAGTAACAGTAAATGGAGTAGCACGTCCCGGAACTAGCCCAACTATCGGTATTCTTATCAATACTGTTAATCCAAGTGAATCCGTTGTTGTTCGTTTTATCGTTCAAGTAACAGCAGAGCCACGAAATGGTCTCATTCAAAATACCGCCCGCATTCGCTATACACTCAGACCAGATCCTACTAAACCACCGACTTTCGTTGATGAAACTTCAGAGCCAAACATTATTCCGTTTATCGGTCCGTTCGTCTCACCAAATTTAAATTGTTTCTTTAATGGGGAACGTTTTATCCGGCGCGGTTGGAATAGAAGATGTTAGCAATATAAAATAAAAAGACAGCGTCAAAAAACGCTGTCTTTTTATTTTATACATATACAGTTTTTAAGTTAATTTCATATCTTTTTCATTATAAAAACCATCTTCTTTTTCCATTTCCTTCTGTAATTTTGTAAAGGAACGGTACATGGCAATTCTCCATGACACAATCATCGCAAATGCCAGCAAGAAGAACATCCCACTAAGTTGTCCTAAATCAAGCGATTGGCTTAAATATGTTTTAAATACAATACGCACGACAAGTAATCCGATTAAAATAAAGACAAATGCTTTCGAACGCTTCAAATAAATCTCTTGTCCTCTAATTTCAAATTTAGATGTTTTAATAAGAAAAATAGAGAAAAACAAACCGACGCCAATTGCTTCTAACATTTCTGCTGGAGTTAATCGAAATTCAGGAAAAACATACATCAACGCTCCCGTACTCATAAAAAATGGTGGAAGTATAATTTTTTTCAATGTTGCAGGTTTCTTAGCTGCTTTTAAACGAATAAACATCGCACCAACAGCCATACAAACAGCAACGATACTGGATAAAACAACTATGTTCATATTTTCTCATCCTTTTTTGTGGCTATATGCAAAATATACTTTCATTATATGCTTTTCCGTTAGTATTTCCAACATTTTCACAGAATAATACTAAAAACCCGTAAAACCACCAAATAAACTTGAGAAATATACGATAATTTTTGTCATCCAGTTAAAGTATAAGAAGATACCCATGATAATCATAATGTATCCCCCGATTTTCATGAACTTCATACTATTTCTTTTAATCCAAGACATTTTCGTAATAAAGAATGATAGCACGAAGAACGGAATAGCGAATCCAAGTATGTATGCAATCATATAAATCATTGCTGATTCTGGATTTGTTGCTGCTAATCCGATTACAGACACTAAAATAGGTCCTGTACAAGGCGTCCACCCTGCAGCAAATGCCAACCCAATTAAAACAGATCCAAAATAACCACTCGGACGATTTTTAAACGTGAATTTACGATCTTGCATTAAAAACTTCGGCTTAAACACACCGACAATAATAAGACCGAACACGATGATAAATATACCACCTAACTGTCTAATTAAATCTTTATAATTTGTAAAGATGCCTCCAATAAAACTTGTACCAAATCCAATTGCAATAAATATAATTGAAAATCCAAGTAAGAAAAACGCTGTATGTATCATACTTCTTTTGCGAAGCATTGCATTTTCTTCTTTCAACTCAGAAACCGACATACCTGTTATGTACGATAAAAATGCCGGATAAAGCGGTAAGCAACATGGGGAAATAAATGATAAAAACCCAGCACCAAACGCTAAAAAAATACTAATATCTTGCATTATTCCACTCCTCTCCTTACATATTGTAGCAAAAACATATAAAAATACTATGAACAATTCGTGAAATTACTTTTCCAACATGATAATAAGAAAAACTACCCTTTCACACTTTTTCTGAAAAAACGTTTTCATTTCCTTCTATTTATATAGAAAAATCTCAATTACACTACAAAACCTCTCTAATGTTATTAACATAACAAAGGTAATATAGTTTCTCAAATGATTAGCATGTTATTCGTACGTTTATATACATATTGATTAAAAAATATTTTTTTCAAATGCTGTCTTTATACAATACAAACTTGATTTTACAATACTTCTATTATTACTAATTTCAAGATTATGCATAAATATCATACTTTTATTATTATTCTATAAAATGTCACACTTTTCTTTTATTTGACCCTTCATTTTTAATTTTGTATACTTCCCTCTAGTTATATATGTCCGTTACGGAACAATTTCATATAGATGGGAGGAATATTTCATGCTTCGTTATTCTCTTTTAGTTTTATTAGGAGCGTGTAGTTATGGAATTTTAGCTATTTTCGTTAAACTTGCATATGCAGAAGGATTTTCACTTGGAGAGGTAATTGGCAGCCAATATTTGTTCGGTTGGATTATTTTGCTTGCTATTACACTTCTATTTTCTAGACATCGTGTTCCATTAAAACAAGCTTTAATTTTATTCGTTGCAGGTACATCTGCAAGTTTCACTGGAATTTTTTATTATGCTTCATTAAAAACTGTACCAGCATCTATCGCCATTATACTTTTATTCCAATTCGTTTGGGTCGGAATTATTATTGAAGCAGTCGCAACAAAAACTTTACCTTCAAGAGAAAAAGTTATTTCTGTTATTTTCTTACTTGCAGGTACATTTTTATCAAGTGGTTTACTAGAAAAATCAGCAGGTGATTTCGATACGACTGGAATTATATTAGGCCTATTATCTGCTGTTACATTTGCAACATACATTTTCGTGAGCGGAAAAGTTGCTGTTGAAGTACCTTCATTACCACGCGGTGTTCTTTTAATGGCTGGTGCTTTAACTTTAGTAATGATCGTATTCCCTCCAACATTTATTTTTAACGGTGCAATTTCTGAAGGACTTTGGAAATACGGTTTAGGTTTAGGAACATTCAGTATCGTCATTCCTTCTATCGCCTTTACAATTGGTATTCCAAAGATTGGTTCTGGCTTAGCGACTATTCTTGGCGCTGCGGAACTACCAGTTACAACAATTATGTCTGTATTCGTTTTAAAAGAAGCTGTACTATCTTCACAATGGTTCGGTGTATCACTTATTTTAATCGGGATTGCAATCCCGCAAATTGCTTATGCAATGCGTGGACGTTATCGTAAACATCATACACACAAAAAATTGGCAGCATAAACGAGAGGGGATTTTCATTTGAGAATCCTCTCTTTTAATATTGTATACTTAATGTAAATACTTTATTTAAGAAAGAAGGCATTATAAGTGGCAGCAAATCTAGAGCAATTAACTGAGACGCTAATTTCTATTCGTCGAAATTTACATGAGCATCCAGAACTATCATACGAAGAATTTGAAACGACGAAAGCTATAAAGAATTGGTTGGAAGAGAAAAACATTACGATTATAAATTCTAATTTAGAAACGGGCGTTATTGCTGAAATTTCGGGGAATCGTAACGGACCGCTTATAGCAATCCGTGCTGATATTGATGCCCTTCCTATTCAGGAAGAAACAAATTTATCCTACGCTTCAAAAATCCATGGAAAAATGCACGCTTGTGGGCATGATTTTCATACAGCTGCTATTATAGGTGCAGCTTATTTATTAAAAGAAAGGGAACCTTCCCTAAATGGAACTGTTCGCTTTATATTCCAGCCAGCTGAAGAGAGTAGTAATGGCGCTTGCAAAGTTATTGAAGCTGGGCATTTACATGGCGTACAAGCTATTTTCGGTATGCATAACAAACCTGATTTACCAGTAGGTACAATCGGTATTAAAGATGGTCCACTTATGGCCGGAGTTGATCGATTTGAAATTAAAATTCACGGAGTTGGTACACATGCAGCTGTACCAGATGCTGGGGTAGACCCTATTGTCGCATCTTCTCAAATTGTGATGGCACTCCAAACTATTGTAAGCCGAAATATAAGTTCTTCACATAATGCCGTCGTTAGTGTCACAAACATCCACTCAGGAAATACGTGGAACGTTATTCCTGAAAAAGCAATATTAGAAGGTACTGTTCGTACTTTCCAAGCTGAAACACGCGAAAAAATTCCAGCCTTAATGGAACGTATCATTAAGGGCGTTTCTGATGCACTAGGTGTAAAAACAGAATTCCATTTTCATTCAGGTCCTCCTGCCGTCCATAATGATGAAAGTCTTACTCATTTATGTACACAAACTGCACAGGAAATGTCACTAGACGTGATTACCCCTACTCCTTCCATGGCTGGCGAAGATTTCTCTTTTTATCAACAACACATACCAGGATCATTCGTCTTTATGGGAACGAGTGGTACACATGAATGGCATCATCCAAGCTTTACAGTAGATGAGCGAGCATTACCTATAAGTGCAGAATACTTCGCTTTGCTAGCTGAAAGGGCACTTAAACAATTTGCATAAAAAAGGAGCCGTTAAGACATATTTAACGGCTCCTTTTTTAAGTTAAATCACGTTTTAAAAATACTGTATAGGAAATGATTAAAAATACAAATAAATACAGTAATAACATACATGATGCAAACGGGAACGTTACTCCATCAATAAAGCTTCCATTCTTTGCAATACTATATAAATCTGTGTTTGCTGGCAATAAATATTTCGCCCAATCATATCTAGTTGCTGCTAGTAATGCGATGTTTCCTGATAAAGCGAGAAATAGTGAAATACCAATCGCGCCTCCGCTAGATCTTGTTAGCACAGAAATCATAAATGCAAACGCTGCGTACACAATCGTCGGCAACCACGATAAAATATAATACTTACTAGCTTCTACAAAAATATTTTGTTTTATAATATTTCCATCTTGGAAAATAAACTCGCTCCATGCAGGCTGCTGGAATTTATAAATAACAAGCCCACATAAAATGGAAAAAATCATATTAAATATAAACAATAACGCTGCAAATATGACAATTGCTAAAAACTTAGCTGTCAAAATTTTAAAGCGACTCGCTGGTCGTATTGTTAAAAATTTATATGTTCCCCAGCTATATTCATTCGCAAAAATTGTACTTGCATACACGAGGATAAACGGAAGTAATATTGGAAATACGATAAAGCCTGTATCTCTCATGAAAGAAAGTGGAGAACTACTTGCCGGTGCTGTATCTGTATCTAAATGCTTCATCTTAAGCTGATATTCCTTTACAAGCTCATCCCCAGATCGTTCCGCTAAAATTGCTCCTTTTTCCATACCTAGCTTTTTCTCAATTTCTACAGTTCGTTCTGTATAATCAGCTTTCCATCCTTTTGTTTCCGGCTCCAAATACTTTACAGTAACCCATCCTAATCCGATTATTAATACTGCAATAACTGCAAATGGAATAATCGTTCGCTTTCGCTTAAATATTTTATACAATTCGTTATACACTAAATTAAACAATATCTTTTCCCCCTGTTAATTCTAAAAATTGCTCTTCTAACGTTTTTCTTTCTTCATATACACGATACACTTGAATGTTTTTCTCAAGCAATGTACGAATAACATTTGGGATTTCTTCATCTTTTACATGAATAAGTAAATCATTACCTTTTATTAAAACATCTTGGTCTAACATTTCTGCCGCTTTATTCGCATCATCTACGCGTATACGGATTGTCTCCATCTCTTCACTTTGATTATGCTGAATATTTTGCGTCGCGACATATTCTCCGTGCTGAATAATGATAACTCTATCACACATTAATTCAACTTCCGAAAGTAAGTGACTAGATACCAGTACCGCTTTTCCTTGTTCATGTGCAATTTTCTTTATGTACATTCTCATTTCATGTATTCCACTAGGGTCTAATCCATTCGTTGGTTCGTCTAATATTAATACATCTGGATCATGAATAAGCGCTTGGGCAATTCCTAAACGTTGTCTCATGCCGAGTGAATATGCTTTTACTTTGCGATCAATGACTTGTCCCATACCTAGCAGTTTCACTACTTCATCGATACGTTCTTCTGTAACGTTACCATTCATGCGTCCGAAATATGTTAAATTCTCATAGCCACTCAAAAACGGATAAAATTCCGGTGTCTCAATTACCGCTCCAATTTTCGAGGCAGTACTTTCAAATTGCTGTTTTACAGATTGACCATCAATCCAAACTTCGCCCTCTGTCATACGAATCATGCCGACCATCATTCTCATTAAAGTCGTTTTTCCAGCACCATTTGGTCCAAGCAAACCAACTACTTCACCTTTTTTAACTTCGAAACTAATATTTTCTACAAGTGTCTTTGAACCGATTCGCTTCGTTAACCGCTCGACCTTTACAATTGATTGTTCATTTGTCATGCTATACAACCTTTCCTTCCCATTCTTTGTCAGGTCTTTACACTGTAACATGATTATTTTTATGTGTAAAATGGAAAAAGGCATGATTTCTCATGCCTTTTCTTTAAACTGAAATGAATTTTCATCTTGTAAACTTTGAACAAATCGAATACATTGCACCATCGATAATAGAAGAATAACAATCATAATTATACTCACTACTACTATTGCATATATTGTAATCGGTGCACTATTTATCCCTTGTATTCCTGTTATTTTCATAAAGATAATCGTAAATAATTTTAAAAATAACATCCCATTAACTAATCCAAAAACAAACGCTGCTCCATAAATAAATAATTGCTCCTGACATAATAAACATAGTACATCATTTCTCTTCCTATTCTCTGCTACATAAGATTTAATTTCTTCTTTCCTCGCTTGCAAAAGAGAATAAGTCATTTTATATGTAATAAACGTACATATGAAAATGACTACGATAAACAACGTGTAAAAACACATTTGAAATAAAAGTGTAGTCCCTAATTCCCCAGCAACTACTTCATTAAATTGTAGCGATATCATAAAAAACAAAATCATAATACTCATAGCAATCCACATAAATTGCTTCTTCCTTTTGGCAGCAAATGTTCTTATATTTTTTCTCGCTAACCGACATAAAGACATAAAATTCTTCCCCTACCTTATTACATACGCATTCTATACTACTAGTGTATAAAAATATGACATTTTAAACATCGCACTACAATCGGAATTTTCTCTAAGTCTTTAGTCCTAGAAAACAAAAATGAACATGTTTATCTCTTTCGTATAGAACTAAAAAAGAACACTAAAGCGGAAATGCAATTACATTTCCGCTTTAGTGTTTAACGAGGTGTATTTTTCAATAACTTAATTAATCTCATCCTCAACTTCTATTCTTTTCTTCTCTCTTGCAATTTTTAAAAACTCTAAAAGCTCTGGATTGCTATTCATTTTTTTGTAAGCGACTGACATTTCCGCAACAAAATTAGAATCATATAGCTCTTTATATACAACTTCCGTTTTATATAATTTATTTGCCGATACCGGTATTACTGTAATTCCAATCCCTGCTGCTACAAGTCCCATAACTGTTTGATATTCCGTCGCTTCTTGTACGATACGCGGACTAAACCCGACGTCGCGGCAAAGTGATAAAATTGTATCGTATAACGCTGGCCATACTGGTCTCGTAATAAATACAAACGGTTCATCCCGTAAATCTTCTATATGTATTTCATCTTTCTCTGCAAGTGGATGAGCCTTCGGTAAACATAAAGTACAGGATAGTTTTTGTATTGGCTCTAACTCTAATAATTGTGTTGGGATTGGTGGACGCAAAAATCCAATATCAATTCGATTATCATGAAGTGCATGCACTTGATCTGGAGTAGATAATTCATGTAATGCAACAGACACCCTCGGAAATTTCTTTCTATACTCCCTTACGATAGATGGTAAAATATCATATATCGCCGCACCTACAAAACCAATTGAAAGTGAGCCCACTTCTCCCCTTTGGGCACTTTGTGCAATTTCTACCGCTTTTTCAATTTGTTCGAACGCTTTTTTTACTTCTTTCAAAAACATTTCTCCAGCTTCTGTTAATTCAACCTTTCTCTTCGTTCTTGAAAATAACATAACTCCCATTTCTTTTTCTAATTGCTGAATTTGTTGACTAAGCGGTGGTTGTGTCATTTGTAAACGAGCAGCCGCTCGTCCAAAGTGTAACTCCTCTGCCACTACAACAAAATATTGCAAATGCCGTAATTCCATTTTGGACACCCTTTTCCATTTCAATTAATACGTCTAATATATTAATAACATATAATTTATATATTAGACAAATTTTTTGAATGAACGTATAGTAGAAATTGTTAATTCTTTTTTACAATTTTTATGTAAAAAAAGAAAGAGGTGGTTACTGTATGAAATGGTGGAAATTAAGCGGACAAATTTTACTATTATTTTGTTTCGCTTGGACAGGTGAATGGATTGCAAAACAGGCACACCTCCCAGTTCCAGGAAGTATTATCGGTATTTTTTTATTATTAATTTCATTAAAATTTAACCTAGTGAAAAAAGAGTGGATACAAGACGGTGCAGACTTTTTATTAAAAGAACTTATTTTATTTTTCATTCCTTCTGCAGTCGCTGTCATACGCTACAAAGATACACTATCACAATATGGAATCGATCTCATCTTAATTATTATGATTAGTACACTTTGTGTCACTCTCGTTACAGGACTCTTAACAGAATTGCTACTAAAGCGGAAAGGATCCGTGCAATGATCGGCTTTCTTTGTTTACTATTAACACTATTCACATATTGGATATCGAAGAAAATGTATCAACGCTGGAATTGGAGCTTACTTTCTCCTCTTCTCGTATGTCCTATTATTTTAATCGCGTTATTACTCGGACTAGACACATCTTATGAAACGTATGAAACTGGAGGCCACTGGTTAACAGAATTATTAAAACCTGCAACAGTTGCTTTTGCATGGCCAATCTATAAATACTTTGATTTACTTAAGAAACATGGGATAGCTATTTTACTTAATGTCATTGTCGGTTCGTTTCTATCAGTTATTACTTCAGCACTACTAGCAAATTATTTTCAAATTGATTCATCGTTAGAACATAGTTTAGCACCTCATATTGTAACGACGCCAATTGCAATGGCCATTTCAGAAATGATTGGTGGTATGTCACAATTAACAGCAGTATTTGTTGTTTTAACTGCGTTAACAGGAGCATTGCTCGGACCTTCTCTCATTCGTATATGCCGTATTAAAACAGCAATTGCAAAAGGTATTATGTTAGGAACGAGCGCAAATGGAACCGGCACATCAAAAGCATTCGAAATCGGTCCTGTAGAAGGAACGATTGCAAGTTTATCTATGCTTTTAACTGCAGGAGCTAGTTTAGTTATCGTTCCGCTTTTCTTATCGTGGATACATTGAAAAAGCAAGTGTTTACACACTCGCTTTTTTATTTATGTATTTGTTTAAAATCTCATAATCCTCCGGGAAAGATAACGTTAATTCCTTCATTTCATCTATCCTCTTCCAAGCAATTTCATGTATTAACTCATCAGGATCTTGGATTTTCATACTACCGCCTATTTTTTTTACGACATAATAATGAACGTATACAGGAACCCCATATGTAATCCCTTCTTTTTCGTATATTTTACTTACAACCTCCACATTGTAACCTGTTTCTTCCCAAACTTCTCGGATACAACATTCCTCTAATGTTTCTCCTTTTTCAAGTCCTCCACTTGGGACGGACCACCTTTTTTCTTCACCCTTTTGTCCTTGCAATACCATTAAAACCTCATTTCTTTCATTTACACATACTGCTGCACAACCTATCCATCTTTCCATATACATCCCTCCCCTACTACTATTCGTCTCCTTTTTATTTTCTCCTTGAAAAAAGAGGAAAAAAGGAAAACAATGACGAAAATTTACATCAACTTCATAGGCAGTTCCTTCTTAAAAATTAAAAACGGAAGGATGAAAGCATGATTTTTAAATATGTTGTGGAATGTGTCTTTTGTGAAGAAAATCGACAACCTCGCCAAGCTATCGTCACAGTTCCTGCTACCACTCAGCTACTAGCCATTGAAAAAGTGCGTGCAGAATGTAAACGTCGTTTCGGAAAAGCTTTATTATTACAAACTGAAATTAAAGAAGAAATAGTTTTTGAACAAAAAGAAAGCTGACCATAAATTGGTCAGCTTTCATATCCGATCATATTTTCACATGAAGATTAGGGGCATCCTCTTTAAGGATCGGGATTTTCCCATTATGTACGTTCCATAATGGTCATCGAACAATATATTTCTATACAATTAAATATTGAATAGAATAGGGCAAAACTTGTTCGCATTTTTAGAAAAGGGATAGGGATATAATTCAAGTAGTACTTCGAATACTCGAACTTTACACTCATTATATTAAAGCAAATCCTTTTATATGGGAAATATGAATTACTTACATAATTCATTCGTAAAACATATTAGTTTGCTATATTATTTTTATCCCATTAATAACATACATCCAGCGAAAACTGGTGTCATAATCATTGAAAACTTTAAAAGCATACGTGGTGCATAATTTGTAAACTTCGCACCGATATAAGCTCCTAGCATCGTCCCAATTAATACTTGCAATAATAATATATAATCTAGATACCCTTCTGAACTATACCCTAAACCACCCCCAATCGCAATGGGCAATATAACAAGCATTGTTGTTCCTACAGATTGCTGAATCGTCAATCCTAATAGAACCATTAATCCAAGTTGAATAAATGGTGCAGAACCAATCCCAAATGAACCAGCCATCATTCCAGTGACTAATCCAAGACATATACATTTCATTATGTTCTCTTTCGAAAAATCTTTAATCTCTGCTAAAAGTAACTCTTCCCTATTTTGAAACTTAATTAATTTAATAAACATAAAAATTGCAGATAAAAATAACATCCCAGCTGTAAACCAATGAAGAAGATGTCCTGGTATAAGTGAACCAATTTTTGAACCGATATAAGAACCAAGCGCTCCACATCCCCCAACAATCCCGCCTATAGTAAGTACTACATTTCCTTCACGATAATGACTTATAACCCCAGATAATGTCGTAAATGCCATAGCAGTTAAAGACGTTGCAAGTGCAACGTGAATAGGAATATGGAATACTAAAGTGAGTATCGCGATAATAAACCCGGCTCCCCCAGCTCCAACAAACCCTAATAAAATCCCCATTACTAACATCGTTATAATAATTGCCACATACTCTCCCTCCAGTAAGGCAATTATCCACCATATTCTTTCTTCTACACAAATAAAAAGCATCCATCTAGGATACTTTTTATTTCAATACTATGTACTTAATCTTGATTAATCAAAATAACCGCGGGGCCAGCGACTACTACTCCAGCTACTTCGATTTTTTCAAATTCCTTTACTGTAATAGATATAACGCCTTCTCTTTCCATCAATTCTTTACTCAGGACATCAGTCGGTATAGCTTTCACCGTCTTACCTCCTTTTCATTTATACAATATGCAAAAAACAACTTAACGCATCTATATATATGCATCACCTCCGCTTTCATTCCTTATTCCCTTCAAAACCCTTCTCTCCCTTCCGTAACGTATTGAAAAATAAAAAAAGCACTCGCAATCGCGAATGCTTTTTCATTATTTACTTTCTATTACTTTTAACATTCTATTAATAAATGCTGCCGATTCTCCACGCGTTGCAGAACCTTTCGGCATAAATTCATTATTTTCATTTCCTTTTACAATACCTAATCCATAAACACGTTGTACAGCTTGTTTATCATATGCTAAATCTTGATCTGAAAATGGTAACGAGACTAAGTTACCTTTAATTTTTTTATATTGCAGTGCACGGTCAATCATGATAACAGCTTCATCTCGTTTAATCGTATCGTTTGGAGCAAATATACCATTTCCTCTACCACTTATTATCCCAGCACTTGCTGCACGATTAATACCATCTATTAGCGATGGATGTGCTGTATTTAAGTCATTAAAATTCGATGATCCTTCAGGTAGCTGCAATGATCTTGATATTAAATTTGCAAATTCACCACGTGTCACAAGGCGCTCTGGCCAATAAGAACCTTTTCCATCTCCAACCATAATACCGCGCTTATCTAATTCACGAATGTCTGCTTCATACCAACCACCCGTTATATCATCTTTATGGTTCGCATCATAATAAACTTTCGTTCCTTGCAAGAATGGTTCCCACCCATTATTTTTAATCATAATGGCTGGACAAATCTTCCCACTCCAAAATTGATGTTTTTTCACATTTTCTAAAGGAATATTTAATTCTCCCATTAAATAAGCTGCTAGTTTACGAGCATTTTCAACAGCTTTATTATAATCACCATCTTCGTTTACAGCAATTTCAATCGCAATTGATTCTCGATTCCCAGTTCCTTCAGCTCCATCTCCAGCATGCCAAGCATTTTCATTTAGTGGGAGATGCTGATAAATCTCTTTATCATCTACCGTAAAGTGCCACGACGCTGAACGATCTTCCGTTCCCGTTGCTTGGTTATATAAATATATCGCATGGTTTCTAGCATTTGCCCCAACATTATAATTATCGGTCTCATGAATCGTAATATACTTCGGGTTCATCGCATAACCTGGACGAATATTTTCATTTCCTTTTGGTACAATCATTTCTTTTAAAGGTACACCATAAATATCCGTTGTTTTCTCTTCTATTGGCGCAGCATACATAGCTGCTGCACGTTTTGTACGTGTTGGTGCTGCATCTTGTATAAGTGAAGCTTTTATTCCTTCAAATTTTGCTGAAGGTGAATGAATCCATTTCATCTCATTATTTATTTTTACTTGGAACCATTCTCCCGCCTGTCCAATTGCTTGAATAGTTTGCGGCTCCAGTACATTTTCTTCTTTGTATGAAGTAAATGGTTCAGAGTAAGTAGAGCTTTCTTCATTAATAACTAACTTTTCACTTAATAACGGGTGAATTTCTTTAACCTCTACATTTCCATCACTATTTTGTATCCATCCCGTTCCCGATGAAGTTTGAACATAGTAAGCGTTTCCTTTTCTCTTCTCAGCTTTTACGACTTGATTCGAAATACGAATCCCTGTCTCTTTTTGAAAATTACTAGAATCGTATAAAGGTACTTCTTTCACTATATGTACAAGAAACTCACCTTGCACTTCACTTCTTACTCCTTTATCTTCCCCTCGACCATCTTCATCTTTCATATGGTTTTCAATACTTTTTAAAGCTTGTTCTTCAGATGAAACTGTAACAGTTTTTCCAAGTTCATTAGCATAGGAATAATTTGGAATCGTTACCATACTAAATACAATTGATGCAGCTAAAACATTATGAAATCCTTTTTTCATCATACTACTTAACACGCATATCATTAAATTCGTGTTAAAATTCCCCTCCTCAACCAAAATATAGATTATCTACTAAACTATTAAGCAACATAACCATTTACAATATAACAGACTCATTCCAATTCGTATAGATAGGAATGACTACTATTTGCCTACATTTACTATATTGGAA
The DNA here is from genome assembly GCF_003812125.1 of Bacillus sp. FDAARGOS_527. Classification (NCBI taxonomy): domain Bacteria; kingdom Bacillati; phylum Bacillota; class Bacilli; order Caryophanales; family Bacillaceae; genus Bacillus; species Bacillus sp. FDAARGOS_527. The sequence continues at coordinate 2,757,165 of NZ_CP033795.1, forward strand.
TATAAAAAAGAAGCTATAATATATAGCTTCTCTCTACGGTTCTTTAATCGGTATGCACCTTATATTCCAAAACTTTACCATCTCTATCAAATTGTAAAACAAGATGTTCACTATCTATGGGAATAAAGCCACGTTCAGTTCCAAGATAGTACGAAGTGATAACCCCGTTTTCTTCATTTCTCGTTTCAGTAGGCATTCCTAATAATTGTGTAATTTCTTCATTTGATTTTCCTGTTAATTTATATTTTTGCAATAGATCATCTACCATATGTACCCGTTTATCTTCAGCGTGTAACCACCGATCTTGGTTAAACTTGGAAGTGTACGTATTCATACTTAATTGTGCAGTACATACTACTAACGGAATAAGTGCTACTATTAATACTCCCGACATTTGCTTCTTTTCTTCATTACGATTTTTAGCAACATATAAGATCGACTTTTGAATCATAACTAATAAAACAAATGGCATGACTATTATAAAAATGCTCGTTACACTTAATGACGTATGAGCCATACCAATAATAAACATAAGAGCAAGATACATGAGTATATACAAACAAATATAAACATACAAAATACCCCTTAATATAGCACTCAGAAAGCCCACCTCTTTTTAATTCATTATATAATTCATTCGATTAATGGTTTCTCGAAGTTTTTCTAACTCTTGACCTGTATATATTACTTTCCCCGTTAAGAATTCATTTCTGAAAAACGATACAAGTTGCTCTCTATCTTTTAATCTCGCCGTTTTTTCTTCAGAAAGATCTAACACTTCTTTCCCATTCTCATTATAAAAATATACAATCGGATTTATGTTTTCCTTTACAATATCAACTTGCATTTCTTTCAAACAATTGTATAGAATATGAGATAGTTTCTTCGCTCTATATACTGGGTTCCCTTCATTTTTCACTTGTATCGTTAATGAATCTTCACCTGTAATATATTCAAACGTCTCTTCTTTCTCTATCTCTTGTTGATACTTGCCAATTTCATCAATCATAAATGAATATGTACTAGCATTTTCTTTCGTTAAGCCATGAATTAATTTCCCTGTCCATTCTTTCGTTTCAAGTACATACATACCCGTTTTACTTAAAACAAGATGATGAATTCGAAAATCATTTCTTCCATGCTGATTTCTCATAAAAACATTCGGCATAATATGAAATTCATTATCTAGTATTATGCCTTGCTCTACGAAGCCACGCTTCATATACTGTAATGTTTCGTGTGTACTCACTTCGGCTCCATTTTTCGTATACTCTCGCAAATCTGCAATTAACTTTTGAAACATATGTATTTCGTTACTATGTTTTTCTTGCATTTCACTGCGTTCTTTACTATGTTGCACAGCTAATTGATTTTTCATCATGCGCATATTTTCAAGTTCTCTCGCTGCACTTATTTGTAAATCATTATATTTTTTCTGTTCTATATTTTTTAATGTATTTTGCTGCTCTTTATGTTCTGTAACCGTAGCTGCAATTTCATTTTCGTACGTTTCAATTGCTTGTTTTTTTTCAAATTCCGCTTGCTGACTCTCTGATTCTAACTGTTTATTTTTATAAAACAGCACGAATACTGCAGCTAATAATAATAAAATTACACCTATTAACACGTAATCCATAATTCTTCTCCTTTATTTCATTTCCTGCTTTTTTCCATTCACATTTCTACTACATTATACTATGTAATTCCTATATTTTTTGTAAAAATTTCACACGCAGTCAAAAGACCTTGTAATTCTACAAGGCCTTTTGTAAACTTCCTTTATTTTGTAGTAAGTACATATTATAATACAATCCTTGTTCACTCAGTAATTCTTGATGTGTCCCTCTCTCTACTATCTCTCCATCGTGCATAACAAAAATTTGATCTGCATCTTGTATGGTAGATAATCTGTGTGCAATTGCTATCGTCGTCCGTCCTTTTCGCATTTGCTGTAACGCTGTTTGGATTGCATCTTCAGTTTCTGTATCAATATTTGCTGTTGCTTCATCTAATACTAACACTTTCGGATTCGTTGCTATCGTTCTAGCGAAAGCAATTAATTGTCGTTGACCACTAGAAAATGCAGCTCCTCTTTCTACTACTTCCGTTTCATACTGCTCTGGTAATTTTTCAATAAACGTATTCGCTTGCACAAATTGTGCCGCTTCTTTTACTTCTTCATCCGTAATTTCTTCATTATACATACGAATATTTTGCTTTACATTTCCCGCAAATAAAAATGCATCTTGCAATACAAGTCCTATTTTCTTTCTAATTTCTTGTTCTTCAAATTTCTCTAACTCTACACCATCTATTACAATATTTCCGGACTTAATATTATAGAATCTCAGTAATAAATTCATAATAGTACTCTTTCCGCTGCCAGTGTGCCCAACGAAAGCAACCGTTTGCCCTTGTTTCACGTGAAAAGATACATTTTTTAAAACATCACGTTTTCCATCGTACGAAAAAGTAACATTTTTAAATTCAATATCTCCATTAATAACTCGAGGATTTCCATCCCCTTTTTGAACTGGCGCTAAATCTTTCTCATCCATTAAATGAAATACACGTGATGATGAAACCAGTGCCTGTTGGAAAAATGATAATTTCATCATCATTTCATTTACAGGCTGGAAGAAACGATGGATATAGTTAACAAACGCATATAAAACGCCTACTTCAACAGGACTCTTCAAAGCATCAATTCCAAATAAACCAAGTACTAACGCAATAGCTACAATATGAACTAAATCAGTTGCTGGACGTAAAAGCAATGCATCTAACTTTAATGTACGTCGCCCTGCACTATAATGTTTATTATTCACTTCTTCAAATTCTTTTCTCATGCGCTTTTCTTGTCTGAACACTTGAACAATATTCATCCCTTGAATGGACTCGTTTAACTTTGCATTTAACACACTTAATTGATTACGGACTTCTAAATAAAAAGCTGCACTTTTCCGACGATATAGCACCATAATCGCAAACATGATCGGAATTAATACGAGAGAAAATAGCGCTAATTTGACATTTAATAAAAACATCGCTACTAAAATCCCTACTAAAAATACGATATTTTTAACAAATGTTGATAATACACTGACATAAAAGTCTTTAATTGCTTCTGTATCATTCGTTATGCGCGATACAAGCGTACCAATCGGCGTACGATCAAAGAAACTTAATGACAACTTTTGAACATGCTCATATACTTCAACACGCATATCTTGAACAATTTTAAAAGCGATATTTTGAAAATATAACAAGTCTAAATAAGTAAATAATACTTTTAATAAGTGAGCAACAATATACACTACAAATAGAGTAACAAGTGCTGATTGATCAAAGTTACGTGGTACTAAGTGTTCATCAAGGAATTGTTTAATTAAAAAAGGACCCATCATTTCTGTTACAGTTGCACCAACTAGAAATAAAAATGCTAATGCTAACAGTCCTTTATATGGCCTCATATAAGACAGTAATCTTCTTAAATCGCTCTGTTTTTTCTCAGCCATCATACGCCTCCTTTCTCGACTAATGCTTCTAACTGCTGGCTCTCATACATTTCTTTATACCAACCATGTTCTTTCATTAGTTGTTCATGTGTACCTCGTTGTACAATTTTACCTTCATCCACAACAAGAATAAGATTGGCATGCTGAATTGCACTTAAACGATGGGCAGTAATAATTGTCGTTTTCCCTGCTCTCTCCCTCTTTAAAGCATTTAAAATCGTTTCTTCTGTTTTTGCATCTACTGCTGATAAACAATCATCTAAAATTAATATTTCAGCATCCGTTAATAAAGCACGCGCAATAGAAATTCTCTGTTTTTGACCTCCAGATAAAGAAACGCCTCTTTCCCCAACTACTGTTTCATATCCTTCTGAAAATTGAAGGATGTCATTGTGAATACAAGCAATCTCTGCAGCACGGGTAATTTCATTATATGTAGCATCCGCCTTTCCAAAGGCAATATTCTCCCCAATACTTGCTGAAAATAAAAAATGATCTTGCGGCACATATGAAATGGCAGAACGGACACCGTAAAGTGTTACATCGCGAATATCCCGCTCTCCAACTTTTAATTCACCATTAAAATGATCATACTCACGGATTAAACATTTTAATAAAGTCGTTTTCCCTGCCCCTGTACGTCCTACAATCCCTAACGTTTCCCCTTTCTTCAAATCAAAATGAATATCTGTTAAATGTAACAGTTCATTTTTCTTATACGAAAACGAATCAACCGCAAATGAAACATCACCGCTCGCTATTGTATGCACAGCATTTTCTCTATTTACTACATCTGATTTTTGTGAGAGAATTTTTTCTACACGGTCATACGAAGCACGCCCACGCTCCATAATATTAAACAGCCATCCAAACGCTAACATTGGCCAAACGAGGGTACCTAAATACGTCGTAAATGTAACGAGATCACCTACTGTTAATTCACCTCTCACAACTAATACTGACCCGTAACATACTGCGATTAAAAAAGAAAATCCTACGATAAGAGCGATTGTTGGATCAAATAACGAATCAATACGTGCAACTAACATATTTTTATGTACGACATCTTCTGATTTTTTTCGAAACGCTTGTAAATCTTCTTTCTCCTGTCCAAGCGATCGAATTACCTTCATCCCACTCATACTCTCTTGCACTTTATCATTGATTTCCGAAAACGATTGCTGTGCTTTATGAAACCTTTTATGTAATAAAGTTCCGTAATAATTTGTCGATATTGCTACAATCGGCATTGGAATTAAGCTTAACAATGTTAACTTCCAACTAATTGTAAAACCCATCGCTACGAGTACACATCCCCCAACAGCCAATGAATCAACAAGTGTTAAAACACCCGCCCCAGCAGTTTGCTGAATTGCTTGAATATCATTGGTCGCGTGCGCCATTAAATCACCTGTGCGATTTGACTGATAGAAAGATGGACTCATCTTTGTAAAATGTTCATACAAATTTTTCCGTAATTGGCGAGCTAACTTTAATGAAGACCCAAAAATCATAATACGCCACACGTAACGTAATATGTACATCGTAATACCTACGAGTACTAAGAGTACAACCCATTTTAGTAACTTATCAGTCGTTAATGTTCCCTCATTAATTTCATCTACAACAATCCCAATCACTTTTGGTGCTACAAGTTCTAAAAGTGCAACGCCAAATAATAAAATAATTCCGGTTATGTACGCTCGTTTTTCTTGTTTAAAAAACCACGCTAAATTCATAAACACTTTCATATTTTTCCCCCTCTCTTAAAATGAGCGATGTTTTCAGTTTACCAAAAATACAGAATTTTTAAAAGTTTTAAACTCTGTCCATATCAAAAAGAAAAGACACTCTTAGCGAGTGTCTTTTAGCGCTTATTTCATTTGTTGCTTGTTCATTGCGCTCATCATTTGATTGATTTTCTTTTGGGAAGGTTTTTGTCCCATTTGCATCAAAAACCTTATATATCAAGGTTTGATGACTATTTCCCACCACTTTTTCTGTTAAGAAAAATATAGCACATCTTCATTTACCTTGTCTATAAATTTACAATATATTATACAAAAGTGGTTTATCATTCATCTATTTTCCAAATCGTCACTTCACACGTTAAAATAATTTACTGCTTTTGTATAAAATCTTTCATCGAAGCCACCGAATAAAAACCATTATCTGTATTATCTAAAGGAAGAACTTTTCTTATTGAGTCAATATCACTTAACATTTCCGATAATAATGCTTTGACTTTCTCTTCATTATCTTTTCCTTGATGATACTTGACTGCTTCATTTATGAATGTAATTGAGTTTGTTGATAAATTTTGGAGATTATTTTCTACACTTTTATATTCTTTTGGTAATAAATCTATCTCTATAGTTCCTTGGATATCCTTTGCATATTTCTCTATCCCTTTTAAATTGTCCTTTAATTTCTTATCCGTAGTGGCTTTATTACTTAAATCGTTTGCAACATTATCTAAACTAGATGTTAAACGGATTACATATAAAGGCATTGTTTTTAAAACCGCTTGCCTTCCCTCATCTTTCTTTTCCTCCATTTGAGCATCCTCTTGTTCTTTTGCCCTATCCTCTGTTTTCGAATTTTCTTCAAATGCTTTATCTGCCAACGTTTCTTCTTTTTTATTTTCACATCCCATAAGCAATAAAAAAATCGAAAGCATCATAAAAATAGATATAACTTTTCCTTTTTTCATATACTCACCTCTTAATAAATGTTTATCTATATTAAAATTATATAATTCATTGTTTATTAATCTGCCAAAATACCAATAAAAGCAAAAACTATAACAATAAAAATAATTAAAATTACACCACAACCAACAATATCCATAGTTTGCCCTTTATCAAATTGTTCTTTCCTTCTTTTATACTGTTCTGCATCATATTCCATATTAATAAATTCACTGTTTCCAGAACGTTTATTTTCTTCTACTTGTTGCAAAAGTTTTGTATACAATTTAATATCACATTCTATTAAATCGACATACCCATTATGATATCTAATTATTACATTAAATGTGGAATCATTTTTTGCAGACAAAGCCCCTGCTAATGCTCCTGCACCACCTAAGGCAATGTTGCCAATAACCCCTCGAACCACAGCACTTTGTACATTTTTCGCACTATCTTCACTCAAAATTTCAACCATTGAAATATTCTGCTTCCATTTTCTGGTCTCAATATTTATCAGTTCACTTTTCACTTTTTGTCCAATAATCAATTCTTGATTACGCCAATTTAATGTATACCCTTCTTTTAGTATCTGTCCTGTTACCGTCACCCCTGTAAATGGTTCCAATTTCCCCATCGGTATGCCCACTTCCCTCTAATAAATTTTGCACTTTATTAATAAAAATATCATACTTTTCCATACATATAAACTTCCTATTACGTACTATTAAAGAAATTTTAAACTTATTCCAAATAATCATGAGACAAATATACAACCCTATTTCATATTCCTTTAAAATTCAGTTTAAACATTCTTTTTATTATGTAAAAGAACGGGCGAAGCCCCACCGAACGAAGTGAGGTAATGAGCCGAAGGCGAACGGGAGAGCGTTAGCGAAAGAAAGATAGGGGAGCGCTAGCGACCTTCCTTTTATACTATCTATTCTTTTTACTATCTATTTTCTATACCTATCACTTTTCGTCCTAAAATGGACATTTTCTGATGAACTAATTTCGCTTTTTGACCAAAACAGGACAAAAAATGATACCCATTGCAGTTTAAACAATCATTTTAACACTACAAAGTGTCTAAGAGGGTGTCAAGATTAATAATTAGGTACTTTTGAGACAGGATAAAAACCTTTGTTATCAAGGGGTTTGAGGATTCTCTAATTTGCTAACTTCTTATATAGAAAACCAAATCACGAAAACGAAAATCAAAAAGATTCCCACCTCAAAAACGACCTCTCAAATTTGCTTGTACCAGATTTTAAGAACTAATCCAATACCAAAACATCTAAAACAACTAGAGCGCCATATAAAGAAAAATAAAGGCATATCATGAGATACACCCAATATTTCTATTACCAAGGGTCACCGCTGTCAAAATTATTTTGAACTGTTACATTTCCAAAAAACTTCTCTGAACCTAATGTCTCTATTTCACCATTTATAAAACGTGCACAGATTCTACCAGAATAAGTACCCTCACCTCTGTTAGTCCATTTATAAGACATTACATCTTTATCAAAGTTTAATGAGTAAGAATATGTACCATTACGATATAGATAAAGTGCATAACCAACGAATCCAGAATAGTTTTCAGCATTAACATCTTTGCCCCATGTATAAGTAACTATCCCATCTCCATCTTCGGCTACTTCTCCTACTGCTTTAATATCCATTGGTGATACATTAGTTTCATAATTGTTAGGTGGTAAAGGTTTAACAGTTTCATCTTTAATTTGAAATTTATTAGATGTCTGCGCTAAACTTCCTTCATCTTCTACATATGTATTAAATAGAATAGAAACCTTAATAAAATACTCACCTGCTTGCAAGTTTGTATAATTAATAGAATCAGATATAGTTGTAGTAGTTGAAATCTCCACATTATCCTTTAAAAATACAACCTTATATCCCTCCCATTCACGATACCTAACTTTATTATCATCGTGTGTCCAAGAGAAACTAATCTCTCCAAGAGATGTAGGTGTTTGATTTTTAATATCATAACCCTTAATTTCACCAACATTGGTTTGTAATCCATTAGGAGCACTAGGTAATGTAGGTGTTACACCTTCACGGTAGAATAAAGAATCATCAATTTGACTTTCCCAATCAGTAGGTCTAGTTTCTCTCCAATAAATTTCATTAACATAATCAGAAAAAGAAGTTGTATTGTCCAAACGACAGGTAACATTTAAATATCCCTTCTTTTCAACAGATACACCGATAATACTATAATTTTTGTTTCCTATAATTATTTGTCCATCGCTTTTACCAACAAGTTTCATAATTTTTCTGGTCAAAGAAGTATCCCTTACAAACACATGAATCTCTGAATCAATTGTAACCATTGATACTGTACTTTGATAATGCTGTGTGTAATCACTTGTGCGCTGAATAACCGCAGGACATTTCAAAAGATATTTACTTGTTTCATCCGCATACTTTAAATTAAATATGATATTGTGCTCACACTGTCTCATAATCCCTTTATAATTCTCCGAACGTGGTACAGTTACTTGATTCCAAATCATCCAATACATTTCTTTATAATAGATGTAATCACCACGCATCATTGCAAAATTGGTTGAAAGATATTTATCATTAAATTCTCGAGTATCAGTATTTGTAATAATTCCATACTTCTTCTCACCATTTACATACACTTCTTGACCTGCTAATGACATCATGTCATTGAATGCGTTATATTGCAGTTTAAAAATATTAAATTTATCCATTTTCTTATCCTCCTTTCTTATTGAAATAAATTGAAGAAGTTGCTAGGTGCAGAATCTTCATTTGGCATTTGACGAATCTTCTTTTCTAATTGGTCAACTCTTGACTGCAAATACTTAGCAAAACTGTCAATTGTCATATCATCTTGTCTATAGTTTTTGATTAAGTGTGGTTGGTTTGCAATTGAATTTAAGATTGCTAGTGCAGTCGCATAAATTGCTTTCTTATTGGCTTTTGACGATGCATTGTAAGTTGCATCACCGTTAATTCCTTCTTCCTCTAGGTACACAATTAATTCTTCATACGGCAATTCAATACCACCGATTTCCATTTTTAATCTATCGATATTATCCATATCTATATTCTCCTTTGTAATTGATTTGTTATATATTAAGCATTCATGAGAGTTACAAACTAATCTGTTAATGTACTCTTGAATGTAAGTTGGTGTATCCAATGGTTCATTGTTATAGAGCCAGATTCCTTCATATGTAAATACGAATATATGCGTTTTAGCGTTGTGGTGTTCCGTAATGTAAAATCCATTCAATTTGATTCCATTAACTTCATATCCCATGTTCTCATCATCTTCAAAATGAATAAGGGTTGCACCATATGGAGTAAAGGACAATTCTTGATACAACATACCTGCAACATATGGATAAATCGCTTCATATTGTTCAGTTGTCATTAGTGGACGTTGTTTGATTGGATTTAATGTTAGGTACGTTGATTTGATTTTATTTTCGAGATATAATAGAGATTGGCTAGGTAAATTTAGGATAGAATCAAACATCATGGATTCTCCTTTCTGAAATTTTTTAGGGTGTGTGTTGAGAGGTTGGCTATAGGAGTATTTCGCTAACATGGGGTAAACGTTTTGTTCGGATACACCCACTCAACAGGACAAAAAATGAACAATAAACGAATAATAAAGTATCCCCATAATACTAATTATGTGGTAGTTTACATAATTAAGGTTATAGGAAGTCCTATCACACGAACGTCTATTGACAATTCAGTCAGAACGTTCGTTTTTTGTTTTACGTTCATTTCCTTCCAAACGCACTTATTCGCCAACCCAAAAACGAACAAAATCGAGTGATTAGAACGTTCGTTCTCTATATACCTCCCTCATTTTTGTTCGCTTATTTTCTGGCTCGGCTCATCCTCGCACACATGCATTACTTAAAAGTGTGTCGCATGAAAGTAATACCTTTACACCACTAAACATTGATATATCAATATTTTTGCCAACTCCCCACACACAATCACAACACTTACATATGTCACGCTTGCTCCTCGACTATACCCTATTTCTTAGTTGCAACGTCTGCTTTTACATCCATTGTCTTTGCTTGCTCATGCTCATTGACCTTGTTATTGACTTGCTTCTGCTCACTAACTCGTTTCTCACGTTCAAGTATACGCTTCAACTCTAGGTGTTCATTGCTAACATATGGATTGATTGCAACCAATGACTCCATACTGATTGCACCAACATCATACATCTTAACTAAGTTATCAATGACCTCTGTCTCATTGACTGGTCTTGCATAGTGGAACACCATATCTAACGAGTCAATAGCATCTTCACTGTATGCCTTGCCTTGCTTACCTAACAGACCCACTACCTTGCTGTTGCGTTGCTCTAGTCCCTCTCTTAGGTAACGCTCGTTGAGTCCACCCTTCATGTCAGCAAGTTGATACAGCATTCTCATACTCATCTCTGATAAGTTACTTACATCAGAAGCATTCAATGCTACAGCAGGAACACTTGCAATGTTAATCAGTTGTTGCATAAGTGTATTGAAGATTACCTCAAATGCCTTATGATTGACACCATTACTTACCATCTTAAAGTCAGCACCATCATCTAAAGTAATTCCACCACCAACGATATGAGGATTCAGCCCCTCTCCTTTTAGTTGTTGCCCAATAACTACTGGGATTGGATTATGATGTTTATAGAATGAATCACTAAACTTAGATAATAAATCCTCCATAGCATCAATGATGTTAATAAAGTCATCTAAATCGCTCTTTCCAAATGTCGTGCTCAATTCATTATCTGTTTTATAGTGAATTGGTAGACCACTAACATTCTTATAAGAACCCACAACACGTAAATCCATTCCTCCAATTGTTGAATACTTCACTACTTCCTCTAGTGTATAGACAACATAGAAGTCACTCTCTAATGATGTATAATACTCAACAAATGCAATCATCTCGTTCTCATCATTATAGATAGGATATCCGCATTCTGTCGGTACGACCTTACTGCTCACATTTCCATCATCTTTGATATACACATACTCATATGCATTACCATACTTAACTAAGTTATTTAGCAGGTCGAAGTCAATCTTGTCATAATTACCTTTCTTATACACCCTCTGCATATCTCCAACAATTTTTTCCTCACCAGTAAAAGTTATCGTTTTTTTTAATAGGTAAGTAGTTTCAAGGTTCACAATTAACTTTGCATACTGTAATAAAACTTGTCGTTGTTGATATGGTTTATTATTATAACTTTCTACAACCCTATTTGAGATAGCATGTTTACCATCCAAATATTTTTTCTTCTCAATTGTGTCTAAAATTCTTTTCTGATTTTCAAAATGAGATACTTCATCAACAAACCAGAATTGGTTACCGTTATGTACGGTTTTAATATAATCTTTTAAATCCATTTCTTTCTTCCTTTCCAAAATAAAAACACCCTTTAAAAGGGTGTTTAATTCTAATCCACATTTATTGTTCCGGGAATTACACCGATAACTTGGTCTAAAAACAAAGTAAACTCTGACATGCGGATTGTGTTATTATTATGTATTATCTTTACATCTTCAAGATAAATCATTACATTTGATTCTTCTAATGCTTTATCATCATTTTCTACTAATCCATGCACCATCGCTAATGCAAGGTCTCTAACTTTAACCTCACCATTCTCTTCCTGCACTCTTTTAAATTGTTCTATAAACTCTTCCTCATTGTCTAGATCGTATTCTCTTATAGTCGCTAGCGCTCCCTCAATATACCCAAAACTAGTTAAAAATGTTACTTTAGGTACTGCTTTTCCACCTGCCTCAATTGCATGAAATAATGACCTAACATATGACCTTTTTAAATTTAATTTTACATTACTCATCTAAATATCATCTCCTTTTAATCAACATAATTCGACAAAAGGATACAAAAACCTTTTAAACATACCATTTATTTTGTTTAATACCTTGAATTGCTAATGCCATAGCAATTACACAATCATCATGTTTGTCATTACCTTTTTTATTTCCTGTTTTCCCATCTGTTTCAATGAAAATCTGCATTTGCTCTAGTGTTTCTTGACAGTTTATAAAAATCACTTCTAATTCGAATTGTTCTTTTAAATCTGTAATCATAATATTTTTTGTTACTTGTGTAGTTTGATATCCTAGTTGTAATTGTTTTTTACCTGATTGCTGATTAAAAACTTTATGCTTGTACAAATTCATATACTCATATTCTTTTCTTAAACGTTCTAAGATTGGCGTACCAAAAGAGTTTCTTTCTACTGTTAAAAAAGCATAATTATAAAACTTCCCAATGATATCAAGTAACTTAGCAAATTCATAAACAGGAATTTTATTGTCGTAAAAACTTAACACCTGTTCACCGTCTGCATTTAAAATTGAGATAGTAGAATAGTCACCACCACTACCACTTGCAGTATCCACACCACCATAATAACGGACACCCTCAACAGGTAATTCATAAATCATTAACGATTTTCCAATGTATTTTGCAATACTATCTGGAATAAACATTTTTACATCTCTATATAGAAATGGTTTTTTAATATATTTTAAGCGTTCGACAATCTTTTGTTGGTCGAAAACGTTTAATCCACTACTGATAAATGATTCCATTGGGGTTGCAGGAAACTCTTGATAAAATTGTTGTAAAGTCATATCAAGTAATTTCCACCTGCGCCACATTAACTGTTTAAGAGTAGCACCTTGATTATGTAAAAATATTTCATCTTGCTCTAAATCATCTTTAGTAAGACGCTTTCCTTTATTATTTTCTTTGTACCATATTTCCGCTTCATCATAATCATCTTTGAATTGTTTTGCGTATGAGGAAGAATAGAAAGGGAAGAAAAATGCTTTGTATTTTGAATTTCCCTTATATGCGTTCATGAAGAGTTTTTGATAGGAGTTGAAACCATTTGAAGTTGTTTCAATTACTAATTTTGATGTTTTACTCTTTGCCAATGCTTGTTCTGCTGATAATAATATTGAATCTTGATTCTCATAAAATGCAAATTCTGATAGTAAAATGTATTCATATGTTGTACCACGACCTATATCTTTACCTCCTGCTGTTGCAAGTGTAATAGATGAGCCATTATCAAATTTCAATTGGTTACGATTGTTTTGTGTATCTTTCGGAAACTTAAATTTGTCATGTGGAAGGTCATCGTACATCATTTTTAATTTGTCAAATAATGATGTTGATGACTCCTGTTTATAGGAAACTACCATGTAATTTGTTCGTGGTCTGTTCATTGCCATCCATAAACACAAAGCCAATGACATTGTACTAAAGCCAATTTGTCTTGCCTTTGCAATTACGTTAAAACGTCCCATTTCATCAATGAATTTTTTTTGTTGGTCATTGACCACAAAATGTATGTATTCGCCTGTGTTTGTCGTAATTTTGACGAAATTTTTAAGCCATAATACAGGGTCATTATTAATCAATTCTAGTTTTTCTTTTGTTGTTAATTTCTTGCTCACCTTACACCATCAACCCATCGTCATCTTCTCCATCTTCATTAGAGATGGTTTCGAATCCCTTCACGATAGAATTGATTTCCTTGTACAGTTTAAGGAATGTGCCAATGGATTTATCGTCACCACCAACTGCCTTCGCTCTTACTGCATCGTACATCAATCTAATATCATCAATCATTAACGATTGTAAATATAGTGCCACCAAATTTGCATACTCTGGTGTCTTTTCCCAATTTGTAAAACCATTCATAGTTTTCCTACCAACTGAAATAAGAAATTCTTCTTCACTTTTCGGCTGAATAGTTTGATTGAATCGTGTATCTGGGAATTTATAATTAAAATACATCCGATTCTCTTTTGTAACTTTTTTTAATGCTTCTTTCAACGTCATTTCATTTAAACCTCTTTCATACAAAAATCCCAAACCATACTGATAGTGAGTATAATAATAAATAATATATAACCAACTTATATTCTTCATTATTTATCATTAGGCACTTAATATATTTATTATATTACTCACTATTCGTATGGTTTTAAAAATCCGTTACTTTAACTTCTTCTTTCTTCGCTTCTTTAACACCTGTAACATTACGTGTTATATATTTCATTTCCTCTTCTGAATAACTTCCAATTCCATTACAAGAATAAACGCTTGCCCCATCTGCTTCTGAATTGATTACATATGTTGCAGGAAAACATTCAATTAGACCATGTTTCTTTAATCCGTCCAATGCACTATTCATTTTCCCTCTTGTTATTCCTGTTTGTTTCATGATTGTATCGTGTGAAATTTCAATTGTTCCACCTGCAACATCACATTTTGATTTTAGAAAACTATATATGTAAAACGCATCTGTACCAAGATTTTTATTCGTCATACACTTTATGAATATATTAAAGTTCACATTATGTGTTCTAGCGATGTTATCAGAATCCACCCCACCAAAAAATGTTCCATAACCATATTCACCATCACTATCGTATAAACCAAATATTGGTTCTTTAACTGTTTTGCGATTGTTTTCAACTTTTAACCCCACATCTGAAACAGTTTCAAAATCAATAAATCCATCTTCATCAATTGTGTAAGATGCAGGTGCTTCTTTATATGGAATTGTTTTAGTTAATCCAAGACCATCTAAAACACCATTCTTTTTGATTATTTTATCTATTCTTTGTTCTCTGGATGTAAACCCTATCAATTCTTTTAAAGCCCCTACATCTGTGTTTTGGTAACTCATAACACCGTATTTAGCGTTACGGTACAACCATGTAATAAGATACAAATATGAATATGCAACATCAACATATGTTGTGGTTCTTTTCCCTTTCGTTGTTAATGATTCTTCTTTTAATAAAGTTTCAAACAAACTGTTTGGTAGAAACACTTTCCCATGTTTATCTTGATGCTCATAATATTCAACTCTTGATTTAAATTCTCTTTCTGTTACTTTCCCCATCTTTGATTACCCCTTTATTTTTGATTATCCTTGTTGATAAAATCAACGATTATATTCTTTTAATGCCTTATCTAATTCTGATGTTTTATTAAACAACCAAAATTCTTTGCCATCTCTTGTATATGCCTTTGTAATAAATTCCATATCTTTGTCGTATCTCAAGTATTTTGCAACTCGCTTGTCGTAGCAGAAAAATAAATCCTTTGCAGTAATGTTTTTCATTTAACATCAACCCTTCTTTTAAATTAACTTTGTAAAAAATTCCTTTTTAATATCAACTTTTCACCATCGACTCTATATTCAGCCAATGCAATTTTTAATTCTTCTTTTCTTTCAAACAACCAAAATTGTTTATTTGTTGTAATATGCTTTGCACTACAGATATACTTGAATCCCTTTTCATATCTTAGAAATTCAAGTAAGTTTGTGCTGTAGCAAAAAAAATACTTTTCCATATTAACCATTATCATCTTCTCCTTTGATTTAATTCATTAATGTCATTTGTAAATTGTGCTTTCCTGTTAAGGCGTATGAGAATGGATTTTGTTGTATCTCTACCATCCCATTATCATATTTGCTATCTCTTTTTAATTCGAAACTTGTACGCTTAAACGCTTTTCTTAATTCAAATTCCTTTATAGGAAGGTGAATGTCTAACTCTAGAAGGTTACTAATACCCTCTAAATTCATTTTTGTTTCCAAGGAACCACTGTCATTTAAGAAAATTTTTTCAGAAGAATTGAATCTTCTTTTTACCTCTACGAAATCAATAAGTGTATGTCGCTCTTGTAAGCGAATCATTTCTTCCATGCCTAACTTCTCTAGCCAATTGCACTGTGTTTCTCTGAAATTACCTTTGTAATCGTAGTATCCTAAGTAACTAGAATCAATTGCCATGAGCATTAACATACCATCTTCTGTTGAAGGCAATGGAATATCATATAATGCGTATAATAGTAACGCTGTACTCATTGCATATTTGTCTGTGTAATTCTCTCTTGGAACTCTTTCAATTATGTTTGGATTTGCACTCATTATGTTTGGTTTACTTGTATTGGAGAGTATTGTTACGTGGTTGTCGTATGTCATGCCATTTACAAGGGCAATATCAACACCGACTGCTTTACGTTTATCTTTTTTATTTGTAGAGTAAAGATTGTTGAAATCGTAGAAGTGTTCCACTTCCCAACCTTTAACTTGTTTGATGATTGTTGCACCAACTAAACTGTCAATATCATCACTCATACATACTGTATAATCTGCTTCCTCAAATACCCATTGAGGAAATTTGTCTTTAAAATCTTGCTTCATAAATTAGCGAAAGTGTAACTTTCACTCTTAAAACTTTTGCACTAATTTATGTTTTTAATGTTTGATAAAATCCAAGTTTTATCTTTTTATTTACGTATCAATCTTTATTAATGTTATTTGTTATTCCTTTGTTCCCCTTTTACTCACGTGCTGATTGAGTAAAAGAGTTAAGTTTCTACTACTTCCACATATTTCACTCCTTTAACTTATCTTTTTTAATCTATTTGGATGATTCCTCATCCTGTATATAGTATAACATTTTTTGTTACACATTTCAAATTTATGTATTACATAAAACTAAATTGTCAAGTGTTTTTTAAAAATTATCTATAAATTCTTTGTACTTATCAATTTTAACTCTATCCATTTCACAATTACCTGTCTCATATTGACTGATTAATGATTGTGAACATCCAATATGTTCGGCTAATTGTCGCAAACGAATTTTCTTTTTTCTGCGCTTTAACACATATTCATCCTTAATGTTCACTTTGATTACCTCCTATTTAAAATTTTAAACGATTATCAAAATAATATAGGAGAGGGTTAGCCCCTCTACCTATTCATTGTTTGTTACATTATTACGCTTGTTTAAGGTTATAAACTGCGACTGCTTTTTTACTTCCAACCTCAAGTGAGCATTCTGCCACTACCTGACCTTTAACATTGTCACCAGTTTTACCTAGTTGTTCAAATTGTGGTTGACGTAAGAAAGCAACTTTAAGAGCATTTACATCAAATGCAACAATTTTATCTGCTGGCATATAACGGTCTAGGATAAAGTTAACTTTTCCGTAAGAAGTTTCTACAGAATTTACAACAATACCGAAGTCAGTAGTCACATGTTGGTAAGAATAACGGTCTTTGTATAGTTCGTCAATTTGGTCTTTTAAGTCAGCACCAACTAATGCATAAAATTCACCATTTTCATTTCCTGCTGTCCATAATTTCTTAACAAGTTCCTTAATTTCTTTCTCAGTTAATACATCTTTAGTAGCACCGTTTACAACGTTATCTGCGTCAACAAATTTTAAAATACCATCCATTTGACGTTTACCACTAGCACCATCGTTCTTAACACCATTAATTAGTTTTTTCTCCATACCAATAGCAAGTTCAATTAAGCGGTCATTGATTTCTTGTGCGAATAAGTCGCCAACTGCACCTGTTGCCTGTGCTGTACCAGATACAGAAGTTGCTTTGTAGAAGATTTCCATAACGTTATTTAGTTCTGCACGTCCAGATTGTACGAATTGAGTTGCGTCAATGCCTTCATCAACTGAAATGTCAGCAGTACCATCAAGAGTTTTTTCTCTCCATGTGTGAAATTTACCTTTCGAGTCAACATATAACCCTTTGCTTAAAAGTAAAGTCATGAAAGGAGTAGCGATAGGTGATACTAAAGCGATTTCATCGGTAAGATGAATATTTTCCTGTGTAGTTAATTTTTTAGAATCTAACATTCTTTTTTCCTCTTTCTTATATTAAAAATTTAATTTTTGACTAATCATAGATTTAGTGTCTTTGTTTTTCTTAGCAATGCTATAACCATCCACCTGTTTATGATTTGTCGGTTTATATCCATTTGCCAACTCTAGTTGACCAATGATTTCCTTTAATCTTGTAATTTGATTATTTAATGCTTCTGTATCATCGACAGAAACGTTAATGAAGTCAGCGAAAACTTCAACGCCTTCTTCTTTTAAGGTTTGTGCAACCTCTCTTTTCCAAATAGATTCCAACTTTTGTTGAATTTTAATTTCATCATCCGTTAATTCTTTTGGTTTGTATTGTGACAACTCTTCAATCTGGTTATATAGTAAATCTACTTCTTCTTTTGAATAAGTTTTTTCTTCAACTATTTCTTCATTTTGTTGAGTGTCTTTAATTTCAGTTTCCTCAACATCTTGTACCTGTTCTTGATTATTGATTTCGTCCATTTTTATTTAGCACTTCCTTTTAATTCAATAAAAATAGGAAACAGTACAGTCGTACCGTTTCCACCAGTTGGCTATCACTAAGATAAAATCCTAGCAGGTTACAACGGTTAGCAGTCCGTTGCAACTAATTTTAAGGGAATCCTTTTAAGGGGAATTAATTATGCAAAGGGGGTGCATAATTAAAATTTTCAATTTGAAAGCAAAAAATATTATTAAATTAGCGCCTTCATACATAAAATAAATATATGGAAAAGTGTAACTTTTTAATTTGTTATATGAAATCGTTAAAGTTATTAGGTGGATTTTTTAGTGTTTGAGGTGACTTTTTATTAGAAGAGATAAAAAACCACTCATACAGTTAAAATGAGTGGTTTAGAATCTATTTGAAATTACTTCTTTCCAGTTATCAAAGATTTTCTTTTCACAACGTTTAAGAGTTTGTTTGAAGTTTGTCTCAGTCATTTCTTGATTTGTTAATTTCGTCATCTGTTTCGCTATATGACGTTTCTTTAAAACAGGCGTGCCATCTTCTTTCCATCTGAAAGCATCTGTATTGTTTTCTTTTAAATCTCTTTCAATGATGTTGTAAACATCTTGCACAAATTTAGTTTGTTTTGGTGTAAGCCATAAACTAAACGCTTCCAATCCTCCAACATTCTTCAATGTTTTCCCAAACATCATCATCCATATATCTGTTTCTTCTGCTTTTGTTTCTGCCTTTACATATGTAGATTTATTTCCTTTACGGATACGCTTAACATTATCTCTCTTCATTTGTAATTCAATGAATTTCGTCAACATTGCTTTGTTTATATATTTCACCATTTCTTTTGTTTCTCTCTCACAATCTACTTTCTTAATTGCGTAAAGAAATGCTTCTTCAAACAATGGTAATAAATTATCTTTAGTTTGTTTGAAATCTGTTTTAAACTCATCACTATTTTGACTTAATCCTTCAAATTGGTTTAAAAGGTTAAAGAAGTCATACTGTCTAGCACGTAAATAATCTCTTACTTCGCTTTCATTAGCGTAAATTGAAGAAAAATCATAATTACGCAATGCTCTCCAATCTAATTCAATCCAATCTGCTTCATATAAACCATCTAAAAATTCATGCAATCCTTCAAAATCCTCTGATTGATTGCTTCTTTCAGTTAAGTTTCTAGCATTTCTCTTTGCAAAACAATTTTTCATCATGAATGCCCTAATACGATAAGCCACATATTTTAAACCATCTTCTACTTCTGGTGCATTATCATTGTATTTTAATGTTGTTAAATCTTCATTCACATAATTCAACAATGCTTCTAAAATTTCTGTATCTTGTCCAGTTTCTTGATACTTTCTAATTAATTCTCTCATACTTCATTTCCCCTATAATTTAACTCAAATGCTTTGGTTTAATTCTTCCAGATAGTTGAAGTGGTAGTATAACATCATTTTCAACTAATCTTTTATTTCTCATATCTAATTTTGAATTAATGATTGTAAGAAGATATTTCTTTTCATCTACTGTCCAATCAGTAATGTTTGCAAAAAGCGTTTCTTTTCTATTATGCGATTGATAATAAACACCTTCAACATCTTTTAAATTACAATCCTTATCTAAGGTAATTTTCTTTCCGTTTGATTTTGCAACCACATTATTTGATTTTTCATCTACTTCTTTAATCTCTTGACCTTTAATAATTTCAACTAACTGTTCATCTGTTAATGGCACTAAATCCATTTGTACTGTTTTTCTCATTTTAAACATCCCTCTATTATATATATAGGTTCTCCCCAACCCTTAATTAAAGTATAACATTTTTTGTTACACATTTCAAATTTATGTGTTACATAACCCTTGACTTTTTAAGGTTTTTGTTATAGAAATTTTCCTTATTAACATTTTTAAGCAATCACGTAATTTTTCTATTGACTTTGATTGTCCGTCCTTCAACATTGGTTGAGAGTTTGGAAATGGCTTGGCAAAGGTTGTCTACCTTGTTCACAAGATAAAAAAATTATCAAGTGAACAAAGATAGACGACTTTCACAACATTGTATATCGAGTATTGGTATCCGTATTGTATAACCCTATTTGTCGCAGGATTTTTCATCCTAACAAGTCTACTCTGTCAAGTAGCCCTAAGAGTTTCTCTATTCTGTAACCTTACACTTTGGCTTTTCAGTTACTTAATTCCGTACCTCATCATTCAGAGGAATAGGAAAAGAATAGATATTTATGACTTGTCCTACTGTACATATCTGTACACTACCTTTCCTAACAATCAGCGTTTATTGGTGGCTTTCACCATTCAGACACAAGCGTAAATAGGGAAACGCTTATTGTATCCTATCCCCTTTTTATGCGATGGCAGGGTCAGTACCTGTCAAGGTTATTTTATAGTCGTATTAGTCGGCAATCCACGACTGGAACATCCTAAAAAAGACAACACTTAATAACCCTTGCATCATCGAATTTTTTTCGATAGAATGAAGGTAGGACTTGTTCCTATTCAGTTTTTCTGCAAAAAACTAACGTGAGAAGTAGGGTGTTGGTAGCACTCTACTTCTTTTTTCTTTGACAATTAAACAACTATTGAAGCAATGACGCTTTCTGTTTCAATATCAGTGATGAGAAAGTTATTATGAAGACCTGCCAATATTCATTAATGGACTAGATGGCATTGCCTTTTTAATAAGTTCAAAATCCTCTAATGACTGTAAATAACGCTGTGTGGTAGATACATCAGAATGACCTAGCAATTTTGATAATGTGAAGATATCAATTCCGTTTAAAATACACTGAACAGCGAAGAAATGGCGAAACGTATGTGGACTACATCTTACCTCTTCAACTTCTACCCTTTTCCCTGCTTCTTTAATTACATTGTAAATCCCCATATGCGACAATGGGTCGGCTGTATAAGACAAAAAATAATTGTCTGTCTTAACAATTTTATCTTTGAGATATTGTTTTCTTAATCTCTCATATCGAATTAGAATCTTTTTTAACGGTGGAGAGATGAACATAATACGCTCCTTATTACCCTTACCATTAACTAAAATCGTTGTTTCTTTTACGTTTTGAGTCAATAACCCTCTAATCTCCATCGCTCGCAACCCACAATCGCTTAACATGGCTACTATTGCTTTATTTCTGGCTTCGATGTAGTTTTTAAAACTAAATGCGTCTATCATTGCTGATACCTCTTGAACAGTAAATCCCTTCAATAATTTCTTAGGAACTTTCGGCAATTCAACCTTTTTAGCAATATTCTCTTTAAGATATTCCTCTTTCTGACACCAACTAAAGAAAGCACGAACGATTTTAGACATAGCTACTATTGATTGTGGCTGTAAGCCCTCTTCATGCTTTGCTCTAACGTATTGCTTTAAATGTAGCGTATTGATGACTTCTAACTCGCTTATCCCCTTCTCATCCATTAGAAACCTTTTTAATTGCTTCATTTCTTGGCGTTTATTCTTCATTGTTTTTGGTGTGAATCCTTTCGCCAGACAGTGATACAAATACTCTTCAATTACATCTTCTAATTCCAAACAAAAAAACCACCTTTCCCATTGGTTGATATTCCAACAGAAAAAGTGGTTTTTAAGAAAAATAAAGCAAATTTCGTAAAAATTTCAGAGAAAGATAAACCAATGAATCCATTAAGTTTGTTCATCTTTACGAAATTAATGCTTATATCAGAGCGATGAAACGCTTGTGGCTCTAAGGATTAGCCGTGCGCTTATTTCATTTGTTGCTTGTTCATCGCGCTCATCATTTGATTGATTTTCTTTTGGGAAGGTTTTTGTCCCATTTGCATCATCATCATTTTTAACATTTGTTCGTTAATTGGTGGATTTTTTTGTAAGTAATTCATCATGTATTTGCGGGCAATGAAAAATCCTAACGCCACGCCTGCTACTAGTGCTACTACGCCCACTAGAATACCTAACCAAATTGGCATATATTTTCCTCCTTCATGTTGTCTACCTTACAGTGTACTAAAACCTTTTCAATAAGACAAGATACAATTCGACATTTTTTACACATATGTTCGTACTTGTTTTAGAGGATTCAGCCATCCGTACTTTGTATTTTCATAATCCATAGCTAAAAATGTTAATTCACACTTCCGAAGCACCTCAAAGAAAGTCGTTTCCATAGAAACATTTCCAGAGGTATTCATGCGAATATAGTGTGGTTTCACCATTATTTCGCCATATTCCGCCCCTGTATAAAGTGTATGTGTATGATGTGTTCGATCATATTTACCAAGAACGCGCAAAGCTTGTTCTAATTTATGATGAATTTTCATTACTTGTAATGGCATCGTTATATACATCATTTGTTTATATAACACTTTTTTCTCCGAAAGGGACCCAGATTCTGAAAATCGAGCAAATAAATCAAAAAACAAATATTCACGACCAAAGTAAGCTTTCGCAATATCCTCTTGAATTAAATACAATTCATACGTTTTCATCTTTCGCCTCCCAATCTGGACAACCTTTTCTCTTCATTATATAGAAGAAATTTTGCAATGATTGTCTGACTGCGGAGAGAGAAAAAACTTTTTCTGTCGAAAAAACTCATTTACATAGAAAAACCTCTCCATGCCGGAGAGTTTTTCTAAAATCATTAAAGCATTTCTTTTACTTTACGAACAACGTTCTCTACAGTAAATCCATACTCTTTCATAATCTTCTCACCAGGAGCAGAAGCACCGAATGTATCGATACCTAACACATCTCCTTCAAGACCTACGTAACGGTGCCATCCGAATGTAGCACCCATTTCGATTGCGAAACGTTTTGTTACTGCTTTTGGTAATACAGATTCTTTGTACTCAGCAGTTTGAGCTTCAAAGCGATCCATAGATGGCATGCTGACAACAGATGCGTCAACACCGTCTACTGCTAATGCTTTTTGAGCTTCAACAGCTAGACTTACTTCTGATCCAGTTGCAAGTAAGATTACATCAGCTGTTTCTTTCTTGCTTGCAGAAACTACATATGCACCTTTTGCTACTTTTTCATACGTATCGTCTTTTGCACCTTCTAATGTTGGAAGATCTTGACGAGTTAATACTAAAGCAGTTGGTTTGTTTGTAGATTCAAGAGCTAGTCTCCAAGCTGCAACAGATTCGTTACCATCAGCTGGACGGATAACAGATACATTTGGCATCGCACGTAGCGCTGCTAATTGCTCGATTGGTTCATGTGTTGGACCATCTTCACCAACAGCGATACTGTCATGTGTGAACACATATGTTACCGGCAATTGCATTAATGCTGCAAGACGAATTGCTGGACGTAAGTAGTCAGAGAATACGAAGAACGTACCACCGTAAGTTTTTAAACCACCATGTAGTGCAATACCGTTCATTGCTGCACCCATTGCGAACTCACGTACACCGTACCAGATGTTTTTACCGCTGTAATCATCTCTTGTAAAGTCTTTTTCGTTATTCATGTATGTTTTGTTAGAACCAGCAAGGTCAGCAGACCCACCGAAGAATGATGGCACAGACTCTGCAATTGCATTAATTACAGCACCTGAAGAATTACGAGTTGCTGCTTTTGATCCTAATTCATAAGTTGGTAAGTTTTGCTCCCAACCTTCTGGAAGAAGACCATTCATTGCCGCTTGCAGTTCGTTTGCTAATTCTGGGTATGCTTGTGCATATTCACCTAGCATCGTGTTCCACTCAGCTTGCGCAGTTTCACCAACATCTTGTACTGTTTTACGGAAGTTGTCATATACTTCTTCTGCTACATGGAAGTCTTGCTCAGCAGTCCAAGCGTATGCTTCTTTCGTTAACTTTGTTTCTTCTACACCAAGTGGAGAACCATGTGAAGCTGATTTTCCTGATTTGTTTGGAGAACCGAAACCAATTGTCGTTCTTACTTCAATTAGCGTTGGGCGTTTTTCGTCAGCTTTCGCTTCTTCGATTGCTTTCGCGATAGCTTCAATATCGTTTCCATCCTCAACACGGATTACTTGCCATCCGTATGCTTTGTAACGATCTTCTACACTTTCAGAGAATGAACGATTTAAATCGCCATCTAATGAAATATCGTTTGAATCGTAAAGAACAACAAGACGACCTAATTGTAAATGAGCAGCTAATGAAGATGCTTCAGCAGAAACGCCTTCCATTAAATCTCCATCACCACAAATAGCGTATGTATAATGATCTACTACATTATACGCATCACGGTTATATTTAGCAGCTAAATGTCTTTCTGCCATTGCCATACCTACAGCAGTTGCAATACCTTGTCCAAGTGGACCAGTAGTTGCATCTACACCAGCTGTATGACCGTACTCAGGATGTCCTGGAGTTTTGCTTCCCCATTGACGGAAGTTCTTTAAGTCATCCATTGTTACATCATAACCAGATAGGTGAAGTAGGCTGTATAATAACATTGAACCATGACCTGCAGATAATACGAAACGATCACGGTTAAACCACGTTGGGTTATTTGGATTGTGTTTCATAAATTGAGTCCATAATGTATAAGCCATTGGTGCTGCACCCATTGGCATTCCTGGGTGACCAGAGTTTGCTTTTTCAATCGCATCGATGGATAATGTGCGAATCGTGTTGATAGAAAGTTGTTCGATTGAATGTGACATGCTATTCTTCCCTTCGCTTATATTAGTAAACGTTTTATACATTTATATGATAGCTTCCCACGCAAGATTATACAACATGTATCGACAAATATGTTGATGTTTTTTTGATTTTTTATAAAAAAATCAATGTTTTCGGGAATGTATGGGTATTCAATATGACATACTTTTTCATTATTTTTATTTTGAAAAGAAAGGGAATTATCTGTATATTTATACAGATATACAAAATTCTTCTATACTAACTTTTTTAACCCGCTTGTGAACTCCCCCCACTTAACATGATTATTATCTACTTTCATTGTTATACCAAACTTTACCTCTTATAAGACTGATTATATCAGGGGTCAAATAAATAGGAAAACCAAATGTTTGGCTACGCCAAACCGAAATTCGTCTTTCACACGCCCCAGGAAGGAGATTTCTTTCGGATAATGCGTTAAAAATACAAAAAAGCATCTAAATTCGATGCTTTTCAAATCAGTTAAACAATCCGTTTCCGAATCGAACTTGAAATAAAATCAATGATAATGACCATTAAAATGATGCCCAATAAAATAATTCCCACACGAGACCAATTACGTGAACTCAGTGCAAAAATTAGGGGCGTACCAATACCACCTGCTCCAATAACACCTAAAATGGCAGCGGATCGCACATTAATTTCGAACCTGTATAACGTATAGGATAGAAAATCTGGTAATACTTGTGGCAATACTGCATACCAAAGTATTTGAAACCGGTTTGCACCTGTAGCTATTAACGCCTCTGTCGGCCCCTTATCTATATTTTCAATTCCTTCTGAATATAATTTCCCTAACATTCCAATAGAGTGTAATCCTAAAGCTAGAACGCCGGCAAAAGAGCCTGGTCCAACAGCCTTTATAAATAAAAGGGCCATAACTAATTCAGGAAATGTACGAACAAAACTAAGTACAAATTTCCCAGTTCCTGAAGTTAGTTTTCCACTGCTCATATTCGTCGCCGCCCAAAAAGCAAATGGAACAGATAAAAAGGCAGAAATAAATGTACCCAATATCGCAATTGCCAACGTATCAATTAAACCATGTAATAAATCTTCACCATCTGGCAAAGATACATACGCCCAATCTGGATTCAATACACCTGTCATAATTGCTTTTGTAATTTCTCCTGCCGTATCCTTGATTCCTTCTAGCGGTACTCCTGAAAAAGCCCATACATAAACAAATGTAAGTGCTATGAAAATAATCCAGCGATACATACTCGGTTTCTTCGGTTTTGGTACGATTAACGTCGTTTTACTCATTATAATTTCTCCCGCAACAATGTACTTACATAATCAATTAACAATACAACAACAAGGGTATAAATAATAATAGATGCAGTTTGTTGATATTGTAAAAACCCAAGTGTACGGTCATAATATAATCCAATACCACCTGCCCCTACTAAACCTAAAACAGCTGCTGCACGTACGTTCACCTCAAATGTATACAGAACATAGGAGACAAAATGTGCTTTCACTTGCGGAATTACTCCATAAACAATCCATTTCACTTTATTTGCTCCTACTGCTGTCATCGCCTCTAACGGACCTGGATCAATTGATTCAATTGACTCATACAACAATTTCGCCACGAGCCCAATTGAGAAAAAAGTAAGAGCCAGAATACCTGGAAGTGGCCCGATTCCAAAAATCGCTACGAAAATTGCCGCTAATAATAAATCTGGTATCGTTCGGATAAAATTTAATATCATTCGAGCTGGACTGTATAAAAATGTACTAGTAAATACATTACTTGCCGCAAATAGTGCCAGCGGAATAGCTAAAATCGCACCTAAAGTCGTCCCAATAATCGCCATACGTATTGTATCTAACATCGCTGTTGTAATAACTTGAAAATAACTCCAATCTGGCGGCACCATCTCTTTTAACAAATCCATCATATTAGGAAAACCAACTACTAGTTTTGACAATGATGCATCGACCTGTACACTACTTCCCCACAACAGTAAAATGACTAAAACAGCCGTTAACATATGTTTCAACTTACTCGGTGGCTTCGGTATCGATTTCGAATATATCGTCACGTCATTCATTTAACTGCCACCTCTAACAATTCACTTTTCTGTACTACGTCACCATAAATTTCAGCAAACTTTTCATCCGTTGCCTCTTCTACTAAGCCATCAAAAACAATTTCTCCTGCATGTAATCCAATAATGCGCGTCGCATATTGCCTAGCTAAATCAATAGAATGTAAGTTTACAATTGTTGTAATTCCAAAATCTTCATTAATTTTCTTCAAATCATCTAATACTTGCTTTGTTGTTAGCGGATCTAACGATGCAACAGGTTCATCTGCCAATATGATTTTTGCTTCTTGCGCCAACGCTCTAGCAATCGATACACGTTGCTGTTGTCCTCCTGATAATTCATCAGCACGCGCATATGCTTTTTCTAAAATATTTACTCTTTTTAACGATTGAAAAGCAAGCTCCAAATCTTCTTTCGGAAATAGGCCTAACGTTGTACGCAACGTCGAATGATACCCAACACGGCCAGCTAATACGTTCTTTAATACTGTTGATCGCTTTACAAGGTTAAAACTTTGAAAAATCATACCAATATCCCGGCGCATGCGGCGTAATCCTTTTCCTTTCGCAGCCGTAATAGACTCACCTTCAATCATGATTTCTCCTTCGGTAATCTCATGAAGACGATTTACCGATCTTAGAAGTGTAGACTTTCCAGCTCCGGAAAGCCCTACCATTACAACAAACTCACCTTTTTGAATTTTCAAGTTTATATTATTCAATCCTTTTGTACCATTTGGATACACTTTGGAAACATTTCGAAACTCTATCACACATCTTACCTACCTTCTATGTATTCAAAACGGCAAACTAACTGAAAACATACCTTTCCAGCTAGTTGCCATTTCCATATGTATTATTGCGTTTTTACTTTCTTTCCATATTCACGAACGATATCAAATTTACTATCATCAGATTTAACATATCCTTCATGTGAATATACTTCTTTAATGATTTTGTGACCTTCCTCATTCTTTCCAATTTCAATGAAAGCATCCTGTAATTTCTTGCTCCACTCTTCATCTAAATCAGAACGTACCGAAATCGTATCGTTTGGAATTTTCTCCGTAAATTTCACTATTTTCGTTTGATCGAATATATTCGGATAATCTTTTTTTACAATATTACGAGCATCTTGGAATACAACAGCTGCATCTACGTCACCATTTAAAAGAGCAATAAGCGACTGATCGTGACCTTTTAATGTAACAGGTTTCACATCTTTTAACGGATCAACGCCCTCTTTTAATAGTACAGCCGCAGGCCACACATATCCCGCTGATGACGTTACATCTTGATAGCCAATTTTTTTACCTTTTAAATCTTTTACACTATTAATATTTGAATCTTTCTTAACAACAAACTCAGATTTATAAAAGTCTACTAAGTTCTTTGTAGGAGCTCCCGTTTCATCATCTACGCCAAAACGTTGCGCTTGTAAAATTACGTTTGCTGCCTTTTTCTCATGTGCTAACACATACGCTGTTGGGGGTAAAAATCCCACATCTACTTGCTTAGATGCCATCGCTTCTACAATTGTATTATAATTCGTTGAAATACTAACTTTTACTGGAATATTTAACTTATCACTTAATAGCTTCTCAAGTGGTTTTGCCTTCGCCTCTAACGTATCTGCATTTTGAGAAGGAACAAATTGAACATTTAAAGTCTTCGGTACATACCCTTTTTTCGTATCTTCATTTTTACTTGCACTTGATTCCTTCGTTCCACAGCCACTTAACAAACCCGCTGCTAATACAACTGTTGTGCTCATTGCAAAAACTTTTTTCAACATGTTAATGCCTCCATTTTTCATTGTTATAAAATAACCTTTCATAAACATGAAGAAATATATCACACATTTTTACAAATAATTGATTATTTACAGAATCTTTACACATTCTATACACTCACATTAAAATTCTCTCCATATATTTGATATGCTTAATCAGTAGATAATAATAGAAAAGGTGAATGATATTGAATCAAAATCAAATTGTAACTTTAAACATCCTATTAACAAGTGATATACATGGTACTGTTTATCCAATTCACTACCAAGATAACTCTCCAGCAGAAATTGGTTTAGCTAAGATTTCTACTCTTATAAAAAAAGAACGGTCCCAAAATAAAAACGTTCTTTTAATTGATAACGGTGACTTCATACAAGGAACACCATTTACTTACCATTACGCTACATATGAAAAAGATAAGAAAAACCCAATGTCATTAATAGCAAACTATTTACGTTATGACGCTGCAGTGATTGGGAATCATGAATTTAATTATGGAATGGATGTATTAAACGATGCTATTTCTACTGCAAACTCCCCATATTTATCAGCAAATATTTTAGACAAAAGCAGTAAAAAACCTTATTTCGGGAAACCATATATAATAAAACATATTGAAGCAAATATAAAAATTGCTATTTTAGGGGTGACAACGCATTATATTCCAAATTGGGAACAACCCCATCACATTAAAGACTTGCAATTTGAAGATGCGTTAGAAACAACAAAAAATTGGGTTTCTTACATTCACGAACATGAGAAACCAGATTTACTAGTCGTAGCGTATCATGGGGGATTTGAACGCGATTTACAAACTGGAGAACCGACTGAAGTTTTAACAGGCGAAAACCAAGGGTATGCTATGTGTCATGAAATTGAGGGCATAGATATTTTATTAACAGGCCATCAGCACCGAGAAATGGCTCAAACAGTGGGTAATGATGTAACAATTTTACAGACTGGATGTAACGGACATTCAGTTGGAAAAGTAACTGTAACATTTGAAAAAATGAAACAAGAGTGGGTAAAAAAAGAGAGTTATTCAGAACTATTGACTGTGCAAGAAATCGAGGCAGATCCAGATGTTCTTTACTTGGTAACCGATTATGAAGAGAAAACACAAAAATGGCTTGATCAACCTATTGGAACCATCCACGGTGACATGCAAATTTCAGATGCTATGCAAACTCGTTTGCAAGACCATCCTTTTATTGAATTCATAAATAAAATACAGATGGATATGGCTAATGTTTCTATTTCTTGTACAAGCTTATTCCATAATACATCTCCAGGTTTCCCGACATATGTAACAATGCGTGACATCGTTTCTAATTATATTTATCCAAATACATTAAAAGTAATTAGAATAACTGGAGCTGATATAAAAGATGCTCTCGAACTCTCTGCTTCTTATTTCACATTAAAAGAAGATGGAACCATCATCGTAAACCCTAGCTACATAGAACCAAAACCGCAACACTATAATTACGATATGTGGGAAGGAATTTCGTACGTATTAAACATTTCCAAACCAATTGGCGACAGAGTAGAATCTTTACAGCATAAAGGCACTCCTCTTAATATGAGTGAAGAATATGACGTCGTTATGAATAATTATCGCGCGAGCGGCGGAGGGAACTTCTTTATGTTTCAAAATAAGCCCGTAATAAAAGATATACCAACAGATATGTCTGAACTTATCGCTAACTATATATTGAAGCATAAAAAGATAGAAGCAACAGTTAATAACAACTGGAAAGTTATTAAATAAATAAAAAAAGATGGGCTTCGCCCATCTTTTAGTTTAATTTTGCATTATCTTGCTTTTTTAAAGCTTTTAATTTCGCCGGTGTAACATCAGTACCTTGTTCGTTAACGACTTTAATTCCTTTTAGTTCGTTTAACATATTTTGACGAAATCCTTTTAAATATTGTTCACGTAGCGATTGACGCTCACGTTGTTCTTCTTCAGTTAAACCTTCAGCTTTTGCTTTTTTCGCTAAGAAGTTAATGCGTTCAACGAGTTCGTGACTAAGCATCTCGAATCCCCCTTCTACTCAAAACTGATTATTATCATACAATAGTTACTCTTCTTTATCAAGCAATTGCTTTGTATACTCTACATATCTACGATGTACCGTCGCTTTTGAAACATTATGACCAAAGCCACGTAGTGTTGCTGCAATTTCTTCGAAAGTAAGTTCACTCTTACGCAAACGTACAATTTCCTCAATTGGCACTTCTTTCTTCTCTCGTCCTACACTTAAATGACGATTCTTTAAATTATTTTCTGGACGATAGCCTTTTTCTACTGCTCGTTGCATACCACGTTTAATTTTTAAATTATGAATCTTTCTTTGATACTCTTCAACAATACCAATAATATCTAATACCATTGAATCAGAATCCGACAATTGCAATTCACCATTATGTGTATGCGTATATACTTTTATTCCTTCTTTATGTAAACAGTGCATTAACGCAATCTTTGCATTTCCCCTACCAAGGCGCGTTTCATCTTGTATAAGTAGCACATCAATTTGTTCGTCTCGAATTGTATCTAGCACTTCTAATATGCCGTCACGTTCAATTGTATAGCCACTAGCCTGTTCCTCAATTACTTTAGTAACATTCATTTGATAGCGCTCCGCTAAATGCAATAATTCATCTTTTTGACGTAATAATGATGTTTCTTGCGCTTCTTTTGTTGTACTCACACGCGCATAAATAATTGCATTCATTATGAACCCCTCTTTCTCACTATTATTTCCCTCCAGTGTAACATAAATTCGCCTTTTGTTCGAACTTATGTTTGTAGAATGTTTTTTCACATGTTATACTTGTTAATAAGAAAAATGAAAGAAAACGAGGTGTTAGAAAACATGGAAAAGTTAACGAAACGCCAGCAAGACATTCTCGACTTTATTAAGCTAAAAGTACAAGAAAAAGGATATCCACCTTCCGTACGTGAAATCGGTCAAGCAGTCGGCCTCGCTTCTAGTTCTACAGTGCACGGACATTTATCAAGATTAGAAGAAAAAGGATACATTCGACGCGATCCAACAAAACCACGTGCAATCGAAATTTTAGGTGAAGACCGAATGGATACAGAAACTCAATCTGTTATTCAAGTTCCAATTGTCGGAAAAGTTACTGCCGGTTTACCAATTACAGCGGTCGAAAGCGTAGAGGAGCACTTCCCTCTTCCAGCTAGCATTGTCGCAGGAGCAGATCAAGTGTTTATGTTACGTATTTCTGGAGATAGTATGATTGAAGCTGGTATTTTCGATGGAGATTTAGTTGTTGTTCGCCAACAACAGTCTGCATATAATGGTGAAATTGTAGTCGCTTTAACAGAAGATAATGAAGCAACTGTTAAACGTTTCTATAAAGAAAAAGACCATTTCCGTCTACAACCGGAAAACTCTTCATTAGAACCTATCATTTTAAAACAAGTGTCAGTTATCGGAAAAGTAATTGGCGTATATCGTGATTTACATTAAGAATATAAAAGAAGATAATTACCTTATTTATATACGGTAATTATCTTCTTTTTTGTATTTTGATAGATTTTCATACATTCTATTTCTTATGAACGTGTTTCAATCGTCACATCGCCCGCGGCTGTTTTACCACTAATCTTTTTACTCCCATTACCAATTGTTACGTTTTTATTTTCTTCATTAAAAATTGTTACATCCCCGGCAGCACTTTGCCCAGTAATTACCGCATCTTGTGGTTTCTCCGATAAAGTAATATCTATATCTCCCGCAGTTGAACTCGCTTCTAGATTATACTTAGAATCATGATCTAGAATATTTATCTCCCCACTGGTCGTTTTTGCGGTCACTTTCCCTATTACTTTTTTAAAGTTCACCTCACCTGCTTTTGTAGACCCCTCCACATTCTTAGCCGTTACATGTTTCAAATCCACTTCTCCAGCAAGTGTTCTAGCACTTACACGGTCACTTTTCACATCACTTATTTCGATTTGTCCAGCAGATGAACTTACTTTTACATCTTGGTAAGAGCGTTCAGGCACAAGGAGAGTCAATGTAGACGTTTGAAACCTAAAATCGTAAAAGGAAAAATCAAATGAAGTACCTTTTTCTCTTTCCCCAATGATTTTTAATGTGTCACCATCTTCAGTAATGCGAATCTCTTGTTTACGAGCATCTCCTGATTGCTTTACATAAAAAGAAGAGTCCGGAGATTTTTGAACAACAATATCCCTGGCATCTAACTTAACTTCTATATTTTTTAATATTTCGTTTTTAATTATATCTTCTTTGTTTCCTTTTTCTGCAGTTTGCACTGCTTTTTCATATGTTTGTGAAATTCCTATTACTCCAATAATGATACAAGCGATCGCCACTAACAATATTTTTTTCATCATCTACTCCCCTTTTATCATTTTGAAGTTCCATATGACATAACGTACACATAACCTTTTAAACCACTTCGTACTATAATAAGCGATAATACATAACAACAAACCTATCCCAACAAATGTTATACTTACGAATACATCTAACCATATAAATGTACCCATAAATACTTTTCCAATAACGAAAAATGGTGTAACTACACTAACAATCCCACCGACCCAAAAAGAGAATATAAAAGCGATAATTGCAACTAACGGGCCTAATACAATAATGAAATTAAACAAACTAAGTCCAATCGCTGCCATGACAGCTCTTGTCACATTTGAAGTTGACGGATCTTTTTTCATTTCATCAAATCGATACATCGCAAGTAATTCTTTTGCAATTACTTTCGGAGAGCCAAGACCCTTTATTATTTCCGATTCAGTTTTCCCCTCTTCTATCCCAAACTGAAAATGCTCTTCATAATCAAATAAAATATCTTTCCTCTCTTCGTCCGGTAACTTTCTAAGATGACTTGATAATTCCTTAAGAAACTGTTCTTTACTCATCCCATTCCACCCCTTCAATAATTTCTTGTACACCTTTCGCAAAATCACGCCACTCTGTTACTAACAAATTCAGTTGCGTTTCCCCTTGCTCAGTTAGTTGATAATATTTACGAGGCGGTCCCTCCGTAGATTCTTTTAAATACGTTTGAAAATATCCTTCTTTCGTTAAACGACGTAATAAAGGGTATACTGACCCTTCCGATATTAAAAATTTATTTGAGATTTGCTGAACAAGTTCATAGCCGTAACAATCCTTACGTTTCACAAGTGCCAGTACACATAGTTCTAACACACCTTTTTTAAACTGAACGTTCAAGGACAATCCCCCTTTCTCATTTCAGTACTGTTCAATACACAGTACCATCCTTATCCATAATATACCACTTAGTATTGTTTATTGCAAGGTACTATATTTTTAAACACTCGAACTTTAGTATGAAACATATCCAATACCGAACACAACATATCATTCAATTTTTTATATCCATAGATATTACGCATGTTACTTTTACTTATCCACCCTTTTGGAACACAAAACAATTCGAATTTCACCACGTTACATTAAAGATATGGAATAGAAATTTAAATACCATCATAATTTTTTCAGACATCTATTCAATTCATTTCAACTAACACCTATATTACCAACAAATAAAAAAGCCCTGATACCGTAGTATCAGGGCTCCTCACCTCTTAGTAAAGAGACATATATTGATCGCGTTCCCATTGGTGAACTTGCGTACGGAAGATATCCCACTCAATTTCTTTCGCTTCGATGAAGTGCTCAAGTAAGTGATCTCCTAATGCGTTACTAATTACTTCGTTAGATTGTAATGTAACTAAAGCTTGCGCTAATGTTGCTGGTAAGTCAACGATACCTGCTTCTTCGCGCTCTTCTTTTGTCATTACGTAGATGTTACGATCTACTGCAGCTGGTGGAGTTAATTTGTTTTTAATTCCATCAAGACCTGCTGCTAATAATGTAGCCATTACTAAATATGGGTTTGCAGCTGGGTCAACACTACGTACTTCTACGCGTGTACTAATACCACGAGATGCAGGGATACGTACTAATGGACTACGGTTTTGTGCAGACCATGCTACGTAACAAGGAGCTTCGTATCCAGGTACTAAACGCTTGTAAGAATTTACAGTTGGGTTTGCTACCGCTGTAAATGCTGGTGCGTGTTTTAAAATACCTGCGATGAAGTGACGAGCATCATCACTTAATTGTAAGTCACCGTTTTGATCATAGAATACGTTCTCACCATTTTTGAATAGTGATAAGTTACAGTGCATACCTGAACCGTTCACACCGTATAATGGTTTTGGCATAAATGTTGCGTGTAAACCGTGTTTACGAGCAATTGTTTTTACAACAAGTTTGAATGTTTGAATGTCATCACATGAACGAATTGCATTTGCATATTTGAAGTCAATTTCGTGCTGCCCTGGAGCAACCTCATGGTGAGACGCTTCAATTTCAAAGCCCATTTCTTCAAGTTCAAGAACGATATCACGACGACAGTTTTCCCCTAGATCCATCGGCGCAAGGTCGAAGTATCCACCGTTATCGTTTAATTCTAATGTTGGATTTCCTTTTTCATCTACTTTGAATAGGAAGAATTCTGGCTCTGGTCCAAGATTAAAATCTGAGAATCCTAAAGCTTCCATTTCTTTTAATACACGTTTTAAATTGTTACGTGGATCTCCTTCAAATGGAGTGCCATCTGCATTGTAAATATCACAGATCAATCGAGCTACTTTACCTTTTTCAGCTGTCCAAGGGAAAATCACCCAAGTATCTAAGTCTGGATATAAGTACATATCAGATTCTTCAATACGTACGAAACCTTCAATAGAAGATCCATCAAACATCATTTTGTTATCAAGAGCTTTTGTTAATTGGCTCACTGGAATTTCTACGTTTTTAATTACCCCTAAAAGGTCCGTAAATTGTAAACGTATATACTTTACATTCTCTTCTTTCGCCAAACGGAAAATATCTTCTTTTGTGTACCTAGCCATTATAAATTCCTCCTTAGTCCCTCTAAACACCTTCAGAATCAGTTCTCTTTAGTGAAAAAACCTTGAAATATCACCTTGTCGCAATGAAGTTCGATTAAATCTACCTGTATGTTGTAGTTCGTCTCGAAGTATTTTGCGAAGCTCAGTTTTTGAAATTTCTTTCGTTTCTTCTTTTACTTTCACTGCTTCTGTTTGATTTTCTTTCATTAGTAACACTTGTTTAATACCAGCCATATTCAAGCCTTGATCTAATAAATCTTTAATCTCTAACAACTTATCTACATCGTTAAATGAAAATAATCTACGATTCCCCTTTGTACGGGTTGGAGAAACAAGATTATGCTCTTCATAGTAGCGAATTTGACGTGCAGATAATTGTGTTAAATCCATAACAATACCAATAGGAAACAGCGGGGCAGAACGTCTATCTTCTTTCATCGTTTCAGTTCCTCCTTCGCCTTAACTGCTTCTCATTTTATACCATGTTATGTTTAATGTCAATAGATGTTAGATTTTCTTACATGATTTTTTTAAAAGTTTTTTCATTCTTTTTTCTAATGAAATAAATCATTACTTTCACGCGAAAAAAGCTGTCGAAATCGACAGCTTCCCTTTAAGAAATTGTTAATAATTCTTTTTCAATTAATGCATCAATTGCAGAACAAATCGCAATCTTCACATGCGAATAAGTTAGCCCACCTTGTACGTAAGCAACATAAGGCGGACGAATTGGACCATCAGCCGACAATTCAATACTTGCACCTTGAATAAACGTTCCCGCAGCCATAATTACATCATCTTCATACCCCGGCATATAGTTGGCATATGGAGTGAAGTGAGAGTTAATCGGAGATGCATATTGAATTGCTTGGCAGAATGCAATCATGCGATCTTTGTCATCAAATTGAACAGATTGAATTAAATCTGTTCTTGGTGCATTCCACGCTGGTGATGTATTCATTCCTAACTTTTCTAAAAATGCAGCTGTAAAAATCGCACCTTTTAGCGCTTGTCCTGCTACATGCGGCGCTAAGAAGAAACCTTGATACATTTCTTGCAGACTGTATAAAGATGCCCCTGCTTCCGCACCGATTCCTGGAGATGTTAAACGATAGGCGCACGCTTCAACATACTGTTCTTTACCAACAATATAACCACCAGTTTTAACAATTCCCCCGCCCGGGTTTTTAATAAGCGAACCTGCCATTAAATCTGCACCAACATGACATGGCTCTTGTTCTTCAATAAACTCGCCATAACAGTTATCTACAAACACGACAACATCCGGTTTAATTTCTTTAACAAACGCTATCATTTCTTTAATTTGAGAAATAGTAAAAGACGGACGAGTAGCATAACCTTTTGAGCGCTGAATACCGATCATTTTCGTATTACTATGAATGGCAGCCGCAACAGCTCCTAAATCAACAAGCCCCTCTTCAGTAAGCGGAACTGCATTATAACTAATATTATATTCTTTGAATGATCCTACACCTTTTCCGCGTACACCAACGATTTCTTCTAACGTATCATACGGCTTACCAGTGATGTACAATAACTCATCTCCTGGACGTAAAATACCGAATAGCGCTGTAGAAATAGCGTGAGTACCTGAAATAATTTGCGGACGAACAAGACCAGCTTCCGCTCCAAATACATCCGCATACACTTTCTCTAACGTATCACGACCAATATCGTCATAACCGTAACCTGTCGTTGGAATAAAATGTGAATCGCTAATTTTATGTTTACGAAAACTTTCTAACACACGAAACTGATTACTTTCAATTACTTCATCCGCACGTTTATGTACTTCTGTAATTTGGCTCTCTACTTCTTTTACGATTGGAGCAATTTTTTCTCCATTTTTCAAACGATCAAACATTTTTATTTTCTCCTTCTTCCACTAAAAATCTCTTTAATTGTACATTAAGCGATGAATGAGCAAAAATATACCCCGCGCAATCATATACAAATTTATCTTCCAAAAACTCCATTTTTGTTAATAGCGTCTCCGTCTTTAATAGAGTTAATAACTTACCTTCACTCGGAGGAATCTCCACTTGATAACGATTCATTTCTTCCTTCATTTTCGTTTCTATCGCTTCTTTTATATGTAATAGATCCTTTTCTTCAAAAGCACTAGTCATTAAGAAGTCATTTTTCGGAAACGGAATAAAGTTTTGATGTAATTCATCTTTTTTATTATATAACGTAATAATAGGAATATGATTTATTTCGAGTTCTGACAATAATTGTTTTACTGTTTTCTCATGCCCTACATAATTAGGATCTGCAGAATCCACAACATGTAAAATAACATCCGCTTCACCAGCTTCTTCTAATGTCGAACGGAATGCAGCAATTAATGACGTAGGTAAATCTTGTATAAAACCAACTGTATCAGTTAGTAATACTGTATAACCAGAAGGTAGCGGCATCTTCCTTGTTGTCGGGTCTAGTGTTGCAAACAACAAGTTTTCTTCAAACGTATCAGCTTCCGTTAATCTATTAAACAGTGTAGATTTTCCCGCATTCGTATATCCTATTAACGAAACTTGAAATACTTTATTATCTTTTCTTCTCTCACGATATCTTTTTCGATGTTCCACAACAACTGCAAGTTGCTTCTTTATTTCATCAACGCGCGCTCGAATATGACGACGATCAGTCTCAAGTTTCGTTTCACCTGGCCCTCTCGTTCCAATACCACCACCAAGACGTGATAAAGACAATCCTTGCCCCATAAGACGCGGCATTGTATATTGCAACTGAGCTAATTCTACTTGAAGCTTCCCTTCTCTCGACTTCGCACGTTGCGCAAAAATATCTAATATGAGTTGCGTTCGATCAATTACCCTCGCATCTAATACTGCGGATAAATTCCGAATTTGACTCGGTGTTAATTCGTTATTAAATACGATAACATCCGGTTCTAGTTCTTCAGTTAACATTGTAAGCTCTTCTAATTTACCTTTACCTATATAAGTCGCCGGATGAAACTTCGGTCGTTTTTGCGTTGTAGACACTAACAATTCTGCTCGTGCAGTTTTCGCTAATGATGCAAGTTCTTTCATGGAATGCATAAATTTTTCATCATCATCTTGCGGCAATTGACAGCCCACTAATATGACTTTCTCTTTTTCTTCCATCAAATATGTTCACTCATCCTTTTCGAAATTTAAACCTTCTAATATAATAGCAGAGGAAGCACATTTCATCTAGTTAGCGGGGGAGAAAATTCATGGCATGGGAGATTTTTAGCATCATAGGCACAATTGCTTTCGCATTAAGCGGGGCTATTGTTGCAATGGAAGAGGATTATGATATTTTCGGGGTGTATATTTTAGGAATGGCAACCGCATTTTGGGGAGGTGCCCTTCGTAATTTATTAATCGGTTATCCGATTGTCGCGTTTTGGCAACAAGACATGTTATTCCAAATCGCACTTTTATCAATGACGATTATTTTTCTTTTTCCAAATAAATTAATTAGACACTGGAAAAAGTGGGAAAACATCACTGATGCTATCGGCTTATCAGCATTTGCCGTACAAGGGGCATTATACGCTCAAAAATTAAATTTACCAATTAGCGCTACAATCGTAGCAGCCGTTTTAACTGGCATTGGAGGCGGTATTATCCGCGATCTTTTAGCCCGTAGAAAACCTCTCGTTCTTCGAGCTGATGTATATGCTTTTTGGACGATTCTGGCAGGTTTCTTAATCGGCGCTCAAATTATTGTTAGCGATTGGGCTCTATACACCTTATTCATTTTAATTGTTTGCTTCCGCATGGTTTCTATTCATTACAAATGGCATTTACCGCATAGACGCATCGACACAAACGAACGTTCAATGCATAAATAGCAATCCAGCCTCTTTACAAATCGTAAAGGGGTTTTTCTTTTCTAATGAGTTTTTCTTTACAGAATGTTTATACTAATCCTCAAAGCGAGGTGAATACAAATGACAAACCATGTGAATAAAGGGGCTCAAAAAAGCTCAGTAGGTCAAATTGGACACGACCCTAATTCCGCACACGAAAAAAGTGCTAAAATGGAACGATTCCATAAATCTTATCAAGAAAAAGCAAAAAAATAATAGAAGCACTTATACAGAAAAACAGACGCACAGCTTACGTACTGTGCGTCTCCTCTTCAAGCATCAAATCACTGCTTGATATTCCAATCAAATCATATTTATCATACGCATCCTCTTGTAACAACCGCATAGCTTGTGTACGAATCGATTTTTCAACAATATTCCGGACGTATCGTCCATTACTAAAGGATGTAATTTGCGATGAGTACTTTACAGCATGTAAATGATCTCTAAATTTCCATTCAGCCTCTTTCGATAACTGATATTCACGTTCTTCATACATCCTCTTCCCTATTTCTAACAGCTGATTTACTGAGTAATCCGCAAACTCAATTATAAACGGAAAACGAGATTGCAGTCCTGGATTCAATGAAAGAAAGTGATTCATCTCTCTGGAATATCCAGCTAAAATCAATACAAAACCGTGTTGTTTATCTTCCATATGTTTTACGAGCGTATCAATTGCTTCTTTTCCAAAATCTTTTTCTCCCCCTCGTGCTAATGAATAAGCCTCATCAATAAACAAAATTCCCCCCATTGCTTTTTTTATTAAATCTCTTGTTTTTTGAGCCGTATGACCGATGTACTCTCCTACAAGATCTGCACGTTCAGCTTCAACTAAGTGCCCTTTTGATAGAATATTCATCTCAAATAACAATTTTCCTATCATTCTAGCAACAGTTGTCTTCCCTGTACCCGGATTGCCTTTAAACAACATATGGAGTACTTGCTTCTCAGACTTCAATCCTATTTCTTGTCTTTTTTTATTCACATAAATCCAAGCATATATTTCTTTTATTATCTTTTTTATATCATCCATCCCAACGAGTTTTCCCATCTCTTCTTCAATTCTTTGCAGCATCTCATGTTTCGTAGTAGTTTCATTTGAAATTACTGTTTTATTTTCTGCAGCCGGTAAAGAAATTTTCTTTCGATGATTTAACACAATGTTAATTTGATTATTATTTTTCTTTCGCATCGATTGTTCCATACAATCACCTCATTTTATCCACTCACCAAATATTATTATTCTTGTCTCCTTTGCAAATGACTATTTTCAGAAAAGTTTGCTATAATAAAAGAAATAATGAAGGTGGTGGGACTATGGAGACAACGGAATTCCATGATACAATACAAGCCTTTTCTATTTTTTTATTGAATAAAGGCCGAAAACCTTCAACCATTAAACGTTATGTTTATGACATTGAAGATTTCGGACATTGGTTAGAAAAAAACAAAAAGCTCCCTTCCAGTAATATATGGGCTACACTTTGTACAAAAGACTACGAAGATTACTTTTCCGACTTAAAAAAGAATCGACATTACTCAGAGAAAACGATGCACCGTGTATTCATTGTATTAAATCGAATGCATCACTTTCTAAATATTCCCAACCCATTAAAGAACATGGAAATTTCTATTCAACCAGACCGCACACTCCGCAATGAAGATTTCATTTCATCTGATGAAGAAAAAAGATTAAAACATATAGTCACTTCATTAGAAGGACTTTCAGAAAAACAACGTCCTGTACGCCCTTTATTGATGGATCGTAATATCGCTATTTTAAATTTATTAATTGACTATGGATTATCCTTACAGGAACTTACAGCATTAACTATGCATCACGTCCACTTTGAAACTAACACATTATCTATACCTGCAACCGCAGGAGTAGAAAGAACAATTACTTTAACTAGCGAAGACAAAAAACAACTATATACTTATTACAAAAGCATCCCCGAACCCGTTCGTCCAAAATATCATAGTAATGACCCATTATTTGTCGCATTCGATTTTAATCGCGGAACATATAGATGGGTATACGAAAATGATGCACCGAAGGGATTAACAGAAATCGCTATCCAAAAAATGATTCGCCTTGAAGTATCCAGAGCTAATTTACGCAAAGGAATCTCAGGACAACACTTTCGTAACACCTATATTTTAAACTTAATAAAAAAAGAAACTCCGGAGTCAGAAATTATAAAGCTAGCTGGCTTCAAATCAAAGATTTCACTAAAACGATATTATCAATACGCAGAAAATAGAAAAAACGCCTTATTATAAGGCGTTTTTTCTATTTTTTCTTCAAACAAACGATTTTACTATGACCATTTAACTAATTTTTGCATCTACTATGATGAGTTTCGTTCATATCCTCATTAGAAAGGAGAGATTTAATGTCTCATTATAACGACAGTCAGAACAAATTCTCCAAACCATGCTTTCCAAGTAGCGCTGGACGAATTCCAAATACTCCATCAATCCCAGTTACTAAGGCACAACTTAGAACATTCCGCGCAATCATTATCGATTTAACAAAAATAATCCCAAAACTTTTCGCAAATCCATCTCCCCAAAATATTGAAGATCTAATTGATACATTGAACCTACTAAGTAAATTTATTTGTTCACTAGATGCTACTTCCTCCCTGAAAGCACAAGGGTTAGCTATTATTAAAAACTTAATAACTATATTAAAAAATCCAACTTTCGTAGCAAGCGCTGTATTTATCGAGCTTCAAAATCTAATTAACTATTTACTATCCATTACAAAACTATTCCGAATTGACCCTTGCACACTTCAAGAGCTTCTTAAATTAATCGCAGCATTACAAACCGCTCTAGTTAATTCTGCTTCATTCATTCAAGGACCTACTGGACCTACTGGGCCAGCAGGGGCTACCGGTGCTACTGGCGCTACCGGACCTCGGGGTAATACGGGGGCTACTGGTGCTACTGGACCTCAAGGTAATACGGGGGCTACTGGTGCTACCGGACCTCGAGGTAACACGGGCGCTACTGGTGCCACTGGACCTCAAGGTAACACGGGCGCTACTGGTGCCACTGGATCTCAAGGTAACACGGGCGCTACTGGTGCCACTGGACCTCGAGGTAACACGGGCGCTACTGGCGCCACTGGACCTCAAGGTAACACGGGCGCTACTGGCGCCACTGGACCTCAAGGTAACACGGGTGCTACTGGTGCCACTGGATCTCAAGGTAACACGGGTGCTACTGGTGCCACTGGACCTCGAGGTAACACGGGCGCTACTGGTGCCACTGGACCTCAAGGTAACACGGGCGCTACTGGTGCCACTGGACCTCAAGGTAACACGGGCGCTACTGGTGCCACTGGATCTCAAGGTAACACGGGTGCTACTGGTGCCACTGGATCTCAAGGTAACACGGGTGCTACTGGTGCCACTGGACCTCAAGGTGTTCAAGGGCCAACGGGTGCTACTGGTATAGGAGTTACCGGACCTACTGGACCTTCTGGTGGGCCTCCTGGACCTACTGGACCTCAGGGACCTCAAGGTATTCAAGGACCGGCGGGTGCTACTGGTGCCACTGGGCCTCAAGGCGTTCAAGGACCGGCGGGTGCTACTGGTGCCACTGGGCCTCAAGGCGTTCAAGGACCGGCGGGTGCTACTGGTGCCACTGGGCCTCAAGGCGTTCAAGGACCGGCGGGTGCTACTGGTGCCACTGGGCCTCAAGGCGTTCAAGGACCGGCAGGTGCTACTGGTGCCACTGGACCTCAAGGTGCTCAAGGACCGGCGGGTGCTACTGGTGCCACTGGGCCTCAAGGCGTTCAAGGACCGGCAGGTGCTACTGGTGCCACTGGACCTCAAGGTGCTCAAGGACCGGCGGGTGC
This sequence comes from Bacillus sp. FDAARGOS_527, assembly GCF_003812125.1. Classification (NCBI taxonomy): domain Bacteria; kingdom Bacillati; phylum Bacillota; class Bacilli; order Caryophanales; family Bacillaceae; genus Bacillus; species Bacillus sp. FDAARGOS_527. The sequence goes on from NZ_CP033795.1 coordinate 2,800,848, forward strand.
TACTGGTGCCACTGGGCCTCAAGGCGTTCAAGGGCCAACGGGCGCTACTGGTATAGGAGTTACCGGACCTACTGGGCCTACTGGACCTAGCTTCCCTATAGCAACAATTGTTGTAACAAACAACATTCAACAAACAGTACTACAATTTAATAACTTTATCTTCAGTACTGCAATTAACGTAAATAATATTATCTTTAATGGCACAGACACAGTTACAGTTATCAACGGTGGTATTTATGTAATTAGCGTATCCATCTCTACAACTGCACCAGGATGTGCGCCACTCGGAGTAGGAATTTCAATAAATGGAGCAGTCGCAACTGACAACTTCTCTTCAAATTTAATAGGCGACTCACTTTCATTTACTACAATCGAAACATTAGCTGCAGGAGCAAACATTTCTGTCCAATCTACTCTTAACGAGATTACGATCCCTGCAACAGGAAACACTAACATTCGTCTAACTGTATTTAGAATCGCTTAAATTTCACTATTTATTGTTTATAGCAAATAAAAAAAGAGCGAGAAATTTCGCTCTTTTTTGTTATGTACAATAATTCATTACTATTCTAATTCAATTGAAACATTTTTTTGTGGTACAAATGTAGAAATTGCATGTTTATAAATAAGCTGTTGCTTACCTTCTGTTTCCAGTAGGACTGTAAAATTATCAAATCCTTTAATTAATCCACGAAGCTGGAAACCATTTAATAAGTACAGCGTAACAAACGTATTCTCTTTACGGAGTTGATTTAAAAACTGATCTTGAATATTGATTGATTGCTTCATGTCGAATCCTCCTCTTTTTCTCTACTTACTATTATTCGACTTTCGTTGTAGCTTTCCTTCTATGTATCGTAAAATTTCTGACGTTTTTTCACCGTCTGTAACATCAAACCATGTGACATCCATCTTATTACGGAACCACGTTAATTGACGTTTTGCATAACGACGTGAATTCGTCTTTAATTGTGATACCGCTTCTTCTAAAGAGACACGATCCTCAAAATAATCATATATCTCTTTATACCCAATCGCTTGAATAGATTGACAATCTCGTATCCCTCGATTATACAACCCTTCTACTTCTTCTAATAAACCTTGGTCCATCATTATATCAACTCGTAAGTTAATGCGATCGTATAGCATTTCACGATCCATTGTCAAGCCAATTAAGGAAACATCGTATAATAACTCGTTTTCTTGTTTTTCAAGTTGATCACTCATTTTTTCACCCGTCGTGTGGAAAATTTCTAACGCCCTAATGACACGGCGTACATTATTTGCATGAATACGCTCAGCGCTTTCTGGGTCTACTTCCTGTAATTTCTTATGTACATATTCCACACCACGTTCTAATGCTAACTTTTCCATTTGTTCTCGGTATATAGCATCACCAGCATCATCCGTAAACTGATAATCGAATAAAACAGATTGTATATACAGACCAGTTCCACCAACGATAATCGGCAATTTACCACGCTCTGTAATCTCGCGAATATGCTTACGAACACGTTCTTGAAATTCGGCAACCGAAAATGATTCTTCCGGATTTTTTATATCAACCATATAATGTGGAATTCCGTCCATCTCTTCTTTCGTCACCTTTGCGGTTCCAATATCCATCGTACGATAAATCTGCATGGAATCTCCACTTATAATTTCACCATTTAACGCTTTGGCAAGATCAATACTTAACTTCGTCTTCCCAACAGCAGTTGGTCCAATGATGACAGCAACTTTTTCACGTTGCACTTCTCCCATATCATTCAACTCTCTTTATGTAATGTACTCCATCTATTGATTATATCCAATCTTACCAATTTTAACGGCATGATTGCAAGTTCTTTCATTACGGTACATGAAATTATAAATAAAAAAGAACATAGTTTGTCCAATTCCGCATATACATGATTAAAAATACCTTCGAGAGGATGAGTTAACTATGAAACAATCCACTATCAATTTTTCATCTTTGACAAAAGACCTCATTTTAGCTACTGCTACAAAAGAACACAATTGTTCACAAGAAGAATTATACTTCGCCTTAAATTGTTTACTACGTTCTTTTCATTCTGCTCTCCAAGAAACAACATTACATCTAGAAAATAAAGATACAGAGTATATACAAAACCAATTTTGCAGCGCATATAAAATTATTACAGGTAAAACTATTTATCCTTTTCAATAATCCATAAAAGGCGATTGCTTACATACTTTCAAGCAACCGCCTTTTATATTAATACATATATACTACTCTATAACTTTCACTTTTACAGATTTGCGCCCCCAGCTATTCGCACTACCATCTGAGCCAACTAAAACATCAATACGATTTCCTTTAATCGCACCACCAGTATCTCCAGCAATCGCTTCTCCATATCCTTCTACCCATACTTTTGATCCAAGTGGAATTACTTTAGGATCAACAGCAATTACTTTCATATTTGGATTCGCTGTTAAGTCATGCCCCATTGCAGTTAATACACGACCACCATACGAACCATTCTCACTTGGATCTGCTGTATACGCTGTCGCTTCTACCGTTATTTCACGTCCACTAGTCGGTGCACTTGTTTCATTAGATTTCGCAACTTGTTTCGTAGTTGACTGCTGTTTTGCCACTGATTTACTTGATTCTACATTCTTAACAGACTCTTTGTTCTTAACTACTTTATTATTTTTAACCGGCGTATTTACTTTTACCGGTACTTCTTCTTGCGTTACAACTTCTTTCTTCTCAATTACAGGTGCCGTCCCTGTTAAAAATGGCACGTGAACATATCCTGTTTTTCCATTGTAGTCAAATTGTAGCCATTCATTTTGAACTTGATTTGTCGTTTCAATTACATCGTCTTTATTCAATTTACCAAGAATTTCAGAGTCAGTATTCGCTCCAGCGCGAACATTTAACACACCCGCCGTTACATAATATGTACTTTTTGTAAATTCAGCACTTACAAAAGCTTCTTGACCATTTAATTTAATTTTTGTCCATCCGTTTTCTGTATTTACAACATCTAATTTATTTCCACTTAACATTTTACCTACAAGCTTAGACTCTACAGTTGGGTTTTCTCTAACATTTAATACGTCTGTTGTTACAATCGTTTCCGCTTTCGCAGAACCTGCAAAAATCCCAAGACCAAAAACTGCCGCCGTTGCTATACCTAATAATTTTTTCATGAATAGCCTCCATTTGCTTTGTTTTCGTATTTTTATTATAGCAACGGATTTTTAAGATTTTTAGAAAACACACAATTACAAACCATTCGTAATATACGATTAATGAGCTGTAACATAAATTTCCATATTAATGAATTACATTTCCAATAGAATTCCCAATAGTTTTCATATATTTTCCACATACAAGCACCAGAATTTTTTTCCAGAAAAAATTACAGTATTACTTTTTTGTTACAAAAAAATCATATTTCATTACATCTTTTACCAAAATTCATCATTCTCCAATTATCAACCTCCTTTTTTGTAATAAAAAGGAGCAGCTAATAAAAGCTACTCCCTTTACACGTATTATTTAACTTTCTTTTTCCAAATTCCCATCATAAGAGCAGAAACAACTGCCCCTATCAATATCGAGAAAATATATAACACTGGTTTATTTACTAAAGCGATAACAAACAATCCACCATGCGGTGCTGGTAATGTAATTTGGAATAACATTGATAATGCACCTGCAATACTTGAACCGACAACACAACTGACAATTACCCGAACCGGATCTGCTGCTGCAAATGGAATCGCACCTTCTGTAATAAACGATGCCCCCATAATATAATTTGTTAAACCAGACTTACGTTCCGCTTCTGTAAACTTCGATTTAAAGAAGGTAGTTGCTAACGCAATTGCAAGCGGTGGCACCATACCACCAGCCATAACCGCTGAATGCACTCCAAAGTTCTTCGCTTCTATCGCAGCAATACCAAACGTAAATGCTGCTTTATTAATTGGACCACCCATATCAATTGCCATCATCGCACCTAAAATAAGACCTAGTAATATAGCATTTGTACCGTTCAAACCATTTAACCATCCTGTTAACATTTCATTCAATGCTACTACAGGCGGAATTACTACTTTTTGCATAACAACTCCTGTAATCAATAATCCAAAGACTGGATATAACAAAACAGGCTTAATTCCTTCTAACTGTACTGGTAACCCTGAAAATAATTTTTTCAATCCTAAAACAACATATCCGGCTAAGAAACCAGCAATTAATCCACCTAAAAATCCAGCATTCGCATGTGCCGCTAAAAATCCTCCGACAACACCAGGCATAAAACCAGGACGATCAGCAATAGAACTAGCAATAAATCCTGCTAAAATTGGTACAAGGAATAAAAATGCCCCTGTTCCCCCTCCTCCAATAGACATGAACAATTCAGCTAAAGGACCTTCTGCTTTTATACCACCAAACGAAAACGCTAGCGCAATTAAAATCCCGCCACCAACAACGAATGGAAGCATATTACTTACGCCGTTCATTAAATGCTTATAAATTCCTAATCCATTTTCTTTCTCCGTATTTTCTGCCTTTCCATCCTCTTTTACACCTTTAAAGATTGGTGCATCTTGTTTTACAGCCCGATTAAGAAGCGTCTCCGTTTTTCTAATCCCGTCAGCGACTGGCACTTGAATAACATGTTTACCAGCAAAACGATTCATTTCTACTTGTTTATCTGCCGCAACAATTATAGCTGTTGCGCGTTCAATATCCTCTTTCGTTAAACCGTTTTTTATACCTGTTGATCCGTTCGTTTCAACTTTAATTGCAATTCCTAGCTCTGCTGCTTTTGCTTTCAAGCTATCCGCGGCCATATATGTGTGAGCGATTCCAGTCGGGCAAGCTGTAACAGCTAATACGTACGGTTCATTCCCTTCTGGTTTTGCAACTTCAACCTCTTCTTCTTCTTTTTCATTTTCTTTTTCATCAAATAAACGAAGAAGTTCTTCTTCATCCTTCGCTTCTAACAATTGCTTACGAAACCCTTCATCCATTAATAGTGTAGATAGGCGTGATAACGTTTCTAAATGCGTATTATTCGCCCCTTCACTTGCAGCAATCATAAAAAATAAATGCGCAGGTTGTCCGTCAAGCGATTCATAGTTGATACCGCTTACACTTCTACCAAAACAAATCGCTGGTTGCTTAACAGCTTTTGTTTTCGCATGAGGTATAGCAATCCCTTCACCAATGCCGGTTGTACTTTGTGACTCCCGCTTTAAAATAGCTTCTTTAAATTCAGCTTTGCTATTTAAACGATTTGCCCCGTTTAATTTCTCAACTAACTCATCTATGACAACTTCTTTATTTGAAGCTGTCAAATTCATAATAACTGTATCCCTTTTTAATAGTTCTGTAATTTTCATATGTTGCTTCCCCCTATCGCTTAGTTACAATTACTTGCGACAATAATTCTTCTACTTTTTCCTTTTCACATAAATCGGCTGAAAATGCTGTTGCACTCCCTGTTGCAACGCCATATTGAAATGCCTTTTCAATATCTTTTGTCTGTTCATATCTTCCAACAAATCCCGCAACGAGAGAATCTCCAGCCCCAACCGAATTAATTACAACACCTTTTGGAATAGTTGCTTCATATATACCTTCTGCCGTAAATAATAAAGCCCCATCTCCGGCCATTGATACGATAACATGCTCTACACCTTGTTCAATTAATTTTCTTCCATACGGTAAAATATCTTCTGCTGTTGAAATTTCTACTCCAAATAACTCACCAAGTTCATGATGATTTGGTTTTATTAAAAATGGTTTATTTTTAACTACATGCTGTAAGGCACTACCACTTGCATCTACTACTACACGAATGCCTTTTTCAGCTCCGAACGCTGCGATTGATTCATAAAAAGTAGTTGGAATAGACGCTGGTACACTTCCAGCTAGTACAACACAATCTCCCTTTTGCATACTTTCAATTTGTTTCATTAATTGTTCAAATTGTTCCTTAGTCACACTAGGTCCTTGCCCATTTAATTCTGTTTCTTCTTTCCCTTTTATTTTCACATTAATTCGAGTATCTTCATTTACTTGGATAAAGTTTGTTGTTACACCTTCCGCCTGTAATACATCTTTAATAAATCGACCGGTAAATCCACCAGTAAATCCTAGCGCTACATTTTCAACACCTAAACGATGAAGAACGCGAGAAACATTAATTCCTTTTCCTCCAGGAAACTTCATATCTTTTTCTGCTCGATTTACTGCGCCTAACTCTAAGGAATTAACTTGTACTATATAATCAATAGATGGGTTTAAAGTTACTGTATAGATCATTGTTTATCAGCCTCAATTACATTGGTTTGTCTTTTATATTTTTCTAAATCAATTTCTAAATGGTTTGTAATAATATTCGCCTCTTCCACATTGGCAATTTTCGCAAACGCAACTTCCGAAAACTTACTTTCATCAATTAAGAAATATCCTTCATTTGCTAATGTTAATGCCATTTGCTTTAAAAGTGCCTCTTCCGGATCTGGTGTTGTAAAACCAAGTTGTTCATGTGCACCATTCGCTCCTAAAAAACATTTATCAAAACGATACTTCTGCATGCTTTCCTGTGCCATAGCACCGATTAAAGCTTTCGTCCTACTCTTCATCATTCCGCCTAGTAAATATGCACGAATATTATTTTCAACTAAAGCTTCAATATGCATAAGTCCATTCGTAACGACAGTAACATCCTTATTTATTAAAAATGGAATCATTTCAAATGTTGTACTTCCTGCATCTAAATAAATGCAATCACCTTGTTCCACAACGCTAGCCGCATACTTCGCAATTTGTTGTTTTATTTGAATGTTTTTGGATGATTTTTCAACCATCGTCGGCTCCTGTCCTTTTCCTGTTAAAACAGCTGCACCACCGTGAACTCTTTTTAATAACCGTTGTTTTTCCAATTGCGCTAAATCACGACGAATTGTTGATTCAGAGCTCGCTGTTCTTTCCACTAATTGCTGTAATTTAACAACCTTCTGCTCTTTTACAAGTTGCAATATCATTTGATGACGTTCAGGAGTTAACATTTTATTCACCTCTTCTTTGATTACAGTATAATGAAAACGATCACAAAAATCAACCATAAACATTCATAAATAACCAAAAACAATCACAAACAGTTATAAACAACAAAAAGAAACCCATTTGATTGTGATATCAAATGGGTTTCTTTTCTCGATTCTCTTATAAGGAAGCTTTATATATGCTTAAAACATCGTCTTTATTTAATTTTTTAAAATTACCAAATTCGCCATAAGCCATCGCTTTATCCGCCATTAAATCAATTTCATTTTCTCCAATAGCGTAATCAGATAACTTTACTGGTGCCTCAATTGAAGTCCAAAATTGACGTAAAACCTCAATTCCTTCTAACGCAATTTCTCGATCAGTCTTTCCATCTGTTTCTACATCGAATACACGAATAGCGAACTGTTTAAAACGACTTACATTTTCATCTACAACATGCTTCATCCAGTTCGGGAATAGAATCGCAAGGCCACCCCCGTGTGGTATGTCATGAACCGCAGAAACTGCATGTTCAATATTATGAGTTGCCCAGTCTCCTTTTACTCCCATCGCTAAAATCCCGTTTAACGCCATAGTACCGCAATATAAGATCGTTTCTCTATGCTCATAATTTTCTAAATCACTTAAAAGCTTAGGAGCTGTCTCAATTACTGTTTTTAAAACAGACTCACAATAACGATCTTGTAATTCTGTATTTGTTCCATGATGGAAATATTGCTCTAATACATGTGACATAATATCTACCATACCGTAAATTGTTTGATCCCTTGGCACAGACGCAGTATGGAGGGGATCTAAAATTGAAAACTGAGGGAAAGTAACTGGGCTACCCCAGCCATATTTTTCATTCGTTTCCCAATTTGTAATGACAGAACCAGCATTCATTTCAGATCCTGTTGCCGCAAGCGTAAGTACAGTACCAAATGGTAATGCCTCATTAGCAAATGCTTTTTTCGTTACAATATCCCATACATCTCCATCATATTTGCTACCAGCTGCAATTGCCTTCGTACAGTCAATTACACTTCCTCCACCAACTGCTAAAATGAATTCAACACCATTCTCTTTACAAATTTGAATTCCTTTCTTTACAGTTGATACACGTGGATTCGGTTCAACACCTGTCAATTCAAATACTTCCGCATTTATATCCTTTAAAATAGAAATTACATTATCATAAATACCGTTTCTTTTAATGCTGCCTCCCCCGTATACGAGAAGAACTTTTTTACCGAACTGTGGAATTTCAGTTTTCAATTGCTCTAATTGACCTTTACCGAAAATAAGTTTCGTTGGATTACGAAATACAAAATTTTGCATATCCCTTTACCATCCCTTCTATATGAAAAGCAACTATACTTTTGTATACCATATTTTTTTCATTTTACAAAAATATTTGCCTAACGAAAAAATCCCAGCCTATAGGCTGAGATTTTTTTATTGATAATAAGGTGAGATCATTAAGTAAACAATAACACCAGATAAACTTACATATAACCAGATCGGCATCGTCCAACGTACAATTTTACGATGACGTGTTAATTGATTTGTAAAACCAAATACAAGTGCAAACAATGCAAGTGGTACAATAATTGCTGCTAGGATAATATGTGTAATTAAAATGATGAAATACACATATTTAATGAATCCTTCTCCACCAAAATGTGTTGCCGGCGCTAAGTAATGATACGATAAATAAGAAACACAAAATAGCAATGTCGTCGTAAATGCTGCTAGGATAAAACCACGGTGCATTTTCACATTCTTCTTAATAATAGAGTATAGAGCTGCTAATAAGAATACGAACGTAAAGCTATTAAAAATTGCGTTTAACATTGGTAAAATCGTTACATCAAAATGTACTTCTCCTTCATAGCCAACAGGTCCAAAGAACAAAAATAAAATAATCGCATTTACAATTACAGAAAGCGTTATCACAATAGGAGCATAGCTTTTCTGATTTGTTGATTGATCCACCAAAATGGTCACTCCCTCTTCCTTCAAATATGTATACGTAACCTCACTATTTTAACATACTATTCACAGTGTAAATGTGACAATAGTTTGACACAGCAAGGCAAAACAAAGAAAAAATCCTTCTTAATAAAACTTCTTAAGAAGGATTTTATCGCTTTATTATTCAAATAGCAATGCGATTAATTTTTGTTAAAAAATGTATCGCTATATGCTTGAAAAATTTCAGACACTTGATATCCCATTAAAGAAATTGCTGTTAATGAAAAGAAACCAATCATAAGAAATCGAAACCACATATAAATCTCCTCCTTGTATTTAGCTTAAAGAACATTCGCTATATTACAAGTTGAGTGGCACTCTTCATCGTCACTTTCCTTTTTCTTTACAATTGCTGTAATAAATCGAATCATAAAGAAAAATACAAAAGGAAATTGTTCGTAATTTACCTTGGCATAGTTCAGCAACGGCTCGCGTTGCATATCGAACGGGGATGAGAAGGAATAGAACATACCTTGCTCTTCCATATATACAATTACAATTTTCATACAAAATACGATTCCTAGAAACGAAACAATATCTTGCCATTCTGTCGTATATAGCAGGTTATACAGCTCTAATACGTACTCTTCCATCGTCATCCCCCCTTCCTTTTTTATCATTTTGCTCGCCTTCGTATAAAAAGTCAAGAAAAAAGTTTATATTCACTATGACAATAGTAATTACTCATTTTTATGATTATATATGATTCTTTTATAGCAATGATTGGGTGTAACTCTCTTCGAAAACAAGAAATTAGAATCGAACAGATTCCTCATTCTTACTTGTAGTATTCGATACTGTACTATTTTTATTTCTATTAAAAATAAAATAAGAAAGTATTATAAGAACAGTAACAAGCATCGTCAAAAGTGCTTGTGAACGTAAAGATTCAATTGCAAGCATCGCAACTAAAACAGCTATAATAGCGGCAATTGTAACATACGTTACATACGGGAAAAACCACATTTTCACTTTCAAATTTTGTTGTTCTACTTTCCCCATTTTTTTACGGATCTTTAAATGCGAAACAGCTATAACGAGATAAACGAGTAACGCAATTCCGCCAGATGCATTGACTAAAAATAAAAAGACTTTATCTGGAGATATGTAACTAAAAACAACTCCAATATAAGCGAAGAACGTTCCGAATAAAACGGCCCGAACTGGAACACCACTACTATTCAATTTCAAAAATGCCTTTGGAGCATCTCCTCTTTCTGCCATTGAAAAAAGCATTCTTGAGTTCGTATATAAACCAGAATTTAAACAAGAAAGTACAGCTGTTAAAACGATAAAATTCATAATTTGTGCTGCCGCTGGTATCCCTATATGTTCCAGTACCGCTACAAACGGACTTTTTAATATGTTCGCTGAATTCCATGGAAGAAGTGTAACAACTACAGCAATCGATCCAATGAAAAATACGAGAATACGCCAAATTACACTATTTGTTGCTGTTTTTACTGCTTTTACAGGTTCAGCAGATTCTCCAGCAGCTACTGCAACAATCTCAGATCCCATAAATGAAAATATAACGACAGTAATTCCAAGTAGCACCGAACTTATACCGTTTGGCATAAATCCTCCTTGTCCTACTAAATTCGAAGTGCCAGGTGCTTCCGTTCCTGGTACAAATCCTAAAATAACAGCTAGTCCAAGACAAAGGAACAAAACAATACTTATTACTTTAATAAAAGAAAACCAATATTCAAACTCTCCAAATGATTTCACAGAAAAAACATTCGTCAATGTTAATAAAATCGTTAATATTAGGCTTAATAACCAAAGAGGGATTTCTGGAATCCAGTATTGAATAATACCAGCACCTGCTGTGGCTTCTATTGCAATAACAATTACCCAGAAAAACCAATATAGCCACCCAATTGTATAACCGGCCCATGGACCAATTGCTTCTCTTGCATATGTTGCAAATGACCCACTTGTCGGGTTAATAGCTGCCATTTCCCCAAGCATTCTCATAACGAAAACGACTAGAAGTCCTGCTAATGCATATGAAACGATAGAACCTGGTCCTGCTGAATGCACAACTGCCCCACTTCCAACAAACAAACCAGCTCCTATTACGCCGCCAATTGAGATCATTGTAATGTGGCGTATTTTGAGGTCTTTCTTAAGATTTTTATCCAACTCTTATACATCCCCTTCCAAACGTAATTTTGAAATTTCCCCCGCATTAACGGGCAGTAAAACCCCCACCTCAAAATTCAGCGGAAGCAAAGAAGTTAGGCGGGAATCTACTGCCCGTAAATGCCCGATTGGTGAGGGCTGATAATCAGCGGGGGATGCCCCCCACTGATTAAAGTTTCACTTTATGTAAGAGTATTATGTGAAAACCTTGCCTACACTTTAAAATATATCAAAATATTCTGAATTTAACAATTGTAATGCAAGCTCCTATAAAAATTATTACATTAGGTTTAATAATTTTCCATATACAATTGTTGAGAAAATTATAGCCACCTTACGAAAGAACGAATTTTCAGATATCATTAAATAAACAAGATTATACATCTAGACAACTTTTTGTATAGGAGTGTTGATATGTTAAACAAGTTCAAATTCATTTGTTGTACGTTAGTCATTTTTTTACTGCTACCACTAGCCCCCTTTCAAGCACAAGCAGCAAACAATTCAGGATCAAAACTACTCGTTGGATACTGGCATAACTTTGATAACGGTACTGGCATTATTAAATTAAGAGACGTTTCACCAAAATGGGATGTAATTAATGTATCTTTCGGTGAAACTGGTGGTGATCGTTCTACTGTTGGATTTTCTCCTGTGTATGGTACAGATGCAGAATTCAAATCAGATATTTCTTATTTAAAGAGTAAAGGAAAAAAAGTAGTTCTTTCAATTGGTGGACAAAATGGAGTCGTTTTACTTCCTGACAATGCCGCTGAGCAACGCTTTATTAATTCCATACAATCTCTCATTGATAAATACGGTTTTGATGGAATAGATATTGACCTTGAATCAGGTATTTACTTAAACGGAAATGACACTAATTTCAAAAACCCAACTACTCCTCAAATCGTAAATCTTATTTCGGCTATTCGAACAATCTCAGATCATTACGGTCCCGACTTTCTATTAAGCATGGCTCCTGAAACAGCTTATGTTCAAGGCGGTTATAGTGCATACGGAAGCATCTGGGGTGCATATTTACCGATTATTTACGGAGTGAAAGACAAACTGACATACATTCACGTTCAACACTACAACGCTGGCAGCGGGGTTGGAATGGACGGTAATAACTACAATCAAGGTACAGCAGACTATGAGGTCGCTATGGCAGATATGCTCTTACATGGTTTTCCTGTAGGTGGTAATGCAAATAACATGTTCCCAGCTCTTCGTTCGGATCAAGTAATGATTGGACTTCCTGCAGCACCAGCGGCCGCTCCAAGTGGTGGGTATATTTCTCCAACTGAAATGAAAAAAGCTTTAGATTATATCATTAAGGGAATTCCTTTCGGAGGAAAGTATAAACTTTCAAATGAGAGTGGCTATCCTGCATTCCGCGGCCTAATGTCTTGGTCTATTAATTGGGATGCAAAAAACAACTTTGAATTCTCTAGTAACTATAGAACATATTTCGATGCGATTCCCTTGCAAAAATAATGAAAACAACAATAGGTTTTATATGACCTATTGTTGTTTTTTATTTACCACCAATTAACATCGCTCGTTCATCAAAATCAAATTGAGAATGATGATGTGGAATTGAATACATTAGTTACTCTTTTGCTTCAATACAAATACTGAAAGTTCAGGTACACTCCAAAATCTAACAGGCATTCGGGTTGTCCCAATACCACGATTTACATATAAATATAACGGCTTACTCTTCCCCTCTACTTCATACATACCTTCAACATGACTCTCAGCTAGTTTTGTCGTAATGAATGGACCGATAAAAGGAATTTGAACTTGTCCTCCGTGACTATGGCCTGACATTTGAAAATCAACTGGGTAACGTGCTACTTTGTCTACAACATCCGGCTCATGTACTAATAACATATTGAAATCTTGTTGCCTTACATGTTTTAAAGTTGAGTCTATTTGCGGCTTACCTAATAAAAAATCATCCAAACCTGATATTGTAATATATTTGCCGTTTTCCGCTTTAATTTTCTGCACTTCATTGACTAACACAGCGAAACCAGCTTCCTCCATATATTTTTTATAAAATAAACTACCTCCGCCGCCCCTATCATGATTCCCAAACACTGCATATTTCCCTAAGGGTGCATGTATTTTTTGTAAAATCCCTTTCGCTTCTTCTCTTTCGGCTTTATACGATCCAAACTTATCTATTAAATCCCCTGTGAAAACTACTACATCTGGACTTAATGCATTTATCTTCTCCACCAAATTTTCTAATTGTTTCAGTGTGAATTCTGGCCCTAAATGTACATCTGAGAACTGCAATATTTTTTTATTATGAAACTCTTTAGGAATTGTAGAAGATTCTATTTCATTCCACGTAACTGTTACTAGTTTTCGTTCTATTTCTGTCGCATAGAAATACAAACTTATAGAAATCATTACTACACTTACAAAACTGATTATAGATACCTTGACGATTGATTTTTTTTGTTCTTCTTTTACGTGATACGTATTCATGTTCTCACCTCTAGAAGTACTTTAAAACCTTATTGTTACATGAATGTGACAACACGAACAATGTTAGTTATATTTAATTCCAGCCCTGCTCACTTTGACAAATTTATACAGAAGTCATAACATATTTTTATAATACATAGATTCTTAAAAATGTTCCATTTATTCTTTTATCATTTTATTAAGGAGAGATTATTCATGTCTGTATTTACACCAGAAGAAATTACGGAACTTGCTGCTAATTCCGGAAGAAAAAAAGCTCATTTATCATTACTCCCTATGCTAATTCTCGGTTTTTTTGGCGGTGCTTTCATAGCATTAGGGTATTTACTCGATATTCATGTTATTGGAACAATGCCAAAGGCTTGGGGATCATTTACTAGTTTTCTAGGCGCTGCTGTATTCCCTATCGGTCTTATTCTCGTTATTCTTGCAGGCGGTGAACTAGTAACTGGTAACATGATGACAGTTTCCATGGCCTGGCTTCAAAAGAAAATTACTTTATTTTATTTCATACGAAATTTAATTATTGTTACATTGAGCAATTTCATAGGTGCTGTATTCGTTGCTTATTTTTTCGGTCATATCGTCGGATTAACAGAGGGAGCTTTTTTAGCAAAAACAGTTTCTATTGCGCAAGCTAAACTACAAGATACACCACTACAAGCCTTCATTTCTGCAATCGGATGTAATTGGCTCGTTTGTTTAGCTGTTTGGCTTAGTATGGGAAGTAAAGAATTTATCGGAAAGATTATCGGCATTTGGTTCCCAGTTATGACTTTTGTTGCAATTGGATTTCAACACGTTGTAGCCAATATGTTTGTCATCCCAGCTATAATTTTTGCAGGTCATTTAACTTGGTTTGAATATTTTCCAAACTTCATTTTTGTTTTCTTCGGAAACTTAGTAGGAGGTATGTTATTTGTAGCGTTACCTTATTTCATATCTTATAATAAGAAACTACCTTCTACTAAAGAACAAACGGAATTAAAGAAAAAATCTGTATCCGCTTAAAAGGAACGACTATACAGCAATCCTGAAAAATATTACAAATTCCATTTTTTTTATGAATATATGTGCGTACACTTGTTCTCGAATGTTTTATACGTTATAATAACAACTTAAATAGCATTATTTACATATGAGGTGAAAAACATGAACAAAACAGAATTAATCAAAAACGTAGCACAAAATGCTGAGATTTCTCAAAAAGAAGCTACTGTAGTTGTACAAACTGTAGTAGAATCAATCACTAACACTTTAGCTGCTGGTGAAAAAGTACAACTTATCGGATTCGGTACATTCGAAGTTCGCGAAAGAGCTGCTCGTACAGGCCGTAACCCACAAACTGGTGAAGAAATGCAAATCGCAGCTTCTAAAGTACCTGCTTTCAAAGCTGGTAAAGAACTAAAAGAAGCTGTAAAATAATGAAAAATAGCCTTCTCGTTTACGAGAGGGCTATTTTTTTCATTACATAATTAATAAAAATCTGACCATTATGCTCTTTCTTTTGTTCCTTTATGCAAATAAAGCCTTTACTTATTTTAACTTCACTCTTTGCAATCGTAATGCATTTAATACAACTGATACAGAACTAAATGCCATAGCCGCTCCTGCAACCCAAGGTGCCAAGAAACCGAACGCTGCAATCGGGATTCCTAAGCCATTATAAGCTAGTGCCCAGAATAAATTTTGCTTAATATTTCTTATCGTCATCTTACTCATAAAGATTGCATCAGCAATACTATTTAAATCGCCACGAATTAACGTAATATCTGCCGCTTCCATCGCTACATCCGTTCCTGTTCCAATTGCCATACCGATATCCGCCGTAGCAAGTGCTGGAGCATCATTTATTCCATCTCCAACCATTGCTACTTTCTTACCTTGCGCTTGAAGTTTTTTCACTTCTTCTGCTTTTCCTTCTGGTAATACTTCTGCAATTACGTGTTCAATACCAACTTGCCCCGCAATCGCCTGAGCAGTTTGCGTATTATCTCCTGTAATCATAACAACGTCTAGACCCATTTTCTTAAGCCTTGTAATAGCTGCTTTTGAAGTATCTTTTACAGTATCTGCAACAGCCACTATACCAGCATATTCTTTATTAATTGCAATAAGCATTGCTGTTTTACCTTCTCGTTCTAACTCTTCCATCGATTTAGAAACTTCTTCAATATCAATATTGAATTTCTTCATTAATCGGCGTGTACCAATGAATAATTGTTTTCCTTCTACGACTGATTCAATACCGAATCCAGGAATCGCTTCAAACGTTTCTGAACTTGGAATATCAATTTTCTTTTCTTTAATTCCTTCTACAATCGCTTCTGCAAGTGGGTGTTCAGAATTTTTTTCTGCCGCACCTACTAAACGTAATATTTCTTCTTCATTGAATCCATCTGCGACAATTACATCCGTTAACACTGGCTTTCCATTTGTCACAGTACCTGTTTTATCTAGAATAACTGTATCCAATCGATGCGTTGCTTCTAAATGCTCTCCGCCTTTAAATAAAATACCATACTCAGCTGATCTTCCTGATCCAGCCATAATAGATGTAGGTGTCGCAAGACCTAATGCACATGGACAAGCGATAACAAGTACTGCTATCATTTTCTCAAGTGCTCCGCCAAAATCACCTGGTGTAACAAATATCATCCACACTGCAAATGTAATAATAGCAATCACAACTACAACCGGTACGAAAATACCTGAAATTTGATCTGCTACCCTTTGAATAGGAGCTTTTGAACCTTGAGCCTCTTCTACTACTTTAATAATTTGAGCTAATGCAGTATCTCTTCCTACCTTAGTTGCTTTCACTTTTAAAAATCCATTTTTATTCATTGTAGAACCGATTACTACATCCCCAATTGTTTTATCAACTGGAATACTTTCACCTGTTAACATCGATTCATCTATTGCTGACTTTCCTTCTACAATCTCACCATCTACCGGAATTTTTTCACCAGGCTTTACATAAACGATATCACCAGCTACTACTTCTTCGATTAAAATTTTCATTTCCGTTCCATCTCGCACAACTGTAGCTGTCTTTGCTTGTAAACCCATCAACTTTTTAATTGCTTCTGATGAACGTCCCTTTGCTTTTGCTTCAAATAATTTACCTAAAATAATTAGTGTAATAAGTACCGCGCTCGTTTCAAAATATAAATCTGTCATGTGTTCCGAAGAACCGATAGATTGAACGCTTAAATATACACTATAGAAATAGGCGGCCGACGTTCCAAGTGCCACAAGAACATCCATGTTAGCACTTTTATTACGTAACGCTTTATAAGCCCCAACATAAAACTGTCCACCAATGATAAATTGAACTGGCGTTGCAAGAGCTAGCTGCACCCAAGGGTTCATAAGCATATCAGGTAAATAAATAAACGATGTAAATGAGAAGTGACTTACCATTGCCCACAGTAACGGGAATGATAAAATAAACGAAATAATAAACTTCTTCTTTTGTCGCTCAATTTCTTGTAAGCGATGATCAGTTGATCCATCTTGCTCAGCTGATTTCACTTCCAATTTATATCCTAATTTCGTAATTGCACTCTTCATTTCATTTACATTAATTTCATCAGGATTAAAATCTACTGTAGCTGATTCCAAAGCGAAATTTACTGTCGCCCCGTTCACACCTTCTAACTTATTTAAACGCTTTTCTACTCTATTGGCACATGCTGCGCATGTCATTCCTGAAACAGTAAATTCAGCTTTATCACTTACAATTCCATATCCTAACGATTCAACTTTTTCCTTAAATTGTTGCGGATTTGTTTTTTGGGGATCATATATTATTTTCGTTTTTTCAAGTGCAAAATTTACATTTGCATCATGAACACCTTCTACTTTTTTTAGGCCTTTTTCAATTCTATTTGCACATGCGGCACATGTCATTCCTGATATTTGAAGATTGGCCTCTTTTTGTTCATTCATGTCTCTCACCTCTATATACCCTTATGAGGTATAATTATTAGCAAAATAAATCGTACTTCCTATAAAGTACGATTTATTTCCATATCTAAAAATAATTATTGAACATCGTATCCTTGATCTTCGATTACAGCAACAATATCTTTTAATGTTACAGCAGACGAGTCGATAGTAACTTCAACAGTTCCTTCTGCTAATTGAACTTTCACTTGTTCAACACCGTTTAGCTCTTTCACACTGCTTTCGATAGCATTTACACAATGTCCACAAGACATACCTTCAACTTGTAATGTTAACTGTTCCATTTAAAATCCTCCTCTTGTTTCTTTATTGTTTGTTAATCACAATTACATATTACCATACCCCCCTAAGGTAATCAATAGTTTTGTATCATGATTTTTCAATTATTTTCTAAAAGTTTATTTTACATACACTTTTTCACATCAATACCCCGAAACCTTATATGAAAGTAAACAAAAAACAAGCCAGTTACGTACTAGCTTGTTTTTACGCTTTTGAAAAACGTTCAAAGACTGTCATTAATTCTTCGATTGCTTCGTCACCATTACCATCTTTAATTGCACTTGAAACACAATGACTTGTATGGTTTTTTAATACACCCATTCCTACTTTTTTCATCGCTGCATTAATCGCTGAAATTTGCACTAAAATATCCACGCAATACCGATCATTTTCAATCATATTTTGAATACCCCGAACTTGCCCTTCAATTCTCTTCAATCTATTTATAATTTGCTCTTTTTCTTTTTCTGATCTATGTGTTACTGCTTCATGCTCTTTATGCCCCATATTATCACCTTCTTAAAGTTTCTCTTCATCCAATAAAACAATTACTTTTACGAGTATACCAATTATAGCATTAAATATCTATGCATGATACCCCATATGAGTATATTTCCACTTTATGATTATTCTTAACACATTGTTAGCTTCTCAGTCTTAATTTTCATTATACCCTTTCCTTTTTTCAAAAAACAATAATAAGCGAGGGTTGTCCATCCCCGCTTATTATTCATTCCCAAATATAAAAGCCTCAATCTTCACACATGTAAATTGAGACTTTTTCTTCCTATATATAATTATTGCTGATCACATACTTTTGTATCATTCACTACTGAAGTTCCTTCAACGGTTACCGTATGAAAACAGTCATTTACACGAACTGTCACAACATTATCTTGCCGATCAATGATATGATATTCATTAAAATTTTTATTTAGAGCACTGCGAATTTGTTCTCCTTCATAAATTGGGATACCATGCGATAAAACCCAAATAAGTCCAGCGATAGCGAGAATAGTTTTCATACGATCTACCTCCTTGAGAATATAGTGAACTTTTCATCCGTGCTTTTTCAGCTCTACGAATCATAATTGGAATGAACCAAGCCTTTTCGGAAATAAGTTCATTTCGTCTATTTTATGTTTATGCTAATTGTGAACGAATTGTGACAACTTTTTGTCTCTTTAGACGAAAAATTGCAACAAAACTTTCAAAAAGGACAATTCTACTTACGCAAACAAAAGGCTATGGAGAATTTCTCCATAGCCTTTTGTTTGCACTTTATTAAACAATCGTTTTATTATCTAACCTACTACAGATCATAGAAAAATGTGGATTCACTCAAATCACTAACCATTTAATCGATGGATACTTGACTAATGAATCTCAATCCTTTACTTAAAGAAGTCGGCACAACTGATGCATGGTTCTCCCCTTCCGCCTCATAAAACGTAAATCGAAACTGATCGTGTTTTACTTTGAAAAGGCGCTCTGATAATTCGTTTGCCCCTACAACCATATGCTCTCTTTCAAGTGAACCAACTGTAAGAAATACTCCTGTTTTAACCTTTGCATTGTTTAATTCATTTATAAGATTCCCTTCTTTTTCAAGCACAGATTGGTTATTCCACCAAATAGATGGACTACTAATAAAATAATTTTGAAAGGCATTTATGTTTGTAAATAATATATGTAAAGCAAATAGTCCACCTAAAGAATGCCCAAATATTGTTTGCTTTCCTTTATCAATTTCAAAATTCTTTTCAATTTGCGGCTTTAATTCTTCTTCAATAAAAGTAAAGAAATGATGTGCTCCTCCTGTTTTAGGCCAAGGTTTACCATCTGGTTTTAAAGCCGCATCTTTTGAAATTACGCTAGGCGTAAAATCATAACATCTTTCTTCACCTGAAAATGCCCCTTCTATTGGATAACCAATACCTACTATAATGGCTGGTGAAACACCTGTTTTTTCTGCTCTAACTGATTGTATTTTAACCGCTTCATGGAATGTTTGAAAAAAGGCATTACCATCTAATACGTAAATGACAGGATATCCTGAATCCAGTGCTGGTTGCCTCGGCTTTGAAATATGAATTTGATATTCCTTACCATCTAATTTTGAATACATGTTCCACTGTTCAGTATTAGATGTTACAATCTGCTGTTTTTCAATCGTAGTGTTCATCTTATATCCCCCCTTCTTAACTCGTTACATATATTTCTACTTTTTCTTCTTGAAATACAACGCTATCATAACCGAAGCAAACAGGAGACCCATTATACGGATCAATCATGACACGTGCATCAATATGAAATACTTCTTTTAACACTTCATTTGTAATGATTTCTTCTGGGCTACCAGTTGTAACGATTTCTCCTTCCTTCATTGCAATAATTTCATCTGAAAACCTTGCTGCATGGTTAATATCATGTAATACCATAACGACCGTACAATTATGGTCTTTATTTAATTTCTCCACAATTTGTAATACATCTAATTGATGAGACATATCAAGATATGTAGTTGGCTCATCTAATAACAACACTTCTGTCTCTTGTGCCAAAGCCATCGCTAGCCATACCTTTTGTCGTTGACCACCTGATAGATTTGCAATTTGTCTCGTTCGAAATGCAGAAGTTTTCGTTATATCTAATGCCCAGTCAATCATCTCTTTATCTTTTGAAGTTAACTTATTTACATTATTTCGATGTGGATAACGTCCATAAGAAATTAATTCTTCTACTTTAAGCTCTCCTGGTGCAATTGGAGTTTGCGGAAGTAGAGCTAACTGCTTCGCAATTTCTTTCGTTGGAATTGTATGTAAATCCTGTCCTTGCAAATATACTTTACCACTCTTTTGCTTTAAAATTCTTCCCATCGTTTTTAACAGTGTCGATTTACCGCACCCGTTTGGTCCTATAATTGTCGTTACTTTTCCTTCTTGTATTTCCACATTTAAATCGCGAAACACTGTAAGCTTTTCATAACTTGTTTCTAAATTTTTCGCACTTAAAATACTCACTTTTATTCCTCCTCTTACGCTTTCGCCTTATAAAGTAAATATAAGAAATAAGGTACACCGACAATAGAAATAACGATTCCAACTGGTAACTCTACAGGTGTGAAAACTGTTTTTGCGATAAAGTCTGAAGCAATTACAAGAAACATTCCAATTACTCCGCACGTAGGAATGATATGCTTATGCTGAATACCGACAAGTCTTTTCGCTATATGCGGTGCCATTAATCCGATGAAACCAATACTTCCTGAAACTGCAACACATGCGCTTACAAGTCCGATACTACTTAGTAGTAAAATTGATTTCTCTCTTTCTACTGAAACACCTAAACTTGTAATACTCGTTTCTTCCAATTGAAATAAATCTAATAAATAAGCTTTCTTTTGTATAAGTGGAATCAGTATGATAAGCCACGGTAACATTGCAATAATATACTTCCAGTTTGCACTATATATACTGCCTGACACCCAAACTGCAGCCATCTCGAAATCGGTTGACTTCATTTTGAGTGATAAATACATAGAAAAGGCTCCAAATCCTGATCCAATCGCAATCCCTGTTAATAAAAGACGCTGCGAATCTAACTTACCATTTTTCCAAGAAAACAGATAAATGATGATAGCTGCACCTAATCCGCCTACTAAACCAAACATTGGCATCATCATAATAGAAACCCAGTCTGTGCTTTTTAATTGCCCTTGGAAGAAAAACATAAAAATGACGATTGCTGTTCCTGCTCCTGCATTAACTCCTAAAATACCTGGGTCTGCCAATCCATTTCTCGTAATTCCTTGAATAACAGCACCTGCAACACCGAGACCTACCCCTACTAATCCCGCAATTATGATGCGCGGGAGACGAAACTCAAAAATAACTAAATCATGGTCTGGTACTGGATCTATTCTAAGGAGTGTTTTACATACATCTGTAATCGTAATATCAAACGTACCATTCGTTAAACTAATATAAATAGCACATAGTATTAAAAATATACTAATCCCCATCGTCATTCCAAAACGTTGACTTGAACTTTTAAGCATGTCTCTCTCCTCCTCTTGTACGGATTAAATAAAGGAAGAAAGGAATTCCAATTAAGGAGGTAACGACTCCAATCGGTGTTTCAAATGGATAGTTTACAAACCTACTTAAAATATCACATAACGCTAGAAAAACGCCGCCAATAACGCCTGCGCATGGCAAAATCCACTTATAATCTACCCCAATTATAAAGCGAGTAATGTGCGGAATAATTAAACCTACAAAACCAACTTTCCCCACTAAAGCAACTGCCGTTCCTGTTAAAAAGATAACTGATAAAATAGCCATCGCTTTAACTAGTTTTGTACGCTGCCCTAGGTTAATAGAAACTTCTTCTCCTAAAGAAAGAATCGTAATAGATTTTGATATTAACAGCGCTAAAACTATTCCAATTATCCCAAACGGTATCGTAATTTTAATGATATTAGGGTCTACTTGGTCTAATTTTGCATTAAACCAAAAACTAACATTTTGAGAAATTTGGAAGTATGAAGCCATTGCAGCAGACACACTGCTTAAAAATGTTCCAATAACTGTCCCAATAATCGCTAACCGAACTGGCGATAAACCATTTTGAAGGAGCGAACCAAAACCAAATACGATACCGGCTCCTAATGCAGAACCAATCATTGAACATACAACCATACCAATCGATGACATTCCCGGAAGAAAAATCATACAAAGTGTAATAACAAAAGCTGCCCCATCCGTCACACCCATAATAGAAGGGGATGCAAGATAGTTTCTTGTCATCCCCTGCATAAGTGCTCCTGATATGGCTAGAAATGCTCCAACTAAAAGAGCTGCAACTACCCTTGGTAAACGTGAAGTAATAATAATATTATGATTTACATCACTTGAATCAAAATGAAATATCGCGTTCCACACCGTTTCAGCATCAATACTTTTCGCCCCATACAAAATAGAAAGTATAACTGTAAATAAGATGAGTATGGGTGCTATACATAATATAGTTACTGGTACTGCATTTGTTTTCTGCATATCATTCAACGCACCTTACTTATTGTATTATTTAGATAAATTTTTCACTGCTTCTTTTAAGAACGCTGTTTTACTCCAAGCAGTACCACCTTGTGCCATTGGATCAACAACGTTTACAAATACTTTCTTTTCTTTCGCAGCATTCATACTTTGCCAAATTGGATTACTTTCAATTTCTTCTAGCACTTTCGGGTTTTTATTTTCAGTTGTTTCATATTGTAAGAAAATATAATCTGGGTTTAGTTCAGCAAGTTTTTCAAATGAAATTTTCTCTTGTGCTTTTACAGTTTTCAATTGTTCTGGAACAGTTAATCCAAGATCTTTATAAATTACAGGGTTGAAGTATACTCCTTCTGGGTATAGGAATAATTCGTTTGCTCTTAGTCTGATTACAAGGACTTTTTTGTCTTTTAACTTATCTCCTAGTTTTGCTTTTGCTTTTTCAGCGTCCGCATTGTAATCTTTAATAATTTTTTCTGCTTTATCTTTTTTGCCAGTTAATTCTCCCATTAACTTTAAGTTATCCTCCCAATTTGTTGAAACATGTGATACCGGGAATGTAGGAGCTACTTTCGTAAACTTTTCAGCTGTTTCTGCTGGGAATTTCGTACTAGATGTAATAACGTCTGGTTTTAATTGAAGTAATGTTTCGAAATTTGGTTGCATTTTCTCACCAACAGATTTCGCACCTTCTAAATCTTTCTCCAGATACTTTGGTAATTTACCACCAACCGTAATCGCACCAACTGGTTTAATTCCAAGTACTGCTGCATCTTCCATTGACTCTAAACTAGCTGTTGCAATTTTATCTACTTTTGCTGGCACTGTATATTCTTTACCTAAATATGTAATTTTTCGTTTTTCGTCTTTTTTCGTCTCACTAGCCTTTGTCTGTTGAGTTTTTTCTCCTGAAGTTTTATCCGCACTATTACATGCTGCTAGTCCTACACTTAAAACTGTTACCATACCTAATGTAAATAACTTCTTATTCATCTTTAAATATCTCCTCTCGAATTTCCAAACTATATTCTCAATAAAATTTAACTATATGAAACTTGTCCTACATATATATTTTATTAGATTAATAATTCTATCCAGAACTCATTCTCATTCACTTCCCCTAAGCTATAATTCTTTTATACCTCACCCATTGATAATCTTTTTCATTGATAATGATTATCGTTACTAATTATATATTTAATATGCAATTATTTCAAGAAAGATTTGAAAAATTTTAACAAACTGAATTAAAAAAGAAGTATCCGCCTCATGTTAGGTAGATACTTCTTTTTTAGAAATTTATATGTAATTCAACTGGGCAATGGTCTGACCCCATTACTTCACTATTAATTTTCGCCGCTGTTATTTGGTCTTTCATTCTTTCAGAAACAACAAAATAATCTAAACGCCATTCAATATTTTCACCTTTGTAATCTTGCTCTTACATTTATGAATACATACATACACACTTTATTCAGGTTATACTAATTTCAGAGGTGATGTTCTTTGCACAATGAAGGAGTTACGTTAACAAATGAACATTGGCAAGCAATTATCCATAATGATCCTTCCTATGATAGTAAATTCTTTTATGCTGTGAAATCAACTGGAATCTTTTGCAGGCCATCATGCAAATCAAGAATACCGAATAAAAACAATGTACGAATTTTTCATCATGCAGAGCAAGCATTAAATGAAAACTTTCGCCCGTGCAAGCGTTGTAAACCAAATGGGCTCACTTTACCTAATGAAGAGTGGGTAGAACAAATTAAAGAGTATATCGAAAAACACTTTGATGAATTATTAACTCTAGACATACTTGCGGAAATGTGCCATGGTAGCCCCTTTCATTTACAACGCACTTTCAAAAAAATGACAGGAATAAGTCCGATAGAATATATACAGCAGTTCAGAATTGTTAAAGCAGCAGAACACCTTTTACACTCAAATCAACCCATTAAAGAAATTAGTACTGCCGTCGGGATAGAAAATCCAGAATATTTCGCAACTTTATTTAAAAAGAAAACTGGATTTACCCCTACTGAATATCGAAAAAAGAATGAAATGAAAGAGGGATACAATAATGAATTCTTACAAAAATAATTATATATATTGGACGCTACTTACACATGCAAATTGGAAGTTTCATATTGCTGCAACTGAAACTGGACTATGTTTCATTGGATCACAAAACGAAACCTTTGAAGAAGTAAATATATGGGCTAGAAAAAAACTGCCTCAACATATATTGATCCATAGTCCAGATTACTTACAAGTATATACAAAAGAAATTATCGAGTATTTAGAAAACAAGAGAGAAACCTTTACATCCCCTATCGCTGCTTACGGAACTGCATTTCAATTATCTGTTTGGAGTACGGTACGTGAAATTCCTTATGGAAAAACATATTCTTATACAGAAATTGCAGATAGAATTCAAAAACCTACAGCGGTACGTGCCGTTGCGTCTGCTATTGCTGCCAACCCAATTCTCATTATGATTCCTTGCCACCGTGTTATTGGAAAGAATGGTAAACTAACTGGTTTTAGAGGGGGATTAGAAATGAAGAAAGAATTGCTTGCATTAGAAAAATTACAGGTGGAATTCATATGACAGCCGAATATAGTAACGCATTAACTTTAACAGTTCCAACAGAATTTAGTTTTCAAGAAAATTTACGCTATCTATCCCGTTCTAACAATGAATGTATGTTCCACATTGAACATAACAAAATTTATAAAGTTATCCCTGTTCACGATGTAAATCCTTTAGTTGAAATTAGTATGAATGCGGATGATACTATTCAAATACGTTTTTTAGGAGAAGCCTATATCTCTGCAAAACCGATACGCGATGCTGTAGCTAACTATGTAACTGAATGGTTTGATTTAACTACTGATTTAGCTCCCTTTTATACATTAGCTAAACATGATGTACTCCTTCAAAGACCAATTGAACAATATTATGGCCTTCGTACTTTAGGTATTCCAGACTTATTTGAGGCACTTTCCTGGGGAATTATCGGGCAACAAATTAACCTCACTTATGCTTATACACTAAAAAGAAGATTAGTCGAGACATTTGGAAGTTATGTAGAATGGAACGATAGAAAGCATTGGATATTCCCATCACATGAAACAATTGCCAATTTACACGTAGAGGATCTCAAAAATTTAAAAATGACGACTAGAAAATGTGAATATTTAATCGGTATTGCAAAGCTTATTACAGAAGGAAAACTATCAAAAGAATCTTTACTACAAACACAAGATGTAAAGATTGCTGAAAAACAATTAACTGCTATACATGGTATAGGTCCGTGGACTGCTCACTATGTTTTAATGCGCTGTTTACGATTCCCTTCCGCTTTTCCAATTGACGATGTTGGTTTGCACAATGCAATTAAATATATAACAGGTTCTAAAAGTAAACCGACTAAACAGGAAATAAAAGATTTTGCGGCAAATTGGATCAACTGGGAGTCTTACGCAACTTTTTATTTGTGGCGAGTATTATACTAAAAAACCAAGTAGCGTTTTTGCACTACTTGGTTCTTTTTTAAGCTTGTTCTTCAAATCGTCTTGCAATTTCTATAATAACTTGAACAGCTTTTTCCATAACATCTACCGAAACATACTCAAATTTACCGTGATAGTTTTCACCACCTGTGAAAATGTTTGGGGTTGGTAATCCCATATACGATAATTGTGATCCATCTGTTCCACCGCGAATCGGATGAATATTTGGTTCGATATTTAAACTTTTCATTGCCTCATATGCAATATCAACAATTTCTCTCACTGGTTCAATCTTTTCAAGCATGTTATAGTATTGATCATTCATTTCTAAAACGACTGCATCTCGTCCATACTTCTCTTGCATTTGCTTCACAATATTTTCAACGTTATGTTTACGCGCTTCAAAATTTTCACGATCAAAATCTCGAATAATATAATACGCTTTACTTTGCTCAACATCACCATTTAAAGAAAGTAAATGATAGAATCCTTCATACCCCTCTGTATATTCTGGTGCCTCTTCTACTGGTAAATAGCTATTAAACTCCATAGCAAGTTTAGTTGCGTTACGCATTTTATTTTTCGCTGTTCCAGGATGTGTATTTGTTCCGTTAAACGTTAACTTAGCACCTGCAGCATTAAAGCTTTCATACTCTAAACCACCTAATGGACCTCCATCCATCGTATAAGCAAATGAAGCGCCAAACGCTTCTACATCAAAATGCGCTGGGCCGCGGCCAATTTCTTCATCCGGCGTAAACGCAACTCTAATTTTCCCATGTTTAATTTGCGGATTATGTATTAAATAATTCATTGCAACCATAATTTCTGTAAGACCAGCTTTATCATCTGCTCCTAACAGTGTTGTACCGTCCGTTGTAATAATCGTATGACCTTTATAAGACGGTAATTCTGGGAACTGTTCTGGTGTTAATACAACATTAAGCTCTTCATTTAATGTAATTGCGTTCCCGTCAAAGTTTTCATGAATTTGTGGTTTTACATTTTTCCCAGTAAAGTCTGTTGCTGTATCTAAATGTGCTAAAAATCCGATTACAGGAACATCCTTATCCGTATTAGCCGGAAGTGTTGCCATTACATATCCGTTATCGTCCATCGTTACTTCTGTTAACCCAATTTCTTTTAACTCTTCAACTAATAACTTACCAAACTCAATTTGTCCTGGTGTTGTTGGCACTGTATGACTGTCTTCATTTGATTGCGTATCAATCTTTACATATCTCGTAAATCTTTCAATAAGTTCTTGTTTCAAATTCATTCACTCCCTTTTATACTTCTTTCTCTATTATAATCCTTGAGACGAAATATTTTAACTTTTTTGACTGTGAATACATATATTTCATTTGTATTTTAGCTATTTTAAATACCGGCTGAAAAGTCGTAAAATTTGTACATTAAAACCCTTACATGTAATATACATAATTATACAATATGGGAGGTTTTAAAAATGAGGCTAACTCTCTTTCGCTATTTTCTTTTTTTCTTAGGGTTAATCTTCTTTGGGCTTGGAAATGCTCTTGCAGTCAAAGTAAAATTTCTCGGTTTACATCCTTGGGAAGTTTTAAATATGGCTCTCTACCAAAGGTTTGGATGGACGATTGGTACGTGGAGTGTCATATGTGGGTTATGTCTCGTTCTCATTTCTTTACTAGTAGATCGAAAATATATAAATGTGGGAACATTTTTAAATGCACTACTTATCGGTCCCATTATGGACTTTTTCTTACAATCAAATATTCTTCCAAACGCTAGTGATTATTTATGGATAAACTTACTCATTTTATTTTCTGGTATTGCCATTACAGGTATCGGTGGAGGTATGTATGTTGCGGCTGGAATTGGTGCTGGACCTCGTGATGGATTCATGCTTACTATTTCCGACAAAACAGGTCTATCTATTAGCCGTGCTCGAATCATTGTAGAATGCATTGTACTAGTTATTGGATTTATGCTAGGGGGTCCTGTTTTTATCGTAACTTTTCTGTATACCTTTATTCAAAGTCCAATCTTTCAGCAATCATTTAAGGTATTTCAAACACTTTTACATACTCTACATAACAAAAAGAAAATTAATGAACATGTTTAAAGTACAATTTAATACAAATAAATTCACCCTATTTACGATTCTCACCGCAAATAGGGTGTTTCTTTTTTATTCCATAATTTAAGAAGATATACTAACCATTCACAATAAAAGTATATACATCGTTATAAATACAACCATTTACCCTAATAACGTACTTCCCGGGTTTACTAAAACGAATTGTGTATTTATTTAGCTGAATTGCTTCTTTATCTCCAGAAAGAATATCAATGCTTCTGCCACTTAATACATATAATTCATTTAGATTCATCGATACATCAATTGCATTGAAATTCTCCTCTTTCACTTGCTGTAATTCCGCAGCGCTTATACTTGGTTCTAAAAACAGTAGTCCACTTAATCCAATCGTCCCCGCTAAAGCAACTCCCGCAAACTTTTTAATTTGTTTCATTACAATGACCTCCTTATAGATTTTGCGTAAAGGTGATGTCCTCCCTTACACCACAAAGCCTATATGTAATGAAATAAAAAGTAAACGAGGACAGTAAGACAAACTTCTACATCTTTTTCTCCTATTGAATATAAATCCAACGTTTGGAGTTTTGTCACATTTAAAATTGTTTACTTAAACCAACTTTCAATTATATTATTCAGAAACTGAATAATTACTTATTGATTTAACATTCTAAAAATAGTTGATAAAAATGCTTTCTATTGAAATAAAAAAGATTTTGCTATAAAAGTAACTTTTACAACAAAATCCATACAACCAACTTTATTCCGCTTTCCATAATCTCTCTACATTCATTAATTGTTCTTCATTAAATTCCATCTTATATATATCTGGTTTTGACGTATTCATTAAAAATTCAAAAAAGCCTTTATCATTTTATATGCAATTTTGCATCTCTACTTTCAAATCACTAAAAAACCTTTACAATTCAAAAGATGACTAAATATACAATTTCTATTTAAAATCTTTATACAGTATATACTATCAAATGCAATATTTTTCATTTTTTAGAGCAATTACACTTTTCAAAACTTCCTTATAAACATGATTTTTATAAGGAAATCTGATACAATTCTTAAATAATATTATTATGTATAGATATTACGAATATAGTGCATAATTAAAGAAGGTGATTTTATTGAAATTAAATAAAAATTTACAGCTATGTATATTAATTGGAACATTAATGTGTTATTCAATCTATTTTATGTTTTTCTATCTGTTCCCCACTCATTTTTCAAATTCGGATGTACGCTTCGCTTCACTTATTGTTGAAGCCATTACATTTGTATCACTCATTTATTCTATATATTCTAAAAAAGTTAGTTCAAATCCGTTTTGGATATGTATCACGATAGCAATTGGTAGTTTTTTATTAGGAAAAATAGTATATACATATCAAGAGAGCTTCTTCAAAATTCCAATACATCGTTTTACTATTTCTGATGTGTTTTATATGCTTTTTCTACTCTTCTGTCTTATCGCTTTCTGCTATAAAATCCTAAAAGAATGCGATAAATGGGAAAAAGCGTTCTTTATTTGTGATATATGCATAGTACTTACTTCCATATTCACATTGGAGTGGTATTTATTTAATCAACCAAATTTAAATATATTCTCTCTGTCACTAGGAGATGTTTTCCTTTCATTTCTATATCCAATTGCAGATTTATTATTTCTTCTACTAGGTGTTAGTCTCTTTTTCCGTCCAACAATTTTTAATTCTAAACGGAAAATTTATATCTTTATTTTTGTATTAATAAGTTCTGCAACTTTTAACTATATTTATTTTTACTTACATAACCATTTATCAACTGAAACGATAACATTATTACGTCTTTTATATAGAATACCTATATTACTTATTGCAATAGCTGGATCTATTTCAGAAGATCATAATAGCCATAAAAATTATTTCATTGTTAACCCTATAATAGGAAAGAAAGCTTTAGTTATATTTCCTTATCTTGCCGTTGCAATACTAATCGGGTTTACGTTAAAAGAACAAACAGCATCTTCCATTCTCATTACGGGAAATTGTATTGCTTTTATTTTCGTACTCATTCGTCATTCTATTGTACGTATGCAAAACAATTCCCTAACCAAACGTTTACAAGTATTCAATGCCCAATTGGAAGAAAAAGTTAGATTACGAACTTCAGATTTAGTTCATAAATCAGAGGCTCTATCTCAAAAGCAACAAAAATTCAAATCATTATATGAATATCATCCTGACCCTATTTTTACAATTGATTTAAATGGCGTATTCTTAAATGTAAATAAAGCTGGAAGTATACTACTCGGTGCACCAACGGATGAGTTACTTGGTGAAACTTGTTTTTCGATTATTTTAGATGAAGACAAATATAAACTAGCATCTGCATTAGAAAAAGTGAAACAACAAGAATCAGCATCCTTACAACTTAGTTCTCAATATAAAGATGGATTTACTTATTCTTTATACGTTACCATCGTCCCTATTATGATAGACGGGCAAATTTCAGGAAGCTATATTATGATGAAAGATATTACTGCGCTAAAAAAACAGCAAGAAGAAATAAAATATTTAGCATTCCATGATACTGTAACGAAAATTGGGAACCGTGCCTTTTTTCATAAGAAATTAAAAAGAATTATAAAAAATGCTAAAACGACAGAAAGCGAGTTTGCATTATTATATTTGGACTTAGATCGCTTTAAAGCAGTTAACGATACACTTGGACATTCGGCAGGAGACTACATATTAGAAGAAGTAGCGAAGCGATTCCAATCCTGTCTTCCATCACATACTCATCTATCAAGAATCGGTGGCGATGAATTTACAATCTTAATTGAAAACTATACTGACGAAGATTCCTTATTCCAGTTATGCAACCAGTTATTTAAATGCATGGAAAAATCGTTTGTCATATATGAACATACATTAACTTTATCAATAAGTATCGGCATCGCTATTTATCCACATTCTGGAATCGATACCGCTACACTTCTGAAAAACGCTAATGTTGCAATGTATGATGCGAAAGCAAAAGAACTTAATTCTGTCTCTATTTATGATGATGTAATTGCAAAAAAAATTGAAAGACGATTACGATTAGAAAAAGATTTACCAAATGCAATTCAAAATGAAGAATTGTTCCTTTTATATCAACCTCAAGTTGATAGCAAATCTAACAAAATTATCGGTGCTGAAGCTTTAATTAGGTGGAATCATCCTGAATTAGGTGTTATTTCTCCATACGAGTTTATTCCGATTGCAGAAGAAACGCTACAAATCATTCCAATAGGAAAATGGACACTACAACAAGCTTGTGAACAAATGAAACGTTGGCACACAAGCGGATATTCACATTTGAAAATAGGTGTAAATTTATCTGCTAAAGAATTTGAACAAGAAGATTTTGTAAAGTCTATTTCTGCTACATTAACAAATACTGGTTTACCAGCAAGTTCTCTCGATCTTGAATTAACAGAGCGAATTGCAATGATGGATGAGCGAGAAACATTAATAAAACTACGTACACTAAAAAGTTTAGGGATTCATATTTCAATCGATGACTTTGGTACAGGCTATTCTTCGCTAGCTTACTTACCTTTATATCCAATCGATACGTTAAAAATCCCACGAGAATTTATTACAATGTCTGAAACATGTGACGATGGAATGGAAATTATTAAAACAATCATCACATTAGCAAATACATTAGGAATGTCAGTTATCGCTGAAGGTGTAGAAACGAAAAAACACGTGAGTTTCCTTCAAAAAAATAATTGTCAATTGATTCAAGGCTACTACTACAGCAAGCCTATTCATGCTGATTCATTTTCTACTCTTCTCAAAAAAGGTGTTCGTTATAACCATTAGCGCAAATACATACAAGAAAAAGGAAGAAGAGCCCGTCTCCTCTTTCTTTTTTTGTGCTTTGCAACTTTTCATTTCCTTCACATATCATTTATGTAAGTAGTTACTAATATATTTATGATAACAGACTTGAATTGGAGGGAATTACATGCAGCACGACAATCCAAATCATAAACTTTACAAAAACATTCCCCTATCCCTCTTCTCAATAAAAAATGAGCTAAAACAAAAATGCACCAACGCAAATAACTTTCTTTACCCCTTTTCGAAAGAAGAAGAAATATTAATACATACAATTAAAGAAAGAACAAAATTATTAAATCAAAATAATGTGACAAGAACTCGCGCTTACTATCAATTTTACAAAAGGTATCCTGAAATACATTGGGCATTACTTGGACATATGGTTTCGCGTAACGGCGGTTGGAACATGACAGATTTAAAGGGGGATTTATATACGAAGTTGTTATCTGAGAAAGATCAATTTACTTTCTTTTCTTTTTTAGAACGGGGGAATTGGCTTATCTTTCAAGATGTGTATCCACAATTTTTGTTATATGAACAGAGTGTAAAAAAATCCAAAAATCTTTTTTATCTCCTCCCTCATCTCAATGTGTCAACATTTATGGAAACGATGTGGAACTTTTTTTGGAAAACCGGAAACAAACAAATATTAGCTATTTCCACTATTATTAATGAACAAAACTACTTAGAAAAAAGAGTAATTCAAAATAAACACTTCAAAAAAAATGTACTAAATAGTATTGGATTCAAACTTTTTGATTTCTTTCAATTTAATCATATCCTCTTCCCTTTCTGCGAAGAAAAGCCTATACAGAAAACAAAATTAATTGGTGATACAATGAAACACTTCACTTCCTTACACGAACGAATTTTGCTCGGAAAAAGATTATATGCACTATTATTTCATGATGAGCATGTTTTAGCTCGTATACTACAATGGGCTGACACTCATCCACACACTGGATCACGAAAAGATTATTGGCCACATTTATTTTCAAGCGTAAATGAATCCTTTTCAAGAGAGTTTTATAAACGAAGAATAAAGAAATGCCAATTAAAAAGTGATGCCTACCGTATATATAGCCCTGCACTTATGTATGCATGGAAAAATATGAAACATGAAGAAGCAGAATATGAAGATTGGTTTAACGACTGGCAAGTCATACATTATTTAACTGATAAGGAGGAAAGGATACATGGACAAATCACAGAAGACTACTGTAAAACACTCGAAAAGATTGAACTGGCCATTCTTGCAAAGAAAAATGTTCTCCTTCGAGAAGAAGAATAACCTTTTCGCATTAGTCGTTACAATCTTACTCTCTTCTATTATCGGCACTTGCTTAGATGCTTTCTTTGTTGCGAAACAAATATATTCCTTTCCGGTTAGACCATTCTCATCCATATTTTCAGTTAACATAGGCTTTACTTTGTTTGTACTACCGATTTTAACAACAATTTTCATACACATTTCAAAAAACCTATCTGTATTTTCTAGGATTCTATTTATTCTTACAATAGGTATTTGTGCTAGCATTTTTGAACAGATTGCTGAAAGATTAGGTTTCTTTACTCATAGTGTAGATTGGAATCATACATACTCTTTATTTGGCTATATGATATTCTTTTTTTTTATTTGGAAAGTATATCATTGCATAAAAAAATAAAGAGATCATTATAGATCTCTTCTTAAGCATAATCTTTAGTTATTACTAATGGTGCACGGGTTTGAAGGCTTTTAGATCGTAAACGATAGGCAACGACTTTCTTCTTATATTGCTTTATTACGTCAACGTGTTCCTCATAGCTGTATAGAGAAAATCTAATCTCTTTATTCCCTTTTTTCGTATCAATGACGATTGGTATTCCTTCCCCGCGCGGTGGAAAATAATGTTTATCTAAAAATAAAGCTTCATTAAATTCATGAATAACTTGTAGTTTCGTTTCTCCCTCTATATTTTTTCCATCTATCGATATAGAGGTATTCTCCTCATCAAGTTTTTGATGTAATTCAAATCTACTAATAATAGATTCTACAACTGAAGTTGGCATACTAGAAACGAGTACTTTAAGGGCACCAAAAATAAATAATGTAACTATAAACCATGTTGTCACTTTCATCATCTCCATTACAATTTAAAATATAAATTTCGTTCCATATGGTATAAATATACTGATGAGTATTCCTGTTACAATCATAGTCACCGAACCGATTGTCGCTTCTTCAAACCACTTTAATGGTAAAATACGAGTGGAAAGGAGCAGAAACAGCATTAACATCCCTATTAAACTTCCTAGCATTGATAAATGGAATACTCCATCCACGTACCAACTAAACTAAATACATACAGCACGCCTACTTGAAGTAAAAGCATCACGTACTTCATTTCTTTCCCTCATTCCAATATTACGCCTCTCTATTATGAAATCTCATTTAACGTTTCAGCAAACCTCGTCATTCCCAGCTGAATTTGTTCGGCATTTACTCTCCCAAAAGTAAAACGAATATATTCACTTTTAGTACCTAAAACACTACCAGGGACAAACGCTACACCATTTCGTATAGATTCACCTAATAAATGATACTCATCAAACGTTCCTTGCACTTTGCACCATAAATGTATTCCACCCTCTGGAACAAAAAATTCAACCTGGTCTCCTAATATTTCTTCAAGCTTTCTAATTAATACATCTCTTCTTTCTTTCAATTGTCTACGAAGCATTGTAATATGCGCATGAAAATCGTCTGATTCTAAAAATTGATTTGCTACCCACTGCGTAAATACACTGTGCCCAAAATCAACTTGCTGCTTCGCATCCGCTAAACGTTCTATTACACGCGTAGGACCAATTACCCAGCCAATACGTAATCCCGATGCAACAATTTTTGATAATGAACTTACATAAAGAACATTCCCGTTTTGATCCATTGATTTTAATGTTGGATTCACTTCTCCATTAAAGGACGTTAAACTATACGGATCATCTTCTACAATCGGTATACCAAATTCAGAAGACAGTTCTAAAATCTTTTTACGTCTTGCTAATGACAGCACAGTTCCCGTTGGATTTTGATAATCTGGATTTAAAAATACCATGCGAATACGATGCTTTTTATGCAAATCAATTAGGTCATCTGGATTCATTCCATGCTGATCAATAGGTAAATGAAATATTTTCAAACCAGCAGATTTAAACATCGGCAATGAGAAACAATACGAAGGGTCCTCAATTGCAATCGCATCACCAGGTTTTAATAAGCACTGAACGATAAGATTAAGTGCTTGTTGTGCTCCAGATGTAATAAGAATAGAATTCGAATCTGCTTCAATTTGTTTATATTGCTGAACATGTGCTACAATTGTTTTTCTCAACATTTCATTTCCAAGTGGATGGTCATAACCGAGGTTTTCCATAAATGTTTTCTCCGACAAGATCGTTCGGAATCTATCACTTGGAATTAATTCTGGTGATAATTCACCACTCGCTAAATTAATTAAGTCGTCTTTTTGCGTTTCCGTTCGAATTTGTTGAACGAGTGGTACGTTAGGTAAGAACGATCCATCCTCAACGTACCTACCCCAGTTCGGTATTCGTTTATGTGACACACCCCATATGTCTGTATTCACCCGTGTTCCGCTTCCTTTTTGCCGTTCTACTACTCCAAGTGATTTTAATTCTTCATATGCAGCAACTATCGTACTCCGGTTCACTTGTAATTCTTTTGCTAACATACGCTCAGAAGGTAACTT
This sequence comes from Bacillus sp. FDAARGOS_527, assembly GCF_003812125.1. Lineage (NCBI taxonomy): Bacteria > Bacillati > Bacillota > Bacilli > Caryophanales > Bacillaceae > Bacillus > Bacillus sp. FDAARGOS_527. The sequence goes on from NZ_CP033795.1 coordinate 2,837,132, forward strand.
GCTATCAGAAGGAAACTCACCCGAAGAAATACCCCTTTCAATATAATCTGCGATTTGTTTATATACAGGCGTCTTATCTGCACGATTTGGTTTCCATTCCATATAGTTGCCTCCTTTCAAAGCTAACTATCCTCAATTTATTACTAACAGTATTTACCGTAAAAATAGTATTAATTAGTCACATTCTCTCATCCTAAAATGGATATATTAAAATAGCTCCGTTTCTGATTACTCGATAGCTTCTGAAATTCCAGCTTCATACTCTCGTTGCAGTTCTGTTACAAACTATCAAATTATTACCGCATACCACGTTACCCCAACAAGTAGTACGAAAAGAAGGATAATATAAATAGTTGATAAGTTTTTCACATTTCTCTTTGTAGACTTGCCGTAATTCTCCTCCACATTCCGTGCAACTAGTACGGTTCCAAACAGTGATCCAATTACAATAATAACGACTAGTGAAATCGCAAAGCTCATAGTACTTTCACCTCTCTAAGGCCAGTCTATTTTTATTAAGAACTTCCTCTTTAAAACGTTAATAACATACTACCTTTCTTCTCTTATCATAATAGATGTTTACAAAAAACGGACCAACCACTTTTATGTTTTTTTGCTCATCCACTTTAAAAATAAAAAGCAACTGAACACTTATGATTAGTTGCTTTTTTGCAGGATTATTTATGCTAATTTTCATTTGAAATTAATTTGATTTAAAACTTTAGCCTCTTCATAATGAAACATCGATTGAGATAACTCAAAAATTGTTCCATTTACAAGATACACTGTTTTTTAATAAGAAGCGACGTATTTTATCGCTTCTTACTCTCATCATCTTTAATCTCTTATTAATGATTTATTCGCTCTTATAACTTCTTGATACAGCAATGGTGACCACTTTTCATTTATGTAGTCTTGAATGATCCAACCTACTCTTGTAGGACTCTTTTGTTTTATATAGTTTGCAATTTCAGGATTTATGTAAGAGGCGTAGTAATATGGACTATTCCATGCTGTACCACCAGAAGACAAGCTTGCAAAATTAATATATAGATGATGTAAGTCCTCACTATTATTCATCGTTTCATTGATCGTATCTTTAATAGATTTTACTTTCTCATCATAACCCACTTTATATTTATCTTGTACCGTTACATTTACGTTGTGATTTACAGTTGTCGTAAACGTCTCATTATCTGGCCAATAAAAATTATTATATCCTCCAGATTCATTACTACCGCCATATCTTTTTAGTAGTACAATTTTCCCACGAGCATCTCCAAGTTTTATATTTCCTTCTGTTTTTAAAAAGATAGGATCAACAAAATAATTTTTTTCAAACGTATTACTAAAGGAACCTTCTGCTCCTTTCATATCCTCATACTCTTTTTTTAAAGACATAATAATTGTTTCACTCGGGTTATCTTTTAAAAATTGTTTCGCTTCATTTATGAATTCATGCAGTGTTACATAAAGATATAATGGCCCATGATGAAGAACTATCGTATTATCATCTGTTAAGCGTCCTCTTATATCAAAAATGCGAGCTCCATGATCCATTTGATAGCGAAAATCATACTCTTGCGTCATTCCCCATACTTGCTTAATCGGATTTTGCAACTTAAACGTTCCACTATCATGTGTTCCTGGAATTGAAATTCGTGCTAATGGGATATTATCAGGTATAGGTTGCATCCACTTTGACCAATTTTCAAACTCATTAACAGAGCTAGCCGCAACTACTTGCTCATCATGTAAAGCAAATACAAATGTGATAAATATCGTACTACATATAAATAATTTCAAAATAAATTTCTTACTGCTCATTATCATTCCTCCTTTTTCTGTTTTATATCAAACTTATTGAATATAATATAATCTGGTGAGTAAAAAATAAATAATATTTCATAAATATGAAATATTACATAGAAGTAAAGTTAAAAAATCATTCACATATCCTAAATTAGAAAAATTTAAAGGAACTTCAATGTATTTTTATATGCAATATTTCATATTCGGACTCTACACTAAATAAATAAGAAACTTATAATGATTATTTATTTTATATGTGCTAATATACTTACATTAAAATATTATATGTAGACATTTTAAGCTACATTACTTAACCGTTTTACCTTATTTTTCCTAGGAGGATTTACAATGAAATTATTAAAAATAAAACATATAATCCCTTTATCTGCGGCTGCAATTACATTCGTATGTAGTCAAAGTACAGCTGAGGCTTCTACCATTCATACAGTAAAAAAGAATGATACACTTTGGGGCATTAGTAAACGATACGACGTTTCAATACAATCCATTAAACAGGCTAACCATAAAGGAAACGATCAAACTTTCATTGGCGAACAGTTACATATTCCAGGTTCCGTCAACTCAAATGAAATCACTGTTCACCAAAACGCCAAACCTGCGAACATTTCTGAGCAAATTATTTATCAAGTACAACCGGGAGATTCATTGGAAACGATAGCAAAGCGTTACAATGTTACCGTTCAATCTATAAAACAAATTAACAATACAGTCGGAAACAAGCTCTATGCAGGACAACATTTGAAAATCAACTCAAGCATTTCAGAAAAAGAAAAAGACTTAATGGCACGCTTAGTTACCGCTGAAGCAGGTGGAGAATCGTATAAAGGAAAAGTAGCAGTAGCGAAAGTTATACTAAACCGTGTAAACGCAAAAGGTTTTCCAAATACAATAACAGGCGTTATTTATGAACCTATTAAATACGGATATGCATTTACTCCTGTTACAGATGGAAGAATTAATCAGCCTGCAAGCGCAGAAGCAAAAATGGCTGTAGAAGAGGCTATCTCCACAAATGGAATACATTCTGATTGGCTTTATTTCTATAACCCGAAAACATCAACAGACAAGTGGATTACGACACGTCAAACAGTAGCAGTAATTGGTAACCACGTCTTCGCTAAATAACATTTAAAATCATTAACAGACCTCTTCACTTAAAAGGTCTGTTTTTTTGTATGTAAGAATTTATTTATCATGTGATATAGTGGGCTTTGAAAACTAATTCTTCTTGTAAATAAAGACACTTGTATTTACTTCATCACTCTAAGAAATTAAAAAAGCGTCAAGTTCAAAAACTCCCCTTTATTAATAAAATTTATTTCTTACCTTCATAAAATTGTTATACACTAGAAAAATAAAAAACAAACTATTCGTTAGCAGGTGAAAGAATATGTATGATGTTACAATTATCGGCGCTGGAGTAAGTAGCATTTTTATGGCTTATTTACTAGTTAAAAGTAACAAAAAGGTTTTAATTGTGGATAAAACTCAATAATCATTTTGAAACGAGTATACATGGACTATTTTTAGTTGGGGATTGTTCAGGCGTCACTCATTCATTATCTCAAGCTGCTGCAAGTGGGTTATATGTTGGAAAATATTTATCTGACATCTAATTGCATAATTAAGATACCAATCAAATATTTTAAGTTTCACAACGTTTTATTTATGTAGTAATAGCATAAATCACTATCCTCCCTCCGCTAACGATTATCCCACAAGGAATCGAGATTTCATGAGATACATATGTAATATAAACGTGTATATATAACTATTGACATTCAATTCTAACAAATTGAATGTCAATAGTTTTACAAGCCTCTATTCAGTTCCACCTTCATTTGTTCGATATTTTGTAACATCATCATAGTGTTTAATATGTTAGGATGTCTATAAGTATTTTTTACTACAACTATGACTTTTTCTGCCTGTTCTAAAAAATAGATTGGCGCTTGAAAATTCCTCATTGTACGTATGTGAATACTTTATATTTTTACCTTTAGAAACCATTAGCTAATTGATTCATTACACTCTAATAGTTATAAAAATATAATATATAACACAAGTTAAACAAATTATATAAAGAAGGAGTAAAAATGAAAAATAAAATCAATTTACAAATGCAAAATATAAGCTTTGTTTTAATAATTGCTTTAGCAGTATGGTTAAAAACATATCTTATTACAAGATTCAGTTTTGATTTAAAAATTGAGTCTTCTACACAAGAGCTGATTTTATTTATTAGCCCTCTCGCTGCTTCATTAGCTTTTGTCGGATGCGCATTATTTGCAACCGGTGAAAAGCGAAATTATATCGCGCTATGTATTAATTTCTTATTAACAATTGTACTTGTTGGGAATGTAATGTTCTATGATTTTTATAGTGATTTCGTTACGTTACCAGTACTTGGACAAACATCAAACTTTGGCCAATTAGGCGGTAGTATTATAGAAATATTGAACTACAAAATTATACTCGCATTCGCAGACATTATTTTCTTCTTTATTTTATTAAAGAAGAAGGCACTAGTCTTCCAAACGGGGCGCGTAACTCATTCGGCACGCTTGTTATATTTTCTCTTAACGATTGGTGTATTTTTTGCAAATCTACATCTTGCAGAAAAAGAGCGACCTGAATTACTAACGAGATCATTCGACCGAGTCATGCTTGTTAAAAATTTAGGACTATACACGCATCAAGTATATGATTTAACACTACAAGTAAAAGCAGGATCACAAAAGGCACTTGCTGATAGTAGTAAATTACAAGAAACAGAAAACTACGTGAAGGCAAACGAAAGTCAGCCGAATCCTAACATGTTTGGTGTAGCGAAAGGAAAAAACGTAATTGTTGTTACTCTTGAATCCTTACAAACCTTTTTAATAGGCGCAACAGTTAACGGACAAGAAGTTACACCATTTTTGAATGAATTCATAAATGAAAGCTATTACTTTGATAACTTTTTCCACCAAACTGGGCAAGGAAAAACATCCGATTCTGAATTTCTAATTGATACGTCGTTATATCCATTAAATCGAGGAGCTGTATTCTTCACACACGGTAACAATGATTATACTGCGACTCCAGAAATTTTACGTCAGCAAGGTTATTTCACTTCTGTATTCCATGCGAATAACGCAACATTTTGGAATCGTAATATCATGTACTCTGCTCTCGGTTATGATCGTTACTATAATGAACTTGATTACAAAATTACGCCCGAAACTAATTTAAATTGGGGATTAAAAGATATCGAATACTTTGATCAATCAGTAGATATATTAAAAACTGTTGATCAACCATTTTATGCTCGTTTCCTTACTTTAACGAACCATTATCCATTTACGTATGATGAAGATACAAAATTCATTGAACCATATAACTCTGGTAATGGCGTATTTGATCGTTATATCGTAACAGCACGTTACTTAGACGAATCAATTAAAAAATTTATTGAGCGTTTAAAAGCCGAGGGAATGTATGATGATTCTATTATTGTATTATACGGTGATCATTATGGCATTTCTGAAAAACATAATCGTGCAATGGCACAGTTTTTAGAAAAAGATCAAATAACAGAATTTGATACTTTAAATTTACAACGTACACCTTTATATATTCATGTCCCTGGACAAACAGAAGGTCAAACGATTTCAAAGCCTACGGGACAAATCGATATGAAACCTACTATTCTCAATTTATTAGGGATTGATACTACGAACGATATTCGTTTTGGTCATGATATGTTTTCAGATGAATATACCGGTTTTGTTGTTTTACGTGATGGTAGCTTCATTACAGACAAATATGCATACAAAAACAACACTTTCTATGACCGCATAACAGGTGAAATTGTAGATTTACCAAAAAAAGAAGCTCAAGCACTCATTAACCGTGCACAAAATGAATTACGAATGTCTGACAAAATTATTGAAGGAGATTTACTACGTTTCTCAGAAAGTAATAAAATTAAAACTGGCGAAGTACAAACTAAAATTAAAGAAACTGAAAAATAATGTGAATATGCAAAGGGAGCAACTCATTACAGTTGCTCCCTTTTACTCTCTTATAACATGTGATGCAATTTCACATAAAAAATCTTAAATATTTTACTTTTATTCTGCACTTGTTTCTAAAATTACATCTGTATAAGTATGATCATCACCCATATGTAAAATTACTTCACATTGACGTAATCTCAATTCAAAGAGCATGATAGAATCATGATAAACTTCAGGATTTGATTTCATTTTATGTAACATCTCTTGTTTTTCTTGTATTTCTAATTGCATATTTTCTACAGCTTGTTTCAAGGAGTTAAATGGATTCCTAAAGAAGATATGAATATCTCGCTCTTGTGTGTTTTCGAATAGCTCAAATTGCAAGAAAAATTTCTTCATAATAGAATCCGTTACCTCAGTATAATCTTCATTTTCTACATACTGTTTGTATTTGTTATATAACATAGTTTTATTTTTAGGAAGAACTCCAAATAATTTACCGGCACTTTTCAGTAAAAATTGTGCTGGCGTAAATCGACGTAAAATATTTACTTCATCCATTTGTATTCTAGTCGTCATTCTGTCAGTATCTCTGCGCCAGTCATCCAACACTTTAAAGTCACATTCTAACTGTATTCGATTTTCTCCAAATAAAGAATTAAGTCCTTCACTAAGTTCTTCTAAGTACGATTGACTTTGAAGGAGCTCATTATGAGAAGTTGCAATCCAATTTTGCATAGAAAGAGCAAGATGAGGTAATACCGTTTGTTCTAAATATTTATGCACTCTTTCATTCATTGCTTTATTTAGTTGCGTATCCATGTGACCGAAATCGCTTTCTTCACTTATTAAATCAGAACAACTCTGTAATACCTTCGGTATATTTTCAGTAAGATCATTCGTAATTTCCGTTTTCATTGTACGATATGACTCTGTAATGAAATGAATTTTTTCCCTCTCAAATGCAGTAAGGTTATTCATGCTACCGTTTAGTTTCACTAGCATATCTTCATTCCACTTAATCGCATCCACTAGATTGTTTTCTTTCTCAACGCGTTTAGCTAAAAGATATGTAATTGTTTTTCGGATGAAGAACAATAGCTTTTCAGTACGTTCTGCATCAATATTTTTATAATTAAAGTTAAAATGAATAAACTCAGTTAACTCATTTAATTGTTGACTACTTGTATATAACGAAGAATAAGGAAAAATTCTCGCTTGCGGGAAATATGTGTTTATTCTCGCTGCCGTATCTTGTAATACTCTTTTCACTTCTGCTTCACTGTAAATGTTATCGATTTTATTTAATAAGAAATGAATTTGTAAATTTGGTGTATGTTCTTGAATGCTTAATAGAATATCACGCTCTTTATCAGTAAAAGGTGAATCCGCATTCAATACAAACAATAATTCATCCACGGAATTTAGATATTCAAATACCTCATCCCTAGTGTCGTTATTCCTATTAAAGCCAGGTGTAACTACAAATGTAAGTTTATTTTCACTTAAAAATTTGCATGGTAATTTAAATTCAACACATGCTCTATCTCTATACGTTTGATGGTGTTGAGACATCATATTATGATAATCAGAGATATCTTCCGTTGTTGTAATTGCAGCATCTGTTATGGCGTTAATTTCTGTATGAGCATCATTTTTTAAAACTACTACATTCGAAATTGATTTTTCTAATATATTTTCTCCTAATATAGAGTTGATAAATGTAGTTTTTCCGTTCCCTGAAGTTCCTGTTACTAAAATACGATTCGTTCTTAAATCTGCAAGTTCGTCAACTAACCATCTAAATCGTTGACCTATTTCTATATTGTTCTTTTGTGCCCACTGTGTAATAGATTCAAAAAGATGTAGACTGTACTCTAAACCATTCACATGATTCATAGAATATGACAGTAGCTTTTCCGCATGTTGTATATCGCCTGAATCTATTTTAGATGAAAAAATCTCATCCCATGCCAATACAGCTGCTGATGGAAATACAGCATAAGACGGATTGACTACTTTTAACCAATTTGTTAAAAGACTTGGAATGATTTCGTGTAATTGTTTAAGCATATATTGCCCTTGAATTAATGCAAAGTATGTTTCTTCGTAAAGAGAAGAAATTTTGTCCCATATATCGGACGACTCTATTTCAATATGTAAGAAAAATTCATTTATTGTGTTAAGCCACAATAAGTAATTTTGTTCATTTTTATAACTGTTCCAAAGTGATGAAACCATTTGCGTAAATTGTACTTGATCTACATTATTTAATGTAATTAATGCATCATAAAAATAATCTGGTGAAATATGTTTAGTAAATCCTTTATCGATATATCCTTTTAACACCTCAAACCACGGATAAGATTCTATTCGAATTAACTCATTCACAGCAAGCTCTACTGCACTATTAAAATCTTGTTGTTCCTCATAAAAGGAACGGGCAATTTTTGTGACATTCGGATAATCCGGATTTAAAGAAACCGCTTCTTTAATAACAGCGAAAGCTGCTTCAAAATTATTTTGCTCTATGTAAAGAGAAAGTAATTGTAATCTAATTTCTGTCATCAATATTATATTATCAGTAGCAATGGAAGTATAAACATTTTCAGCAACTGCTAATTGATTCAGTTCGAAATAAGCATCCGCAATATTTTTTTGTGCCCATGGTGCTAATTCATTACTAACCTTCTCCCATTTAAAAATAGCTGCTTCAAAATCTTGATGCTGATAATAAAATTCACCTTGCGCAAAACGAATATAAGATCCATCAGAAATCTCATTTTTTTCTTCGTTTACATAAGCTTCTCCAAGTACGTCAAGAGGTGGTTTTGTTACATTCTCCATTAGGAATGTTTCATAATACATCTTTTTTATTAATTGTTTTTCTATTCTCATCTTTTCCCCCACTATATCTTGAAAATACATTTTTAAGATATGTCAACACTTTATTTATGTATGCTTTTTATCTTAACAAAGAATATCTTTTGGAAAATTTCATTTTCCTTTCATTTTTCAAGTTAGATTGAATTTTTATGAGAAAAGTTTCAGTTTTTTTTCAATTCCCTTTCAGTTATGAAACAGCATTAAATGTTCCTAATAACATAATAACACTATAATATTCCGCATTATATTATCAGGAAAAACCTATATGAATCATATTATAAAAACAATTTATAACGAATATATATGCAAAAACACCTCCCCAAACAAATAACAAAAATCAATATCATATATTTCACAAATTATTTTCCTTTAAAATATTTCAGTAGTTTCGTAATTAAATTCCATTAACCTCTATAAATAACTAGTCCAAAAAAAATCTATATGCATATCATGTTATAGTAAAGAATTCAGGAAATCCTAAAAGGAGGCATTTTCATGTTTGAAGATAAATCTAAAATAAACTACCCATATGAATTTACCGAAACTACAACAATCCCGCTAAAAAACCCTATCAATAAAAATTTCAAAAACGGCTCTGGTACACATACTTTCCCAATTAAGAAGCATTATAAAGAGCAGGTGCTATATACGGAAAAAATTAATAATAATAAAAATAAATAAGCGTATAGGCTCTTATAACAATTAATCAAATAAGAATCTATATTAGCCCTTGTATAGTTATAGGTAATATATAAGTTTTTCTTATACAACTCATGTACTTTTAAAAAGTGCTGATATACAGCGCTTTTTTATACATAGATAATAGAAGAACCAAAAAGGTATGGATATTTTCCACACCTTTTTGGTTCTTTACTATTTATAAATAAATTCCACCTTCACTGCTCCTTAGCCAATGCTCCTAGCAGCAAAATTCTACTCGTTGGAGTCATTGCAGAAAGGAGTAGATTTATGATAAATCCCAAAGTTAAAGAAGCATCCAAGAATGATATAAACCATTATTGCTCTATTATATATATTCAAAAATGCACCAAACATTGTTTCAAAGCTACTTAGTTTTCATAAAATATTTTTTGTTTCCGTTGGAACGGATAGGCTTTAATCTCATCTGTATCTAAATTTTCATGAAATAAATGAACAGCTATAATTTGTCTACAATCGTAAGTATGATAATAATATGTTCCGGACTCCATACACATTACGCTTGTATATATGGTATTATCTAATGCACCTTCTTCTGTTATTACTCCGCCTTTAGGTACCTCGCAATTTGATAAGATATGAAAAAGGGCGGATACTCCCTCTTCTTCACTATCTATACCTTGAATGTTTTGTTTGCCATATGCTGCCCGCACAAACCTCGATGGCGGCGTGAAATCCCCTGGAAGTCCCATTGAGCCTGAGCCCTGGCCAAAAGCACTTAATGGTAAATTACTCCATTCTGTTGGCGCGAATGGCTGCGATTTAAGGCCAATATATTGTCTTAAATTTTGCAAATGCCAATTAAACTCCGGACTATTCGTCATCACTCCTAGTGGGTTATCATACATCTTTAATCCTTCATTTGTCGGCTCCAGTACAATGCAATCTCCCCATTTATCCGCTAAGATCCAATGTAGCGGTGGCGTAAGTCCTAAATCCGGTAATGGTATATCCAAAAAGGTAATGCTATCTACAGATTTCTTTAACTCTTTGACAGAATTGAATTGTGTAAGACTCCAAGCTACAAAATCAAATGGAGCTAAATTCGTTTTATTGTCATCTATGCTTTGACTATAAGTAGCGAATCCTGGAAAATAGAGTGTTGCACATGTCATACCTGCTTCATTTACTCCGTCCGCCATAATGATCCTTCCTTGATGATTAATTCCCATTCCGACCGTAGCATGTTTCGTATTAATGATTTCACCAGTTATATTATTCCACTGGTAATGTCGAGGAATGATTATTACTTCTTGATTCATATCTAATGTGAAGTCCATCGTTCTTGCAAAAAGATGCTGACCGTTTTTTGTCTCTAATGTCAAACTAGTACACATAAAGAACACCCCATTTTATGGTTTTATCTACACTTTACATAATTCCGATAAGTCTGTAAATTAAAAACCTCTTTCCTTACAAACAAATTAAGAACGTACATATAAATTACAAATAGGTTGAGGTTATCTCTAGTTTATAAATGAATTTTTAACATATAGTTGTAAAAGAAGTATATTAAAAAGGAGCGAATTGTTATAATCTGCCCCCCTCCCTCTACTTCGCTGATATTTCCAAAACAACTTTTGCACCGTACAGCTTTTTCGAATTACTTAAGTAAAGATTTCCACCGTGTTGCTTTGCAAAGCTTTTAGCAATGTATAACCCCATTCCATGATGATCTTTGGAGTTTCTACTTTTATCTCCCCTATAAAACTGCTCTGTAGCTGAATGCATTTCCTCTTCTGTAAACCCTCTTCCCGAGTCCTCTACAATAAATTGCAGTTTTTCACTAATCATTTCCACTGAGAACATCAAGTCACCCTTTGTCGGAGAATATTCAATTGCATTCATCATTATATTCATAATTGCTCTTTTCAAAGCGGTCTCGTCAATAGGAATAAAATTTGGTATGTCCTGAACATTTTCAATTAGATTTAACTGTTTGCCTAAAACACAAATTGCACTTTCTTCTATAATATTATGAATAAAGTCTCGGAGATCTGTTTGCTTGAATTGAAGTGGAGCGCCTTCCTCACATTTCGTAATATCGAGTAAAGATTTCATATATATTTCCATCTCATCAATACTTTTCAAAATATGCTCATTGCATTTCTTCTGATTTGAATCTAGCATTGATTCATTTAATAGCTCTGCATTTCCTCTCAATATCGTTAACGGCGTTTTAATGTCATGTGCCAAAGCAGCAATCTGCTCTCTTCTATTTGTTTCCATATTCCACTGTGTACGTAACGAATGATTTAATTCATCTTTCATTTTTACTAAAGAAGTTAATACTTCATTCACTTCTTTTATTTTAGATTGTTCCACTTGAAAATCTAAATCTTCCTTTTGAATTTTATCTGTTACCTTTCTCAAAATCATCATTTCCTTTGACAATGATTTACCAAAAGAGCGAGATAGAAATATCACTTCGGCAACAAATAGTAGAATAAAAAGAACAATTTCACAAACTTCCGGACTCGGTAAATACTTCTGCAAAATAGGATTTTTAAAAGTAGCGTGTAACGTATATAGAATGACACAAATATCTTTATCGCGTTCTATAATTGCATAGTAGTACGTACTGTCACCTTTTTCATCATTATGTATGTTATTCCATATTTGTCCTGCATAATCTTTATTAATACTCCCTTGTATAACGTTTCCTGAAAAATCATACAGAGCATATTTATATTGTTTTAAAATTTGATCATCTTCCTGTTCCGCTTTAACTATAGCATCTCTTTGCGACTCAATCTGTTTTTCATAATAATTTGCTGGTAAGATTATTTCTGCGTTAACTCCAACTTGGAATAGAATCATAAAAAAAGTCACTAAAGCAATCGTCCCTATTGAAAATGCAAAAATATACTGTATTAAAATCTTACTAAGATTGACTTGCTTTTTCACTTTCTCCATTTATAACCAATTCCCCATACTGTTTCTATTGGATTCATGCCATACTTAGATAATTTATGACGGATATTTTTAATATGTTCCACAATTACTTGGTTATCACTTTCTCCCTCATAACCAAAAACATTTTCATAAATCTTTTCTCTTGAAAATACTTGTCCATGATTCAAAGCTAAATATTCGCAAATTCCATACTCACTTTTCGTAAATGCGATAGATGTATCGTCATGCCATATTTCTTTACATGACAGATGAAATGTAAGACCTGACAGGAAAAATGCATTTTGCTTTTCTCTATGCTCACGCCTTACATGCGCGGATACCCTCGCACGCAGTTCTCCAATTCCAAAAGGTTTTGTAATATAGTCATCTCCACCGAGACTAAGCCCTGTGATTAGATCCTTCTCCATTGTTTTGGCTGTTAGAAATACAATTGGACTATCAACCAAATCCCGTATTTCCTTACAAAGTGTAAAACCATCTATTTCTGGCATCATGACATCTAATAGAATTAAATCATAATGACAAAATTTCTCCTTTGGTATAGTAAGAGGATTACTAACAGCAGTTACCTCATGGCCTTCTTTCTCTAAAGCACTTTTTATAATATAAAGGATGCCTTCTTCATCATCAATTGCTAATATTCTTGCCATATAAAATCCCTCCTCTCGCTTCCATTATAATACAAATGTACTTACATTTCTTTACGGCCTTCATAAAAGGAAAACCACATAAGAGAAATAACAAATGCAATGATCGTGAAACAAACACAAATCACTGCTCCAGTTGCTGCTTCTACTGGTAAGACACGAATAGAACTAGAACTTAATTTGTATCCCAAAAAATAATTGCATAATCTCGCGCCCCATGCGCATGGCATGTATTTCCAAATTACATCCCCCATCCCTGTAAGCATTAAAGCTGCCAGCAAGCTGTCTATAATTCCAATCCCAATGGAAGCACCTTTACTAAAGCGAAAATTTAAGAACAGATGCCATATATACATAAAGATTTGACAACTAAAAAGAATGAAGGAAATTTCAACATACAAAGCAAATGGAATTTCATTTTGTCCTAACAGAAAATGAAAACCTGTCGCAAACCCAACGACTGCCAACATAGTGGAACAAAACCCACATATTAAAAGTAAACATACTTTACTAATTAACGCTTTACGTCTTCCGTATTCCGTTGATAAAAGTTCTTTAAAATTTCCTGCCAAAGCTTCCTGTTCCACGACAGAAGAACACACTATGCTAATTAGCAACGGAAAAGATATCGATAATACTTGTATATAGCCTGAAACTTTATTTATAGAATCAAATTTTGAAAAGGAATAATAACTTAAAAAAAGAGCAATACCGATGATTGGCATCGCTACATGTATCCAGAAAAAAATCGTGTGTTTCATTTTTATAAAATCAGCTCTTAATATCCTCGACAAAACCGCCATATTATTTTGCCTCCTGCTTTTCAAACCACTTTGCCGTCACATAAGTAAATAACAGGAACAACACAACAGAAATTACTATGCCTGGCAAAATCACATCGTAGGAAAGTAGTTCTGGTTTAAACGTTACACTTCCGGTTTCTGCATACAAACCATTTGGTAGTATTTTCAAAATAGGGATCATCAGTCTACTTGGATATGTGTATGGGCTAATCATCCAAATATTTTTTGTTGCCAATACAACTCCAAAAATTCCATTTGCCCCTACATTCAACAGAAGCGTCGGAAATAGACCTATTTTGTTACCTAAAAACAAGCAGATTGGAATTTGCCACATAAAAGTAACGATTAAAAGAACGCTTCCTAATAGTGCATTTACCGTAGGAATGATGCGGAAATTCTCTTTATTTACTAGTAAACTAGATAACTCGATTCCACAGAAAAACAGTATGCATGAAAAACTCAAAATCCCTAAAATTAGTAATACTTTAGAAATCCACACTCGTTTTAATGAAACTGGTAACGATAAAATGGAACGATTATTCATTTTTTTATCTTTCTCCGCAAGAAGTACACAACTTAAAGAAACCATTCCCGGAAGCATCGTAATGTACCACCAGTTGTAACTAGATAATTGAAAATAATCCGCCGATAATAAAAAGGCAATTAGTATTGTAGCAAATGGAACTAGCCATATAAGTTTATTCAAAAAAGTATGTCTAATTTTAATTTTTTCAGATGCAATATATAGATTCATTTCTTATGCCTCCCTTCTATACTTTCCAGCCACTTGTACAAATAAATCTTCCAAGTCATCATTCTTATTCAATTTCCCCTGATACCCCAATACACCACCTGATATAATCCCAACATGATCTGCAATTTGACTTACTTCGCTTAAAATATGACTCGATAAAATGACCGTAATTCCTTTTCCAGGAAAGGATAGAATGAGTTTTCTTAATTCCTGAATTCCAAAAGGATCCAGTCCATTCATCGGCTCATCTAATATTAAAAATTTCGGATGGTTCAGCAATGCAATCGCAATTCCCAGTCGTTGCTTCATCCCCATAGAAAAATCCTTCGCTTTTTTCTTATCTGTATTCTCTAGCTCCACAATATGCAATACTTCATCAATCCTTGATTTAGGCAAACCTAAAACAGTCGTACGAACCTGCAGGTTTTCTCTTGCTGTTAAATTTTCATAAAGCGGAGGAGACTCAATTAAAGCACCAATAGAATGTAGATCGTGCCGCGTCCATTTATGACCATCAAAGTAAATCTCACCAGAAGTGGGTGTAAGCATGCCTGTTATCATTTTTAAAGTGGTCGATTTCCCCGCTCCATTAGGACCTAACAATCCATAGATTGAATATTTCGGTACAGAAAGCGAAATATTTTGTACGACACTTTGCTTTCTAAATGTTTTACAAAGATTTTTTGTTTCTAACATAATCTCATTCATCCTAAACTTCCTCCTCGTATATTGTAATTCTAGAATAAATGATAATTATAAGGATTCTATAAGGAAAAGAAAAAACATATGGTCAAAGAAAAAGTTCTTCTCTCACGGAACTTTAATCTTTTCCTCATATGTTTTTTGTATTCTATTTCTAAAACATTTAAAGTTCATACAATTTTTAAATATAACATGTGTGAAACTGTGGATTCACATGATTTTTCGACACTTGCTATTACTGGCGCCTTGTTTGGACTTAAAATTGCGATTACTCCAAATGAAATCGTTGTTACCTAATTTAAAATCGAACTATTTATCGATTTAGTTATATAGAGAAGATGAGAAAACACATAAGTTTTTGTAAATATCGAATAAATTTTGATTAAATTGATACTAATAATGAACTGAAATAAAGAGCACAATTCTTGTTTTAGAATTGTGCTCTTTTGAGAAATAACTTCTCTATATAAATTATGATCAATTCCTTTACTCGGTGCTTAATATCGTCTATTTTTGGTAGATGCTTGTCCATATGGTTCCTCCCATTATAAATTCTTATGAATAGGAACATAAATATAATCAATTTCCCTTTTATATTCACAAATCACATCATCCAAAGTATCAACGCTAGTCTGAAGAGTAACTGATTTTAATTTTTTCTTTTATAAGCATTGTGGTAATTTGTCTAAACTAGTAGTCTATTTATAAAAAATGGGAATCCCCTAATACCAAATGTTCTTATAATGAAATAGTTCACCCTATCTGATCCATTAATAATCAAATAACATTTTAACACTATTTTACTAATATATTCTAAATATTACTAATTACTCTTATTATTATGATATACTACCTTTAAAAATACACAATTTGAACAGGAGAATGATTAACTTTGATTGAAAATCAATTACTAGACTTTTATAAAAATAAACTAACTAGCTGGAATTTAATATATAAACCTATTTCTTTAAAATATAAAATTTTTAAATCTATTTTCGCCATTATTTCTTTAATTTTTATAGGATTATATCTTTACGCTGTATTTTCGACAAATAATAATAAAACTATTTTATATAACCCTTTTGTACACCTTACTATATATTGTTTAATTGTCTTGACATTTTTTCAACTTTTCAAAAAAACAGTGATGATACCTGCCCAAAATCAGGCTTATAAAAAATATAAGATAGAAGTTAAAAGCCCTTATTGGAATGAATCCATTAGTTTAATAATCAAATCTTTTTTAACTCAAAACAACATATTAACTGGTAAACCAGAAACAGATGAAAAAACATTAGACTTTTTAATAGACATTTTTCATAATCGTATTGACCAACTCGAGAAAAAAGGATGGGCATCCATCCTTTCAACCTATGGTGGATTAGCTTTACTATTTATCATTCCTGCTTGGACAGCACTCAATCAATGGATTAATAATCCTATTAATAAAATATTTAATGACGTTTCTCAAGCAATAGGCTATTTTTTAGGAATTAGTTCTCTTATACTAATAATTATATTTTTCATTTGGGCACCTATCCGTCAAGGGGTTTTAGAAGAAATGTTTTCGTCCCAATTAAAGGACACTCGACACCTTACACAAGCCCTAGAGAATATAAGACTTGCAATACACACTCCAGCATATTATCAAAAAATCGAATCCAAAATTATGCAACCACAGATAATAGATTCAATCATCCAAGAATATATGAATGACAGTCAGGAACAGACAAATATTTCCCCTCTTCCTAACAACATGTTTGTCGCAGATGAAATTGAAAAATTAGCGATTTTAAAAGATAAAAAAATCATTACAGATGCAGAATTTATTAAACAAAAAGAAAAACTTTTAGACTAAATGCAAACAAAAAAGAAGCGATTTATTTCATCGCTTCTTTTTATTAAATCATATTATCCCTACATAACCCTCTTAAACATCTTCTCCAACTCATAAGTAGAATGATGCACAAGAATTGGTCTTCCGTGCGGGCATGTGTATGGGTTTGTTGTTGTACGAAGTTCTTCCAGTAAAGCAAATATTTGATCGTTCGTTAAATATTGATTTGCTTTAATTGAAGCTTTACAGCTCATCATGATGGCTGCTTCTTCACGTAATTTTTTAATATCAACTTTTTTTAGTTTAACGACCTGCTCCATCATTTCATCGATAATTTCTGTTTCTTGCCCTTTCGGGAACCACGTTGGATGCGAGCGAACGATAAAGGATTGATGGCCGAATTGCTCCAAAAATAGTCCAACTTTTTTTAGTTCTTCTAGTTGCTCTTCGACACGTAAAAATTCGGTAAGAGATAAATCGATACGATATGGTACGAGTAGTTCTTGTACTTCTTGTGCTACTCGTCCTACTTTATCACGGAAGTATTCATAATTAATACGTTCCTGCGCGGCATGTTGGTCAATCATATATAAGCCTTTATCATTTTGAGCGAAAATATATGTTCCATGCATTTGTCCAATTGGATAAAGCGGCGGTAAATCATTACCGTTCATTTCGATTTCTTCTATTTCCTGAACTTCTTCTTCCAATTCCTCTAATTCAAAGTCTTCATCGTTACTGTTCCACGATTTCTCTTCTCGAATCGGTTCTTCTATTATCGATTTTGTAGATGGTTGCCAACTTTGTTCTTCTCTCACGAGCGACTGTGGTGGTTGCCATTCTTGCTTCGGTGGTTGCCAAAGCTGCGCTGACTGTTTCACAGCCTGCGGTTCTTCTTGTTTTTCATCCATGCCCGTCGGTAAAACGATCTCCGGCATAGATGGTTCTTTCGGCTTCGCATGCTCAAACTGAAACTGTTCTTGCACACTTTCATCTTTTTCTTTTTTCTTCGTTGTTACACCTGCATCTGGAATGAGCTGTATTTTTTTGAATGCTGCTTGCAATGTTTCTTCGATAAGCTTTAGCAATTCTTGTTCTTTACTAAAACGAACTTCTAATTTCGCAGGATGTACGTTAACGTCAACTAGCATTGGATCCATTTCAATCGATAAGAAGCCGATTGGATATCGTCCGACTGGCAATAATGTATGGTATCCTTGCTGAATAGCTTTCATTAATACGAAATTTCGAACGTAACGACCATTTACGATTGTTGACATATAATTTCGAGATGCTCTCGTTACTTCTGGTAATGTTACATAGCCTTTAATTGTGAAATCTAAAGATTCCGCTTCAATTGGAACAAGCTTCTTTGCAACTTGAATGCTATAAATCGATGCAAGTACTTGTCTTACATCACCATTTCCTGATGTATGAAGCAATTTCTTTTCATTATGAAATAGCTTTAACGATACTTCTGGGTGTGACATTGCAATACGATATACGATATCTGTAATATTACCAAGCTCTGTATGAATAGTTTTCATATATTTAAGACGCGCTGGTGTATTAAAGAATAAGTTTTGTACTGTAATATCTGTTCCTTTTCGGCTCGCTGTTTTCTCCTGCTTTATAATGTCTCCACCTTTAATAATAAGGTGCGTACCAGGCGCATCACCTGTGCTAGTGATTAATTCTAATTCACTAACTGAGGCAATACTCGGCAATGCCTCACCGCGGAAACCGAGTGTTCTTATGCGAAACAGATCGTTTTCATCTTTAATTTTGCTCGTCGCATGTCGTTCAAAAGCGACAATACAATCTTCTTCTGCAATACCATCACCGTTATCAATGATACGAATTTTCGATAACCCAGCTTCTTCTAAGTGGATTTCAATAGATGTACTATTCGCATCGATAGAATTTTCCACAAGTTCTTTTACAACTGAGGCAGGACGCTCTACTACTTCCCCTGCCGCAATTAAGTTAGAGAGTTGGTCATCGAGTTTGCGAATTTTCCCCATCTACTTACTCATCCTTTCTTTAACTTTTTCTGTAAGCGATACAGTTCATTCATCGCTTCTAAAGGTGTCATATCAAGTAAATCAATTTTTTTAATTTGCGTCAGTACTGCCGTTTCTTTTGCATCTAAAACTGGCTTGTCTTGTTTTTTCGAAGATTGTTCTCCGCCAAAGAATGATAGTTGTGATTCTTCTTCAGTCTCTGCTTTCGTCTCTTCTATTTCTACTGGTTCTTCTTTTACAACTACAGGCTCTGGAATAACTTCTTGCGCCTGCGCTTTCACTTCTACACGCTTTGGAATAATAATTTCTTCCTGTCCTTCAAGTTGCGCTAATACTTCTTTCGCACGAGTGATTAAGCTATCTGGGAGCTCTGCAAGTTGCGCAACGTGAATTCCGTAACTTTTATCAGCTGCCCCGTCTTGAATTTTATGAAGGAATACTACTTTTCCGTTCTCTTCAATAGCTGAAACGTGTACATTTTTCAGTTGATCTAAACTGTCTTCTAGCACGGTCAATTCATGATAATGCGTAGAGAATAACGTTTTTGCACCAATTTGGTCATGAATATGTTCAATGATTGCTTGTGCAAGTGCCATACCATCATACGTAGATGTACCGCGTCCAATTTCATCGAATAAAATTAAACTTCTTTCTGATGCGTTTGCAATGGCATTTTTTGCTTCTAACATTTCAACCATAAATGTACTTTGACCTGAAATTAAATCATCCGCTGCACCAATTCTCGTAAAGATTTGGTCAAATACAGGTAATACTGCTTCTGTTGCTGGTACGAAACAACCGATTTGCGACATAACTGTTACAAGTGCTAATTGTCTCATATACGTACTTTTACCAGACATGTTCGGTCCTGTAATTAAAAATACATCCATATTCTCTGGCATAATACAATCATTCGGTACATACAATTTCCCGTTCAATACTTTTTCTACGACAGGATGACGACCATCTTTAATGAAAATTTCACGCTTCGTTGTTAGTACAGGTTTTACAAACTGTTCCTCTTCACTCACTGTCGCAAAACTTTGCAGTACGTCTAATTCACTAATTACTTTCGCTAAATGCTGTAATTTCGGAATAAATACTTTTACTTCTTCACGAAGCGCTGTAAATAAATCGTATTCTAGTTGTACAATTTTTTCTTCAGCTTCTAAGATTAATGTTTCTTTTTCTTTTAGTTCATCTGTAATGAAACGTTCCGCATTAGCAAGCGTTTGTTTACGCTCGTAGCGACCTTCTGGTAATGCTCCAAGGTTCGCTTTCGTTACTTCAATGTAGTAACCGAAAATACGGTTGTATCCAATTTTCAACGATTTAATTCCTGTAATATCACGCTCTCGTTTTTCAAGCTCAGCAATCCACGTTTTTCCGTTTTTACTCACATAGCGATATTGATCAAGCTTGTCATTATAACCATCTTTAATAATATCTCCATCTTTAATAGAAAGCGGTGGATTTTCTTGAATACTTCTTCCTAGTAATTCTGTTAAGCTCTCACATGGATCTGCACCTTGAATTAATCTCGCTGCATACGCGTTATCTAACAAACTAATCGCTTCTAAAATAGCTGGTACTTGCAGTAAAGATCGTCTTAACTGTAATAAGTCCCTTGCATTGACATTACCGAATGCAACTTTCCCTGCTAAACGTTCTAAATCATATACTTCTTTTAACTTTTCTTTTAAATCTTCACGCAAGAAGTAATCATTTACAAACGTTTCAACCATTTCTAAACGCTCTTCGATTCGTTCTTTCTGTATAAGTGGACGTTCCATCCACTGTTTTAACATACGACCACCCATAGCCGTTTTCGTCTTATCTAATAGCCATAATAATGATCCTGTTTTTTCTTTCGTTCGAAGTGTTTCTGTCAGCTCTAAATTTCGCTTTGAATGCACATCAATCTTCATAAATTGATTCGTATAATAAATTTCCACAGGCTGCAAATGATCTAATGAACGTTTTTGCGTTCTTATTACATAGTTAAATAAGCGCCCAACTGCTTTAATTAACTTTGCTTGTGAAACATTTTTCACAAGATGTTCTAGCCCTTCAGGAATTGCCGTTGCATCTTCATATGAAATCGTCATTTTTAACGTTTCCGTTAACTTGTTTAGTTCATCTTTAGAAAAGGAAGAATCTACAACAATTTCTTTCGAACCAGTTGCATACACTTCTAATAAAATATCTTCTACTGAACCAGTCAATAACGTTACTGTATTTTGTCCAGTCGTTAAATCGTTACAAGCTAACGCATATGATCCATCTTCAAAATGTGTTAATGCGGCTAAAAAGTTATTTTCTTTCTCATCAATCGTACGCCCTTCCATCATCGTTCCTGGCGTAATTAATTGTACTACTTCACGGCGCACTACACCTTTAGCTGTTTTTGGGTCTTCTACTTGCTCACAAACCGCTACTTTATATCCTTTTTCAACAAGTTGTTCAATATAGTTTTTAGCCGCATGATACGGTACACCGCACATCGGTATACGTTCACTACTACCACCGTCTCGGCTCGTTAATGTAATTTCAAGTTCGTGGGCTGCTTTAACCGCATCCTCAAAGAACATTTCATAAAAATCACCTAAGCGGAAAAATAAAAAGGCATCTTGATAGTCTGCCTTAACTTTTAAATATTGCTGTATCATAGGCGTATATTGCGTCATACTTATCCTCCATAATTCTTACATAATAATCTATATTCATATATGTCACATTTCACGGACACTCTTATCTCCTATTTCAGGAGTCTTTCTTCATTATAGCACATTTCATTAGCAATCATGTTCATCTAAGCACCACTTATGTAAAGTAAAAAGCTAGGAAGAACTTCTTCCTAGCTTTCTATTACTCTTCTTCTGCATCAACGATAAAGTTCGGATCTAACTCTTCAAACTCATCATCTTCAATTTGGAAAGCATCATCTGATTCTACACAACCTTCAGGGTTTACACTTACACAAATTTTCGTTTCGCCAACTACTTCTGTTACAAATTCACGTTCTACCGTTACAACAATTTTATTACCATTTGGTGATACAAGAGCTTCTAAACAATTTGGTGGCTGAATGACACGAGCAATAATTTCTAAATCATCACCAGAAAAGTTTTTATCACGATATCCAATGCTTACTTCATCTGTGTAGTTTACACGTTCTGTTACAACTTCTGTCTTTGTATTGCCATCGAATGAATACCAAGTGTTCACATCATAGAAACCTTCAATTTCCACATGTTTTCCATTCTTTCTTGCTTCGTACGAGTGGTTAATTACCCAGCATCCTAAAATACTTGTTGGCTCATTATTCGATTCACATGTATGCGTTGACTTTGTATACTTACGTCCTTTTCCAACCACTGCTTTTGTAATAATCTCTCTAAATTCGGACATTCGTAACCCTCCTCAATCACTATTCACTTAATCATATGCGTGACAATAGCGGAATGTGTCATTCTTTTTTGAGAAGAACTTACGTTTAATCCACTAAAAAAAGAGATGTCAATTCGACATCTCTTTAACAACCACAATTTCCTTTTTTACTTTCTACCGCTGCACCCGTTTCACCCTTCAATACATCGCCATTAGTTGAAATTAATATTTCATCTGTTACGTTGTTAGAAATCGTACTTGCAACTAGCTGTAGTAAGTCATTTACATATGTTTGTGAAGATTTAAATTCTTGTACAACTGGGATGCTATCTAACTTATCTTGCAGGGCATCAATTTCAGCTTCTACTTTTTTCAAAGCTTCCCATTTCCCGTAATGTTGCAAGTTTACTGCTTGTTTTTGCAGTGCTTTAATTTCATCAATTGCGCGCTTCACATTTTCATTTTTATGAATTTGTGCCTCTGCTTTCTTAAAGAAATCAACTTCTTCTGTTTCAGAAATCATTTTTGCTAATTCTTTCGCTTGCTCAACAATTTCATCTTTCGAATATACTTTCATCTATTATTCCACCTCAATCGGCTCTTCAACTAATTCTCCGTTAAGAGACCAAGTTTTTGCATCCGTTACTTTTACTTTCACAAGCTGACCAATTAAAGACTTTGGAGCAACAAAGTTTACAAGTTTATTTGTACGAGTATAACCTGCAAGTACTTCTGGATTATTTTTACTCTCTCCATCAACTAACACTTCTACAATTTGACCTTTATAACGATTATTCTTTTCAATTGCCAATTTATTTACTAATGCATTTAAGCGTTGAAGACGTTCTTTCTTTACTTCCATCGGTACATTGTCTTTCATTTTTGCAGCTGGTGTACCTTCACGCGGAGAATAAATAAAGGTAAAGGCAGTATCAAACCCTACTTCACGATATAACGACATCGTTTCTTCAAATTGCTCATCTGTTTCATTCGGGAAACCGACAATAATATCAGTTGTTAATACCGCGTTTGGAATTGCTTCTTTAATTTTTCTTACAAGCTCTAAATAATGCTCACGTGAATATTTACGCGCCATAATTTTTAACATTTCTGTGCTTCCAGATTGAACTGGTAAGTGAATATGTTCTACTAAGTTGCCACCTTTTCCAAGCACTTCAATTAAGTGATCATCGAAATCGCGTGGATGGCTCGTTGTAAAACGAATACGGGCAATATCAACTTTACGGAGCTCGTCCATTAAATCGCCAAGACCGTATTCTATATCTTCAAAGTCTTTACCATATGCATTTACGTTCTGTCCAAGTAACGTAATTTCTTTATAACCATTCGCAGCTAAATGACGAATCTCTTGGATAATGTCTTCTGGACGTCTGCTTCGCTCTTTTCCGCGTGTATACGGTACGATACAATATGTACAGAACTTATCACAGCCATACATAATATTTACCCAAGCTTTAATATCACCACGACGTACTTTCGGAAGATTTTCAATTACGTCTCCTTCTTTGGACCAAACTTCAACTACCGTCTCCTTCGAGAACATTGCATCTTTTAGAATGTACGGTAATCTATGAATATTATGCGTTCCAAACACCATATCTACATGCTGATTTTTTTGCATAATTTTATTTACAACAGATTCCTCTTGGGACATACAACCACATACACCAATTAAAAGATCAGGATTTCTTCGTTTTAGTGCCTTTAAATGCCCTAGTTCACCGAACACTTTATTTTCAGCATTTTCACGAATAGCACAAGTATTTAATAATACTACATCTGCTTCTTCAGTTGAAAAGGTTGGTTCATATCCAAGTGCAGTGAAAATACCCGCCATTACTTCTGTATCGTGCTCATTCATTTGACAACCATATGTACGAATATAAAACTTTCTTCCTGTACCGAAATTGCGAAACTCTTCAGGTAAGCCAAAATCCCGTTCAATTTTAACTTCTTCTTTCCCTCGCTTTTTCGCGTCTTTTAAGGAAGGTGGTTGGTATACACTTTCAAAGTATTTGCTATAATCTTTCTCTTCTTTTTTCGTAGAGGAATTCACTTGTTGACTTGCTAATCGTTGTTGCTCGTTCATCGGTAATCTCCTTTCACCCTTAACTATACACACTTTATAGTCCATTTTAATGCGCTTAGACCCACCTCAAAAATGGTTAGATAGCTGGAGAGATACTTGTCCTTTGAAACTTGAGTAATCAATCTAATCATCTATAAGAATGAAGTCTTCCCCACACAAATAGACATTCCCTTTTTGTATTTCTTTTGTCCTACTCAAAAGCATATTGCTTTATCCCTATACACATTACCATAGTATGAAGTGTTTCGCCAATTTTTACAAAGAAGAAGGCTTATCCTATTATTACATTTCCTAGTTAATGAACATGCAATTTTCATACAACGATTTATATATTATTTTACCATTCTGAATTTTCCAAGTAAATAAGACTGCTTTATATTTTTACTCATTAAAAAAGGCTGCCAAATGGCAACCTCCTCTTCTTACATTACATAAATTCAGCAACAAGCTCATCAAACATTTTCTGATCCATGTTTAAATCAGATTGCACTAAAGGCTTCTCACTATAGCCTTTTACTAGTTCTTGGTATGAAGGCTGCGCTGTATTTTGATAAATTAACCCTGTTACTAATCCGTTGTTTTCCATTAATGTTTGCATAGCCATCATGCGATTAGACGGATCATATCCCTCTACTGTACTTAGTTTTGTTAAATTCTCTTTAAACCAATCGTAAGTATTTACTTTATTGTAAGTAACACATGGGCTGAATACGTTAATTAATGAAAATCCTTTATGGTTAATACCAGCTTCAATAATTTGTGTTAATTCTTTTAAATCACTTGAAAAGCTTTGTGCCACAAATGTTGCACCAGCTGTTAAAGCCATTTCCATAACATTTAGTGACGGTTCAATTGAACCTTGTGGTGTACTTTTCGTTTTAAATCCAGCTTCACTACGTGGTGAAGTTTGCCCTTTTGTTAATCCATAAATTTGGTTATCCATTACGATGTACGTAATGTCAATGTTACGACGAATAGAATGGATCGTATGTCCCATACCAATCGCAAATCCATCACCGTCACCACCTGATGCGATAACTGTTAAATCACGGTTTGCCATTTTTACACCTTGTGCAATTGGAAGGGCACGACCATGAATACTATGCACACCATATGAATTAATATAACCTGAAATACGACCTGAACAGCCGATACCAGAAATAACAGCAAGTTCATCTGGATTTAAGCCAACGTTAGCTGCCGCACGTTGAATTGCAGCTTGCACCGAGAAGTCTCCGCAACCTGGGCACCAGTTTGGTTTTACACTGTTACGAAAGTCCTTAAATGTTGCCATTTAATACAACCCCTTTTTTGCATTCGTTGTAAATCTCTTTCGGCAAGAATGGGTTCCCATCATATTTTAAAAGACTAGAAATTTTCTCACCGTTACCAAGATTCATTTTCATAATGTTAGCAAGTTGACCTGTTGCATTGTTTTCTACCACTACAACACGCTTCGCATTTTTCACAAGTGGATCGATTTCAGCTGTTGGGAACGGGTGAATTAAACGCACATGAGCATGGTTTACTTTCATACCCTCTTGTTCTAAGCGCTCCATTGCTTCTTCGATCGCACCACGAGTTGAGTTAAATCCAACAAGCAATACGTCTGCTTCTTCATGCTTAACATTTTTATAAACAGGGGTATTAAACTTCAAGTTCTCCATTTTACGGAAACGTTTGTCCATTTGATCTTTACGGTTTAATGCTGATTCAGATGGTTTACCAGTTTCATCATGTTCTACACCTGTAACATGGTGAACACCATTTTTCATACCAGGTAAAACACGTGGTGAAACGCCATCTTCTGTTACTTCATAACGCTTGAAGTATGCTTTATTTTCACGTTCTGGTAATTCCGCTTCTAAATCAAGCTTACCGCGACGAATTTCCACTTTATCTAACTTAAGTGGTTCTACTGTCTGTTTCCCTAAAGAAAGCTGTAAATCTGTTAAGAAAATAACAGGTACTTGATATTCTTCAGATAAGTTAAACGCTTCTACAATATCATAGAAAGCTTCTTCCACTGTACTTGGCGCCATTACGATTTTTGGAATTTCACCGTGCGTACCGTAAATCATTGCCATTAAATCAGACTGCTCTTGTTTCGTTGGTAATCCTGTACTTGGACCACCACGTTGTGTATCAACAATTACTAATGGCGTTTCTGTAATACCTGCTAAACCAATCGCTTCCATCATTAAAGATAGACCTGGGCCAGCAGATGCAGTTAATGTACGAACACCAGCATAGTTTGCACCGATTGCCATTGTACAAGCTGCAATTTCATCCTCAGTTTGGATTACTGTTCCGCCGACTTTTGGCAATTTTTTAATTAAGTATTCCATAATTTCAGATGCAGGTGTAATTGGATATGCAGACATAAAGCGAGCACCACCAGCTACTGCACCAAATGCGATCGCATCGTTCCCAATCATAAACATGCGCTTCTGACCATCAGCTTTTTCAAGCTGCATCATGTTTACTTTCTCACCTAGTAACTCTTTCATATATTGAGAGCCGCGCTTAATTGCGTCCATGTTCTTTTGAACGACTTGCTCTCCTTTACGACCAAAGATCTCTTCAACAACATCTAAATAAGCTGTTTCATCTAATCCTAATACCGCACTTGATGCTCCAACAGCAACCATGTTTTTCATTAATGATGTGCCTAATTCTGATGCAATATCTGTAAACGGTATCACATATAGATTTACATCTGTATTGTCAGGTATTGTCGGATTAAATTTCGCATCTGCAACTACAATCCCGCCCGGACGTAGTTCGTGGAAGTTAAAATCAATTGTTTCTTGATCAAAAGCAATTAAAATATCTAAATCATCTGAGATCGCGCGTACTTCTGTTGTACTTACACGAATTTTATTATTTGTATGGCCGCCTTTTATACGTGATGAGAAGTGGCGGTAACCGTATAGGTAATATCCTAATCGGTTTAATGCAATACAGAAGATTTCTCCTGTACTTTCAATTCCTTCACCTTGTTGGCCTCCAACTTTCCATGAAAGTTGACTAATCATCTCCTACACCCCTTTTGGCTGCATTCATTGTAGTGTATTTTTTTACAGTAATAGTTTAGCATTTTTTATGCAAATAAACTACAATGGACGCAAATTATGCCTCTTCTGATTTCCCTGAATCTTTAGTATAAAGCTATTTTGTTTTTCATTCTAGTATTAGGTCTTAAAAAAAGCAATAATATCAAATGAATTAATTCTAATTTTTCTGGATTTTTAAAACAAAAATTTTAAAAGCTTATATATTCAACAAAATTATCATATAAAAATCGCTCTACAGTAGATGCAGCATAGTGTTTACAAAGCTCGTTAATTACATTTTCATAATCTCGATACGCTGATACATTTACAACTGTTTCTACTATCCCATCAAAATCCGAACCAAACCCTATATTGTTCTCTCCACCTAATGAACAAATATATTCGATATGTCTTACTATATCTGCTACATTCGCTTGTTTTTCATTTGTTAGAAACTGCGGTACAAAAGTGACACCGATCATGCCATTTCGCTTTATAAGAGCTTTAAGTTGTTCATCGTTTAAATTACGTGGGTGCTGGCAAAGTTTCATACAATTTGAGTGGGAAGCAATAGGATTTTTTGCAATTTCAATCACATCCCAAAAACTTCTTTCATTCAAATGAGAAACATCAGTCCATACATGTAATGTATTAAGTTCTTGTACAATATGTTTACCAAAAGTCGTTAAACCTGCCCCACGCGTCTCTAGCGCACCATCAGCTAATAAATTGGCATAATTCCATGTTAGTCCAAAAGAACGTACTCCTAGGCGATAAAACAACCGTAATTTCATTTCATCTTTTCCAAGTGCTTCGCATCCTTCTAGTGTTAATATCGCTCCAATCTCGTCCTGTTTTAACATGTTCATATCATCTTTTGTCCGAATAAACTTTACACCCGGTAGTGATAAAATTTCATTATAAAAAATATCTACCATTTGTAATGCCACTTCAAATCGTTTTTCATACGCCACTATTTCTGGAACATATATAGCAAAACATTGTATACTTCCTTTTCTTCTCTTTAACTGTTCAAACGTAATATGTAATTGCGAATCATGTTTAAAATCCTTTTTCCCCTTCGCATTCCATAACTGAAAGAGTACATCACAATGGGCATCAAAAATTTTCATTTTCATTCCTCCATTATAAAAACAACCTGTTTGCATACTGCAAACAGGTTGTTTAAACTTAACGAGGTTCTACAATTAATTTTATTGCTGTACGCTCTTCCCCATCAATCATAATATCCGTAAACGCTGGGATACAAATCAGGTCCAAACCACTAGGCGCTACAAATCCTCTTGCAATTGCTACTGCCTTTACCGCTTGGTTCAATGCACCTGCACCAATGGCTTGAATTTCTGCTGTTCCGCGTTCGCGAATAACACCTGCAAGTGCACCAGCTACAGAATTAGGGACCGACGTTGCTTTAACTTTTAATATTTCCATTCCGCGTTTCCTCCTCGTTTCTATAAAAAGTATTAGCAATTATTTCACTTTAACTTATATTCACGAGGAATGACACGTATTCCTGCTAAATTTCTGTAATTTTTCTAAAAAATTAAAAAATAATAACTTATCTAAATTTTAATAGGAATTACTCAAAAAATGGCTGATCATCATTAATTAAGATACGCTCAATTTTCTTAGCTTTTCCCGTATTAGGGTCCACATCAATTAGCACTGCACTTAATTGTGTTCTACCATTTGTCACTTCAAATCGTACTGGTAAGTTTGTTAAAAACTTCTTCAATACTGCTTCTCGGTCCATACCTAAAATTCCATCGTACGGTCCTGTCATACCAACATCTGTGATATATGCCGTTCCACTTGGTAAAATGCGATTATCTGCTGTAGGAACATGCGTATGTGTACCTACTACCGCTGTAGCACGACCATCTACATACCAACCTAACGCTTGTTTTTCGCTTGTAGTTTCCGCATGGAAATCAACAAAAATAATATTCGTACGTTTTTTCGCAATGTTAATTAATTCATCCACTTTACGGAATGGACAATCAATCGGAGGAAGGAACGTACGTCCTTGTAAGTTAATAACTGCAACTTCTGTTCCATTACAGTTCACAAAAATAAGCCCTTTTCCTGGAGTGCCTTCTGGGAAGTTAGCTGGTCTTGCAAGATATTTTGCATCATCAATAAATTCAAATACTTCACGGTTATCCCAAGCGTGATTTCCAAGTGTAACCGCTTGTGCTCCGCATTCTAAAAAGTTTCGGTATATTTTTTCCGTAATTCCACGTCCACCTGCTGCATTTTCCCCATTAATAATGGTTACTGTAGGTGTATATTTCTTCTTTAATGCCGGTACGTATTGTTGAATCATACCTCTACCAGGAGATCCTACTACATCCCCAACAAATAATATTCTCATATGTCTTACCCTTCCTATGTACTACATTTTTTATTACTATAGCTTCAAGTAATTATCTTACAATATATTTATTATAAGTTTGTTTCACTTGTATGCTAGGTATAACTAATTTCCTTTATTTTAACCAATTCCAACACAAAAAAATAAAGTGGTGTTTCACCACTTTATTTTGCGTATTCCACTGCACGTGTTTCACGAATAACAGTTACTTTAATATGTCCTGGGTAATCCAGTTCATTTTCAATACGTTTTCGAATATCACGAGCTAAACGATGAGCTTCTAAATCATCAATTGTATCTGGTTTTACCAGAATACGAACTTCTCGTCCTGCTTGAATTGCGAAAGATTTTTCTACGCCTTCATAAGACTCTGAAATCTCTTCTAACTTTTCAAGACGACGAATATAGTTCTCAAGTGTTTCACTACGAGCTCCAGGTCTTGCAGCTGATAATGCATCTGCTGCTGCAACTAAAACTGCAATGATAGAAGTTGGTTCTGTGTCTCCGTGGTGAGATGCAATACTGTTTATAACTACAGGATGCTCTTTATATTTCGTTGCGAGTTCAACACCAATTTCAACGTGGCTACCTTCTACTTCATGGTCAATCGCTTTACCGATATCATGTAATAGACCAGCACGTCTTGCTAGTTTTTCATCCTCACCAAGCTCTGCTGCCATAAGTCCAGTTAAATATGCAACTTCCATAGAGTGTTTTAAGACGTTTTGCCCGTAACTTGTACGGTATTTCAAACGACCTAAAATCTTAATTAAATCTGGATGTAAACCGTGAACACCCACTTCAAACGTTGTTTGCTCTCCGACTTCACGAATATACTCGTCCACTTCACGTCTTGATTTTTCGACCATCTCTTCAATACGCGCTGGGTGAATACGTCCGTCCTGTACTAGTTTATCAAGAGCGATACGAGCTGTTTCACGACGAATTGGGTCGAATCCAGAAAGGATAACCGCTTCTGGTGTATCATCGATAATTAGGTCAATACCTGTTAACGTTTCTAACGTACGAATATTTCGACCTTCACGTCCGATAATACGTCCCTTCATTTCGTCATTTGGAAGATTTACAACCGAAACGGTTGTTTCAGCAACATGATCAGCTGCACATCTCTGCATTGCAAGAGATAAAATCTCTTTTGCTTTCTTATCTGCTTCTTCTTTCGCACGAACTTCACTTTCTTTTACCATTACGGCAATTTCATGAGAAACTTCACTTTCTACTTTACCAAGAATAATTGCTTTCGCTTGTTCGCGTGTCAGATTGGAAATGCGCTCTAATTCTGTTTGTTGCTTTTGAACTAACTCTCCCACTTTGCTTTCCAACTCTTCAATCTGTTGTTGTCTCGCTACAAGAGAATCCTCTTTCTTTTCTAACTGCTGCTCGCGTTTATCGAGCGTTTCGTCTTTACGATCAAGGTTCTCTTCTTTTTGCATTAAACGATTTTCTTGTTTTTGTAATTCGCTTCTACGGTCACGAATTTCTAATTCAGCTTCTGTACGAAGTGTATGAATTTCATCCTTTGCTTCTAAAAGCGCTTCTTTCTTAAGTGCTTCAGCTTCACGATTCGCTTCATCTATAATACGTTTTGCTTCATTAGCTGCACCATTAATCTTCGCTTCAGCAATAGACTTTCGAACAAAAAAGCCAACAACTGCACCGACTGTTGCAAGCAAAATGGAGATGAGTATCCAAACTGCAGTACTACTCATGATTTCACCTCCCCTTGCTATGAATGAAAAAAGACTGTCGGCATGTACATTGAATAACAACATACAGCAAAGACCGTCGTCCCGCTTTTTTAAGGGACTTTCTTCATTTCACAATTAAAATGTCATATTATTATTTCGGCAAGATTTAAGTCTTACTCCGAATATTACTTCTCTTCTTGAGAAGAGTGTTTCGTATATAAGAAAAAATATACATTCTCATTGTATCTATCGCAATTTTCATTGTCAAGCGTTGTCTACTTTTACTTTCTTTACCTTCAGCTCTAATTTATATAGGAATCTAAAAAGCAGAGAGCATATTATCCTGGAAAACCTTAGTAAATTCCAGTTTATTCATGTAAAACACGCATATATCCCTCTGTACACATACTGTTTTAGATGGATTAAATATTTTATCTCCAACGATATACAACGCTTTCATAATGATACAAAAATAAAAGACACGAAGCCGTGTCTTTTATCCCACTTTAATCAAGAAGACTTGGATCTTCCATATCTTCAGCACCTGAATCTTCGCTAATTCCGTGATGCTCACGAATAAAGAAGGCAATTTCTTCTCTTAAATCCGTATTTTCTTTTAAGAACTGCTTTGAATTTTCACGACCTTGTCCTAAGCGTTCTTCATTATAAGAGTACCAAGCACCGCTCTTTTGAACGATATCAAGTTCAGAAGCCATATCTAAGATTTCACCTTCTCTTGAAATACCTTCTCCGTACATAATATCAACTTCCGCAACACGGAATGGTGGTGCCACTTTATTTTTAACTACTTTTACTTTTGTTTTATTACCAACAATGTCGTTACCTTGTTTTAATTGCTCCGCACGACGTACTTCAAGACGAACAGTTGAATAGAATTTCAACGCACGACCACCTGGAGTTGTTTCTGGCACTATCTATAGATTTTCCATCTCTATAGTCCGGACTATCTCTTCATCTCTTTACAGAGAGCCTTGCACTTCCAGCAGTAGCCTATCATCTGCCGTACCCTACTCAGTTAACTAAAAGTTCTTTTCGGTAGTCTCTACACCTTCCCCATATCACTATGGAGCTTGGCACGGTATTACCCTAAATAATGGTGGGCTTCACCGTTAGCAACTATATGGATAGTTACACCCTTAGGCAATAAGGTTCACAAGGTTTTTAACATGCTATCACTAGCAAGGGAAACCCATGGTAAACTCCTTAATCTTTACGATTAAGCAACTTGTAGTTGATTTCCGAACATAACCCCAACTTTTTCACGAATTTGGTTAATAAAGATTGCGATTGTTTTTGATTTATTGATTGCACCTGAAAGTTTACGAAGTGCTTGAGACATTAGACGAGCTTGTAAACCTACGTGTGAGTCACCCATGTCTCCTTCAATCTCAGCTTTTGGTACAAGAGCTGCTACAGAGTCAATTACGATAATATCAACCGCACCACTTCGTACAAGTGCTTCTGCGATTTCTAAACCTTGCTCCCCTGTATCAGGTTGTGATAATAGTAATTCATCGATGTTAACACCTAATTTTTGTGCATATACAGGATCCATTGCATGCTCCGCATCGATGAATGCTGCTTGTCCACCTTGGCGCTGTACCTCTGCAATTGCATGTAATGAAACTGTTGTTTTACCTGAACTCTCAGGTCCATAAATCTCGATAATACGGCCACGTGGGTATCCGCCTACCCCTAATGCCACATCAAGTGCTAAAGAACCACTAGAAACTGTAGAAACTCTACGCTCCGCTTGTTCTCCTAATTTCATAATTGAACCTTTACCGAATTGCTTCTCTATTTGTTTTAACGCCATATCTAATGCCGCTTGACGATCACTCATTCAAAATTCCTCCTTAACTGAATTGCTAATCTTATTATACCTATTTTCAATTCAATTTGCCAACAAAAATCGAACATTTATTCGATTTTTTTATTTTTCATTAAATATAACCACATTTAACCATTAAAAAAAGCTAAAAGAGACTTATATCTCTTCTAGCTTTTTATACAAATGATAAAATCCATATTTTGCTGAGCGTTCCCTAATTTGTTGACGACTTCCGCTTAAATTTAGAGGAAAGACTACAGTTGGTTCATCTTTAATCGCCAATCCAACAAATACAGTTCCCGGCTCTTTATGTTCTGAAGCATCCGGTCCTGCTACCCCAGTGAAACTAATTCCGATATCCGCTTTTAATAATTCTCTAACATTTTCAGCAAGATAACGAGCACATTCTTTACTAACT
This sequence comes from Bacillus sp. FDAARGOS_527, assembly GCF_003812125.1. Lineage (NCBI taxonomy): Bacteria > Bacillati > Bacillota > Bacilli > Caryophanales > Bacillaceae > Bacillus > Bacillus sp. FDAARGOS_527. Next base: position 2,871,185 of record NZ_CP033795.1, read on the forward strand.
GCACCGTCAGTAGACAAGACTTCCTCAGGTACATGTAATACATGTTGCTTCACATCATTATGGTAACAAATGACACCGCCTTTAAATACGGAAGACACACCAGCGTTTTCTGTTACTTGATTACCAAATAGACCACCTGTTAAACTTTCCGCACACGCTAAAGTTAATCCTTTTTTCTTCAATAACTCTATCGCCTTATAATGTAGAAACTCTTGGTCATACCCGTAGAAAAATTCTCCAACTCTTTCTAAAATCAAATCTTCCACATGCTGAATGAGTTTCTCCGCTTCATGAACATTTTGATGTTTAGCCGTTAAACGTAATGTTACTTCTCCATCATTGGCAAGCGGGGCGATTGTCGGATTCGTTTGTCCATCAATTAAATCTTGAACTTTCACCTCTAATTGAGATTCCCCAATTCCGAAAAAGCGAAGCACGCGAGAATAAATGTTTTCTCCTGTTGTAAAGTTACGTAAAAAAGGCTCCACATAACTTACATACATCGGCTTCATTTCTTTCGGTGGTCCTGGTAATAAAATATAAACTTTTCCGTTCTTATTTAATCCCATACCAGGTGCCATACCGTGATCATTTGCAAATACAGTCGCCCCATCCAAAACGAGCGCCTGCTTTTTATTATTCTCCGTGAACTCTCGACCTGTTCGCTTAAAGTAATCGCTTATTGATGCCAATGCCTTTTCATCATATACAAGCTCTTCCGCTAAGCTAGACGCTATTGTTTCCTTCGTTAAATCATCTTTTGTCGGTCCTAATCCACCTGTGAAAATGAGCATATCCGCACGTTCTTCTGCAACTTCAATCGCCTGCTGCAGTCGCTTGTTATTATCACCAACTACAGTATGGTAGTACACGTTAATTCCAATTGAAGCTAACTTTTCAGACAAAAACTGGGCGTTCGTATTTGCAATTTGTCCAAGTAATAATTCTGTTCCAACCGCAATAATTTCAGCGTTCATCCCAATTCCCCCATAAACTTCTATTTTGAGTTTACAAAAGCAGCTCTATTTTTCCAGAAATAATCCCATCCTGAAATAACAGTAAAAATTAATGCAATCCATATAAAGATATCAGCAACTGGAATATGGATTAAATTTAAAGGTACATCGTGTAATAAATATGCCGCAATCGCGATGATTTGTGTCCACGTCTTAATTTTCCCTAGCTGATTTGCCGCAACTACTTCCCCTGTTCCAGCAAGTACAAGACGTAAACCAGTGACCGCAAACTCACGGCTTATAATGACAATAACGATCCAAGCAGGTACGTATTGCATCTCAACTAACGTGATAAGTGCCGCTGAAACAAGTAATTTATCAGCTAACGGGTCAAGGAACTTCCCTAAATTCGTTACAAGATTATACTTTCTTGCGTAATGCCCATCAATCCAATCTGTAGCCGAAGCAACAATAAAGATAAGCGCTCCTATTAAATGTTGAATTGGTAAATCAACATCACCAATTGTGTATGAACCCCAATCAAAGGGCGCTAACATAATTACCATAAAAATTGGAATTAAGCAGATTCTAGATATTGTAATTTTATTTGGTAAATTCACAGCTATTCCTCCATCATATCAAAAACATTTGTTCATTGAAAAAAGTCATCGAAGCGATGACTGTTATTGTGCAGGTTGCTCTATCCCTAGATTTTTAATCAAGAATTTTTGATGATAATTCTCTTCTGGATTCAACGGGAATGTAACCACTTGGCCATTTAATTTAAATTCAACATTCGGTGCACTTCCTATATTAAGGTTTACCACTTTCGCTGTTGATAAATCATATTTTTGAGTTTGACCTTCCTCTATTGTTCCACTAAAGATATCATTTCCTGCCTCATTTTTAATACCTACATAACTTGCACCTTTTGTTGTAATTTCTAATTCTAAAGTTTTATTGTTATGAATTTCCAAAGTGGACTCCTTACCAGTTGTCCCAACTACTTTGATTTCTTGTTGTCCTGTTGGTTGCGCTGGTTGTTCTTCTTTCTTTGGCTCTTCTTTTTTCGATTCTTCTTTTTTTGGTTCCTCTTTTTTCGGCTCTTCCGCTTTCACTTCATCTTTCTTCGTATCTAACGGAGAATTTTCCGCTTTTTTAACTTCAATTTTCTCACTTTGAGCATTCGGAACCTTCTCATCACCTTTTCCAGTTAACGCTTGGAAAATAAACCAAATTACCACTCCAACTGCGATTACTAACAGCGCAACTAAGATTTTCGGCATATGATCTGCAATTGGCCATGATGAAGATTTCTGCATTGTTTCTTGTGTTTTTTGTCCGGTTGACACTTGTGGAACGTCGCGTTTTTCAGATTGTGGTATCGTACTCTGATATTCTACAAGCAGTTCCTCTCCATTTAATCCAACCGCATCTGCGTATTGTTTAATGAATGCACGCGCATAAAAAGCTCCTGGCAATACATCATAACTGCCTTCCTCAATTGCTACTAAATGGCGTTTTTGAATTTTTGTAATCTCATGCAGCTGATCAATAGACAAGCCTTTCGTTCCTCTTGCTTCTTTCAGCTTTTGTCCTAATTCTGTCACTACTAACACCTCAATATTTCTTTAAAAGTCAAACATAGAGAAATTATTTTGCGTACCTTGCTCAATTTCATCTACTAAATTATATTGAATTTCTTCATCATAATCGTTACGCAACTCGATAATATAATCAAAATCATCCAATGTGTATTCTGACTGACTCACAAATACGTCAGGATGTTCCACAACTTTCGTTGCAGGCAATCTCATAATTTCACGAACAAGCTGCCAATGCCTTTCGTTAGCACGCTTTGTTGACACGATTCCATCTAAGATGAAAATATTGTCGTCGCTATACTCATCTTCAATCAATTGACTACGAACAGTTTGCTTAATAAGAGTAGACGATACAAATAACCATCTTTTATTTGCACAAACACTTGCGGCAACAATGGATTCTGTTTTTCCAACACGAGGCATTCCTCGTATACCAATTAGCTTATGGCCTTCTTTTTTCATTATTTCAGCCATAAAGTCTACAAGTAACCCTAATTCATCACGCACAAACCGAAATGTCTTCTTATCATCTGCATCTCGTTGTATGTACCTACCATGTCTAACCGCTAGCTTATCTCTTAGCTTTGGCGGACGATATTTCGTTACCGTTATGTTATCCATCGTATTTAAAATTGATTCTAGTCTAGAGATTTGCTCTTGATTATCACACATAAGGAGTAATCCACGCCTTGCATTATCTACACCATTAATTGTGACAATATTAATGCCGAGCATACCGATTAACGAAGAAACGTCACCAAGCAAGCCAGGTCGGTTTTTATGTATTTCATATTCAAAATACCATTCAATCATCCAAGATCACTCCCCTTGCTTACTTTACACCTACGTACTATATTATATGATTTCACCTTAATAGGGAAGCTAAATGTATAATCTATCCCTTTCAATTATTATACAAAAAAAATAGAGAGGAGAATCCCCTCTCTATTTTTTACTTATGTTGTACAAACTTTACCATTAAGTTTGCGATTGTATGTTGCTCTTGTTCGTCAGCAACTTTCCAAAGTTCAGCTAATAATTTCTCTTGATCGTTGCGTGCTTCTACTTCATTTGCTAAATAATCACCAACACGAAATGCCATATCTGATACAGCACCACCATCAAGACCTTTTCCTTGCGCTTGTTCTAAACGTTCTCCTAAAAAGCTCTTCCATTGATCAAAATTATCTAAAACTGACATGTGTAAGCACCTCACTACTTAGTAATAGAATCATGCTTAATTTGTACAGTTTTTCATTTTTTATGTAAGAAATTTTTAGCAATGCCACCCGCCATTTACTCCAATAATTTGTCCAGTTATATAAGATGCACCTGGTGATACGAGAAATGACACAGTTTTTGCTACTTCTTCCGGTAATCCTAATCGTCCTAACGGAATCTCTTCCGCAATTTCATTCTTATCCTCTTCTGAAAATACGTTTAACATTTCCGTTTCAATTGCACCTGGCGCCACCGCGTTCACTCTTATTCCACTTAATGAAACCTCTTTTGCTAAAGCTTTCACATATGAATTTTGCGCACCTTTTACCATCGAGTAAAGAACTTCACATGACGCGCCAATTTGTCCCCATATAGACGAAACAAGTACAATATTACCGCTTCTCCGTTGAATCATAGATGGCAATGCCATCGATAATAATTTATAGATACTCTTCACTTGAAGTTCTACCATATCATTCAATTCATCGTTCGTTACATCTGTTACGAGTCCAAAAATACTCTTCCCAGCTGCATATACGATAACATCAAGAGGATGTTCAATTTGTTTCCACAATTGCTCTGCTCCATCAGTAGAAGCTAAATTTGCTTGAACAGGAATTACTTCACCCCATTCTTTCTGCAACTCATTCACTTTCTCTTCACTGTTATTATAATGAACATATACTGTATATCCATCTTGAATTAATTGTTTCGAAATAGCAGAGCCAATCCCTCCGCTCCCTCCAGTTACTAATGCATACTTTTTCATACAATTCCTCTCTTATCTCAACAAAATCTTTTCCCTACAAATAAATAATACCCTCATCTTACAATTTATCAATGATAAGATGAGGGTATTATTATGAAACCTTTTATTTTTTTGGTAACACTTGACAAACGCTCATTTTTTCTTCTGATAATAATAATTTTGCTACTTCTTGTAAATCTTGAACAGTTAAACTTTCTAATACAGTCAATGCATCAAACAGACTCGATTCATTAAACGCATATCTTGTAAATTGATTTGCAATATATTCCGGTGAATTCAAGGAACGTAAAAAGCCACCTATTTTCTTTTTCTTTACTCGTTCTAATGCCGCCTCATCTAATTGATCATAATTTGTATTTAATAAAATACCTTTCAAACGCTCTTCCAGCTCATCAGGTTGCTTCGTATCGCCGCCAACCATTGCAAAACCGAAGTTATTCTCTTCCGTATAATCATACGAGAACGAATCATCAATGAGCCCTTCATTATATAAAGATTCGTAATGAACGGAGCTTTTCCCAAATAAATAATCTAAAAGTAACGTAAGCGCAATTTCTTGTTTTAAAAGGGCTTCCCCTTTTTCTTTTAAGTTTGTCGCTTTAATACCAACTAAACATTTCGGAGTTTGTACAGGCATTGAAATAATTTTCTTCTTTTCATTTACCTCATCTGGTTCTTCTTCGAATGAACGTACTATTTCTGGTTGGTTTTTATAATCTTTTTTCGCTTGATTTTCACGTATCAAATCCATCGTTTTCTCTGGATCAATTGCACCTACAACAAACATTAACATATTGCTTGGATGATAAAACGTTTCATAACATTCATATAGTAGATCTTTCGTAATTTTACTAATAGACTCGATTGTACCCGCAATATCAATTTTAATCGGGTGCTTTACAAACAAGCTATCAATTAACCCAAAATATAAGCGCCAATCTGGATTATCTTGATACATTTGAATTTCTTGCCCAATAATACCTTTCTCTTTTTCAACTGTTTTTTCAGAAAAGTAAGGCTCTTGTACGAAATTTAACAATGTATTTAAATTTTGTTCTACATTTGATGTACATGAAAAAAGGTAAGCTGTTCTTGTGAATGATGTGAAAGCATTTGCCGATGCCCCTTGTTTACTAAACAATTGGAAGGCATCGTGATCTTCTTTTTCAAATAGTTTATGCTCAAGAAAATGAGCAATCCCATCCGGCACACGAATCATTTCTTCTTTACCTAGTGGTACGAATGTATTATCCACAGAACCATATTTTGTCGTAAACGTTGCAAATGTTTTATTAAATCCTTGCTTCGGTAAAATATATACATCTAATCCATTAGGAAGTTTTTCATAATAGAGTGTCTCTTTTAATTGCTCATAAACAATTTTCTCCATTTATTCTCCCTCCGTTCCGTGTAAAAAGTAAATTGTATCTAATTCAATATTTTTAGCAACTTTCACAATCTCTTCTTTCGTCACACTTTCAATACCTGTAAGCCATTCTTCAACCGGACGCGTACGATCTGAAATAATACCATGATACAGCATTTCCACAAATCCACGCGGTGTATCAATTGCTTCTAATATTTGATTTCGAATAACACTTTTCGTTTGATGCATCTCTTCTTCAGAAAAATCACCATTTTGCATTGCAAGCATTTGCTCTTTAATAATCTCAACCGCTTTTTCATAATTTTTCGCTTCGATTCCTGACATGACAAATAATAAACCTTTATGACTTTCAAAGCGAGATGCTGCATAGTACGCTAAACTATTTTTTTCACGAACATTAACGAATAACTTCGAATGAGAAAATCCTCCAAACAATCCATTAAACAATTGCAGCGCAAAATAATCTTCGTCTTTATACGTAATAAATGTACGATATCCGATGTGTAATTTACTTTGTTTTAATTCTTGTTTTTCCACAACTTCTTTTTCTCCATTATTTCTCTTATGAAGAAGTACATTTCTTTCCCTCACAGGACGTGCTGAAATAGAAAAATACTTACTTACAAGATCAACTGCGTTTTCTGAAATATCACCAATAATGTATAGGTCCATTTCATCTTCCGCTAACACTTTTTGATAATATTGATACAAACTTTCATTTGTAATAGAAGAAACACTCTCTTTTTTCCCATTTGCGCTTAAACGATACGGTTCTACTTTGCACATTTCTTCAATTAAACGCTCGTTTGCATAACGCATTTTATCATCATACGTCGCTTCAATTCGTTGTAAGAGCGCTCTCTTTTCACTTTCTACAATAGAAGGCAGAAAACCATTCCCCTCTTTCGCTGGATGTAAAACGATATCCGATAACATAGAAAGCGCTTTTTCAAATAACGGTGGTGCATCATGTAAATATACTTCATTTGCAATGTCTACATAAATAGAGATGATATGATCTTCTCCTTTTTTACTTACATCTACCGCCAAAGAAGATCCGTATAATTCTTCTAAATATTGACGAAGACGAATTACAGAAGGAAGCTTTTCTGTCGCACTTTGCAATACGTATGGCAATAGGGCACGCTCTGTCACCGTCTCCTCATTTAAAGGTGCTTTCAAACGAAATACAAATGTATTTGTTTTATATTTATCAGTTGGAATAATATGTACTCGTAAACCACCTAACTCATGTAACTGTTGTTCCATCAGTTTCATTTATAGCCCTCCTTTACGTATATAGGAATATTCCTCTTCAATATACAGTTTTTAGAAATGAAAAATCAACTTTTCTTCCTCACTATACTTACATTAGGCTCTTTCTAAAAACTGTAATATGTAAGGAACATAGTAAAATTCCGTATTAAATATAGTCTATGTAAAAAAGCCCGCACTAATGTGCGAGCTTTTTTTATACTTATCGTTTTCCTTTTTCATAAGGAGTTCCTAATGCTTTCGGAGCTTCAGAACGACCTACAAAACCAACAAGCGCTAATATTGTGAATACATACGGTAATATCGTTAAGAATACACTTGGAATTTCTTTTAGTACTGGAATTGTACCGCCTGTTATTCCTAATGATTGAGCAAATCCGAAGAACAGAGCCGCTCCAAGAGCACCGAGTGGATTCCATTTACCGAAAATCATTGCTGCTAACGCCAAGAAACCTTGTCCAGTAATTGTAGCACCTGAGAAGTTACCAGAAATCGACATAGCGAAGACCGCTCCACCAACTCCTGCAAACATTCCAGATATAGCAACTGCAATATAACGCATTTTATATACGTTAATCCCCATCGTATCCGCTGCCATTGGATGCTCACCAACCGCACGAAGACGAAGACCGAACGGCGTTTTATAAATGATATACCAAACGACAAACGCTAAAATAATAGCAATATATGATGTTAACGGTACATTAGAGAAAAAGATTTTTCCGATTACCGGAATATCCGAAAGACCCGGAACATCGATTTTTTCAATGCGGTATTGAATGAAATCAGTTTGTCCTTTGCCAAAGATTTTCTTAATCGCAAATACTGTTAAACCAAGTGCTAAGAAGTTAATTGCTACTCCGCTCACTACTTGATCTGCACGGAATGTAATGGATGCTACTGCGTGAAGAAGTGCAAACAATCCACTACCAATTGCTGCAAATAATAATGCAATCCAAGGAGTCATCGATCCCCACGTATCACCCATTAATAACGTTGTAACAATACCAATAAATGCACCAAATAACATTAAACCTTCTAACGCTATATTTACAACTCCAGAACGTTCACTGAACACTCCACCTAACGCCGTAAAAATAAGTGGCGCTGCCGTATATAACGTACCCGTCACAAGAATGGCTAAAATATCTAAAAAGCTCATTTATTTCCCCTCCTTGCTCATGCGTGTAAGTGCCCAGCGTAAAACATAACTGCACGCTACAAAGAAAATAATACATGCAATAATAACGTTAATTAACTCCGAAGGTACATCTGCTTCGAAATTCATTTGTGGTGCTGCACTTTTCAAACCACCAAACAGTAAAGCTGCTAATAGTATACCAAATGGATTATTTCCGCCTAAAAGTGCTACCGCAATCCCATCAAATCCAATACCAGTAAACGAAGACATTGCTGTCATACTTTGGAATGTCCCTAATCCTTCCATAGCTCCACCAATTCCTGCAAAAGCACCAGCAATTGTCATTGATAATACAACATTACGCGATACTTTCATTCCTGCGTATTGAGAGGCATTTTGGTTAAAACCAACCGATTTTAATTCATACCCTAACGTTGTTCTATCTAATAAGAACCACATTACAATCGCAATGATAATAGCCACAACAATTCCCCAGTGTAAACGAGATCCATCTGTCAATGAAGATAACCAATCAGAAGCTAACGAAGCACTTGCTTGTACGTCATAAGATTTTTCATTACCTTCGTGGATAAAACGTTTAATAAGATCATACGTAACATAAAGTGCAATGTAGTTCATCATAATTGTAACAATTACTTCATTTACTTTAAGTTTCCCTTTTAAATATCCAGGTATAAAGCCCCATAAACCGCCGACAATTGCCGCCACTAAAATAGATAACGGAATATGCAAAATTGCTGGTAACGACACTGCATATCCAAACCAAACAGCAGCGAGCCATCCAACTAATAACTGTCCTTCCACCCCAATATTGAAAAGACCTGTACGAAATGCAAATGCTACTGAAAGACCAGCTAATACAAGCGGAATCATCGTACGCAACGTCTCACCGATAGCTTGTGGATTGCCAACCATCCCTTCCCAAAGCGCGGCATATCCAACAATTGGATCATATCCACTAACTAACATTACAATGGCACCAACAAGTAAACCGAAAACTACGGATAACACAGGTACTAAAATATTAATTGTTCGTTCTGTTAAAAATTTTTTAGCCATTTGTGTTCACCTTCTCTTTCCCTGTCCCGCCGGCCATTAATAATCCAAGCTGTTGTTCATTTGTTTCTTTCGCATCCACAATTGCTACAATTTTCCCTTCATATATAACAGCCACTCGATCGCTTACATTTAAAATTTCATCCAGTTCTAAAGATAAAAGCAATACTGCCTTACCATTATCTCTCTGCTCAATTAATTTTTTATGAATAAATTCAATCGCACCTACATCTAAACCACGTGTCGGCTGTGCTGCAATTAGTAAATCTGGATTACGATCTACCTCACGTGCAATAATTGCCTTTTGTTGGTTTCCACCAGATAGAGCGCGAGCTAACGTTTGCTCACTAGGTGTACGTACATCAAACTGTTCAATAAGTGCTTTCGCTTTTTCTGTAATTTTACTAAAATTTAAAATCCCTTTCTTTGAAAATGGATTTTTATAGTATGTTTGTAAAACAATATTGTCCCGAACAGAAAAATCGAGAACAAGCCCGTGTTTATGACGGTCTTCAGGAATATGACCAATCCCCTCTTCTGTTATTCTTCGAACAGGCCAATTCGTTATTTCTTTTCCTTTAATTGCAATAGAACCTGACTCAACTTTTCGTAAACCAGTAATCGCCTCTATTAATTCACTTTGACCATTTCCATCAATCCCTGCAATCCCAACGATTTCTCCTGCACGAACAGTTAAGTCAAGGCCTTTTACAGCAGGTAACTTGCGCGTATCATGAACAATTAGGTTTGCAATAGATAGTACTTCTTCCATTGGTTTAGCTTCTATTTTTTCTGTTTTAAAATTCACTTGACGTCCGACCATTAACTCTGCAAGTTTATGCTCATCCGTTTCCGCTACATCAACAGTACCAATCCCCTTACCTTTACGAATAATTGTACAACGATCGCAAACTTCCATAATTTCTTTCAACTTATGTGTAATAAGGATAATAGATTTCCCCTCTTGCACAAGCTTTTTCATAATTTGAATCAACTCATGAATTTCTTGAGGAGTTAACACCGCGGTTGGCTCATCAAATATTAAAATCTCAGCACCACGATAAAGAGTCTTTAATATTTCAACCCTTTGCTGCATCCCAACAGAAATATCTTCAATTTTCGCATGTGGATCAACAGCCAAACCATACTGTTCAGATAATTGCTTAATTTCTTTTGCCGCTTCTTCAACAGCAATTTTCCCGTTTTTCTTCGGCTCATTTCCAAGAATAATATTCTCTGTAACTGTAAAATTATGAACAAGCATAAAATGCTGATGGACCATCCCAATACCAAGGTCATTTGCTATATTCGGATTTGTAATTTTTACAGGTTTTCCTTTAATTTTAATTTCACCTTGTTCTGGTTGGTACAAACCAAATAGTACATTCATCAATGTGGATTTCCCTGCACCATTTTCTCCAAGTAAAGCATGTATTTCTCCCTGTTTTACTTGCAGCGTAATATCGTCATTCGCTACAATGCCTGGGAATACTTTTGTAATATTGTTCATCTCAATTACGTATTCCATTTTGTTCCTCCTTTTAGCAGGGAACACTCCCTAATTACACTCTATTAAAAGTATTTTTATATATGCAAAGGTTAGTTCTACGAACTAACCTTTGCTATTTCTCTATTATTATTTCTTTAGAGAAGCTTCATATGTTTTATATTCTTCATCAGTTGCAGGGACTTTAATTTCACCGTCAGTGATTTTCTTCTCAAGCTCTTCTACTTTTGTTAAGATTTCTGGATTTACTTTTTTCACATTGTCAGTAGTTTTCGCAATACCAACACCGTCATCTTTTAATCCGAATTCTTCTACTTTACCGCCTTTTAATTTACCGTCTTTCGCTTCTTGTGCTACTTTTGCTACTGCAATATCAACACGTTTTACCATTGATGTTAAAGTTACGTTTTCAGGCATACCTTCTTGATTTTGGTCACGGTCAACACCGATTACCCAAACGTTTTCACCTTTTTTCTTACGGTTTTTCGCTTCTGTGAATACACCGTTACCAGTTGCACCTGAAGCATGATAAATTACGTCAACTCCACCACCGTACATTGCTGAAGCTAATACAGAGCCTTTTTCTGGTTTATCAAATGCATCAGCATATTGTGATACAATTTCGATATTTGGATTTACTGCTTTTGCACCAGCTTTAAAGCCTGATTCAAATTTTGTAATTAATGGGCTTTTTACACCACCAACAAACCCAACTTTATTTGATTTTGTCGTCATCGCTGCTACAGCACCAACTAGGAATGAACCTTCATGGTCTTTAAATGTAATACTTGTTACGTTTGGCTTCTCTACAACTGTATCTACAATCGCAAATTGCTCTTTTGGATATTGTTCAGCTACCTTTGCAATTGATTTTTCCATTAAGTAACCAATACCAAATGTTGTGTTATAATGATCTTTCGCAAACTTCGTTAAGTTCGGGATATAATCAGCATCTTTACTTGATTGAAGATAACGATATCCTTCATTTTTCTTTAAATTATTGTCTTTACCGAATTTCGTTAAACCTTCCCAAGCTGATTGGTTAAATGATTTGTCATCAACGCCCCCAACATCCGTAACCATACCAACTTTAAACTCTTTTTTGTCGCTACTCGCTTTATCCGAGTTACCACATGCACCTAACACCGCACTTGCTGCTAATGTTAATGATAATAAAAGACCTGTTTTTTTCTTCATACTAGAAACCCCTCCTGAAATGATTTGTCTATTTTTTATACGCTGCTGTCCCTAACTTCTTGCTGTCACCTCCCTAAAAAGGAACCTACCTACATACGTTTTCTTAATACGTGGAAGCTAAACTTATCAGCTCTAAAGTAATTGATAGAATATAAGATTGGCTCATCATTTTGATCATAGTGCATTTGTTTTAATACTAGCAATGCCGTTTCCGGTTCACATTCCAAAATCGGTGAGATTTTCGGATGATAGCCAATTGGCTCAATATGAGCAACTGCGTATGTGATACGTTTGTGCGTATTGTTATGTATCACTGTAAGCAATGATTCTTCGTTGTATCCCGATAAATCTGGCAAGATTTCTTTTGCAAGTTTATCGATACAATATACAACAGGTTCCCCATCTGCTGTACGCACACGCTCAATCATCACTGCATTAAAACCATCTTCACTATTAAACTTCTCTTTTTCTTCTTCTGTTAAACTTGTTGTAGATGATGATAAAAAGATAGTTCCTGGTGTTTTCCCCACACTAGAAATCATATCTGTAATACTAGAAAGTTGTTCAATCCCAGAAGAAAATAACGGTTTTGCATTTACAAATGTTCCTACACCATGTCTACGAATGACAACATTTTCCTCTTCTAAAATACGCAGCGCTTCCCTTAAAGTCGCTCTACTTACGCCAAGTTCTTTCGCTAAATCAAACTCTGATGGCAACTTTTGTCTTTCTTTGTAAGCCCCATCTTTAATCTTTTCTTTGATGTGATCAATCACCCGTAAATATAGGTGACGACTATCGGATTTTACTGACATAAGACTCCCCCGCATTTCAATTATTCGACCTCTGATGTAAGACTTCTTTTCTCTTTTTTCAACTTACAACATAATAAAAATTGCTAAATACTAAAAATAAGCATAATTGTCGAATAAATATTAATAATTTTTTAAAATAAAATTTTCACTCTTTACTGCATAAAAAAAACTTTGCACCATAAACATTCCTCATAGCGAGAAAAAGTTCGGCACAAAGATCTCTTACATCCTTTGTTACACACTTTTCCCCTCATAGTCTAGCAATTCATGGTTGCCAGGTAGAAACTTATGGACCTTATCTCCAAGATTATATGAGGCAGTGATTCTTTTCGAAGTAATCTTACCACTTGCTCCCATACGTGTCAACAAAATTTAACATTTTTCTACATTAAATATCGAACGTTCACAAAAAACCATACAAAAGTATTCGTATTCTAAAGAACCACCTTAAATGTAAGCCCTTTCTTTAACACTGAATATAGTATATAACAAAACCAGCATATAAAAAAGCCTAATTGTAAAAACAATTAGGCTTTTTTCATGAACTTTTTTCTTGTACATCATTAATGAGCACTTCACGTGGTTTACTACCTTCATACGGACCTACTACACCATTCATTTCCATTGCATCAATTAATCGGGCAGCACGGGTATAACCAACTCTAAACCTACGTTGCAACATAGAAACAGAGGCTGTTTGCATTTCCACTACGAGCTGAACTGCTTCATCATATAATTCATCTTCTACTTCCTGCTTCGTATCAGGAACATCTTGCGGGATCATATCTTCTTGATATTGCGCTTTTTGCTGACCAATAACATATTCTACAACTCTCTCAACTTCATCATCTGATAAAAACGCACCTTGTACACGTACAGGTTTCGATGCACCAATTGGTATAAATAGCATATCCCCACGACCTAGCAGTTTCTCTGCACCACCGCCGTCAAGAATTGTACGAGAATCTGTTTGAGATGATACAGCGAATGCAATACGTGACGGAATATTCGCTTTAATAACTCCCGTAATGACATCAACTGATGGACGTTGCGTTGCAATAATTAAATGAATACCGGCAGCACGAGCCATTTGCGCTAGACGCATAATCGCATCCTCTACATCCGACGAAGCAACCATCATTAAATCTGCTAACTCGTCCACAATTACGACAATATAAGGTAATTCCGGTTGTTTCGCTTCTGATTGATTATTATGCTCTTTTATATAATCATTATATCCTTCAATATTTCGCGTGCCACTATGAGCAAATAACTCATAACGACGCTCCATTTCACTTACAACTTTTTTCAATGCTTGCGATGCCTTTTTCGGATCCGTTACAACTGGTGTTAACAAATGAGGCACACCGTTATATACATTTAACTCTACCATTTTCGGATCAATCATCATTAATTTTACTTCATGTGGTTTTGCACGCATTAAAATACTAACAATAATACCGTTAATACATACACTTTTCCCGCTACCTGTCGCACCTGCCACTAGCAAATGGGGCATTTTATTTAAGCGGGCTAATACAGCTTCACCTGTAATATCTCGTCCAAGGCCTATTAACAACTTCTCTTCCGGATGATTGTTAGCTTTAGAATCAAGAACTTCTCTAAGCGTTACCATGGAGACTTCTGAGTTCGGAACTTCAATTCCTACAGCTGATTTCCCGGGAATAGGCGCTTCAATACGAATGTCTTTCGCCGCTAACGCAAGTGCTAAATCATCACTTAAACCGACGATTTTGCTTACCTTTACTCCCATATCAGGATACACTTCATATTTTGTAACTGCAGGACCTCTATGTACTTTTGTTACTTTCGCTTTCACTCCAAAACTTTGGAAAGTACGTTCTAATTTACGAGCATTCTCATAAATTTCCGCATTTTCATTTGTAACTTGCTTATTCTTTGGAAATTTCAATATATCAAGCGCAGGAAGCTTGTAATCTTTATTTTCTACATTTGAAAATTGCATAGGAGGTGCTTGTGTTTCCCCCTCTAGCGATTCAACGATTTTTTCTCCACGCTTTTTCTTCGGCTCTTCAACTGGTGGAGCCTCTTCAATAAACGGTGAAGTGATTAACTCTTCTTCCTCTACTTCAATTCGTTTATCCTCTTCTTCATTTACAGGATAATTCTCAGTGAAATTCGAAATAATCGGAGGATCAATTGAGATTTCTTCCATCGGCTCAATAATTTCTTCATGTTCTGCAGCACGTTTGCTCCTTGTGCTTCTTGTTGTTTTTTTCTTTTCTGTTTGTTCAGCCGTTCTTTTGGCTCTCCAATCTTTATAGTCCCCTTGCATCACTTGAAATTGACTTCTAAGAATTCTACCAACTGGAGCTAACACTTCTCCAATATGCTTATTTGTTATACAAAGTATACCGAGAATAACTAAAATAATACCAATAATATAAGCTCCTACTTCGTCAAATAAGAAGTAACAAGTGGCGAACATAAGTGCACCAAACATGCCACCACCTAAATGAACGCTATCCGGCCCTTTTTTCATTTCAAGAAAGAAATTATCTTTCGTACTTACAATAACAGAAGTATTTTGCACTGCTCCATCTTTCGTAAGAAGGTTAAATAATGTAATATGACTAAACATTAATATCGCCAATACTATTAAATAAAAACCGATTAACCGTTTATTTAAAAGGTTCGGCCATCCACGTTTTATAACGAATGAAACGGATAAAGCTATTACACCTAACACACCAATTATGTACCACTCACCAAAGAAGAAGCGAAAAAATAACACAAACGATTTTCCTACAACACCTAGCTGTAAAATCGTAATGATTGAAAGTGCAAAAAGAGTTAAACCGACGATTTCATAATACAAAGTTGGCTTTATCGTACGTCTTGCCTTTGCCTTCGTCCCTCTTTGCTTTTGTTTTGCCATTTCTTCACCTCGTGATCTACATATAAGTAAAAATTCCTAAAAAACTCTGCTTATATGTTTATTTTCTCTATTTTTTCAGGTCTTTATATCTTCTATTTTTACACTTCTTGTAAAATGTTAAATAAACAGAAGAAAGCAGCCCTCTCATGGCTGCTCAACCGTCTTGTTTTTTATATTATACCATAGCTTCTAAACAAAATCCTTCTTTTTGCTAAAAGGTTATTTTCTGTCCCGGCTCAAACTCTAAGTAGTGAAGCGGATCCGTACTTAACACGCGTACAATAGAATAATACCCATGTTCTTCTTCTGAAACCATTAATTCAACACCATTTATATTTACGACTTTTTGACTTTCACATTGCGAATAATCGGCTGGATACACGAGTTGCTCTGGCATAATTGTATATAAAATCATTGTAACATTGTCCCTTCTGCATGATCATCCGCACGATTATCTATTAATTCGTTTAATTTTCGAATCGCATTTCCGATACCACCGACATCATCTATAAGACCATACTTCACTGCATCTCCACCAATTACATTCGTACCAATATCTCGCGTCAAATTTCCTTTCGCAAACATAAGCTCTTTAAAACGATCTTCTGTTACTTTCGAATGCTTCGTCACAAATCGAATGACTCGTTCTTGCATTTTATCTAAATACTCAAATGTTTGCGGCACCCCTATAACAAGACCTGTTAGACGAATCGGATGAATTGTCATCGTCGCAGTTTCCGCAATAAATGAATAGTCAGTAGAAACGGCAATCGGCACACCGATAGAATGCCCTCCACCTAAAACTAAAGATACTGTCGGTTTTGAAAGTGAAGCGACCATCTCAGAAATTGCTAGCCCAGCTTCAACGTCACCTCCAACTGTATTTAACACTAAAAGCAAGCCTTCAATTTTCGGATTTTGTTCAATCGCAACAATTTGTGGAATAATATGCTCATATTTTGTTGTTTTATTTTGCGGTGGCAACTGAACATGACCTTCCACCTGTCCAACAATTGTTAAACAATGAATACGTGATTCATTCATTTGCGGTACATTCGTTTGTCCAAGCTGTTGAATTTTTTCCACTATTGAAGCTTCTTTGCCAGTTTCTTTCGGCTCAGCCTCTTTCTCTTCATTTGTATAACGATCACGTTCTGTCATATCGCATCCCCTTTCACTCGTATATAATTAGTATTTCTTAAGTTATAAATTTCATTCGATAGAGTGAAAAAAGAAAAAAGATCACCCGTAAAGGTGATCTTTTTTATACTTCCATAATAATCGGTAAAATCATAGGTTTTCTCTTCGTCTCTTCGTACAAGAACTGTCCTAATAATTCACGAATATTTTGTTTTAACATAGACCATTCAATTGAATATTCTTTAATTGATTGCTCAACAATCATACGTACAATCTCTGTAGAACGGTCAATTAACGCTTCTGATTCACGTACATATACAAATCCACGTGAAATGATTTCTGGACCAGAGATAATTTTCTTTTCGTCTTTACCCAGTGTTACAACAACTACTAATATTCCATCTTGAGATAACATTTTTCTATCTCGAAGAACGATATTACCAACATCACCTACACCTAATCCATCAATTAACACATTGCCAGCTTGCACTTTGCCAACTAAGTTCGCTTCATCATCACCAAAACCAATTACATCGCCTTTTTCTACAATAAAGATATTTTCTCTTGCAATACCTACATCTTCAGCTAAGTATGCATGTGCTTTTTGCATACGGAACTCACCATGTACGGGTACAAAATATTTCGGTTTCATTAAATTTAACATTAATTTTAATTCTTCTTGACTACCGTGACCTGAAACGTGAACTTTTCTTTCACCGTAATAAACAACTTCAGCTCCCGCTCTAAATAACAAATCAATAATTTTCGATACAGATATTTCATTACCTGGAATTGGAGATGCCGCGATAATAACCGTATCACCTTTACGAATTGAAATTTGTTTATGAGCTTGCTTTGCCATTCTAGAAAGGGCTGCCATCGGTTCACCTTGGCTACCTGTCGTTAAAATAGCTACCTTTTTCTCTGGGAAATTGTCTACTTCTTGTAGTGAAATAACCATACCTTCTGGAACATCTAAATAACCAAGACGTCTTGCGATATCTACCACTTTCACCATACTACGTCCTACAACCGCTACTTTTCGTCCTGTTTCAGCAGCTGCATCAAATACTTGTTGAATACGATGTACATTCGATGCAAATGAAGCAACGATAATACGTCCTTCTGCGCCGTAGAACACTTTAGAAATTTCTACACCAACTTCTTTTTCAGAACCTGTATAGCCTGGACGCTCAGCATTTGTACTATCAGATAATAAGCATAGAACGCCTTCATTTCCGATTTGAGCCATTTTCCCAAGGTCTGCTCCACTATTTCCAATTGGAGTTTGATCGAATTTAAAGTCTCCCGTATATACGATCGCACCTTTTGATGTATGGAAACAAACACCAACAGAATCTGGAATACTATGTGTCGTTCCAAAGAATGACACCGTTGTAGTATTAAACTCTACTGTTGAATTTGAATCGATTGTTTTTAAATCTACACGGCCTAACATACCCGCTTCGCCAAGTTTTTCTTGTATAAGTCCTACCGTTAATTTCGTTGCATACACTGGAATTGATAATTTACGAAGTACGTAAACAATGCCACCAATATGATCTTCATGACCGTGAGTAATAAATAAACCTTTTACTCGCTCTTGGTTTTCTACTAAATATGTAATATCAGGAATAACGATATCAATTCCAAACATTTCATCTCCCGGGAACATTAACCCTGCATCTACAATAAAGATTTCAGAATCAATTTCAACACAGTACATGTTTTTCCCGATTTCACCTACTCCACCAAGAGCAAATACTTTAACAGACTCATTCTCTTTTCTCTTCATGTTGTTGCCTGGTTTAAAAATCTTTCAAACACTGATTTCACTAAAATTGCAGAGACACCAGGGGAAACTCTACAACCACCATATATTCACCGTCCAAGACGAATGTCCTTACCGTTATGCGATATCATGTCCTTGTTTATTTTTTAAACCAGGTTTCACCTCTCTTTCATTATATAAATCAAATATCTTATTCGATATGATATGAAAATGTAATCAAATTATAATTTTTACCAATTTTGCTAAGCATACCCGTACTAAGCTACTTAGCCATATTATACCTGATACAAGAAATAGAACACAAGTTAAATCGTGCGAAAGAAAAAGGAAAAGAACGCATTCCCAACAAACTTATCGAACTGATGTCCTTTATATTTACTCCGATTTCGTACCCCATATCGTTTTGAAGAAATAGCTATAAATACTCTAAATTTATTTCATAATATAGATTTTCAAGACTTATTTTTCTAAAATTGAACAAAAACACTTACAAAATGGAGTTTTTTTATGAATTACATCCTATTTGAAGGATTTTCTCTAAAAAACAAAACCGGTAGTTTATTATGTTCATACAAATGTTTATTCTATAATGACTATGATTTTTTAATTCCTTTAAAGGGGTACGATTATTTTCTTATACATGTTGCAATACATAACAAAAAAGTGATTAGTTAGGTGCATAATATAGATCTTATAAGAAGGTATCTAGATGAGAATAGAGAAGAAAAGATTTCATACCAATAAAAAAATGACCTAGTTCTACACTAGGTCATTTTTTATTAACGAGGGATAGATTGCATAACAGATTGTAACGTTACTCTTTCTTCTTCTGTTAATGGAAGAAGTGGTAAACGTACAGAACCTACATCTAATCCAACCATTTGTAACGCTGTTTTTACTGGTGTTGGACTTGGCGCCATAAATAATGAATCCGTTACTCTTACAAGTAATTGATGTAATTTTTGCGCCTTCTTAAATTCACCTGCTTGGAACGCTGCAATCATTTCTTGCATTTCATTTCCGATAACATGAGATGCTACAGAAACGATACCTTTCGCTCCAACTGCCATAGCTGGTAGCGTTAAACCGTCATCACCGCTGTATACTGCAAAGTCGTCCGCTGTTTTTTCAATGATTTCTGTCATTGTTAACACATCGCCGCCTGCATCTTTAATCGCAACAATGTTTTCTATTTCTGATAAACGAACAACTGTATCAACGGAGATTTGTACAATAGATCGTCCTGGAACATTATATAGCATAACCGGAAGCGGCGTGCTTTCAGCAATTGCTTTAAAGTGCTGATACATTCCTTCTTGACTCGGTTTGTTATAATACGGTGCTACTAGCATTACTGCATCAACACCAACCTCTGTTGCTTTTTTCGTTAAGTCAATAGAAGCATGCGTATTATTGCTACCTGTTCCAGCGATTACGGGCACCCTTTTATCGACAACAGATACGACATGGCGATATAACGCTACTTTTTCTTCTGAAGTTAATGTAGGAGATTCTCCTGTCGTTCCTCCTACCACGATTGCTGTTGTACCGTTATCAATTAAATAATTTACCAATTTCGTTGTCTTTGCAAAATCGATATTGCCGTTTATATCAAACGGTGTTACCATCGCGGTTGCAATTGTCCCAAAATCTATCATGGTCTCACTCCTTATTGTTCCAGTTGCTTTTCTTTTGAAAGCTCAAACGCACTATGTAATGCATTTACAGCCTCCACTAAATCAGTTTCTTTTACAAGAACCCAAATAGTTGTATGACTATCTGCTGATTGCAGAATTTGAATACCTTTTTCAGCTAAAGCTGTAACGATTTTCGCAGTAACCCCTGGGTATCCTGCCATTCCAGCTCCTACAATAGATACTTTCGCACAATGCTCTGTCACAATTGGCTCATATCCAAGGTTTTGTAATAGTTCAACTGCACGATTTGATACATTATCACTCACCGTATAAGCTACCCCAGTAGGTGAAATGTTAATTAAATCGACACTGATTCCTTCATTCGCCATTTCTTTAAACACATGCTGCTGCAAATCATATGCTGTTTCTTTTGCAAGTACTTTAATTTGCGTCACATTTGATACATGTGCAATACCTGTAACAGGACGTTCTTCTACATCACGGCCTTTTGTAGCGCCGTCAGATGCTGAAATAAGCGTACCTTCACTATCAGAGTACGTAGAACGTACACGAAGCGGTACTTTTGCATGCATCGCAATTTCAACTGCACGTGGATGAACGACTTTTGCACCTTGGTATGCCATGTTACAAATTTCGTTATACGTTACAGTTTGAAGATGACGTGCATCTTTTACAATGCGAGGATCCGCAGTCATCACACCTTCTACATCTGTGAAGATATCGATATATTCAGCATGAAGCGCAACACCTAAAGCTGAAGCTGAAGTATCACTACCTCCGCGTCCAAGTGTTGTCGTATCACCTTTTTTCGTTTGTCCTTGGAATCCTGTCACAACGATTACATCTACATTTTCTAGCTCTTCGTGTATACGATCACAATTCATTTCAATAATCTTAGCATTTGTAAAATCATCATTTGTTACAAAACCAGCTTGTGCACCATTTAATGCCGCCGCTTTTATACCGTTCTCATTTAACATGTTAGAGAAAACGATTGCTGAGATTAATTCTCCGCATGATAATAATAAATCTTGCTCACGATTAGAAATGTGAGATTCCTCTTGATTTACAAGACTTAACAACGTATCAGTTGCATATGGTTCACCTTTACGACCCATAGCAGATACGACAGTCACTACTTTATAACCCGCATCTAGCGATTTTTTTATATGATGAAGCGCATGCTTACGTCCATTTTCATCACGTACAGATGTGCCACCAAATTTTTGAACAATAATTTTCATATTTTGCACCTTCTCTTAGCCGTTTACACTAATTGTAATTTTACTAAGCGCTCTGCAATTTGAACAGAATTCCATGCAGCGCCTTTTAATAAGTTATCAGATACGACCCAAAGATGGAATCCTTTATCGTTATTTAAATCTTTACGGATTCTTCCAACGAATACTTCGTTTTTACCTACTGCAGTAGCTGGCATTGGATATAATTGCTCTTCTGGGTTATCTTGCAGAACGATACCTTCCGCATTTGCAAGTAAGTTCTTTAATTCCTCTACTGTTACGCCCTCTTTTTCTACTTCAATGTAAACAGACTCAGAGTGACCTGATACAACTGGTAAACGTACACATGTTGCCGCTACTTCTAGCTCTGGCATATGCATAATTTTTTTCGTTTCATTAATCATTTTCATTTCTTCAAATGTAAATCCATTATCTTGGAACTTATCAATCTGTGGAATCGCGTTGAAAGCAATCGGGAAATGTTTCTTATCACCTGATACAGGTAAAACATTCGCCTTTACTTCTTCACCATTTAAGATTGCTTGTGATTGTTCATGAAGTTCTTCAATCGCTGCCGCACCAGCACCTGATACAGCTTGATATGTGGAAACGATTACTCGTTTTAAACCATATTGCTGACGAACTGGCTCAAGAGCTACTACCATTTGAATTGTAGAACAGTTTGGATTTGCAATAATACCGTTATGTTCTTTTAAGTCGTTTTCATTTACTTCAGGTACAACAAGTGGCACGTTTTCTGTCATACGGAATGCACTTGTATTATCAACAACAATCGCACCACGCTTTGCTGCTTCTGGCGCTAATTGTTTTGATACAGATCCACCAGCACTAAATAGTGCGATATCTACTCCTTCAAAACTTTCAGGAGTTGCCTCTTGAACTGTAAATTCTTCGCCTTTAAATACAAGTTTCTTACCTGCAGATCGTTTAGATGAAAGTAACGTTAACTTCCCGATTGGAAATTCTCGTTTCTCTAAAGTATTTAACATTTGTTCACCAACTGCGCCGGTTGCTCCAACTACAGCGACATGAAAAGTTTTTTGCTTTTCCATCACTATGCCCCTTTCTAGATACCAATCCTTCTATAACTTAGAATGAGAAGGAGTATAGAATACCCCTTCTAATCTTAATAACGTTAATTTTATCATATTCTACAGTAAGAATGATGGTTTCATCAAAAATTGTCCGTTTTTTTTCGTTTTTTAATTCATATATCTGAATTTTTCTACGACAACCGGTTGCAATTGCTTCCCTTGCAGTGCTTCTAATACTGTATCTTCAAGCAGCTCCATGCGTGCTACCATTGAGTTCGGTTTTTTCTCTGGTGCGTCTTGACCGAATGGGACGAAGTAGATGTTTTTTGTGGCCATTAGGCGCATGAGATTTACTCCATTAAGCCCTAAAGCATCATTCGTCGAAACGGCCAATACGACAGGCTTGCCATTTCTTAGCGTCGCTTTTGCTGCCATTAGTACTGGAGAGTCTGTCATTGCATTCGCAAATTTACTCATAGAATTTCCTGTTAAAGGAGCAATTACCATACAATCTAATGGGATTTTAGGTCCAAGTGGTTCTGCGCCAACGATTGAATTAATCGCTTTAAAACCTGTTACTTCTTCAATCTTTTTAATCCATTCTGCCCCTTCGCCAAATCTCGTATTTGTTGATTGAACAGTGTAAGAAACAACTGGACGCACTTCAGCTCCCTCAGCAATTAACTTTTCTAAATGAGGCATTACTTCTTCGTACGTACAATGTGAACCCGTAAAACCAAACCCTATTCTTTTCCCTTTTAAATTCATTCCCCATTCTCCTTTCTTGCGATTACATCTTCTGCTAATAACTGAGAAAGAACGTTCGCTAAAATTTGTCCTGCTGTTTTTGGAGCAACAATACCTGGTAATCCAGGTGCTAACAGCGCTTTGACTCCTCTTTTTTCTGCATATCTAAAGTCGGTACCGCCTGGTTTAGAAGCTAAATCAATTACTAACGTATGAGCCGGCATTTTTGAAATGACATTCGCTGTCACAACGAGATGCGGAATTGTATTAATGACAATATCGATATCCCCTACTTCTTTCTCAATGTTCTGCATATGAAAAGGAGAAAACATCATTTCTGTAATACGTGCAATATGTTCCGATCGTCTTGCTCCAACTTTGACATGGGCTCCTAATGATTGAAATGCTCTGGCAACGCTCATCCCTGTTCTACCAAATCCTAAAACCATTACATTAGAACCATGAATTGTATAGTCGGTATGTTGAATTACCATCATTAATGTACCTTCTACAGTTGGTATAGAATTGTAGATTGCCACATCATCACGATCAAATAATTTAATTAGTTTACGGTTTGTAGTAGATACGAGATTTTCCAAGTAAGGCGTACCAATACCTGAATATATAGTAAAATGTTCTGGTGTATTTTCAATTTGTTCTTTCGTTATAGAAACTTTTTCATTTGAAAAAATAGTATCTACTTCTCCCTTGGCATTTGTACCTGCAACTGGCAAAATAATTGCATCTAAAGAAGTGAAATCTAAATTTTGTATACTTTCTTTTGCTGCCCCTGTGAAGCCATGGTCTAACTGATCAAACCCTATCAATGAAAGTTTCGCATCCAATTCAACGAGCTTGCGAATTACTTCTAGCTGTCTTGCATCTCCTCCTATGACAGCAATATGCATCTCAGTCAACATTCCCTAATTCACCTTCTTTTTCTGTCATTTATAAGAAAAGTGCCTACTTTTTCTTTTTCCTCCACATCATATGTAATGTACGAGTTTTAGGTGATTGAAAAACAAAAAGCACCTATCATGTATCCCGCTATTTGTATGTAGGAAGGCCCTACCTCAAAATTCGGCATAGGAAAGATATTCTGTTGGATTTTGCTCTGAGTAAAATGAACAAAAAAAGATGGCCAAAATGGCCATCTTTCACTTCGAATTTGAACGATCTGTAATATCACAAAGAATCATATCATGCCCCACTTTTTTAATTTGCCTCCATGCTACTCTTATTTCTTGTGGTTCCTTTTTGAAACCTCTCCATTTCCCAGCAGGTATAATAAGAGCCTGTATTTGTCCATCCTTCTCATCAACCTCTAAATCCACATAACCTAAAACCCCCATTTTTTCTGCTCTTTCTAAATTAACAATTTCTTTCCCACTTAGTTCACTTAATCGCATACTCTCTCCCCCTACCCAAATTATTCATTTAAGTTATCCATAATTAGTACCTATTCTATATACCCACAAAAAATAACCGTATCTCATTTAAAAGAGATACGGTTATTTTTAAATCATATATAGTAATTACAGTTTTATTCCTTTTGGAAGTTTTCCATCTGGACTAATTAATGCTGCAGAAAATTCATCTGTAAACATGTTACGAATTAACTCATCTACATTTTCTTTTGTTACCGTGTTTACACTTTCAATAATCTCATCAAGTGAACGGTGCTTACGAAGTAGCAATTCATTTTTACCATTACGGCTCATACGACTATTCGTACTTTCTAAACTTAACATTAAGTTTCCTTTTAATTGCTCTTTACTATTCATAAGCTCTTTTTCTGTAATACCTGTATTTTTCAATGTTTCTAATGTTTCTTGCATTGTTTCATACAGTGTATCCAATTGTTGGCTACCTGTTCCACCATACAGCGTTAACATACCTGTATCTTCATAAGAAGAATGGTAAGAGAATACTGAGTAAGCTAACCCGCGTTGCTCACGTACTTCTTGGAATAAACGGCTACTCATACTACCGCCTAAAACGTTATTTAATACAATTAAGTTATAAATATCTTCGTGTCCCATTTGTAAGCCTTTATATCCTAAACATAAATGAGCTTGTTCTGTTTCCTTTTTACGTGCTACCTTATTAAAATGGAAAATTGGGCTATGTACTTGTTCACGGTTTGTCGTTCCTTCATAACTACCGAAATATTGCTCTACTGTTTGTAAAAAGGCTTCATCAATATTTCCTGCAATTGATACAACTACATTTTCAGGTGTGTAATGATCCTTAATATATTGACGTAGCGTATCACCTGTAAACGTATTAAGCGTTTCTTCTGTTCCTAAAATAGGATATCCAAGCGGATGCGTTTCATATGTTGCTTTCGTTAACATATCATGCACAATATCATCTGGAGCATCTTCGTACATTTTAATTTCTTCACATACGACATTCTTCTCTTTTTTCAGTTCTTCTTCATCAAATGTTGAATTAAAGAACATATCTGCTAATACATCTAAAGCATATTTAGCATGCTCATCTAGCACTTTTGCATAGTAACAAGTGTATTCTTTTGAAGTAAAAGCATTCACTTGCCCACCAATGCTATCAAATGATTCTGCAATTTCACGTGCACTACGTGTTTCTGTTCCTTTAAAGAACATATGCTCTAAAAAGTGAGAAATCCCGTTATTTTTTTCATTTTCATTTCTTGATCCTGCATGGATCCAAATACCAATCGCAACCGATCTTACAGTTGGTATATTCTCCATAACTATTCTTACACCATTTTTACAAGTATATTTTTTAATCAAAAACTTTCCTCCTACTGCCAGTTTCTCTAAATAAGTGCTATTATTTAATGATAACAAGTTTAAGGATGAATGTCATGCAAATGTATTTAATCTACACGTTTTTCATCCAGTAATTCTGTTATATTCCCTACTTTATATCCTTGTTCCTTCAATTTTGTAATCATTGTATCTAATGCTTCTGTTGTGGACGAAGTAGGATGCATTAATACGATAGCACCTGGATGTATTTTTCTCATTACTCTCTGCAATAGTACACCTGGCTCAGGTCGCTTCCAATCAATTGTATCAACAGTCCACATAATCGTTCCCATTTGAAAATCATCTGCAATTTTCACGACTTCATCCCGAAAACTTCCACTCGGCGGTGCAAACCATCTTACCTTTTGATTCGTAGCTGCTTCGATCATTCGATTTGTTTTTTGTAACTGATCTCTTATTTCATCAGACGATAACGTTTTCATATTAGGGTGTGTGTAAGAATGATTTCCAACTTCTTGATTTGCATCGACAATCATTTTTGCAAATCGTAAATTTTCTTTCACCCAACGTCCTTCTAAAAAGAAAGTTGCCTTCACATCATGTTTTTTCAATATTTCTAATATACGAGGCAAATACTCATTTCCCCATGCCACATTTATTGTTAACCCGACCATCTTTTTATCCGGATGACCTCTATAAATTGGCGCTGGTGATAAATCTTCTAAGTGGACACTCGGCGATACTTCCTTGAATTCAAGATGTTTTTGATCAAATTTCTTTAACTTCTTCATATTTTTATAGGATGCTTCCATATCAACTTGTCTTCCATTATATCCTGGTGTGGCTTTCCATATCTTATCAATCATCGCATTTTGCGGTGCAATCTCATATTGTTTTGCATGCTTTTGAATTTCTTCATATAAGTTATCCTGTGCAAAAACGGAATAAGAGCCTACACTGACATATAAAAAGAATATACATATGTATGCCAATATACGAGCTTTCATATAAACCCTCCCATTAACTATATAAAAACCATTTTTCTTCTTATCTTTGTTAATTTGAGCGTTATAATGAAAACTATACCTATACTGACATAAAAATATATGTAAATCATATTTTTACATAACAAAAAAAGCCAGTTAAACTGGCTTTTACTTATTGCTGCTCTTGTTTGTTTTCTTCTTTAGCAGCTTCTTTTTCTTGCTCTTCTTTTAGCAATACTTTTCTAGATAAATTCACGCGACCTTGCTTGTCAATCTCGATGACTTTAACTGTAATTACATCACCGATTTTCACAACGTCTTCTACTTTACCTACACGCTCAAGTGCAAGTTCAGAAATGTGAACTAATCCATCTTTACCGCTGAATAATTCAACGAAAGCACCGAATTTCTCAACACGTTTCACTTTTCCTTCGTAGATTTCACCTACTTGTACTTCGCGAACGATATCCTCGATAATTTTCTTAGCTTTATCGTTCATTTCTTGATTTATTGAAGAAATGAATACTGTACCATCTTGCTCGATGTCAATTTTAACGCCAGTTTCTTCAATAATTTTATTAATTTGTTTACCGCTTGGTCCGATAACGTCACGGATTTTATCCGGGTTAATTGTCATTGTAATAATCTTTGGAGCGTACGCTGATAATTCAGTGCGTGGCTCTGCAATTACAGATAACATATGATCTAGAATGTGCATACGACCAACTTTCGCTTGTTGTAATGCCTCTTCTAAAATTTCACGAGATAGACCATCGATTTTAATGTCCATTTGTAGTGCAGTTACACCGTGTGCTGTACCTGCTACTTTAAAGTCCATATCACCTAAATGATCTTCCATACCTTGAATATCAGTTAAAATTGTGTAATGCTCACCTGATTTAACTAGACCCATTGCAATACCTGCAACTGGAGCTTTAAGTGGAACACCAGCATCCATCATTGCTAAAGTACTACCACAAATACTCGCTTGTGAAGTAGAACCATTTGATTCTAATACTTCAGATACAAGACGTACTGTGTATGGGAAATCTTTTTCAGACGGAATTACAGGCTCAAGAGCACGTTCTCCTAGTGCACCGTGACCAATTTCACGACGACCTGGTCCACGCATTGGTCTTGTTTCACCAACACTAAATGATGGGAAATTGTAATGGTGCATAAAGCGTTTTGATTCTTCTACACCAAGGCCATCTAAAATTTGCACATCGCCTAATGCGCCTAATGTACAAATACTTAATGCTTGTGTTTGTCCACGTGTGAATAAACCAGAACCGTGTGTACGAGATAAAATGCCAACCTCTGATGCTAATGGACGGATTTCGTCACCTTTACGGCCATCTGGGCGGATTTTCTCAACTGTAATAAGACGACGTACTTCTTCTTTTACAATTTTATATAAAATCTCATTTACTTGTCCTAATGTATCAGCATCAGCTTCTTGCGCTTCGTAATGCTCAATTACACGCTTTTTCACTTCGTTAATTGCATCTTCACGTGCATGTTTCTCATGTACTTGAATTGCAGAATGCATATCCTTCTCAGCCATTTCACGTACAGCTTGGTTAAGATCAGCGTCAACTTCATAAAGTTTCACTTCTGATTTCTCTTTACCTACAGCTTGTACAATCTCTTCTTGGAATGCAATTAGACGTTTAATTTCGTCATGACCAAACATAATTGCTTCTAACATTGTTTCCTCAGGCACTTGATCTGCTCCTGCTTCAACCATGTTAATTGCATCTTTCGTACCAGCTACAACAAGGTGAATATCACTTTGTTCTTGCTGTTCTACTGTTGGGTTGATAACGAATTCGCCGTTAATACGACCAACTGTTGCACCCGCGATCGGACCTTCAAATGGAATATCTGAAATCGATAACGCTAATGAAGAACCAAGCATAGCTGCCATTTCAGAAGAACAATCTTGATCAACACTCATTACGATGCTGACAACTTGTACTTCGTTACGGAATCCATCTGCGAAAAGTGGACGAATTGGACGGTCGATTAAACGACTTGCCAAAATTGCTTTTTCACTTGGACGACCTTCACGTTTAATGAAACCGCCAGGAATTTTTCCGACTGCATATAAACGCTCTTCATAGTTTACTGTAAGTGGGAAGAAATCTACATTTTTTGCTTCTTTTGATGCAGTTGCTGTAGATAGAACCGCTGTATCGCCATATCTTACTAATACTGCTCCGTTCGCTTGCTTTGCAAGCTGACCTGTTTCAACTGTTAGCTGGCGACCAGCTAAATCTATCGAGAAGACTTGCTTTTCTTGACTCATTTAAGTACCCCTCTCAATTTAAAGTATTCAATTCTTCTATGTAAATGGATAGTATATCACAATATTCTACCTCTAGTATTACCGAAAATGAAGTAAGCTATAAAGAGTAGAAGATATATTTTTACCTAACAAAAAAGCGGGAATATTCCCGCTTCTTTGACTATCGACGTAAGCCAAGCTTTGTGATTAATTCACGGTAACGTGTGATATCGCTATTACGAAGGTAAGTTAGTAAGTTACGACGTTTACCAACCATCTTTAATAGACCACGACGTGAATGATGATCTTTCTTGTGAGTACGTAAGTGCTCGTTTAGAGTGTTAATTTGCTCCGTTAGGACAGCAATTTGAACCTCTGGAGAACCAGTATCAGTCTCATGAGTTCTAAATTGTGCAATGATTTCATTTTTACGCTCTTGTGTTAAAGCCATCCTATTTCACCTCCTATTAATTAAACCCCCGATTACCTAGCAAGCGTCGGTGAGTCGCAATGCCAAGCAATGGTTGTCATAAAGTACATAACATAGAATACTACTTTTCATTTGAAAAAGCAAGTATATTATTTTCGTTCGCAAAATATTCTTGTGCTGTTTTCTTATCTTTTGCGATTTGTTCAACTAACTCATCGATGCCATTGAATTTCTTCTCTTCCCTTATACGCATATGCCACTCTACTGTAACATTTTGATCATATATGTCTTTGTTAAATTCAAATAAGTGCACTTCAATAGATAGTTGGCGCTCATCTTCTTTAAAGGTTGGTTTATATCCAATATTACATACACCATCGTACCATTCATCGTGAACTTTTAATCTCACTGCATAAACACCTACAGGTGGTAATAGATACTCATCACTTAAACCTACATTAGCTGTTGGGAAACCAATTTGACGTCCACGTTTATCACCGTGTACAACCGTTCCTCCTACTGTATATGCTCTACCTAAAATAGATGGAATTTGCTCCATTTCGCCATTTCGAATTAACTTTCGTAATGCCGTAGAACTTACTTTCTCTTCTTGAAATTCAACTTTTTCAATCACAGTCTGTGTAAACTCCCCTCTTGCATGAAATGGTAAAGTCTCCATCTTTCCTTTTCCTAAACGTCCATATGAATAATCAAACCCTGCTACTACATGCTTTACATTTAAACCAATAATATAATCATCTACAAATTGTTGTGGCAATAAGCCTGCAAATGATTCATCGAATTTAACAACATATAATATATCGATTCCTAAACTCTCGACTATTTTTTCTTTATCACACATTGGTGTAATATACTCCGCATGCGCTTCCTTTTTACCTAAAACAACAGATGGATGCGGATAAAATGTCATCACTGCACTTTTATATCCCTTTTCATCCGCTATTTGTTTCGCAGTTCGAATCACACATTGATGTCCTAAATGAATGCCATCAAAAAATCCTAATGCCATTACAGTAGGTGGTAATTCTAATTTATTTTGTTCATGTGGATGAGTTAAATGAATAAGTTTCACGCTTGAATTCACCTTTTTCTGTAATAATCCTTCCAATAATTCATTATAGCTTTAGTTCTTGATTATTCACAAGTACTTTCATCGGCTTTAGCATACCAGGGTGTTTTGGATGGTGCTCATAAATTGCAAGGCAACGATCGTTTTTATCAAACACTGTTATAAATGGCGTCGTTATTTGCAATTCATTTTTTAAGAACATACCATTTTTTATTTTTTCTGCTTGCTTTTCATCTACAACCATTTTCGGGAACTTACTTAATGCTTCATCAATTGAAATGAAGATAGACTCTACTGTTCCATTTTGCACGTTTTCTTCAATTTCTTCAAATGATATGCAATCTTCTAATACAAATTCACCTGAAGCCGTTCTTACAAGGTGAGACATATGTGATGGAAAACCAAGTTTTTCACCAATCATTACCGCTAATGTTCTTACATATGTTCCTTTACTACACGTTACACGGAAACGGAATGAAATATTTTCTCCTTCAAACACTTCACGATCATCTAGTAATACAAATTCATGAATTGTAATTGTACGAACTGGACGTTCAACCTCTTGTCCTGCTCTTGCATATTCATATAATTTTTTTCCGTTAACTTTTACAGCCGAAAACATCGGAGGCATTTGCTCAATCGTACCTGTTAATACGGCAAGAACCTCCTCCACTTCTTTACGAGTAATAACACGATCTACATGTTTCGTTTCCACAACTTCACCTGAAGCATCTTCAGTTGTTGTTGAAAACCCTAATGTTACTTCACCTTCATATGTTTTCGTTTCACTTGTTAAAAATTGTGCAATCTTCGTTGCTCGTCCAACACAAATAGGCAATACTCCTGTTACATCTGGATCTAATGTTCCTGTATGACCAATTCGTTTTTCACGCAATATCTTTCTTAATTTAAATACACAATCGTGTGATGTCATGCCTTTTGGCTTATGTAATAATACTACACCTTCCATATATGTTCACCTCATCGTAATTCTTTCATAATCATTACCTAAAACTTATTTTACATTGAAAAAATGGATAGACAAATGTCTATCCATTATTCTTCACGTTTACCTTCTTTATTAATTTCATGTAAAAGTGTATCAATTCGATGACCATATCCGATAGATTCATCAAATTCAAAGGAAATTTCAGGCGTTTTACGAAGACGAATACGTTGGCCAATTTCTGAACGAATGAAGCCTTTTGCCTTCACTAAACCTTTTAGTGTACTGTCTTTCTGCTCTTCATCACCTAAAACAGAAATATACACTGTAGCAATTTGTAAATCTCCACTCACTTGTACATCTGTTACAGTAACAAATCCGACACGTGGATCTTTAATTTTACGACTGATGATGTCGCCTAATTCTTTTTTCATTTGCTCGCCTACACGGTTTGCACGTAATTTCATAACTCTTCACCTCATTCAATACCATTCCAATTGTGTTATCGTACGTTCAATTTCAGGAAATGAATCGATATACTCAAGTACACGATTCATTTCTTTTTCACAAATAACACGATTTGAGGATACGGAAACAATCGCAATTTCTGTACGTTGCCATACATCTTGATGCCCTACTTCTGAAACAGCTACGTTATAACGCTGTTTCACACGAGTTAACACCCGTTGCAAAATTGCTCGTTTCTCTTTTAAAGAATGCACATCGTAAATCATACACTCAAATGAGAGAGAAGCGATAATCATCGCTTCACTTCTTCCATAATGTACGCTTCAATGATGTCCCCTTCTTTAAGATCGTTGTATTTCTCAATTGTAATACCACACTCATAGTTTTGAGCAACTTCTTTTACGTCGTCTTTGAAACGTTTTAACGTATCAAGTTGACCTTCATAGATTACCACACCATCACGGATAATACGCACGCCGCTATCACGTGTAATTTTACCATCTGTTACGTAACAACCTGCGATTGTTCCAACTTTTGTTACTTTAAACGTTTGACGTACTTCTGCTTGACCGATTACTTTTTCTTCAAATTCTGGATCTAGCATACCTTGCATCGCTGCTTCGATCTCTTCGATTACTTTATAAATAATGCGGTGTAAACGAATATCAACGTTCTCTAATTCAGCTGTACGCTTCGCATTTACATCTGGGCGTACGTTAAATCCAATTACAATTGCATTAGATGCAGAAGCTAAAATGATATCAGATTCTGTAATCGCACCTACGCCTGTATGGATAATTTTAACTTTAACACCTTCAACATCAATTTTACGAAGTGATGCTGCCATTGCTTCTACAGAACCTTGTACGTCCGCTTTCACAATTAAGTTAATTTCTTTTACATCGCCCTCTTGGATTTGTTGGAATAAATCTTCAAGGCTTAATTTAGATTTCTCACCACGTTGAGCAAGTAACGCTTCTTGTGCACGTGATTCACCGATTTGACGAGCTTTCTTCTCATCAGCGAATGCCATGAAACGATCTCCTGCTTGTGGTACTTCGTTTAAACCTGTAATTTCAACAGGAGTTGATGGACCAGCAACTTTTACACGACGACCAATATCACTTACCATTGCACGAACACGACCGAATGTAGTTCCAACAACGATTGGATCTCCTACTCGAAGCGTACCGTTTTGAACAAGTAATGTCGCAATAGTTCCTTTACCTTTATCAAGCTGGGCTTCGATTACAGTACCAGTTGCATAGCGGTTTGGATTTGCTTTATACTCTTCTACTTCACTTACAAGAAGAATCATTTCTAGTAAGTTGTCAATTCCTTCGCCTTGAATCGCAGAAATTGGTACGAAAATTGTGTCTCCGCCCCATGCTTCTGGAACTAATTCATATTCTGTTAGTTCTTGCATTACGCGATCAGGGTTCGCAGCTGGTTTATCCATTTTATTCACAGCAACAATAATTGGTACTCCTGCTGCTTTCGCATGGTTAATTGCTTCAACTGTTTGTGGCATAACACCGTCATCAGCTGCAACAACAAGGATTGTAATATCCGTTACTTGTGCACCACGAGCACGCATCGTTGTAAACGCCGCGTGACCAGGTGTATCTAAGAATGTAATTTTCTTGTCATTTACTTCAACTTGGTATGCACCAATATGCTGAGTAATTCCACCCGCTTCACCAGCAGTTACTTTAGAGTTACGGATAGAGTCAAGCAATGTTGTTTTACCATGGTCAACGTGTCCCATGATTGTAACTACAGCTGGACGCTCTTTTAAGTTTTCTTCATCATCTTGCTCATCGATGAATGTTTCAAACTCAGTTTCGCTTACAATTACTTCTTCTTCTACTTCAATACCGTAGTCGTTAGCAATTAACTCAATTGTATCTTTATCTAAATCTTGGTTAATTGTTGCCATAATTCCAAGCATGAAGAGCTTTTTAATAATTTCAGATGGCTCTTTGCTTAATTTCTTAGCAAGATCACCTACTGTAAGACTTCCAGAGAAAGTAATTTTATCTGGTGTTTCTACAGTTTGTGTTTGTTGTCTTCCAGCAAAGTTCTCTTGACGCTTATCTTCGTTTCCTTTGCCTTTTTTCTTTTTCTTATTGCTGTTCTTTTTACTACGAACAACTTTTTCTTCTACTTCAAACTCATCTGCAACAGAAGGTTTTTCAGCTTGATACTCATTATCTAATTTGTTTACTACTTCATCGTCTAACATTGTCATATGATTCGAAACCTCGATATTCATTTCTTTTAGTTTTGTCATAAGATCTTTACTTGAGATATTATGTTTTTTCGCATATTCATGCACTCGAATTTTACTCATACCTTCACCCCCGGTAATTTGTATCGAGCATGCTACGCAGCTTTTTCGCAAAGCCTTCATCTAACACAGCTACAACGACTCGCTCATCTCTCCCAATCGCATGCCCTAATTGTTGTCGATTTTCGACCTTTCTCATTGGTACGTTGTAGTACGTCGTTTTATCCGTGATACGCTTTGTAGTATTTACTGACGCATCCTCAGATAGCAACACAAGTTTTGCCTTGCCACTTCGTACTTCCTTTAAAACGAGTTCTTCACCCGAAATAATTTTTCGAGCCCGGTTTGCTAGTCCTAAAAACGATTTCCAATCGGACACTTATTTCGACTCCTTCTCAACAAGCTCAAGAAGTTCTTCATAAAGAGAACTGTCGATTTTCGCTTTTAGATGATGTTCCAAAACATTTTTCTTTTGAGCTTGAAGAATGCTTTCTTTATCTTTTGATAAATAAGCACCTCGTCCTGATTTCTTTCCAGTTAAATCAATAGACACTTCTCCCTCTTTGGAACGAACAATGCGAACGAGCTCTCGTTTTGATTTCATTTCTTGCGTTGCAACACATTTTCGTAACGGAACTTTTCGATTGCTCATACTCATCACCTCTATTCGATTTCGTCTTCAACAGAATCGAATCCGAATGCGACTACGCTATCTTCTTCTGTTACAATACCAAGTTGTTTCGCATCAGACTCACTCTTAATATCAATTTTCCAACCTGTTAATTTAGCTGCAAGACGTGCATTTTGTCCACGTTTACCGATAGCTAATGACAGTTGGTGGTCTGGAACAACAACTGTTGTTGCTTTTTCTTCTTCATCTACAAGTACTTTCACAACTTGTGATGGGCTTAAAGCATTGGCAACATATTCTACTGGATCATTTGACCAGCGAACGATGTCAATCTTTTCACCTTTTAGTTCGTCTACAATGCGTTGTACACGTTGTCCTTTCGGTCCTACACAAGAACCTACTGGATCCACATCAATGTTCTCTGCATGTACAGAGATTTTAGAACGATCTCCTGCCTCACGTGCTACAGAACGAATTTCAACCGTTCCATCATAGATTTCAGGAACTTCCATTTCGAATAAACGTTTTAAAAGACCAGGATGTGTACGTGATACGTAAATTTGTGGTCCTTTTGTTGTTTTTTCTACTTTCGTAATGAATACGCGAATACGATCATGTGGTTTGTATTGTTCGTTTGGCATTTGCTCACTTACAGGTAATAAAGCTTCTACTTTTCCTAAGCTTACATAGATGAAACGAGCATCTTGACGTTGTACGATACCAACCATGATATCTTCTTCACGGTCACTAAACTCAGAGTAAATAACACCACGCTCAGCTTCACGCACTCGTTGTGTTACAACTTGTTTTGCAGTTTGTGCTGCAATACGACCGAAATCTTTTGGTGTTACTTCAATTTCTAGTACGTCACCATCTTGATAGTTTGGATTAATTTGTCTTGCTTCTTCAACAGAAATTTCAAGACGTGGATCAAACACATTATCAACAACGTCTTTACGTGCTAAAACTTGGATTGTTCCCACTTGTGGGTTAAAGCTCACACGAACGTTTTGTGCTTGGTTAAAATTGCGTTTATAAGCAGAGATTAACGCTGCTTCAATCGCATCAATAATAATATCTTTGCTAATTCCTTTTTCTGACTCTAATACGAGCAAGGCATCTAACAACTCAGTGCTCATGAAGATCCCCCTTCTAACTAAAACGTAACAGCAAGTCGCGCATTTGCAACTTTGTCCATTGGAATTTGGATTTCTTTTTTACGTGTTTTAATTGTTAATAATAGTGTAATTGTAGTACCATCGTAGGAAAGCATTTTTCCTTCAAACATCTTTTCACCATCAATCGGCTCATATGTTTTAATTGCCACTTGTTTTCCTACCGCTTGCTGGAAGTCTTTCTCTTTCTTTAATGGACGTTCTGCTCCAGGAGATGACACATCCAAAAAGTAAAGATGAGGAATTGGATCCTCTTTATCTAAAGCTTCGCTTAAACGTTCACTCACCGCACCGCATTCTTCAATGTCGACTCCCTTTTCAGAATCGATGAATACGCGTAAGAACCAGTCTTGTCCTTCTTTCACATACTCTACATCTACAAGTTCAAGATTTAACTCTTCAACAATTGGCTGCGCAAATGCTTCTACAACTTCTGTGACTTTCTTATCCATAAACAGCCTCCTTCCTGCCGCCATGTACCATTCACAAGAAAAGACCCCGTCCATAGAACGGTCTATCTTATTCTTTCTCGTTAGCTAACAAAAGCCCCTGCCGTTAAGCAGGGAATATCTGTCTTAGTATTACCAAATTTAAGAAGTAAAACTTGTAACAAAATATGTATATACGACAGAAATTTCTTACCTCTCCACATCAATAAAATGTAGATAGTAACACGAAAGAGTGGGTTTCCCCACTCTTCTTTTCACACAATATACATGACATGGTTATCTCGGTTAATAGTATACCATACCAAATGTTGATTTGCAAAGACTTTTCCTACCTATCAGAACAGCGATAACTGGTTTTGATCCGGCAAATCACCTAAACAACCTTGACTATCTAAATACTCAATAATTGTTTTCGAAACCTTACTACGCTGCTGCAAGTCTTCTTTTGATAAGAATTCTCCATTTTTACGTGCTTCCACAATACTTAAAGCTGCGTTTGTACCAAGACCAGGCACCGCATTAAATGGAGGGATTAATGAGTCTCCATCAATAATAAAGTCTGTTGCATGTGAGCGATATAAATCGACCTTTTGGAATGAGTATCCACGCTCACACATTTCAAGTGTCATTTCTAGTACCGTTAATAAACTCTTCTCTTTCGGTGCTGCATCTAAACCTTTTTGCGCAATTTCATCGATTCTTGCACGTATAGATGCTGAACCTTTTGCCATCGCTTCTACGTCAAAGTCATCTGCACGAACCGTAAAGTATGCCGCATAGAATAAAAGCGCGAAATGTACTTTAAAGTATGCGATACGCACAGCCATAAGTACATAAGCAGCCGCATGGGCTTTCGGGAACATGTACTTAATCTTCTTACATGAATCAATATACCAACCTGGTACATTATTACTTTTCATGTCCTCTTCCCATTCTTCTGGTACACCTTTACCTTTACGTACTGACTCCATGATTTTGAAGGCTAATGATGGGTCCAAACCTTGATAGATTAAGTATACCATGATGTCATCACGACAACCGATAACTTCACTCAGCGTACATGTACCGTTATAAATTAACTCGTTCGCATTACCAAGCCATACGTCCGTACCATGTGATAATCCAGAAATTTGGACTAACTCTGAGAACGTCGTCGGTTTCGTCTCTTCTAACATCTGTCTTACGAATTTCGTACCAAACTCTGGTATACCAAGTGTACCTGTTTTACAGTTAATTTGTTCTTCCGTTACGCCTAACGATTCTGGCCCTGAGAAAATCTTCATTACTTCTGGATCGTCCGTTGGGATTGTTTTCGGATCAATACCACTTAAATCTTGTAACATACGAATAACTGTCGGATCATCGTGTCCTAGTATATCAAGCTTCAATAAATTATCATGAATAGAGTGGAAGTCAAAGTGTGTCGTTCTCCACTCAGCACCTATTGAATCTGCTGGATACTGTATTGGTGAGAAATCAAAAATGTCCATGTAATCTGGCACAACGATAATACCACCTGGATGCTGCCCTGTTGTACGTTTTACACCGGTACATCCTGCTACTAAGCGGTCAATTTCTGCATTTCGAATCGTTAAGTTATGATCATTTGCATAACCTTTTACATATCCATAAGCAGTTTTTTCCGCAACTGTACCAATCGTTCCTGCACGATATACATAATCTTCACCGAATAGTACTTTCGTATAGTTATGGGCACGTGGTTGGTATTCCCCGGAGAAATTCAAATCGATATCGGGTACCTTATCTCCTTTAAATCCAAGGAACGTTTCGAACGGAATGTCATGTCCATCTTTTACATATGGAATATTACAAGTTGGACATTCTTTATCCGGTAAGTCAAAACCAGAACCTACAGAACCATCATTAAAGAATTCTGATTGCTTACATTTCGGACATACATAGTGTGGTGGTAATGGATTTACTTCTGTAATTTCCATCATCGTTGCAACGAATGATGAACCTACCGATCCACGCGAACCTACTAGATATCCGTCTACTAACGATTTTTTCACAAGCTTATGTGAAATTAAATAAATTACGGCGAATCCATGCCCGATGATACTTTTTAATTCTTTTTCTAAACGCGCTTCTACAATTTCAGGTAACTCTTCACCATAAATGCTACGCGCCATTTTATAACTCATATCACGTGTTTCATCATCTGCACCTTCAATTTTCGGTGTGTATAGATCATCTTTTACTGGATGAACATCGCCAATTAATGATGCAATCTTTTGTGTATTCGTTACGACAATTTCTTTCGCTACATCTTCACCTAAGAATGAGAAACACTCTAACATTTCATCGGTTGTACGGAAATGTACAGGTGGTAATGAATGTCGGTTTAACGGATTGGCTCCGCCCTGCGAACTAACTAAAATTTTGCGATACATTGCATCTTCTGGATTTAAGTAATGCACGTTTCCGGTAGCGACAACTGGTTTATCTAACGTCTCACCTAGTTTTACTAAGTTTGAAATAATTGTTTTTAATTGCCCCTCATCCCGAACAAGTTCACGCTCTACTAAATGACGTAACACTTCTGGTGGCATTACTTCAATGTAATCGTAGAATTGCGCAATTTCTTCTACCTCTTCAGGAGCTTTTTGCATCATTGCCTCAAACACTTCACCTTTATCACAAGCCGTTCCTACTAAAATACCTTCACGATATTTTTTTAATAGTGATCTTGGTACTCGCGGTACACGGTAAAAGTAATTTAAATGAGAATATGAAACAAGTTTATATAAATTTTTCAATCCAACATCCGATGTAGCAAGTAATGTCATATGACTTGGACGCCCGCGCTTATATGCATCCCCTTGTCCCATACTATCGTTTAATTGATCGTGATATTCAAAACCTTTTTCAATTACATCTTTTAACATTTTCACTAGTAAGTATCCCGTTGCTTCTGTATCATAAATCGCACGGTGATGCTGAGTTAATTCAATGTCCATCTTTTTACACAACGTATTTAAACGGTGATTTTTCATTTCTGGGAATAAGAATCGTGCAAGCTCTAACGTATCTATTACTGGATTTTTTGTTTTTTCTAAACCAGCTTTTTTAAATCCTACGTTAATAAAGCCCATATCGAAGCTTGCGTTATGAGCAACAAGTGTATGGTCGCCCATCCATTCTTCAAACTTTTTAAACACTTCGTCCACTTCTGGTGCGTCGGTTAACATATCATCTGTAATACCTGTTAATTCAATGATCGTTGCCGATAATGGTTGATGCGGATTTGCAAAAGATTCAAAGCGGTCAATAATTTCGCCGCCTTTTACTTTTACAGCAGCTAACTCAATAACTGTATCATATACAGCTGATAAACCTGTCGTCTCAACGTCGAAAACAACATACGTTTCCTCTGCAAGTAAACGATGCGCTTCGTTATACGCTATTGGTACACCGTCATTCACTAAGTTTGCTTCCACACCATATATAACTTTAATTCCGGCTTTTTTCCCAGCTGAATATGCTTCTGGGAATGACTGTGCAACAGCATGGTCTGTAATGGCAATAGCCTCATGCCCCCATTTACCAGCTTGAGCAACAAGCTTAGAAACTGGAGTAACAGCATCCATTTGACTCATTGGCGTGTGAAGATGGAGCTCTACTCGTTTTTCGCCTTCTGGTGCTTTATCTTTACGAGACGGTCCTGTTATTTCATTAATATCATTTGCAATCATTACTAAATCTCGAACAAATGTATCATTTTGAACAGAACCACGAGCCTTCACCCACATTCCTTTTTTCAAGGATTGTAGCATTGGAATATCTTCTTTATCACGTGAGAACATTTTGATCATAATCGAATCTGTATAATCCGTTATTTTTAAAGTTAATAACGTACGTCCACTACGAAGCTCTTTCGTTTCCACATGGAAGACATATCCTTGAACTGTTTTTCTTCTTTCTTCATCTTGAATTTCTCGCATTGGTGTAATCTCTTCATCTGGCTTAATAAGATACCCGAGTGTGATCGGCCCTTCATGCACAACGCTGCTTTCTTCAGCTTGCTTCTTCGCCATTTCTTCCATAGCTTGTATAACACGCTCGCGGTCTTCTTGCTGCGTTTGCTCACGAAACTTTTGCATTTCTTCTGTATTTTGCTGTATATGTGTGTCTAACTGGAAACGCGGGAATCCAAAAGCCTCGTATTGATCCCCTACTGGTTTTGCAACGTTTTTCTTTAAAGCAGTAGATTCCAGCTCATTATTCACATTTATAAGTAACTTCACTCCATTGACCTGCGGAAGCTGCTTCTTTAAATAAGCAAACATAGGTGAAAATGTAATTCGTTCCGTACAAAGTGGCCAATACGCCCTCACTTCTTCTTCAGTAAATTGTTTGTTCTCTGTTTCTAATGCAAATGTTGTTCTTGCAATATGAGAAAATGATTGCTTAAGCTTTGTTTCTAGCAATTCATATAATTCTGTAGGCAAAATACGTGG
Source organism: Bacillus sp. FDAARGOS_527 (assembly GCF_003812125.1). NCBI lineage: Bacteria > Bacillati > Bacillota > Bacilli > Caryophanales > Bacillaceae > Bacillus > Bacillus sp. FDAARGOS_527. Next base: position 2,912,679 of record NZ_CP033795.1, read on the forward strand.
CACTTGTAAATTAAAATGCCAACTTTTATTCGCTTTATCGATAACGAGCCTTTCAATACCACCGCCTTGTAAATATTGATTTATAAGGTCGTCTGGTATTTGCAACTGCTGGAGCAAAATTTGAAATCGCTCTTTTTGTTCATTTGTTAAAGACATAAGCACTCTCCTTCCATTTGCTATTATAAATTGAAACGTACTACAAAGAAAGATTTCTCCCTTCTTCTTTTACAAAATACGTTTACAAAGAAAGAGAAGGTACCTCATTACGAGGTACCTCTTCCTATTTTAAAATATTAGCAATATATGTTTGAAGTTCTTCTACTTTTACTTCTTCAGACTCACCTGTAGCACGTACTTTCACTTCTACAATACCTTCGTCTGCTTTTTTACCAACTGTCACGCGAACTGGAAGGCCGAATAAATCAGCATCAGCAAATTTAACACCTGCACGTTCTGCACGATCATCTAGTAATACTTCATATCCTTGCTCTTGTAATGAGTTATAGATGTTTTCACCCATTTCACGTTGTGCATCAGATTTCATATTTACTGGAATTACATGCACATGGAACGGTGCAACAGCTTTTGGCCAAACTAAACCGTTCTCATCATTAAACTGCTCTGCAATTGCTGCCACTGTACGAGACACACCAATGCCGTAACAACCCATAATAAGTGGTTGTGTTTTTCCGTTTTCATCTAGGAATGTTGCGTTCATTGCTTCACTATAACGAGTTCCTAATTTAAATACATGACCAACTTCAATTCCGCGTGCGAAAAGAATTGTTCCGTTTCCGTCTGGAGATTGGTCTCCTTCTTGAATGAAGCGTAAATCCGTATATTGACTTACTTTAAAGTCACGTTCTGGATTTACATTTACATAATGGAATCCTTCTTCGTTCGCTCCTGAACATCCGTTGACAATTGATGCTACAGCGTGATCAGCGATAATTTCGATATCACCTGTTACACCAATTGGTCCTAATGAACCAACTTCACAATTTAATAATTCTTTTACTTCTTCATGAGAGGCAAGCTCAACAACTGAAGCACCGTATACATTTTTCACTTTTACATCGTTTACTTCATGATCACCACGAACAAGTACAACTACTAATTTCTCATCTACTTTAAATACCATAGACTTAATGCACTTTTCAGCTTCGATGTTTAAGAATGCAGATACTTCTTCAATTGCTTTTTGGTCTGGTGTTGCTACTTTTTCAAGCGCTTTTTCTGCTTCGTCACTCTTCGTATACGTAGCTACAACAGGAGCCATTTCAATGTTCGCTGCATAATCAGATGTATCAGAGTATGCAATTGTATCTTCACCAACATCAGATAATACCATAAATTCATGTGTATCTTTTCCACCCATTGCCCCAGAATCAGCAATAACCGCACGGAAATTCAAACCACAACGAGCAAAAATATTAGAGTATGCTTTGTATAAGCGATCGTATACTTCATCTAAGCTCTCTTGCGTAGCATGGAAAGAGTATGCATCTTTCATTAGAAACTCTCTTCCACGTAATAAACCGAAACGAGGTCTTTGTTCATCACGGAATTTTGTTTGAATTTGATATAATGTTAACGGTAATTTTTTATATGATTTCACTTCATCACGTACAAGATCCGTAATTACTTCTTCATGTGTCGCTCCTAATGCAAATTCACGAGCGTTACGATCTTTCATACGCATTAATTCAGATCCGTAAGAATACCAACGACCTGACTCTTGCCATAATTCTGCAGCTTGCATCGCTGGCATTAATAATTCTACAGCACCTGCGCGCTCCATTTCTTCTCGAACGATACGTTCTACTTTGTGTAGTACTTTTAATCCAAATGGTAGAAAACTATAAATACCAGAAGCATTTTGACGCATAAAACCTGCACGAAGTAATAACTGATGACTCTTAATCTCCGCATCAGCTGGAACTTCACGTAATGTAGGACTGAATACCATACTTTGTTTCATCTATTCGCACCTCTTCATTTTACTCTTACACGCAGGAAAACCCCTCACCTCGAGTTAGGTGAGGGATTTTATTCTACGAGCTCTATTTCATTATAAGTTTCACTTTATTTTACAAGAAAAACTTACGAATGTCATTCCAAGTTACAACTAACATAAGTAACATTAATAATGCAAAACCAATAAAGTGAACCATTCCTTCTTTTTGACGATCAATTGGTTTCCCGCGTAACGCCTCAATTAAGAAGAAGAACAAACGTCCACCGTCTAAAGCAGGAACTGGTAGTAAATTAAATAAACCAAGGTTAATACTTAAAACGGCTGCTAAACTTAAAACACGCGTAAATCCATAATCTACAACTTGATCTGTTAGATTATAAATTCCTACTGGACCTGACAACTCATTAATAGAGAATTGACCAGTTACTAATTTCACAAGAGACTCAAAAATTAGTTTCGTCCATTGGTATGTTTGTTCAAAACCTGATTTAATAGAACCCATCACTGTTTTCTCTACAGGAGAGTAAACACCAATTCTACCAACTTCTTCTTTACCTTCTTTATCAAGCGTTGGCGTTACTTTCACATTAAACTGTTCACTATCACGCTTTACTTGTAACGTAATTTCTTTATTTGGATTTTCACGTACAATGGTAACAACATCTTTCCATGTACTTGTGTTTTTCCCATCAATAGCTTGAATTGTATCATTTTCTTTTAATCCAGCTTGCTCTGCTGCACTATTCTCCATCACTTTTCCGACCATTGGTTTGTCAACAGGAACACCTTGTACAAATCCAAGAATCACAAAAATAACAAATGCTAAAATGAAGTTCATTGCAGGACCCGCAAAGATCGTTAAAGCACGTTGACCTAATTTCTTAGAGCCAAACTGTCTATTATACGGAGCAATTTGAATTTCTTCACCAGCAGTAATAATACGAGCCTTTTCATTCACTCGGAATGTTTGAAGCTCTTCCTCGTACTCTTCATAACCCGAAATTGTTAAATTATGCTCTAAATCAGATTGTTCGACTTCAATAACGCGAACATTTGGATACTTTTCATATCCATCAAAAACTAATTTTACAACTTCGTCTTTTTCGTTTAATACAAGGCCAACCTTTTTCCCAGGCTTTAACTCAACTGTATCTGCATCCTCGCCAGCCATTCTTACATAGCCGCCAAGGGGCAGTAATCGAATCGTATACACCGTTTCATTCTTTTCAAATGAGAATATTTTCGGACCAAAACCAATCGCAAACTCACGGCATAAAATACCTGCTCGTTTTGCGAAATATAGATGCCCTAGCTCATGGAAAAATACGAGTGCACCGAAAATTAATATAAAGGCAATCGCTGTATTCAATTCCATACCACCTTTGCTAAATTTGTTCCATCACAAACCGTCTTGTGGCTGCATCAATTTCCAGAATTTCCTCTAAGCTTGGACGTGCAATGACATTGTGATGGTTCATTGCTTTTTCAATGAGGTCTTCCACTGTCAAGAAACCAATTCTCTTTTGTAAAAAAGCTTCAACAGCTACTTCATTCGCTGCATTCATTACAGCTGGCATACTTCCACCTGTTTTTCCAGCTTCATACGCAAAGCGCAAGCAACGGAAACGTTCTTGATTCATTTTCTCAAAATGCAATGTACCCATTTCCCATAAATTTAACTGCTTTGTGTCTGAAAGAGGTAATCGATCAGGATATGTAAGTGCGTATTGAATTGGCACTCGCATATCAGGTGAGCCAAGCTGTGCCATCACACTACGATCTTCAAATTCAACCATAGAATGAATAATACTTTCTTTATGTAAAACAACATCGATTTGCTCATAAGGGATACCGAAAAGCCAATGTGCTTCAATTACTTCTAGCCCCTTATTCATCATTGTAGCAGAATCAATTGTAATTTTCGAACCCATTGACCAGTTTGGATGTCGAAGCGCATCTTCTACGGTCACATGATGCAATTCATCTCTCGTTTTATCACGGAAACTTCCACCAGAAGCCGTTATAATTAGTCGAGAAATTCTTTTTTCATTTTCACCATTCAAGCATTGAAAAATAGCTGAATGTTCACTGTCTACTGGAAGTAACGAAACATTATGTTTTCGCGCTGCTTCCATTACAAGATGCCCTGCAGTTACTAACGTTTCTTTGTTTGCAATTCCAATTGTTTTTTTCGCCTCAATTGCACGAAGTGTCGGTAACAACCCTACGCTACCTACAACAGCATTTACTACGATCTCCGCATCTGGATGTAATGCTACTTCTAAAAGTCCTTCACTACCATATACAATTTTTGTATTACCAGAGACAGCTTGTAATTTTAAAACATCTTCCTCTCTTTGCACAGAGACAATTTGCGGAGAAAATTCTTGAATGACTTTTACTGCGTAGTCAATATTTTTCCCTACAGAAAAAGCAACGAGACGGAATTGGTCTGGGTGCGAGCGTAATACATCTAAAGTTTGTGTACCAATTGATCCGCTTGCACCTAATAAACTAATGTTTTTCATGACTCCAACCCCTCGTTCATTTATTAATTGTATTGTAATAAGAAGTAGAGAATTGGTAAAACGAATAACCAACTATCTGTTCGATCTAATATACCACCATGTCCAGGTAAAATTGTACCCGAATCTTTTACGCCATAATGACGTTTAAATGCAGATTGTACTAAATCACCAATTTGTCCAAAAATAGAAATGATAATTGTCAGCACAATTAAAATTACTACATTCGATTCCACCGGGAAGAACATGTTGTAAACAAGCGCCACAATAATTCCACAAACGATGCCGCCTAATGAACCTTCAATCGTTTTATTTGGACTAATTTCTGGCCATAATTTTCTTTTTCCTAATGCTTTTCCTACGAAATATGCACCTGAATCAGTAGCCCATATAACAAATAATGCGCAAAACACATATTTAATTCCTAAAATTCTCGTTTCATTCAAATATAAGAATCCCATTGCAACATATGTTGTCGCCATTAATAAAAATGAAGCATTATCAAAAGTAAATGTATTCTTAGAAAGGACTGTATATGATAAAAGTAATAGAACAATCACAAATGTGATTTCTAATTTACCTAATCCAATCCAAGTAAACAGTTCTGATGCACTACTTGGAATTAAAATAATCCATAATAATACTGCAGCTAAAACTGTTGGTACTGAAATAAGCGTAAGCTTATTCATACGAATTAATTCATATAAACCTATAGAAGCAAGTGCATACACTAAAACCGTAAAAGGCACGCCACCGTAAATTACGATGGGAATGAATAGCGCGGCAGCAACCACTCCAGTAATAATTCTCTGTTTCACTACCAAACCCTCTCTTTCTACACGCCTCCGAATCTGCGCCCTCTATGCTGAAAGTCTGTAATCGCATTTAGCAAATGTTCCTCGGTAAAATCTGGCCAATACACATCTGTAAACCAAAATTCCGAATATGCAATTTGCCATAACATGAAATTACTAATACGTAGCTCTCCGCTCGTACGGATTAACAATTCTGGGTCAGGTAAAGAACTCGTCATTAGGTAGGAAGAAAGCATTTCTTCGCTTACATCTTCAACACGAACTTTTCCTTCCTCACTATCTTTCATCATATGTTGCACAGCAGAAACGATTTCATCTCGACTTCCATAGTTTAACGCGAAATTCAGAATTAATCCCGTATTCTCTTTCGTCTCTTCCATGGCCTTCTCCATCGCTCTGCGTGTATGCGTAGGAAGACGATCTTGTTGCCCTATTACACGGACTTGTACGTTCTCTTCAATCAATTCTGGTAAAAATGTACCTAAAAATTCTTCTGGAAGCTTCATTAAATAATCAACTTCCTTTTTTGGTCTTTTCCAGTTCTCAGTTGAAAAAGCATAAAGAGTTAATACTTTCACATTAAGTTTGCTTGCAAATTTTGTGATTTTCTTTACAACTTGCATGCCTTCATGATGTCCCGCAATACGAGGCATCGCTCTCCTCTTTGCCCACCTTCCATTACCATCCATAATAATGGCAATATGTTCTGGGATGTATCCTTTTTTCACTTCTTCAACGAGATGATCAAACGATGTGTCCTTTTTACCTTTAAAAAAAGGAAAGTTTTTAAACATCATTCATACCCTCCAACAAGCAGACGTATGCCTAAAAGTGTAAAAAGACCCCCTTAAGAAGAGGGTCATATTTGCGAAAGTATCGCTATTACACTTCCATGATTTCTTTTTCTTTGTTTTTTGCGATTTCGTCAACTTTTGCAATATATTTATCTGTTTCTTTTTGGATATCTTCAGTATATCCTCTTAAATCGTCTTCTGTAATCTCGCCAGCTTTTTCAAGCTTCTTAAGATCATCGTTACCGTCACGACGTACGTTACGAACAGCAACTTTTGCTTCTTCAGCATATTTTTTCACAACTTTTACAAGATCACGACGACGCTCTTCTGTTAATGCAGGGAATGCAATACGAATTACAGTTCCATCATTAGAAGGGTTTAAGCCTAAATCTGCTTTTAAAATTGCTTTTTCGATATCACCGATAGAAGTTTTATCATACGGTTGAATTACAAGTAAACGTGCTTCTGGAACTGTAATGTTCGCTAATTGCACAACTGGTGTTGGTGCACCATAGTAATCAACTTGTACTTTATCTAATACAGACGCGTTTGCACGACCAGCGCGAACTGTTGCTAATTCGCGTGAATAAGCAGCAACCGCTTTTTCCATTTTTTCATTTGCAGACTTCAATACTTGTTGTCCCATATTTATTTCCCCCTTACAACTGTTCCGATATTTTCGCCTAACACGGCACGTTTAATATTCCCTTTTTCCATAACTGAGAATACAATTAATGGAATATCATTATCCATACATAGAGAAGAAGCTGTAGAATCCATTACACCTAAACCTTCTTTTAATACATCTAAGTAAGTAAGTGTTTCGTATTTCGTAGCTGTTGGGTCAATAGATGGATCTGCATTATATACGCCATCCACATTGTTTTTCGCCATTAAAATTACGTCAGCTTCAATTTCCGCTGCACGTAATGCTGCCGTTGTATCTGTAGAGAAGTATGGGTTACCAGTACCTGCTGCAAAGATAACAACACGTTTTTTCTCTAAGTGACGAACTGCTTTACGACGAATGTAAGGCTCTGCCACTTGACGCATTTCAATTGAAGTTTGTACGCGAGTTTGAATTCCGATGTTCTCCAAGCTATCTTGAAGAGCTAATGAATTCATAACTGTCGCTAACATGCCCATGTAATCCGCTCCTGCACGATCCATGCCCATCTCACTTCCAATTTTCCCACGCCAAATGTTACCGCCGCCAACAACAACAGCAACCTCTACATCTAGTTCTGCAATTTCTTTCACTTGTTCCGCAACTGACTTAATAACAGCTGGGTTGATTCCAAATCCTTGCTCGCCAGCTAAAGCTTCTCCACTCAGCTTTAAAACGACACGATTATATTTCGGTTTACTCATAATGAACCTCCAATTGCTTACATCTTTATTTTAAAAAAGGGAACACAATGTGTTCCCTAATCTGTATTAGTTACTACCTTTTACTTGGTTCATTACTTCTTCAGCAAAGTTGTCTTCGCGTTTTTCGATACCTTCACCAACAGCGTAGCGAACGAATCCTTTTAATGTTGCGCCTTTAGACTCAACGAATTGACGAACTTTCATATCAGGGTTTTTAACGAATGCTTGGTCAAGTAAGCAAATCTCTTCGAAGAATTTGCCTAGACGGCCTTCAACCATTTTTGCAACGATTTTTTCAGGCTTGCCTTCGTTTAATGCTTGTTGTGTTAATACTTGACGCTCATGCTCAACTTCTTCAGCTGTTACAGCATCACGATCGATGTATTTTGGGTTAACTGCAGCGATGTGCATTGCTACGTCTTTAGCAGCCGCTTCATCAGTAGAACCTTCAAGAACTGTTAGAACACCAATGCGTCCACCCATGTGTAGGTAAGCACCGAATGCATCTGCATCAGTTTTTGATACGATTTCGAAACGACGAAGTGTAAGCTTTTCACCAATTTTAGCGATTGCTTCGTTGATGTGCTCTTCAACTTTTTTACCGTTTTCCATTGTTTGAGCCATAGCTTCTTCAACGTTAGCAGGCTTCTTAGCTAATAAGTGAGCAGCTAATTCTTTAATTAATGTTTGGAAACCTTCGTTTTTCGCAACGAAATCAGTTTCAGAGTTTAATTCTAAGATTAAACCGTCGTTACCGTTTGTTTCGATGAAAGTTAAACCTTCAGCAGCGATGCGGTCTGCTTTTTTAGCAGCTTTCGCGATACCTTTTTCACGTAAGAAGTCAATTGCCTTCTCCATGTCGCCGTTAGTTTCTGTTAAAGCTTTTTTGCAGTCCATCATACCTGCGCCAGTTTTTTCACGTAATTCTTTTACCATTTGTGCAGTGATTGCCATACTTTTCATCCTCCTAAAATATGTATTTATACCTTTTATAAAGGTGTTTATACCTTAAAAAAGGTGATAAAAGGCCGAACCCCTTATCACCTTTCCAACTTTGTTACGCAGTAACAGTTTCTTCACCTTGTTTTGCTTCAAGGATCGCGTCTGCCATTTTAGATGTAAGAAGTTTTACAGCACGAATTGCATCATCGTTCGCTGGGATAACGTGATCGATTTCGTCTGGATCACAGTTTGTATCAACGATACCGATGATTGGAATGTGTAATTTGCGTGCTTCAGCAACTGCAATACGCTCTTTACGAGGGTCTACTACGAATAATGCACTTGGAAGACCTTTCATATCTTTAATACCGCCTAAGAATTTCTCAAGACGCTCTAACTCTTTTTTAAGTTGAACAACTTCTTTCTTAGGTAGTACTTCGAAAGTACCATCTTCTTGCATTCTTTCGATGTCTTTAAGACGCTTGATACGCTTTTGGATTGTTTGGAAGTTAGTTAAAGTTCCACCTAACCAACGTTGGTTAACGAAGTACATACCAGCACGAGTTGCTTCTTCTTTAATAGCTTCTTGTGCTTGTTTTTTAGTACCTACGAATAAGATGTCTCCGCCTTCAGCAGCGATGTCACGCATAACTTTGAAAGCTTCCTCAACTTTTTTCACAGTTTTTTGTAAGTCGATGATGTAGATACCGTTACGCTCTGTGAAAATGTAACGCTTCATTTTTGGGTTCCAACGACGAGTTTGATGTCCGAAATGAACACCAGCTTCAAGCAATTGCTTCATAGAAATTACTGACATAATATAGTTCCTCCTAAATGGTTTTTGATATCCTCCGTTTACTTCATCTCTAAGCGAAACTACAAACGTAGCACCAACACTTAAATCAGTAAACGTGTGTACTTTGTACTGACACCACTGCTTACTATATCATACTGAAATATTACAATCAAGTCGAAAATGCGAACAATGTAAAACTTTCTTTGTTCATACTCGAATTCTAGTATTACCAACCTACATTTCTTTTAAGCAAAAAAAGTGAAATGCAATTCATGGCCTTTCAAAAAAATGCGATTATGACGCTATGTACGAACAACATCAATCTGTTATACAAAAAAACTCTCCTCAAAAAATGAGAAGAGTTTTATAAATTAGTTTGTTTTCAATTTAGCAAGTTCATGTAAGAATTTGTCGTTTAGTACTTTAATGTATGTTCCTTTCATACCTAAAGAACGCGACTCAATTACACCAGCACTTTCTAATTTACGAAGTGCATTTACGATTACCGAACGAGTGATTCCTACGCGGTCAGCAATTTTACTTGCAACAAGTAAACCTTCTGTTCCGTTTAATTCTTCGAAGATGTGCTCGATTGCTTCTAACTCACTGTAAGATAATGAGCTGATCGCCATTTGAACAACAGCTTTGCTACGTGCTTCTTCTTCAATTTCTTCTGCTTTTTCACGTAAAATTTCCATACCTACAACAGTTGAGCTGTACTCAGCAAGAATTAAATCATCATCTAAGAACTCTTGACCAAGACGAGCTAAAACTAATGTACCTAGACGCTCACCGCCACCAACGATCGGTACGATTGTAGTTAAGCCTTGACCAAATAATTCTTTATTTTCTACTGGGAATGCTGTGTAAGCACTGTTTACATCTAAGTTTGAAGATGTTTCTGTAATGTTGAATAAGCTTTGTGTATACTCTTCTGGGAATTGACGCTCTGCAAGCATTTGTTTCATACGCTCATTCTCGATTTGTTGGTGAATTGCATAACCTAGTAATTTACCACGACGGCTTACTACGAATACGTTCGCTTCGATTACTTCACACATTGTGTCAGACATTTCTCTAAAGTTTACAGGCTTTCCTGCTGCGCTCTGTAATAACGCATTTAATTTTCTTGTTTTTGCTAATAATTCCATTTCAAAAGTTCCTCCTACATGTTACTCACATATTTTTTCATCACTTGGAAACTAGGGCGAGTCACCTGATGACACTATTACAAAATAAACTGGCTCACATCTTTATTTTTAGCAATCGTTGCTAATTTTTCCTCAACGTATTGAGGCGTTATCGTTATTTTCTCTAACGTAATTTCAGATGCTTCAAACGATAAATCTTCAAGGAGCTTCTCCATAATCGTATGAAGTCTTCTTGCTCCAATATTATCTGTATCCTGATTAACTTGATAAGCAATCTCAGCAATCTTACGAATAGCTTCGTCTGAAAATTCAATTTCTATACCTTCAGTCGCTAATAAAGCAATATATTGTTTAATTAACGCATTATCAGGCTCGATTAATATTTTAACAAAATCATCCGTCGATAATTTTGTTAATTCTACTCGAATCGGAAATCTCCCTTGTAATTCCGGAATCAAATCTGACGGTTTAGACATATGAAACGCTCCAGCTGCAACGAATAAAATATAATCCGTTTTTACTGATCCGTATTTTGTCGCAACATTTGATCCTTCTACAATTGGTAAAATGTCACGTTGCACACCTTCACGTGATACATCTACACTATTCGACTGCTTACCAGCAATTTTGTCAATTTCATCGATAAAAATAATCCCGAGCTGTTCAGCACGATAAACAGCCTCTTGTGTAACTTCATCCATATCAATTAAGCGCTGTGCTTCCTCATTTGTCAAGACTTTTCTTGCTTCTTTTACAGAAAGTTTACGTTTTTTTGTTTTTTTCGGCATAAAACTTCCTAATGCATCTTGAAAATTCATCCCCATTTGTTCCATGCCAGTTCCTTGCAGCATATCGAACATGGAAGACTGTTGTTCAGTCACTTCAATCGATACAATTTCATCTTCAAGAAGTCCTGCAGCAAGCTTTCTTTCCACATCTTGACGTTTCTTTTCGATTTCAACATCTTCCTGTGAATCTGTTGTTTGATTCGAATTTTGAGCGCCACCAAATAGCATTTCTAATGGGTTTTTAAATCCAGATTGCTTCTCCGGACTCGGCACTAAAATTTCAACAAGACGTTGGTTCGCTTGTTCTTCTGCTTTGTCTTGTACTTTTACTACCATTTCTTCTTTCACAATGCGAACTGACGTTTCCACAAGGTCACGTACCATCGATTCTACATCTCTACCTACATATCCAACTTCTGTAAATTTCGTAGCTTCAACCTTAATAAAAGGTGCTCCAACGAGTTTCGCCATTCGTCGTGCTACCTCTGTTTTACCAACACCTGTCGGTCCAATCATTAAAATATTTTTAGGTGCAATTTCATCACGTAGATTTTCAGCTAATTTACTTCGGCGGTATCGATTTCTTAAAGCTACAGCAACCGCTTTCTTCGCATCCTTTTGACCGATAATGTATTGATCTAATTTTTCCACAATTTGACGCGGAGTAAAATGTAAATGCATATAAAATGCCTCCCTTACGATTCTACAATTCTTCCACAATTATATTGTGGTTTGTATACACACAAATATCGCCTGCAATGTCTAAACTCGCTTTCGCAATTTGCTTCGCTGTTAAATGTTCACTTGCATATTGTTTTAAAGCACGACCTGCTGAAAGCGCATAATTTCCGCCAGATCCAATTGCTAAAATACCATCATCCGGTTCAATCACTTCTCCCGTACCTGAAACAAGGAGCATCGTTGTTTTATCCATGACAATGAGCATCGCTTCTAGCTGACGTAACATCTTGTCACCGCGCCATTGCTTCGCCATCTCAACAGCAGCACGCTGCAAGTTTCCATTATACTCTTCTAATTTCCCTTCAAACATTTCAAAAAGAGTAAATGCATCAGCAACTGAACCTGCAAAACCAGCTAAAACTTTCCCTTGAAAAAGTTTACGAACCTTACGAGCTGTATGTTTCATTACAACAGCATTTCCCATTGTCACCTGGCCATCTCCAGCCATTGCACATTCTCCATTATGATGAACTGCAAATATCGTTGTAGCGTGGAAATTTCCCATAGAAAAAACTCCTTTATATGTTTTTATAGCTTTAAAAGCAATTTATGCCCGTGGGTGATGCTTCATGTAGACAGAACGCAATCTTTCTTTAGAGACATGCGTATAAATTTGTGTCGTAGACAAATTTTCATGACCGAGTAGCTCCTGTACAGTACGTAAATCTGCCCCTTCATCTAACATATGTGTAGCAAATGTATGCCTTAACATATGAGGATTTATACGCATTGTCAGTGAAGCTTTCTTAATGAGTTCATTTAATACATAGCGTACTCCTCGACTTGTCAGCGGCGTGCCTTTCGCATTTAAAAATACCATATGAGATTGTTCTTCAGTTTTCTTGGCTAACTGTTTTCTCCCGTTCTCTATATAAGTAATTAAAGCATCTTGTGCATAGCTCCCGAACGGAATATACCTTTGTTTTTTTCCTTTTCCCATTACTAAAATTGTTCCCACCGCAAAGTCAATATCGGTAAGTTGTAAATTGACACATTCACTCACACGGATCCCGGTCGCATACATCAACTCTAATAAAGCTTGATTCCTTTGACCTAACGGGGTTTTCGTATCAGAAACTTCAAATAATTCCTCTAATTCTTCAGCATATAAAAACTTTGGGATTGACAATTCTTTTTTGGGGAGTGACGCAAGTGCAAACGGATTATCCTTCCGATAACCTTCACGCATCAAAAAACGATATAAACTTCGTAAGCTTGATACTTTTCTTGCGACAGATTTACGGGCTAACTTTTCATCATGCAACGTCGTTAAGTACAAACGAACATCCGCGTATGTAATATCTAAAAAAGAGGATATGCCTTCTCGCTCCATAAATTGTACAAAATGTTCTAAATCATTTTGATAACTTGCAATTGTATATTTTGAATAATTTCTTTCAATTTGTAAATATCCAACGAATAATTGTAACAATTTCTTCACATTCACACAATTCACCTCAATAAAGGCTACTAAATCGTATCACAACTTAGTAGCCTTTGCAAGAAATTTAACTAAATATTTACAAAATTTCGAATCGTTTCTAAAGCGCGTGTTGCATATGCTTCATTACGTTCTGCTTTCTTTTTAATTTTCTTCTCTAACGGTGCAAACAGACCGAAGTTTGCATTCATCGGTTGGAAGTTTTTTGCATTTGTCGCAGTAATATAATTCGCCATACTTCCCATCGCAGTTACTGGTGGTAATACAACCGGCTCTTCACCTTTTACAAGTCGAGCAGCGTTGATACCTGCTAGCAATCCTGAAGCCGCCGATTCAACATACCCCTCTACTCCAGTCATTTGACCAGCGAAGAATAAATCATCACGTTGTTTATATTGGTATGTTGGACGAAGTAAGTTAGGTGAATTAATAAACGTATTACGATGCATTACACCATAACGTACAATCTCTGCGTTTTCCAGTCCCGGAATCAACTGTAACACTTCTTTTTGCGGTCCCCATTTTAAATGCGTTTGGAAACCTACGATATTGTATAACGTCCCCGCTGCATCATCTTGACGTAACTGAACAACAGCATATGGCGTTTTCCCTGTTTTTGGATCTTCTAATCCAACAGGTTTCATCGGTCCAAATACTAGTGTTTGTCTTCCTCTACTTGCCATAACTTCTACCGGCATACAACCTTCAAAGAAAATTTCTTTTTCAAATTCTTTTAAAGGTACTGTTTCAGCAGCGATTAAAGCCTCGTAAAAACGGTCAAATTCCTCTTCCGTCATTGGACAGTTTAAATATGCCGCTTCACCTTTATCGTAACGAGATTTTAAATACACTTTATTCATATCAATGCTGTCTTTCTCAACAATCGGTGCTGCTGCATCATAGAAATAAAAGTAGTCTTCACCCGTTAATTCTTTTAATTGCGCAGAAAGATCAGGCGACGTAAGTGGACCTGTCGCAATAACAGTAGGACCTTCTGGAATTTCAGTGATTTCTTCATTCACCACAGTTACGTTCGGATGATTTTTCACATATTCCGTTACTTTTGCCGCAAATTCATGACGATCTACCGCTAAAGCCCCTCCTGCTGGTACAGAACACTCATCAGCTGCACGAATAATAACAGAATCCATTAAACGCATTTCTTCTTTAATAACACCAACAGCATTTGTTAATGTGTTTGCGCGAAGCGAGTTACTACATACTAATTCTGCAAATTTATCTGTGTGATGAGCTGGCGTTTGCCTTACCGGTCTCATTTCGTATAATCTTACTTGGACACCACGTTTTGCAATTTGGTAAGCTGCTTCACTTCCTGCAAGACCTGCGCCAATGACGTTTACTACTTGTGTTGTCATATATTTATCACCTTTCCTTTTCTTCCCGAAAAAAATGTGAGCAGTTACGCTCACATTTGTTGTTCTTCTTCATAATCACACGAAATACATTGTACTTGTACGCCTTTTTTCAACTTCTTCTCTACTAGCATACCTTCACACTTCGGACATTTACGGCCAATCGGCTTATCCCAAGATACAAAGTCACACTCTGGATACGTACCGCACCCATAGAAAAGACGTTTCTTTTTATTACTACGACGTTCAATAATTTGACCTTTATCACATTTCGGACAAGTAACACCGATTTCTTTCACAATCGGTTTTGTATTACGACAATCTGGGAAATTCGAGCAAGCCATAAATTTCCCGTATTTACCCATTTTAAAGACCATTGGGTGATTACATAATTCACAATCTTCCCCAGCTGGTTCATCTTTAATTTCCACTTCACGCATTTCTTTTTCCGCTTTTTCTAAACGCGGTTCAAATCCTACGTAGAAATCATCAACAATTTTTACCCAATTCGCATTTCCTTCTTCTACTTCATCGAGGCTTTGCTCCATGTTAGCAGTAAATTCAATGTTAATAATTTCCGGGAAAAACTCTAAAATAAGTTCAATTACTATTTCACCTAGTTCAGTTGGAACGAAGCGTTTATTATCCAAACCTACATATCCACGTTTTTGAATCGTTTCAAGTGTCGGTACGTAAGTCGACGGTCTTCCAATTCCAAGCTCTTCAAGTGTTCTTACTAAACGAGCCTCTGTATAGCGCGGCGGAGGTTGTGTAAAGTGTTGCTTCGGTTCTAAATCCTTCGAAAATACGGTTTCCCCTACTTCTAAAGGTGGCAACATCTTATCCTTTTCTTCAGCCCCATCATCTTTCGACTCTACATACACTTTCATAAATCCTGGGAACTTTACAACCGATCCACTTGAACGGAACTGAACATTATTATTAATGAGTCTCGCTGTCACAGTATCCATTATAGCAGACGCCATTTGACTTGCAACAAATCGCTCCCAAATCAATTTATACAATCGAAGTTGGTCACGACTTAAGAAACTCTTTAGTTCCTCTGGCTTTCTCATTACCGAAGTAGGACGAATTGCCTCATGCGCATCTTGTGCGTTCGACTTCTTCGTTTCTTTCTTCTTTTCTGTTCCTATGTATTCCGTACCAAACGCCTCAGTAATGTACGTACGTGCCTCTGTTTGAGCTGTTTCTGAGATACGTGTTGAATCAGTTCTCATATACGTAATAAGACCTACAGTTCCTTGTTTTCCAAGATCAATTCCTTCATACAATTGCTGCGCAAGCATCATCGTTTTCTTTGCTCGCATGTTTAACTTACGCGCCGCCTCTTGTTGCAAGGAAGATGTTGTAAATGGTAATGCTGGATTACGTTTTCGCTCTTTTCTCGTTACATTTTCAACTGAGAACGCATTATCTTTCAGCCGTTCAATTATTTCATTCACTTGTGTTTCATTCGTTAATTGAACTTTTTCACCATCTACACCGTAAAAGCTTGCTTCAAATGTGTCTTTCCCTTTCACAAATTCTGTCTTAATTGTCCAGAATTCTTCAGGCTCGAAACTTTGTATTTCTCTTTCACGTTCGATAATTAAACGAACTGCTACAGATTGTACGCGTCCTGCACTTAATCCTTTTTTTACTTTCTTCCATAATAAAGGACTAATATTGTAACCAACAAGACGATCTAGTATACGTCTTGCTTGTTGTGCATCTACTAAATTCATGTTAATCGCGCGAGGATGTTTGAATGATTCTTTTATTGCATCTTTTGTAATCTCATTAAACACAACTCGGCAATCTGATTCAACGTCCACATTTAACGTATTGGCTAAATGCCAAGCAATAGCTTCCCCTTCGCGGTCTGGATCGGCCGCGAGATAGACTTTCTTTGCTTTTTTTGCTGCTGATTTTAAGTCTTTTAAGACGGGACCTTTACCACGAATGGTAATATACTTCGGGGTGAAGTTGTTCTTTACTTCTATCCCCATTTGGCTTTTAGGTAAATCGCGAACGTGTCCCATAGACGCGACAACTTTGTATTTTTTCCCTAAATATTTCTCAATGGTCTTCGCCTTAGAAGGCGACTCCACGATTACGAGGTAATCTGACATGCTAGTGCCTCCTTAAGAGGTGGATTCAAGTCTTCATTAATCTTATTGATTTCTCTTGTTTTTGTCAATCAAGAATGAATATACCATACAGTGCCTATCTACCATTTGTCAATAATTGTTTAATAAAAACATAAAAATATAAGGTTAATTTAAAACCTCTTCCAGTATATCTTCTGCATTTCTTACTAGTTTCGCTCCTTGTTGAATGAGATGATTTGTTCCTGATGCACTATCTATAAATATAGGTCCAGGCAGTGCAAATACCTCTCTATTTTGCTCTAGAGCAAGGTCTGCGGTAATAAGTGTTCCACTTCTTGATTTCGCTTCTACAACTAAAACACCTTTACTTATGCCACTAATAATTCGATTCCTTTTTGGAAAATACCATTTTTTCGGTGCATAGTGCGGAGGATACTCTGTTAATAACAATATATATTCATTCCATACTTCATATAAATATCGATTCTCTCTTGGATATATATACGATAATCCATGTCCTAGTATCGCAATTGTTGGGCAATGCCGTCTTACTGTAATTTCATGAGACATCGCATCTATCCCTCTTGCAAATCCACTGACAATAAGCCATTCTTTTTCTAATAATGGATGTAAAATAAATTTCAAACTTTCATATCCATATAAAGTCGGTTCTCTCGTTCCAACAACCGCTAATTTATTCACTTTATTGAGAAAATCTTTTTCTCCTTTTCCATATAATACAAAGGGAGGATCTTGTATTTCACGTAATAATTTCGGATAATCTTCATCCCATATTGTCATATAAAAGAATCGATTTTTCTCTAAATAAGATATATATTGTGGGAGATTTGAACTTTGAAGAAAATTTACTAATTCTGAAGATTTTTTCGAGGATATTCCAGTGTAACATTCCATTTGTTTTGCATTAAAAGTGTATATTCCCTTCAATTCTGGATCGACATGTAATAGCCTCTCTATCGCCTTCCAATGGTCTGCTAACAAATAATGAAGATGTAATAATCGTTCTCTTTTCATCTCAATTCTCCTTACCCATAATTTTTATTATGTAAACAAGAAGTTTGTAAAAAGACACCTTCAAGCAAGAAGGTGTCTTTCAACAGATTAGTAGTTTTTACAAGTCTCAAATAGACCTTTTTCTTTTAAGACAGAGATTAGCGTTTCACCCATAACTGCTGGAGTTTCCGCTACTTTAATACCACAAGCTTCCATCGTTTTAATCTTTTCTGCAGCAGTTCCTTTACCGCCAGAAATGATTGCACCAGCATGGCCCATACGTTTGCCAGCAGGCGCTGTTTGGCCGCCAATGAAGCCTACAACAGGTTTTGTCATATTAGCTTTCACCCATTCAGCTGCCTCTTCTTCCGCTGTACCACCGATTTCACCAATCATAATTACAGCATGTGTTTCTTCATCTTCATTAAATGCTTTTAACGCATCAATAAAGTCTGTACCGTTAACTGGGTCTCCGCCGATACCTACAGCCGTAGATTGACCAATACCTTCTTGTGTTAACTGATGTACAGCCTCATACGTTAATGTACCAGAGCGAGATACGATACCTACATGACCTTTTTTATGAATGTACCCTGGCATAATACCAATTTTACATTCATCAGGTGTGATAACACCTGGGCAGTTCGGTCCAAGTAAACGTGTATGTTTACCAGCCATATATCTCTTTACATTTACCATATCTAATACAGGAATTCCTTCAGTAATACATACTACTAAATCAATTTCTGCATCAACTGCTTCCATAATTGCATCAGCCGCAAAAGCGGGTGGAACGTATACAACTGAAGCGTTTGCGCCTGTTGCTTTCACTGCATCTTCTACAGTATCAAATACTGGTACACCTTCAATATCAGTGCCACCTTTACCTGGCGTTACACCACCGACAATTTTCGTACCGTATTCTATCATTTGCTTTGTGTGGAATAACCCTTGAGAACCTGTAATACCTTGAACAATAACTTTTGTATCTTTATTAACTAATACGCTCATTTTTCTCCCCCGCTTTCTATTAGCCCACTAGTGAAACAATTTTTTGTGCACCGTCTGCCATAGATTCTGCTGCAACAATATTTAAGCCAGACTCATTTAAAATTTTCTTACCTAACTCTACGTTTGTACCTTCAAGACGTACAACTAAAGGCAATTCAAGACCTACTTGTTTCGTTGCTTCAATAACACCTTCTGCAATAACATCACACTTCATAATGCCACCAAAAATGTTAACGAAGATACCTTTTACATTTTTGTCAGAAAGGATAATTTTGAATGCTTCTGTAACCTTTTCAGCTGTCGCACCGCCACCAACATCTAAAAAGTTAGCTGGATCGCCATGGTAATGTTTAATGATATCCATAGTAGCCATCGCTAAACCTGCACCATTAACCATACAACCGATATTTCCATCTAAAGGAATGTAGTTTAAGTCATATTTAGAAGCTTCGATTTCTTTTGCATCTTCTTCATCAAGGTCACGAAGTTCTAAAATGTCCTTATGGCGATATAAAGCATTAGAATCAAAGTTTAATTTCGCATCTAATGCCATAACTTTACCATCACCTGTTGTAACAAGTGGGTTAATCTCTGCGATAGAGCAATCTTTTTCGATAAAAGCACGGTATAAGCCCATCATAAACTTCACAGCTTGTCCTACAAGCTCTTTTGGAATATTGATGTTAAATGCAATTCGGCGTGCTTGGAAGCCTTGTAAGCCTACTGCTGGATCAATATATTCTTTAAAGATTTTTTCAGGTGTTTTTTCTGCTACTTCTTCAATTTCTGTTCCGCCTTCTTCAGAAGCCATTAAAACAACTTGAGAAGTTGCACGGTCTAAAACAAGACCTACATAATATTCTTTTTTAATATCGCAACCTTCTTCGATAAGTAAGCGTTTTACTTCCTTACCTTCAGGACCTGTTTGATGTGTCACAAGTGTAGTTCCTAAAATGCTCTCTGCATATGTACGAACTTCATCTAAATTTTTTGCAACTTTTACTCCGCCAGCTTTGCCGCGTCCACCAGCGTGAATTTGTGCTTTCACTACACATACATCCGTTCCTAATTCTTTCGCCGCTTCTACAGCTTCTTCTACTGTAAATGCAACCTTCCCGTTCGGAACGCTAACCCCATAGCTTCTAAGGACTGCCTTACCTTGGTACTCATGGATATTCATGGTCCCATCCTCCCCTGTTTTCCTGTTTTACTCGAAAAGTTTTTTAATGTTTAAAAAACATTACATTGCCATTGTATAAGATGATTGGCACGCTGTCTACAATAAAGTGTCAGAAAACTGAAATCGCTTTATTCTTTTTGGAAAATAGTAATGTTTATATGTCAAAATACAAAATAAGCTGCGTTTTCGCAGCTTATTTTTGAATCATATCTTTAATTGGCGCAAACGATTTTCGATGTTCTTCTAATATGCCATGCGCTTCAATCGCTTCTAAATGTTGTTTTGTGCCATATCCCATATGTTGTTCAAATCCATATGCAGGATACTTTTCTCCAAGCTCTTTCATCATACGATCTCTCGTTACTTTCGCAATAATGGATGCAGCTGAAATAGAAATACTTTTTGCATCACCTTTAATAATAGATGTTTGCGGAATTGGTGTAGGGAGTTTCATCGCATCAATTAATAAATATTGTGGTGTACAAGATAAATTCGCAACAGCATCTAACATCGCTTGTTTCGTCGCTTGATAAATATTTATTTCATCAATAACTTGCGGTGATACAATTCCAACTCCAATTGCAATTGCTTGCGCTTTAATTTCATCATAAAAACGCTCACGTTTCGCTTCACTCAACTTTTTCGAGTCATTTAACCCCGGAATATAAAAATCCTTAGGAAGAACGACAGCTGCCGTCACAACAGGCCCAGCTAACGGTCCACGACCTACTTCATCTATACCTGCGATATATGTGAGACCTTTTTCACGTAATGCATTTTCATATTTAGACATTTCTAGAAATTTTTCTTTTTCCTTTTGTGCTAACTCTTTTTGTTTATACCACTTCGAAATGAGCTTTTGTACCCCTTTTCGCTCATCTTTCATTAATATCTGAAAGCGGTCGTCCTCTTCACTCATAATTTCTTGTAGTAAATGTTCCGCCTCTTGAATCGTCACTTTTTGCATTCATGCCACTCCCTTTATATACAAAAAAGAAAAGACGTACAAACGCACGTCTTATACTTCTTCTACTTTTTCTGCATCTTCTGTCTGCTCTGCAAACTCTTCTGGTGTTTCAAACGTCATTTTTCCAAGTTTGCCACCACGAAGCTCACGAAGTACAAGTTCAGATGTTTTATCATAATCAATCATTCCGCCGCCCATTAAACAGCCTCTATTTTTTCCAATCGCATCAAATAACTCCACGATATCTTCTGGAATGTCATTTAAATTATAGCGCTCTTTTAATCGCTCTGGGTAATGTTTCTCCATAAAACGTAGCGCATAAACAGCTACGTCTTGTAGATTTAAAATAGAATCTTTAATTGCACCAGTCGTAGCTAGACGTAATCCAACTAATTGGTCCTCAAATTTAGGCCATAGTATACCTGGTGTATCAAGTAATTCCATTTCCTTCCCAACTTTAATCCATTGCTGAGCTGTTGTCACACCAGGACGATCTCCTGTTTTAGCAATATTTTTCTTCGCTAACTTATTAATCAACGTAGATTTACCAACATTCGGTATCCCCACAATTAATGCACGAATCGCTCTCGGTCTAATACCTTTTGCAACCATTTTATCAAATTTCTCTTTCACTAACACTTTACAAGCCGCCGCAATTTCCTTCATGCCTTGTCCAGCCTGTGCGTTAATTGAAATTGCCATATGGCCTTTTTCTTTAAAATATGCGATCCATTGCTTTGTTAAACGATCATCTGCCATATCCGCTTTATTTAAAACAACAAGCCTCGGTTTATGTGTAATAATCTCATCGATCATCGGATTTCGAGAAGATAAAGGTAATCGAGCATCTACAAGCTCAATTACAACATCAATTAACTTTAATTTTTCTGTTACTTGGCGTCTAGCCTTTGCCATATGTCCCGGGAACCATTGAATTACCATGTTGCCACCTTCTTTTTCTTTTATTTCACAATACGAGCATCTTTTAACGGCCAATATAGTATATTTGCCTTTCCAATCACTTGGTCCATTGAAATTGTACCAATCGAACGGCTATCTTTACTAAAACGACGATTATCGCCTAAAACAAATAATTGACCTTCTGGAACAGTTTTCTTTCCTGTCATTTCTTCAAGAGTGAAATCATATGTAAGCGGTCCGTCAGCAATTTGTTTTTTCTGCTTGTCTAAATACGGCTCCTCATAAGCCTTTCCGTTAACATATAGTTTATCATTACGATACTCTATTTCATCGCCTGGCAGGCCGATAATACGCTTAATATAATCTTTATCTTCCGTTGCTCGGAATACAATAATATCAAATCGTTTCGGATCTCCTATGTGATAACCAATTTTATTAACAATCATTCGATCGCGATCATGTAATGTAGACGCCATCGATACTCCATCTACGAGAATTGGCGCAAAGAAAAACTGTCTAATAACACCTGCTAATACAACAGCTATCAAAATTGCCTTGATCCATTCCCAAAGTGAACTCTTTTCTTTCTTCATGCTTTTCCCCTCCACGATTATGTAAGCTGATCGTATTATATCAAAATTTTATATAGATTGGAAAAAGGGAGCTTGTGCATTTACAAGCTCCCATACATGTCTTATCGAATTTCTTTAATACGTGCTTTTTTACCGCGAAGGTTACGTAAGTAGTATAACTTAGCACGACGTACTTTACCACGGCGAAGTACTTCGATTTTCGCGATTCTTGGCGTGTGAACTGGGAATGTACGCTCTACACCTACACCGTAAGAAATCTTACGAACTGTGAATGTTTCACTGATTCCGCCACCACGACGTTTAATTACAACACCTTCGAAAAGCTGAATTCTTTCACGAGTTCCCTCAACTACTTTTACGTGTACACGTAAAGTGTCTCCAGGACGGAATGAAGGAAGGTCAGTTTTTAATTGGCCTTTTGTAATTTCTGCGATTAATTGTTGCATATTAAATTCTCTCCTTTAAACAGATGCTCTTATAAAGTCTAAATAAATTACAGCGGAACATCGTTAATACGGCTACTGATTTCAGCAGCACAAGTGTTATAATAGCATATTGCTAAGGCTGTTGCAATAGAAAATATATCAAGCACTTATTTGCCTTCTTTAATCTGTTCTAGCCACTTCTTTTCTTGCTTAGACAATTCTCGTTCTTCTAGTAAATCCGGTCTACGCGTGTACGTACGACGCAACGATTCTTTATGTCGCCATTCATCAATATTTTTATGATTTCCCGACATTAATACATCTGGCACTTTCATACCACGAAAATCAGCTGGACGTGTATAATGAGGATGCTCTAATAAACCTGTACTAAACGAATCCTCGACTTGTGAAGCATGATTTCCTAGTACTCCTGGAAGGAGACGTACGACACTATCAGTTATAACCATAGAGGCTAACTCTCCACCCGTTAATACATAGTCACCGATAGAAATCTCATCTGTTACGAGATGTTCACGAATTCGTTCGTCATATCCTTCATAATGCCCACATACAAAGATTAAATGTTCTTCCTCTGCAAGCTCTTCCGCTTTCTTCTGAGTAAACCTTTCACCTTGCGGACACATTAAGACAACCCGCGGCTTCCGCTCTGTCTCTTTCGTTAAATCTTCTACAGCATCAAAAATAGGCTGAGGAGTTAACACCATCCCAGCGCCGCCACCATACGGATAATCATCCACACTATTATGCTTACTCGTTGTATAATCGCGGAAATTGACAACACGAAGCTCTACCGCTTCTTTTTCTTGTGCTTTCTTTAAAATTGAAGATCCAAACACACCTGTAAACATATCTGGAAACAAAGTTAAAATGTCAATTTTCATTATAGTAGCCCTTCCATTACATGAATGGTTACTAATTTATTCTCAATGTTAACTTGAAGCACAACATCATCAATATAAGGAATTAACAAATCTTGACCTTTTGGACGTTTAATTACCCAAACATCATTTGCACCAGGAGATAGAACTTCTTTTATTGTCCCTAGCGCTTCTCCTTCTTCCGTTACAACGTTGCAACCAATAATTTCATGATAGTAGTATTCACCTTCAGCTAGTTCGCCTAATTGATCTTCAGGCACTTTTAAAAGAGAACCTTTAAACTGTTCTACTTCATTTACATTCCCATATCCTTCAAATGTCAATAAATCAAATGTTTTATGTTGACGATGAGAAGTAATCTTTACTGGGAAAGGCTCTCCACCTTTTTCATTCGATATGTATAACGTATTCCCTACTTTATATCGCTCTTCTGGAAAATCCGTACGAGAAACCACACGAATTTCTCCTTTTACGCCATGAGTATTTACAATTTTTCCTACGTTAAACCATTTTGTCATAAACAGTATGTCACCCCTAGTTTCTATATAAATTAAGCATCCCCATTTCACATATGGAACATGCTGCAACTTCTCTTTAAATGTTAAAAAAGGGAGAGGAATAACTCCTCGCCCTTTTTACGTTTATTGAATTTCCAGTGTTACTTTTTCACTATTGTGATGTCCCACTGAATACAAGAGCATTCGAATTGCTTTCGCAACTTTCCCTTGTTTTCCAATGACTTTTCCAACATCCTCAGGATGTACAGTTAATCGATACTTTATCTCTCCGTTGTAAAGTTCCTGTGTAACTTTTACATCTTCAGGATAATCGACAAGAGGCTTGACAATCGTCTCGACTAACTTCTTCATAGTCATTGCCTCAATTACTTACCTTGTTTAGATAAGTGGAATTTCTCCATGATACCTTGGTTAGAGAATAAGTTACGAACTGTATCAGATGGTTTAGCACCATTTCCTAACCATTTTAATGCTGCTTCTTCGTTGATCTTAACTTCAGCTGGTTGAGCAACCGGATTGTAAGTACCGATTTCCTCAATGAAACGTCCGTCACGAGGAGAACGAGAATCTGCAACAACTACACGATAGAAAGGAGTTTTTTTAGCTCCCATACGTTTTAAACGAATTTTAACTGCCATTTATAAAGCACCTCCGAATTTATTTCACACAGATAATTATATTAGCAAAAAGACTATTGCTTTGTAAAGTATTTTTTCTTAACAGAGCCATCTTTTTTCCTTACATGAATGGAAACTTCAATCCACCTAGTCCTTTTTTCTTACCTTTTTGCATTCCAGTCATCGTTTTCATCATTTTTTTCATATCATCAAATTGCTTGATTAAACGATTGATTTCTTGTACCGTTGTACCGCTACCTTTGGCAATGCGTTTTTTGCGACTAGCATTGATTATTTCCGGTTGTTCTCGCTCTAATTTAGTCATAGAACGAATAATTGCCTCAATATGCCCAATTTGTTTTTCATCAACTTGTGCATTTTTCAGCCCTTTAATTTTATTTGCACCAGGAAGCATTCCTAACAATTCATCAAGCGGTCCAAGTTGACGCACTTGTCCAAGTTGTTCTAGGAAATCGTCAAGTGTAAACGAAAGCGTACGCATTTTTTGCTCAAGTTCTTTTGCTTTCTCTTCATCAACTGTAGCTTGCGCTTTTTCAATTAATGTTAAGACGTCTCCCATCCCTAAAATACGGGATGCCATACGTTCTGGATGGAACGCTTCAAGTGCATCTAGTTTTTCACCCATACCAGCAAATTTAATTGGCGTATTTGTAACAGCTTTAATAGACAATGCCGCACCACCGCGCGTATCACCATCCAGCTTCGTTAATACAACCCCTGTTAAACCTAGCTGTTCATGGAAACTTTGTGCAACATTAACCGCGTCTTGTCCTGTCATCGCATCGACAACAAGGAAAATTTCATCCGGTTTCGCAACTTCTTTCACTTTCGCTAATTCATCCATTAGTTCTTCATCAATATGCAGGCGACCTGCTGTATCAATTAAAACATAATCATGATGATCTTCTTTCGCTTTTGCAATCGCTTGTTTCGCAATTTCAACAGGACTTACTTGATCTCCTAAAGAGAATACAGGCATGTCCAATTGCTTCCCTAATGTTTCAAGCTGTTTAATCGCTGCAGGACGGTAAATATCCGCCGCAACAAGCATTGGTTTACGATTATGCTTTTTACGAAGCAAATTCGCAAGCTTACCTGTCGTCGTTGTTTTACCTGCACCTTGCAGACCAACCATCATAATAACAGTCGGTGGCTTATTAGCAACAGCAATTTTGCTTTGCTCTCCGCCCATAAGTTCTGTAAGTTCTTCCTGTACAACCTTAATTACTTGTTGTCCAGGTGTCAAACTTTTCATTACATCTTGTCCGACAGCACGTTCAGATACACGCTTTACAAAATCTTTTACTACTTTAAAGTTAACGTCCGCTTCTAAAAGAGCTAGACGAACTTCTCTCATCATTTCTTTCACATCGGCTTCAGAAACTTTCCCTTTGCCGCGGATTTTTTGCATCGTCTGTTGAAGTCGGTCGGCTAATCCTTCAAATGCCATATTGCCGCCCTCCTAATCTAATTTTTCGATAGCTTCAACAACTTGTTTCATTTCTTCATTCACATGCTCTTCTTCGCTGATTAGCTGTTTTAGCTTTGCAACAAGTCGCTGTCGCTCTTGAAACTTTTGAAGTAATACTAATTTTTCTTCATATTCTTCAAGCATCGCTTCAGTCCGTTTAATGTTATCATACACGGCTTGGCGACTTACATCAAATTCTTCCGCAATTTCACCAAGAGATAAATCATCTAGATAATAAAGCGACATATAACTTCTTTGTTTTTGCGTTAACAACGATTGATAAAAATCAAATAAATAGTTCATTCTCGTTGTTTTTTCGAGCATGTTGGATCATCCTTTGTTAAGTGATTTCCCTTTACATGAATTAGTTTACATGGAGTACAAAAGAGTGTCAAGTTTTTTTCTTAACATCTCATATTTTTATAGAAAAAGAAGCGGAAAATACCGCTTCTTTCACTTATACTTCTTCTGTTTCTACTAAGTTCGCAAATAAACCATATACATATTGTTCTGGATCGAATTGTTGCAGATCATCCATTTGCTCTCCTAATCCAACGAATTTCACCGGTACATCCATTTCGTTACGAATTGCTAATACAATACCACCTTTAGCAGTTCCATCTAACTTCGTTAAAACAATACCAGTCACATTCGTTGCTTCACGGAATGTTTTCGCTTGACTTAAACCGTTTTGTCCTGTTGTTGCATCAATAACAAGTAATACTTCATGAGGAGCTCCTGGTACTTCACGCTCAATTACACGCTTTACCTTCTCTAACTCTTTCATTAAGTTTACTTTATTTTGTAAACGTCCTGCTGTATCACATAGTAATACATCTACTTTACGTGCTTTTGCAGCTTGTACAGCGTCATACATAACCGCTGCTGGATCAGACCCTGATCCTTGTTTAATCACTTCTACCCCAACGCGATCGCCCCATACTTCTAATTGTTCAATCGCTCCAGCACGGAATGTATCTCCTGCTGCTAATAAAACAGACTTACCTTCTGATTTAAACTTATGAGCCATCTTACCAATTGTTGTCGTTTTACCTACACCATTCACACCAACAAATAAAACAACTGTCAAGCCATCCTTTTGCTCATTAATTTCATTAGTAAAATCACTGTCACCTTTATAAATCTCTATTAATTTTTCCGAAATAACAGCTTGTACTTCTTTTGGATCTTGAATATTACGACGTTGCACTTCTTCTTTCAGCTGGTCGATTAATTCCATCACTGTCGAAACGCCAACATCTGCACCGATTAAAATTTCTTCTAATTCTTCGAAGAAATCTTCATCTACTTTACGGTAACGAAAGACTAAATCATTTACTTTATCTGCAAACGAATTTCTCGTTTTTTCTAATCCTTGTTTAAACTTCTCTGTTACCGTATCTGTTTGTTTTGAAATTTTTTCTTTTAGTTTTTTAAAAAAGCTCATACTGTCCCATCCTTTCTATTTGCTTGCAACTAGTTCTTCTCCATCATCTAAACGAACCGAAACAAGTTTAGATACCCCTGACTCTTGCATTGTTACACCGTACAATACATCAGACTCTTCCATTGTACCTTTTCTATGTGTAATTACAATAAACTGTGTCTCATCACTAAATTTCTTTAAATACTGAGCAAAACGGGCAACGTTTGCCTCATCAAGAGCAGCCTCTACCTCATCTAATACACAGAATGGGACTGGGCGCACTTTTAAAATACCAAATAGCAGCGCAATTGCCGTTAAAGCACGCTCTCCACCTGAAAGTAAACCTAAGTTTTGCAGTTTCTTCCCTGGCGGTTGCGCTACGATATCAATACCAGTATTTAATAAGTCCTCTGGATTTGTCATAACTAAATCCGCTCTACCGCCTCCAAATAATTCAGAGAACACCGATTGAAACTCCATTCGAATTCCTTCAAACGTAGTAGAAAAGCGTTTTTTCATTTCTTCATCCATTTCAGTAATAAGTTGGTGCAATGTCGTTTTTGCTTCTTCTAGATCATCTTTTTGCTCTAGTAAGAATGTATGACGCTCTGCCACACGCTCATACTCATCAATTGCTCCTAAGTTTACTGTACCTAGCTCTTCGATGGAGAGTTTAATTAGTTTCACCTTTTTACGTGCATCCTCAGCAGGCATCACCATTGTATACTTCAGTTTTGCCGCTTCAAATGAAATCGTATATGTTTCACGTAAATGTTGTAATCTATTTTCTAACTCTACATCAAGTCGGTTTATTTTTACCTCTTGATCTTTCAACATCTCAAGAATGTATTTATGTTTACCTGTTGTTTCTTTCAGGTTACGCTCTAACTGTTCTACTCTCTCTTGTAACGATACACGTTGTTCACGACGAGAGCGAATTAACTCTGAAGTTTGATTACGATCATATGCTTTCTTCTCAATCATATTCGTAATTTGTTCTTCACCACTTGAATTCGATGTCATTTCTTGTTTTAAGAATGCTAAATCCTCTTTCGTTTTGACAAGCGTTGCATCGGTTTCTTCTTTTTCCTTCGTCAATCGTTCTACTTTTTCTTTTTGATTAGATAAGCGTTGTTGCTTTTCAGCTGCTAACACTTTTAACTCAGTCATTTCTTTTTGAACTTTTTCTTTCGAAGAATGTTGCTCACTTTTTTGTTTTGTTAAAGCTGTTATTTTGCTATCTAATTCCGTAATCTCTGCCTGAAGAGTCGCTAAAATCTTTTCTAACTCTTCTTTACGACCTTGCATTTTCACTTGGTCTTGCAAGAACCCTTCAATCTCTAAATCGTAAATAGATAAACGATCATTAATACGATGTTCTTCTAATTCTAAGCGACTAATTTCTTCTCTTAATTTCTGTTCATCTACACGCTCTGCTTCTACACTTTGCCTTAGTTCGCGTATTTGCACTTCTTTTTCTTGAATCTCTTGTTTTACTGCTTTAACAAAGTTTTCTAACTTCGTTGTTTTTTCTTCCATATCAGTTAACTTACTCGTCCACTCTTCTAGTTCACGTTGACGTCCTAATAAAGATGATTTCGCCTGTTTTACCGCTCCACCCGTCATAGAACCGCCAGGGTTTACTACATCACCTTCGATTGTTACAATGCGATAACGGTATTGCAATTGTTTCGCCAACTCATTCGCTCCGCGTAAATCTTTTGCAACAATAACAGTACCTAATAAATTTGAAACTACATTTTCATATTTATTGTTATATTGCACGAGTTCTGCTGCCACACCTACAAACGATGGGTGCTGATTTACAATACGTAATTGCTCAAATGATAACGATCTACCTTTAATAACAGCTTGCGGTAAAAACGTTGCTCGTCCATGTTTATTTTGTTTTAAAAACGCAATTGCATTACGAGCATGTTCTTCTTTTTGTACAACTATATGCTGCATCGCTGCACCTAGAGCAATTTCCATTGCAATTTCATATTCTTTCGGTACCGTTAGCAGTTCTGCAACAGCACCCTCAATACCTTGCAACCTATTTTCTCTAGCTTTCAATACTTCACGTACCCCTTGATAGAAACCAGAGTAGTCCTCTTGCATCTCTTCTAGCATTTCTTTTCGAGAACGTGCCTGTTGTACAAATTGATATGCTTGATACAGTTTTGTTTCGTTTTCACTATACTGCGCCTTGCATTTCCCAAGTGCCGCTTCTGTCTTTTGTATATTCGAAAGGATTCCAGCTACTTTTTCTTTTACTTGTTCATAACTTTCCACAAGTTTTGTCTTTTTCGCTGTAATTTCCATACGCATTTCTACATATTTCGCATTTTCTTCATCAAGGCGTTCATTTTTTGAGTTTTGTTGTTTAGATTGTTCTTCAATCATAGATAACTCATTACGATGACTAGCTTGTTGATTTAAAAGTTCAATATAGTCACCTTTTAAATTCTCAATTTGCTCTTCTAAATTGTCAGCAAACGTTGCAAGTAATTGCTCATTATCATGCAATTTCGTCTCCAACTCTTTTACATGATTTACAAATTGCATCAATACTTCTGTACTCGATTCAATTTCACCATCATAACTTGTAGCTTTCTCTGTTAATTCAACAATTAACTGTTCGAGTTGTGCACAATGCGTCGTTGCATTTTGCTTTCTCTCTTTTAATAGCTCACGCTGTCCTTCTAACTTTTCTAGCTCTTTACTAGAAAGTAAAAGTACTTCTTGCAGGGAATCTACAGACTCATCTACTGCTTGTAATTGGCCCCGTAATTCCTCTAGCTCTTCTTCACCTTTTTGTAAATGCGTTGACATTTTCGCTTCTTCGTTTTTATTATGCCCAAACTGATTTCGAAGCGCTTCCCATTTCTCATGTAATTCTTCAATTTCATGTACAATAAGCGCCGCTTCTACTTTCTCTAATTCTTCTTTTTTCTCGAGATAATCCTTTGCAATAGAAGCTTGTCTTTCTAAAGGTTCTACTTGACTACTTAATTCGTGAATTATATCTTGTACACGATTTAAGTTTTCTTGTGTGTCTGCTAATTTACCTTCAGCTTTCTTTTTACGAAGTTTGTATTTCAGCACTCCCGCCGCTTCTTCAAATACACCACGACGTTCTTCTGATTTACTACTTAAAATTTCTTCAACTTTCCCCTGGCTAATAATCGAAAAAGCTTCTCTTCCCATACCAGAGTCCATAAATAAATCGATAATATCTTTCAACCTGCATGATTGTTTATTAATATAAAAATCACTATCACCAGAACGAGATACACGACGCGTTACACACACCTCATTATATTCAATCGGTAAACGTTGATCTTCATTATTTAAAGTTAATGTTACTTCAGCAACATTAACCGCTCTTCTCGTATCACTACCTGCAAAAATAATATCTTCCATCTTTGCACCACGTAATGATTTTGCCGATTGTTCACCAAGTACCCAACGAATGGCATCAGTAATATTACTTTTCCCACTTCCATTAGGTCCTACTACAGACGTTACACCTGGGACAAAATCGACAGATACACGCTCAGCAAAAGACTTAAATCCTGCTATTTCTAATCTTTTTAAAAACACGAAAGGCCTTCCTCCTATTCTCCGTTGCTATAAATGTTGTTTATACAAAAACAAACGATTATACGGATTTCATTTCCTTACATTTATAAACGAAAGGAAAGTTTCATTCTATGCACAAGGAATCCCCCTCATTCAAAGGGGGATTCCTTATAGTTGTTCTTTTAACTTTTTCAACGCTTCTGCAGCAGCTTGTTGCTCTGCTTCTTTTTTCGACTTGCCACTACCAAGACCTAAGGCCACGTTATTTAACGTAACACGTGACACAAATTCTCGATTGTGAGCCGGTCCTTTTTCTTGCAAAATTTGATACTCAATATTGCCACTACCATCACGCTGAATCAACTCTTGTAATTGACTCTTATAATCCATCACATGAGAAAAAGCACCTTCATTAATTTTAGGGTATACAATTTCTTTTAAGAAGCCCCATACTGTTTCTAACCCTTGATCAAGATAAAGGGCACCAATAAACGCTTCAAAGACATCCGCTAATAAAGCTGGTCGTTCACGTCCGCCTGTCATTTCCTCACCTTTTCCTAATAAAACTAGGCTACCAAATGACAACTCGTTTGCAAAACGAACAAGAGATGGTTCACATACAATAGCTGCACGTAGTTTTGTTAACTCTCCTTCGCTCATTGTCGGATATTTTTGAAACAGATACTGCGATACAGTAAGTTCCAATACTGCATCTCCAAGGAATTCGAGACGCTCATTGTCTTCATGCGGTTTTTTTCGATGCTCATTCACATACGATGAATGCGTAAATGCTTGAATCAATAATTTTTCATCTGTAAACGTAATACCTATTTTTTCTTGAAATACTTTAAACGCTTCACGATATTTTGTTTCGTATTTTTTTTCTCTATATTTACGGTACGGCATAGGTCCCTCCAGATATAAGCCGAGAAGCCCCGCTAAAAAACGGGACTTCATTCAAGCATTATAGATGACTCTCTATGTAAGTCACAGCATCGCCAACAGTAGCAATCTTTTCAGCATCTTCATCAGAAATTTCCATTTCGAATTCGTCTTCTAATTGCATTACAAGTTCTACTACATCTAGGGAGTCTGCTCCTAAATCTTCCTTGAAGCTTGCAGCTGGTACTACTTCTGTTTCTTCTACTCCTAAACGATCAACGATAATTTTTGTTACACGCTCTAAAACATCTGCCATTCCATTCACCTCCCCTCAAATATTATATTAAATATTGTCCAAAAAAACTAGCTGAAATCGATTCTTTTATTACATTACCATACCGCCATCAACATTTAACGTTTGACCTGTAATATATTTGCTTTGATCAGAAGCAAAAAACGTTACAGCATTTGCGATATCTTGCGCTTCACCAAACTGAGCTGCAGGAATTAATTTTAACATTTCAGCTTTTATATTTTCATCTAATACGTCTGTCATATCTGTCGCAATAAATCCAGGAGCAATTGCATTTACAGTAATATTGCGGCTTGCTAACTCTTTTGCTGATGTTTTTGTTAATCCGATTACACCTGCTTTAGCAGCAACATAGTTTGCTTGTCCTGGGTTTCCCGTTACTCCGACAACAGAAGCGATATTTACAATACGTCCATGACGTTGACGCATCATATATCGAGATACTGCCTTTGTACATAAGAATACACCTTTTAGGTTTGTATTAATAACTGTATCCCATTCTTCTTCTTTCATACGCATTAATAAATTATCTTTTGTTACACCTGCATTATTTACAAGAATATCAACTTGTCCAAATACATCTACAGTTTGTTTCACCATATTTGTAACGTCTTCAGCATTTGCAACATCTGCTCTTACTGCAATTGCATCCGAACCTAATTTCTTTATTTCATCAACTACTTCATTTGCCTTTTGCTCGTTACCAGCATAATTTACTACAACATTTGCCCCTTGTTTTGCTAAATCAATCGCAATTGCACGACCAATTCCACGTGAAGCACCCGTTACTAATGCTACTTTCCCTTTTAACATCAGTTTTCTCCTCTCAAATTCGAAATGGTATCTTGTAATGTCTCTTCATCGTATATCGCGTATGCTTTCACTGATGAATCAATTGACTTCATAAGTCCAGCAAGTACTTTCCCAGGTCCAATCTCAATAAATGTATCTACCCCTTGACTCACCATATATTCAATGGATGGATACCATAAGACAGGCGAATATAGCTGCTCGATTAGCTTTTCTTGAATATGCGCACCACTTGTAATAACGTCTGCTGTTACATTTGCGATTACCGGAATATTCGTATCTTGAATTGTAATTTCATTTAAGACACTTTGGAATTTCTCCGCCGCTGGCTTCATAAGCGCAGAGTGGAACGGTCCACTTACTTTAAGCGGAATTGCTCTCTTTGCACCATGTTCTTTCGCTCTTTGAGAAGCAATCTCGACTCCTTGCTTTGTTCCAGAAATCACAATTTGCTTCGTACTATTCATATTAGCAATTTGTACTGCATATCCTTCACTTGTTACTTCTTCTGTAACTTGTTTCAGCATATGTGGATCAGCACCTAAAATAGCCGCCATTGCACCTTCTCCGCCAGGAACAGCTTCTTCCATATATTCCCCACGTTTCCTTACAGCATA
Source organism: Bacillus sp. FDAARGOS_527 (assembly GCF_003812125.1). Lineage (NCBI taxonomy): Bacteria > Bacillati > Bacillota > Bacilli > Caryophanales > Bacillaceae > Bacillus > Bacillus sp. FDAARGOS_527. Next base: position 2,946,775 of record NZ_CP033795.1, read on the forward strand.
TACTGCATCCTCAAAAGTTAATGCACCCGCTGCTACAAGAGCGCTATACTCACCTAAACTATGCCCTGCGACAAAGTCTGGTGTAATATCATACTCTTTTAAAGCTGTCAAAATAGCAAAACTCGTTGTTAATAAAGCAGGTTGCGCATTTGTTGTTAACGTAAGCTTTTCCTGCGGCCCTTCAAAAATCACTTCTGAAAGTGAATCTTGCAACACCTCATCTGCTTTTGCAAATACATTTGCAACCTCTTTATTATTCTCTGCTAACTGTTTACCCATTCCAACTGCCTGTGAACCTTGGCCCGGAAAAAGAAATGCTAGTTTTCCCATTTCAAATCCTCCTCTTATTGGAGTGGCTCTTTCTCCATTACGCTTGAAATAGTAGGAATAACTTCTTTCGCTACCATTTCTCTCGTTTGACGAATCGCACTAAATATCGATTGGTCATTGGAAGAACCGTGAGCCTTAATGACAGGAGCCTTCAATCCAAATAATGCCGCTCCTCCATACTCCGAATAATCCATTTTATCTTTTAATACCATAAGTTTTGGCTTTAATACCGCTGCTGCTAATTTGCTCGTAAACGAACTCATTAACTGTTCTTTTAACATAGAGAATAATGCAAGTGCTGTTCCTTCTAAAGATTTCAGTGCTACATTCCCTGTAAAACCATCACATACAACAACATCTGCTACACCTTGCAATAAATCTCTTGATTCAACGTTCCCAACAAAATTAATTGGGGCATCTTTAAGCATTGCAAAGACTTGTTTTGAAAGCTCGTTACCTTTACCATCTTCTGTTCCAACGTTTAAAAGTCCAACGCGAGGATTTTTAATTCCTCTTACTTTCTCAGCGTATACAGATCCCATTACTGCATATTGATATAAATGAATTGGTTTTGCATCAACGTTCGCTCCAACATCTAACATAACAAAACCTTCTCCATCAACAGTTGGCATTGTAGGGGATAAAGCTGGTCGCTCAATTCCTTCCATACGACCTACAACAAACAATCCAGCCGCCATTAAAGCTCCTGTACTACCAGCTGATATACAAGCATCCGCTACACCGTCTTTCACTTGCTGCGCCGCAAGTACCATTGAAGCTTGTTTTTTTCGACGAACCGCTCTTACTGGTTCATCTGTCGATTCAATTTTTTCGTCTGTATGAAGTATAGTAATTCGTTCTTCACTCGTTAAGTATTGACGAATTTCCTCTTCTTTCCCCACTAACGTAATATGTAAATCAGAATATTCCTTAATAGCTTTCATTGCTCCTAGTACGACAGCCTTTGGAGCATGATCGCCGCCCATTGCATCTATTGCGATTTTCATAAGTTGTTACCTTCCTCACTATAATTACTAGATCGATACATTTCAAAAGTGCCTGTAAAAACAAGTTCTTCTCCAACAAAGCTACGCACTTTGACAACCGTCCGTCCTTTATCATTCTCTACATCTTCCACGCGCGCTTTTGCAACAACACGCTCTCCTAATTTTACAGGACGAATGTATCGAATGGTAGACTTTGCAGTTAAAGCTAATTCTTCATCAATAACCGCAACAGCTAGTGAGTTTGCTTGTGCAAACAAATGATGCCCACGGGCAATTTGATTTCTTTTAAATACGTGTTCTACCTTCACTTCAAAAATAGAAATCGCATGTCTATCTAATTCTATATCAATAATTTCTCCGACAACCTCTTCTAACGGTAAAGATTTCACATCTTCTTCATGTTGCTTTGTAGCTACATGTTTAATTCTTTCTCTTAATTCAGGAATAGATAATTCCATACGATCAAGACGTACAGTTTGTATACTCACTTGAAATTTTTCTGCTAAATCTTCATCCGTAATAAAAGGATTCGTTTCTATCGTTTGTTGTAATAATTCTTGTCTTTCTTTTTTACTTCTTCTTTTTTTCATACCGCACCATCCATTTTTATGACTAGGTACTAACAGTAGTATATAATCATTAAAAGTAGAATGCAACAAAAACTTTTGTTGCCTCCCTTTAATCGAGCTTCTCTCCCTGGAACACACCTGTCCCGTCAAGATACGTACGCAACGACGCATATTGATCATTATGCCAAAACGCTTCTGAATCTACTAGTAACGCCGCATCTTGTCTAGCTGTTTCTAGCGCCCGATAATCATGTACCATATCAGCAACCTTGAATTCTGGTAAACCACTTTGCTTACTCCCAAAGAAATCTCCAGGACCTCGTAATTCTAAATCTTTTTCTGACAATACAAATCCATCATTCGTTTCGGTCATAATACGCATTCGTTCTTTTCCCGTTTCCGATTTTGGATCCGCGATTAATAAACAATACGATTGTTCACTACCACGCCCAACACGGCCTCTTAGCTGATGAAGCTGTGATAAACCGAAACGCTCTGCATCATAAATAACCATTACAGTCGCATTCGGTACGTTCACACCCACCTCAACAACTGTTGTCGACACAAGAATTTGCACTTTATTTTCACTAAATTGCCCCATTATCTCTTCTTTTTCTTGAGATGATAATCTTCCATGCATTAATCCGACTTGACATTTCCCCTGATAATGATGAGTCAGCATACTATGTAAGTCGATTGCATTTTGTACATCAAGTTTCTCAGATTCTTCAATTAGAGGACAAATAACATATGCTTGTCTTCCTTTTTTTATCTCTTTCTCTACAAAACCGAGAACACGATCTAACATGTCATGTTTTGCCCAGTATGTTTCAATTACCTTTCTACCAGCTGGCATTTCATCGATTATAGAAACATCCATCTCTCCAAATGCAGTAATTGCTAACGTACGTGGAATTGGTGTTGCTGTCATAAATAATACATCTGGACTTTCACCTTTCTCACGTAAAACTCGTCGCTGCGCTACACCAAATCGATGTTGTTCATCAGTAATCACGAGACCTAACCTATGAAAAATAACTTCATCTTGAATTAAAGCATGCGTTCCAACAAGGATATCTATTTCTCCTTGTTCTAATTTTGCCAAAATCTCTCGGCGTCTCACACCTTTAACTGAACTTGTTAACAATTCAACCTTCATACCAAAGTGCGAGAACGTCTCTGCGAGCGATTGATAATGTTGTTCTGCTAAAATTTCTGTCGGAACCATTAAAGCACCTTGATAATGCGCTAATTTTGCTGCATAAAGACCAATTGCAGCAACCACCGTTTTACCAGAACCTACATCACCTTGCAACAGACGATTCATTCGATAAGGAGATGTCATATCTTTCATAATTTCATCTACAACTCGGCGTTGCGCACCAGTTAACGGAAACGGAAGTGCATCGATAAACTCTTGCAATTCTTCTGAAGGAATTTCTTTTTTCGTCCCTTTCGAATTTTCCCTCTCCATTTTCCGTAACGTTTGCATTTTTAACTGAAATAAGAAAAACTCCTCATATACAAAACGGCGACGCGCTTGCTTCAAATCTTCCTGACCTGTTGGAAAATGCAACGCCCGAAGCGCTTCATAACGCGGCAATAATTTATATCGACTTAGCAATCCATCAGGTAACACTTCAACTATAGAATCTCCATACTCTTTTAACGCTTGTGCAATAAAACGGCGCATCTGTTTTACTGTAAGTTTCCCTTTCACTGAGTACACAGGCTCTACTTCTTGTTGACGTACAACCGGTCCAAAATGAAGTTCTGATACCGCAATCGTTTGACGATGCTGATCCCATTTACCAGTAATCGTTACCGTTTCATCTAAATTTAACTTCTGCTTATAGTACGGCCTATTAAAACATACAGCTGTAATTAAATAACGACCTACGAGGACACGAACCGTAAGACGCGACTTCTTCTTCCCGTAATATTGCAGTAAAGGAGCACTATGAACTTTTCCCTCTACTGTTACACGTTCATCATGCTTTACTTCAGCAAGATCTTTCATCGCATAGTCTTCATAACGGTACGGAAAATGTTCTAATAGATGAGAAACTGTATAAATTCCCATCTCGTGTAGTAATTCAGATGTTTCTCCTCCGATTCCCTTTACATCCGTAACAGGAACTTGTACAACTTCATTCAAGATTCTCACGCTCCGTCACATTATTTTTTGATTCATTATCCATTAACATGATTGACATCTGTAATCGCTCTCTTTCACCCTATATATTCTATCATAGGCATTCTAAGAGAAACTACTCAAATCCCTCATAAACAACACGAAAGAAAAGAGCCTCACTATTAGCAGCAAGGCTCTTTTTTATCTTCAATATGCTAGCCTTTTGAATAAAAACTAGTAATAAACTTCATATTACTACTTATTATCCATTAGCAAGTAAGTAATCCATTTATTTTCAAAACGAATTTTTTCTTATTCTACAGAGAAGATGAAAGAATACACCGGTTGGTTTCCAGCATGTACTTCTACTTCTGCATCTTCAAAATTCTCTTCTACAAACTCAACTAATTCAGCTACTTCTTCATCAGTTGCATCTTCACCTTGTAGAATCGTTACGATTTCAGAATCTTCATCAATTAGTGCTTCTAGTAATTGCTTCGCAGCTCCTACTTTTTGAGCATTTGTTGATACGATTTTTCCATCTGCGATACACATGAAATCATCTTTTTGAATTGCCACACCATCAATTTCCGTATCACGTACAGCATACGTAATTTGACCTGTTTTCACATGAGATAAAGCTTCTTTCATGTTTTCTTCATTTTCCTCTAGCGTTCCAACTGGATTAAATGCTAACATTGCAGCCATACCTTGAGGAACTGTTTTTGAACGAACTACAATCACTTCTTGATCCACAACTGACGCTGCTTGTTCTGCTGCCATTACGATATTCCCGTTGTTCGGTAAAATAATGATTTTTTCAGCGTTTGCTTCTTCAATCGCCTTCACGATATCCTCAGTACTTGGATTCATCGTTTGGCCACCTTCGATAACTTTCGTCGCGCCAATGCTTTCAAATAAAGTTTTAATACCAGATCCCATAGCTACAGTTACGATACCATATGGTTGTTTCTCTTTAGGCTGGCTAGTTGGCTCAGGCATCATAGCAGGCTCATCTAATAAAGCGGTATGCTGTTCACGCATATTCTCTACTTTAATCTTGATTAAACTACCGTAACGTTGTCCGTAGTTCATAGCGTCTCCAGGATGTTCTGCATGAATATGAACTTTTACAATTTCATCATCAGATACAACTAGTAGTGAATCACCATACACACTAATATCTTCACGGAATTTTTGTTCAGAGAAATTATGTTCTTTCACTTTATCAGCTTCTAATTTCACCATGAACTCCGTACAATATCCATACTTAATATCTTCTGTACTCAATTGGCTTTGTACACTACGGTGATGTTCTGCGCGCACCATTTCATTCATAGATGGTTGGGCAGGTGCATCAGAAGAAATCGTTTCTCCTTTTAAGTCAGCTAAAAAACCTTCGTAAACTACTACAAGACCTTTACCACCGCTATCTACAACGCCAACTTGTTTTAATACAGGTAATAAATCTGGCGTACGATTTAACGATGCATTTGCTTCTTTCACAACGTCTTCCATAAACAAAACAAAGTCGCGCTGTTTTTTCGCAACTGTTACTGCATATTTACCCGTTTCTCTTGCAACCGTTAAAATCGTTCCTTCAATCGGTTTCATAACCGCTTTGTAAGCCGCCTCTACTCCAGCTTCTAAAGCTGCAGCAAAATCAACTGTTGTTAATTCTTCTTTTTGTTCAATGGATTTCGAGAAACCACGGAACAACTGAGATAAAATAACTCCAGAGTTACCACGAGCTCCCATTAATAATCCTTTGGCTAAACTTACGCCGACTTTACCAGCATGTTGTGAAGGATTTGCTTTCACTTCACGTGCGCCTGAAGTCATAGATAAGTTCATGTTTGTACCGGTATCGCCATCTGGAACTGGAAATACGTTTAATGCATCAACAAGCTGAACATTATTCGTTAAATTATTCGCTCCTTGAATGATCATTTGTGATAAACGTTTTCCATCAATTTTTTGAATTGACACAGATTTTCCTCCTTAATGCACATTACAAGTTTATTACTTTAACTCCTTGTACGTAGATGTTTACAGAATCTACTGCTAGTCCTACAGTTTGATCTAATGTATATTTCACTTTCGTCTGCACGTTATGTGCTACTTCTGAAATTTTCGTACCATAGCTCACAATAATATACATATCAATATGTACTTCATCTTCATCTTTACGAACAATAACACCTCTAGTGAAATTTTCTTTTCGTAAAATGTCTGTTAATCCATCTTTTAACTGATTTTTTGATGCCATACCTACGATACCGTAGCAATCTACCGCGGCACCTCCAGCAATTGTTGCAATTACATCTGTACTAATATCAATTTGACCGTACTTCGTTTTAATTTCAATTGACATCTCGTTTTCCCCCTTCATAAATGGTGAAAGTGAGTTAGACTACTTTAGTTACTATCATATAATCTTTTTAACGAAAATTCCATCGTTCTTTCTTTTTCACTCTCATATTTTATGTTGAAAACTACACTTTTTTATGATGAGCAAAATAGTCCATTGTTATTATACAACATGTATCACTATAATATGTCAAGCAATTTTTCTTGATTTCAACTTTTCTTCATTGACATATAGTGTCAAGTAATTTTTCTTGATTTCTTTTTTCTACAGTGTTGCATTCTCTTTTTAGTTGTGTTAAATTATAGTAGTGTTTTTAGCATCGCATAAAAGACTAACATTGAAAAATTACGTATGGTAAGGTATCAAGGGAGGGAAATATAAATGGCTCGTGTTTGTGCTATTACTGGAAGAAAAGCTCGTTCTGGTAACTCTCGTTCTCACGCAATGAACGCTACAAAACGTAAGTGGGGCGCTAACCTTCAAAAAGTTCGCGTACGCATCGACGGAAAAGTTCAACGTGTTTACGTTTCTGCTAGAGCATTAAAATCTGGCAAAATCGAACGTGTTTAATAATAAAAAAAAGAGCCGCTAGGCTCTTTTTTTACTATACCAATGGAAAAAGCACCGGTAATAGGTGCTTTTTTTAATCTTTTTTGAAGGTATTTAACATGGCACGAACAATTCCACCAAGAAATTTAGGTAACTTAATTGTATAAAATCTCATGGTTTCCCTCCTAATCCCCATTACTCCATTTGGTCACTATATGATGTAAGGAGCAAAATTGTTTCTTTAATCAGTGCTTCTTATCACCATTAATATGCCAGAAGTAAATGAAAAAGTACCTTTTTCCTCAACGAGTTCATTACTAATACAAAGTGTGGATCCCCACTCTATTTTTTTATTCGTTAGAGGATATTTAAAACCAAGTAATGTAATCCCTTCCACTATTTCAGTAACAGGCACAAAAGATACATAAGGGAAATTTTTATTTTCTTCAATTATATGTGTACCCACTCTTTTTACACTTATTTCATTTTGATTGTCTACAATACACATCTCTATTCCTACTTCTAATCCTTTTAAAAGCATTTGTATATTCGCTAAACCGTGATCAAGTCTTCCGCCAGTAGCACCAAAAATACGAATGAGTGCCGGCTTTTGTTCTAACGCCCAGTTAATCGCAATTTCTAAATCAGTTTGATCTTTTTCACGAGGAACAATATGTAAATCATTTGTTTGTTGCCCCATCCATGCTAATTCTTCTTCCGTAACCGAGTCATAATCTCCAAACGCAACAGCAGGAGTAATACCTCTTTTTAATAAACGATATACTCCTCTATCAACTGCCGCCCACACTACTTTCTCATTTTCATATGAAGAAAAATCTGCACAATATTCCGCGGGTCCTCCCGCTAAAATATGAATAATCATGTTTCCTTCCCCTTCTATTGTAAAAAGGCAATCTGCCATTCGGTAGATTGCCTTTTTATATATTTTTTCTCTACCCTTTATAAATAGTGAAAACTTACTACACTAGAAGATTCACTGGGATAAAGACTCGTTCATTCATTATCCACGAATGACACGAATTGCTTCACCGCGGTCTTTTTGATTGTATACTGCTGACCCAGCTACAAGTACATTTGCTCCTGCTTCTACACAAAGTCTTGCTGTTTCAGCGTTTACACCACCATCAACTTCAATTTCTACTTCTAGATTGCGCTCTTTAACCATTTCTGCAACTTGTTTAATTTTCGGTAATACAGAATGGATAAATTTCTGCCCACCAAATCCAGGGTTTACTGTCATAAGTAATACCATATCAATATCTTCTAATACATGCTCAATCACTGAAACTGGCGTATGCGGATTTAATACAACTCCTGCTTTAATGCCATGAGATTTAATTAACTGAATTGTACGATGTAAATGAGGGCACGCCTCTACATGAACAGTAATAATATCCGCTCCCGCTTTTGCGAAAGTCGGGATATAGTTATCAGGATTTTCAATCATTAAATGTACATCTAACGGTAACGATGTGATCGGACGAATTGCTTCTACAATTAATGGTCCAATCGTAATATTTGGTACGAAATGTCCATCCATTACATCGACGTGAATGTAATCCGCTCCGCCTTTTTCTACATCTTTAATCTCTTCCCCTAATTTTGAAAAATCTGCTGATAAGATCGATGGTGCAATTTTAATCATAACTAATACCTCGGCTTTCTCTCTCTAATTTCTTCTACAAATTGTTTGTAATTCTTATAACGATATTCTGTAATCTTCCCCTCTTCAACCGCAGCCTTCACAGCGCATTTCGGTTCAGAAAGATGTGTACACCCTCTAAATTTACAGTATTGGCTCGCTTCTTTCAACTCTGGAAAACAATATGTAAGATCTTCTACCTCTATATCTATGAAATCGAGTGAACTAAAACCAGGTGTATCTGCAACTAGTCCGCTTCCAATCGCAATTAATTCTACGTGTCTTGTCGTATGTTTCCCGCGTCCTAAATGTGAGGAAATATCATTCGTTTTCAGTTCTAATTCTGGACGTAAGACGTTAAGCATAGAAGATTTTCCAACACCAGATTGCCCCGCAACAACGGAAACACAACCTTCTAAGAATGGTTTTAAAATATCAATACTTTCCGATGTATTTATAGAAGTAAATAATACATCATATCCCATCTCACGATAGTCATTTGCATAAGATTCAACAGTTTCTCTCATTTTTTCATCCACTAAATCCATCTTACTAATGCAAATAATCGGCTTAATGTTATGATATTCAATCAGCACTAAAAATCGATCTAACAGCCCCGGATTAAAATCTGGTTCTACTGCTGAAAAAACAAGAATTGCTTGATCAACATTAGCAATAGGAGGCCTGACAAGTTCATTTTTTCGATCAAATACTTCAAGCACGTATCCTTCACTCGGATTATCAGCCTGAAAAACAACTTGGTCTCCTACCAGTGGTGTAATTTTATTTTTTCTAAACACACCACGCCCGCGACATTGTGTAATCCCTTCTTCATGCTGCACATAATAAAATCCACTTAGAGCTTTTACAATTTTTCCTTCTGGCATATAATTCTCCTTTATTCTGTATAAAGTGAAGCTGGAATTCATATTGAATGGATTATCATTCTTTAAATAAAGATTTCAAAACCCGTCATATATACACATTAATATATTTAATCTACCATCAAATTTAAAATATTATTTATAACAGTATCACTTTTATATCTTTTTGAATCATATATTTTTGCCTGTTATACAGTCCACTATATGTAGACAGCATAACAGGCAGAAGTAATACATTCCATTCTCTTTGGAGATAAAATGGAATTCATTATTATTGAGTTGGGTATGGTACTTCTTTGTCAATAATCGTTACACCATCTCGTACAATTTTATAATGTCCTTTTGTACCTTCTTGAATTACAAATTCTAATGAAATAGTTGCCGACTCTGAAATTGTTCTAGTTTCAATTGGTCTATCCATTTTTTGTTGCATATCTTCTTTATAAATTTCTATCGTTTGCGGTTTTTTCTCACCTATTATAGAAGACTCATACGGAATAGAAATATTATCCACTTTCACTGTTTTCGTTACTTTCGGCTTAGGACCATCTGAAATAACAATCGTCACTTTATCTCCTTCTTTTAACGGCGTTCCTGGTTTTGGAGATTGCGAAATTACAAGTCCTTTATCAACAGTATCAGAATACTCTCGTTTTATATCTGGAGTTAGTTTTCTCTCATTCAGATAACCAGTTGCACTATTTTCAGTCCACCTTGAAAAATCACCCGGTCTAATTTGATAAGGACCTTTACTCACCCAGATTTTCAGTTCTTGCTCGGCCTCTACCACCATTTGGTCAGACGTCGGAAATTGCTCTACGATTGCACCTTTTGGCCTATCATCTTCAATATAATATACTGTAACTTGTTTATATTTCTCTTCTAACTCTGTTCTTATACTCTCTAAATCTTTTCCTGTGAAATCAATCATCTTACTTTTCTTTTTCCCACCTGATTGATAGATAGTAATTTTAGAGTTTTCTTTCACGACTCTTCCTGCCACAGGGTCTGTTTTTATAACATCACCGGTTTCAACATCATCTGTATATACAATATTAGGTTCCGTAACCTCAAAACCCTTTTCAACTAATGTATTTACTGCGGTCGTATATTTCATACCAGCCACATCAGGGACTTTTACATCTTTTGGAATAAAGAATCCTGGAATAACAGTAAGGGCTAACGTTATTCCGATCGCTAAAAGTAAAAATGTTGTAATTAAAACTTTGAGCCATTTATTACTTCGTTTTTTCTTCTTATTTAAATCCTCATCTTCTTTTCTTGCCTGTTCATCCACTTTACTTCCTTGTAAAACAATTGTTTCATCAGTTACATTTTCGAATAATTGTTCCTGTTGAATAACCGGAATCGCTTTTGTCGCTTCCATATCTTCCGGTATGTAAAATGGCTGCTCATTTATCCTCTCTGGATATAGCGCAGTTTCAATATCTCGTTTCATCGCATTAGCAGATTGATATCGATGAAACGGATCTTTCGCAGTTGCCTTTAATATAATATTTTCGACACTTTGCGGAATACTTTCATTCCATCTTTTTGGAGACGGAATTTCACTTTGTAAATGTTTTAAAGCTATAGCAACAGCAGATTCTCCAGAAAATGGTTGTCTTCCTGTTAACAACTCAAACATAACAATCCCTAGGGAATAAATATCTGATTGTTTATTTGCTATCCCGCCACGTGCTTGTTCTGGTGATAAATAATGCACCGAACCGAGTACTGAATTTGTATGTGTAATTGTTGTTGCACTTGTAGCTGTCGCAATTCCAAAATCTGTTACTTTTATTACTCCATCAGCTCGAATTAAAATATTGTGCGGTTTAATATCGCGGTGCACAATTTCAAAATGATGGGCGTGTGCCATGGCGGATGTTAACTGCTCCATAATATCAAGAGCTTCTCCTATCGGTAACATTCCTCGCTCAATTATGTATTGCTTCAATGTTTGTCCTGGTACATACTCCATTACAAGATAATATATACCATCTTCTTCTCCGACATCATACATATTCACAATATTTGGATGCGACAACGTTGTAACAGACTGCGCTTCTCGATGGAAACGTTTAATAAACTCTTCGTTATTTGAATAGTCGAGTCTTAATATTTTCACCGCTACATCTCGGCCTAGTATATCATCATGAGCTAAATACACATTGGCCATTCCACCGCCACCAATCATTTTCAGTAGCTTATAACGGTCATTTAAGCGTTTTCCAATCAGCACGTTGCACTTCACCTACTTTCGTTTGTCGAACCCGCATAATCAATGAGAACAAGGGTGATATTATCTTCCCCGCCACGATCATTCGCCAATTGAATGAGACGTTGTCCCTTAGTTTCTAGCTGTTCATTTAACTGTAAAACTTGTTGCATATCAGCAATAGAAACTTTGTTAGATAGTCCATCAGAGCAAAGAAGTAACTGATCATCTTCCTCTAGCACTAATGTTTTCACATCTAATCCGACTTTCTCTTCTGTTCCTAATGCCCTTAACAAAACATTCTTTTTCGGGTGATATTCTGCGTCTTCTTTTGAAATTTCACCATGTCTCACAAGTTCATTGACAAGTGAGTGATCTTCCGTTACAAGCGAGATTTCCCCCTCTGATACCATATAACAACGACTATCTCCTATATGACCTATCGTCACAAAATTTGGTGTACAAATCGCTATTATAAGTGTTGTTCCCATACCATTACATTCTACATGTTGCTTAGAGTATTCATATATACGCTCATTAATAATCCCCACGCTAGTATGTAACCACTCTTCTACTTTTTTGGGCTCGTTCATATTATGCGTTTGCTTCCAATAATCATGGAATAATTGAATGGTCATCGAGCTAGCTACATCACCAGCTCGATGACCTCCCATTCCATCTGCTACTACCGCTAAAATATTTCCATCTAAATTGTGAAAAACTCCTGCACTATCTTCATTATGTTGACGAACTTTTCCTTTATCTGATAGAAACACGGCTTTCATCTCGTCACCTCGTCTCTTCTTTGCGCTCCTTCGCACGCAACTGACCGCAGGCTGCATCAATATCATGACCTTGTTCACGGCGAATCGTTACATTTACTCCACGATCTTTTAACGTTTTTTCAAATAAGAAAATTTGTTCACGTGGCGTACGTACATAATCACGTTCAGGTACGTAGTTTACCGGAATTAAGTTCACATGACATTTTACACCTTTCAAGAGCGCAGCAAGCTCTTCAGCGTGCTCAACTTGGTCATTTTCGCCTCCAAATAGTCCATATTCAAAAGTAATACGACGCCCTGTTCTATTTACATAGTATTTAATAGCTTCCATCAAATCTGGTAGCTTATAAGCACGGTTAATCGGCATTAATTTTGAACGTAATTCTGAGTTTGGAGCATGCAGTGAAATCGCAAAATTAATTTGTAAATCTTCTTCAGCGAACTTATAAATTTTCGGGATGATTCCACTTGTCGAAACTGTCATATGTCTCGCACCAATATGAAGTCCTTTTTCATGATTAATGATGCGTAAGAATCCCATTAAATTATCATAGTTATCAAATGGTTCTCCAATTCCCATAACGACAAGAGAACTTACACGTTCTTCTGATTCATCAAGTGCACGTTGCACTTCTACTACTTGTGCTACAATTTCTCCAGCTTCTAAGTTTCGCTTTAAACCGCCAAGCGTTGAAGCACAGAACGTACACCCAATACGACAACCTACTTGTGTTGTTACACAAATGGAATTTCCATATTCATGTCGCATTAATACCGTTTCAATAGAATATCCATCATATAATTGGAATAAGAATTTAATTGTTCCATCCGAAGACGTTTGTTTTACTAACGTATTTAAAGTAGTAATATCAAAGGAATTCGACAATTTTTCACGCAATCCTTTAGAAAGGTTTGACATATCCTCATAATTTTTTACACGTTTTTTATATAACCAATCAAAAATTTGTCCAGCACGGAACTTTGGTTCTCCTTGCTCCTTTAACCAATCTTGCATTTCATGAAGTTGTAAAGAGTAAATTGATGGTTTTTTCGTTTCTAAATTTTTCTTTTGTTTTCTCACAGTCGTTTCCACGATGCTACACCTTCTTCCTTAAACAAGCAATATAAAAGCCATCTGTTGCAAAATAATGCGGTAAAATTTGTACTTGACCTTCATCAATATACGGACTTAACTTTTCTGGCATACGCTCTTTTATCGTAGTATCCCACTCAAACTCAGGATGCTCTTGTAAAAATCGTTCTATTACTTGTTCATTTTCTATTTTTTCAATTGTGCACGTACTATAAACAAGGCGACCACCTTGTTTTAATAACGGTGCGATTTTTTCTAGTATTGCAAGTTGGATCGTCGATAATCTTTCACTATCGCCTTTATCTTTACCTAACTTAATATCAGGCTTACGTCTAATTACACCAAATCCAGAACATGGGGCATCTACTAATATTTTATCAAACGTTTCATTTGCAAAATGTTCTTGCACTTTTCTAGCATCTAATGCCTTTGTTTCGACATTTCCTAGACCAAGTCGCTCTGCTTGTTGTTTAATTAAACGTACTTTGTGTGCATGTAAATCAAGGGACATGACTTGACCAGTTCCTTTTAATCGCTCTGCGATATGTGTTGTTTTTCCACCTGGAGCAGCACAACTATCAAGAACTACATCTCCCTCATCTGGTTCTAAGGCACGTGCTACCAGCATAGAACTTTCATCTTGAATAGAAAGAAAACCTTTTTTAAACGCATCTGTGTGCGCTACATTCCCTTTTTCAATTTGAATTGCATCATCTGATAAATCGCCACGCTTCGCTTCTATACCTTCACTAGCTAATAATGCAATTGCTCCTTCTACTGTTATTTTATCAACATTTACACGCGCTGTTGGTACAGGCGGTAACATGTTCACTTCACACATTTTCTCAGCAGTTTCTAAACCATATTCTGAAGTCCACTCTTGGACAAGCCAAATTGGATGACTCGTTGCAATTGCCAAACGTTCTACTGGATCTTTGATTTCATCTACAGAAGGTACACCTTCTCTTTGAATCGAACGTAATACACCGTTCACCATACCAGCAATTCCTTTATGCCCGCGACGCTTTGCAATCTCAACGGCTTCATGAATAGCCGCTCTTTCAGGCACTCGGTCTAAATAAATCATTTGATATAAAGATAAGCGAAGTAATACTCTTACCCACGCTTCAACTTTCTTTTTTAAAAAAGGCTGTAAATAATAATCTAATGTATCACGACGTTGGATTGTTCCATATACAATCTCAGTTAATAAACCAATATCTTTTCTATCAATTGTACTTTTTTCAATTAGATTATTTAAAAGTAAGTTACTGTATGCACCACTTTTTTCTACTTGAATTAAACCATCAAGAGCTAATTCACGAACATTTTGTCTCATGCATTTTCTCCTAACTTCGTTCCAATTTCAGGTTTTGTTCCACGTAAAAATTGTGAACAGCTCATACGCTTTTTACCAGAAGGTTGCAATTCTGTAACTTTAACACCCGTTTCATTACCAGTTGCTACAACGAAACCATCTTCTTCGATCGCAACAATCGTACCTGCTTCAGCTGATTTCGTTACAGGTACTTTTTCTCCCCACCATACTTTAACAACTTGTCCTGCTAAAGTTGTATAAGCAACTGGCCATGGATTCAATCCGCGAATGTGATTGTATACTTCTTCACCTGTTTTTGTCCAATCAATTTTCTCTTGCTCACGTTTTATATTATATGCAAACGTTACTTCTTCCTCGTTTTGTTTAATTGGTTCTAACTTACCTTGAATTAGTAAAGGTACTGTTTTAGATAGAAGATGTGCCCCTGCTTCACTTAACTTATCAAATAACGAGCCTGTCGTTTCACGCTCTTCAATTTCCACTTCTACTTGCGTTAAAATATCACCAGCATCCAATTTTTCTACCATATACATAATTGTAATACCTGTTTTTTCTTTCCCTTCCATAATTGCATAATGGATTGGTGCACCACCACGAAGTTCAGGAAGTAAAGAAGCGTGGACGTTAATACATCCATACTTCGGTGCTTCTAAAATTTCATTTGGTACAATTTGACCGAACGCAGCTGTTACAATTAAATCTGGCTCTAATGCCAATACTTTTTCATATTCGTCTTTTTCACGAATTCTTAACGGCTGTAACACCGGAATACCATGCTTTTCTGCTTCCACTTTAACAGGTGTAGGTGTTAATACTTTTTTTCTGCCTACCGGACGATCTGGTTGCGTAACAACACCTATTACATCATAGCCATCTTCAATAAGACGACGAAGCACCGGCACTGAAAAGTCCGGTGTTCCCATAAATACTACTTTTATCATTTAAAAACCGCTCCTTTTAATACCTATTCTAATTCATTTTCCTCATAATATCTTGTCACTTTCGATGTAAATAACACACCGTGTAAATGATCGATTTCATGTTGAATTGCACGCGCTAAAAAACCCTCTGCTTCTAGTAAAAATACTTTGCCTCGACGATTTTGCGCACGCACTTTAATATAATCCGCACGTTCCACTTCACCATAAAGTCCCGGGAAGCTTAAACAGCCTTCGGGACCTACTTGTTCACCACGTTTTTCTAATATCGATGGATTGATTAACTCAATTTTCCCAGTATCATCACCGATATCAACTACCGCCACTTGCAAGCTTACCCCTACTTGAGGCGCAGCTAAACCGACTCCGTCCGCAATTAACATTGTTTCATGCATATCTTTCAACAATTTCACTAACTTTTTATCAAAGTTAATTACTCTTTCACACGGTGTTTCTAACACTTCATTTGGATGCTTTACTATTTCTAAAACTGCCATATTTCCCTCCGCTACATTAACATTGTTGGATTAAAATCAATTGAGATTTGTAGCTCTTTTTGCATTTCTGCTTGATAATGTTCATTTACCATTTTGAGCACGTTCTTTAAGTTTGGTTCCCGTTTGTATTTTATCATGCATTGATAACGATATCTATCTTTTATCCTTGGAATTGCTGAAGCAACCGGTCCTAACACCATCGTTTGCTGCGAACAATGCGTCCGTAAATACAAGGCAATTTTTTCCGTCACTTGTACTGCCTTTAATAATTCCGGATGAGATACCGTCACAAGTACAACATAGTAATAAGGTGGGTATTGTCTCGTTCGCCTCATTTGCATTTCTTGATCAAAAAACACATCATATTGTTGGTTCTTTGCTAACTCTATACTATAATGTTCTGGCGTATACGTTTGAATTATAACTTCCCCTGGCAATTCATGTCGGCCTGCTCGTCCACTTACTTGCGTCAATAACTGATAAGTCTTTTCACTCGCCCGGAAATCAGGTAAATGAAGCATCGTATCAGCAGTTAAAACACCAACAAGCGTTACTTTCGGAAAATCTAACCCTTTTGCAATCATTTGTGTTCCAAGTAATATATCTGCTTTTTCTTCCCCGAACGCCTTTAATAATTTCTCATGCATTCCTTTACGACTCGTCGTATCTACATCCATTCGAATGACTCGTGCCTCTGGAAATAGTTTTGTAATTTCTTCTTCTACCTTTTGCGTACCTGTACCAAAGAAACGAATGTATGTACTTTGACAAGCAGGACACGCAGTCGGCATATTTTCTTCGTAACTGCAATAATGGCATTTTAAACGATGATTCATTTTATGATATGTCAGCGAGATATCACAATGCGGACATTGTACAACGTACCCGCAATCACGGCACATAACAAATGTAGAATGACCTCTTCTATTTAAAAAGAGCACCATTTGTTCTTTCTTTTCTAACCGATCTGCTATTTTTTCATGCAGTGCCTTTGAAAACATGGAGCGATTCCCGTCACGAAGTTCTTCACGCATATCAACAATCTCTACTGTCGGTAAAGCTTGTTCGTTCATACGTTTTTCCATCGTCAGTAATTCATACACACCTTTTTTCGCTCTTGCAAACGATTCAAGCGTCGGTGTTGCACTACCAAGAACGATAGGGCATTTATGATATTGTCCTCTCCACACAGCTACATCCCTTGCATGATACCTCGGATTATCTTCTTGCTTGTAGCTCGATTCATGTTCCTCATCAATGATAATAATCCCTAAATTTTCAAAAGGAGCAAATACAGCTGAACGTGCACCAACTACGACTTTCACTTCTTTTCTTAAAATCTTACGCCATTCATCATATTTTTCTCCAACAGACAGCGCACTATGAAGAACTGCAACTTGTGAGCCAAATCTACCTTTAAAACGATCTACCATCTGAGGCGTTAGTGCAATTTCAGGAACAAGTACAATAGCTTCTTTTCCTTTCTCGAGCACCGCTGCTATAGATTGTAAATATACTTCTGTTTTTCCGCTTCCTGTAACACCATATAGTAAAAATGGATTGTAAGTTTCATTTGTAATTGATGATAAAATCGGTGTAATAACTTGCTTTTGTTCCTCAGTAAGTGGGAATGGTTTCGTTTGTTCAAAATCGTCATCGTCATACGGATTTCGGTACACTTCCACATACTTTTCTGAGAGTAGTCCCTTTTTAACAAGTGCTTTAATTGGAGCATCTGTTATTTGTAACTCTTCTGTTATTACTTTCAACGGTACACTTTTATAATTTTCCACAAAATAATAGAGGACATCTTGTTGTTTTTTACTTTTCAGTTCAAATGCTGCTAATTCTAATTTATCTTCTGGCAACTCCGGTTGAACGACTCTTTGTTTCTTCTTTTGTACTTTATCTTTTACTTGATAAACAACTTCAATCGTACCATGTTTAATTTCTTGTTGAATCGTGCGATATAGCTGTGGCTGCGTCTCAATCGCTTCCCAATCTATCGCTTCTTTGTCCTGAAATAAAAACAGTAGTTCAGGTGCTACTTCTTCTTGTTTACGAAGTTGTAGACGTTTTTTATATGTTGCTTTTATCGCCGTTGGAAGCATAACTTGAAAAGCTGAAATCATATAACATAACGTTTCACTTGTAAGCCAATACCCTAGCTTTAACAACTCTTCATTTAAAACGGGTGTTACATCTAAAATTTCATGAATTGTCTTTAACTTCTTACTTTCTACTTCAACCGAATCTTTAATCCCAATAATAAAACCTTGCAATTTCCTTGGGCCAAACGGAACTACTACACGCATGCCTGTCTGGACAATATCTTCCCATTTTTTAGGGATAATATAATCAAATGGTCGATCTGTCTGACGTGCAGGTACATCAACAATTACACTTGCAAATTTCATAGACGATCATCTTCTAACATCATTTCAATTTGCTTTAATATTTCACGAGCAACCTCTTTCTTCGTTAAAAGTGGCAACTCTATAACTTCTCCATCTTTTCTATACATTGTTACAATGTTCGTATCTGTACCAAATCCAGCTCCTTGCGCCTTTACGTCGTTTGCAACAATCATATTCGCATTTTTCTCACGTAATTTTTTCGTTGCATATTCCTCTACGTTTGTCGTTTCAGCCGCAAAACCGATAAGTAACTGTTTGTCTTTCATCTCACCTAACGTTTTTAAAATATCTACTGTTCTCTCAAGTTCAATTACAGCATCGCCATTTTTCTTTTTCATTTTATTATCATGAACATATTTCGGGCGATAATCTGCAACTGCTGCTGTTTTAATAACAACATCCACGTCTTCATAATGTTGAATAACCGCCTCTAACATATCTTGTGCAGATTCCACTTGCACCGTAGTTACATGTAATGGTGGATGTAATGCTGTCGGTCCCGAAACGAGTATAACATCAGCGCCTAAGTTCGCTGCCACTTCCGCAATCGCGTATCCCATTTTTCCAGAAGAAAAATTGGTCATAAAACGAACTGGATCAATCTTTTCACGTGTTGGACCAGCAGTTATTAATATTCTTTTTCCATACAATGGTTTTTGTTCTGAAAAAGCCTCTTCTAACCGTGCGATAATCGCTTCAGGTTCTTCTAATCTTCCTTTCGCTACATAACCACACGCTAAAAAACCTTCGCCAGGCTCAATAAATGTATATCCTAACGTTTTTAACGTCATCATATTTTTTTGAACAATTTTATTTTCATACATATGCACATTCATAGCAGGTGCAATCCACACTGGGGCTGTAGTAGCTAACAAAGTAGTTGTAATCATATCATCTGCAATACCGTTAGCTAACTTTCCAATACAATTGGCTGTAGCAGGTGCAACAAGTACAACATCTGCCCAATCTGCTAAATCGATATGAGCAATAACAGCTGAGTCTTTCTCATCGAATGTATCCGTATATACATCATGGCGAGAAAGCGCTTGGAATGTAAGAGGTGTAACAAATTTCATTGCCGACTCACTCATCATTACTTTTACAATAGCACCAGATTGTGTCAATTTACTCGTTAACGCAGCCGCTTTAAAGACCGCAATGCCTCCTGTTACACATAAAAGTATCTTTTTCCCTTTTAGCATATGGCTCGTCCTCTTTCTTTTTCAAACTTATAATACTGAAACAAGATTATCAGCTCATCAGTATCAATATTTCTTCCCTACCGTAAAAAAATAACAACCTACTTGTAAATAGGTTGTTACCGTTACATAGAAAATTATAAAGTCTATGTTTTAAATTGTCGAAGACAAAGTCTTATTCAGTTACTTTATCTTCACTTGGTACGTAGCTTAACGCTTCCATATCGATTTCTTCTAATGCTTTACCTACACATTTATGAGAAACTGGTTTTTCTACAACACAGTTATTAGCAAGTTGCATTTCGCGCGCACGTTTTGCAGCCACTGTTACAAGTGTATATTTAGAATCGATTTTTGTTAATAATGAATCAATTGATGGATTTAACATAATTATAGACCCTCCGTCATTTCTTTATAATATTTTGCTACTCTTTCGCGGCGGCAATGTTCGCCAACCACAATTGCTTTAATTCTTTCACAAGCTAGTTCAACTTGGTCGTTTTCTACAACGTAGTCGTAAGCGTCCATCATATCAATTTCTTCTTTCGCTACCGTTAAACGATTTTCAATAACATCTTCAGTTTCTGTACCACGACCGACAATTCGGTTCTTTAGTTCAGATAAACTTGGAGGTGCTAAGAAAATAAATACACCTTCTGGGAAAGCTTTCTTAACTTGAATTGCTCCTTGCACTTCAATTTCTAAGAATACATCTTTTCCTTCTTGTAATGTTTTTTCAACATAGTCAATTGGTGTTCCGTAATAATTACCTACGAACTCAGCCCACTCAAGTAATTTTTCATTACGAATCATTTCCTCAAATTCTTCTCTCTCTTTAAAGAAATAATCCACACCATCCACTTCACCTTCACGTGGCTTACGTGTCGTTACTGAAATGGAGTACTGAAAACGTGTATCCTCATGACTAAACAGCTCTTTTCGAACCGTTCCTTTACCAACCCCAGAAGGTCCTGAAAGAACGATGAGCAATCCTCTTCTACTTCTCATAAATATGTAAAACCTACCCTTCCTCACTTAACTCTTCTTTATTATTCAAACGATGTGCAATCGTCTCTGGCTGAATTGGACTTAATACAACATGCCCATCATCCATAACAATAACCGCCCTTGTTTTTCTCCCATACGTAGCATCAAGCAAAGCATTATGTTCGCGTGCTTCCTGTACTGTTCGTTTAATAGGAGCTGACTCCGGACTTACAATAGCAATAATTCGATGAGCAGATACAATATTTCCGTATCCAATATTTAAAAACCGCATGGCCATAGTTTGCGCCTCCTAGTAAGTCTATCCGATTTCTCCACCACGTATAACTTTATATATTTTTTGAAAGCTACTCAATATTTTGTACTTGTTCACGAATTTTTTCAAGGTTATTTTTCATTTCTACAACATATTTTGAAATTGTTAAGTCATTTGCCTTAGAACCAATCGTATTAATTTCTCTATGCATCTCTTGCACGATGAAATCCATTTTCCTTCCAACAGGCTCTTCAATCTGCAGTGTTTCACGGAATTGTTCTAAATGACTTTGCAAACGAACTAACTCTTCGTGAATATCACAACGCTCAGCAAAGATTGCAACTTCTGTTAGCAATCTTTGTTCATCTAGATCTTGATTATGTAATTCCTTTAAGCGATTTTCTAATCTTTCACGATATTTTTGTGTAACAATTGGTGCATGCGGAATAATAGCATTTACACAATTATGAATCTCTTGTAAGCGATACGCTATATCTTTATGTAATCGTTCTCCTTCGCCATCTCTCATCGTTTTTAACATATGAGCAGCTTGGCGAACAGCCTCATATAAACTGTTCTCAAATTGTTCATTTACGTTTTCTACCTCTTCAATCGCTGTTACTTCTGGCATTGCCATTAATTGCTCGAGTGTAATAGAATCTTGTAATTGAAATTTTCCTTTTATATCTTCCATAATCGATTGGTACTGCTCAAGAAGCGACCAATTCACACTTAATTTTCTTTCAACAAGCCCTTCACCCGCTATACTAATAGACACTTCAATACGTCCACGGCGAACTTGCTGTGCAATTATTTTACGAATTTTGTCTTCAAATACCGTCATTTGCTTCGGTAGTCGAATACTCATCTCTAGAAAACGGTGGTTCACCGATTTCATTTCTACTGTAATTTGAAAAGTATCACTCTCTACTTTCGATCTTCCAAACCCTGTCATACTACAAATCATTTTTTATCACATCCAAGCCATGAAATAACTCAATGAAAAAGGTAATAGAGACAAGGCTCTACTACCTTCTGTAAATTATATCACATTTTCATATCATTGACTATTTCAAGTTTAATCCCTTCTTATATAATATTGGCTTTTCCTTCTTCCCCTTTTTCCCTGTTAATAAAGAGCCTACTAATAAGAAGGTCGGAATTGACGATAAACCTCCAATTAACAACCAATCTCTCGCTTGTATTGGCATCGTGCTAAAAATCGGTTGTAACGGTGGATAATATATAACGACTAGCATGAGTAGTAATGAAATGATAACCGCTCCTACTAAATACACATTTCCAAACGGATTACGGTGGAAAACAGAATGCTCACTTCGGCAATCAAATACATGAATCAGCTGAGCAAGTACCAATGTTGCAAACGCTACAGTTTGTGCATATTTCAGTTCATTTGGATGTTGATTATACGCAATAATAAATGCTACTAGCGTCACTGCCCCAATTAGAAAGCCACGACTTATAATTTTCCAGGCAAGCCCTCTAGCAAATACCCCTTCTTTCGGATGACGCGGCGTTCTCTTCATCACGTCTCCCTCGGCCTTATCCAAACCTAACGCCATCGCCGGTAAACCGTCAGTAACTAAATTCACCCATAAAATTTGAATTGGAACCATCGGCAGCGGTAGTGCAAGTAACATGGCAAATAACATGACCAAAATTTCTCCAACGTTCGATGCTAATAAATAACGAATAAACTTACGTATGTTCTCGTATATATTTCTACCTTCTTTAATTGCTGATTTTATCGTAGCGAAATTATCGTCCAGCAATACAAGAGAAGAAGCTTCTTTCGCAACATCTGTCCCTGTAATTCCCATCGCTATCCCAATATCCGCAGTTTTTATAGCTGGAGCATCGTTTACTCCATCACCTGTCATCGCCACTATATGTCCTTTATTTTGCAACGCCTTAACAATTTTTAATTTATGTTCTGGTGATACACGAGCAAATACATACGTATCTTCTACAACATTTTCTAATTCTTCTACATCCATAGTTGCGAGTTCTACCCCTTCAACAACGCGTCCACCTGGTGGTAAAATGCTTAATTGTTCTGCAATCGCCATTGCAGTCACTTTATGATCACCTGTAATCATCACTGTTCGAATACCAGCTTCTCTGCACTCTTTTACTGCCTGCTCTACTTCTGGTCTTGGCGGATCAATCATTCCTTGTATTCCAACTAACATAAAATCTTTTTCAACGTCTCTTTCATGTTCAATTGAGTCTGTTACTTTTAAAGGCTTAAAAGCAACTGCAATTGTTCGAAGTGCTTGACTACCTAAGCTATGAATAGCCGCCTGTACTTCTTTTCTATACAACTCACTTAATGGTTGCTGCTTATCCCCCCATAAAATCGTTTGACTCATTTGCAGAAGGACATCTGGTGCTCCCTTCGTAACGACAAACTTTTTCCCCTCTCGATCTCGTACAATAACACTCATCATTTTTCGAGTTGAATCAAACGGAAATTCACGAATAATTTCAAATTTCCCTTTCAGCGCCTCACGCGTTATCCCCGCTTTCATTGCTGCAGCTACAAGCGCCCCCTCAGTTGGATCTCCATCTAATACATACGCCTTTTTCTTTTGAATAATATTTGCGTTATTACATAGCGAACCAAATGTAAGTAGTTGATAAAGTGATTTCGTCTTAGCTGGATTCACTTCTTTTTCACCTTTCATAAAAGAGCCATTAGGTTCATACCCTTGGCCTGTCACTTTCCACAATTCTCCACCTGACCACATATGTGTTACCATCATTTTGTTTTGCGTCATCGTTCCTGTTTTATCAGAGCATATGACAGAAGCACAGCCTAACGTTTCTACTGCTGGTAACTTCCTTACAATTGCTCTCTTTTTTATCATACGCTGTACACCAAGCGATAAAGCTACTGTAACGATTGCTGGTAACCCTTCTGGAATAGCAGCAACAGCTAGCGACACGCCAGCTAAAAACATATGATATACTTCATTCCCTTGATACACACCAGCTAACACGACAAGCGCTGTCAAAATAAGAGCTACAATAATTAATATTTTTCCAAGTTGCTCTAATCTTCTTTGCAATGGTGTTTCCATTTGCTCTGCATTTTGCAACATATTTGCAATTTGGCCCATCGCTGTATTCATACCCGTTGCTACAACGACTCCTGTTCCAGACCCTCGTGTAATCATCGTACCCATAAAAGCCATATTTTTTTGATCACCAATTGAAACATCTTGCCCTTGCAACGCTTCTACTTTCTTCTGCACTGGAACTGACTCTCCTGTTAAAGCTGATTCTTCAATATATAAACTCGACGCCTCAACAAGACGTACATCAGCTCCAATACGATCGCCACTAGAAAATTTAATAACATCACCTAAAACGAGTGCTTTAGACGGTGCCTTTATCCACTTTCCATTTCGCAGTACAGTTACTTGTGGGGCGGCTAGCTCTTTTAAAGCTTCCAAGGACTTTTCAGCCTTTCTTTCTTGAAAAAATCCGAGAATACCATTGATAATAACAATTGCCACAATCGCAATAGAATCAATGTATTCCCCTAAAAAAGCCGAAACGATTGTTGCACCAAACAAAACAAGCACCATAAAATCTTTAAATTGTGCCAAAAATACCATTAGTGCAGAAGGCCTCTTTGCTTCATCTAGTTCATTTGTACCAAATTTTTTTATTCGCCCTTCTGCTTCTTTCTCTGTAAGTCCAACCTTCACATTCGTATTCGTTCTTTCTTCCACTTCATGTGCACGCATTCCATACCAGTTCATCCTGCTATCGACCTCCTGATTCCAGACATACTCTATTGAAAGCTTATTCAGCCTCGTCCAAAAAAATGCTATAATTAACTTTTAGTTAGAAAGGAGTGTTCATTTATGGCATTCGATGGATTATTTACAAGAGCGATTACACATGAAATTGCAAATTCTCTTTACACGGGAAGAATTTCAAAAATATATCAACCTTCAAAATACGAGATTTTATTACATATTCGAGCAAACGGAAAAAATCAAAAACTGATTCTTTCCGCTCATCCGACATATGCACGTTTACACTTAACAAATCAAAATTATGATTCACCTGCACTTCCGCCAATGTTCTGTATGCTTCTTCGTAAGCATTTAGAAGGTGGATTCATTGAAAAAATTGAACAAATTGATTTAGAGCGTATTATTCAAATTACCGTTCGTAGCAGAAATGAAATTGGTGATGAATCGCTAAAAACATTAGTAATTGAAATTATGGGACGACATAGTAACATCATTTTAGTAGACACAAAAACAAACAATATTTTAGATAGCTTAAAACACGTTTCCTTAGCAGTAAACCGACATCGAACTGTATACGCTGGAGCTGAATATATTGCACCACCAGCACAACATAAAATTAACCCACTTCAGATCGAAACAAATGATGAATTTATTAGACCGCTAGACTTTCTATCTGGAAACATGGATAAACAGCTAGTCGGAACCTTTACCGGAATATCACCGTTATTCGCAAAAGAAGTAGTGAAAAAAGCAGGTATGGTAAATGAAAAAGCATTAGCTGACGCATTTTTCTCCATACAAAAACCATTATTAACTCATACATATTCACCAACAATGACTACTTCAAATGGGAAAGAATTCTTTTATCTTTTCCCTCTTGCGCACTTAGCTGGAGAAGACAAGACATTCTCATCTGTTAGTGAATTGCTAGACCGTTTCTTTTTTGGAAAAGCAGAGCGTGACCGTGTAAAACAACAAGCTCATGATTTAGAGCGCTTTATGCAAAACGAAAAAAATAAAAATGAGAAAAAACTCATTAAACTAGAAAAAACATTACAAGATGCTGGAAAAGCAGATAAATATCAACTATTTGGAGAACTACTTACAGCCAATATGTACGCTTTGAAAAAAGGCGATAAAGATATTGAAGTCGTTAACTATTATGATGAAAGTGGTGGAACTGTAAAGATCGCATTAGATCCTTTAAAAACGCCATCTGAAAATGCACAACGCTATTTCCAAAAGTACCAAAAAGCGAAAAATTCAGTTGTTGTTGTAGAAGAACAAATCGAAAAAACAAAGGAAGAAATTCTTTATTTCGATAGCTTACTTCAACAAATGGAAGCTGCTTCTTCAAAAGATATTGAAGAAATTCGTGAGGAATTAGCTGAAGAAGGTTATATGCGCAATCGTAAAACGAAAAACGGAAAGAAAAAGCCTACTAAACCAGTATTAGATAAATATGTAGCAAGTGATGGCACAGAGATTTTCGTCGGTAAAAACAATAAACAAAATGATTATTTAACAACGAAATTTGCCCGCCGTGATGAAATTTGGTTACATACGAAAGACATACCTGGTTCTCACGTTGTCATTCGTTCTTTAGAACCTGCTGAAGAAACTTTACTAGAAGCTGCCAAAATTGCTGCTTATTACAGTAAAGCAAAAGAGTCTAGCTCTGTACCTGTTGATTTCACCAAAATACGCCATGTGAAAAAACCGAGTGGTGCAAAACTTGGTTTTGTTACGTACGACAATCAGCAAACTGTTTATGTAACACCCGATGCTGATACTGTAATGAAATTAAAAGCTTAAATAAAAAAATGCGTTGCTTATAAGCAGCGCATTTTTTATTCTTTTCCATTAGTTCGTAATATCTTTCTTTTGTCATTTTATATATTGTCAAAAAGATTGACAGTGTTATTCCATACCTGTATAAATTTTTTTACAGTATGTATATAAAGCACGACTCAAAT
Source organism: Bacillus sp. FDAARGOS_527 (assembly GCF_003812125.1). NCBI lineage: Bacteria > Bacillati > Bacillota > Bacilli > Caryophanales > Bacillaceae > Bacillus > Bacillus sp. FDAARGOS_527. Next base: position 2,973,799 of record NZ_CP033795.1, read on the forward strand.
CAATGTTTCTTCATCCCTACCAATTATTTATAAATGACCTGTCTCCTACAAGTGGCTAGCTATTTTTTCACTTCAACTTAAATATATGTAGTTCTTATCCTTTCTTCAAATATACATTTTGGCACGCTATTTGCTTTATTCAATACTGTGAATAGGAGGAATTAACATGACTTTAAAAATGAATAAAATCCAAAACCAACTACAAAACTATGAAATTGACGGGTTACTTATTACAAAAAAAGAAAACCGCCAATATGCAACAGGCTTTACAGGTAGTGCTGGCGCCGTCTTAATCTCTGCGGATAAAGCTGTTTTTATAACAGATTTCCGCTATGTAGATCAAGCAAAATCACAAATAAAAGATGCTGAAATTATTATGCATAAAGGAAATTTAGAGGAAGAAGTTGCAAATCAAGTATCAAAATTAAACATTCAAAAACTCGGAATTGAAGAAAACAACATGACATTGCAACAATATAAAAACTTGCAAAAGTACGTACAGGCGGAAATGATTCAAGTGTGCGAAATTATCGAAAATATTCGTATCATTAAAGACACGCCTGAAATAGAAACAATGAAAATTGCAGCTAATATTGCGGACGAAGCATTTCACCACATTCTTACGTTTCTAAAACCAGGAATAAGTGAAAATACTGTACGAGATGAATTAGAATTTTTCATGCGAAAAAAAGGTGCTGCATCTTCATCATTTCAAATTATTGTAGCTTCTGGTGTTCGTTCTTCCCTTCCACATGGAGTTGCATCAAATAAAATAATTGAACGAGGCGACATCGTTACATTAGATTTCGGTGCACTTTACGACGGATATTGTTCCGATATAACACGTACTGTAGTAATCGGGGAACCATCAGAAGAATTCAAAAAGATATACAATATTGTACTTGAAGCATTAAAACGCGGGACTGAAGCGATTAAGCCTGGAGAAACTGCAAAACGTATCGATGATATAACGAGAAACTACATTACTGAGCATGGATACGGTCAATATTTTGGACATTCTACTGGTCATGGTCTTGGATTAGAAATTCATGAACCTCTCCGCCTATCCCAAGAAAGTAAGGCTACTTTAGAAGAGGGTATGGTCGTTACAGTTGAACCAGGTATTTACATACCGAACTGGGGCGGTTGTAGAATTGAAGATGATATTGTCATTACAAAAGACGGATATGAAGTTATTACAAAATCAAATAGAGAACTAATTGTAATCCCTTGTTAATATTTTGAAATTTTCAACAGGATTTTTTCTCTGCACATAGAATTCCTTCTCTGGAGTATTCGTTTCAAGAGGGGGAATTGTAATTGAACTTTGTAATCGATAAAATAGATGGTTTACATCCTGAATTTTCCAAACTAGTTTCCATGATGAATTACGCTCGCTATACAACAATGCAAGCGGTGGAAGATTTAACAATGGAAGAACTTGATTATTTATATAACGAGGAAGCAAATTCAATCGGCATGCTATTATATCACATGGCTGCTGTTGAATTTTACTACCAGATTCATACTTTTGAAGACCGCGAACCAACGGAGGCCGAACTAGAAAGATGGTTACCTGGCCTCGAGTTAGAAGCTCTTGGACGTGAGAAAATAAAAGGAAACTCTATAGAATTTTATATTGATACATTACAAGAAGTACGTTCCAAAACAATTGAAACATTCCAATCGTTACCTGATGAATGGCTGTTTAAAACGACAGACTTTTGGTATGACAAACAAGCAAATAACTATTTTAAATGGTTTCACGTATTTGAAGATGAAATCAATCATCGCGGACAAATTCGTTTAATTAAGAAGATGCAGAAAGCTCATTCAATAAAGTAAGAAAGTGCCACCAGATAAGGTGGCACTTTCTTCTATTCATTAACGAATAGCTTTTCATTTACTGTTTTAGTGACTACCGCTACCAACATTAAAATGCAAATTAAATATAGCAATTTCGCAATAAATAACCACCCTTGAAACATTACAATTCCATCTATTATCTCATTTCCCTTCAGTAACAAAAACGGAATCGTACTAATTATCATGACAAACTCAATACTGAATACAATTTTCTTTTTTCGGCTATATGCTTTCCACTCATCCCAGCGATACATAGGAGCAAAAATCAATACTCCTATACATAATATAACTGGTACCCATTCACTTTTAAAAAATTGCCCTGAAATAACTGATAATAGTAAACAAACGAGCACACCATAATATCCTATTTTCTCTCTCATTCGTACTCCCCCATTCTACTTCTCCTTTAATATGTAACTTGCTATGCTTATAACAATTCTTAGAAAAATAACTACTACAATTACAATATAAAGACTTTTTGCAGACGACATCCATTCTTGAAAAATAGACATTTTCTCCATTTGTTTCTGACCCTCTATTAAAATAACTCCTACGAATAATGAACAAACAACGATGATACCTATCATAATTCCAATACTTTTCTTGCTATATTGTTTCATATCATCCCAGTTATATAAAAGTATAAGTACAAACCCAAAAACAGGTATAATACTGATCCATTCATTGCTTGTAAACAAATTTAAAATGCTTAATAGACTACAAGAGAGGATAAAGCCCCAAAACCCAATTATTTTGCGCATAAGCCCTCCTTTCATTCCATTTTTAGGATTAATTGTATTTTAACATCCATTTTTTATTCTTACCATTACAGTACATGAAATTTTACCTTTTTTCTGTTTCTTATACTCACATACTTTCCCTACTTTCATACAATAAACTACACGATTGCCTAAGGATGTGAATGTTATGGGAGTTGAATTAACGCTATTACACGCTCTCTATGTTATTTGTTTACTCACCATTATTACCTTTTTTATTTTCCGAAAGGATACGACGATTATTTGTATCGTTTTCATCTTTTTATTAGCATTAACTGCTACAAGTTCTATCCCTCTTGCCGTTAGCGGCATTTTTCAAAGTTTTATTTACGCTATTACTGAGCTATTACCAACTATATTAATCATTTCCATTATCGTATCCATGAGCAATTTACTCGTTCATACTGGCATAAATGATACAATGATTTCACCATTTACAAAGATGATTCGTACCCCTACCCTCGCCTACTGGATTATCGGTCTTTTGATGATGACAATTTCTTTCTTCTTTTGGCCTTCTCCAGCTGTTGCCTTAATGGGAGCTATTTTATTACCGGTTGCTGTACGTGTCGGCCTTCCGCCAATTGGAGTGGCAATTGCTATGAACTTATTCGGTCATGGGATTGCTTTATCCGGCGACTTCGTTATACAAGGCGCACCAAAATTAACCGCGGACGCTGCTGGTCTTCCTGTTTCTAGCGTTGTTTCTGCCAGTGTTCCTCTCGTAATTGTTATGGGCATTGTGACAACTTCCGTCGCTTTTTTCTTCTTACGAAAAGAGTTTCATACAGGCTTATCTATACAAGAGTCTATTTCATCAACTACGTCTTCTAAAACGCTCACTTCATTATCTACTCGGACAAAAAAATGGCTCGCTATTTGTATTCCGATCGTATATGCCATCGATATCCTTTGCATGATTCAATTTAAACTACAAGGAAGCGACGCAACTGCACTTATCGGCGGAACAACTGTTATTATGATTATCATCATTTCTCTCATCGCCTACAAAGGTAATGGACTGAATAAAACGACCGATTACTTTATAGAAGGGCTCCAATTTGGCTTTAAAATTTTCGGACCAGTTATTCCTATCGCTGCACTCTTTTATTTAGGAGATAGTGGCTTTGTGAAAATTATCGGGGACTATTTACCGAAAGGTTCACACGGAATCATTAACGACTTAGGCATCGCTTTATCTCAAACTGTTCCTTTAAATCAATATGTATCGGCAGGGACATTAACTATCGTTGGTGTCATTACCGGCTTAGATGGATCAGGTTTTTCAGGTATATCACTTGCTGGTTCCATTGCCAATCTTTTCGGAACAGCACTTGGCCATGGAACAGCTACATTAACAGCACTCGGGCAAATTGCAGCTATATGGACCGGGGGCGGGACGTTAATTCCTTGGGCACTTATTCCTGCCGCTGCGATTTGTAAAGTCGATCCATTTGAACTTGCACGTCGAAACTTTTTACCAGTTATGATTGGCTTAATTGTCACCACGATTGTTGCGATGTTTATTCTATAGCGTAAGCAAGTGTTCTCTTGCTTACGTTTTTTGCTTGTAAAATTCATCATGAATTGTCAGTTTTCAAGAGGGATTCGTTATTACTTAGCGAAATTATATTAGGAGAGTAATTATTTCAAAACGTTTATAAGAAACAGATTACTGCAATTAGAAAAGGGGACATACCTATGAATGAATTGATTTTCGTCTTATTAATTTGTCCGTTATTTATCTTTATCGTATCTGTTATTGGAACACGCAAAACGAAAACGTATTACGTAATGCCGATTGTAACGTTTGCTAGTTTTTTAATAATAGGTGTTATCGCCTTTACTCCAAAATTTTTCTTTTGGGTTGGCATGTACAGCATCTTCTCATTTCTTGTTTCTTATATGACGCTATTGTTTGTGAAAGGATATGAGGTTGCTGAAAACGCTAAATAGTTGTTGGCAAGGAGACAAGAATATGATTTTCTTTGATATTGATGGAACTTTACTTGATTATGAGGCTGCTGAAAGAAATGGTATTATTGATTTTTTTCAAATATATAATACTATTTCTTTCAGGCAATGAATTAGAGGCAACAGAAGTCTGGCATGAATTATCAGAAGAATATTTCAACAAATTTTTATCCAGGGAATTATCTTTTCAAGAACAACAATTAATGCGAATGTATCATTTATTTAAAACATATGGAGTAAACCTATCACCCAAAGAATCTCAGCATAGATTCAATCAATATATAGAACTATATAAGAAAAACTGGACCCTGTTTGAAGATGTACTCTATACATTACAAAGCTTACAGCAAAGAGGACACTCACTAGGTATCATTAGTAATGGTGAATATGAACAACAAATCGAAAAATTAACAGCCTTAAACATTCTACAGTATTTCAAATATATTTTTACTTCTAGTGAAATTGGGGTATCAAAACCAAACATTGAAATGTTTCACAGAGCCGTATTACAATTGAATCTTGAAATGAAAGATTGCTATTATATTGGCGATCGATTAGAGACTGATGCAATTAGTAGTACAGCAGCTGGAATGCAAGGGATATGGTTAAATCGGGATAACTCGCAACTCAAGTACAATATTCCTACTATATGCTCTTTACATGAAGTTTTAACAGTGATATAAAAAGACGACCGCGTTCCCCCGCAGTCGTCTTTTTTCGTGTTACGCTGTGATCCAAGCTTCGTTAGCTGGATCTTTACGCCACTCTTGTAATTTTTTCGTTTCAGCTTGTCCGATCATACCTTTTTCTGCTGCAACTTCAGTTAATGCACTGTAATCACTTAAAGAATATGATGCTACGTTAGCTGATTCTAGCTTTTCTTTTCCTGCTTCTAGCTCATATGTGAAGATTGATACGATTCCTAATACTTCACAGCCAGCTTCGCGAAGTGCTTCTACACATGTAATTGCACTACCGCCAGTTGAAATTAAGTCTTCTACTACTACTACTTTTTGACCTTTTTCAGCTTTTCCTTCGATTTGGTTCCCTTTACCGTGACCTTTTGCTTTACTACGTACGTAGCACATTGGTAAATCCATACGATCGCTTACCCATGCAGCGTGCGCAATACCAGCAGTTGCTGTTCCTGCAATAACTTCTACAGTTGGGAAGTGCTCTTTAATTAACTCTTCTAATCCAGCTGCAATTGCTTGACGTACTTTCGGATAAGATAAAGTTAAACGGTTATCACAATAAATTGGTGATTTCATACCTGAAGACCATGTAAATGGATCATTCGGTTGTAAAAATACTGCTCCAATTTCTAATAAATGCGATGCGATTTCTTTTTTCATACTGTTACACCTTCCCACTGTTGTTTTACTGTTTTATACGCTTCAAGCGGATTTTCTGCTTTTGTAATACTACGTCCAACTACGATGTAGCTTGAGCCAAGTTCCCTCGCACGTTTCGGTGTTGCTACGCGCACCTGGTCATTTACATCATCGCTTGCAAGACGAATCCCCGGTGTTACTGTTACAAATTCATCTCCGCATACTTCACGTAATTTTGGAACTTCAAGCGTTGAGCAAACAACGCCATCAAGTCCACTTTCTTTCGTTAATTTTGCATAATGAGCAACCGCTTCTTCTAACGTTTTCTCAATGCCGATCTCTTTTTTCATCATAGCTTCCGAAGTGCTTGTTAGTTGTGTAACTGCAATACAAATCGGTCTCTCTTTTCCTTCTTGCTTACCTTCCTCTAATCCCTCAATCGCAGCTTTCATCATGCTGCTTCCCCCAGCAGCATGAACATTTACCATATCTACATCTAGACTAGCTAGGCTACGCATAGCGCTTTTTACTGTATTTGGAATATCATGAAGTTTTAAATCTAGAAAAATCTTATGTCCTTTTTCTTTTAAGTACGTAATAATTGCAGGGCCTTCTTTATAAAATAACTCCATACCAACTTTGACAAATAACTCTTCCCCTTCAAAGTGGCGCAAGAATTGTTCTACATCTTGTTTCCCCGGAAAATCTAGTGCAACGATTAACGACTGTGACATGTTTGCTTCCAGCTCCTTCCTTGACATTCCGAAATGTGATCAAATCCTAATTCATCTAGTAATGCTGGTAACTCTTCAATAATTGTCGGACATACGAACGGATCGATAAAGTTCGCTGTACCTACTGCAACTGCGCTTGCGCCAGCGTAGAAGAATTCAATTACATCTTCCGCTGTTTCAATACCGCCCATTCCGATAATTGGAATGTTAACCGCTTGACTTACTTCATGTACCATACGAATTGCTACTGGCTTAATCGCAGGACCTGATAATCCGCCTGTACGGTTTGCTAAAATTGGTTTAGCTGTTTTTAAATCTAGACGCATACCAAGCAATGTATTAATCATCGTTAAACCATCTGCACCTGCATTTTCAATCGCTTTTGCAATTTCCACAATGTTTGCCACGTTCGGTGACAACTTCACGTATACAGGTACTTCAGAAACCTCTTTTACTCGCTTCGTTAAATCAGCAGCAATTTCAGGGTTTGTACCAAAGGCGATACCACCTGTTTTTACGTTTGGACAAGAAATATTTAATTCTAGTGCATGGACATTAGGCGCTTTAGAAATTTCCTTTGCAACCGCTACGTAATCCTCAGCTTGTGAACCTGCAACGTTTGCAATGATTGGAAGATCAAATTGTTCTAACCATGGTAATTCAGAATTCATTACTTTTTCTAATCCTGGGTTTTGAAGTCCGATTGCATTTAACATGCCGCCCGGTGTTTCAGCAACACGAGGCGTAGGATTTCCATAGCGTGGTTGTTCTGTCGTCGCTTTAATCATGATTGATCCTAGTACACTTAAATCGTAAAACTGTGCATATTCACGACCAAACCCAAAGCATCCAGATGCTGGTATAATTGGATTTTTTAATGATAATCCCGGTAATTCAACTTGCAATCTGTTCATAGTACAACCTCCCCGATTGGAAATACTGGTCCGTCGCTACACACCTTCTTGTAAGAATGTCCACTTGGATCTTCTTGTAAGTGGCATACACATGCGAAACAAGCTCCAATACCACAGCCCATACGTTCTTCTAATGAAATATAGGCTTTTTTCTCTTTGTAACGTCCTTCTAATGCACGAAGCATCGCTAACGGACCACACGAATAAAGAATATCAAAGTCAATTCCGTAATGATCAATTACATCTGTGACAAATCCTTTTGTACCGTGTGTACCGTCTACTGTCGCAACGTACGTATCACCAAGTTCTGCAAATTTTTCTTCATAGAAAACAACATCTTTCGTTTGAAAACCTAAGATGTGAATTACGCGTACACCTTTTGCAACGAGGCGCTGTGATAATTCATAAAGTGGTGGTACACCAATTCCCCCGCCTACTAGTAATGCTGTTTGACCAGCTTCTGCTTCTTCTACAGGAAAACCGTGTCCTAACGGTCCTAGTACGTCTACCATTTCACCTTGTTTTCTAGTTGCTAATGTTTTTGTCCCTTGTCCTTCTGCACGATATAGCATTGTAAATTCGTTCTTCTCTTGATCTACATTACAAATACTAATCGGGCGGCGCAGAAGGGGCGCAATGCCCTCTGCCACCTTAATGTGTACAAACTGCCCTGGTTCGTTCATTTGCTGTACTAAAGTTCCTTGAAGCACTAATTCGTAAATGTTTTTTGCGATTTCTTTTTGATTAACGACGATCATATTTTGCTTTTGCATCATGCATGTACCACCTCGTGACGCTTTGTTTGCGTAATTTCTTTCATTGAATGAGCTGAGAATGTCATAGATTCTAATACTCGTAAGATTGCTCTCGTTGTATCAAGTGATGTTAAGCAAGCCACACCATTTTCTACTGATTCACGGCGAATGCGGAAACCATCACGCGCTGGTTGTTTGCCTTTTGTTAATGTATTGATTACAAACTGTGCTTTTCCTTGACGGATAATATCAAGTAAGTTGTATTCTTCAGAATCAATTTTATTAACAACTTGCACTGGAATGTTTTGCTCTGCTAACGATTGTGCTGTTCCAGCTGTTGCTAATAAGTTATAGCCGATTTCGTGGAAACGTTTTGCAATTTCCATTGCTTCTTCTTTATCTTTATCCGCTACAGTAATGATTACTGATCCGTGCGTTGGGATGTTAATTCCTGAAGCAACTAACCCTTTGTATAATGCTTTTTCAAGCGTTAAATCTTTACCCATTACTTCCCCTGTTGATTTCATTTCAGGTCCTAATGTTGTATCAACTGAGCGTAGTTTCGCGAATGAGAATACCGGAGCTTTTACATATACTTCTTTCTCTTCTGGGTGATAACCCGTTCCGTATCCTTGCTCTACTAGGTTTTGCCCTAAAATAACTTTCGTTGCAACGTTTGCCATTGGTACACCTGTAATTTTACTTAAGAATGGTACTGTACGGCTCGCACGTGGATTTACTTCAATTACGTACACTTGATCTTTGAATACTACAAACTGGATATTTAGTAATCCAACAATGTTTAATCCTTTTCCAAGTGCAATAGTATGTTCAATGATTTGTTCTTTTAATTTTTCAGATAAGCTTTGTGGCGGATATACTCCAATTGAGTCACCAGAGTGAACTCCAGCGCGTTCAATATGTTCCATAATACCTGGAATGAATACATTCTCACCGTCTGAAATTGCATCTACTTCAATTTCTTTACCGACCATGTAACGGTCGATTAATACTGGGTGATCTGCGTGAACTTTAACTGCATTTTTCATGTAGTGCAGTAGTTCTTCTTGACGATATACGATTTCCATCGCACGTCCACCTAGTACGTAAGATGGTCTTACTAATACTGGGTAACCAATTTCTTCTGCGATTGCTACCGCTTGTTCTACAGTCGTTGCTGTTTTACCAACTGGTTGTGGGATACCAAGTTTTGTTAAAGCAGCTTCGAATTTATCACGATCTTCTGCACGGTCTAAGTCTTCAAGTGATGTTCCTAAAATCTTCACACCATGTTCTTCTAATTTTGCCGCTAAGTTAATTGCCGTTTGTCCACCGAACTGAACGATAACACCTTCTGGTTTTTCTAAATCGATGATGTGCATTACATCTTCAATCGTTAATGGTTCAAAGTATAATTTGTCAGAAATACTGAAGTCTGTTGAAACAGTTTCTGGGTTATTGTTAATAATAATTGCTTCATATCCAGCTTCTTTAATTGCCCATACTGAGTGAACTGTTGCATAGTCAAACTCAACACCTTGACCAATGCGGATTGGACCAGATCCTAGAACTACTACACTCTTACGATCTGTTACAATTGATTCGTTCTCATCAGCGTATGTGCTGTAGTAATACGGTGTTGCAGATTCAAACTCTGCCGCACAAGTATCTACCATTTTGAATACTGGCGTCATATTATTTTCTTTACGCATATCGTAAATTTCGCGCTCCGTTTTGTTCCAAGCTGCTGCGATGTAGTGATCGCTGAAGCCCATTTCTTTTGCAGTTTGTAGTACTTCCATATTTCCTACATTCGCTTTTACTTCGCGTTCCATATTTACGATGTTTTCAACTTTTTGTAAGAAGAAGAAGTCCATTTCACACCATTCGTTAATCTCTTCTTTCGTTACACCTTGACGAATTGCTTCTGCTACGATAAACAGTCGCTCATCATCTGCTTTAATAATGCGTTTTTTCATTGTTTCTTTATCAAGTTCTTTTAAGTGGTCTAATTCTAAGTGATAAATGCCAAGCTCTAAAGAACGAACCGCTTTTAATAATGATTCTTCTAAGTTACGTCCGATTGACATAACCTCACCAGTTGCTTTCATTTGCGTTCCAAGTGTTCTGTTCGCTGATTCAAACTTATCAAATGGCCAGCGTGGAATTTTTGAAACAACATAGTCTAATGCTGGCTCGAAGCAAGCGTAAGTTTTTTGTGTTACTGGGTTTACGATTTCATCTAATGTTAAGCCGACTGCAATTTTCGCTGCTAATTTCGCAATTGGATATCCAGTTGCTTTAGATGCCAATGCAGATGAACGACTTACACGTGGGTTTACTTCGATTACATAGTATTGGAAGCTATATGGATCTAGTGCAAGCTGAACGTTACATCCACCTTCAATTCCTAGTGCACGAATAATTCGTAATGAAGTATTACGTAACATTTGGTATTCACGGTCGCTTAGCGTTTGGCTCGGTGCTACAACGATAGAATCACCTGTATGAACACCAACTGGATCGATGTTTTCCATGTTACATACTACAATCGCGTTATCATTTGAATCACGCATTACTTCATATTCAATTTCTTTACAACCAGCAATACTTTTCTCTAATAAACATTGTGTTACTGGGCTATGTTTTAAACCACTTGTTACGATTTCAATTAACTCTTCTTCGTTATGGCAAATTCCGCCGCCCGTTCCGCCTAATGTGAATGCTGGACGAACGATTACTGGATAACCAATTTCGTTTACAAAGCCATATGCTTCATCAAGGTTATGAATAATTTCACTTGGTGGTGTTGGTTCATTTAAATCTTGCATTAATGTACGGAATAAATCACGATCTTCCGCTTGCTCGATTGCTGATAATTTTGTTCCTAAAATTTCAACTCCGCATTCTTCAAGTACGCCTGATTTTGCAAGTTCAACAGCCATGTTTAAACCTGTTTGACCGCCTAATGTTGGTAAGATTGCATCTGGACGTTCTTTACGAATGATTCGGCTTACGAATTCTAATGTTAAAGGCTCAATGTATACTTTATCTGCTGTTGCAGTATCTGTCATAATTGTCGCTGGGTTAGAGTTAACAAGGATTACTTTGTAACCTTCCTCTTTAAGAGATTGACAAGCTTGTGTTCCAGAGTAGTCAAACTCCGCTGCTTGCCCAATTACAATTGGTCCTGATCCGATTACTAAAATTGTGTTAATGTCTAGGCGTTTTGGCATAACTCTTCCCCTTCTTTCTTGAAGTTTTCAATCATTGTTAAGAAATCTTCGAATAAATCATTTGCATCTTCTGGTCCTGCTGAAGCTTCTGGATGGTATTGAACTGTAAATGCTGGGAACTTCTTATGACGAAGACCTTCTACTGTTCCATCATTTAAAGCAACATGTGTAATTTCAAGTTCTGTATTTTCAACTGATTCTTCTTCTACTGCGTAACCATGGTTTTGAGATGTAATTGCTACTTTTCCAGTTGCAAGATTTTTTACTGGATGGTTTAAACCACGGTGACCGAATTTTAACTTACTTGTATTCGCACCAGACGCTAAAGCGAATAGTTGGTGTCCTAGGCAAATTCCGAATAAAGGAACTTTACCGATAATGTCTTTTAACATTTCGATTGCTTCTGGTACATCTTTTGGATCCCCAGGTCCGTTACTTAACATAATTCCATCTGGGCTAAGGCGTAAAATTTCTTCAGCTGTCGTGTTGTAAGGAACTACAATTACATCACAATCACGTTTATTTAATTCTCTTAAAATACCATGTTTCATGCCGAAGTCTACTAATACAACACGATGTCCGCGGCCTGGGCTTGGGTATGGATCTTTCGTTGATACTCGTTTTACATGGTCTGTAAATACTGTCGCTTTTAATTGGCTTACGATGTATTCTACATCTGCATCCATGTTACAAAGGCGTCCGCGTAATGTACCGTATTGACGAATTTTTCTCGTTAATTTTCTCGTATCAATTCCTGCTAATCCTGGAATGTTTCTTTCTTTTAAGTAGTCATTTAACGAAATTTCATTACGGAAGTTTGATGGGTGATCACAAATTTCGTTTACGATTAAACCATTTACAGATGGGTGAATCGATTCAAAATCGTCACGGTTGATGCCGTAGTTTCCGATTAATGGGTACGTGAATGTTACAATTTGACCGCAATATGATGGATCAGATAATGTTTCTTGATATCCAGTCATTCCTGTTGTAAATACAACCTCACCTGACTTTTCGATTTCTCCTCCGAAACCTGTTCCAATTAATACTGTTCCATCTTCTAAGATAAGTTGTCTTTTCATACTAATGCACTCTCCTTTTGCCATGCGATCTTACCACCAACGATTGTCATTACCGGCCATCCTTGGCATTTCCAACCTGCGAATGGTGTGTTTTTTCCTTTTGATAAGAATGTTGTTGGATCAATCTCTTCTTCTTGTTCTAAATCAATGATTGTAATATCAGCTGTTCTACCTTCTTTCAGGCGACCTGCTTCTAAGCCGAATGTATCAGCTGGCTTTTCTGTTAAGAATTGAATTAACTGTTCTAGTGTAATAATTCCTTTTTTCACAAGGTTTGTGTATAGAAGTGGGAATGCTGTTTCAAAACCAGTAATTCCGAACGGTGCTCTTTCAATTCCTTGCGCTTTCTCTTCCGCTGTATGCGGTGCATGATCAGTTGCAATCATATCGATTGTTCCATCTAATAAACCTTCAATTAATGCTGCATGATCTTCTTTTCCACGAAGCGGTGGGTTCATTTTAAAGTTAGGATCAGCTGATGGGATATCATCTTCACATAACACTAAGTGATGGGGTGTTACTTCTGCTGTTACTTTAATTCCAGCGCGTTTCGCATCACGTATTACACGTACAGATCCTTTCGTACTTACATGACATACGTGATAGTGACAATCTGCCGCTTCAGCAAGCAGTATATCCCTTGCAATATGTACAGATTCACATACTGATGGGATACCGTTTAATCCGTGTTTCTCAGAAAACTTCCCTTCATGTACACAACCTTTATTAATAAGAGTATTCTCTTCACAGTGCGCAACTACTGCCATATTTAATTTCGCTGCACGTTTCATAGCAGCTAACATCATGCTAGCATCTTGTACACCTACACCGTCATCAGTGAAAGCAAATGCTCCAAGTTCTTTTAACGTTTCGAAATCTGTCATTTCAGAACCCGCTTGACGTACTGTAATTGCTCCATATGGTAGTACGTTAACATGCGCTTTTTCTTTAATACGATTTTGTAAGTCTTCCATATGTTCTCTGCAATCTGGTACTGGGCGTGTATTTGGCATTGCGCAAATTGTTGTGAATCCACCTTTTGCCGCTGCTAGCGTACCTGTTTCAATTGTTTCTTTATGTTCACCACCTGGTTCACGAAGGTGTACGTGTACATCTACTAATCCAGGTGCGATTAACTTTCCGTTCACATCGATTACTTCAGCATTATCTGCCGTAATATTTTCTGCTACCTTAGCGATTTTACCGTCTTGTACGAGAAGATCCGTTGCTACGATTTTTCCTTCTTCATTCATATAACGACCATCTTTAAACAAATAATTCATGTTTCATTCCTCCTAATACATTTGGTAAGGCGCGTTTTAGTACAGCCATTCTTACGTAAACTCCATTTTCCATTTGTTTAAATATGCGTGAACGCTCACACTCAACAAGTTCACTTGCAATTTCAACATCTCGGTTTACAGGAGCTGGATGCATAATAATGCTTCCTTCTTTCATACGCTTTTCTCTTTCCACTGTTAATCCGTGTTTCTCATGATACTCTTTCATAATGTCTGTTTCATAATGATCATGACGCTCATGTTGTACACGAAGTAACATCATTACATCCACTTCCGGAACAAGTTCATCTAATGGTTTGTATGTTCCAAATGTGTTGTCTTCATCTTTCCACTCTTCTGGACTTGCAAAGTAAATTGTTGCACCTAGCTTCGTTAATGCTTCTGCATTAGAACGTGCTACTCGGCTATGACGAACATCTCCTACTATTGCAATCTTCAAACCTTCAAATCTTCCAAACTCTTGTTTAATTGTAAGAAGGTCGAGTAGGCACTGCGTTGGGTGGTTTCCACATCCATCTCCAGCGTTTAAGATCGGGATATTTACCTGATCTTTTAGTTCATCGAAGTAGCGATCTTGCTCATGGCGGATGACCACTGCTTTTGTTCCGATTGATTCTAGTGTTCTTATCGTATCGTATAAAGTTTCTCCTTTTTGTACGCTAGATGCATCAGCTGAAAAGTTTAAAACATCAAGTCCTAATCTCTTCTCAGCAACTTCAAAGCTAAATCTTGTTCTCGTACTATTCTCAAAGAACAAGTTCGCAACAAAAGTTTGCTCTGTCGTTTTGCTCTCTTTCCCATTCGCAAAATCTTCTGCGTCTTTTAGGATTTCTGAAATTTCTACTTCCGATAATTCACTCATCGTTAACAAATGGCTCATCGTCATCCCTCATCTTTCTGATTTTTATGTTACCACTTTTGTATTTTTATAACAACCTTTGCATAAAAATACCCTAGTCATGTGAGACTAGGGTGCAAGAAAGAAGCCACCCTTTCCGGTCTCACAGGACTGAATTAAAAGGTTATTATTATGAAGCAATCTGCTTAGATTGTTTTATTTGTTTCGTTTCTGGTAGTAGTAGATTTAACAGTACACCTACAATTGCTGCTAGTGCCATTCCTTCTACTTGGAATGATTCTCCTACGTGAAGTACCGCTCCACCAATACCGATTACTAGTATTACTGATGCAATCATTAAGTTTCGTTTGTCACTTAAATCTGTTTTATCGTCTACCATCATGCGTAATCCGCTTGATGCGATTACACCGAATAGTAAGATTGATACACCACCCATAACTGGTGTTGGGATCGAATGAATCAGTGCAGAAATCTTACCGATAAATCCGAACATGATTGCGAATACCGCTGAACCGATGAATAAGTATACACTGTACGCTCTTGTAATTGCTAGCACGCCGATGTTTTCACCATACGTTGTATTCGGTGGTCCACCGATTAGCGATGCGATTAATGTGGCTACTCCATCACCGAAGATTGAACGGTGTAAACCTGGTTTTTTAATTAAATCTCTTTTAATAACATTTCCTAATACAATTTGATGTCCGATATGTTCTGAAATTGTTACTAGTGCAACTGGTACCATCAAGAGTACAATCTTCCATGAAAACTCTGGTGTGTATGTTACAAATGGTACCGTGAAATCTGGTACAACAAACCATTTTGCCTCAGCTACCGGCTTTAAGTCTACTAACCCTTGGAAGTAAGCGAAAATATATCCGCCGATAATGCCAAGTAACACTGGTATGATACTGAAAAATCCTCTTCCGAATATTGAGCATATGATTGTAATTGCTAATGTTACTAATGCTACTGAAAAGTGTGTAAAGCTATATTTGCCATCCGCACCATTCATCGCCATGTTAACTGCTGTATGTGCTAAAGCTAGCCCGATTACCATTACTACTGGACCAACTACGATTGGTGGTAGTAATTTCATAATCCACTCTGATCCTGATTTCTTAATTCCGAGTGAGATTAAGATGTATACAAGTCCTGCTAGCAAACCACCAAGCATTGCTGCTCCAGGTCCCCCTGCCGTTTTCGCTGTTATAATCGGTGCGATAAAGGCGAATGATGATCCAAGATAGGCAGGTACTTGACCTTTCGTTATAAGAAGAAACGCTAACGTTCCTAATCCACTTGATATTAATGCTACTGACGGATTCAATCCTGTTAAAAACGGAACAAGCACTGTTGATCCAAACATCGCGAACAAATGTTGTATACTTAAAAATAACCATTTTCCCGGTTTCGGTACTTCATTAACGTCTAACACTGGCTTTTGTTCCATTGTTACATCCTCCTTCAGTTTAAATCTTTGCAATAAAAAAACTCTTTGTGCCTGTGCACAAAGAGTCCTACACTTTCGTATGCCAAATTTGACATATGAAAGCCAAGACCCTTTGGCAGCCTCACAGGACTACATTTAAAAGGGCTTTACTTATCGTATATGCTTACTCGATCTTGTTGATCTGTCTCTTGCAAATCAACTTCGATACGCTCTTCACTTGATGTTGGAATATTCTTTCCTACATAATCAGCGCGAATTGGTAGTTCACGATGACCTCTATCAACAAGAACCGCTAGTTGGATTTGTGATGGTCTACCTAAATCCATAAGAGCATCCATTGCTGCTCGAACAGTTCTGCCTGTATATAATACATCATCCACAAGGATAACTTTTTTCTTCGTAATATCTACAGGGATATCAGAACCTTTTACAAGTGGTTCTTTATTTTTCGATTGTAGTGTTAAATCATCTCGATATAACGTAATGTCTAACTCTCCAACTTCCATTTCTTTTCCTTCAATTTGACCAATTCGTTCTGCCAAACGTTGTGCAATAAAAATTCCACGAGTTTTAATTCCGACAAGAACACAATTATCGACACCTTTATTTCGTTCCACGATTTCATGACTAATTCGTGTTAAAGCGCGGCGAATCATTTGGTCATCTAAAACGACAGCTTTCTCTTGCATGCTCTACACCTCCAAGCTTTTTTCTTGCGTGAGAGTAATGGTATAAAAAAAGTCCTCTCAGCGTGTGCGAGAGGACTTTTGAAAAAGGGTACAGCATACCCTATGTATTTCAAACCGTTACCTTCTCAACCTCACGGGGCTGTGTTAAAGGATCATTATTTAACTGTTGTCAGTATCTCAGTTTTCTTATGATTTGTCAATACTATTTTCGTAAAATATTTAATGCATCTTCAAACACTTCTGGAATCGGTGCCTCAAACTGAATATATTCACCAGTACGAGGATGGTCAAATCCTAAAATACCTGCGTGAAGTGCTTGTCCATTCATGTCTAATGTTTTCTTTGGTCCATACTTTGGATCTCCTGCAAGTGGATAGCCAATATATTTCATATGAACACGAATTTGGTGTGTACGCCCTGTTTCTAAGCGACATTCTACAAGTGTGAAATCTTTGAATCGCTCTAACACTTGGAAATGCGTAACAGCATGCTTACCATTTTCATCAACCGTCATACTTTGACGCTCTTTCTTATCACGAGCAATCGGAGCATCAATCGTTCCTTTATCATGCGGAATAACACCGTGTACAATCGCTTTGTAACGTCTCGTTACTGTTTTTGCTACAAGTTGATTTACAAGTGATTCGTGTGCCATATCATTTTTAGCAACCATTAATAAGCCTGATGTATCTTTATCAATACGATGCACGATACCTGGGCGCATTACACCGTTAATGCCCGATAAGTCTGTACAATGGTGCATAAGACCGTTCACAAGTGTACCACTTGTATGACCTGGTGCTGGATGCACAACCATACCACGCGGCTTATTAACAACAAGTACATCTGCATCTTCATAATAAATTTCTAAATTCATATCTTCTGGCTGAATATCTAACTCTTCTGGCTCAGGAATCGTCACTGTAATTTCATCATTTTCTCTAACTTTATAATTCCCTTTTACAGCTTTTCCATTAACTGTAACAACGTTATCTTTAATCCATTGTTGTACTTGTGTACGTGACCATTCATTATTTATTCCTGCAACGAATTTATCAATTCGCTCATTTTTTTGTTCTTCTGCAACTGTTACTTGTACTACTTCACTCATTCAATTACTCCTTCGTTTTCTTGCCTTCTAATAATGTTTGAATAATAATTAATACAACACCAATACATAATGCTGAATCAGCGATATTGAATACTGGATAGTTGTACGAGAAAATATACACGTGAATGAAATCCACTACTTCTTGTCTAAATACACGATCAATAAAATTACCAATTGCTCCGCCTAAAATTAGACCTAATGAAATTCCTAGAAGCTTGTCTGTTTTTGCATATTTTTTCATATAAAATACGATAAATGCTACAAAAACGACTGTAATAATGTAGAAAAACCACATTTTATTTTCTAAAATGCCCCAAGCAGCTCCTCTATTTCGATGTGATGTTATGTATAATACATTATCGATAATCGGAATACTCGTACCCAATTCCATGTTCTTTACAATTAGCCATTTCGATATTTGATCGATGGCAATGACGAATAACGCTATTACATAATATATCATTTTCATTTCCCCCACAAAGACAGTGTACCTCAAAATTTTAGCATAGCTGCAACCTTTTCACAATGAACCTTTATAGAAGAATAAAATAAATTAAAAAAAGGTAATATAATATCGTTGTGCACATTCATACATTTACTTTTTCATAGAAAAATTCATGAATGGTACGTGCAGTCGGCATCGTTTTCATTTGTTTTACCGACATTACTCTCCCTGTGTCTTCACAAATACCATACATATCTATTTCCATTTTAAATAATGCACGTTCTACATCTTTTAAATCCTCTTTTATATCATGTAATAAAAGTTTTTTCTTTATCTCTTCCTTAATTTCATACCCAAGCTCTTCGCTAAACTCTGTATTATATTTGTACATAACCTCTTTAGCTAGCCTCTCTTGTAACTCTTTTCGCATCAATTGCAATTCTTCTTTGATTTCCATATACATTTCATTCACGTGTACATTCCTCCCAGTTGCAATGTACGATTAGTGTGTCCGAAATTTATATGCTTACCTCTCACACATTTTTCCTTCATAGGAAAGAGAGTGAAAGTTATTTCAATATACTGTTAACCAAAAAAATGACTGCACTTTACGTGCAGTCACCCCTTATTATTTTACATAATTTTCTTTAACAACCGTTGCACAACGCTCACATAATGTTTCATGTTCAGCATCTTTACCAATTGTTTCTGAAACTACCCAACAACGTTCACATGTTTCACCAGTTGCTTGAACAACAACAACCGCTGTATGTTCATACTTCGGTGCATCTGCTGGCGCTTCTTCCATCATGCCACCAAGTTTGTACTCAGAAACGATGAATAATTGCTTTAAGTCTTCGTTAATAGACTCTAACATAGCTTTCATTTCTGCAGTTGGATATAGCGTAATGCTTGCATTTAATGACTTACCGATTACCTTTTCATTACGAGCTACTTCTAACGCTTTTAATACGTCATCACGCAATGTCATAAATGCATCCCATTTTGTTTTTAATGCTTCTGCACCATCTAATTGTACAGCTTCTGGCATATCAGTTAATTGTACACTTTCTTCTGTTACACCTGGAATGTATGGCCATACTTCATCAGCTGTATGCGGTAAGATTGGTGTTACAAGTTTCGTCAATGCAACAAGAACATCATATAATACAGTTTGAATTGCACGACGATCTTCATGGTTCGCACCTTCAATGTATAAAATGTCTTTTGCAAAGTCTAAGTAGAATGAACTTAAATCAATTGTACAGAAGTTATGAATTGCATGATATACAGCAGCGAAGTCGTATGTCTCATATGCTTCTTTTACTTTTGTAATTAAGTCATTTAATTTCACTAACATGTAACGATCTACTTCACGAAGTTCAGCTACAGCTACTGTATTTTCACTTGGCTTAAAGTCGTCTAAGTTTCCTAATAAGAAACGGAATGTGTTACGGATTTTACGATACACTTCTGCTACTTGTTTTAAAATATCATCCGAAATACGTACGTCAGATTGATAGTCAACAGAAGATACCCATAAGCGTAAAATATCTCCGCCTAATTGATCCATAATTTTCTTCGGTACGACGATGTTTCCAATCGACTTACTCATTTTACGGCCTTCACCATCTAATACGAAACCATGGCTTAGTACGCCTTTATATGGCGCCTTACCTGTTACAGCAACTGCTGTCGATAATGAAGAGTTAAACCAACCACGATATTGGTCAGATCCTTCTAAATATAAATCAGCTGGACGTTGTAAGTCATCGCGCTCTTCTAATACCGCTTGGTGAGAAGAACCTGAGTCGAACCATACATCCATAATGTCTGTTTCTTTACGGAATTCACCATTTGGGCTACCTGAATGTGTAAATCCTTCTGGTAATAGATCTTTCGCTTCACGCTCAAACCATACGTTAGAACCGTGTTCACGGAATAAATCTGCTACGTGGTTAATTGTTTCATCCGTAATAATTGGATCACCATTCTCAGCATAGAATACTGGAATTGGCACACCCCATGCACGCTGACGAGAAATACACCAGTCACCACGGTCACGAACCATGTTATGAAGACGAGTTTCGCCCCATGCTGGTACCCATTTTGTTTCCGCAACAGCTTCTAATAACTCTTTACGGAATGCTTCAATAGATGCAAACCACTGTGCTGTCGCACGGAAAATAATAGGTTTTTTCGTTCTCCAATCATGTGGATATGAATGCGTGATGAATGTTAGTTTCAGTAACGCGCCTACTTCTTCTAATTTTTCTGTAATTGGCTTGTTAGCTTTATCATAGAATAAGCCTTCAAATCCAGGTGCTTCCTCTGTTAATACACCTTTATCATCAACTGGGCAAAGTACTTCTAAGCCATACTTTTTACCAACAATAAAGTCATCTTCCCCGTGTCCTGGTGCTGTATGAACACAACCTGTACCTGCATCTGTTGTTACGTGATCTCCTAGCATAACTAATGAATCACGATCGTAGAATGGATGCTTTGCAACTGTATACTCAAGCTCGCTACCTTTTACTGTTTTCACAACTTCAGCGTTTTCCCACTCTAACGTTTTTGCAACTGTCTCAAATAGTTCAGAAGCAATAATATATTTTTCACCATTTACTTTTACAATAGCGTATTCAAGTTCTGGGTGAACAGAAATACCTAAGTTTGCAGGCAACGTCCAAGGCGTTGTTGTCCAGATAATGTATTTCTCATCACCTTCTAATACGTTCTTTCCATCTTTTACAGGAAATGCTACGTAAATAGATGCAGATTTTTTATCTTGGTATTCAATTTCAGCTTCTGCTAAAGCTGATTCACTCGTTGGTGACCAATAAACTGGTTTTTGTCCTTTATAGATATAACCTTTTTTCGCCATATCACCAAACACTTTAATTTGTTGTGCTTCATATGCTGGCTCTAAAGTAATGTATGGGTTATCCCAATCAGCACGTACACCTAAACGCTTAAATTGCTCACGCTGACGTTCTACTTGTTCATATGCATACTCTGCACATAACTTACGGAACTCAGCAACTGTCATTTCTTTACGCTTCACACCTTTATTTGTTAAAGCTTGTTCAATTGGTAAACCGTGTGTATCCCAACCTGGGACATATGGTGCACAGAAACCAGTCATTGATTTATAACGAACGATAAAGTCTTTTAATACTTTATTTAATGCATGTCCCATATGAATGTCACCATTCGCATATGGAGGTCCATCATGCAGTACAAATAAAGGACGACCTTTCGTATGTTCTTGTACCTTTTCATAAATATTCATTTCCGCCCACTTTTCTTGCATTGCAGGCTCACGTTTTGGTAAATTCCCACGCATCGGGAACTCTGTTTTTGGCATTAGTAATGTATTTTTGTACTCCATGCTCAATTCCTCCTTACATGTATAAAAGAAAGACCTAAAAAACGGAATAAAAAAGAGACTTTCTCATCCCAAAAAGGGACGAGAAAGTCTCCCGCGGTACCACCCTAGTAGATTCTATACGTATGTATACAATCCTCTTTATATTCTTAACGCGAATATACGCCTACGCTTACTCTATTTGTTCAGCGCGGAACTCCAGGGTGATATTCCCATTATCTCCTTATCCTGAGCTTACACCATCCTCAGTTCGCTATATAAGGTATGAAAAAGGTACTTATCCCTATCTTCGTTTTTCTTAATAAATATGTTGTTTAAAATTATATGTAATAATGCGAAAAACGTCAAGCTTACACTGTTTCTTCTTTTTTCAACAGCTCGTCTACTTCGTCTTCTAACTCAATTAGTTTATCCCAATCATCGTTGTTTAACATTTCAAGCTGTGTTTCTAATAACATACGGAAACGAGTGCGGAATACTTTCGCTTGTTTCTTTAGCTCTTCAATATCAAAAGCAACTTTTCTTGATTTTACTAAAGCTTCGTTAATAATACGGTCTGCATTCTTTTCAGCTTCACGTACAATTAATTTTGCCTCTTTTTGCGCATTACGTTTTACTTCTTCCGCTGCTTCTTGTGCAACAACGATAGATTTGTTTAACGTATCTTCAATATTAGAGAAATGATCTAACTTCCCTTCTAATTGCGCAACTTGTTCTTCTAAAGCTTTTTTTTCACGAATGACTAATTCATAATCTTTGATAATTTGATCAAGAAACTCATTTACTTGATCCTCATCATAGCCACGGAATCCGCGACCAAATTCTTTGTTATGAATATCTAATGGTGTTAACGGCACAACGCCACCTCCAAGTAGTTATCTAAATTTCCTCTTTCAATTATATCTTTTCTTCGACAAAATAGGAGGATTTCCTTCTAAAAAACCAATCATTTTAGTATACCATACAAAATTCTCCATTTGTCGCGCTTTGTTCTACCTTCTACAGAAAACAATTTACTGCGTCCATATCCTCTCACTGAAAAAACATCTCCTGGATAACATTCATAAGAGGTTTGCTCCACTGTTTTCCAATTCACTTTTACTAAACCATTTTTTATGAAAGGTTGTACTTTTTGCCTAGATATATGTAACATTTCAGCTAACATAACATCTAAACGAAGTGAAGAAACCGTTCCGGATTTCTCCCCCCACGTTTCTTGTATCTGTAGAATTTTTTCCCCTTGCACTGGTGATAAGGAGACTTTCACTTTTCCTATAGATTGTAAGTTCATCTCAATATAAGATACAACTTCTTTCGCGACTACAATTTGGGCACGATCTTCTTGAAGCAAAATATCACCACATTTTTCTCTCGTTAAACCGAGAGACATAAATGTACCTAATATTTGCCTATGCTCTAGCGTATAAAACTTGGAAGGATAGTCAATTTCCAATACTTCTACTTGAAATTCCTCTTCATTTATTACTAGATAGTCCGGATAAATGAGTGCTCTTTTGCGCTCTGCTTGAGACGTTGCACCATCAAATTGTACAGCAACATCTCCTTGTCCTATTACCATCGTGACAATTTGTTGTTGTCTTGGATCAAGAAAGTCTGTTAACTTCACTTGATGGTACTCTGCTGCTCGCTTCCACTCTAACACTTTATCCACAAAGACCACTTCATCAGGTCTAAAATGCTCGTAGATGCTCATGTATTTAACCTCTTACTATAAGAAATAGCCGAATAAAGTTACTAAACCACTTGTAGCAAGTCTCAACGCAAAAATCGCAACAAGTGGTGAGATGTCAATCATACCAAGCGGCGGAATAAATCTGCGAAATGGTTCTAAATACGGTTCACAAATACGGGCAAGAAAATCTCCGAAAGTTGATTCCTTTGCACCTGGGAACCATGATAGGAGAATGTAAATAATAAGTGCCCACGAGTAAATCTCGATAGCAGTAACTAAAAGCCTTAAAACTGTTTCCATGGCGTATTACCACCTCTTTATATTTGTGTCTTCTTCTTCACCGAATAACTCTGAAATTGCACCAACTATATCTACATTTTCAGGCGTACACATAAATGTTTTCGGTCCTATTTTTTGAATGTCCCCGCCTATAGCGTATACAGTACCACTTAAAAAGTCAACGATACGTACAGCTTGATCCGTAGACATTCGTTGTAAATTAATTACAACAGCTCGTCTACCTTTTAAATGGTCCGCAATTCCTTGCGCTTCCGAATATGTGCGTGGTTCTAATAAAACAACTTTTGAGGATTGCTTCGCTGTTTCAATGCTCACAACATTTTGTTTCGTTTGCGCTTTTGGAAACGTAACATCTTGTTGTTCTGGCGGATCTTGCTGCTTCTTCATGTCCGTTTGCTCCTTTTCATAACTATATTGAGCTGCTTCTTTTTCTTCAGGTGTATCAAAAAAGAAGTATTTTACTTTTGACCAACTCATAATAAGATTCTCCTTCCTTTTACGCTTTTCCTACTAAAATCGTCCCCAAACGAATATATGTAGCACCTTCTTCAATTGCAATGGTGTAATCATTAGACATTCCCATTGATAATTCTTTACATGGCGCATGTAATAATTCTAACTCCTGCACCTCTGTTTGTAGCATACGTAATGTCTTAAAACAGCGTCTGATTTCTTCCTCTTCTTCTGTAAACGGAGCCATTGTCATTAGTCCAACCACTTCAATCTTATCCAATTCTTGCAAACTTTGAATAAAAGAAACGGTTTCTTCTATTGCCAATCCTTGCTTTGATTCTTCAGATGATGTTTTCACTTGAATAAAACATTTCACTTTCTTATCCGCACGTTTTTGAATTTCTTTTGCAAGTGAAAGACGATCTAACGAATGTAAATAATCGATTTCATTAATGATTTCTTTTACTTTTCTCGTTTGTAATGATCCAATAAAATGCCAATTCACTTTTGAACCGAAATGTTCATACTTCTGTAAGAAACCTTCATTTCTATTTTCACCTAAATCGATAATTCCTGCTTCAATTACTTCGTTTGTTTTTTCAATTCCTACCGTTTTTGTAACTGCAACGAGTTTAATATCTTGCAAAGAACGTCCCGCTCGCGCGCAAGATTGTTTAATTGCTTCGTTTACAGTTGTTAAATTTGTTTGTACTGTCACTTGCTTTCATCCTCCTTAAAACCTATGAAACTCAACATTCTCCCTGTCTTACCTTGATCACGACGATGAGAGAAAAACAGTTGCTCTTCACAGCTTGTACAAAGAGATGACATTACAATATTCTCTTCTTTTATGCCTGCTTGTACACATAATATACGATTAATTTCTTTTAAATTAATTGCGTACTGCCCGTCAGAAACTTTTTTATAAGGAACAGAACCGTTTACTACTTGCTCTGCTGCTGTTAACACTCGATCATCAACAATGTAACAACAAGATCCAATTGCTGGTCCAATCGCAACATGAATTTCATCACTCGAAATCCCTTCTGCATTCCATTTTTGAATCATTTCTTTTGCAATCTCTTTTACAGTCCCTTTCCATCCAGCATGCGCAAGTCCTATCATACCATGTGATGGTGCATAAAAATAGAGTGGAACACAATCCGCATAACAAGATGTTAAAAGAACATCATTATTAGTCGTATAAATGCCATCTGTTTTTGAAATGCCGTCTTCATATGAATAAACGCCACTTCCTTTTTCCTGTTGTCCTACTTTTTCAACATGATGATCATGAACTTGTTCAGAGCAAATCCAGTTTTCTAATGGTTTTTGTAACTTATTTGCTAAAATGCGTCTATTTTCATGAACGTTCTCGGCAATATCATTCACATGTAATCCTAAATTCATTGCATGAAAGGAGCCCGTACTTACCCCACCATCTTTTGTCGTAAATCCAGCAGTAATGTTTCCAAGTTCTTTCCACGCTTCTAAATACAGTATACCGTCCACATATTTAAATGGTTCTCTCATAACAGCGGCTCCTTTTAATTAAAATAACATAAAAAAGCATGGTACTTCCTGTCTATTTTACCATACTTTTATTTTTTCATAATCCTAACAGAAAAAAAAGAGGAATTTGTAATATTCTTTATGAAATTGTCGGTGTTTGTATTGATTCTGTTACAGAATTAACAGGATTTACTCTAACAAGTATGACATCTTCCCCAATTTTCACAATTTCTTTCCAAGGAATTACAATTTCTACGTCTTTCCCAAAAACCCCAAATATACGTGCCTGTTTAGAAATAATAATAGAATCGATCTTCCCTGTGTTCATATCAATTTCAATATCACCAATATTCCCCAGTCTTTTTCCGTCTGAAACATTTATTATATCTTTCATCTGCAATTCCGAAATTTGTATCACTTTCATCCTCTCCCTTATATATGACGAATCGAAAAAACATTGTTTCACAAATGAACAGGAAGCACCCTCTTACCAACCTCATATTATTTTCATTATATGAACACAACTATCCTACTATGAGCGCAAACAAACTATATGACATATAAAAAGGTCTCACCATAAATGGTGAAACCTTATCCTTGAATCGTCTTATTCATTTGTTTAATAGCTGATTTCTCTAAACGTGACACTTGTGCTTGAGAAATCCCAATTTCTTCTGCAACTTCCATTTGTGTTTTTCCTTGGAAGAAACGTTTTCGAATAATCATTTTCTCACGATCATTTAAACGCTTCATTCCTTCTTTTAGAGCTAACTCTTCAACCCACTGCTCGTCCTTTTGTTTTTCATCACTTAACTGATCCATAACAAAGATAGGATCCCCCCCATCGTTATAAATCGGCTCAAATAATGAAACTGGATCTTGAATTGCATCTAAAGCAAAAACGATTTCTTCATGAGTCACTTCAAGCACTTTTGCAATATCCATTGCTGTTGGTTCTTTTGAATTTTCTGCAATCAACTTTTCTCTTACTTGTAACGCTTTATACGCAATATCTCGTAATGAACGAGATACGCGAATCGGATTGTTATCACGCAAATATCTGCGTATTTCCCCAATAATCATCGGCACAGCATACGTTGAAAATTTTACATTTTGGCCTAAATCAAAATTATCAATGGATTTCATAAGTCCGATGCAACCAACTTGAAATAAATCGTCAACATATTCTCCTCTGTTATTAAATCTTTGGATGACGCTCAGTACAAGACGTAAGTTTCCATTCACTAATTTCTCTCTTGCGCTTATCTCTCCACTTTGCATTTCACGAAATAATTTACGCATTTCATCATTTTTTAGTACGGGAAGTTTAGCTGTATCAACACCGCAAATTTCTACTTTGTTTCTCGTCAAAGTGTTCCCTCCTATCGGGAGTTGCTGTACAGTGTAAAGTATTTCCTTTGAAGGGGATTTTATGCATGCGGTTTTCTCTTCATTTTTCATTTTCGTTGTCCTTCCTCATACAACGAAAGAGAATAAGACCAGCCTACATAACGGCTGGTCTTATTCTTTACACCATTTTATTAAATTCTTTTCTTAATCTTTTTATGATTCTTTTTTCTAAACGCGAAATGTATGACTGTGAAATCCCAAGCATATCCGCTACATCTTTTTGCGTCTTTTCCTCTCCTCCAGCAAGCCCAAACCGAAGTTCCATAATTTGTTTTTCACGATCATTTAATTGATGTAATGCTTTCATTAGAAGATGACGATCAACCGTAGCCTCTAAATCTTTTGTAATAATATCATCGTCTGTCCCTAATACATCTGATAATAAAAGTTCATTCCCGTCCCAATCGATGTTAAGCGGTTCATCAAAAGAAACTTCTGAACGATTTTTATTATTCCGGCGCAAATGCATTAAAATTTCATTTTCTATACAACGTGATGCATATGTTGCTAATTTTATTTTCTTTTCTGGATTAAATGTATTTACCGCTTTAATAAGCCCAATTGTTCCAATGCTAATTAAATCTTCAATATTTATCCCTGTATTTTCAAACTTTCTTGCTATATATACAACTAGCCGTAAATTGCGTTCAATCAGTAACGACCTTGCTGCCTGATCTCCTTTTGGCAATTTATTCAAAAGAACTTCCTCTTCTTCTTTCGTTAACGGCGGTGGTAACGCTTCACTTCCACCAATGTAATAAATTTCATCGGTCTTAATTCCTAATTTCAACAATACTTTATACCAAAAGTATACTAAATAAAATTTTAATTTCATCATATTATCCCGCCTCCCATTATTAAGCAATTACCATTTTTTGCGAAATTAACATTTTCGGATGCACAATACATTGATACTCTCCATTGGTTGACAACTGTTGTGTATTTAATCCAATCAATACTTTATTGACGACAATAGAACTACCTTCATGATAAATTTGTACACTTTCTGGCTTAATTGCCCATAAAAATTGATTCTCTACTCCTACTGCTCGGAAAGGAATTAAGCGTAATTTTGTCGCCCACCCAGAATCATTTTCTGGTATTTGAGGAATCTGTGTTTTGGAATAAATTTGTTCTGTTAACCAAGCTGGTAAACAATGTTCTAACGATGAAATATGCATAATCATAACAGGTGTTTTCGTTAACGGGTCGTAAAGTTGATTCCCACTATCAATTAAACCTGCGAGTTCTAGTTCCTCTTCAGCTAATTGAATTTTCAATTTCACAATTTGATCATAGTGTATTTTTGTAACCTCTACGCTTTCAATACGCTTTTTAGAAAAATAATAAATGATTGGAAAACCAAAAATAACGAACAACCAACTAATTGGGTCACCATAAGAAATTGATTGAGATTGAACCAACCCATTTACCATTTCATTCGTTTGCAAAAAGAAATGAGTGCCCATTAATCCTCCGCCAACCATAAAGGTTACAAAGTAAAAAGTAAAAACAGTTTGTGCATAATTTCTAAATGTTGTAAACCCAAATGCTGTATACACAATAAGTAACGAGTACAGTAGTTTCATAATTGGATGTGTCATCATAGAAGCAAAAGGAGTAAAGGCAAAAATAACAATGGTTGAACCTATAAATGCCCCTAACACAAGCCTCCATCTTTTGATCTTCTTTTTTAACACGGTAGCCGTTAATAAAAGTAAAAGAAAATCAATGCAGGCGTTTAACAACCAAACAACGTCGGCGTAAACAACCAAACAATTCACCTCTTTTTTTAAGTTGAGACTAGTATAATGCATATCCAATAGGAAAGTGTGTCAATTTGCGGAGGTGTTTTTTTGTTATTTTGTGCTTTCTAGACATAATCTGTCGGTAAAAAATAAAAGTAAATGTTTCATAGAATGCTATATACTTTTTACTTACATATAAAGTGAAACTTTAATCACCACGCACCAATCATGTTATCCGGCAAATAGCGGAATAGATTAAAATATATAAAATAAAAAAAGACCTGCTTAGGCAGATCTTTTCCCTGTATAAAACAAAAAAGGAGCATAAATGCTCCTTTTCTTTTATCGTCTACGACGATTACGTAAGAATGCTGGAATATCGATATCATCTGAATCTGAATGACGCTCATGTACAACTGGCTCTTCACGCTTCATTTCACGTTTTACTTCACGTTGTTTTGGAGGTTGAGCTACTGGCTGTTGCTGTTGTTGCGTGTGATTCACATTCGGACGGATAATTGGTTTTGGTGGTTGAGTTGCAATCGTATCATCAAAACCAGTTGCAATTACAGTTACAACGATATCATCTTTTAATCCTTCATTAATAACCGAACCGAAGATCATATTTACTTCTGGATCTGAAGCTGAAGCTACAATATCTGCCGCTTCTTGTACTTCATATAAGCTTAAGTTAGCTCCACCAGTAATATTCATGATAACACCTTGAGCTCCATCAATAGATGTTTCTAATAATGGACTAGAAATCGCTTTTTTCGCAGCTTCAGCAGCACGATTTTCTCCATTACCAGAACCAATACCCATTAAAGCAGAACCTCTATTAGACATAATTGTTTTTACGTCTGCGAAGTCTAAGTTAATTAAACCTGGTGTTGCAATTAAATCAGAAATACCTTGAACACCTTGACGTAATACGTTATCCGCTTCACGGAATGCCTCTAACATTGGCGTGTTTTTATCAACAATCTCTAATAAGCGATCGTTTGGAATTACAATAAGTGTATCTACATTTTCTTTAAATGCCGCAATACCAGATGCCGCTTGTGTTGCACGCTTACGTCCTTCAAATGTAAATGGACGTGTTACAACACCAACTGTTAATGCACCTAATTCTTTTGCCACTTGAGCAACAACTGGCGCTGCACCAGTTCCAGTTCCACCGCCCATACCAGCAGTTACGAATACCATATCAGCACCACGAAGTGCTTCTTGGATCTGTTCTTTACTTTCTTCTGCAGCTTTTTTCCCTACTTCAGGGTTTGCACCTGCACCAAGTCCACGTGTTAATTTTCCACCAATTTGCATTTTCGTTTCAGCTTTTGATAGATTTAATGCTTGTGCATCAGTATTCACAGCGATAAAGTCTACACCTTGTACACCGTGTTCAATCATACGGTTTACAGCATTATTTCCGCCACCGCCGACACCGATAACTTTTATATTCGCTAATTGATCTTGAGTAGTATCAAACTCTAACATGTCGAAATCCCCCTAGAACCTCATTTTTCGTGTCCAATTTTAATCCCATAAATAACGGAATACACGTTTTACTTTTGACATCATACGGTCATCATTTTGATTATTATTGTTTTGATTACGAGTTTTTTGTTTCGCAGGTTGCTGTTGTACCGGCGCCGGAGCTTGTGCTGGTACTGGTTCAAAATGCTCTTGCTTTTCCTGTACATTTTTCCCACGTAATTTAGCTTTTTGATAAGAATGTTTAATTAATCCTACTCCACTTGTATATTGTGGCTCACGCACACCAATATAATCAGGAGTTGCTATACGAACATTTTCATGTAAAATATCATATGCAAGATCAAGGACACCTGGCATAGAAGCAATTCCACCAGTTAGTACATAACCAGAAGCTACTTGCTTTACTCCTAACTTACGCACTTCATCTTGAACAAACATTAAAATTTCCTCTACACGAGCCTCTATTATATCCGATAATTCCAACTGAGAATATTGTTCTGTTTGGTCGCTTCCCATAATAGGAACCGTAAACATCTCTTCTTCAGATGCTGTATCATAAAAAGCATGTCCATATTTCAACTTAATTTGATCTGCATTTTCTGTTGAAGTTTTCAACCCAATTGCAATATCCTTCGTTATATGGTCTCCACCTAATGGTAATACGCTCGTCGCTTGTAACTCTCCATCTTTAAAAATAGATAAAGTTGTAGATCCTCCGCCCATATCAACAAGGGCTACTCCTCTATTTTTTTCATCCGAAGATATAGCAACTGTTGCAGCCGCTAAAGGTTGAAGACAAATATCAACAATTTCAAGACCTGCTTTTTCTACACAACGAAGTAGGTTATGTAGTAAAGTTCTCGAGCCTGTAATAAGTGTACCTTCCATTTCTAATCTTACACCGATCATCCCGCGTGGATCGTTAATCTCGTCAAGACCGTCTACAATGAACTGTCGAGGTACCACATCAATAAACTCACGTTCTGGAGCAATTGACACAACTTGTGCTGCATCTAGAACGCGTAAGACATCTTCATTCCCGATTTCACGATCTTCATTTGAAACAGCGACTACTCCGTGACAAGGAAGTAGCTGTACCTGGTTTGCATTGACACCCACTACAACTTGCTCAATGTGGATTCCCACCATGCGCTCAGCTTGTTCAATTGCTTTTTTAATTGATCGAACAGTCTCGTCTATATCAACTATCGATCCCTTCTTTAAACCATTTGATTTTACATTTCCAACACCAATAATGTTTAAGCTGTCATTAACCATTTCACCAATGATGACTTTAACATTGGATGTACCGATGTCAAGACTAACATATATTTCATTGCTGTTCATTCTTTGGCACCTCCTTCTTTATTTATACCATACAACTCAATATATGGAACAACAATCGCAACTTTACTATTTATAAGAAAAATATTCAACGTCTTTATACGTTTCCCTTTTTTAACCCTATATTTTTCTTATTTTTATTTAACATTCATTTAAGAATATCGCAGTAAACTGTGAATAACTGCTTATCTTGAAATAATTCCATTTCAAGTGTAAAGATTACCGCCAAGTATAAGTCTACACTAAGATGTACTCATAGAAAAGTGAAACTTGTACCAATCCTAGTATGAATCTAAGAATTTTTACATCTTTTTCATCAAATGAACCATTCTTGTAAATTCAGGCACATCCAACAGAACATTTGTTTCGTTTTTTCTACAATAACGTAGCGAACACTATCTTTCTATTCTTTTTTTTCTTCCGCCCCTAATTCTTTCGTATATGCCCCTACTTCTAAGTCAATTAATACCTTTTTACCCGGCTCAATTGTTTTTAAGATAAGTGGATAAGCTTCCATACGTTTTGCGAAATTTTGAATCGTAGTGCTCACTTCATACCCTTCATTCATATATAAAGTAAGGTGGTCTTCATTCGCATTCGTCGGTGAATAACGAATTTCAGAAATAGACCTTAAAATAGTTGGGGTTAATTTTTCAAGCTCAGCAATTAACTCCTTCATTTTTTCCTCTTTAAAAGGTTCAAAAATTGGCGCTGCAACAGGAAGTTTTCCGTTCGGGAGTACATCAAGTGTTTTCCCATTCTCTAATAACGGTTGTAATTTCCCTTCTTTGTTTATATAACCAATTGTTAAATATTCTTCAATATGAACGTCAATTTTATTTGGAAAACGTTTCTTTACATTTACTGCTTTAATTTCTTTTCGTTTCGTTAAATTTTCTTCAGCTTTATGTGCTGTCACCCGGAAATAACTTGTATCATACGTCACACCTGATTCCTTCATCACTTGTTCATCTGTCATATAATGATTTCCAAACACACTTATCTTTTTTATATTGCTAAGCGGAGACCGAAAATAAATTAAAAAGAGAACTAATAGAAATAAAATTGATATGTATAAAATCAACCGATGATTAACATTTTTCTTCTTTTTTTTCTGTTGATTTTTTAACTTTGGTACACGATCCTGTAGTTTAATCACTTTACTATTTTTCATGTACGATCCCCCTACGTAACATAAAGAACGGCATGTTCCTCATGCCGTTCTTATCTTCTTATTATAACATAAATGATAATGAGCGGAACGAATAACCGTTATCTTCCAATGATTTCTACTTCTGTATGCATTTCTACGCTAAATTTATCCTTGATTGTTTGTTTTACTAATGCAATTAAAGATAAGACATCTTGCGCGCTGGCTCCCCCAGTATTAATAATAAAATTCCCATGCATTTCAGAAATTTGAGCTCCACCTATTTGATAACCCCGAAGCCCCGCCTTCTCTATTAAATCTCCTGCAAAGTATGGAATTGGATTCCGAAACACACTTCCTGCACAAGGGTGATTCCATGGCTGTGTTTCACGACGGTAATCTTTATTCTTTTGCATAACACTTACAATTCTCTCACGCTCACCTATTTGTAATTGAAACTCAGCCTCCAAAACAATACCAGGACGTTTCGTTTGCAATACAGATGTACGATAGGAAAACTCCATTTCTCCATGCGTTAACCAGTCAATTGTTCCGTCTTCAAACAAAATAAGAGCTTTTGATAATATGTTTGATATATCCGAATTATGTGCTCCTGCATTCATATACACTGCACCGCCAACACTTCCTGGAATACCACTTGCGAACTCCAGACCGGCTAACCCTTGCCGACTAAGTAAAGTTGATAATTTAATTAGGGGATACCCACCACCAACTCTTACTCTATGTTTTTCGACTTCTAATTGGTCTAATCCTTCTCCTAAACGAATAACGACACCTTCTATACCTAGATCAGATACAAGAAGGTTCGAACCGCGACCAATTACAGTCCACTTTGTTTTATATTTCTTTACTAACTGCAACGTTTTTTCAATACCGGCAACATGCTTTGGCACAATTAAAATATCAGCTGGTCCACCTATTTTCATAGTTGTATAACGTGCTAACGGTTCATCCACTAACACGCGACCAACATTTGCTTCTATAAGCTCATTTACTAATTGCTCCATAAACAATCTCCCCCATACTAAGCATCCTTATTACAGTAGTATGCAGGGCGTTCACCTAACGTTATTTTTTTACAAGCTTATTCATTACTTCATACAACTTATTTGCTGCATCTGGAATACCTAATTGCCCAGCAGCAAGCTTCATATTTTGTAATGTTTGTGCATCTAATAAAATCTCGTCAATATCACGAATAAGTGTTTCAGCTGTTAAATCTTTTTCAAGCAACATTTTTGCTGCTCCTTTATCGACAACAGAACGTGCATTTTTTTCCTGATGGTTATTTGTTACATAAGGACTCGGAATTAACACACTTGGCTTACCTAACGCTGTTAATTCTGCAAGTGTTGTTGCTCCAGCTCTTGAGACAACAAGGTCTACACCTGTAAGTACTTCTGGCATATTATGAATGAAAGGTTTAATAATAACATTATTCGGGTTCCCTTTTTGCTTCACTGCATCCATCACTTTGTCGTAATGAACTTCACCTGTTACATACAATATTTCGTAACTTTTATTTCCAAACTGTTCAATTGCCTCTACGAAAGCATCGTTAATTGGTCTAGCACCACGGCTGCCACCAAAAATAAGCACGGATTTTTTAGGAAGAGATAAACCTACTGAACGTTTTCCTTTCATTCCATTTTGATCCATTACTTCTGACGCTCGTGGGTTTCCTGTCATGACCACTTTTGACTGCGGAAAATGTTCTGCAGCCGCTTCAAAACAAACTGCAACTTTATCAACATAGCGGCTTAAAAATTTATTCGTTACACCGGGTACACTATTTTGTTCATGTACAATAGTTGGAATACCTAATTTTGCCGCAGCATATACAACAGGTCCACATACATATCCACCTGTTCCAATTACAATATCTGGATTAAAACGACGAATATATCGTTTACTATCTTGTACACCTTTTAGAAAACGCATCACCGTTTTCACGTTATCTAACGATATTTTACGTTTAAATCCACTTATAACAATAGATTGAAACGGTATACCTGCTTTTGGCACGATTGTGCTCTCTAATCCATTCTCCGTACCAATATATAAAAACCTTGCTTCCGGATTTAATTTTTTTATTTCTCTTATTAAAGCAAGAGCCGGATAAATATGACCTCCAGTGCCCCCACCACTTACTAATACACGCACTACTAACTCCTCCGCTTCTCTTTTTCTTATTACAGTCGTATTTATTTCTATATACATATTGTTTCTTCGTACACATACGAAAAACCCTGTCTTATAAACAGGGTTTAGTAGCGAGAATGGCGACTTATATTTAATAATACACCTACTGCCATTAACATTAATGTCAAACTTGATCCACCATAACTTAAAAACGGCAAAGTAATACCCGTAACAGGCATCAATCCTGTTACAACACCAACATTAATCATTACTTGAATCGCAATCATCGCCACAATACCTACTGCTAAAAACGTACCATATAAATCTGGCGCTCCTAAAGCTATACGAATCCCACGCCATAATAATAGACTAAATAATAATAACACAAATGAACCACCAATAAAACCTAATTCCTCGGATAAGATTGCAAATATAAAGTCTGTTTGCGGTTCAGGTAAATAAAGAAACTTTTGTCTACTTTGTCCAAGTCCAAGCCCGAATAATCCACCTGGTCCAATTGCGAGTAACGATTGAATAATTTGAAATCCACTTCCAAGCGGATCTGACCACGGGTCTAAATATGATGTAATACGTTTCATCCGATACGGTGCTGATGCAATTAGCCCTACAAATCCTGCTACACCAAGCAAACCAAACATTGCAAAGTGAAAGACTCTTGCTCCTGAGATAAATATCATAATGATACATGTCCCAACCATTACCGTCCCTGTACCAAGGTCGGGCTGTAACATAATCATTCCGAAAGCAAGAAATACAAAACCTAAAGCTGGTAGTAAACCACGTTTAAAAGAGGTAATTAATTTTTGTCGTTCCGCTAAAAATTTCGCTAAGAAAATAATCATCGCAAACTTCATAAATTCGGACGGTTGAATGGAAAATGCCCCGATTCCAATCCAACTTCGCGCTCCTCCTCGAACAAGACCTACTCCAGGAATAAGAACGAGAATAAGAAGAATGAAGCAAACTAGCAAAATTACTTTTGAATACGTACGCCACACCCAATAATCAATTTTCATAATAAAAAACATAGCCACTACACCAAGACCTGCGAATAGCAATTGCCTTTTTGCAAAAAAGAATGAGTCCCCCATTTTATAAGAGGCCCAAACCGCACTCGCACTATAAACCATAATCATTCCGATTGTTAACAACGCAAGTGTAACGATGATGAGAATAAAATCAGGCGTTTTCTTCATTACCCATAAACACCACCTCTTTAGGCAGAAACTTTTGCCCTATGTAACAAAACATCAGTAGGTGTTAGCCTACTGATGTTTTGATTTACTTTATATAAGTTTATGCACAGCTTGTATAAAAATGTCTCCTCTTTCTTCAAATGTTTTAAATTGATCCCAGCTTGCACATGCTGGAGAAAGAAGAATTACATCGCCATCTGTAGAATGAGCATAAGCTTTCACTACAGCTTCATCTAAAGTATCGACACTTTCAATTGTATCTAATCCCGCTTTTTCTGCAGCTCTTACTAATTTTGGAGCTGTTTGTCCAAATGTTACAATCGCTTTAACATTTTTGAAATACGGAATTAAATCATCGAATTCATTTCCACGATCCAGCCCACCTGCTAATAACACAGTCGGTTGTGTAAACGCAGATAAAGCTTTCTCTGTCGCTAACATATTCGTTGCTTTTGAGTCATTATAAAACTTACGGTTGTTTATAGTTGTTACATATTCTAAACGATGTTTTACACCTGTAAAACGTTTTAAAACTGCCGTAATTGCTTTATTAGAAACACCCAATAATTTTGCGATACTCATCGCTGCTAAAATATTTTCTAAATTATGTTGACCAGGTAAAACGATATCGCCTACTTCAACAACTTTTTCACCTTTAAAATAAAGAGCATTATCTTTTATACACGCACCATCTTCAATTTCTTTCGTTGTTGAGAACAGTACTTTTTGACCTTTACTATAAGCAGATAAAGCCATCACATCTGCATCATCTGCATTTATTACACTATAATCATTTTCTGTTTGGTTTTTAAAAATATTCGCTTTTGCTAAACCATATTCTTTCTTCGTCCCATGATAATCTAAGTGGGCCTCAAATAAATTTAAAAACGCAGCAATTTTAGGTTGGAACAATTCTACTCCCATCAATTGGAACGATGAAAGTTCTGTAACTACAACTTCATTTTCTTTCGCATCCTGTGCAACTTCACACGCTACAGTTCCAATGTTCCCTGCAATTACGGGATGCTTTTGTCCTTCTTTTAGCATTTCAAATGTAAGCATTGTCGTCGTCGTTTTACCGTTAGACCCCGTAATCCCAACAAATGGTGCTTCTGAAATACGATATGCTAATTCAACTTCCGTAACAATTGGAATTTGCTTTTCTTTCGCAGCAACTAATATTGGATTAGAATACGGGATTCCTGGATTTTTTACTACAAGAGAAATATTTCTCTCTAATAATTCTAAAGGATGACCACCGCATACAACATCCATTCCTTTTGCTTGTAATTCTGCAGCAAGTACATTCTCTGCTAAAGGCTTTCCGTCATTTACAATAACATTTGCCCCTAACTTTTGTAACAATGTAGCTGCTGCATAACCACTTTTTGCAATGCCTAATACAAGAATATTTTTATTTTGAAATTCAGTTACAGTTTTCAATTACATCCACACCCCGATATAAATTCCTAACACAGCTAATAAAAATCCTACAGACCAAAACGTCACAACGACACGCCACTCTGACCAACCACATAATTCATAATGATGGTGTAGTGGACTCATTTTAAAGACACGTTTTCCTGTTGTTTTAAATGAAATGACCTGAATAATAACCGATAAAGTTTCCATTACGAATACTCCGCCAATGATTACAAGTAGCAATTCTTGTTTTAATAAAATTGCTACAGCTGCAATGGCTCCACCTAAAGCTAATGAACCTGTATCTCCCATAAACACTTTTGCTGGATTCGCATTGAATACTAAAAATCCAAGTACAGCTCCTACAACTGCCATACAGAATATCGCTACTCCAAATTGCTCTTGTGCCACAGCAATAATACTAAATGCTCCAAATGCAATAGCAGCAGTTCCTGATAATAAACCATCTAAACCGTCAGTTAAGTTAACTGCATTTGATCCACCAATAAGCATAAATAGTACAAGTACAAAATACGCCCAACCTAATTCAAACTTAACATCCGTTCCCGGAATCATGATGTATGTGTGGAACGCTTGCCCTTTTCCAATTAAAAAGAACGCAATAGCAATAACAAGCTGACCTACTAATTTTTGTTTTGATGTTAAACCAAGATTTCTCTTCTTAACTACCTTTATGTAGTCATCTAAAAATCCAATCAATCCGTAACCAAATGTCACTAATAGTAATAACGATACCTCTGCACCTAAATGATTAAACTTAATCGCCATAATAAGTGAAGTTACCATCATAGATACGTATATGACGATACCACCCATTGTCGGTGTCCCTGATTTTTTTTGATGTGATTTTGGTCCCTCATCACGAATACTCTGTCCGAACTTTAATTTTCTTAAAAATGGAATAAACAATGGCGAAAGGGCAACAGAAATTAAGAATGCTACCCCAGCCGTTACTAATAAACCTTGCTCAAGCACATGTAGTCCTCCTCTCACGTTGT
Organism: Bacillus sp. FDAARGOS_527; assembly: GCF_003812125.1. NCBI lineage: Bacteria > Bacillati > Bacillota > Bacilli > Caryophanales > Bacillaceae > Bacillus > Bacillus sp. FDAARGOS_527. The sequence goes on from NZ_CP033795.1 coordinate 3,012,650, forward strand.
TACTCTTCGTTGTTTAAACGCTCTGTAATTGCTTCTTTAGCGATTTCACGATCATCAAAATGATGAACATCTTTACCAATAATTTGATATGTTTCATGACCCTTACCAGCAATAATGATAATATCTTCAGCTTTTGCGTTAGCAATTGCATGGTATATCGCTTCTTTTCTATCAATAATTACTTCATAATTATTTCCAATTGCACCATGTACCATATCATCTAAAATAGCTCCTGGCTCTTCACTTCTTGGATTATCTGAAGTGTAAATGGCGTGAGTTGCATATCGTGTTGCAACACTTGCCATGATTGGTCTCTTCGTTCTATCTCTATCACCGCCACAACCGACGATGCAATATACGTCACCTTTTGCAAACTGTTTTGCTGTTTTTAATACATTTTCTAAGCTATCTGGTGTATGTGCATAATCAACAATAACTGTATAATTTTGTCCACCATCAACTACTTCAAAACGTCCTGGAACTCCAGCTAGTTTCTTTATTACATCAATAATTGTTTCTAAACTTACACCAGAAACAAGTCCTGCCGCTGTCGCAGCTAGTACGTTATATACATTAAATTTCCCAATTAATTTCATCGTAACATTTACACTCTCATACGGTGTTACAAGCGTAAATGTAGTTCCACCACTTGTCATAACGATATCTTTTGCCATAACATCACTTGTTGTATCAATTCCATACGTTACAACAGTTGCTGCAGTACTTCTCATATATTCCGCTGTTACAGCATCATCGTTATTCAATACCGCGTATTTTTCACGATTATGATTATAACTATTGCCAAGTTGCGCAAATAGCAACCCTTTTGCATGTTTATATTCTTCCATCGTTTTATGATAGTCTAAATGATCTTGTGTTAAATTTGTAAACACTGCGACATCGTAATCACATCCGTGTACACGACCAAGATCTAAAGCATGTGACGAAACTTCCATTACTGTGCTATCCACACCGTGTTCAACCATTTTTGCAAACGTCTGTTGAAGTGTTAGTGCATCTGGTGTTGTATTTTTCACCTCAAATGTTTCATCACCGATTTTCATATTAATCGTTCCAATTAGCCCCGTTTTATGACCATGTGCGCGCATAATCTCATCCATAATATGCGATGTTGTTGTCTTTCCATTTGTACCTGTAATACCGATTAAATGTAACTTGTGTGTTGGTTGACCATAAAAATAATCAGCTAAAACCGCTAACGAACGAAAAGTATTTTTCACAAGTACAACTGGAACGTCAACATCAATTGGTCTTTCCGCAACAATAGCAGCCGCTCCTTGTGCCGCTGCTTGCTTAGCAAAATCATGGCTATCAACCGTATATCCTTTCATACATACAAATAAGCTTCCTTCTTTCACTTTACGTGAATCAGCTTCTATAGATGTGATTTCTGGATTTTCTTTTGGAACAACTGGAAAATCATGCAAACATGATACAAGTGTATGCAACTTCATTTCACTAAACCCTCTCTACATTGTGTATTTATCTCTTTTATTAATAAGCAACACGTTACCTCCTAATTATGTAAAATAGGAGGTAAGTGCTACTGTGTCTAATAAATAGACCTATTTATAACCGAGACTCTTGCGGTCTCAAATTAAGTAACTCTTCTATAAAGAACTCACTTCCACCAATTGTACCATAAAACGTACTAGGTTACCTTTAATTCCCGAAGTAAATTCTAATTTTTGAGCCTTCTTTCACTTTAGCTCCTGCTTCTGGGGACTGTTTAATGACTTTCTCTCCATCTCCGCTTATATCAAGCTTCAAATCAACGAGTTGCGTCTGTAAGTCTTTCTTTTTCATACCAATTAAATTTGGAACTTCCACAGTTGGTGTATCGCCCCATTTATATTCTCTCTCAACTTGTTCTTTTCTCGGTTTCACTCCCATAACAGGAAGTGCATCCCGCAGAATATTCCCAACAATTGGAGCTGCTACTACTCCACCAAATTGCGTTACACCTTTCGGATTATCAACAGCAACATATACAACAATTTCCGGATCATCTGCTGGAGCAAAACCGATAAAAGATACGATATAATTATTCTCTAAATATTTACCATCTTTCACTTTTTGAGCTGTACCTGTTTTTCCGCCCACACGATATCCATCAATGAAAGCACCTTTACCAGATCCCTTTGCTACAACATTCTCTAATGCATACCGAACTTTTTCTGAAGTTTCCTTGGAAATAACTTTTCTTTTTTCCACAGGTGTCTTTTTACTTACTACTTGATTGTTTTTCGGATCAATAAATTCTTTAGCTATATACGGTTGATACAATGTTCCACCATTTACAGCTGCTGCTACCGCCGCCACTTGTTGAATTGGCGTAACAGAAACACCTTGACCGAATGAAGTTGTTGCTTGCTCGACTGGACCGACTTTGTCTAAATTAAATAAAATCCCACTACCTTCACCTTGCAGGTCAATTCCGGTTTTTTGTCCAAAACCAAAATTACGAATGTATTTAAACAATCGGTCTTTACCAAGGCGATCACCAAGTTCAATAAATCCTGGGTTACAAGAGTTTTGAACTACTTCTAAAAACGTTTGGCTACCATGGCCTCCTGCTTTCCAGCATTTCAATCTTGCTCCACCAACTTCAGCTGCTCCATCATCATAAAACGTATCTTTCTCTAAGTCTACTAAATTTTCATTCAAAGCTGCGGCTAACGTAATGATTTTAAATGTTGAACCAGGTTCATACGTACTCCATACTGGCAAATTTCTATTGTACACTTCTGGAGAAACACTTTGAAAATCTGCCGGATCAAAACTCGGCCGACTCGACATACCTAAAATTTCACCATTTTTCGGGTTCATCGCAATCGCAATCATACCATCTGGATTATATGTCGACTCTGCGATATTCATTTCTCTTTCCATAATTCTATTAATACGTGCATCAATTGTTAAGCCTAAATTCAAACCAGCTTCTGGTTTTTTGAAATCATCGCCAACATTAGGCATCCTTTGTCCTTTTGCATCTGCAAAAAAGCGCACATGACCTTCATCACCATTCAGTTCTTTATCATAATATTTTTCTAGTCCCATAAGACCTTGGTTATCACTACCTGCAAACCCTAATACGTGTGATAAAAAGTTGCCAAATGGATAGTACCGGATAGAGTCTTCTGCGATATAAACACCTTTCAAACTTAATCCTCTTACCTCTTTCGCCTTATCATGTGATATTTTCCTTCCGCCTTTATCTAACCGTACAATTGATTCTTTTTTTGTAATTCTCTTATAAATCTCATCTTTTTCCACACCTAATACTGCAGCTAACTTCTCTGCAGTCTCTGCCGGTTTTTCAATTTGCCTCGGTACAACAAAGACAGTTGGAGCACTTTTATTCGTAGCAAGTTCCACACCATTTCGGTCCAAAATCTTCCCACGTTCAGGTTCAAAAGTAATATTACGACTCCATGAATCTTTCGCACGATCCGTTAACATATTTCCAAGAAAAAATTGCACATATCCAAGACGAATATCGATGATAGTGAAAATAAGTATACCTGATATGAGTATAAAAATAAGTCGTTTTCTAACTGTTACATTTGATACACGCATATTGGAACAAGCCTCCCTTACGCCTAGCTTGTTCCAATATATGCTTGTACCTATTTAATTAGAACATCTTCTCTTTTACCATTACGGTTTTTCTGCTTCTTGTTGCGGTTCAAGTGGCGGTACAAGTGTAACACCTAACTCTGTACCAGGTTGCAACAATGTTCCTTCTGGTACACTTTGTTCGGTTACGTATCCTGTACCAGTAGGTTTTAGATTAAGCTTTAATGTTTTTGCTAAATTCATAACATCACGAAGTGCCCAGCCTTGTATATTTGGCATTGTAGGTTTATCTCCCACTAAGAAGACCCGGTCACCCTTCAATGTTTGTTCGGTTGCTTTCGGTACTTGTTGCTGTACTTTCCCTTCACCTAATACGATCGGACGAAGTTTTGCTTTATCAATAGCCTTTTTCGCTTCTTCCATCGTTTTTCCGGTTACATCTGGAACAGCAGTTTGTTGCTCTTTCACATATTTCTTCGGATCTTTCACTTCATTAGGCTTAATCTTTAAATACTCTAAACTATTCTTCGTTACATATTTAAAAATATCAGCTAAAGGTTGTGCGCCGCTCTCATCATCTTTCAATTTGGGCTGTTTAACAGCTACATACACAACAAGTTGCGGATCGTCCATAGGTGCCATACCTAAGAATGAGAATATATAATTCTCTCTTCCCGTCATATAGCCTCCTTTTCCATCCGGAATTTGCGCTGTTCCTGTTTTACCACCAACTGAATAGCCATCGACTTTATAAGCAGTTCCTGTTCCTTTCGGAGATGTAACAACGCGTTCTAATAACTGTCTTACTTGCGCTGCTGTCTCTTTTGTAACCGGTTTGCCCACTTCTTCTGGCTTATGTTCTAATTTTACTTCCCCTGTTATCGGATCTACAATTTTATCAATTGTATAAGGTTTCATCATTTTCCCATCGTTCGCAATAGCCGTTGCAGCTTGTACAAGCTGAATTGGTGTTACAGTGGAGCCTTGTCCAAAAGCTGTTGTTACTTGCTGTATTTGCTGATCGAATAAAATGGTATTTGAACCTTCATCAGGTAAATCAATATTCGTTTTTTCATCTAATCCGAAAGCATGGATATATTTTCGGAAACGGTCTGGACCAAGTTTTTGATCACCTAAAATAGCAAACGCTACATTGGAAGAGCGCTCTACACCTTCATCAAATGTGATAGATCCCCATCCAGCACCGCCATTATGATCTTTTATTTTTCGGTTCCCGACTGGATATGTACCAGACTGATAATAATCTTGTCCCTTATACACACCTTCATTAATAGCTGCTGCTAGCGTGAAAATTTTCATTGTTGATCCAGGTTCAAATGCATTTGCAATTGCATCATTGAAAAAATATTTAATTTGACGATCATTTGGATCATAACTAGGTTTAGTAGACATCGCTAATATTTTCCCTGTTTTTGGATCCGCAACGATTCCTATTAAGCTTTTTGGTTCATAATGTTTACTCGCTTCTTTCATTGCGTCTTCTAAATAACTTTGAATACGTTGGTCAAGCGTTAAATATACATTTTCTCCATTTTTAGGTGCCTTTACATTCACTTTCCCGCCATCAAGAGATACGCCTCTACGATCGCCTGTATAAGCTACTTCTCCGTTAGAAGCACTTAAATATTTATCTAAGCTTTGTTCTAAACCAAAATAACCTACTGAGGTTCCTTTATCATTTGGTTTTGCATGTCCTATGACGTAAGATGCAAAATCACCGTTTGGATACACTCTTGCATTTTCAGTAATAAATGATATACCTGGCAATTTCAATGCTTCGATTTGTTCCTTCTGTTCTTTTGTCAAATCTTTACCTAGCGTTCCAAATTCAACTTGACTTTTATCTTTTTTATTTAATGTAGCTAAAATCTTCTCTTCATCTTTTCCGAGCACTCCCGCAATTTTCTTTGCAGTATCCTCTTTATTCTCAACCGGATTCGCACCTTTTAATTCTGCTACAAGTTTATAAGAGTTTGCATCTTGCGCTAATACATGACCGTTTTGATCATAAATCGTCCCGCGATTTGCTTCTAGAACTCCTGTTTTACTATGTTTTTGCTTAGCAAGTTCATTCAAATCTTGATTATGAACTGATCCTGTTGCTTGTATGTAAAAAAATCGGGCTAATAACAGCAAAAAGAGCAGGAGGAATAAAATCATAAAATACCCTGCTCCCTTATTGGTATGAAATTTAGTCATATTTCTCTTCATTTTCCCTTCACACCTATTGCCTTATTTGAGGCCTTTCACATTATTCGCATTAATTTCTAGCCCGTGTTTTTTTGCAACTTCAGCGATTCGTTCATAACGACTTAACTTCTCTACTTCAGCCTGTAACTCTTGATTTTCTTTTTGCTGCTGTACAATTTTTTGTTCTATTGTCGCAGCTTCTACATTAACTTGATAAAGGCCTGCTTTATTTCCAATAAACGCTACACAGGCATACAATAAAAAGCCAATAAACGCTACATACAACAGTTTTTCGATTCTTGTAATCTTCGCTTTAGCTTTCGGCTGAACCATCTGCTGTGGGGGCGTTTGAATCTGAACCTCTTCTTGCGCTTGTTGCTTGTACTTTACAGCTAAGTTACTCATACCTCTCTCCCCTTTTTATCGTTTTTCAGCGATTCTCAATTTCGCAGAACGCGCTCGATTATTTTCTTCTAACTCTATATCAGAAGGTAAAATCGGTTTTCTTGTAATAAGCTTTAATTTTGGCTTAAATTCATCAGGAATAATTGGTAATCCTGGTGGCAATTGTGGCGTTGTACTATTTCGCTTAAACGTCGTTTTACAAATACGGTCTTCTAAAGAATGGAATGTTATAACGCTAACTCTTCCGCCTGGCTTGACCATCTCAATTGCAGATTCCAACGCTTCTTCAAATACTTTCAATTCATCATTTACCGCAATACGGATCGCTTGGAACACTCGCTTCGCAGGATGTCCACCCGTTCTACGAGCAGGAGCTGGAATACCCTCTTTAATTAGTTCTACTAATTCCCCTGTCGTTTCAATAGCTTTATTCTCACGATACGCTTCAATTTTTCTTGCTATTTGTTTTGAAAATTTCTCTTCGCCATACTGGAAGAAAATTCTTACAAGTTGTTCATATGACCAACTATTTACAACATCATAGGCTGTTAATGGGGCATCTTGATCCATTCGCATATCTAACGGTGCATCATGATGGTAACTAAAGCCACGCTCTGGTGTATCTAATTGCGGGGATGAAACACCTAAATCAAATAAAATACCGTCTACTTCTGTTATACCTAATTCCTGTAGTTTTTCAGATAGGTAACGGAAATTACTCCTTACTGTTATGAACTGCTCACCGTATGAAGAGAATTTTTCTTTCGCATTTTGAATTGCTATCTCATCTTGATCAAACGCGATTAATCTTCCGCCTTCAGTTAATTGGGATAATAAATAAGAACTATGTCCTCCTCCCCCCAGTGTACAATCTACATATGTACCACCTGGCTTTATATCTAAGCCATCTACTGTTTCCTTCAAAAGCACTGTTACGTGATTAAACATTGTTGCACCTACTCTTTTTCCAATTAATTATGTTGAATGTATCTCCTCCTCTAAACGCATATTTCACGACTAGAGAACGAAATACTATGAAAGAACGACTCATTTAACTTGCCTACAAAGGCAGCATACTATACAAATCGCCATTTTCTTTTATTATATACTAAATTTTATCATCTTTTGCGGGAATTTAAATAAAAAACTGTCGAAAAAGATAATAATACGTTTACATTTTGTGCTATTTTGTCATATATTTAAGTATCCTGCATAATTACGATATTAGCTTTTTTAAAATTAATAATTCAGAAAAATTTCACTTCACAGTAAATTCAACGGAATAAAAATAAAATCCTGCTCCTAAGAGCAAGATTCTATAGTTTTATAACATGATGTTTTCCATCCCAAGAAAACGGTTTTTCCATTACACGATCAACGAAATCTAAACCGAACTGATTTAAATAGTAACATACATTCCACACACGCTCTTGTGGCGCTCCCAATGGACGGATTGCAAATTGTATACGACGGAATTTATTTAGTTCCACTTCATGTTTTTTCTCAACATTTCTTTTCAACATTCTTTCCAACAGTTCAATTTGTTCATTAATTTTGAACTCGTTTTTCCCTGCAAACGAACTTAATCCAGGATCTATTTTCTTTACAAACTGTTGTAATGACTTATGAATATCAATTATTTCTTTTTTCGCCTCTTCAAATCGTTCATCTATCGGTTCCTCTATTTGATTAGATAGCCAGTTTTCACGCAACTTATCTACGTTATTTAAAAACGGGTCACTCTCTTGCAATTGTAAATCGTGTAAATCTGTCGCTATATCCCTCTCAATATAAGTAATTGTAATACGAGGAACGACAGGCGGCATTCGGAAGCCGATAGCATGGAAGACTTGTTGTAATTCACTCCAGTAAGCTAATTCCCCTGGACCTCCAATAAACGCCAACGTAGGAAATACATACTCCTGCATAAGAGGGCGCGTTACAACATTATTACTAAAGCGCTCTGGGCTCCTTTCCATCTCTTCAATCAATTCCTCATATGAAAAGGAATACGTCCCATCTTTCCCAACAAACTTCCTTTGATTGTCTTCAAGCAACACTCGCTCATTATCAATTTCCATAAATATATGTACTGCATTAGACTTTGTTTCAATAATTGGCTTATATCCTAATTCTTTAATTACTTCCTGTTGGTTATGAAGCCCCTCTTGCACTTCTTTATACTTACTTACAATTTGTTTAAAAAACGGCACTTCTAATTTTCTTAATTCAGGATGATGCGAATCGACAAGAATTAAACCAGAATTCATGAACATTTTCATAATAAGGTGACCAAAGAAATCTACATACGTATTCGATTTCCGTAAAGAATCATCAATAAATCGCAGTACATCCTTTGTAAAATTCGTTTCAGGGTATGTTTTAAAAATTTCTTCAATCCACTTTCTACAGTCTTCCAAAGAAAGCTCAGACTCTGAAGCACTCGCCTTTTTCGGATTACGATCATGAAAAATGGTCTTTTTTATTTTTTTATTCTTCGTTACAAAAGTATGATTAATTTCATCCATATCATGGTCTTCACCAGCAATCCAGAAAACAGGAACAACTTTAACGCCTAAACTTTCTTCCTTTTCCTTCGCAAGCTGTAAAACTGAAATAATTTTATGAATCGTATAAAGTGGCCCAGTTAATAACCCAGCTTGTTGTCCAGCTATAACAACATATGTATCTTCATCTTCAAGCGCTTTTACATTTTGAATTGTAGCTTCTCCCGCTTGTAATTTTGTATTATATTCTAATAAATGCGCTACTAAATCTTGGCGGAAAAACTCCCTCTCACGCAAATCTTGTACACGCTGTTTAAAAGCATCTTCTGTTAACATATAATCAAAACACGACTGTATCTCTTTTTTACCGTTCATATAGTCCGCTACAACACCTTGTTGCGGAACAGAGATTTCTTTTATCTCCATATAATTCTTCCTTTCGTATCCTGTTCTCTCACCAATCCACATTGTAGTCAATGTTTCACGTAAAAGCAAAGAATTACACTTATACTTTTACTTCTAACCCTTTTATTGCATCGAACAAAAATTGAAGTGTCGGAACGGATCGTTGCTGTTTCTTAGCTTCTTCTAATACATATCCAACAATCGCACCAATCTCTGTTTGTCTATTCGCCCTTACATCTGCCAGCATAGATGATGTATTATGAGATGTTCTTTCACATACATGACGTACCATTTCCCATACCATTTCTTTTTCTTCTTTAACGAGAAAAACGACTTCCTGGAATACTTGCTCCATCATCTGATAAAAAAACGGGTTCGTGATCAATTCTCCGTTCTTGACCTGTAATAATGCCGTCAATGGATTGATACATACATTCACTACTAATTTTTTGTGCATAACATCCTTCCAATTATCTTCTATTCGAATTGGAAAATGCGGAAAAGGAAAGCAATTAAATATTTTTTCAAAATGTATAGACCGACCGCGCACGATTCCAAACTTTGTTACACCTATCCCTGTATGATAAACGGTATGTCTTTCTTCTTTTTTCGCACCATGCTCTACAATTCCAACTGCAATATTTTCATTCTCTATTTTCTGCATAGCATGAAGGTGTGACATTCCGTTTTGCAAAAAGACTACTGAGGATTTCCCTCGCACAAAAGGTAGTATGTCAGTTATATGATATTGCTTAACAGCAATAAATATATAATCTAGCTGCTGGTCTAGCATGCTTTCTATTGGTAATACTGGCGGGAATACCGTTTCACGTTTCCCCTCCCTAATACAAGTTACACCCGTTATATTTAATTCGTCAGCCTGCTTAGCTGTCCTTGTAAACAACGTAACATCTTGATTACTTTTTTGTAAATAAAATGTATACAATAGACCAATAGCTCCCGGTCCCACAACTCCAATTTTCATTTTCACACAAGGAACTCATTTGAACACGATACATAAGTCCCTTTTTCCCCTCCTCTTTTATTCCGCGAACCCCCGATTCATACGGAATCATAATTAACTAAAGATGATCAAATGCCACCTCTTCTTTCAATATGTATATACTACTTATTACTATACTTCTACTCTTAGTTTAGCAAATCCTCAAAAAAATAATAAAAGAAATACACTATCATCTTCATAAAAATAAAAAAATGAGTTATAATATTATTATAAATATTTTCACTTTTCTGCATTCAACGAGACAAAAAGGATGTGATGTTATGGGATTCCCAAAAGTTGAGCGCTTGCTCATCAATTACAAAACATTAGACGAGTTTAAAAAATTTAAAGGCTGCGGAGCTCAAGAACTATCCATGTTAGAAGAATTACAAGCAAACATTATTGAAAACAATAGTGAATCTCCATTTTACGGTATTTATTACGGTGGATCACTCATTGCACGTATGAGTCTATACATGAAAAGGAACGGCGGGGAACCATTCGAAATTACAGGTACTTACCTAGAACTTTATAAACTTGAAGTATTACCAACTTTCCAAAAACAAGGATTCGGAGAAATGCTTGTAAATTACGCGAAGGGACTGCAGTTCCCAATTAAAACGATCGCACGTATCCATTCAGCTGGTTTTTGGGATAAATTAAATTTCCAACCTGTGTCAGTACCTGATGGTGATTTTTACGTTTGGCACCCAGAAACAAATTTGAATGCGGTTACAAATGAAGAGTCTGCATAAGAAATAAAAAAACAGCTACATAGCAGCTGTTTTTTTATTTCTTTAACTTCTCTAATTTCCCATTCGAACGAGCGCTATTTCTTTCCGCTACCATTACACTTCTTTTTTGATCGATATAATCAAGCAATGTTCTATATTCTTCCTCATATACTGATAATCGCTCCAACAGGCTCTCTTTCTCTGTTTGTAACGATTCAATTTGCTGTTGCAACACCACTAAAGAGTTTTCATCTTTATAATTTTGCAAGAAATCAATAACATCATTCAATGTAATTGACGTAGGTTCTAATACCTTCGTCTCTTTCACTTCATAATTTTCCACTTTACGCAGTTGCTTCGCTTCTTCAATACGTTCTTTGTATTGCTTTCTAACATAAGAATTCCATCTAAAGCCACATGCTGCTGGTGTACGAGATAAATGTCTTCCCACTTCTTTAAAGGCAGATAATTGCGTTCCACCTTCTCGAATATGCCGGAGTACTACTTCTGCCAGAAGCAAATCTTCATCATCAGTCCAAGCATCTTGTCTTGTTGTCGCCATCTCTCTAGTCCTCCCTATGCATTTTTTATTAAACATATGCAGTTACTAGAAAAGATAGAATACAACAAATGAAGAATAAGACAAAAAAAATAAACGTAGAAGATATCTTCTACGTTTATTTTCCCGCAATTACTTGCTGATTACTTCTTTACCTTTGTAAGTACCGCATGCTTTACATACACGGTGAGCTAATTTCGCTTCACCACAGCTTGGGCACTCTACCATACCAGGTACTGATAATTTGAAATGCGTACGACGCTTTCTTTTTACTGTTTTAGAAGTTCTTCTAAAAGGTACAGCCATTCTTCCCACCTCCTTAAAAGAAATAGTTATTTTCATATGAAGGCCTGAACCAGTCTTCCGATTATTTGTCAAAAAACTTTGCAAGTCCTGCCAATCTTGGATCAACAGGCTTTTCTTTGTCTTCTTCCGAAATCACTTGCCAGTCTTGACCTTGCGTCGGTGCTCCACCAGAAACATCATCACTGAAAATTTGCATTGGAATCTCCAAAAGTATATTTTCCTTGATTACGGGCAGTAAGTCAAGTACTTCTCCTTCTAAACAATGAATTTCAGCTTCAGTTTCAAATTCTTCTTGTGAAGTTTGGAACACCTCAGTTGTTTTAATGTCAAATGGTAATGTCACATCTACTAAAGAGCGAGAACATGGTAAAACCATGCTTCCAGTTATATGTAGATGGAACGTAAACTTACCGGAGCCAAAATCAACTCTTCCTGTTACGTGAACAGGATTAATTTCACGAATATCTTTCTCGACCTCTTTTAGCTCACTTACATCTACCATCTCATCCAATGTCAATCCTTTATTTCTCAATTTATTCAATTGATGGATGGACCATTTCATATCATATCACCTCAAGGCAACAAACAAAATTATAGCTAGCCATTTTATATTTGTCAATGTTTTTTCTTTACACCTCTAAAGATGCATTGTGTCCATTATGTGATAAAACGTGTATTCTTGTCCAGCTATATTTTCTATTTTAGACAAAATGGACATAAAGTAAATAATAAATGTGGTACAAGTTGTGGTCAATGTGGTCAACGTGGTCAAAAGAGAGTGGTCGTTTTATTCGCCACTCTCTTCTTATATATATGCCCATAATTTATTTTGTGATTAAAATTCTTCTATTACATAAACCTTCACAAAAACATCATATTTAGCTGCCAACTCTTCCAGTTTCGTTTCTCTGTATTTTGTCACTGTAAAGAAATGAATAACTGGTACTTTCCCGTTATGCTTTTGTTTATAAATTTGTGTGAGTTCTTCATATTTTTTCAACTTTTCTTCATTCACTTTCATTTTCTGTGAGCGATCTATTTCAACTGCATGAAGTATACTTTCCTCATCACGAAACTTCACATCAGGAATAATTCTTTTTTTCTCACCATTTTTTCTATATTTTATTTCTGTTTCTATTTGCCAATCATCAGGACAAAATAAATGCAGCCACGCTTCATTTCTCAATATCGCATGCTCCATTCTATTTCTAGAAACAACCTTTCCTTCCCCTAGTAATGCATGCCCTTCTTTATTTAAGTAGTAAACATATTCTTTATAGTAAGTAACACGACTAATAAAAGGCGTTAAGTCTTTCATAATACGATTTGCATTCCGTATACCACCCATATTATGCACACACATTAAATGCCGTCTGGTGGCAAACTGCAGCTTTCTAATCGTCGCAAGTATCATCATCTGACGTTCTTTCTTCAATTGTTTCAATGTACTCATCCTTCTCCACCTCATATTCTCTAAGATGTTTCCACATAATCTCATCTTCAATAAAAGGTACTTGTAACTCAGTGAAGGTGTCTTTCATGTAAATGGCCCTTCCTGGAATGGATGGCAATACTTCTAATCCCGGCTGATCAATTACAACTTCAGATGCGGTACGTGTAGGTAATCTAAATCCTAGTTTGGCATTAGACATCTGCTTCACGACTCTTGGCAACGAATCACTAGTTGGATATTGCGTACAAAAAACAATTCGAAAACCTAGCGCTCCACCTACTCGCGCAATATGACTGATCATATATTGACACTCTTCTAACATTTGATTATGCGGTTTTGGTAATCCTTTTGCTGGAGCTAATACCGCACCTTCATCGATAACGATAAAATACCGATTTCTTTCTTTTGTATGAACAATATTCTTAATGCCGCGCTCTTTCATGAACTTTCCGCGCTCACTCATCTTCTCCATGACTTTTATTAACATCGCATGCGCTTGTTGCGGTGTTTCTGCTATCATTTCAACTTGCTGCAGTTTTTTATATTCACTAAACTCCAATCCTTCTTCTTTCAGATCAATTAAATAAAAATGTGCATGATCAGGATTAGCTAATGATAAGGTAGTAAACATATTCTTTAAAAACACTGTTTTCCCCATACGGATTAACCCGCCAATTGCCATATGTGGCGTTTCATCGAAATCATGATACATAATCCTTTCTAAACTCTGGCCAATCGGTACACGCCATTTTCCTTTTGTCACTAATCGTGTAGACCAATCCCATTTCTTCGGTATTTCTTTATGGAATACACGAATATTCAATCTGTAATTATCATATTGAATTCGAACAGGCTTATTTAATCCTTCACTTACAACATCCTCGACCTTTTGAATAATTTTACTTGGCATTCCAACGGGCAAGGTATAAATAAAAGTTGTGCTTCGATCATCATCGACTTGCTTTTGAAACTTCGGATAATGCAATTTGTCTTCTCTCTTTATAGCAATTCCAGATACCTCAAAGAACACTTGTATCTTTCGCTTATCATCATCTTTACGTTTGAACTTATCACCGAACAATGCGACTGTTAAACCTGCAGCTGGCACCAATAATAATTCGATCATTTTTCTCCCCCTTTTTATACCCTTAATTGGGTATAAAACTCCCTCGCAAGTAAACATCGTTCGTACAAGGGAGTTTCGTTGTTAGCCCTAGCGACTCAAATTCCATAACTCTCTTCCTTTATAGAAACGCAAAGAGAACATATCGTAGAAGATACAAGAACGAGCCTGTGAGCGTTGTGTACATGGTCATACGTGGAAGCCAATATGGAACACTCTGACCCATTTTCTTTGCAACCTTCATCGTAATAACTGACAAGCCTGTTGCCGTCCATACTACTACTGCTTCTCCTACGATTGTCATTTGAATCCCTCTTTTCGAATGAGTTGTAATCCCTTCGGTGTCATAACCGGTTGATACTCATTAATGACATCTCCCCACTCAAGCACTTCATCCTCATCTTCATATAAATCATCCATTATATCTTTTGACAAACGGTAATAACCTCTGTACTCACGATTATCAAAAACCTCATGTCTTTCCATGTGGTCCATAATTGCATTTGTTTCTTTCTTGCCATCGGAATTTCTATACATACTTCTTAATTCTTTTGATGGATACAGGTAAGGCGTTTCATTTAAGTGTGAATATTGCCAACGCATGCGCGCCCTCTCCCCTCTTGTTGTCCTCGATCCCACTTGGTGTTCCTCGTGGTCTTGATATAGGTATATGACTTAGAAGGGGCTATATTGCCTGTCCATTTAAATTTTTCTAAATATTCGTTGATTAAATTAAAGGAGGACACATTTCCATATGCGAATTGTATATAATTAAAGAGGTGATATTGTGCGATTAAAATGTAAACTTCGTATTATTTTTGCTGAAAGGGAAATACGTCAAAAGGAATTTTCAAAACTTATTGGAATTAGTCAAACTACAATGAGCTCACTTGTTAATAATACGACGCTCCCTAGTTTTCTTACGGCTTACAAAATTGCAAAAGAATTAAAATTACACATGGAAGAAATTTGGATAGAGGATATAGAGGGGGATAATGAAAATGTATAAAAAACTTATAGGTATTTGCATTGGAAGTACCTTATTGTTAGGTCTCACAGCTTGTGATTCTTCTAAACAAAGTGAATCAAGCGAAAAAGCAAACGTCAAATCCCAACCAGAAACTAAAAAAGATTTAACATCTCAGGATGAATTAAATAAGAAGATAAAGCAAGATGCTGAAGAAGTTAGTTTTGTTAAAGCAAATGGAGGTCAATACGAAAAAGGAAAAAGGCTTAAAGCTACGGGAACGGTAGATTTATTATTAAAATCTTCAGCGTTACCTTCTTTTGTCTTAAGTACAAATGAAAATGATGGAAAAGGTATGTACACTATTCAAATTGCACAAAGTGGTGTGCAATCAAATGAAAATGAAATAACACTCAAAAGCGGGCTAAAAATATCTAAAGGTGCAACAGTAACGATTTATGGCGCCTATGATGAAAAAGATAAAACAGGAATGCCTAAAATTAGTGCAACAGTAATTGAACAATAAAAAAAGCCGTCACATGACGGCTTTTTTGTTAATCAAACTATTCTTTTGTATAGAAGTATTTAAGTCCTTTCGCATCTAACCATGCTGTTGCTCGATCTAATTCATTCCCTTGGCGGTAATTTGTCTCAAATCTAACTAGACCTTGCTTGTCCCCACCAGAAATAATACGAGATTCATATCCTAAAGAATCCATCATTCCTAACATTTCTGGTACTAACGCTGTTCCAAATTCATACGTAACAACTTTATTAAATTTATTCACTGTGATCTCCACCTCTCCATTATTTGTACTTGATTGAATTGTTTTGCCAACAATAACCTCAGCTACCGCTTTAGCTGCCTTATCAAAGTTAGCACGGTATTTTTGCATATCTGTTTCATTATCGATAAAGCAAATTTCAGGGAGTAATCCAGTCTTAGTTTTATTAATCCATCCTAAATCTGTTGTTAATTTAATACCTCGGTCTCTCAATCCAAATGCATCAGCCATTGCTTTTGAAATCTTTGCCGCCAATTCTCTATTTCCGTATGAAGGATGTAACCACACTTCACAACCTGTACCGCCTGGAGTGGCATTTAAATGAAACTGTAAATCTACATCACTATCTGCTACACGTAAATGGTTATTTGCTGCATTACTCCAAACTGCTGCTTTTGTCGTTCCAACCTCATCAGAACAATTCACA
This sequence comes from Bacillus sp. FDAARGOS_527, assembly GCF_003812125.1. Lineage (NCBI taxonomy): Bacteria > Bacillati > Bacillota > Bacilli > Caryophanales > Bacillaceae > Bacillus > Bacillus sp. FDAARGOS_527. Next base: position 3,029,135 of record NZ_CP033795.1, read on the forward strand.
TACTTCCATCCAGCTGCTTGTACATATTTAGCAACTGCGTCAAGAAACCTTCTATCCTCCACATGTTCTTTCCCATAAACGCTATTTGCACCTTGTACGATACTATTATGACCACCTGATCCTGCGAAACAACCCATTGTTCAACATCTCCTTTTAGTGTAAGTTATTTTTTTCTAATACATCTTTTTGTTGTAATCCTTTATTGCTTAAATAGTTATTCTTCCATGCCATATATAGAGTGAAAGCTCCTGTAATTACTGCCACTAAATCGTTTGTAATTTTGTCATCAATCGTTTGGTATCCCACAAGATTTAAGACACTATTTATCACAGCAATTACTAGTACGACATAACGACTAATTGAAGCTGCATCAAAGTTTTTCATTTTCTCACCTCCCTCCAATAAAAAAAGTGACCGTATATACGATCACTTCCCTGCAAATTTAAAAAGAGCCATTATCCCACCCGTGATAATAGCTCCGACTACTGTAGTACCAATCCAAAATACTAATTTATCTAATCGGTCAATCCTCAAATGAGCACTTTTCGCTGACTGTTGCGCTTCAATTGCAACATCCTTAACATTGCCGAGTGTATCTAGCTTAGTTTCCACCCTTGTTAATCCAACTAGTAATTCCTTAAAGTCATCATGTTTTTGTTCTGGCATTTATTAAGCCTCCCTTTAAGCTGCAAAGCAACTTGGATCCATTCCGAAAATATCTGCAATATCCTCTTCGCTCCTGTCTTTTAAATAGGATTGTGTTGTTGAAATATCCGAATGATTTGCAAGTGATTTTAATTTTTCTAGTGGTACACCTTGCACTTTTAAATTATCTAATCTGCTATGACGAAAACAATGAGGATTAATTTTATATTCCTTACCTTCTTTTTCGCATAGCATCTTAGCGAATATCTTGCACCAGTAATTAAATGCACTCTTATTTAAAAGTTTTCGCTCACCATTCTTATAAACTCGTACGAACAAATCTGGAATAGTATCTTTACCACGCTGTTCTATATATAAACGAATACATTTCTGTACTCGGGGATTGTAATACAATCTAAATTTCTTACCTCGCTTACCACGTACTACGTTTGTAAAGTAACGTTCTGTCAGTTCTTCTTTTTGAACTTGGTAGACCTCATTCTTCCTTGCTGCACTGTAATAAGAAAGCGCTAAATAGGTTGCTAACATATATTTCTCTTGTTCAAGTAATTCATCGATTAACCACTCAATTTGTTCTTCAGTTATAAAAGTGATTTCTCTGACTGGATTCTTAGGTAATCCTCTAACCCGTGAACCTACATTAAATTCATAATTATAGTCGTCATCATCCGCACAAAACTCTAACGCGGACCTTAATGCACTCATCAGTCCATTTACACGCGCATTAGACATTCCCAGCTCTTGAAAAATAATAGATAAGTTTCGAATATCCTTACGTGTTAATTCAATTAGATTTTTATTTTCGAAGTGTTGATGTAATAGAAACAAAATAATTCGTAAATCCCAATGATATTGCTGTAAAGTGCTTGCCGCTTTCCCTTGTGATTTCTTTTCAATTAGAAAATCTTTGACTAGGTTTTTGTTTTCTTGGCTAACATGCTTTTCATAAATTGCTTGGTCTACTATTCGTTTCACACTGATCATCTCCTCAAAATAAAAAGAGAAGCGAAGTCACTTCTCCTGATCTATGAATTGAATTTTTACTCAAAGCCGTATTTTGTGCAAAATAAAACCTACTAATTATTTTCAAGATAAAAATTAATAAAAAATATATTTTTTTCACATGGATATCACCCCAACGCAAATAACCGTACGCAAGTACGGCTTTTTTACATTTTTATTTTTCAAGACACCAAGGTGCACGATTTATCTATAGTTGATAAACCTCCATTACCCGCGCGTAATATATACGCAGAAACTTATTCATTCCTGCAACCTTAGCTTTTTTTGAAGCTTTTCCTTCTAGTTCCTTTCGCAAAACATATTGATATACAGCGCTATCTCTAGTAGGTTTTACCGTCTTTAAACTTTGGACAATTTCATAGAGAACCTTCCTCAAATATTTTGATCCTCTTTTCGTTATCTTTCGTTCCCTTGCTTCAAATTGGCCAGATTGATAGGGAGATACATCAATTCCTGCATATGCTACTAATGCTTTTGATGAACGAAAACGTCTAATATCTCCTATTTCTGCTAGGAGTCTCGGACCTGTGCGATCTCCCACACCAGACATTTCTCTTACTACACCATATTCAGGAATAGACTCTGCTATTGTTTTCATCTGTGTTAAAATAGATGTGGTTATTTCGATTTGCTCTCGAAGTGACTTAATTAGCAGTCTCATCATCATTTCTGCACATTCTGATGAAGGGACTGTTTGTACACCTTTTAGGGTTAATTCATATATTTGTACGGCTTTTTTCTCTGCTATCCTATGTCCCTTTTTAGTAGCCCATTTTACAAATAGATTACTAAACCTCTTTTGCCCCAACCTTGAGACATGATCTATGGTTGGATACTTCTCTAATACATCTAATAAAGTTCCTTCCATGTTGTTATGATAAATCTTTTTTATACCTGGAAAGCATTTATCTATCAACTGAGTTAACTGATTTTTTATTTTCACTTTGATCGCCATACTTTTATGGTATTCCCTCGCATAAAATCGAAGTTCTTGGTATTTTAACCCTTCCTCTTTATGCTCTCTAAGTTGATAATGATTGCCTAATAAGTATTCTGCCAGTTTGATCGCGTCTTGTTTATCTGTCTTTACTTGACGAAGCTTCGCATCGTTATATTTTTTTATAACTAATGCATTTACGACATATACTTTAAATCCACTTTCGCATAAAAGCTGTAATACAGGCTCATGGTAATAACCAGTAGCTTCCATGATCACCCTTACTTCTTCATCTTCTTGATAAAAAGTTAAAAGTTCAATGAATGCACTTATCTCACTCATTGTATGATTCAACGTAACAACTTTTCTTAGTAATTTTCTTTCTTCATTCATTATGGCTACTACACTTTTTTCTTTTGCTACATCTATTCCTACTGAAATCACCTTTCCCCGCTCCCCTATCTTTTTTTGACTGATAGCCCTTCACTACACCATCTATTCATTTTCGCCTGTTACTCGAGTGTTTGAACTCCACCTACTTAATCGAATTCTTGATAGTGAGTGATAGTTGACAGTTTTTTATTCCGAATGTTTCAATTCTAAGACCAGCCCGTCAACCAGTCGCTCTCATCATATATGAAAAAAGTATGACAAGCTATTCTTCGAATAACTCCTCATACTTATATAGTACGAAAGACCAGCTTATGGCTGCTCTGGTTTCTTATCAATTTATTGTTGTAGTAATAATTCTTCTAATCGCGCTATCCGATTTTCTTGACTAGCTACTTGTAATTTTAGATTTCCTATTTCTACCTTCTGTTCCTGTACTGTTGTATCGACTTCCTGTAAATTTGATTTTAGATTTGCTATTTCTACCGCCTGTTCTTGTACTGTTGCATCAACTTCTTGTAACCCTTTCATTCCAATGGATGCGTATGAATACAAGTGAATCCCTTTACCACTTTCATCGATAAACGCTTCATCACATTCATCTACAATTGCTCCGTAGTATGTTTTAATATCTTCTGTTGTCAATGGTGGATCATTGGGACTTTTCTCTTCTCTCATCCGGTATAGCTCGTTTACAGCATTCTTATAATTAAATTGTCTAATTTTAAGACTTCTAATTTTTTCTAAGGCTGAAAAAGAAACATCACGAATATTAGATTTGTATTCCCGTAATGAAGGGGGTACAAAATTACCTTGAACAGATCCCCAGCCATTTTGAGTAACAGATGACTTTACTTGAATAATACCTGTATATCCAGCCACACGGCTATTACGTAATGTAATGTTTGGCAATCTTAAATCTGCGTCTGAACCGTTATCTTCAAGGACTAACGAAGTTTGATATAATCCAGGTTTTCCTCGTCTGAAATACCAATTTCCATTCCCTGTATAAAATGCTTGGTAATCATTAGCATTTAGAACGCTTATTCCGTTTCTTTGCAACTCCCAATACACAGACTTTTGAACTGCACCATCAACTATACCATCACTAATACCAATGCTCGCATAAGCCCCGGGCCATCCTGCACCTGCTTGAGACATAAACAAAGTGCCTTCTGGAGCATTAGTCCTTTCATCTGAACCTAAAATGAAAGTTGGTTGTACTGCACCATCTGATCTTCTGTAATGCCCCAAAAACGCTCTAGCAACTCCACTTTCATATAGGCGTATAAATTGGTCGTCTAAACTAACATAGTTATTGGTATTTGATGTTCGAATTTGGCAACCGCTTAGCAATCCCGCTTTAATCCACTCAGCATTAACTTTACCAACTAAATCTATTCGTGCAGCATTTAACTTAATGTTTTCTTTACTCATATTGAATGCTGCAATGACATCATTTTCTTTTACAGATATACTAACGCCCTTTTCAGTTAACTGAAGACGGGTTTCCATATCTCTTACATAAGATGATGTGGCAAATTGTCCATTTGCTTGCTCTTTTGTATATACCTCTGTCTTTTTAGCAGAAGCATTGATACCCTGTTCATTGATAAAAAAGCGATTATCAATCAAAGTCATCTTTTGATTAAATTGTTCAGTTGCTAGCTTGTTGGCTAATTCATCTAATAAATCTTGTTTATTCTGATTAACTGTTTGTTTCAACTCTGGAATCTTAAATCCAGCAACATAATCCTCTACTTGTTTAAGCTCAACTTTTGCTCCGATTGCTGTTGCCTGTTGTTCAAGTTTTGTATTTGCTTCAGTGAGCTTCTTCCCTTGATTTGATACTACATTGTTTAAATCACTTACTGTGGAAGATAATCCACTTGCTGTTTGTTCCACTGTAGACATACGCTTTTCAAATCCAACTTGGCTATTTTGAACATTTGTTACAGTGGTTTTTACGCCATCCACACTTTTTTCAATCTCGGTTGTTTTCTTGGTAAATTCATCTGTTGTTACTTGATTTTCAGGAGCTGGTGTCCAATCCTGAGGCTTATTCCCTTTATATAAAGCAACCCATTCTACAGTTGCCTTTGTAGTATTACTTGGGTAGTTATATAAACTTAACTTTCGTTCATTCCCGCTTGTAGTTGCAACAGCTTTAAAGGTTACATACGTTATTCCATTAGCATAAACACTTGTTGCATATCCAACGTTATTCGAACCACCATTCTGCCAAATCCCAAATTTCTGACCTTGTGGGACACTCCCCTTAATTACAAAGGTATATTCCTCACCTGCAAAGAAATTTTCAGTTAGAGAATATTGATTGATTAGATAATCTGTTTTTTCATACTTAATATTTGAATCTAATAAAAGATTACGTCCTCCAGCTTTATCGTTATTAACCTTTGTTTCTACACTTGTCAACTTTTCGGTGATTTTCCCTGCCTGTTCTTTAAGTTCAGTTGTTGTTTGCTTTAGTTCACCTGTTGTTTGTTGCACGTCAGAAATAGTCTTTTTTGTGCCTTCCACAGTTTGCTCTACTGTATTTAATTTACTGCTTATTTCAGTATCTTTTTTCGTTAACGTTTCGATAGAAGTTTTAAATCCACTAGAATCTTGTTCAAACTTAGTTACCTTCTTATCGATTTCACCTTGTTTATTTTCGATACTAGAAATTGTACGACTGACACCTTGTAAACCTTCCTGTACTTCGTTGAATTGTCCTGTTGCTTGATTCTGTGCTTCTTGAACCTTTTGATTTAATTCTGATTTTGTGGACTCAATATCTTTATTAACCTGCTCTAACGTTTCTTGTTTAATGGAATCTACATCGGGTACAACCGATTCCCAATCTTTACCTGTCCATATTTTTAAAATACCAGGCTTTCCGTTACTAATATCACGCCAAAGCGTTTTAAAAGGTTTAAGTCCTGTTGTTGGTGGATTCTTAGATTCTATAATTTCAACCGTATTGTTTTTAATATCCTCTTGTACTTTTTCAGCTAGTGTTTTTGCTGCTTCTGACTCCTTCTTTGCATTACTAGCTGTTTCATTAGCATCTTGAACCAATTTATCTAGCTGATCAATCATTTCTTGTTTATTGCCTAATGAACTGAGGATACGGTTATAAATCTTTCTTAATTCCTCATTTTGATTAACTATCTCACGATAATCCCCGAATTCATATTTATCCTGTGTTGGGTCTGTGAAAGATTCATCTCCAGCTATCACTCGTGCTTCAAGATATAATGCTGGTGTAAACCCTGTATCTTTAATTTTGATTGTGTCGCCTTCATTGATTAGTTCATGTTCTAGGCCGAAAATACGACCAATTGATTGTGCTTCCACTTCATAAGAGATTGAGGAATTGACACGCTTTTTCAATTCTATTTCCATAAGCGTCAGTAAACGTTTTGGAGTCATATCTAATTCTTCTGTTTCTGGTGTATAAAATCCAAATTTATGTTGTCCGTGTTCATTCCATCTTTGAAACGCATCTGCATCTACGATATAAGGTAGACCATTATTAATGCTTTCAATAGTGATTACCTTGTCGCCTTCACCTTTTACAAATCCAACTAAAGCAGTGCAAATATCACGTGTATGCTCAATACGCGTTACACCAATTAAATCTTTTCCTAATTCTATTTCTTTACCTGTGTCACGCCCACGCTTTTGAATCATGTCCACATACCAACCGATGATTTGTGATCCCTTAACTTCTACGCGATATTGAATTTCTAATTTAAACAGTGAAGCAATTTTCTTTAAAAAAGTAAGGGGATCCATAAACTCATCTATTGTCATTGTGTGGAATCCTGCATAATCTGTTTTACCGCGTTTCCACTTCATACCTATAAGAGCCATATCGATAAATTCATTTACTGTTTTACTCTCTATCCGTTGCGGTTTTATAACCCCTGATTTAGCAATTTGAATCCAAGCTCCTGAAGCGTATGTGGTAATAGATCGTTTATCGGAATTTTTTTCAGTCTCTGTAATAACATACGGTACGATTCTTCCATCGCGAACTTCTTTTAAAACAAGATTCTGTTGTTGTAATGTAACTGCATGATCTGTTCCATCAAAAGCAGTGAAATCCAACATGTCAACGTTATTTTTTAGTTCCCAATGCCGTTTGTCATCCCAATAGTCCTGTGGTTGGATAGCTGCGACGATTTGATCCGTTTTAAAATCCACAACATGCAAAATCCCGCTTGGTGTTCTCATCTATATCTCTCCCTATAACTGATTGTTGCATTTACATCAGGTGGCATTATATCGATACGATTTTCACCACGTATTATGATAGGAAAATTACTAAAGATTTCTTTTAAATTGATTGCATTTTTCCCGTTAATAGTGACAAGACTTTTCTCCGTATCGATAACAATTTTATCTCCAGTGTCAAAGATATATGGTTGTGCATTAGATGGGACTTTGTTTACTTTCCAAATCTTTAAATCATCGATTTGTATTACATCAACAGGTTGGTTATTATCCCACTTACATATCGCAATCATAACTTGTGCAATTTTTCGTTCTGTCATTGGATTTCCTACTTCATCAACCCACTGCACTGGAAGTGATGCATCATCGATTTCAGTACCATCTCTGAAACGCGCTACATAAACAGACCACTCTTTACCTCGTCTTGCTATACGTAACCTACCGTAAAATTGATTGAATGTATTAGGATGTGCTCCATTTGTATCTACTAATTTTCTTATACTGTTAGGTGTTCCGGAATTCCCAATACGCATGTATGCTTTTGTGATTTCAGCATCCCAATATAAATCGTTCATGTTGATTCGCGCGACAATATTACTTGTATCATCCAAAAGCAATACCTCGACACGCCCCATTTCTCCAATCCCTTTAGATTTCAAACGCACCCATGCTTCCATTTCAAAATCTTGAATAGGGCCGCCTGGAATGTTTTTCTTAGCAATCGCTCCGTGGAATCCTTTCTCTTGTCCATAATCTTCACAATATAATGCGTAACCATCTCTTGATTTAAAACTACCTGTACCCTTCATTTCTTCAACCTGTCCCGTAACAGGAGTCCAACCTACAGGAGTAGCCATTTCATCCCACATGACTCTTTCTCGTTCTTGTACCGTGGTTTGCTCCACAGTCAGAGGGTAGCCTATTCTGAAATAATCACGATTACGCGGATACTCTCCAAACCATACATCTAAAAAGGTACTTGGTTTTTTTACCGTCATTTCAATTAATGCTGGAGCTTCTACATTTCCTTTATTAGTAAAATAAGAAGTTGTTTCTGTAGACCACTCTTGCGTAAATTTGTGAGTATTTGTTTTCCCTAATTTATACGGCATTGGACAAACAAAAGTAATAACACCTCTGCCTCTATTGACTATTTCTTCCAAATCGACAGAACCATCAATTAATGCTAAATAAGTCCTGTCTAACTCATCATCAAAAATAAGTTCAGCGGGTTGCTCTGTATATAACCAATCCGCTAAATCTTCTTTTAACTTTTGTAAATCCGCCATATCTTTTTTCGCTTTAATAACAAGAGGAACATCAATACGACGTTCCTCGGTTTCTGTATTAAGTAAAAGAGCCCCTGCGCGATGAGGGACTCTTACTAATCTTCTTTTTACTGGAGCCCATGAAGGACGTTTTCTTCCAACTAGCATTTGAATATAATCTTTTCTAATATTATTAAAAGTAAAACTAAGTTTCCCCAACGTGCTCACCACCTTTAAAATTCCGCTCTTCTTTTTTGTTCACGATCTTGAAGCTTTGTAGTATAGGTGTAACTTCCGTTTGCAAGCTCTTTTCCATCTAAAACATTGGTCATGTTTACAGTTAAATTCAGTTCCTGTTCTCCACCCGTTCTATTTGGGAATATTGTTTTTGCTACAGGTGAATTATTATAAGCTAATTGCGGTTGCGCATATCCGTTGAAATCGCTAAATGTATTACGTGGGATACTGTATTGATTCGTTTGGAATCCGAAATCAAAAACAGATGGCATATTCCCCATTTGTTTCTTAACGGTTCCGACTACATTTTTTGCTGCATCAACTACAAAACGTTTACCTTTATCCATCCCAACGCCAACGCCCTCAGGAACTGCACTACCCAAAGGAATCATAACCTTACTTGGGCTATTTATTTCAAGCGCTCCGGAAATAGTCTTTTTAATATCGTTTGCAATTCCAGCAGCCTTACTAAATAGACCTCCTGAAGCATCGTCTATTCCTTTTCCAAGACCTTCTATAATTGACTTACCGATGGAACGTAGATTTATAGTGCTGAAAAATTTTTCAACTGTGTTCCACTTGTCTTCAATATCGTTCTTGATCTCCCGCATTTTATCAGTAACAGCTTTTTTCTGCTCTTCAAATTTTCTTGAAACTGTATTTTTTATCTCCTCTACTTTGTTGCTTGCAGAGGTTTTCATATCTTCATATTTGTTGGTAACATCTGACCACATTTCTTTCATTTTTCGAATAACATCGTCTTTCATAGCTTGATATTTCGATTTTACTTGGCCAGTTTCCCAATCTACCTGATTTGCATGTTCACCAGCTTGTGCTTTTGCTTCACTCACAATTTCTTTATGTTTATCTCGAGCTGTAGAAACTGTACTATCATACTGACGTTTTGCCTCTGCAATGATTGCGTTCGCTTCATCAGCAGTGATTGTTTTATTTTCATCACGTTGGCGAATCGCCTCTGCAATTTTTTCATCACGGGTCTTTTTCGCATCTTCAATAACTTTATCTCTTGCTTTAGCGCTATTCTCTACAACTTCCGCTGCCTGCCTAGCTGAAATCTCACTAGCCTGCACACGCATATTTTCAAGAATAACCTTTTGCTCCATTTGATTTTTAGACATATGCTCAACAGCAACTCTGTCCATTTCATCTTGTAATGCTTGTAACGAGATGCGTTCGGATGTTGTTAATTCTCTATTTTCTCTAGCTGCTGTTTGTAGAATTTCTTTAATTTTATTTTCTTTCTCTTGCGTTTTTAGCTTCTCTTGTTCATAGTGCTGATTTAACTGTTCGATTCGTTTGTTTTCTTCTTCAGCGGTTAATACATACGAATCAGCAAAGAACTTTTTAAGCCCTTCAATTTCTTTTTGCTGCCTTACGTTGGTTTTTTCAATGATTGTATTAGCTAATTTGTCATATTGACCAATCAACTTCTGCGACTGTTCTTCTGTTATTACTTCATGATTCAATCTAATTTCAGTTAACTTTTGTCTAATACCATCGGACAGCTTAAAATACTCACCAAGAACCTTCTTTGTTGAGGAGCTTATTTTTCCTTCTGTATTTGTAGCAAAGCGATCTACTGAAGCGATACTGTCTTCAGTTGCTTTTTGATATGCTTTATATGCAACTACTCCAGTTCCAATAAGAGCCGCTGCTACTAGACCAATTGGTCCTGTTAAAACCGCAAGCGCACTTCCTAAGAATCCAACTGCTCCAGCAGCAATTCCAGCAATCCCACCAACTGATGCTAATGCAAGAGATAAAGAACCAATTCCTGAAGCAATCATTCCAAACGCTGCTAAAACAACACCTATCGCTGTAGCCACAGCTGTTAAAGCAAGGACAATACCACCTGTAATTGCTATTGCCTTTTGTACTGGTCCAGGTAAAGAGTTAAATCCATCAACAAGCTTTTGTAAGCCAGCAACAAAAACACTAACTACAGGAGCAAGTGCATCACCAATTGTCTTTTTCATTGTAGAAAATGCTGAATCTAATAAAACAATTCTTCCTTGAAGCGTATCAATCTTTGTTTTCGCAACATCTGCTGCCGTAACTTTAGACATCGCATCCCACATCTCATTAACACCTTTAGCTCCTTCTTTAAATAGGATAGTCGCACCACGTACGGCATCTGAACCGAATAACGTTTCTAAAGCCATACTTCGTTGTTGGTCTGTTAAATCTTTCATCGATTCATGAAGCGTCCCTGAAATATTTTCTAGACTTTGAATATGACCCTGTTGATCGTAGAATTTTGATGATAAGAAAGCTGAACTTGTTGCTAATTCACGAAATGTTGTATCGCATTTATCATTCCATTTTGTTACCCCTTCTGTTTTCATTACATATTTTTCTAAAGCTACTTCTATATCCCCTACATTTCTGGACGCTGGTTGAATACCGTTTTTTACTAAGAAATCAAATCCAGCTTGTGCATTATAAGTGATAAGACCCAAATCTCGCATTTTGTTATATGCTTCTTTGGTAGATGGATTCAGTCTCATTAACATTGTTTTTAACGATGTACCTGCATCTGAACCTTTTACATTCGTTATATATGAGCTCTTTATCTCATATTCTCCAATTTTCACTGGAGTATCGGACTATATCATCATCCTCGTCTTCTACGTTAGGATGGGACGCGCTCGTGGAGGTTTCAACGGTTCTCGCTTACTCCCTCTAGTCTCTACACCTTCTGAATATTCCTATCCAGCTTGGCTCGGTATTGGCATAGCTTCACCTTAGCTTCTACCGAATTCACGTCCTTTACGCTGCGAATTTCTCCACAGTGGGGCTATATGTTAACCCATTCTGCGCAAATACAGCTAGAGTGGTAGCTGTGTCTTTAAAAGTCATCCCAGCTCCTGCTGCTACTGCTGATGATGCCGCTAAACCATATTTCAGCTCACGTACATCTGTTGCTGATGCGTTTGCTGCACCTGATAATATATTGGCTGCATCTGCTACTGAAAGATGATCAGCTTTAAAAGCATTTAAGGCTGTGGATGCAATTTCAGCCGCCTCGCCTAATTCTAGCTCTCCTGCTGTAGCCAAGTTAAGGGCACCTTCTAAACCACCATTTATAATATCTGTTAAACTAACTCCAGCTTTTATTAATTCCTCTATACCTTGTCCCGCTTGAACACTGGAATATTTTGTTGTTTCCCCCATATTAACAGCTAGTTCACTTAACTTTTTCATTTCTTCACCAGTAGAACCAGATACCGCTTTAATGTTAGCCATCTGTTGTTCGAAGTTCATTGATTCAGTAACCGCTGCTTTTAAACCACGTCCTATAGCGTATGTCATTCCACCAAACACCATACCAATTTGCATTCCTGCATTTTGTAAATGATTCCCCAGTGTTTCCATACGGTTTCCGAAATTAAGAAGACGATTACCTTGTTGTTCTAGTTCATGATTCGACTGACGTAATTCAGTTTCAAATCGATTAAGTTCAGCGGTAGCCCGATGAATTTGTTCTGCGTAACGTTGTGCTGATTGACTCGCTTCTCCTTCTTCGGTTTTTGCGCGATTGTAAGCTGACTGAAGTTCCCTCATTTTCTCCTTTTGCTTATCTACCATACGGGATAGGACATCTATTTTCGCTCGCGTCTGTTCAGTTGCATTGGTATATCCATGCATTCCTGTTGTAACCGCTTGGAATTCAGCTTGTAAAGATTTCAATGAATTATTTAATTTATCCAGTGCCGTTTGTTGCGCTTGACGATTCACTTGTTTTAGCTCATTCTCGAATCTATTTAAATCAGCAACTGCTTTATTAACTTGCGAAGCATATCGTTGAGTTGCTGCATCATTTTCGCCTAATTTAGCCTTATTTTGATCATAGGCTTGTCGTAATGCTTTAACTTTCTCTTTTTGCGCATCGATGAGCCTACTGAGTGTGTTCATTTTTGCTTGTGTTTGTTGACTAGCGTTAGCAAAACCACCCATTCCTGTACTAACAGATTTCAGCTCATTCTGTAATGTCCTTACTGCACGTCCCGAGTTAGCTATGCCTTGACGGAAATTCACATTATCAAGGGAAAGCCTTACTACTAAATTATTCATTTCATTTGCCAATGTCTCACCCCCTTGCTAGATAATGTTTTCTGCGGGAACTTCAATTTCATTTGAACTTTGACTTCCACCATTTGAGTTACCTTGTTCACGATACTTTTGATTCAATCTTAAATAATGCCAAATATCCATTTCATTATCGATATGATGATGTTTATATCCCTGACGTAATAAAGAGAGGTAAAGCTCGTCCATAAATTCATTGAACGTCAGCCCTCCTCCCTCTACGCGTTTGGGTTTTCTGCTTCTCCAGATACAGGATTGCCACCAGCCGCTTCCACAGTTTCGTTTATAATTGCATTGATTACATCTGAAGTTGTAGATAAGAATTTGCGAGCATCCACACCATCCCAATACTGATCTAATGTAAATTGACCATCATACACTTTAACCACGAATTGAACCATTTTATCCATATCTTCTGGACCAGGATCGTTTGGGATTTCAGCAAGCTCAGGCGCCTGACGGATAAGGCGAGCTGGAATAAATTCCGGCATATTAAAAGTTTGTTTTTCTTTATTAATCATTAATGTTAGTTTCATAGTTATTCCTCCTTATTTAATAAAAAAAGAGAGAGCTTTTGCTCCCCCTTACTTTCCTGGTGGTTGTGCCACAGGCTTCTCATATACCTTTTTAAACCAATTATCTCCAACAGCTTTTGTAAATGTAGGCTCATCTTCATCCGCTGTAAACTTCGATCTATTATCAAAATCACGTTCAATGAAAGAACCTTTAAGTTTCGTAGTTTGGAAGTTAGGTTTATCCTTTTTAGTTTCAGCTTCTTCCTCTTCTTGTGAAAGCTTCCCTTTTAACAACCAAACATATCGATATTTCCCATTTGCCTTCAAAAAGCGCCAACCGATTGCTACATACGGTTTTTCGCCCTCACGCTTTTCATCTAATACACCGTCTGTAACTTCCGGATACCCTTCAATATCAGCTTTTGTGGATAATGGAAGACCTCGAACCTCAATTTCAACTTCAACTTCACCATCAGACTCAGCAATTTCTGACTTCTTATTATCACTCCACATAATTTCAGAAGACACCTTTTTAGAAGTTTTAACTTTTACAGCACCTTCTAACTTCTTAACAGTTGCATAATCCACTCCAGTCGCATCGTCTTTCAACGATTTCGCATAAACAAGACTATCTACACCGACAGTCGAACTAATTTTAATAACTTCTCCAGCCATCTATAACTCCACTCCTTTCGCGAATCGCATCGCGTAATGAAAAATTTGTGTATCATCTTCATATAAATCAGCAACCGCATAACGACAGAAACCAATACTTTTCATAATTTCATTCACTTTTTGATGGATTGCCGTTGTACTGCCTTTTGACCAAATATCAATTTGGAATGTAATTTCACTTTCACTTTCTTCATTATCTGCAAATCTATCTGGCCTATTGTCTAATTCAAAGAATGTAATCCGCGGAAATTCTTCAGCATTTTTGGCTTTACGATAATAAACGCGTTTTCCACCTAATAAAGAAACAAGCTCCTGATTATTTTCAAGAGCTTGCAAAATTTCAGGGCGTAAATTTATCATAAATTTAACCTCATTTCATTCTTCAAAATGTCTGTCATAGCGCGAATTGCTGCTTCTTTTGAAGAATTAAAGCCCGGTTCTATAAATGGTTGTGCTGGCATTTTAGATGTTCCCCATTCTATGAACTTTCCATAGAAATATGGAGAACGATCTGCTTTATCTATCCCAATCTTGATAGTTTTTACGCCGCCTTCCATTTTTGCTTTTGTAACTCGTATATTATCAGCTAAATGTTGACCTGTACGCCACGGTTCGCTTTTTGTTGCCTTTTTAGGACTATCACTTCTTGGTGCTATTTCTGAAATAGCTTTTCGAATAGGTTCTCCACCTGCTGCAAGAGCTTTATCTTCAATTTCCTCTCCTCGTAACCCCATTTGATTTAATTCAGTAACTAAACGTTCAAATCCTAACAAATCTACCCCATCAGCCATTCATTCCACCACGCTTCCACATGATCGACAACGTGTGTTTTTCAGTTGGAATAACTGAAATAATATCGTAAATTACATTCTTATACTTGATTTTCATGTCAGCATTCACATCTGAGCGAAATCGGATTTCTGTTTCACCCTGCACTTCACTGTTAGCTGCGGCTGCTTCAAAGTATTTTCTTCCCTTTAAAAAAATAAAAGAGCCCCATACAGTAAAAGAATCCTTATATCTTTCTATTGGATCACCGTCTGGGCTCTTTGCATCCTCGTCTATTACTTGGAATGTAAGACGTTTATCTAATTTACCTGGATTCATGTGGAATCACCTACACTATATTGCAACTGAATTAATATTGACTGTAAGCTAAATGATAGTTTGCCAGTCTTTCCAACTGGCTCACGATTTTCATACCAATGAGCAATTAAAATACGAGCTGCCAATTTAGCAAGCTCGTCATTCAAATTCACATCTTTACTTGTTGAGTTTTTAATATATTGTTCAGCTGCTGTTATTAAGGATGTAATGAGCATGTCCTCCTCATTCCCATCCACACGAAGATACTCTTTAGCCTCCCCTAATTTCAGTACCAAGAAGGACACCTCCTACTCTATTAAGCTCCTGTTTTAGGTGCAACCGTAATTTGTCCATATACAACTGCTTCTGTATCCCACGGAGTAACATCTTCGCGCTCAATTGCTCGGAACTCAGAAGTATTTGTTCTCCAAGCGTTTCCACCCTCTGTAGTCATATCGATAGATAATTGTTTTCTATCCCAAAGAATAATAGCTTCTTTTAAATTACCAACAATGAAAGGTGCTTTCCCATCTTTATCTGTAGCAATTGTCTTGTTTGATAAAGTAATAACTGGTTTTCCTGACAATAAACTACGTGTTGGATTTGTTGGGTCTGGTTGAAGAAGTGGACGACCATTTTTATCTTCTAATTGATCTAAGTAATTGAATCCATCTTGATTAGTGAAAATATTAGCTCCAGCTGCAAATGCTGGGTCTAATGTAACATTTAACGCTGTTTTAATGCCTTTATAATCCTTAAAATCAACCTTTGTCAATTTGTTGAGTTCTTGTAAAATTAGATAGTTACGAGTTGCAATAGATTTCTTAGCGATCCATTGGCGTAAATATTCTTCTAAAGCTTGATCTGTATCATCTAATAAATCATTTGGTACTGGTAAAAATCCTGCGTAATCTTCAATAGCATAAGATAAACGATCAAATTCAGGAGAAGCAATTTCTTGCATCGCATTCGGCTTACCATACTCAGATAATGGCGCAAATGGTGTTGATGCCGCACGCTTTTCTAATGTACGAGCCCCTTTATTTGTTGAAACAGGTTGTACATTTACATATTGTTCTAAGTTATCAACTGTTTGTTTTAACTGATTAATAGTTGTAGTAATATCTTCTGGAACAATATAACCGCCATCTTTACCTGTGTTCTCAGATAAAGCTGCTTTATATTCCTGCATAACACTTGCTTCTTCATGAGTCAAATTTTGACCGCGAATAGCTTTCATAAATACTTCTTTATAGGACTTATCTTCATTTTTAACTGATGCTGGAGGTAATACTCCTGCTTGTGAATTTACAGGGTCAGGAACTTGAATTTGCTTCATCGCTAGATAGTTATCCAATTCATTTTTTGCATTTCTTGCTTCTTCAATTTTTGCCTTTGCATCTTCATATTTGCCGCTATTGTTGAAATCTTCTGCTTTCGCTTTTAAGTCAGCAACTTTTTGACGTAATTCTTGTTCATGTTTATCCATTCGGTATTTCCTCCTTATATTGGCACAAAAAATAGACCTATAGTTCTAACAGGTCTAGTGCATTTTGGATTTTTAATTGTTCATTATTGTCCTTCTTTGGAATAGAAGGAGCTTTTGCTACAATCTTATTTGGTGTTTTTTGATATTTATCAAAGTAATCACTGCTGCATGCTGCAACATCTTTCGCTTCCACAACTTCAATATTGAAATATTTTTCAGCTTCTTCACCACTTAACCAGGTCTCAGCATCTACTAATTGTTGAATTTCTTCAATTTCAACGCCTTCTTTTAAGTTCTCTTTGTATACATTCATGATTCCTGATTCGATGTTATCAAGGTCCTCTGCTGCTTTTCGGAAATCAATTGCATTTCCGGATACATATGTCCAAGGCTTATGAATCATTAAGAATGCATTAGAAGGAACAACAACACGATCACCAGCTAGGGCGATTACAGAAGCAATAGAAGCTGCAACACCATCCACATAAACAGTTTTTTGTGCTTTATTGCGCTTTAACATGTTATAAATGGCTAAACCAGCAAATACAGAACCACCACCACTATTTACATAGATATTAAGGTTACTTTTATCATCCAATTGCCCTAAGATATTTTTCACATCATCAGGCATAATGTCAGAATCATCCCATTTCCAACCTGTATTATTTATGATGTCACCATAAATAAATAAGTCTGCTGATGATTCCGTTTGATTTTTAATAGTAAATACGTCTTTAATCGTCCTCACCTCCCTTCTGTAGTGCCCCTCCATTTGCTTTCGCTAATTGATATTCATCCGCAATTTCAATAGATACATGATTTAAATCAACACGATGTTTATCACCGTATTCCCCAATCCCATCCATATCTTCCAGTTCTAGCACTTTATTGATTGAGAAAGCACCAGCATCTAACATAATTTTGTAGAATTCTGCTCTTGATTTAGAATCAGCACGTAATAAACTTGTTAGATTAAACTTTAAGTAATATCGTTTTTGCTCATTAAATGAAAATGCTTTATAAGAAAACTCTTCCTCGTATTGAATAAGAATTGGACTCAATGTATTTTGAATAAAATCCAGCGCTTGTTGCTCAATATTGGAGAAAGTAGCACGATCTAACTCATTAATCATGTGCAAAGGAATATTAAAGATGTTCGCAATCTCACCTTTATCAAATTTCATACCTTCAATAAATTGAGCATCTTTCAAAGGCATTCCAACCTTTTCAAATTCTAGTCCAGCATCTAAAATTGCAATCCTTTGAGCATTATTTAATCCTGTATTTGCCTCTTCCCATGCATCACGAAGTACATCTTTCGCCTCTTTGCCAAGTGCTTGTTGCGTTTTTAATATCCCACTATGCGCTGCACCGTTTGTAAAGAACTTACCTTTAAACTTTTGTGCCGCCTGTGAGCTACCTATTGATTCTCTTGCAATTTGGATAGGTGGTTTCCCCTTTAAACCATCAGTAGACAATGTAGTAAGATGAATAATGTCATCATCAGGTATTTTTACAGGTGTACCGTCTGGCAAACTAGTAAAGTACCATAATTTATTTGTCTTCAGGTCCACATTGGGGGTTGTAACAGCCGGATTCAATACCCACAGTTCTTTCGGTCTTCCATCCACACCCCAATGGATATTGATATAAGCATTTCCCCATGTATTGCGATGTGTTTCGATTAGATGTTTAAATTTAAATGGGCTTTGGTAAGGATTTGGGCGTCTTTCCAAAACAAACGACACTTGATGTGCCTTATCCCGTTCTCTTCCCTTCGCTGTCTTTTTAAACGTTTGAAAAGGAAGCATCGCAACACTATTTGCAAGGATATTAATGCATCGATAAACCGTGGGAACACCTAAAGAAGACTCAACCGTTACCTTTTCACCACTTGCGGCTTGATATCCAAATAAACTTTTAAACCAAGGTGAAGGATTTTTTAAATCTGTCGTGTCCTGATTCCTAAATAAATGCCGAAAAATCAAAAGTTTCACCTCCTTTCTATCTTCTTATCATCACCACCCCCAGCATTGTGAGAATAATACCTAACAGATACCAGCCATAAATCGGATTAACAAAAAAAGTCGTCCCTACAATAATGGACAACCCTGAAATCAATAGAATATCTTCTAAAATACTCATAAAAAATAGCAAAAAGCGCATGTAATTCCTCCTAGAATGAGAAATCTTGACTTAAAATATAGGAATTTAAGTCCATCTCACCAGAATTAAGCATACAGCGAACATGTGAGTTAATTACAGCCGCTATCGGGTCAATTCTTTCTGTTGCTTTTGACTTGTCCAACATAATGTTTTCGTTAGCATCCTGTTTTGTTATAGCATTACTAACAGCCCAATTTAATACTGGATTGTTATTATGAATGACTTTTTTCTGATAAACTTGTTCACGAAAATCCTTTGTAGGACCTGATAAAGTCGCCATTCCCTGACGTATTTCCACCACTGTATATCCTTCTGCTTCCATATCTTGCATGAATTGCGTTGCATTCCAAGGGTCAGCGCATATTTCTTTTATTTTGAATTTGTTCTCTTTTTCCATGGTCTTAATATGTTTTTTTATATATTCATAATCAACTACTGCACCAGGTGTTGTTGTAATCCACCCTTGCTGTATCCAAAGATCATACGGAACTTTATCCGTCTTTCTTTTCTCATGCAAAGTATCTTCCGGCATAAAACTATGACTAATTACGATATACGTATCATCCTTTTTAAATTCAAAATCTACACTTGTTAAGTCAATTTTTGCTGATAAATCGACACCTACTGTGCATTCTAACCCTTTTAATTCGGACAACTCCACAGTTTCTTTGCAATCTTTCCATTTTTGCATATCCATGTAGCCATTTTCTTTCATATCCACCCATCTATTCATGTTTTTCGTGAGATAATTACGCATTTTCTCAGGTACATCAAGGGCTGACTGAAGTTCTCCTTTTAAAAAAGTACGCCCTTCTTCATAACTACATAGGATTGGATTTGCTTTCTCCCACACTTCTGCATTCGTAATCTCATCATCTTTATCTAATTCATTAACCATGACAAAGTATTCTTCGTTTTCAATATCAATATTAGGGTCCAAAATCTTAGAAACATATTGATACTCCACACGATAGCATGGATGACTCAAATTGAAACCAGCTGTCGTTATAATCATCATAAGTGGATTCGGACGAGCACCTGAACCTGACACCAGAACGTCATAAATTTCAGAAGTAGGATGTGCATGATATTCATCAATAATTCCGCACTGAACATTCAGTCCATCACCTGATTTTCCAGCATCTTTTGATAACGCTGAAATAAAAGAATCGGTTTTAAGATGTTCAATTTTCCCATATGCAATATTGAACTTTCCTTTTAAATCTTCACACCCATTCATTTGTGCTTTAATTTCATTCCAAACAATTTTACTTTGTTCCGTTTTCGTGGCTCCAATGTATACCTCTGACATATTTTCACCAAATGCCATTGCTTCATAAGAGCCTACACAGGCTAAAGATTGAGACTTTGCATTTTTACGTCCAACTTGCCAATATGCCTTTTTAAATCGCCTTAATCCCGTATTACGATGAACCCATCCATAAATATTGCTAAATACAAAAATTTGTATTGAATGTGGTTCAATTCTCTGACCTGCTAATTTTCCTTTTGTATGCTTAAAAAGAGACATCCACTTTAGGAAACGAAGTGCTTTTTCTTCCTTAAAAACATATGGAAAATCTTCAGAACCTTCACGTTCAATATCTCTTAAAAATCGTTTACAAGCCTGTTTATGCTTCTGACAAGCAACAACTTCATCATTCAGTACATCATCACAGTAGTCCAACATCCATTGTCTGATCATGTTATACGTCAAACTCCTTTTCTACATTTGTTTTCGGACCTTGTTTTATATTTGGAATGACAATTTTCGCTCTTGCACTTGGTGTAAGACCAAACTCAACAGCCAAAGCCTTCATTTGTTCATGTAATTGCTTCTTCTTTGTAAGTAGTGGATGTGGAACTTTATTTGTTTCAGCTGCCTTATTGGTATATTCAACAAGAAGTCCTTCTTCTCGTATAATTTTGGTGCATTCAACATAGTCGGAGTAAGCATCGCAATACGTTGCTAATGCATTCACATCTATGTTTGTAATAACATCTAGCTCTAGTAACTCACCAGCAATCCGTCTAAATTCTTTCTTAGCAACTGAATCTAACCACGTTGGCGGCTTTACCTTGTCCTTTTTTGCTTGTAACTGTTTTTCGGCTTTTAATCGCTGCTCAATTTCATCTTTTGTCAATCGATTTGTGTTACCTTCTAATAAATGCAAATGAATCGGCTTCGCTTTCCTTCCTATGAGAACCACCTCCCTCAGCTGAACCCCCTTTTATAGAATAAAACGAACTTTTTACACGGAAAGCTAGGCGGCGGTCTCCAGGGATTCGCCTTTTGCTTTTTCATGGTGGGGGGTTGTTTGTGAATTTTTTCTTTCCAATCATTTTCTGTTTTTCTTCTCGTCTTCTTTTGTTTTCCTGTTATGGCAAGCATGACAGAGTGTTTGTAAGTTAGTTGGTTCTAATCGTTTTGACCAATCTACTCGAATAGGTATGATGTGATCGACTACATCACCTATCTTAATGATGTCATTGCTTCTACATTGAACACATAAGCCATGATCTCTACGATAAATAAGCTCACGCATATCCTTCCACAATCTTGAGTTATAGAATGAACGTGAGCTTTTGTTTCGTATGTGTTTGTCATAGTATCTTGTGTTCTCTTGTACTTTATCTTGGTGCTTACTACAATACTTATCCCGTGTTAGTTCATTGCAACCTAACGACTTGCACGGTTTGAATGGTTTACTTGGCATGTGTACCACCTGACGCTTTAGGTATTGTTATACCATTGCATTTAGAACAACGTTTAACAGCACCTGTGACTATATCTATTGTTGATTTATAACCGCAATTAAAACATTCACACTTCATTTGGTTTCTATTCTTCCATTTATAAAACAACTTCGCTACATTAAACCCAACAAGAATAATCCAGAAAGGAGCGAGACAAATAGCAAATACAATAGAAATAATAAATGTACTTACTATATATACACCATCATGTTTCTTTCGTTGTCCAACGTCCCTCGCAACTGGATACATTGTAATGGAACTATAAAGTAAACCAATAATAAGATAGGCTAATATCATCATTTACTTCCCTCCATTCTCTCCCTCAACCGTTTCATCTCATCCTCGATAGCAAGATTCTTTTTATTAATCCGTTCATAATACTTTGCTATATCTAATTGATGCTTACGAATCTTATCGTTCACATATGCAGCAACATGTTCATGGCCACAATGAGGACAGATAAAGTAACACTTCTCAATACGATTGGGAAGTTGTACTACTTGTGGTTGCATGTCGTAATCTTTATCACAGTTTGAACAATAGACTTGCATTCTCGTTCACCTCATCAAATCATTGAATATTATTTAATGAATTAATTAATATCTCTCGTGTTAATTCGAATGACTGTTCTTCATTAAAACCAGCTTCTTTAAATTGTGTGAAGGCAGCAAACATCATTTTGGAAGCCAAACCGAAATCTATCATCGTCTTATTTACGTGATCATTTTGCATATCGTTTACCATTTTTTGAAATGAATCCATCTATCTTCACTCCTTAAGAAAGAATATTCCGATTATATATTTACAAATAAATACAAATTGCTATAATGAAATTAACATTGCCACTCGGAAAAGTAATTCGCCCCCATGCGAGTTACTTTTCCTTTTTTATGGCTATTGTTTTAAAAATTCATCTATTGTCTTACCGAGTAAACTAACCATTGCTTCTCTCTTTTGCTTTGGTGTTGTGTTATCTTCCAACTCATTAAAGATAGGAAGCACACTTTCTAATTTCTGTTTATCGATACGCTCATTTACAAGATCTGTTCCTAACATTGAAATGAATGTACCAATTACAACCGCTTGTTCTTGTTTAGTTAGTTTCATTTATCTCATTTCCTTTAATTACACGACCTTGAATTGAATCAGCTGTATGTCCAACTATAGATTCCGTAAATACTTTTTTATCTAATACAATGCTAACCTTTATATCTTTTAGTTCGCCCTTATTAGTAAACCTACTCATAACCTTTTCTAACTTCTCGAATGCAGTCACACATTCATTAGCAGCTTCCGTTACTTCCTTCATTTGTTTTAATGCTTCAGTTGTATCAACATCGATATTAATTTTTAATTTGTTATTAGCCATCCTTCATCCCTCCAAAATAAAAAGCACCCATTACGAGTGCTTTAAGGATTCAATATGTTTATTAACTCTTTTGTTACCTAAATTCCAATATTCTTCATCCATCTCGAAACCAATGTAATTACGTTTAGTATTAATACATGCTATAGCGGTTGTAAAACTACCCATGCAATTGTCTAATACTGTTTCACCTTCCTTTGTATACGTCTTAATTAAGTATTCAAATAAAGCTACAGGCTTTTGTGTAGGATGAAACGTTTTACTGTCACGCGGAAAATCAATAACTGATTTTGGATAGTTAGTATATTTCTTTACATATACATTATTTAAAGATTCATTATTCCTTTTACCAAATACCTTCATGTTTCTTATTTCTTTCTTTCGGATTGGTTTATCCAATAAAATCAAATCTTGCGGATAATATTTAGGCAACTTTTTATAGAATACCAGAACATTTTCGTGATTCTTTAAGGGCATTCTATTTGCATTTGGAAACCCTGTTACGTGATTTCCTTTTTTCCAAATCCACTCATAACGAAACAATTTCATATTTGAAGCAATCAGCTTAGTTGTAAATGGCTGACTTGCTGTTAATAAGATAGCTCCATTATCTTTTATAATTCTTTCGTACTGCTGCCACAATAAATCGAACGGTATAATACTATCCCACTTACAAGCTGTCGTCCCATAAGGTAGATCGCATAAAATCATATCTACACTTTTATCTGGAATCATCTTCATACCTTCTAAACAATCCATATTAAATACTTGATTCAACATTTTTCATCCCGTCCATTTCCTTAATCTAATTTACGAATACATTTGGAGTATTTTAGATATAGAATCTGGTACGTGAAGTTTCAAACTTCTTCCAATCACCTAATATGTAAAATTTTATTAAGTAACTGGAAGAAGAGCAAAAGCTCTCCTTATTAACGGTAACATTCAATCAGTACCATCTGCTGGTTTTGGATTTTATGTGCCGTCATTATGAAGCCGTTTAGAAATTTAGAAACAACATAGTGAGTTGTGTTTTCCGCCACTTCTCACAATACAAATATATCACGTGAATTCCAAAACAACCGGCACATTTCCTGCCAAAAAGCGGTCACGACTCTGCCACTTATTTTTATATTCTTCTCTTATGTATTTTATCTTAATGAGTTACCCATATCTTGTATTGTGTGTAACTGACCCCTTAGCCAAATCCCTTGCTATCATTGACTTAATTAAACTTTCATATTTGAGTTACACAGTACGAAATTTATGAGTAACTGTATAGATTCAAAAAGAAAAAGCAATGCTTAGATTTTAAACCTAGTCATTGCTTTATCCATTGCATCTTGGTTTACCCCTATATAACGTAATGTGACCTTCTCTGACGAGTGATTGAATATCTCCATAAGTAATGCTATGTTTTTCGTTTGCATGTACATATGGTACCCGTACGTCTTTCTCAGCGTATGTGTGCCTATTTCATCTAATCCAAACTCTGCCGCTGCTCCACTTAATATCTTATATGCCATGCTGCGCCCAATAGGACGATTCTTCCCCTGTCTACTTTGTAATAAATACTCATGATCTTCTCTTTCTTCAATAAACCATTTAAGCTCCCTTTTAAGAGATGCGGTAATTTGTATTCGTTTCTGCTTCCCTGTTTTCTTTTCCCTCATGGATATATGACTGCCTTTAACATCTCCTACCTTCAGTTTCAGAATATCTGAGATTCTAAGGCCTGTATTAATGCCCATAATAAAGAGAATGTAATTACGTAAGCTCTTTTCCTTAAAATACTCTTTAAGCTGCTGTATTTGCTCTGGATCACGTATCGGCTGAACAAAATTCATTATTCATTACCTCCAGTTTCTTCAGTCTCATAAACCTCTAATCTAAGAGCAAAAGCAAGTTTATAAAACACTCTAGCCTTAACGCGTCGATAAGTACGCTCACTCATGCCAAGTTCGTTATACACCATATAATCGCATACATCTTCATCTTCTAAATAGCGCTTAATAATAATGTTTCTTTGGTCCTTTCCAGCACGCCCATTGCCTAAACGACTAAGAAACTGGTCAATGCGAAATGACGTTTGCTTAATCCACTCTTCTCGTTTACTTTGCTGTATATTAGCCATCGCTACATCTTCTAATGGCTTTCCTACATCATTTGTAGGTCCGTGATATCTAATTTCATAAGAAGGAGTGACTTTCATTTCTTCACGCATCATTCCAAACTGTCTATATAAACGTACGCTTTCCAGAACACCTTCTAATTTTTTCTGCGTTGCTACTCTATCGATTTTTGGCAAGAAAGATAATTGTTTAGTCATGTAAGACCACTCCTTTTTATTTTTAAATTACTTTTGTCTTAAAGCTCCGCGTCTACGTTCATAACGAGGCCCATGGATTCCCATTAAACCTTCAATATCACGAGTGCTTAACTTCTCTTTTCGTTTTTCCTTCGTTTTCTTTTTTGTGTGATTCGATTGCTTTTTCCACTCACGTAATTGGTCTTTTAGTGCCTTCATATTTCCCCATCTCCCTTTTCAAAATAAAAAGGACACCTATTCCTAAAACAGCCTTCATTGCTGCTTTAATGAATTGGTGTCCTCTAGTTTTCTAGCCGGACTGTATTCTGTTTACATTTACTTTAAAATACCAGCTTGTACAAAAATGTTTCTCCAAGCTTTATTAACTTGATACTTCTCAACATCTTTTGCACGACGAGCAATCGCTTTTCTGATTTTTCTTTTCTTCAAAGCTTTCATTCTCCTAACCTCACTTTCTATTCTTCAACGTAATATTGCCTCATCCAATACACACACAGTACTATCGCAGCTATATCCCAAAGTGAATCTAAATATTTTTGTGATAAAAATTGATTTGCAACTTCTAATCCATTCTCAATAGCTGTTATAGTGAACAGCATTGCTGCCCATTTTTTAACTTGACCATGTTCAATTACAAGTACAATGGCTATCAAAAGTGTCGCTCCACCTAACGTGTCTGCTACATCCCACCACTTCTGCTGTATCGCTGCTATAATTGCTAATCCCACATGAAGGGCGATAAGTAACGAGAATAAATGTTTATAGATCTTGTTATTTGGTAACATATTTTTCTCACTTTCTATTCAAAGGATTATTTTGTTAAAAACCCCGAAGATATTTTCTTGTCAGTAAAATTTTTCTGATAATTTCATTTGCTAGGAAAATAAGGATTATTAGTTTCATACATCAAAATACTTATACATATTCATTACATACAAAATGTTAATTTTGTATATTCCCTTATAAAATTAAACTTAAGAAAGGGTGATAATATAATGCTTAAGTTTTTTCTAACCTTAACTGCTAAAAACGATCAAACAATAACATGGAAGAAATACTATTATGAAATTGTTAAAGCTATGATCATTTATAAATGAATCGAATATATTTCCATGAGATTCAATCAAATTTTATTGAACAGATTTACAATCCTTACTGAATAAAACTCAATATTCCGTCAATACTGTAAACAACCCATTAAGTTACTTTCTCCTTGTTCCCCCTTGGAGAACCGAGCAGTTAGCTTTTGCTAGCTGCTCTTTTAATTTTTAGGAACTTCAAATTTCGCTTTCAATCGTTCATAAGTTATTTTTTCCTGTTCTTCTCGTTTTCTTTTATATTCCTCTTGTTGTTTTTGTTGTTCTAATCGTCTTTGATTCTCATACTCTTCAATTTCTTCATGAGATATTATTCCTTTTTCATGCAATGTTTTTCTTAACCAATCCTTTTTTAATATATAAGCTCTAGCGTTGCCTTTACTGTAAGCATGCATTTCACTGTGATCATCTTCGCGCCATTGCTCAACTACAAAGATTCCCTTATCCTTTGTGACAATCGTAATAGCTTCAGCAAATTGAGCCATGTGTGTAAAAGCTATTTCTTTTCCGATTAAATCTTCTTCTTTATCAATAAAGTACATTTAACATCTTCCTTTTCTACAAAATGAAATTTTTATATTAATTACTTTCATCCCTCATAACCCAATTCAATCTCATTACTACTTGGTCCAAAATTCCTATTTGTTTATTAACACCATCACGATATTCCTCACTATGAATTCTTGAAAAGCCATTTTGGATCCGTTTTAAACCTGATTTTCTACGTTCTAAATCAGTAATAAGCTGTTTAACTTCTTCAGATTTCAAACTGCACATCCTTTTCTACTCAAATAGCGTTTTTATTCAATTATCGGTCTCACTTCTTCGTTTTCTTATAATCGACATGAAATATTGCATATTTCGACATTTTTCTACACAAACAGTCAAATATGGTGTATTATATAGTAGAAGAGTAAGGTAAGAGTTACTCTTTGCCATTTTAGGAAAAGGCCTGCTATTTATAGCGGGTCCTTTTTGTTAAACTACAACTAAAATAACCTTTTTATTCAAGTTGATGACCATACTAATTGGACGCATTTACCAGTATTTTTACCAATAAATTCATGATATGGTTAATTAGTCGAGTACGTCATTACTTGACATTTACCCTTAGAAGCCCCGTAGATAAACGGGGTTTCTTTTATTTAAATTATAATTTCTTTAAAAACTTTTTACCTTTTAACTGGACAAGCATATGTTATTGTATGGAGGCATCCATTCATAGAAATCTACCTTTCTTGTTAAAGAGCATACTTACATGTGTGCTCTTTTTTGTTTGCTATGAAATAACGATTTTGTTTTAATAATCTACGCAATCCTCACACCAATACAAAATTTTGTTTTTATAACTCCAATCATTTATGCCGCAGATCTGGTTTATATTTAATTTCTTGTCACATAAGTAACAAGTTTTAACTTTTGTTTTTCTCCACCTTTGTTTCTTCATCGTCGTTCCTCTTTTCCTCAAATAAGGGTTTTGTTACAAATCACCGGTTACTTAATCAAACTCAACATCCGCATCTAATTCTTTCGTTGTGAATTCCTCTTCGCAATTTAGGCACTTCCATTTTGTGAGACTTTTTTCAACCAAACTCATTTCATTACAATCCGGGCACATTCGATCTCCCATATAATCACCGGCTCTCTTTCAAATAACTATTTTGTTTAGTTTTCTTTATCCCACCCTTGATACTTTCTGAATAATTCAGACATTGTCATATTGTTGTATTTTGCTAAGTCTTTAGCTAACGCACACACATTTTTGAAAGAAGAACAACCTTTTTCCATTTCGAGATATTCCAGTAAATCTATATAGTCGCTGTAATAAGGTTCTTCCTCTTCATCGTCTTCAACTGGTTCTGCCCAGCAACGTAATTCTTTACCCTTGACGATTAGTGTCGCATTTGGCTCTCCTTGATTACTCCCTTCACACCAGCGCCATCCGCCATCTTTCCAATTACCATCGTTCATACTTCTTGTACTTGCATCATCACTCATCTTTTTGAAATCTTCATCTGAAACCTCGTATACTTGATACAATGTTTCTTCATAACCATAAGTACATGTAGCTTCTACACCTAATCTTTTTAGATCTTCTGTAATATTGCCTTGTACTAATATTTCTTCCATGTTAATTTCCTTAGTTAATTTGACAGTTCCGATTTTTTTATATGGTTGTACTGTGTAACCTTTTTTTTGTAGAATTTTCAATACTTCTTGCATATCCTTCCAAGCTGCTGTACCTTGTCCAAATTTAATAGTCACTGTATTCATTTCTCATTCCCCTTTTCTATTCAAATAACGCTTTTGTTTAGTTTTCTAATAATCCAACCACAATGCACGGAATGCTCTTACTTTCTTTTTTCTTATAAATTTCTTCCACTGTTTTATAAACAGGAAATCCGATGCATTCCCATTCAATCTTTTCATTAGGCTCCATTGTTTGAACGCTAATTTCTTCTAATTCATTACCTTCCTTCTGATTCTCCATAACAAAATATCCAATCGCTTCATATTCACTATTAGCTGCAATAACTTTTATAGTGGTCCAAATGCCTTCTGAAGTTACTTTATAGAATTTCATTTTCATTCCTCACTTTTTAATAAAATTCAAATTTGGTCTTACTCCACATCAACACGCGCTTGACTTGCTTCTCGGCTAAATCCATCCGGATATCTTTTAGCTAATTTTGCGATATTCATTTCAGCAATATCTTGTAACGTATATCCCAGTTCGTGCGCCATAATCGAAACATAATACATAATGTCACCAAGCTCTAAGGCTAATTTATAAGTATTTCCGTCCTCTTCTCCTGGGCAATGCGATGGTTGAAAACCATGCCCATGATAAATTGCTTTTTTAACAATATCAGCAACTTCACCAGCTTCCCCTGTAAGTCCTAAAGCCGCATTAGAAACACGTCCTCCAAAATCAGTTTTGTTATTCCAAGTGCGTAAAGTTGCTTCTTGATAATCGTTTAATTCGCCGATTGATAAAATGCTTGCAATCTGTAAAACAGTAGCCTCTTTTATAACTTGACCTTCTTTTCTTGCTTCACTAATTAATTTCGTTGCTTCCAATACACCGTTTTCCATAACTTTCATTTTCATCTACTCCTCTTAACTAATATTTTTATTTTTAGACTTAGCTGGTGTTGTAGCTGCTTTTATCGGTTCCCATCCATAACTCAATCTAGATCTGAAAGTACTTACGCTTATGCCATTGGATTCAGCAATCTTAACAAGTTCCTTCCTATCAATTTGTTTACGCGTCGGAATACTTGCCGCGTCTTTAGGGTCCCAACCATTATTTACCCTGCTGTAAAAAGTACTTGAATTAATTCCATTTTCCGTCGCTATTTTCAACCACTTATTTTCTTTCCCTTCGCCCATATGCCAATATGTTCTCGGCGGTGTAGTCAATGCTTCTTGTAAGTCCCAACCGTATCTATACATTCTCATGTAAAGAACCCTTCTACTAATACCGTTTGATTCAGCTTGCTGATATTCCTCATCAGTTAACCAACGATTGAAAGCCATCAATTGTCCCTCCTAATCTAGTGCCAAAAATTCAGCTCTAGTACGATTCGAATAAGTTATCCTAATCTTCTGAATACCTTTTCCATGCTCTTCTATTGTTGCATTCCAAGCTTCGATTTCAGTTTTAGCATCAAAACAATCCATCTTTTGCCGTTCCTCTTTATCGTAAAAATGGACTTCATAGCTTGGATTCAAAAACTTTTCACTGGTGCTTATCGCGTTGTAGTTGAAACTACCTATAACGTCATCAATTGTTAATTGCTTCATAATCGCATCCCCAGTTATTTAATTTTTTCAGTGATTGTAGTTGATACACGATCAACTTTCCCACCTTGCCAAGTGATTACTTGTTCCCCAAACCCTGTTACTGGAGGATTCAGTGGAGTAACCTCACCATTTTTAACCACATAAATTTTATTATCAGTAACATCGATTTCAACTTTCGTAGGCTTCATACGACTGAAATCCTCCTTTTTCTTGTTAGCTAACTTTTTGTTGCTTTTTACGTCGTAATTCTTGTTTCATTAACTCGAATTTAATTAAGTACGCTTTCCAACGCTTATCATTTTCTTCTTGCTGTTGCTTTGCCACTTCACAATTACAACCGTTCGTTTCAATTACACCTGGATAAATTTCTTTACGAATAATTCCTGTATCATGACATAATGTACACATGCTTATTCCTCCTTTTATACTTCGATAAACTTTTGTAAACGTTGCTTCGCTATCTCTCTTCTATAACTAGCGGCTTCATTTTTTACAGTTAGACTTGTTTCAACCATTCGGTCATATGAACGTTTACCAACTTGATGTTTCAATTCTTTTGGTTCTAAATTACTCGTATACAGAGTAGGAAGTTCTTTTCTGTACCGACCATCAATGATATTGAACAATTTTTCTTCTACCCACTCCGTAGTTTTTTCTGCCCCAATATCATCTAATATAAGTAAGTCGCATTCTAAAAGTGCTCTCATAATTTGTGTTTCATTTTCTTTGTTTTCACTATTGAATGTGCTGCGAATACGTTGTAATAATTCTGGAACGCTTTGAAATACGACAATGTATCCTTTTTTAGAAAGCTCATTTACAATCGCGGCTGCTAAGTGTGTTTTACCATTACCAGGTTCTCCCCAAAGCATTAACGATTCCCCATTCCACTCTTTAAACGTCTTCACGTATTTCACTGCAACTTTATAAGCTGTCTCTGATCCATTTCTATCTAGAAACGATTCAAATGTACTTTTGGAGAACCTTTCTCCTAAGTTACTGATACTAAACAACTTTTCTATTTCTCTCTTCTTAGCAAAGTTTTGAGCTTCACGTATTTTGGCTTCTTCACGTTCTACAACACACTCACATGTAGGAAGTATTTTATTTTTAATGCGTAACTGCGGAACTTCTACAGTAATTGCTGCGATATATTTATTACAGTGTTCGCATGTATACCCTTCCGTTTCTTCACTACAAGCCGATGTATTCACTATCCGAGTCATCACTCTTCCGATTGATTCCGACACGCTTTTTCACTCCTTTATTTCGTTGATATTCAGTTTCTAAAGCATCAACATCTTTTAAAGTCTTCACGTTATTGTTAACCCACTGTTTTAAAATGCCCTCAGCATAATTCCATTTCTTCTGCTGTTTCAAAGCACGTTCCATCGCTGCTTGTACAAGTTCTTCGCTTGTATCGTTTACCCACTGTGAAATACTTTCGGCTATGAATGAATTTAAAATCCCGAAATTATTTTCGTAGAAAGAGAAGATGCTACTACTACTTTGTATATTAGTATTTCGTTTATTAGTACTTGGTAAATTATCAGTACTTAGTAGTGTCTGTTTTTCCACTGGATGGTTTTCCATATCACTGGTTTCCCTGTCATTGGATTCCCGTCGAATGGTTTTTCCACTGACTGGTTTTTCCACTGACTGGTTTTCTGACTCCGTGGATGGGACTTCGTAAACTGCTGTTTCCCAATGTGATATTTTCCCTGTTTTTGGATTTTGAACAGGATACCTTTTTAAATACCCTGCTTTTTTTAATTCTTGTATAGTTTTGGTGGTTATTTCTTTTCCGTCTTTAGCGTGTTGGCTGAGTTCAGTTGCATGAAACGTCCAATCATCTGGTAAAGAAAGCATATATGCCAATAACCCTTTTGCTCTCCAGCTTAATTTCTCATCGCGTAATGGTGTATTATGAATAACTGAATAATTAACATCTTTCTTAACTCTAAAAATCCCCATTGTTTTACCTCCTCGTACAAATCGCCACATATGCTTGTCCACTTTGGATAATACGTTGTATTTCATAATGCGGATAACCAATCTTGAAATACTTTTGGATCATTTCTTTTAATCTATCTTCGCTTCTTGCTAATTCCCAGAACTTACTAGGTAATAGCACTTGATATTCAATTAAATCCATGTACTATTTCCCTACTTTCCGTGATATACTTATAACAACTTATTTTTTTCAAAGGACCCACTGCCATGGGTCTTTTTATTTTGTTTTCCATCACTCCAAGCCCATCGTTTTATCGGTTCGTAAGTAATGTAAAGCAACCATACACTGCATGCGATAAACATTGCGAATACTACTAACGATGTTGTATCTTCCACTAAATCACCTCCTTATTTATCAAACGGTAATTTTGTTAAAAATCTGAAATTCTGTTTTAACTAGCATTTGTCCCTACCTTTTGTGCTTCTACCCATTTAAGAAAATCTTCCGCTTTAACGCGTTTGCTTTTTCCAATTACGATTGTTGGGAAATCCTCTCTCTTCATAAGTGCGTATGCGGCTGATCGAGAAATATTTAAGAACTCCTGTACATCATCCGCTTTCAGTGAAAATGGTAGTTGTTTAATTTGGTACATGTTTTTTCACTCCAATCATTTTTTTAAGTTTAAATATGGATACACTATCTTATAACGTCGCCCTTATTTGTAGTCTATAGGGCGACTTTAGTTGTAAAAAAAATCTCTCTCACTTTATTAGATCACTGATCGATACACCATAAAGCTCCGAAAGTTTTTTTAATTTCTCTACCGATAATCCTGATTCTCCTTTTTCAACGTTATGATAAGAACGTTTGAATTTCAGACCTAAAGCCTTTGAAACATATTCTAAAGAATAACCATTTTTTTGTCTTAGAGATTTAATTCGTTGTGTATTTAGCATTT
The DNA here is from genome assembly GCF_003812125.1 of Bacillus sp. FDAARGOS_527. NCBI lineage: Bacteria > Bacillati > Bacillota > Bacilli > Caryophanales > Bacillaceae > Bacillus > Bacillus sp. FDAARGOS_527. The sequence continues at coordinate 3,062,207 of NZ_CP033795.1, forward strand.
TAAGTCACCACCTTCAACTTCTAAACTTAGTATAACCAAAAGTAGCCCTAAAGGCAACTTTTTATTTTCAAAAATTTATTTTTTATTTTTACGTTGCCATTAGGGCTACTCATTGTTACATTTAAACTAGATACTTTTTTACAAGTAGCGCGAAAGGATGTTATAGATGAATATCATAGGGGAGAGAATATTCGAGTTAAGAAAAGAACGAAGACTAACACAAGAGAAAATAGGCGAAAATATCGGCGTCAGCAAGCAAACTATTTCCAAATATGAAAAAGGGACGAAAATCCCCTCACGCGAGAATATTGAAAAATTAGCTGATTTCTTCAATGTTCCCACTGATTACTTGTTCGGGAAAAGTGATAATTCCATTAAAAGTAGCAATAATATAAAAGAAATATTTGAAAGTGATGAATTGCATTGGGATGGAAGAAAGTTGTCTTCTGAAGAGATTGAAAGCGTCAAAGCGCTTTTAGAAGTAGCTATCCAAAGAATGTTAAAACAAGAAAAAAAGGATTAGCATGAGGCTAGTCCTTTTTTTGGTTCCATTTGGTGCATGACTTCCCTTAATTCATTATCTGTAATGAATCCTTGTTTATGTATTTCTTTCAAAGCATGAAGAGTGTCATTTTCTGAGACTTTATCCCCTAATAAATATTTAATCATGGATTTTATTTTTTCTTCGCCACTTACTAACAAGCCGAACTCCTCCATCCCAATAACTATGTGATTTTTTAACAAACTGTGCATTTTTGTAACGTTTTTCAAAAATGCATACCCCTTAAAAAGCACTCAAGACGCTACTTAGTAGTAGCGTCTTGAAAAATAATTTATAAATTTCTAATGAGTTCCTGGATCAACCATTAGATATGTAGTTTCTACTTTACTTGAATGTGCTTGTGAAGTATCTTTGTTTTGTTCAACTGCTCCTAGTAGTCCTAAAACACATACCATTGTAAGAATAATTTTTTTCAACCTACTTCACTCCCTCTTTAATTAAAAGACGTGTTACCAAATTTGAATAGAATACATTCCCATTATTAGCGAATTTTTCTAAAGCCTCTTTGAGAACCATTATATCATTTCTATCTACAAAAAATAAATAATATAATTTAAAAGCAGACAAAGTTTTTCCTTGTTTTTTTAAGTCTTCAAAATAAGCTCTAGCTTTAACTCCTGAACCAAATTTAGCATCAAAGAATGCTTTTTCCGCTTCTCCTACAAAATCCCAATCTATTTTATCTACATTTATTCCATACTCAATTCGCAAAAAAGCTAATGTGCTATGAACTGCACGATACATTTTACTATAAGTAGTAATACCTAATTTTTTTATTAACTTTAGGCTTTCCAAAAAGTACGTTTCCGCCTGAAAAGGATTTTCAAATATAAATGACTCCCCTAAGCAACTCAACGCTTTAGCCTTTATAACTGAATCTTCCGGGGCAGATTTTATTATACTATTACAAATGTCCCTGCATTCTTTTATTTTATTACTAAACAAATTAATATGAGACTTACGATCATCATGTTGCAAATCCAAATGTTTCTTTATAAATGCATTCTCTACTAATGGTAAGTTTTGATCGATCTTTTTAGAATACGGGACCATTGCCATGAAATTACTACTATCATACAGAGCAAACCCATGTAACATGTCTACTATTATTTGATAGTCAACATTTTTAGAATATGGTAATTCATCTAATTTCCTTTGTAATTCTTCTCCTTCTAACTTGTTCAAATTTCTTTGATTGTATAAATCATACAAATGTAGATATTTGTTTATTTTCCCTTTTTTATCGCTGCTAATATGTTTTTTTATTATTTTTTTCATTAATTGATACTCACCGACTGTTTGGCAGTAAGACAGTGCCTTTTTTATGTTTAAATCACTCTCGCAAAGCAATATAAATTCTCTAATTTTCTTTCTACGTTCTGTCCAATTTGGATACAGGTCGGAAGCAATTAATAAGAATGACTCTAACTTCATTTCTTTAATTTTCCCATTTAAAATCCTATTAAGATTAGTTCTATCAATCTCTGCTTTTTTAGCTAATGTACCAATATCCAATTTAAGATAATTGATATGCTCCTGTAAGTTCTTGATAAAGCTCTTCATTCTAAAATCCCCTCCCAAATCAGAACCCAAAACATATCCCTTTTTTCTCAATAGGAAAATGAATCATAATTTTCTTTATACTTATGAAGTATGCTATACTATGTACTGACTCATGGAAACTTTCCCTATCTAGGCTAGGGTTAAATGTTATAGCTGTGTGGCCTCACATCTATAACACCGTGGGTCTTTTTTTATTCCTTCTTTCGTTAAATTCAGTTTATCATAAGATTTAGAATGTTCGTTCTGATTATGGTCAAATCATGTTGAGAAAGTTTTTTTCAAAAATTCTATTTTTCATTAAGAATATTTTACCATCAAAAGAACGTTTGTTCTATATATTTTTGTTAGAATGTCAATTTGTATGATACTTTTTATTATAAAGACAAATTTCATGACATGTATAGTCTAAAAATTCTCATGTATTTATACTAAAACTATGAATACATTTGGAGAAAATTTAAAGAAGTTTAGATCAAGTCGTTCCCTTACTCAATCAGAGTTCGGTGAAAAAGTACAGTTAAGTCGTAGTCAAGTTGGCAATTTAGAAATTAACTATAATCAACCTGATCTCGACACTCTCGATCGCATTGCAACGTATTTAGGTGTTTCTGTTGATGCGTTAATGGGTAGAACGAGTACACCTCATGAAAAAAACATAGCAAATGCCCTCGATGAAATTCAAACGGTTTTCGCAGGCCTGGATGAATCTCAACGAGAACAATTCTGTAAACAACTCGTTTTATATGCAAAGTTCCTTAAAACTCATAACGAGCTGTTATGAGTCGATTGTAGTAGAAAACATTTCCAATCGCAACGGTAAAAATTAACAGATTTTTATCAACAAAAAAAGAGAGCGCTTAGCTCTCTTTTTTATATTCCTGTGCCTGGATCTTTTATATATCCTCCACCTGCCCCAGGATCATACATACCCATCCCACCACCTGGATCAGTTGTATATCCCCCGCCTGATCCTGGGTCCAAAATCCCCATTCCTGTACCTGGATCGGAAATCATCTTTGAACCACCTGGATCTTTTATGTACCTTTTCATTTCGTTCCCCCCTTTTCTTATATACCTGTCCCTGGTCCAAAAATTGTTTTCCAACCTGTACCAGGGTCTTCATTGTATTTCCAACCACCACCACCTGGTTCATTGTGCCAGCCTACACCTGAATCAGTAACTTTATGTCCACCAGGTTCTTTTGTGAACTCTCCCATTTTTTATCCCCCTTTCTTTTCGTGTATAAATATTGTAGCTCACTTCTTTTATATCTGTAAATTAAAGAAAAAAGAGCTATGTAAAATAGCTCTTTTCAATCAAATCCTTTTAAACGGTTACTAAGTTTTTTCTTTCATTTACCTCAAAATTAAATCTACTTTTTATCATTTTATTAATTTGTGCTGTTGAGTTAGAAAAGCCTAAATGTGCCTTTATGAAAGAAAATTCATAGTCATTTAACAATTCAATAAATGCAGTATTAACAAAAGATGAATTTAATGCTGTTACTCCTTTGAATGATACTACCACTTTCTCATTTTGTTTAAAACTATGTCTGATTAAATCTTGAATGATTTGTCCGTCGTCATTTGAATAGCAACGTTCTACATGATCTAAAACATTAATTATTCCCATTCTCCGAAGTCCTCCTCATCTGATATTATATTTTCTATATTATCGGCCTTTAATTTCATTTGAATTAAAGTGCCTGGATAATATGATGGTGATACATTATATTCTACATCAATGTCAGTGTTTCCTGTTTTACAAGTTAGTATACCATGATTAGAGTGGATATACACTTCGCCACCAAGGTCCTTAACAACATTATCAACTAATGTAGCTAAACCAACCCCTCTGTTTCTTGGAGTACTTTTTGTAGAAAATCCCGCTGTAATCGCCATATTTAAAGCTTCTCCATCATCCATTAAAGGGTATTCCTTTTGTATATTATGCGGAATACCAACACCGAAGTCAGAAATAGTAATATGTACTGTATTTTCGTCATCTTTATTCGGATAGTGTTGTGCGAAAATACACCCTGTATTTTCTTGCGCATGATCCCTAATATTATTGAAAATTTCTTCCATGGAAACCGTTATATTTTTAACAGATTCAACAGTTACATCTAATCTATTTGCAAGCCAAAAAGCAAACCTACCGCGTAAGAATTGATAACTGTTTGCGTATGAAACCAAGTTTAACGGGATGGTTGTGGGTCTCAAACCTGCTTGTTCTCTTAATTTCTCTCCAAAGTATTGCTCAAAAAATAGAGAATCATCCAAATACCTAACGGCATCCCTTCCATCTATCCTTCTTGGCAATATTTTATCGCATGTAACACCATTTTTATTTAACCACTCAAATAAATTTCCTAGTATAGTTACACCAGCAGGCTCAATAAAATTTAGTTGTCGGAAATTAAATGTAATTTCTTCAGCTTTAGGTTTTAAATCCTCATCAATTACTGCTTCTAACAATTCATACATTGTACTGCGATTAAAGCGCCGCGGAACCATTACTTCCATACTTCGTAACCCACCCATCTTCTATATCTTATACATAGCAATATGTATTTTATGTCTTTCTCTATTATAGCTTTTTTGTCGAATATTGGAACAAATAAATGAAACAAATTGCTTAATAAACATCAAATTATACCTTTTACAAAAAATACGCTAACATGCTATCATTCTTATACCACTACCACATACCACAGCTTGTATCTAGAAAACGATTATGACGAGGTGAAAATCATGGCATACTTTCGTAAACGTGGTGAGAAGTGGTCTTTTACTATGGATGTTGGCAAAGACCCACTCACAGGTAAACGGAAACAAATCACTAAAGGTGGCTTTAAAACAAAGAAAGCTGCTCAAGAAGAAGTGGCAAGAGTAACAAATGATTTAGCAAATGGGGATTACGAGAATAGTGATATTCGCTTTTCTCAGCTCGTAGAAATCTGGATGCAAGAGAAAGAATCATCATGTAGACCATCCACATTGTATCAATACAAACGCATTCTACGCTCCCGTGTTATGCCTGAATTTGGTGAGAAGAGGTTATCAGATATAAAACCATTGACCGTTCATAATTTTCACCAGAAGCTACTTAAAGAGGGTCTAACTACGAAATACATTTCATCTGTTGATGTTATGTTAAAACAAATCCTCGATAAAGGAGTAGAACTAGAAATGATTAACTCTAATCCTGCTAAGAAAGCTAAGCGCCCTAAAGTTAAAAAGAAGTCGCAAGCTAGTTGGACAGTTGAACAAGCCATGAAGTTTATGGAGTATGCAAAAATACAAGGAAGCTATTATATTGCTTTTGTTTTAGCTTTGCATACAGGCATGCGAATCGGAGAAGTATTAGCTTTACAGTGGGATGATATTAATTTTAAAAATAAGACTATCCATGTACAAAGAACATTAACGCTTGTTGATGGAAAGTATGAATTAGGTGAGACAAAAACTGAGGCATCTAATCGTATAATCCCGATGACAGAAGAATTAATGGGAGAGTTGTTAGAATATCAAAGTCGTAAGAAGGAGAACTCTTTCGACTTGTTAATTTGCACAAGAAATAAAAAAATCGTGCATCCATATACGATACGCTACCAAATGAAAGCTTTGTGCGAAGCAATTGACGTACCGTATATTAGATTCCACGATATCCGAAGAACGTTTACAACTATTTTAATCGATTCTGGCGCAAATGCAAAGGTTGTTTCAAAATTGCTTGGTCATACAAATGTTTCTACAACTTTAAATATTTATACTGATGTTTATGAAGAACGTCAAATTGAAGTGACTGAAATGCTAGGAAATGTACTGAAAAGTGGCCAACGTGGTCAAAAAGTGGTCAATGAGGAAAAACAAGATGGTTAAACCCTATGGTATAAGTGATATAATGCATTTATAGTGTAAGTTTTTTCTTTACACTATAATGAAGTCATCATAGTAAATAATATATAGAGTATCACGTTTTTCAAAAAGATGCTACATCGAAAGGAGAGATTACCATAAAAGCCAGTGGTATTGTTGTTGAATATAACCCTTTTCATAACGGTCATGCTTATCATGTGCAACAAACAAAAAAGTTAACACACTCTGATATTACAATCGCTGTTATGAGTGGCCCTTTTTTACAACGTGGTGAGCCAGCACTCGTATCCAAATGGTATCGTACCAAAATGGCCTTAGCATGCGGTGTAGACCTCGTTGTAGAGCTTCCTTATGCCTTTTCAACGCAAAAGGCCGAAACCTTTGCAAATGGCGCTATTTCTATTTTAAACGCCCTACACGTTTCTGAAATTTGTTTCGGCAGTGAAGATGGACAAATCGAAAATTTTTATAACACCATCTCTGTGCAGAAAAATGAAGAAGAGACTTTTAATCGTCTTGTAAAGCAATTTATGAACGCAGGTAATAGTTACGCAAAAGCTACATCTGAAGCTTTCCTACACATTTTATCTTCTGAAAAAAATATAGACATGTCACAACCAAATAACATTTTAGGCTTCCAATACATAAAAGCAATTCTAATGCAAAATAGTTCTATGCAAGCACAAACGATAAAAAGATTCGCATCTCATTATCATGATGAAACATTTAACGACCAACATATTGCAAGCGCAACAAGTATTCGCAAACAACTTTTTAGTGAAAATAGTTCCTTTACAGAAATTGAGCCTTTCATCCCAAAAGCGACTGCTTCTCTTTTAGCAAGTTATAAACAAAACTACGGGACATTACATAATTGGGAACAATACTTTTCATTTTTTAAATACAAACTTATGACAATGTCTCCAGAAGACTTACGACATATATATGAAATTGAGGAAGGTTTAGAGCATCGTATTTTATCAAAAATACAAACCAGTTCCTCCTTCCATTCATTCATGGAAGCGTTAAAAACGAAACGTTATACGTGGACTAGATTACAAAGAGCTTGTACACATATTTTAACAAATACAACAAAAGAAGAAATACATTGCGCAAATATAGAGCAACATGCACCATACATTCGTCTATTAGGCATGTCACAAAAAGGACAAACGTACCTTTCAAAAAACAAGAAAAAAATAGAGCTTCCAATCCTTACCCATACAAAAACATTTGACCATCCTACTTTACACATAGATCGAAAAGCCAATTCTGTATATTTCTCCATCATGCAAGAACCATTACGAGCACAACTACTAAAACAAGATGCAACACATCACCCAATTCGTTACGATGAAACAACTGCAAAATTCCTATAAAAAAATCTCTCTAAAAAAGAGAGATTTTTTTATTTATTTCCCATTTTTTCCAAATACATTAATGCATCATCCAACGTATCAACTGGCACAACTTTCATTTTCGTTTTAATATCTTTCGCAGCCTCAAGTGCATCTTTATAATTCGATTTCTCTGCACCTTTTTCATTTGGTGCAAAGAACACTTCAGCACCAGCATCACTTGCAGCAACCACTTTTTGCTGAATACCGCCAATCGGGCCAACTTCTCCCTTTTCATTGATCGTCCCTGTTCCAGCTATTTCATGCCCTCTTGTTAAATCATCTTCCACCAGTTGATTATATATTTCTAATGTAAACATTAGGCCTGCCGATGGTCCGCCTATTTCATGAGAGTCAATTTTCACTTTCGGATCTACCACTAATTCTCTTTCCGTAACGATAGAAACACCTATACCAACACGTCCATTTCCATTCGGAATAGTCTTTACATTTAAATTTTCTTTTAACTGTTTCCCATCCCTCTTGTACTCAATATTTACTGTATCTCCTTCTTTTTTCCCTGTCATATATTCAATAAATTGTTCTGTCTTTTCAAATGTTTTTCCGTCGACGGCAATGATAACATCTCCAAGTTTAAGCTTTCCTTCTGAAGGCATCCCTTTCGCTACACCAGCAACCAACACACCTTTATTTTCAAAAGAAACAGTACGATTTGCACGTTTATAAGCATTATAAATCGCTGCATTTTGCGAATCTTTCATCGCATAATTTTGGCGAAATTGATATTCTTCATCACTTTCACCTTTTTGCAATATTTCTTCCGCTTTTGAAATATGTGTATATTTATTAAACTGTGCCGCTATTAAATTCACTACATTTGCCGGTCCCATTGAAACCGTAACAAGCATAAAATCACCTGATTCTTTTGTTCCCCCTTCAACTTGAACGTAAGGCTCTAATTTGGCAGCCATTCCGGGTTTCGTTACATAATACGGCAGGCGTACATAAACAAGTAACATTGCCAATATAACCCCTATTAAAATTGCATATATAAACCGAAAACGCTTAAACATTATGTTTCTCCTTCCACTGCTCAATTAATAAATGAATATTTGCAACATGCTTTTCCGCTTCTACCTCTCCAACTCGAATAATGTCTTCAATGTTTGTAAAAGCCCGGGAACTAAATTGTTCTACAGCTGGTCGCATCATTAAATCAGATGCAATTTGTCGATTTATCACAAGCTCATGTTGCATAATTTCAATACTCTGCATAATTACATCATAAATAGACGTAACCTCTCCATTTACTTTAATCGGGGATACATCAACAGCAATGACAATATCGGCACCTAACTCTTTCACAACCGATACTGGGATGCGATCAATTACTCCGCCATCTACCAATAATCGTCCATCTATTTTCTCTGGCACAAACACTCCAGGTACAGAAATACTTGCTCTCACCGCCTCTGCAACTGGACCACTTGTAAAAACTACTTTTTCCCCCTTTAAGATATCAGTAGCCACAACAGCCGTCGGGATATCTAATTCTTCTAAATTTTTATTATATGTAAACATTTTAATCATATCTTTGACACGTTTTCCAGAAATAAATCCCATTTTCGGAACCGTAAAATCTAAATAATATTTCCTCTTAAAAACATTTGCCAGTTTATACAGTCTTTCAACGTTTGAACTAGCCGCATAAAATGTACCTACTAAAGCCCCCATACTACTTCCTGCAATCATATGAATCGGTATATCATTTTCCCTTAAAACCTTTATAACACCAATATGAGCAAAACCTTTTGCGCCCCCAGATCCAAGAGCTAAGCCAATTTTCGGTTCTTTCACTTTTCTCACCCTTTAATTTTTTTCGTTCCTTTTTCATACTTATGGTCTAAATTCACTACGTATCCACGTATACTGAAATGAACGTTTTTTGGGACAAAGGGGGATTTACTTACATGTATGAAAAATGGAAAACGGCTTTCCTTACCATATCAACACTTTTTTTAACCTTTTCTCTTGTACTCCACCCCCAAGCTGCTTTACAAGCTTCCATTCGAGGGTTAAATATATGGTGGGAAGTTGTATTCCCTTCACTTTTACCGTTTTTCATCATTGCCGAACTTCTCATTAGTATTGGTGTTGTAAAATTTATAGGCGTTATATTAGAACCACTTATGCGACCACTTTTCCGCGTTCCAGGAATAGGCGGATTTGTTTGGGCAATGGGAATGGCTTCAGGCTTTCCCGCTGGCGCCAAATTAAGCGCTAGACTGCGCAAAAGCAATCAGCTAACACAAATTGAAGCAGAGCGCCTCGTATCTTTTACAAACTCATCCAATCCACTTTTTATTTTTGGCGCTGTTTCTATCGGTTTTTTCAATAATCCGAAATTAGGAATCGTATTAGCTGCTGCACATTATGTAAGTAATTTTGCTGTCGGGTTACTGATGCGTTTTTATGGCAATAACAACCGTTCCACGCATGATAAACATGTTACTAAAAAACACCCTTTTCAAAACCCTTTTTCAATTCTACATGAGACACGTATGCAAGAAAAAAGACCAATAGGAAAATTACTTGGGGACGCTATCGTTTCTTCTATTCAAACGCTACTTATGATTGGCGGATTTATTATTTTATTCTCTGTTTTAAATAAAATGATTACTGTATTTCATATTACAGCAGCCCTTTCTTTTATTATGCAACATATTTTATCATTCTTCCAACTAACTACTGAATTTAGTATCCCAATATTATCTGGCATGTTTGAAATGACACTTGGAAGCCAAATGATTAGTCAAATAACTGAAACACCCCTCCTGCAGCAAGCTATGGTAACAAGCTTTATTTTAGCATTTAGCGGCCTTTCTATTCAGGCACAAGTCGCTAGCATATTAGCTGAAACAGACATTCGATTTAAGCCCTATTTTTTCGCACGAATTATCCAAAGTATTCTTGCCCCTATTTTTACTTTTATATTTTGGAAACCATTTTATGAAAAAGTAAGCTCTTTTTCACCTATGCAAAAAGATATCCCTGTCTTTTTATCGAATCATTCTTCTATTCTGCATGAATTTTGGACATCTTTTATACACTACGGACCGATATTTACATTATTTTGCTTATATGTATATGTCATCTTATTATTTTTTCGGAGCAACAAAGAAAAACCCCGTTCACTTTAACGGGGTTTGAAACTTTTCTTTTAAAGCACGTTCTACAACAGGAGGTACAAGATCTACTACACTTCCTCCATATCTCGCAACTTCTTTCACAATGCTCGAGCTTAAAAATGAGTATTGATTGTTTGTCATAATAAAAAAGGTTTCAATGTTTTCATCTAACTTTCGATTCATAGAAGTAATTTGCATTTCATATTCAAAATCAGAAACTGCGCGTAATCCACGTAAAATCGCGTTCGCATTACGCATTTTTGCATACTCAACTAGTAGTCCACTATGTGAATCTACTTTGACATTAGGAATATCCTTTGTTGCTTCTCGAATTAAATCTAAACGCTCTTCCACTGAAAAGAACGGTTTTTTTGACGAGTTGTTTAAAACTACTACGTATACCTCGTCAAATACTTTTGCTCCCCTTTTAATAATATCCAGATGCCCAAGGGTAATTGGATCAAAACTGCCCGAAGAAATAGCTATACTTGTCATTCCGTCCCCTCACCTTCATACTTATAAATCGATATCGCTGTAATGCCATAATTTTCAGCTCGTACTTTTACAAGTCTTCCTATAGCCTCAGGTAAAACTACATCATTACCATGCTCCGCCATAATTAAACCATCGTTATGTAGCAATCCATGTTGATCCATTACACTAATTAAAGATACAATTTTTTGATCTTTATATGGAGGATCAATTAATATAAGATCAAATGATATTTCACGTTTTATAAGTGCTTTTATCGCACGTTCTGCATCATTCCGATATACTTCAGCTTGTTCCTGTATTCTACAACTTTCTAAATTTTGATGGATTACCTTTATCGCTTTATTGTCTCGATCAACAAAAATCGCTTTATCAATCCCTCTACTTATAGCTTCGATTCCAAGACCACCGCTACCACCAAATAAATCAAGAGCGACACCCCCATCAAAATAAGGGCCTATCATATTAAAAATGGATTCTTTTACTTTATCAGTCGTTGGACGTGTTGTATTACCTGGCACCGCTTTAAGTGGGTGTCCTTTACATTTTCCTGAAACTACTCTCATCTGTTGTCACTACCTTTATTTCAATCTATCGAGCAATTATAGAAAGCCCTTCTCCATTCGGTAACCGCTACCAAACTTTACGATTCCATTCATCTTCCAACGAAGACTAGAAGAACTTAGCTTAAAATAACCGCTCTGCATTTTTATGTATTCATCTCACCATTCGCTAACACGAACTATTCGTTTCACTTTATCTTTTTTATCCTATCATAAAATAAAAAAAAGAAAAATAAAAAGCCCAACATAAAATTTAATTTCATCATGTATATCTTCATTTAGATTGGACATAAATAACTATAACAACATCACCTTCGATGTTGTTGCCAACCGCGGAGAAGACTTACGTTTCCCCATAAGTTCTTCCTCCGGTTTCTCCTCTCCCTTTGCCTTCTTACTAGTACATGCTAGTATAAGAAGGGCCCTGCTTTGCAGGGTTTTTTTTCTTTGTCTACTTTTCATTTAAAAAGTGAGATGGTACAGTAAAAGAAAGAGGAGGAAAAGATATGATTCAACGCTTTATAGAACTCGGAGAGGGCTACTCTGATTTATATGAATTACTTGAAATTGCCAAAGCAAATCAAGAACGTATAACACATATGTTACAATTTGAAACAATTAAAAATGAAAAAAAAGTGTGCTCACTTGTTGTAATATTAAAACCAACTACTACTGGTGATTTCCAACCATTATACATATGTCGTGAAGGCATTCCTGTACTTGAAAATAAAAAAAGTAAACGCGTCATTTTATTTGAAGAAACGGCAGAACAACTTGGAAAAAAAGTGACTACCTTTACGGTAAAACCATCCACAACTTTCCCAGAAAAAGAACTGTTTTTCAATCATTTAATTGGTATTTTACGAATGAATAATTTTATTCCTCCAATGAAATAATGTGTTATTTCAAATAAAAAATCCCCTGTTAAAATTGAAGTGACCCCCGAAAACGGGACACCAATCAAAACACCTAAACCACTTGTTCCCTAAATTCTTTAGGGGATAGGTGGTTTAATTTTTCTTGAATTCGCACACAATTGTAGTAATGAATGTATTCTAGCACAATCTTTCGCACAGTTGTGTTGGATACTTTTGTTATCTTTTGTGAATAGAAAGCTTCACTTTTTAAATGACCAAAGAAGCTTTCCATGACGGCATTATCATGGCAATTTCCTCTCCGGGACATGCTGGTGATAATGCCGTTTTCTTTGGCATACGCTTGAAATTCTTTTGCTGTATAAATACTTCCTTGATCTGAGTGAAGAAGGACATCTTTTACTTTTCGCCCTCTCATTGCTTGTTTTAATGTCTTCATCGCTAATGTCAGTGTTTGTGATTCGCTGATGACACAACTAATAATTTCACGATTAAAGGCATCCATAATCGTTGATAAATACAAAGTACGCTCTCCAAATAAGAGATACGTCACATCCGTAAACCATTTTTCATTTGGTCTGGATGCATCGAATTGGCGCTCCAATCGATGAGGGGCTACCATTGGCTCCGCACCATTGATATATTTCTTTTTCTTTCGACGTACTTTTGAAAGAATGTGATTTTGTCTCATGATTCGTAATACTTTTTTATGATTGACACACAGTCCCATTTTTCGAAGAGTAGCGGTCACTCTTCGATATCCATACCGGAATTTATGCCTAAGACAAACGTCCTTTATTTTCTCTTCTATACCATCTTTCAAATCTTCCGTTCGTTGTAACCAACGATAAAATGTGGAACGGGGTAATTCTAATACGTTACACAATTCTTTTACCGTTATTTTTGTTTTTACATTTTCCCATAAAGTAACTACAGTTTCTGGTTTCAGCCCCTTTCGATTTCCAGATACTTTCCCCATACAAGTAATTTTGTTTTTAGATGTTTATTTTCTAAACGTAGCTGTTCTAATTCACTGAGCTCTTTTGGTCCTTTTCCATAAGAATATTGTTTTCCTACAGGTTGTTGAAAACGATACGTTTGATCTGTACGATACCATTTCATCCATGTCTTAATTTGGGAAACATTTTTAATTCCGAGTTTCTCCATAATTGTACGATTTGAATAGCCGTCTTTCTTCATTTCAATCACTTTCCACTTTGTTTCTTCTGGGTAATGAACTCTTGTCTTCAAACGAAAAACACCTCCATTGAATTTGCATACTTAGTATGCGAATTCAGGAGGTGTTTTTTTCATGTACCACTATTCGGGTTCACTTCAAAATTAGCAGGGGATTTTTTCTATTAGCTATAATCGTATTCTTTTGCCCGATCAGGACGTGAATTTTCAAATTCCGTTTTTAAATACGGGCGGTACGACTGTTCTATCTTTTTCACAAAAGGAAGTTTGTTCAACTTTTGCATCATATGCTCAATTTGTTCCATATCACAATATACTACTGCATATTTTAAACGTTTTGATATGTAATGTATGTTACCATATTTTCTTAAAATCTTGGCATGTTTCAATGAATGTAAATAAACAATCATACTTTGTCGTTGCCCGAACATAATCTTCTCCATCTTCTCCTTTTAAAAACATATATTTTATATTTTATGAAAACCAATCAGAAATTTATGACATTACAGGACAAACTCTGTATACGTTTTCTTCTACCTTCTAAAAAACGGGGTGATTTACCCCGTTTTTTTACAACCGCAACCTCCGCCGGTACCACAACCGCCACCACAGCCACCAGCATCAAAAAATGGATTTCCTGTTGGAACTTTGATGGAAGAGGACACCTCAGAACCGATTGCTACACTAACTTCATCTAACAACTTTTGTAAAGCCGTTTCTACTCGTTTAAAAGCTGCAATCTTATCATGTAAATCTACAGAACGCTTCAATTCCCTCATTTTCGTCGAAACGAAAGTATAGTCAGGATGATATTTACCGAAACGTTGCACTTCCTCATATCGTTCTTTCATCGCTGTAAATTGCTGAATTAACGTCTGAACTTCCATATCTTCATGCAAGTCTTTATAACATTTACGGTAATCTTCTGCTATATCTGAACAGATGATCGCTTTTGCAAGCTGCTCTGCCTTATCTAATATTAATACGCTTTCTAGCGTCGCTACAATCATGAGAGACACCTCCGAGTATTTATCATACCACATTTAGAATAGAACTACTAATTGAAGTGTCTCACTAAACAGAAAGATATCATTCTAACTATTTTTTAATAAATTCAGTACACATTTATACATTAATATGTTCCGCGATGTTGTATTTAACAACATCCCACTTCCCACTATTTTCATTCACATAACTAATACATGCGTTTTTTAACGGTGTCTTAAACGAAATATCTTCCGGAGCAATTGCATGTAAAATTGCTTTTATCGCATGAGAATGGGCTACAATAATAATACGTTTGCCAGAATGAGTTTCTGCAACATCTTTTACCGCAGCAAAACAACGAGCTACAATTTCTTCATCTTGCTCCATACCTTCTACTTTACCTTCTGCAATTAATTCCCTAACAGTCGCAACTGGCTTCCCAGAAGCTTCACCAAAATTACGTTCAACAAATCGCTCATCTAATAAAATTGATTGTAATCCAGTTGCCTCTGCAATTTCCTTAGCTGTTTCTTGCGCTCTAATTAATGGGCTACTTATAATTATATCCCATGCCTCCGCTTGCAAAGCAGCTGCACTTTGACTCGCTTGCTTCTTCCCCACTTCATTAAGCGGAATATCTTCACGTCCCTGAATAATCTCTTGAAAATTCCAATCAGTTTGTCCATGTCGTACTAAACAAATTTCCGTCATGCTCATGCTGCAACTCCTTTTTAAATAATCCGCTTCTATTGTATCAAAAGTTCTGCATGACGGACATAGTTTTCCCTTCCAATTATGTTGCATTTTGCTGCTTCATATACTGAAACATATCAATCATAATGGAAGCAACTGCCAATTGATTTTGAAATTTCTCAACTTTATCTGGTATCGTTTTTTTGAAATGTTGCATAGCTGCTAACTCAAATGCCTCTTTTTCTTCAGGGTTTCGCGTTAGTTTTCTATACCAGTAAGGTTGCTCCCTAATATAGCGAGATAAATCCTCATCAGCCTTTATAAACTCCATAATTTCTGCTCTCATCCGCTTTCCTCCTAATCCTTCTGAAAGAAAAATGGATTATTTTCGGAAGTACTCTCTTCTTGCTGCGTGCGTTTTCCTTGAAATTGTTGAAAAACTTGTTGCACACTCCCAATAGCACTCGTCACATTGGCTAAATGATGTTGCATTTGTTCCACGTCTAACTTTTTAAAGAAAGAAAGCATTTGTCCCATCACATCAGCAGTTTTTTCCTCTTCAGTTCGAGTATCCTTTTCTTTTCCATTTTCTTTTTTCTTTTCTTTTACCGAAGAAAAAGCAGGCGCTCCATCCGGTCTAAAAGTTGCCCATATTGGATCTTCTTCACCAAGTAAGTACCATTCCTCATAAAACTGTTGCCAAGTTTTATGACCACTTCGAACTTCATGAAGCATTTTAGGGTGATGGTTTACAAACTCTTTAAACTGTTGAACCGATGGATGTAACGGTCCTTTTGTTGTCGGCATAATCCTCACCTCTTCATGTATATCTACTATATAATAAGAAAAAAAAGGCGCATGGTTCGCCTATTTTTAGACGATTCATGCACCTTTTTATCCTACTATTTGCATAGGGGAAGATTCCCATCCACAATTTACAGTTTCATTTTATTTCCGAATAAAGTTTTGTGTATAAAACTTATCGTATACGCCAACACCTAATCCTGTAAATTGTTCATTCAATAAATTTTTTCGATGTCCCTCACTATTTAACCAACCTTGCAATGCCGCAACCCCATCACTATGTTGCGCCGCTATGTTCTCACCAGCAAGTTGAAACCCTACTTTCCCGCGCTGTAAACGATCTCCTAACGTACCTAATGTAGGTGAATCGTGTGAAAAGTAATTATTATCCTTCATATCTTTACTATGACCGATTGCCACCTCTGCCGTTTGTTGGTCCCACGCTAATAACGGTAAATTATGACGACTTCGAATAATATTTGTTAAATCAAAAATTTGTTGCATATTCCCATTCTCTATTTGTTTCATTTTATCTGGAGTTAATGGTTGTTCTGCTAATAATTCACCCGAATAAACGAGCTGATACGGTCTTTGACGCAATAACGTTTCGTCATCCATATAACGAACACCGACAAGCTCATGCGTAAAATGATCAAAATATAATTGTGCCCAACCATCTTCTACTGGTACTAATGGTTGTTCCATCACTTCGGTATCAGATAACTCAAATTGATAACTATTCTTTCCTCTTTTTAACGAAATCTCATGAGAAAGTGGATTCTTTTTATACACATCTTCATACTTTTCATTTATATAATAAGGTGGCACCTTAACTTGCTCACCAGCGACATACGCCGTTACAATTTTACGTTCAGCAACCCCAAATTGAACATACTGAGCTAAATCTTGATTGTATACCCACCATTCATATCCGTAAGCAGATGGTTCTATTCGAGAAGGTTCGCCCCATTTTGCTAATAAATTTTCAGAGTCCCCACCAATCATATTTAAAACCGTATCAGAAGAGTCTTCATTTACTTGTTTTTTCTTTTTCACAATTTTATTTTCTTGCTTTGATTGAGATGGGGTTAATATATATTGTGAAACGAGTAATTTCCCGTATAAATCAACAGCTAAAATTAAAATTGTAATCATTACGATACGCAATAATTTCTTCAATCGATATACCTCCTGCAAAAAACATAAAATTGAGATATACACAAATCCTTTTCTTTCCTTTTTTTGTGTGTACCGTACTCTTTTCACTATATCATATTTTCGCAAAAAAAGTCTGGATTATCCCTTTTCTCTCAATATGAATTGCACTTTCTTATTATTCATACTATTATAAAAATAATGGTGTAACATTAAAAAAGGAGGTATTTTATGCAATTTACAAATACGAAATTTAATGGGGCAGTCGTTGATTTAACACTATTAACAGAGATTATGGAAAAGAACCATTTTGTACTTGCTGGACAGTGGGATTATGAACGAGTTACATACGATTATAAATTCGAAATATTAAACGATGTTTATTATTTACGTGTACAAGGTTTAGCTGTTGAAGGTGACATTGGCAGCAGACACGCTGAAATAAAGCTACTCCCTCCCTTATTAGGTAAACATTATTATCCTCACGGCGTTGAATATGGTGATGGTGAAACTTTCCCAACGAATGTCATTCAAAAAAGCGAACAACTCCTACAAAATATCGAAAAAGAGTTAAAAGAATTCCAAATCATTGAGTAAATAGAACAAGCGCATCAATATGATGCGCTTGTTCTATTTATCTTACTTAAGAATGAATCGTCTTTTTGACTGGATATCCATAAATAGTTCCATCCTTTACTTTAATCTCATCTTCCCAAGGAACCTTATATTTACCTTCAGCTAAATCTTTTACAAACGTATATGGGTTTTCTTTCACCCCACCAGGAGTCGCTACATATCCCCTTGAACCTAGATTATATATATTATTTTCGAGACCCCATCCTAATCTAGCTTGATCTGCTAGCTCTGGATATACTTCAGCAGTAACAATCTCCCAAGGATTTCGGTGTCCCTGCACTAAAGTAGTCCCATCAAAATTACATACTTGTCCTTCACCAAAATAATAAAATACACCATCATAACCGGCTAAGTTCACCGACAATGTATACATTAAATTTTGCCATGCATTCGAACGATTAGTTAACATCCATTGTTCACTAACTTGTGTGCTATATCCAGAAATACGAATCAAGACATTTGCACCTTTATAAGCTGCTTCACGAGCTACTTCAGGAAACATACCATCATGACAAATACAAACAGCTAATTTACTTCCTCCTGGTCCATCACAAACAGGTAAACCTAAATCTCCAGCCTTCCAAGGTTCAACTGGCACCCAAGGATTTAGCTTACGATACTTCAAAATCATTTATGATGATAGGTAAGGCTTTGATGTAATCTCCACCTTTTCCCCCACCTCACACCGTACGTGCTAGTTTCCTAGCATACGGCGTTCCATCGTTTCCAACTGACTTTAAAATCAAATTATGTTACTATCGGTTCATTTCCAGCTTTAGTTCTTAGCACATTCAGTTTATCCATTTGTTTCTTGTTAAGTTTAAAAGACCGAAGGTAATGTGTAATCTTATTAAGATTCGTCATGTGAATCAGTTTGTGTATAAACCAATCTACAATTACCAAGTTGTTGTACTTGTCATCCCCACCTTGTTTAATGGGAACAATGTGATGACAATGAACACGTTCAATACCAATTTCCTCACCAGTTACATAACACTTACCATATTGAGCAACGTATTTTGATATCCTATTATCGTTGTACTCAATACTTTTATTCTTCGAATAAGTCCTCATAACTTGGTTGAGAACATCCTTAGGTATTGCCTTAAGATTACTATGTACTTTATTACGCCCCGTTTCCGTATAGTTACAGATAACCTGCGAAAAATTCCACGGGTTTTTATGATGTATTCCTGTAACTGGTAAGAGTGGAGTGTTCTGTACAACGTAAATCTTAGTGTTAGGTTGTATTCCTTTGGTCTTCCTTTTAAAATTCACAGATGTTTCACAGAACTTCATGTGCTTCATATTGTTTCTAAGTCTGGTTCTTATGACTCTTCGCAGAGAGTAATTTACCTCCGTTAAATCCATGTAAATTGTAACCGCATATTTAAAGTAATTTTGTATACCAAGAAGGGTTGAATTAAATTGAGTAACTTTCTCTGAAGTGGGCTCCTTTTGAATTCCTTTGATTCGTTCTTTTAGTTGTCTTTTAGCTTTTGTAATAGCTTTGTCGGACATACTGGTTTTTGCAATATATCCAAATTTAGCTTTACCTTGTTTAACCACTTTGATTTTGAATCCAAGGAAAACTGACGAGTTTTTCTTGAGATTAACCACTTTGGACTTTTTGGGGTTAATTTCTAATCCCAAGCGGGATTTGAGAAAATCAACTGTCGCATGATAAAAGCGTTGTGCTTCATCATAAGTCCGACACATTATTTTGAAGTCATCCGCGTATCTCACTACATAACCACATTTTAGATTCGTGTACTTCCTAGCATATTGTCGAAACCCTAAATGCCGAGTAGAGATTCTGTGAGGTTTGTAGGTTTCCCATTGGCTACTTATCCACCAATCAAGTTCATTTAGAACAATGTTGGAAAGTAAAGGAGAAATAATTCCTCCTTGCGGAGTACCCTTATTGGGAATACCCTCTCCTTCTATCTCAGATTTAAGGATTTTTGAAATAACACATAGAAGTGATTTGTCTCTTATTCCCAGAGTCCACATTTGCCTTAATAGCTTTTTGTGGCATACATTATCAAAGAACCCCTTAATGTCAATATCAACACAGTAGTGTTGGTGACCTATGTTAATAAGACTTACAACTCTACTTAGTGCATGGTGTGTACTTCTGTTCGGTCTAAATCCATAACTATGGTTATGAAACTTAGCTTCACAAATAGGTTCCAATACTTGGAGGATAGATTGTTGTACTAATCTGTCCCAAATTGTTGGAATCCCCAGGGGTCGCTTCTTATCACTGCCCTCTTTTGGGATAAGGACTCTTTTAACTGCTTGTGGTTGATAGTTATTTAATCGTTTCCTAACTTCATGAATAATCTTTGTATCGTTTAGGTGCCAAATATCTTTAATGGTTAAATTGTCAACTCCAGCCGTGTTACTCCCCTTATTAGTTTTGATGTTGCGGTATGCTAATCTAATATTTTCTTCCGAACCGATAATATCAATTAATTTATAGAAATTGTTACCATTAAGGCTATTAGAATATAACTCATCATACTTTCTTTGCATGTCGTAATATTCACTGTGCCTTAGTTTAGTTTTCTTTAACATGGGCTGTAACCTCCCCTTATTTACTGGAGGTTTACATCTCTTTAGTCTTACTCGAAACCATGTCAACCATAAGTAACAGTCAGTTTTCAATCGACTAGTGGCTATCCCTCCACGTTCATTACACGTTTCATAGGTACTGTGCCACCACTTTCACTGTCATAAACCTAGGTTATACAATTTACAATTGTTTTCCCTAGAACCACTTCATCGGAAGCAAGCCCTCAGTGTTGACAGCTTACCACGTTCCGTCATTCCTATCTGTGCATATACCGTTAGGTTTCTCCTATGAGCCTGCTACCTTGATATTGCCTGTAACAATATATGGACTTTCATAAAGGCGAGTTTTACTCATCCACAGTAGCGACACTAATTGTGTCAGTAAGCCTTTCGACTTACTTCCGATATAGACCCGTACCATCAGAGATTCGTCCGCACATACCATACTCTATTGGTTCATAGTGCATACTAACCATAGGTAATTTATAGACTTCCGGTTTATAGGTTACACCACCCACCTCTGAGTGACTTTCGTATCCTATAGGATTACGGTAACTCTCAACCGACTTCACCGAGCTTCATACAGTTCAGTTCTTGCTAACTTCACTGCATGTCGGAGTATTAAAGGAAGCCCTTCAAGGCGTTACCCTATCATTTGACTTCTTGGAATGACAGTTCACTGTTGAACTGTAAGTTCGACAATGCCTAAGCTTTTCACTTAGGAACGTGTCGCACCACCTTGTGGATCAATAATTATTGCTGTATTATACGGTTCTCCACCATCAGGATTTCTTTCCATTAGAGAAAAAACACCATATACTTCAGACTCTTTACATGCCTCAGCAAACAAGTCTGTTTCTGGCCCAGGGACTGTACATAAAAACTCTTCTGTAGTCCATTTTTTTGTATTAAGCCCTTGCGTACTATATTCTGGAAATACTATCAATTCCAATCCAGGATACCCTGCTTTAGTTGAATGAATTGTTTTTATGATCTGTTTAATTTGTTTATCAATGTCTGCACGTGACTCTACTACCGGTACTGGATATTGTATTAATGCTGCTAAAAAACCACTAATTGGCTTTACCATACTTCCACTACTACCCATTTAAATTCCCCCTTAAAATAGTCCTTGTTTTATTAAAGATAACAATATAAATTTGTAACTCTCAAAAAAACTTGTACTACACATGGAATTATTATGCATTAAAGCTAGTAGTAAATCTTATATCCACTTTAGTACATGCCTACACTAACTTAACATAAATAATTAGAAAATTCAATCTATTGAAGTTTAGTAAAACTAAAAAAGTGTATGGAAACCCATACACTTTTTTACTTCGTTTGTAAATACGGCGGCAATTGTTGTAACTGCTCTTTATCCTTTTCACGCTCTCGACGCGCCCATCGAAAGAACACATAACCAATAATTGTACCGTACACTATTTCCTGGACAATTTTCATAATGATGCCGCCTGTTTGTTGGTCTTGTACGATCGGCATCCAGTGTAAAAATTCTGGTCCAGTTATATTTAAATCAGATAAAGTTCCCGCCGGTACACATAGTTCCATCGCCTTCATCCAAGCAGCCGGATCCGTATATGTTGCAAACAACGGCGCCGTTGCAAAAATAATTAACGCGCAAGCTGGCGTTAATAATATACCGTTAGCAAACATATAACCAAGTTTCTTTATATCACTTAACGTTTGATATTCTGGTAATGGATTTAGCATCGGCCACCACATCATGATTGCCGTAAAGAACAATATAGCGAGACAGATAGGATGAGCAATTTGACTTTGTTTTACTGCATCAAAAACAACTGGTAAATGATAAAAAGAAAACAGGCCATTAAATACAAACAATGCAATAAGTGGCTTAGCAAATATCTTTAATATAATTTGAACGAACTTAAAAGAAGTAATATAACGATATAACCAAACTGGTATACCAAGCAACAACAAAGGCGGAACGGCAATATACATAACTGCCATTTCAAACATATGTGCACTAAATATAATATGACCAATTAAATCAATAGGCCCTCCCTTTACAAAATACAAAAGAACAATTCCAGTCGTAAAATAAAAAACTTGCTTCTTACTTACCTTTGTCGCATGTTCAAATCGCATTCTATACGGCCCAATAATTAAAAAATATCCAATGAGGATCGAAAGCATAAATAATAAAAAGATTGGACTCCATAGCGCTTGAAAACCAAATATCCACAAGTTACTCATTTTCACACCTACCTTCTTAAGGTTATCCGTTCACATAACATGAAGAGGGAGCTGTGTCAACACAAGCTCCCTTATTCTTCACTTTTCAAATCCACACAATTGTCATAAAAGCTAAAATTGTAATTAATCCGATCAACAGACCAGAATAAAGAAAGAAACTTGCCGCTTCATGTCCTTTATGACTCATATGCATAAAATAATACAATTGAAAAATTACTTGTACCACCGCTAATAGTAAAATAAATGGTACTGAAAAAGTCGGACTAAAAGTTTTCGGATATGCTACCGCTGCAAATGCAACTAATGTTAAAAAAATCATTAATGCAAATGTAATAACTTGATGCTTCATTTCCTCCGCACTTTTTCTTTTCCGATAAACAAGATCAACTTTAGGATTATTCGTTTGCTTTATCGCCATTGTTTATCCCACCATTCCCATTAAATATACTACAGTGAAAATAAACACCCAAACTACGTCAATAAAGTGCCAATAAATCGATGCAACATAAAACTTCGGTGCATTGTATAAATTTAGACCTCTCTTCGCATTCCTAAAGATTAATGTTAAAATCCAACACAATCCAAACAATACGTGGAGTCCATGTGTACCAACAAGAGCATAAAACGCGGAACCAAATGCGCTACTTCTCATAGTATGCTTAAATTCATGCGTATAATGATAAAACTCATATATCTCAAATCCTAAAAACCCTAAACCTAGCAACACTGTTACTAGTAGCCAAAGTTGCATTTTCTTAAAATTAAAGTTTTTCATATGATACATCGCATATACGCTCGTTAAGCTACTCGTTAATAAAAGCATCGTCATAATGAAAACGAGTGGCATTTGGAACATCTCTTGAGATGTTGGTCCGCCATTTGTAGAATTCTTTAACGCTAAATATGTGCCAAATAAGGAAGCGAACAATACTGTTTCGCCTCCAAGAAATAACCAAAAACCGACAAACTTATTTTTCCCCTCAAGGGTTGCTTTTTCAGGCTCTGCTGGAAATGTTTCATTCGTTAATTTTTCATCTACATGCATTACGCCTTGCCCCCCTTATCTTCCAAATCTTCTTTATGAATATGATATCCATGATCATCAATTACTGAACGTAGGAACATTGTACCAAACGTAATAATTAAACCGATAATTGCTACTAATAACCAAAACTTATCTTTTCCACCCTGCATATACATTGCACCGAATGCCGCTATAAACAATCCTAAAGAAATGATAAATGGTGAAAATGATGGATTTGGCATATGAATATCACCCACTGGTTCCGCCGCTGTCATCTCTTTATTCCCTTCACGTTTTTCAATCCAAAACGGATCTAACCCGCGAACAAATGGTAATTGTTTAAAGTTATATTCTGGTGTAGGTGCTGGCATTGTCCATTCTAATGTACGTCCATCCCACGGATCACGACCAGCCTTTTCTTTTGATACTGTTGTTTTAATTACATTGAATAGAAGAACAATCGTTCCAAGAGCCATAAATACCGCTCCAATAGAACTAATCATATTGCCCATTTCCAACCCTTGACCTTCAAGATATGTGTAGTAACGACGTGGCATACCAATTAAGCCAAGGAAATGCTGAATAAAGAACGTTAAATGGAAACCGATAAAGAATAACCAAAATGTTATCTTTCCTAACGTTTCATTCAATACTTTATTAAACATCAGCGGCCAATAATAATGGGCTCCTGCAAGTAAACCAAATACAACACCACCGACAATTACATAATGAAAGTGAGCTACTACGAAATAGTTATCATGAAATTGATAATCAGCTGGTGCAGATGCTAGCATAACACCTGTAACTCCTCCCATTACGAATGATGGAATGAAGGCTACTGCCCACATCATCGGTGTCGTAAAACGAATACTTCCGCCCCACATTGTAAAGAGCCAGTTGAATATTTTAATACCGGTCGGAACGGCAATCGCCATTGTTGCAACTGAGAAAATAGCATTTGCAACTGGACCAAGCCCAACAGTAAACATATGATGCGCCCATACCATAAACCCTAAAAATCCAATTAATACTGTCGCAAACACCATCGACGAATAACCAAATAATCGTTTTTTCGAAAACGTCGCGAAGATTTCTGAGAATATTCCGAAAGCTGGGAGTATAAGAATGTATACTTCTGGATGACCGAAAATCCAGAATAAGTGCTCCCATATAATTGTATTCCCGCCCAGTGCTGGATTAAAGAAACTTGTTCCAAATAAGCGGTCTAACATTAAAAGTCCTAATCCTACAGTTAACGGTGGAAAAGCAAATAATATTAATGAAGATGTTACAAATGTCGTCCACGTAAACATCGGCATACGCATATACGTCATCCCTGGCGCACGCATATTAATAATGGTTACAAGGAAATTAATACCTCCAATTAATGTACCTATACCGGAGATTTGCAAGCCAAGCACATAAAAATCAACACCATGGCCTTTAGAGGCTAAAGCTAAAGATGCATAAGATGTCCATCCTGCATCAGGCGCTCCACCTAAAAACCAACTTAAATTTAAAAATACTCCACCAAAGAAAAATAACCAAAATCCGAGTGAATTCAAAAACGGGAACGCTACATCACGTGCACCAATTTGAAGTGGTACAGCGGCGTTCATAAATGCAAACACGAGTGGCATAGCTGCGAGGAAAATCATTGTTGTACCGTGCATAGTTAATACTTGATTATAAGCATCCCCAACAAGAAAAGCGTTGTTAGGAATCGCTAATTGAAGGCGAATAAATAGAGCTTCTATTCCGCCTATTATAAAAAACAATCCACCTGCAATTAAATAGAGAATGGCAATCTTTTTATGGTCTACTGTCGTTAAATAATCCCATATGACAGCACCCATCCCCTGTTTTTTTGCTACAGAACTCACGTTTTCAACCTCCCCTTCGCGAATAATCCCTCTTTACTTTTCAACTTTTAACGTTTGTAAGTATGCATTTAATGCATCAATTTGATCGTCTGTTAAGTTGCCATATTTACCAGTCATTTTATTTCCTGGTTTCATATTTTCAGGATCTTTCAGCCATTTTTTTAAGTTTTCTTCATTGTTTTCAGCAATGCCGGCAACTGTATCGCGATCCGCAAAGTTTGCTAAGTTTGGTGCGATACGAGCGGAAGGTGGTCTACTATCATTAGATCCAACTGCGTGACAACCAATACAGCTTTTATTAAATATTTCTTGGCCTTCTTGCGCCTTTGTTGAAGCTACTTCTTTCTTCCCATCAATTTTCTTCATATCAGCAAGCCACTTTTTGTACTCGCTTTCATCTAAAGCTTTCACTTTGAATTGCATTAAAGAATGTGATGGGCCGCAAAATTCTGTACAAAAACCATTATAAGTGCCCGATTTATCTGCCTTTAACCACATTTTGTTCACATTATCTGTATTTGTATCCATTTTCCCAGCTAAAGATGGAACCCAAAACGAATGTTTAATATCGGCACCCTTCAAATTCAAATACACTTTCTTACCTGTGGGGATGACTAAATCTTGAGAAGTTACTATCTTTTCTGATTTATAAGAAAATTCCCACCAATAAAGATTCGCTGTTACATCAACAACGATAGTATCTTTATCAATATTCTTTTTCTCCATCGCACTTACATCAGCAAGTTTGAATGTATATGTAACCGTCGGAACAGCTAAGATTAGCAAAAGAATAATCGGAATAACTGTCCATATAATTTCTAGTTTGTGATTCCCTTCAACTTGCTCCGGAATATAATCTTCCTGACCTTTCTTTTGTCGGAAACGCACAATTACATATAAGAAAATAATAGTAACTACTAGTACTACTCCTACCATGATTGCACTTGCTAGTAAGAGCAGATCATATTGCATTTTTGCTACTTCTCCTTGCGGAATTAAAGTAGATTGAAAGGCTTTACCGCATCCCCCTAACAGTAAAGCCAGCAGTGAAACGAACGAAAGCAGTCGCCACTGTTTCTTCATACAAACAACCCCCACTTTCCTTGTGAATTAGATTGTACTTTATAGTTAAGTAAAGTAAATCTCAACGTAAAGAAATCCAATTATGTCGTTGTCTTAGAAGAATGTAACTACAATCATTGATACAAATAAGATTGTTAAATAATTTAGGGAATAAACAAACATTTGCACAGACCATTTGATGTCATCTTTCTTACGGAAGCCATAAAATCCTAAAACGATCCATCCGATGTTAAGCAGTGTTGCAATTACCATAAATGTTATCCCTAGTCCACTCATATAAAATGGTAGTGGTAATAAACATACTGTCCAAATCATAATTTGGCGTTTCGTAATTTCAAATCCATGAACTACAGGAAGCATTGGAATTCCTGCGTTTCGATATTCATCAACACGTTTCATTGCTAATGCAAGGAAATGTGGGATTTGCCAAATAAACATAATTAAAAATAACATCCAAGCAATTGGATGGCCTAAAGATGGATCGATTGCTGCCCATCCAATTAAAGGTGGAACTGCACCAGATATACTACCTACAACAGTATTTAGTGTATACTTTCTCTTTGTCCATAAACTATATAGAACAACATATGTGAAAGCACCAATAAATCCCATTAAGACTGCCATTGGTGTTGTTAATAATAAAAATACAAAACCAAGAAGTAATATAACTAGTCCAAATGTAAGTGCAAATCCTGGTTTATACTTTCCAGTAACCGTTGGACGGGTCTTTGTTCTTTCCATTAATGGATCGATGTCTCGATCAATGTAGTTGTTTAAACAACATACCCCTGCCATAACTAATCCAGAACCAACGATTGTAAAGAATAACTTATCCAGATTGTCCATTACACTTAATCCATTAAAGTGTAATGCCAACCAAAATCCTGTAAATACAGTAAGTGTATTTGAGTTTACAATCCCCATTTTAACGAGCGCTTTTAAATCTTGTAACCGAGTTGTTTCCGGTACGCTTGTAACAGCAGACTCATCATGCAGCTCACTTGTTGCATGGTTCATCACTTTAACCCCCTCTTAAAACTTTCGTCTTTCTTTTTGCGCCTATTTCAAATTGAAATATTTCGCTTCTATATAGCAATATTATTACAGTAGAAACATTGTTAACCCATTCTACTACTAATCTACGCCCATACTCCAATATATTAAATCATATTTCCCGAACATTTTGTGAAGAAAACATGAACTTTTTGTGTCGAACATAAAAAACTTAATTGTTACTTATCCATATCATAACATGATGTTACCTTCTATAATAAACTTTTTTGTCATATTTAACACGTATTCTCCCCATTTCTTTTCAAAATAGCCTATTCTTCACCTAAAAATTTCCTTATAAACCTTATTTCCACACCCGTTTTCTCTTCCCTGTCTTCCCCCTCCATTTCTTTGCTATTTTATTATTTTTTATATATCATAGGAACTAGCGCGTTTTATTCTATACATAATGGAATGAAAATATTTCGCAATAACTTCATAGCAGAAAGATGGTGAAAGAGATTGCAACGCTTTATTAAATGGTTAGCAGTCATTACGAGTCTTGATTTATTAATAGTTTTATTAGGAGGCGCCTTAGTTACAAAAACAGGCTCTGGCCAAGGATGCGGTAAATCATGGCCACTTTGTAACGGTGAATTTGTTCCATCTAATTTATCAATGGAAACTATTATTGAACTAAGTCATCGCCTTACATCAGGATCAGCAGGAATTCTTGTCACTCTCCTTTGTATTTTGTCCTGGAAATATTATAAACATGTGCGCGAAACAAAAACGTTAGCAATTTTATCCTTCGTATTTTTAGTTGCACAAGCATTAATGGGAGCCGCAGCGGTTGTTTGGGGGCAAATGCCAGCTGTACTTGCTATCCATTTCGGTATTTCCTTAATTTCATTTGCTTCTGTCATTTTATTAACGTGTCTTATCTTTGAAATTGACCAAAAATTCGATGCACGTTCACTTATTATGGACAAAAAAATGAAATTTCATATTTATGGTGTAACAATTTACAGTTATATTGTTGTCTACACAGGGGCTTTAGTACGTCACGAACGAGCTAGCTTAGCCTGTCCAGACTTTCCTTTATGCAGCAAAAATAGACCTATGCCAACTCAATTACATGAATGGGTTCAAATGGGACATAGAGTTGCAGCGATGTTAATTTTCGCTTGGATACTATACGCGATGATTCTCGCTATCCGCCATTACAAACAGCAGCCTGTCGTATACTGGGGATGGATCATCTCATTTATCCTTGTTACACTTCAAGCTATCGTAGGAATTTTAGTCGTATTTACAAATGCTAGTTTATCAATGGCATTATTACATTCCCTATTCATTTCTTGCTTGTTTGCTGTACTATGCTATTTAGTTATGTTAGGTACAAGAAGTAAAGTGAATGCAAAAGAAGCTGCATCAATTTCTAAACAAACAAAATAAATGAAAATACCTTGCCCGAATTGGCAAGGTATTTTTTCGTAATAAAAAAGAGCTGTGTTTCCACAACTCTTTTTTATTTTAGTGATCTAATTCAATGAGTAAGTCACCCGTTTGAATTGCATCTCCATCGTTAACATATACTTTTTTCACTTTACCATTAAACGGCGCTTGAACTGTCGTTTCCATTTTCATCGCTTCTGTAATTGCCATAGAATCGCCTTTTTTCACTTCATCGCCTTCTTTTACAACTACTTTAATAACCGTTCCTGGCATTGTTGCGCTAATGTGGTTTGGATTTTCACGGTTTCCTTTCACACGTTGTGCAACTGTCGCTTTCACACTTTCGTCTTTCACAACAATCTCACGTGGTTGACCGTTAAACTCCAAGTAAAGCACACGATTTCCATCCGGCTGAGGCTCTCCAATTGATACTAGTTTAACCATCAGTGTCTTACCTTGTTCAATTTCCACATCGATTTCTTCACCAAGTCTCATACCATAGAAGAATGTCGGTGTATCAAGCACAGATACATTTCCATAAATCTCAGCAACTTTTTCGTAATCCATAAATACTTTTGGATATAATGCATATGCAACTACATCAAACATCGTCACTTCGCGTCCAAGTTTATGGAATAGCTCTTCTTTTAACGCGTCGAAATCTACTGGTTCTAATAATTCACCTGGTCTTACTGTTAATGGTTCTTTCCCTTTTAAAATAATTTCTTGTAACTTTTTCGGGAAACCACCATATGGTTGTCCTAAATCTCCAGAGAACATTTCAACAACAGATCCTGGGAAGTCCATAGAATGTCCACGCTCTAAAACATCTTGTTCTGTTAAGTGATTTTGAACCATGAATAATGCCATATCACCAACAACTTTAGATGATGGTGTTACTTTAACAATATCACCAAACATGTCATTCACACGGCGGTACATTACTTTCACTTCATCGAAACGATCGCCTAAGCCAACCGCTTTCGCTTGTTGTTGTAAATTACTATACTGTCCGCCTGGCATTTCGTGCATATATACCTCTGTATGAGGAGCATTCATACCACTTTCAAACGGTGCGTAGTATTTACGTACATCTTCCCAGTAATGAGATAATTTTTCTAATGAATCTATATTAACATCTGGCTGTCTTTCGTTTCCACCTAACGCATAGTATAGCGTGTTCGCACTTGGTTGTGACGTTTGACCAGCCATAGAACTTACTGCTACATCGACAATGTCAACACCTGCTTCAATTGCCTTCGTATACGTTAATATACCATTTCCACTCGTATCGTGTGTGTGCAGGTGAATCGGAATCGATACCGTCTCTTTTAATGCTGAAACTAAATCATATGCTGCATTTGGTTTTAGTAAGCCCGCCATATCTTTAATACCTAAAATGTGAGCTCCTGATGCTTCTAATTCTTTTGCTAAATTTTTATAGTAATTTAAATCATATTTACTACGCAGTGGATCATGAATATCCCCTGTGTAACACATCGTTGCTTCTGCAATTTTACCAGTATCTCGTACAGCATCAATCGCAACTCTCATACCTTCTACCCAGTTTAAGCTATCAAAAATACGGAACACATCAATTCCAGCTTGGGCAGAACACTCCACAAACTTTTGAATTAAATTATCCGGATAGTTTTTGTAACCAACCGCGTTTGAAGAACGAAGTAACATTTGGAATAAAACATTTGGCATTTTTTCACGAAGATCTAGTAATCGTTCCCACGGATCTTCTTTTAAGAAACGATATGCAACATCAAACGTTGCACCGCCCCACATTTCTGCTGAAAATAAGTTCGGTAACATTCTCGCTGTCGGCTCTGCAATTTGGTGTAAGTCTTTTGTGCGAATACGCGTTGCAAGTAATGACTGATGCGCATCACGGAATGTTGTATCCGTTAAAAGTACACGTTTTTGATCTTGTACCCATTTTACTAATCCGTCTGCTCCACGCTCATCCAAAATTTGTTTCGTTCCATTTTGGATTGGCTCTGAGTGTAATACATTCGGTATACGAGCATCTGGGAAAATTGGTTTCTCTTTTTTCCCTACCCCCGGGAAGCCATTTACTGTTACTGTCCCAATGTAATTTAACATTTTCGTTCCGCGGTCTTTACGTTTCGGGAACAAGAATAGTTCAGGTGACGCATCAATAAATGAAGTGTCATATTCCCCTGATAAGAAGTTTTTATGTTTTACTACATTCTCTAGGAATGGAATATTCGTTTTAATACCACGGATACGGAATTCTTTTAAGTTACGTTCCATTTTTGCAGCAGCTTGTTCAAAAGTAAGCGCCCATGTTGTAACTTTTACGAGTAAAGAATCATAGTACGGTGTAATAACAGCACCTTGGAAACTATTACCTGTATCAAGACGAACCCCAAATCCACCACCTGATCGATATGCCATAATTTTTCCTGTATCCGGCATGAAATTATTTAGTGGATCCTCAGTCGTTACACGAGATTGTATTGCAAATCCATGTACAACAACTTCCTCTTGCTTTGGAACACCTACCATTTTACTATGTAATGCATGTCCATCAGCTATTAAAATTTGTGATTGAACGATATCGACTCCTGTAATCATTTCTGTAATTGTATGTTCTACTTGAACACGCGGATTCACTTCAATGAAATAGAAATTATCATCTTTTACAAGAAATTCAACTGTTCCTGCGTTTAAATAATTTACATTTTTCGTTAACTTTACAGCAGCATCACAAATACGCTGACGCAAATCATCTGAAAGCGACACACTAGGTGCAATTTCTACTACTTTTTGATGACGACGTTGTACAGAACAGTCTCGCTCGTATAAATGAACAACATTGCCCTCTTCATCTGCTAAAATTTGAACTTCTATATGTTTAGGTTTTTCAACGAATTTTTCTACGTATACTTCATCATTACCAAAGGCTGCTTTTGCTTCTGACTTCGCTCGATTATACGATTCTCTTAATTCTTCACTAGTACGTACAATACGCATACCACGACCGCCCCCGCCAAGGGAAGCTTTAATAATAATCGGGTAATCATACTTTTCAGCAAATTTTCCGACTTCTTCTAATGAATCTACTGGCCCATCACTACCAGGAATAACTGGAATTTGTGCTAGCTGCGCTTGTGTTCTTGCTTTTACTTTATCTCCAAACATATCTAAATGCTTACTTTTTGGACCGATAAAGATAATCCCTTCTTCTTCACAACGTTTTGCGAATTGAATATTTTCTGACAAGAAACCATATCCAGGGTGGATTGCATCTACATGATTACTTTTCGCAATCTCAATAATGCCCTCAATATCTAGATAAGCATCAATTGGCTTTTTTCCTTCCCCAACTAAATAGGATTCATCGGCTTTATAACGATGATAAGAACCACTATCCTCTTTAGAATAGATTGCAACTGTTTTTAATCCCAGTTCCGAACAAGCTCGAAACACACGAATTGCAATCTCTCCACGGTTAGCTACCAATACTTTTTGAATACGTTGCAGCTTTGTCATGATTTTCCCCCTCTACTTTCCTACCACTCTAGAGATAAAATATATACACACCATAAAGAGCGTGAAGTTCTTCACTTTCCACATTATATTATACTTAGAAAGCTTCACTTTATTTTTATCCATCATACCTTATTTTTTAACAAATGATAAGTTTTCTGAGCAATTTGTCTCACAAAAATAGTATAGCATACCTCTTCCTTTTCTAACAACTTAATTGTATATCACTTTTTTTATTAATGTGATATACAATTTACTTGAAAGATAAATTAATACATCATATTTAAAACTACTTAAAAATAAAAAACACATCATGCTCTAAAGCACAATGTGTTTTATTTTACAACTACAAGATGTGGTCCACCTTGTTCTCTTTCTTTAACTCTCTCGTTCTGTTGTTTCTCTTGTCGTTTTACATGACTAGCAATATTGAGTAATATCCCCATCGCGAGTAGATTAGCTAATAAGGAACTCCCGCCATAACTAACAAACGGTAAAGGAACTCCTGTAAGTGGTATTAATCCAGACATACCACCAACATTAACAAATGTTTGGACTCCAAACAAACTTGCAATTCCGATAGCTATTAAACTTCCAAATGGATCTTTACACTTTTGTGCAACTCTAAAGGCCCGAATAATTATAAGTAATAAACAGATTAAAATAATAGCCACACCTATAAAACCAAGTTCTTCAGATATAATTGCCATTATAAAATCCGTTTGTGGTTCTGGTAAGTAACCATACTTTTGTACACTATTTCCTAATCCTCTACCATTTAGCCCTCCCGAAGCAATTCCAATAAACGAATTTATTAATTGAAATCCATCCTTTTGCGGATCGCTAAATGGATCAAGAAAAACAGAAAACCGTGCTTTTTGGTACTGACTTAATTTATAACTCCCAAGAAAATACAACGCCGGAGCCCATACTATAGATGTTAACAAGAATCTCTTTATCCATAAATTTACATTAACTCCTGAACAAAGAAACATAATTCCTACTGTTCCCGCAATTAACATATCGGTACCTAAGTCATTTTGCTTTAAAATTAAAAACATGATTAAACCAACACCTAAAAGTACTGGTCCTGATCCTTTAAAAACAGACGTATTCGTTTCTTGCCTTTTCGCAAAGAAATGGGCCAATACGAGAATAACTGTTATCTTAACAAATTCCGCAGGCTGTATTCCAAATATCCATCCATTTGCACCATTTACCGCTTTAGCAAAGAAGGCAGCTGCTGCTAATAATGCTACACTAATTCCATAACTCCCCAATAAAAAGATTCGTTTTCTCCACACTTTATATGGGATAATAACAAGAATTATTAATACTATTGTCCCAGCAGCTAAAGTAATTAATTGTCTTTTAAAAAAGAAATTTGCTGGTTTATCAAACCTCGAAATCGCAACAATGGAACTAGAACTATATACCATTATAACTCCCAGCACACATAAGATAACAAGAGGAAGTAATAATGAATAATCCATTGATTTCCATACTCTTTTCATTTCATTTCCTCTCTCTGTTTCAATTTAATTATTGTTGTATTCCATATGTACATTGATTCTTCCTGCTTTATTATACAAATAAAAAGCTCAAACTTTTTCAGTTTGAGCCCCCTTATTTGAACCCGTTATTGTTGTTTGTTTGTAAATGCTTCATGAAGTGCAGATAACTCACGTTCAAGCTCTCCTAACATTGCTTTCCCTTGTTCTTCTGCAATAAGACCAAGGCGAACTGCAAAATCGACTTCGCGGGATAGTCCAAACATTTGTGTGTCTAACACTTCTTCATATAATGGACATTGCGGCATTGTAAGATGGTCCATTTGCACCTTAATAAGTCTTAAAATCTTCTCCGCATCCGCTTGTAGAAGGGCTAGTGCCTTTTCCTGATGATTTGATACTGTCTCAGACGCCAAATTGATTCCCTCCGTTTCCGTCCTACTCTCTCCTATCTATTAATATTAGCGATAGTTTTAATAAATTGCAATAGAAACATTTTTTGTGACAATAGTGTCTAATACTATTATACTGAAAAGTGGGAGTATAACACAAATGGGGGAACAACAATGAGCGAAATTTTATTTATTAATGGAAAAGTTCGTTTTCCAATCACTATCGATCCAACCGTTTGGATCTTTGATGATCGAAAAGTAGATTTGACAACTTACTTTGATGAAACGAGAGAAAACACTTCAGAACTAGAAGCTTATTTAAAAAACACTTCGGAACATTGGGATCGCGAAATCCGTGATGGTGCTGCTTTCCCGCCGATACAACAAAGTGTAAAGAAATTTAAAAAAGAACAGCTAATTACTGGAACGTTCGGTATACCATTTCAACCTTTTCTTGCTAATGCCGAAATTTCAGATGACGCTACGCAAGTCGAGATCGAAACAGTAGATGATACAATAACGCTTCCATTAGAAACTGTCAAACATGCTATTCTTGGTTTTTCAAAAGAAGGAAAACCATTAAAAGAAGATGGACCTGTTCATTTATATTACAATGATGGATCTAATAGACAAAATCCAATCCGTAACATCCGCAAATTTACAATTATTTAAAGAAAAGGAGTGAGCTTTTGCTCACTCCTTTTTATAGTAAATCTGCGGCTAGTTGAGCTAAATTAGATCGCTCCCCTTTAACAAACTTTACATGACCACTAATACGTTGCTCTTTAAACTTCTCTACAACGTATGTTAAACCGTTATTATATTCATCCAAATACGGATGATCAATTTGCTGAGGATCTCCCATTAATACGATTTTACTTTTTTCTCCTACCCTCGTTAGTATCGTTTTCACTTCATGCTTCGTTAAATTTTGTGCTTCGTCAATTATAATGAATTGATCTGGAATACTTCTCCCGCGTATATACGTAAGAGCTTCTACTTCTATCGAACCCATTCCAGCTAAAATAGCATCTAACTCTCCTGGTTTTTTCGTATTAAATAAATACTCTAGATTATCAAAAATCGGTTGCATCCACGGTCTTAACTTTTCTTCTTTTTCTCCCGGTAAATAACCGATATCTTTCCCAACTGGAACAATTGGCCGTGCAACGAGTAGTTTTTTATATAACCCTAAATCTTCCGTTTGCATGAGCCCCGAAGCTAAAGCTAGTAATGTCTTTCCTGTACCAGCTTTCCCTGTTAGCGTAACTAGTGGAATATCTTCACGAAGCAACAATTCTAATCCCATAATTTGCTGCACATTTCGTGGTCGTATTCCCCATACTTGTTCATTTGGAAAAATAAGTTTCTTTACCTTCTTACCTAAATGATCCACAATACCTAGTGCTGAACTAGATCCACCTAACGCATCTTTCATTACTACAAACTGATTTGGATAAAAAGGATGATTTGCAATTTCGGATAAAGGCAATTCGCCTTTTTCATAAAAATAATCCAATTGTTCTTTTGATATATATCCTTCTAAAAATCCTGAATATATATTTTCCACTTCAATAACCCGATCACTTAAATAATCTTCCGCCTTTAAACCTATTGCATCTGCTTTTACCCTTACGAGCACGTCTTTACTTACTAAAATAACAGACTTCCCGTCCTCTTTTTCTTGTTCTTCTAAAGATAGATTTTTTGCTACAGCTAAAATTCGATTATCATTTGTTTTTTCTACAAAAATATCTTGTAGTTGGACAAACGAACGATGATTTAATTCAATACGAAATGTACCGCCGTTTTCTAGCGGAATACTTTCATGCAGTTTTCCTATTTCACGAAATTTGTCTATTAACTTAGATACATAACGAGCGTTTCGTCCTACTTCATCCATATAACGTTTTTTCGAATCAACCTCTTCTAATACAACTGCTGGAATCACTACTTCATTGGTTTCAAATGAAAAAATAGATAAAGGATCCTGCAAAAGTACATTCGTATCTAACACATAAATTTTATCCAACCTGTTACCCCCTGACTCCACTTTTAAATTTGTAGAACAAGGGTTTCATCCATAAAATATGGACGAACCATTGTTATAATTATATGTACCGTATAAACGAGGTAGAATCGAAATTTATAGCCATTAAACCTTTTATTTATTTTTTATTCATTTCTATTCAATATATTACTTTTAATTATAATTATTAACATAAAATCACAATAAGTGATTACAAAAGTTAATAACTGACTTTCTTATTTATCACATTTATAATTCTTTCATTCCTGCTAACACTTGGTTATCGAGCTTTTTAGCTGCACGAAGATCATACGTTTTTTCATATGTTGGCTCAATTGCAAGTTTTGCACCATAAAACATAACATCACGTACTTCTTGTACATTTACTTCTATTACAGTTAATTTTAGAGGAATGCCTTCCATTCTATCAGTCAAAATTTCACCTGCACCACTTATGGAAAATACGGATTCATTCGCCATTATAGTCAATACCACTCCAGTACTATGTCTTATATTTTCCACAATACGTGAACGTTGATCTACTGCAAATCGAATACTAGTTTTACTCACTGCATACACCCAAGAAATAGCACTTACGTTAGGAACTTGTTTTTCAAAATCTGTTGTTGCTACCATAACAATACACTCTTTACGTAACGTTTGTACTAAATCATCTGTTAATGTGGGCTCTACTACATTCGCCATATTTCCACCTCCAAATATACTTCATATATCCTTATCATAACCTATTTTTCGAATTGCGAAAATATTATTTTTTCCCACTATTATTCAAAAACATTACACTTCCATGATATACTTATACTGATAGAATTCGTATTGAGGTGACGAAATGAGAGTCAAATGTATGATTTGTGATAAAAAAGATATGTTAGATGATGAAAATCCTATGGCAAAAAAGCTGCGTAATCGCCCTATTCATACATATATGTGCATGGAATGTTCGGAACGAATTGCTGAACGTACGATGGAACGTCATGCAAGTGGTAATTTCCGATTATATCGTGATAAAAAAGTCGAAGACGATTGGTAAAATATAAATAAGTCCTTTATCAATATGATAAAGGACTTATTTATATTTTTCAGGTTCGCGATTCATTTGATCCAAAAAACAATCAATAGCTTCTAATGGAAACCTTGCAGATTTTCTTTCTCCATTTATTTCATATGTAACTAAATACATTTCCTCGTTCTTCTTAACTTCCACATTTCTCAATTTATGTTCTTCATATATCATATTTTGAAATAACAAATACGTTTCTTTTGCAGCACTATCATCCGGACGTGCTTCGGCAACTGTTTTAATTGTTAACCAATTATATAACGCATCTTGTACGGAACGCATAAAACTCCCCCTCATCCTGCTTTTTGTTGTCTTGCTTGACGTAATCGCAACCTATAAATCCCAAGTACAATTGCTGCTACAACAAGCCCCTCTCCAACAGGTAAAAAAACTGCAAAGAAAGTTAACACTGTACACCCAATCGCTAACGATATATATATCACTATATTTTTTATTATAGATAGTTTTCTTGCAAAACCTAAATTATACACAAGTGCACTTAATATAATAATGACGCCATACAGTAACCACATCCCTAGCTCTGGATTTTCATCAACTTTACATAACTTCGCAAAAAACGACATTCTTTCTAACACCATTTATCCCCCTTCCTCATAAATCAAACCATTTTTCTTTATGTACTTAATACAAGAGTAACCTGTGAAAAAAATACTGTCCACAAAAAGAGTAAATATTCTAAAAAATAAACATAAAAAAACAGCTACCTTAATTAAAGGTAGCTGTTTTACTATTTTACGCTTCTACAGATTTCTTTTTCTTAGCAGCTCTTTCACGTTCGCTCTTATCAAGAATCTTTTTACGTAAACGAATTGATTCTGGAGTTACTTCACAGAACTCGTCATCGTTTAAGTACTCTAATGATTCTTCTAAAGTCATTAAGCGTGGTTTTTTCATTGTTGAAGTTTGATCTTTCGTCGCAGAACGAATGTTAGTTTGTTGTTTCATTTTCACAACGTTAACTGTTAAGTCATTCTCACGAGTGTGTTCTCCGACAATCATACCAGCATATACTTCTGTACCTGGTTCAACGAAGATTACACCACGATCTTCAACTTGCATAATACCGTATTGTGATGCTTTTCCTGTTTCAAGTGAAACTAGAACACCTTGACGACGTCCACCAACTTGTCCAGCGTGTACTGGTTGGTAGCAATCGAATGTATGGTTTAAAATACCGTAACCACGAGTTAATGTTAAGAATTCTGTTGTGTAACCAATTAAACCACGTGCTGGAACCATGAAAGTAAGGCGAACTTGACCGTTTCCGTTATTCACCATATCTAACATTTCACCTTTACGAGCACCCATAGATTCCATAATAGAACCAGTGTATTCTTCAGGTACATCGATTTGTACACGCTCTACAGGCTCACATCTTACGCCATCAACTTCTTTAATAATTACTTCTGGCTTAGATACTTGTAGTTCATAACCTTCACGACGCATGTTTTCAATTAAGATAGATAAATGTAGTTCCCCACGTCCAGATACGATCCATGCATCAGGAGACTCTGTATTATCTACACGTAAACTTACATCTGTTTCTAATTGTGAACGAAGACGCTCTTCAATTTTACGAGATGTAATATATTTACCTTCACGACCTGCAAATGGACTGTTATTTACAAGGAACGTCATTTGTAGTGTTGGCTCATCAATACGTAATAATGGTAACGCATCTTGATGTTCAACTGGACATACTGTTTCACCAACGTTAATGTCTTCCATACCAGAAACAGCTACTAAGTCTCCAGCTTTTGCTTCTTCAATTTCTTGACGTTTTAATCCCATGTAACCAAATAATTTTGTTACGCGGAATTGTTTTACGCTTCCGTCTACTTTCATTAAAGCAACTTGTTGTCCAACCTTCATTGTACCGCGGAATACGCGTCCAACTCCAATACGTCCAACATAGTCGTTGTAATCAAGAAGTGCTACTTGGAATTGAAGTGGCTCTTCGCTGTTATCAATTGGTGCAGGAATATGTTCAATAATTGTATCAAATAATGATTTCATATTCTCTTCTTGATTTGCTGGGTTTGAATCTAAGCTTGCTGTTCCGTTCATTGCTGATGCAAATACAACTGGGAACTCTAATTGATCTTCGTTTGCACCAAGTTCGATGAATAAGTCAATTACTTCATCAACTACTTCATCAGGGCGAGCGAAGTCACGGTCAATTTTATTTACTACTACGATTGGAGTTAAGTTTTGCTCAAGAGCTTTCTTTAAAACAAATCGTGTTTGTGGCATACAACCTTCATATGCATCAACAACAAGTAAAACACCATCAACCATTTTCATAATACGTTCTACTTCTCCACCGAAGTCAGCGTGACCTGGTGTATCTAAAATGTTAATTCTTTTATCTTCATAGTGAATCGCAGTATTTTTCGCTAAAATTGTAATACCGCGCTCTCTTTCTAGATCATTTGAATCCATTGCGCGCTCTTCAACGTGTTCGTTCGCACGGAAAGTCCCCGCTTGACGTAATAACTGGTCAACAAGTGTTGTTTTACCATGGTCAACGTGGGCAATAATTGCTATATTACGTAAATCTTGTCGTTTTTTCAACATGTCCAACTCCTAATGTCTTTTTAATCCTTCTCTATTATAAGAGCGAAGGGGATACAATAGCAATTAAAATAAAATCAAGAATGAAAATATAGTTGTATTCTTACTTTTGTGAAAGTAAAATGAGATTGGAGGGTGAAGAAATGGAACACATTCAATATCGCTTTTTATTAACTGCAATTATCGGTGTTATTTTCTTAATTGGTATCGGCATTATGATTGCTGAAAATAGTCCAATCGGTATTATTATTTGCATTATCGGCACATTTGTTACAGTTGGATACGGTTTTGTAACAAAAAGAAAAATGCGTAAATCGCAATAACGTCAAAAAGTAAGAAGCCTGTATACAGCCTCTTACTTTTTTTGTTACTTGGATATAAACGATAACACTTCTTCATACACCCCTGGCTTCGCAACTAATACGCTACTCTTCTCTACGATAGAAAGTGGCGCTCCGGAGAATGTTGTTACCTTGCCTCCAACTTCCTCTACAATTATCTGTCCCCCGCCAAAGTCCCATGGCGATAACCTAGGCGTTACATATGCATCGATTCTTCCAGTTGCAACGTATACCATCTCTAATGCTGCACAGCCATATGATCTCGTGCCTCTTGCTTTCTTAACAAGTGCCATCATACTTTCCATATTAAGCAATGGATTGTCGGTAAGCCATATCGCATTTAAAGCTACAATACCTTGCTCTACAGTACCTTTTTCTAATAAAGGTATCGGTACTTCATTACAAAATGCTCCAGCCCCTTTTAACGCATGATATAATTCATCATGAACTGGATCATAAATAAGTCCAATCTTTCCGATACCGTTCTCATAAATTCCAATTGAAATCGCAAAATTTCTTTTTTGGTGAACAAAGTTCATCGTGCCGTCAATTGGATCAATTAACCAAACAACCCCGTCAGAAGAAGTTACCTCGTCTCCATAGCCCTCTTCACCTAAAATATGATGATGTGGGAATGTTTCTTTAATTTTCCCAATTAAAAACTGTTCTATTTCTCGGTCCATATTTGTTACTAAATCAGCTGCATTTGATTTTGTTTCTATAATAAGTGCTTTTTTCATTGATGCCATTAAATGCTCTCCCGCATCCCGAATCCACTGTTTGGCGTGTGCATCGATGTCTTTCCATACTTCTTGCATGTTTAAACACTCCGATCTATACTGTTCACAGAAAAAACGAACCCTTTATAAGGTTCGCACCAACTAATTTTTTATACATATACTATTATTACGCTTCTAAACGAATCATTTCAAGTCTTAACACTTCTAACTTTTGTACACACTCTTCTTTTTTCTGTTTATCATCTTCCATCATCGCATCATATAAAGTTGCTAATTCATAATCTAGCTCCAAACGTAGCACCGGTATTCTCTTTTCAGCATCTGTTCTCTTTAACGCATTAATCACCTGTCTCATATTATTTGCCTCCTCCCAATATTCGTCTGCCCTCGGACTAGAATTAATTCAATTTTCTGATTTTTTGTTTTATACTATACTATGTTGGATAAATCATCTATGCAACAAAATTATATTTTTTTATTTAAATTTTTTTGTGCTGTTTTTTTTATGAATAGTACAAGCTATGCTAAAATAAAAGCAAAATAGGAGTTGGAGGAACAATCATGACACTACAAACATTCAAATCAACTGATTTTGAGGTCTTTACAGTTGATGGTCTCGAAGAACGAATGAGTGCAATTAAAACGAACATTCATCCTAAGCTAGAAGCTTTAGGGGAACAGTTTGCAGCGTATTTATCCAAACAAACTGATGAGAACTTTTTTTATCATGTAGCAAAACACGCACGTCGCAAAGTCAATCCACCAAACGATACTTGGGTTGCTTTTTCAACAAATAAACGCGGATATAAAATGCTACCACATTTCCAAATTGGATTATGGGGTACTCATGCCTTCATATACTTTGGTTTAATCTATGAGTGTCCACAAAAAGTGGAGACGGCTCACGCCTTCTTAGAACATATAAATGATTTAAAAACAAATATTCCAAATGACTTCGTTTGGTCCATTGACCATACTAAACCAAGTGTAAAATTACATAAAACACTTGAAACAAATGATTTACAAAAGATGATTGAACGTCTAGCTACTGTAAAAAAAGCAGAATTATTAGTTGGTATTCATATATCACCAGAGGAGTTTTCAGCAATGACCAACGAACAATTCCTTGCTAAGATTGAATCTACGATGCAATCACTCCTTCCTTTATATGCACTTTGTAATCGATAGTAGAAAA
Source organism: Bacillus sp. FDAARGOS_527 (assembly GCF_003812125.1). Taxonomy (NCBI): domain Bacteria; kingdom Bacillati; phylum Bacillota; class Bacilli; order Caryophanales; family Bacillaceae; genus Bacillus; species Bacillus sp. FDAARGOS_527. The sequence goes on from NZ_CP033795.1 coordinate 3,104,826, forward strand.
CGGACAATTTATATTGTCCGTTTTTAGTTGTTATCACATTATATCACTTCAGTTTTTATTTTTCAAAATATTTTTACATTTTCACAAGCTTTTCTTCTTCAATTTCTTTAGCCTTCTGAATCGCACGGTATATAGAATATCCACTTACTTCTTGAAACTCTTTATCAATTTTCTTTTCTTCTGCTTTCGATGGAACAATCTCTTTAAAACGACGATATAAACCCATTAATTCTTCTCTTACAATTCCTTTTTCATATGCTTTCTCAATCGCTTCATAAAACTTCACAATTGTAACCATTTCCTCATTTGACCAATCATAATCTAACGGATATTGATATTCCATTTCGCACCTCATTTATCATTTCTTCTTATTTCAATACGCTATCTTAAAGTGATTTTTTCTACTTCACTATAGTCACTTTGCATTATACACTATTTATTCATTTTAATGGAATTGCCTTCCACTAGAAGTTAGTAGGCAGCTACTATTTAACATACTCACCGTAAAAATATTTTTTGCTATACATCTATAATTATTGGTGATATAATGCTTTTGTTTTATAGGAAATAAAGTGAAGCTCCCATCTCAAAAAAGCTTTTGTGAATGGCAGAAAAACAAGTCTCATTCTAAAAAAGAACGTAACTTTTTTAGAACAAGATTATATAAAACAAACTCTAATAAATATAAAAAAAAGAAGGGGTGTATAGATTGTCCCAATACGAAACACCATTGTTTACCGCTTTAGTTGAGCACAGTAAGCGAAATCCAATTCAATTCCATATTCCAGGTCATAAAAAAGGGCAAGGCATGGATCCTGAATTTCGCGAATTTATTGGGCATAATGCATTAGCAATTGATTTAATTAACATTGCGCCGCTCGATGATTTACATCATCCAAAAGGTATGATTAAAGAAGCACAAGATTTAGCAGCCGCTGCATTTGGTGCGGATCATACTTTCTTTTCTATTCAAGGTACAAGTGGCGCAATAATGACAATGGTGATGAGCGTTTGCGGTCCTGGTGACAAAATACTAGTGCCACGAAACGTGCATAAATCAGTAATGTCAGCTATTATTTTCTCAGGTGCAAAACCTATTTTCATGCATCCTGAAATCGATCCAAAACTTGGTATTTCACATGGAATCACAATCCAATCTGTCAAAAAAGCACTTGAAGAGCACTCAGATGCGAAAGGCTTACTTGTTATTAATCCAACATACTTTGGCTTTGCTGCGGACTTAGAACAGATTGTACAATTAGCACATTCTTACGATATCCCTGTACTCGTTGATGAGGCTCATGGTGTTCATATTCATTTTCACGATGAACTGCCGATGTCAGCGATGCAAGCCGGTGCAGATATGGCAGCAACGAGTGTTCACAAATTAGGTGGATCTTTAACGCAAAGTTCTATTCTTAATGTAAAAGAAGGCCTTGTGAACGTAAAACATGTTCAATCTATTATTAGCATGCTTACGACTACATCAACGTCTTACATCTTGTTAGCCTCCCTAGATGTTGCTAGAAAACGTCTTGCTACAGAAGGAAAAGCGCTCATAGAACAAACAATACAATTAGCGGAACAAGTTCGTAATGCTATAAATGATATTGAAGATCTTTACTGTCCAGGGAAAGAAATGCTAGGTACGGATGCTACTTTTAACTATGATCCTACAAAGATAATTGTATCTGTAAAAGATTTAGGTATTACAGGCCATCAGGCTGAAGTATGGCTTAGAGAGCAATATAACATTGAAGTAGAACTCTCAGATTTATACAACATACTATGTCTTGTCACTTTTGGGGATACAGAAAGTGAAACGAATACACTTATTGCGGCATTACAAGATTTATCAGCAACATTTAAAAATAAAGCTGATAAAGGTGTTCAAGTGCAAGTAGAAATTCCAGAAATACCTGTGTTAGCACTTTCTCCTCGAGATGCTTTTTATTCGGAAACAGAAGTCATCCCATTTGAAAATGCAGCAGGTCGTATTATAGCTGATTTCGTTATGGTTTATCCGCCAGGGATTCCAATCTTTACTCCGGGGGAAATTATTACACAAGACAACTTAGAGTATATTCGTAAAAACTTAGAAGCAGGTTTACCTGTACAAGGTCCTGAAGATATGACATTACAAACATTACGCGTGATCAAAGAGTACAAGCCTATCAGTTGATAGGCTTTTTTTCACCCTTTTTCCCTTTTCTCATACGATATTATGTAATGTAACGTATAGGTGGGGATACTACTATGATTGTAATAGGCCGTTCTATTGTACATCCTTATATCACAAATGAATATGAGCCATTTGCAAATGAGAAACAACAAATTTTATCTATAATGGCAGGAAATCAAGAAATCTATTCCTTCCGAACATCTGGTGAACTCAGCTTTGATCTAAATTTGCGTGTTAATATTATTACTTCTGCATTAGAACTTTTTCAAAGTGGTTTTCAGTTTCGCACATTTCAACAATCTTTTTGTAACCCTCAGTATTGGAAAAGAACGTCTCTTGGAGGATTCGAGCTCCTTCCAAACATACCCCCTTCCATTGCCATACAAGATATTTTCAAAAACGGAAAACTATATGGAACTGAATGTGCCACCGCTATGATCATTATTTTTTACAAAGCTTTACTAGCATTATATGAGGAAGAAACTTTCAACCGTCTCTTTGCAAACCTTTTACTTTATACGTGGGACTACGATCAAGATTTAAAGCTCATAACAAAGACAGGTGGCGATCTTGTCCCAGGTGATCTCGTTTACTTTAAAAATCCACAAGTGAATCCAGCTACAATCGAGTGGCAAGGAGAAAATACTATCTATCTAGGAAATTTCTTTTTTTATGGGCATGGCGTAGGTGTAAAAACAAAAGAAGAAATTATATACGCATTAAATGAGCGACGAGTCCCTTACGCTTTCATTTCCGCTTTCTTAACCGATACTATTACCCGTATTGATAGCCGTCTCATGAGCTACCACGCTTCTCCTAGCACACCACAGACATCCATAGGATTTATTCCGATTAGAGATGATGCAATTGTTGCAACAGTTGGCAACACAACTACAGTTTATTAAAAAAAGCACCTACATATGTAGGCGCTTTTTTTATTTAAGCTTTTGAATGTTCTTTATGGTCACAGTCGCAATGAGATCCACATTTCCCGTATAGTACTGTTGATTTTTCATCTTCAAAATGTCCGATTGTTCCTTCACATACTTGGCATACGATTGTTCCCATTTTTCATTTCCCCCTGAGTTTTAATAGTAATCTATTTATTTATCATTAAGCTTTCGCATTATCTCTACTAGCACAGTCACAATTTGTTCCGCATTTTCCGTAAAGCACTGTCGTTTTTTCATCTTCAAAATGTCCGATTGTTCCTTCACATACTTGGCATACGATTGTTCCCATTCTTCATTTCCCCCTAAGTTTATGGTCCTAAAAACTTTCAGCTGTCCATTTCCTATCAATTATTGGGCATTTGTATGCTCTGTGTGATCACATCCGCAAGATCCACATTTCCCGTAAAGTACTGTTACTTTCTCATCCTCGAAGTGTGCAATTGTACCTTCACAATCTTGACATACGATTGTTCCCATTTTTCATTTCCCCCTAAGTTTATAATCCCAAAAACTTTTTGTAACCGCTTAACTTTCTGTCTTTATTTTAATATGTTATACTTTTTACGTCAATAGGTTTTTAGTATAACACATTAAATATTTTAAATTTAAATTAGTATGCGATATTCAAACAAAAAAACAGCCATATTTATACGTACGACTGTTTTACATTATTTATTCTTCGTATTCCGCATGCAAAGATGTAGATGGAACTAGAAATGAGAAAAACTGAGATAACTCAGCTGCTTCCTCTTCTGAACCTAATTTGAAAACTTCCTGTAAATGTTGAACATTCTCTACATCATCTCGTCCAAGTAAAGTAGACCTTCCTGTTTGCATGCAAACAATAAGTGGCTTTCCAAAAAACATATTTGTATAAATAACACCAAAATCATAACGATTATCATGTGTCATAAACCCCAAAAATCGTACCTTCACACTTTCATGCTCATCATACAATTTTTCAAACATCGGTTTCCACCTTTCTACATCACCTTTCATTAGTATATTAAACAAAAAAAGGAATACTCCTTTTAATTGTCAAAAAATTCAGTAGGATGTAGAATGAGAGTATTCTACTAAGTTAGGGGGAACTTATATGCAACATGCCTTTATTACGCTTGTACCTAAATCCAATCAACAATCTGTTTCAATAGATGATATAAAACAACTTTTTCATTATTATAAAACAGTTACTTCCAAAACTGGTGTTCAAATTAATTACGCTTATACAAATACCGCTTTTCCGTATGAAATTTTAGATACATCAGCAACAACATTCAAACTACAATCTACTCACGATCGATATGACTCCATTTATGTTGGTGTCGGTATAGAAAAGGAACAAACTTATATTCAAGTTTCTTTACCACCTAATGCAACATTTGGTGATAAAGGAAAAGCAAATGAATTTTGCCGTTTTCTAGCGAAGAAATTAGAAGGAGAGTTAAAATTATTTAATGGAAGAACAATGTATTTCTATAAACGTTAATTTAAAAAATAGAAAATATAATTAAGAAAAGTATGCAATTTGAACACGTAAGGAATAATGCCTGCTTTCTAATTTTCAATACAAAATATGCGATCACATATGCTAAATAAAGAAATACAAAAAATAGAATAACTTTATAATGCAACTTATCACCATTTGATAATGATAATACAACGGAAAAACCACTCCATAATAAAAAATGATAAAATATAACATGTAATATTCTCATGGAACATTCTCCTTTGACATGCTCTATTTTATTAATATATGGTATTAAGTTTGAATCAATTACATATTACACGAAAGCATATATATGGCTTTTGGATTTATATATGTTTTAACAATTCAATTAAATTATTATATATTCATTCGACAAGTACGTATAAAGACCTTGCAAGCCACTTTTATTATAAAATAAAAAATAGCCCATCTCTTTAAATAAGAGATGGGCTATTTTCATTACTTAAATTATTTTACAATGTGAATTGGCATTCCAAGAGCAACTTCAGCTGCTTCCATTGTGATTTCACCTAATGTTGGGTGAGCGTGGATTGTTTGAGCGATATCTTCTGCTGTCATTCCAGCTTCGATAGCTAAACCAATCTCAGAAATAATATCAGAAGCGCCTGCACCTGCAACTTGAGCACCTACAAGAAGACCATCTTCTTTACGTGTTACAAGTTGTAAGAAACCGTCAGTGCTGTTTAATGATAATGCACGACCGTTAGCAGCGAATGGGAACTTAGATACAGTTACAGTCATTCCAGCTTCTTCAGCTTGTTTCTTAGTGTAACCAACAGATGCTAATTCTGGATCAGTGAAGCATACTGCAGGAATTCCGATGTAATCGATAGCTGACGCATGGCCACTAATTGCTTCTACAGCTACTTTACCTTCGTAAGAAGCTTTGTGAGCTAATGGTGGTCCAGGAACGATATCACCGATTGCATAGATGTTTGGTACATTTGTACGACATTGCTCATCGATTTCGATGATGCCGCGGTCAGTCATTTTAACTCCAACTTGCTCAAGACCGATTTCTTGAGTGTTTGGACGACGACCTACAGTTACTAATACGTAATCTGCTTCTACAGTTTGGATTTCACCTTTAACTTCGAAGCTAACTTTTACGCCAGTTTCTGTTTCTTCAACGCCTTTAGCCATAGCTTTTGTATGGATTGTTACGTTACCTTTTTTCTGTAGAGCACGTTTAACAACAGAGCTCATAGCTTTTTCGAAACCAGCTAAGATTTCGTCGCCAGCCTCTACTACAGTAACTTCTGTACCGAAGTTAGCATATGCAGTACCTAATTCCATACCGATGTAACCGCCGCCGATTACAACAAGTTTTTTAGGAATTTCAGGTAAGCTTAAAGCACCTGTAGAGTTGATAACACGTTTAGAGTATTTGAATCCTGGAATTTCGATTGGTGTAGAACCAGTTGCAAGAACAGCATTTTTAAACGTATAAGTTTGAGCTGCATCTTCAGTCATTACGCGTAATGTGTTAGCATCTACGAAGTAAGCTTCACCGCGAATGATTTCAACTTTGTTACCTTTAAGAAGGCCTTCAACACCGCCAGTTAATTTCTTAACTACGCCGTTTTTCCATTCTTGAACTTTTGTAAAGTCAACTTTTACGTTCTCTGCAGTGATACCCATGTCATCAGAATGCATTGCATTCTCATAACGATGACCTGCATTGATTAACGCTTTTGAAGGAATACATCCAACGTTTAAGCATACGCCACCAAGGTTAGCTTTTTCAATAATCGCTACCTTTTGACCTAATTGTGCTGCACGAATTGCCGCAACGTATCCACCAGGACCTGCACCAACAACGACTGTATCTAATTCAATTGGGAAATCTCCTACTACCATTGTTATTACGCCTCCATTACTAATAATTGTGGGTCATTCAATAGACGTTTAATTTGGTTTAATGCTTTTTGAGCAGTTGCGCCGTCAATTAAACGATGGTCAAAGCTTAGAGATAATGCTAATACTGGAGCTGCAACGATCTCACCGTTTTTCACAACTGGTTTCTCAGCGATACGGCCGATACCAAGGATTGCTACTTCTGGGTGGTTGATAACTGGAGTGAACCATTGTCCACCTGCAGAACCAATGTTTGTAATTGTGCAAGAAGCGCCTTTCATTTCAGCAGGAGCTAAACGACCTTCACGTGCTTTACCAGCAAGATCATTGATCTCGTTAGAAATTGTGAAGATAGACTTGCGATCTGTATCTTTAACAACTGGTACTAATAGACCTTTGTCTGTATCAGCTGCGATACCGATGTTGAAGTAATGTTTATGAACTACTTCTTGAGAAGCATCATCTAAAGAAGTGTTTAACATTGGGTATTCACGTAATGCAGATGTTAAAGCTTTAACAACGTATGGAAGGTAAGTTAATTTAATACCTTTGTCAGCTGCCACAGCTTTGAACTTCTTACGATGAGCAACAAGTTCAGTTACATCTACTTCATCCATTAATGTTACGTGAGGAGCTGTATGTTTAGAGTTAACCATTGCTTTCGCAATTGCTTTACGGATACCACTCATTTTCTCACGAGTTTCTGGATATTCACCAGCTGGGATTGGTTGTGCTTTTGGTGCTTCTTCTTTCGCTGCTGCTGGAGTAGCTTCTACTGCTGCTGGAGCCTCAGTTGCTGCTACTGCTTGTCCACCATTTGCAAATGCATCGATGTCAGCTTTTACGATACGACCGTTCTTACCAGAACCAGCTACTTTATGAATGTCTACGCCGTTTTCACGAGCATATTTACGAACAGATGGCATAGCGATTACGCGCTCATTTACTACTTCTGCAGTTGCTGCTGGAGTAGCTTCAGCTTTAGGAGCTTCTTCTTTTGCTTCTTCAGCTTTAGGAGCTTCGTCATGATCGTCGCCTTTAAATTTAAGGTTTTCGTATCCAGGAGCATCAAATTTAATTAATGTATCTCCAACTACTGCAACCGTACCTTCTTCTACAAGTACTTCAAGTACTTTACCTTTAACAGGAGAAGGAATTTCTACTACTGCTTTATCATTTTGTACTTCAAGAAGTACGTCGTCTTCGTTTACTTCGTCGCCTGGTTTAATAAACCATTTTACGATTTCACCTTCGTGGATACCTTCACCGATATCTGGTAGTTTAAATTCAAATGCCACGGAATTCAGCCCCCTGATTCATTTCTTTATTATGGAATATGGCAAAAGAAATCAGCATGTGCTGATTTCTTTTGCACATGAATAAGTAAAAATTAGAAGTTCATTACTTTGTTAACAGCTTCAACAATATCTTTATGGTTTGGTAACCATACGCTCTCAGCTTGAGAGAATGGGAATACTGTATCAGCAGCTGCAACACGTACAACTGGAGCTTCTAAGTTTAAAATTGCACGGTCGTTAATTTCCGCTACAACGTTAGCTGCAATACCAGCTTGTTTTTGAGCTTCTTGAACTACAACTACGCGGCCTGTTTTTTCAACAGAAGCGATGATTGTTTCGATATCTAATGGTTGAACTGTACGTAAGTCAACAACTTCTAAAGAGATACCTTCTTTTTCAAGTTCTTCAGCAGCTTTTAATGCAGCGTGAACCATAGCACCGTAAGCGATAACAGATACATCTGTACCTTCACGTTTGATGTCAGCTTTGCCTAAATCAATTGTGTATTCGCCTTCTGGTACATCTTGACGGAATGAACGGTACAATTTCATATGCTCTAAGTAGATAACTGGATCGTTGTCACGAATCGCAGAGATTAAAAGACCTTTTGCATCGTATGGAGTAGATGGAATAACAACTTTTAGACCAGGTTGTTGAGCCACTAAACCTTCTAAGCTATCAGCATGTAGTTCAGGAGTATGAACACCACCACCGAATGGAGAACGAACTGTTACTGGAGCAGTCCAACGTCCACCAGAACGGTAACGCATACGAGCTAATTGACCAGAAATTGAATCCATTACTTCATAAACGAAACCGAAGAATTGGATTTCTGGAACTGGACGGAATCCTTCAAGTGCAAGTCCAACTGCAAGTCCACCAATACCAGACTCTGCAAGTGGAGTATCCATTACACGGTCTTCACCGAATTCAGCTTGTAAACCTTCAGTAGCACGGAATACACCGCCGTTTACACCAACGTCTTCACCAAACACAAGTACGTTAGGGTCATTTTTCATTTCAACGCGTAAAGCATCAGTGATTGCTTGAATCATTGTCATTTGAGCCATGGCTTACTTCGACTCCTTTTCTTTGTAAATTTCATATTGTTCAGCTAAGTTGTAAGGCATTTTTTCGTACATGATTTCCATTAAATCAGTAACTTTTTGTTTTGGAGCTTGGTCAGCCTTAGCAATTGCTTGTTTGATATCTTCTTTTGCTTCTTCGATTACTTTCTCTTCAACTTCTTGAGACCATAGGCCTTTGTTTTCTAAGAATGCACGGAAGCGTACGATTGGATCTTTTTGTTCCCATTCGTTCTCGATATCTTTTGTACGGTAACGAGTTGGGTCATCACCAGCCATTGTATGTGGACCGTAACGGAATGTTAAAGTCTCGATTAAAGTAGGACCTTCTCCATTTACTGCACGCTCACGAGCGAAAGCAGTTGCTGCGTATACAGCTAATGGATCCATACCGTCTACTTGAATTCCGTAAATACCTGCTGCTACTGCTTTTTGTGCTACAGTTTTAGCTGCAGATTGCTTTTCTACTGGAGTAGAGATTGCATAACGGTTGTTTTGTACAACGAAGATTGCTGGAGCTTTGAATGCACCCGCAAAGTTCATACCTTCGTAGAAGTCACCTTGTGAAGCACCACCGTCACCAGTGTAAGTAATTGCAACAGATTTTTTACCACGTAATTTCATACCTAACGCAACACCAGCAGTTTGGATGATTTGCGCACCGATGATGATTTGTGGAGCAAGTGCATTTACGTTCTCAGGCATTTGGTTACCCATGAAATGTCCACGAGAGAATAAGAATGCTTGGTATAATGGTAAACCGTGCCATACTAATTGTGGCACATCACGATATCCTGGTAAGATGAAATCTTCTGCTTCAAGTGCGAAATGACTTGCTAATTGAGAAGCCTCTTGTCCAGCTGTTGGTGCGTAGAAACCTAAACGTCCTTGACGGTTTAAAGAAATAGAACGTTGATCTAGTACGCGAGTATACACCATACGGCGCATTAATTCTTTTAATTGATCATCAGATAATTCAGGCATAGCTGCTTCATTCACAACTTCGCCTTTTTCATTTAAAATTTGTAATGTTTCAAATTGAGCTGCGATAGCTTTCATTTGCTCATCAACATTAAATAGGGTCTTTTTTGTTTTAGTACCCATTCCGTTCACCTCTTCCTCTCTTGAACCATATTCTGAAACGCTTTCACTATCTATTAGCTAGATGGAAACCGCAACAATGTAAACCAACAAATTTATTTGTCGGTTGAGAATAATTTTGTGTACCTAACAATCTGTACTAATGTTTTTTCAGAAACATATTAATACAATCTTGATCACGTTTTTTAGTTTACAACTATTCTAATTACGATGTCAATTACTTTGAATACGTTTTTTTATAAATAATCTGCAGGTTTCTCCTACACAAACGTGTTTTTATTTTTCACATCTGTATTAGTAAGCATTAACCTACTGTTATATTATTCCCTTTTTAACTTGTTTTTTCTCTTAGAATAATATGTAAACGATTTAATTCCCTTTAGTTTTTCTCTCTTCTTAGCAAAAATATACAAACTCTTCTTCCTTTTATAGGTAATTACCCATACATTTCTACTCTTCCCTCCATACATTATAGTAACCGCAGTATTAGCGGGAAATGATAAAGGAGGTCATCTCATGTACGGATATTCATATTGCTATCCAACTTGTTCATATCCTTCCTACGGTTATGGCGGTTCTTGTGGTGGGTCTGGACGCGGCTTCGCCTTAATCGTTGTGTTGTTTATTCTTTTAATTATCGTTGGTGCTGCTTGCATTCGCTAATGTAAAATGAAACAACTATGGAAAGAAAGAGACGGCTCTGCCGTCTCTTTCTTTTTATTCCTACATAACCGATCTATCTTCCCCTTACTTGCCGATGACTTTTTCCATCTCCTTTGGTAGACTAAAAAGGAAAGGAGAGATTACATATGCTTACAATGAAAGATGTAATTCGCGAAGGAGATCCTATTTTGCGAAACGTTGCAGAAGAGGTAGTACTACCAGCGAGCGAAGAAGATACAAATACTCTTAAGGAAATGATTGAATTTGTAATAAATAGCCAAGATCCTGAAATGGCTGAAAAATATAGTTTACGCCCTGGAATCGGATTAGCGGCTCCGCAAATCGGTATTTCAAAAAGAATGATTGCGGTTCATGTAACAGATACGGACGGTACGTTATATAGTCATGCATTATTTAATCCAAAAATCATTAGCCATTCTGTTGAACGTACATATTTACAAAGTGGTGAAGGCTGTCTATCAGTAGACCGTGAAGTACCTGGTTATGTCCCTCGTTATACAAGAATTACAGTGAAAGCAACTTCTATCAACGGCGAAGAAGTAAAATTACGTTTAAAAGGGTTACCAGCAATTGTATTTCAACATGAAATTGACCATTTAAATGGTGTTATGTTCTATGACCACATTAATAAAGAAAATCCATTTGCCGCTCCTGACGATTCAAAACCTCTAGAGCGATAGTAAAAAAGGCGGAATATACTCTTCCGCCTTTTTACTATATGAAATAGATTCCATATTTACTTATAGCAATCCAGCCCATTTTAAACCATGATATATACCGTCTTCACTAACATCCTTTGTCACATGATTTGCAAGTTTTTTCAAGTCTTCATGACCATTCCCCATCACAATACCTGTCCCAACTGCTTCAATCATTTCTAAATCATTTAAGCCATCCCCAAATGCATACACTTGTTCACGGTTAAATCCTAATTTTTCAATGAATTTCTCAATCCCTTTTGCCTTAGAACCACCATTTGGAATAATATCCATTGAATACGCATGCCAGCGAATAAAATGAAAGTCTGGGTACTGATTTATAAACTTTTCTTCTTCATTTACTTCACAGAAAAGAAGTGTTTGATAAATATTACGCTTCTCATAAAAATCAGGTTCATATGCCGGATGCTCAAAATGTAAACTGCCAAACCCTTCTTTCACATAATCATGATATTCCACTGATGCTCTCATTTCTTGATGATCAAGATATACAAGTGGATATCCTTCTTGTTTTGCAAACTGAGTAAACTTATGTAGAGCAGCTGGATGTAATGGGTTATTAAATACTACCTCATCTTCAAATACAACGTACTGTCCATTAAAGCTAACATAATTGTGGATATTAAGTTCCTTACGAATATCTTCGAACATAAATGGCGCACGTCCTGTCGCAATTGCTACATGCACGCCTTTTTCTTGTAACTGCCTTACTGCGTCTCGCGTAGATTGCGGAATCTTCTTATCATGATCTAATAATGTTCCATCAATATCAAAAAAGACAATTTTATCATTCATTTGTCAAAATCCTTTCTGTTACTCTATATTCCTATTTTGATTATCGCTTTTCAAATGCTAAAAAAAAGTATAACATATTAAACATCTGTGAAGAAAGCGTTCACTTTCTGACCTTATTTATGAAACCTGCATATATATATTAGTAAAAAATGTGGATACTTGTTCGTATGAATTTTCTTTTCTATTCTTTCTCATACTATAGCTATAACTAACGGCTACTAATCGTTACTATAGAATAACTTTCTCTGTATGAGAAAAGACAAGATTCAACATTCACTTTTGTCCTCTTTCTTATATCAGAGACGGCGTTTTCACTAGTAATATGCATGTTTAAAATAAGGAAAGGAAGGAGTAATCATGCTGAAGAAGCTGAAGAAAAAGCTGAAGCGTTATTTAAAAGATCTAGTCCGTAAAAAGACGATCGCTTAAATTGTGCCCATTTCGGGCTTTTTCTTCATTCTCATTCGAAAAAACATGAAAATCGTGACTGTTTGCTTTATAATAAGTAACAGATAATGCAAAACATAGACAAGGAGAGGTTTTCCAAATGATTTTTAAAGTATTTTATCAAGAAAAAATGACTGAGGTTCCAGTACGTGAAAATACAAAAGTTTTATATTTAGAGGCTACGTCTGAGAAGGATGTTCGTACAAAATTAAATAAGTTCGCATATAATATCGAATTCGTTCAGTCTGTGACTGGCAATCATCTTGAATATGAAAAAGAAAACGCTGATTTAACATTAGCGGAAATCGTATAGTCATATGAAATTTCTAAAGAATGATCAAGCAGCCGTTTTTGCTTTAGGTGGTCTTGGTGAAATCGGTAAAAATACATATGCTGTTCAATTTCAAGATGAAATTATTATAATTGACGCTGGAATTAAGTTTCCAGAAGACGAACTCCTCGGAATCGATTATGTAATACCAGATTACACTTATTTTGTGCGAAACGAAGATAAAATTAAAGGATTATTCATTACACATGGTCACGAAGATCATATCGGTGGAATTCCTTACTTATTACGTCAAGTGAACATTCCGATTTATGGCGGAAAATTAGCAATTGCACTAATCAAAAACAAATTAGAAGAGCACGGATTACTTCGTAAAGCAAAACTTTATGAAATTCAAGAAGATGATGTTATTAAATTTAAAAAGACATCTGTTTCCTTCTTCCGTACAACTCACAGTATCCCAGATTCATACGGAGTTGTTGTGAAAACACCTCAAGGACAAGTAGTTCATACTGGAGATTTCAAATTTGATTTCACACCAGTTGGTGAACCAGCGGACTTAACAAAAATGGCTGAAATCGGAAAAGACGGTGTACTTTGTCTCTTATCTGACAGTACAAACAGTGAAGTTCCAAACTTTACAATGTCTGAGCGCCGTGTTGGTGATAGTATTCAAGATATTTTCCGCAAAGTAGAAGGTCGTATTATCTTCGCAACCTTTGCATCAAATATCCATCGCTTGCAACAAGTCGTTGAAGCCGCTGTTGAAAACAATCGCAAAGTGGCTGTATTTGGCCGAAGTATGGAAGCGGCAATTGAAATCGGACAAAACCTCGGTTATATTCGCTGTCCGAAAGATACATTCATAGATGCGTCTCAACTAAACCGCCTACCAGCTAATAAAGTTGTTATTTTATGTACAGGTAGTCAAGGTGAGCCAATGGCAGCACTTTCACGTATTGCTAATGGTACTCATCGTCAAATTCAAATCATTCCTGGCGACACAGTTGTCTTCTCTTCTTCACCAATCCCTGGTAATACAATTAGCGTAAGCCGTACAATTAATATGTTGTACCGTGCTGGTGCTGATGTAATCCACGGAAAACTGTCAAACATTCATACGAGTGGACATGGCGGACAAGAAGAACAAAAACTAATGCTTCGTCTAATTAAGCCGAAGTATTTCATGCCAATTCACGGTGAATATCGTATGCAACGTATGCATATGAAATTAGCAAATGATTGTGGCATTCCAGAAGAAAACTGTTTCATCATGGATAATGGAGATGTTCTTGCCTTACGTTCTGATGAAGCAAGTGTAGCTGGTAAAATACCATCCGGATCTGTCTATATTGACGGAAATGGTATTGGAGATATCGGTAACATCGTATTACGCGATCGTCGTATTCTTTCTGAAGAAGGACTTGTTATTGTCGTTGTAAGCATTGATATGAAAGAATTTAAAGTTGCAGCAGGGCCTGATATTATCTCACGTGGTTTCGTTTATATGCGCGAAAGTAGTGATTTAATTAATGATGCTCAAACATTAATTACAACTCATTTAGAAAAAGTAATGGAACGTAAAACAACACAATGGTCTGAAATTAAAAATGAAATTACAGACACATTAGCACCATTCCTATATGAGAAAACGAAACGTCGCCCAATGATTTTACCAATCATTATGGAGATATAAGAAAAAGGACAATACCTTTATGGTATTGTCCTTTTCTCTTATCTTAAAAAGTGCTTGAAACGATCTACTTCATCGTCATGACCAATTACAATTAATATATCTCCCGCTTGAATGTTTTCCGTAGCTCGAGGAGATACAATAACTTCTTTACCACGTTTAATCGCTACAATATTCAATCCAAACTTCGCACGAATATCTAATTCGATTAAAGAATGACCATCGATTTTTTTATTTGCAATAATCTCTACAATACTATGCTCATCTGAAAGCTCAAGATAGTCTAATACATTACTTGATGCAATATTATTAGCAATCCTTTTTCCCATATCACGCTCTGGATGCACAATGTGATCTGCTCCTATTTTACTTAATACTTTTTCATGGTAATCATTTTGAGCTTTTACAGTAATATTTTTTACACCTAACTCTTTCAGAATTAACGTTGTTAAAATACTTGAATTTAAATTGTCTCCAATAGCAACCACTACATGATCAAAATTACGAATACCAAGACTTTTTAATACCATCTCATCTGTTGAATCGGCAATTACAGCATGTGAAGCTATATTTGCAAACTCATTAATTTTATCCTCATCTGAGTCAATTGCCATTACTTCCATTCCTAATTGAGCAAGTTCCCGGCAAATACTTCCACCAAAACGCCCAAGCCCAATGACAGCAAATTCTTTCTCTTTTTCACCCACAGGAATTCCTCCAATAACATCGAATACTATGTATTTTTATTGTAACATACTTTAGATTTGCTACAAAAACCTGTATATCATTCTTTATTTTTGTTTTTGCATATAAAAATACTGTTGTAAATAAAATGCGATACTGAAAATTAACATACCAAATACAAATATGTTTCCAAATGAACTAAACGTTTCAAAAACGAATAATAACGTTTCTTGTCCGAAGAAGGCAAATAATAGTTGTGTAAACGCGAATAGCAATGCCAATATATAATGGTGTTGATGGAATAAATAATGCGTTGCGCCTAAAAAAGCGATAAACGAAAGAATGAAAATCCACCAATTTTCTAAAAACAGTTGCCAATTCGTAAATTGATACCCATTTACTAATATCGCAATAATTGCTATAACCGCCATCGTTGGCACACTCCATAACAATGCACGCCCTCTAAAGAAATGCGTACCTTTTACATCTCCCTTTTCATTTGCAATATATGTTAGCACGACAGTACTTATATACAACACAGAGAGAATTGTTAAAACAATTATGAGCCAAAAATGCAACTGATAATATTCATGTTCTATATTCGTCACGATAGCAGCTAGCATACACGGTATTAGCATTCCCGTCCAACCATCTACTTTTCTCTCATTCCAAAATACCGTATTACCAATACGAATTCCTAATAGCATAAAAATAATGATACCTAGTACAAATAATGTAGTCTTATTTCCTACTAAGCTCGTTGAAAAAGCAATTAATCCAATAAATAAAAAAAGAACAAACCCATTCATAATTTCTAGTACAGGTGATAAATACCTTTTCACCCAGTTGTATGTCTCTTCATATTCATTATTATTCGCTAAACGGTAGGCATAAAAACTTATCCCAAAATAAACCGCCGCAATAATAACATATGCATATAAAACAAAACATAAAATCGCACTGCTAATCTGCACGTAATTCCCCACCCTTTTTTCTACGTTTCACCTTGATTTTACACACTTTCCACACGAATTGTAAACATATATAAGCTAGTTAACTAATCATCTTCTCAATAAGCGATAATGAATAATGAGCAGCGGCTCAAAACCACTGCTCATTATTTTATCCATTTGTATGCCGATGTGTATTCAAAACAAATATGAAAGATGTTTTCACCTTTGAACTAACGAATACCCACTTTAAATTGTTACATAGTTGGCGAGCAAATTTACTTTCTAGTTCCCTTCCACTTTACATATTGATCTAAAAATACGATAGCTTTCTCAATAGCCTCTTCATCTGGCTTTAATTTTGCATGATGTAAACCATATTCTGAATTTACCCCAAGCCAAAACATAAATCCAGGAATCTCTTGAAGCATATAACCAAAATCTTCACCTGTCATTGCCTCAGTACATGTAATTACTTTCATATCAGTTTGTTCACTTACAAATTGCATAAACTCTCTCGTTAATGCTTCATGGTTATATACTTGATGATACATCGCTCCGTAGTCAATAATCGCTTCACATTGGAAGGAAGCTTCTATACCTGCAACAATTGCCTCAATCCTACTTTTAACACGACTCATTGATTCCACTGATAACGTTCGGATCGTTCCTTCTAACCGAGACTTTTCTGCTATGATATTTTGAACTGTACCGCCTGTTATTTTTCCGATTGTAATTACTGCACTGTCAAGTGGGTTTACATTACGACTAATAACGGACTGAAGCTGTGTAACAAGATGACTAGCTGCGACAATCATATCATTTGCAGTATGAGGGTAAGCTGCATGTCCACCTTTCCCCTTTAAATCAACATATAACTCTGATGTATTTGCAAATAATAGCCCCTCTTTTGTAGCAATTGTTCCTACAGGGTATTCAGGTGCAATATGAAGACCGAGAATTATATTCGGCTTCCATTCTTTTAACTCTTCACTCTCTAACATAGGAAGAGCCCCTCCAGGCCCTTCTTCAGCTGGTTGGAATAGAAATACAAGGTCATCATCTATTCTTTCTGTTACAGCTGCTGTTAGAAGGCCTAAACCGATTGTCGTATGTAAGTCATGTCCACATGCATGCATCATTCCTTCATGAACAGAAGCGAACTCATATCCAGTTTCCTCTGTAATTGGTAAACCGTCTATATCTGCGCGATAACCTATAACTTTTTCTGGATTTTTTCCCTTTACTTTAACAATGACACCCGTTCTCCATACTTTCACTTCCACATGTTCATTCGAAAGCGTTCCTATGTAATCTAAAATATACCGCTGTGTTTTCCACTCTTTAAAACCAATTTCCGGTATTTTGTGTAAGTCTCTACGAATTTGAACGAATTTGCTTACTACCATTTTTGCACCTCTATCTATAAAAAGCGTAAGAGCCTGTTTATGCTCTTACGCTTTTTTTGTTTTTATTTCTCTGGGTTTAATTGACGAAGCTCTTGTTTAATTTCAGTTTTTGCTTTTGTCTTCTCATCAATCTCTTTAATTACACGTGCTGGAGTACCTGCAACAACTGTATATGGAGGTACATCTTCTGTTACAACGGCTCCTGCTGCTACAACTGCGCCTTTACCTACTGTAACTCCCTCTAACACAACTACGTTAGCACCAATTACAACATCGTCTTCAACGATAACTGGTTTTGCTGAAGGTGGCTCAATAACACCTGCAAGTACTGCACCTGCACCTACGTGACAGTTTTTACCAACAGTTGCACGTCCACCAAGTACCGCGTTCATGTCGATCATAGAACCTTCACCAATTACAGCACCGATATTAATTGTTGCATTCATCATAATAACAGCGTTGTCGCCGATTTCAACGTGGTCACGAATAATCGCGCCTGGCTCAATACGAGCTTTAATACCTTTTAAATCAAGCATTGGAATTGCAGAATTACGACGGTCATTTTCAACAACGTAATCAACAATGTACTTGCTATTTTCATCTAGAATTGTCTTAATTTCAGACCATTCTCCAAATAATACACCAGACTTTTTATTTACAAATGCTTGTACCGTTTCAGGGAATGTTACTTCTTTTAAATCCCCTTTTATGTATACCTTTACAGGAGTTTTCTTTTCACTTTTTTGAATAAACGAAATAATTTCGTTAGCGTCCATCATTTTCATTCTTGTTGCCTCCTAAATCCATTTATAATGTTACTCTACCAAACGATAGAGCGAGTAGCAAGATAATAATCCTATTTTTCCATTTGAATTTCTTCTATAATTTCTAAAAATGCTTGTACTTGCTTCAATTGTCTAGCTGATTCACTCGTCAATAACCACGTTTCTCTCGTTAATTGAACAGGTGTTTTATACATATTTTCCTGTACTTCTTTTAAAACAGTAGAAGGTAAAAGAGCATAACCTATACCATTTAAAACGAGTTGTTTGCAAGTCTCAATTTGATCGACGACAATTGTTCTCTTAGGGGGATTAGAAAATAAACCATACCACCAATTTTGTATTTGTCCATAATAAGTCGAATCACTTTTAAATTGAATAAATGGTCTATTTGTTTCTTTTAACATCGAAATATCTTTTATTTCTTTATCCACTAAATAAAGTTCATCTTCAAATAATTGTTGCTTCTGGCCTTTATATTCTTGTGTTCCTCTCAATATAGCAACATGAACGTCACCTTCATAAAATTGCTTTTGCACTTCACTACTCCAGCCAGTAAACAGCGATATTTTCACAGAAGGATATTTATGCACAAACTTTTTCAAAACAGGAGGGAGCCAATATTGACCAATAACTGATGCGACAGCTATTTTTAACGTCCCGTGAGTTTCTGTTCTAAAAACAGCTAACTCACTTTTAATATCCTCTTCCCTTTGTAGCATTTCTTTTGCGTAATTTGCTACTTTTTCCCCTTCAGGTGTAATTGTCAATCCTTTTTGTGAGCGAATAAAAAACTTCATTCCCCATTGTTTCTCCATAGATTGTAATCGTTGACTAAGCGCAGGTTGTGAAACAAATAAACGTTCCGCCGCTTTTCTCATATTTGATTCCTGTGCTAACACAACCATCATTTGAAAATCATCAATTTGCAACTTTCTCCCTCTTTCCTTAGCTTCCATACACCTTATCTCAATAAGCTTTTCATCCTTAATTTAACTACATATGCTTATATTTTTTATCTTTTTAAATATAATACATACACAACTGATATGCACGAAAAAAAAGTGACTTCTTCGGTTCTATGAAGTCACTTTTCTCACATTATCGATTATGTTGCCTTACTTTTTTATTCAACAATTTTAAAATCGCTCGACGTGTTAAAATCCCCTCAAAGTACCCATCTTCATTGACAGCGCAAATAAATGGATGATCAATAGTCATTTCTAATGCTTTTGCAAATGAATCTTCTAACTTAAGAACCGGAATATCTTTCTTCATTACCTGCTCTACTTTCATCTCGTCAAGTCTTTCAAACTCAATGCGTTCTAGCCCTAACATACCGTCTAAAATCATAGCAGTACTAATTAACCCGTGCAATTTGTAAGTCGGGTCCAAAACAGGTATCGCCGAATATCCAGATTTCACAAGTACGAGTAAAGCATGCTCTAAACCATTCCCTATTTGGACATGTGCTACTTTTTCTGATGAAATCATTAAATCTTTTACAAAAATTTGTTGAAACTCGTCTTTTGGAATACTAATCATATTACATCCCCCATTTTCCCTTTTTCCTGCTTATAATCACCGGCTCTATTCACATTTTATGACAGCGTTTTCATATTATTATTTTGTCCTTACATTCTTTCAGTAAAAAACAAAATTACACAGCTATTTTAGCATACAACACAAAAAAAAGACTACCATTCCGGTAGCGCTTAATACCCTTTATTTTTTAATCTGTAAAATAACCTTGTGATTTTTTTATATTGCATCACATCGGTCTTTTTTAAACCATTCTCAATATCTGTAAGTTCCACAGCTAAAATTTCACTCGCATAATTTTGCTGAAATAAAATATCTAGTAACAAACTTTCCTCTTCTTCCGTTAAAACAAATTCCCTTTTCATATACCCCTCTCCTTATACTCGCATCGTTACCATTATTATATAAAATTTTCAGCCTATTTAATAGATGTAATATTCAGTTTTTAGTGAAAGAAATATATAAATTGTTTTTATTTCGTATATCGATTTGCATAACTAAACGCCGCATAAGCATCTGGCTTAATTTTTGCAGTTAATCCCATCGCTTGAATTTTCGCTGTCATATCTAGAATAAATTCTTTTGTTAAACCATCATTTCCGATATCTAAGTGAATCTCCATTATAAAACCAGCCCCATCTTGAGCATATGGATGCAATAAATCCCATATTGTTTGTATATGATTTGGAGTAAATAGGCATGCAATTTCTTGACTAAACTGCGTCTCTAAATATATTTTCTCACGTAAAGTTTCTGGCTTATCTTTTACTGATTGATGGTGTAAACACCCCCAGGCTCCTTTTCCAACGCGATGAATATGAATTGCCGTAATAAACCTCGTATCCTTTTGATGTGCTTGTGAGTCTGTCCCAATGGATAAACGATATAAATTTCGCGGATCCTTTTCAATGAAGTTACAAATACGGGTAAAGACCATATCAAAATTTAAATGTCTCTCTGAAACATTATAAAATTTATGTTCACCGGCCACATAGTCACGTCCTTTCAATTAGACAGACTTTTCGTATTCTCATTGTATGGGACAAAAACAAAAATTATAACTCCCTACCCTTTATTCGTTTCAATATTCCGAATTACATAATGGCAAACTTGGCACGTATAAATTACGTTTTGATTCGATTGAGCCGTTAGTACATGAATAATCTCAGCAGAATTGTGACAATTAGGACAAATCACAACTGGTAAACGTTCCATATAACACACCTCCTCACTATTTTCATCCCGCTATTTACTATCCGTCCTCAATTGGTGATGGATAATAAGCTGTATAGGACGAAGAAACCCTACTAATTACACTTTCACTTTATTACCATTGTAGGAAAAATGAAAAATCCTTATACATATATACTAAAAGTAATAGAACTAAAAAAGGTGTTGCCCTATGGCAACACCTTTTTTATATGTATCAAGAAATGATATCGTAAATCTCAATTGCAACCATGTCGATATTATCGAATTGATACACTTGAGGTTTTTCACCTTGTTGATACACTTCTAACTCATACATTTCACTTTTATCGAAAAATTTCACGCTACATTTGCGCTCACCGTTCACTTCAAAATAGCGTTGTGCTACTTCACCGCTTTCAGCTTGTTCTTGTAGACTAACAAGTCGAGTTAAAATTCCTTGGAGTAGAGACATGAAATCTCTCCTTTCTCTGATCTTCCTACCAATAGGTTTTACAGCTATACTCATTCTATCCGTCATAACAGAAAAAATGTTCCACACTCTAGGATAAAGGTTATTGGCCAGAAACTCAACTAAAAATTTGTCGAAATACGAAGGAAAAAACAGAAAGAACATCTTTTCCCTTCTTTATTGCGATTTTTATACTGGAAGAATATAATAAAAAACAGTAAAAAGGAGGAATTGCAATGAAAAAAATTGAGGTTTACACACAACCTGATTGTCCGCCATGTGTCATTGTGAAAGAATTTTTAAAGCATAATAACGTTGTATATGAAGAATTTGACGTAAAAAAAGACGCTGCTGCACGCAATCGTCTTTTATATGACTATGATTCTTATTCAACTCCAACGGTTGTAATTGACGGAGAAGTCGTTGCTGGTTTTCAAATTGAAAAATTACAACAACTACTTAATATAGAATAGGAATAGGTAAAGACCTATTCCTATTCTTATCCCGCTATATTTTGGAAGTATACATCCGATTGTGGCGGGTTAATATTCAACGGGGTGTGCCCCCTATTAATTAAAGTTTCACTTTATAATTGTTGTAACCTTTTTATTTCAGTTAAAAGTTCTTGACTTTCATGATATCCGGCCAATTTCCATTTCCCTTGATCTCTTTGCAATGTTACAATTTGATATTGCCCACTTTTCGCCCGCTCATAAACATATAAAATTTTATGCTCTTCATCATATGACATTTTCGTTTCTGAATTAAAAGAAAATGGCGCTTCTTTTGCTGGAAGTAAATATTCACCACTTTGTTTATCACTTCTACTATTTTCATCTGTAAATACTTGAAGGAAATTCTCTGTAAAATATGGTGATAACGTTTCTATCATCTTATTCATCGGCAAACGCTTCCCACGAATTGAAAATTGGCTTTCATAGCCTTTTTGTATCGTTACAAACACTTCTTTCCGATCGACTTTCACTTCCTCTTTTCCTAAAACAGTTGTAACACTATAACCAACTAGAAAGGCAACGCATACAAATAGAACTAACCATATTCCATATTTTCTCATTTTTTCACCTTCCTTTTAAGAAAACTTGTCTTTGTAGTATTCATTGTAACAATGATTATGCAAAGAAAGGGCTGGTTTCGTTCGTAAAATCTTTACAACGATAGACAGCATTTTCGGCACCATTTTCACTATTACCAATTTATGATAAAAACAAACAAAAAATGCACGAATCTCTTCGTGCATTAAAATAAAACATCTTCTTCATATAAATATTCATACGATAAATCTATAAATAAAAAGTTTTCATCATCAATCGGGAAAGAAAATGTTCGTACCATCTCACCGGTTTCAATATCAGCATATAAATCTGAAAGTCTTGCCTTATTCTCAAAACGCATTTTCATAATATTCTCTAGAAAATACGGGCGCCAACTCCAGTTCTTCATATAATACTCCGGCATCACAATCCATTCCCCATCTTTTTTCATAACGTTTCCTGATTGTTGGAAACCATCTTCGTTACAAATAAATATACGAAAACTACATTGTGATACACTTTGACTAAATTGTAATAACCAATCATTTATATCTTCATTCTTTTTCTGTTTGGCTAAAACATCGCCAATTCGATCACGTAACATTTCTGTTAAATTATAAATCTTTTGTAGTTTTTTCTTCTCATGTTGAATAAATTGATGACACTCATTACCAAGTCGTTCTTTCAAAACGTTCGTTTCAATAAAATCAGGTAAGCATTCTTTCAAATAATTCCCTTGATAGTACCTACCACCGTTTTTCCATGCATATTGTAATTGATAAAAAGCATCTATTTCTTCATATAACAATGTCGCACCAATTCTTCTAGCAAGTAATGATAAAGAATATAAAATATCTTGATAAGATTGTAAAAGTGCAGTTTGCCTTAAATTTGTTAAATCTACTTTTAAAATATCAGGTGCTAACACGCTAATACGTTCTAAATTACTTGTACCTGTTCCGACTTTATTAATCGAAATTTGAATACCATATGTACGATAATACATAAGCAAATGATTAAATTGCTCTATATCTTCTTTACATTCATGTTCTGTAATCTCTAAAACAATGTTTTTCAAATTTAAACCTTGTTTTTCATACATCAATAAAAGTTGAAGCAAACTTTCATCATCATCGTTCATTAATACGTTAGCATTTCGATGTATAAATAATAATAGTTTTTGATCACTTTCTAAATAACGATTTAAAGCTTTTTCTACTATAATGTTATCCGCTTCTAGTTGAAACTCACTTGGAATAGAGTCATCATGAAAGAAAGAAGCTAAACTTTGTATGCCCTCTTCTGTTTGAATACGCCCTACTACTTCATATCCAATTACAGTATGTTCATCAGCACTAAAAATTGCTTGATAATAAGGAAGGACTTTATCCAAGTTACTCATTACATCTAATGCATCTATCAACGTGCTTCCCTCCCTTTACTTTTCAAAAATTATAACATGATATTTACGGAAAAATAATAAAAAATCCCTTCAGTTTTCCTGAAGGGATTAGAGGGGTAAAATGCTAAGGGGAATTAGCAATTCTACTATGAAGAAAAAAGAGGTCTTAAATATAACGTATATATGACCTCTTGTAAACACTTTTCTTTCATATGTCACAATTCCGTCACATTTTCCTTATCCCTTTTAAAATGGATATTGATGTAAATGTTGTCCTCCATCCATTGTCATACAAGTTCCATTTATGTACGCAGCTTCATCTGAACATAAATAATAAGCTAGACCTGCAATTTCTTCTGGCGTACCCAGTCTTCCAAGCGGAACACTTTGTATCGTACGCTTAGCCATTTCTTCTGAAATCCATAATTTATCAGCACCGCCCGTACGTTCAATTGGTCCTGGCGCAATAGCGTTAACTCGGATTCCATATTTACGTCCCCACTCAACAGCGAGTGTTTTCGTCATTGCTAATACTCCAGCCTTCGCTGCAGCCGAATGAATAACTCCCGGACCTGCATCCCACGCATATGTTGCTACCATGTTAATGATATTTCCTTTTATACCTTTTTCAATCCAATATTTTCCGACAGCCTGGCTACAGTAAAATGTACCGTTTAACACAATATTAATAACCGAATTCCAGCCGTTCACGGATAAATCTTCTGCTGGACAAATAAAGTTTCCAGCTGCATTATTTATTAAAATATCAATTCGTCCAAACTTCTCATCAATCTGTTCAATCATTTTCTGAATATCATCCGTATTTCTTACATCCATTTGTACCGGTAATATTTGTCCTGGAAATTGTTCAATTTCCAATTTTGTTTCCTCTAGTTTTTCCTTTGTACGTCCTGTAATAACAACTCGTGCCCCTTCTTTTGCAAAACGAGTCGCCATTCCTTTTCCCATTCCGCTCGATCCACCTGTTATAATAACTACTTTTTCTTTCATATATATCCCCTCCAAAAAATGAATATACATTCATTTTATCATTTTATTTAATAGAAATCTTTATATTTTTAAACTTTTCTGATATTTTAACGTAAAGAGATTTCTTTTCATTCGTTTTTTCGTAATCAATACTACTTTTTTATTATTTAAAATATATTTCAAATAAACTGAAAAGGAGGTTTGAGTAACCTGTAAATAGAACGAACATATATGATATAAGTCAAATAGGTATACTCATATTTTTATGAAGAAAATTACAAGAAGAGATTTTTTAAAAACTGGAATGCGAACTTGTCTATATTCATTTATAACGACTAGCATCGGATACTATTATGCTAAATATATTGAGCCTCATCTACTCTCTTTTACAGAACATACACTGAAATCACAACTCATACCAAAAAGTTTTCATGGTATGAAGATTCTTCAATTTAGCGATTTACATCTCGGATACTATTTCTCTCTCCACCATTTATCTAAAATCGTTTCTAAAATTAATGCTGTAAAACCCGACATTGTTCTTTTTACTGGTGATCTCATTGATAACTATCAAACATATACTGACACTCCTTTCGTTGCATCTATTTTAAAAAATATACAAGCACCCTTCGGTAAATTTTCTATTTATGGTAACCATGATCACGGCGGATATGGAACGGAATACTACGAACACATCATGCGTGAATCTGGATTTGAACTGTTACTAAACAGCGAAAAGAGAATCCGTCTACTGGATAATAGTGAAATTTCAATTTTCGGTCTTGATGATATACTATTAGGCAAACCCAAAATAAAGGAGACACTACAGCGCGCTCGGAAAAACATTTATAACATTGTTCTTGTTCACGAACCAGATATTGCACCGCAAATCGCTAACTATCCAGTTAACTTACAGCTTTCTGGTCATAGCCATGGCGGACAAGTACAAATTCCTTTTTTGGGCGCTATTATTACCCCAGCACTTGCTAAAAACTATGTAGAAGGTTTCTATACGATCCAAGATTTAGCTCTCTATGTCAACCGAGGCCTCGGAAGAACTCGTGTCCCCTTCCGATTTATGTCAAAACCTGAAATTACGATTTTCACGCTCCAACATTCATAATCATTCGCCTATTTTCTTACATATCCTTTCTTGTACGCGCTCATCCACGTTTCATTTACCATATGATAAAAGTGAGTCCAATAAAGGAGGTTTGTTCATGTATCCATATTATCAACCAATCCCAGTCCGTTCAGCACCTATTGGTCCAGTAGGCGACTCACGCTTCTTTCCGTTTTTTGGCGTCCCATTTCTAGCTGGTATTGCTGGTGGACTGCTTGGCGGAGCATTAGCTTTCGGTCCTAGACCGTATTACCCACCATATCCACCACCTTTCCCACCGCCAGCACCTTACCCTTGTTATGGTGGACCTTGTCAACAGCCATACTATTATTAATGTACCGCAACAATTCTACCAATGTTATTCCCTCTCTTAACCGATTCATAATCCATTAACATGCTTATAATAAAAAGTATTCTCTCTACGCATCCTTTATAATAAGTAGAGAACAAAGTAAAAAACCTCTTAAAAAAGAGGTTTTTTACTTTGTTCTCATTATTCGGCATCTGTGTTTTGATACGCCATCTTAAATAACTTCAATTGGCTATCAATCTCTTCTGCCCCATTATTAATAACATAATAATAGTCACCGTCTTTATTTTGTTCACGTGTTTTCACATTATCAGCTAAAGTAAGCTGTAAAATCGCCTTAATTCTCGCCTTCATTTCAATATCTAATATCGGGAAGGATATTTCTACTCGCTTCTCCATATTCCGCGTCATCCAGTCAGCTGAAGATAAGTATATTTTCTCTTCCCCATTATGATGGAAATAATAAATTCGACTATGTTCTAAATATCTCCCAACAACACTAACTACCCGAATATTTTCACTTACATTTGGAATACCAGGTCGTAGGCAACATGTTCCTCGAACGATGAGCTCTACCTTTACTCCAGCTTGTGATGCTTCATACATTTTTTTAATGAGTGGTTTATCAGTTAATGAATTCATTTTAGCAATGATATATCCATTTCCATATTGCCTATGATAACGAATTTCTTCATCTATTAAATCCATAAATTGCTCTCTTATATCAAATGGCGCAACCGATAAATGATGAAAATGCGGTTTTGTTGTATAACCACTCAAATAATTAAAGAAATTTGTTGCATCGACCCCAAAGTCTTTTCGCGATGTAATATAGCCAAAATCGGTATATAGCTTTGCGGTTGCATCATTGTAATTTCCGGTCCCAAGATGTACGAACCTTTCGATTTTTCCGTTTTTTCTTCTTACAACTAGTGTAATTTTACTATGTGTTTTCAAATGACTTACACCGTAAATAACATGACATCCCGCCTGTTCTAATTCTTTAGCCCAATGCACATTATTTTCTTCATCAAATCTTGCCTTTAATTCAACTAATACTGTCACTTGCTTCCCTTTTTCAGCCGCTACCTTTAGCGCCTGAATAATCGGCGAATCCCCACTTACTCGATATAATGTTTGTTTAATTGCAAGTACATTCGGATCGTCTGCCGCATCACGAATAAAATCAACTACTGGCTGAAACGATTCAAAGGGATGATGTAATAAAATATCATGCTCAATCGCTTTTTCAAATACATCTTCTGCATCCCCTAAGTCTTGAGGCCGTTGCGGAATAAGAGCCGGATATACTAGATGCTCATATAAAGGAGCTAGTTTTTTATATAAAGAAAATAGACATGTTAAATCTAACGGTCCATCCATTATATACACATCTTCATCCTTTACTTCCAACACCTCATATAATAATGCTAATACTCTTTCATCAATATGCTCTTTGCCAACTTCTAAACGTACAGCAGCTCCCCACTTACGCTTTTTTAATTCTTTTTCAATTACCTTTAATAAATCTCTCGCACCTTCTTCGTGAATTGTTAAATCCGCATTGCGTGTAATACGGAAACGAGTAACAGATGATACTTTATATCCTGTAAATAATTTATGAGTAAAACTACTAATTACGTCTTCTAATAAAATAAATTTATGCTTTTGTCCTTCACTCGGTAAAAATATGAAACGTTCCAGTAGTGAAGGAACTTGTACAATTCCTAACTTCGTGCGGTTTTCTTCTTCCACTTGTTTCTCATCATATAAAAGAGTAGCTAAATTTAAACTTTTATTTAATAACATCGGAAATGGACGATATGCATCGATAGCCACAGGTGTTAAGACTGGGAAAATTTGTTCATCAAAATACTCTTCTATAAATTCTCTCTGTTCTTTCGTCAAATCATGGAATGTTAAACGCTCAATCCCCTCTAACTCCAGCGCTGGCAACACATAATTTTTAAACGTACCATACTGTACGGTCATTAATTCATGTGCTTTTATCGCAATTTTATTTAGTTGCTTTTTTGGTGTTAAGCCGGCCTTATTTTCTGGTTGGTTAAAACCAGCACTCACTTGATCCTTCAATCCTGCCACGCGTACCATAAAGAATTCATCTAAATTTGAGCTAAAAATGCTAATAAACTTTAATCTTTCTAAGAGTGGATTCGTTTCATCTTGTGCTTCTTGTAGTACACGTTCATTAAATGCTAACCAACTTAACTCTCGATTGTTGTAATAAGCTGTATCATTTAAATTTACTATATTCCCCTTCGATAATTCCATTCTCTTCACACTTCCCCTTGAAACTTTTTTACTATAATTTAGTTACTTTCATTTTAGCAAATTACAATATTATAAAGTGTAAATTTTTTGTAAAGACATCCGTACAACTCAATGCTTTAATTTAAATAATAAGGTAATATTTGTTTTCAATACTCTTTCTAGCTGTTTCTTCTGCTTTTCAGCTTGCACTTTTTCCGCTAACGCCGATTGTTCACATACAATTTCAAATGTTAATCCTTCTTTACTTTCTGTTATAGATATTGATTCAACAAGCGATCTTTGTCTTATATTTAAAGCTGCTGAAAATTGTAAAACAGCCCCTAAAAGGCGAATTTTCTTTTGTTCATTTTTATCAAACCATCCTTCAAATGGTGACAAATGTTGTTTGAATAACATTTTTGATTTATAAGACGCAATAAGCGCTAATCTTACTCGCTCTTTGTGCATCATACCATCAATTGTTTTATTCGCTAATAAATAAAACGTATGTAAGCGGCTCGCTTCTTCGTCTATATATTTGCCTATATTAAATACTTTCGCTGCTTGATGGAATACTTCCCAGTCTTTTACTGACATAGAAATCAGCCCTGTTTGTTCAAGTTGTTGACAAATCAATCTTCCATGTTTAATAAGCTGCATTACAAATTCCATATCCATTTCATATTCATGTGATAATAAATACAAACTTTCTTCGACCACGTTCGGATAATATGAAATCCCCAAATCTTTTGTCAACTCTTCATAGAAAACACCTTCTCGTAATCCTTTTCTACTTAATACAAATGATGGCGCCTCTATAACATTAACAAGCGTATGAAATACTTCGACTGCTGGAACAATTGTATCTGCTCGATCTTTTGCCAATCCTTCCAATTTTTGAAGTTCTATGAACGACAATGCTTCTAATTCTTCTTTCACATTTTTAATATCTTCTTCTTTCATCTTATATAAATGTACCCCTGCTATAGGATAACAAATTAAATTTTGATGAATTTTCACTAAGTTCCTCGCACTACCACCAATTGCAATAAGAGGCAACTTCTTATCAATTAACCATGGTAATGTTCGAAATTGATATTCTAAGTACGTTCGAATCTTTTCCAACTCTTCTTCAGTAGGTATGTCCTCTTTAATAAACTGCTTTAAAGAAAGTGCTCCAAAAGGAAAGCTATGATACTCTAAAATCTCTCTATTTCGAAAGTATGTAACTTCCGTACTTCCTCCACCAATATCTACTGTAATTCCTTCAGAGAACGAAGTTGAATTCATAACTGCTAAATAGCCGTAACGTGCTTCTTCATATTCTGATAATACTCTAAGAGTAAAGTCTGTTTGTCCTTCAACAAGTTTTTTAATTTCCTCTTGATTCTCAGCCTGCCTAATTGTTGCTGTTGCAACACAAAGTACATGGCGCAACTGATGGAATCGTGTACTTTCTTGAAATTGAAATAATGTTTGTAACAATACCTCTATTCCTTCTTCAATCAACACACCATCGACTAAGTAATTCCTTAACCTTGCAACCACTTTCGTATTTTCAATCTCTTTATAAAAACCTCCGTTTTGCTTTTCATAAATAACTAAACGCATTGTATTAGATCCAATATCTATAATGGCATATTGCTGTTTTAATATTTCTTTCAAACTTCTCACTCTTTCATTATCAAATTTCTAAAACACATTCTATTACTATTATACAAAATAGTTGTTTTTTGTAACAATATTGCTTTAATATTGAAAATATATACAATCACTTTTTGCATATAATAAAAATCGCTTTTTACTTATGGTATAATAATGAAAAATTGAAAGGAGATTTAATATGAAACCTTCACAACCACAATCTCAATTACAAAACCAACATTCTATTAATCGACTAGCTCAATCTATTTTCGTTGTGAATCGTCATGCTAAAGCTGCAACTAATCCGAAGTATTTATACTGGTTAAAAAAGACAGCTTTAGAACGCTTAATTACTGAAAAAAAAGCTATTAAAGAAGGATTACATTTCTCTAGAAATCCACGTTTTAGCCAACAACAATCTGATGTTCTTATACGTTTAGGTGATTACTTTTTCCATATTCCTCCTACAAAAGAAGATTTTCGAATCCTACCACATCTCGGTCATCTTGAATCCTCCTATCGAAATCCGAAAACAACCTTATCTTTAACAGTAGCAAAAAAAACACTTCAAGATTATATTGGTCCTGAAGCGCTAAAACAAGAAAAAAAATTAAGTGAACCTGTCCCATGGTATAGTCGTACCTATACAAAAAAATAAAACAGTTTGGCCAATTGTAGGCCAAACTGTTTTATTTTTTCTCTTCTTTAATTTTAATATTTGCTTGTTTATAAAAAGCAATTTTTTCTGTATTATAAGACTTCGTAAATTCATTAAACTTGTCTTTTTCTGATTCAATATCTTTATAAGACTGATTTACTACTTTTACTTTTTCACTAATATCTTTTAATTTCGTACCTTTATCTTGTAACATTGTATATAATTCTTTTTCTTGTTTTAACGATTTATTATAGCTATCATACATTTTGTTAAATGAATCATGTCGTTTCTCATATGTGCTTTTCACTTTATCCGCTTGATCTTTCAATTTCTTATCTTCAATTTTCTTCACATATTTATCTGCCGATTTCACTTCTTCTTGTGCCTTATTTAAAGATTCTTTTTCTTTTTTAAGCACTTTTTCTCGTTCATCTGTATTTTTCACTGCTTGGTTTAGTTTTTCCTTAACAGTTTGATTATTATCTTTTCCTTCTTGAACAATCTGGTTATATAATTCTTGTCCCTCTTTCTCTAAAGTTTCAAGTTTTTTTGCATCTTCAAACATTGTTTTTTCTTGCTTTGCAGCATTTTCAAATGCAACATATAATTCCTCTTCTGGTTTCGGCCCGAAACAACCCGCTAGTAAAGTCATTGATAATGCAGTTACAATTGCTAATTTACTATATTTCAACATCTTTTTCCTCCTACTTATATACGATCATCGTGTAAAAAGCTATGAAATTATATAACCTTCTATAAACTCCACACTCGCACCTTTTTCACGAAAATCATTCATATTGTTTATAATGCTTGTACAAATTGTATTACTTGAAATTACATTTTCCGTTTTTGAACTAAATAGCAGTTCCATATCCATCTTTTACTTGGCACTTTTTAAAACCTATTGATATTATGTATTACAAAAAAGTACAACGGCATTCATCACAACCATAATAATTTGAAGAACAACAGTAATCATTCACCTGATAAAAGATGTTCGTTGTTCTCACACGTCTATCATTCTATCATTCCCTTTCCCGCTTTCTATCAAATAATCTCTTCGTTCATTTTACACAGTATAAATGCTATCTTGCAACAACTTACAATTATTCTTGCCATTCCCTAAAAAGGAAAAGTGTAGAGTATGCTTTCCTCTACACTTTTAAAATGAAACACATTGTGCAAAATGCATTGACACATCCATCATAATTATATGCCTATTTCATATATTTTTAAAGACTTTTATTACAAAAAAAGTTCTTTTTGTAATAAAAGTCAAAAAAATGTTACAATCAAAACTTCTTCATATCATATTTCTTCAAATCAAAATTTCACTTATTTTTTTACAAATTTCTATGCTGGTACAATTGATTTTGTGCCTTTCTTAACAATTCTTCAAACGTTTTTCCTTCTATCGGATAACTAGCAGCCCCAAATAATAGAGTCATACTTAACAAACCATTTTCTATTTCACTTTCAATATTTTTCATCAATCGGTTTGTTATTGTCGATTTTTCATGTCCGTTATCAATCGCCACAATCACATACTTATTTTCATCCCACTTCGTAACTACATCGCCTTTACGAATTGTCTTTACAATCGTGCTCTCCAATTTTTGTACTAACACCTCCAATTTTTTTTCTTGCACTGTTTCTTTTAGTCCTTTCCATTCTTTCACAGAAAGAATGTACACTGTAATATTATGAGAATCTCGTTCCGATAAAGCAGCTACTTTCTCAAAAAAATCAACTACAAAATCATTACTTGCCATTCCTCCTACTTCCGTATCCATACGCCCACTCGCTTTTTTATCATACCAATGTCCAAAATAATAGCTGAGTATCATTTGCAATATATAAATAATAAAGACGGTATAAAATGATCGCGAATCCAGTTTTGTAATTACATCCTGAAGCGCAATCCATTCTGTAACTGCCACTGTATTCCCAAGTAATAATCCACTAATTTTCCCTTTATGTTTCATACTTCACCTCCCTTCTATACCAATATATGTTTCTATAACAATTATGTTTTTCTACAAAATAAAAAATGTACATATTGAGTGTACATTTCCGCTTAAGCTTGTCTACCATTTCTATTCTATTTCATATATATGCCATGCATCATTTTAGAAATATGGTGACCTACATGCTACAAAAGAAAAATCTATCAGATATTATACGTTTACTATCGGGGTTTCTGTAGTCGCTAAAATTACTATTTAATTCTTTCGGAGTAAACTTCATTACATACAATCAAATCGACGCTATTGTAAATATGGATCGAACAAAAAAGGGAATCAAAAAGGAACCTTTCATACAGGTTCCTTTTTATCATTGCCGTACAACAACTTCATTTGTTTGCAACGGACCATATGATACTCCGTTATATTGAAATGTATATGTAGCCTGAAATAGTGTGTTTTTGAGTTCTTTATCTTTATTTGCTTTTATTTTACAAATTAACTCTACCTTCTCATTTGGTAATAAATTATCGATTCTCCACCTTACAAGCTGGAACAGAAACTCGCTCATCCCCTTATCAACCTTTAATGAATTTGGAATATAGGCAAAATAATCTCGAATCATATGACTTACTACAACTCGTGAAATCATTTCCATTCCTTTATTTTCAACTTCAATTCGAATAATAAGTATGTCGTTTACATCATAGGTCAGTTCATATGAAAATTTTTCTTTATACATACTACGGATTTGTAATGTAACTGCTACGTTAGGACATTCATTTTCCTTTTTTGAGCCATCAATCCATAATACCGGTTGTAGCGGTATTGAACGCCTTCCTTGATCCGGAATTCGTTTCCATATTTTCATAATAATATTCACCCCATTTCAGATGCATCATATCCATACGACCTTATCCTGCCTCTCTACACAATATTAATAAAGCTCGTTACAAACGATATATAGTTATTACTCTTCCTTTTATCCTATTCGACAAAGTAAAGAAAAAACCATTTTTCATCTGTTAACAGCAGGTATTCTTACTGAAATATTTTTTTACAATTTCCTTCATTGACTTTTTACCAATACTAAGTATTACTCACTCTTTCGCTGTCCATACAACAGAATATTTTGACGGAAGAAAAAGTTTGCCTTTTAGTCAAACTTGACTATAATATTCTTTATGGCTTTGTCAGTGCACTTGTGTAAATTGATTTTTAAAAATATATTTATAATTTTTATGCGCTGCACTCAAAACTTAATATAGTTTACTTATTATTAAAGGAGGGTTATCTTTGGAATCTCAATTATCAAAAAAAGACTCCAGCAAGACAAAATTTGTTGTTGCGGGTTTACTACTTGGTATTTTAATGGCGGCAATGGATAATACAATCGTTGCAACAGCAATGGCAACAATCGTTGGAGACCTAGGAGGATTTGACAAGTTCGTTTGGGTCACGTCTGCATATATGGTAGCAACAATGGCAGGAATGCCTATCTTCGGAAAACTTTCTGATATGTACGGACGGAAACGCTTTTATATTGGTGGCCTTATTCTTTTCTTGTTCGGTTCTGCACTTTGTGGAACAGCATCTAGTATTGAGCAATTAAGTATTTATAGAGCAATTCAAGGAATTGGTGGCGGAGCTCTTATGCCTATCGCCTTCACTATTATGTACGACATATTCCCACCAGAAAAGCGCGGAAAAATGACAGGGCTATTCGGTGCTGTTTTCGGAACATCTAGTGTATTCGGCCCTTTATTAGGTGCTTATATTACAGACTATATAAGTTGGCACTGGGTCTTCTATATTAATATTCCATTAGGACTTATCTCCTTCTTCTTCATTACGAAATATTATAGTGAATCTCTAGAATTTAGAAAACAAAAAATTGATTGGGCTGGCGCTATTACACTTGTTATTAGTATCGTTTGCTTAATGTTCGCATTAGAACTTGGTGGTAAAGAATACGCATGGAATTCCACTGTGATTATCGGCTTATTTACAACAGTTGTTATTATGCTTATTATTTTCTTCTTCGTAGAACGAAAAGCAACCGAGCCTATCATTTCTTTCCATCTATTTAAAAAACCTTTATTCGCAGCTAGCCAAGGTGTTGCCTTTTTCTATGGTGCCGCTTTTATCATCTGTACAGTTTATATCCCAATCTTCGTTCAAGGTGTTCTCGGTGGTTCAGCCTCAAATGCTGGATTAATTTTAACACCTATGATGATTGGCTCTGTAATTGGAAGTCAAACGGGTGGACAGTTAGCTTCTCGAACAAGTTATCGTAACATTATGATGGCATCTGGAGTTTTCTTCGTTCTTGGCATTTATTTACTAAGCACTTTAACAATGGACACACCTCGCCTACTCGTAACACTATTTATGGTTCTCGCTGGACTTGGTGTTGGTTTCTCATTCTCAGTTTTAAGTATGTCTTCGATTCACAAATTAGAAATGAGAGACCGTGGTTCTGCTACATCAACAAACTCATTTTTCCGTTCACTCGGTATGACTCTTGGTGTAACGATTTTCGGTACAATTCAAAATCATATTTTTACAGATAAACTAAACACTCTCTTCCCACCTGAACTAGCAAAATTAGCTCCAAAGGGTGGAGACACAAGTTTCTTATTATCACCAGGTGCTACCGATAAAATACCAACTGAAATATTAACTGGTATTAAAGAAGCTCTAGCTACATCTATTGCCAGTACATTCTTCTGGGCACTGATCCCGGCTGTACTAAGTATTATTTGCATTTTACTTATGGGAAATGAGCGTCTTTTTACAGGACCAAAAACGAAACAAAAACAAAAGCAAGTAAGTTAGTATAGAAAAAAGAAACGGCATACCCTTTATGAAAAAGGGTATGCCGTTTATAATATATAAAGTAAATCTTTGATCAGTAAGGAACCATTCCTACTGGTTATTATCCCTCACCAATCGGGATCAAGTTTCTATATACAGCAGAAAGAAACAGTAAACAAAACATAGACAAAAGTGTGCATATATAGCAAAAAAGTAATTATGAAACAATATAAACCAAAAGAATTTTCAGAAATGCTTAATGTCTCTGTTAAGACATTGCAAAGGTGGGACAATCAAGGTGTTTTACCTGCTTACCGAAACCCAAAAGGAAGATATTTTGTATCTGTACTTTGCGAATTGGAAGAAATGGCAACAAAGTTAGCACTCAATAAAATAGGTCTAGGGATTGATTTAGGAGTGAAGGATTTTGCTACACGTAGCGATGGTATCGTTCATGAAAACATCAACAAAACAATAAAAGTAAAAAAGATAGAAAAACGGTTAAAACGTGAACAACGCTCTTTAGCACGTAAATTTGAAAATCTAAAAAAAGAGGTGAAAAATCTGTTACTAATAAAAGAGTGAATATAGATAAAAATGTTCTTAGAGTGCAAAAGTTGCATGCTCGATTAGCGAATATTCGAATAGAGTATGTAAAGTCTATTGTAACGAATGTGGTGAAAACCAAGCCAACGTTTATTACAGTGGAAGATTTGAATGTGAAAGGTATGATGAAGAATAAACATTTATCTAAAACAATTGCCAAGCAGTCTTTTTTTGCTTTTAAAACGTGGCTTTTGACGAAATGTGAGGAATATGGAATTGAATTACGTCAAGTAGACCGGTTTTATCCATCGTCAAAGTTATGCTCATGTTGCAGTCAAAAGAAAGCGGATTTAAAGCTATCTGACCGAGTATATACATGTGAATGTGGCAATGTAATGGATAGAGATTTGAACGCAGCGATCAACCTTTTACAAACAAAAGAATATACAATACTAACGTAAATAGTTTGTATATATGTACGGTGGGCTACATCGGAATTTACGCCTGTGGAGTGTCACAGCAAACTGTAGTAGCAAGTGATTAGCGAGGCAGGGCACGTAGAAGCAGGAATACTCTAAGAATATACATTTGTCTATATTTTTAGTAGCAGTTGAGACAGAATGAGCATGAAAT
Organism: Bacillus sp. FDAARGOS_527; assembly: GCF_003812125.1. Taxonomy (NCBI): domain Bacteria; kingdom Bacillati; phylum Bacillota; class Bacilli; order Caryophanales; family Bacillaceae; genus Bacillus; species Bacillus sp. FDAARGOS_527. The sequence goes on from NZ_CP033795.1 coordinate 3,141,876, forward strand.
TAGTCATTCTCGGTTTGCTACTCGAAGGGGATAAACATCCATATGAAGTGCAACACATCATGAAAGAAAGACAAATGGATTGTTATATTAAATATGCAAAAGGATCACTTTATTACGCCTTCGAGCAATTAGAAAAGCAAGGTGCAATTCGTGTTACAACTATTGTTCGAGATACAAATAGACCAGATAAAACAATTTTTCATATAACAGACGAAGGTAAACGGTTATTTCACACATTACTATTAAAACAATTCGAGGCAAAAAATCAAATATATAAACCAATTTATTCGGCACTCTCTTTCGCTCATTTTGGTGATGACCAAGAGTTAGTTCCGATTTTAGAAAAAAAGAAAAATGATACCATTCAATATTTACATAACATGCAAACTATTTATGACTGTAGCAACGGACAAATTCCACGTGCACAACTATATATTTTGCAAAGTGTTATTGAACATATTACAGTTGAATTGCAATGGTTAAACACCCTTCTTGCAGATGCTGTTGCCGGGCGACTTTCAGAAATTGATATTGATACGGATTAAACTTTTAAAATAGAAACTGTAAAATGACAATATAGTTATTTTATTTCAAAGTCTAAAACAAGTATAACCCCATTCTAATTTAGGTTGGGGTTATGCTTGTTTAATTTTCTATATAAGATAAACCAATTATTTAATAACATAACTGGCATCTTATGTATGTATAGGTACCCATTTCTTTATAAATTTAATCGCACTTTATTTCAATTCTCCTCATGTTTCTTCACTCTAAAAAAATCAGAAAAATACAAATAATTAAAATAAAAAACTTTAGAATTTTCTTATTTCAAAACAGTAGACAAAATTCCAAAAATTGTGTTAGAATTTGTTTCAATATCATATCGCTTGTTAAATTCCTTTCAAAAGGAAAATGGGTACACGAACAGTTTGTTTCGTGTTTAAAAGGGAAGCTTGGTGAAACTCCAACACGGTCCCGCCACTGTAAATGCTGAGATTTCTTTTTAATGCCACTGTGAAAACGGGAAGGTGAAAGAAATCATATGAAGCATAAGTCAGGAGACCTGCCTGTTTTAACAACACTGATAGATTCACGGATGATGATGAGGTGTTAAAACAAAAAGGAAGGCTTATTTTCTATGCCTTTATACTTTTTGTTATAGGTATTTCCTAGTAAACGGAAATGCTTACTTTCAATTAGGGAGGAATTTGAAATGGCAATTCAAACAAGTAACTTAGGTTATCCACGTATCGGACTACAACGAGAGTGGAAAAAAACATTGGAAGCTTTTTGGTCTAATAAAATTGATGAAGAACAATTTTTAACAACAATGAAAGAAATTCGTCTTAAACACGTTAAAGCACAGCAAGAAAAAGGGATTGAACTTATTCCAATTGGCGACTTTACATATTACGATCACGTTTTGGATACTGCTTATATGCTAGGATTTATCCCATCACGTTTTTCTGAGTTTACATCTTACCTTGATGTATATTTCGCAATGGCGCGTGGCTCTAAAGATCACGTAGCTTCCGAAATGACAAAATGGTTTAACACAAACTATCATTATATCGTTCCAGAATATGAAGAGGGATTACAAATCTCTTTAAAAGATAATCGTCCACTTCGCTTATACGAAGAGGCAAAACAAGAATTAGGAGTAGATGGAAAACCTGTTATTTTAGGACCATATACTTTCTTGAAATTAGCTAAAGGCTATACACAAGAGCAATTTGCTACTATTTTAAAACAGTTAGTTGCACCTTACGTACAACTGCTTTCAGAACTACATGCAGCTGGTGCACAAATCATTCAAGTTGATGAACCGATTTTCGCTTCTTTAACGAAAGAAGAAGTTCAACAAGCAAAAGAAATTTATGAAGCTATTCGTAAAGAAGTTCCAAATGCGAATCTTCTTTTACAAACATATTTTGATAGTGTAGAAGAAAACTATGAAGAAATCATTACATTCCCAGTATCAAGTATTGGATTAGATTTCATTCATGGTAAAGAAGGTAATCTACATGCCATTTCAAAATATGGATTCCCAGCTGATAAAACTTTAGCTGTTGGTTGTATAGATGGCCGTAACATTTGGAGAGCCGATCTTGATGAAGTTCTTACGTTATTTACAACGTTACAAAAACAAGTCCAAACGAAAAACTTCATCGTTCAGCCTTCTTGTAGCTTATTGCATACGCCAATCGATAAAACAGAAGAAACTCACTTATCGACTGAGCTATTTGACGCGTTGGCATTTGCAAATCAAAAATTAGAAGAGTTAGTTCTTATTCATTCCGCTCTAACTCAAGGTACAGAAAGCATTCGTAATGAGCTGGAAACATATCGAAATGTACATCATACAATTCGTTCATCTGCTGCACGTAACCGAGAAGATGTCAAAGCAGCACGAACAGCACTAAAAGAAGAAGATTTTTCACGACCTCTTCCATTTGAAAAACGATACGAATTGCAACAAGTTGCTCTGAAGTTACCGTTGTTACCAACAACAACTATCGGTAGCTTCCCGCAAACAACTGAAGTTCGCCAAACGCGAAAAGAATGGCGTAACGGTGTTATTTCAAATGAACAATATGAACAATTTATTGAAAAAGAGACAGAAAAATGGATTCGTTACCAAGAAGAAATTGGTCTTGATGTTCTTGTACATGGTGAGTTTGAAAGAACTGACATGGTCGAATATTTTGGTGAACGCCTTGCTGGTTTCTCATTCACTAAAAACGGTTGGGTGCAATCATACGGTTCCCGCTGCGTAAAACCACCTGTTATTTATGGTGATGTAGCCTTTATTAACGGAATGACTATTAAGGAAACTGTTTATGCACAAAGCTTAACAGAGAAAGTTGTAAAAGGAATGTTAACTGGACCTGTTACGATTTTAAATTGGTCCTTCGTTCGAAATGACATTCCAAGAAAAGAAGTTTCATATCAAATTGCATTAGCTCTTCGTCATGAAATTGAACTACTTGAATCTTCCGGAATTCGAGTAATTCAAGTCGATGAGCCAGCACTTCGTGAAGGAATGCCACTAAAAGAAAAAGATTGGGACGCTTATATTACATGGGCAGTACAATCCTTCCTTTTAGCCACTTCATCTGTAGCAAATGAAACACAAATTCATACTCATATGTGTTACAGTAACTTCGAAGATATCGTTGATGCGATTCGCGCATTAGATGCAGATGTGATTTCTATCGAAACATCAAGAAGTCACGGTGAATTTATTGATACATTAAAACATACAACATATGAAAAAGGCATCGGTCTAGGTGTATATGATATTCATAGCCCACGTGTACCAAGTAAAGATGAAATGTATAAAATCGTAGAACAATCTTTAAAAGTATGCGATCCTAAATATTTCTGGATTAATCCTGATTGTGGTTTAAAAACGAGAAGAACAGAAGAAGTTATTCCAGCTTTAGAGCACATGGTGCAAGCGGCAAAAGACGCTCGTTCCTTGCTAAAAACAAACGCATAATAAAAATGGGGTATCCTTTTTGAGGATACCCCATTTTTTATTCTTTACTTTCAAAAAAGAATTCATATTGTATTTTATATAATTCATCATCCGTTGGTTCTTCAAGGGGTGTTGCCTGTAATACAACCGTATACTCACCATTTGGAATAGGAATTTGAAATTTATTTGAAAGAATACTTGTTACAACGATACATTCATTTTCAACTGTAAAAGGAACTGTAACCGTTCTAATTACTTCTTCTTTCTCAATATGTTTCCCTGGGGTCACTTTTACTTCACAAGTATAATCAGAAAGTGCTTCAAAAATAACAGTTCCATCCGCCTTCGCATAACCTCTCTCAAAATCTTCATCCGTCCAGTCAACGTAAGGCTGCTCACCGTCATAATTCATTAACATTAATTGCGAATACGAAATTGTTAACTCCATCGTTTCCCTCCTCCTTCATTATGAAATATACAACTACTACTTTACGTCAAATTTTACACGCGTACCATCTGGGTATTTATCTAACTTATTTCCTACCCAAGAGCCTGCTCCGCGATTATCTGCTGGACTTATATATTCGATGTGCGCTCCTTTTCCGCCTTCTTTACACATCGCCATTGGCCATTCATCACGATCATACCCTTTTTTTGATGGGTATGGAGCTAACGATAATTTTCTTCTATCCGCAGCTCCACCACGGTCGATTGTACACACTTCTGAATGCCCTTCTTTTATAGCATCCGTAATATGTTTCCCTGTCTCTGGGTATCGATCTTTCGGAAATTCTAGAACTTGATCATACGCATTTGTTTTTTTAATACTTGTTTCCTCTGGAACAAGCACTTCATACACCGCTACTACAATAGAAAGAATTGCAATAATTGAAATGATAATACCTTTTAATTGCTTCATGTATACCTCCATGATTCTACCAGTTTCTTCTCCTCAGTTATTATAACAAACTTCTCCTGTATATGTTTTCAGACATTATTTTAGCTCTTCTTCGCCATTCCGCCAAAAACTCTCATTTTTCTTCATCTTTTCACTAATGCTGTAGAAAACTAATAACCTTCCGACATTCTTTTTCAAAGGAAGTCCTCATAAAAGATTGAAATGATATATACGATACTTTTTGGGGAGGAAATATTATGGAAGCTACCTATAAAACGAAAGATGTGACGAATAAAACAGGCATCCCAAAACATATAGTCCGCAAATATAGTCAACTGTTAGAAGAACATGGTTATATAATTTCCAAAACAGCTGATGCTCGTATTTATAAACTTGATGATTTAAAACTATTGAAATCTATACATGAAAGAGCTGCTACATTGCAGGAAGATATTTCAGAAACGATACCAATTATTTTAAAAGAAAAAGAGGCCCCACCTGTACCAGTTATACAAAATACGCAAGAAATACAACCGAAAGAAAAAGAAGATGGGCGCAACTTCGAGGAATTCATGTTAAAACTTGAAATGCTCGCTCAACTAAATGAAGCCATTATTCATCAAAATTCTACCCTTATTACCCAAAATCGTTTAAAAGATGAAAAGCTAGATGAGTTGATGCAACAAGTTTATGTAAAAGAAGGATCTCAGGAAAAAATGCTACAAGAGTTAGTGGATCATGCCGCTCAAACAGATGCTCTGCAAAAAGAAAAGATGGACTTATTAATGAATCATATGTATAAACGAGAATCTAAACAAGAAGAAAAAATGAATAAACTCGTAAATCAAATTTATAATAAAGATAGCAACCGTGATGCACAACTTATGCAAGTAATTCGCGAAATTCAAGAAACAAAAAGATTAGTCGCCGCCTCAAAAGAACAAAGTTTTTTCCAATCATTTAGAAGTTTATTTAGCCGAACAAAACAAGAAAAAACAACTGAATAGCATATATTTTTTCTAATATAAAATAAAAAGTTACCTTCTATCGGTAACTTTTACTCCTTATTTCTTACAGCTGGTAATATAATAATCGCTTCAGTTCCTTTCCCACTTTCACTTTTATATTCCAGCGTACCATTATGCGCTTGTAAAATACTAAATGTTACCATTAGTCCTAATCCTGTCCCTTTTTCTTTTAAAGAATAATACGGTTGTCCGAGCCTTGCTAATTGTTCTTTCGTCATCCCAACACCACTATCTTTAACTCTTATTACAATCGTTTCATCTTTTTGTATAGCCGTTACTTTTAAATATCCTTTATTTCCTTGAATTGCTTCAATACCATTTTTAACAACATTCATAATAGCTTGCTTCAATTTCGTTTTATCACCGATTGTATAAAGACTTTCAGAAATCTCAACTTGCAAATATACACCTTGCATCGCTGCAAATGATGACATAAGAGTTGTCATTTCTATTAATTGAGCTGATAAGCAAATATGTTCTTTTTTCTCAATTTGTGGCCTTGCTAAATTTAAATAATCTGAAATAATTTGTTCTGCCCGGTCCAATTCAGCTAATACGAGACGCATATAATCCTTGTTCTTCACATCTTCCGTACTTTCTAGCAATTGAATAAAACCACGAACAACAGTGAGCGGATTTCGAACCTCATGTGCAACACTTGCTGCTAACTCACTTACAATATTAAGTTTCTCTGACTTTTGCATCTCTGTACGTAGTATTGCATTTTCATTTAAATATTCTGTTAAGTACACCTGAAATACCATTGTCATAACCATAATAAGCGAAGCAAATATATATCCGCTATATAAGTGCGAAACATATGGTGTAAACCCCGTTTCTAACAGAACGTTAATCATACCAATCACTAAAGAAACAAGTACGTACAATGATGAAATCATAAATGCTAAAATTAGCTTCTTATCCCTTGAAAATAGAGACCATTTCTTTGATAAAAATAATGGAACTATCAATAGAAATATTACTTCTATGACTGGAAGAAGGTTTATGCCCTTTAGCGCCCATTCATAGACAACAAAAATAACGGCCGGGATTAAACCAACAATCCCACCATATAAAAAACCACTAACAATTGGGATTGGGTGAAAGTTATACCCGCAAACGTCCCCAAAACAAATAGAATATGTCATAGAGAGAACGAGTGTAATGCTAGATAAAAACATAATAAAGTAGCGGTTCGGCTTCGGAGGCATTTCTTGATAACGATTTAAACGAATCGCTTCGTATAAAAATAGTGGCAAAATAATGATTGCAATTTGGATCATTAAATCACGGATAAGCTCCATAGCCTCTCATCCCCTATATGTATTTTGATATGATTATATCATTTTACAGGTTTGTTTGTTTTAAAATTTTGATTTTTCTTAACATATTTGTTAATTCTTTGTTAACAACACATAATAATTGTTACAGATTTTCGAAATGAATGTAAACCCTGTACCAAATTTCTGCCCGACAGTATACAATGAATACGGATTACAAAGAAAATAAAAAATACTTCATAAGACGGACAACTATAGCAAAATACAGCATATAATCCATACTATCTATGTTTACAAATAAGTGATCATTATTTTAGTAGGAGGAAGATAAATATGGCGGGTACTACGCTTGTTTTAAAAGAAGAAAATTTGGTCGTTCTAGAAAACGTTGAAAAATCAGTGTATGAAGAGTTACAGCATAAAACAGGAGAAGAAAATTGCACATGCGCTGTGAATGAATCAGTTGTTCACCTTGGCAAAGTATCCTCTGTACTTTGGAATGAAGATGAAATAGATTGGGAATACGGATATTAAAAAGTCGCTTACAGCGGCTTTTTTTCTATTATCCCTCTCTTTCTACATACCATATACGCAAGCGAAATGATAGAAAATATGTTAAAATGAACTTAATTTTCAAACGGAAGAAAGGGAGATACAATGGAACAATTCATTAACCCTAGAGTAAAGGACATCCAAATTTCTGGAATCCGTCAATTCTCTAACATGATTCAAAACTATGATAATCTTATCTCTTTAACAATTGGACAACCTGATTTTCCTACACCTTCTCTCGTAAAAGAAGCGGCGAAACGGGCTATTACAGAAAATTATACAAGCTATACACATAACGCTGGTTTACTAGAGTTACGCAAGGCAGCTTGTAACTTTGTAAAAGATAACTATGATTTACATTATTCACCTGAAAACGAAACCATCGTTACAATCGGTGCTAGTGAAGCAATTGATGTTGCATTTCGAACGATTTTAGAGCCAGGAACAGAAGTCATTTTACCTGCCCCTATTTATCCAGGGTACGAACCGATTATTCGATTATGCGGCGCAACACCTATTTTTATCGATGTTCGTGAAACTGGCTTCCGTTTAACAGCCGAAGCACTGGAAAAGGCCATTACAGAAAAAACAAGATGCGTCGTACTGCCGTATCCTTCTAATCCAACTGGTGTAACTTTATCAAAAGAAGAACTACAGGATATTGTAAATGTTTTAAAAGATAAAAATATTTTCGTTCTTTCTGATGAAATTTATAGCGAACTTGTATATGAACAGACACATACATCGATCGCTCATTTCCCAGAAATGCGTGAAAAGACTATCGTCATTAACGGTTTATCAAAATCACATTCTATGACCGGCTGGCGTATCGGTCTATTATTCGCACCAAGATATTTAGCTGGGCATATATTAAAAGTTCATCAATACAACGTAACGTGCGCTACTTCAATCGCTCAATATGCTGCAATTGAAGCTTTAACAGCTGCTAAAGATGCACCAAAAATGATGCGTCATCAATACAAAAAACGACGTGATTACGTATATAATAGGCTCATTCAAATGGGCTTAACAGTTGAAAAGCCCACAGGTGCATTTTACTTATTCCCATATGTTGGCCATTTAACATCTTCATCATTTGATTTTGCACTTGATCTTGTGAAAGAAGCTGGACTTGCCGTCGTTCCTGGAACAGCATTCTCTGAATATGGTGAAGGCTACCTTCGCTTATCCTATGCATATAGTATTGAAACTTTAAAAGAAGGCTGTGACCGTTTAGAAGCCTTTCTACAACAAAAAAGCTAAGAGTTAAACTCTTAGCTTTTTTTATGCATAATGATCGCAAGTTTGACGCTTCAGTAATTTATGCGGAATAATGATACACTTTGCAGTAGACTCCGCATTCTCTACTTTATCAACTAAAGCTTTTGCTGCCTCATATCCTAGCTGATATATATTCACGTCAACTGTTGAAAGCGGAGGACTCGCAATTTCTGATAATAAAGCATTATTAAAGCTTACAATTGAAACATCCTTCGGTACAACGAATCCTTTTTTAGAAAGTGCACTTAGCACACCAAGTCCAATCAAGTCATCCGTTGCCATAATTGCTGTCGGTGGTTGCTTTAGCCCCATTAATTCCTCCACGGCTTGTTGACCACTTTCTCTTGAAAAATCAAAATGTAAAATATACTCTTTCGGCAATACAATGTCTGCTAATTTTAAAGCATCACTCATACCAGCCAAACGATCTCTCGTCACAAGTAAATCTGATCCACCGCCGATGAACGCGATTTGTTTATGACCTAATGAAATCAAATATTCTGCTACTTCTCTTGCAGCTGTATAATTGTCATTATCTACATATGTAATTTCTTCTTTACGATCATATGGTTTCCCGATTAATACGAACGGGAAATTTTGTTTATGTAAATATTGAATAATCCGATCATTCTCTCTTGAATATAAAAGAATAATGCCACCAATTTGGCGCCCCTGCACCATCTTTACAACACCATTAAAAATTTCATCTTCCGTTTCACCTGTCGACATATAAAGCGCATACCCTTCCACATGTGCAAACGAACTAATCCCTCTTATAACTTCTGGGAAAAACGGATTTTGAAAAGCTTTACTTGCAGAACTTGGCATAACAAGGCCAAGTGTTTTTGTTGTTTGGTTAGCTAGGTTTCTTGCGTTTAAATTAGGATGATACCCTAGTTCACTCATTACTTTCCGAACACGACGCTTTGTTTTTTCACTTATACTTGGATTATCAGCAATTACACGAGAAACGGTAGATGGTGCTACATTCGCCTTCTTCGCCACATCTTTAATTGTAACTGTCATAAAAATCCCCCTCCTTTCACTTCTCTGCCATTTTATATATTTTCATCTTGCACCCGTTGCAAGTAATAGGGGAAGTCATAAACTTTCATTGATTCTATCTTGTAAAACCTATCATATTCTCCCTCTCCATGTATTGTAAGGGATAGAGCTCTTTTTTCCTATACTATAATATACTATTTATTTCACTTCTTTTCATATGGGATGTCAAATCTCTTTTCATCTCCCTATAAAATGTTTTATAGGAAGATGAAAAGAAAAATGGGACATAATGTCCCATTTTTCATCCTTTCGTACCTCCAGCAGTTAAACCAGAGATAAAGTATTTTTGTAGTGATAGGAATAAAATTGAAATTGGGATTGCAATCAATACGGAACCCGCTGCGAACGTTGTAAATTCATTCCCAAATTTCTTCGCCACCATTTCATATAATCCAACTGCTAACGTATAATTTTCTGGTGTGCGCAAAATAATACTCGCTAAAATAAAATCTGTAAATGGGCCGATGAAAGTAAATAACGCTACAACCGCTACGATTGGCTTTGCAAGTGGCATAATGATTTGCCAAAAAATACGGAAATGCCCTGCTCCATCCATACGAGCTGACTCATCCAATTCTTTCGGAATCGTATCAAAATACCCTTTCATAAGCCATGTGTTCATTGGAATTGCCCCGCCTACATAAATTAAAATTAATGCAAGGTGCGTATCAATTAATCCTGTTAACTGTGCTAATACGTATAAAGCGATTAACGCTGCAAAGTTTGGAATCATTTGCAAAATTAAAAATGTTAATAAACCATTTTTTCTTCCAACAAAACGGTATCTCGAAAATGCATAAGCAGTAAAACTAATTGCTAACACTGAAAAAATCATCGTTAAAACACTTACTTTTAATGTGTTTTTATACCATAGTAAATAATTACTATTCTCTAAATCTAATAACTTACGATAATGATCTAGTGTTGCATTTTGCGGAATAATACTTGATCCAGATAAACTATCACCCGGATTAAACGATGAGCCAATAATCCATAATAATGGATAGAAAATGATGGCACACATTACGAAAATAACGAGATAACTTAATGAGAGACGTAACATCTTTTGTCTTTTAATATTCATTTACATCATATCCTCTTCTTGGAATGATTTTGTTCTCTTAAATTGCCATAACGCAACTGTAATAACGATTAACGATAAGATCATTGTAAGAGCTGCTGCTTTTCCGTACTGCGCGGAAGTCATCGTTAACTTATAAATCCATGAAATTAAAATATCTGTTCCACCTGCGTCTTGTCCAGCTACAGCAGGACCTCCGCCGTTAAATAGATAGATGATACTAAAGTTATTAAAGTTAAACGTATATTGCGTAATTAATATTGGTGCTGTTGCATATAGAACAAGTGGCAATGTAATTTTACGAAACTGTTGCCAAGCTGTAGCTCCATCTACTGTAGCCGCTTCGTATAATTCTCCTGGAATCGATTGCAGTATACCTGTTGTCATTGCAAAGACGAACGGGAATCCAAGCCACGTTTGAATCATAATTAAAGCAATCTTCGCCCAAAATGGATCTGTCATCCAAGCAATCTTTTCAATTCCGAATAAAGCTAATACTTGATTGTTAATCGCTCCAAATGTTTCATTAAACATACCAGAGAAAACAAGAATAGATACGAATGCTGGGACCGCCCACGGTAAAATGAAGATTGTTCGAATAATCGCCTTCCCTTTAATACCAGGCTGATTTACGATAATCGCTAAGAAAATACCAAGTGCAACTTGTAATGTCGTTGCAACGAATGTCCAGATGACAGTCCAAGAAAATACACTTAAAAACGTTTCTCTCCACATCGGTAATGTAAAGATATCAATAAAGTTTTTAAATCCTACCCAATCTACTAATTTAGCTGGAGGAGAATGATATAAATCATAGTTCGTAAATCCAATTAAAATTACGAAAATGATTGGAAATACAACGACAAAGATAAGTAATAAAAACCCTGGTGAAACCATTAAATACGGAAAACCTTGGTCTAGTAAATTACGGTATTGCTCTTTTACAGAGTTTAACGGTGTTCCTATATCCCGTTTCTTTCCGTTTTGGTATGCATCATATAAATTAAATGCATATATTCCGAGTCCAAACACGATGACAATGAGTGCCAAGATTCCTTCTACTAATAGAAAGACAGAATGGTCACGTGGAACTTCTGTACCAAGCGTTACAATTCCCCATAATCCCATATTTAATAAATCAGCAAAGGCTACAATAAATGAACCTGTTAATACTAGAAAAATAAGACCTTTTACAAATTGTTTATTATACATTTGGCCCACGCCTGGAATGATTGATAACATGGTTGCCATTTTCCTATGTTTTGAACCGTTTAAGCCGTTTGCTGGTTCCATAGATGTTTGCATGTTCCTTCCCCCTTTTTTCTTGGGAGAGAATTCGTGCCCCTCATATTAGAGGCACGAATTTCACCTTATTTTTTCTTACTATGATTTGCCTCAATATTACCTTTAATTTGCTTCACTGCATTATCAAGTGCTGCTTTTGGTGCCTCTTTATCCGTAACAACTAATTGAAGCGCATCTCCAGCTGGTTTCCATACTTCTTGCATTTCTGGAATGTTTGGCATTGGAATTCCATTTTCAGATTGTGTTGCAACTGCTTTTGCAGCTTCGTTATCTTTAATAATTGGATCTTCCATTACTGCTTTTACTGGAGGAATTTCTTTCGTCTTCTCAAATCGAGTTTTTGCGTTTTCTTCATTCGTTACCCATTCAGTGAACTTTGTAGCTAAATCATTTTGTTTAGAGAAACTTGTTACATGCCATCCTTTAACCCCAACAAACGTTTTCATTGGTTGACCATTTGGTAATTTCGGCATTGGAGCAACGCCATAATCAATTCCGTTCTTTTCCATTGCTTGGAACGCCCAAGGGCCGTTCATGATAGATGCTGCTTTTCCTTCATTAAATAGCCCATCAGCAGCAGGTCCACCAGATTCACCGATAATACCTTTCGGGAATAACTTTTCTTTGTACCATTTTTGAAGATACTCAGCACCTTGTACTGCTCCGCTATTATTTAATCCAACATCACTTGCATTTGGCTTTCCATCTTTTTCACCAAACACATAACCACCCATACCTGCCATGAATGCATTAGCAAAGTAGAAGTTATCTCCTAATGCTAAAAATCCGTACTTGCCATCTTTCGTAAATTCTTTTGAGAAGTTAAACAGCTCGTCCATCGTTTCTGGCGCTTTTGGCATTAGTTTTTTATTGTAAATAAAGACTGGTGTCTCAATTGCTTTTGGTAAACCATATAATTTTCCGTTATATGTCTGTGCTTCTATTGATGAATCAGTAAATTTACTCTTTACAGCATCATCAGCTTTCACTTCAGAAAGTAAACCTTCTGTTACTGCATTTCCGATTTGATCATGTGGCAATGTTACAACATCTGGTCCCGTCCCCGCTGGTCCATCAAGGCGTAACTTCTTCACTTGATCTGTCATTTGCATTTCAACAACTTTTACTTTTACTTTATATTTTTCCTCAAAGCTTTTCACTGCTGGTTCTAACCCAACACCTTTTTTATCATCTTCCCAAACGAGTAGATCGTAATCTTTCTTTGCTTTACTTTCTTCTTTTTTCCCTGAATCTTTCGGTCCACATGCAGATAACATACCAATTGATAATGCTGAAACCGTTAATAATGATAATGCTTTCTTCATCCCAAAAACCTCCCTGAATTGTATATGTACCTTACTAATTGAAAACGTTTGCATTGAATAGTTTAATAGAAGCGCAAACGATATCTTAATCTATGAAAACGTTTGCGCTATTTGTCTATCATTATACATTCTTTTATTCATTTTGCAAATATTAATTTTTAAAATATTATTACTACACTCTTTATAGATTGACTTTATATGAAATGAATACTACTCTTATAAGCAATATTAAAGCTATGCAAAAAGCAATCGTTTGCAACATATGCTTTAATATTATACTTAAGGGAACAATATGCATAGAGATAGTAAAGGGGGATTTTTTATATGCTTAAAGACGCCATCTATCATAGGCCAAAAGATAATTACGCATACGCTTACGATGAAAAAACGATTCATATCCGAATACGTACGAAAAGAGACGATGTTCAAAGCACCAATCTTATTTATGGTGATCCTTATGAATGGACAGACGGGAAGTGGATTTCTTCAAGTGCACCGATGAAAAAAACTGGTTCTACTGCATTATTTGATTATTGGTCCATTTCCATCGAGCCAAAATTTAAGCGCTTACGTTATGGATTTGAATTAAAAGCAGAGACAGAAACGCTTATTTATGCAGAACGCGGATTTTTTTCCAGCATTCCAAATGATGACGTTGGTAACTTTTTCTGTTTTCCATTTATTCATGCAAATGATGTATTCAAAGCACCTTCCTGGATTAAAGATACTGTTTGGTATCAAATTTTCCCAGAACGGTTCGCTAATGGAGATCATACGTTGAATCCAGAAAACACCCTTCCTTGGGGCAGCGCTGAACCAACTCCAACTAATTTTTTCGGCGGAGATTTTGCTGGTATTATGCAAAACCTCGATTACCTTGTTAAGCTTGGAATTTCAGGAATATATTTCACACCTATTTTCAAAGCACATTCAAACCATAAATATGACACAATTGACTACATGGAAATCGATCCTCAATTTGGCACAAAAGAAACATTCAAAGAACTTGTTGAGGCATGTCATACACACGGTATAAAAGTAATGCTCGATGCCGTATTCAATCACAGTGGATACTTTTTCGATAAATTTCAAGACGTACTAAAAAATGGTGAACAGTCAGCATATAAAGAATGGTTTCATATTCATGAGTTCCCAATTAGAACTGAGCCACTTCCGAATTATGATACTTTCGCGTTTACACCGTATATGCCGAAATTAAACACTGCACACCCGGATGTAAAAGAATACTTACTTGAAGTAGGGCGTTATTGGGTAAAAGAATTCAATATAGACGGTTGGCGCCTTGATGTAGCAAATGAAGTCGACCATAAATTTTGGAGAGAGTTCCGAAGTGAGATAAAAGCATTAAATTCTGAAGTATATATTTTAGGAGAAATTTGGCACGATGCACTTCCTTGGCTACAAGGAGATCAATTTGATGCTGTAATGAGCTACCCTGTTACAAACGCTCTACTGTCTTACTTTGCTAACAATTCCATTAAGGCAAATGAATTTATGAAACAAATTATAGAATCTCTACATTCCTACTCTATGAATGTAAATGAAGCAGCATTTCATTTATTAGACAGCCATGATACACCAAGAATATTGACAACATGTAACGGAGATAAAAATAAGTTAAAGTTACTTTATGTATTCCACCTTTCTTTCATCGGCTCTCCTTGTATTTATTATGGAGACGAAATTGGTATGGATGGCGGTATGGACCCTGATTGCCGCAAATGTATGGTTTGGGATACGAAAGAACAAGATCATCTATTATTTACACATGTACAAACATTAATTTCGTTACGAAAGCAATATAAAGCATTTGGAGGACATGGTACTTTCCAATTCATTGAAGCAAATGATGAACATAATTATATTTCTTATACAAAAACATATGAAGATGAAACTATCTTTTTCGTTTTAAATCCGACTAATAGTGATATTACAGCTTCACTGCCTCTCCATGTTACTGGAAAGAAAATCATTAATATTTATACAAACGAAGAATTTTCAGCGGAAGCAAGTGTATTACAAGTTACACTTCCTCCATATGGATTCTCCATATTAAAATGGTAACCAAAAAAATCCTTATACCAAAGTGGTATAAGGATTTTTCTTATTTCAATTTGAACACGATTGCTTCATACGGACGTAATGTCATGTTATCTATCGGTCCATTCTCTACGTCGTAATTGTGTATAAATAACTCTGCTTCACTATAACTAATGTCCTCAGGCAATTCAAATACACATTCTTCCGCAGTAAAGTTTGCAATAACAAGAAGTTTTTCTTCTCCATACGTTCTTACATATGCAAAAATAGATGGATTATTCTCCAATATTAAATCATATGATCCATACACAACTATTTCGTTATTTTTGCGTAACTCAATTAATTTTTTATAATAATAAAAAATTGAATCTTTATTTTGGATCGCTTGTTTCACATTGATTTCTTTATAGTTAGGGTTTACCGTAATCCAGGGCTCACCTGTTGTGAATCCAGCATGATTTTTATCATCCCACTGCATCGGTGTTCTAGCATTATCTCTGCCTTTTATATAAATAGACTGCATCACTTTATCTATATTTTCACCGCGCTCTATCACTTTTTCCTTATACATATTTAATGTTTCAATATCTCGATATTCATCAATCGATTCAAATCGAACATTTGTCATTCCGATTTCTTCGCCTTGATAAATATAAGGTGTTCCTTTCATCATATGAAGCACCGTCGCTAACATTTTCGCAGATTCAATGCGATACATTCCATCATTACCAAAACGAGATACAACACGAGGCTGATCATGGTTATTCCAATACAGACTATTCCAGCCTGTATGTTCTAATGCTTTTTGCCACTTCGTTAAATTCTCTTTTAAAGTAAGAAGTGAACATGGTTTTACATCCCATTTTCCGCCTTCTCCTGAGTCTAAATCCATATGTTCAAATTGGAATACCATCTGCAGTTCTTTTCGTTCTTCCCCGGTATACAATTTCGCTTCTTCTGTCGTTACACCAGGCATTTCACCAACCGTCATAATATCATAATGAGACAATACTTCTTCATTCATTTCATGTAAATATTTATGAATGTTTGGACCGTTCATAAAATACTTATGACCTGAAACATACCCCTCTTCTTCTGTTTCAACAGCTGGTAATCCCTCTTCTTTAGAAATAAAATTAATAACATCCATACGGAAGCCATCAATTCCTTTTTCTAACCAAAACTTCATCATTTCATAAACATCTTGTCTTACCTTTTCATTATCCCAATTTAAATCTGGCTGTTTTTTAGAAAACAGATGTAAATAATATTCATCTGTCATTTCATCATACTGCCATGCAGATCCGCTAAACGCTGCTCCCCAGTTATTCGGCTCTTTTCCTTCTTTTCCAGGGCGCCATATATAGTAATCTCTATATTTATTATCTTTTGATTTACGTGATTCAATAAACCAATTATGTTCATCAGAAGTATGATTAACAACTAAGTCCATCATAAGTTTCATATTACGTTCGTGCATTTCATGTAATAGCTCATCCCAATCTTCCATTGTTCCGAACTCATTCATAATTTTACAATAATCACTTATATCATAACCATTATCATCATTTGGAGATTCATAGACTGGTGATAACCAAATTACATCAATCCCTAATTCTTTTAAGTAATCTAACTTTGAAATAATACCACGAAGATCCCCGATGCCATCACCGTTGCTATCCATAAAGCTACGAGGATAAATTTGATATACTACACTTTCTTTCCACCACTGTTTTTCCATTATGCTACCCCATTTCATTCATAATTCGATTTTCTCTTTTTAAGGCGCAAACGTTTTCATTAATGAATGATAACAGATTCTATCTTAATTTAAAATAGCGCTTACAACTTTTATTCTTATTTTTCTAAGAAAACATATGAAAATCACTAATAACTATCCAATATATGAAAACGTTTTATTTTTTTGTTTATTTTTTGAATCTATTCGTTTATAATGAACTCAAAGAAAACGTTTGCATAATTATTTCTAGGGGGAAATACCATGGCAGAACTGAAATTAGAAAACATTTATAAAATATATGATAATAATGTAACAGCTGTAACAGACTTCAATTTACACATTCAAGATAAAGAATTTATCGTATTTGTCGGTCCTTCTGGATGCGGAAAATCTACAACATTACGAATGGTTGCTGGACTAGAAGATATTTCAAAAGGAGAGTTTTCAATTGATGGTAAGCTAATGAATGATGTCCCTCCAAAAGATCGCGATATCGCAATGGTCTTCCAAAACTATGCCCTATATCCACATATGAGTGTATATGATAATATGGCATTTGGATTAAAACTTAGAAAAATACCAAAAGATGAAATTGATCGTCGTGTAAAAGATGCAGCAAAAATTTTAGGACTGGAACAATATTTAGATAGAAAACCGAAAGCATTATCTGGTGGACAACGTCAACGTGTTGCGTTAGGGAGAGCAATCGTTCGAGACGCGAAAGTGTTCTTAATGGATGAGCCATTATCTAACTTAGACGCTAAATTACGTGTTGCAATGCGCTCAGAAATTTCTAAGTTACACCACCGCCTTGGTACGACAACAATTTATGTAACGCATGATCAAACTGAAGCGATGACAATGGCTTCTCGTCTTGTTGTTATGAAAGACGGAAAAATTCAACAAATCGGTACTCCAAAAGAAGTATATGAAACACCTGAAAACATTTTTGTTGGTGGATTTATCGGCTCTCCAGCGATGAATTTCTTCCGTGGTAAATTAACTGAAACCGATTTCGTTATAGACAATGCTGCAAAAATTAAAGTAACTGAAGGAAAAATGAAGATATTACGTGAACAAGGCTATGTAAATAAAGACATTGTTTTAGGTATTCGTCCTGAGGACATTCATGATGAACTATTATTTTTAGAAGCTTCACAATCTACTGCCTTCACAACAAAAATTGAAGTTGCTGAGTTATTAGGTGCTGAATCTATTTTATATATGAAACTTGGAAATCAAGATTTTGCAGCACGTGTTGATGCAAGACATACATTTTCACCTGGTGACCAAATTAAACTAGCATTTGATATGAATAAAGCGCATTTCTTTGATAGTCAAAACGAACAACGCATTCGTTAAAAAATAATTTTCATACAAAAAAACCGTCCACATATATTGAGGGCGGTTTTCACTATTATACGAGGGCTTCTACTGTATGAAATGATTGTCCTTTCGTGCTAATAATACCGAAAATCGGTAAGTCACTTAGCACCACTTCTTCTTGCTGTTTCATAAAAGATGACGTTAATTGTTTTATCTCTATCCATACGTCATTAATACAAAGTACATTGGAATCGTTCTCTTGTTGGCGTGAAAATATAGAATCTATTTTATATAAACCAGCATTTTGAAAAAGCATATCAATGCGACTGAATGCATTCAAAGTAATGCTGATTACGCGTTGCCAATCTCCTTGTTTTTCCATATTATAGGATACAAAAAGTGCTTCTCCGCCTAGATTCGTAATTTCCTCCACTGTTGCTTGTCCACTTTCTTGATCAATGTCCGTCACAATTACTTTTGCGCCTTGTTTAGCCAACAAAAGAGCTGTATTACGTCCAATACCGATGCCACCGCCAGTTACGATAGCAACTTTTCCTGCAAGCTTCATTTTCATTACCCCTTCTATAAGTCTTACCGTCATTCAGTATACTCCTTTATGAGATTAGTCTGCAAGCAAGAAAAGTTGCTTACTCATTTGTAAACGGTTACTTTTTTACTCCTTCTTTTTTCTTATTATTACGCTGATCGAAAACTAAACCGATGAAAATTAAAATCCCCCAAAAGATTACGCTACCTCCAGTCACTTCAATTTCCCCCTTATTATATAAACATATTATTTTAATCATTATAACATTTTCTTAATTTTCAATCTATTAAATTCGAAAATGATATAGATTAACTTTTTCCCTATTATATATCCATTAAAATATATTTGTATAACAAAAAGAGACCTTTTTACATAAAAAGGTCTCTTTTTGTTATACAAGACTTATCACTTTCGTTTTTGTAATTAAATCCTGAAAACCACAATTATCTTTGCGGAATAACATCATATATACGTTACATAATATCGGAATTCCAAGCAGTAATATGTTCGGTAATAACAATACAAAAAATCGAATCGTTAATGTTTGTAATGTTAACTTTTCACTCTTCAATGAAATTAATTTTATTCTCGTTACCTTTTTACCAAGTGTTACACCGTTCCAAATAAAGGGTAGCAAAATAAAATATATCGCCATTAATATAAAAACTACTGCAAGATCATATCTATAATCGCCAAAACTAATATTAAAGCGATTAAAAATAGCACTATAATTTCCAGTCATAACAGCTACTACTGCACCATACATAACCGAGATTAAAAACATGTCAATTAGGGAAGCACCTATGCGGTTCATTACAAGCGCTGGACGATGCATCTTTAACTTCATTTTTATGTCGACTCCTTCATATCCTTCTTTACCCGTCTCATCGTACCACTTCTAAAAAACATTGTAAACTAGCGTTTCTCTTACTTTTCTTGTACAATGTGTTACAACAGCATTGTAAAGGAGGTTCCCATATTGAAAAAATGGATAATCCTATTCGTCGCATTCCTATTAGCCGGTTGTGCTGGAAATACAAATCATATAACATATACGATTAACGATGAATACGAACTCATACGTACTTCTGGAAATGCATTTGAACTTTTCCCCACGCAAGATGCTGTATATGCCACACAATACATTCCTGCAAAAATTACAGACATAGCCTGGGATGATAAATACATTATTGCAAAACAAACTGAGGAAAAGTCAGATCCTAATAATCCTGACGCAGCAATTGCAAATAAAAAAAGCGAGCATTATTGGATTATTGACGTAAAGCATAATAAACGTTTTGGCCCCTATAATGAAAAACAATTTCATGAACAAAAAGATGCGTTTAAAATTAAGGTACCTTTTCAAAGTGTAGATTCATACATAGAAGAACAGAAAAAACAGTCAGCATAATAGTTTGAGCGCTGACTGTTTTTTTCTTACATATATTTAAAAACAACTTACTCAGAAAGTGAGATGTTAAAAGTTTGTGGCTCTTTTACAACATCTTGCGTTTCTGTATTTGCTGCGATTACATTATCTGTTGTAAATTTAATATCCTTTACCTTTTCTTTTCCATCATCAAGTATTAGGCCGATAATACCATCTCTTGTTTCACCAGGCTTATAGTCTTCCCTTGATACATTTTTTGTACCAACGAGCGTATCTTCATCATATAAAAAGTTTTGCGTTGCTACTTTAAAATGTTGTTTATCATTAATCGCAACATCATTCATAGAGAAAAATTGTATATTTTTATTCCCGCTATTTTCCACCTTATATGTAATTTCAACGTAACGAATCGTATCACTAATCTCTGTACCACTTAGCGATGCATATAACTCCGCATCTTCTTGACTGACTTTATCTCCTAATCTACGCTTTACTTCTTCAGGAGTTAATGCCGTATATACTTTTAATGTATTTTTTGCATCTTTACTCATCTGTGATAAAGAGATTACTTTCACATCTTGTACGTGAATTTTCATTGGTGCTACTTCAAATGTTTGATTTACTGAATGAATCTGCTCTAACTTAAAAGTACCCCATCCAGTTTCTTTCACTTTTTGTCCTACTTTTTTCAGCTCACGCCCACCATATTCTTTTGTTTCAGGAATAGATTCTTTCTTCTTCGGTTCAGCTTTCTTTTCTTCTTGATGGAAGCAACCACTTAACATAAGAAGAAAACTACATAAAACAAAAATACTTTTCCATGCTTTCATCATATAATTTCTCCTAACACTATCATTCATTAATATTAATTAGTCCTTTGCTTTGTAAACTATAGAAACAATGAGAAGTCCACAAAACGAACTTGTCAGTCCAGATACTATTATACCCCCTATTTGGAAAATATGAAAATAGGGATCTACGAACGCGTGCACGATAAATATAATAGCTGCCACAACAATTATCGAAATCCAATATTTTATTTTTTCCGAAGCTAAAATAAGGTCTTTACCCATTTCATTTCTACACTTCCATAAAACGTATACTAATAACAGAAAACCAATACATGTACTTCCATGTTGCATATATTTATAAACAGAGATACCGTACCATTCTCTTTGCAATAATGGTATTTTCATAACAAAATAGCCTGTCTTATGAGTGAATGCATCCCAAACAACATGCGTTAACATACTGAATAATGCTGAATAACAAAATACAAAGAAATCTTTCCTTGTGTAAAGCCCCCACCTCTCATCTACTGCATATGTATAGTAGCCAGCAAATGGTTTAGGTAAATGTGTTATAAACGGCTTTTTTAAAATGTAGTGATATATGTATGCTAATAAAAATACGAGTGGTAAATTAAAATATAAGAATCCAAGCCACGTATGCCCAATTACACCATACGGTCTAAAGTGTAGGAAATATTCAAAGTCAGGCGCCATACTACCTAATATAAGAGCTGTTACTGAAATATGTTGAGAATACTTTTTTGCAAAAGGAAGAACTGCTGCTGGATGTGCAAATGTAAACGGCATGTTTTAACTCCTTTTTATAATTACAATAGATTACATACTATCATAACGACATGAATAATCTCCATGCAATATTTATTTTCACATTGGAATATGATAGTTTAAATGATATAATCCACATAAAATATTCAGAAAATAAGGAGGGATTCACGTGTCATTAACACTTGTCTTTTTTCTTGTTCTGTTTACCTTGTTTTTAAGTACATACATTGGCTTCTATCTATGGAAGCACTACAAAATTATAAAATATATACCTGCTCTCGTTGGTTTTATAAGCATTCTTTTTATTTTCATATGGAAGAGAATGACTTTCGGCTGGGAAGGTCTTGGCTTTGGCGCACTTCAATATACAATACTATTTGCAAGTTGTCTTACCCTTGTATTTGCTGCTTTTTTAGAATCAAAATCCGTTATGAATTGAGGTTTCTATATTGATTGACGTACCCTTTTTACAAAATGTCACATTAAAAAAAGAAAATATCCCTAGTTTCTCCGCATATCCTTACTGTTTACCCGCTATTCGAACATTACAATCACTAGCTTTCCATCCAAATGTAACATTCATTATTGGAGAAAACGGAACGGGGAAGTCAACATTACTCGAAGCGATTGCAATTGCTTTAGGATTTAATGCAGAAGGTGGAACGAAAAACTTCCGTTTTAGTACAAACGATTCACATTCATCTTTACATGAACATCTTCGAATTTCCAAAAGTTTCAATACACCAAACGATGGTTTCTTTCTTCGTGCTGAATCGTTTTATAATGTTGCTTCTTATATTGATGAAATGGATGCCGATTCAGAAGCACGTGGAAATCCAATTATTGACTCATATGGTGGTACTTCACTACACGCCCAATCACACGGTGAGTCATTTTTCTCCTTATTTATGAATCGTTTTTCAGGACAAGGCTTATACATTTTAGATGAGCCCGAGGCCGCTCTATCACCAATGAGACAACTTTCTATGCTCATTCGAATGCATGAACTAGCGGAACAAGGTTCACAATTTGTTATCGCAACGCATTCTCCTATTTTAATGGCTTATCCCGAATCCACTATATATTCTTTAACACAAGAAGGGATTCATGAATCCACATTAGAAGAAACTGAGCATTACCAAACGACGAAACTTTTCTTTGAAAATCGTGATCGATTATTTCATCATTTATTTGAATCATAAAAAAAGAAGCAGCGATTGCTGCTTCTTTTTTTATAGTGCTTCTATAAATAATGCTACCCCAATACCGCCGCCGACGCATAGAGAGGCAATTCCTTTTTCTAATCTGCGTCTTTTCAATTCATGAATTAAGCTTACAGTGATACGAGCTCCTGTACAACCGATTGGATGTCCAAGTCCTACACCACTACCGTTTACATTCACCTTTTCACGATCTAAACCTAATTCTTTCTCTACAGCTAAGTATTGTGCAGCGAAAGCTTCGTTAATTTCCAGCAAATCTGCATCTTCTAATGACCAATCTACTTTTTCTAACCCTTTACGAATTGCTGGTGCTGGTCCAATACCCATAATTGTTGGATCTACTCCAGCTACTGAATATCCAACAATTCTAGCTAACGGTTGTAAGCCTTTTTCTTTCGCTTTTTCTTCGCTCATTAATACTAGAACCGCACTTCCGTCATTCAGGCCAGATGCATTCCCTGCCGTTACAGATCCGTCTTTACGGAAAGCTGGTTTTAATCCTGCTAATTTTTCTGCTGTAATGTCAGCACGTGGATGTTCATCCTTTGAAAATACTACTTCTTTTCTACGTTCTTTTATTGTAATAGGAACAATTTGATCGTCAAAGTATCCAGACTCGATTGCCTTCAATGCCAATGTATGACTACGAAGCGCAACTTCATCTTGTTCCTCTCTTGTAATTTCATATTGTTCAACTAAATTTTCCGCTGTTTCCCCCATCATAATATGATGAATTGGATCTTCTAATACTTCCCACACCGTATCACGAATTTCTCCGTGTTGTAGGCGTTGTCCCCAGCGGTGTTGTTTTAATGCATAAGGGCTTGAACTCATTGCTTCTACTCCACCTGCAACGACAACTTCACTTACACCTAATTGAATTTGCATTGCAGCCGACATAATTGCTTGCATACCTGAAGAACATTGGCGTTGGATTGTATAACCTGTAACTGTGTCAGGAAATCCTGCCGCTAATGCAGCCGTTCTTGCCGTATTTGCTTCATCAGTTCTTTGAATACAATGACCTAAAATCACTTCATCAACTTCGTGTGGTTCTACCCCGCCTCGTTTTACAGCTTCCTGAAGTACAGGAACAGCTAATTCTACTGGCGTTACATTTTTTAGCGCTCCCCCAAAAGTTCCAATTGGCGAACGAACTGCCGCTGTAATAACAACATTATGCATTTTGCACTTGCCCCTCTCTTATGTACCCTAGTCAGTTTTTAGGTGAAATTCCATAAGATGTATGTCTACACCTATCATACTATAAACATACTAAAAAATCAAAATATTTAATATAATAAAAATAGAAGGAATTAACCTTCTATTCTGTTAATGCATATAGAAATTTTTGTAAAATTTTCTCAGTTGTTTTATTCAAATTCGGTAACTTATCTACAGGAAAATATTGAAGCTGTAATCCTTCATGGTCAAGCCTTAATTCCCCGCTCACATGATGCCCCTGATACAGATGAATGACATTAAAAATTTCATCTCCATTTGGATATTGGAAGTACACTTCTTTTCCCGAAAGAACCCCGATAAATTGCATAATTTTCGCATTTAGTCCCGTCTCTTCAAATAGTTCTCTACGAGCAGTTTCTTCTGTCGTTTCTCCTAGCTCCATCGCTCCACCAGGTACACCCCAATCATATGTATCTGAACGATATTGAAGCAATACTTCTTGATTATCATTTAAGATAATAATTGCTGATCCTACTAGAATAAGCGGCCTTGTACCAACGACTTTGCGTAACTCTTCAATATACCCCAATATGTAAACTCTCCTTTCCTCACCCTCCCTTATCATAACAAAATTTTTCTCCTTTTGTTGATGTAATTTTAAAGAAAAAAGGAAGCTTTCGCTCCCTTTTTTCACCTTTATTTCTTAAAACTTTCATATTTTACAGCTTCAAAAGCTTCTTCTATTTCATCATTACGATAATGGACATATGTAAAACGCCCTAATTCTACTAATCTTGCTATTTCTTGTAACGCTTTATGTTGCTCATATGTTTCCTCAAGCTTAATATGTACATAAAATTTCATTAAAGGATGTTCATATAAAGGTTCTCCCACCTCTACATATACATCTTCCACCCCTTGTACAACTCTTACATAACTTGCAAATTGATACAGTGCTTCTCTGTCTGAAACGATTTTTAATGTATACATATATTCTCCCCCTTTCCTT
This sequence comes from Bacillus sp. FDAARGOS_527, assembly GCF_003812125.1. Taxonomy (NCBI): domain Bacteria; kingdom Bacillati; phylum Bacillota; class Bacilli; order Caryophanales; family Bacillaceae; genus Bacillus; species Bacillus sp. FDAARGOS_527. Next base: position 3,167,231 of record NZ_CP033795.1, read on the forward strand.
TACTATATCAAAAAGACAGCCAAACCATGTTATAGAACTATGAAATTTTTTCGACTTGTAATAAACAAGGCGTTTATCCATACATAGGATCTTTTCCCAACATATATTATAGAAAGAATTTTTTCAGTTGAGGTGTTCCTTATGGATCCATACGTCAATATATGTATTTGCATTACGCCAGGCGCCGATATTTCTGATGACCGTATTGCAAAAGATTTAGCAGTTGCAGAGTCAATTTGGCACCCCATTACATTTCAAATTCAAGAAGTAATTGTTTTAAATGAACTTTTTCGTTTTTCTGACCGTGAAATTAGTTATAAAGATTCTATTCAAAGTCAGGAAAAATTAGCATCCTTTTTTCAAACTTGTGTAAATGAAGCTCCTGCATGCGACCTTTACATTTGTTATATTGGCAGTGATTATTTCAAAGAAACAGCAGTAATTGCCTGTGCCTACTCTTTAGCAAAACAACAGCAACTTACAGGGTATATCGTTTTAACAAACTCGGCTGCTCCTATGAAAAATATATATACGCTCGCTCATGAAATTGGTCATATTTTATTTACAAGACGTGTTCACGGAAAACTTACTCACGCAGATCCTCATTCCCCAACTGGCTCGGAGCACCATCCTTCTCCAACAAATCTTATGTATCCGATAGTCCCACGCCCTGAAAATGTTCCTATTCAATCCCTATTAACGAACGAACAAAAAGCACTCTCTTTACAAAGCTCTTTATTGCAAAGAAAAAAACAGTAACGATTTTGTTACTGTTTAAAACAATAGATTCCAATCAATAAACCACATTCCGGCTGCAACGGATGCAAATATACAACTAAACATAAATACAATTACTCTAAAAATCTCTATATAATATTTCTTTGGAAATATTTTTTTGCATATCCAGAGCAGCCACTTTCCTATTAAACCGAAGAACAAAACATATCATAATATACAGTATAATTATGATTATCCTTTGTATTTCTAGAGCTTCTTCTTAGAAATACACTCTTACTATTTGTTCAACCATAAATATCATAAAAATTGGGATTCCTAAAACAAGTAAACCAATCCAACCAAGAGACCGAACATTCACAATCGTTGTTATCAATAGCATAACTCCTCCAATTAAATATCTTCCTAATTGAGGGAGTTCATATAAAGGCAAACTGTACCAACCCTTTAAGAACATTATTAATATTGGTAAATAAGTGAGTATTACTGCTCCAAATAGCAGTAAGCCTTTTTTCAACATACTCCTTTGAAAACTAGCACCTCTTAAAAATAAAACCCCTCCCATAATCATTAACAGTAAGATAACCGGATATCCGATTAATCCTATTAAAGAAATGGTATAAGGTTCATTTAAATTTCGAAATAAAAGATCTGGAATAGTCCAATAGCATAATATACTCATAACAGCTGTAGCTAGCCATCCTAAATTCCGTTTATAATCAACTTGCATTTCTTTTACAAGTTGATTTGCATATTCCTTTGGTGAATCACCAAATATATCCTCTACATTCTTGCCTCTTTTTTCACCTTCTATTAAATGAAGCTCTGCATCTTCTAAAAAGGCATCCACATCTTCTTCTTTCATTCCTTTTGTTGTTAAATACACTTTCGTATCGATTAAAAACTTTTCTCCTTCTTTAGAAATCTGCATGATACTCCCTCCCTTATTTAATCGCTTCTCTTCTATTCGTCTTCATCATAATTTCAACAAAAATTAAAATAAACAAACTTCCGTATAAACATATAATTTGAAATAACATTGGAACAAGGTCTTCTGATGTAAATGTTTTAAACACTAACATAATAGAAAGCGGGATGATTAAATATAAGTTTTTAAACCATCCATTAAAATATATATTTATTGCTACTGTAATGATGAAAATACTACCAGCTAATATATAACTTTGCATTTGGGTGAATATAAACATTTTTGTAGGATAAATCACATCTAATATCGTTACAGCCCCTATTAGAAACATTGGTGCGATTATGACTAACGACCACATAGCAAACCATGTTTTTGTAAAACTTGTTACGAAGGTCATTTTGCGAAGTAGAAAATTAGGACCTATCACAACTAAAATCAATGACAAACTATATCCAACGCACTGAATAAGTGACATCTGTAATAATCCGTTATTCACTATTAGGATAGAAGCAATAATCCAAAACGATACGATATTCATTACTGTAAAACCAATTTGCTTCCACGTTTCCTGTCTATCCCTTTCCATCACTTTTACAAGTTCATTTGCATATTCTTTCGGTGAGCTTCCGAAAATTTCTTCTACACTTTTCCCATCACTCTCACCTTCTATTAAATGAAGTTCTGCGTCTTCAATAAAGCTTTCAATATCGCTTTCTTTCACACTCTTTGCAGTCAAAAACAATCTCATATCTAATAAAAATTTTCGTGCTTCATTTGATAGCATTATTTTCTTCTCCCCTTCCCTTCAAGTAGACGTTCCACACTACTTTGCATCGCTTCCCAGCGATCCATAAATTCATCCAGTGCATCTTCGCCATTTTCTGTTAACGTATAATACTTCCGTTTTGGACCAGATGGGGATTCCTTCATTACACTTTTTATGAATCCTTCTTTTTGCATTCGTATTAATAACGGATAAATACTTCCCTCACTCGCCATTGTAAAGCCATACTTTGCTAGCTTCTCACTCATTTCATAACCGTATATTTCACCTTCAGAAATAATAGCAAGTAAGCATCCTTCTAAAATCCCTTTCAGCATTTGACTTGTCGACATAATTCAAATCCTCCTACTATCTTGTTTTACAAGATAGATAAGCGTAAGTATCTTGCTTTACAAAATAGTATAGCAGAGACTATTTTGCAAAACAAGATAGCCAACAATATTTTTCCAAATCTTTGCAGGATTTTTCTTATCCACTCTCTAAATAGAGCAATATGAGAACTTTATTACGAAGGGATGTTTTTCATCATGGTTACAAATCGAGTTGTTTTTTTAACAGGTGCTGCAAGTGGTATTGGATATGAAATGGGAAACGCTTTTGCAAAAGAAGGGGCAAAAGTTGTTATTACCGATCGTCTTGAAGAACGTGCAAAAGAAGCTGCTGAACAACTACAAAAAGAGGGCTTTCAAGCTATCGGCTTAAAATGTGATGTTACATCCGAAGAAGAAATAGAAGCATCCATTTCTCAAACTGTTACTCATTTCGGTTCATTAGACATATTAATTAATAACGCAGGCATGCAACACGTTTCACCAATTGAAGATTTTCCAACCGAAAAATTCGAGCTACTCATTAAAATTATGCAAATCGCTCCTTTTATCGCCGTTAAGCATGCCTTTCCCATTATGAAAAAGCAAAAATATGGCCGAATTATTAATGTAGCTTCCATTAATGGCCTCGTTGGATTCGCTGGAAAAGCTGCTTATAATAGCGCAAAACATGGTGTAATTGGATTAACAAAAGTTGCCGCTTTAGAAGGGGCTACTCACGGAATTACTGTTAATGCGCTTTGTCCCGGTTATGTCGATACCCCTCTCGTACGGAATCAATTACAAGACTTGGCCACTACACGAAATGTACCACTTGAAAATGTTTTAGAGGATGTCATTTATCCACTTGTCCCACAAAAACGCTTATTACAAGTACAAGAGATTGCTGATTATGCGATGTTTTTAGCGAGCGAAAAAGCTAAAGGTATAACTGGACAAGCTGTCGTTATCGATGGTGGTTATACTGCTCAATAAAAAATAAAGTTTGCTCACGAAGAGCAAACTTTATTTTTTATCGCGAGGATCATCATACTGTAGTAATTGCCGTGGCAACTTCTCTATTGCAACAATTACCCCATCTAATTTACTTTCAATTCGATGAAGTAAATATAATGTTACAACAATTGGAAACCCTACATTACCTATCATCTTGATCCACTCTTCCATCTTTTTCTCCTCCCTTCATTATATAAATAAGAAAAAAGAACACATTTAGGCATAGAAAAACAAGCTATTATGTATTAGCTTGTTTTTTCAAACAATGATGCAATTTCTCGCTTATAATCTCCACGTATAATACCTTGCTCAGTAATAATACCTGTAATTAATTCATTCGGTGTTACATCAAATGCAGGATTATAAACAGTAGTTCCAACTGGCGTTACCTGTTTCCCAAAAATTTTCGTAACTTCTGTTTCATCTCTTTCTTCAATAACAATTTCTGCACCTGTTTGTTTCGTAATATCAAATGTAGATAGTGGAGCTGCAACGTAGAACGGGATATCGAAATACTTTGCTAATATAGCTAAATTCATCGTTCCGATTTTATTTGCTGTATCCCCATTTGCGACAATTCGGTCCGCTCCTACAATAATTGCGTTGATTTCTTTCGTTTGAATAGCATGAGCTGCCGTATTATCTGTAATAAGTGTTACATCAATACCTGCCTGTTTTAATTCCCAGGTCGTTAAGCGACCGCCTTGTAAAACCGGTCTCGTTTCACATGCATATGCATGTAAATGTACACCTTTTTCTTTCCCAATATAAAACGGTGCTAATGCAGTACCATATTTAGCAGTTGCAATACTGCCAGCGTTACAAATTGTTAAAATGTTATCACCGTCTTTAAAGCATGTTAATGCATGTTCTCCAATACTCCGGCATACCGCTTCATCTTCTTGCTGAATACGAAGCGCTTCTTCTTCTAATATTTTTTGCGCTTCTTTTATTGTAGTAATTTCTTGAATAGATTCTCTCATACGATCGATTGCCCAAAATAAATTGACTGCTGTCGGGCGTGACGTCCCTAAATAATTACAATCTCTATTAAACTTCTTTTGAAATTCTTCAATATGTAAAGTAGTATATTTTTTTGATGCAAGCGCCAAGCCAAATGCAGCTACAATTCCAATTGCAGGTGCTCCTCGTACTTCTAGCATGACAATACTTTTCCATACCTCTTCAATCGTCGTTAATGTTTTGTATTCTGTGCTATGCGGCAACTTTGTTTGATTTAATACTGCAATGGCATCACCTTTCCAACTGACAGACCTCGGAATCGTAACAACTGTACTCATGCTTTTACCCCTCCAGAAACTGTCTGTTGGAATAATGCTCGGAACAGTTGAATATCAGCGTTCTTAGATTCATATTTTATTAGTTCTCTACCTAAGGATAACGCTTGTTTCTTAGCTTGAATTCTCGTTTCTTTATTTGCTATTTCATCTAAATCAGCTACATGTGCTAAGCCAATTGTTCTTCGGATAAGCTCACATCCAGCAAATCCGACCACATCCGTAAAAATATTTTGCAAAATAATCGGCAACCATTGTTTCTCTTTCGTATATGCTTCTACACCTTCTCCAATCCATAACTTCGTAAAAGTGTCTACGAAATAGCTCCATGTTTTCTCAATATGGAAAAATAGCACACTTCTCTGTTCTTCCTCTCTAGATAGAGCATTTAATAATAGATTTGCAATAAATTGCCCGATGTCAAATCCAAATGGACCGTACGTTGCAAATTCTGGGTCAATCACTTTCGTTTCAGAAGGTGATGAAAAAATACTTCCAGTATGTAAATCTCCATGAATGAGTGCCTCTTTTCTCGTTAAAAATTTATATTTATATTGCGCTACTTTTAGTTTTAAAGTTTTATCACTCCATAGTTCATCTACAGCCAATTGTAACTCCGACTCATAATCATTCGTATCGTAATGCCCAAACGGATCTGTAAACACTAAATCTTCTGTAATTTTGCAAAGGTCTGGATTTACAAATGTACCTTCTAGTACCCTTTTCTCTTCTGACTGTAAACCAAAATCTGAAGTATAAAATAAAACATTCGCTAGAAAACGACCGATATGCTGGGATAGAAGTGGATACTCTTCTCCATCTATTAATCCTTTTCTTGTAATAGTTAATTTTGATAAGTCTTCTATGATTGTTACCGCTAATTCTTCATCATGACTATACACTACCGGCACATATTCCGGCACATACTTTGCAAAAATTTGCAGCGCCTTACTTTCAATCGTCGCTCTTTTTATAGACAACGGCCAGCTCTCACCAACTACTTTCGCATATGGTAGTGCTTGTTTTATTATAATAGACTTCTCTCCATCATCTAATTTGAACACGTAATTTAAATTTCCATCTCCAATTTCATGACAAACTACATTTGCTTTCTTTTCAAAATAGCCATGTTCTTTCGCATATTGTACAGCGGTTACTTCTGTTAATGAATAATATCCCATCGTCTTCTCCCCCTTTTTTTAATTCAGAGGTTTTTCTAACACAGAAAAACCTCTTTCCACTAAGAAAGAGGTTTGAAGTTTATCTTCTCCCCTCTTATCTGCCAGAAAGTTTTACTTTCTGCTGGAATTAGCACCGTGCCTTTTGGCGTCATAAACGCCCCATTTCACAATGGTATTACGGTCGGTTGCTGGGCTTCATCGGGCCAAATCCCTCCACCTGCTCTTGATAAGAGTTGTATAATTTTTTAGAATTTTTAACTTTATGTTGAAGACTATACCAAGAATAAAAATCACTTGTCAACATTTTATTTGTATAATTCTGGACGTCGATCCGCAAAAACTGGAATTCCTTTGCGTACTTCTTTAATTTTCTCGAATGTAAGCTCTCCAAATAGAATTGATTCTTCTTCATTTGCTTCTACAACAACTTATGATGATAGGTAAGGCTTTGATGTAATCTCCACCTTTTCCCCCACCTCACACCGTACGTGCTAGTTTCCTAGCATACGGCGTTCCATCGTTTCCAACTGACTTTAAAATCAAATTATGTTACTATCGGTTCATTTCCAGCTTTAGTTCTTAGCACATTCAGTTTATCCATTTGTTTCTTGTTAAGTTTAAAAGACCGAAGGTAATGTGTAATCTTATTAAGATTCGTCATGTGAATCAGTTTGTGTATAAACCAATCTACAATTACCAAGTTGTTGTACTTGTCATCCCCACCTTGTTTAATGGGAACAATGTGATGACAATGAACACGTTCAATACCAATTTCCTCACCAGTTACATAACACTTACCATATTGAGCAACGTATTTTGATATCCTATTATCGTTGTACTCAATACTTTTATTCTTCGAATAAGTCCTCATAACTTGGTTGAGAACATCCTTAGGTATTGCCTTAAGATTACTATGTACTTTATTACGCCCCGTTTCCGTATAGTTACAGATAACCTGCGAAAAATTCCACGGGTTTTTATGATGTATTCCTGTAACTGGTAAGAGTGGAGTGTTCTGTACAACGTAAATCTTAGTGTTAGGTTGTATTCCTTTGGTCTTCCTTTTAAAATTCACAGATGTTTCACAGAACTTCATGTGCTTCATATTGTTTCTAAGTCTGGTTCTTATGACTCTTCGCAGAGAGTAATTTACCTCCGTTAAATCCATGTAAATTGTAACCGCATATTTAAAGTAATTTTGTATACCAAGAAGGGTTGAATTAAATTGAGTAACTTTCTCTGAAGTGGGCTCCTTTTGAATTCCTTTGATTCGTTCTTTTAGTTGTCTTTTAGCTTTTGTAATAGCTTTGTCGGACATACTGGTTTTTGCAATATATCCAAATTTAGCTTTACCTTGTTTAACCACTTTGATTTTGAATCCAAGGAAAACTGACGAGTTTTTCTTGAGATTAACCACTTTGGACTTTTTGGGGTTAATTTCTAATCCCAAGCGGGATTTGAGAAAATCAACTGTCGCATGATAAAAGCGTTGTGCTTCATCATAAGTCCGACACATTATTTTGAAGTCATCCGCGTATCTCACTACATAACCACATTTTAGATTCGTGTACTTCCTAGCATATTGTCGAAACCCTAAATGCCGAGTAGAGATTCTGTGAGGTTTGTAGGTTTCCCATTGGCTACTTATCCACCAATCAAGTTCATTTAGAACAATGTTGGAAAGTAAAGGAGAAATAATTCCTCCTTGCGGAGTACCCTTATTGGGAATACCCTCTCCTTCTATCTCAGATTTAAGGATTTTTGAAATAACACATAGAAGTGATTTGTCTCTTATTCCCAGAGTCCACATTTGCCTTAATAGCTTTTTGTGGCATACATTATCAAAGAACCCCTTAATGTCAATATCAACACAGTAGTGTTGGTGACCTATGTTAATAAGACTTACAACTCTACTTAGTGCATGGTGTGTACTTCTGTTCGGTCTAAATCCATAACTATGGTTATGAAACTTAGCTTCACAAATAGGTTCCAATACTTGGAGGATAGATTGTTGTACTAATCTGTCCCAAATTGTTGGAATCCCCAGGGGTCGCTTCTTATCACTGCCCTCTTTTGGGATAAGGACTCTTTTAACTGCTTGTGGTTGATAGTTATTTAATCGTTTCCTAACTTCATGAATAATCTTTGTATCGTTTAGGTGCCAAATATCTTTAATGGTTAAATTGTCAACTCCAGCCGTGTTACTCCCCTTATTAGTTTTGATGTTGCGGTATGCTAATCTAATATTTTCTTCCGAACCGATAATATCAATTAATTTATAGAAATTGTTACCATTAAGGCTATTAGAATATAACTCATCATACTTTCTTTGCATGTCGTAATATTCACTGTGCCTTAGTTTAGTTTTCTTTAACATGGGCTGTAACCTCCCCTTATTTACTGGAGGTTTACATCTCTTTAGTCTTACTCGAAACCATGTCAACCATAAGTAACAGTCAGTTTTCAATCGACTAGTGGCTATCCCTCCACGTTCATTACACGTTTCATAGGTACTGTGCCACCACTTTCACTGTCATAAACCTAGGTTATACAATTTACAATTGTTTTCCCTAGAACCACTTCATCGGAAGCAAGCCCTCAGTGTTGACAGCTTACCACGTTCCGTCATTCCTATCTGTGCATATACCGTTAGGTTTCTCCTATGAGCCTGCTACCTTGATATTGCCTGTAACAATATATGGACTTTCATAAAGGCGAGTTTTACTCATCCACAGTAGCGACACTAATTGTGTCAGTAAGCCTTTCGACTTACTTCCGATATAGACCCGTACCATCAGAGATTCGTCCGCACATACCATACTCTATTGGTTCATAGTGCATACTAACCATAGGTAATTTATAGACTTCCGGTTTATAGGTTACACCACCCACCTCTGAGTGACTTTCGTATCCTATAGGATTACGGTAACTCTCAACCGACTTCACCGAGCTTCATACAGTTCAGTTCTTGCTAACTTCACTGCATGTCGGAGTATTAAAGGAAGCCCTTCAAGGCGTTACCCTATCATTTGACTTCTTGGAATGACAGTTCACTGTTGAACTGTAAGTTCGACAATGCCTAAGCTTTTCACTTAGGAACGTGTCGCACCGCCCCAAGGATCGACAATTAAAGAATGGCCAGCAAACTCATTATTTGGATCCTTCCCTGCCCTATTACATGCTACAACATAACACTGATTTTCAACTGCTCTTGCTTGTAATAGTAAACGCCAATGCGCTAAACGAACTAATGGCCATTCAGCTACAACAAATAAAACTTTTGCACCTTTAGCAGTATGAACGCGCATCCACTCCGGAAAACGAATATCATAGCAAATGGTGCCGGCGCACTCTACATCATCTAACTTAAATTCACCAGTACGATTTCCAGCGATTAAATATTTATGTTCATCCATAAGCTGAAATAAATGCACTTTACTATATTCATTGACTAGTTCTCCTTTATTCGTTACAACATACATTGTATTTGTAACACCTTGTTCCGTTTGCTTTGCTATAGAACCACCAACAATATGTACACCATATTGTTTCGACCATTCTATCAACTTTTCTTTCGTTTCCAATCCATCCCTATCTGCAATTTCAGAGAGTCTCGTTAAATCATAACCTGTTGTCCATAGTTCTGGTAAAACAATAACATCTGGTCTTTCTTTCATCGCTTCACTTATTTTATTTTTAGCATTCTCAATATTTTTTTCTACATCTCCAAAGACAATATCCATTTGAATACATGCGACTTTCATTTTTTCAGCCCCATTCTTATTTTTTTCTTTACAAAATACTGGAAAGATTATATCATTTGTCACTAGAATTGTAACAACTTTCAAAAGAGGTGGAAAGTATGAAATCATTTCAACCTTCTGAGATAGTAACATCATTGCCAACACAATTTTTCGCTTCACTTGTTGCAAAAGTTAACAAAGTTGTAGCAGCTGGTCACGATGTTATTAATCTAGGTCAAGGTAATCCAGATCAACCAACACCGCAGCATATCGTAAAAGCTTTGCAAGATGCTGCAGACAAGACCATTCATCATAAATATCCGCCATTTCGCGGACATGAAAGCTTAAAAGAAGCCGTGGCAACATTCTATCAACGTGAATATGATGTAGTAGTAAATCCGAAAACTGAAGTTGCTATATTGTTTGGTGGAAAGGCTGGATTAGTAGAATTACCAGTTTGCTTTACAAACCCTGGTGATACCATTCTCGTTCCCGATCCAGGCTATCCAGATTATTTATCAGGAGTTGCTTTAGCGAAAGCACAATTTGAAACAATGCCGCTTATTGCAGAAAATAAGTTTTTACCGGATTATACAAAAATTGACGACTCTATTGCCGAGCGTGCAAAATTAATGTTTTTAAACTATCCAAATAATCCGACCGGTGCTACTGCATCAAAAGATTTCTTTGATGAAACCATTCATTTTGCTAATAAACATAATATATTAGTCGTTCATGATTTTGCTTACGGTGCGATTGGATTCGATGGTCAAAAACCTGTTAGTTTCTTACAAGCAGATGGTGCCAAAGATACAGGAATCGAAATTTACACATTATCGAAAACTTTCAATATGGCTGGCTGGCGCATCGCTTTTGCGGTAGGGAATGAAAGTGTCATTGAAACAATTAACTTATTACAAGATCATATGTATGTTAGTATTTTTGGTGCCATTCAAGATGCTGCCCGCGAAGCACTATTAAGTTCACAGTCTTGCGTCATAGACCTTGTAAATAGTTACGAATCTCGAAGAAACGCTCTTATTTCAGCTTGTCACTCAATTGGTTGGAATGTAGACATTCCAACAGGGTCATTTTTTGCATGGCTTCCTGTTCCAAAAGGATATACTTCTGAGCAATTTTCTAATATTTTACTAGAAAAAGCACATGTCGCAGTTGCTCCTGGTGTTGGATTTGGTGAGTATGGTGAAGGGTACGTCCGTGTTGGTCTCTTGCATACAGAAGATAGATTACGAGAAGCCATTAATCGAATTGATAAATTAAATTTTTTCAAAAAGTAATTGACAACATGAAAAATATCTGACAAAATTCAGTTATCTTAAAAATTTAAACATTTCTAAATACTTCTTATCAAGAGCAGGTGGAGGGACGAGCCCGACGAAACCCGGCAACCGATCTACAATTGTAGACACGGTGCTAATTCTCGCAGCATTACGCTGACAGATAAGGAGCTGGTTGTAAAAAAACCTCTCCTTAGCTGAGAGGTTTTTTTATTTAACTAGGAGGTTATAACAATGAGCGGAATTATAGCGACATATTTAATCCATGATGATTCACATAACTTAGAAAAAAAAGCTGAACAAATTGCACTCGGTTTAACAATTGGCTCTTGGACACATTTGCCACATTTATTGCAAGAACAATTAAAACAACATAAAGGCAACGTCATTCATGTTGAGGAATTAGCTGAACATGAACATACCAATTCGTATTTACGTAAAAAAGTAAAACGCGGAATTATTAAAATTGAATATCCGTTATTAAATTTCAGTCCAGATTTACCAGCTATTTTAACAACTACATTCGGAAAGCTATCTCTTGATGGCGAAGTAAAATTAATTGACTTAACTTTTTCAGACGAGTTAAAAAAACATTTTCCTGGTCCAAAATTCGGGATAGATGGTATTCGAAATCTTTTACAAGTACATGATCGTCCCCTTTTAATGAGTATTTTTAAAGGAATGATTGGACGAAATATTGGGTATTTAAAAACGCAATTACGCGATCAAGCAATTGGTGGTGTAGATATCGTAAAAGATGATGAAATATTATTTGAAAATGCATTAACACCACTTACGAAACGCATCGTATCTGGAAAAGAAGTTTTACAATCCGTATATGAAACGTACGGACATAAAACGTTATATGCCGTAAATTTAACAGGACGAACTTTTGATTTAAAAGAAAATGCGAAACGTGCAGTGCAAGCTGGAGCCGATATTCTATTATTTAACGTATTCTCTTACGGACTAGATGTACTACAATCACTTGCAGAAGATGATGAAATCCCAGTTCCTATTATGGCACATCCTGCTGTAAGTGGTGCTTATTCAGCATCCAAGTTATATGGAGTTTCATCACCATTATTACTTGGAAAGCTACTACGTTATGCTGGGGCTGACTTTTCATTATTCCCATCTCCATACGGAAGTGTTGCGCTAGAAAAAGAGGAGGCTCTTGCTATCTCAAAATATTTAACTGAAGACGATGCATTTTTCAAGAAGAGCTTTTCTGTTCCGTCTGCTGGTATTCATCCTGGTTTCGTTCCCTTTATTGTACGAGATTTCGGTAAAGATGTTGTTATTAATGCTGGTGGCGGAATACATGGACATCCAAATGGGGCGCAGGGCGGCGGTAAAGCTTTCCGTGCTGCAATTGATGCTACTTTGCAAAATAAACCACTCCATGAAGTAGATGACATAAATTTGCATAGCGCACTACAAATATGGGGAAATCCCTCTCATGAGGTGAAATTATGAGTATTCAAGTATTTTGTGATTTCGATGGCACGATTACAAATAATGATAACATTATGTCCATTATGGAAAAATTCGCACCACCAGAAGCTGAAGAAGTAAAGAATAGAATTTTATCACAAGAGCTATCTATTCAAGAAGGTGTTTCTCAATTATTTCAATTCATACCTACTAATCTGCACGATGAAATTATTCAATTTTTAATAGAGACTGCTGAAATTCGTAACGGTTTTCATGAATTTATACAATTTGTAAATGAAAACAATATTTCCTTTTATGTTATATCAGGTGGAATGGATTTCTTCGTCTATCCACTCTTACAAGGACTCATTCCAAAAGAGCAAATTTACTGTAATGAAACAGATTTTTCAAATGAATACATTACGGTGAATTGGCCTCATCCTTGTGATCGTCTTTGTCAAAATCATTGCGGATTATGTAAATCATCACTCATCCGTAAATTGAGTGATACGAATGACTTCCATATTGTAATTGGAGATTCAATTACCGATTTACAAGCTGCGAAACAAGCGGATAAAGTGTTCGCTCGTGATTTCCTTATTACAAAATGCGAAGAAAATCATATTTCTTATACAGCATTTGAAACGTTTCACGATGTTCAAACTGAATTAAAACATTTGTTGGAGGTGAAATTATGAAACAACTTTTTCGTCAATGGTATGACTTAAGCGAGATAAAAAAAGAATTAACAACACGAAATTGGTTTCCAGCAACGAGTGGTAATATTTCTATAAAGGTTAGTCATGAACCACTCACTTTTCTCATTACAGCAAGCGGTAAAGATAAAACAAAAACGACTCCAGATGACTTTCTACTAGTAGATCATCTAGGGGTTCCCGTATTAGAGACTGAATTACGCCCTTCAGCAGAAACAATCTTGCATACACATATTTATAACAATACGAATGCTGGGTGTGTCCTTCATGTTCATACAACTGATAACAATGTTATCACAAATTTATATAGTGATGCAGTCACACTTCAAAATCAAGAAATTATTAAAGCTCTCGATATTTGGGAAGAAGATGCAACAATTCACATTCCTATTATCGAAAACCATGCTCATATCCCAACGCTTGGAGAAAACTTCCGCAAGCATATACAGGGAGATTCGGGGGCAGTATTAATCCGTAACCATGGTATTACCGTATGGGGCCGAGATAGCTTTGATGCAAAGAAAAGATTAGAAGCTTATGAGTTTTTATTCCAATTTCATATAAAACTATTATCAATTCAAGGAGGCGTTTCTAATGGCGCAAATTCGTATTCATGAAATAAATACTCGCATTGAAAATGAAGTGGAAGTATCAAAATTTCTACAAGAGGAAGGCGTTTTATATGAGAAATGGAATATTTCCAAACTTCCTACTCATTTAAAAGAAAATTACTCATTAACAGATGAAAACAAAGCTGAAATATTAGCTGTGTTTTCAAAAGAAATTGCTGATGTTTCAGCACGCCGAGGTTATAAAGCACATGATGTAATTTCACTTTCAAATAGCACACCTAACCTTGACGAATTATTAATTAATTTTCAAAAAGAACACCATCATACTGATGATGAAGTTCGCTTTATTGTTAGTGGTCATGGCATCTTTGCCATTGAAGGAAAAGATGGGACATTCTTTGACGTTGAACTTGAGCCAGGCGATCTCATATCTGTTCCTGAAAATGCAAGACATTATTTTACCTTGCAAGATGATCGTCAAGTTGTAGCTATTCGTATTTTTGTTACAACTGAAGGTTGGGTTCCAATCTATTAAGGTAGTTAGTTGAATAAAAGGTCTTGGACCCCCTTTTCCAACCTTTTATTCACTCTACATATATACATCCTCCTATGGAACAGGCTTATTTCATTTTGAAATAAGCCTGATTTTTTATGGTTCTAACCGTATTATTCCTTCTTTTCAGTACAATCTCTTCCTTCAATTTTTCAAGTATATTTATTAATACTTTTTGAACATTTATTGAACTTTTTTTGAATTTTTTCTGAAAATTCTGTTTTATATATGATATACTACAATTAACTAAGAAGGAAAAAATATCGCAAACAGAGGGGGATAATCATGAGTTTACTTATCGCACTTATACTAGGGGTTACGTGTGGAGCACTTCCTATTATTCTAGGAGCTATTATGGAAGAATTAGAAGTTGGTGTTTTAGGTTTTGTTGCATCTTGTGTAAGCGCTTTATTTTTTGGTTTGTTCGGTGCTATTCCTGTTTCAATTCTGTGTGCATTTTATATAATACGCCATGCTCGTACAAAACAATTTGGTCCTAATCACATCGCACAAGTTATTCCATTCCCAATGGAACGATGCCGCCGTGCTTCTAGCTTATAATTACAAAATTAAAAATAAAAGTCCTCAAATGAGGACTTTTATTTTTTTTCTTCTAGAAATTGAAACAATTCTTGTAGGTGCAAAGCGTCTTCACTATAGCTAACAGATACATGATATATACCATCAATCTCCGCTTCCATGTAAAGGTCAACTCCATCTCGATCATATTTCAATGCCAAATAAAATTCCATTTCTTCTAGCATCTTTTTTGAAGTTCGAATAACGTAATGCCCTTTCTCATCTCTTCCATATTCGAAATTCGGTTCAAAATCATATTTTTGTTTAAAAGCTTCTTTTTGTTTTTCATTAATTTGTATACATGTTGCTCTTTGTACAGTATCAATCATCTCATCAAATTTTTGAAGATCCATCTCATTTACCCCCTTACATATTTTTTGTATAACACTTGTGTTCCGCTATTTTCTTCCCCATCTTTTATTAGCTCTTCATACAATTCCTTCGCCAAACTTAAACCTGGTACTGGTAATTGTAATCTTTCAGCCTCATCTAACGCGATCTTCATATCTTTCATAAAATGCTTTACATAAAAACCTGGTTCAAAATCTTCCTTTAACATTCGAGGAGCTAAATTACTTAATGACCAGCTACCTGCTGCTCCCGTTGAAATACTCTCCAATACTTTATCAGGATCTAATCCAGCCTTTTTTGCATAAGCAACAGCTTCACATACTCCAATCATATTAGAAGCAATCGCAATTTGATTGCACATTTTTGTATGTTGTCCACTTCCAGCAGGCCCTTGCAACTGAATATTTGTTCCTAGTTTTTCAAATAACGGTAAACATCTATCATATATTTCTTTCTCTCCACCGACCATAATTGCGAGTCTTGCTTCTTTCGCACCAACGTCTCCTCCAGATACAGGTGCATCTAACGTATATACATTCTTACTTTTACCGGCTTCATTAATACGTTTTGCCAATGTTGGTGTAGATGTCGTGAAATCAATTGCAATCGTACCTTCATTTGCATTCTCCAAAATTCCATCTATCCCAAAGTACACTTCTTCTACATCATGTGGATACCCAACCATAGTCATTACAACATCAACTTGCTTTACTAACTCTTTCGGTGTATCACACCAATTTGCACCATCTTGTACTAAAGAGTCTGTTTTCGATTTTGTTCTATTATATACATATACTGTATGACCGTCTTGCATGAAATGACGCACCATACTTTTTCCCATTACACCAATACCAATGAAACCAATTGATACATTTTTATGTTTCATTTTCTCATCCCCTTTGTTCTAATAAATCACTTACCATCTTTCGGAAATCTTTATTGAAGTCATCATCCATACTATTTTTCACATTTGAAAATAAAATAACAAAAGTCCCTTTTTCTTTATTAAAATTATTGAAAGTGTTCCAACCAGATAGTACACCATGATTATGAAAATAATCCGGATATATGTAAAAACTAAATGCATATTTTCGTTCTGGTGAAGGTGAAAACATCGCTTGTATACTTTGTTCAGAAAGAAGTTTTCCATTTATAATTGCTTCGTCTAATTTCTTCATATCTCCAACTGTCGTATACATCTCACCACAACCATATAGCCAATCCATGCCTACCTTCTGCGCTGGTACAAGCTCTTGATTTTTTTTCACATAACCCTTTGTAAAATTTTTATCTCCAGGTACCATATTTCCCATACCAGATTCATGCATATCTGCTTTTGCAAATATATTTTCTTTTATATAATCTCCTAAAGGTTTTTTCGATATATGTTCTATTATATAGGCAAGCACCATATAATTATAATCTGTATATCTCCAACCTGTTCCTGCAGGAAATTCTAAATTTTGACGTCCAATCCAATTAATTAACTGTAAACGGGAAGCAGCATTAACATTGCCTTTTGCGTGTTCAGGTAAACCAGAGGTATGCGTTAATAAATGATATAACGTAATATTTTTATTCTCCGGAAATGAAGGAATATATTTATTTACATTATCTTGAATATTTAGCTTACCTTGATCCTGCAGTTGTAAAATAGATGTAGCCACAACTGTTTTCGTAATAGAACCGATACGATATTTTGTGTGAGGCGTATTTTCTATTTTATTTTGAACATCAGCATACCCATATCCTTTATTCAATATAACATGCTCTTTATCTGTTACCAAAACTGTTCCATTGAATTGCTTTCCGACTAAATATTGATCTAATTTTTGAGATATGCTAGCGTAATCAATTTGCTTTTCTTTTTCTTCTTCTATATTCTCTTGTACTTCTGATTCAACAGCAGGATTCACCTTAGTTGTTAATTCTTTATTTTCCTTTATATTAGAATTATAGAGAAAATAGTATACTCCTCCACAAACTAAAGCACATATTGAAACTATCATCATTATTTTTTTTATCATTTTGTTCCTCCATAATTCCTTCGTTCAAAATCCCCCCTACACTCTATTATCAAGTAATAAAAAAAAATCGCAACAATTTGTTGCGAAAAATCACTTTTTTTCTTTTCTATATACACACACTTGATTTTTTCCATTTTTTTTCGCTTCATATAATGCAATATCCGCTCGTTGCATTAATTCTTCTCTTGTAATCCCTTTTTCATATAATGCAACTCCAAAGCTCGCTGTTAATTTCGAAATTCCTGAGAATTGCTTTGTTTCAATGAAAAATCGTAATGATTCCGCAACTTGAAATGCTTCTTTTTCTACTGTATTCGTTACTAAAATAATAAATTCTTCTCCTCCCCACCTAGCAAATACATGTTGCTGCTCCACTTTAGATTTCATGAGCTCTGCAAGCTCAATTAATGCTAAGTCACCAAAGTCATGGCCATACGTGTCATTTACTGCTTTAAAATTATCTATATCAAATAAAATAAGTGCTATGTTTTCATTATTACGCATCGCATTATCCCATTCTGCCTCGAGTATTTGTTGGAATTTCAAACGATTATAAATCTCTGTTAACGAATCTATCATAGCAAGTCTTTCTTGTTCTTGATAGATTTCATCTAATTCGGTAATCTCTGTACACTTCACAATAAATCTTGATAAATCTTCTGGCAATGGTGTCGCACGCAATAAAAAAGTTGACACTTCCCCTTCATAGTTGGACATCTTAATTCTTCTATCATATGATAATGTATCATCTAACCATGTTATATCATGAGTTGTTGAATAGTATCCATTTTCTCTAATAAGATGTTCAGCAAATACTAAATGTTGCTCACGATAAGCAAACAAATTTTCATATCCGAAAAACTCTAAAAAATTTGTATTACAATCAACAATCTCATCGTCTTCTACTATAAATAATAGATCATTTCGAAAATCAAACATCGTTTGAAGTAGTTCTTGTTGCAAACTTACTTGCCGCACTAAAGAAAGCTGATATAAACTTTTATTTACTTCCTCTAACACCATTTGCGGAGTCACAGGGGCTATCACAATATTACGTATTCCTAACGTAAGCACCTCTGCAAACTCGCTTGTTATTTGTTGATCCCAAATGACAATAAATGTACTCTGTGGATTATACATATTCTTTATATATTTTATTTGAGAAAAATCTGTTACATACATAATTACAATATGTGGTTTAGTCCTCTGAAATAATACTTCTCCTTCTTCAAAACTATTTGCTATAAACATACATTTTGGATGGATATTTTCTATCGTTTGTTGATGTGTGCATCCATTTTCTATATAAAGGACATTTAACTGAAGATCTTGTAATACATTTTGGAAAACCGTATTCTCTAATAAAAAATGTAGTATGTTCATCACTAGTCTTCACTCACTTCATATATCTTGTTCTACAGAATTCCTCACAAACATTTTATAAAAAACTGTTCTCTAAAAACTTTAATGAGTGAGGGATACATGTTAACAAGCTAATTGAGAATGTTATCTTTGCTTTTTCACTCTATAAATTCCTTTTTTAGTGTATGATTATAGGAATTGTATCGTTTGTATGAATGCCCTAGCTTCCGCTTGAAAACTTGACAATTAAAATAAAGATATTATATTCTTAAATTCGATAACTTACAAAATGTAAGTAGAATATATTACATGTATTTTTTTCATAATTTGATATGTAATTTGGAGGATATATAATGACAAACGAAAACTTTTTTAATGTTTTATATGAACGCACATCTACACGTGCATTCAACCCAGAGAAAGAAATTTCATCTACAGAGTTACACGAGATTTTAAAGGGAGCTGCCCAAGCACCTTCCGCTTGGAATTTACAGCATTGGAAATTCCTTGTATTCCAAGGTGAAGATGTACAGAAACGATTACATCCAATTGCTTATAACCAACAACAAATTCTTGATGCTTCTGCTGTAGTCGCTATTTTAGGTGATTTAGAAGCTTATAAAAACGTTGAACCCGTTTATGGTCCAATTGTAGAACAAGGATTTATGAAAGAAGAAGCAAAAGAACGCTTAGCTAAAAATATTGAGTCTGCATATGCCCGTGAGCAATTCCCAAGAGATGCAGCCTTTTCAAATGCATCTTTAGCAGCAATGCAACTTATGCTTGCAGCTAAAGCGACTGGCTGGGATACTTGTGCGATTGGTGGTTTCAACCCACAAGCACTTACAGAAGAATTCAATGTTTCATCTCGCTACGTACCAATTATGCTTATTACAATTGGGGAATCCACTTTAAAAGGCCATCCTGCACCACGAATGAGCGTAGAACAAGTGAGTGAATGGGCAAAATAATAAAGCGAAACTTGAATCAGTGTGAGGGTCTTACTGCCCTTTCATACGAATAAAAAAGAAACGAAGGTAATTTCATTACCTTCGTTTCTTTTTTATTCTGTCACACATCCGTAATACTAAAATGTATGATTCGACATCCACACATAAAAAACAGTAAATTTCATGCTATTCGCATACATATAAATGACGTTTCGTGTCGAATTTTGTTAAAGTATCGAAATATAACCGTGTGTTTTTGTTACAATTATGATACAATGATAACAAATAGATAACAAGAGAGGGATTTTCATTGAGTTCATACGGAAGCTTTATTGCACTTTTATGTTACATAGTAACTGTACTGCTTCTATATTTTATTGGCGATGCTGCAAATATTTCAGTTTTACAATTTCCAAAAGAAGAAGCATTCCAATTAGAATCAGAAAAACATACTGCACGATCCATTGTACCGCTACTGTTAGCTCTTCCTGTATATATCATCGTTTTATATAAAAGCAAAAAAGTGTAAAGGCTACCTATTTCATTCATTTCGGTGGTCTTTACACTTTTTTGTGATATCTATCCTATTTTAAACATCATTCCGTAATAAACACCCAGCTAGTCTTTTAAAATGAGAAATTCCCCTAGAAAAAATTCCACTCTCTGTCCAGTCACTCACTACCGAACTTACATAGATTATAAGTGTGAAGGGGGTGATGAGGATTATGTTTGGATCATTTGGATGCTGTGATAACTTTAGAGACTGTCATCATCATGAAAGAGAGTGCAGACATCATGAGAAAGAGAAAGAGAAAGAAGTAGTTAGACCACAACAACCAGCTGTATGTAACGTACTTGCTAGCATTTCAGTTGGAACAGAGCTTTCTCTATTAAGCGTTAAAGGTGTTGGATCTTTCAACAATGTAATTTTTGAAGGTTTCTGTAACGGTGTTGCTCTTTTCTCTGCTTTAGCTCGTAATAACAATGACAAAGATAACAAAGATAACAATAAAGACGATAAGCACAATCAAAACCGAAATACTTTTACTGGTATTTTACGTGTATGCCCAGCTGATATCGTTGCTATCGCTATCTAATTTTGTTCCTTATCTTCAAAAGTAAGAAAATAAGTTTTACTTTTCTCATAGAAAAAACCTGAGACCGATTTCAAATCGACTCAGGTTTTTTTATTGATTATATACTTTTAACTAGTTCAACAACTTCTTCAGCAGTTGACATCATTAATGCTTTTTCTGCTAATGTTTCCATTTCTGCTTTTGACAACTTGCTTAGTTGTGTTCTTGCAGGAAGAATAGATGTTGCACTCATACTGAACTCATCTAAACCTAATCCTAATAATAATGGGATCGCAAGTGAATCTCCCGCCATCTCACCACACATACCAGCCCATTTGCCTTCTTTATGAGCAGCATCGATAACCATTTTTACAAGACGTAAAATAGATGGGTTATATGGTTGGTATAAGTAAGATACTTGTTCGTTCATACGGTCTGCAGCCATTGTGTATTGAATTAAGTCGTTTGTTCCGATAGAGAAGAAATCAACTTCTTTTGCAAATTGATCTGCTAATACTGCTGAAGCTGGGATTTCAACCATCATACCAACTTCAATAGAATCAGAAACAGTTGTACCCGCTTCTACAAGTTTCGCTTTTTCTTCTAATAGGATTGCTTTCGCTTGACGGAACTCATCAAGAGTTGCAATCATTGGGAACATAATTTTTAAGTTACCGTATACGCTAGCACGAAGTAATGCACGAAGTTGTGTACGGAACACATCTTGCTCATCAAGACATAAGCGAATTGCACGGTATCCTAAGAATGGGTTCATTTCTTTTGGTAAATGTAAGTATGGAAGCTCTTTATCTCCACCGATGTCAAGTGTACGAACAACAACAGGTTGACCTTCTTTTACACCTTCAAGAACTGCTTTATACGCTTCGAACTGCTCTTCTTCTGTTGGAAGATTATCACGGCCCATGTATAAGAATTCTGTACGGTATAAACCAACGCCTTCTCCGCCATTATCGATAATACCTTGTACATCATTTGGTGTTCCGATATTTGCAACAAGCTCAACGTGATGTCCATCACTTGTTACAGTAGCTTGATCTTTTAATTTTGCCCATTCAGCTTTTTGCTCTTCAAATTTCGCTTTCTTTTCTTCAAACGAGCGAAGAGTTTCTTCTGATGGATTAACAATTACTTCTCCATCTAAACCATCGATGATTACGATATCGCCGTTTTGGATTTTCTCCATAACAACTTTCGTACCAACAACAGCTGGAATTTCCATAGAGCGAGCCATAATTGCAGAGTGAGATGTACGTCCACCGATATCAGTTGTAAAACCTTTTGCATACTTACGGTTTAACTGAGCTGTATCAGATGGTGTTAAATCTTCAGCAATAATGATTACTTCTTCAGAAATTGTACCAGGATTTGAGAAGTTAATGCCTAGTAAATGTGCAAG
Organism: Bacillus sp. FDAARGOS_527; assembly: GCF_003812125.1. Taxonomy (NCBI): domain Bacteria; kingdom Bacillati; phylum Bacillota; class Bacilli; order Caryophanales; family Bacillaceae; genus Bacillus; species Bacillus sp. FDAARGOS_527. The sequence continues at coordinate 3,189,563 of NZ_CP033795.1, forward strand.
AACACGTTTTGTTACGTCACGAATGTCCGCAGCACGTTCTTTCATATATTCGTTATCCATGTTTTCAAACATAGAAATAAACATTGATGCAACTTCATCCATTGCAAATTCAGCATTTACTTTTTCACTATTTACTTTATCTTTTACTGGGTTTACTAGTTCTGGATCATTTAACACTAATAAATGTGCTTCAAAGATCGCAGCTTTGTCAGCACCTAGCTCAGCAAAAGCGTGGTCTTTAATAGCTTCTAATTCTGTTTTTGCTTTCTCAAGCGCAGCTTCTAAGCGTGCAATTTCTGCAGCTTCGTTTGTAATTGATTTCTTTTCGATGTTAAATTCAGGATTTTCAAGTCTGAAAGCCTTTGCAATAGCAATCCCACTTGATGCAGCGATCCCTTGAATGTTAAGAGTCATTATTCTCCTAATCCTTCGTTTTTCATAGTTTCTTCGATAGCTGCTAGTGCTTGAGCTGCATCATCACCATTTGCAGTGATTTTAATTTCCGCGCCTTGTTGAATACCTAAAGACATAACGCCCATGATTGATTTTAAGTTAACGTTCTTTCCGTTATACTCTAAGTTAATGTCAGAACCAAATTTGCTTGCAGTGTTTACAAGTAGAGTTGCTGGACGAGCATGAATTCCTGAGTCGCTAGTTACTTTAAAGATTTTTTCCATGATAATTTATCTCCTTTAAATTACAGTATTTTTTTAGTTGTATAGACGTGAGTACTACATCATCTATTGTATATAATAGGCGATGTTCGGTCAACCACATCACCTATTATAATTATAAACATTTTGCGTCAAATTCCTACTGAATGTCAATAATAGCGTTTTCGCCCTTCTTAACATTTCCATCTTTTTTCAATTCGACTTGCTGCCCTTGCTGTAAATTCGTAAATACAATTGGTGTAATGATAGATGGTGCATTTTCTTTTACAAATGCAAGATCTACTTTTAATAATGGTTGTCCTTGTTTCACTTTGTCACCTTGCGCTACAAGTGCTTCAAAACCTTCACCATTTAATTTTACAGTATCAATACCGAAGTGGATTAAAATTTCTTTTCCACCTTCAGATTGAATACCAATTGCATGCTTTGTAGGGAATACGTTGACAATTTCACCGTTAACTGGAGAAACTACTGTTCCTTCTGTTGGCTCAATTGCAAATCCATCTCCCATCATTTTTCCTGAGAATACTTGATCCGGCACTTCTGTAATAGGTAGGATTTTCCCTTCAATTGGTGAAACGATTGTTTCGTTTTCATCAACTTTTTGAGGAGCTTCTTCTACTTTTACAGGCTCTGCTTTTTCAACATGAGGTGTACGACCTGACATAATATCATGAATTTGTGATTTTAATGTGTCAGATTTCGGTCCAAAAATAGCTTGAATGTTATTTCCAACTTCAAGTACACCAGCTGCTCCAAGTTCTTTCAAGCGATCTTTATTTACATTCTTTTGTTCGTTAACTTGAACACGTAAACGAGTAATACAAGCGTCTAAAGAAGCAATGTTTTCTTTACCACCAAGTGCTACTAATACTTCACGAGGAAGTTCACCTGCTTCTGCTTTTCCTGCACCTTCATTCGCATTTGCAACTTCACGGCCAGGTGTTTTTAAATCCCATTTACGGATTGCAAATCGGAATCCGAAGTAGTAAATAACCGCTAGTACAAGACCAACAATAATTACCCACCACCATGCCGTACGGCCTGGTAGTACACCGAATAATAGGAAGTCGATTAAACCACCAGAGAATGTCATACCAATTTTAACACCTAAAATTTGCATTGTCATAAATGATAGACCAGCGAATACAGCGTGAATTCCGAATAATACTGGTGCTACGAATAAGAATGAAAATTCAAGTGGCTCTGTAATACCTGTTAAGAAAGATGTTAATGCAGCAGAACCTAAAATACCAGCTGCTAATTTTTTATTTTCTGGGCGTGCTTCATGGTACATTGCTAAAGCTGCTGCTGGAAGACCGAACATCATGAACGGATACTTACCAGTTGTAAATGTACCTGCTGTTAATTCTACACCGTCTTTTAACTGTGCCATAAAGATTTTTTGGTCACCACGAATTAATTCGCCAGCCGCATTTGTATACTGACCGAATTCGAACCAGAACGGTGAATAGAAAATGTGATGTAATCCAAATGGAATTAATGAACGTTCAATTAAACCGAATATGAATGCTGCTAATGTTCTATTTGCATCAATCATTTGATGTGAGAACGTGTTTAAGCCACCTTGAATGTATGGCCAAACGAAGCACATGATAATACCTACTATTAAAGAGAATGTTGCAGTTGCGATCGGTACGAAACGCTTACCTGCAAAGAAACCTAAGTATGATGGTAATTCAATGTTGAAGTATTTATTATAACAATATGCCGCTACTATCCCGACGATAATACCACCAAATACTCCTGTTTGTAGCGTTGGAATTCCTAATACGTTTGCATATGCTGGATCGGTAAATCCAATTTTTACTGGATCTGCTCCAGAACTTGTTACTTTCACTAGCTTATCTACTTCTAAGAACACACTCATCGTTTTGTTCATAATTAAGTAGCCAACGAATGCTGCTAAACCAGCTACTCCGTCTCCACCAGCTAAGCCAATTGCTACCCCAACTGCGAATAGTAATGCAAGGTTAGCGAAAATAATATCACCAGATTGTTCCATAATTTTTGCTACCATTACGAACCAATCTGCTTTTAAAGCAGGAATAACATTTGTTAACTGTGGATTTTGAAATGCATTACCAAATCCAAGTAAAATACCTGCTGCCGGTAAAATCGCTACTGGAAGCATAAGCGCTTTTCCGACTTTTTGAAGAACACCAAAGATCTTCTTAAACATGGAAACCCTTCCTCTCTTATCTATATTGATACCTTCCGACAAACGCCAAAAAGGCATGAGGAAAAAAAGATAGAACGATAGCTATACAAAGGGTAGTATATCCCTTTCTCTAGCTTACATTCCTTACTTTTCTCCACTCATGCCTGATCGAATCAGTAACACGTGTCAAAAATAGGTTTACGTATAAGTTCACTATAATTAAGGCAAACGTTTTCGTTTTATACCTTAATGTGTTTGTCGAAATTTGTATAACTTTGCAATAGTTATTATACATAACTATTGTAAGCGATTCAATGATTTTTTTTAACGTTTTCATTTTCGACAAAAATATATGTCATTTTACACATGCTCTGCCTTCACTAAGCGCTGCAGGTGCATCGTTAAATATATACTCTCTGCTTCATAAACAGGAAGTTGCAATTCTTTTTGCATAACCTTAACTAGCTTCCAAGCTAAATTATAACAGACAGGATATTCCGCCTTTAATAAATCAGCAAAACTTTGCGATTCCTCTACTTTTTCTCCTTTTTTCACCCTCTCAATAGCATATTGAAGATGACGAATAAGGCGTAAATAGTGAATACTTTCTTGGTCTAATGTAATTTGTAAGTTCGTCTCAATTAAAGATACAAGCTGTGCGATGAGACGGGAGTTTTGATTAACTGAAGATAAATCTGAATTTGTAAGTGAACTGTAAATATGGAGTGCAATAAACCCGATTTCTCCTTCTGGCAATGTAATTTGCAAACGAGAATTTAAAAGGTTTACAACACCTTCAGCAATTTTATATTCCTCTGGATAGAGCATTTTCGTTTCAACTAAAAAAGGATTATCAATTGTAAACCCTTGTTTTAAACGCTTAATTGCAAAAGAAATATGATCTGTTAAAGCGATATGAATATGTTCATTCAATGGGGATTTTGCTTTTTCTTGAATATAGAACATAATATCATTCATTAATTCAATTAATTTTTCACTCACATGCGGAACTAGCAGTTTGTATTGTTCACGATCACGTTCATTTTTTAGAACAAACATTTTTTCAATTTGTTCTTGCTCCAATACATCTTTCGCTTTTTTCCCAAATCCAATTCCTTTACCAATCACTACTACTTCCTCATGTTCAGGATGGCTAGCAATGATGACATTATTATTTAAAACTTTTTTAATTTCTAGATAATTACTCATATAACACCACCCTCGTACTTAAATAGCCTGCTTTTATGTTACAGAATATTCTTCTTTGTCGTCAATGTAAAACATCTACCATTTCATAAAAATTCATTTTTTAGACATGTTTATATATGATGCGTATAATGTAAGAGCAACTGTACATAGAAAGGAGATAACAACATGATTAAAATGTTTGTAAGTGATATCGACGGTACAATGATGCAACACGGAGGTTTAATTGACGAACAGGATATTGTAGCACTTCGTAGTCTTGCTGAACATAATGTGATTCTTTGTTTCGCTTCTGGCCGACTTGATAATGAAATTGCAGACTTAATGAAAGCTGTAAATACAAATTTTCACCGCATTAGTGTTAATGGTGTTTTTGTATATACAAATGAAAATAAGCAGCTATTATCTGCAACTTTTGATTCCAGCATTCTTCCTGAATTGTTACACATGACGAATGAAGATCCTTATTTCCGTTATGTTAGTGATGAACATAATTACTACATTGAAGAAAAAACACCGTTTATTCACGAACTTGAGCAACACGTAACGATGACTTCTGTCGAAGAACCAAATTTATTACAGAAAATAGATGATACAATTTTCCCGAATAAAATTTCTGTCGGTGGAACAAAGGAGAGCTTACAACTCCTTCAGAAAAAAATTGATGAAAAATTTCATGGAAAAGTTAGTACGTTCATTTCAGCAGAACAATGCTTAGATGTAATGCCACCTAATATTAGTAAAGGTTCTGCTATTTCTGTTTTATTAAAAGAGTTTCAATTACAACCAGAGGAAGTTGCTTGCATAGGGGATTCTTATAATGATATTCCAATGTTTGCTCTAACTCCTCACAGTTTTGCTATGGCTCAAGCAGATGACGCAGTAAAAGAACACGCTCACTATGTAGTAAATACAGTTAAAGATGCTGTTAACCACGTAATTGCTCATAATAAAAATACGACTCACTCCTTGTAAGGATGAGTCGTATTTTTTCTTTACATGTTAAACAATTTGACATTTACTGTACTTCACAAACTGAAATATATTATTTGTTACGTGCGATGTTTGTAATAAACTTATAACGATCTCCACGATAAATACATTTCACATACTCTAACGGTACTTCACCTTCTGAATATGACCATTGACGCATGACAAGCACTGGCGCCTTTTTAGGAATATGCAGATGTTCCGCTTCATTATCCGTTGCAATTGAAGCTTCAATTGATTGAGTAGCGCTAACAAGTTTGAAGCCCAGTTTTTTCTCTAAATGTTCATATAAAGATTGTTGCAATATTTCTTCGTTAATATCTTTTACAAGAGCTGGCGACAAATATGTCGTCTCAAAAGCAATCGGTTCATCGTCAGCTAAGCGAATACGCCTCACTTCATAAACCGACTCTCCCTCCTGTATTCTCAGCCGGTCTGCTATTTTCACAGTAGCTGGAACTAGGCGGAAACTTAATAATTGACTACTTGGGTTCATCCCACGAGAAATCATATCTTCCGTGAATCCTGTCATTCCTTGCAGTTTTTGTTCCACTTTCGGAAGTTGGACAAACGTACCGATTCCACGTTTCCGATATAAATAACCTTGTTCCACTAAATTATTAATCGCCTGTCTGATTGTCATACGACTCACTTCGAACTTATCGCAAAGTTCATTCTCAGATGGGATTTTATCTCCCGGCTTCCATTCGCCGTCCTCAATTAGCTGTTTCACCCACTCTTGAATCTGATAATAGATCGGAAATGGTGAATACTTGTCGATGTTCATCAGCAATCGCCTCACTGCATAAAGATAGAGCTTCTTGATCAGCGATTACGGTTACATTCGGATGACGTTGTAAAACTGTAGCAGGACACGCTTCACTATATGCACCTTGCAATAATTCTTTAACAGCTTCTGCCTTTTTAGAACCCATAGCAACAAGTAGAATTTGTTTCGCTTTCATAATGCTTCCAATTCCCATTGTAATTGCATGAGTTGGCACATCTTCTTCTTTTTCGAAGAAGCGAAGGTTTGCTTGGCGTGTAGATTCTGTTAATTCAACAATGTTTGTTGGAGAATTAAACGGTGTTCCTGGTTCGTTAAATCCGATGTGACCGTTTTCACCGATTCCAAGAATCTGTAGGTCAACTGGGTTAGCAGCTAGAATGCCCTCGTAACGTTTGCACTCTTCCTCTAAATCACTTGCCATCCCGTTTGGTACATAAGTTTGTTTAAATGGAAGATGATCAAACAACTGTTCTTGCATGAAATAGTGATAGCTGTTTTTATCTTCATGTGGTAAATTTACGTACTCATCTAAGTTTACAGTGGTTACACGGCTTGTATCAAGTTTATTTTTTCGCATTTCTGCATAAATACCTAATGGAGAGCTTCCTGTAGCCATTCCTAATGTTGGATTTTCTTTTGTTTTTACAACTTCTTCAATTAATTTATAACCTGCTTCTGCTAGTTCTTCTGGAGTTTTTACAACAAGAATATTCATTTCATTACTTCCCTTCCTTCATATGAATTCCTAAACGAACCGTATCATATACATGTAAATCTTCATTCATCACAACAAAGTCTGCATCTTTTCCTACCGCTAATGCACCTTTATTATTTAATCCAAACTCTTCTGCTTGGTTCACTGATGTCATTAGTACTGCATCTTCGATTGAACAACCTGTAAATTCAATTACATTTCGGAAAGCTTGATCCATTTTTAGAATACTACCAGCTAACGTTCCATCTTCTAATCGAGCACTACCATCTTTTACATGTACTGGCTGTCCGCCAAGCTCATATAATCCATCTTCAAGACCTTTTGCACGCATTGCATCAGTAATAACACTTACTTTTTTCGGTCCTTTTAATTTATATGCTAATTTCACCATATCCGGGTGAATGTGAATACCATCTGTAATTACTTCAACCATTACATCTGGATTTAATAACACATGACCAACAACTCCTGGTTCACGGTGATGTAATCCACGCATTTGATTGTATAAATGCGTTGCATGTGTAATGTTTCTATTTTTTAGTTGCGCATCAATTGCATCGGTATGTCCCATTGTGCCAACAACACCAGTTTCAGTAAGATATTGCTCAAACTCTAACGCACCTTCTTCTTCAGGTGCATATGTTACTAATTTAATTAAATTTCCGCTTGCTTCCTGCCATTGTTTAAATTGTTCAATATTCGCAGGAACAATATGTTCAAGTGGTTGTGCACCCGCACGTTTTTTTGAAACATACGGTCCTTCTAAGTGAATATATTCGAAATGCGCTCCTTTTTCTTTCGCTTCCTTCGCAGCATGTAGTGCTGCTTCGATTGCTTCTGGAGCTTGTGTCATTGTTGTTGGGAAGTAAGTTGTAACTCCTTCTTTTAACATTTCTTTCCCTAGAGTTACTAACCCATCGCTATTTGCATCCATCGCATCAATATCGTATCCACCATGAATATGAACATCAATCATACCTGGAATCACAATTTTCCCTGCCGCATCTAAAACAGTTTCATTTTCTTGTGATACATATTGAGCCATCAAACCAATTTCTTTAATTGTTTCTGCGTAACGAATAAATCCGTTTTCTACTACTTCTTGACCTGTATAAATTTTGGCATTGATGACAACTTGCGTTTTCATTTTCATCGATCCTTTCCCATGAAATACCTACTTGTTATTATTACCTTATTCGCCTAATTCCATCTTAATATATGCACGAGTAGTTGTCTATACATTCTAATGAAATTTCCTCTTTGCTTAACAAAAAGGAAGCTTAGTACGTCTCTCGCAATTATAATATATGTTATTCATTTTTTCCAAAAAGGAACAATATCATCTATTGTATGAATCACTTAAGTAATGGCATTAATCCGCTAGACCCTATTGTAATATGTTCGCCGTCTGTTTCCATTTCTACCGTACGTCTATTTGTTCCATACATCATTATACCATGCTGTTTTAATCGTCTCACTACACTTTGATGCGGATGCCCATACGGATTTTTGCTACCATAAGAAAGAATCGCGAACTGTGGTTCTACCTTCTTTATAAACCTTTCACTTGTTGAAGTATATGAGCCATGATGTCCCACCTTTAGCACATCTGCATGTACATCAAATTGCTTTAATATTTCAGTTTCCGTCCGCACATCAGCATCACCCATTAGTAAAAAATCTGCCTTACCATACCGAACCTTTAATACAATTGAAGATTCATTATTTTCATCTTTGGACTTCCCATTGTTTAATACTTGTATGGAAACATGCGGATCTAGCGGTATGTATTGGCCCTCTTTTACTGAAATGAAAGGGATTCCCCTTTTCTTTATATGATTTCGATACGTATGATAAGTAAGAGAACTATATGTTTTTCCACTATCTAATATAAGTGATACCGGCATTTGCTCTACAATCGGAATGAGCCCTCCAATATGATCCATATCAGGATGAGTACTGACGATAGCATCTAAATGGTTAATTCCTTTTTCAATTAGCTTTTGGATGATAACCTCACCAGCTTCATAAGGTCCTCCATCAATTAACATCGTTTGTCCATTTGGCAATATAATAAGTGTTGCATCACCTTGCCCAACTTTTAAGAAACTCACTTTCATTTTACCAAAATGTTGCCGCTGCATATGTAAAGGAGACGCGGTATGAATAGACATCATATACCTTTTTGCCGATGCACTATTTAAAGAAAAGCATAACAAAACAGAAACTAATAATAAAATACTTCGTATACCTCTCATAACTCGTCTCCTTTTTTCAATTAGTATGGCACGGTATATAATTGATATACAAAAAAAGCTTAGCAAAATGCTAAGCTTTTATTTCGATATCTCTTGTAAAGAACCAAAGAATAAATCCGCTTCATTCATTTGTTCGTTTTCTTCAGAAAGCGGAGGTAAATCATCTAATGTTTTTAATCCAAACGTGTCCAAAAATTCTTTCGTCGTTCCATATAAAATCGGACGCCCAGGTCCTTCTGCTCTTCCCATTTCTTTTATAAGTAAGTGTGATACTAACGTTTGTAACGCCTTATCAGTTTTTACTCCTCTAATCTCTTCCATTTCAGTTCTTGTAATGGGTTGACGATATGCAACAATTGCTAACGTTTCTAGCGCAGCCTGAGAGAGTGAAGCAGCTGTTGGGATATCTATTAGTTTTTGATAGTACGACGCATGTTCTTTCTTTGTAGCAAAACGATATACTTTTGCATACTGTACAATTTGCAAACCGCGGTGTGCACCTTCACATTCTTTTTGCATTTCTTCTAAAATATTGATTACTTCGTTTCCTTCAATTTCAAGGACTTTTGCTATTTGTTCAGGAGAAATCCCTTCATCACCAGAAACAAATAAAAGCCCTTCAATGATTGATTTCTGTTCTGTTCTATCCATTTTACGAGCTCCTTCCTCCTATTTTCTCCATAAAAATACACATCAAAAAACCGAATCACAATCAATGCGTTCGGTTCAATATTTTTTCTCTTGTTCCAAACGATACATTCAAACCTAGCATGAGATATACTATTTCTATCCCATTTTCCATACTAACTCTATGCAGATTTAGTATAGCTTGATACGAAAATTTCATCAAAATTATGTTCTTGTTCAATTACGATTTGTTGATTTTTCATAAGCTCAAGAACCGCTAAAAATGTTACAACCATTATTTCCCGTTCATCATCAACAAACAAATCATAAAAACTTTGACGACCACCTTGTATTTCTAACAGCTTTAAAATATCCGTCATACGCTGTTCAATTGGTATTTCTTGATGAGTAATACGTGTTGTCACAGGTTTCTTTGCTTTTTTACGGCGCATTAATTTTTGAAATGCCGCTAGCATATCATATAACGTAACATCAAGAGGCAAGCTTGTCTCCTCTTCTTGTTGCAACGATGTAAAATCAATTGGCGGACGTGTATATAGCTGTGCTCTTTCTTGTTCTCTTTCTTTTAGTTCAGTAGCAACTTGCTTATATTTCTTATATTCAATTAACCTCTCCATCAATTCTTGACGAGGATCATCTATAAAGTCATCACCGTTATCAAGTACATCTTCTTCATGTTTCGGCAACAACATTTTACTTTTAATTTGTAATAACGTTGCAGCCATTACTAAATACTCACTTGCAACATCTAATTGTAATTCTTTCATCGTATGAACATAAGATAAATATTGCTCTGTAATTTCCGCTACAGGAATATTATATATATCAATTTCATAACGATGTATTAAATGTAACAATAAATCTAAAGGCCCTTCAAAAGCCTCTACTTTAAAATTATACTGCACAAAGCATCCCACCACATTTTTTCTATAACAACATAAGTATAGAGCATACTCATGTTCTATCCAACCTTTTTAAGAAATTTAATTAAAAATAGACCTATGCCTATGGCATCATGCCCACCACTTCATATGATAACAGTGTAGTAAGAACAATGTAGGAGGTCAAAAAACTATGGGTCACGTTGATTGTGGTTTTAGCGGTGGGTTCGCATTACTTGTTGTATTGTTTATTTTACTCATTATTGTAGGGGCAGCTTGCTTCTGCTAATATGAACAATAACGACTAGGGAGAAATTCCCTAGTCGTTTATTGTTCATATTTCTATGATAAACTTATACTTATAACCGTTAGATAGGAGCGAAGAAAATGTATCCTACGGAATACATACAGTTTTTAATTCATTTTCACGGAGATTATGATTATTTTGAATGCCACGAAATACTGGAAGAATATTGGAAAACAAAACCGAGAGGAAATCGGGATCATTATTTAGTCGGCCTCATTCAAATTGCAGTTTCTTTATACCATCACAGACGCTCTAACTGGAATGGCGCAGAGAAGATGATGAAAAGCGCCATAACGATTTTAGAAAAAAACAGTGCACATTTACTTCGTTTAGGAATAAATGAGGCACAACTTCTGTTCTTACTCAAAGATAAATTGCAATCTATCCAGAAAAAAGAAAGTTTTACACCGTTATTTTTACCATTGTCGGATACAACATTAGAAAAGTACTGCATAGAATTATGTCAGAAACAAAACCTTCCTTGGAAAGACGTGAATGCTACTTCTAATGAATTTATAATACATAAGCACACATTACGTGATCGAACAGAAGTCATCGCTGAACGAAACGAACAATTACAAAAAAGAAAGCAGAGATAATAAACTACTTATCTCTGCTTTCACGAATGTATATTTTGTTCAAGCCCTTTACACTTTTTGCAAAAACTTGCTGTTTGCTCATTTCCGCAAATTGTAAATTCAAGAAATTTACTCTTTAACTCTTGAACCATCTTCGTCCCAATACCCATATGACGGTGAGATGGATTCACACTCAAATGCTGAATTTCCAAAACTTGATTCTCTTTTTTTACAATCCCCATTATCCCAACAAAATCTTCGTTTTGTTTCCACAAATACAATTGCCAATCATCCTTTGCTTCATAATCTTTCATAGTCAATTGTAATGTTTTCACATCTTTTTCAGTTGGCATAAATGAAAGAAGCCCCATTGCAATCTTTTCATAACTTTTTTTAAAACGAATTAACATAACCCTTATCCCTTCTTACAAAAGTTACAAACTATTAAATCCCCTCAATCACTCTTTTCATATCACATTCATTTTACAATATTTTCAACAGAGTGAGAAGAGCTTAAAACAACTTGATAATCATACAAAGCGAAAAGAAGAAAGTCAAATATACATTTCATTACTATTTTTGTTAAGTAGATAAAAGAAGAAACACTGTTATATGAAAGTGAAAAGAAACATCCACCGCTCATTATCACTTCACTATTCATCACCTTAGAGCAGATGAATTCTAGCAAAATGAATGTAATAAACAACTTTTATTGAAATGTGGAATCTAATGTATTCTATGTAATTTGTTAATATTTTGTTCTCATAAGCGACTTATTTTCACTACAATCACATTACTACTTGTATCATGTACCGTAAACGAAATACCCATTCCTATTAAAAAAAGAGAGCAATAGCTCTCTTTTCTCATTCACTTATTCTTCCCAAACTTTAACTTCTTTCATTACATCACCTTGACGCATGTTTAATACTGTTTCAATACCGCTTGTTACTTTACCGAATACAGTATGTACACCATCTAAGTGTGGCTGCGGCTCATGAACGATAAAGAATTGGCTACCGCCTGTGTTACGGCCAGCATGAGCCATAGAAAGTGATCCTACAAGGTGTCTATGAGGATTTCCATCAGTTTCACATGGGATAGAGTAACCTGGGCCACCCGCACCCGTTCCTGTTGGGTCTCCACCTTGGCTTACGAAGCCAGGAATAACGCGGTGGAATGTCACACCATCATAAAATCCTTGCTCTGCTAGTTTTTTAAAGTTTTCTACTGTTTTTGGTGCCTCTTCTGGGAAAAATTCCAAATCGATTTTTTCACCATTTTCCATTACTATGTATCCTAAAGTTTTCATACGTATATGTCTCCTTTCAACTATCTCAGCACTATATTACCACATTCATGACTAGAAACAAAAAGAATCCGACAATCTACATACTTCTTTTTTGAAATGTGGAAAAAGCTAGGTGACAAATAAGAAATATATACTATAATAACTGTGTTGCCCGAAAATTTTAGAAAGAGAAAGGGAGCGATTTTTCGTGAAAACGAAATTACTAGCTCTGCTATTAGCTGTAGCAGTATTTATTATGCCAACAGCTTCGTTTGCAGACATCATCGAAGGAGAATCAATTGTTACACTAGGAGAAAACTTGTCTGAACAACAAAAACAAGATCTGTTAAAAGAAATGAAAGCACCAAAAGATGCTACAATTATTACTGTGTCTAATGCGGAAGAACATAAATTTCTAGAAGGGATTGTTCCAAAAGCGCAAATTGGTACGAGAGCAATTTCCTCTTCTATGATCACATACACAAAGCCAGGTTCTGGTCTCATTGTACGTTCAAAAAACATTAATTCAATAACAGATGCAATGTACACAAACGCACTTATTACAGCAGGTGTGAAAGATGCAGAAATTCAAATTACTGCACCATTTAAAGTTTCTGGAACTGCTGCTTTAACTGGTTTAATGAAAGCCTATGAAACAACATCAAACAAAGCAATTCCTGAGGAAGTAAAAAAAGTAGCCAATGAAGAAATGGTGCAAACATCCCAGCTCGGCGATAAAATTGGTGAAGAAAAAGCAGTTCAACTTGTTGCGAAAATTAAAGAAGAAATTGCGAAAGAGCAGCCAAAAACGACTGAAGATTTACGTTCATTAATTAAAAAAATTGCGGATCAACTTGGTATTACATTAACGGATGAACAGTTAGATAACTTAGTTGCTCTATTTGATAAAATGAAAAATCTTAACATTGATTGGAATCAAGTTGGCAGTCAGTTAAATAAAGCAAAAGAACACGTTTCTGCCTTTTTAGGATCTGAAGAAGGGCAAAGTTTCCTAGATAAAGTGAAAGATTTCTTCTCAAGTATCATTGATTTTGTTAAATCGTTATTCAAGTAAAAAGAAGCTCGCTAGTAGCGAGCTTCTTTTTTATACAAGTAACGGCAATTTCATAATAGCTTCTTCAACCGAACGAACAATATGATTCGCTTTCTCCTTCACATATGGATGAGCATGGTGCAGAGTAAATGAATGCGGGGTTATTTCAAACATAGAAATATCATTGAAAGAATCTCCAATGCATGCAACTTCATTTGCTTCAATTTGCAAATGTTCCATTAGTCGTCTTAAAGCACTCCCTTTACTTACTCCCCTTGGCATAATGTCAACATAGCGTTTACCAGACATAAAAACTTCCGCTTCGTTCTGAAATGTATCTCGTAATTCTTGATCTAATGCTTCAATTGTCTCTTCTTCCCCAAAAACAAACAATTTCGCAGGATGTACAGTTTTACCAAATTCCTCTTCTAACGCTTCAATTTCAGCGATATGCACTCCCATATACGCTTCAAAATTATGGTGATGTTCATTCTTCCTTTTTGTATATCGCTGCTCATTTGCACAAACAATATCCGCTAGTCCTTTTTTATGTATATATCGATATATTTCCTGGGCAACCGTATTTTCAAAACTCGATTCATAAAATAAATTCCCATCCGGAAGTAACATTGTCGCTCCATTTAAGCCAGTTGTGTAATATGGGAATTCAAACCTATTTACGACTTCATCAATTCGATGAGTAAAGCGGCCTGAGGCAAAACAAATATTTGTCCCTTTTTCAGCTAACCAACAAATTGCACGTTCATCTTCTTTTTGCATATGATTTACATTGTAAACGAGCGTGTCGTCTAAATCACTTACAAATAATTTAATCATGTCCTCTTCCCCTTCCATACACAATATCTACTCTAAGTGTACACAAAAAATGTTTGATTTTTGTTAAAAAACAATAAATTTTTGCTAAAAAAATAAACGGGTGTATAATCCCGTTTATTTTTGTCTTTTTACATTTTGAGGTCTTACAATACTTGGTCGTACTTTTAAACTAGACATCGTCGGACGGAGTAGAATTTTTGTTAATGCGCCCCAATCAAATGGTAAAAACGGCCATAAATAAGGGGTTTGCAAACTTTTTATAGACGTTAAAAATAAAATCAATATCGTCATACCAATTACAAAGCCCATCTCATGGAAGAGACCTGTTAAAATAATAACAAATAATTTTCCAACCTTATTCCCTAGCCCTAATTCATAGCTCGGTGTTGCATAAGCACCGATCATAGAAACTGCTACATACAAAATAACTTCTGGTACAAACAAACCTACATCGATTGCTATTTGACCAATTAATATGGCAGAAATTAATCCTGCTGCTGACGATAACGGCGTTGGAGTATGAATGGCTGCCATCCTTAAAAATTCAAGTCCTACTTCTGCCATTATCACCTGTAATAAAATTGGTAAATGTGTCATCTTAGTCGGTCCAATAAAAGCAAGATTTTCTGGTAAAAGAGTTGGATCAAATACAAACACTAACCAAAACGGTAGTAAAAACAAGGAGAATAAAACACCTAAAAAGCGTACCCAACGTAAAAATGTTCCGACTGCTGGATTTTGTCTAAACTCTTCTGCATGCTGTAAATGATGAAAATATGTTGTTGGCGTAATCATAGCACTCGGTGATGTATCAACTAGTACTAGAACATGTCCTTCTAATAAATGATTTGCTGCTACATCCGGTCTTTCTGTATATCGAATAAGCGGGAATGGATTATAGCTTTGCTTTACAACAAATTCTTCCACTGTTTTATCCGCCATCGTAATGCCATCGACATCGATATTATTTAATTCTTGTTTTATAATCTTTACTAAATCTGGATTTGCAACATCTTGTACATATGTAATACAAATATCCGTTTGCGATCGATCCCCTACTCGAATAATTTCATTTCGAAGACGTGGATCTCGAATTCTTCTACGAATTAACGCTGTATTTACAACGATATTTTCAACAAATCCATCCCTCGCACCGCGTACTACTTTTTCAGTATCTGGCTCTGTCGGTGTTCGTCCTGGATAGCTACGAACATCTATCACGAACGCTTCTGTTTCGCCTTCCACAAATATAACAATAAGCCCTGATAACGCTTGAAGCATTACTTCATCCATCGTTTTCACTTTACTTACTTGCTGATGAATTAAACGATTCTCTAAAAGCTTTACAGTATCTTCTTCAACATCCCTTATTTCATTCGTATCCACAGCTTCTTCTAAAATAGGAATAATATAATTTGTATCACAAAGTCCATTTACGAATAATACTGCAATTTCTTTATTCAAAATTTGAAATTTACGAATACCAACATCAAATGTGACGCCTAATCCAGCCGTTTGTTTTAAATAATTTTCATTGTCACTTATGAAAGTTGAAATCGGAATATCTATTTTTTTAGGCTTCGTCATAAAATCCACTCCTTTCCAAAATTAACTGAATTGCTTTTTTCGTAATTGGTGAGCCTCTCTCCCATTCATCGTTTCCACACATCTTACCAATATCACCAACACCAACAATGACGGGAACATTCAAATCATCTAAACAATAAATTGTATCTCCGCTAATTCTGCCAATTTCACCATCTGGAAGTCCAAATTTATCAACACCATATTCCGTTAAATTCCCGTTCCGATCTACACTTACATCTACACGTGCCCATTCCCAATGGTGTGTATTAGACGCTACTGCCAAAATCCCAAGTACATCAATTTGTTTATGCGTGGCTACATATTTTAAAGCTTTTTCACCAGATCCTTCTCCAATAAATCCACTGTCATCAAACATGACAAATACAGGGTCATATGGCGTTTGCATAATAAGCTCAACAACTTTCTTCCCTGTCAATTTGGTTGGATTACTTTGTGATGCTGAAATACACCTTCCCCCAAATTCCTTCGTTAAAAGCTCAATTGTTCGCTTTGCATATTCATCTCCATCTGTGACCAAAACAACCCTTCGTCTCATTTGATTTATCCTTTCGGTTTACATATAAGTGCTACAAAAAATGAAAATAATATTGCTGCTGAAATACCTGCAGACGTTAAACTAAACATACCCATACCAATCCCTATATATCCGTGTTTCTCTGCAGCATGCATTGCCCCGTGTAATAGGGAATGTCCAAAGCTTGTAATAGGAACTGTCGCCCCAGCACCAGCAAACTTTATAAGCTTATCGTACAATCCGAATCCATCTAAAACTGCTCCTATCACTACAAAGGTAGCCATTAAATGGGCTGGTGTTAACTTTGCGAAATCTAACAATACTTGCCCAACTACACAAATAGCGCCTCCTACAAGAAATGCATATATATAATCCACAATTCACTCTCCCTTCACTCTCTCAAATACGACACCATGTGCAATTGTTGGAATTGTTTCTTTTTGTTGCATCGTCATCGGGCTTAATAACGCACCAGTAGCAACGACAAAAATTCGTTGTAAATTCCCTTTTTGCATCTCGCTTAATAAATGACCATATGTGACAACAGCTGAACAAGCACAACCACTACCACCAGCAAATACTTCTTCTTGACCGGGATCATAAATCATTAATCCGCAATCGTTATATATATGCCCAATATCATAACCTTCTTCCAGTAACAGTTGTTTCGCGATCGGTGTCCCAATAGCTGATAAATCACCGGTAACAATCAAATCGTAATCGGCTGCACTTCTCTTCAAATCCTCAAAATGTTGCTGAATTGTATGAGCTGCAGCAGGTGCCATCGCCGATCCCATATCTAAAGGGTTCGCAATTCCTAAATCTTGCACTTTTCCAATCGTAGCCGCTTTGATTTTAATGGCACTTTTTTCTTTACTAATTAATATGGATCCCGCACCTGTAACAGTGGAATTTGCTGTTCCTGGTTTTTGTCCCCCATACTCTGTTGGATAACGAAACTGTCTTTCAGCTGTTGCATTATGACTACTTACCGTCGCTAAAACACGATTTGCGAATCCACCATCTATAAAGGCTGATCCGACCGCTAAAGTCTCCATCGAGGTCGCACAAGCACTAAACATGCCTAAAAAGGGAATTCCCCACTTACGCGCAACGTAATTTGCTGTTACTGTTTGATTTAATAAGTCACCCGCTAAAAAGAAATCAATTTGTGATGTTTCTACATTTGCTTTTTGCATGACTTGTTGAATAGAATCTGACATTAATCTTCGTTCCGCAAGCTCCCAGTTTTCCTCTCCGCAATGTAAATCATCATATGAAATATCAAATTCCTTTCCAAGAGGGCCTTCAGCTTCTTTTGGACCGACGGCAGTACCGGTTGCATTCACATAAATATCATTTTGAAATACCCACGTTTGTTTTCCTGTCAACCTCATACTAGCCCCTCCTTTAAGACATAAAAATTTTAAAAGTATATCTTATTAACCCAATAATGTACGCACCGACAACACCAAAAACGATTACACTTCCCGCTAGCTTAAACATGTTTGTAGCAACCCCAAGTACAATTCCTTCACTCTTATGCTCTAGCGCAGCACTTGCCATAGAATTCGCAAATCCCGTAACAGGTACGGCCGAACCTGCTCCAGCAAATTGACCGATTTTATCATATACACCACAACCTGTTAAAATCGCCGATAATAGTACAAGAGTTGCGACTGTTGGATTCCCTGCCTCTTGTTCACTAAAATGAAAATAATGTATATAAAATTTCATCAATACTTCTCCGATTGTACAAATGAGTCCACCTACAAAAAATGCCTTAACACAATTTATAAAATAATTTGGCTTCGGATGGTATTCCTTCACTTTATTTACGTAATCGTCCTTTAGTTTTCGCCCTGTCATTTATATATTGCCTCCTACTTTACGAAATAAATCCAGTGAAACAACGAGCCTATTACTTTTCCAAGTACAAGAGCAACGAGTAAAACAACAATCTTCCCCTCTACCCCTACTCGTTTCGCTAAAATAGGTAGAACATTTAACACTTCCGTTAATGCGGCAGCGAGCATTCCAATGAATGTACCACAAAATATTCCTAATATAACAAGCCAATATTGCGACGTTTGAAATGTAATGTTTTTCAAACTACACCAAGCTCCTGTTAACGTACCTGCAATAACTGCCCACTCAAAATATTGAATGTGCTTTCCACTTCTCGTTAATTGAGCTAGACGAGGGATTATACCAAGTACAGCTAAAAACGCAACATATCCGCTACCTACAGCAATTCCTCCTGCTAAAGCAATTAAAATAACGAATCCAGACTCAATCATCGGTAAGTTGTTTCATATTATCCTTGTTTTCATGAACAATTACATATTGGTCAAGTGATTGCTGGTATTGGAACATCTCCACTTCTAACGGACTCGGCTCTTCATTAATACGCTTTTGAAATACATGATTAAAAAATAAAACCATGCCTAGCCCAAGACCTAATGAATAAGGAATTTGAAATAAAAGTGGTTGTGCCTTAAATTCTCCCGTAATCATGTAATATAACCGTTGGTGCACTTGTTGCATGCTTACATCTTCATGAAAATATATGATGGCAAGAGCTGCTCCAATGAAAAGTAACAACCATACAAGTCCTAAAAAAATCGGATGTACTTTCTTTTTTTCATATATAATTTCAACAAGAGTTTGTCCAGAACCGAGTAAATTAATTTGTATATGAGCGGTTTTTCGCCTAATAATCTCAATTATTTTCATAACATCAATTACAACATGCGTTTTATCACGCGCTGTAATTTTATAAATTACCTCATCCTGTAACGACTGAACTACTGCAGCATCTCCGGCAAGTTGAGCAACATCTCCCAGCTTTACTTCATACGTAGGAGAAACTTTTAATCGATTACGCATTTTAATATAAATTGTTTGTTCCAATTTCCATTCACCTCTTCACTCTTCCTCGTAGTTGTAGTATGGTTATTCAATTTTTTTCTAATACAATTTTTTCATAAAAAAACATCTGTACCATTTCGGTACAGATGTTTTTTAGTTTATGCTTTTTTCTTAAATAAATTTGCAATGCTTAATGCGAGCCCTCCCCAAATGACTACTATTCCAATAACCATCATCATAATCGCTGATCCACTCATTATGAAACACCTCGATCTTTCCATTCTTTTTCAAGCTTAGCAGAATCTGAATGTATTTGTGCATTCCATTTCTTTAAACTAATGATTAGCGCAATGATAAGGAACGCTGCTGCAATTGACCAACCATATGTTACGACAAACTCCGTTGGGTAACCTCCATAGTTCTTTTTAATATTTTGGATTGTACCATCAATTAACATGTACCCTAACATAAGCGGAGTAATAACGAGTAAACTCACTCTCCAAAACGTCCCTAACTTAATATCAGATACGAAGTTTGCGTGATTTTGATAAACTGGTAAACGACGTAAAATGAGTCCTATCGTAACTACTTCCGCTAGAGCAATTGTAATTAATCCGAAGTTATTAGCGAAGTAATCCACAACATCTAGGAACATAAGCCCGCCACGTGTCGCAAAAACGAGAGAAACGAGTACGAGAAGCGTCCCCATAATTCCAATTGTTTTTTGGCGACTTAAGCTGAACTTTTCAGATACAGCAGCAAAACATACTTCCGCAAGCGAGATGAGGGATGTAATTCCGGCAACCGTTAATGATAAGAAAAATAATACGCCAAATAAAGGTGACATCGGTAATTCATTAATAATTTGCGGGAATACTACGAACGCAAGCCCTACACCAGCACTTGCCACTTTATCAACTGGTACTCCCATATTATTTGCCATAAATCCAAGAGCCGCAAAGACCCCAATCCCTGCTAATAATTCAAATCCTGAGTTTGCAAATCCAGTAATAAAGGCATTATTTGTTGTATCTGAGTTTTTCGGTAAATAACTAGAATACGTAATCATAATTCCAAATGCTAAAGATAAGCTAAAGAAGATTTGACCGTAAGCAGCAAGCCATACTTTTCCGTCAAAAATACGACTCCAATCTGGTTTAAAGAATGCATCTAATCCTTGCATTGCACCTTCCATCGTCACTGCACGAACTACGATAATAAGGAACATAACAACTAGTAAAGGGATGAAAATACGGTTCACAACTTCGATTCCTTTTTTAACTCCTTTAAAAGCAACACCAAGCACAATAATCCAAACGAGAGCTAGTGGAATTAATACTTCCGGTACGAGCCCTCCAAACTGTCCCGGTTTATCTGCAACATGTAAATACTCTTTAAATAAAAATGATTCCGTATCTTTCCCCCATGCGCCAGTAATTGCAAAATACGTATAAGAAATAGACCAAGCAATAATTACTGCATAATATGTTGAAACGATAAACGTTACACACATTTGCCACCATCCGATGAATTCAGCACGCGGATGAATACGGAAGAACGTAAGTGGTGCTGAACCACGGTGACGGTGCCCAAGAGCAAATTCAAACGCCAATAGTGAAATACCAGTCGTTAATAATGCGAATAAGTACGGTAAAAAGAATGCGCCTCCCCCATTTTCATACGCCGTATAAGGAAAACGCCATATGTTTCCTAATCCAACGGCAGAGCCGACCGCTGCAAAAATGAATCCAGCCCTCGTTCCCCATTGTTGCCTCGTTTCCATATTTCCTTCCCCCTTTGTGACAAGTTCATAATTGGATTATATTTTAAATTTACTAAATTATCAATAAATTCTGTTAATTTTTAAGAAAGTTTACAATCTCCTCCTATTAAAGTCATAAAAAAAGATCGAATAGATAACTATTCATCTATTCGATCTTTCATCTGTTTTAATATTTTCTTTTCAAGTCTTGAAACTTGCACTTGCGAAATACCTATTCGCTCTGCTACTTCTGATTGAGTTTGGTCTTTATAATAGCGTAAATATACAATTAAACGCTCTCTCTCATCTAATTCTCTAATTGCTTCTTTTAAAGCAATTTTATCAAACCATTTCGTTTCAGATTGATCTGCAATTTGATCTAAAATAGTAATTGGATCTCCGTCGTTTTCATACACCGTTTCATGTATGGATGAAGGGGCACGACTTGCTTCTTGCGCCAGAACCACTTCCTCTGGCGTTAGTTCTAACGCTTCAGCTACTTCATTAATCGTTGGAGCCCTTCCGAATTCTTTCGAAAGCTCATCTCTCATCTTTCGAATTTTGTTTCCTGTTTCTTTTAAAGACCTACTTACTTTCACTGATCCATCATCACGTAAAAATCGTTGTATTTCGCCAATAATCATGGGAACTGCATATGTTGAAAATTTCACGTCGAAAGATAAATCAAATTTATCTACCGATTTTAAGAGTCCAATACATCCAATTTGAAACAAATCGTCTGGTTCGTATCCGCGATTAAGAAAACGTTGCACAACCGACCATACGAGACGCATATTACTTTGAACAATTGTATCTCTTGCTTGTTGATCTCCATCTTGACTTTTTTGAATTAACGCTTTTAGCTCGTGGTCCTTTAACTGAGGTTTCTTCTTCTCATTTTTGACCTCTATGTCCATAGGCTATTCTCCTTAATTGCATAGAGCGTTACTATTTGATAAGTATTTTGTCAAATGGATTGTTGTCCCGAAAGATTCGTTTGAAATAACTTCTACTTCATCCATAAAATTTTCCATGATAGTAAATCCCATTCCGGAACGCTCTAATTCAGGTTTAGTTGTAAAAAGGGGTTGTCTCGCTTCATCTAAATTAAAGATGCCAATCCCTTCATCTCGAATCGTGAGTTTCACCATTGCTTCTTCCAAAATTACAGAAATATAAACAACACCTTCTGCATTTCCTTCGTACCCATGAATAATTGCATTCGTAACCGCTTCTGACACAACTGTTTTAATCTCTGTAAGTTCTTCCATCGTAGGATCTAGTTGTGCAATGAAAGCAGCTACTGTAACGCGAGCGAACGATTCATTTTGACTTAACGCTGAAAATTGAAGGTTCATTTCATTTCTCATTTATGCCACCCCCAACGTCGCGAGCGCATGCGCTTCACTTTCTTCTAAGCGAACAATTTTAAATAAGCCCGACATTTCAAATAAACGTTTAACAGGCGGTGAAATTGCACAAACAACCATTTCTCCACCTAATCCCTTTACATGCTTATATCGGCCTAATATAACACCTAAACCAGAACTATCCATAAACGATAAGTTCTCTAGGCTCAAAACAATATGATGAACACCATGTGTCTCAATCATATCTGTTACTTTCGTTCGCAACTCTTCAGCAGTATGATGATCTAATTCACCCGCTAGCCTCACACATAGGACGTCACGTTTTACTTCTAATTGCATGGAAAGACTCACACGATTTCCTCCTTATGCTCAAACTTTACTCATTTACATACATAAAGATTTTCGTGATACAACATAAGAATCCTTCCTACTGACAAAAGAAGAACTATTTCGCCATAAAGTGAAACCATTCAGCAATTATTTACTTACATACGAATAGAAAAGCGGCAAAATATTTGCCGCTATTTTGATGTTGAAAACATCCCAAAACTTCTTTTAAATAACTCCCACCAGCTCGCTGCAGCAACATCTTCTTTTGCTACAATTGTTTGTTTTAATAAAACATCTTGATCTTTTTTTATAACAAGTGTACCAAGCGCATCGCCCTTTTTAATTGGTGCTTTCACTTTCTTTTCAGCAATTACTTCTTGCTTTACCTTGTCCATATTTTCGCCCTTCTTCATAAGAAGAGATACATTATCTGACGCAACTAAATCTACTTTTTCTTTTTTCCCTTTTCCTACTTGGACAGTCTTAATTTTTTCGCCTCGTGTATACAATTTCTTTGTCATATATTGACCAAATGCGTAGTCAAGAAGCTTCGTTACTTGATTGTTCCGTTCTTTCGATGTAGGTGCTCCCATAACAACTGAAATAACACGCATCCCATTCTTTTCAGCCGATGCTGTTAAACAATATTTTGCTTCTGTCGTAAAGCCCGTTTTTACACCATCTACTCCAGGATAAAAACGCACTAACTTATTCGTATTAACGAGCCAAAACTTCTTATCCGTATCTTCACGTAAATAGTCTTCGTATTTTCCTGTGTATTTGCGAATAAGTGGGTACTTCATCAATTCTTTCGCCATTATAGCCATATCATTTGCTGTGGAATAATGATCTTTAGCCGGAAGACCTGTCGGATTTTGAAAATGAGTATTTTTCAGTCCTAAATCTTTCGCTTTTTTGTTCATCATATTTACAAAACCTTCTTCTGAACCAGCGATATGCTCTGCTACTGCAACAGACGCATCATTTCCAGATGCAATTGCAATACCCTTTAGCATTTCATTTACGGTCATCTCTTCTCCAGGCTCTAAAAAGATTTGTGATCCACCCATTGAAGCTGCATGCTCACTTGCTCTCACTTTATCGGTCAGTTTTAGTTTTCCTTTTTCAACTTGTTCCATAATTAATAGCATTGTCATAATCTTCGTCATACTAGCAGGCGGTAATTTCTCATTTGGATTTTTATCAAACAAAACTTTACCTGTATCTTGTTCAATTACAATTGCTGATGACGCTTGTTCCGCTAACTTCGGCGTTGTTTCTTCTGTTTTCTCCTGCTTCGTCTTCTCAGATTGTGCGAAACTAACTGAAGTACCAGAAAGCAATAACATGAAACAAACAAGTATTCCAAAAACTCGCTTCATGACTAACCCTCCATTCTATATCAAACCTATTTTTTCCAATTCACTGTTTTTTAATACCATATTTTTCTAACATTTTCAGTTGACAAACACATTCATCACCTTCATTGTATTAAGTGTATTACTCACAATAGTACACTTAATACAAGTTAGAAAGGAGACATTGCTCTTGCATATTCAACTTGATCCAAGAAGCAACACTCCGATATGGGAACAAATTGTTCAAAATATAAAAGAACTCGTATTAAAGAACATGTTAGCTCCAAGTGACAAACTACCTTCTGTACGAGAACTCGCTTCTTTACTCGTTATAAATCCAAATACAGTGAGTAAAGCGTATCAAGAGTTAGAGCGACAAGGGATTATTGAAACATTACGAGGAAAAGGAACATTTGTATCCCAATCGATTACCCCAACATTAGACGAAAGGAAAATCGCTATGGTTGAAAAGCAATTTCATCAATTACTATTAGAAGCCTCTTATCTTGGTGTGACGAAAGATAAAATTCATGATTGGATAGATTCATACTATAAAGAGATTGGAGGAAATACAGATGCTGAAAGTGACAAGCTTGAAGAAAACAATTGATAATCAAACGATTTTAGACGATGTTTCTTTCACATTGCAAAGAGGGAGTATCATCGGATTACTCGGAAGAAACGGTGCAGGGAAAACAACTTTATTGCGAACGATGGTCGGTATTTTAGACCCTGATGAAGGGACCGTTACATATGAAGATACAAACATTCATCAGTGTCCTGAAATAAAGCAAAAAATCGTATATGTTCCGGATTCTACTAACATACTGAACGGCTATACGATAAAAGAAATTGTAAAATTTTATAAAGCCGTTTATACAGCATTTGATGAACAGTATTTCTATGAACTGTTAGAACGTTTTAACTTACCAAACAAACGAATTCGTAGCTATTCAAAAGGAATGAAAGCACTGCTCGCCATCATTTTAGCTGTTTCTACAAAAGCAGAATATATCATTTTAGATGAACCGACAAATGGACTTGATCCTATCGTGAAAAGGCAGATTTTACAGTTTCTCGTTGGAGAAGTTGCAGAAAAAGAAATTACCATTTTCATCTCAACTCACCATTTAGATGAAGTGGAACAAATTGCAGATACAATCATTATTTTAAAAGGCCATACTATATCTTCTATTACATCACTAGACGATGCAAAATCACGATTTGCTAAAATCCAAGTAGCTTATGAACGTTCACTACCTCAAAAACTAGAAAACTTAAGCAATATTAAAATATTAAATCAAACAGGAAAAGTATATACAATCTTAATTCAGGGAAATGTGGCTACAACACTGGAGAAGTTTTATAAAGAACAACCTATACTCATTGAAGAGTTAACAATGTCACTTGAAGATATTTTTATCACTACATTTGAGGAGGATTCACATGTTTCATAAAGCTTTATGGATGAGGCAATGGAAGCAAGGAAAATATATAATTCTATTATTTTGGTTAACTAGTTTATATCAACTACCTTATAAATATTATCAAGAAGCGCAAATGCAACTAAAACTATCAAAAATGAAGTTTGGTGACTATACATATTACTACTCCTACTATTTCCAGACATCTGATGGTACCGTCTTCTTTCAAGGAGCTACTCTAATTGCACTCGCTTGTCTTTTAATTGGATGGGAACGTAATAATCAATCAAATGATTTTCTATTCTCGATGCCTTTTAAACGAAAGGATATTTTTTTAACAAAATGGTGGCTTGGTGTTTTCAATATTATTACAGTACAAATTGTTTGCTGGATTAGTATGTACGGAATAAAGAACATGTCGTTTCACAATGAGTATCAAACCTTTGCTCCGTTCTATAGTTACTTTCTATATGCTACCGTTGTACTTACCGCTATTTATACATTCGCCTTATTTATCGGGACTATTACTGGACATATATTTTCTCAAAGTATTTTAACTATCATTCTATTATTTTTACCATACGGTTTTGGATTGTTAATTTCCGGATTCATTTATTCACACACAATGGTCTGTAGATGCAATGGGAGAAATAGAGTACCATACTCATGAGTACTTACAACATATAGGTATCATTTCACCATTAGAATATTTTTCTATTACTTATGATTACCACCCGATAGAAACATTTGATGACTATGGCAATAAACTTCCCAGTGCATCACAGGACAATCCTACGGAGCGTATTTCTGTACCTTCTCCTTGGACACTATTAACACCATTTTCTTACATCATTACCTTTTTATCAATAGCAACCTTTCTATACACACGTACACCGAACGAACAAAGTGGAAAAATACTATTGTTTCCTAACTTGCAAAAATGGTTCATAATTTGCACTGTTCTATGCTTCGGACTACTTGGTGGTAGAATATTAGGCGGACGAGATGCACTTCTGTCTTATTATGTTGGATTTTTCCTATTCGCTACCATAAGTTACTTCATTTTTACACGTCTATTAAAATTGAAGTTTGCTTTTGCAAGGAAATAAATATGCCATGAATTATTTAACTGTTATATGAACCAAATAAAAAAAGCATTGCACAAGAGCAATGCTTTTTTTTATATATCCCGATCCAAATAAAGAGGTTATTTCACATTCTCTCTTCTTTTCCCATACTCTTTTTCTTGTTTCGTTCCAAACCCGTCACCATTTGCGACAATTTGATCTGTTGGAGCAACTATACTTTCAGCAATTCTCCATTCTCCACCTTGTTGAATAAACACTTGCATAAAATAATTCATTCCATTTAATTGATACGGATTTTCTTTTTTTACTTCATAACGCGCTGCAACATAATACACTTGCACATTCTCAGCCTCAAACTTAGAAATATATTGTGATAATCTCGGGATGTACTGTGATGCTTTTTGAAGTCGAAGTTGTTTTACTTTTACAAGAGAAGACTTCGTTACATTGCTTATCGTATCTTCATGCCGAATGTTATCACTGTGATGAAATAAAATAGCATTCTGCATAGAGCGAATCCATAGTTTTGAATATAAAACAGGTTGCTTATTTGAAATATGTTGTAATTCTTTTTGAACGACTTGAAGAGGCGTTGCGGCATCCACGAATTGATGAAAACAGAAAAAACTTCCAATCATAATGAAAAGCGTACAAATACGTTTCATTATTTTTCACTCCGATTCTTTTTAATTAAAGTATTGGAGTTTCAAAATGTTTTTATTCAAAAGAAAAAGGATAGGAAAGCTTTCGCTCCCTATCCTCATTTATTATAATACGCGGCCAAATAGCTCTAACACCATTTCTATTTCTTGGTCGCTCCAACCTTTAAATCTCTCTTTATAATATTCTTTTCGTACAGCTTCTAGTTTTTCAGTTACTTCTCTTCCGTGCTCTGTAATTTCTAAGTACACGATACGACGGTCTGAATTAGAACGTTTTCTTTCTACTAATCCTTTTCGTACAAGACGATCTGTAACAGCTGTAATATGACTGGAGGTTACGTTTACTTCACTCGCAATTTGCGAAGCCATCTGTGGACTGTTTAAAAATAACGCGCGTAATACAGAAAATTCATTATATGGCATATGTTCTGCAAAACGTGTATTAATATCATTTTGTAATAAACGTATCATCTTTCGAAATGATCCGGATAACTCTAAAATCAGTGTTTCTCTTTTTTCGTTCACTAGCCTCGTCCCTTTTTTATCATATTTACACATATTATAATCTATAAATACCCTCGTTGTATATGCTTTCTTTCTTTAACATTCCCATTTATGTAACTTTTTCATACAAATTTCTTTTTTGTTCACACATATACATATAAAAAGGATGGTGATGGAAGATGCAAGGTGGAATGAATCCTTATTTACACAATGTACGCACAGCTAATACTGGTAAAGAAGCGACTATTACTGTACAAGGTGAGGGTATTGTCAAAGCGAAACCAAATGTCGTTATACTAACACTTGGCATTCGAACTGATAGTAAAAATGTGAAACAAGCGCAAGAAGAAAATGCAGTACAATCAAAACAATTGCTGGATGCACTTAAACAGCTTGGTATCGCTGATAAAGATATAGAAACGATTTCTTATACAATCACTCCTCAATACGAGTATGTAAATGATAAAGCATTACTACAAGGATATCGGGTGGAACATTTGTATGAAATTACCGTTTTAAATGTACAAAAAGCAGGGGAAGTATATGATATAGCCGTTTCAAATGGAGCAAACGTAGCAAAAGGTTTACGGTTTCGAATATCTCACCCAATTAAATATTATGAGCAAGCTCTCATTCAAGCTCTGCAACAAGCTGTAGAAAAAGCTCGTGCTATTGCGAGTACATACAATTTAAACATTAATCCTGTTCCACTCTCATTCGTTGAAGAATCTGCTCAATTACCAAGGGAAGTCGCGTCCTATGCTACTTTACATGCACAAGCAGCTCCTCCCATTCAATCGGGAGAATTAGAGATCATTTCTACAATACGGGCGATTTTTACGTATTTATAAATAATTCTATTTATAAGTAAACGTTATCATTTTCCTTGTTGTAAAAACATGATGTTCTGATATAATAAAGGACGGTGAGCTCTTACGAAAGAGATATCACGGGTGGGAGAGGGATATGAAAAAGAAGGTTTAACATGAAAGGAATACTTGAAAGAACATTTAAATTAGGTTTACACGAAACATCACCAAAACAAGAAGTTTTAGCTGGAGTTACGTCATTTTTTACGATCGTATATATTATGATTGTAAATGCATCCATTTTATCCGATGCTGGCATTCCTCTTGAAGCTGGAATTTTAGCAACTGTTTTCAGTTCATTTGTCGGATGTCTGCTCATGGCATTTTGGGCAAATGCACCTGCTATTCTTGTCCCTGGTATGGGTGTAAATGCATTCTTCACGTACACTGCTGTCCATACGCTCGGATTAACTTGGCAGGAAGCATTAGCAGCTGTCTTCATCTCTGGTATTATTTTTGCAATTGCTGCGTTTACACCAATCGCTCGCGTGCTTTCAGTATCGATTCCAAAGTCACTAAAGGAAGCTATCACTGTCGGCATCGGATTATTTTTAGCATTTATCGGATTGCAAAAAGGTGGTTTAGTCGTTTCGAATCCAAATACTGCTGTTGCAATGGGTAAATTAAGTACCCCTGTCGTTCTTGCGACCGTGCTTACTCTTATCGTTGCACTCGTATTATTTATTCGTAACGTACGTGGAAACTTTTTATGGACGATTGCAATAGGAACTGGTATTGCATGGCTGTTTGGCCTTGTTGATACAAGTCAAATCGGAAATAGTTCATTCTCATTCGCTAATTACGGCGATGTGTTTGGGGCTATGTCATTTGGCAAACTTTCTTCCTTACCATTTTGGATTGCAACATTCTCCTTAAGCATGGTGCTTATTTTTGAGAACATGGGACTTCTGCACGGTTTATTAGAAGATGACCGTAAATTCCCACGTGCTTACCAAGCCAATGCAATTTCAGCAATGACATGTGGTCTATTTGGCACAAGCCCTACCGTATCAACAGTAGAGAGTGCCGCAGGTATTACTGCAGGCGGAAAAACAGGTCTGACGTCTATCGTTACAGGGTTGTTATTCTTTGCATCACTGTTTGCACTTCCGTTTGTCAAACTAATTCCTGATAGTGCCATTGCACCAATCTTAATTATTATTGGCGGCCTGATGATTACAAGCATTCAACAAATTCCTCTGAACGATTTTTCAGAAGGATTTCCAGCGTTCTTAATTATCGTCATGATCCCGCTCACATATAGTATCGCTGATGGCATTGCGTTCGGATTTATTGCTTATCCTATCTTAAAAGTTGCTCTTGGAAAGCGTAAAGAAGTCGCACCGTCTATGTATATCATTACATGCTTATTCTTAGCCATGTTCGTATTACATGCTATTGGTTAAGTAAAAACACCGAGGAATTTCCCTCGGTGTTTTTTTACTTAAACCATCCTTTTTTATAAAACCAAGCCATCATGCCGCCGCCAATTAGTGCCATAATAAGTAAACAAATAAAATAACTATATTGTCCACCAAGCTCTGGCATATGCGTAAAGTTCATTCCGTATACTCCCGCAATAAATGTTAATGGCATGAAAATAGTCGAGAATACAGTTAATGTTTTCATAA
Source organism: Bacillus sp. FDAARGOS_527 (assembly GCF_003812125.1). NCBI lineage: Bacteria > Bacillati > Bacillota > Bacilli > Caryophanales > Bacillaceae > Bacillus > Bacillus sp. FDAARGOS_527. The sequence goes on from NZ_CP033795.1 coordinate 3,219,965, forward strand.
TGTTATTCATATGATGCGAGTTTAATGAAAAATAGCTATCTCGAATATCTGCTGTTAACTCCCGGCTTGCTTCAATCATTTCGGTCAATTTAAGCAAATGATCATGTATATCTTTAAAATAAATTTCATGATCACTTATACCGTAAAAACGAGTCGAATTTAAAATACGATACAATAAATCACGCATCGGAATAATTGTACGTCTTAACTTCGATAAATCTGCACGTATATCAAATACTTCTTCTAGTACACTTCCTGCCGTTTCACCCGTTAAATTATCATCAATTGCATTTAAATGATCCTCAATGTAATATACAGGCGCAAAATAGTCATCTACAATTTGATCGATAATTGTATGCGCTACGTGCAGGGGACTATTTTTAATACGCTTCTTTTCTCCAAGCGTTTTCCATACTCTTTCAATTGCATTGTTATGCGAAAAGTGGAAAGAAACAATATAACGATCACTAATAAATAAATCAATCTCGTGAGGTTCTAATCCATCCTCACCAAATGCATGAAGAACTAAAAAGTTATATCCATCATAAAAATCAACTTTTGGCCTCTGTACATATTCTATGCAGTCTTCAATTGCAAGGGGATGGAACTTAAAATGATCTTGCAAAATGTATGTATACTCTTCTTTCGTTGGCTTATATAAATCTAGCCAATACCATACAATATGGTCTTTCTTTGTTTCCTCTAGCGAAACATCATATAATACTTCATCTGTTTTTGTTATTGCACAAATTCTAATCATATTTTCACCCATTATTATTATAAACAAAAAATAGTAAAAAAAGCCAAGGAGAAATACTCCCTGGCCCTTCTTTATTATTCAGTAACGATGCCGTGCACTAATGTTGGTGCATCTACATGCTCTTTAGAGATCTTCATGTTCTCATAAATTTTTGCTTTTACGTCTTCTACATTTTCACGGTTTGCGTAAATGGTAACAAGGGATTCACCTTTTTTCACGCTGTCCCCTACTTTTTTACGAAGCATTAAGCCAACTGCTAAATCAATTTCAGATTCCTTCGTCGCACGTCCTGCTCCTAAAAGCATTGCTGCTGTTCCGATTTCATCTGCAACGATTTCTGATACATAACCGTCTTCCTTCGCTTCCACTTCAACTTTAAACTGTGCTTGTGGTAACTTAGAAGGATCATCAACAACAGATGCATCTCCGCCTTGCGCTGATAAGAACGTTTTAAATGATTCTAGCGCTTTACCGTTGTTCATTACTTCAATTAATTTCTCACGTGCATCTTCTAAAGATGAAGCTTGTCCAGCAAGGTATACCATTTGACTTCCAAGTGTTAAACATAACTCTTCTAAATCTTTCGGTCCTTTACCTTGTAATGTATCAATTGCTTCTTGTACTTCAAGTGCGTTACCAATCGCCTCACCAAGTGGTTGACTCATATCCGAAATAACAGCCATCGTATTACGACCAACGTTATTCCCAATGCGTACCATTGCTTCTGCTAAACGTTTTGCATCTTCATCTGTTTTCATAAATGCACCTGCTCCAGTTTTTACATCAAGAACAATTGCATCTGCACCAGCAGCAATTTTTTTACTCATAATTGAGCTTGCAATAAGCGGAATTGAGTTTACTGTTGCCGTTACATCACGAAGTGCATACAATTTTTTATCCGCAGGTGTTAAGTTTCCACTTTGACCAATAACTGCGATTTTGTTTTCATTTACAAGACGCATGAATTCATCATTTTCGATTTCAACATGAAATCCTGGAACTGCTTCTAATTTATCAATTGTACCACCAGTATGTCCTAGACCACGTCCAGACATTTTTGCAACCGGTACACCTAAAGCGGCTACTAATGGACCTAATACAAGTGTTGTTGTATCACCAACGCCACCTGTGGAGTGCTTATCTACTTTTACCCCTTCAATAGCTGATAAGTCGATTGTATCACCGCTATTGACCATTGCCATCGTTAAATCAGCACGTTCTTGATCGTTCATATCTTGGAAGAAAATTGCCATTGCAAGTGAACTTACTTGATAATCAGGAATATCACCATTCGTATATCCTTCAACAATAAAGTTGATTTCTTCTGTCGTTAATGCATGTCCGTCACGTTTTTTTGCAATTAGGTCCACCATTCTCATTGTGAGGTCACCCCTTCATTTGTTTTACGATTGCTTTTACTAATGCTAAGAAGTTAGCTTTAACACGTTCTGTCGTTTCGATTACTTCATCGTGATGAAGTGGCTGATCTAAAATACCAGCTGCCATATTTGAAATACAAGAAATACCAAGTACTTTCATACCAGCATGACGCGCTACAATTACTTCAGGTACTGTTGACATACCAACTGCATCTCCACCAAGTGTACGAAGCATACGAATTTCAGCAGGTGTTTCATATACAGGACCTGTCATTCCAACGTATACCCCTTCTTGTACTTTAATATTTAAGTCTGCTGCAACTTGTTTCGCCATTTCGCGAAGCTCTACTGTATATGATGTAGACATATCAGGGAAACGTACACCCATTTCAGAATCATTTGGTCCGATTAATGGATTTGTACCCATGAAGTTAATGTGGTCTGAAATTAACATAAGATCGCCTGGTTCGAATGATGTATTTACACCACCAGCTGCATTTGTTACAACAACTGTTTCTACTCCTAGTTCTTTCATAACACGAACTGGGAATGTTACTTTTTGCATATCGTATCCTTCATAGAAGTGGAAACGTCCTTGCATTGCTACTACTGTTACACCTTGAAGTGTACCGAATACTAGTTGACCTGCATGGCCTTCTACAGTTGAAACTGGGAATTCAGGGATTTCACTGTAAGGTACTGTTACTGCGTTCTCGATTTCATCTGCTAATACACCTAGTCCAGATCCAAGGATTAGTCCTACTTGTGGTGTCTCTTGAAATTTCTCTTTTAAGTATGAAGCTGATTTTGTAATAAGTTCACGATTCATTTGTTTATCCCCCTATTTCTTTAGCTCGTTTAAGAAGCTTGTTCCGTATTCTGGCATTTTCACACCGAAGTTTTCTGCTACAGTTGCACCAATATCAGCAAATGTTTGACGAAGTGGTAATTCTTGTCCGCCTTCTTTCATGCTTGGGCTATATGCTAATAACGGTACATATTCACGTGTATGATCAGTACCATGATGAACTGGGTCATTACCGTGGTCTGCTGTAATTAATAATAAATCATCTTCTTTTAGTTTTTCGAATACTTCTGGAAGACGTGCATCATATTCTTGTAGAGCTTCTCCGTATCCTTGTGGGTCACGACGGTGACCGAATAGCGCATCAAAGTCAACTAAGTTTAAGAAGCTAAGACCTGTAAAGTCCATATTTAATGTATCTACAAGCTTATCCATTCCATCCATGTTAGACTTCGTACGAAGTGATTCAGTTACCCCTTCACCATCATAGATATCAGAGATTTTACCGATAGCAATCACATCATAATCACTATCTTTTAATTCATTCATTACTGTACGGCCGAATGGTTTTAATGCATAGTCATGACGGTTAGGTGTACGTGTAAAGTTTCCAGGCTCACCAACGAATGGACGAGCGATAACGCGGCCTACCATGTACTTCTCATCTAACGTTAATTCACGTGCAATTTTACAAATTTTATATAACTCATCAAGCGGCACTACTTCTTCGTGTGCTGCGATTTGCAGAACGCTATCGGCAGAAGTGTAAACAATTAAAGAGCCTGTTTCCATTTGTTCTTGACCAAGTTCATCAAGAATTTCAGTTCCAGAAGCTGGTTTATTACCGATGATTTTACGGCCTGTTTTTTCTTCTAATTCATCAAGTAATTCTTTTGGGAAACCTTCTGGGAACACTTGGAATGGTGTATCAATGTAAAGACCCATGATCTCCCAATGACCTGTCATTGTATCTTTACCAGTAGATTTCTCTTGCATTTTTGTATAATATCCAAGTGGTTTTTCTACTTTAGAGATGCCTTTCATTTCACGAATGTTACCAAGACCTAATTTCACCATGTTAGGCATTTGTAACCCATTCATATGCTCAGCAATGTGACCAATTGTGTCAGATCCTAAATCACCAAATTGTTCAGCATCTGGTGCTTCACCGATTCCAACAGAGTCCATTACGACTAGGAATATACGTTTATATTTATTCATAACTGCGACCTCCTATAAGTTCAGTTCTACTTCTTGTAGTATGTTCAAAACGCTATAAAGTGAAACTGTTCTCCATAAGAATTATCTTTCGTTCTCATTATCAAACAGTACTTCTTTAAATCATTCTCTAACCTATTTCGTTTACCTTGAAACGACTCAAAAACATTTCTAGTTTTTTCTAAGTCAGATGTCAGACATCTGATACTGATATCATAACATGTTTACGCTTTCTTTTTAATACATTTTCGTAGAATTTCTCATTTTCTTCACACTTCTATTGTAATCCATTATGCACAGAAGTGCTAATCATTTTATGATTTATTTCTTCATATAAAGTGAAATTTTAATCAGTGGCGGTTTTGTTCTTTCCCACTAATCATTTTCAGAATAAAAATAAAAAAAGCAGCTCTAAAGAGCTACCTTTTTATTTTACTTCTACTGTTTCTTCTTTATGTTCATGCAATTCGCCTTTTTTAACATGAACTTTCACTTTGTAAGAACCCTTTTCTTTGAAAGTATGTTTCGTTTCATACTCCCCTTTATTTCCTTCTTTTGCTGGAATGAATTCGTGTTTTTCCACACCATCTTTCCAAATCTCAAGTTGTACTTCAGCACCAGTTAAAGCTTCTTCTTTTTGTTTTAAATGAACTTTCATTGTTGATTCAGCATTTGCTTTTATGTCACCAGCCATAAGGTGAATCATTGTATCGCTTTTATGATCGCCATGTCCTGCACCATGATCACTATTTTCTTTTTTCGCATCTTCTACTTTCGCATTTCCTACAGCCACTTTTACTTCTGGCATAACATGCATTTCACGCGCATTTGTGTGAGCGATAATATGGTATACGCCATCCGTCTCGAACGTTTTCTCTACAGCATAAACACCTTTTCCTTTATGCTTACCTTCTAGCATCTCGTGCTTTTCGTCGCCAGCTTTCCAAATTTCAAACTTTACATCATCAGCATCTGTTACCTTTTCTTTTCCTTGTGTAACAAGTGCTTGTACTTCTGTTTTTTCACCAGGTTTAATTTCTTTCGGATTTGTTTGAACTGCTACTTTTACAGCTTCTAGTTTCTGTTCTTTTTTCGGTTCTTCTTTGTTTGTATTACAGCCAGCCAATGCTAGCATCGCGATAAATAAAGTCATAATAAGTTTTTTCATCATCATTTCCTCCTTCATACTTTATTTAGTATAGAGGAAATACATTGTAATATTCTAGTCTTCTGCTGAAAACAATGTACGAAATGTTTGTGAAGTTTCTGTGAAGTGCTATAGCCTTTTGAATCTATGAAAAAAGAGCATAGTACCTATGCTCTCGGATGAAACTGTTTATATACATCTTTTAATCTAGTTTTTGAAACATGCGTATAAATTTGTGTCGTTGAAATATCTGCATGTCCAAGCATTTCTTGCACAGCACGTAAGTCTGCTCCATTTTCTAATAAATGCGTAGCAAAAGAATGACGCAATGTATGAGGTGTAAGCTCTTTTTCAATATTTGCTTCTTTCGCTAATCGTTTTAAAATTTTCCAAAATCCTTGTCTTGATAATCGATTGCCATGATGGTTTAAAAAGAGTGCATCTACTACTTTTTTCCCCATCAATTCTCTTCTTCCCTTTTCAATATACTTTTGAATCGCTTCCGTCGCTAAACTTCCTAGTGGAATAATTCTTTCTTTATTCCCTTTCCCTATGCATCGAACAAATCCCATCGTTAAATGTACATCTTCTAAATTTAATGCAATTAATTCTGAAACACGAAGTCCTGTTGCATACAATAACTCTAGCATCGCTTTATCACGAACTCCAAAAGCGCTCGTCATTTTTGGTGTCTGCAGTAACGCCTCTACTTCATCAACTGACAATACTTTCGGTAATTTCCGTTCTCCTTGCGGCGTTTCAATATGTACGGATGGATCGTGCTCTACCGCTCGTTCACGAAGTAAAAATTGGTGAAACGAACGAATCGATGCAATATGACGTGCTAATGTTTTCGAAGATTTTCCGTTTTCTTTTAAGTGCTGCAGAAAGTTAACAATGTGCAAGCGTGTCACTTCGTGAAAGCTTTTCGCTTGTTCTACATTTTGCAAATACTTTACATAACTTTTTAAATCACGTTCATAAGATACTACTGTATTTTTCGCTAGTCCTTTTTCAACAACCATATAATGAATAAAATCTTTTAATTGATCTTCCAATCTACACTACTCCCCATTTTCATAGAAAAACATCATTCTATTTACGAAAGCATCCTTTGCCGGCTCTTCATTCCCTGATACTTTTTCTACAGTCTCTTCTTTTGGCTTTTCATAACGATGATAGCTTTCATATTCTTCATTTATCCATAGTATAGCGAAATAAAACAAAATCGTACAACTTGTAAATAATAAAAATACTTTTATCCCATCAAAAGTTAATTTTAAAGCTCGGCGCATTGTAAATTCCTCCAAAATATAAGTTATTACAACATATGCCAAGCTTTCACCAATTTATACCTTATTCAAATAAAAAACCTCTTCCTAGTTAAATAGGAAAAGGTTATTTTTCATCCGTTTCATTTTCTTGACAATTTTTACAAATCCCATGGAATGTTAAACGATGATCCTTCACCTTAAAGCTCCAGTCATGTTCTACTTTCCTTTCCACTTCACCAAGTAAATCTTCTTGTATTTCTTGTACAGCACCACATTGTGTACAAATCAAATGATGGTGGAAACGCTGCGCACCTTCTTGGCGTAAGTCATAGCGTGAAACACCGTCTCCGAAGTTAATCTTATCGACAACTTTTAACTCAGATAATAGTTCTAAAGTTCGATAGACGGTTGCTAATCCGATCTCTGGCGACTTTTCTTTTACAAGGAGGTAAACATCTTCTGCGCTTAAATGATCTTCTTCATTTTCTAGCAGCACACGAACTGTTGCTTCACGTTGCGGTGTTAATTTGTAGCTCGCTGCATGTAATTGCTTCTTAATTCGTTCAATTCTTTCTTCCATTCGGTACTACTCCCTCCTCGCCACTCTTACACCATTATATCAGAAGAAGGGCTTCTGTCAAAAGAAAAACAATAAAAACAAATTGATAATTATTCTCATAAAGTATTTATTGTTTATTAATAGCCTCAACGACTTCTTTCATTAAAACTGGTGATGCATAAGCCTCTACACTAGAAGCAAGAGCTAACACCGCTCCAATTACAAGAAAGAAGCATGTATAACGGATCAATAATGGTAATAGCGGCTCAGTTATTTTTCGGATAAATTGATGCCTAATCATGCGTAAGGAAAAACTTGCGGCAATTGTTGTCATAACGAGAAATACTGGGATGATAATGAGATTTTGTGGCAATACAGAAACGAATGCTAATAATAATCCATTCCATCCATGCTGACTTACTAAGAAACCTACTGTAAATCCGACAACTACTCCTTTTGCAAATAATAAAATAAAAATGAGTGGCAATCCAATAATTGAAATCCCTAAAATCCAAATAAATCCAATGTATTTTAATTGTGAAAAGTAACTTTCTCGAAACATTTCGCCTGCAATAGCAAATTCTCCTTTAGAAACTTGTCCAAAAAAACGTTGCAAATAAAATGATAAATCTTGTTTTTGATTTAATTGTAAACTATTTACAAGAATCGCTCCAAATATTACTCCCATCAATAACAAAACAGCGTTAAATATATATAATGAAGAGTTTTCCTGTATGTGAGACATTACACGGTCTTGCCAAGTTTTTCTCCACATTTTTCTTCCCTCCGTTCACACTCTTACTAAAAATGTATGAAAGAAAGAAAAAAGTATGACGAATTAACATTGAAATTCCGCTCTACTTTGCTAAACTAAAAAGTAGAGAATAGGAGGGATTTCTCTTGAAACCATTATTATTAGATTTTCCAACATTATTTCAAACTGAACGCTTACAGGTTCGTAAGCCATTTCCAGGTGATGGTGCAGAAGTGTATGAAGCAATACAAGCTTCTCTAGAAGACTTAGTACCGTGGATGCCAATTAACGCTGAAACAGAAGAAAGTGCTGAAGAAATCGTTCGTAACGCTCACGGACAGTTTTTACTTCGTGAAACACTTGATTTTCACTTATACGATAAAGTATCTGGTACATTCATCGGAGCTATAACGCTCAAGCCTGAAAACTGGGATATTCCAAAGTTTTCACTTCACTTCTGGCTACATAGCGCTTATACAAAACAAGGCTATATGACCGAAGCTGTGAAAGGTGCCATTCAATTTGCCTTTGATAAGCTAAGCGCTCGAAGAATTGAAATTCGTATTGATGCAACAAATACAAATGCATGTAACTTAGCAGAACGTTTAGAATTTATTCTAGAAGGTACAATGGAAAATGATTTCATAGCACCAGATGGTAGCTTACGTGATGCACGCGTATATGCAAAAATTAATTAAAAACACTCGCCTTTGGCGAGTGTTTATTTTTGTAGTTGTAAATATTGTACTGCAAACATCGTCTTCGCATCGTGAATACGAAGATCTTTCATAAGAGTAGTTGCTTCTTCTAATGATACTTCCATTAATTCCACAAACTCATCTTCATCTAACGCAGCTTTATTTTCTTTTTTCGTCAAACCTGTCGCTTTATATACATATAAAATTTCATCTGCAAATCCTGGAGATGTATAGAAAGAAGTAATAAGCTCCATATTTTCACATACATAACCTGTTTCCTCTTCTAATTCACGAACTGCTGTCACCTCAGGTTTTTCACCTGGTTCTAACTTGCCAGCCGGAATTTCTATAATCGCCTTTTCAAGCGCTTTACGATACTGCTCAACAAGCACAATTTTCCCCTCATCAGTAATAGCAATAATAGCAACTGCACCAGGGTGATTTACAATTTCACGTTTACTCATTGCTCCATTTGGTAATACTACATCATCAACACGAACTTTTATAACTCTACCATCAAAAATCGGCTCAGTTTTTACTGTTCTCTCTGCAAGATTACTCATACTACTTCATCTCCCTGTTCTATTTCCTATTCTTTCCTCATACATTTTACCACATTGAAAGGAGCGTGATAGAAATGAAAGTTTATATTTTACCAAATCGCGTCACTTTAGTCGGAAAAGCATGGCAAATTCGCCATAAGCTAAAACAATATGGCAAAGAGTATACAACTGTACAAGAGTGGATTACAGCAACTAAAAAGTAAACGTTTGTCAACCTCTTTTCCCTTGCGTACAATAAGAATAAGGAGAAGGAGGTTGACTTATGAAAAAACGTCAATTAGGAAACTCAGATTTATTTGTGACAGAAATGGGACTTGGCTGTATGTCTCTCGGTACATCTGAAAAAGAAGCCTTGCGTATTATCGATGAAGCAATCGATTTAGGAATCAATTTTTTTGATACAGCGGATTTATATGATTATGGATTAAACGAAGAATTTGTTGGAAAAGCCTTAAAAGGAAAACGAGACCAAATTATTCTTACAACGAAAGTTGGAAATCGATGGACAGAAGAAAAAAACGGCTGGTCTTGGGATCCTTCTAAAAATTACATAAAGGCTGAAGTGAAAGAAAGTTTACGTAGACTTCAAACTGATTATATTGATTTATATCAACTTCATGGCGGGACGATTGAAGATTCTATAGATGAAACAATTGAAGCCTTTGAAGAATTAAAAAAAGAAGGTATCATTCGCCAATATGGTATTTCTTCAATACGTCCAAATGTCATCCGTGAATATGCAAAACGTTCAAATATCGTTAGTGTACTAATGGAATATAGCCTTTTGAATCGTCGCCCTGAAGAATGGTTCCCACTTCTAAATGAACATCAAATTAGCGTCATTGCTCGCGGACCACTTGCAAAAGGAATTCTAACTGACAACAATGCAAGAAAGATAGATAGAGTAAAAGAAAAGGATTACCTTTCTTATTCTTACGATGAATTATATGAGACACTCGCGAGTGTAAAAGAATTAATCGAGGAAAGCTCTTTAACAGGAACAGCTATTCAATATTGCTTACATAACGAAACTGTTGCAGCCGTTATACCTGGTGCAAGCTCTATTGGGCAATTACAAGAAAATGTACAGTCTAGTAAACAAACAAAGTTAACAACAGCAGAATATATACAGCTTCAGCAAATTGCGAAATGTGATACGTACGCTTTACATCGTTAAAAAGACGCTACCATACTGGTAGCGTCTTTTTATAACGTATCATATTTATCAGGATTCGTTCCTACATGTAAATTACGATTTAACGTATTAATTTGAGTCATCTCTTCTTCTGTTAATGAAAAGTCAAAGATAGAAAAATTCTCCTGAATGCGAGATGGTGTAACAGACTTAGGAATCGTCACAATCCCGCTTTGAATATCCCACCTTAATATAACTTGCGCAGGTGTTTTTTCATATTTAGTAGCAATAGCCTGAATAATCGGGTGCTGAAATACTTCGCCGCCTCTCATTAATGGGCTCCATGCTTCCATTTGAATTTGCTCACCTTGACAAAAATTACGCAATTCAAATTGTGTTAACATCGGATGAAGTTCCACTTGGTTTACCATCGGCTTTACTTTGCAATTTGGTAATAGCAGTTCTAAATGATGTTTATGGAAATTAGAAACGCCAATCGCGCGCACTTTACCTTCTTCATACAGTTTTTCTAACGCTCGGTACGTATCAACATACTTCCCTCTTATTGGCCAATGTATTAAATATAAATCTACATAGTCCATTTGTAATTTTTTTAAGCTTTTCTCAAACGCCTCAAGTGTTTCCTCGTATCCTTGATCGTCATTCCAAACTTTTGTTGTAATAAAGATGTCTTCTCTCGAAATTCCTGATTCACGAACCGCTTCTCCGACACCGCTTTCATTTTCATATACAGCTGCTGTATCAATCGAACAGTATCCAACTTCTAGCGCTGTTTTTACTGCTTGTTTTACTTCGTCGCCTTCTTTCGCTTTATAAACGCCTAAACCAATCATCGGCATTTTTACGCCATTATGAAGTGTAGTTGTTGGAATGTGCACAGTCGTCTCCCTTTCATCATTACATTTTTTTATAAGCCACCACTTTATTTGAACAAGATTCAACCAAAAAGTCAAAACATATGTACAGTTTACATAATAAACTTATATACTTTCTAAAATAATGCGAGCTCATTCATTCTCATTATTTTCCATCCATTTCTTCGCTTTTTCATCAACATTACGTACAAACTCAGTTTTCCCTTCCGAATATAACGCACCTTCATATGTATACTTTTCAGCTAATTCTTTCTTTAAAGTTGCATACGCCTCAGCTTCTTCACAATGAGCCATCATATAATCACGAAATGCTAAATGCCTTACTATCTCAGGGTTTCCTTTTTCAAACACGTGTAAGTGATACGAGCGTTTTTCCTCCGTTCCATGAATAAAATAACGGCGTCTTGAAATACCATTCTCCCCTTTTGCGATGTAACCAAGCTTTTCAAAACATTCATTCCAATGATCTACTCTGTCGATACTCTCCACTTCCATAATCATATCTATAATTGGTTTAGCTGCCAGTCCCGGCACTGACGTACTTCCAATATGATGCATTTTCACCATTTCTGGCATCGCTGCTTTTAATCTTTCAGCCTCTATTTGAAATTTTTCCCCCCAATGATTTTCATGCGGAACAACTACAATTTTTCTCATTCTAACTCCCCTTTTCTTACAAGCTCGTCAAAAAAATGATCAGCGTTATTTCACTGATCATTTTCGTTATTATTTAAAGTCTTTCCAAGTAAGGTTACTTTCACTTAACAGTTCTTCAAATGATTTATTCTTTTCACGTTCTTTTTGTTCTTGACGCTTTCTTTCCAGTTCTGCTGCCTCTTTTTTCTCTTCTCTCACTTGCAACTCTTTCTTCTTATTTTTTAATTGTTGCATAAGTGAATCGTTTAATTGATCACCTAATGTAAGAGATTCTTTCTTTGGTTGATTCATTTGCGATTGTCTTTGCATTTGTCTTTGTTTCTTTTTCTTCATGCTGCTCACCTTTTACTTTTTTCTCCATTATAGTAGATACACCATGAAATCGACAACAAAAAAGGAGCGTTACTCTATTATTCACTTTTGTAAATATGTTAATTTTTCGAAAAAACTAAATTTTTATATAGATATAATCCTATGAATCTATTAAAATTATGTCGTATGATGTCAGATTATAAAAAAAGGAGAATTATATTATGTGGAAAAAAATTATTCCTACTGTTGCCGTTTTAAGCACCATTACTTTTTCAACCGTATTTGCCGCTCCCCCATCTCAGACTCCAGCTGAACAAAACCGCTACATAGACGTACAAATGCTTGGTATTAATGATTTCCATGGACAACTAGATACTATTAAAAAAATTAATAACAAAGAAGCTGGTGGTGCTGATTACTTAGCTACTTATTTAAAAGAACGTAAAAAGCAAAATCCTAATACACTTCTCGTACATGCTGGCGATATTGTCGGAGCTAGTCCACCAGTTTCAGCGTTGTTACAGGACGAACCAACGATTGAATTTTTAAATGACTTAAAGTTTGATGTTGGTACAATTGGAAATCACGAATTTGATGAAGGTATCGATGAAATGAAACGCCTCATTTACGGTGGCTATCACGAAAAAACAGGCAATTTCAAAGGAGCTAACTTCCCTTATGTCGCTGCAAACTTCTATAATAAATCCACTGGTCGCTTATTTTTACCGCCATTTACTGTAAAAATGGTAAACGGTGTGCCTATAGGATTCATTGGCGTCGTTACAACTGATACACCAAATGTCGTGATGCCTACTATGCTTAAAAATGTAGAAATCACTGACGAGGTAGAGGCAATTAATAAATCAGCGCAACAATTAAAACGTCTCGGTGTTAAATCCATTGTTGTCCTTGCTCATGTCGGTGGAACAACAGATGAGTCTGGTGTTACAAATGGAGACCTTACTCGAATTGCAAATGAAACAGATCCGGAAGTTGATGTTATTTTTGGTGGACATAGTCACACGTATGTAAATGGTACTGTAAATAATAAACTAATCGTCCAAGCGAACTCTTACGGAATGGCTTTCTCAGATGTAGATGTAACAATTGATCGTAAAACAAAAGATATTGTAAAGAAAAAAGCTGAAGTTGTTACAACATACCATGAAGGTGTAGAGCCTGATAAACAAGTAAAGAAAAAACTAGATCAATATAAAGAAAAAATTGCACCGCTTGTAAATGAAGTTGTCGGAAAATCTACAGCACCTATCGACCGTAAACAAAATGATGCTGGTGAGTCCACTCTTGGAAATTTAGTTGCCGATGCCCAGCGCCAAACGATGCAAACTCAAATCGCACTTATGAATCCGGGCGGCATTCGTAATGACTTAGATGCTGGCGATATTACATGGGGCGAATTATACGGCATTCAGCCTTTTGGAAACCAATTAATTAAAGTAGATTTAACAGGTCAAGATATTCGCGACATTTTAAATCAACAATGGCAAAAAGGAACGACGAGAATGCTTCAAATTTCAGGTATTCAATATACGTGGGATGCAAATAAACCAAACGGTGAAAAAGTTACAAATATACGTTTAACAAACGGTGAAGAATTATCTCCATCTAAAACGTATAGCGTAGTGGCAAATGCCTTTTTAGCTTCTGGCGGTGATGGATTTGTATCATTTAAAAATGGTAAAAATCCAGAGACTGGTCCAAACGACTTTGAAGCGCTAGTCGATTACGTAAAACAATTAAAAGAACCTATTCAGCCAATTATCGATGGTAGAATTCAAAAAACAAATTAAGTACACTCATAATAAACAATCTTAATTTTTTACCGTAAAAGATACACATAAACCTTTTATCCGTCATATATGTGAAACCTAAAAAGGATACTCGTTCTTACAATGAACATAGTATCCTTTTCTTTATTTATCAATATGTGATGTGTTGTTAAAATCATATTGTTGTAAAAATTGTTGTAACGCCTCTTCTACAAGTTTAGATTTTTGAATTCCTTTCGATTCTGATATAACGTCTAGTTTTGCTAATATTTCTTTATTAATAGAAAAGGTACGTTTCTTTTTTTCTGTACTTATATTCATCATGGGCGCAATTACTTCTTCTTTCTTTCTTAATAACTCATAAATACTTTGTAATTGTTCATAAATTAATAGTTGATAATCCGTTTTCGCATATTGAAGGGCTGTCGCTTCTTGGAGTTGTAAGTGACGCGGTTCTTCTCCATCTCCTACAAAAATACGCTTTTTCTGTTCTCCATCATATTCGTATCCAATCAATCTTAATTTCTTCGATAATGTATACGGGCTTATTTCAAGACGTTTTGCTATAATAGCGATGGATTCACGCCTATTTAAACAATCGATAATTTCTCCAATCGTCACAATTTCCCTCCTCCCATATTGAAATGACACTAGTATGGTATGTTACAATGATTTTCTAACAGTATATGCAAAACGAATAGCCTGTGCGATTCATACGATTTTAGAAAAGGAGGTTTTCAATATGCTTTTTCGTAGCAATACCCCGCAGTTCTATAATGAAAATAAAAAACTCATTCCTAATAGTATCGCTACGATAGAAAGCGTTATGATTAACAACCGAAAACAAACTCTCCTTATGCGCGGGCAAAACGTAGAGCAGCCTATTTTATTATGCTGTCACGGTGGACCAGGCATGGCACAAATCGGATTTATTCGTCATTTTCAAAAAGAATTGGAGAAACACTTCATCGTAATTAATTGGGATCAGCGCGGGGCAGGTAAATCCTTTTCAATGAAAGATTTCGGAGCAAATTTTACAATCGAACAATTCATTTCCGATGCAAAAGAAGTGATTCAATATGTACTTAAAAAGTTCAATAAACAGAAACTATTTCTCGCTGGTCATTCTTGGGGAAGTATTATCGGGCTTAACATAGCACACCAATATCCACAATATATCGAGGCTTATATCGGTATTGGGCAAATTGTACATATGAAACAAAACGAGGAATTACTATATCAGCATTTAATTCGTTCTGCAAAAAAATATAATCATAAAAAAGCATTAGCGTCCCTTTTAAAATTAGGAAAACCGCCATTTTTAGATACGAGACGCCTTATTATTCAAAGAAAATGGCTTGGCACATTGGGAGGTGCAATCCAAAACGGATCTTCCTTTTCTTTCATACGAAAAGGCTTCTTTTCCCCTGAATATACGCTATTAGATTGGTTCAAGTTTCTCGCAGGGAATTTAAAATCTGGCGTTTTATGGGAAGAAATGTTGACAATCGATTTCTTTTCTTCTATTACTAGTTTATCTATTCCAGTTTATTTTTGTTCTGGTCGCTATGATTATCAAACTCCTTATGCACTCGTTCAGGAATATTGTGATGTAATAGAAGCACCGATAAAAAAGATGATTTGGTTCCCAAATTCAGCACATTCTCCCGATTTAGAAGAGCCAGAATTATTCGCTCGTTCTTTACAATCCATTAAACAAGAGCTAGCTTTTCACCATTAGTAACAAAAGGCTCTTTTACATTTCATAAGAAACAATTTATAATAATATGTCGCAACTATGTATAAATCTAGCAAGGTGATTCATATTTCCTTGCCTTAACACAATAAAATTTTGGGGAGATTACATTTATTATGAATGCTGTACTCATTGCAGTAGCAGTTATGCTATTGCTTAGTTTGTTACGTGTCCAGGTCATTGTCGCCATCATTGTTGGAGCTTTAACAGGCGGACTTATCGGCGGACTCGGTATTTCAGAAACGATTAACACTTTTACAACTGGTCTTGGAAACAGTGCTCCAATCGCTTTAAGTTATGCAATGCTTGGTGGTTTCGCTATTTCTCTTTCCAAAACCGGACTTCCAGATGCCATGATTCAAACTGCATTAAAGTGGATTGGCAATGAACAAGACACGAAAAAACAAGTTTACTCTAAAATACTTATTCTATTTATCATTTTAACGATGGCTTGTTTCTCACAAAATGTGATTCCTGTTCACATCGCTTTCATCCCCATCTTAATTCCAGCACTTTTAAAAGTATTAAATGAGCTGAAAGTGGATCGCAGACTTGTTACATGTATTATTACATTCGGATTGATTACTCCTTATATGTGGATTCCAGCAGGGTTCGGAAAAATTTATCATGACGTATTACAAACAAATGCTGCGCAAAGCGGTCTTACATTTGATGTCGCACTTATTCCAAAAGCAATGACCATTCCAGCAATCGGTATGATTATCGCATTATGTGTGGCAGTATTTATTACGTACCGAAAACCTCGTACGTATGAAACAGAACAAATTCATACTACTGAAAATGAAATCGTTCCCTATACAAAACGAAGCATTACTTTCGGGCTAGTATCTATCTTAGCTACATTAACTGTTCAATTAGCAACAGAATCAATGATTTTCGGCGCTCTAGCGGGGATTATCGTTTTATCAGTTAGTGGTAGTCTACCTCTTAAAGAAGCTGATGCAATTTTAACAAGCGGAATGCGTATGATGTCCTTTATCGGATTTGTTATGATTTCTGCCGCTGGGTTCGGAGCTGTTCTTCGAAAAACAGGACATGTTGAATCTCTTGTACAAACGAGTGCACATATAATTGGGAATAACAAACCACTCGCTGCATTTCTTATGCTTGTAATTGGACTGCTCGTTACGATGGGGATTGGATCATCTTTTTCAACCATCCCTATTTTAACAACCATTTTTGTACCTCTTTGTATTCAGCTTGGATTTAGTCCAATGGCCACCATTGCAATTATCGGTACAGCCGGAGCGCTAGGAGACGCAGGTTCTCCAGCATCAGATAGTACACTTGGACCAACATCCGGTTTAAATGCTGATGGTCAACACCATCATATATGGGATACGTGTGTACCAACTTTTTTACATTACAATATACCGTTACTTATATTCGGCTTTATTGCCGCAATTACATTATAAAAGGTGCGTTTTATACGCACCTTTTACTTTTTTATTTTTCCCTTTAATTGTTGCAATGCTATTTTCCCATTTTCTTCGATACAACTTTCCATTTGCATAAATGACGGACCTGCCCACTCACTGTCTATACTCCCGTTCAGTCCAATAATTTTCAATTTATCCGGTATACGGATATTTAATTTTTTTGCTGCTCGAATTAACTCAAAGGTAATCTTATCACTTGAAGTTACAATTCCATCTATATACGGATAAGTTTGCAATAATGTAACAAACTGTTTATTCGTATACCCTTGTACACATTCTTCTCGATAAGAGATTCCTTCCTCCCAAACAACGTCTAAAAATCCTGATATGTACTCTTCCATTTCTTCACTATCTTCGCCCTCACCGAAATAAGCAAGAAAGTGACAACCTTTTTCTTTTAATAAAGAGACCGCTCTTTGGCCACTTTCATAATAATTTGCATGAGATTTTTTTTCATCAATCACAACAAACGGAAGTGGGATTTCTCCTATACTTTTAAAAACGGATCTTGTCAAAATAACACCTGCAACGTTATTTTCCTTCAACATATGTATGTATCTATCTTTATTCTCTATATTACAAACAATAATTTGATATCCTTCTTTATACGCTATTTCCTCAATACAATGTAGCAAAGTGATGTTTGATGGGTCATATAGATTATCTACAAGTAATGCAATTATCGTTGAATTCTCTTTAAATAGTGGCTTTGCTGCACTATTTGGCCTATAACGTAATTCCTCAATTGCTTCCTTTACTTGTTTTACTGTGTCCTCATGAACGTATCCTTTTTCATTTATAACTCGTGAAACGGTTGCGACTGAAACACCTGCCAATTTTGCAACATCACGTATAGTTGCCACATCGTCACCCCTTAATATGGTAATAGATTACAATTTTACGGTAACCTAAATTACAATATTCGTCAAGGTTAATAATTTATATTTCTGAAAATTGTTACATCATTACACTAAACTATATTCTAATTGAATTTCATGTAAAATCGGGATATTATCATACCCAATGCGCGGAATTTCTTTCTTTATTTTTCGTGCCTCTTCCACCGCATTTACATATAAATTCGTCATCAAAAAATTACGTTTTTGGTAAAAACGTAACGCATTCATATTATCATTTGTTGTTATAAGCCAAACCTGCCTGCACCGTTCTTCTTCTGCAACTCGTAATACACAATCTACAAGTTTTGTCCCTATTCCTTTTCTTTCTTCAAAGCTATCTAACGATACAATTTCGCACATATTTCCGATTACTTCATACGTTATAATTCCGATTATTCTGTCTTCTGAGAGCGCAACAAATCCTGGCAACTCTTCTAACTGATGTCCCTTACCACGTGAAACCATCAATGAACTCCCCCAGTTCTCACACATGAACATTCGGATTGTTTCTTTCATCGCTGGCGTAATTTTTTGTATATGCACCATTTCCTATTTCTCCCCTTTTCTATCCTTGTGATACAATATAAGTGTATCACATGTAACGGTATTTGGAGGATGAGGTAAAGTATGAAACGTTTTTTTGCAGCATTGTTTACTATACTAGGTGCGATAACTGCCCTTGGGATTTTCTTTACAAATAAGGTGATGTACTTAAAGAAAAAAACAGAGGAAGAAATACTCGAAAGAGAAACGAAAAAACATTTTCGTATAGAGGATTTTGAAGCTCTTCATAAAGAAGAAATTCATATTCCTTCGCAATTCGGATATGATCTTCACGGATATTACATTCCTGCTGGTCATTCCAATAAGTTTATGATTTTCTGTCACGGCGTAACTGTAAATAAAATGAACTCTATAAAATATGCAAGGTTATTTTTAAACAGAGGATATAATGTCGTTATTTATGATCATCGTCGTCATGGTAAGACTGGGGGAAAAACGACAAGCTATGGATACTATGAAAAGCATGATTTAAAATCTGTAGTTGACTGGCTAAAAAGTCGTTTTGGAACAAATATAACACTCGGTATTCATGGTGAATCGATGGGAGCTGCAACACTTCTTCAGTACGCAGGACTTGTAGAAGATGGTGCTGATTTCTATATTGCAGATTGTCCTTTTTCTGATTTCTACGGACAATTACAACATCGTTTAAAGGTTGAATTCCATTTACCGAAATGGCCTTTATTACCTTTAGCAAATGCTTTCTTAAAAGTGCGTGACGGTTATACGATTCGTGAAGTTTCACCAATCGATTGTATAAAAAACATTAACAATCCCGTCCTCTTTATTCATAGTAAAGATGATGATTATATTTTAGCTGATATGACGAAAGCGCTCTATGAAGCGAAGGAAAACAATAAACAACTTTATATTGCAGAACACGGCGCACACGCTTGCTCTTATAACGAAAATAAAGAAGAGTATGAAGCAGCCGTTGATCAATTTTTAAACTCATATGTAAAAGAAACAAAAAACAGGCTTGCATAAGCCTGTTTTTTTATTGCGCTAAAACGTCTGTAACTTGTTCCATATTTTCAGAAATCCACTTTATTGCATCATCTAGCGTTGGAAATTCTGTCGTTTGAAATGTTACCTCATCTTGCAGTAACCAAACATCCTTTGACTCTTGTCCTACACCAGCAATGGACCAGTGTAACAAACTATATGGATGATTATCATTCAAAAATGAAGCCCACGTGCGCTCATTTGCAATATTTCGTAATGTACGTAATTGTTTATCCATCTTTCGTCACCTTACTCTAGTCAGTTATAAAAAACATTATAACACTCTCTTCTCTTCCAAAGAAAGTGCTCTTTTCATATTGTCAAGTACTTCTCTTGATTATATGATGAAATTAAGCGTTTGGGAAGGAGGGATAGCGTTGGCTAAAGTACAAATTAAAGTAAATGATAATGGCTCTTTTCGCGTTACAGGGGACGTGGAATTAGTTGATTCACAAGGGAATGTATTCCCAGCAAAACCGGCATTTTCTTTATGCCGTTGTGGTTTATCAAAAAATATGCCTTATTGCGATGCTTCGCATAAAGGTAAATTCGAATCTGTTGTTAGAGCACCAGAGGCAGAATAATTTTACATGTGACATGCACATTTTTTTGTGCATGTTTTTTCTTTTTAGCAACTCCGTTATATCCCTTATCCTTACAACATTTCTAATACTTTTGTCTCCATCTCAGCCTACATATATTTTCACACAATTCTTCACATTCGAATACTTTTTACTAGCCTTTTATTTTTTTTGTGCTATAATTTGAGCAAACAGCATCCTTCGGGGTCGGGTGAAATTCCCAACCGGCGGTGATGAAGTGCAAACTTCTAAGTCCGTGACCCGTTTTCAACTCGAAAACGGTGGATCTAGTGAAACTCTAGGGCCGACAGTATAGTCTGGATGGGAGAAGGATATGTTTTCTAGTAATTTTATATAGCGAATACACTTTTATTTCAGTATGCATATTTTTATAGATTCAATTCAAATCTATATATATGTTTTATTTTGTATACTTATCTTTCTATGCTGAAATAAAAAGATACGACTAGCGTTTGAAAAATTTGATATTTTTGCTAGGTTTCTTCCTTATGCCAAAATATTAATCATCGTTAGGTTTCTTTCCTATACTTTCGTATTCGAACTATATTTCTAGAAATCACGTCTCCCAAACCCCAAGGATATTGAAATCCTTGGGGTTTTTTGATTTTTTTAGGAGAGGTGAAGAAAATGACAGATCAAGAATATATGAGGATTGCTCTGCAATTAGCAGAAGGAACATCTGGGCAAACAAGTCCAAATCCTATGGTTGGTGCTGTTGTTGTAAAAGACGGAAACATCGTCGGTATGGGGGCTCATTTACGTGCTGGTGAAGAACACGCAGAAGTTCATGCTCTTCATATGGCTGGTGACAAAGCAAAAGGAGCCACCGTGTATGTAACACTTGAACCGTGTAGCCATTTTGGAAAAACACCACCTTGCTGTGAATTGCTCATCAAAAAAGAAGTCAAACGGGTTGTAATTGCTACTCTTGATTGCAATCCTCTCGTTTCTGGTAATGGAAAAAAAAGATTAGAGGAAGCTGGCATCGAAGTAACTACTGGTGTTCTGGAAGAAGAAGCAGTTTTATTAAATCGCTACTTTTTTCACTACATGAAAACGAAACGTCCATTTGTAACAATAAAAACAGCGATGAGCTTAGACGGAAAAACAGCAACCGTAACCGGTGAAAGTAAGTGGATTACAAGTGAAGATGCACGAGCTGATGTTCATCAATATCGTCACACACACGATGCAATTCTTGTTGGAGTGAATACAGTTATAGCTGATAATCCGCATTTAACAACAAGAATTCCTAACGGAGGGCAAAATCCTATACGCGTTATTTTAGATACCCATTTACGAACGCCACCATCTTCTCATGTCATAACAGATAGTTTAGCACCGACATGGATTATAGTTGGTAAGGATGTAAATCCAGAGAAAATAGCTTCTTATGAATCTGAAAATATAGCTATATTCCAAATGAAAACGAAACAGATTGAAATACAGGATGTTTTACACCTACTCGGCGAAAAACAAATTCTTTCTCTTTTCGTCGAAGGTGGTCAAACCGTTCATGCAAGTTTCTTACAAACAAAGTATTTCAATGAAATTGTAACTTATATAAGCCCAAAATTAATTGGTGGAAAAAATGCCCCTACTTTATTTGGCGGCAATGGTTTTTCAACATTACAAGATGCACTTTCCTTGGAAATTCAAGAGATGAAACAAGTTGGCGATGACATAAAAATTGTTGCGCATGCCCGAAGTGAGGTGATGGAATGTTTACAGGAATTGTAGAAGAATTAGGAACGATTGCAAACATGCAACAAAGCGGCGAAGCGATGAAGTTAACGATTCATGCCAATAAAATTTTATCAGATGTTCACTTAGGTGATAGCATCGCGGTTAACGGTATTTGCTTGACTGTAACGAGTTTCACAACAACTTCATTCACAGTAGACGCAATGCCTGAAACGATGCAATCAACATCACTTCGCATGCTTAAACCGCAATGCAAAGTAAATTTAGAACGTGCAATGGCTGCAAACGGACGATTCGGTGGACATTTCGTTTCAGGACATATCGATGGCATCGGAACGATATTAAACAAAAAACAACACTATAATGCCGTCTATTACAAAATAGCTATTTCTGATGAATTGCTACGCTATTGTTTGCATAAAGGGTCCGTTGCTGTTGATGGAACGAGTTTAACAATATTTGATATAGACGAATCTTCCATTACAATTTCACTCATCCCGCACACAGTAAGTGAATCTGTTATCGGAGAAAAGAATGCCGGTGACATCGTAAACATTGAGTGTGACATGATTGGTAAATATATCGAACGCTTTATTTCTAAACCAGTAAAACGAACAGGTTCAATGACCGAAAGCTTTTTACAAGAAAACGGATTTCTATAAGGGGGAAGCATTATGTTTCATCGTATTGAAGAAGCTCTAGAAGATTTAAAACAAGGAAAAGTCGTGATCGTATGTGATGATGAAAACCGTGAAAATGAAGGCGATTTTATCGCTTTAGCAGAGTATATTACGCCAGAAACAATTAACTTTATGATTACACATGGACGTGGTCTCGTTTGTGTACCAATTACAGAAGGGTACGCAGAACGTCTACAATTAGAACCAATGGTAGCTCATAATACAGATTCGCATCATACTGCATTTACAGTGAGCATTGATCATGTTTCTACAACAACTGGGATTAGTGCCCACGAACGTGCAACTACGATACGAGAAATGTTAAATCCTGCATCAAAAGGTGCTGATTTCAATCGTCCCGGACATATCTTTCCATTAATTGCGAAAGAAGGTGGTGTCTTGCGCCGGGCTGGTCATACAGAAGCTGCTGTCGATTTAGCACAGCTCTGCGGAGCAGAACCAGCTGGCGTCATTTGTGAAATTATTAATGAGGACGGTACGATGGCACGGGTACCTGATTTACTACAGTGCGCAAAACAATTTGATATAAAAATGATTACAATAGAAGATTTAATTGCTTATCGCCGCCACCATGAAACATTAGTGACGCGAGAAGTGGAAATTACATTACCTACAGATTTCGGTACTTTCCATGCAATTGGCTATTCTAATTCCTTAGATTCGAAAGAGCATATCGCACTCGTAAAAGGTGATATTTCAACAGGAGATCCTGTACTTGTACGCGTTCATTCAGAGTGCTTAACAGGAGATGTATTTGGCTCGTGCCGATGTGATTGCGGACCACAACTCCATGCTGCACTTGCTCAAATTGAGCGTGAAGGAAAGGGCGTTCTTCTTTATATGAGACAAGAAGGACGAGGCATTGGGCTTCTGAATAAGCTTCGCGCTTATAAGTTACAAGAAGAAGGATTCGATACTGTAGAAGCAAATGAAAAGCTTGGCTTCCCTGCTGATTTGCGGGATTATGGTATTGGCGCTCAAATATTAAAAGATTTAGGTTTACAACATTTACGATTATTAACGAATAACCCAAGAAAAATTGCTGGCTTACAAGGTTACGATTTAGAAGTAATCGAGCGTGTACCGTTACAAATGCCAGCAAAAGAAGAGAATAAAACGTATTTACAAACGAAAGTAAACAAATTAGGACATTTACTAAACTTATAATTAAAGGAGAGATTTATTATGGTATTCGAAGGTCATTTAGTTGGTACAGAATTAAAAGTTGGGGTTGTTGTTGGACGTTTTAATGAATTTATTACAAGTAAATTACTTGGCGGCGCTTTAGACGGATTAAAGCGTCACGGTGTAGAAGAAGCTGATATCGATGTTGCCTGGGTTCCTGGTGCATTTGAAATTCCTTTAATCGCTAAAAAGATGGCGAATAGCGGGAAATATGATGCTGTTATTACGTTAGGCACTGTCATTCGCGGTGCTACAACACATTACGATTACGTTTGTAATGAAGTAGCAAAAGGTGTTGCATCTTTATCACTACAAACAGACATCCCCGTTATTTTCGGTGTATTGACGACTGAAACGATCGAGCAAGCGATTGAACGCGCGGGCACGAAAGCTGGTAATAAAGGCTATGAATCCGCCGTCGCTGCAATTGAAATGGCTCACTTATCAAAACAATGGGCATAAAAAAAGAGGCTGCGGCCTCTTTTTTTATTTCTTCACTTTTCTCCGTACATCTTTTATTAATTCATCCATTGTCTTTCCTTCTGTTTGTATACGAAGCGTCTGTGCTGTTTTCCATACATTCTCTCTTTTCTTCGCTTCTTCTATAATAGTAATTTCTTTTCGTACTTCCTTTAAATCTTTCCCTTCTGTTTTCAATCCAAAATGTTCAGCTTTCGTTCGAAAATGTTGTTCAATTCGTTGTTGCATCTCTTTTTGTTCAGGATTTTCGGCGGCCTTAACTGGATCAGCGCTTATCGCTTTTAGTAAAATGAGACAAGTCATAATCGCTAATATATATTTGTGCATGTAAAATCCTCCAACCCAATGTAAATTACATATTTACTATGTACAATTGGGGCTTGGAAAATTCGTCCACCAAAATTCTTTTTTTCGCTCAAAAGCCAATAGTATCAAGCGTTCACAATTATTTATTACATTTTATTTACAAAAAAGCAAACTCTTTTATAAGTTTGCTTTTTTCTATCTTATAATGCACATTCCTCAATCTCAAATCCTAAATCTTCAATCATACCCCAGTCTGCAGTCGGTTCTTGTCCAGCTGTCGTTAAGTAGTCTCCAACAAAAATAGAGTTTGCTGCAAATAAACCGATTGGCTGTACAGAACGTAAATTGATTTCACGCCCTCCTGAAATACGAATTTCTTTCGTTGGGTTTACAAAGCGCATCATCGCCAGTACTTTTAAACATTCTACTGGTGTTAACTCTTTTTGTCCTTCAAGGGGCGTACCCTTTACAGCAACAAGGAAATTACATGGAATTGAATCGGCATCTATACGTTGTAATTCGAATGCAATTTCAGCACGCTCTTCTATTGTCTCCCCCATTCCAAAGATCGCTCCTGAACATGGTGAAATACCCGCTTGTTTCGCTTTTTGAACTGTATCAACACGATCGTCATACGTATGAGTAGAGCAAATGCTTTCGTAATTATTCGCATGTGTATTTAAGTTGTGGTTATAACGATGTACACCCGCTTCGGCTAAACGTCCTGCTTGATCTTCGTTTAAGAACCCTAAACAACAACAAATCTTCAAGTCTGTCGTTTCACGAATCTCTTTAACTGCTCCAATTACGTGATTTACCTCTTTATCAGTCGGACGACGACCAGATGCCACAATACAATACGTACCCGCTTTACGGCGAATTGCTTCGTGCGCTCCTTCTACAATCTTTTCCTGCGTTAGCCATGCATATTTATCAATCGGTGCTTCTGAGATAATAGACTGTGAACAATACCCGCAATCTTCAGGGCATAATCCAGACTTCGTATTAATAATCATATTTAATTTTACTTTCTTACCAAAGTGATGGTGGCGAATGATATACGCAGCATTCATAATTTCTAAAATCTCTGTATCGTCAGCCTCTAATATCGCTATTGCATCTTCTTTCGTAATCACTTTCTCTTCTACGACGTCGTATGCAAGTTTTTTCCAATCCCTTTTTGTTTGTACTTGTTTCATTTCATCTCTTCCCCTCTTTTGTTATATGCACAAATAAAGCATGATACGTTGCCATTATCCCTTCATTTCCCGTGAAGTCTCTTTCGTATATGCGAAGCATCGCACGAAAGAGTGAGGGACTTTGACAATATGATTCTTCATTACTATTGGTCGCTCCTACTTTACGAATAGAATGTAGAAACTCCCTAACTTCTGTAAATCTCTCTATGTAACACGTTTCAGAAACATGTACATCCCCTGTTTCTATCTCACATATATGGCGCAACTGATTTTTCGAATAAAAACGTTGCCCAATCGATGTTTCATTTTGTATATTTTTTTCTTCTTTCGCCCGCTGGAACGAAGCATGCAATTCTTGAAATGTTTCCTGTCCAAATGTTGAAAAGAGTAATATCCCCTCTATAGATAAATGACGAAATAAATTTCTTATCACTTGTTTTAAATCATTTAGCCATTGAAATGTGGCATTTGAAATAATGACATCATACGTTTCTTCTAGTCGTAATCTTTCGATATCCTCACAATAAAATGTTACATTGTTTACATTTTGTCTAGTTCTCGCAACTGCAATCATACTTTCAGCAAAATCAATAGCTGTAATTTGTGCTTTCGGAAATAAGTTTGATAATTGCTCTGTAACATATCCTGTCCCGCATCCAAGTTCTAAAATACGTATCGATGAATTTGCACTATATCGCCGATTCAATGTAGAAAGTAATGAATGCGCCATCTTTTTTTGTACATTTGCATATTGATCGTAGGATACAGCTGCCACGTTAAATCGTTTTTGTAGTAACGTTTTGTTGATCATGTCGTATCCCCTCTACAAATTGAATGATTTCATTTGCGCAATATTCGAAATTCGTTACGCATAATGCATGTCCAGCCTCACTTACTACCTTGAGTGTGGCAGTTTCATTCTCAGCCATACTACATGCTGCAGACAATGGGCATATTACATCCCGCTCTCCGTGAATAAGTAGTATAGGGACGTTAATTTCTTTCAATGCTGCTCTCATATCTGTTTCTATTAAATAATCCAAACCGAATTGTAAAGACTGCATAGAATCACCTTTAAAATGTTTTACGATGTCTTCAAAACTTTTATTCTCTTTCAACTCATCTTTCGTAAACATATTTTCATAGAACCGCTTGAGCGTATCTTCTTTCCTTCTCTCCAAATTTCTTTTCAGCCGTTCTACATGCAAAGTATTCCATCCACTACTATAGTCACTTGTATTTGTAAATTTAGCAGTACCACCAATTAGCACGATACCCTTTGCCTTAATTTTTTTATAAGCTTGAATTGCCGCTAACGCTCCTAGTGACCATCCAACTAAAATTACATTGTCATCCTGTGCTACATCTATAATCCGATCCGCAAACTCACTTTGTTCTTTCACATTACGCCAATCAATACATTGAACAGGATATTCTTTTAAATGCGGAAGTACTAAATCCCAAATATTTTCTTCCATTCCCCATCCAGGGATAAAAATAATCTTCAGCTCTTTCATACGAAAAGCTCCTCTTCTTTCGCAATGTGGATAATTCGGTCAATAGCCCATTTTAAATCAGCTATTGTATGTTGAGATGTAACTGCAAAGCGAATTCGAGAACTATTGATCGGTACAGTTGGCGGACGAATTGCAATAGCTGCAATACCTGCCTCTTGTAACCTTTTGCTAAACCGTAAAGCATTTTCATTTGAACCGACTACAATCGGTACAATATGAGTTGAACTATTCCCTATATTAAATCCGGCGTCTCGTAATTTGCTTCTGAAGTATTCCCCATTTGCTATAAGGTTTTCTCTTCTCTTATGATCTTCTTGTACAATTTCAATTGCTTTTTGCACTGCTCCTAATGTTCCTGGCGGTAATGCAGTAGTAAAAATAAAACTTCTCATCATATTGTGTAAATACTCTATATAAATTGCATCGCCTGTCAAATACGCACCATAACACCCTAAAGCCTTACTAAACGTCCCCATATGTATATCTATTTTTTGAGCAAGATCTTCTATATGAGATAATCCAGCTCCGCCAATTCCATATATTCCACTCGCATGTGCTTCATCAACTATAAGAATTGCCCCGTATTTCTCTTTCAGCTCTACTAACTCCCTCAAATACGCAGTATCACCATCCATACTAAAAACAGTATCTGTTACGATTAATTTCCGCTTTTCAGGTGACGCTGTTTTTAATAACTTCTCTAAATGATCCAAATCATTATGACCATACCTTTTATGCTCTGCCCCACTTAATATAATTCCATCAACAATGCTTGCGTGATTTAATTTGTCACTAAACACAATATCGTGACGACTCACTAATGAAGAGATCACTCCAATATTTGCGGTATATCCACTATTCACAACTAAGGCTTTTTCAGTGCCTTTCCAATCGCATATACTTCTCTCAACCTCTTCATACAGTGAATAGTTTCCTACCACGAGCCTTGATGCTGTCGCCCCAGTCCCATATTTTCTTGTACATGCGATAGCAGCTTCTTTTAACCTTTCATCTCCAGCTAACCCTAAATAATTATTTGACGCTAAATTTAGCATCCTTTTCTCATCTCGAATAAGCCATGTCTCTTCTGCTTGTTCTGTTACATGCAAATTACGATACTGCTCTCGCTCATGTAATTGTTGCAATTTAGATTGAAGATGTGTGCGCCACGTTTGATTCATTTCGGATAAGCTCCTCTAATTTTGAAATCATTATATATTCTTTAGCAGATTCCAAGACTTCTTCTCTTGTAAACTCACCTGCAAAGAATGGTAATAAACCTAAAACCGGTACCCCACTTAGCTCTTCAATCATTTCTTTATTTTCTTGCACTCTTTCCATTTCGCATTCTTTGCAGCCAGATAAAATGACACCTGCTACTGTTAAACCATATGCCTTTGCGTAAGCAATCGTTAAAACTGTATGATTTACTGTTCCTAATGTAGGGCGTGCTACTACAATAAGTGGAAGTTGTAATTCTTTTGCGAAATCAATTACTAAAGCGTCCTCTGTATATGGAACAGCTAATCCACCTGCTCCTTCTACAAGTAGACTATTAAAATCTTTCAATCGTTCATTATAGTGATGAATAATGTCTTTTAACGTTACTGTCCTTCCGGCTCTTTTCATGGCAAGTCTCGGGGCAAGCGGCTCTTCAATAGAGTAAGGGCAAATTTCATCTTCTTTTGTCGGTACACCTGCTAATGCCTTTAGCCTTGCTGCATCTCCTTCTGGATTTGATGCAACATGTCCACTTTGCAACGGTTTATATACCCCGATGTTATATCCCAGTTCTCTAAATACACCTGCTAATGCACCGGCGACTACAGTTTTCCCCACTTCAGTATCCGTTGCTGTTATAAAAAAGCCACTCATTATTCTCCCTCCGTAACATCCGAGATTGCTTTATACAAAATACGTAACATATCATCAATCTCATCAATTGTAGAAGCAAGAGGGGGCATAAATACAATCGTATTACCGAGCGGGCGCAAAATCATACCTAGTTCTCTTGAGCGTTTACATACTTGAACACCGACTCTCTCTGTCCATTCAAACGCTTCTTTCGTTTCCTTATTCTTCACAAGTTCAATTCCAACCATTAACCCGCATTGACGAATGTCCCCTACATGTTTATATGCAAAGAGGTCTTCTAATTGCGTCGCCACATATTCTGTTTTACGTGCCACCTCTTCTATTAAATTTGTTTTCTCGTATAGTTCTAGATTTGCAATTGCTACCGCACACCCTAACGGATTCCCTGTATAACTATGTCCGTGGAAAAATGTTTTTTGTTCTTCATAGCCTCCTAAAAAGGCATTATAAATTTCATCTGTCGTTACAGTAATTGCAACTGGTAAATATCCGCCTGTTAAACCTTTTCCGGCTGTCAAAATATCCGGTGTTACATTTTCATGTTCACATGCAAACATTTTTCCAGTACGCCCAAATCCAGTCGCTACCTCGTCTGTAATAAATAGAACATTATATTTTGTACATAAATTACGTAGCCCTTTTAAGTATCCTTTTGGCATTGTAATCATACCGCCAGCACCTTGCATTAAAGGTTCTACAATAATCGCCGCAATCTCTTCATGTTTATCTTTCAGCAGCTCTTCCATTTCTTCTAAATGTTTTTTTACAATTTCCTCCTTATTATTCCCATAAGGAGAACGATATGTATATGGATAAGGCATTTTAATTGCTTCAAATAAAAGCGAACTATACACTTGGTGAAACAAGTCTATTGCTCCCACTGAAACAGCTCCAATTGTGTCACCATGATACGCTTCTTTTAATGTAACAAATCTTTGTTTCTTCGGTTTTCCTTTATGCTGCCAATATTGAAAGGCCATCTTAATTGCAATTTCAACAGCGCTAGAACCGGAGTCTGAATAAAACACTTTCTTCAAACCTTCTGGTACAACTTCAATTATTTTTTCGGCTAATAAAATAGATGGAACGTTAGCAAGCCCTAACATAGTAGAATGGGAAATTTTATTTAATTGCTCACGAATTGCCTCATCTAGTTCTGGCACTTGATGTCCATGAACATTTAACCAAATAGACGAAACACCGTCCCAATATTCATTTCCATTTACATCGTATAGCTTTCTTCCCTCTCCCCGTTCAATAATGACAGGATCTTCTTCTAAATAATCCTTCATTTGTGTAAATGGATGCCATACATAGGCTTTATTTTTCTCCGATAACTCTTCATATGTATATGATGGTTTGTCAGTCGTACTCTTACTAAAAGTCACAATTGTCACCCCTAATGTTAACTAGTTTATAAATATAGTTAACATTAAAACTAAATGACTGTCAATTATTTTTAAATCAAGTAGTTCTTAAAAAAGAACAACTTATCATAAGATAAGTTGTTCTACTTTCCATGTTGTATCTTTCCGATTTCTAAAATAATCTCTTCGTCTTTTTTTCCTTCTGTTTCAATTCCAAGTTGTTTTGCATGTTCAATCAATAGATCATGGCGCTTCTCAAATCTTGCGGTATTTACTTCTTTCGCAACCTCTTCTTTTGTTTTTCCTTCCGTAGAAACCCCTAGTTTATCAGCTGCCTTTTCCATCGACTTCTTCTCTTCAGCTTCTTTCGCTTTCTTCACTTCTAACTGCTGTATTTGCTTTTGCTTCGCCTGCTCTGATTCAGCTGCAAAAGCTGTGTAAATGCCAGCACTTCCGCCAATGACTAGTAAAGTGGTAAAAAGAATTATTTTTTTCTTCACTTTTTCCTCCCCTTTCAAATTCATTATAACGCACATTTTCATAGGATTAAAATCGTTCTCCTTTATTTCCCTAAAAAATCATTGAATATTTTTATTGACATGTGAGACGAATATATGATAAAAATTTAACTAACATCATATGAATCGGCATTGATAGGATTTAGTAGTATTTCGATTTCTGCTTTCAGAGAGCTGGTGGTCGGTGCGAACCAGTACAGAGCGAATTATGAATTACCCCCTGGAGCTTCTTTTGCGAAACGTAAGGAGTAGTGAAAGACGGTTATAGACCGTTATATCTAAAGAGTGGTGAAACGACACTGTTTCACAATTTAGGGTGGTACCGCGAACTTTTCGTCCCTGCATATGTTGCAGGGGCGTTTTTATTTTATTAGCGCATATCATACGACCCTTTATTTTGTGATACATTCATTTCACAAGCTAGGGTGGTACCGCGATTTCTTCGTCCCTGCATAATTATATGCAGGGACGTTTTTTTATCCAATCATTTCCGTATCATATTGAAGAATCAACTATTACCGGTAATTTGTCACAAAATTCTAAATTTTAGAAGGAAATAAACAATATTGGCGAATTTTATATAAAAAAGAGCTATTTTAGATTAC
The DNA here is from genome assembly GCF_003812125.1 of Bacillus sp. FDAARGOS_527. Taxonomy (NCBI): domain Bacteria; kingdom Bacillati; phylum Bacillota; class Bacilli; order Caryophanales; family Bacillaceae; genus Bacillus; species Bacillus sp. FDAARGOS_527. The sequence goes on from NZ_CP033795.1 coordinate 3,251,655, forward strand.
TTAGGAGGGGAAAACAATGGTTTCAAAAATTGAATCTGTTCTTTTAACATTTTTTATCTTTTTCTGCATTGGCTTTAGTGTTATCAAATTAGAAGTTTCACCACACATCCCGATTTTATTTGGCATCGTTCTTTTATTAGCATTTGGATTTATGAAAAAAATTGATTGGTCTACGATGGAAAAAGGAATGATAAGTAGTATTTCAGCTGGTATTCCATCTATTTTTATATTCTTACTTGTAGGCGTATTAATTAGTGTTTGGATCGCTGCTGGAACAATTCCAACTTTAATGGTATACGGCTTCCAGCTTGTATCTCCAAAAATTTTCATTCCAACTGTTTTTGTAGTTTGTGCAATTGTTGGAACAAGTATCGGTAGTGCCTTTACAACTGCCGCAACTGTAGGACTTGCCTTTATGGGCATGGGTAGTGCGCTCGGATACGATCCAGCTCTAATCGCTGGTGCAATTATTTCTGGTGCATTCTTTGGAGATAAAATGTCTCCTTTATCTGATACAACAAACTTAGCGCCAGCTGTAACGGGTGTAGATTTATTTGAGCATATTCGTAACATGCTTTGGACAACAGTTCCAGCTTTCATTATTGCTTTTATCGCATTTTTCATTTTAGGAAGCGGTACTAGTGGAGACGTTGACTTCACAAACTTCATTAGCACATTAGAGAAAAATGCAACGATTTCTATCTTTACACTTATTCCAATTTTATTACTGTTCCTATTCGCATTTAAAAAAGTTCCAGCAGTTCCAACATTACTTGCTGGAATTATAGTAGGGATCATTATCCTATTTATATTTAAACCTAGTACTTCTTTAACTGATTTAATGAAAATTATGCAAGACGGTTACGTTTCTAAAACGGGTATGAAAGATATTGATAGCTTATTATCTCGCGGTGGCCTGCAAAGTATGATGATGTCAATCGCTCTTATTTTCCTAGCTCTTTGTATGGGAGGATTATTACAAGGAATGGGTATTATTACGCAGCTAATGAATATCATCTCTAGCTTCGTAAAAACTAGCACACGCTTAATTATTTCTACTGCTTCAACTGCAATCGGTGTGAACTTCTTACTTGGTGAGCAGTACTTATCTATCGTTTTAACAGGACAAGCATTCGCTAATAAATATGATGAAGTCGGTTTAGAACGTCGTAATTTATCACGTGTATTAGAAGATGCAGGTACAGTTATTAACCCGCTCGTACCATGGGGAGTAAGTGGCGTATTCTTATCGAACGTCCTTGGCGTTCCAACTTTTGATTACGTTCCATTCGCAATCTTCTGCTTAGCTTGTCCAGTTGTAACAATTATCGTCGGCTTTACTGGATTTGGCCTTTCATGGAAGAAGGAAAAAGCTGTAACACTTTCATAATATATCAAAAAGGATTACCTGAATCGGTAATCCTTTTTATATTTCTCCACTATCTATTTGCTTTCTTTCTTCTAAATAACAGAAGGAATCCTGCTCCAACAAACGCCAAACCTGCTCCAATTGTAGAAACAACACTTGTACCTGTTTTCGGTAAATCACGTTCTTCTTTCTTTTCACTTACAGTTGTTGTTTCTTTTACGTTTTGATTATCCGTTGTAGTTTGTCCAGATCCTGTATTATTACCTTCACCTGTTGGTGGTGTCGTTGGATTTTCTCCATTATTACCTTCACCTGTTGGTGGTGTCGTTGGATTTTCTCCATTATTTCCTTCACCTGTTGGTGGTGTCGTTGGATTTTCTCCATTATTTCCTTCACTTGTTGGTGGTGTCGTTGGATTTTCTCCATTATTTCCTTCACTTGTTGGTGGTGTCGTTGGATTCTCTCCACCAGTTTCCTTATCATCATCGTTCTTCTTCGTTATATCAATTGCATATTTAGCGAATTCATTTTCAGATGGTCCAACATATGATATGTTCCCATCTTTCTTTATATACTTTTGTGCATTTGGTGAAGAATCGAATGTTGTATGTAATTTATCTGCAACAATCGGTTTAAATGCCCAATTTTTATCTGCTGCCGGATCAATAACTGGTGTTTCTTGCATATACTTCACAATGATTTGACGTGTTTCATCTTGTGATTGGTATACAACTTCCCCTTTACTTACGCCTGGGAACGTTTGGCTGCTTCCGCGATAGTTATTTGTAGCGACGATAAACTCTTGATTGTCAGCTACTGGCTTACCTTCATATGTCATATTTATAATACGATTCGTATTAGCATTTATAACTTTTCCATCTTTATCGTATTTCGCTGGTTGTGTTACATCAATTTCGTATTTTAAGCCATCTAAAATATCAAAGTTATATGTAGGGTATCCGATATTTACTAATGGCTGTTCTTCTGTTTTCTTTGGATCAATTTGATTAAACTGACCTGCAGACATTTCAAGCCATTCTTTTACTTGTGCCCCATTTACCTTTACAGCATATAACGTATTTGGATATACATATAAATCTGCAACGTTTTTAATCGCTAACGTTCCAGCTGGAATATCCGTATAATATGTAGCACCGTTTCGGCCACCTGCTTTAAATGGTGCACCTGCAGATAAAACTGGAATTCCTTTATATTTACTATACTGTCCATTTTCAGCAAATAACTTTTCTACATACCATTTCTGTGCATTTGTCACAAGTTGTACAGAAGGATCATCTTGTACTAATGAGAAATAACTATTAATTGGCGCTGTCGTTTTTCCTACAGCTGTATTCACATAATCAATTGTCGCTTGGTGATCATCTTTAATTTCATTAACTAAATTTTGATCAGATTGTACGAGTGGATTTCCTTTACTATCAGCAATCGGACGAAGTTGCGGCTTCGATTGCTCTTTTTGTACTTCCCATTTTCCATTTACTTTTTTCAATTGCATATCTATAATACCTAAGTTACTTCCAAAGACACCAGGCATTACAACTGGAACACCATTAAATACGTCCTTCACTTCCGTATGTGAATGTCCCATTAATACCGCATCTACACCAGGAACTTCTGTTAAATAATACGATGCGTTTTCCATGCCAACGTTGTAACCACTCTTATCAACACCTGAATGCGCTAGTGCAACGATAACATCGGCACCTTCTGCTTTCATTTTTGGCACCATTTTTTTCGCTGTTTCAACTATATCTTTTGCTTTCACTTTTCCTTCTAGATTTGCTTTATCCCAGTTCATAACTTGAGGTGGAACAAATCCCATTACGCCAATTTTCACTTTTTGTTTTTGACCTGATTCATCTTCTACTTCTTTTTCAAAAACATGATATGGTTTAAAGTAATTTTGATCATTCTCTTCATTATTATCTTTATCATCTTTATAGACGTTCGAGTTAATAACCGGGAATTCTGTTTTACTAATTACTTTGTTTAAATAATCTAAACCGTAGTTAAATTCATGATTCCCAAGAGAGATGACGTCATACTTCATTAAATTCATTAAACGATATAATGGGTGCGTATAACTAGGATCCACAGGCTTCTTCGGATCATTTATTTTATTCGCTACATAATCTCCAAGCGGTGTCCCTTGTAATGCATCCCCATCATCAAACAGGACAGAGTTCTTCGCTTCTTCACGCGCTTTATTAACAAGTGTTGCAGTTTGCACGAGCCCTACCTTATTATCTGTTTTCGTTTGATAATAATCGTAATTCATTAAGTTAACGTGAATATCTGATGTTTCTAGAATTCGTAAGTTAACCGTACTCTCCCCAGTTTGCTCATCCGCATGAGCTGTTGCTGGCAATACTTGCGGCGCTATAACACCAATAGCAAGAGTTGCTCCAGCTAGCATTTTTTTTGACTTTTTCACAAAAAATCCCCCTTATACAATTACCAAAAATAATGAAATGAATCCGTCTCTAATCACATACCTTTTTTCTTCTATTGGAGATAAGATTTTCATTTCATCCTGCGTTAATGAGTAGTCCTCTTAAACGCTCGATTGGTGAGATTTTACTCATCGGGAAATAAAGCCCTACTAATTAAAATTTCACCTTATCTGACATTATCATATATAATGTACTTTCATATCGTCAATATTTTTTGACATACTTCTACAAATTTTCTGTAAAGTTATTGTAAACTTTTCATAAACATATAATATGCCCTTACATTGTTAATACTGCGGAATATGATACAATTACCAATTACAAGGAGGATGAATTATGAAAAAAGTCATCTTAACAATTGTTTGTCTCCTCCTTCTAATCATTTCTTATTCTTATTTTGAAAAGAACGATGAGACAAAACAAAATGAACCCGAAGAAAAAACAGAAAAAACATCTACTCCAAGTTGGATTGATAAGCAAACAAACGATTCCTTTTATCATCTCGTACTAGGTGATTCGCTCGCCAAAGGATATGGATCGACACAAGGTGGATTTGCTGAATTAGCCTCTAAACAAATAGAAGCACAAATTCATAAACCAATTACTGTAGAAAACCTTGGGATAAACGGTCTTACAACAGATCGTCTCGCTAAAAAGGTTGAATCAGAAGATGTAAAGCAAAAAATTAGAGCAGCCAATATTATTACAATTAACATTGGGGGAAATAATTTATTTCGCTTAAATCGTGATGTCGGTGTTATAGACGGTATTAAAATGTTAAATAAAGAAAAAGCTCATTTTGAAGCGGATGTAAAAAATATTGTAAAGACAGTCCGAGATCAAAATCCGGATGCTTTACTCATTCTTTCTGAACTCTATAACCCGTTACAACTCGATGACTCCATCGCAAGTTATGCAGATATGTTTTTAGACGGATGGAATGAATCCGTTTATTCCATTGCAAAAGCAAATCAACCATCTATCGTTTTACCAATTCGCAAATTAATATCGAATGATAAGAAAGATTTACTCTTTGACCAAGTACACCCAAATGATAAAGGCTATTCGATTATTGCCGATTCCTTTACAAAAAAAGTGTTGGCCTACAAATATTAAAATTCGCATGAAACAATTCTATTTTTATAACATGTCTTTTTTGTTACAATGAGAGTGGAAGGGGGCCTTTATATGGAATCACGCGAGTGGGAACGTATTGTTGATCATCTTCTTTCGCTAGTGCCTCTTTTTTATCGCAAATTTATGCTTCCTGGAGAATTTTCTTCTCAAAGACATATGCCGCCATCACATACACAAGTATTACTGCTTCTGCATGAAAATGGCACATTAGCAGTTTCCGAAATCGGCAAGCGGCTAGCGATTTCACGGCCTAACATGACACCTCTATTAAACAAACTGATCCAAGAAGAACTAATAGAGCGTCATTATAGCGAAAAAGATCGACGGGTCATTTTAATTTCCCTGACAGCTGAAGGGAAATTGTTAGTAAATCAGTATCAACAATTCATTTTAGACAAATTAAAAGAAAATTTCCAAACGTTATCTGAGGAAGAACGTGAAAAACTCATTCACTCTCTTCAAACCATTCAAAATTTAATTTTGAAAACAAACGTATAAAGCTGCTTCTAAATAGAAGCAGCTTTATGATTCGTAATAATTGCCATAGTATACATTTGAATATGGCCATGTCGTTAAATATGGTTTTTGATCTTGCGTAGGTTGTTGCGATGGTATTTGCGGTAGTTGTTGTTGTCGATATAATTCATATTGCCTACTCGTATCATAAACCGGATAATAATTTACATATGGATATACTTGCGGTACGTAATAATAATACATTCATTCTCTCCTCCTTTTTCTTAAACATATTCAAAGGAGAAAATGAGTGTGACACTCTTTATATTTGCATGAGTGGTTCTCTCACTCTTTTCTTTCTGTTCTTCAAACGTAACTTACGGTTCTTTTCATATAAATAATGCACAACGAAATATGAAACTACACCAAACACAACCCCTAAAATCGTCATTCCAATTAATACATACACTTCACTCTGTAATAAGCTCTTTAATATCGTAAAAATGTGACTTGAAAACAAGTCCGATATTGTAAAGGGTTCATGATGTATTTTTTGCACATGAAATGGATAAATCATTTTCCCTAGCGCATACGCAAGCGGAAATAAAACTACTGGGAGAAACGATATTTTTCCAATAATATTGCCAATCACCGCGGCAGGAAAAGATCCCTTTGCTAACCTGACGATTGGATAAAATATTAAATAGACGAGCGATGCTGTATATATAACCAACATCTCTAAACCAAAACCAATCGCAAAACCTAACGATACTTTCTTCGCTCCTTCTGGTGATCGAAGCAACTTATAATATTGAAACTTTAATATTCTCCACATCCGCTGAAAAAACGAATATGTTTTCTTAGTTGTTTTCACTCTCATCATCTCTTTAACTATATTTTTATACCTAGTATGCCCTTACACACTTCGAAAAACAAATTTCATTTTCTCTTTTATTATAGATGATATCGAAATGGTTAACTAAATATACATATGACATTTCAATAAAAAAAATACACCTCCAATTGTTATTTGTGTCTCACAACTGGAGGTGTACATCATTTAGGAAAGCTCTTCTACATTTTTAAATAAACTTACTAATAATGCTTTTTGCGCATGCAATCGATTACCGGCTTGCTCAAATACGATAGATTTTGGCCCATCTATAATTTCGCCTGTTACTTCTTCTTCACGATGGGCAGGTAAACAGTGTAAGAAGCGATATGTTTGCTTCGCATGCTTAACAAGTTCATTATTGATTTGGTATGGTTGAAACAACGTATATTTCTCTTCTTCGCCCTCTTGCCCCATGCTCATCCAAACGTCAGTATAAATGAAATCTGCTTCATTCACCGCTAATTCAGGGTTATGCAAAATTTCAATTTCAGCTCCTGTTTCCTTGGCAATCGCTAACGCTTTTTTTACAATCTCTTCATTCGGTTCATACCCTATAGGCGTTGCAACAGTCATATGCATTCCAACTTTTGCACTCGCTAACAACAATGAATGACATACATTATTTCCATCACCTACGTAAGCCAATTTTATTCCTTTAAATGTATTTGTTTCTTCGTATATTGTCATTAAGTCTGCCAATGCTTGACAAGGATGATGGTCATCCGTTAATCCATTAATAACAGGTATGCTCGATTCTTTTGCAAGCTCTTCTACATCCGCATGTGAGAATGTACGTATCATAATCCCGTCAATATACTGCGATAATACTTTCGCAGTATCTGAAACAGTTTCTCCTCTTCCCATTTGCATCTCTTTTCCACTTAAAAACATACCATGTCCCCCGAGCTGTACCATTCCTGCTTCAAAAGATACACGAGTACGAGTTGAATGTTTATCAAAGATAAGACCTAATATTTTGCCTTGCAGTAAAGGCTCTTGCTTATTCTTTTTTAAATATATTGCGAACTCAATTAAAGAAATAATTTCTTCTTTCGTTAATTCTTCTAGTGTTAAAAGGTCTTTCGTATTTAATTTCGGTACTTGTACAGTTGACATGAAAATTCCCCCTTATATGATTGATACATTTTTTGTACAAACTACTTTTTTTATCATATATACTGCCTGTTCTAGTTCTTCATTCGTTACAATAAGTGGCGGTAATAGTCTTATAACATTAGGTCCTGCTTGTAATACGAGAAGTCCTTCTTCTTCTAGTTGTTCTATAAAACTTGCAACTTCATGCGTACATTCAATTCCAACCATAAGCCCTTTACCACGTATATTTTGAATACATTCGACATGTCGTAATTCCTCTTGCAACTTCTGTAATACGTACTCGCCCTTTTCCTTTACTTCTTTTAAAAACGATGGTTTCTTAGTTATTTGCAATACTTCTTTCGCCGCAGCCATTGCAATATAATTTCCACCAAACGTTGAACCATGTGACCCTGCAGGAAACGATATTCCAAGTTCTTTCCGGCCAATCATCGCTCCGACAGGAATCCCGTTTCCAAGCGCCTTAGCGGTAGTAACGATATGAGGATTTATTCCCATTTGTTCGTAAGCAAATAATGTCCCTGTTCTTCCGATCCCTGTTTGTACTTCGTCTATAATAAATAAGGAACCGAACTTATTGCATAATGTTTCAATCGCTTTCAAAAAAGGTAGATCAGCAGGTATGACTCCTCCTTCTCCTTGAACAACTTCTATCATTACTGCCGCAACTTCTTCATTCATTACTTCCTCTAATGCCTTTATATCGTTAAATGGTGTATGTAAAAAAGATGGAAGGAGCGGACCAAATCCTTCTTTCACTTTATTTTGTCCCGTCGCACTCATCGTTCCGAATGTTCTACCGTGAAAAGATTGCTCGCATGTTACGACGAGAGATTTTTCAGTATGCTTACGGGCTAGCTTCAAAGCAGCTTCATTCGCCTCTGCCCCGCTATTACAGAAGAACACATAATCTAATGCTATGTTTTCTGTTAATAATGACGCGACTTCTTCTTGTAAGCTGTTTGTAAACAGGTTAGATATATGCCATATTTCATGCAGTTGCTCTTGTACAGCTTTCATAACAGTAGAATGACAATGTCCTAAATTACATACACCGATTCCTGATGTGAAATCTAAATATTGCTTACTGTTATTATCAATGACTTTCGTTCCTTTTCCCTTTACAAACTCAATCTTTCTTCTCCCATACGTTTGAAAAAGATGACTTGTCATGCAATACTCACACCCCTCGTTACCGTCGTTCCGATACACTCACCTGTAACCTCGGTAAAATCCTTCGTCCCATTTACGATACTAACCTTTTGCACTCCCATTTTTAATGATGCTAGTGCTGCCTGTACTTTCGGAATCATCCCACCGGTAATAACACCGTTTTCTATAAAATTAACAATCTCAAATTCGTCGGTTTTCTTTACTAACTTTCCTTCATGCAATACCCCATCTACATCTGTAATAAAAATGAGTTCTTTTGCAGATAACGCGGCCGCAATTCCAGCTGCGGCGGTATCTGCATTTATGTTATAAATCTCATTATCATTTATGCCGACCGGAGCAATAACAGGAATATAATTCATATTTATTAATCCTTTTAGTAAGGCCGTTTCGACATACCTTACTTCTCCCACATATCCTATCTCCTCACTGACAGGTTGAACTTGAAGTAGATTGCCGTCACATCCTGAACAACCTACCGCTCGTAAATTATGCTTTTGTAAATTCATTACAAGTTTTTTATTCGTACTTCCACATAACACCATTTGAACAACATCCATAACTTCTTTTGGTGTTACTCGTAATCCATCTCTTTTTTCTGCGTTGATGTTACAATCTTTTAATTGGGCATCAATTTCTGGGCCACCGCCATGGACAATCACTACTTTATACTTCTGTTGCAATTTCTTTATGCAATCAAAAAACAGATCATTTAATTGATCCAACATACTACCGCCGCATTTCACTACAATATAATCACTCATCTTCCCTCTCCTTATGTACGATAACAAGCGTTTATTTTCACATATTCATAGCTTAAGTCACAGCCCCAAGCTGATCCGGTCTCTTCTCCTAAATGTAAATACACATCAATCATAATTTCATGTTCTTGTAACCTCATTTTCATTTCCTCTTCAGAAAACATTTGAGGTTCACTATTTTTCAGCACCGCAATAGATTGAAGAGTAATATCAATTGTATTTGGGTTAATCGTGACTTCACTTTGTCCAATGCTACTAATAATTCGCCCCCAGTTTGGATCTTCACCATGTATTGCTGTTTTCACAAGACTCGAACCGACTATTTGCTTTGCAATTTTTTTTGCCTCTTCATTCGTTCGAGCTCCTAACACATTTACTTCTATTAACTTCGTAGCGCCTTCACCATCTTGTGCAATTTTTTTCGCTAAATCTTCACATACCTTCTGTAAAGCAAATATGAAAGTTTCCCAATCTGCATGTTCCATATCAATTGGTTTCGTTTCTGATAATCCACTTGCCATAACGATGACCATATCATTCGTAGAAGTATCGCCATCCACCGTAATTTGATTGAATGTATGATTCGTGATTTGTGATAATGCTGTTTGTAATACGTCATGCTCTATATGAGCGTCTGTCGTAATAAAACTTAGCATCGTTGCCATATTTGGATGAATCATCCCTGAACCTTTCGCAACACCAGCAATCAGCACTTTCTTCCCATCAATCACCATTTCATAGCAAGTTTCTTTCGTTATAAGATCCGTCGTTAAGATCGCTTCAGAAAAAGAATGAGCTTCCCTTTCTTCCTTCGCCGGGATAAGAGTAGCAATCCCATTTCGGATTATATCCATCGGCAGCGGAACACCAATTACACCTGTTGAAGCTACTGCAACGTAATTGTCTTTCATTCCAAAATGTTTCGCCCCTAATGCACGCATCTCATAAGCATCTTGTAATCCTTTCATTCCCGTACAAGCATTTGCATTTCCACTATTGACGATAATAGCTTGTAATTTCCCCTCAGTCGTTATACTATCCTTCGTTACTTGCAAGGGAGCTGCTTGTATTTGATTTGTTGTATAAACAGCAGCACATGATGCTGGTATATCACAAATGATTGCCCCTAAATCCTTTTTCTCCTTTTTCAAACCAATTGCATTGCCAATGGCCGAGAAACCTTTTGGAGTTACAATCGAACCATTTTCTACTTTTGTAATAGACGCTACTTTAATCATCATGTCCCCCCTTATAGATAAAGCGGCATATGTTGTAAACCTGTTGTTTCTTCTAGTCCCGCTATTATGTTTGCATTTTGAATTGCTTGCCCAGCCGCACCTTTCATCATATTGTCTATAACAGAAACGACTGTCACTCTTCCTGTTCTTTCATCGTAAGCTATCCCCATATCACAATAATTTGAGCCCCTCACTTCTTTCGGACTTGGAAACTCTCCTTGCAGACGAATTCGAATGAAAGGCGATTGTTCATACGTTTCTTCATATAATTTTTGAAGTTGTTCTATTTCCATTTCTCGTTTTACTTTCGCATAAAGTGTAACCATAATCCCCCGTGATATCGGTATTAAATGTGTACTAAACGTGATTGGCTTCGTTTCCCTATTCCACTCCGCAAGCATTTGCTCAATCTCAGGAACGTGTTGATGCTCATTTACTTTATAAATACGCAAGTTATCGTATAACTCAGGAAAGTGAGTCATCGTTGTTGGCGTTTTTCCTGCTCCAGATACTCCTGATTTCGCATCAATAATAATCGAATCTTCTTCAATTATGCCGCTACGAACTAATGGCAATGTCGCTAATAATGCAGCTGTAGCAAAACATCCCGGATTTGCAATTAAATTTGCATTTTGAACCTCGGACCTTTTCCATTCACTTAGCCCATATACAGCTTTACTAAGAATTTCTTCTTTTGCAGCTGCCCTTTTGTACCACTGTTCATATATGAAAGGATCTTTCATACGAAAGTCTCCAGATAGGTCAATTACTTTTAAACCTACTGCTAATAATTTTGGAGTTAGCTCTGCTGATACTCCTGCCGGGGTTGCCAAAAATACAATTTCTGCTTCTTTCACTATTTCCTCCGCATCAATTTCTTGTAACGTATGAACAAGAACATTTTGAAAATGCGGATATACATTTGTTATACACTCGCCAACTTGTGAAAAAGAATGGAGAGATGCTATCGAAAAATATGGATGTTGTTCTAATAACCGAATTAACTCAATACCTCCATACCCAGTTGCTCCAATAATCGCGACCTTCATATGCTCCTCCTCATATCGATTCTTTAAATTAAGTATGATTATAATATTGTATATTTATAGAGTCAATTAAATATTTATTAATTTTACGAACTTAAAAAACTTAATTTTACTAGAAAAATAATATACACAACAGAATTTTTATACATAAATAGTGTATAGTAGTTTTTTTATTTCACTTCAAGTACAATAAAACAATACATACGTACATATAGGCGGGGAAAACATGAATGAAAAATTAATTGAGAAAATGATTATAAAAAGTTTTCAGCAATATCAATGTAATCCTATGTCAAATGAGGATCAGGAACTGCTTGTTAAACATATTCAAACGATTATTCATTCAAATACTAAAATTGATGTATACGAGGCAGTTGAGGATATCGTTTACGATTATGTGACTGGAAAATAAAGTGAAACTTTAATCAGTGGAGGTTTTCTTCATCCCCCACTGATTATTAGTTGAACCAATCGGACTTTTATGGGCAGCCCGCCCCCCCACCTAACTTCTTTGCTTTCGCTGAATTTTGAGGGGGGTCTTACTGCCCATTAAAGCGGGATAAAAAAATAGGAGATTTCCATATGGAAATCTCCTATTTTTTACTTAATGATTTACCTGCAACACGCTCAAATAAACCTGGGAATAAAGCATACAGTTTCGGACCAATACCCATCCATTTCGGTAAGTTTACTTCACGCTTTTTCGTTTGCATCGATTTTACAATTTGCTCTGCTACATATGTTGGTTTTAACATGTATCGTCCCATATTTTTCACATATGTACCGGATTGATCAGCTATTTCAAAAAAGTTTGTATCTATCGGACCTGGATTAATCGCTGTTACGAAAACATTCGTACTAGACAACTCCATGCGTAAACTATTCGTAAATCCTAGTACTGCATGTTTCGTTGCTGCATACGCACTCGATTTCGGCGTTGCAATTTTCCCAGCAAGTGAAGCAATATTAATAATATGCCCTTCGTTTCTTTTCACCATATAAGGTAGTACCGCTTTCGTGCAAGCTACTAATCCAAATACATTTACTTGGAACATATCTTTCACTTCATCCATTGACGCATCTTCAAACGTTTTAAAAATACCAAATCCCGCATTGTTTACTAATATATCAATACGTCCTACCTCTTGTAATACTTTTGAAAAAACAGATTGTACTTCCGTCTCTTCACTTACATCTAATACATAATAATAGCAAGGCGTATTATAAGTTTCTTTAATTTTGTCTGCTAGCGCTTTTAATTTCTCTTCTGTTCTAGCCATTAATACTGGAGTCGCCCCCTGCTCTGCAACTTGCATTGCAACTTGCTCTCCAATTCCACTAGAAGCACCTGTAATGACGATTACTTTATTTTGTAAACGTCCCGTCATTGCTGTCACCTACTTTGCATAATAAATCAATTGTTGCGAAGATTCATCAATCATCACTTGTTGATTATATGCTAAAAAGTCTAATTGTCCAACCGTTTCTGAAATAGTAAGTGGCAATTGTTCCTTATACAATACCGGAAATAGTTTTACACATACTTCAAATGCTGTCATTGGTTTTTCCTTTAATAACTCAAGCACTTTAAATGCACGTGTTTCTTGCTTTTGTAATCTCGTTTCAATAAGTTGTTTCACATTTAGAACATCTTCTCCATGTCCTGATAAAATGCGTGAAATATTCATTTCACTTAAACGCTTTAACGTTTGATTATATTGTAATAACGGGCGCGCCCTTTCTGTTTGTCCTTCATATGGTGGTTCTAATATTGGATTCGAAGAAATATGACTAATGAGAGCATCCCCTCCAATTAGTATTCCATCAGATTCTCTATATAATGAAATATGAGTGGAAGCATGACCCGGTGTTTCAATTACTGTAAAACCAGGCATTGAATCAATACGATCTCCCTCTCTCACATTATGCGTTAACGATCTATTACAAGAATATTTCAGTGTCCTTGTCGTCAATAACGCCTCGTCTTTCAAAAATGCTGCTGGAACACCAAATTGTAAAGCCGTCTCTCTAAAAAAATCATGATATTGCTTTAAAAATTCTGGATTTTGCGTGATCCACGGCTCATTCCAAGGGTGTCCAATAATGTTCGTCTTCTCAGAAAATATATTTAAAAGCCCACAATGATCCGCATGATGATGCGTAATAACTACTGTTTTAATATCTTCTATCGTATATCCTAATGTACCTAACTGACTTTCTAACGCATTTCTTGCCTCTTCTGTATTCGTCCCTGTATCAATTAATGTTAATGTCTCCCCCTCAACTAAAAACACATTCACAGTTTCAACTGCAAATGGCACAGGAATCTCCATTCGGTGAATCGCCGTCATGCTTAGCCCCCCTGTCTCTTTCCGGTTCAAAAATGAATACTTCTTCAGTTTACAACTTCCTTATATATTTGTCATTATTTTCAGATAAAAAGAGGTGTTTCCTAGAAAAAAACGAATGTATGTACATTTATAAGAATTTCTAACCAAAATTAAAGGAGGAACATCATGTCTATTCAAAACATTTCCTTTCTCGGTGCGGGCTCTATTGCTGAAGCGATTATTGGTGGCTTGTTACATGCAAATGTTGTGAAAGGCGAACAAATTACTGTAAGTAATCGTTCTAATGAGACAAGGTTACAGGAGCTACATAACAAATACGGTGTCAAAGGTACACATAATAAAAAAGAACTACTTACTAATACAAATATTCTTTTTCTAGCAATGAAGCCAAAAGATGTTGCAGAAGCGCTTACCCCTTTTAAAGAAGACATACATAATAACCTGCTTATTATTTCGTTATTAGCAGGTGTTTCTACTCATTCAATTAGAAATCTACTTCAAAAAGACGTTCCGATTATTCGTGCCATGCCAAATACATCTGCAGCTATTTTAAAATCAGCTACTGCTATCTCATCTTCAAAACATGCAACAAAGGAACATATTCAAACTGCCATAGCTTTATTTGAAACGATCGGTCTCGTCTCTGTTGTAGAGGAAGAAGAGATGCATGCTGTCACTGCATTATCCGGAAGCGGGCCTGCTTATATTTATTACGTAGTAGAAGCGATGGAAGAAGCTGCAAAAAAAATCGGTTTAAAAGAAGATGTTGCAAAGTCACTTATTCTCCAAACGATGATTGGTGCTGCTGAAATGCTAAAAGCAAGTGAAAAACACCCGTCTATTTTGCGAAAGGAAATTACCTCTCCTGGTGGAACGACCGAAGCGGGCATTGAAGTATTACAAGAACACCAATTTCAACAAGCGCTTATTTCCTGTATTACACAGGCAGCGCAACGATCACATAACCTTGGGAAAACGTTAGAACAATTAACAAAAGAAAAATAAAAAATGGAGCTCAATCTTACTTGAGCTCCATTTTTTATAAACATATATTTTTAGTTATTCGTCTTCCCAAAAATCTCTTCTTGCAGACGGCGACCAGTCGGTGTTGCTGCAAGTCCACCTTCAGCTGTTTCACGAAGTGCTACTGGCATCGTTTGTCCGATTCTAAACATCGCCTCAATTACTTCATCACATGGAATAGTACTCGTTACACCAGCTAATGCTAAATCAGCTGAAATCATCGCATTTGCAGCTCCTGCTGCATTACGTTTTACGCAAGGTACTTCTACAAGTCCTGCAACAGGATCGCATACTAAACCAAGCATGTTCTTTAATGAAATTGCCATCGCTGTAGCTGCTTGCTCTTGTGTTCCACCAGCCATTTCAACTGCAGCTGCAGCTGCCATTCCACTTGCTGAACCAACTTCAGCTTGGCATCCTCCCGCTGCACCAGAAATACAAGCGTTATTCGCAACAACCATACCGAAAGCTCCCGCTGTAAATAAGAATTCAATCATTTCTTCACGTGTAGGCTGCAATTTTTCTCTTAGTGCAAATAGTACACCTGGCACTGTTCCAGCAGACCCTGCTGTTGGTGTTGCACAAATAATTCCCATCGCTGCGTTTACTTCATTTGTTGCAACAGCTTTACTCACTGCGTCCAAAATCGTATCTCCAGATAAGCCTTTTCCACTCTTCATATACGCCTGAACTTTTACAGCATCTCCACCAGTTAAACCAGTTGGTGATTTCACTCCGCGAATACCACGTTCTACCGCTTGCTCCATCACGACTAAGTTCTTTTCCATACCAGCAATTACTTCTTCACGTGAAATACTTCTTGTTTCCATTTCACATTGAATCATAATTTCTGCGATTTTTACATTTTGTTCTTTAGCTTGCGCCACTAGTTCCGCTGCGTTCCGAAACATGGTGTGTCCCCCCTGCAATTATTCCATAATAGTTACTTGACAAATATTTTGTTGCGCTTTTATTTCTTCAATCACTTCATCTGCTAATATTTCATCTGTTTCGATGACCATAAGCGCTCTTCTTCCTTTTTCCTTACGAGAAACACTCATTGTACTAATGTTAATCTCGTGTTTCGCAAGGATTGAAGCTACTGCTGCAATAGCACCGAAGCGATCGTTATTTACAATAAGTAGTGCTGGACTCGTGCCTGATAATTGAAGATCGAATCCGTTTAATTCTACAACTTCAATTTTACCGCCACCAATTGAGCAAGCAACAACTTCAATTTCTTCTTCACCTTTATACAAACGAATTCTCGCTGTATTTGGGTGAGGTGCATTGGCATCCTCTTCAATAAATTCCACTTCAATTTCGCGCTCTTTTGCTATCTCTAGCGCCTCTGGAATACGTAAGTCATCTGTTTCAAACCCTAATATCCCACCTATTAGCGCTACATCTGTACCATGCCCACGATACGTCTTTGCAAATGATCCATATAATGAAATGCTTACTCTTTCTGGTTCATGACGAAACAGCTGGCGAGCAACTTGCCCCATTCTTGCTGCGCCTGCTGTATGTGAACTTGATGGACCAATCATAACTGGACCGATAATATCAAATACTGAGCGATACTTCATCATAACTCCCCCTAAACCTCTATGAAAAAATTTTTTACTATTCTATTAAGCTACCAAATCGGTTGCTTTTCCAGTTGTACTACGAATTTGTCCCGCTGTACGAATTGGATCGTTTTTGAATAACAGTGAAGCGATATATCCTGAAATAATACCAGTTATAATATGAAATAAGAAACTTAGTATTACCTTCATTTACACATAATATAAGATAATCTACAGTAAAGTCTTGTAGCAATCCAAAGTTTAACACAGAACCCCTTACAAGCATAGCATAAACAAGTGAAACTATAATCAGCGGGAGTTTTGTCCATTCCCAATAATTATTAGCCCACAACAATCGTGCTTTTACGAGCAGTTATCTCTCGCTTAAATTCCTCGCATTCGCGAATTTTGAGGTAGAGTCTTACTGCCCATTAAAATGGGATAAATTATAATCTGCCCTCATTATAACTTGTTTTTAATAAAACGCTTACTTTTAATGAATTTTAAAAGTTCTGAATAAGAATCCATTTTTGCTATTTGTATCATTCGTATGTCGTCTGACTTATATAACAGTTTTTCTAAATAATCGATACTATGTATTTTTATCCTATATTTTCACATCATTAAAACTTTCTGTTTCATCTAATATAAGCATAAAATGATAACAGTTTTATTTTAATTTTTTTAGAAAAAAAAATGGCAACCTCTCGTCGCCATTTTTTCATATCATTATTATCTTTCTACTGGAAATGATTTTAAATCCGTTGCTATTTCTGTATTAGAAAATAGCTCTCTTGCCTCTTTCAATAATTCCTTATACGTATCCCCTTGATAACGAGAACTAATATGAGTCAATATTAATCGTTTTGCATTTGCCTGAAGTGCAATACTCGCAGCTTGCTTAGATGTGGAATGAAAATAATCATACGCTTGTTGTTCATCTTCTGCCGCAAAAGTTGCTTCATGAACTAGTACGTCAGCGTCTTGTGCCAGCTCTCTACTCGCTTCACAAAATCTTGTATCACCTAAAATGGTAATAATTCTTCCTTTTTGAGGTGGGCCGATAAAATCTTGTCCGTTTAGTATCGTACCATTTTCCAATTCAACCACTTCTCCATCTTTTAAACGCTTAAAGAGTGGACCTGGTTTCACACCCATCTCCAGCAATTTATCGACTAAAAGGGCGCCTTGTATATCTTTCTCTATAATACGATACCCAAAACATTCAATACCGTGTGACAATCTTTTCGTTTCCACATGAAATTCATTATCTTCAAACACGGTACCTTCTTCTGTTATCTCAACAATTTCAAGTGGGTATTTTACATGTGTCGTACTTACTGATAATGCTACTTCAATAAATTGTTTAATTCCTTTTGGTCCATACACTGTTAAAGGTGTAGTCCCTCCTTGAAACGAACGGCTTCCTAATAAGCCAGGCAATCCAAAAATATGATCACCATGTAAATGCGTAATAAATATTTTTTCAATGCGGCGTGGACGTACTGATGTATGTAATATTTGATGTTGCGTCGCCTCGCCACAATCAAATAACCAAGTTTGTCCTCGTTCTTCTAACAATTGCAAAGCAATTGCTGAAACGTTCCTTCCTTTCGAAGGAACACCTGCACCAGTTCCTAAAAATACAAATTCCACTTTCTTTCCTCCAGCTCTTTATATAATCTACCTTTCATCTTACGGAATGTTATTTCAAATGGCAAATCGAATTTACATAACCAATCATCTAGACAACTATATATCACGAACATTATACTCAAAAAGTTTGGATATCGTTCGTGTTTTATGTTAAAATGATTATACTACATTTTAAGGGAGCGTTTTATTATGAAAGAAGCATTTCGTTTACAAACTGATTTTTCGTCTTCATTTGATCGCTGGGTAAGTTCTTTCGTGTCTGATCACCCAGCACAATTAGAATGGACGACTTTGAAAGAATTAATCCATGAATATACAACAACACATACAAATGATTCGTTACCAACATATATTTCTTCAGCTTTAACATATTATGCACAACGTGTTTCAACAGCAAATAACTCAGAGATTGTTATTTTTGAAAATCATACAATCTCTTAATCTATCGTAAAAAGCACTGGTTACAGTGCTTTTTATTTATACTTATTTAGCAAATCGGCATATTCCGTCAAAAAATTTGTATACATACTTAAATCAAATTCATCTAAAATTATCTTTTTACTTGAGTTATTATTAAATAATTGTTTTGCTTGTAGTGCAAAAACGACACTTTCTATTTTTATAAAAATAGAAAGTGTCATGATATGTACAGCTTCATGACACCTTCTACATAAACTTATTTTCTAATTTTTGCTGAAAAGACTTTTCTTGCTTACGTAATAATTGACTACCTCGTTGTAAAAGCGGCATTCCATACTTATCATTAATTTGATCAATGACAGCAAGTAACGGCTCTTCTTTCGCATCTTCTTCAAATGAAAACAAATCTAATTGCTTCACCGATTCAGTCTTCCACTCTATTTCAGTAGCTGTAACACCTAATAAACGAACGGAATCGCCGTCCCAATGTTGCTTCCATAAACGAGAGGCCGCTTGAAAAATATCTCGTTCTTCCCAAATGGCATTTTTCAATTGCTTACTCCTCGTTACTGTCCGCCTATCATGATATTTAATCATAATCTGAATATTATAGCTGACAAGAGTTCGCTTTTGTAATCTTTTACTCACTGATTTTGATAGCCTTTCTAACATATCAAGTAATTCTTTTTCTTCATCCATATCCTTTGAAAAAGTCATCGAATTACCAACGCTTTTATGTTGTCCCATTTGACTCGGATCAACTTCTCTATCATCCACACCTTTTGCCCTTCTTTGTAAATCAACACCATGCTTTCCAATTTTAGCGCGAATGATATGTTCATTTCCTTTTGCTAACTGTTCAATTGTTTGTATATGAATATCTTTTAATTTCTCAGCTGTTTTTTCTCCAATTCCATGCATCGCTCCAACCGGAAGCGGCCAAATCATTTCTGGAATATCTCGTTTTCGGAGCACGGTAATACCGAGAGGCTTTTTCATATCAGAAGCTGTTTTTGCTAGGAAAAGGTTTGGAGCAATTCCGATGCTACACGGCAACTGTAACTCTGTTAATAACACTTGCTGAATCATCTTTGCTATTTCAAGAGGCGAACCGAGTGCGTAACAATCTGTAATATCTAAATATCCCTCATCTATTGAGACTGGTTGTATTTTTTCCGTAAAACGGGAAAGAATTTGAAACATTTGAAATGAAGCTTCGCGATATAATGTAAAATTAGGGCGCCTTACAATTAATTGCGGACATAACCTTTTCGCTTCCCAAAGTGGCATCGTTGTACGTATTCCATATTCTCTCGCCTCATAACTACATGTTATGATAATTCCTTTTCTTTCTTTTTCATTTCCAGCAACCGCTAACGGCTTCCCTTGTAACGATGAGTCATGAGCAATTTCAACAGATGCGAAAAAACAATTCATATCTACATGTAAAATAACACGACCTTTTTTTGGATACATTTCTCGCATAGTACTCACCCCCTAATCAGAACGTTCGTTCTTTTATTATAGCAAATTTTGCACAATAATTATAATTATTACTTGTTCTTTTCCATCATATTTATTGCTATAATTTAAATGAAGTGGATATTTTTGTAATTAGGGGTGATTATTATGAAATCAACTGATAAACTCAATTATACGTTTCTCATAATTATACTAATCGTCGCAATCAATTATTTACTTCTTCCTATATTTGATATAAACATAGCTGGTTTCTTTCCTCGTCTAGTCCATGTAGTAACAACTTACATACTGCCATGGATTTTCTTGTATTGGCTTATCCGCCTTGTAAAAGCAATCGAATCAAAGTAAAAAGCGTGTAAATCACAATTGATTTACACGCTTTTTTGTTATATTATTTCGCTACTTCCTCTATGATTGCAACAACTAATTCTGCTGTTTTCGCTAATTCTTCAACAGGAATCTTTTCGTTTGTTGTATGAATTTCTTCATAACCAACTGCTAAGTTAACTGTTGGAATTCCGTGTCCAGCAATTACGTTTGCATCACTTCCGCCACCACTTTGGTGAAGAGAAGGTGTACGACCAATTTTTTCAGCTGCGCGTTTTGCAACTTCTACAACGTGATCGCCATCAGCAAATTTAAATCCTGGATACATAACCTTTACTTCAACATCTGCTTGGCCGCCCATTTCTTTTGCAGTTGTTTCAAATGCTTCTTTCATTTTCGCAACTTGTACTTCCATTTTTTCATTGATTAAAGAACGCGCTTCTGCAAAGATTTGTACATGATCGCAAACGATATTCGTTTGTGTACCACCTTCAAAACGTCCAATATTTGCAGTTGTTTCAGAATCAATACGACCAAGTGGCATTTTCGCAATTGCTTTCGCTGCGATAGTAATTGCAGATACACCTTTTTCTGGTGCTACACCAGCATGAGCTGTTTTCCCGCGAATAATCGCGTTCACTTTCGCTTGTGTTGGAGCTGCAACAACGATTTCGCCAACTTTCCCATCGCTATCTAACGCGTAACCATATTTCGCTGTAATGCGCTCACGATCTAATGCTTTTGCACCAACAAGACCAGATTCTTCTCCAACTGTAATAATAAATTCAATTGTACCATGAGGGATATTTTTTTCTTTTAAAACACGGATTGCTTCGAACATGGATGCTAATCCCGCTTTATCATCCGCACCTAAAATCGTAGTACCATCTGATACGATATATCCATCTTTAATAGAAGGCTTAATTCCATTACCAGGAACTACTGTATCCATATGAGAAGTAAAGTAAATTGTATCAACACCATCTTTTGTTGCTGGTAATGTACAAATTAAGTTACCTGCACCATGCCCAGTAACAGCCATTGTGTCATCTTCAAATACTTCTACACCTAAATCTGTAAATTTCTTTGTTAATACTTTGCAAATTTCTGCTTCAAATTTCGTTTCAGAATCTACTTGTACTAACTCCATAAATTCATTTACTAAACGTTCTTGATTAATCATAAGACTGCGCCTCCTGCACTACCATTATGTATGTAACACTATTAATTATAACAGAATTTCGCAAAAGTTTCGAAATACAAGACAAAAAACAGACGGTTTATATGTCTAGATAACCATCTGCTTTCTATTACTCATTTAACAATACCCAGCGCATATGATCTTCCCACACTCCATTAACCATTAACATCTTCCTAGACACGCCCTCATACTGAAAACCTATCTTCGTTACGACTTGTATAGATGCTAAATTTCGTGGCATAATCGGTGCTTCTATACGATGTAATTGAAATTCCTCAAAAGCAACTTGAATCGCTTTTCTAAGCGCTTCTGTCGTATAACCTTTGTTTAACTCTTCCTTATCTAATTTATAGCCGAGTACACAAGATTGGTAAATTCCACGAACAATTAAATTAAATGAAATACATCCAATTATTTTCGTATCATCACCTTTTTTAAAAATCCAAAGTCTGATGATTTTACCTTCTGCGATCTCTTTTCTATCCTTTTGTAACTTTTTCTTTTGATAATCTAACGTAAAAAAATCATCCGGTCTATACTCTTCCCAGGCTTTTAAAAATTCACGATTTCTGTCGTAATATTGAAGAACTTTTTCAGCATACGACTCATCAATTTCCCTTAAATGCAAACGATTTGTTTCATATATTTTCATCATCGTATCTCCATTCTTCAGCTTGCATAACAAAAAACTTATACCCTATCATTCTTATATATTCTCTACGTACATACAAATTTCCTGTTATACTTTACACACACTTCTCGAATTTTGTCATTTCTCTCCCCCTTGTCCACAATATCATTTCTCGTTACAATGATATTGTACTGATTTGCAAGGAGGTTTAACGATGCATAAAAAAGCTCAAAAAGTTATGATTTATGTAATGCTAATTTCTATGCTTGTAACAACATTACTTGCTGGCGCAAGTATGTTTTGGTAAAAAGGACGATCTGTTCGTCCTTTTTTTACTTTTTACACATAATAAAATAAACCATCTCGAAATCGAGATGGTTTATTTTATGTAAAGCACAATCGCTACAATACTAAAGAAAAATGACATTACAAGTGCTATCACAAAACTTGTATATTGTTTCTGCTGAAATGCCCCAATAACAAAAGTAAGATTGAGTAATGCCATACATACAATCGCTACAAGATAAGAACATATATTAAAAGTTGCCAATATGAATGTAATAATAAATAGAAATCCCATAAAAAACTGCATATACGAAAGTTTTGGATTCAAGTACATATGAGCAACCCCTTTATCTCATTTTATCTTTCTATACTCTCATTAACGCATGGTTATGTACACATGTCAAGACAACTTATTACAATAGAAAAAGCCAACTTTTTCGTTGACTTTTTCATATGCAATGGCTCCTTTTTCTTTTGCCAATTGCTGAAATGACTTTTTCGATTTTACAATCCATACTTTCGTTCCAATTGGAATGCGATCAAATAAATATTCCACATCATTTTTCTTCATTCTTATACATCCTTGTGAAATATACTTTCCAATTGAACTCGGTTGGTTTGTTCCATGTATTCCATATTTACTCCCATCAGTTCCTCTTGCATTAAATCCCATCCACCTAGATCCAAGTGGATTTTTCGGTGATCCCCCAGGAATATTCTTCGCAATATAATATGGGTCCTTTGCTTTCATTACAATATCAAAAGTTCCCTCTGGGGTTAATTCATTTGTTTTTCCTGTCGCGACTGGAAAAACCTTTTGAATCTTTCCATCGTCAATATAAGCTAGTTTATTCGTCGCTTTATTTACAATAATGAAAGGATCACCGGCACGCGGATTATCACCAAGAGGCCAAATAGGCGATAAAGAAAGACATAATAGGAAAGAGAGAAGATACGGCATAGATAATTCCTACCTTCTATATAAGTTCTTTTATATTATCCTTTCCTTTAAAGCGACTTTTAATGAGTAAATATTGTTCCATTTCGTATACAAGTTGAACAAGTTTCGCACGTATCTCAAATTCTTCACGTGTAGCCGGCAATGGCATATCTCTAAATAATTCTCGCATTTCTTGAAGCTGCCTTAAAGAAATAACCCCGGTACTCTGAGGGCTAATAGCATTTCCAATGTTTTCAACCACATCCGCAATCATGTCCGCTTGTTCATATGTCCATGATAAAGAAGCTGCTAACGGAATCATTCGCTCTAAAATTTCGAATTGTTGCATACGCATATTGAAATAGCGATAGTAATAGTCATCTTCTCGCATAAATGCATTCTCAAGTTTCTTAAACGATAAATCTCTAGCTTCATTTAGCATCTGTTCAGTTTCAATAAGTTCTGCCCCGCTCCAACTACTTTCTCGGTTTCGTAAATATACAACCATTTCAAACAAAATCGTTTTAAAATTATTTTCTATTTTACCTTGATACTCTTTTAGCTTATTTTCACTACTTGGCATATACATATTTACTAATAGAGCCACGCTAATCCCTATCGTTAATATCGCAATTTCATTCCCAACAATAAGCCATGTAATTTGTTTCAATGAATATAGATGCATCACAATAACTGAACTCGTAACAATACCTTCTTGAATTTTAAACATGACTGCAGTCGGAATAAACGTAAGTAATAGTACGCTAATTGCTAGTGGTGTATATCCAATTGTTTCAAAAATACAAAACGCGAACACCATTGATAATACACAGGCTAAAAAACGGTGTAACGACACTTGAAGTGATTTACGTTTCGTATTTTGTACGCATAATATAACTAAAATACCCGCTGAACTATAAAATTCCAACCCTAATAACTGTGCAATAAAAACGGCTGCGCCTGTCCCTATTGCTGTTTTTACTGTACGGTATCCAATTTTGAACATATCATTGCTCCTATATGTATAAACGTATTTACAGTTAGTATAAAAAAAGGATGACACAATGTCATCCTTTTCTACTTATTATTCACGTAACCTTTACATATTACAATATCTTTTGTAAAAATTGTTGCGCACGCTCACTTTTCGGTGCTGCAAAAAATTCTGCTGGCGCACTATCTTCTACAAGCTTTCCACCATCTAAAAAGAGAACACGATCTGCTACTTCTTTTGCAAATCCCATTTCATGTGTAACAATCGCCATTGTCATTCCTGTCGTAACTAATGATTTCATAACTTCTAACACTTCTTTTACCATCTCTGGATCTAGTGCTGATGTCGGTTCATCAAATAACATTACTTCTGGTTCCATTGCTAACGCTCTTGCAATTGCTACACGTTGCTTTTGTCCTCCCGAAAGACGATTTGGATACGTATCTTTTTTATCTAATAAGCCGACCTTTTCTAAAAGTTTTTCGGCTTTCTTTTCAGCTTCTTGTTTCGTTACTCCTTTTACATTGATAGGAGCATACGTAATATTTTCTAATACAGTCATATGAGGAAATAGGTGAAAATGCTGAAATACCATTCCGACATTTTCACGAACGTGCATAATATTCGTTTTTGGATTCGTTACTTCTTCCGTTCCAATCCAAATGTGACCATTTGTCGGTGCTTCTAACACATTCATACAACGTAAAAATGTTGATTTCCCTGATCCAGACGGTCCAATAATTGCTACTACTTCCCCTTTTTCAATCGTTGTTGTAATCCCTTTTAATACTTCGTTTTTTCCAAATGATTTATGAAGGTTTTCAATTTTAATCACTTTTCTTCATTCTCCCTTCAATTGCCTTCCCGACTAATGTAAGAATAATGACTAGCATATAATAAATGAGTCCAACAAAAAGTAATGGTTCAAGGTATTTAAAAGTCTCCCCGCCTACGATATAAGCACGACGCATTAAATCCGTTGCTCCTATTACTGTTACTACAGCCGATTCTTTCGTAAGTGTCGCAAACTCGTTTACAAGTGCCGGTAATATATTTTTTAAAGCTTGAGGAAAAATGATATTTCGCATCATTTTTCCGTATGGAATTCCTAAAGCCATCGCCGCTTCTGTTTGTCCTTTATCAACCGCTTGAATGCCGGCACGGATTACTTCTGACATATATGCACCTGAATTTAAGCTAAATGCAAGTACAGCTGCTAAGAATGCCGGTATTTCATAACCAATTATTTGCGGGACACCGAAATAAATAATCATTAATTGCAATACAAGTGGTGTACCACGGAAAATTGATGTATAAAGATCTGCCGCTATATTTAATGCTCGTATTCTAGCAATTTTGCAAAGTGCTAATAACGTCCCTAAAAGAAACCCTGCTAAAGCTGATACTGCTACAATTTTCAAAGTAACTTCTAGACCTTTTAATATATATGGTATCGAAGGCGTAATCGCCGAAAAATCTAAGTTCATTCTTTTCATTCCCCTCACAGAAAAGTGAAAGGCAGCTTATTTTTCGCTGCCAAACCATTTCTTCACTAATTTATCCATTTCTCCATTTTCTTGCATTTTTTTAATTACTTTATTAAATTCAGCTGTTTTATCACTGTTTTTCGGAAGGGCAATTGCTGCTCCAACTTCTTCTGGAGCTTCTTTAATTTCAATTCCTTGTAACTCTTTCATTTTCTCTAAATAATTTTTAGCAACTGTGTCTTCTATAATTGCAGCATCAAAACGACCAGCTTTAATTTCTTGTACGATTTCTGGTATACGGTCACGTCCCTCAACTTTGAAATCTACTTGTTTTTTAAATTCTGCTGCTTTCTCTTCTTGTATAGATCCTGTTTGTACCCCTACTTTTTTCCCTTTTAAATCCTCTACAGATTTAATGTTAGAGTCCTTTTTAGAAACGACCATGTTTTTCGCAACAAAGTAAATATCTGTGAAATCAACATTATTTTTACGCTCTGCAGTTGGCGTCATACCTGCCATTACGAAATCAACTTTTCCTGAGCTAAGAGATGCTAATAAACCACCAAAATCCATATCTTTCACTTTCACTTCATAACCAAGTTCTTTTCCGATATATTTAGCAACATCAACATCAAAGCCGATAATTTCATCACTCTTTGAAGCTTCTACGTATTCATATGGTTTATAATCTGCTGAAGTCCCCATAACAAGTACTTTTTTATTTTTTCCAGTAGCCTTTTCTTCCCCATTACTACAGGCACTAAACATACTTACAATTAAAATAAGTGCAAACGATATTGATAATAACTTCTTCATCTTTCTTCCCCCTAATAATGTATATTTAAAAGTTTAATAGAATATTTATTCGATGTTTGTATTGTATCAGCACTTTTATTTTTATGCAATATATAAAATAAAAATAAATATAAAACAAGTTAAAATACAGTTATCCGTGTATAAAAAGATGCATAAAATAACAAAACTATGCATATCCCACAAATTTTAATACGAAATAAAAAAAGGCGGTACATCCACTTGAGTGTGGACGTACCGCCTTTTCATTTATTTTTATAAGGACTTATAATCAGTTGGGATGAACCACCTCCACTGATTATAGTTCTTCGCAATTCTCTTCGAAATACGATTGTAGTTTTGCAATAACTTGCATCGGTTCATGACCTTCAATTTCATGACGCTCTACCATCGTTACAATTTTTCCATCTTTTAATAAAGCAAATGATGGAGAAGATGGTGGATACCCTTCGAAATATTCACGAGCTCTTGCTGTCGCTTCTTTATCTTGACCTGCAAACACCGTTACAAGGTGGTTAGGACGTTTATCATAATGTACAGAATGCGCAGCAGCAGGACGAGCAATACCGCCTGCACAACCACATACAGAGTTTACCATTACAAGTGTTGTTCCATTTCTTTTAAACGCTTCGTCTACTGCTTCTGGCGTTGTCAATTCTGTATATCCAGCAGAGACAATCTCTTCACGCGCTTGGCGGACAACATCATTCATAAAAAAGTTAAAATTAATCAATCTTTTCCCTCCTCTAAAACTACCTATTTGTATCTTACCAGTTAATGTTTATGAAATACAAGTAAGTTTACTTTTATTTGGATATAGAAAAGGTGTTAGAACCCTGTTCTAACACCTTTTTGTCACTTTTCCATAATCTTCATATATTCAGCAATCATTTTTTTATGCGACCCAACAATATAGTCAGGTAGTTCTGTTAGTGGGAAGAATTTAAGCTGAACCGCTTCTTCTTTGTTCATAACAAAATCTCCATCGTATTCGTCCGTATAATAAGCGGTCGTTACAGATTGAAATTCATCACCGTTTGCTAATTTTGTAAAATAGTTCGCTCCAGAAAACACATTGATTAATCGTAGGTTCTTCACCTTTATTCCTGTTTCTTCGTATACTTCACGAAAAGCAGTTTCTTCTGGTGATTCACTAAGCTCCATTAATCCGCCAGGCAGCCCCCATTTTCCGTAAGGCTCTGTTCTTTGTTGTAATAATACATATCTATTTTCATTTATAACGAGTACAACAGCACCAACTAAAATTAAAGGGCGATGACCAACTATTTTCCGTAATTCTTCTACATATCCCATCGTATCCCTCCTTTTTCGTTGTCCACACTATTGTATCATATGTATGAAACGACAAAATGCGTATATTTTTCATTTTTTTAACAAAATATTTATTTTATGTGTTTCATCAACTGTAGCTAACAAAATGGATTCAACTTCTGCGTTTTTCTCTAGAAATTCTCTCGCCCATTCTTCTGTTTTCCCTAATAAAGCAAGAACATCTTGCTGAATGCTCCCATCCTTTACTAATACAAAAGAAACTGGAGATTTTTTTCCTGCCACTTTTAGATCAAGTCGGGAAACTGCCTCATATTCTGGATACCGAAATATAGAAACGACACCGTTCGCTTCCCATAATGCTAATTTGATTGTTTGAATATCGCTCACATTTCGCATACGAAGTTCTGAAAATAAATATTCCACGGTAATTCTCGCTTTTTTCAAATTGCTAAAATCAATGGAGCCGTTGTGTATAAGAATGATAGGTGCTGGCTCTAAAAAGCGTCTCCATCTATCCCATTTCAACATTAAAACTGAACTTATAATATGAAGTACAACGAGTATAAACGTTGTAATCATCGAGCCCATTAATCCTACTTTTTCATCAGACAATGCGTTAGAAATATTCCCGCCAAGCAATAACACCAATACAACATCTAAAAAGCGAAGTTGTGCGATGGACCTTTGCCCCATCGCTTTCGCAACTAATATTAAAAATATGTATGCTATAATAGCCCGAATAACCCATTCACTATTAGAAAGATGCCGTGCTCCTTCAAAAATATGCATATGCATCACTTTGCACTCCTTACCCGTCTCAAACTGCTATTCTGTTTTAGTTTGCAACGTTTATGAGTATATATGTAAAAAAGCTGGTTCGTTTAAAAACGAACCAGCTTTTTTTACTTAACGGAAAACATATACTTTTTATACGTTTTTCGTACCGATAATATGAGACCCATCATAATCATATTCGAGAACAAGGAACTTCCCCCATACGATAAGAAAGGTAATGCAATCCCTTTTACAGGCATTAATCCAACGATCATACCGATATTTTGGAATATTTGAACCGTTAATATCCCAATCGATCCAGCACATAATAATGTACCGAATAAATTATCAGCAGAATAACCGATAATAATTGTTCTATATAGTAGTAATAAGAACAAGAATACAACTAACGCTGCTACGATAAATCCACCTTCTTCGGCAATTGTAGCGAAAATAAAGTCTGTATGCTTCTCAGGGATATAAACATTCCCTTCGCCAAACCCTTTCCCTTCCATACCGCCACTACCTACAGCTAAAATTGATTGCTGTGTTTGATAACCTTGATCTGTATGTTCAAATGGATCTAACCAACCTAAAATACGTGATTGTTGGTGCGGTTTTAGTAGCGTAACTAACTTATTAAAGAAGAAATCCTCATACCTTACGTAAATAAATATTAACGTGGATAGTATGGTGACTGGAATAACTGTACATAACGCTATCAATTTCTTCTGAATACCTGACATAAATAAAATACATGCAATGGCAGCAGCGTATAAGAACACCATCCCCGTATCCGGTTGGCTATATACAACAGCCATAGGCGGGAGGGATACTAGCATAATTTTACCTACTAATTTTAAGTCCGTTTGAAATGTCCTTGCCATATACTGCGCATTATGTTTCACTGCTATACTTGCTACTACGAGAAGCAATGAAATTTTGAAAAACTCAGATGGCTGAATTTGTCCAACTAACGGAAATACAAACCATCTTTTTGCACCTAATTTTTCAGGTGTGAAAGTGGAAACCGGTAGTATTTTCAAAAGAATAAGTGAAGCAAATCCAACGATATAAAGTGGCCAAGACAATTTTTGTAATTGATCTAAGTCGATGCTTGCAACAAGCAATAACAATACAACCCCAATTATGTAGTTCAAACCTTGTTTCATCGCAAAGTTTGCCTCTCCATATTGACCAGTTTGCTGACTGCTATATATAGCAGCTATACTCGTGACACATAATGCAAACAAAATTAATATTAATTTTACATCTAAACTTTTTAGAAACTCGGTACTTCTTTTCATGACATCCTCCTGAAACATTGTTACAGCAAAATAAAAAACCAGGAGTCAACATTCTTCATGTTTTGACGACTGATTACACATTATCTATAAAACACTTATATAGAATAACTCTCTTTTTCATACAATACAATATATTATACTACAGTTTCGTCAGTAAGATTTGCCAAAAAAATTATTCTTTTCTTATTTTATATCCATATACCATATATCAGCAATGTATTTTCATAAATTCCTAATACATAATGGTTCATTGTAAGATTACTGGGAAAGGTATTATACATATAGTAGGATGTAGATGAAGAAATAAGATGATAAAAAGCTCGCATAAGCGAGCTTTTTATTTAATATACAGATGTATTATTTTCTGACGTATTTTCTAAAATTTCTTTTACACGTCCTAAGAACTTACCACAAATTAAACCATCTAGTACACGGTGATCAAGTGATAAACATAAGTTGACCATGTCGCGAGCACCGAACATACCATTTTCCATAATTACTGGGCGTTTTACAATTGATTCAACTTGTAAAATAGCCGCTTGTGGGTAATTAATAATACCCATAGATTGAACAGAACCGAATGATCCTGTGTTATTAATTGTAAATGTTCCGCCTTGCATTTCGTCCGCTTTTAACGATTTCGTACGTACTTTTCCTGCAAGTTCTGTAATTTCACGAGCGATACCTTTAATTGTCTTCTCGTCCGCGTGTTTAATTACTGGTACAAATAGTTCGTCCTCTGTCGCAACAGCGATAGAAAGGTTAATATCTTTCTTCTGAACGATTTTATCGCCAGCCCACATTGAATTAATTTGAGGATACTCTTTTAACGCTTGTGCTACTGCTTTTACGAAGAAAGCAAAGAACGTTAAGTTAAAGCCTTCGCGTTTTTTGAAATCACCTTTAATTGAATTACGGTATGAAACAAGGTTTGTCACATCTACTTCAATCATCATCCAAGCGTGTGGCGCTTCGTGTTTACTACGTAACATGTTCGCTGCGATTGCTTTACGTACACCTGTTACTGGAATTTCGATATCGCCAGGCATTGTTGGTACAGAAACTGGTTTCGCAGCTTCTACTTTTTGTGCTACTGGCGCTGCTTTTGGTGCTTCCGGACGCGCTTCTACTACTGCCGCTACCGCTTCCTCTTTCTTCGCCGCACCTGCTTGCGGAATATTTCCTGATTCCAC
This sequence comes from Bacillus sp. FDAARGOS_527, assembly GCF_003812125.1. NCBI lineage: Bacteria > Bacillati > Bacillota > Bacilli > Caryophanales > Bacillaceae > Bacillus > Bacillus sp. FDAARGOS_527. The sequence continues at coordinate 3,283,068 of NZ_CP033795.1, forward strand.
TAGCTTTAAAATATCTTTACGAGTGATACGGCCGTTTGCTCCCGTACCTTCTACTAGATCTAAATCAACGTTATGTTCACCTGCAAGTTTTAACACAGCTGGTGAAAAACGAGGTTTTCCATCAGTTGGTTGTTTTGCTTTCGGTGCTTTTTCAGGCGTAGCTACTTCTGCCTTTGGTTCTTCTTTTGTTTTTTCCTCAACAGCTGTTGCTGCTACTTCATCTGCGCCTTCTACTTGAATCACACAAACTACTTCACCTACAGCTAACGTATCACCTTCACCAGCGATCAACTCTTTCACAATACCAGTGAAAGAAGATGGTACTTCAGCATTTACTTTATCAGTCATTACTTCTGCAAGCGGATCATATTTGTTTACGTGATCGCCAACATTAACGAGCCATTTACTAATTGTACCCTCTGTAACGCTCTCCCCGAGCTGAGGCATTGTAATATTTTCTACAGCCATGTATAGTCCCCCCGATTAAAATTCCGCAAGTTCACGCATTGCTTTTTCAACTTTATCTGGATTTACCATAAAGAATTTTTCCATTGTTGGTGCATATGGCATTGCTGGAACGTCTGGACCCGCAAGACGCGCAATTGGTGCATCTAAATCAAATAGACAGTTTTCAGCGATAATTGCTGCCACTTCACTCATAATACTTCCTTCTTTATTGTCTTCTGTTACAAGAAGAACTTTACCTGTTTTAGAAGCTGCTTCAATGATTGCTTCTTTATCTAATGGATATACAGTACGTAAATCAAGAATGTGTGCCGAGATGCCATCTTGTGCTAACTTTTCAGCTGCTTGAAGAGCAAAATGAACACATAATCCGTATGTGATAACAGTAATATCATCACCTTCACGTTTTACATCCGCTTTTCCGATTGGTAATACGTAATCATCTTCTGGCACTTCACCTTTAATTAAGCGATATGCACGTTTATGCTCAAAGAATAATACTGGATCTTCATCACGAATTGCAGCTTTTAGTAAGCCTTTTGCATCATATGGTGTAGAAGGGATAACGATTTTTAAACCAGGTTGGTTTGCAAACATCGCTTCTACAGATTGCGAATGATACAATGCACCGTGAACACCGCCGCCAAATGGCGCACGAACTGTAATTGGACAAGTCCAATCATTATTAGAACGGTAACGAATTTTTGCTGCCTCAGAAACAATTTGGTTTACTGCTGGCATGATGAAATCCGCAAACTGCATTTCAGCGATTGGACGCATTCCATACATTGCTGCACCAATTGCGACCCCAGCAATTGCAGATTCTGCAAGTGGTGTATCTAGCGCACGATCTTCACCAAATTGATCATATAATCCGTGTGTCGCTTTAAATACGCCACCTTTTTTACCAACATCTTCACCTAAAACGAATACTTTCTCATCGCGTTCCATTTCCTCGCGCATTGCTAATGTAATAGCATCAATATAAGACATTACAGCCATGAAACGTTCCCCCCTATTCTGCGTATACGTGCTTCAATGCATCTTCAGGTGCTGCATACGGAGCATTTTCTGCATATTCTGTTGCTTCGTTTACGATATGCATAATTTCGTCTAACATTTGTTTTTCAGATTCCTCAGTTAACACGCCAACCTCTTTTAAATAAGCAGCAAATGTTACAATTGAATCATTTTTCTTCGCTTCTTCTACTTCTTCTTTATCACGATAAACACGATCATCATCGTCACTTGAATGTGCTGTTAAACGATATGATACTGTTTCAATTAAAGTTGGACCTTCACCACGGCGGCCACGGTCTGCTGCTTCTTTTACAGCTTTATATACTGCAAGCGGATCGTTTCCGTCTACTGTATATCCAGGCATACCGTATCCAATTGCACGGTCTGATACATTTTTACATGCTAATTGTTTTTCAACTGGAATAGAGATTGCGTATTTATTATTTTCACACATAAAAATAACAGGTAACTTGTGTACGCCAGCAAAGTTTGCACCTTCATGGAAATCACCTTGGTTGGAAGAACCTTCACCGAATGTAACAAACGTTACTAAATCTTTCTTTTCCATTTTTCCAGCTAATGCAATACCAACTGCATGTGGTACTTGCGTTGTTACTGGAGATGAACCTGTCACAATACGATTTTTCTTTTGACCGAAGTGACCAGGCATTTGACGACCACCAGAGTTTGGATCTCCAGCTTTCGCGAAACCAGATAGCATCAGTTCTTTCGCTGTCATACCAAACGCTAGTACAACACCCATATCACGGTAGTATGGTAATGCATAATCTTTCTCTCTATCAAGAGCAAATGCTGCTCCAACTTGTGCTGCCTCTTGTCCTTGACAAGAAATTACGAATGGAATTTTACCAGCACGGTTTAATAACCACATACGTTCGTCGATTTTACGTGCAAGTAACATCGTACGGAACATTTCTAATACTTGCTCATCACTTAAGCCAAGCTCTTCATGGCGCTTTTCTTTTACTTCTGCCATTTTTCATAACCTCCTAAATCCACATTTTTATGCGTGTAACGCTTTTCCATCTACAGCTAATGCTGCTTCACCAATCGCCTCAGATAATGATGGATGCGGATGAATTGTATGTGCTACTTCCCAAGGTGTTGCATCAAGTACTCTTGCAAGACCCGCTTCAGAAATCATATCTGTTACATGCGGTCCAATCATATGAACACCGAGAATATCATTTGTTTCTTCATCAACTACAAGTTTTACGAAACCATCTGATTCGCCGTATACAAGCGCTTTTCCGATTGCACGGAATGAGAACTTACCTACTTTTAGCTTATAGCCTTTTTCTTTCGCTTCTTGTTCTGTTAAACCGACAGAAGCAACTTCCGGACTGCTATATACGCATTTTGATACCATAGAATAATCAATTGGTGTAACTTCTTTACCAGCAATATGTTCTACTGCAACAATTCCTTCATGAGAAGCAACGTGAGCAAGCTGTAAGCCACCAATTACATCACCGATTGCGTAAATATGAGATTCTTTCGTTTGATAAAACTCATTTGTTTGAATGTATCCTTTTTCCACAACGATATCCGTATTCTCTAAACCAATATTTTGCGTATTGGCTTGTCGTCCTACAGATACAAGCATTTTTTCTGCTTTAAATTCTTTATTCTCACCGTTATGTTCAGCTTGAATTGTTACTCCATTATCTTTTACCAATGTTTCTGGTAATACTTTTGCACCAGTTACCACTTTAATACCTTTTTTCTTGAATAGACGTTGCATTTCTTTTGAAACGTCTTGGTCTTCTAGTGGTAGTATCGTTTTCGCATACTCTAATACTGTAACTTCTACACCGAAGTCAGCAAGCATAGATGCCCACTCAATACCAATTACACCGCCACCAACGATAATAATCGAGCTAGGAAGCGTTTCCATTTTTAGGGCATGATCGGAAGACATTACATACTCTCCGTCTAATTCTAAACCTGGTAATGAATTCGGACGAGAACCTGTTGCAATAAGTACATTTTTTGGAATTAACATTTCATTCTCTTCTCCACTTGCAAGTTCAACTGAAATTGTCCCTGGCATCGGAGAGAAAATAGATGGGCCAAGAATACGGCCAATACCTTCAAACACATCAATTTTACCTTGTTTCATTAAGTGCTGAACACCTTTATGAAGTTGCGTTACAATCTTCTCTTTACGCTCTTGTACTTTCGCAAAGTTTAGTTCTACATTACTTGCAATAACTCCGAACTCTTCGCTTTTTTTAGCAGTTGCGTATACTTCCGCACTACGTAAAAGGGCTTTACTAGGAATACATCCTTTGTGTAAACAAGTACCACCAAGATTTTCTTTTTCAACAAGTGCAGTTTTTAACCCTAGTTGTGATGCACGAATTGCAGCAACATATCCACCAGTACCGCCGCCAACGATGACTAAATCATATTCTTTTGCCATTATCTCAACCCCTAGCTACCGTTTCTTTTTCACGTACAATATATTCTTTTGGAGCTTCTTCTTCACGTAGTACACGAAGTGCCCCTTCTGCTAATGCTTGTAATTCATCTTCTCCTGGATGTACGATAACATCTGCAATCCAGTCTACTCGTTCTTTTATTTCATCAACAAGGATTTTACTGTAAGCAAGTCCACCAGTTAATACGATTGCATCGATTTTCCCGTGAAGTACAGCGCTAGCTCCGCCAATCTCTTTTGCAACTTGATATGCCATAGCTTTATAAATAAGAGTTGCTTCAGGATCACCTTTTTCAACCATTTGTTCTACTTTAATCGCATCATTTGTACCGATAAGACTTACAAGTCCACCTTGTCCGACAAGTTTTTTAATCATTTCATCTCGGTAATACTCACCAGAGAAACACATTTCTACTAGTTGCCCTACTGGTACTGTACCAGCGCGCTCTGGACTAAATGGGCCTTCTCCGTTTAAACCGTTATTTACATCGATTACTCTTCCTTTTTTATGAGCACCAACTGTAATACCGCCGCCCATATGTGTAACTAATAAATTTAAATCCTCATATTTGTGATTTAACTGTTCAGCTACTTTACGAGCAACTGCTTTTTGATTTAATGCATGGAAAATACTTTTGCGTTCCATACCAGCAATACCACTTATACGAGCAATAGGCTCCATTTCATCTACAACGACAGGGTCTACAATGAATGCCGGAATATTTAATCCAGAAGCTATTTCATATGCTAAAATGCCCCCAAGGTTTGAAGCGTGATGACCGCTAAAACCATTTTTTAAATCTTCTAACATCGCATCGTTTACTGTGTATGTTCCGCCTTCGATTGGACGAAGTAATCCCCCACGGCCACAAACTGCGTTTAATTTTGAAATGTTAATACCGTGAGAATGTAGAACTTCTAAGATCGTTTCTTTACGAAACTCATATTGGTCGATAATTCGCTTATATTTTCCAATCTGTTCTTCGTCATGACGAATAGTTTCTTCTAAAACGGGTCTTTCATTATCAAAAACACCAATTTTTGTGGATGTACTACCCGGATTAATAACAAGAATTCGATTTACAGACACTGTTGCTACCTCCACTAATAAATTCAAAAGGAGGTGGAAACCTCATAAGAGGTAACCACACCTTTTGTAAAAGTAATATATGAATGATTAGCGACGGCTAATAATGTCGTGACCGTTGCGTAAGTATGTGCTACGAGAGTTTTTCAAGCTTGCAATGCGCTCTTCAGCTAGACGATCAGCTGCTACATAAGTTGCAATGCCATCGCGTTTTGAAATTTCGATTACTTTTGCAATTGTGTCATAAATTGATTCTACGCGTTTTAATGCACGTTCTCTATTGTATCCATATAACTCGTCTGCTACGTTAATTACGCCACCTGCATTAATTACATAGTCTGGTGCGTATACAATACCCATTTCATGAATGATGTCGCCGTGACGATCTTCTTTTAATTGGTTATTTGCAGAACCTGCAATTACTTTTGCTTTAAGTTGTGGAATAGTTTCGTCATTAACTGTTGCGCCTAATGCACATGGTGCGTAAATATCACATTCAACACCGTAAATTTCATTTGGCTCAACTGCTGTTGCACCGAATTCTTCTACTGCACGTTGTACAGCTTCTTTATTAATATCTGTAACGATTAGTTTTGCGCCTTCAGCGTGTAAATGTTTGCATAGGTGATATGCTACGTTACCAACACCTTGAACAGCAATTACTTTTCCTTCTAAATTATCAGTACCGAAAGCCTCTTTCGCAGCAGCTTTCATACCACGATAAACACCGTATGCAGTTACTGGAGATGGGTTACCAGAAGAACCGAATGATGGTGAAATACCTGTTACAAAGTCAGTTTCTTCGTGGATAATATCCATATCATCTACTGTTGTACCAACATCTTCAGCTGTAATGTAACGTCCGTTTAGTCCTTGAATATAACGACCTAATGCACGGAACATTGCTTCGCTCTTATCTTTACGTGGATCACCGATAATTACTGTTTTCGCACCACCTAAGTTTAAACCAGCTGCTGCGTTTTTGTATGTCATCCCTTTTGCAAGACGCAATGCATCTTCAATCGCCGCTTCTTCAGAATCATATGTCCACATTCTTGTTCCACCAAGAGCAGGTCCAAGTGTTGTATCATGAATTGCAATGATTGCTTTTAAACCTGATTCTTTATCTTGACAAAATACTACTTGCTCATAATCATATTTTTCTAAGTATTCGAAGATTTCTAATGCCATTGTCGTTTCCCCCTAATGTTTTACCCTATTTGGTTTATTTTGAAGCAGTGGCAACTGCCAATGCTAATGAATATACTTTTGTTTCTGCTGAATCAGCACGAGATGTTAAAACAATCGGTGCTTTTGCGCCAGCAATCATTGCTCCTACTTTTGCATCCGCAAAGTATACGAGTGATTTATATAGTACATTTCCAGCTTCAATTGTTGGGACGAGTAAAATGTCTGCCTTACCTGCTACGTCACTTACTATGCCTTTATGTTCTGCTGCAATTTGTGATACTGCATTATCTAAAGCAAGTGGTCCATCAACGACACAATTTTTTATTTGTCCGCGGCGATTCATTTGAGTTAACATCGCTGCATCAATTGTCGCTTGCATCGCAGGATTCACAACCTCTACCGCTGCAATTGGTGCTACCTTCGGCAAATCAATTCCTATTGCCCGGGCAACTTCTACAGTGTTTTGTATAATAGCAGCTTTTTGTGTTACATCAGGTGCAATGTTCATCGCTGCATCTGTAACAAAAATGAGACGATTGTAGTTTGGAACTTCAAATGCTGCAACGTGTGAAAGTACGCTACCTTTACGAAGTCCCCACTCTTTATTTAATACAGCTTTCAAAATATTTGCTGTTGGGATGTTCCCCTTCATAAGCACATCTGCTTCGCCATTTCTTACAGCTTTAACAGAAAGTTCTGCAGCCTCAGCACTTGACTGTGTTGCAATCACTTCAATATGTTCTGAAGTTTGTAAACTATGTTCTTGTAGCATCCCCATTATTTTTTCTTGATTTCCATATAGACGAAATTGAGCTAGCTGTAATGTAATTGCTTTCGCTACAGCTTCAATTACTTCATGATCTTCAGCTACTGCTACAGCCACAGTTTTTTTAGGCTGGCCTGCCGCTTGATCAATTAAGTGTTCTAACTTCATATTTTGTAATCAACCCTTTCCGTCGTCCCTCGTCTTTTTATTAAGCAAATACCGTGCCAACTTTCAAAAGTGGTCTTACCAATAATGAAAACGCATTCAAAACACAGTAAAATCAATACTTTGGAAAATAACGAAAGATTCTGTCTTATTTTGTCGCTTTTTGTATACCATGCAATAAATTGCATGGTACGCAATTTATTGCATGCTATTTTTTGCACACTCATACTTTTCTAGCTTGTAATATAAATTTCGAACCGAAATTCCTAACGCTCTTGCTGTTTGTGTTTTATTTCCACCAAATCTCTCTAAATATTCATGAATGATATTCCCTTCAAACTCCGTCACTAAATGCTCAAGTGGCTTTTCTTCTAACTCAGGCAATAAATGAGCTTGCTTTGACTCCACTTGCTCTTCGTTATGTAATGGCGGTAAATGTTGTACATCAATATAGGTCTCGTTATAATTCATAAAGATAATAGCTCTCCCCAAAATATTTTCAAGTTCCCTCACATTTCCTGGCCATTCATATGATTGTAAATATGAAATAGCAGAATTAGTGAGCCCCTCTATATTTCGGCCATAATCTTGGTTAATTTTTTGAATTAACCTGTCTGCGATTGCCGGTATATCCCCTTTACGCTGACGAAGAGATGGGATTTGAATTGGAATTTTATTTAATCGATAATATAAATCCTCCCTAAACTTCCCTTCTAGAATGGCTTTTTCTAAATTCACGTGCGTCGCTGCAATTACTCTGACATTGATAGGAATTGCTTTCGTTCCACCAACTTTTACAATTTCTTTCTCTTGCAAAACGCGAAGGAGTTTCGCTTGCGTATTTGCAGATAGTTCCCCTATTTCATCTAAAAAGATGCTGCCGTTATTCGCTTCCTCAAAGAATCCACGTTTTCCCCCTCTTTTCGCGCCAGAAAACGCCCCTTCCTCATAACCAAACAATTCACTTTCTAACAACGTCTCCGAAATAGCTGCACAATTTACACGAACAAACTTATTATATTTCCGATTACTTCCATTATGGATAGCATGCGCAAACAATTCTTTACCTGTCCCTGACTCCCCGCGTAACAACACTGTTGCTGGTGTATTCGCCCCCAGTTTCGCCTGTTCAATAGCAGCCGTTGTTTCATCTGAATTTCCGACAATGTCATCAAATGAATATTTCGCTTCTAACGTTCGAATGATTTGCCTTGCTCTATTCAGTTCATTTGTTAATTTTTGAATTTCTGATACGTCGCGAATTACACCGACGCTCCCTTTCAATATTCCATCCACAATAACTGGTGCTACGTTTACAATTACATCTCGCTTTTTTTGTCCGATTTTCATATGTATGCCTCGTACCGCCCTACGCGTTCGAAGTACTTTCATATGCATACTTTCACCTTCTACAATATCAGTTGTAGCCGGCTTTCCAATAATGTCCTCTTCTGTTAAACCTGTTAATTTCGTATATGCAGGGTTAATTACTAACCCTCGACCTTTTTCATCCACGACCGAAATAGCTTCCTCAGACGAGTTAATAATCGCCTCAAGTAACGTTTGAATCTCCTTTAAATCTGTAACTTCTTCCGCAAGATCTACAACCTCTGTTATATCTTTAAAAATCGCAAATGCCCCTTGCACTTCTCCTCCCTCTTTTAATATTGGAATACGGGTTGTAATAATTTTCTTTCCATTCTCAAGCGTCAGTTCATAATTTACTTCTATTTGTTTCGTACGTATAATACGAAGCAACTTACTAGTCGGAATAACTTCTAAAATATATTTCCCTACCGCATCTTCTTTTTTATATCCGATAATACGTTCTGCACTTTTATTGAATAGGCGAACTTGTCCTTCTTGATCAATCACTATCATACCGTCATGCGTAGAGTTTAAAATTAAATCACCTTGCTGCGTTTGCTCTTCTAACTTTCCAATTAAATTTTCCTTCTCATGTGCTAATCTCGTAACAATTTTTGCAATATCACCTGGTATAAGAAGAGTATCTTTATGCTTTTTCTTTAATAAATCTTTATGTAAATCATCGTCACCTGTCATATCAAACATTACATCAATGTGCATAGAAAGAAACGGAGTCACACTCTCTCCAATTGCAATCCCGTATTCCTTTGCCATCTGTAACCCTTTTGCTATCGGATTTATATCAATAATCCCTATAATTTGAAATAGATTCGAACTCTGTAACAGACGCAGCAGTGTACTACCACCTTCACCTGCACCAACAATTAAAACTTTTTGTTTCATATATTACACTTCCTCTCGGAGTATCTCTGCAAAATTTTTCACACCCTTATCTTACTCGTTCAGCCCCCTCTTGACAAACCCCCTTTTCATATAACATCATTAAAATAAACAAAATAATCTGAAAAGGAGCGTTTATATGCAGCGTTACCTTGCTCTATTATTAGCACTCATCCCTATTTCATTAGCTGTGTTTGGCATTAAGTTAATGAGAGATACCGTATTCGGGATTTTATTTCCTCCACTCTCTATACTATGGTTACAATTTTTAATCGGGGCTCTCTGCTTCGCGCTCGGATTTTATATCTTTGGTGGTTTCGTCTTACACCGAGATCGTAAACGAAATAAAGTACAAGCTCGCTTTCGAAGATAGGAAAGCCCTACTATTTACAAATAAAAAAATGAGACCGTTACAAGCGGTCTCATTTTTTTATTGGCAATAATGTTCTTGCCGTTTCAGGATAATCCGTAATAATCGCCGAAATATTCATATCAAAATATTTACGCATAAGTGTTTCTTCATTAATTGTATAGGGCCGAACCTCTACATCACTTTCCATCGTTAGTTCGGCAACAGCATCTTGAAGATAACGATAATTAGGATGCACTGCTGTAGCCCCCATTTTTTTTGCATATGCCCACGGACTATGCAAACCTTCGCGATATAAAATCGCTGTTTGAATATCTGGAGCCATCATATGACACCTTTTCATACTATAATGATTAAATGAAGAAAATATAACACGATCTTCTAGATTAAATTTCCGTACAAGCGTTATAACTTCTTCTTCTAAACCTCTGTATGGAATTTTATTATTTTTAAGTTCAATATTAAGTAACAACTCTGTTTTTTCAATCCATTTTAACACCTCTTCTAAAAGAGGTATTTTACAAAATCCTACTTTATCACCAAATTTATAACTCGCATCTAATTTACATAAATCCTCATATACATAATTTCGAACCGCACCTTTTCCATTCGTTGTCCGATTCACTGTTTCATCATGAATGACGACAACCTTTCCGTCTTTCGTTAATTGAATATCCAGCTCAATTCCATCTGCCTTAAAAGATTCAGCTGCTTCAAATGAAATCATCGTATTTTCTGGGTACGTTCCCGCTGCACCACGATGCGCAAATATAAGAGTCATCCTCACTCCCCCAATCTTATGCTATACTATACGAAAAAGGAGGTACTTCTATGAAACCATTACAAATTTCTCCAGACACTGCAGTCCGCCTATCAAAAGCATTAGGCGTTCCACTTGAACAACTTATGCATATGCCGCAGCACATTTTAATTCAAAAGTTAGTTGAATTAGAAAAACAAAATAAAGACGAAGAATAATACAGTCCTGTTTCGCAGGACTTTTTATTATTTTCTATTATATCATGGATGGCTTCCTTGCTAAAATCCCTCATTGGATATACCATGATTCAATTTAACCTTCACTTCGAACATGTACAATAAAAAGACCAACGAATTCTAACATTCATTGGTCATTAATTAAAAAGTTCATTGGTTTTAAATTTACTATCGAGTATACATTTCAAGAATTATTAAGCTTTATTAAAACTTAAATCCCTTACTTCTTCTATTCTCAGCTAACCTTATGTTCAAGTCTCAACTTATCCGCAACCATTGCGATGAACTCAGAGTTCGTAGGTTTTGCTTTTGACATAGATACTGTATAACCGAATAAGGACGAAATAGAATCGATATTCCCACGACTCCATGCTACTTCAATTGCGTGACGGATTGCACGCTCGACACGGCTTGCTGTTGTATTATATTTCTTCGCGATATCTGGATACAATACTTTCGTAATAGATCCCAGTAATTCGATGTCATTGTACACCATAGAAATTGCTTCCCTTAAGTACATGTACCCTTTAATATGAGCAGGCACACCAATTTCATGAATGATACTCGTAATGCTTGCATCTAAGTTTTTCGGTTTTCCATCTACTGTTGTTGCTGATCGGAAAGATGGCAGTGGACGTTTAATAGTAGCGTTCGCTTTACCGCTCACTTGACGAATATGACTCGTTAAATTCTCCATATCAAATGGTTTTAATATGAAATATGACGCACCTAAGTCAACTGCTTTTTTCGTCACATCTTCTTGTCCAAACGCTGTCAACATAATTACGCTAGGCTGTCTTAACCTTTCAATATGGCGCATTTTCTCTAGTACAGCTAACCCATCTAAATGTGGCATAATAATATCTAATACAAGTACATCCGGCTGCTTATCTTTTAATAAATTTAAACACTCTTGACCATTATAAGCAGTACCAATTACTTCCATATCCTCTTGAGCAGCTACATAACTCTCTAGCATTGATACTAATTCTTTATTATCATCCACAAGACATACTTTAATTTTCTCCACAGCTTTTCCTCCCTTACCGAATCGATTCTCCGACATGTGTATCCTTCTAGGCTACATGAATTGTTCGACAATTGTGTGAAAATTCCCTTTTAAAGTTTGTTACTTTTCGATAAAATCACAAAAAAATATGTTTATCGTTTATTTATTCCTTTTCGCAACACATTCCATCATAGAAAAACAACGAAACGTTCAACCCTTTCCTTTTATTTTACAACAAAAAACACCTCTTGCGGAGCTTTTACAAAATTTCAACGAATTTTTCAATAGAAAAACGAGCTAATTATTAATTAGCTCGCTTTTCTTTCTTGATCATAAATGTTAATTCCAGCCTCATGTAACATCCATTCAATATGAACACCATATCCTGATGTTGGATCATTTACAAATACATGTGTAACAGCGCCAATTACTTTTCCATTTTGTACAATTGGACTTCCGCTCATCCCCTGTACGATACCACCTGTTTTCGCTAATAAACGTTTATCTGTTACTTTTATTACCATGCCTTTTGTTGCCGGAAACTTTTGCGGTACTGTACTCACAACTTCAATATCAAACGCTTCCACTTTATCTTGATCAATAACCGTTAATATTTTTGCTGGTCCTTCTTTTACTTGATGGGATAGTGCAATAGGCATTGCTTTATCCATTACGCCATTTGTCATATTTGTATTCAATTTGCCAAAAATACCAAATGGACTATTTATTGTAATATTGCCAATCACTTCACGATCAGGTGAGAACCTCGCTAATTTCTCCCCTGGATTCCCATGACTACCTCTTTCAATTGATGTAACTGTCGAACGCATAATTTGTCCATCTTCGACTTGAATCGGCTTTTTCGTATCATTATCAGAAATAACATGACCAAGTGCCCCATATTTCATAGAATCAGGATGAACAAATGTCATTGTTCCGATTCCAGCTGCCGAATCACGAATATATAAACCAATGCGATAAGACGATTCTCCACTGTCTTTTTGTGGTGTTAGTTTAGTGCGGATATGCTTTCCATCCCTTAGCAAAACGAGATTAAGCGGTTCGCCTGTTTCCCCACTATTATGAATAAATGGGGCTACATCACTCATTCTTTCAATTGTTTTACCATTAATTTCAGTAATCATATCTCCAATTTGCACACCAGCTGTTTCACCAGGAGATACTTTCCCTTTTTCAGTTTGAATTAAATGATGGCCTACAACAAGTACCCCTTTTGTGTTTAACTTTACACCAATTGATTGTCCACCTGGAATAACTTTGAAATCTTTTAATACTCTCACATTTACTTTTTTCACTGGAAAACCAGCAAGCTGAAACACCATATCTGCTTCACCATTTTGATGAGAATTTACCATAAGTCCTTGTTTTTGTTCATTTGAACTTACTGTAAACACATGACGATCTGTAGATGAAGCTTTAAATACTGGTAATGAAGCTATTTCTGATTGTTGTCCTTCAAAAACAACAAGTTGCTTCGGAGATGAAATAAACGTCCGAAGCGGTTTAAAACACCCAATAAAAACTAAAGAAACAAGGAGAAAAATACCTATTATTTTGCGAAATCTTTCTAATTTCAATTTGTTCACTCTCCTCGCTCCTACCCCACATTCAGCCTTTTGGCTTCACTTTTTAATCTCTCCTTGCAATGCTTTATTTATAACCGGAAGAATTAAGAAATCATCATTTGAGAAAAAAAGCTATCCATTACTGGATAGCCTCTGCTGTCTGTTTAAAATGATGTGCTTGCGTAAGTAATTCTTTCGCATGTTCTGTCGTTAAATCTGTAATTTCCACACCAGAAATCATTCGAGCTATTTCTGTTACTTTATCCTCCATAGTTAAAACGGTAACTGATGTAATTGTTCGATCATTTGCTACTTGTTTTCGAATAAATAAATGCGAATCCGCCATTGAAGCTACTTGAGGTAAGTGCGTAATACAAAGTACTTGTGAGTTTACTGATACTCGATAAATCTTTTCCGCAATAGCCTGTGCGACCCGGCCACTTACACCAGTATCCACTTCATCAAAAATAACAGATGCAACACCTTGATGCTTAGAAAAAATGCTTTTTAAAGCTAAAATGATACGGGATAACTCTCCGCCAGAAGCAACCTTTGAAAGTGGTTTTAGCGGCTCACCCGGATTTGTTGAAATATAAAATTCCACATGATCGTAACCATCCGCTGTAAGTCTTACCGGTGCTCCCTCCACGAGAGGCTCTTCTGCATTTCCTTCTCGCTTCATAATTCTCACTTCAAATTTTGTTTTTTCCATATATAATTCTTTTAATTCCTGATGAATGGCATTTGTAAGATGCTCTGCAAGTTCATGACGCATATTACTTAACAACGTTGCTTCTTTCAGAATAACACTTTCTAATTCCTTCAACTGTTTCTTCGTCGTTTCAATATGAACGTCTTTATTTTCAATCGTAAAAATTTCTTGTTCAATTTTATCAGCATACGCTAAAATCTCTTCTACAGTATTTCCATATTTTCTCTTTAGCATACGAATTTCATTTAAACGCGTTTCAATTTCATCTAAGCGATTCGGATCATATTCCATCATATCGAGCTTTTCTCTTAGTTGATAGGCAACTTCTTCTAATAAATAATAACTATTGGCAATGGAATCATGATTTTCTTGATACACTTCATCTAAATGTGTAATACTCTCCATTTGTCCCATTGCGCTTCGTACATTATCTAACCCTTGTCCGTCAGCACTTAACGAGCGATACGCATCCCCTAATGCTTTATAAATTTTTTCGAAATTAGAAATTTGCAATCGTTCTTCAGTTAAGTCATTTTCTTCATCTATCTTTAAATCCGCTTTACGGATTTCTTCATGCTGAAATTGAATTAAATCTAAACGATGTGCCATTTGTTGTTCATTTTCACTTAACGATTTCAACTGTTTTTTTAATTTCTCATAGTCAGCATATACGTTTTGGTATATATCTAATTGTTTAACGATACGCTCTCCATCAAAATGATCGAGCATAAATAGATGACGTTCTTCATTCATTAAGTCTTGCGTTTCGTGTTGTCCATGAATATCAACAAGTGTTTTTCCAATTTCTTTTAATACACTAAGGGTAACTAGTTTTCCATTTACACGACATACACTTTTTCCGTTTGCAGCGATATCACGCTTCAAAATAATCATGCCGTCTTCTATTTCTATATCCAACTCTTCTGCTTTTTCAATACATGGATGCTTATCATCTTCCACATAAAACAGCCCCTCTATCTCAGCTTTTTCTGTTCCGTATCGAACAAATTCTGCTGAACCACGGCCACCTACAAGTAAACTAATCGCATCAATAATAATCGATTTTCCGGCCCCTGTTTCACCACTTAAAACCGTTAATCCTTTTTGAAAAGAAATATTTAATGCCTCAATAATAGCAAAGTTTCTAATCGATAATTCCGATAACAATGCCCCATTCACCTCGTTATAAACTAATCCCCTATGAAGGGCTTTTCTCAGTTCTTTATTCAAATAGTCATACTATATGTTTGTATGTATAAATTACTTTTCTAACCGCTCCATTGTACCAAACATTTGTTTTACGGGTCAATCCACCTATTTCCTAATTTTATTCAAAGAAAATATTATATTACAATTAAGAATTCACGTTTTTAACCAATAAAAATATCCTGTTCACTTTCCACTTTACAGAGGAAAGCAAACAAGATTTTTTGTTACAGCATATTTAAGAAACGATCAGAGACAACACCTGTATCTTCAGGTGTACGGCAAATAATTAAGCAAGTATCATCACCACAAATGGTTCCGATAATCTCATCCCACTCTAAATGATCAATAAGTGCCCCAAGTGAATGAGCGTTACCAGGCAATGTTTTTAGCACAAGCATATGTCCTGCCGTGTCTAATTTTACAAATGAATCCACTAGATTGCGTTTTAATTTTTGTAACGGGTTAAATCGTTGATCTGCTGGCAAGCTATATTTATAGCGACCATCATGTAATGGCACTTTCACTAAGTGCAATTCTTTAATATCGCGCGATACTGTCGCTTGCGTTACATTAAATCCCTCATTACGTAGAATATCAACTAATTCATCTTGTGTTTCAATTTCTTTGTTCGCAATAATTTCCCTGATTTTAATATGGCGCTGACCTTTATTCATACATTTGCACCTCACACTATCTCTTACCATAGTTTAAACATTGGTATACTTCACTTATTTATGTTAACTTATAATTCGTTACTTGTACACAATTGTTTTTACAATCATTATACAATTACAACAAAAAGAGGAACAACATATGTTATTCCCCTTTCCCTTTTTGTTTTAGGACATCATGTGCCTCTGTAACTACTTGCTCAACAGAAATTGGAGAATGATTTTCGCCCTTCTCACGTTCACCATGCCATTTCAGATGAATTAAAAATTCAATATTACCATCCCCGCCCGTAATCGGTGAGAATGTTAAGCCTTCTACGTCGTATCCTTCTTTTATAGCAAAGTCGACAATCATTTCTACGACAGCCTCATGTACTTTTCGATCGCGAACGATACCCTTTTTACCAACTTGCTCTCTTCCAGCTTCAAACTGCGGTTTAATTAACGCTGCTACATCCCCATTCGGCATAAGCATTGTTTTTAAAACTGGCAATATAAGTTTTAATGATATAAACGAAACATCGATACTAGCAAATTGCGGTAAACCACGTTCTAAGTCTGCTGGTGTTACGTAACGGAAGTTCGTTCGTTCCATTACTACAACACGCTCATCTTGACGCAATTTCCACGCAAGTTGATTGTACCCTACATCTAATGCATAAGATAATTTCGCTCCATTTTGAAGCGCGCAATCGGTAAAGCCACCAGTTGATGAACCAATATCTATCATAACTTTATCTTGTAAATTAAGATGAAATGTCTCTAATGCCTTTTCAAGTTTATAACCACCACGGCTTACATACGGCATAACTTGCCCCTTCACCGTAATCTCTGTATCTTGTGGGATTTTCTCCCCTGGCTTATCCAATCTCATCTCATTCGCATATACAAGGCCGGCCATAATGGCGCGTTTTGCTTTCTCACGTGTTTCTATAAGCCCTCGCTCTACTAATAGTACATCTACTCTTTCTTTTTTCGCACTCATTTGTTACGCCCTTTTTTGTTTTGATGGAATCATTGTATGAATACGGTCTACAACAGCATCTGTCGTTAAACCGATTTCTTCTAATAATTTTGTTACACTACCGTGCTCTATGAAACGATCTGGAATACCCATTCGTTCAACTAACGCACTATGGTACCCGTTCTCAGACGCAAATTCAACTACTCCTGTTCCAAAACCACCAATTAAGCAAGCTTCTTCAATCGTTAAAATTGGTATATTTTTTCCTAAGAGATCATGTAAATATGCTTCATCCATTGGTTTAATGAAGCGAGCGTTCACTACTTTCACTGAAACTCCAGCCTTTTCAAGACGCTCAGCCGCTTCCATTGCCATTGGTATTGTCGTACCAAATGTTAAAATAGCTGCTTGTGTACCTTCTTTTAACGTTTCCCATGAACCGATTGGAATCGCCTTTAATTCTTCATCCATATGAACGCCAAGTCCATTACCTCGCGCATAACGTAATGCGATTGGTCCATCTTCATATTGCATCGCCGTGTATACTAAATGTTGCCCTTCATTTTCATCTTTTGGCATCATAAGTACCATATTCGGCAAGTGGCGTAAGAATGAGATGTCAAATACACCTTGATGCGTTTCACCATCTGCTCCTACTAAACCAGAGCGATCAATTCCGATGAAAACATTTAAATTTTGGCGGCATATATCATGAACAACTTGGTCATAAGCTCTTTGTAAAAATGTTGAATAAATCGCTAAGAATGGTTTCATACCTTGCGTTGCCATACCCGCTGCCATTGTTGTAGCATGCTGTTCTGCAATACCTACATCAATCATACGATCTGGGAATTCTTTTTGGAATTTCTCAAGTTTCGATCCAACAGGCATTGCAGGTGTAATTGCAACGATACGCTCATCCGTTCTCGCTAACTTAAGTACTGTTTCACTAACAACAGCACTCCATGCTGGTGCAACTTCTTTCGGTTTAACGAAGTCACCTGATTCAATTTTATAAGGTCCTGTTCCATGCCAAGTGCCAATAACATCACTCTCAGCTGGTTTGTAACCTTTTCCTTTTTTCGTAATAACATGAACAAGCACTGGGCCTTTTGTTTTCTTTGCATATTGCAACGTTTCGAATAACTTTTCATAATCATGTCCATCGACTGGACCTAAATATGTAAAGCCTAACTCTTCGAAAAAGACACCAGATACTAGTAAATATTTAAGACTATCTTTTATTTTCTCTGCTGTCGCAGCAACTTTCCCACCGACAGCTGGGATTTTCTTCAAAATATACTCCAACTCATCTTTTACCCAATGGTATTTTCCTGCGGTACGTAGACGTCCAAGCACATTATGAAGCGCACCAACGTTTGGCGCAATTGACATTTCATTATCATTCAAAATAACAATCATGTCTGTTTTTTCATGTCCAATATGGTTCAATGCCTCTAAAGCCATTCCGCCCGTTAAAGCGCCATCACCAATGATTGGTATAACATATTCTTTCGTTTTCTTTAAATCACGTGCTAGAGCCATTCCCATTGCAGCAGATAATGATGTCGAGCTATGGCCAGTTTCCCATACATCGTGCTCACTCTCACAACGTTTTGGGAAACCACATAGACCTTGATATTGCCTTAATGTGCCGAATTCTTTTGCACGTCCAGTTAAAATTTTATGTACATAGGATTGATGTCCTACATCCCATAAAAATTTATCTTTCGGACTATCAAATAATTTATGCAGAGCAATTGTGAGTTCTACTACACCTAAATTAGGCGCAATATGTCCACCTGTTTGAGAGAGCTCTTCAATTAAAAACTTACGAATATCCTCACTCAATCCCTCTAGTTCACTGATAGACATCTCTTTCAAAAAACTAGGGTTTTGAATTTGCGTTAGATCCACATGGATCACTCACTTTCATTTCATAATCTGTCAACATGTCAAATATTATAAAAAACATTTACACAAAACAAGAAATTCTCTTTTTTTATTTTTCACCTTGTCCTGCTATTAACCAGTCTATTGCGCCCTAATCTTATTATAAACCATATTTCTTTAGGCGATGAAAAAAATAGCCGCTAACACGAAGTGATAACGGCAATGTAATCTACATATATTTTTGCCAATAACAAGAAAAGAAAAACCTTTTCCTACATTTATATCATAAAATGATGAATGACTCAACAAATGAAAACGCTGTTATATTAGTTATTACGTTTTGCAATCAAATCGCAAATAGATAGTAAATATTCATCTTGTAATTGCAAGGAACTAATAGCATCTTTTGCTTTTGCAATCGTTTCTTCTAAAATATCCTTTGCTCTATCTACAGTAAATAACGTCGTATATGTGCTCTTTTCGTTGGAAACATCACTACCAATCGGTTTTCCAATCTCTTCTTCGGTTCCTTCCACATCTAAAATATCATCTCGAATTTGGAAAGCTAGGCCGATATATTTTGCAAACTCAAGTAATTTTTCTTCCTGTTCTTCTGTGGCATTAGAAAGTATCGACCCTGCAAGTACAGCGAATTCAAGTAGTTTCCCAGTCTTATGCTTATGAATATACTCTAGCTCATCGATCGTAAGCTGTTCCCCTTCCGCTTCCATATCTGCTACTTGTCCGCCAACCATTCCCTCTGGCCCTGCCGCCTTTGCAAGCTCAAGTACAAGTCTTACTTTTTTCTCAGCAGAGATTTCCTTTTGCTCATATGCCATAATAACTTGAAAAGCATATGTCAACAAACCATCTCCTGCTAAAACTGCCATCGCTTCACCAAATACTTTATGATTTGTGGGCTTCCCTCTTCTTAAATCATCATCATCCATACAAGGTAAATCATCATGAACTAACGAGTATGTATGTATCATTTCAAGAGCACAAGCTGCACCTACACCAAGATTTTTTTCTTTACCAAACGCTTGTAATGTTGCAAATAAAAGTAACGGGCGGAGACGCTTTCCACCCGCTTCCAAAGAATATGCCATCGCTTCACGAAGTACATTTGGACATTGTAATTCATTTGCATAGCTTACAAGCTTCTCTTCTACGAAAGTTTTACTTTCTTTCAAAAAAGTATCAAAAGCAATTGTCACTATGCTTCATCTCCTAAAGCAGTAAACGGTTCAAGCTCTCCATCTTCCCCAAGAATAACTGCCATTTGTTCTTGTACGTTCTTCAACTTCTCATCACAAAGCTTAGATAATTCCATACCCTCTTTAAAATAAGAAATTGCTTCTTCTAAAGGTACGTCACCTTGCTCTAATTTAGAAACGAGGTGCTCAAGTTGCGAAATTGCCTCTTCAAAGCTTAATTTATTTTCCATTATTCAATTCACGCTCCTCTATTCCTGATACGCTACAATCTAATATTCCATCTTGTAATTGAACTGAAACAGCATCTCCAAGGCTAACATCTTTCACACTTTTTAACACTTGCTTCTCTTCATCATATACAAGCCCGTACCCTCTCATCATTACTTTAAGCGGACTTAGCGCTTCAAGTTTTTGAGCAGCTCTTACAAAGGCAAATTCTTTCGTTTGGAGTAACGTTTGCATTTCACGTTGCAATTGCTTTTGCAATGTTTCAACTGCTACCTTTGTTTGCATAATTTTTTGAGATGGGTGGTGCTTCTCTAAATAAAATGAAAGCTGTTTTAACTGATTTACCTTTTTATCAATATAGCGCTCTTTCGCTAACACAAGCTGTTCTAACGCTCTATCCAATTGCTCTTCTTTTTGCTCATATACTTGTCTTGGATAACGGAACGCATAAGATTTTTGCAATACTTGTAGTTTTTCTTCTTTTTTATGTACTAACTCTCTCATTGCTCTTTGCAACCTTAGAGTTCTTTGTAATACCTTTTCTTGTAACTCGATAATATTAGGCGCTGCCAGCTCAGCCGCTGCAGTTGGTGTTGGTGCTCTTAAATCGGCAACAAAATCCGCAATTGTAAAGTCTGTTTCATGGCCTACTGCTGAAATAATAGGAATCTCACTCTTGAAAATAGCTCTTGCAACCATTTCTTCGTTAAACGCCCACAATTCCTCAATAGAACCTCCACCGCGCCCAACGATTAGGACATCTATCCCTTCCATTTCATTCGCTGTACGGATCGCTTGTACAATTGAGGGAGCTGCTGACTCCCCCTGTACAAGTACTGGAAACACAATAACATTTCCAATTGGATAACGACGTTTAATCGTTGTTATAATATCACGAATCGCTGCTCCTGTTGGTGACGTAATCACACCTATTGTTTTCGCATAAGGAGGGATTGTTTTTTTATAAACTTGAGAAAACAATCCTTCTTCCTCTAAACGAACCTTTAATTGTTCGTAAGCTAAATGCAGGTTTCCGACTCCGTCAGGCTGCATGTCTTGAATATAAATTTGATAAGAACCACTCGCCTCGTAAACAGAGATTTTCCCTTTCACGAGTACCTTCATCCCATTTTCAGGTCTGAATTTAATATTACGATTATGACCCGCAAACATAACCGCTGCGATTCTTGCATTTTCATCTTTCAATGTAAAATACATGTGGCCACGGCTATGATTTTTAAAGTTGGAAATTTCACCTTTTAACCAAACAGACTGTAAATGCGGATCATATTCTATTTTTGTTTTTATATAGCGTGTTAACGCTGTAACGGTTAAATATTGTTTCTCCATTTCTCTCTCCTCATAGCCGACTCAAATTATTTACAAACGACACCTGCACGCTTAGCCGATTCAACAGTATTATGAAGAAGCATTGTGATCGTCATTGGACCAACACCCTTTGGCACAGGTGTAATGTAACCTGCAACATCTAGCACGTTGTCAAAGTCAACATCACCACAAAGTTTCCCTGTTTCTAAACGGTTTACACCAACGTCGATTACAACTGCTCCTTCTTTTATATAATCAGCTGTTACCATTTTAGGTCGTCCTACTGCTACGATTAAAATATCAGCTAATTTCGTTAACTCTTTCATATTTTGCGTCTTAGAATGACAGTATGTGACAGTTGCATTTTCATTTAAGAACAATTGTCCCACTGGCTTGCCGACAATATTACTTCTTCCAATTACTACAACATGTTTTCCTGAGATATCAAGATTTGTTTCTTTTACTAACTCTACAATACCATGCGGTGTACATGGAAGGAATGTATCTTGTCCCGTCATCATACGTCCTACGCTGATTGGGTGAAATCCATCTACATCTTTTTCTGGTGAAATTCTTTCAATGATAGCTTTTTCTTCAATATGTTTTGGTAAAGGTAATTGCACTAATATGCCATTAATGCGGTCATCGCCATTTAAGCGATCGATTTCAGCAAGCAAACGCTCCTCCGTAATTGTTTCAGGAAATTCAATTAGCTCTGAATAGATTCCTACTTGTTCACAGCCCTTTTCTTTTCCTTTTACATAAGAACGAGATGCTGGATCTTCTCCAACTAAAATAACTGCTAATCCTGGTACAATCCCTTGCTCTTTCAACTTCACAACTTCTTCTGTTAATTGTGCTCGTTTTTTCTCCGCAACTTCATTTCCTTTGATGATTACTGCTACCATTTTAAGATTCCCCCTTAAAGAAATTACAGTGTATCTTTTATATTAGATAAAACGCCGTTAATAAAACGACGAGATTCCTCATCCCCAAATGTTTTAGCAATTTCAATTGCCTCGTTAATTGTTACGTTGTGTGGAATTTCTTCCATGTATTTCATTTCATACACAGCTACACGTAAAATACTGCGATCAACAATACTAATACGCTCAAGCTTCCACTTTTTTAAATTTTGACGAATCGCTTCATCAATTACTTCTTTATTTTCTACAAAACCTACAACAAGTGATTCTAGAAACTCATTTGTTTCTTCACCTTCATCTAGCGTGTTTTCCACTGCTACTTTCGGTTCTAATTCACCTGTAATATCCATTTGATATAATGCTTGCATAGCTCTTTCTCTAGCCGTCCTACGTTTCATTGTAACTCTCCTTTATGCTTCAAGTCTTTCCTTATGCTTTGTTATATTATTATAATTTATAAGCCGTCAATTCACTTACTCTTACAGTTTTCATTGATTTTCCAACCTTATAATACAATGATAATAACACAATTTATCGTTTCACACACGGGTTACAAGGCTGAAAAATAATAAAAAGATTAACTTCAAGTTCCATATCTTATCACAATGTACGTTTTTTGGTAAAACGAAACATTTTCTTTTTTATTTCTCATTTTTTGAAATAGTATAATAATTAGAGGGTTGTAATTTGTGAAGAAATGAAACGATAAAAAAGATGCCTATGTTACTAGGCACCTTTTTCATTCTTACACTGGTTCGATTTCTGTTTTTTGTGTTTCGAATGTTACGCCAACGATGTGAACATTCACTTCTTTTGGCTCAAGCCCTGTCATTGTAAAGAGTGCTTGGCGAATGTTGTCTTGAATCTTTTGTGCAACAACTGGAATTGCTACGCCAAAATACATTACAACATAAAGGTCAACGATAATATCTTCGTTTGCTAATTCAACCTTTACACCTTTACCATGATTTTTCTTACCTAACTTCTCAACAACATCTGTAGCAAAATTACCACGCATTGCCGCTACGCCTTCTACCTCAGCAGCTGCAATACCTGCGATTACTTCAATTACTTCTGGTGCAATTTCTACTTTACCAAGAGTTGTATCTTGACCCATATCTAACATATGTTCAGCCATGAAAAAAACCTCCTTTAATGTATCACTGCGTCACAAGTTCATGCTCTTCCAAAAATTTCGTATTAAACTCACCTTTTACAAAATCAGGATGATCTAACAATTGCAAATGGAACGGGATTGTTGTATGTACGCCTTCAACGACAAACTCACTGAGTGCACGCTTCATTTTTGCAATTGCCTCTTCACGTGTTTTTCCGTGAACAATTAATTTAGCAACCATCGAATCATAGAAAGGTGGGATTGAATATCCCGGATATACAGCTGAATCGACGCGAATACCAAATCCGCCTGGTGGCAAGTACATTTCTACTTTACCTGGAGATGGCATAAATTTTTTGGCAGGGTTTTCCGCATTAATTCGGCATTCAATTGCCCAACCATTAAATTGTACTTCTTCTTGCTGTAACGATAACTTTTCTCCAGAAGCAACAAGAATTTGTTCTTTAATTAAGTCTACCCCTGTTACCATTTCAGTAACTGGATGCTCAACTTGGATTCTCGTATTCATCTCCATGAAATAAAAGCTTTTCGTTTTATATTCATAAATAAACTCAACCGTACCAGCACCTGTATAATCAACCGCTACCGCCGCTTTAACTGCCGCCTCACCCATCTGCTTACGCACATTTTCATCAAGTGCTGGTGATGGACTTTCTTCTAGTAGTTTTTGCAAGCGGCGCTGAATCGTACAATCACGCTCTCCTAAATGAATGGCATTTCCGTGTGTATCTGCCATTATTTGAATCTCAACATGGCGGAAATCTTCAACGTACTTTTCTAAGTATACACCAGGGTTCCCAAAAGCGGTACTAGCTTCTTGCTGTGTAATTTGAATTCCTTTTACAAGCTCCTCTTCATGACGCGCAACACGAATACCTTTTCCGCCGCCACCTGCAGTCGCTTTAATAATAACAGGATATCCAATTTGATTCGCAAGTTCGATCGCTTCTTCGGTATTTTTAATAATTCCTTGTGAACCTGGTACAATCGGAACCCCTGCTTCTTTCATTGTATCACGAGCAACGTCTTTTGTGCCCATCTTTGAAATAGCTTCTGGACTTGGACCGATAAAAATTAAGTTACACTCACGGCATAACTCTGCAAAATCTGCATTCTCTGCTAAAAATCCGTATCCCGGATGAATTGCATCGCAGCCTGTTAACTTCGCAACACTAATAATGTTCGTCAAATTTAAATAGCTTTCTTTCGAAATCGTTGGTCCTACACAATACGCCTCATCAGCAATTTGTACGTGAAGTGACTCTTTATCTGCTTCTGAATAAATTGCGACTGTTTCAATATCCATTTCTTTACAAGCACGAATAATTCGTACAGCAATTTCCCCACGATTGGCTATTAATACTTTTTTTATCATCACAAAGACTCCCTTATTACGCTTTTACAAGAAATAGCGGTTGTCCATACTCAACAAGCTGTCCGTTATTAACAAGAATCTCAACAATTTCTCCATCTACATCTGCATCGATTTCGTTAAATAACTTCATAGCCTCGACAATACATACGATAGAATCTTTCGATACTCTATCCCCAACACTTACATATGGAGGCGTATCAGGAGAAGAAGAAGAATAGAATGTACCTACCATTGGTGATGTAATTTTATGTAGGTTTTCATTCTGAACAGCTTTTTTCTCTTCTTGTTTTGGCACTTCCACTTGTGCTGCCGCTACTGTCGTTTCAACTTCAACAGGTGCTACTGGTTGCACGGCTTGTTTTGCTACAGGTGCTTGCACCGCAACAACTTCATTACCACGCTTTTTCATTTTGATTGTCGTACCATCTTTTTTGTATTCAAATTCATCAATATTAGAGCTATCAATTAATTTAATTAATTCACGAACTTCTTGAATTTTAAACATGTAAAATCCACTCCCATACTCTTGTTTGTCCCGTTTTTACAGATTTCTCTTCACTAAAACTAGATTGACTGTAAAAATACGATGTACTCTATTAGAAAATGTATTTCATTTACTAATAGAAATAGTTACTATTTCCATCTTACGATAAATTTTTTAAACATTCCAATTTATATTTCTTTATAATAAATCGAAACTCCTGTAAAAATATTATTCCAATAAAAATTTATTACCTAGTAATAATACCAAGTTTCACACAAAATTGGCAAGACCACTTCCGAAAAAACATTCCTTACTTTTCAAAATACTATAAAGTAAACCTACCATTACCGCTTTACTCGTCACCTCATCTATAGTCAATAACGTATTTTTACCAAATATTATTTTTTTGTTTACACGTCGTTCATCATTCCTTCATATAAGAATAGTATGTTCAAAGTGTAGAAAATATATCGTATCGAGGTGTGGACATATGATATGGCTCATTCTCTTCTTACCTGCCGTAATGGTCTGGGCATTCGTTCTCTTCATCCACGTCAAATCCGGAAAAAGTAATCATCACTACCATGAACCGCTAATCTTTTACTCACAACGTATTTCTCCGTTCCGAGTTGAACATAGTAAAAACAAAGACGAAACAGAAAAAAGCTATCGAAAATGATAGCTTTTTTCTATTATTATTTTTATCTAACTATTTTCAAACAATCCGATTACTAAAAACGAATAATCCGCGGAGGAATTCCCCGCGGATTATTCGTTTTATTTTGTTGGTGGATCAAATTTTACACCTACATCTTTTGATCCGCCTTCACTTCTTACAAGTTGTATAATTTTATTCGCTTCTTTTTGTGAATGTTTTGCTGCTTTTACAGTTACTTTAATGTCAGTTCCATCGGCTCTTACAAGGGCATCTTTATATCCACCTTGAGATTTAATTACTGTCTCAAGTAATTCTTGCTTCGTTTCCATTGTAGTGATTGCATCAAAATTTTCTTTCGCTTTATTCTTTTCTGTTGCTGAAGCTTTTGTTGAACTCATCACTTCTTGTAATTTTGCTTTTTGTTCACTTCGCTGATCTTCCATTTGCATACGTAATGCTGTGAAATTTTCATCACTTGATTGAACTGTTACGTTAGCTTCTTTTTTGCTTGTTTCTTTTGTAGCACTCTCTTTTTTATCTGTTTCTTTGTTTGTTTCTTTATTTGATGTTTCTTTATTTGATGTTTCCTTGTTTGTATTTTCTTTTTTAGGCGTTTCTTTAGGTGCTTCGTTTGTTACTGCTTTATCAGTACCTTGTTTTTCTTGTCCAATCTTTTCACCTGTTGCCGGCGATGCTGTATTCATTTTGTCTGGAGTTGTTACGTAATACACAGATAGTACAACAACTAAACTTAACATCGTTAATAGCCAAACCGTTTGTTTTTTTAACACTTTATTTCCTCCCTATCAATTTTTCGGTGAAACTGAAACGCGATGGGCTGGTACATCTAGTAGCCGTATGACAGCTTCTTTTACCATCGCTTTAACTTGTATATTATCCACTCCCTTTGCTACGACAAGAACACCTCGCACTTTCGGTTTCTCTGTTCGTAAAACAACGGGAGTTTCTTTATCCCCTTCACGTATAATGACTGTCTTTTCATCAAGAGACTCATCTTCTACTTCCCTCTTGCCACCTGTTTTATCTGTTTCACCTGTTGTTTGTGAACGTTTCACTGTATTTTTTTCTAATATTTTTTCCTCTGATGAGTCTAAATTTACATTAATCGTTACATCTTTTACTCCTGCTATTTCTTCTAAGGCTGCTTTTAATTCTTGTTCATACGCTTTTTCATATTTTTCTACATTTGACATATTATCATTATTTTTTTGTCCAAAAGTTGGTACGTCTTTTTCTTGGTTTTGAGTTTTTTGTTCTTTAAATACAGGTACTTCTTCTTTTTTACTTGAAAAGAAACTACTAGAAAACATAAGCAACATTCCAAGTATGAGTAGGACAAGTAAGAACTTAGGTGTTACCTTTTTTCCCTTCTCATTACTTTCTTTTTCATCTCCATTCAATAAGTTTCGAAAAAATGAGAACTTCGAATTTTTATCTTTATTGTCCATTTACTCTACCTGTCCTCCCTTCCATTTGAACTTGGATTTGTTTATTCTCTAGTTGCCACCTGCTTGAAAAGAAGTCTTTCATTTCTCCATTTGTTTCCTCTACTTTTTTCGGTGGTTCTTTCGTATTAATTTCAACTGGTTTTACTGTTTCGATTGCATCATTTTTACTACGTTCTTTTTCTTTCAACGTCACAACAACAGATTGAATATCTTTCGCTGACTTTACTTCCGCTGTGTTTTCCGCTGCGACTATTTGTATTTCAGAGACTGACATACCATACTGTTTCTCAAACTCTTTTCCTACTTCTTTTTTCATTTTGGTAGCCATCTCTTCTAAACTATATGCACGTGTTAGAGCTTGTATTTCTTTTTTCTTCGAATCTATTGAATTTTTTACAGATCCTTCTGCTACGTACTTCTCTTCATTAAAATTTGCGATTACTTCATTTACATCTGTTTGCAATAGTTTAAATAGAGGCGTTAAAATTAAAACAACTAATAATAGACTTACAACGAATTTAACGTACTTTTGCAAATTGGAATTTGGAAGAATAAGATGAAGCATTGTCGCTAAGAGTAAAAAAACGATAATATTTCTAATCCACTCTGTAACAAATTGCATACCCTTCACCTCCTACCGCATCATAAGTGTAATGTTCCCCGCAGCAATAATAATTGTGATACTTAAAAAGAACATAAACGATACGATAGCTAAGCAAGCAAATACATAAATGATGCTCCGTCCAATGATATCTAAACATTGAATGATTGCTCCGCCGCCAACTGGTTGCAATACTGCTGCTGCGAACTTATAAATAAATGCGATGCAAAAAATTTGAATCGCTGGAAAAGCGACAATTAAACATAGAATGACGAGTCCGATAATTCCGACTGTGTTTTTTAATAATCCCGACGCACTAATAACTGTATCCGCCGCCTCTGTAAACATTCTTCCTACTACGGGAATAAAGTTTCCTGTTACAAATTTAGCTGTTTTCACAGCGATTCCATCAGCAACAGCTGTCGCTGTTCCTTGTACAGATAATACGCCTAAAAAAATCGTTAAAAAGATACCGATAATCCCGACGCTAACGTTTTGCAGAAGCTTGGACAATTTCGTAACTTTATATTGATCACTCATCGTACTTACAATACTTAATATCGTTGCAAGTAATAAAAGTGGTAGAACGATATAATTCATCAAAAGCCCACTCGTATTCATTAAGAAGATGATAATCGGATGAAAAAACGATACGGATACAACACCACCCCCTGTCGCTATAAGTGCAAGCAAGATTGGCAATAACGCTAATATGAAATCTACCATTGTTTGTATCGTTTCTCTTGCATATGTCATGACGACATAAAAGCTATTTAAAGCGAAAATAATTAGTACCATATATACAACTGCATCGGCTATTTTGCTTACGCTACTCTTTGAAAATGCAGATTGCAACGATTGCAACAATGCACTAAAAATTGTGAGCATAATGAGCGTTCCGAGTAGTTTCCCATTTGCAACAAGTTCGTGAAATAAGTACTTTAATAAACCTAGCATCCACTCTTTTATAGAGATTTCTTTTTCTCCCTTTACAAACTCCATAAAGCTACCTTTTTGACTCTCTGGTAAATAACCTCCATATTTTGTAACAAGCCCGTCCCAAAATTGCTTCACATCTTCAATTCCGAGCTTATCCAATTGTTGATCAACGACGTTTGTCTCTACAGGAGAAGCTTGTACAACAACCGGTAAAGAAAAGAAAAGGAAGCAAGCAAATAGCAGCTTAGCTCCAAACCCCCTCAACATTCACTCCCCCTTATCCCGTCGGTAAAAATCCGAGAATAGTTTCAATTACAACCGTCAAAATAGGGATCGCCATAACGAGAATTAAAATCTTTCCAGCTAATTCAATTTTCGAAGCGATTGCCCCCTGCCCTGCATCCTTTGTAATTTGCGCTCCAAACTCAGCGATATAAGCAATCCCAATAATTTTTAGCAACGTTTCTACATATACGTTGCTAACTTTCGCTTCACTCGCTACTCTCTCAATCATTTGTAAAATAGCGTGAATTTGATCGATTAAAAGAAGGAACATTACGCTACCTACGAACACAATAAATAATGACGTAATGCTAGATTTATGCTGATTCAATACAGCCGCTAAAAACGTAGCAACGAGGCCTAATCCGACAATTTGTATAATTTCGATTCGAACCGCCCCCTTTACTGGAAGAGAAAGACACTTTTAATCTTGTCGAATAGTGTATTAATTAAAAATGCGACATGAAATAAAATAACGACAAAACCGACGAGGATAACCCAATTTGCAATATCCTCACGCTTTAATTCTTTTAGTACAGTATGAATGAAAGCTAAAACAATGCCGATTCCGGCGATTTGAAATATTAATCCAACATCAATGGACATCGCCTTTCTCCCCCCTATAGCAGTAAAATTACGATAAGTAGCCCCGCTAGTACTCCTAAGCTCTTAATCATCTTTTCATATTGCAGCTGTAATGCTTTCGCTTCTTCTTCTTCTCTCTCTAAATGTGTAATACATAACCGAATATGTTTTTGTTGTGATTCACGATCATGTTGTCCGAGCGTTTCACCAAATTGCTGCAAAATCTCATACTCAGTTTGTTGAAATGCTGTTAGCTTCCAATTTTCTTTCAAACTATCTATCCAAGCTTCTCTAACTGTTTGTTCTCCACTTTCTAGCCTGCTAGCGAAACTTTGAAATATCCAATTTAACGGCTTCGGCATTTGTTTCACTAATCGCTCAGCAGCTTCAGACAACGGTGTATGCCCATACATAATTTCTGCCTCTAATGATTGCAGTGCCGCTTTTAATAATCTAAGTTGCCTCGGTCTCTCACTGTATCTTTTGGCGTATGAAAACCCGAAAAAGGTGCTGACCGCAACGATTAACACTGCACCAAATATTTTCACCATACGCCCTCAGCCTTTCTATGAGGTAATACCGGTTTTCCATATTTATCTTTCACTTGCATAACTGTTCCTGGCCCTCTTGCTTTTGACAATTCCACAAACCTATCAAAAATGCCGAGCTCTAGCACTGCTTTTAATGATGGGCGTTTCACAACATCATCATAGGAAAATCCATGTGCACTTATAAAAAGCTGAACCCCTGCATGTACAGCCTCCATAATTGCTTCACTATCTTCTTTACGACCAATTTCATCCACAATTAATATATCTGGGCTCATAGAACGGATCATCATCATCATTCCTTCAGCTTTTGGACATGCATCTAACACATCTACTCGTGTGCCAAAGTCATATTGCGGAATGCCTTTCACACAGCCAGCAATTTCTGACCGTTCATCAACAATCCCGACTTTACAAGAAGGAATTTTCGAAGTACTTACACCTTGACTCATGCAACGCGCTACATCTCTTAAAAGTGTTGTTTTTCCCGTTTGTGGCGGGCCAATTACCATCGTGTTTAACCATCGTGATTCATACAAATACGGTAAAAGTGGTTCAGCAATGCCTATTTTTTGACGAGCAATACGAATATTAAAAGAAGAGACATCTCGAATCATTTTCACTGTGCTTTTTTCTGTAATAACTTTTCCTGCTAAGCCTATTCTATGCCCACCTCGGAGTGTCACATACCCACGCTTTAATTCTTCTTCCATTGTATAAATTGAGAAGTGGCTTAACTTATTCAATAAGTAAATAGCATCCTCTGCTGTAACGATATAGTCATAAAAAAACACTTCACCTTGAGCAATACACTCTAGCGGTCTTCCAATTCGAACACGGATTTCCTCTAGAGCATCGTACTGCTTACAATTTTCCACTAACTGCTTCATCGTTTTTGGTAAAACTTCTAATACTTCTTTCATCAGCTTCGCCCCACTATACTCGACTTACTTATTTCAACAACGCGATAAAAATGCAGCCAATTCCAAGCGCTAGAAAAAAGAGTTTCAAGAAAGAGATCTCACTTGCCACACTCGCTATGCCTATTGTCATTGTTAAAATTAATACGGTCGGTCCAACAAACGCCAACATACCATTTATAAACAATGCTTTCTTCGCATCATTCACATAAAGCATAAGCAAAGCGGCGAATATTTCCGCGCTACCTGAAAACAACCGAAGCAGCCCCATTACAAGCACAGATGTTTCCATTGCCGCTAGCCACTGTTTCATTCTCCCACCTTCTCCCATAACGGTTACTAGTGCATGTGCTAAAAAAGAATATATTTGTACAACCATATGCAGAGGTTGTCTATTTCAGAATTAAAAACATAATTTTTATCTACCGCCTATAATAATTTGAATATTCTTAATAATAATAGTATTTTATGGTATATTTATTGAAAAGGAGGGAAAATGATGCAACGAGTTACTTTACTACCACTCGATTTCCGTTATGCAAATGCGATTTTCAAGCTATCAAGTGATCCACATGTAAAAAACGCATTAGGAATAAAAGTAGAAACAATCGAAGACACGAAAGCATTCCTTCTTTTCGCCATAGAAGAAGAACACCAAAAGAAGTCTTTATCGAGAGTGATTGTAAATGCAGAGAATGAAATAATTGGTCTCACCACACTTAAACATATTAATTATGAGAAGAAACAATCTCACATTGGCAGCTGGCTCGGCTATCCATACTGGGGAAAAGGATATAATGAGGCTGCAAAAAAAGAAATTTTTAAGATTGCTTTTTTAGACTTACAACTTTCCTATGTATTTGCTGGTGCTAAAACGAATAATATTCGCTCTTTAAAAGCACAAGAAAAACTACCTTATATTTCATTGCATGTGGAAAACAAATTTCCAGACGAACACGCTGCACTAGAGAAAGAAGTAAGGTCACCTTGCTCTCTGCACGTCGTGTCACGTGAAAAATTTTTAAACTGGTTGGAATTACAAAATGAGGAGGAAAAATATGAAGAGATTAAAAATTAGTTTAACAATCGTAGTAGAAGTAACTCTTATTTATCTTTTTTCATCATTGGTCGGCTGGTCATTCATGGAAGCCTTTTTCCTTGGTAGTTTAGCGATATTCGGGGCAATTTGGCTCGTTGCTTTAAATATAAGCCAAAATAACAACATTGATCACACTATATATAAAACAGGTACAGTAAAACCTTTTCAAATGAGATGGGGTCCTTACACAACAGGTGCTGCTAGTCTTACAGCTTTCAGTTTTATAATAACTACTATTTATTATTTGCCCTATTTTCTATAAAAAAAGCACTCGTGATAATCACGAGTGCTTTTCTACTATGCACGAGAAACGTATTTACCTTCACCAGTGTTGATGATAAGTGTTTCGCCTTCGTTAATGAAGATTGGTACTTGTACAACAAGGCCAGTTTCTAATGTAGCTGGTTTTGTTACGTTAGAAGCAGTATCACCTTTAATACCTGGCTCTGTTTCTGTAACTTGTAATTCAACTGTGTTTGGAAGTTCAACACCAAGTACTTCGCCTTGGTAAGTCATAATAGATACTTCCATGTTTTCTTTTAGGAATTTAAGCTCGCGCTCGATTTGTTTTTCACCAAGTTCGATTTGCTCATAAGTTCCGTTATCCATAAATACATGAGACTCACCGCTTGCGTATAAGTATTGCATACGACGGTTTTCGATGTGTGCTTTTTCTACTTTCTCACCAGCACGGAATGTTTTCTCTTGAACAGAACCTGTGCGAAGGTTACGTAGTTTAGAACGAACGAATGCAGCACCTTTACCTGGCTTTACGTGTTGGAAATCAAGTACTTGCCAAAGGCCATTATCCACTGCAATTGTTAAACCTGTACGAAAATCGTTTACTGAAATCATGTAAAAAAATCCTCCTGTGTATTACAAAATAATAAGTTCTTTTGGTGATTTCGTAATTACTTCATTACCTTCACTTGTCACAATGATATCATCTTCAATACGTACGCCGCCAATACCTGGAATATAAATACCTGGCTCTACTGTTACAGCCATACCTGGTTCAAGTACTGTATCAGAACGGAATGCTAAACCTGGTGCTTCATGGATTTCAAGACCGATTCCATGACCAGTAGAATGTCCGAAGTATTCACCGTATCCTTTTTCCGTTATGTAATCACGCGTTAACGCATCCGCTTCACGGCCAGTTAAACCAGCTTTAATACCGTTCACACCACGTAATTGTGCTTCTAAAACGATATTATAAATTTCTTTCAATTTATCAGATGGTTCACCAACTGCAATCGTACGAGTAATATCAGAGCAATATCCTTTGTAATAAGCGCCGAAGTCTAATGTAACGAAATCTCCTGTTTCTATCACTTTTTCAGATGCCACGCCGTGCGGTAATGCCGAACGAAGACCTGAAGCAACGATAATATCAAACGAAGAAGATGTTGCTCCTTGTTTTCTCATGAAAAATTCAAGTTCATTTGACACTTCAATTTCAGATACTCCCGGGCGAATGAATGATAGAATATGTTCAAAGGCAGCATCTGCAATCTGTGCAGCTTCCTTTAATATCTTAATCTCTGAATCAGTCTTTATCAAGCGTAACTTTTCTACAAGCCCAGAAGTTGGGATAAATTCAGCATCGATCGCTTCTTTATGAGCTGAATAAGAACTATATGTAAGAGTATCTTGCTCAAAGCCAAGCTTTTGAATTCCTAATTCTTTCACTTGCTTTGCAACTTCATCGATAATTAATCCCGCATGCTGTACAATCTCGTATCCAACCGCTTGTTTAGTAGCTTGCTCTACGTAACGGAAATCTGTAATAAATTGAGCGCGATTTTTCGAAATGAGTACAACACCAGCTGTTCCTGTGAAGTTAGCCATATATCTACGACTATGTTCATTTGTTAACAAAATACCGTCAATACCAGCCTCATCAAATGCACTTCTTAATCTTTCGATTTTCTCCATTACTTTATGCCTCCCTCAATTTCTCCATTAATGCAAATAACGCTAACTTATAGCCATAAAAACCAAATCCAACAATTTGTCCCGCACAAACAGCTGCCGTCACAGATTCGTGACGGAACGACTCACGTTGATGAATGTTAGAAATATGTACTTCAATAACAGGAATCGAAATGCTTGCAATTGCATCTCGAATCGCATAGCTATAATGCGTAAATGCTCCAGGATTTAAAATGATCCCTTCATATATATCTTCCGCCTCATGAATACGATCGATAATCGCACCTTCATGATTCGATTGGAAACATTCTAACTCCACTCCCATTGTTTCTGCTTCTTGCTTCATATCTGCTTCAAGTGTCGCTAGCGTGCCCTTTCCATATACATTTACCTCTCTGACACCGAGGCGATTTAGGTTAGGACCGTTTACGAGGAGTACCTTTTTCATATGCTTAAAACTCCTTAATATTAAATGTCTATATAACATTTTAACATAGGAGTTACTTGTTTGAATAGTTTGTCTTCTCTTCCCCTTCTCGCTCGGCCTTATTGGTATTTACTGCGTAAGAAACAGAGTATGCTATAAATACACCATACAATATAAAAATGCATATCGTCGTCACAATTGTTTCTTTCGGTAAATGGAGTGCACTTTTAATAGCAGGCGCTATTAACCCCACTCCGAAAAATAGTAACGCCCACCAAAATAGACCATAAATAATCCCTGGCAGAATTCCTTCAAACTTTGCCAAAAACGCTTTATACAAAAAGGCAATTAAAATCGAAAGTAGTCCCATACAAACAATTCCTGACACATTTCCCCATACCCCTTCTTTCCAACTTCCAAAGGCAAATGGTAGAAGTAAATAGTTCGGTCCCGCTTCTGTAAATGAAAATATATGAAGAAAATACCATATTCCTCCCCAAAAGAGTCCACCAAATAAACCAATTTGCACAAAATTTCTTGTTCCTATATGTTCTTGACTCACATCAACACCTCCGCTCAATAGTATGCCCGAAACTATTTTGAACCATGTTTAAATACTGCGAAATTTGTCTATAAAAAGAATAAGAAATGTCCGACTCTCGTAACATTTTTCCTTGTCATCTACTTGTATTTGTCGATAAAATAAAGGAAACTCGGTGATTGTCTTATTTCAAAACGACAGAACCCAGTATGACAATTGCCTCTTTTTCTACATAAGAGAGAAACAAATACAGGTTGGTGTTAACATGGCAGAAGAGTCAAAACAAATATATGGCGGGCAAGCAGTCATAGAAGGAGTTATGTTTGGCGGTAGAGAATATACTGTTACAGCGGTTCGTCGTAAAGATAAATCGATTGAATTTTATCGATTACCACGCGTTCGTAATAAAGCATTATCTATCCTGAAAAAAATTCCATTTTTACGAGGGATTGCCGCTATTGTGGATGCAAGCGCGAACGGGGCAAAACATTTAAACTTTGCTTCAGAACGATTTGATGTTCACCCAGAAGAAGATGAACAAATTGCAAATAAAAAAGAAGAACAATCGAAGTTAACGATGGTATTAGGAGTTGCAGCAGTTGGCGTTTTATCTTTCATATTCGGTAAAGTCATTTTCACAGCAGTTCCTGCATTACTAGCTGAATTAACGAGACCGATTTTCCCATCTCATACAGGGCAAATCATTGTCGAAAGTGTCATTAAGCTCATGTTATTATTGAGCTATATATACTTTATTTCTTTAACGCCACTCATTAAGCGGGTATTTCAGTACCATGGTGCGGAGCATAAAGTAATTAATGCCTATGAGAATAATCTTTCATTGACTGTAGAAAATGTTCAAAAACAAACTCGCCTTCATTATCGTTGTGGCAGTAGCTTCATTATATTTACAGTCATTATTGGAATGTTTGTTTATTTCCTTGTCCCTACAGATCCACTTTGGGCCAGAGTGTTAAACCGAATTTTATTAATTCCAGTCGTTCTCGGTATTTCTTTTGAAGTGTTACAATTTACGAATCGATTACGCGATATTCCAGTATTACGCATACTTGGATATCCCGGATTATGGCTACAACTATTAACAACGAAAGAACCAACAGATGATCAAGTGGAAGTAGCCATTGCATCGTTTGAAGAATTATTACGTTTAGAAAACAAACAATAATTATTTAAAAATGGTGTTCAACTCCTTTCCTCATCGTTAATATACTAATTTTAATATATGTTTTTAGGAGGTGTTCCTTATGAACGGTCGTTCGTTTACTTTCGCTATATTTGTGCTTATTATCGGATTAGCAATATTCGGCCTTGTTTCATCTGTCATTACAGATCCAATGGGAGTGTTAAGAAATATTGGTATCATGTTGGCTGTCGTTGGTATCTTTTATCTACTCTACAGAATGTTTACAAACTCTAGCGGTTCAGCAAATTCGCAAAGCTCATATAAGCGCGCTGCAAAACAATCGAGCCGCAAGCATGGGAAACAAAATGTAGCACCCCTAAGCAATTCTTTCTTTAAATCAAACGCTTCTAATGACAAAGGGAAAAAAGGGAATCTTTCTTCTTTAAAGCGAAAAAGAAAACAATCTCATTTAACTGTCATTGAAGGTAAAAAAAACAAAAAGAAAGACCGTGCTTCCTTTTAGGAAATACGGTCTTTCTTTATATTTTGCAGTACTTCTTTCAAGCTTTTATCTTTCATACTTTCAATTCGAAGATGATGATTTGCAAATGGTAAATTACGTGTCACATCATTAGGTACAACGACGTACGTTCCCCTTAATTACTTTTCTCTTCATTTGCTTTTTGAACGCCACGAAGTGTTTCCACTCGAACCTCATCTTGTTCAAAGTATTGCACTAAATCACCAATGCGATCAATTGCTTCCCAGCTTAAATGATGTTCAATTCCTTCTACATCATTGTAAATCTTACTTTCATCCACACCGATAATACGCATAAATTGCTCTAACAATTCATGACGATATACGAGACGTTCTCCGATTTTTTTACCTTTTGATGTTAATACAAGCCCTCTATATTTTTCATAAATTAGATATTCATCTTTGTCTAATTTTTGCACCATTTTTGTTACAGAGGATGGATGTACACTAAGCGCTTCAGCAATATCAGATACGCGGGCATAACCCTTTTCATCAATCAACAAATAAATTTGTTCAATATAATCTTCCATACTAGGGGTAGGCATCGGTTTCCTCCATCCAATTTCATTTTGCTCATTCCGTACGAAGCAATCAATAAAATGATACACCAGAAAGAATAACGTGACAAGTTGAAAACAAGCCTAAATATATAAAACAAAAAAGAATCTGTATTTGTATACAGACTCCTCTTAAGTAAAGTATTGTATTTCTGCATCAGGAAAAAACTCATATATATAGCCTCTTATTGTTTCTTCCAATACTTCCGCATCATCTTTTTTATATACGTATTTCCCGATGCCGTACCGTCCCCATTTATATTTACGCTTCTCTTCATCCATTTCAAGCTTCGTACTCGGATAACGCTCCTGAATGACCTTTTTTGCTGGTTTTGTAAAGCGATGTTGAATTAATTCAAATGTTAAATTCGGTATGGACAAATCTTTTAGTGCATTGTACAGTCTTTCAAATAATTCACGGTATCCTTCTTCCCATCCTTCATGCATATAAAGTGGCGCAACTATAAAACCAAGTGGATAATCAGCGCCTGCTACTTTACGTGCTGCTTCAATACGCTCTTCAAAGGGTGACGTCCCCGGCTCAAAATTTTTAATTACATACCGTGAATTAATACTAAACCTAAAACGAGTTTTCCCATTATGTTTTGCATCTAACAAATGATCAACGTGCGAATATTTCGTAACGAAACGTAAACGCCCATGCTCACTTTCTCCAATGAATTCAATCGCCCGCTTTAATGCATGTGTTAAATGATCGATCCCAACGATATCTGATGTACAAGCAGCTTCAAACCTTGTTATCTCAGGTGCTCTTTCATCCATATATTGCTGTGCCTTCTCAAATATTTCATCAAGATTCACATACACGCGAACGTAAGGCTTACTCCCAAGTGTCGTTTGCAAGTAACAATAATGACAATGTCCCATACATCCTGTTGCAAGCGGAATTGCATATTCAGCTGACGGTTTTGACGTATCAAACTTTAATGTCTTCCTCACCCCAACGACAAGCGTCGCTTTTGCATTACGATACTTTTGCAAATCATTTTCACCCGGCAAATTTCGAATTTGATTATGGGATGTCGTTTCACGAATCTCTAGTCCCATCTTCGTAAACTTCTCATACAGCTCTTTTCCAAGTGGATATTCAAGTGCCTTCGGTTCAAAGTAAACGAGTTTTGGCATAAATGGTTTCATACGCTTCCCTCCTCTCGTTAGTATGGGGAACATGGAAAAATTAAAACGCATTAAAGTTTTCCACCTCAGTAACTTGCGTTGCAAGTTACTGAATGTTACAATTTGGATAACAGCTACCTTGCACAGCAAGTTACCTGAGTAAAAGGTGGTGAAATCATGCACAGCCAAATGTTAAAAGGTGTACTCGAAGGTTGCATCCTATACATCATTTCACAAGAAGAAGTGTACGGATATGAACTGAGTACAAAATTAAATAAACACGGATTTACATTCGTAAGTGAAGGAAGCATATATCCGTTATTGTTACGTATGCAAAAAGAAAAATTGATTGAAGGAACATTAAAAGCCTCCTCACTTGGGCCAAAGAGAAAATATTATCACGTAACGGATAAAGGATTAGAACAGCTTGAAGAATTTAAACAAAGCTGGGAAATGGTTTCAACAACGGTGAACAATTTATTACAGGGGGAGTGATGGGGATGAATGCACAAGACATGATTAAATTGAACAACAAAAAACGCGAACTTCTAACACCTGAAAATGAAGTTGCTTATAGCGATATGTTAGTTTATCTTCGTTTATCTAACGTGCCAGAGCAACAAGTAGAAGAACTATTACTAGAAATATTAGACCATCTCATCGAAGCACAAACAGAAAATAAAAATGCTTATGACATTTTTGGTGATGACTTACAATCTTATTGTGATGAACTCATATCGGCTTTGCCGGTTCAAACAATGTTAGAAAAAACTTCTTTAATCGGCTTTGTTATTAGCTTACTTCTCGCTATACAGTTTGGAATGGACACCATTGCTTCTCTTTTCATTTTCTTTTTTGAAAAGAACACCGAAATAATAAGTCCACCTTTTAGTATCCTTGGAACTACTTCGTCTATTTCAATAATTATACTAGGTATACTATTTATTTTATATTTATTAAAGCGGTACTCCTTTGATCAGAAAATGAATTGGAAAAGAAAAATTTTATTTGGATTCGCATTTGCTATCCCTTTTTGTTCCGCTATATTCTTAAATATTTATTTTAAAAAACAACCTTATCTCATTTATCATCTAACCTTTTGGCAAAATGCCTTAATCGCTATCCTATTTTATGCTTTATATAAATTCCTATATAAAAAATCAAATTTTTAACAGCCCTTCAAAAGGCTGTTTTTCTTCTGTCTAATTTTACAAATTGAAAAATTTCATAAAGAAAATAAGAAAAATGCAAAATAATTAAAGTTAATTGTTGACGTGATGCTTTTATTATCGGTATCATAAATCTTCGTGAGCAATTATTTTTCGTTATACGATTTTTTTATTATTACTGAATTTTTGAGAGGAGAAATTAGATGTCAGTTAAGAAGAAAACGCAAGTACGCACCGGCAAAATGGTACGTGAACTAATGTTAGCAGACGAAGATGTAAATGCTTCGCTAATTATGGTATATAGTGAAAACGGTGTAAACGCAGAAATTAAAATCGAGGGCTTAACGCCGAAATGTAACGAAGAATTATTTTTGAGCGGAAACGTGGATTGGAACAAGAGTGTTATTTATAAAATTGTTGATTTCACTGGAAACGCTGAAGTTGGTAAAGTTACATTAACAGCGATGAACAAAAATAATGTTTCTCTAGAAATAGAACGCGTTATGTGGAGTAAAGAAAATAAAGAGGCTGCTGAACAAGAAGAAACAGTTGTAGAAGCTACTCCGAAAAAAGAAGTAATTGTAGAAGCTCCAAAAGCAGTTACACCTGCTCCAAAGCCTATTACACGTGTGGAAACACCTGCTATAGCACCAACATCTAAGCCTACTCCGGCACCGAAGCCAGTAAGTGTAGAAGCAGCTGTGGAATTATCTACTCCAGCACCTGTGAAACGAGAAGTACCTACTCCGGTTACAAAGCAAGAGACAGCACCGGTCGCGTCTGCAAAACCGAAGCAACCTGCTTTGACCGAAACAAATTCAAAACTACAAGAAAATTATGTGAAACTCGTGAAAAAGACAATTGAAGTTTGTCAAGATTACGAGCTTGGCATCGACATAGATGATTCTATTGAAGGCTTAAAAGAAGAACTACAAAGCCAAGGTATTAGCGTTACATTTGACAAAGAAATTATGGACGTTGTCAATCGCCTTCGTTCTTTACAAGATAAAGGAATCAAAGTAGAAAAAGTACTTAATTTACTATAAAAAAATAAGAGGCGGCAATTGCCACCTCTTATTTTTTATAATTCCATTCTTTACTTTCATACTTTTCTTTTGCTAACGTTTGCACTTCATGTAATTGTTCTTCTGTTAATTCATACGGAACAAGCTCTACATCTAATCCTTTTTCAAACCCAACCTCAAACGCTTTAATTAACTGCTCGATTGTAAACGTACGGTCTGTTAATTCATTAATTGCTACCGCTTTAGAAGAGAACATGCTCTTCATACGTTCTTTTACACGTTCATTCGGGAATAAAAACAGATCATATAACTCATCTAAATCTATTTCTAATGGAATCGACCCGTGCTGTAAAATAACGCCTTTTTGACGTGTTTGCGCACTACCTGCGATTTTTCTTCCTTCTACTACAATTTCATACCAAGACGGCGCATCAAAACATACGCCTGAGCGTGGATTTTTTAAATTTTCACGATCTGCTTCTGTTTTTGGAACTGCATAATACGCTTCTAACCCTAATGCTTTAAAACCATCTAATAAACCTTGCGAAATAACACGATACGCTTCTGTAACTGTTTTTGGCATATTCGGATGATCTTCAGACACAATAACACTGTACGTTAATTCTTTATCATGTAGTACACCCCTGCCGCCTGTTTGACGACGAACGAATCCATATTTCTTTTCGTTAACTACATCCATATTAATATCTTTTTCAACACGTTGGAAATACCCGACTGTTAATGTTGGTACTTCCCATTCGTAAAAACGAATGGTTGGTGGCATTTTCTTTTCACTTTGCCAATTTAATAAACATTCATCTAACGCCATATTAAATGCCGGTGAACATTGACCAGAGTTAATATAACACCATTTTTCTTTTCCCATCCTGCACCTCATATAACCAATTATTTTTCACATTCTCTAGTCTACCAAATTCGACAAAATTTGTGAAAGAATACGAAATTTCTTCTTATATACAAATGAATCTGTTGCATAAATACATACGGGCATTATAATATTGAAAGTAGGATAAGAAAAAAGGGAGCGATAGAATCGTGTCAACAACTTGGATTATTTTATTAGCCGTAATCGTAGCGTTCATCGGTTACACTGTATGGATGTATTTCTATCAGAAGAAATTAATTACAACACTTTCAGAAGAAGAGTTTCGCGCTGGCTACCGTAAAGCACAGCTTATCGATATTCGCGAAGCAGACGAATATACTGCAGGGCATATTTTAGGCGCACGTAACATTCCGTTATCACAAATTCGCCTTCGTCATAAAGAACTTCGTAAAGATCAACCAGTTTACTTATACTGTCAAAGTGGATTCCGTACTGGTCGTGCGGCTCAATACTTAAAGAAACAAGGATACAAAGATTTCTACCAATTACAAGGTGGATTCAAAACGTGGACTGGGAAAATTAAAAAGAAATAATAACATACAAAAACTAGCTGAATAATTCAGCTAGTTTTTTCATTTGAAAACTTTCCACGTTATTCTCACACATTTTGACAAAACTTCTTTTATAGACGCAAGAAAGACCCCTATCATTCTCACGCCCAAATAAAAAGGTTACGCGAATAACAGAAGTCATATTTATAACATAGTTTGTGAAAAGCTTTTCAGGTCAAGATTTTTTCATTCTTATTATTTTCCCTTTATAATAAGGAGAGAGGTGATACATATGGCCAATATAAAACAAATTGCAAAAACCGCTGGTGTATCCATATCAACTGTTTCTCGCGTCCTGAATAATCACCCTTACGTAAAAGAAGAAAAACGTAAGCGTGTTCTAGATGCTGTTGAAGAATTGAACTATGCCAAAAATATAAATGCTATTCATTTAATAAAAGGAAAAACATATACGATCGGTGTTATGCTCCCTTTCATTAACCTTCCATACTTCAGTACCATTATTGA
Source organism: Bacillus sp. FDAARGOS_527 (assembly GCF_003812125.1). NCBI lineage: Bacteria > Bacillati > Bacillota > Bacilli > Caryophanales > Bacillaceae > Bacillus > Bacillus sp. FDAARGOS_527. The sequence continues at coordinate 3,326,103 of NZ_CP033795.1, forward strand.
AGGAATCGGTAACGAAGCGTTAGCAGCTGGATATCATATTAATTTATGTCAAACGAATTACGATAGTATCGAAGAAATTCGTGTTCTTGAAATGATGAAAATGAAACAATTCGACGGGATGATTATTTGCTCTCGAACGAGTTCATGGGAACAAATTGAACCTTTCGCAAAATTCGCTCCTATTATTTCATGCGAAAAAATGCAACACCCCCTCATTTCATCTGTCTACGTAGATCATTATGAAGGCTTCCGTCTCGGCACCGCCTATTTACTCAATAAAGGTCATGAAAAAATCGGGATTTGTTTAGCAAGAAAAACAAGTGTAAATTCTATGGAACGTGAAAAAGCGTTTGCTGATACACTTCGTAACGAAGGCAAAAAGTTACATCCCGAATGGATTTTTCATCAATGCTATACAATGCAAGACGGTGCACAAATACTCCATCGTATTGTAAACATGAAAAATCGTCCAACCGCTATTTTTACAGCGAACGATCAAGTTGCAGCTGGTTTATTAACAGAGGCTCGAAAGCAAGGTCTTCGAGTACCCGAAGATCTTGCTATCCTCGGATTTGATAATCATGAAATTTCAAAGGCGTTAGAAATTTCAACAATTGAACATCCCGGTCTCGAAATGGGCTCACATGCGTTTTCTTTATTCCATAAACAAATCCAAAGCGAGCAAATTATCGGGAACGCAAAAGAGCTTTCATTCCATTTAATCGAACGAGATACTGTCTAATAAGAGCGTTACCTATAGCGCTCTTATTCAGCTCTTCACCTATTGACTTTATATTTTCACTCGCATATAATAAACCTAACGAACGGTAGGTAGGGGATGAAAATGACAGCAAACCGCATTAAAGCTGTAGCACTTTCTCATTTCGCACGCTACGGCTACGAAGGAACTTCATTAGCAAATATTGCTCAAGAAGTCGGGATTAAAAAACCATCAATTTACGCACACTTTAAAGGAAAAGAAGAGCTATATTTTATATGCTTAGAATCCGCTCTTCAAAAAGATTTACAGAGCTTCACTGGCGATATCGAAAAGTTTTCAAATTCGTCTACTGAAGAATTGCTCTTACAATTACTAAAGGGCTATGCAAAACGATTTGGTGAAAGTGAAGAATCAATGTTTTGGTTGCGAACTTCTTATTTTCCGCCTGATGCATTTCGCGAACAAATTATTAATAAAGCGAATGTACACATTGAAAACGTCGGAAAACTTTTATTCCCTGTATTTAAAAGAGCAAGCGAACAAGATGAGTTGCATAACATTGAAGTAAAAGACGCCTTAGAGGCTTTCCTATGCTTACTTGACGGTCTTATGGTTGAACTACTATACGCAGGTTTAAATCGCTTTGAGACACGTTTAAACGCTTCTTGGAAAGTATTTTGGCGTGGACTTTCAAACTGACGGATTGCTCCTTTGCAATGCGTCGTTTTTAAGCCCTTTACCTAACGACTGGTAGGAAGGAGAAATGACATATGGCATGGATATATGTAATCTTAGCTGGTATTATTGAAATCTTTTGGGTAATTGGATTAAAACACGCGGAGGCTCCACTTGAATGGGCTGGTGTTGCGTTATTAATTACAATTAGTTTCGTCTTATTATTTAGAGCTTATAAAGATTTACCTGTTGGTACTGTATACGCAGTCTTCACTGGAATTGGAGCTGGTGGAATCGTTCTTACAGAAATTTTTGTTTTCGGAGAGCCATTCTCTATCGTAAAAGTATTATTAATTGGTTTAATCTTCTTTGGCGTAATTGGTTTAAAACGAGTAACAGAAGAAAAAGAAGCGAAGGAGGCCGCATAAAATGGCTTGGGTATTTTTAATTCTAGCTGGTATTTGTGAAATTATTGGTGTACTCTTTATGAAAGTAGCCACTGAAAAGAAAGGCTGGGCACCAAAAGTTATTCTAATCGCTAACTTCGGCGTAAGCTTCTTCTTCTTATCCCTTGCGATGAACACATTACCGATGGGAACTGCTTACGCGATTTGGACTGGAATCGGAACTGCCGGAAGTGCACTTCTAGGCATCCTTATTTTCCGCGAATCAGCGGATTGGCGTCGTCTTGCTTTCTTAAGCTGCATTCTATGCGGCGCTGTTGGCTTAAAACTATTGAGCTAACGTGAGGTGAATGTCATGTGGAAAGAAAAAGGGAAGCAACTGTTAGCATGGATCACACTTGGTATCGTCATTCTATTACAAATAAGTTTTCACATAATAGAATGGTTGTTTCATAAAGTAGTATCCATTCTCACATTCCTTCCTAACATGACACTTGAAATAATATCAATCGTTTGGTCCATTATTGCCTCCATTGCAATCGTTATTATATGGAGCATCGCCAAGCTATGGAATAAGTTATTTAAAAAGGACAGTTCTTCTGAAAAAGAGTAACTGTCCTTTTTTATATTCATTCAGACTTTCTGTAGACGTTTGATGTGATAAGACAAAGAAGACCAACTATGACAATACTTATACCAATCCCTTTATGCAAACTTGGAAATAGCGGTGGTATATCTGAATAAACATTTGCTAATATGAGACCGATTGAAACGAAAAATACCCCTATTCTATATAACCATTTTCTTTTGTTCATCATTCTCCCCTCCTAAAATTTTTCATACACTCCTTTCTTTTGGACATACTACCTAAAAAAGGAGTGAATAATATGCAAAATTCTATACATAAGCAGATCCTATTTTTATTTTTCCTCTTTCTTATTCTCGTTATCGTTTTCAGCTTTATATTACATACTCCAAAAGATGTTGTACCGAGTAACCTCTCTGTTTATAAAGTGAAACTTTAATCAGTGGGGGTTTTGTTCATCCCCACTGATTATTAGTTGAACCAATCGGACTTTTACGGACAGTTGATCCCCCACCTAACTTCTTTGCTTCCACTGAATTTTGAGGTGGGGGTCTTACTGCCCGTTAAAGCGGGATAAACTTTTACTTTCCTATTGTCGTTATTGAAGAAGGTGCCTTTTATAGGGCACCTTTTAAAATTCTCTTTTTTCATATAGCTTTACTGAAGCAAGTACAGATACAAGCAACATACAAATAGAACAAATTAACACTACTCCATTATGTAAATGAATTTGTTCTATGTTAACTTGAAAGAACATTTCTACAATAACAATCGGTGCCATTAGTATAAAAATCGTAATAAAAATAGATTTTTTATATCCTAACCAAAACGATATCGGTAAGACAAGACTTAAATATATAAAAACAAAGCCAGTAATCGTAACTAATGTTGTCGTTATAAATTCAAAAGTTCCACCCTCAAACTGATTGATTACTAAAGGACTAGACACTATCATACTTATAATAAAAACAATAAGTGCCATTATGTATTTAGCTACTACAATTTCTTTTTTTGCTAGCGGTAAACTATTTAACATTACTTCACCATCATATTTTTTATCATCATTAAATGTTTTTAAAATTGCTATAACTGGAATTATAGCTGACATAATTACGTAAAAGCTTTTAATATCTGTTAATGTCATATACAAGAAAAGAGGGTATATTAAGTACCATATTAAATGCTTCCATTGCATGATAAAATCCTTTATTATGAGTTGCCTCACGATTACTCCTCCCCTCATAAATCACGCTCATTATATAAGCTAACTGAAAGCAACATGGACATAATATACAAAAGAATGAGTCCTGCTATAAAACAAATATTTACGACTAGACTCGTGTTCCAAACATTCTCTACATCTAACCAGACGTTACTGACAATCAGTCCACTTAAATACCCCAATGCAAGTCCGGCGAACGGAGCAATTTGTTTTGCACTGCTATATCCTACTGAGAATTCAATCGGAAGTACAATTATGCTACAAACAACCCCACCTGTTATACCACCGAGAATTTGTCCCCACAGCATAAATCCAGTCATATGTTCATTTTGTAACTGTATGAAACCAACTACTAGTGAGAAACATCCACCTAGAGCAACTAAAACACTTACAAATATGTATTTCCCTATTACAATATCTTTACGCTCAAACGGTAAACTATTTACTATCGTTTCACTTTTATTTTTCCCCTCATAACTCATTGAGAGTATTATGCCAAGAGCAGGTACAAACATGCTAAATGTCATCAAAAAACTATCACTGCGAAAACCAACAATGAGTAGGAACAAGAAACATATAAGATAAACAAACCCTAACTTTCTTTGCATCATCATATCTTTTAAAACTAATTGCTTGATCATGTATTACACCTCCTAATATGAAAATGCCCCTTCTATAACTCTACCGCCTGAAACATCTTCATTGAGAGAATCATTGATATGAATACGCTTACTAACACTCCGGTTCCAAGAACACCCATTGCTAGTGTAGCATCTTCAGATTGAAGTACTTTTAACATAATTGTTTTATCACCAAAAACATTGCACATAAGACCGATCATACCTGTTAAAGGCAAAACCATAATAACATTCAAAACAGAAGTAGCTTTATATCCTCCAATGTAATTAGCAGGTATCGTTACAATACAATAGATCAAAGTTGCTACTATTGCTGAAAATATTGCATATCCAGGCATGACTATATCCCTGCCCAATAAAATATTTCCTAATATTACGACTATAAAAGTTACACTCAAACCAACCATAATAAATAATGTGCTTGAAATATATTTAGCTATAACTATTTCTTTTCTCGTTATAGGCAAACTCACTAATACTTTTTCTGCTTTACTTTTCTCTTCATAATAAAAAGAAATATATATAATCGTACTACATGTTATAAATAATCCTATTGCAATCCCCATTGGTTCGACGGAATCCTTAAAAATAGATAAAATAGGGATTAAAAAATAGAAAGGAAACATCTTCTTCTGTAAGAAAAACTCCTTCAAAATCAACTGTTGCATATAAATTCTCCTCTCTATAAATCACGCGTTTCATAAATTTTAATTGTAAGGAACATAGAAACGATATAAATACTAACTAATGTAATAAATCCAGCTATAAATACAGCAACATGCATAGGATTCATAATCCATTCAATGAATGAAAGCGCTGTTTCATTTAGCCCATCACTAATAAATATCCAAAGTATCCCTCCCACTCCTATTGAGGCTGCTGATACTATACTTCTTACTACCTTCGATTTTGTACCATAATAACTAGGAAAGAATGTTACAACAAAAAATATGGCGTAAACAGCTCCATTTATTACTTCATACCACGGAATTTCAATGTATAAATTAGGATGATATACACCGATATCACCAATAACCGCAATGCCCCTTATAAGAAAAACAACTAACATCGTAGAGAGCATGCCACCAATAATAAATATTGCACAGGAAATATATCTAGCAATTATGATATCCTTTCGACTTACCGGCAAACTATTTATAATAATGTCACTTTTATTCCTTTCATCCATAAAGGTTAACGTCATAACGGAAGAAAGGGTTATAAATAGACAACTCATCGAAAATAACAATTCAACACTTGGGTCTAACATAAATAATACAAACGGCATAATTAAATACACTAACCACATCACCCGAAAAAAGAACAAATCTTTATAAATGAGCTGACGCATAGGCACCTCTCCCTTTCGCAGTGTAAACGATAATATCATCTAATGTAGGCTTTTCTAGTACAACCTCATTTCCAAACCAGTCAATAATTGCTTGTTTATCCTTCGCTAAACCTTCAAAACCAAATTTATTTTTTCGTAATCCAACAAATAGTTCTTTTCCTTCTCGATCTAATAAATCATTACTTCCTTTTACGATTACGTAGTTCTCCATCAAGTCTTCTTTTTCACCAGTAAATATAATTTCTCCATCGTTGATAAACGTAATATAATCTGCAATGCGCTCTAAATCTGTTGTAATGTGCGTTGAGAATAATACCGATACTTCATCTTCCATTACAATTTCTTGCAACATATCAAGTAATTCACTTCGAACAACTGGATCTAATCCTGCTGTTGGTTCATCCATGATGATAAATTCTGCGTGGTGCGAGAGCGCGATGGCAATCGCAAATTTCATTTTCATTCCTTTTGATAATTCTTTAATTTTTTTATACTTCGGAACTTGCAATCTATGCATATACGATTGATACTGCTCTTCATCCCACTTTTTATATAACGGTGCAATAATACGCTTCATTTGCTCACACGTTAAATCTTCGTAATAATGATTTTCATCATATACAAAGCCGATATTTTGCTTTATTTCCTTTTCGGCTTTCTTATTGTCCTTGCCAAAAATTTTTATATCGCCGCTATCTTTTCGAATTAAATTCATAATCATTTTGATCGTCGTACTTTTCCCGGCCCCGTTCGGTCCGACAAATCCCATAATATATCCGCGTGGTAATGTAAAACTTATATTTTTTACTGCAAAATCTTCATAACTTTTACATACGTTTTTTAACTCTAACATCTCTTATTCCCCCTCATATAAACACGCAATCATCTGCTGTAATTCTTCAAGTGAAAGCTGTAACGCTTTACTTTCATTTACAATCTCTTCCGCTTTACTTTCCAATAGACGAAGCCTTTGTTCTTTTAATAGTTCATTATTTTTACGTGAAACATAAGTCCCCTTCCCAGCAACAGTTTCTATATATCCTTCTTTCTCAAGCTCCTCGTACGCACGCTTCGTAGTAATTACACTAATCTGTAATTCCTTTGCTAAGCTACGAATAGACGGTAATTGGTCTCCACCCTTTAAACCACCATTTAAAATAAGCTGGCTTAATTGTTTTCTTATCTGTACATAAATAGGGTCTTGGGAAGAATTCGAAATAATAATATTCATGTTTTCCTCCAGTGTGTATATACTGTATATACCTTATATATACAGTATATACACATCATCCTATTTTTGGCAAGAAAAAAAGACCAACATTTTCCTGTTGGTCTTTCGTATATGTATCACTTTTCAAAGCGATCTAACATCTCATCTCTCATTCCGAAACTCACTACCGCAATTCCTACATACATAAACAGAAGGAACGCCGGATGAACTGTGTTGTACCAAGTGCTATCAACAATTAAATAAATCGTTAATGCCACAACAAGAACAAACGCTAAGATAAACATATAAAAGTGTCTTGTACTACCCATGATAAACTCCTCTCTTCTCACTTCACCATTCAACAGTATATTTTATCGAATAATTCGATATGACTCAAGGTTAACTTTCTGTTATGTAATCAAGTTCCACCTTTACAATGTCCTCACATGCTATTGAAATGATCGTTCCTTGCTTATCAATTGCCGTCACTTCTCTATTATCCATTACACGATGCGCTACTCTTTCTAACACTTTTCCTTGGTCTCGATAGCAAAATTCTTTTACATCTTTAATTGTTTCTCCATTTTCTAAATGGTATACCATTCTATAACATCGATATCCCACACTTTCACCCCCGTCTTGCTCGTTTTTTCACATATACATAAAAATGAGTAATTTTTGCCTCATCACATCTTCTTAATTTCAATAAAATTCTAACAAAAATAAATACTTTTATCAAACTGACTTTTTCAACAAAATCACCTATAAAACTGCCTCTTTACACCATTATGAAACAAAAAATATAAATTTTTAACATTTTCTTCACCACTTCTGCATAAAGTGAAACTTTAATCAGTGGGTGTTTTTGTTCATCTCTACTGATTACCAGGTCACAAATTGCGGAACAAATTCTCCATACAAAAAAAGAACTCGCATATAGCGAGTTCTTCCTTTGTTATTCTAATCAAACTTGTACAGGAGCTGGCTTTTCATAACGTAAAACTGGTTTACGTGCAGCCATCGTTTCGTCTAAACGTTTAATGACTGTTGTATGCGGTGCTTCTTGTACAACTTCTGGATTTTCTTCTACTTCTTTAGCAATTTGAATCATCTTATCAATGAAACCGTCTAAAGTTTCTTTTGATTCTGTTTCCGTCGGCTCAATCATAATACATTCTTCCACATTTAATGGGAAGTAAATTGTTGGTGGATGGTAACCGAAATCAAGCAGACGTTTTGCGATATCTAATGTACGTACACCAAGTTTCTTTTGACGACGACCTGATAATACAAACTCATGCTTACAATGTCTATCGAATGGAAGATCATAAAATGGTGCTAATCTTCTCATCATATAGTTCGCATTTAATACCGCATACTCTGTTACTGCACGCAAGCCATCTGGACCCATAGAACGAATGTATGTGTATGCACGAACGTTAATTCCGAAGTTACCGTAGAATGGTTTTACGCGCCCAATTGCTTCTGGACGATCATAGTTAAAGTGATAGCCATTTTCCGTTTTCTCTAAAATTGGTTTTGGTAAGTACGGAATTAAATCAGCTTTCACACCTACTGGACCAGAACCTGGGCCACCGCCGCCGTGAGGACCTGTAAATGTTTTATGAAGGTTTAAATGCACAACGTCAAATCCCATATCTCCTGGGCGCGCTTGGCTTAATACCGCATTTAAGTTTGCACCATCATAGTATAATTTACCGCCTGCGTTATGGACGATTTCTGCCATTTCTAAAATATTTTCTTCGAATAAACCTAATGTATTAGGGTTTGTTAACATAAGTGCTGCTGTTTCTTCATTTACAACACGTTTTAAGTCTTCTAAGTCAACAAGACCATGTTCATTTGATTTTACCGTAATTGTTTCAAAACCAGCTACAGTTGCAGATGCTGGATTCGTTCCGTGAGCAGAGTCAGGAACAATTACTTTCGTACGGTTAAAGTCACCATTTGCTTCATGGTATGCACGAATTAACATTAAGCCTGTCCATTCTCCGTGTGCACCAGCTGCTGGTTGTAAAGTAACAGTATCCATACCTGTAATTTCAATTAAATGCTCTTGTAAATCGTACATTAATTCCATTGCACCTTGTACTGTCTTTTCATCTTGCAACGGATGAATATTTGCAAATCCTGCGAAACGAGCTACACTCTCATTAATTTTCGGATTATATTTCATCGTACAAGATCCAAGTGGATAGAAACCAGAATCAACACCGTGGTTACGGTTTGAAAGTGCTGTATAGTGGCGCATAATATCAAGTTCAGATACTTCTGGTAGCTCTGCATCTTCTACTCGAATATAATCGCTCTCAAATACATCTTCTAGTTTCACTTCTTCTACATCTAATTTTGGTAAGCTATATCCTATGCGTCCTTCTTTACTCACTTCAAAGATAAGTGCTTGGTCTTGATTCTTCATTGGATAGCCCCCATTTCGTTTACAAGTGTGTCAATTTCATCTTTTGTACGAAGCTCAGTTACTGCTACAAGCATATGGTTCTCATGCTCTTTATAATCACGGCCTAGGTCGTAACCGCCGATAATATTCTTTTGTAATAATGCATCGTTTACTTCTTTCACTGGGCGCTTGCAATCTACAACGAACTCATTGAAGAATGGTCCAGCAAATGTAACTGTGAAGCCTTTCGCTTCAAATTGACGTTTTGCATATTGTGCTTTAGAAATGTTTTGACGTGCCATTTCTTTCACACCTTGTTTACCAAGTGCTGTCATTGCAACAGAAGCTGCTAATGCATTTAACGCTTGGTTTGAACAAATGTTAGACGTCGCTTTATCACGGCGAATATGCTGTTCACGTGCTTGTAACGTTAATACAAATCCACGTTTACCATCTGAATCTACAGTTTGCCCGACAAGACGTCCTGGAATTTTACGCATGAATGCTTTCGTCGTTGCAAAGTAACCACAGTGTGGTCCACCAAACTGCGTTGGGATACCAAATGGTTGTGCATCACCGATGACAATATCAGCACCAAATTTTCCTGGTGGTGTTAATGCGCCTAATGATAATGGATTTGAAGAAACGATAAATAATGATTTTTGTTGATGAACGATTTTTTCAATATCAGCTAATTTTTCAACTTGTCCGAAGAAGTTTGGATATTGAACGATTACACAAGCAACTGTATCATCTACTTCACTTTGTAATACGTCTAAATCTGTTACACCATCTTTATGATTAATTTCAACAACTTCAAGATGTTGACCTTTTGCATACGTTTCAAGTACAGCTCTTGATTCTGGATGAACTGCGCTAGATACAAGAATTTTCTTTTTACGAGTATGGCCAGCTGCTAGCATTGCCGCTTCAGCTAAAGCTGTACCTCCGTCGTACATAGAAGAGTTTGCTACATCCATTCCTGTTAACTCACAAATCATTGTTTGGAATTCAAAAATTGCTTGTAATTCCCCTTGTGAAATTTCCGGTTGGTATGGCGTGTAAGCTGTATAAAATTCTGAGCGAGAGATAACATGATCTACAATTACTGGAGCATAATGATCGTATACGCCTGCTCCTAGGAAAGAAGCGTATTCTTTTAAGTTCGCATTTTTACTAGCCATTTGAGATAACTCTTTTAAAAGCTCTGGCTCTGATTTTGCTTCTTTAATTTTTAAATCCCCTTTAAAACGAACACTCTCTGGAATATCAGAGAATAACTCATCGATCGTTTGAACGCCGATCGTTTGTAACATTTCTTTTTTGTCTTCTTCTGTCATTGGAAGATAACGATGCAACATGAAATCTACCCCTCTCCCCGTTACTTTGAACGTTTATAAAATGGTGTTGGAACAACTACTGCTTTGACGCGTTTATTACGAATTTCAATTTCTACTTCTGTATCAACTGCTGCGTATTTTACATCAATTAGTGCTAAACCAATGCTTTTCTTTAACGTTGGAGATTGTGTACCACTCGTTACTTCCCCAATTTTTTCTTCTCCAATAAATACAGGGTAATGCGTACGAGGAATTCCACGTTCAATTACTTCGATGCCGACTAACTTACGAGGCGCACCGTTTTCTTTTTGCTCTTTTAAAGTCGCTTTCCCAAAGAAGTCTGCTTCTTTATTTGGTTTTACCGCAAAGCCAATTCCAGCTTCAACCGGTGTAATATCTTTTGATAATTCTTGACCGTAAAGTGGTAATGTTGCTTCGAAACGAAGTGTATCACGAGCACCTAAACCACATGGTTTTAAGCCCTCTTCTGCTCCAACTTCAAGAAGTTTCTCCCAAAGTTTTGCAGCATCTTCACTCTTACAGTAAATTTCAAATCCATCTTCACCTGTATAACCTGTACGAGATACAAGTGCTGGAATTCCATCTACAAGAATATCGTTTTTAAATTTAAAGAACTTAATTTCTTTCAAATCTTCTGACACAACTTTTTGTAAAATGCCTTCTGCTTTTGGTCCTTGAATTGCAAGCTGTGCAACTTCACTAGAAACATTGACTACTGTCGCATCGCCAATTACATGGCTAGCTAACCATTCGTAATCTTTCTCGATATTTGATGCGTTGATAACTAATAAATAGTCTTCTTCACCACGTTTGTAGATTAATAAATCATCTACTGTACCACCATTTTCGTAGCACATTGCTGTATATTGTGCGCCTCCTACCTTTAAGGTAGATACGTCATTTGTAACAACACGTTGTAAAAATGCTAAACTATCTACACCTTTTACCTCAACTTCTCCCATGTGAGACACATCGAACAAACCTGCCGCTGTACGTACAGCTTCATGTTCTTCTTTAATGCTTGAAAATTGAACTGGTAACTCCCAACCACCGAAGTCGATTGTTTTCCCACCATACTTCGCGTATACATCAAATAACGGTGTACGTTGTAATGTAATCATGATCTCTCCCCCTTATGCTCTGACAAATCAATAAAAGTTGTTACTCATTTCTAAACATTTTCATTCTAAAAAGATAGGATATACGGAATCTCATTATATTTTTTTATGAAAGCGTAAATAAAAAATCACTTTCTTGGATAAAATACGAAAGATTCCACACATTTCACACCATTATCCTAACATTATTCGCTATATTTCATCAATATTCTAGCATAAAAAATAATTTAGAATTTTTTACGCTTAATCTTATTACATACAGTTTTTAAGATTTAGTCCTTTATCTTTACTTATTGTTTACCTTTCAGTAAGTGTAATAACGCCTTATTACAAGGCTTATATAGTAAAGAGTTTTTCATATATTACTTTAATTTATAAAAGGTGGGAGAGTCGTAATGAATGTCGATATTTCCATAGATCGAACGTGGCAAAACAATTTTTTAAATAGAATTGACGAAGATGGTCCTTGGACAAACTGGGATTTATATCATTTAGCTTATGAAACAGAAAAATCATTACTTGTTCCTACTTTTGATGGATTACAAGCACCGAAACATTTATCTCATTTCACACCACTTCCTCATCAATTAGAAGTCGCTCAAAATGTTATTGAACAGATGAATGGTAAAGCGATTCTAGCAGATGAAGTAGGACTTGGAAAAACGATTGAAGCTGGACTTATTTTAAAAGAATATATGGTCCGCGGCCTTGTGAAAAAAGTACTTATACTCGTTCCAGCCTCTCTCGTATCACAATGGGCATACGAATTAAATACAAAGTTTTTCATTCCAGCTGTAGCTCAAAAGAAAAGCTACTCGTGGGAACAGGCCGATGTGATTGTATCATCAATTGATACTGCAAAACGTTCACCACATCGTGATATCGTTTTGAACTTAGAATATGACCTTATTATTATCGATGAAGCACATAAACTTAAAAATAATAAAACAAAAAACTATGAATTTGCACAGCGATTAAAAAAGAAATTTTGTTTATTATTAACCGCTACTCCTGTTCAAAATAAGATTGATGAAATTTTTAACCTCGTTTCTTTATTAAAACCAGGACATTTAGGCAATCAGTCCAACTTTGAAGAATATTACGCTTCAAAAAATCGTTCAGCCGAATCAGATGAAGATTTAAAAGCTCTTATTAACAAAGTGATGGTCCGAAATCGACGTCACAATACCGGAATTGATTGGCCAAAGAGACATGTACGTACAATTTTTGTTGAGTTTAATGAAGAAGAGCAAGATTTGTATAACAATATTGAAAATTGGCGAGGACAAGATGCCTTCACATCAGCTTTCTCATCGTTAACTTTAAAACGGGAAGCGTGTAGTAGTCGTGAGGCTGTTTACTATTCATTAAAAAAACATGTAGAAAAACGACAGAAGGAAAATGAACATTACGTAAAAGATCCGCATATTGATGTGCTAATGGACAAAATTAATCATATTCCTTTTAACTCAAAAGCAAATAAAGCGCTAGAGCTTATAAAAGAAATTGATGATAAAGTCGTCATCTTCACAGAATATCGAGCGTCACAAATGTACTTACAATGGTTTTTACAACAACACGGTATTTCTTCCGTCCCATTCCGCGGTGGATTTAAACGCGGGAAGAAAGATTGGATGAAGGAACTTTTCCAAAATCATGCTCAAGTGCTAATCGCAACGGAAGCTGGTGGTGAAGGAATTAACTTACAGTTTTGTAGCCATATGATCAATTATGATTTACCATGGAACCCAATGCGTCTGGAACAAAGAATCGGACGTATTCACCGTCTTGGTCAAAAGAATGATGTTCATATTTATAACTTAGCTACAAAACATACTGTTGAAGAACATATTTTGAAACTGTTATATGAAAAAATCAATTTATTTGAGCGTGTGATCGGTGAGCTGGATGAAATTTTAACGAGAATTAATATGAAAAATATCGATGCACACATTCAAGAAATATTTGCGCAATCAAAAAGCGAAGGAGAAATCCGAATTAAGATGGAAAACTTAACATCTATTATCGACTTTGCGAAACGAAACGAAGCTGAGGTGCAAGGCTATGCAGCAACATGAAATTCATAATTACTTATACAATTTTTTTGAGGCGAATAACTGTGAAATTTTAGAACGTTCTCCTCACTTATTAGACGTACAATTAACAATTGAGATGGATAAATTATTAATGAACCGTCCTTTTTATTGGCACTATCTTGAGAAAACAGGAGGCGTACCGAATCCGATGCGCCTTACTCTTATTACAAATCCAGAAAATGAAGAAAACGATGGTGAGCTTATTCACTACGGTTCGCCACGTCTTCATCAAATTTTTCAAACGACAAAAGAATTAGGCTCTTACATACGCTTATATGAGGAAGTATGGCATAGCGGGTCGACACATACACCGCTCCATCCGTGGCTTGGTATAAATATAAAAGTTTCCTATCAATGTGATCGAAAAAAAGATATCCTCCACTCCATTGGAATTCATCTTATTTCTGGCACAATGATTGCAAACTTTCATGAAACATTAACTAAAATTAAACTTACACCGAAAATACCTGACTTTTGTTTTACGCTCTCTCCTATTATTAAACCGCAAAGTGGTTTACAACGCATAGAGGATGCTTTAAAAAACATTATTGCAGAAGATGACCATACGTGGGCAAAAGAAGCAAGAGTGCGCTGGAATCACGATTTAGATCTTTTAAATCGCTTTTATGAAGAAAGTGATGAACTTCCTGAAAGCTATGAAATTGAAAAACAAGCACTGCAAGAACAATACGAACCCCGTATTACAGTGCAAATTATTAACGGTGGACTCTTTTATGTTACGGCAAATCATTTTCTAACTTAAAAAGCCCCTTCTGTTTTAGAAGGAGCTTTTTTGAGTTATCCTCTATCGCCATTACGCTCTTGTTGTTTTTGCTTTGCCATGCGTTTTTGATGCGCACGATCCTTTGCACTCACATGATTAGCATCAGTTGGAAGATTTTCTTTTGAACGACCAATTCCATTGCTCATTATTTCCCCTCCTTTTTATATCTTTCAAAATACACCCTTATTTTCAGCTAGAGACACCATCCTTATACAAAAAAATAAGAGCAGCCGTTAGCTACTCTTACTTCTTACTCACTCACATATTTTTGAAACATATCATGGATGCCTTTATTTACTAGGTTCGAGATCTGCTCGTCAGATTTATTCGGATAACGATCACGCAATCTGATAGATGCCTTCACCATTAAATTTTCTAATACAGAACGGCCACCTTCTCCATAAATAATTTCAGCATACTTAACAAGCCTTCCATCCTCTACTGTTGCTGGATTATGATTGAAGAAAAATTTACTCATTGTCTCCACCTCTCTCTTTTGATAACGTTTACATTTATATAGATTATTTATGTTATTTATTTCACAATATTGTATGCATGTATATTTAATTAGTTTCATTATAAAGCAACATATCGATAGTAAATATGTGATTTTCCGTCCATTTTGTGAACAAACTAGAAATGAAAGCGTTTCCTTTATTATATACTAAAAAAACTTACTACGCTAGGGGTATTTTTTTCAATCTACTACTCCCTCAAAAAGTGATATATTTTTCCTTTTCCTATTAAACCTTATACAATTTTCAGAAATTATATTATAAAATATATGTATGACTTAAGGAGGATTTGTATGAATCAAAATAAAAAAGCTATATTAGATCTTGTCTTTTATCTCGTAATCCCATTCCTCATTTGGAAATTTGCAAAACCTTATATCGATCCTTATTACGCAATGTTACTTTCCTCTGTTCCGGGGATTATTTATACACTGTATACCTTTAAAAAAGAAAAACAGTTTAACGTAACAGGGTTCTTTATTTTAATTACACTCATTTCTAATACAACGGTAGATCTATTATCTGGATCAGCTGAACGAATGTTGTGGAACGATGCGTATTATCACATCGTACTCGGTATTATCGTTATATGCACAATTTTTATAAAAAAACCACTTATGTTATATTTCGCAGCAGATATTGCTGCACTGCAAGGCCATGACCGTGATAAAAGTCGTGAACTGTATCGTGATAGTCGTATCTATCCAGCATTGCAATATTTAACGCTCTTTTTCGGTCTACAATTCATATTAAAAAGCTTCTTAAAAATTTATTTCATCTCTGTTTTCGGTGTAGATGGCTACGGTGAAATGAGAGCAATTATGACCGCCGTTGGATGGGGTATTTCCATTTGTATCGGAATTGGATTTGTCTGGGTGAACAATAAAATACATGCCGTTACAGAAGAAAAAGAGTCTATGCAGTAAATGAAAATCCCCTAGTAGTATGATGCTACTAGGGGATTTTCATTTTGCTACACATATTACGAAATCTTTAACTTGATTTTTTTCTTTTATTTTTTACGTTTTGATAAAACAAAGCAGCACTTAGCGGCATAACACCAAACCACTTATTCATAAATGGCTCTTTTTCAGCACGGCGTTGTTCTTTCTTTTGTTTACGATCTTCTTTTGGAGCATCCATATACGACACAAACTGCTGTGTCACAAAGCGAACATAATCATTAGTAGACATATTATCATCACCTCTACTTGATTAGTATGTCCACTTTTTTATTCATTAATCTTTTCTTTTAATTCATCCATAATTTGCTTTACAGACTTATTCGTCGTATCAATATGGATATGGGCCTCTTCATAATAAGCTCGGCGCAATTCGAATTTCATTACAAATGCATCTATATCTTTCTTCTGAAATAGTGGACGTGTCGTATCTTCACGAAGCCTTTCTGCAATTACATGTGGATCACAATATAAATACACGACAGTTCCATTTTCCTTCATCCACTTTCGGTTTTCCTCTCGCTCAATGATTCCGCCGCCAGTTGTAATGATTACATTTTCAACAGGTAGTGAACGTAACATCTCACTTTCATATTCCCGAAAAGCCATTTCACCTTCTTCGGCAAAAATATCACGAATCTCCTTCTCTTGCTTCTCTTCAATTTTTTGATCTGTATCTATAACATCCATATGAAGTTCTTTACTTAATGCTTTTCCAATTGTTGTTTTCCCAGCTCCCATATAGCCGGTTATGTATATAGATTTCATTTTCGTTCCTCTCAATCGTCATGTATTACTTGTTATTATAACGAAAGATGCTACTTTATTTAATAAAAAAACGTTTTGTTCTTCTTATACACTGAAGAACAAAACGTAACATACTCGCTTTATCTATAAGTACCTCTTCTCACCCACTGCGTTGCAATCCATTTCTCACCTTTCGTTACAGGTGCCCCTCCGTGTAACGTAAGCTCATTTAGTGATTGATCTTGATAGAAATACTCAAAGTATACTGCCATTCCCTTTCTAGGGTGCACAGAAAGATTTAATTTCGGAAAGAAAGTTTCTCCGCCTTCTTCTACATCATTTAAGTACATGACAAGCGTACTAATACGATTATTAGCAGCTGATCTACTATGTTCGGCAAAATAATCATAGTGTGCTTTATATTGTTGATCCACTTCATAATTTAAAATGTGTAATCCTTCTCCATGCGAAACAGGAACATTCATGATAGATGAAATTCGTTTTTCAATCTTCGCAGTAAGTTCATTATCATCTAAAAATGCACCACTACTCGTTCGAATATCATTTACATCACGTGATGAACCAACTTTAGAACGTGCTAATTTATTTTTAGACAATTCAATTAATTTGTCACACTCTTCATCACTTAATACATTTCCTAACACGACAATAAGAGGTTCTTCGAATTTTGAAATAATTTGTATTTCCCTATCTTCTGTCATAATTGCATTTCCTTTATGATCAAAAATAGTTTGTTCCTTATTTTCACCTATTTGATTGTTGTTTGTCATTTCCCTATTCTCCCTAAAAATAATGATTGGATAGCATGAATATATCATATTCTTTCTACCTTTCTCTTTTTTGAGAAAATTTAAACTTTTAATTGTTTTATTTATCCATTTCCTTTTAAAAAACAGCCTATTTTCAAATGATAAATAATGGTTTTTTATCCATATATTTCACATACTATCCTTCTATCCAATCGAATATTTTCTCATCTTTTTTTCTATACCGAAAGCTTACTTTATAGAAAACTTCCTGTTTTATTTTGCACTGCAATGAAACGAGAATAACGTCGTTTTCAAATACGTAATTTCCACTCGCTTCGCCCTTTTCATATGAAAAGAAAAAATTATCTTCCTTTTCTTTTTGCCGTAAGTCTTTTTTTATATTTGTAATAGATTGATTTAGTATTTCCTCCAGTACAAACTTTTGCTCTATTTCAATATAAAATTTTTTATCTATAAGCAACATATTCGTTTCGTATATAAAGAACGAAGTTAATAATATAAGAAAAATGATTGTTCCTGGCATCGTAAATCCATCTTGTTTTATCATACATGTATTCCCATTTCGCTATACCTTATAGCTACACCTTCATATTTTTTCCCGCTCCTATCTTTCACATTGATAAAGAGCAAATGAGGTGTTACTTCATACGAAACCATTTCAACATTTTGTAATATAACTTCTCTTCCGCGCATGTTCACTTTTCTTATAAGGTGATTATTCAATTTTTCATACGTCACTTCATCTCCAGTGCGAAGACGGAAGCGCAACATACTCTCTCTATTTTCAGGAACTATTTTTTCCACAAATGATACTTCACGAAACTCTAACTGTACTTGTCCTACAAACACATCCCATTCCCAATTATTTAACCCTTTTGATTGCTTGTTTTCTATTCCAATAAAGCTTAAACGTGGTAAGAGTAAAAAGAAAAGTGATAACAGAAAAAAACATACAATCATTTCAATTAATGTAAATCCAACTTCTAATTCATTTTTTCTCCCGCATAAAAGCATTGTTCCATCATTTTTCCTTTCACATCTTTCCACATCGCACAAACTTCATTTCCTCCCCAATATGTGTAATATACATTTCCATTTATGACTTTTTCTTTCTGTTGTTTTGCCTCATTCTCATACATATATAAAGCTGCTTCTTTTTTTAATAATACAAATGCCTTATAACGAATTTGTATGTTTTTTCGTTCTTGCATAATCAATACTGTTTGCGGAAGTAGTAAAGATACCATCATCATTACTATACTTAATGCTACAAGCATTTCAGCCATCACTGACCCTTTTTGACATTTCACGATACGTAAATCTCCCTCTTCCAAGCTGGAATACAATCTCATATTTATAACTTCGATACGAAAGTAAAATCGTGCCACCTCTATTAATATTTCCACTCGGATTATATGTCATCGGATTTGGAAAAGTATTCAAATCCAATTGTATATCGCTATCATATTCTCTTTTAATGATAGAATGATCCGTACTCGATTCCCCTATATAATACATATGTCTATCTTTATGCCATCGTAATGTATAGTGTTTTTGACGGTTTATAGCTAATTGTTGCATATACAAAATATCATTTGAAAACTGTCTTAAAAATTGTTCGATTTTTTGTTTTTCGTATAATGAATGTACATGAAAATACGTGACCATACTTAATACAGAAATAGCAAATAAAACGAGTAGCATTTCTAAAAGTGTAAAACCTTTTTGCTTCACAGTTTCCCACTTGTTACCGTGCCATCATTGGAAATATGAATAGCTTCACCATTCGGACACTCATCCTTTGTAATATATTTCCCATCAATTAGCTCTTTTAGCGAGGGAATTTTATTATGTTGTAGTTGATATACTTGTATTTGCGCTTCTATAGATTTCACATAGGCTTTACATCCTTTTCCTTCGACGGATGAGCGCTGCGTAACTACATTTGGAATAATTAATAGTAATAATACAGTGATGACGACCATAACTAATAACATTTCTAAAAGGGTAAACCCTTCCTCATTCTGCATGTAAATGCCTCCTATATAGAATTCATCATTTGAAACATTGGCATAATCATCGCTAAATACATAAGAACAACTATTGCTCCAATACACGTAAATAAAATCGGTTGAATAATCACTAACATACGTTTAATTTTTTGCTCCATCTTTTCCATAATCAGATCACTATAATCACCTAATTCAATCGCCAAATTACCGTTTGCTTGACCATGTGTAATAATATAAGAAAGTTCTTCCTCATAATATCCGCTTTTAGCAATAATAGATTGCAACGGTTCTCCCGCAATTAATTGGTGTTTAACTCGGCCCGCTTCATACTGAAAGAACGGCT
Source organism: Bacillus sp. FDAARGOS_527 (assembly GCF_003812125.1). NCBI lineage: Bacteria > Bacillati > Bacillota > Bacilli > Caryophanales > Bacillaceae > Bacillus > Bacillus sp. FDAARGOS_527. The sequence goes on from NZ_CP033795.1 coordinate 3,346,058, forward strand.
GATACTTTTGCTCCATCATTATTGTTAGAGCCTCAAGTACTGATAGTCCTCCGTGTAATAAGCTGCTCAATTGAGTAGCGAAATAATGCGAATGCTTTAAAATAAGAAATGTTTTTACGAGGGGGATACGAAGCATAATTTTTACTCGCTTCATATGCGGGAGTTTCCGAAAGTACAATATATATACACTACAACCCACCATAACAATAAAAATAGTGCTAAAAATAAGATAGGGTAGTAGCTTAATTGTACTTAATATTTGTTCTGTGAATAACGGTGCTGTAGAACCAAATGAACTATATACCATGTCAACTTGTGGTAATAAAATGCGGTTAAAAATCAAAATCATGATTATTAAAAAGAACGCCAAAAACATAGGATACTGCATTATTTTCATCATATCTTTCCTATACTTATCCTTTTTATAAAGAAGTGCACTCCCTTGTTGCAACGCAAAAGAAATATCACCATGTTGCTCGGCATAAAATAAATAGCTTAACATCTCCTGATGAAACTTTAATTGATGAAAAGAATCGTGTAGACTTTTTCCATTTTTTAATCCATCAATCATGCGCTGCAATTGTACTTTCTTTTCTAAAGGTAATTGAAACCGTAAAAATTCTAATGCCTGCAAAAGAGAGTATCCTTTTTCTAATAGTTCTCCTAATCGTTTCAGTAATATTACTTGATCACTTAAACTCCATATTTTCTTAAACATAAACATCCTCTTCTAAAAATCCTAAAGCGTATCCTTTTCGCAACGAAGACTCTAATGTCTCATGCTTGTACGTGACACATTCCCCGTTTGCTTCTTTAATCGCTTGTTTTAACTCATATCCATATAACAACTCATAAATACTCGCTTGCCTTACTTGCCTCATTGATTTACATACAGTTGAGCACTTTCTTTTACAAAACGGACACTTCAATTCAACAAGTCGCTGTGCAGCTATAGCCAATAAAGATTGTTCAATCTCTTGCCTTGTTATGCCAAAGTCCATAAACCGAAGTATTGCTCCTTTCGCATCATTCGTATGCAGTGTCGTCATTACTAAATGGCCAGTCAAACTTGCTCTTATAGCGATTTTTGCTGTTTCTTCATCACGAATTTCACCCACTAAAATAACATCTGGATCATGACGCAAAATAGCCTTTAGTCCCGCCTCATATGTGATACCTGCTTTTTCATTTATTTGAATTTGTAATACATCGTCATTTCTTTTTTCAACTGGATCTTCCAGTGTAACGATGCGGCGTGTTTTCTTTTTTCTAATTACCTCTAATAATGCATACATTGTTGTTGTCTTCCCCGATCCAGTCGGTCCAGTAAATACGAGTAACCCATGGGAATAATGTAAAAAAGAAAGTAGTTTCTTCGCTGTACTTGGAAATAACGAAAGATGAGATAACGGCTGAATAGATGCTTGTAAATGAAGACGAATAACGAGACTTTCTTGATATACAGTTGGAAGCGTGGAAAGACGTAAATACACTTCCTGTCCATCCATTTGTAAATACAGTGAACCATTTTGTGGCTTCCGCCTCTCCCCTATATCCATGGATGCTAAAAATTTAAAGTGTGAAACAAGTTTTTCTCCAAATTCCTTTTCAATGTATTGTTTCGTCATTAAATCTTTCCCTATGCGTAGTTGAATCACTACATCCTTCTTCCGGGGCACAATATGTAAATCCGAAGCTTGTACCCTACACGCCTCTTTCAAAATCGTATTCGCAAAGCTTTCAATTCCATTCATCATTTTTCCCTCCTCACTATGTATATAGCATGAAGAAATCCATCTGAAAAATCGGTATTTTTGCATTTTCACTAGATGGAAAAGGAAAAATATGTTTGTGAAATTATGAACAATTTCCGAATTATTGTCTAAAATTACCTATACCCATGTTTATCTGTATTATAATGTTATTATCTTGGATAAAGTGATAAAGGTGGAGATCCTCATGGAACAAGCTTTAAAAATTACAGGTGTTTTAGCTGACCCAACTCGTTATTACATTTATAAATATATTTCTCAAAAACATAGTTACGTAACTGTACAAGAAATTGCTGATGAGTTTGACATTCATCCAAACGTAGCGCGTTTACATTTATCTAAATTAGAAGATGTTCATATGCTGAAATCTGAAACGAAGAAAACTGGAAAAGGCGGACGACCAAGCAGATTATATGTATTATCTGAAGATGTTATCCAATTACAATTCCCATTCCGTGACTATCAATTGTTAGCAAGAATCGCGTTTAATTCTTTACTTAGCCTTGGTGCTGCTGGTGAAAAAGCGCTCTACGAAACAGGGAAACAATTCGGGGCCGAATTAATGCAACAACATATGCAGCGTTTAAATGTGAGTGAAGATGCCTTAACAGTTGAACAAAAAATTCAAATTGCAAAAGAAGCCTTTTCGACAGCTGGCTTATCACCTGCATTTGAATTAAGTGCAGATGGAACGAAAATTTTCTATGATGTACACAATTGTCCATTTAAAGAAGTTGCTGTCCATCACCCAACTGAAATTTGTAATATGCACGGGGATATGATGAAAGGGATTTTTGAAATCCTATTCCCTAACACGGAATTAACACGAAATGATAGTTTACTAGATGGATGTAAATCTTGTAATTATAAACTAACAATTTAATTTCTCATATAAAAAGAAGCCAATTATAATTGGCTTCTTTTTATATGAACGAATATTTACAATAGTAAGAAAAATAAACTATAATGAAGTGAGGTTTACTTTTTTTAGAAAAGGAGGGAGATGGCATGGAGCGCATGTTTCGCGTTCTCGGCTTTTGGACTGGAATTTTCTCGGTTATGTTTTACGTAGGGGATATGCAACAGGCCGCACTACTATTTTTAGGACAAACAGGATTCTTCGTACTTTTAAGCTATTTAAATTTAACAGAGCGTATGTATATATACGTATTCGGGGCATATTTAACTGTTTTCTTCATAGGATTTACATACTACACGACATTTTTACTTGTCCCTGGGGCTGGACATTAAAAGATGGCATTTTGCCATCTTTTTTTTAATTCCGGAATTCCCTAGTTGACTTATAGGTTTTATTGATTTATATTCTATATAACAGATTGGAATTAGGGGGAATCATCATGAATACACTGCTTGTCGGAATTAACGTTGCAGTCATGCTCATTTTAGTTGGCGTATTATATTATATGCAACGTAAGCATGTATCTTTTAATAAACGTGTATTTACCGCTTTAGGAGTCGGAATTATCTTCGGCCTTATATTACAATTTATTTATGAGCCAACTTCTAAAGTAATTATTGAATCAAATACTTGGTTTGGCTTAATCGGTAACGGTTATGTGAAGTTACTTCAAATGATCGTTATGCCACTTATTTTAGTATCTATTATTTCAGCATTTACAAAATTACAGTTAACGAAAAACCTTGGTAAAATTAGTGGTCTTATTATCGGAATTTTAATTCTGACTACAGGAATTGCTGCAGCTGTCGGTATCGCTGCAAGTGCAGGATTTGATGTATCTGCAACTGGTCTGCAACAAGGTGATGCAGAATCTGCTCGTCTGAAGCTAGTTGAAGAAAGATTTACTTCTATTGAAAAAACAACAATTCCAGATAAATTATTAGAACTATTGCCTACAAATCCATTTCTTGATTTAACAGGCGCTCGTCCAACATCAACAATTTCTGTTGTAATATTTGCAGCCTTTATCGGCATCGCCTTTATAGGTGTAAAACGAAAATATCCAGAACAAGCAGAGCTATTTAAGAAAATGCTTGATGCTGTATATGCAATTGTAATGCGTATGGTAACATTAATTTTACGTCTTACTCCATACGGCGTATTAGCTCTTATGGCAAAAACAGTTGCTGGTAGCGACATAAATGCTATTTTAAAACTTGGTAACTTCGTGTTAGCGTCTTACGTGGCACTTATCGTAATGTTCGTTATCCACTTATTATTAATTGCTCTATCTGGTTTAAATCCAATTCAATATTTGAAAAAGGTGTTCCCTGTATTAACATTTGCATTCACATCTCGCTCTAGTGCTGGTGCAATGCCATTAAATATTGAAGCTCAAAAAGAAAAACTTGGTATTTCTGAAGGGATTGCAAACTTCGCAGCCTCATTTGGAGTATCTATCGGACAAAACGGTTGCGCAGGTATTTATCCAGCAATGCTTGCAATGATGGTCGCTCCAACTGTAGGAATTGATCCATTACAACCACAATTTATTTTAACTTTAATCGCTGTCGTTGCTATTAGCTCATTCGGTGTTGCCGGCGTTGGTGGCGGTGCAACATTCGCAGCGTTAATCGTACTATCTACAATGAACTTACCAATCGGTATTGTCGCTCTTGTTATCTCAGTTGAACCATTAATCGATATGGGGCGTACAGCTCTTAACGTAAGTGGTTCTATGACAGCAGGTCTTATTTCTAGTAAATGGCTTGGTGAATTAGATCAAGATACGTACAATCAAGATGATACAAAAACTGGTGAAATTGCTTCATAATGAAAAGGACGCTAACAAAACGGTTAGCGTCCTTTTTTAGTTCTTTTCATCTTCCTCTTTATCTTTTATACATAAGGCATAACATATTGTTTCAAACACTATGTACAGATATAAAGAAATTACACCGTTTTTCATTTTTTTAATAACTATTAATTATAAACTACAGATTAACTATTATTCCTCATCTGCAAACTGTAAAAATTCTTCCAACCGCTCCTTTAACTCCTCCTCTATCTCACAATAAGATTCATCAACAAGTTCACCACTTAACTTATTTCCCCAAAACCTTATTTGAAGCGGTACTCCTAAAAAATAACTACAACATTCCCAGATAGGAACTGTATAAAATTCAATCATCTTTCCTTCTTCATCTAATACAGCTATCGAAATTGATGAAGAATATCCTGTTTCAAAAGGATTTTCTTTATCTCTGATGAGTTCTATAAATAATTCCATGTTTTTTTCTATGTACAAATGTGAATAATCTTTAAAAAGTTTAAATGCTATTCTCTCTATTTCCTTCTCCATGCATTGAATGTTCTCTTTTAACTCCAATGTAAAATCTCTTTCTGTATACTTCATCTCCGTCTCCTTACACATAGAAAAAGAGAATACAATAACATATTCTCTTTCCTCACATATACTTCATTATCTCACAGCCCGTCCTTTTCACAAATAACCATTTTGTTCGCACCATTTATGAAATTGTCCTACGTCTACTCCAACTAACACGATATCTTTTAGCTCTACCTCAATGATTTGTTCTCCAATTACAATAGCAAACTGCGATTCTAATTTTGTCTCGTTTTTCTTTACAATTCCAATTCGGTTCCGATGCGGTCCATCTTTTATATATGCTTTTTGTCCTACAATATCAAAGTTCAAGATCTTCACCTCTTTTACTGCGCTCAAATTGGAAATACGATCTCCACCTCGGAAAATTTCCTTTCATTGCACTATTTCTCTATATATATGACGAAACAATAAAAGAGTCCTTCCTTCTTTACAATTATTTTTTCTTTGTTTCATTTTTGTGATTGAAACGTAAAGTTTATAATAAAATACACTTGGAAGCGCTTTCTATGTAATTTTTTATGTTATAATGTATAAGTAGAACTTCGTAAAGAGGGTTAAAAAAAATGAATACAAAAATGATAAAAAAAGTAATTGAAGCATTAAAAGTATATGGCTTTCAGAATGTATCATTCTGTGACAAAACGAAGCAATTTTTATTTCATAACGAAACAGATATTATGAGCGGCTATGCAGAAATAACATATAGTAGTCAATTTGAAAAATTCAACGTACAAATTCATCCTATTGAAACGCATCACCAAGCAGAGTTACAAGAGGTTGAAAGACATATACAAGCCTGTATAAGAAAAGTGGAATATTTAAACGCACTTCTTAGCGGACAAACGAAACTAGATGATAAAATTATTATAATGTAAAAAAAGAACGTGAGGTGATCACGTTCTTTTTTTACATTATACGTTCATCTTTTCTTTCAGTTGTAATCCTGTAATAGACTCTAATACATCCATTGCTTCTCCAAATGTCATGTCAAAAATTGTTTTATCTTCTATGTATGGAAATTGTCTGAAACGCTTTTCTAACATTTTCACAGCATCCGACGTAAAGTGTGCACTATCGATGCCAAATTCTGTTTCAAGAAGAACGATCCAATCTAACACATGAAAACCTAATCCATTTACGAATGAAATAAGTTTTTCTTCTGACTGTGAAGATAAGAATACGTGTCGTTCCATCTCACTAAAAAGTTCTTCTCCTAAAATATCAGCTAATTCATCATCATGTTCGCGGTCAATAATTTCTTCATAACCATAATCATCTACAAGCTCCTCAACTTCTTCACTATCTGCAAAAAGTAATTGGCTAAGAAGTGCCTCTTTCTTAAATTCGCTATTTTGTACGACTTCTAAAAAGCTCGTTTCCCATCCATTTTCTAATTTCATATTATGTACTCCTTTATATATGTTTCTTATCATCACTGTACCCAAAAGATCACTTTTATAACCTTTTAGATAGTTACTATTATTTCACATGATTCATAACATAAGATGCAAATTCTGCTGCATCTCCTTCAAAAATATTTATTTCTGGCAAATGATAGAACGTTGTTTGGAGCGGATTTCCTTCATGATATACATATATATTTTTCTCTAACGCGATCGCCATTCCAAACTCTGTATGGCTCCCGTTTCCGCCATCTAATATAAGTAAAAATATATCCGCTTCTTTAATAGCATTCTTTTCTGCCTGACCAATTTCTCTTAATTGCTCTTGATTCACAGCTCTTTCGTTTCTTGTCCAATCATATGTATGGTGCCATCCTGCATATTTCAGTTCATTTGCTACAGAACGTACAAGATGTTTATTTTGGAATCCTGAAGCGATATAAAAATTCATTTATATACACCCCTTCTTTATATACGGGAAACTCCTTTTTAGCGTTACTTGCTATATAATAAAAAACGACTTCAAAAAAAATCCCCATCTTTAAAACTTATTTGCGTTTAAATGATGGGATGCTTCATGATCTTCTTTTATTTTTTGCTTTTTATAACTTTCATCAGCTAACATTTCTAGTTCAGCTGTTATCTCTGATTTTTCAAGCTCTCTTTCTTGCGAAAACTTCCTTGAAATATAAACAATAACACTACCAACGTACAACACAAAGCATATAATAAGTGCAGTATTTTCATAGAGACTTAGCTCCAACACAGTCACTCCTAATCCATTCGTATTTTCACGCTTCATTAATTGGAATTTCCCTACTAATCCATTTGCTATTGTAACATAAAAACACCGTTTCTTGGAATCTTTCATCCTACTAAAAGAGGCATGATTGTTTCATCATGCCTCTGAAATATGTTGAATGATTGTTTGAATTGCTTCTTTTCCATTATATTTTTTTAGAGCTGTTCTATACACTTCATTATTTTGATTTAATTCTTCGACATGCTTTATAAGAGATTTCACAGTCACATCTTCTTCATACAATACGGAAGCATATCCTTGTCTCTCAAAAGACTCTGCATTTAGTATTTGATCTCCACGACTTGCAAATTTCGATAGTGGAATTAAAACCATCGGCTTTTGCAATGTTAAAAACTCAAAAATAGCGTTGGACCCCGCACGTGAAATAACAAAATCTGTTATGGCTAATATATCTGGCAGTTCTCCGTGTACATACTCAAATTGTTTATATCCTTCTTTATTTTGTAAACTATCATCAAGATTACCTTTTCCGCAAAGGTGAACAATTTGATATTTTTTCAGAAGTTCTGGTAACGCTTCTCGAACCGTTTCATTAATTTTTTTTGCGCCCAAACTTCCTCCCATAATTGTAATAACTGGCTTTTTACGTGAAAAACCTAAAAATGCTAAACCTTTTTCACGATTTCCCTTTAGTACTTCTTCACGTACAGGAGATCCTGTATAAATTACTTTTTCTTTCGGTAAATGTTTCGCAGCTTCTTCAAATGTAACAAATATTTTTGAAGCGAAACGGAGCGCAATTTTGTTTGCTAGTCCTGGCGTCATATCAGATTCATGTAATAAAACTGGTACCCTGTTTAACCATCCTCCAATTACGACTGGTACAGATACGAAACCACCTTTTGAAAAAATTACATCTGGTTTTAGTTTTCGAATCCTTACATACGCATCCATAACACCCTTCATCACAAGAAAAGGATCTTTTATATTTTTTAAATCAAAATAACGGCGTAGCTTTCCGCTCGCAATACTATAGTACGGAATGCCTTCCTTTTCTATAATCGTTTTCTCAATTCCTTGATGAGAACCAATATAAGAAATATCCCAATTTTGTTCTTGTAAATGTGGAATGATGGCTAAATTAGGTGTTACATGCCCTGCCGAACCGCCACCTGTAAAGACTATTTTTTTCATACGTCTCCCCCTTCTAGACTATAATACACTAAAATATCTTGCCTCGGGGTGAGAAAATACCATAGCCGTTACAGACGCTTCTGGCTCCATCATAAATCCTTCCGTTAATGAAATACCTATTTCCTCTGGATGAATTAAGCGAAATAACTTTTCTTGATCTGCGAGTTCTGGACATGCTGGATAACCGAAGGACACTCGTATCCCTCTATATTTCGTACGGAAGCGTTCTTCCATCGTCAATTCTGGCGAATCTGGAATCCCCCAGCGATCGCGAATGAGCATATGTGTTTTTTCAGCAAGTCCTTCTGCTAGTTCAAGCGCTAACGATTGAATAGCATGACTGCGTAAATAATCACCTTTCGCCTTCCACTCTTCAGCAATGTCACGAACACCTTCTCCAACCGTAACAGATAGGAAAGCAACATAGTCCATCTCATCTCCAACTGGGCGTAAATAGTCACCTAAAGTACGATATGGTGCTTTTCCTTGTCTTGGGAATGTGAAACGCTCTATAATACGCGTATGATCTTCTGGATCATATATTACAATATTCTGTCCGTCGCTTTGTGCTGGGAAAAATTGATACACTGCTTTCGGTTTTAACCAAGATTGTCCTTCCTGCAATAATTCATCTATTAAATCATTTAATTCATGCGCTCTTTTATCTCCCTCTCGCAAAAGTTTCTTCACACTTCCCTTTAGGCCAAGGTGATGTCCAAGCAGCATTTGTCTATTTAGAAATGGCGCGAGATGTGAAACAGGAACATCTCTTAATACAATTCGTTTTGTTGAATCAGGTACCATAACCTCTGATTTTGGTAATGGTTCAATTACTGCTGGAATTTCTACTTTCTTCTCTTCTTTTGTTACGATATGAAGATGACGTTCTTTTTTATCCTGCTTCATCTTCTCACGCTCTTCTTCTTTTTGAAGCTTATTAATAATATCCAGCCCCGTCATCGCATCACTCGCATAACATACGAGCCCTTTATAAGATGGCGAAATGCGATTATCTGTAAACTTTCTCGTTAACGCTGCCCCGCCTACAACAATTGGAATATCAATATCCGCCGCTTTTAAATCTTCAGCAGTCGTTACCATTTGTTGAGCCGATTTTACTAATAAACCAGAAAGACCTATAATATCAGGCTTCTTTTCTTGTACTTCTTGCACAATTCGATCTGAGCGAACATTAATTCCTAAATTAATAATCTCATATCCGTTATTTGCTAAAATAATTTCAACGAGATTTTTCCCAATATCATGCACATCACCTTTTACAGTTGCTAATAATACTTTCCCTTTTTTCGCACTATCGCTAGATTCCATATGTGGCTCTAAATAACTTACAGCAGCTTTCATACTTTCAGCACTTTGCAATACTTCAGCAACGATAAGCTCATTATTATTAAATAATCGTCCTACCTCATCCATTCCTGTCATAAGTGGGCCATTAATAATATCCAAAGGTTTTCTTCCTTCTGTAAGTGCGAGACTTAAATCTTCGTGTAAACCTTGTTTCGTACCTTCTACAATGTAATTTGCGAGCCTTTCATCAAGTGTTAATGTTTCTTGGACAACAACATCTTTCTTTTTTGCCACGCGATAGAAGTTTGTAAATTTTTCCAACGTCTCTTGCGTCGTTTCAAAAAGCAATGCATCTGCAAGGCGTTTTTCTTCATCAGGAATTGACGCATAGCGCTCTAATTTTTCCGTATTTACAATCGCGTAATCTAACCCTGCTTTCGTTGCATGATATAAAAAGACGGAATTTAACACTTCGCGACCAGCTGGTGGTAAACCAAATGATATGTTACTTACACCTAAAATCGTTAAACACTCTGGTAATGCTTCTTTAATAAGGCGAATCCCTTCTATCGTCGCAGCCGCCGAGCCAATATACTCTTCATCACCTGTCCCTACAGGAAATACAAGTGCATCAAAAATAATATCTGATGGGCGTATACCATATTTCGTCGTCAATAACTCATAACTTCTTTTCGCAATTTCTAGTTTTCTTTCCGCACTTACTGCCATTCCATCTTCATCGATTGTTCCAACTACAATTGCAGCACCATATTTACGAAGAAGCGGTGTCACTTTTTCAAATCGCTCTTCTCCATCTTCTAAATTAATTGAATTAATAACAGCTTTCCCTTGAATATAAGTAAGAGCTCGCTCCATCACATGTTCATCTGTTGAGTCAATCATAATCGGTACTTTTAACACTTTCGTAACTTCTGCCAAGAAGTTTTCCATATCTTCTATTTCATCGCGGTCCGGGTCTGCCATACAAATATCAATAATATGAGCATTTTTCTTCACTTGCGCTCTAGCGATTTCAGCAGCCTCTTCAAATTTCCCTTCTGCTACTAATCTTTTAAATTTACGTGATCCAATAACATTTGTTCTTTCACCAACAAATAACGGTCTCATGGAGTCATCATATTGCAGTGCCTCTAATCCACTAACCCCATGTCCCGCTCTCTCTTGCTGTTCACGAGGTTTAAGAGACGTTAATGCGGATTTCATTGCTTTTATATGTTCTGGTGTTGTACCACAACAACCACCGATAATATTAACCCATCCTTCTTCTGCAAATCGCTTCACTTTCTCGGCAAGCGAGGATGGAGATTCATGATAATGTCCATCTTCATCAGGAAGACCTGCATTTGGATAACAAGAAATGTAACACTCCGATAAATCAGATAGAGAACGAATATGGTCTCTCATAAACTCCGGACCAGTCGCACAGTTTAATCCAACAGATAATGGCTTCATATGTTCTACCGATAAGTAAAAAGCCTCAATTGTTTGCCCAGCTAGAGTCGTTCCCATCGGTTCAATCGTTCCCGAAATCATGATAGGTACAACTGTATTTAGTTCATCAAAAGCCGCTTGAATTCCAATATAAGCAGCCTTCACGTTACGCATATCTTGACTCGTCTCAACGAGTAATACATCCACTTCTCCTTTCAACAATCCTCTTGCCTGCCGTGTATAAGCTTCAATTAATTCTTCAAACGTTACACCACCAGTAACACTAATCGCTTTCGTTGTCGGTCCCATTGCTCCCGCAACATATATTTCCTTCCCGCTTTCTTCGACTGCTTGCTTCGCTAAACGCGCTGCCTTCTCATTTAGCTCCTCGTCTAAATGAGATAACTCATAATCACTTAGTACAATATTGGTTGCCCCAAATGTATTTGTTTCAATAATATCCGCTCCAGCTTCAATATAGGCTTTATGAATCTTTAAAATAACATCTGGTCTTGTTTCTACTAAATACTCATTACACCCTTCGTACTCCTCTCCTCCGAAATCTTCCGCAGTTAAATCCTCTTGCTGGATCATCGTTCCCATTGCACCATCTAATAGTAAGATGTTATTTTGTAATTTTTCTTCTATACATTTCATCAATTAATACCTTCTTTCACTTCTTGCTTTTCTCTCACATATTTAACAAGATGTTCTGTAATTTCATATTTTAAAAATGGTGTAATAAGATAAATGCCGTTAAAGTATTTCATCGCCGCATCGATCAATTCTTGAGAAATACGAATCCCTTCCTCAATTGCTGTCTCTTTCGTTTCATGTCCATCCATTCTCTCTCTTACTGCTTCAGGTAAAGTAATACCTGGCACCTCAAAATGAAGAAAATCTGCATTCCGTTTACTTATTAATGGCATAATTCCAATAAAAATAGGTTGTTCTAAATGCTTTGTCGCTTCATACACTTCTTCAATTAACGCGATATCATAGATTGGCTGCGTTAAGAAATATTCTGCTCCAGCATCTATTTTCCGTTCCATTCGCTTAACCGCTGCTTTTAAATGTCTTACATGCGGGTTAAATGCACCGCCCACAGAAAACCTTGTTGCCGGTCCAATGGATTTCCCTAAAACGGAACGCCCATCGTTCATTTCTTTAATCATTTTAATGAGCTCGATAGAGGACAAATCATATACAGAAGTGGCACCTGGAAAATCACCAACGCGCGCTGGATCTCCAGTTAAAGCTAACACTTCTTCCATGCCTAACGCTGATAATCCTAGTAAATGAGATTGTAGTCCGATGACGTTATGGTCTCTACATGTTAAGTGCGTCAATACCGGAATATCATGCTTCGTTAATAATGCTCCCATTGCCATATTCGAGATACGGGGCGATGCTAATGAATTATCTGCTAGAGTAATAGCATCTGCTCCAGCTCTTTTCAATGCTCTTGCGCCTTCAAAAAACCGCTGCGTATCTAACGTTTTTGGTGGATCTAATTCCACTACTACGGTCGTTTGTTTTTTTGCTTTCTCTGCTAAAGTGACATGAGCTTTTGAACGTTTCTCATGTGTATGAACTACTTTCGGTCTTTGAACCGTATCCTTTTCTATTACAGGCGTAACATTTAGAGTAGCACGTTTCATACTTTCAATATGCTCTGGAGTCGTGCCACAACAACCGCCCAATAACCGAATACCTTGCTCAATAAATTTCGGTGTCATCGCTTCAAAATAAGCTGGACTTCCCTCATATACGTATCGTCCCTCTACATAATTTGGGAGACCTGCATTTGGATATGCTGACAAGTAACCATTTTTCGGAATCGATATCATTTTAAAAGCTTCCGTCATATGAAGTGGCCCTAGTTGGCAGTTCAATCCAACAACATTTGCACCGTAATCTAAAAGTTGTTTTAATATTTCATTTACATCATTTCCATTTTGAGTCGTACCCGCCTCATGTAACGCCAATTGCGCTACAATTGGAATATTTGTTTCTTTTCGTAACACCTGGACAGCATGAAGTAATTCAAACTCATCATAAAAAGTCTCTAATAGCAGTCCATCAACCTGTTCTTCTAATAATGCACTTGCCTGTTCCAGTAACATAAATTCTCGCTCCATATCAGTTGTCGTAACCGCCCCGATATGTTTCATACCACCAATTGTGCCTAAAATTGCATTTCTGTCTGTAACAGATGCTTTCGCCAATTTTACTGCCGCTCTATTAATTTCAGTAACTTGATTTTCTAATCCATACATACGTAATTTCGCTTCATTTGCTCCGTACGTATTTGTTTGAATCACATCTGCCCCAGCCGCTACATATTGCTTATGAATCGATATAATTAAATCTGGATCAGATATATTCAATTCTTCAAAACTACTTTGCAAACCATGTGAATGTAATAACGTCCCAACCGCACCATCACCTATTACAATTCCTTTTGATAATAAATCTAGTAATTTCACAAATCTCCCTCATTTCTATCAATATAAAAACCCCCCTCTTCACTTTGAAGAGGGGGACATAATCGATCCTCCTCTTATTATGCAAAACATTCGTTTTGCAGGTATTAGCACCGTTTCAAACATTTCGTTTGAAGGTTGCCGGGTTTCACAGGGCCTTTCCCTCCACCGCTCTCAATAAGAGTTTGTCTTTATTATTTTATTTATGTAGCTAAAAGGAAATGCGTTCCCCTTTTAACAATGTTTGTTAATTTTTTTATAAATTTAGCACGCACAAATACAAAAGTCAATGACACTTGCGGAAAAATAAAAATTATTTAAAATAAAGTTGCAATTCAATTATCTTTTGTTGTAAAGTTAAAAACATAATAAAATTTCATACGAACATTCTTATCTAGAGAGGTAGAGGGACTGGCCCTATGACGCCTCAGCAACCATTAACATTTGTTAATAAGGTGCTAATTCCAGCAAATTGTGAAAGATTTGACAGATGAGAAGAAGACTCTATTCAAACCGAAAGCCTTCTTCTTAGAAGGCTTTTTTATTTTATATTCAACTAATGGTTCAATTTAAAAAGGAGGAATTTTCACATGTCAACTATCGAAACAAAATTAGCGCAAATCGGAAACCGGAGTGAAACTACAACAGGAACTGTTAATCCACCTGTTTATTTTTCAACTGCTTATCGTCACGAAGGAATCGGTAAATCTACTGGATTTGATTATTCACGAACTGGAAATCCAACGCGCGGCCTATTAGAACAGGCAATCGCAGACTTAGAGTGCGGCGAACAAGGTTATGCCTGTAGTTCAGGGATGGCAGCCGTTCTTCTTGTCCTTTCCCTATTCCGCTCTGGAGACGAACTTATTGTTTCTGAAGATTTATACGGTGGCACTTATCGATTATTTTCTGAGCACGAAAAAAAGTGGAACGTTCGATGTAGATACGTAAATACACAATCTATTAAACAAATTGAGCAAGCCATCACAACGAAAACGAAGGCTATTTTCATAGAAACTCCAACTAATCCATTAATGCAAGTTACCGATATTGCCGCTGTTGCAACTGTAGCGAAAAGACACGGACTACTTCTTATTGTAGACAACACATTCTACACACCTTATATACAGCAGCCATTAACAGAAGGTGCCGATATCGTACTTCATAGTGCAACGAAATATTTAGGTGGTCATAACGATGTACTAAGCGGACTTGTCGTTGCAAAAGGAAAGGAACTTTGTGAGGAAATCGCTCATTATCATAATGCCTCTGGTGCGGTCTTAAGTCCATTTGACTCATGGCTATTAATCCGTGGTATGAAAACGTTAGCGCTTCGCATGAGACAACATGAAGAAAATGCAAAAGCAGTTGTTGCTTATTTAAATAATGAGGATGGGGTAACAGATGTATTTTATCCTGGAAGAGGCGGCATGATCTCGTTTCGTCTGAAAGATGAAACATGGATTAATCCATTCTTACAATCTTTATCCTTAATTACATTTGCCGAAAGTCTCGGTGGTGTTGAAAGTTTAATGACATATCCAGCAACACAAACACACGCTGATATTCCTGAAGAAATTAGAACAGCAAACGGTGTATGTAATCGTCTTCTTCGATTTTCCGTTGGTATTGAAAATAGTAACGATTTAATTCAAGACTTACAGCAAGCCATTAAACTTGTAAAAGAAGGTGTAAGAATATGAGTTATTCTATAGATACACTCTTACTGCACAACCAATATAAACATGACTCGCAAACAGGAGCTGTTAACGTTCCCATCTATAACACATCAACATTTCACCAATTTGATGTAGATACGTTCGGGAAATATGACTATAGCAGGTCAGGCAATCCAACTCGTGAAGCTCTTGAAGACATCATTGCTTTATTAGAAGGCGGAACAAAAGGATTTGCCTTCGCATCAGGAATTGCAGCGATTTCTACTGCATTCCTCCTCCTTTCACAAGGTGATCACGTACTCATTTCAGAAGACGTATACGGAGGAACTTATCGAATGATAACTGAAGTTCTCTCCCGTTACGGTGTTTCACATACATTTGTTGATATGACCAATTTAGAAGAAATAAAGCAAAACATTAAGCCAAATACAAAACTCTTTTATGTAGAAACACCTTCCAATCCACTTTTAAAAGTGACAGATATTCGTGCTGTTTCTAAACTTGCAAAATCTATTGGCGCCCTTACTTTTGTTGATAATACATTTTTGACACCACTATTCCAGAAACCACTTGACCTTGGCGCTGATGTCGTTCTTCATAGTGCCACAAAATTCATTGCCGGTCATAGTGATGTTACTGCCGGATTAGCAGTTGTAAAAGATACCGATCTCGCTCAAAAACTTGGCTTTTTACAAAATTCATTCGGCGCTATTCTAGGCCCGCAAGATTGTTCTCTCGTACTTCGTGGTCTAAAAACATTGCATGTACGTCTTGAGCATTCAGCTGCTAATGCCAATAAAATTGCACACTATTTACAAGAGCACGCTAAAGTTCAAAATGTCTATTATCCAGGATTACAAACACATCTTGGATTTAACATTCAACAATCTCAAGCTACATCAGCAGGAGCTGTCCTATCTTTCACTTTACAATCAGAAGACGCACTTCGCCAATTTTTATCAAAAGTAAAATTACCTGTCTTTGCGGTTAGTTTAGGGGCTGTCGAATCGATCCTTTCCTACCCAGCTAAAATGTCACATGCAGCACTATCGCAAGAAGCTCGTGATGAAAGAGGGATTTCAAATTCATTACTTCGGCTATCCGTCGGTCTTGAAAATGTTGACGATTTAATATCCGATTTTGAAAACGCCCTTTCTTATGTAGAAGAACCTGTAAATGCATAGAGCGAAAAGAAGATATGAAATTAAATTTTCATATCTTCTTTTTATGTTTTCGATTATACTTTTTACTTTTCGTATAGTTCATAAAAAAAGAAAGAGTACATCCATTTCCAAGTAATGAATTAATTGATATATTAAGAAGTAAAAAAGGGGCAAAAATAATGGATACTTGTGCAGATATTTTAATCGTTATCGATCTACAAAATGGAGTATGTTATAGCGAAGAACATTTATTTGACTTACAAAACTTACTTACAAAAGTAAATAAAAGAATTTCTTCATACAGAAAATCAAATAAACCAATTCTTTTCGTTCAACATTGTGATGATGATTTAGTACCCGAAAAAGAACTTTGGGCTATTCATGCTGATTTAGATGTTCAAGAACAAGATTTTTTTGTAAGAAAGACACATGCCAATTCATTTTATAACACAAACTTAAAAGAGATTTTAGATCAATTATCTGTACACCGTATTGAATTTTGTGGTGCCCAAACAGAGTACTGTATGGATACCACGATTAAATTTGCCCATGGACTAGGGTACGAAAACTTCATGTTCCAGAAAGCAACCTCTACGTTAAATAATCCGTTTATGTCCGCAAAAGAGACAATTGATTTTTATGAAAATATATGGAACCACAGATTTTTAAAATTGATGAAAGATGAAATCTAGAATACATAACTAACGTCTTGGTAATTCTAAGATTTATCAGCTATATTCAAACATTTCATTTTCACCATAAAGAAGCTGACTACATTCGGCTTCTTTTCTTTTAACCTGTTTTATATTCTATATATAACATTATAATTCCTTTGTCATATTATTTTAAAAATTTCGTATATTCATTTGAAAGAATAAGAAAATCATGATAAAATTGTGTTACAAATATATCTATATCTTTCAATTTTTAAAACGCATCGAAATTTTCACCCAAAAATGTCATTTTACAAAACCGTGCTAAATTATCTACTTTATTTACATCAGGGTCTCTTTTCTTACAATTTCTTTACTTTAGGAATGTTTTTCTGCAACAACTGTTTTCTTTTCTTTAATTTTTTGGTATGTATAGTATGGTATAACAGCTCACACGGAGGTGGAAAAGAACATGTTAGAAACCTTTCAAAAAGAAATAGAACTATATGAAAGCAATGCAGAATTATTGAAAGTACTTGCTCATCCTGTTCGCTTATGTATTGTAAAAGGATTAATTGAACGCGGTCCAAGCAACGTTTCTACAATGTACACTGGCTTAAACATGCCACAATCTACAATTTCACAGCATTTAGCAAAGTTAAAAAGTGCTAAAATCGTTTCAAGTGAAAGAAAAGGATTGGAAATTTATTACAAAGTAGAAAACGAGACAATTATTCAACTCGTTCGCGTATTATTGGGTTAGGGACTCATAGACAGAGAAAAAGGACGTATTTTATATTTTTCATCTCATATCTTTAATATAAATATATATCATGAGAGGAAATATATGATGCTACATAAGTCGTATTAAAAAACAAGACACAGAACTATGCTGTGTCTTGTTTTTTATATTTTCAAATACCGATCCAAGTGTAACTGTTGCATATGTTTCGTATGTATAACAACATCACATGCACTCCCTAATCCTCCGCTCAAAATCATAGAATGAACTGCACGATTTTGTTTTTGAATTTCAGAAAAAGGATCCTGATCTTGATGATTCGTAAGCAGCTCTAGTATTCCTGCTGCTAACAAAAACTCAGATTGTTTCTTATGCCATACCATATTCATACCTTGCAGGCTAAACATTTCTTTCAGTTCGTCCCAATGAATATGAGTAGTAAGATCCATTTCACCTGGATACGCTAAAGGATTACGAATTAACTTATGCTCGTAATATCCTCGTAAGCTACCTTCTTGATGTGCAGGATGCATCCATTCTTCTTTTGTATATCCATAATCAACTGTAATACATACACCTCGTTGAAACCATTTCGCAATTTCTTTTATATATTCTTCCATCGCAATTGGCACTTCAAAACGCTGGCCTTCAGCGAGATGAATATTATATTTCAATAAGTATCGACCAATTCTTTTATGTAACGGCCTACATACTTCTGCAAGTTTCCCTTCCTCTGTGTACGTAACACGTACTTCATACAATATTCCATTTCTCTTCTCAATTACTTCAACAGGAAATGCATCAAATAACTCATTCGAAAAAAGAATCCCCTCGAACGATTCTCCCATTTCACTATGCGACGTATAATATGACACATTAGAAAAGGAACAAAGAGTCTTTTGCTGCAATTTTCTATGAAAAGGGCTCATTTCAATTATCGAATAGTTTAAATCAATAAAGGTTTCCGGTGATAATTGCTTCCATTCTTGTAAAACATCATAGGCAAACCTTCCTGTCCCCCCACCAATCTCACAAATATGTGGAGCAACTTCACCATTTTCAACAAGACGAACAAAAAACTTAGCAAAAGTTTTTGCAAACACAGAGGATACGTTGCTACTTGTAAAAAAATCCCCTTGTCTTCCTATTTTTTCACGTTCTTTCATATAATATCCATATTCCTCTGCATATAATGCGAGGTTCATATATGTACTGTATGAAATTGAATAATCCTTTTCTTTTTCCATCCATTCTTTTAAAATGAGCTCCATCCCCATACTAGCTCCTTACTGTAAAAATGGATTATTTTCTTTTTCAAAACCAATGCTTGTTTCTGGACCATGTCCACATAACACCGCTGTTTCATCAGGTAATACAAATAATTTCTCTTCAATACTTCCAATCAACTCTGCAAAACTTCCACCAGGTAAATCTGTTCTTCCAATACTCATTTGGAATAATACATCTCCAGAAAATACAGCATTCGCCTCTTTACAGTAATAAGAAATACTGCCTGGAGAATGTCCTGGTGTCTCAAAAATTTCAAAGTTAAATGAACCAATTGCTAATGCACCTTCTGCATCAATAATATGATCTGCTGGTTTTGCTGTAATGCTGCGATTCATCATAAAGATTTGAGAACCATTTACAGTTGCATCGCCTAACCAATCTGCTTCTTCTTTATGTACGTACACAGGAATATGAAAAGCGTCTCTTACCGCATCAACAGCACCAATATGATCAAAGTGAGCATGTGTTAATAAAACAGCCAGTGGCTTTAATTGTTCTTCTTGTAAATATGTAACGAGCTTCTCTCCTTCGTGACCAGGATCAAAGATAATACACTCATTTTGCTCATTCGTTAAAATATAAGCATTTGTTTGTAATGGGCCTAATGGCATTTGTATCCATTTCATATGAAAATCTCCTCCAATTATTAAACTTACTTTCAATGATACAACATTTTTTTCTCTTAGGAAAAGAAAGGATGCTATCTCGACAATCATTTTTAAAACATGTACAATATAAAAGAGTAAATATTCCAAAAACTCATATTAAGGAATGGGTAGACAGAGGAGGATATTGTATGGGCCTTGTTATTATTTTTACGCTTGTCACTCTGTTAGCTGTATTTGCTACGCTTAGAACACTTCGCGAAAAGAATTTTCTCGCGGGCGGCTTTGCACTTGCAACTGTACTCGTTTTCGGATGGTTTACAATCATGACTGTTCTATATAACGGGTACCCACCAGCAGCTTAATTCATTTACATGCTCGTCTTCATCAAGATTTCGCACAAAAAGAGGAAGGGTTTCTCCTTCCTCTTTTCATACTTCACAACTTATATCATCTTCGCTTCGTATTTGTGCTTTTTTACAAGCCAAGCTCCTCCGATAACACCTGCATCATTACCAAGTGTTGCAATAGCTAACTTCGTGCTCTTTACAGCACGTGAGAAAGCATATTGCTCAAAATAGCGTTGAATTGGTTCTAAAAGTGCATCTCCAGCTTTAGAAACGCCTCCGCCAATAACGATTTTCTCTGGGTTCAACGTGCTAGAAAGGTTCGCTACAGCTAATCCTAAATAAGAAGCTACCTTTTCTACTACTTCGCCTGCTAGTTCATCACCTTGTCCATGTGCTTCAAATACGTCTTTTGATGTGATACGTCCTTCTTCTGCTAACATAGAACGTAAAATACTTTCTTTATCAGTCTCTTGTATTTTTTGCATAGCAACACGCACAATACCTGTTGCAGATGCTACAGTTTCTAGGCAACCAGACTTCCCGCAATTACATGGGAAAGCATTCTCTGTAACGACTGTAATGTGTCCGATTTCACCAGCAGCACCGCTTACGCCGTGTACAATCTCTCCATTGGCAATTACACCGCCGCCAACACCAGTGCCAAGCGTCATACAAATTAAATCTTTTGCTCCTTCACCAGCACCTTTCCACATTTCACCAAGCGCTGCTAAGTTCGCATCATTATCAATCACAACAGGTAATCCTGTTTCTACTTCTAATAAATCTTTTAACGGATAGTTCTTCCATCCTAAGTTAACCGCTTCATAAATCATTCCAGACGCCACGTGTACAGGGCCAGGAGCTCCCATACCAATACCGATTAACTTACTTTTTAATTCGCCTAACTCTTCTAACTTTTTATCAATAGCTTTCGCTACATCAAGTGTAATATGTTTTCCTTGCTCATTTGTATTCGTAGGGATTTCCCACTTATGTAAAATTTCACCGTATACATTAATAAATGCTAATTTAATCGTTGTACCACCAAGGTCAACACCAACTAACCATTTCTCTTCCATGTTACTTACCTACCTTTATCTAATTCTTATTTAGCTCTTTTTGAATTTCTTGCTTCAATAAAAATAAAGCTGTTTGATAGTCTTGTGAATCGATTAGCTGTGATTGATTTAATTCACGCAATTCATCTTGCATTAATTGTAAATCTGCAATTCGATCTCCCGTATAAATAATCGTACCAAATTTCTTTAGCAATTGCTGAATATCATATATAGATAACATTTCATCACCCTCTATGCTCACTTACTATAAAAAATTATAATAAGAAAACGTTCACATATTTTATTATAATCAAGAAGAAAAAGTCTCGTCAATTTTTATTTGTCTATACAAGCCCATTTTTAACCATTGTTCCTTTTTCTGTAATAATTTTTTCTACATTTTTATCAAACGGCTCTATTGGAATATGGTCTACCATTTGAAAACTATAAGCTAATGATAGCGTTTTCCCTTTATAATGCATGAGATAACGATCATAATAGCCACCACCATATCCAATCCGTTCTCCTCGCTCTGTATAAGCTACACCTGGTACAATTTGAAGGTCAATTTCATCTGCATTCACTTCTTCCGTAAGCGCTGGAATTGGCTCACGTAAATTCATATACACTGTTTCCAATTGATCAAAATTACTAATTTGCCTAAAGGACATTGTTCTTGTTTCTTTATTACACTTCGGAACAACAACTTTCTTTCCTTCTTCCCAAGCTTTTTCGATAATAGAATATGTATTCACTTCATTTTCCATTGAAAGAGTGATTCCAATTGTTTTAGCTTCAGTCCACTCTTTTTGTGCATACAACGAAAATGCAATTTGCTCTGATAAAGTTGTATACCGTTCTTTTGATAAAGAATTCATGTGCTCTATTATTTGTTTACGTAAACGTAGTTTCTCTTCTCTCACACATTTTCCCCCTCACAGTGATACTTTGCTCTACGATGATAGTGTATCACTTTTAAGAGAGGAATCGAATAAAAAAAGAAACAGTAGGAAAATATTCCTACTGCTTACTTTGTTTCACGGTGTAACGTAGACTTCTTGTCACGCTTGCAATACTTTTTAAGCTCGATACGCTCAGCGTTGTTACGTTTGTTTTTCTTTGAGATATAGTTACGATCTCCGCATTCTGTACATGCTAGAGTAATATTCACACGCATTCTTATTTCCCTCCAGTACTAATAACTTAAATCAGACTATACTATAATACCACTTTTAAAATAAAAATTCTACACCTTTTGATATTGTCTAATTTTTTCTATAAGATTTTTCATGTTTTCCCTTGCTATTACTGGGTTTCTAGCATGTGAATACACTAAAAATTTCGGTTGTTTTGTGTCAGAAACGATATAAGACCACTCTTTTTCGGTATATTTGAACTGTACTCCTTCAAATATGCCTTCTTCCTTCCTTTCGATATCAGCCAATAATTTCCTCATCACCTTCCCTTTTTCATTCCACGAACATACAACTTCATCACAAAGTAAATAAAGCGGCGGGGATTGCTCTACTATGCTGAGAAAGGTTTTTCCCTGCAATGCTATTAACTCGAATAATTTTCCAATTCGATATAAAATATCTCGCTTCCATCTCGCTTGAAACGATTTTTTTTCATCCTGCGTATAAAATAGAAGATAACATTCTCCTAATTTCAAAGACATTGGGTAAATATTTCCTGCCGATTCCAGTAATAAATCTGGAATATCAATCTCTTCAAAATCCGTCCCTTGGTAAATATTACTATGATTATCATATAACTCGAAATAATTTCCTTGCTCTGAAAACATAAGCGCCATATTTGCTTTACTTGATTTCATTAAAGCTTTCACATGATCCTTTTGTTCGCCCGCATAAATCCACGTAACTGTGCATCCGAGTCTTTGCAAAAAGAGCATAAGCAAATGTTGTAACATATCATTTCTCTTATTAATAAGAAGATGGAACTTCTGTTTTTTTATTTTCTCAATATCAATACGCTCTAATACAGCCTCTATATAATTATGTAAAGAAACGTGTACTAGCTTATTCCGCCCCATTTCCTTCTCACATACGTAATAAAACGACTCAGACATATACACTTGTTCTATCGCTTTTTGCTGCTTATACGTTAACTGTGCCCCATCCCTACCATACAACTTTATAACAATCTCTTTTTCTTTTTCCGCTTGAATGAAAACCCCGCCCGCACATTGCAAATCTTGAATGCTGTACTGAAAAAGTGATTCGTTCATTTCTTTGCATTCCATCGTATGAATCCCAATACCATGAATTGCATGAAGAAAAAGATTTTTATAAGAAGTCGTTTCTATATGTTCTTGACTCCCGATTAATATACTTTCCCCTTTTGTGAAAAGAGATCCGTACGCCATCGCAACCTTTACAATAAATTGAGGTGTAATCTCCACATTACCTCTTCCTACAATGCGGCTTTTTTGCAACCATCCTGCACTCTTCTCACTTTCTTGAACACCAGCCGATCCTACTACCGAATGACTATCAATCGCCTTATATGGCCATAGTTTTCCCTTTTGCTTAATTACCGTACTTTTCCCTATATGACAATGGTCCGCTACAATGCTTTTTTGAAACAATGTAACATCATCTTCCACCATTGTATGTTCTCCTATTGTCGTTTCTAGTAACTCACAATATTTCCCAATGTGCGCATTTGCAAAAATAATACTCTTTTGAAGATGAGAATAACTTGAAACAACACTATTTTTCCCGATAATAGAGTATGGCTCAATTACAGATCCAGCACCAATTCTTGCTCCTTCACCAATAAAAGAAGGACCGTGAATTTTCGTTCCTTTTCCAATCGTTACCCCTTCTCCCATCCATACCATCGGTAATACTTCCGTATATGGGATAGGTACTTGCAATTTTTTCGTTAACAAATCAAATTGTGCTTGTCGATATTGATCAAATGTACCGATATCTAACCAGTAACCTTCTGACAAATATGCAAATAATGCGTTCTTATTTGCCAATAACGGAAACACATCTTGACTAAAATCAAAAAATTCTCGGGGCGGTATGTAAGAAAAAATTTCTGGCTCCATAATATATATACCTGTATTCACAATATTAGAGACTACTTCATTCCAACTCGGTTTTTCTATGTATCGTGTAACCTCTTGTTCTTTGTTCATTACAACTAAACCAAATGAGAGTGGATTTTCTACTTCCTTTACAAACATAGTTACCATTCTTTTCTTTTGTTCATGAAACGTAATTCCTTCTGATAATTGAAAATCAGTTAACGCATCCCCACTTATGACAACAAACGGTTCATCCAAAAATTTTTCCGCTTGTTTAATACTCCCTGCAGTTCCAAGCGGTGGAGAGTCTTCAAAGTAGTACAAGTTAACGCCCCATTTGCTACCGTCACCAAAATATTGCTTAATAGCCGCACTCATATACTGAACAGTAATTGCAATCTCACGTATACCATGCTGACGCAATAATTCAATGTTGTATTCTAAAACTGGCTTTTCTAATAATGGCAACATCGGCTTTGGAGTATTACATGTTAATGGTCTAAGGCGTCGTCCTTTTCCTCCAGCTAAAATAACCCCCTTCATATACTTCAGCCTCCACTTATATAATGTTCAGTAACTTCATATACGATATGTATATTATCTACCCAGCATTAACTAGCAGTATAAAATAAAGTGAAACTTTAATCAGTGGGGGTTTTCTTCATCCCCTACTAATTATTAGCCTTGACCAATCGGGCCGGCAGGCAGTAAAGTTCCCCCTTATATACATTCACCTTTCAACAACTGAAGAAAGCGCTTACCATTAACTTTTAAAATATTACTTAATAAGCGAATAACATATACGCCCTATTTTTTCCATTATATTATGATACATCTTATCATCATAAACTAAAGGAAACAACGAGCTTTTTTTGTCATGTTTTGACTAAAAAAAGCAGGTGATGTTTCACCTGCTTTTTTCTTTATTCATTTAATAAGTAATGCTTTCCCTTTACTAAATAAAAAACATTTTCAGCAATATTTGTAATATGGTCTGCTACACGTTCGATATATCTCGCTACAAAGGATAATTGTGTAATTTGTGTAATTGCTTCTGGTTGTTCTGGAACTGAAGATATAAATTCACGAATCGCTTTCCCATATATTTCATCAACAGAATCATCCATTTCGGCAATTTGCTTCGCAAAAGTTAAATTTTCTTGCTCATATGCATCTAGCGCTAACTGTAACATCTTATTTGCAATCGCAAACATCTCATCAAGATTGTGCAAACTAACAGACACGTCTTTTTCCCCGAGACGAATGGTTGATTTCGCAATATTAACAGCATGATCTGCAATCCGTTCTAAATCTGTCGCTGTTTTAATTGAAATGAAAATCCTTCTTAAATCACTCGCTACAGGTTGCTGCTTCGTAATGAGCATAAGCGCAAGATCATTTATTTCCTCTTCTAAATTATCCATACGATAATCACCATCTATTACCTCTAACGCTTTCTCTACATCCTTTTTATGAAGCCCTTCCATAGCAAGCAATAAAGCTTCTCTCGCTAGTTCACCAAGCTCAATCACCTTTTGCTGTAACGTTTTTAAATCACATTGAAATTGTTCTCGTACCATTGTTTCTTCCCCCTCAATATTATGTGCCACTATATATAACTCTCCTACCTAGCCTACTTATAATAAACCTTAAGATAGGAGAAGTATTACTTCTCCTATCTTAAATAAGGTAAAAATAAGAAATACCCTCTGTTAAGAGGGTATTTGCTCTTAGCCTTGCTAGCGACATCAACCGAATCGGCCTGTAATATAATCTTCTGTACGCTTATCTGAAGGTGTCGTAAATAATTTATTTGTATCTGTATACTCCACAACTTCTCCACTTAAGAAGAAAGCAGTTTTATCTGAAATACGCGCAGCTTGTTGCATGTTATGCGTTACGATAACGATACTAAAATCTTTCTTTAACTCTTGAATTAATTCTTCTACTTTTAATGTTGAAATTGGATCTAGTGCTGATGTTGGCTCATCCATTAAAATAACGTCTGGTTCAATCGCTAAACAACGTGCGATACATAGACGCTGTTGCTGTCCACCAGATAAACCGTATGCATTATCATGCAAACGATCTTTTAACTCATCCCAAATCGCTGCTCCACGTAAACTTTTTTCAACAATTTCATCTAACGTTTTCTTGTCGCTAATCCCATGAATTTTCGGACCGTATGCTACATTTTCATAAATAGATTTTGGAAATGGATTTGGTTTTTGAAACACCATTCCTACATGTGTTCGTAATTCTTCAACTGGATATGATTTATCAAATATATTGCGCTCTCTATATTCAATTACGCCTGTAGTTCGCACGATTGGTACTAACTCTACCATACGATTTAATGTTTTTAAGTACGTTGATTTACCACAACCACTTGGCCCGATAATTGCTGTAACTTCATTCTCATGAATACTTAAGTTAATATCTTTTAAAGCATGGTCTTCTCCATACCATAAATTTAAGTTTTTCGTATCAAATACTACTTTCTTTGGCGCAGTCTCGATTTTCTCCTCGTTTTTCACCTGTACATTTACTACTGTTGCTACCATTTGAATTCCCCTTTCATCCATTTCCAACTTATTTTCGATTTCGTAACCATAGGACAACTATATTGATCAAGAGCAACAAACCTAACAAAACAATCATCCCAGCAGCTGCTACATACTGAAATTCTTCCTGTGGTCTACTCATCCAATTAAAAATTTGAATTGGTAAAACTGTAAATCTATCAAACATACTAAACGGAACATAATTTGCAAATGCAAGTGCCCCGATAACTAATAACGGTGCCGCTTCTCCAATCGCTCTTGATATCGCTAACGTACAACCTGTTATAATTCCTGGGAACGCATATGGCAATACAACTTGATACATCGTTTGCCACTTCGTAGCACCTAACCCGTAAGAAGCTTCTAATAATGACCTCGGTACAGATCGTATCGCTTCTTGACTCGCTACAACAACTGTCGGTAAGACGAGTAAGCTCATCGTCAGTGCCGCTGCAATAATACTCTCACCTAAGTGAAGAGCGTATACAAAAATGGTTAAGCCGAGTAATCCAAATACGACGGAAGGTACTCCTGCTAACGTTTGATTATTAATTTCTATTACCTTTTTAAATATAGATTCCTTCGCATATTGCTCTAAATAAAGAGCAGTTCCGACCCCAAATATAAAGGAGAGTGGTATAACAATACTCATAAATAATATTGTTCCTGACAAAGCTGCAGCAATCCCAGCTTCTTTCGGATTACGCGAAGCGAAGTTTGTAAAGAAATCTAACGAAAGGTAACTGACACCTTTTTCAAAAATTTGAAAAAGCAAAATAAGCAGGATTACTATTGAAAACAAAATTGCCATATAAAATAACAATTTGTAAATTCGATCTTTTAAAAAACGTGATGCCATATTTTCTTGTATTTTTTTATGATTCAACATGCGCATATTATGTCACCCTCCTAAAGCGGCGCATAATAAACTGCGAAATGATGTTCATTATAAAAGTAAACAAGAATAACGTTGCGCCTACAGCGTACATGCTGTAATAAGTAATTGTTCCATGCGGAGCATCACCTAAACTCACTTGCACAATATAAGCTGTTAACGTTTGAATAGAGTGTGTCGGATCGAGAGATACGTTCGGTGTGGACCCTGCTGCAATTACAACGATCATCGTTTCACCGATTGCTCTTGAAGCAGCTAATATAATTGCTGCCGTAATCCCTGCGAAAGCTGAAGGAAACACGACTTGTTTTACCATCTCAAACCGAGTTGCTCCAAGTGCCAACGAAGCTTCTTTCGTTCCTTTTGCTACAGCTCTCATTGCATCTTCAGACAGAGATGCAATTGTAGGTATCATCATAAAGCCAATAACAATACCTGGACTAATCGCATTAAAAAACTGTAAATCAAGTATAATCCGTTGTAAAAGCGGTGTAACAACTGTTAATGCAAAAAAGCCATATACAATTGTCGGGATACCTGCTAATAGTTCTAACATCGGTTTTAATACTTTTCTTACACTGTTTGAAGCATATTCACTTAAAAATACGGCACACGCTAAACCGATAGGAACTGCTACGCACATAGCGATTGCTGTTACAAGTACCGTTCCACATATAAGTGGTAATATACCGAATTTAGGATTTTCAAAAAAAGGTAACCATTCTTTCTCTGTCAAAAAGGAGAGCAATGATATTTTTTTAAAAAACATTATTGTTTCATTAGAAAGCGTAAAAATAATTCCAAGTGTCGTCGCAATAGACACGCTAGCAATTATTTTTAGTAATAATGGAACGATTCGATTGATTCGCTGCGTTTTTTTTCTATGTTTTGTATTTCTTTCAATCAAATGTTGTACAGAAAATGTAATTTGACTTTTGTCATTATAAGCCAAAGATGAAAACCCCTTTCCACCCTGACATTACCTTTTTATTTCTGTTAACATCCGCAGCTGTTCATTGTATTTTTCTTTTGGTAATTTTACATATCCAACCTCTTCAGCAAGCTTACCAACATGCTGAATCATAAACTCAATATAACTTGCTACATTCATTTTATTTCGGATAGATGCATGATTCACATAAGCAAATAGCGACCTAGATAACGGCTTATACTCACCTGATTGGATGGTATCTTTCGTCGGAAGTACACCATTCACTTTTATTGCTCTCACCTTATCTCGATTGGCCATATAATAAGCATATCCTACAAAACCAATGGCATTTTTATCATTCATTACCCCTTGCATAATAACTTGATCATCTTCAGACAAAGAGACTTTTTTTACAATGCGACTTTTTTGTAAGATGACATTTTGAAAATAATCATACGTACCAGAGTCTACACCTGGCGCATAAAACTTTACCTGTTCACGTGGCCATGATGAATGAATTTGTGACCATCGCTTTTCACTTTCATCTTCACTCCATAATAGACGTAACTCGTCTACCGTCATATTATCTACCCAAGTATTTTGACGGTTCACAACGATCGTAAGGCCGTCATAAGCGACTTCAAACGGTGTAAACTGAATGGAGTTTTTCTTCATTTCATTTTCTTCCACTTGTTTCATTACTCTCGAAGCATTATTTATATCTACTTCTCCTTTACTGAAACGATTAAATCCTCCTCCTGTTCCAGAAACACTGATGGAAATTTTCACGTTTGGATGCACCTTTGTATATTCCTCCGCTACTGCTTCTATAATAGGAAAAACCGTTGAGGATCCATCAACTCTCACTTCTCCCATTTCATTCACAGCAAATGCAGTAGACGTGCCAACATAAAAGAAACATGTAGACAGTATGAAAACTTTAATTGATGCACTTATCCATTTCACGTGTTCTTCCTCCTAGAAGTAACCGGAAATAACAGGATTACAGATATAAGAATACTGCTAAACTATTAATTCGGTTTTAATTGTTTGTAAAAGTTTTGTAAAGTTCCACAAGAATCAACATTAGGTAAATTATTAATCCGTAGCCACTGTTCATCTTCACTGAGGATTGGTCCATAACTTCCATAGTGAATGCATACGTATTATTTGCAAGGTCCCTTAAAATTCCGATATGATCTGCTTGTCCACTTTATTAAAACGTATGCATGAATCAAAAAAAAAAGCACACTATCTTTTCAGATAGTGTGCTTTTTTTACAACTTTTTTATTCATCATCTTGCTTTTTATTTTTCTTATCTATTTCCTCTTGTGTAGCTTCGCCATTTTCTACCTTTTTCAAATCAAAGTACGCGTCCATAATGTCACGACTGATATATCCGTTAATACCTGATTTATCATCTACCCAAGGTACAACAACAGAAAATGCTACTTCAGGGTCTTCAAGTGGCGCATAACCTACTAATGTTAAGTTATATGTTTCTTTACGCTCACCGTTTGCTTTTCTACCAATCTCTTTATCTCCGCCATACACAGTTTGAGCTGTACCTGTTTTACCAGCAGCTTTATATGATGCGCCTGTAAAGTATTTCGCAGCTGTACCACCAGACTCATTAAATACTTGTCTAAATCCTTCCTGAACACGTTTAATTTGTGATTCAGGCATATCAATACGGTTTAGTACTTTTGGTTCCATTGAGTGAACGACTTTTCCAACTTCGCCTTGTTTCGCTTCCGGTTGACGAATTTCTTTTACAACTTGCGGCTGCATACGGTAACCACCATTTGCAATTGTTGAAACATACTGTGCTAATTGAAGTGGTGTATATGTGTCATACTGTCCAATTGATAAATCTAATAAGAAACCAGGCTGATTTCCTCTACCTATTTGACCCGCAGATTCGTTTGGTAAATCGATACCTGTTTTTACACCAAGTCCAAACTGTCCGAAATAATAGCGCATCGTATCAAATGCTTTTTTTGGTACATCTAACGTACCACCTCTCACATATTGAACACCTGCGATATTCATCGCTGTTTTAAACATATATACGTTAGAAGACATTTTTAATGCTGTCAGATCATTAATAGATCCCATCGTCTTCCAAGAAGATTTTTTCGGCGTTCCTTTCAATACGATTGGTTCATCCAGTTGGTAGGAACCCGGTTGAATCGCTTTTGTTTGATATCCTGTAAGTACTGTCGCACCTTTTACAGTTGATCCCATCGGATAAGAACTTGTCATCGTTCCTAATGCGAAATCTTGCACTTTCGTTTCGCCATTTTCTTCCACTAACTGTTTCCCTGCCATAGATAAAACTTCACCATTTTTTGGATTCATCATTACAACGAATGCGCGATCTAAAAGAGGTTGTCCCCCTTTATATCTCAATAAATTTTTCGTGATAATTTCTTCTACACGCTTTTGTAATTCCATATCAATTGTTAAATTCAGATTGTTACCACTTTGCCCTTTTGATACATTAATCGTTTCTAAAATATTACCGTTTTTATCCGTAATATTTCTCACTTCCGCTTTATTACCGTGCAAACTATCTTCATATTGCTGCTCAAGATAACTTTTCCCTACGCGGTCATTTCGATTATAATCACGAACAAGATAGTAATCTAGTCTTTCTCTAGGTAAACCTTCATCAGACGTTGACACGCCGCCAAGTACACTTCGGAATAAATCATCATAAATATACTTTCGATCCCAATCAACATTCGTATCTACACCTGGTAATGTTGCTAGATTTTCACTAATAATCGCATATTCTTGTTCTGTAGCATCCTTTTTAATGACTTGTGGCGTCATCGCATATCCGCCGTCCATTTTGCTTTTAATCGCTAGCACTTCTAAATCTTTTGCGGATAATTGATTCACTTCTTCTTCCGTCACGCGATTTCGTTGACGCTCATCTAATTCTTTATCGTCAATTTTTTTATCTTTAAACTCTTGACGATCTTTTTTCGTAATTTTTTCTTGTGCTTCTTCTTTATGAATAGCAAGCCAATAATCTTTTTTATCGCGATCTGTTAATTTATCTGTCGGTACTTCAATCAAATCTGCTAATCTTTTCGCTGTTTCTAAGCGAGCCTCTGCAGTTGATCCTTTCATTTTTGTAAATGTAATCGTACGTACAGCTGCATTATCTACTACAGCTCGCCCATAACGGTCAAATATTTTCCCACGTGGTACAGGATTACTTATCGTCGAGTTTTCTTTCCTCTCCACTTCATTCTTATATTCCTCACCGCGAACAATTTGTACATAACCAAGCCTTACAATAACCGCGGAGAACATTAAAAACACGCAGAAAAACAGCACGTTTAACCGAAAAGGAACGTGAGTCTTTTTCTTTTGTTGTTTCTGCTTCTTGCCCATACAAACCCCCTCTACCAACAGCTATGTAATTTGAAAGGGACACCTTCATACAGGTGTCCTCACTGCTGTCTTACATCTTTTTCTATTCTAGCATAAAACAAACGATAAGTTAACCTTCTGGTTCTGTTTGATTCTGCGTGGTTCCTTGCGCTACGACACTTGTGTTCCCTGCATTTCCTTCATCATATTTGACATTTTTAACTGCAAAATAAATAAGAAAATGTCCAGCACCTAAAATACATAGTAAGACAGGTAAACTCTTTTCAGGCGGAAAGAATAATACAGCACATAAAAAACTTAAAACTGAACAAATTCTCCCGGCATTTAACCATAATTCTCGGACAACAACATACTCTACACGCCACTCTCTCGCATTTTTCGCTCTACCAATTACATCATATGTCATCGATCCATATGGAACGAGTAAAATAGGGTATGCAATCGCAATGCATGCTGCATAAATAAGTAATTTTGTGTATGTAACATTGAATATAACTAAAAATACAACAGCATATAAAATAATGCCTCCAAGTAAAATTGCTTTTTTTCGCCACTCTTTCTTTAACATACGGGCGACTAAATAGTAACATACAAATGATACAGCAGAATTTACTAAGCTATATTTCCCTAATGCAAGCTCACTATCGGTTGCTAAGTACACATATACTGAAATAACAAAAATGAATGTCCCCTCTCTCAATCCTTGGAAAAAATGAGCGCGTGTAATTCTCCCCCAATTTTTATCAATCCGTCTCTCTTTCAAAACTTGTGTAACCTCATAACGACCTTCACATTCTCTCTTAGATACAAAAAAGCTTAAAACGACAGCAATTGCAAATAACAATAACGAGAGAAAGAATATGACCGTATAACCACTCCACTTCTCCATACGTGAAATTGTGTATCCAGCTGCTATCGGTCCAATCATGCCAGAGAAGGATGTAAGAAGCCCAAGAAACCCGTTAAAGAAATCTCTTGTTTCTGGTTCTGTAATCTCAAATGTTAATAAGTTAAACGCGAGCCAGTAAAAACCATATCCGACTCCTAAAAGAGCCCCCATTAATAAAATATAGTGAGAAGCGCTTTTCCCCGCTACTAAAACAACGATAAAAAAAATCGCTAACGTGCCTACGCCTATTCGTAACAAGATCGAGCGATCAATACGCTTCGCTAATTTCCCACCTATAAGAAATGTGAGGGGCTGCAATACAACGCTGGCCAAATTATACAAGCCGAGATTCACATAATTTTGTGTTTGTTTCCATAAATAAATGTTAACAAACGTATTCGATAAAGAAATTGCGAGCGTGTATAAACCTCCAATGAGGAGTAATAACACTAAATCCCGATTCACTTCAACGTCACCAATTATATGTTTCCACTTCATACACAACTCTCCTTTACTTCATGTTCTAGTCTTCCAAAGACAAGCTCAATTATGTAAAAGGAAAGCATAGAAAAAAGCTAGGAGCATTCTCCTAGCTTTTTCTATCGTTATTACAATTATTTTGCTTCTTGGTAACGTTTTTCAGCAGCGTTCCAATCTACAACGTTCCAGAATGCACCGATGTAGTCTGGACGACGGTTTTGATAATTTAAGTAGTAAGCATGTTCCCAAACATCTAAACCGATAACTGGAGTTTTACCTTCAGTTAGAGGAGAATCTTGGTTTGGCGTGCTTGTTACTTCTAACTCACCATTATTTACTACTAACCAAGCCCAACCAGAACCGAAGCGAGTTGCGCCAGCTTTTGCGAATTCTTCTTTGAATGCATCGAAGCTACCGAATTTCGCTTCAATTGCAGTTGCAAGTTCGCCTACTGGTTGTCCGCCGCCGTTTGGAGATAAGATTGTCCAGAAGAATGTGTGGTTAGCATGTCCACCACCATTGTTACGTACTGCTGTACGGATTGCTTCTGGTACTTCGTTTAAGTTTGCAACTAATTCTTCTACGCTTTTGTCAGCTAATTCTGCATGACCTTCTAAAGCAGCGTTTAAGTTTGTGATGTACGTGTTATGGTGCTTTGTATGATGGATGTTCATTGTTTCTTTGTCAAAGTGAGGCTCTAAAGCATCATACGCATAAGGTAAATTTGGTAATTCGTGTTTTGCCATTGTTATATTCCTCCCAGTTTATGTATTGCCACTTAAGTGACATACAACTACATTCTACCCTAATTGCCATAGGGTGCAAACAAATAAATCACATTGTCTTGCTATCATTAAAGTAGCAAAATTCCCACTTCTTTTCAATTAAAATGCTCATATATTTCATAAAAAAAGCTCCCTTCTACAAGGAAGCTTCTTACTGACATAATAAACATGTGAAATGGATATGGACCCTGTAGGACTCGAACCTACGACCGGACGGTTATGAGCCGTCTGCTCTAACCAGCTGAGCTAAGGGTCCACAATTATGTATGTAACAATACATCAAATAAAGGAATTCCTATCGGATATACCCTTTAAGAAATGTAAGATAAATTTACCATATAGAAAAGAAAACTGTCAATTGTATTTTTTTCATTTAAAAGAAGAAAATTAATAAAAAGAAATTTAGTTATCGCTACTATATGTAAATATAATATATCTTGAGATTCCCTAGATTCCTACGTTACAATGATTTTATACATACATAAAGGAAGTGAATCTATGTCCATATTTACCCAATTAGTCAAAAGCGTATATTCGCCTAAAGATATGGCGCTATTCCGTTTTCAAAAAATCGGAAAAACCATTTTGTATATTATGCTACTTTGTCTAATCACTACTATTCCAAGAACATTCTTTTACGGTAGCTTTATCCAAGATAGTGTTACTATGGTAAATCAAGCAATTGAAAAAGATTTACCTGATTTTAAAATCGAAAATGGTGAACTAAAAGCTGATATTGAACAACCTATTCAAAAAGAAGAGGGAGATGCTCTTTTCGTATTTGATCCAAATACAACAGATATCGAAAAGTATCAAAATAAAACTGGTTTATTTATTTTAAAAGATAAAGTAGTTTCTATAGGAAATGGCCAGACGCAAACATACTCCTACAATGATTTATTAGGGACATCTCTTGAGAAAAAAGATTTGCAAGATTTCATTTCTGTATTCGATAGTATTTATCCAATTTTATTAGCTGTTATCGGAGTGTTAGTATATCTATTCCAATTGTTCATTACTTTCTTAGGAATTACTTTACTTGCGTTTATCGGTTCTGCTATGAGTGGTCAACGTAAATTATCTTATAAGCAAGTATGGACGTTAACTGCCTACAGCTACACAATTCCAACCATCTTCTTTATGATTATGGATTTATTCAAAATCGTTGTACCTGGCTCAACATTCATTTATATCGCAGTTGTTTTAATTGTCCTATACTTAACAATTAAAGAAGTTCCAAAACTGAACGAAAAAAATGCCTAAATAGGCATTTTTTTTTTGGACAAGCATATATTCCTAGCAAAGGAGTGAAGAATATGAAGAGATTAGGTATATTCTTATTCGTGCTTGTTCTTGGTTATATATTTTATTACGATATAAAAATCGGCACTTTACCGATGTTAAGTTCATATAAAAAGACAAATGCGGCCGAAACGATAAAACAAGAAAGTACAAATACAAAACAAAAGAAAGAAAACAAAGCGGAAAAAGAAACAGATGTCACTTATAAAACAATTGAAGTCAAAACAGGTGATACGGTTCTTTCCATTACAGAAGCGATTAATAAGAAGAAAATTCCTTCTATCGAAAAAGTAATTGATGATTTTAAACAATTAAATAAAAATACACCTGCTACAAAAATACAACTTGGAAAGTCTTATAAATTCCCGTTATATCAATAAGCAATCACTTAATCCTTGTCAATTACATAAAGGCGCTGATACAATAGTAAAAGTGAAACCGAGCACTTCGGTTTCTATAGCCCTGTATCACGTATACTATCATTGATATAAGGGACTAAATAAGAAACTTCTTTTATAAGGAGAGCGATCTATTCGTGAATGAAATGACTCATCGTACAAAAACACGTCCAGTTAAAGTCGGTAATTTAACAATTGGCGGTAATAATGAATTAATTATACAAAGTATGACAACAACAAAAACACATGATGTTGAAGCAACAGTTGCTGAAATTAAACGTTTAGAAGAAGCTGGCTGCCAAGTCGTGCGTGTTGCTGTTCCAGACGAACGCGCAGCAAATGCTATTGCTGATATTAAAAAACAAATCAACATTCCACTTGTTGCTGATATTCATTTTGATTATCGCCTTGCTTTAAAAGCAATTGAAGGCGGCATTGATAAAGTACGTATCAATCCAGGTAACATTGGTCGTCGCCATAAAGTAGAAGCTGTTGTAAATGCAGCAAAAGAACGTGGTATTCCAATCCGTATCGGTGTAAACGCAGGTTCATTAGAGCGTCACATTTTAGAAAAGTACGGATACCCAACTGCAGATGGTATGGTTGAGAGCGCCCTGCATCACATTAAAATTTTAGAGGACTTAGATTTCCATGATATTATCGTATCTATGAAAGCCTCTGATGTTAACTTGGCAATTGAAGCATACGAAAAAGCTGCACGTGCTTTTGATTATCCACTACATTTAGGTATCACAGAATCTGGAACGTTATTTGCCGGAACTGTAAAAAGTGCCGCTGGGCTTGGAGCAATCTTAAGTAAAGGCATCGGAAATACACTACGTATTTCATTAAGTGCTGACCCAGTTGAAGAAGTAAAAGTTGCGCGTGAACTATTAAAGTCATTCGGCCTTGCATCTAATGCAGCAACACTTATTTCTTGTCCAACTTGCGGTCGTATTGAAATTGATTTAATTAGCATCGCTAACGAAGTGGAAGAGTACATTTCTACACTACAAGTACCAATTAAGGTTGCAGTACTTGGCTGCGCTGTAAATGGTCCTGGTGAAGCTCGTGAAGCTGATATCGGTATTGCCGGCGCGCGCGGAGAAGGACTATTATTCCGCAAAGGGCAAGTCGTTCGTAAAGTACCAGAAGAAATAATGGTAGAAGAACTGAAAAAAGAAATCGACGTAATTGCTGCTGAAATGGCTGCTGAACGAGAAAAAGAAAAAGAAACACAAGAACAATAAAAAGAAGGTTGCCCACAACATTTGTGAGCAACCTTCTTTTCTACGTAAAAAAGCTCGTCAGTTATAGAACTAACGAGCTTTTACTTTGCACATTTTGGACAACGTCCGTATATTTCAAACTTATGACCTGTTACTTCATAACCATTAAAATCTTTATTCATAAAATCCATCGGGCAAGAAGTAATCTCTTTCGTCCCTCCGCAATCTAAACAAATAAAATGATGATGATGTTCCATAATAGAACATGTAAAACGAAAATGTTTTTCACCGTTTAATTCCGTTTGTTCTAAAACACCGATTTCAGCAAACACCGTTAAGTTACGATAAATCGTGTCAAAGCTAAGACCTGGATAATCATCCTTCATATGCTCTAAAACGTCCTTCGCTGTTAAATAACGATTGTGAGCTGCAAATAACCTGAGCATTTCTTCCCTTTTCCCAGTATGTTTGTATCCTTTATCTTTCATTAGGCGTAAAGCTTCTGTTAGATTCATATCTATCCCTACTTTATGCAGTTTTTTTCTTCTTCCATAAAATCGCACCAATTAAAATAAGAACCGCTATCATAACAATTGTACCACCTGGTGCTAAATCAAGTTGATACGAAGCAAACATTCCACCAATTACTGCAATTTCACCAAATAAAATGGAGAACAAAATTGTTTGTTTAAATCCATTCGCAATACGAATACTTGCTGCAACTGGTAATGTCATTAATGATGATACGAGAAGAACCCCTACTACACGCATTGATACTGCAATGACAAGCGCAACCAATATAATGAAAATAAAATGAATCCACTTTGCACTCAAACCGGTTGATACAGCGTATTCTTCATCAAACGATAGTAAAAATAACTCTTTGTATAATAAAGTAATCGTTACGATAACAACAATTGCTACAATGCCGATAATTATTAAATCCGTACTTGTTACAGCACTTACACTACCAAATAAATAACTAAATAAATCTGTGTTAAACCCATTTGCAAGTGAAATAAAAATAACGCCAATCCCCATTCCTGCTGAAAGAATAATTGGAATTGCTAATTCTTGATAATGTTTATATACAGTACGTAGTTTTTCAATAAGTAACGCCCCACCAATAGAAAAAATCATCCCCATATATAACGGATTTAAAAATCCCCCTGTGAAAATTGTTTTTTCTAGTAATAAACTTGCAGCAATACCCGATAATGTCACGTGGCTTAATGCATCCGCAATAAGCGACATGCGGCGAATGACAACAAATACACCGATAAGCGGCGCAACAAGTCCTATTAAAATTCCTGCATATAAAGAGTTACGTAAAAAGTCATATTGTAAAAAATCTTGTATCATTATATCCTCCCGTGATGCTCATGCTCGTGTTCTAAACGATGAACATGGTGTCCATATAAGACGGACATTTCTGCATCTTCTAACTCTCGGAACTTTTCTACATTTCCATGGAAATGTAAATGTTTGTTTAAGCATGCAACATGTGTTACTTTCTCGGTAACAGCTCCCATATCATGCGTAACGAGAATTAATGTGATTCCTAGCCTTTTGTTTAAATCCTCTAATATCTCATAAAAACTTTCTACATTCTTCACATCAATTCCAACAGTGGGCTCGTCCAAAATAAGTAATTCAGGATCACTAACGAGCGCACGAGCAATAAATACGCGCTGTTGTTGTCCACCAGAAAGTTCTCCAATATTACGCCCTTGAAACTCACTCATTCCTACATCAGCAATCGCTTTTTCTACCTTTTTCTTATCGTTTTTCGTAAAAAAGCGAAACAGCCCTTTTTTCGAAACGAGTCCCATTGACACAACTTCAAACACAGTTGCCGGAAAACCAGAATTAAAGCTATTTGCCTTTTGCGACACATAACCAACTTTGTTCCATTCTTTAAACTTCTTACTATCAACACCAAACAAACGAATGCTTCCCTGTTTTGGCTTTAAAACGCCTAATAAACATTTTAGCAAAGTGGATTTCCCTGAACCATTTGGCCCAACTAAACCTAAAAAAGCTCCCTTCGGAACTTGCAAATTTATATCTTCTAACACATTTCGATCTTCATATCGAAATGACAATCCTTCTATTTCTAATATATTGTTCATAGCATCTCACCTATTTTAATTCAGAATGATTCCGATTTATGTCTATTTGAATTATAGTACAGCTTATTATAGTTGTAAACCAATCTGCCTAAAATATATCTACTTTTTCAAGAAACCTTACTATTATAACAAAAAGCAGAGAAAAATTCTCTGCTTTCAAAAGATATTATAATTAATTTTTTAGTGAATAGCCGATTTAAACTTACCACCATTTGTCTCTTGTGTACTCATAATTGTAACAAACGCATTCGCATCAATTTCATACACAATTGATTTTAACTTTGTCACTTCTAGACGTGTTACCACTGCATAAATAACTTCTTTTTCTTTATCCGTGTAACCGCCTTTCGCTACAAGCTTTGTAGTTCCACGACCAAGACGATGCAAAATCGCATTTGATACTTCCTCATATTGATCTGATACAATTAAAACAGCTTTCGTTTCATCTAAACCTTGAATGACTGTATCAATTGTTTTGAATGCAATGTAGTACGTCATAACAGAATACATCGCTTGTTCCACACCAAATACAAATGCTGCCCATGCAAAAATGAATAAGTTCACAAACATTACAAATTCGCCTACGGAGAAAGGTAATTTCTTCGTTAATAAAATACCCATAATTTCTGTTCCGTCCATTGATCCACCATGACGAATAACGAGCCCTACACCAAGACCTAAAATAAGACCACCAAACACTGTAGCTAAAATTGGCTCTGTTGTAAATGGCGGAACAGCATGTAACGTTGATTCAATAAACGCTAAAGCTACAATACCGAACGCCGAAGATAACATGAACGTTTTTCCAATTTGCTTATAACCCGAATACATAAATGGGATATTGAGAATAACGACTAAAGTAGAGAAACTTAACCACCAAATATTAGGAGTAAGATAATCTAATATAAGAGAAATACCAATAATTCCACCATCAATAATTTTATTTGGCATTAAAAATAATTCAATCGCTACCGCTGCGCATGCTGCTCCAAAAATAATCATAACTAAACGATACATAAGATGGATAACACTTTCTTTTCGATGTTGCTTCTGCTCCATAAGTCCTCCCTTATACTCTTTTTCTATAGTTTTGTCCTTATATTATAACATACGCTTCTTTTTCTCATGAAAAAAGAAGCTCTATATGAATATGTACAAGCTACGTACTCATATATTTCGATAGAAGAACGTGTGAAGGAGGATAACTCGATGAACCTCATTAAACAACTTGTAAATAAAAAATTAAATCATATTTCTACAAAGGAATTATTGAAATATAGTAAAGAATATGATGTTCCAATTACGACTGCACAAGCTGATCAAATTGTTGGACTTATGAAAGGAAAGAATATTAACATTTACGATAATGACGAACGACTAGCGCTCTTAAAACAAATAGCTCAAGTAACCTCGCCCGCTACTGCCCAACAAGTAAATACTTTATTTCAACAACTACTAAAATAAGGAGGGGATATTCCCCTCCTTATTGCTTATTGCGCTTTAATTTTCTCAAGAAGCCCTTCATCAAAAGTACCATTTTTCAGCATTTCGATTTCCAATTTATATGGCGGCTTCTTGTCCTTTTTATCTTCACCTACATATGGTGTTTCCAGAATTTTTGGTACGTGCATTAATTGCGGATGATGCACAATATGATGCAATGCTTTATAACCGATATGACCGAAACCGATATTTTCATGACGGTCCTTTCCTGCGCCGCGTACATTTTTACTATCATTAATATGAAGTACTTGTAAACGATCGATACCAACAATCTTATCAAATTCGTTTAATACACCGTCAAAGTCATTTACAATGTCATATCCTGCATCGTGCGTATGACACGTGTCAAAGCATACCGATAGTTTTTCATTATATGTTACACCATCAATAATTTTTGCAATTTCTTCAAAGCTACGGCCGCATTCTGTTCCTTTTCCTGCCATCGTTTCTAACGCAATGTTCACCGTCTGATCTGGCGTTAATACTTCATTCAGCCCTTTAATAATTTGTTGAATACCAGCGTCTGCCCCTGCACCAACGTGCGCACCTGGGTGAAGAACGATTTGTTTTGCCACACCTAATGCTGATGTTCTTTCAATTTCCATACGAAGGAAATCTACACCTAATTGGAATGTTTCTGGCTTTGTCGTATTTCCGACATTAATAATATATGGCGCATGTACGATAATCTCTTCGATACCGTTTTGTTCCATATGTTTTCTTCCTGCTTCTATGTTCAATTCTTCAATTGGTTTTCTTCTTGTATTTTGCGGTGCACCTGTATAAATCATAAACGTTGTTGCACCGTATGAAACAGCCTCTTCACTTGCTGCTAATAACATTTTCTTACCACTCATAGAAACATGAGATCCAATCTTTAACATACAATCACCTCTTCAATATACAATAGATATAATGATAGCATAATTTGTAGAAATATGTAGTGAATTGTTTGTTCACAAAAAACGCACTACATAAATTTATACGACTATTTAAACAGACTATACTCTTCATTTACATTATCTAGATGAAGCGAAACTTTAATCAATATTTTCTATCCATATTGATTACGGCTCTCACAAATAGCTGGATAAAAAAAGATAAGGGAAATCCCTTATCTTTTTTTATTGCTATATTTTCTTTTCACTTTGTCACGTTCTGTTGCAAGTTTACGTTTATAGTTTGGTTTTACTTTTTTCGGTTTTTTAACAACTTTCGTTGCCATAACATCAAGTTCATCATTTGGTTTTTTACGGCTCTTACGACGACGACGTTCACCTAAATCCGTCCACTCATCTCCACGTAAATCTACATGTTTAAACTCGATATGACGTTGTTTTTCTAAACTATCTAACGCTTCTTCGTTTGCTGGATCATAAATCGTCACTGCAATACCTGAATAGCCTGCACGTGCTGTTCTTCCCACTCGGTGAACGAAGAAATCTAAATCTGATGGAAGTTCGTAGTTAATAACATGACTAATTCCTTCAATATCAATACCACGAGCTGCTAAATCAGTTGCAACAATATATTGGAATTCAAGGTCACGAATTTGTTTCATCATTTTTTTACGATCACGAGGTGATAAATCTCCGTGAATTCGTCCAACTTTTAAGCCGCGTTCCGTTAATCCGTCAGCAACTTGATCTGCCATTTTCTTCGTATTCGTGAAAACAACTGCTAAATACGGCTTAAATTGTAGCAACATTCTTTTCACTAAATCGATTTTGTTACGATGTTTAGAAGGCACTAAATAATGCTCGATATTTCCAGCCGCAACTTGTTTTGGATTGATATGAATATGCTCTGGATTCTCCATGTATTTCTTCAGAAACGGTTTTAGTTTTTGAGGAATTGTTGCAGAGAAAACTAACATTTGCAAGTTTTTCGGCATGCGTGCTGCAATCTTATCTACATCATGAATGAATCCCATATCAAGCATTAAGTCTGCTTCATCGACAATAATTGTATTTGCTTTATGAACAAACAGTGCTTGTTCTTCTACTAAGTCTTTAATACGTCCTGGTGTTCCAACTACAATATGAGGTTGTTTTTTCAACTTTTCAATTGATCGTTGTTTATCAGTTCCACCAATTAAACAACGTGCTGTAATCATTTGATCTTCCGCACAGAACTTTGTTAATTTCACGATTTCTTCGTAAATTTGTTGTGCTAACTCACGAGTAGGCGCTGTAATAACAAGTTGTACTTCTTCACGACCTGGGTTAATTCTGTTCAATGTAGGAAGTAAGTATGCATGTGTTTTCCCAGAACCTGTTTGGGATTGTCCAATTACACTTACACCTTTTTTCACGACCGGGAAAATTTTCTGTTGAATTCCTGTCGGCTCTGTAAAGCGTAGTTCACGAACTGCATCTATTAAAAATGGTTTAAAATCATACTGTGTAAAAGTTTGTTGTGTCATAAGTTACACCTTCTTTCTAAATTTCTACTGCGCGCACAAATCAGTCAAGTCTACATTATATCGAAATCTACAAGTAAAATCCATCTTTAGTTTAGGTTTTTACTTCAAAAACTAACCTTCTTCCCTCTTATTGCATATTGTATGTGTATATACCTAACTGAAGAAAGGAGGATTTCTCACATGTTTCCAAAATCCCCCATGAGGCAAATGTATCCGAATCCAGGGCAGCAACCTTATACACCATATCCAATTCCACAACTACCACCGATGGCACAAAAAAAGAAAGGATTTCTTGCTAAACTCTTTAAAAAACACGATCCAACCGAAGCTTTCATGCAAATGGTTCCGCCTTATCGACAAATGGAAGGACCGCCAATGATGCACCAGCACCAGCAACCGCCACCTCAATATCGACAGCAATATCAGCAACAATACCAACACCAATACCCGCAACAATATCGACAGCAATATCAACCATACATGCAGCAGCATCCCGAGCAAATGATCCCTCCTCAAATGTATGAATCAAACGACACGCGCGGCGGTGCAGCAAATACAGACACATCAAGTAGCGGCATCGGTAGTTTTTTTTCGAATTTAATTTCGAATCCAACTAATATGATAAATAATATCGAAAAAGTATCACAAGTCGTTCAATCTGTAAGCCCTGTCGTCGAACAGTACGGTCCCATTATGCGTAACCTACCAAGCATTGTTAAAATTCTAACCTCTGGAAAAAGTACGGAAGAAAATCCAACCGAAGATCAAACTGAAGACGTAACAGAAAAGGTTGAGGTAGCAACTCCACATCCTCCATCCAAAAAAAGAAAAAGAAAAAAAATGGTGATTGAGCCAGTCATAGAAAAAGAAGTACGAGAGGAGCCTGTTCAAAAAATAGCAACAAAACCAAAACTATATGTGTAACAATCCTTTGTTTTCTATCCACTCCTCCTTTATAATGTAAAAGACTATGCACAAAAGTATCCCTTGTTTAGAAGGAGAGGATTACTCGTATGAAAATTGTTAAAATTTCCCCTCGTGGTTATTGCTACGGTGTTGTGGACGCGATGGTTATTGCACGTAACGCCGCATTAGATACATCATTACCAAGACCTATTTATATTTTAGGTATGATTGTTCACAACAAACATGTAACAGATGCGTTCGAAGAAGATGGCATCATCACACTAGATGGTCCAAGTCGATTAGACATTTTAGATAAAATCGATTCTGGTACTGTTATTTTCACTGCACACGGTGTTTCTCCAGAAGTTAAACAACGTGCAAAAGAAAAAGGTTTAACAACAATCGATGCCACTTGCCCAGATGTTACAAAAACACATGACCTTATTGAAGCAAAGAAAGCTGAAGGTTACCATGTCATTTATATTGGCAAAAAAAATCATCCAGAACCAGAAGGCGCAGTTGGTATCGCACCTGACATCGTTCATCTTATCGAAAGAGCCGATGATTTAAAAACATTAGAAATTCCAACGGATAAAATTTTAGTTACAAATCAAACAACGATGAGTCAATGGGATGTTCAACATTTAATGGAGGACATTCAGAAGAAATTCCCAACAGCAGAGTTCCATAAGGAAATTTGTTTAGCAACTCAAGTTCGC
This sequence comes from Bacillus sp. FDAARGOS_527, assembly GCF_003812125.1. NCBI lineage: Bacteria > Bacillati > Bacillota > Bacilli > Caryophanales > Bacillaceae > Bacillus > Bacillus sp. FDAARGOS_527. Next base: position 3,390,930 of record NZ_CP033795.1, read on the forward strand.
CAAGAAGCGGTTGCCAAACAAGCTGATGTTGCAGACTTAACAATTGTTGTCGGTGACCCGAAAAGTAATAACTCAAACCGTTTAGCACAAGTATCGCAAGAAATCGCTGGTACGAAAGCATACCGCGTTGCGGACGTAAGTGAAATCAAATTAGAATGGCTACAAGGTGTCGAGAACGTAGCTGTTACAGCAGGCGCTTCTACTCCAACACCAATTACAAAAGAGGTTATCGCTTTCTTAGAGCAATATGACCCAATGAATCCTGCTACATGGGAAAGAGTTCGAAAAGTACCGTTACAAAAAATATTACCTCGTGTAAAAGTGAAAAAAGAACAATAATAAAAACCGTTGCCTATATGAGCAACGGTTTTTTATTTTTCTTATACAAATGTAAATGGATCTGTATGTAACTGTGAAGCATGAATATGTACATTCAGTTTCTTTGCATCTGCTTTTTCTTGTAATTGCTTTTGTACACCTTGCTTCATTACCTTTTCAACGTTATGTCCTGGGTCGACGATATTTAAACCGAGCATCATCGCATCATGGGCAACATGATAATACATGTCACCTGTTACATATACATCCGCACCTTTAAATTTAGCTTGATTGATGTATTTGTTACCATCGCCACCAAGTACAGCTACTTTGCGCACTTTATCATCTAATTTCCCAACAACTCGCGCACCCTTTACATCTAACGATTGCTTTACATGTTCCGCAAACTGTCCAAGTGTCATTTCTTCTTGTAAATACCCTATTTTTCCAAGCCCTAACGTTTCACCTTTGTTATCAAGTGGATACACATCATAGGCTACTTCTTCATATGGATGTGCTGTTACCATTGCTTTAATCACTTTTCGTTGTAGTGAAGCTGGAATAATCGTTTCGATTCGCACTTCTTCTACGCGCTCTAACTGTCCAGTTTCCCCGATATAAGGATTTGTCCCCTCTTGAGGTACAAACGTACCTGTACCCTCGCTATTAAACGTACAGTGACTATAATTGCCGATATGACCAGCACCTGCGTCTCCTAATGCTTTTCGTACTTCTTCTGCATGAGTTTCAGGCACAAACACAACAATTTTTTTCATTTCTTCTGCATATGTCGGTGCCAAAACTTCTGTATTTTGCAATCCTAACGCCTCAGCAAGTAAATCATTTACCCCGCCCTTAGCAACATCCACATTTGTATGCGCGGCATAGATTGCAATATCATTTTTAATACACTTTTCAATAATTTTCCCATATGCCTTATCTGTATGAATCGCTTTTAGCGGGTTAAAAATTAAAGGATGATGCGCAATAATGACATTCGCTCCTAATTGAATTGCTTCATCCACAACTTCTTCCGTTACATCTAACGCAATTAATACGTGCTGCACGGGTTTATTAAGCGCTCCAATCTGCAAGCCAATCTTATCTCCTTCCATCGCCAAATGCTTCGGATACATACTTTCAAATAACGAAATAATTTCATGGCCATTTGGAATTTTACTCATGATAAAACCTCCCCTATCATTTTCATTTTCGCTTCTACTTCCGCACGCTTCGCTTTTGTTTCTTCAGAATCAGCCGCACGTTCTAACTGCTTTAAAATATTTTGGAAGTTTTTTAATTCTCCTTCCCACTTTTCAACGAAAGCTTCACTTTTTTCTTTCATTAAAAATGGTCCCATAAATAATTCAGCCTGTTTATTTTCAGAGTAAGGAACCGTGATATTTCCTCGCTCCCCTACTAAAATCTCGTAAATTTTCCCATCTTCTTTTACGATTTTTTCATGGATAAGCTCCCATCCATTCGCAATAAACCATTCACGAATGTGATGCGCTGCAATATTCGGCTGTAAGATTAAACGTGTTACACCTTCTAATTTTTCTTTACCACTTTCTAAAATATCACGAATTAACGCTCCGCCCATTCCGGCAACCGTAATTACATCTACTTCTCCTGGCTCGATAACAGCTAATCCATTCCCTTTACGCACATCTACTTTATCTTGTAAGCCACTTTCAGCTACAGTTGCCTGCGCAGAGCGAAATGGTCCATCTACAACCTCTCCAGCAACTGCTTTAGTAGCAATATTATTTATAATTGTATAACACGGTAAATACGCATGATCCGATCCAATATCGGCAACTGTAGATCCTACTGGTATTTCACGCACAACTTCTTCTAATCGTTTTGAAAGCTTTACTTCATTCATGTATTTCCATTACTCCTTCTCTTGTCAGTCTGTCTCCATGATAATGAATTTATAGTAGTTGTTGCAAGCCTATAACAACAATTCACTTCTCTATCATTCATCGTATTTTAGAAAATATAGAAAAACAAGCCTTTTGCTTAAGCAAAAGGCTTGTTATACGGAACTTTATTTTTTCTTCGATAACCAATCAGCTACTTTAGCGGCTTGATCAGCTGGAACTATATTCGGTGGCATATTGCCTTTTCCTTTCGAAAGAATTTCTTTAATTTCATCCTTTGAAAGTTTCCCACCAATTTTTTGTAAATTAGGTCCTACCGCCCCTTGTAATTGATCACCGTGGCAGCTCGTACAGCTTTGCTTCACAATATCCTCTGGCTTGGATGCTGTTTGTGCTGGCTTCCCGCCATTTTTTGCATCAGCTAACTCTTTAGATTTATTTAGCCCCTGAAATGAAAATACAAACATAACGATAATACCCAATGCTGCAATAAGAGCGAACGGAATCAGCGGATTACGTTTCATATCTCTTCTCCCCCCTCTATACCCCTAAATAGTTAGATGATTCAGTCATTTCCATTGTACTTGAAAACGCTCTATCAGAAAAGAGTAAACTACTAATCGTTAAAAATATTCCATAAATTCAGTTTATTGTTTTTTATTGTTATATCGCTTATTATTTCGATAATTATTAACGTTTCTCATCATATTTTTCACTTTTCTACATATATTTTTGTATAGAATAAACAAAATTAATCGAAAAATCGAAAAATGAGCATTTGCAAATCAAAAGACAATTCTGTAAAATAAATTACAAGAAATTGTAATCGTTGCTGACAGCTAAAGTTTAACAAAAATTAACAAAATAAAAAAGTTTACTTCACAAAAGTGAAGTAAACTTAAAGGTAGCCTATTCTAAGAAATCCTTAAGACGCTTACTACGGCTTGGATGTCTCAATTTACGAAGTGCTTTTGCTTCAATTTGACGGATACGTTCTCTCGTTACGCCGAATACTTTCCCAACTTCTTCAAGCGTACGAGTTCGTCCATCATCTAAACCAAAACGAAGACGTAGAACATTTTCTTCACGATCTGTTAGTGTATCTAACACATCTTCTAATTGTTCTTTTAGCAATTCATACGCTGCATGGTCCGCAGGCGATGTTGCTTCTTGGTCTTCAATGAAATCACCTAAATGGGAGTCATCTTCTTCACCAATCGGTGTTTCAAGAGAAACTGGCTCCTGTGCAATTTTCAAGATTTCACGTACTTTTTCTGGAGCAAGATCCATTTCTTCACCAATCTCTTCAGGAGATGGTTCACGTCCTAAATCTTGTAATAATTGACGTTGTACACGAATTAACTTATTAATCGTTTCAACCATATGAACTGGGATACGAATTGTTCTTGCTTGGTCTGCAATCGCACGTGTAATTGCTTGGCGAATCCACCAAGTTGCATACGTACTAAATTTGAAACCTTTACGATAATCGAACTTTTCAACCGCTTTAATTAGACCCATATTCCCTTCTTGGATTAAGTCTAAGAAAAGCATACCACGGCCCACGTAGCGCTTTGCAATACTTACTACAAGACGTAAGTTTGCTTCTGCAAGACGACGTTTCGCTTCTTCATCGCCTTCTTCAATACGCGTTGCAAGTCGAATTTCTTCTTCTGCAGATAGTAAATCTACACGACCAATTTCTTTTAAATACATACGAACAGGATCGTTGATTTTAACCCCTGGTGGTACACTTAAATCATTGAGGTCGAATTCTTCTTCCGATTTTGCTATTTGGCGATTATTAGGGCCTTCGTCGTTGTCATTGTCGCCAACTAAGTCAATCCCTTGTTCACCTAAATATTCATAGTATTCATCCATTTGATCGGATTCAATTTCAAATCCATTCATGCGTTCTGCAATCTCTTCATATGTAAGAACGCCACGTTTTTTTCCGAGCTCAGTGAGTTGTTCTTTCACTTGCTCAAGGGTCATTTCAGTTTCAATTTGTTTAGAACGAGCTGGTTTGTCAGCCATCTGTTCCCCTCCTTACGCGAGATACAAACATTCATTATACTAAAAATTTATCAAAAAAGCTATTTTCTCGCTTTTTGATTTTGTAAATATGCTACATAATATTTAGCAGCCTCTACAGGATCTGTTTTTTCCATTTGTTTTATCTTGAAGATGATTTCCATCTTTTCAAGTTTTTCTTGATGACGTCTAAGCGTCTCCAAATGGCCTTGTAACACTTCTTCTGTGTATTCTGGATTAATAAATTCATCCGTCGAAATATCAGTAATAATATTTTTCAACTTTTCATCAGAGAGCCAACTTAAAAATGTTCCGACTGAAGGTTCATTTCCCTTTTCATAATATGCGTATAGTTCATATAAAATCCCTTTATGTTCTTCTGTATGAAAATCTTCTATGTGGGATTCCATACGAACGGCCACTTCTGGACTTTGCAACATATGGTAAATAATTTCTCTTTCTGCCCTTTCAAAACCTGTTAACTTCGGTTTTGTTTGAACAATTTGAGACGGCTTAGAAACCTGCTTTACTTGTTTTTGCTGTACCTTTTGTTCTTTGCGATATTGGTGCAATTGATTCAAAAGTGTTTCCATTGAATACGAAAATTCTTGCGATAATGACTTCAAATATGATTCTGCCTGCATCGCATCCTGTAACAACGATAACTCTTTTAAAACACTTTTCACATACTCTTCTTTGCCCGACTCATCTTGCAAATTTTTCCCTAAACGCAAATAATTTATTTTAAAACCAACAAAACTTATACTTGATTTCACAAGATTTTCAAAAGCAGTTGTCCCATATTGTTGCACATATTCATCAGGATCAAGCTTATCTGGCAAGGATGTAACTTTCACTTGGCAACCAACTTGCAACAATAATTGCCCTGCTTTCATCGTCGCTTCTCGCCCTGCTTTATCACCATCATAGCAAAGAACAACAGTTTCAACGTTACGTCGCAGAAGTTTTGCTTGTTCTTCAGTTAAAGCTGTTCCCATTGTCGCAACAGCTTCTTCCACACCACTTTTTACCGCAGCTAGTACGTCAGCATACCCTTCAAAAAGGACCACTTGCCCACGTTTTCTAATAAACGGCCTCGCTTGGTGGAAGTTATACAACAATTTACTTTTGTGAAAAATTGGTGTTTCTGGGCTATTTAAATATTTCGGAGTGTCATCTCCTAATGCCCTTCCACTAAACGCTATCACTTTACCTTGTAACGTATAGATTGGAAACATAACTCTTCCACGGAAGCGATCATAATGACTACCATCCTTCTCGCTTCTTATGAGAAGACCAGCTTGTTCCATACTTGATAGCGATAAACCTCTTTTTTGTAAGATTTTCGTTGCTGCATCCCAAGCAGGTGACGCATAACCAATTTCAAACTTCTCAATCATCTCTTTTGTAATACCACGTTTTAACAAATACGAAAGTGCTTCATTTCCTTCTTCTGTATTTACTAATAAATGATGATAATACTTTTTCAAAAGTTCATGAGCCTGTTGCATGATGACAGTGTCATCAGATATGTCTTCTTGTTGTCCTTGCCCTGATGTATACTCTGCAACCGCAATTCCATTTCTTTCACCTAGCTTTTGAACAGCTTCGGTAAAAGCCAGTCCTTCCATTTTCATTAGAAAGGAAAATACATTTCCACCTTCTCCACATCCGAAGCAATGAAAAATTTGCTTGTCAGATGAAACAGAGAATGAAGGAGAATTCTCACCATGAAACGGACAAAGGCCGAAATAGTTACGTCCCTGTTTTCTAAGTTGAACGTATTCACCAATCACTTCGACAATATCGGATGATGTCCGAATTTGTTCAACAACTTCTTCAGGAATTCTGTTCCCCATAACTCCATCTCCGTGTCGTATTTTGTATTCGATATAAATTAAAAAATTCCTTTATAATTCGACAATATTTTTTCTAAACTTATTAGAAAATGTTGTCGATCACGTTATCAAGCGATTTTGCAGACCCTTTTCTGCGTAACTTCGCAGATACGTACCTACTATATAAAATTGTATCCATTTGCTCATCTATTACAAATGTACCTCATGGAGACAATACATATGCACTTTTTCATAAGAAGACTAGCAAGCACCATATCCTATGTGATCACGAGATCTGTTTTTTGCATGTTGATACATATAAAGAAATCAACTTTTGCTTATTCAGCATCTACATAGATCCAAATTCCCTCGCTGCTTCCTTAAACGATGAGCATACGATGTGACAAACAAAATTTTGACATGAAATTTCGTTCCAGCTCGCACAATTGTCAGCCTTCACAGTATATGCATCTGCATCAACTCATACCATATTGATGTTTTGCATATTTCTGTATTCTACATCCCTTCTGCGAATCCTTCCATAATGTGCGTTTTCTTGTATAGATTTTGTCGATTTAACGTAATTACATGTCATTTCTTAAATCCTATCCCTAGTTTATTCTGAAAAATTAAAGTCTAAACGTAAAATATAGGTTTTTATCACAATTTTTTATTATAATATATTTTCTTCAACTACGCTACATATCCCTTTATTTTTTCATCTTCTATTTCAGGATAGTGAAATCCTACCTTTAGCATAATAAAAAGACCGAAAAATATAAGCATAACCACTTCGCTATCATCTATTACGAAATCAGCAGGCACTGTGTTTCTCACGAGCGAAAAAAGCACATTCACCTTTGGTAAATGTGCTAAAACATTTTTTGGTTTTGCACTGCATTCACAATAATGTTAGCTGTTTCTTCAATCGCTTTGTTCGATACATCAATTACTTGACAATTTATTTTACTAACTACATTCTCAAAGTGATCAATCTCTTCTTTAATACGATTAATATTGGCATATGTTGCTCCATCACTTAGTCCAAGTGATTTCAATCGCTCTTTTCGAATATGATTTAACTTCTCTGGCGTAATTTTCAAACCGAAGCATTTTTCTTTAGCCACTTGATATAATTCTTCAGGCGGATCTACTTCTGGTACTAGTGGTACGTTGGCAACTTTCAAACGTTTGTTATGAGCTAAATATTGAGAAAGTGGTGTTTTTGATGTGCGTGAAATCCCAATTAACACGATATCTGCTTTTAAAATACCACGTGCATCTCTACCATCATCATACTTCACAGCAAACTCAATCGCTTCAATCTTTTTAAAGTATTCTTCATCTAACCTACGAACAACACCAGGCTCATATCTAGGCACTTGCCCTGTAATTTCTTCAATTTGATCGATTAGAGGGCCAATAATATCATATGCCTCTACACCTTCTTTTGCAGCCTCTGTCACTAAATATTGGCGCATGTCAGGCTTTACTAACGTAAAACAAATAAGTGCTTGATTGCTCTTAGCAATCGAAATCACTTCTTTTAATGTCCCTGTATCTTCTACATACGGCACACGTCTAATATCAGGAGCAAATGGGAATTGCCCCATTGCTGCTCGAACAACCAAATCAGCCGTTTCTCCTACAGAGTCAGATACGACATATACGATTTTATTATCCATTACATTACCTCACTTTAAACAAATTACACTTATTCGTTATTTACTAAGTTTACAAACGCACGTGTAATATTTGTTTTTGTAATTCGTCCAACCACTTCTAAACCTTGTTTCGTATCTTTTACAACTGGCATCGCATCAATCTGTCTTTCTATTAATTCCATCGCAATATCATATAAAGAATCTTCTCTACGACACATCGCAATGTTTGGCATCCTTGTCATGATAATATTAACCGGAAGTGAGGTTAAATCCTGCTTCCCTAAGCTAGCTCGTAATAAATCTTTACGAGATACAACGCCTACTAATAGAGTCGATTGATCTACAACGAATAATGTACCTACATCCTCTAAAAACATAGTACAAATCGCATCGTATACCGATACATTTTTATCAATTACAACCGGTCTAGATTGATAATCTTGTACTTTAATTTTCTTAACAGCTTCAGATAATAACTGCCCCCCAGTTTTACCCGTATAAAAATAACCTACGCGTGGACGTGCTTCTAAATAACCAGCCATCGTTAAAATTGCTAAGTCTGGTCTTAGCGTTGCACGTGTTAATCCCAATTGCGCAGCAATTGACTCCCCTGTAATAGGACCGTGATCTTTTACAATCTGAATGATATGTTCTTGCCGTTTATTCAGCTCTATGATAATCACCACCTTTAATGCACAACGAAAAAAGTTATACTATCTCTTAAATATTATATACTAAATATGCTATTCGAAAAAGAAAGGATGTAAAAAGGACCGTATACGGCCCCAAATTATATTTGAAACTTATCAAGTTGTTCTAAGAAACGTCTTGATTTCAAATAAATCCCGCAATATTCATCATAATATGTATTCAATACTAAACGCATTTGTTTTTTTGTGCTATCCTTCACTGATACATTGCCAAGTCTATGTAAATCGAAGTGGTAGAAAAGACGTAATAATTTATGAACGGCTTCCCCCACTGGTATACGATACTGATCTTGCTCAGCATGACGTGAGCACAGAAAACCGCCCTCCCTAACAGAGAAGGCGACAAAATCTGTTTCTTGATGACAAATCGCACATGTATCAAAGTACGGGCGCATCCCTAATACCGGAAGCATTTTCGTTTGATAAATTAATGATAATACTTCTGGATCAACACCCTCACACATATAATGCAACGTTTGATATAACATTTCAAATAAATATGGATTATGTTTTTTATCTTCTGTTGCTTTATCAGTTAACTCAACAATAAATGATGCATAAGCAGTTAAAAATATATCCTCGCGAATTTCTTTCATAGTTGAAATAATCTCGCCTTGTTGCAAAGTTCCAAGTCCAGATCCCATTTGAATAAGAAAATGACCATGTGTCATAAGTTGCGAAACAGATGCTAACCGGCTTTTCGGTTTTTTCGCTCCTCTTGCCATTGCACTTACCTTACCCAATTCTCTTGAGAATATTGTAACAATCTTGTTCGTTTCTCCGTAATCTGTCGTACGGATAACGATGCCCTCAACTTTTTGAAACATGTTCGTCACCATCCAAGGTTTGAACAAAACGGGTCAAGAAATTGGAGAGTCTAGATGCGCTAGCTCCTCTTCATGTTGATCCATCTCATCGTTTACGTCTTTTTCCATTTCTTTCAAAAGCAAATACGTCTCAATGCTTCCTGTTTTGGAGAAAAACTTCCAGGTAAAATCTAGCATAAGAATCCACCTTTCTCAATAAGCGTAGCCTATAAACCAATTTCCTTTGTTGTTATTAAATTGACCCATTTTGTCCATTTTCATGTGAGAAAAATTTTTCCTAATTTATCAAAACTCGTAAAAACCAATAATCAGCGGATGAACAAAACATCCGCTGATTACAGCTTTACTCTATTTTAATACTCGTCTTCGCGGAAACCAAGGTCACGAAGCTGAGACATTTTATTACGCCAATCTTTTTGCACTTTTACCCATACTTCTAAAAATACTTTAGAACCAAGTAATGCTTCAATATCAAAACGAGCTCGCTTACCGACTTCTTTTAACATCTTCCCTTGTTTTCCGATAATAATCCCTTTTTGCGACGGACGTTCCACAACAATCGTTGCATTAATATAAACTGCCCCGCCCTCGCGTTTTTGAATTGCATCGATAACAACAGCTACAGAATGCGGCACTTCTTCACGTGTTAAATGTAGTACTTTCTCACGAATAAGCTCTGCAATAATAAATCTCTCCGGATGATCCGTTACTTGATTATCTGGGTAGTATTGTGGTCCTTCCGGTAAATACTTTTTAATTGTACCAATTAGGGCCTCTACGTTATTACCGTCTAATGCAGAAATTGGTACGATTTCTGCAAAGTCATGTAATTTGCGATATTGATCAATTAACTCTAATAATTGTTCTGGGTGAACTTGGTCAATTTTATTAATAACTAAAAATACTGGTTGTTTCGTTTCTTTTAACTTCTCGATGATGAATTCTTCACCACGACCAAAGCCTTCAACAGCATTCACCATAAATAGAACGATATCAACTTCTTTTAATGTCGTTTGCGCCATCTTCACCATGAAATCGCCTAGTTTATGTTTCGGTTTATGTATTCCTGGGGTATCAATAAAAATTACTTGTGAATCATTTTCTGTATATACGCCTTGAATTTTATTACGAGTTGTTTGTGGCTTGTCACTCATAATAGCAATTTTTTGACCAATAATACGATTTAAAAATGTAGATTTCCCAACATTCGGTCTGCCAATAATAGAGACAAAACCTGATTTATAACCTTTTCTATTCATGTAAATCCTCCGCTAAAAATGCTCCTGGTAACAATTCCCCGACTGTTGTCTCTTGAACGTCACCATGTAAATTTGATAGGTATACTTTCGTATCCTGTTTACATAATTCTACCATAACTTGTCGACATGCTCCACAAGGAGGTACTGGACGCTTCGTATCCGCCACAATTGCGATAGCTACAAACTCTTTATCTCCTTCAGAAACCGCCTTAAATAAAGCTGTTCTTTCTGCACAGTTACATAAGCCATATGAAGCATTCTCAACATTACATCCACGATATACTTTTCCATCCTGCGTTAATAATGCTGCACCTACTTGAAATTTAGAATATGGTACGTACGCTTGTTTACGCGCTTCGATTGCTTCTTGAATTAATTGTTGACCATTCATATTCCCGCATCCTTCCTGTTCACAGCTGTGAATAGATACACTCTCTTATTAAAGGCCTTTACGGCACCTTCAAAGCTTAAGAAAAGCTTTGGAATGCAACTATACCACATACGGTAAAAAGATAATAGCACCAATTATAACGGCTATTATCGCAAACAATAAAACCGCTCCCGCCGCGACATCCTTTGCGACTTTCGCAAACGGATGTATATCGGTAGTCGCTAAATCTACTGTTTTTTCCACAGCCGTATTTACCATCTCTAAACTCATTACAATTCCTATTACAATAAGTAATACCATCCATTCTACTTTTGTAATATGGAAATAAAAGCCGCAGCATATAACAACAACTGCGGCTAAATAATGAATTTTCATATTTCGTTCATGACGAAGACAAAAGAATATACCGACTATAGCATACCCAAAACTATCTATAAGTTTTCCTTTTTTCATCGTCCTAATCCAAATGCTTCTAAAATTTCTTTTTGTCTTCCGAACATTTCTTTTTCATCCTCTTCTGTCATGTGGTCATAACCAAGTAAATGTAAAAAGCCATGTAACGCTAAAAAGCCAAGTTCACGATCAAAAGAATGTCCATACTCTTCAGCTTGTTCTTTCGCTCTCGGAATAGAAATAATAAGATCACCTAACATACGCGGCATCTCTACACCTACAATTTCCATTTCTCCTTCTCCCATTTCTTCCATAGCAAAAGAAATGACATCAGTAGGCTGATCCTTATCTCGGTAATCACGATTAATCTCGCGAATGCGTTCGTTATCTACAAATGTTACTGATAACTCTGCACCATCCTCTATTTTTTCCATTTGAGCTGCTTTTCCTAATATCTCACGAATTAAATTCACATACTCTTCTTTCACTTCTTCTGTTTCATCAATGAAATCAATTAATAAACTCATTCTTTCTCCTTATCTTCCGGTGGTTCCGGATATGTAATACGCGAATGGAAAATACCATTTAACGTTTCACATAACGTTTTTCCAACGATTTGTAGTTCCTTAAATGTCAAATCACATTCACTAAATTGCCCATCTTGCAGGCGATCTTTAATAATACTTTGTACTAAATTATTAATTTGATCTGGCGTTGGGTGATTCATAGAACGTACCGCTGCCTCAACACTATCCGCAATACCAACTATTGCCGATTCTTTAGAAGTTGCTTTTGATCCCGGATAACGGAACATCTCTTCTGTATATTTTTCTTTATCTTCTTTAATCGCCTTATAATAAAAATATTTCAGGAGCGTTGTACCATGGTGTTGTCCAGCAATATCGATAATTTCTTGCGGAATATGGTATTCTTCAAGCATCTTTACTCCATCGGTTACATGAGCAATGATAATATCTTTACTCGTCACAGGATCTAATTTATCATGCGGATTTTCAATTCCCATCTGGTTTTCAATAAAGAATTGTGGTTGTACTGTTTTTCCTACATCATGATAGTACGCCCCTACACGCGCTAATACACCATTTGCTCCAACTGCTTCACAAGCCGCCTCAGAAAGATTTGCTACCATTACACTATGGTGATATGTCCCTGGCGCTTCTAATAAAATTCTACGCAACAGCGGATGATTCGGACTTGATAATTCCATAAGCTTCATACTTGATACAATTCCAAGTCCACTTTCTAAATATGGTAATATCCCCATAGCCAAAACGGATGAGATAATTCCTGAAAGGGAAGCCATTAATAATTGGGTACCAATTTCAAGAGGCGAAAAATTCCCATTACGTAATAATAATAACGCCGCCAAGACGACTACATTTAAGATTGAAACGAGTATACCAGCTTGTAAAATCATCGTACGACGATTTTTTTCTCTTAAGAAAATGCTCACTGATAATGAACTTAATAACACATAAATGCCTACACTATAATTTAGTGTACTTGTTACTCCTTCATTAAACATAATACTTCCGCACACAGAAAAAATCATACTTGTTAAAAATACAAATCGATCGCCAATCATTAGTTTTACAAGTATCGTTCCCATCGCAACTGGGACAACATACGCAATTCCTGCATATTCAAGCTTTTGAAACAAACTAATAATTTTCATTAAAACAATCGTGATAGACAAAATTGTAATATACGCTAAAATGTACGGTTTGTCTTCTCTTTTCCGCTGTAAAAATACTTCAAACTGTTTATGCATAAAGTATAGTAACACACCAATGAGCACCGCTAATCCAACATAAGGCTGAAAACTATTACCTTTTTCTAATAAACCGACTAATTTCAACTGATTATACATATCACTTGAAATTGTTTCACCTTCTCTAACAATAACTTGTCCTTGAAGAATATAAACAGGTGGAACTAAATCTTCTTCTGCTTTCTTCTTCTCTTTCGTTACAGCCGGATCATAGAAATAATTTGCTGTAATCGCATATGATCCTAGCGCATTCACAGCTTCTTTCAATCCGCTATTCACATTCAGGCTTTTCATTTCATTAACAAATCGCTCTTTTGCTGCCATTTCTTCGGACATTTTAATATTTCCACCCATGATAACGCTAACAGACGTTAAAGCCGCATTCTTTGCTAATTCTAATTGATCCGGTTCTGCATTAATAAAGTATAATAAATTCTCATCCGATAATTCCTTCGTTAAATTAGATGGCAACTTCTTCTTCAACTTTTCTAATTTATTCGCATCGGTCATCTTTTTTTGCTCTTCAGGTCCAGCAGCTTTCATCTCCTGAATTACTTCATTCACCTTAGCAAAAACATCATTTACAATATCTACTCTATTTTGTTTATATTCACTTCTATATGTATATTGATCCCCGACTTTTTGAGCGGCCTCTTGTTTTTTTCTTTCCGTTATAACCTTATCTTCAATTTTAATAGGAGAATGAATTGTTTTTTTCGCAATAGAATACATATCAACATCTAATTGCTCTGGTTTCACATTATTCATAAGTGCAAAAAACAGCACCGCCCCTAATAAAACGTAAGAAATCCAACTTAGTTTTTTCGAATGTTGTAAATTACGAAACCACTTAGAAATTTCTTGAGATCTTAACATGATTTCAATACCTTCTCCTCTCTAGAAATAAAGTGAAACTATTTATAGCTTTCATTTCTTCTAGCCAACGATACTTTTAGGTAACATTTTTATACACCAGTACCTATAGTTTATTTCTCTTATCTTTTATGATAGTAAAAAATATGCCGTTCGCCAACCTTAATACAAAAAGAAATGATCCTGACAAATAGGATCATTCCATTTTATCATATGCCTCAATAATACGTTGTACCAGTGGATGCCTTACAACGTCCGTTTGTTCTAACGTAATGAATGAAAGACCTGATACACCAGATAAAATGTTAGCGGCTAGCGTAAGCCCTGATTTTACCCCTTTTGGTAAGTCTACTTGTGAAGGGTCCCCCGTAATAACCATTTTAGAACTAAAACCTAATCTAGTTAAAAACATTTTTATTTGTGCACCCGTTGTATTTTGCGCTTCATCTAAAATAACAAATGAATCATCGAGCGTACGTCCTCTCATATAAGCAAGAGGTGCGATTTCAATTACACCTCTCTCCATCATACGCTGCGTATATTCTTGTCCAAGAATATCGTGCAGAGCATCATACAATGGACGTAAGTACGGATCTACCTTCTCTTTCAAATCACCTGGTAAAAATCCTAAACTTTCTCCAGCTTCTACAGCCGGTCTCGTTAAAATGATTTTCTTTACATACCCTTGCTTTAAAGCTCTTACAGCCATTACTACAGCTAAGTATGTTTTCCCAGTCCCGGCAGGTCCTATTCCAAATACAATATCATTTTTCTTCATTGCATGAATATATCTTCTTTGTCCCATCGTTTTTACACGAATGGATTTACCTTTTGCCGTTTTAAAGATTTCTTCTTCATATAACTCTTCAAATTGAGCAATTTTCCCTTGTTGTGCGAGCTGAATTGCATACGCAACATCTCTTTCTGTAATTGACACACCTTTTCGAATAACAACAAGTAGTTGTTGTAAGATTTTTTCTACGAGTGTCACAGTTTCAACTGCTCCAGATGCATGAACAGTTTCACCTCTAGTTACGATTGATACATTCAGTTCCCGTTCAATTACTTTCAAATGAGCATCATTGACTCCAAAAAGAGCGATTGCTTCGTTAGTATTTTCCAATTGTTGGTTCATTTCTACTAATTGTTCTGCCATTACTCAGTCTCCTTGAATATCGGATTCGGATATTGGTTGTGGCTCTGCAATATTTTCAATCACAGTATAATGCAAAGTGACTTTTAGTTGATCCGCCTCAACCTCTTTACTCAAAATCTTATCACTTACAATCATAGCATGTTCATCCAATTTTTTCTTTAGTTCTTTTTCGGCCATTTCTTTCGCTACTTTCATTGCCTGTTTTTCTGTATATTCTCGGTTCGCCTCTTCCTCTTCTCGCACTACATCTTTTTCATATGCAATCGGCAGTGTAAAACCAAATAATTTCACATCATGTTTTACACTTTCCGTACGAGAACGTTTATACTTATCATGCTGAAATCCCCATATTTTTATTTTTGTACTCCCAAATGTAAGGTAATGCTCATTATACGTATTACCAGTATATACTTGAAATTGCGTCTTGAGTGGTACATTCACCTCAGATGTGTACCACGTTTCTCCATATACAATACCTTTCGCCGAAACAATGGTTGGACTCTCCTCATTACCGTATATCCCTGATACGAGAAGCTGCCCTTTTTCTACATGATCATTTTTTAAAACGACTGGTTTTCCAACTTCAACAAATGTTTTTGTAACAATCGCTTCTTTTTTTGCCACTAAATTTTGCGGCCTTTGTTCTTTTTCTTTTTTCGGCTCATTTTTTTCAACAATTTTAAAATGGTACGTCGTTCCCCTTACTTCTAATCCTGCCCAAGTAATCGCATTAATATTGTCCGTCAAATGACGTTGTACATCTTCTACACTAGGCATTTGGAATTGTAATTTTCCTTTTTTAATACCCATTTTGTCCAATTCTTTCATCAATATATATTCTGTTTCAGGTTTCGCTCCTGTAATTTCAATTTTCCAAACCATATTCGATAATGCAATCATGCCAAAGAAGAAAATTAAAAAACCAATTAAGAATCCACTATTTTTAATTAAGCGCTTATTCCAAAATGGAAAACCGTAACGCCCAATAAAATATAGTTTACACTCATTTTTTCTATAAATCGGCTTTATTTTTTTCACATCTCGTAATAGCATACAAAAGACTAACGTTTCATCGGCGATTTTCTTAACGTCCCAAACTAATAATTTTCTACGCACACATTCGTTAACAAACCGCTCCGCTCCTCTACCTTCAATTCGTACCTTTACATATCCAAGCCACTTTATAAACCATTTATTTTTCATCTACTACCTTCACTACCTTTCCAAAAGTAGACACACTACTTTTCACTTTAATTAGCAAAATAGCTCGTACGAAAATGAAATAAAGAGTTTTATTTTCCATAAATAGCGGGATAAAGTGAGACTTTAATCAGCCCTCACCAATTGGACTTTAATGGATAGCCCGACCCCCACCTAACTTCTTTGCTTTCGCTGAATTTTGAGGCGGGGGCTTACTGCCCATTAAAGCGGGATAAACTTAAATAGTAGGGACAAATCATTAGAATAAAGAAGAAAAACTTCACATACGGAAGTTTCCCTTACTTCTCTTTCTGTTCGTCTTCTAAAAACGTCACTTGCTCAATTATCCCTTCAAGCAAAAGTTCTTCCGGAAGGATTGTTTTAATAACAAAGGACTGCCCCTTAATTAATAACTGACCATGCTTTAACAACAATCTTACTTCTTTATCTGAAAACACTAATAAACCTCGATGATTTTCTATATAGATATGCACTTGCCCAACAAGCGTGATCCGAGGTAGATCCATTAGCACATCCACTGGTAGGTCTATTTGCTTCGTTAACCAATTCTTCATTTGTTCTAATTTTTTCATCCCAAAAGACCCCCTCTCATCCCATATGTATGAAAAAAGAGCTTGTAATATCACGTCCAAACTGAAAAAAGCATAAAAAAACGTCTCATACGAAATGAGACGTTTTTTTATGCTAATAGCTGGATAACCAGCTTATTCACAAGCGATCCATCTGTTTTACCTTTTACTTTCGGCATAACAGCAGTCATCACCTTACCCATATCTGCTTTAGACGTCGCACCAACTTCAGAAATAACTTGCTTGATTATATCAACTAGCTCTTCTTCCGTTAATTGCTCCGGCAAATATGCGCTTAAAATCTGAATTTCACTTTGCAGTTTATTAACAAGGTCTTCACGACCAGCTTTTTTAAATTCAAGGAGGGAGTCCTTATGCTGTTTTACTTCACGAGCTAAAACTGTTAGTTCCTCTTCTTCAGTAAGAGTATGCTGTAGTTTAATACCTTCATTTTGTAAAGCAGCCTTAACCATACGAATGACGGTTAATTTTTCTTTTTGTTTATTCTTCATCGCTTGTTTCATATCATCGTTTAAACGACCGAGAAGACTCATAACTTACACCCTCTCTTAGAATTTACGCTTTCTTGCCGCTTCAGATTTCTTCTTACGTTTTACACTTGGTTTTTCATAAAACTCGCGCTTTCTTGCTTCAGCAAGTGTACCAGTTTTAGAAACCGATCTTTTAAAACGGCGAAGTGCATCCTCCAAAGACTCGTTTTTACGAACGACTGTTTTTGACATTCTCTTTCCCTCCCTCCGAAACATCACACTTACATACTAACTCCAGCATGCAAAAAGAAACACTTCTTCAGCATGTCTTTTACGATTATAATACATTTTATCACTTCAGGTCAACTATTTGACAGAATAAAAGAAGAATAGATGCTCTTCCTTTTTCAAAAACTATGCAGATAGCTGTTATCTTTTCCCCTGAAGGCAACTATATTTTTGTCATTATACCTTTTTTCATGCAGAAACGTACGGAAAAACTACTCATTTCGTATATTTTCAGTACTTAACTTCTCCACTAAAAAAGAAAGCATGCAAATCGTTTCCATTTGCATGCTTTTTTATCCCGATTGGTGCGGGCTAATAATGAGCGGGGAATGAATCCCACGCTCATTAAAGTTTCACTTTATGCGCTTGCTGATTCCTTTTTCACATCATCTTCAAGGACACGAACAAATTGCGCTTCGTTATATGGATAACCAGCTTTTGTGATTTTTACTTTCACTAATTTACCGATTAATTCTTCTGATCCTTCAAATACAATTTTCAAGTAGTTATCTGTATAACCTACATATAGGCCTTCACGGTCGCCCTCTTTAAATTGTTCTTCT
Organism: Bacillus sp. FDAARGOS_527; assembly: GCF_003812125.1. Taxonomy (NCBI): domain Bacteria; kingdom Bacillati; phylum Bacillota; class Bacilli; order Caryophanales; family Bacillaceae; genus Bacillus; species Bacillus sp. FDAARGOS_527. Next base: position 3,409,203 of record NZ_CP033795.1, read on the forward strand.
GGAATAATTTCAAGTACTTCTCCTTCAAACTGTGATGCATACTCTTTCGCTAATTGATTAGATAGTTCAATTAAACGGTGAACACGATCATTCTTCACATCTTCAGGAACTTGATCTTCCATACGCGCTGCAGGTGTTCCTGTACGTTTTGAGTACGGGAATACGTGCAACTCAGAGAAGCGATTCTCTTTAATGAAATTGTATGTTTCCATGAATTCTTCTTCTGTTTCACCTGGGAAACCAACGATTACGTCTGATGTAATCGCAAGACCTGGTAACGCTTCTTTCAAACGATCTAAGCGCTCCTGGAAAAATTCCATCGTATACTTACGACGCATACGCTTTAATACAGTATTAGATCCAGATTGCAACGGAATGTGTAAGTGACGTACAACTACTTCAGACTTATCTAACACTTCAATTACTTCATCTGAAATCTGACTCGCTTCAATAGAAGAAATACGAAGACGTTTTAATCCGTCTACTTCCGCTTCCATATCACGAAGTAATCCAGCTAAGTTATAATCTTTAATATCTTCACCGTATCCACCTGTATGAATACCTGTTAATACGATTTCCTTATAGCCTGCATCTACTAATTGCTGCGCTTGTTTAATAACTTCTTTCCCATCGCGAGAACGCATTAAACCACGCGCCCAAGGAATAATACAGAATGTACAGAAGTTATTACAACCTTCTTGTATTTTTAAAGATGCACGTGTACGATCCGTGAAGTAAGGTACATCCAGTTCTTCGTATACACGTGTTTTCATAATGTTGCGGACAGCATTAATTGGCTGACGCTCTTTACGGAATTCTTCGATGTATCCTAACATCTTTTCACGATCTTGTGTACCAACTACAATATCTACACCTGGAATCGCCATAATTTCCGCTGGAGATGTTTGTGCATAACATCCCGTTACACAAATAACCGCATCTGGGTTTTGACGAACAGCACGTCTAATAACTTGACGACTTTTCTTATCTCCCGTATTTGTTACTGTACATGTATTGATAACATATACATCAGCTTTCTTTTCATATTCAGTTCTTTCATATCCACCTTGTTTAAACAATTGCCAAATGGCTTCTGTTTCATAGTGGTTTACTTTACAACCTAACGTATGGAACGCAACAGTTGACATTGATCATCACCCCATCAATTCAAAATGATACGAAGCAGCACTTAACGCGTATAACGGCGCCGTTTCTGTTCTTAAAATTCTTGGTCCTAAACTACATGGTACAAATTTATGTTCACGAAGCGCTGTAATCTCTTCCTCAGCTAAACCGCCTTCTGGGCCAAATACAATCAATAGCTTTTGACCTGGTTTCATCATCGTTAAAGCTTTCGCAAAATTAGATTTCTCGCCTTGTTTCGCTTCCTCTTCGTAAGCAACAAGGCAAACATCATACTCACCACTCATTGACAACAATTGTTTAAACGATGCTGGGGCGTGTACTTCTGGAATTTCACTTCTATGTGATTGTTCCGCAGCTTCTTTCACAATTTTTCTTAAACGCTCAACTTTTTTATCAGCTTTTTTCGCATCCCATTTTACGATAGAGCGAGATGCTTGAAATGGTAAGAATGCAGCTGCCCCAAGCTCAGTTCCTTTTTGAAAAATTAACTCTAGCTTGTCTCCTTTCGGCAGTCCACTTGCAATCGTCACGAAAACAGGAAGTTCACTTGACGTCTCTACCCATTCTACAATAGCCGTATTAATAAATTCACTGGTAATTTCATCAATTGAACATACGGCTGTTTTTCCGTTTACACAGCAATAAATGTGATCACCAGCTGACATACGCATCACTCTTGCTATATGATGTACGTCATCACCTACAATGCGAATACTTGTCTCATTTACATATTTCTCTTCTACAAAATAACGTTGCATATAATCACCTTAGTAGAGTTTCGTTCCTTTCGTAAGCCAATACTTACGAAAAGAACGAAACGTTATCATTTTTCATATAACAAACGGCAAGTCCCTCACCTTATAGTGAGAGACTCCCCTTTTCATTATAGACTAAAATCTATATTACGCATTTCGTGCAATAATTGCTACCCAATCTTCCATTCGCAACACTTCTTCAATTGTAAATCCAGCTTTTTCTAGCGCTTCAGAAATTACTTTTTCCTTTGCAGCAATAATGCCCGATGTAATAAATAATCCGCCTGACTTCACAACTCTTGCTGCATCTTCAGGGAATAAAAGAATAATTTCTGCTAATAAGTTAGCTACGATTAAATCAACAGGACCTTCAATACCCTCTAAAAGACTATTTTGTCCAACAGATACGATATCATCTGTTTTATTTAAACGTACATTCATTTCTGCACTTTCAACTGCAACCGGGTCTAAATCATATGCTTGAACAGAAGACGCACCTAATTTTGCTGCTGCAATACTCAGTACACCAGAACCTGTTCCTACATCAATGATTGTGTTACCTGGTTGTACTGTTTTTTCTAAAGCACGGATACACATCGTTGTTGTTGGATGAGTTCCTGTCCCAAACGCCATACCTGGATCTAATTCAATAATTTTTTCTTCCGGAGAAGATGGTGTATATTCTTCCCAAGTCGGTACAATTGTGAATGTATCAGAAATTTGTACTGGATGGTAATATTTTTTCCAAGCAGTAGCCCAATCTTCTTCATTGACTTCGTTAACGGTAATATTTCCAGTACCAATTTCGATGTCGTAAGATGGAAGCACATCAATAGATGATTTTACACCTGCAATTGTTTCATGTAAAGAATCCGTTTGCGGGAAATATGCTTTTATTAACACACCTTCTGCCGGATACTCATCTGGGTTCAATGCATAAATTTCACCATATTGTTGCTCGCGCTCTTTCGTCAACTCCGCTGGGTCCTCAATCGCAACTCCACTAGCACCAGCTTCATGTAAAATATGAGAGACAGCTTCTACTGCTTCTTCTGTTGTATGAATACTAATTTCTGACCATTTCACAATTTACCAACTCCATTTTTTATTTCCATTATTCCCCTTTGAAAGCACGTTTAAGCTTTCCGAATAAACTATCATCCTGCTCTTCTTGTCCTGCAAATTCACGCAATAAATCTTTTTGCTGTGAAGTTAATTTCGTCGGTACAACAACACGCACGACTACATATTGATCTCCTTGACCGTATCCACGTACGTTCGGAGCACCCTTACCTTTTAGGCGGAATTCTGTTCCTGTTTGTGTTCCTGCTGGAATTTTCAGCTTCACTTTACCATGAACAGTAGGAACTTCTACTTCATCACCAAGTGCCATTTGCGCAAATGTTAATGGCATTTCGCAAATAATGTGATCTCCTTCGCGCTCAAAGAATTCATGATTTCTTACATGAACAACAACATATAAATCTCCTGCTGGGCCGCCATTTACGCCCGCTTCACCTTTTCCAGATACGCGGATTTGTTGACCATTATCGATACCTGCTGGAATTTTAACATTGATTTTTTTACGTTTACGAACTTTACCAGAACCGTGGCATGTCGTACATTTTTCTTTAATGATTTGCCCAGTTCCTGAACAATGACCGCAAGCTTGACGGTTTACGATACGACCAAATGGTGTATTTTGTTCTACACTTACTTGCCCTGATCCTGAGCAATGTTTACATGTTTCTTTTGAAGTTCCTGGTTTTGCCCCGCTACCTTTACAAGTATCACATGGATCTTCTACTGGAATCTCAACATTTAACTCTTTACCAAAAATAGCTTCTTCAAAATCTAAAGTGACTTGATATTGTAAGTCAGCACCTTGGCGCGGAGCATTTGGATCACGACGTCTGCCGCCACCGCCGCCAAAGAATGAACTAAAGATATCTTCAAAACCGAAGCCACCACCGAAGTCTCCTCCGCCGCCAAAGCCGCCGAAGCCTTGATTAGCACCAGCATGACCAAATTGATCATATTGCGCACGCTTTTGATCGTCGCTTAATACTTCGTATGCTTCTTGTACTTCTTTAAACTTTTCAATTGCATTTTCTTCTTTACTTACGTCTGGATGGTATTTTTTAGCCAAACGACGATACGCTTTTTTTATTTCATCTTTTGAAGCACCCTTGCTAAGTCCAAGGACCTCATAATAATCTCGTTTACTCATAAATTTACAACCCCCGAATCTTTCACATAAACGTAATTTTAACACCGAAAGAAAGTGCTTTGCAACAAAGTTTCCTCACTTACAGTATGCAAAGTAAAAAACTTAAGACCCTCACACATTCCTTCTCATTCGTGAAAAAAGCCAAAGCCAAGGCACGCTTGACTTTGACTTTTTGTCATCTTACTTATTATGTTTAAAGTTGAATTACTTGTCTTCTTTTACTTCTTCAAACTCAGCGTCTACTACATTGTCTTTCTTCGCGCCAGCATCTTGTGCTCCTTGTGCACCTTCTGCTTGCCCTGCAGCTGCTTGAGCTTGCTCATATAGTTTAACAGTTAGTTGTTGTACGATTTCTTGTAAAGCGTCTTTTTTCGCACGGATTTCCTCAAGCTCGTTCTTCTCAATCGCAGCTTGTAATGCTTCTTTCGCTTCTGTTGCTTTTGCAACTTCAGCTGCATCTACTTTACCTTCTAAATCTTTTACAACTTTATCTGTTTGGAATACAAGTTGGTCAGCTTCGTTACGAAGTTCAACTTCTTCCTTACGTTTTTGGTCAGCGTCAGCGTTTGCTTCTGCTTCTTTTACCATACGATCTACTTCTTCATCAGAAAGACCTGAAGAAGATTGGATTGTAATAGCTTGTTCTTTGCTTGTTCCTAAATCTTTTGCACGTACGTTAACGATACCGTTCGCATCAATATCGAATGTTACTTCGATTTGTGGAATACCACGTGGTGCTGGTGGGATATCCGTTAATTGGAAACGTCCTAACGTTTTGTTGTCAGCTGACATTGGACGCTCACCTTGTAATACATGAATGTCTACTGCTGGTTGGTTATCAGCAGCTGTTGAGAATACTTGTGATTTACTCGTTGGAATTGTAGTGTTACGCTCGATTAATTTCGTGAACACACCACCCATAGTTTCAATACCTAAAGAAAGTGGAGTTACATCTAATAATAGTACGCCTTCTACATCACCAGTAAGTACGCCACCTTGAACTGCAGCACCTAATGCTACAACTTCATCCGGGTTTACACCTTTATATGGTTCTTTACCAGTTTCACGTTTAATAGCTTCTTGTACAGCTGGGATACGAGTAGAACCACCTACAAGGATAACGCGATCTAATTCACTTGCAGATAGACCAGCATCTTTTAAAGCACGACGAGTTGGTTCTAATGTTCTTTCAACAAGGTTTGCTGAAAGCTCTTCGAATTTCGCTCTTGTTAATGTTAATTCTAAGTGTAATGGACCAGCAGCTCCAGCACTAATGAATGGCAATGAAATTTGTGTTTGTGTTACACCTGAAAGATCTTTTTTCGCTTTTTCAGCTGCATCTTTCAAACGTTGAAGTGCCATTTTATCTTGGCTTAAATCAATGTTATTTTCTTTTTTGAACTCAGCTACTAAGTGATCAATGATAACTTGGTCAAAGTCATCTCCACCAAGACGGTTGTCACCAGCAGTTGAAATAACTTCAAATGTTCCATCTGCTAACTCAAGGATAGATACATCAAATGTACCGCCACCTAAATCATATACTAAGATTTTTTGCTCTTCATCTTGTTTTTCTAAACCGTAAGCAAGCGCTGCTGCTGTTGGTTCGTTAATGATACGCTCAACTTCTAAACCAGCGATACGACCAGCATCTTTCGTTGCTTGACGCTCTGCATCGTTGAAGTATGCAGGTACTGTAATAACAGCTTTCGTTACTGTTTCACCTAAATATGCTTCAGCAGAAGCTTTTAAGTTTTGTAAAATGATTGCAGAAATTTCTTGAGGTGTATATTCTTTACCTTCGATTTCTACTTTGTAGTCTGTACCCATATGACGTTTAACAGACATGATTGTATTTGGGTTTGTAATTGCTTGACGCTTTGCTACTTCCCCAACTTGACGTTCTTCATTTTTGAAAGCTACAACAGAAGGTGTTGTACGGTTTCCTTCTGGATTTGGGATAACCTTTGGTTCTCCACCTTCCATAACAGCTACACAAGAGTTTGTTGTACCTAAGTCAATACCGATAATTTTACTCATGGCGAATCCTCCTACTTTTATGTAAATTATTGATTTACTTTTACCATCGATGGGCGAATTACACGGTCTTTTAATTTATAACCTTTTTGGAATTCTTCCACAACCGCATTTGATTCAAATTCGCTGTCTTCTACTTGCATAACAGCTTGGTGTTCATGAGGATCAAACTGTTTACCAACAGCTTCAATCGCTTCTACACCTTCTTTTGTCATCGCTTCTAACAATTGACGATATACCATTTCCATCCCTTGTAATAAGGACTTCATTTGCTCATCAGTTGCTTCCACTTGCATCGCTCTTTCAAAATTATCAAGAGCTGGCAAAATATCTGAAACAAGACTTTGCGCTCTATATTTTTCAGCAGCCTGTTTATCCATTTGAACACGACGCTTATAATTTTCAAAATCAGCTTGTAGACGTAGCATACGGCCTTCCGTTTCCGTCAGTTTCGCTTGCAATTCATCTACTTTTTCTTGTAAAAGAGCAGCCTCACTTTTTTCTTCAACAGTTTCTTCGCTGTCTTCAGATGTTACGGCTTCTTCAACTTGTGCTTCTTTTACTTCTTCTTTCACTTCTTCTACAACTTGTTCGTTACGCTCTTCCACAATTTTCACCTCCTTAAAAGGTATTAGGTATCATGCATAGCATGATTACCTAAGTATAGTTATATATTACACACAGTGATGTATTGCTTATCACTTGAGCGAATGTATTCTTCTTTATTCTTTATTTTTTTAGTCCATCTGTAATTTGCCTTGTAAATAACTGCAACAAACTAATTACACGAGAGTATTGCATTCTCGTTGGACCTAAAATTGCAATTGTTCCAAGTTGTTCTTCTCCAATCGAATATGTTGCAGAAATCAAACTACAATCTTCCATGGCTGTCGCAGAGTTTTCCCTACCAATTTTCACTTGAATACCAACTTGTTTATGACGCAAAATATCATAAAACTCAGCTTCGTTATCAATCATGGTAAGTAAAGATCTAACTTTTTGAATGTCATGAAACTCTGGTTGCGAAAGCATATTTGCCTTCCCTCCAAAGTATATCTTTTCCGATAACGGAACTTGAAATGTACCATCCAATATTTTTATTGCACTATCGTAATTATGAACATACCCACGCAATACCGTAACAATCTCCTTAAAGATTTTATTATGGAGTTCCGACATTGGTACGCCCGATAGCTTTTCATTTAAAATATTAACCATTTTTTCTAAATCTGATAAATCAACAGATTCCGGAACGGTAATCGTTTTGCTTTGTACATGCCCTGTATCCGTTACAATAATAGCGACTGCGGTTTGACGATCAAGCGGAACAATTTGTACGTTTTTAAGTTTATTTGTGCTTAACTTCGGTCCAAGAACAATGGCCGTATAATTTGTAAGCTCTGATAAAATTTGAGCTGATTGTTGTGCAATCTTTTCCGCTTCAAAAATTCTTTCAGCAAATAAATCTTTAATTTGTACAATTTCATCGTTCGGTAAATTTTGCGGCGCTAAAAGATGGTCTACATAAAATCGGTATCCTTTTTCAGAAGGAACACGTCCAGAAGAACTATGCGTTTTCTCAATAAATCCTAGTTCCTCTAAATCAGCCATTTCATTTCGTATAGTAGCTGAACTAAATGTAATTTCATCTTTTTTAGCCAACGTCCTTGACCCAACAGGTTGCGCTGATCCAATAAAGTCATCAATAATTGTTTGTAAAATTAAGAGCTGACGTTCCGTAAGCATCTCATCATCACCTCTGTTAGCACTCTTTGTCTTCGAGTGCTAAATCTATTAATAACTTACCAAAATTGACATTCAATTGTCAACGGAAACGTCACGAAATAATGAAACTTTTTCACGTTAATGGAACATTTAATTAGTCAATCAAAAATGATTGGAATACTTCATTCCCTAATAATTTTCCTTTTCGCGTTAAACGAACATATCCATCGCTCTCTTCAAGCAATCCTTGTTCTTGGTTGTTTTGTAACTGCTTCGCGAAAACTTGATCCATTTCCATATTAAATTTCTTTTGAAACGCTATTTTAGATACACCTTTTGTTTTTCGGAGTCCTAAGAACAACTCTTCTTCCATTTTTTCTTTCTCCGTCACCACGTGAACATCTAAATACGGAAATCCGGTTTCATCGATTTTATTGAAATATTGCTTGAGCGGCCCTACATTTTGGATACGTTCTCCATTTACATAACTATGCGCCCCAGCTCCAAATCCATAATACTCTTCATTATTCCAGTATGTGAGATTATGTCTACTTTCATTATTACCTTTTGAGAAATTACTAATTTCATACTGGGTATAGCCATGTTTCTCCATTTCATCCATTACCATTTCGTACATTTTCGCTTCATGGTCTTCACCTGGTAGTCTTAATTTCCCTTTATTCATTAAGTTATAAAACACAGTTTTCGGTTCCACAATTAATGAATATGCCGAGAAATGTTGTACACCAAGCGTAAAAGCAATATCTAACGTTTCTTTTACATCTTCTATCGTCTGTCCCGGCAGAGCATAAATAATATCTACATTTATATTTTTGAAGCCCACTTCCTGCGCTTCTCTAATTGCTACAAACGCATCTTCTCTCGTATGCTTACGTCCAATTTTCTCAAGCAATTCATCTCGAAATGTTTGCACCCCAAAACTAATTCGGTTCACTCCACCTTCTAGCAATACATTTAATTTCTCTTTCGGCAAATCACCTGGATTCGCTTCAAATGTTAATTCACAATTCGGGGCAAACGGACGTAAACGACGATTTATAATATTTAATAATTTCTTTGTCTGTTCCATATTTAATGCTGTTGGAGTTCCCCCGCCAACAAAAATCGTTTTCATACTATCAAACGGTACCTTTTGAACTGTATTTATTATTTCTTTCTCTAAATACTCTAAATATTGATCGACCGGCTGGCGTTCAATAAACACTTTATTAAAATCACAATAGTGACAAATATGCTGACAAAACGGAATATGAATATATGCAGCTTGCACCAAAAATAACTCCTACCTTTCTAAAAAGAAAACCTCCACGCTCGGGAGGCTTCTTTTACTTCTCTAACGTATTACGAATTTGTTCCATTCGCATTTTTCCCCAATCATACATCATTTCAACGATTGGTAAAAGCGACATGCCTAATTCCGTCATATAATATTCCACTCGCGGTGGAATTTCTGGGTATACTGTTCGATCAACAATCCCATCTTCCATTAACTCTTTTAATTGGTTTGATAAAACTTTATGAGAAATGCTCGGAAATAATCGCTGTAATTCACTAAAACGATGAGGCCCTTCCACACCAAGATGCCACAATATCACAACTTTCCACTTTCCACTAATAATAGAAAGCGTCAATTCCTTTTCACAATTAAAATTGCCATTTTGTATTTTTTCTTGAATATCTTTTCGAATATTTTCGGACATTAACAAACTCCTAACTTTATATGAACTAAAAAGCTCTCTCACTATTGTAAATGAGAGCTACTCAGATGTCTAAAAAGTAATTATACGTAAAAAAGAAGCCGCATAAACGACTTCTTTTTTCATTCCAACTATTAGTTGTCATCCATTTTCAGTACAGCCATGAATGCTTCTTGCGGTACTTCTACAGAACCAACAGACTTCATACGTTTTTTACCTTCTTTTTGCTTATCAAGAAGTTTACGCTTACGAGAAATGTCACCACCGTAACATTTCGCAAGTACGTTTTTACGCATCGCTTTAATTGTAGAACGCGCTACAACTTTGTTTCCGATCGTCGCTTGAATTGGCACTTCGAACTGCTGTCTTGGAATTAATTCTTTTAATTTTTCTACGATTACTTTACCACGGTCATATGCTGAATCACGGTGTACGATAAATGATAGAGCATCGACTTGCTCAGAATTTAAAAGAATATCCATTTTCACAAGTTTAGATGGTTTGTAACCAATTAACTCATAATCAAATGATGCATATCCTTTCGTATTTGATTTCAACTGATCGAAGAAGTCATATACGATTTCTGATAATGGGATTTCATATGTCAAAGTAACACGCGTTTCATCTAAATATTGCATATCAATAAACGTTCCGCGTTTACCTTGGCAGATTTCCATTACAGCTCCAACATAGTCATTCGGAACCATAATTGCTGCTTTAACAAATGGCTCTTCAACACGATCAATTGTCTGTGGATCCGGCATATTAGACGGGTTATCGACAATCATGTCTTCACCATTCGTTAAGAATACTTTATAAATAACACTTGGCGCTGTTGTAATTAAATCAATTTTAAATTCACGTTCAATACGCTCTTGAATGATTTCCATATGAAGAAGTCCTAAGAATCCACAACGGAAACCAAATCCTAGCGCTTGAGATGTTTCTGGCTCAAACTCAAGAGCAGAATCGTTTAATTCTAATTTCTCTAGCGCATCACGTAAGTCGTTGTAACGTGCAGAATCAATCGGATATAAACCACAGAATACCATTGGGTTTAATTTACGATAACCTGCTAACGGCTCAGCTGCTGGACGTTTCGCGTGTGTAATCGTATCACCAACGCGTGTGTCACCAACATTTTTAATCGATGCCGCTAAGAAACCTACATCACCTACTGTTAACTCATCACGTTGCGTAGTTTTCGGTGTAAACACACCTACTTCTGTTACTTCAAATTCTTTTCCAGTTGCCATCATACGTACTTTATCGCCAACTTTTACCGTTCCATTTACAACACGGATATACGCAATTACACCGCGGTATGGATCATATAAAGAGTCAAAGATCATACATTGTAACGGTTCTTCTGAATCACCTGTTGGTGCTGGCACTTTTTCAACGATTTGTTCTAAAATCTCTTCGATACCAATCCCAGCTTTTGCCGAAGCAAGTACAGCTTCTGATGCATCTAACCCAATTACATCTTCCACCTCTTGGCGTACACGCTCTGGGTCTGCACTTGGTAAATCGATTTTATTAATAACCGGTAAAATTTCTAAATTGTTATCAAGCGCTAAGTATACGTTCGCTAACGTTTGCGCTTCAATACCTTGCGCTGCATCTACTACAAGAATTGCACCTTCACAAGCCGCTAAACTACGAGATACTTCGTACGTAAAGTCGACGTGTCCTGGTGTATCAATTAAGTGAAGAATATATTCTTCGCCGTCTTTTGCTTTATAGTTTAATTGTACTGCGTTTAATTTAATTGTAATACCACGCTCACGCTCTAAATCCATAGAGTCAAGCAACTGAGCTTTCATTTCACGTTGTGTTAACGCGTTTGTTTTCTCTAAAATACGGTCTGCTAACGTTGACTTTCCGTGGTCAATATGAGCAATGATAGAGAAATTACGAATTTTGGACTGTCTTTTTGCTCTTTCTTCTTTGTTCATCTATGTTCTCAACTCCTAATAGTCTCGCCAATATACACTAGCACTGATTATATCAATAGAGCAGCAAAGATTCAATGAAAACTCGTGCTGCTTACAATACAAATCATTCTATTTATATCTTATGCGAACAAACCATAAGAGACAAACCTTTTTCAAATTAAAGAACGGCTGTCTTACAAACCTGTAAAACAACCGTCCTCCGTTTGACTCTTAACTAAAAATCCCTTTTACTTTCCCAACAACTATATCTGTTCCAAACTTTGTTATTTCATAGGCAACGCTTGCTATCGCCATACCCATTCCTTCTACAATATTAAAACTTTTTAAGCTTTCTAATTGTTTTTGTTTTTCAGTAGCGGAAAACGAACCTTCCAAAGTTTCTGATTCAGTGGCCTCACCTTTTGTTCCTGTCATATGAGCGATTTGTTCATACGACATTTGCTGATAACCTTTCATACTTTTCAACCCATGATTTGCAAGTGCCACCCCTGCTATTACCATAAGTAAGCATATAGCCACACTACATATACATAAAAGCGAAAAGCGGCTTACATGATTATCGTCACTTCCCATCAATGTGTATATGCTCCTGTATTATCTTGGTCAATTTGATGATGCAGCGCTGCATTTAAACCACTTGCTATTACATTTGCCATATCCTCTATGAAAGCATCCACTTCTTTCGGAGTCACCATTAAATTATGACCAAGAGGAGATAACACTTCATAAATTAATTTTCTCTTCTCTTCATCTTCCAGTGTACCTACAGCACCTAAAAACATATTCCGGCTCTTTTCATCCGGCATATCCTCTTCTGTTAATTTTTTCTTTTCTCCAAATGTAAAACCAGCCGGCAACAAAGATCGGGAAGGTTTATTTCCTTCTTTCATCTCCCGGCCAAAATGTTTCAAAATAAAATCAATTGTATCGCTTGTAATCGAAACGGCATCCACCACAGTCGGAACACCAATTGCGATAACAGGAATACCTAATGTTTCTTTACTGAGTTCCTTACGTTTATTCCCAACACCCGACCCTGGATGAATTCCTGTATCAGAAATTTGTATCGTACTATTTACCCTTTCAATAGAACGAGCAGCTAATGCATCAATTGCAATGACAAAGTCTGGCTTTGTCTTCTCAATGATTCCATAAATAACATCGCTCGTTTCAATTCCTGTAATCCCCATTACCCCCGGCCGAATTGCACTAACAGGCCTAAACCCTTCTTCTACACTTTCAGGTTGCAATTGAAACAAATGTCTCGTTACCAATACATTTTCTACAACTATCGGTCCAAGCGCATCCGGCGTTACATTCCAATTTCCAAGACCAACAATTAAACAACTCGCTTCTTTCGTAACGCCAACCTCTTCTAAGAAATAAGAAAATTCTTTTGCAAAAATACGCTCTACTTTTTGTTGCAGCTCCGTATCTTGTTGACGTATACCTTGTACTTCAAGCGTTAAATAATTTCCAGGTTTTTTACCCATCGATTCCGAGGCAACTTCATCAATCGTTACTTTCGTAATGGTAATACCTTCTTCTTCCCTCTCTTTTACAACAACTCCTTGTATCCCTTGTTGCTCTTCTTGGCGCTCTTGCAGCATTTGATGTGCCTCTACAGCAAGGTCCGTTCTAACACTATATTTACTTAAATCTAGTGGTTCTTTCATCGTATCTCCTCCGTCATTCATAGTAAATATCGTTAGATTTCCCAAAGTTATATAAGGTCATTCTTTCCTTTACGTGAAATTTCATGGATATACTATTGCAATTCTCTTCACCGTTTGATAGAATATCACTTGTTCTATGTTATGAATCGAGTCATTCGATTGCACCAGGGAGGTGAAAAGTATGGCAAACATCAAATCTGCTATCAAACGCGCTAAACTTAGCGAAGAGCGTCGTGCACATAACGCTTCTATCAAGTCTGACATGCGTTCTGCTGTTAAAACTGTAGAAGCTTTAGTTACTAATAACGATCTTGAAAATGCTAAAGAAGCTTTCAAAACTGCTTCTAAAAAACTTGACAAAGCAGCTCGTAAAGGTCTTATCCACCAAAACGCTGCAGCTCGTCAAAAATCTCGCTTAGCGAAACAAGTAAACGCGTAAGGCGTTTAAAAAACGATCCATTCGGATCGTTTTTTTATATACAAAAAAGTTCACGCTCTTAGCACGTGAACTTTTTTTGTTTCATCACATATGATTTAACCGCATTAAGAAAAACTCGAGCACAAGTTTTTTATCCATTTTTCCCGTTTTCATACTATAATCAGCTTCCGCTAATTCCATTATCACTTTTTTTAATTCTTCAAAAGAGAAAAACTTCGTTTGATTCATCGCTAATTTTACACGATATGGATGCACACCAATATGAGACGCGATTTGATTTTGGCCGTAACCACGCTGCTGTAACTCTTTCACTTGATGCAGTAAACGGAATTGACTTACTAATAACGCAAGCAATTTAATAGGTTCCTCCTGCTGCGTAAATAATCCATCCAAAATTTGCATCGCACCCGCGATATCTTTTTTCACCACTTTTTCTGTCAAAGCAAACACATTTTGTTCAACTGATTTTGGTACAAGCTCTGCAACGAGTTTTGGTGTAATCTCTCCGCCCATACCGACGTATAACGTTAACTTGTCCATTTCCTTCGCCAACATTGTTACATTACTTCCCACAAGCTCTAACAACAAACTAACAGCCGCATGATCAATATGCACATGTACTTCATCCGCCCGAGCAACAATCCACTTCTGAACATCCTGCACTTGCATTGCATTCGCTTCTACTACATCCGCTGTTTTCTTTAACAGTTTAGTAATTTTTTTTCGTTCATCAAGCTTTTCGTAAGGCGCAACAAAAACAAGAATAGAAAAGGGAGAAGGTTCCCCGATATATTCTTCTAAAATTTTTATATTTTGTTCCAATTTTTCTTTTTGTGAAGTTAAAAAGAGCGGTGATTTTATTAATAGCACTTTACGTTCTCCGAAAAAAGGAAGTGTACGTGCATCCTCAACCACATCTTCTAAATACGCTTCTTCTAAATCATATGTAACAACATTAAACTCGCGATCTTCCTCTTCAAGCGCTTCTGTTGTAATAAGCTTTATCGTTTCATTTATAAAAAACGCTTCCGTTCCATACAGTAAATATAATGGAGCAAACTGCTTCTTTTTAATCTTTTTATGTATATCACTCATACTTTTTCCTACTCCCTAACTTGGCAATATATATTTATACTAATGCCCTAGCTTTTGTTTTACAAGTACAAAGGAACAGGCAATATAACCCGTCCCTTTATTTATATTAAACGCCACGCAATAAGCCCCGGGTTTCTTATTGGTGTGCGGTAATCACCTTCCCTTTATTATTCGCAATAAAAATTCGAGTATAAGTGCCAACTGTTAACATGCTTGGAAACAAAAATTCACATTACTTCATGATCTAAAAGTAGTAAAAACGCTCTATTTCTCCTCACATGGAAATTGTAGATTTTTTTCTGACAATATTTTATACTAAAGTGGAATGTTGGGGAGGGATTCTAAATGAATGATTTTGAACAAAACGTTCAAAGTAAACGCAATGACGCTATTGATTCAGGGGTAGGATTTATCGTCTCATTTGGTTTTTTCGCAACACTTTTCATCATTGCAACTGTTATTAAATTTATCGGTTCTTAAAGACTGCTGCTTACTGGCAGTCTTTTTTATCTATTATGTGTTTCATCATATGTGATTTTGCTGCGAAAGGTTCCGTTTTCCCCTTTAAAAACATAGGAGATAGCCCCTTGCTTATCCGTACGCCATATTTCAATCCCCCTCTTCTCAAAACGCTCTATAACGTCCTTATGAGGGTGCCCATACCTATTACGCTCACCGGCAGAAATAACCGCTATATTAGGCTGTACGACGCTCAGAAAAGTTGTTGTAGATGACGTATTACTCCCATGATGAGCAACCTTTAAAACATCCGCTCGCAACTCTGGATACGTAGCTACTAAAAACTTCTCACCTTCTTCTTCTAAATCACCTGTAAACAACCACGTTAGTCCTCCTAATTTTGCCAACATTACAATTGAAGCGTTATTTTCACTGCTCTCCTTCCCTGTTGGCGCTAATACGAAAAATTCCGCTCCATTTATGCTCCAACTTTCTCCTTCTCTCACTTCTCTTATTTTCACTTCCTTTTCTAAAGCCTGTTTCTTTACTATTTTTTCTAATTCCGCATCTTGTTCCTTTCGGCCAAATACAACTTCTTTTACGGTTATATTTGATAATAACTGTTGCGCAGCACCTATATGATCCGCATCTCCATGCGTTATAATTAATTTATCGATCTTTTTAATACCTTCCTTTTGTAAATAAGGAATCAAAATATCATTTCCGACAGAAAATTCATGCTTTTTACGTTGCCATTCTTCCTTGTTTGGACGAATTGTTCCACCAGTATCAATAAGGTAAATCTCTTGATCATACGGGAGGCGAATTAATATTGCATCTCCCTGTCCAACATCGAGAAAGGTAACACTTCCACTTTCTCGAAAATACGGATATACATAATGGCATGTACTAATAAAAAGAAATACACCCGCAGATATAAACAGAATCCCCTTCGTCATTCGCCTTTCCCAAACCATCAATATACTAATAATACTCACGCAATATAGGGCTACAAGAAGTATAGGTGTTTGTCCGAAATTAAGACGGGTAAATGGTAAGTTTTCGCAATAACTTAAAAAATCATTAGAAAGATTCAAACCTATTGATAATACATTCCCAAGCCTTTTTGCAAGAAACGGAATGATCGGTATACATATCAAAATAACAATACTGCACGGCAATACAACGAGAGATAAAAACGGAACGTATAGGATATTTAAGAAAATACTATATGGAGAAAAATAACCGAAGTGATATAACAAAATCGGAGTACTAACGAGCTGTGAAATGAAAGAAATATAAATAGAATTTCGAATTACTCCATTACCACTCTCTAGTAAAAGCGGGGCAGATAAAAGTAAAGCAAAACTACCGACGAAAGAAAACTGAAAACCAATATTAAACACGAGATATGGATCAAATATAAGCATACATATAGCTGTTATACTTAAAGCATCTAAGCTAGATAAACGAATAGAACACATAAAAGCAATTAACATGAAAACTCCTGTTAGAGAAGCTCTTATAACAGATGGTGACGCTCCTGCTAGAATCATATATAGAGGAATGCAGAAAATAAGACATACTGTTGCTACCTCCCTTGTCACACCGCTTTTTAGCAAAATAAAATACACGATTACCATTAACAATACGATATGCGATCCTGAAATCGCCAACAAATGCACGAGACCGAATTGTTGATATTGCTCTTCAACTTCAAATGTCATTTGTTGTCTATCACCAAATACTAATGCATTCATAAAAGCACCTGATTGTTCTGGAAACATTTCTGTAACTTCTGAGATTGCTTGTTGCCTCAAAAGAAGAATCCATTGCACGAGTGACAACGATGTTTTATGGCATTCAGAAATATATGTAGCGTCCAATATGAAATGAATATTTTGCTTATATAAATAATCACGATAATTAAACCCATGGAAATTCCGAGCTATTTGTGGTTCTTTCCTCTCACCTTCGAATACACATGATACTCCTGCATGTAATTGTCGCATCTGTTTCTTTTCCAAAGCTGATTTCATTTTGTAACTTAACTGCACTATATTTTTATTCTGATCTTCAATTTGAAACGAGAGGCGATCTCCATTAATAAGAGGTGTATTATGTATCACTCCTCTTGTAGCTTCATAGGACTCTCCCAGAGGCTTGTTTTGTCCTTGAACATACGTGGTGTACATAGCGCCACTTAAACACGCTATCATACAATAAAAGAAGGTTTTACGCGAAGTACGATATAAACAAAAGAAAACATATACAACGAGACAACAAGTCAGCAATACAACTGAAGAGGAGAAGGCAATTGCAATCCCTATTATAAATGAGATTGCAACATAGCCCCATTGTCCTTGCAACTCATACCCACTCCTTATAGCATCATTTTTGCTTTCGTGAATACATGCTGTAATTCTTCCATTGATAAGTTCTCTTTTTCTAAAGATGCAAATAGTTCTTTTAACTCCATATGACGTTTTTGATCCTCTAATGCTGCAATATCATATTCTAGCGGAACGTGTTTCACCGTTACATTCGCTTTTTCAAATAACTCTACGGCATACGGATGATTTTTATAATCCTGTGCATAATAAACTGCTGTAATACCACTTTGAATAATCGCCTTACAACATTGTAAACAAGGAAAATGCGTAACATAAATTTCCGCTTCCTCCGTTTTCACGCCAAATTTTGCACATTGTAACAAAGCATTCATTTCTGCATGAATTGTACGAACACAATGATTATCAATAACGTAGCATCCATCATCTATACAATGTACGCCACCTTTAATTGAACCATTATATCCACCAGCAATAATTCGTTTATCACGAACAATTGTCGCTCCTACTGCAAGCCTTGTACATGTACTACGTAAAGATAACAAATGGCTTTGCGTCATAAAATATTGATCCCATGAAATTCGTTCCATATTCTTCACCTACTTTTTTGTCTACTTGTAGTGTAGCGAATGAAGAAAAACTTCGTCAATCTTTTACGGAATAATAATTTGATCTTTTATTTTCTCCAAAGACTTCACACCAATCCCATCAATCTCTAACAAATCTTCTATTTTTTGAAACGGACCATGTTCCTCTCGATATTTCAAAATACTTTCCGCTTTCCGAGAACCAATACCTGTAATTTTTTCAAGTTGTTCTTTAGAAGCTGCATTTATTTGAACTTTTCCCTCTCCCTTTGAAACAGCAGCTCCCTCTTGCACTTGTTCGTTTTTATTCGGTACATAAAGAAGCATTTGGTCTTGTACCATTTGCGCTAAATTTACCTTCATCCTATCTGCCTCAGGCAAAAAACCACCTGCTTTTTCAATGGCATCCTTGACCCGGTCCCCTTCTTTCATTTCATACACCCCCTCTTTAACAACAGCCCCTTTCATATCAATTACAATTATTTTTTTCTGCTGCTTTGTATCCGATATTTTCGGTTTACTTTTCTTCTCTATATCTTTCGCTTGAACATCCGTTGCAATAGCTGATTGCTCTGTATGCTCGTTCGTTTTCCAGAAAAGAAGAAAAAGCACAGTTCCAATAATAGCTGCTAATCCTAACCATTTCTTTGGAAAATCCCACATCATTTTTCACCTCTAATCATAAATTTATAACATCATTCATATTGTTTAGGAGAAAGCTGTTACGAAGGAGGGATGAAACATTGAACATAGGAATTATAGGGACAGGAAACATGGGGAATATACTAATCGATGCATTTTTAGAAACCCGTGCTACCAAACCTTCGTGCCTTACGATCATTAATCGAACGCCCGCCAAAGCATATCATATAAAGGAAAAATACCCTTCTGTTCATATAGCCAAAACTATTGATGAGGTAATCGAACGATCGCATCTTATTTTTATTTGTGTAAAGCCGATAGATATATACCCAATCTTACAAAAATACGCCGAACATTTTTCTGATGAAAAGTGCTTAGTTTCTATCACAAGTCCAATATCTCCATCACAATTAGAGACACTTGTACCTTGCCATGTTGCTCGTATTATTCCGAGCATTACAAACCGCGCCCTATCCGGCGCATCACTATTTACATTTGGAAGTAACTGCTCTGAAGAATGGCAACAAAAACTATTTCGCTTATTCAAAAACATTTCTACTCCCCTTGTAATAGAAGAAGATATAACGCGCGTTTCATCTGATATAGCAAGCTGCGGCCCTGCATTCTTTAGTTATTTATTACAATGTTTCATTAATGCTGCTGTAGATAGAACAAATATTACACATGAAGAAGCCACTACTTTAGTAAGTGAAATGGTCGTTGGAATGGGGAAACTACTCGAAAAAGGAATTTTCACATTGCCTACTTTACAAGAAAAAGTATGTGTGAAAGGCGGCGTTACAGGAGAAGGTATTCGGGTTTTAGAAGAACATGTTGGAGATATGTTTCATAAATTAATCGAGCGGACACACGAGAAATTTGATGAAGATTTAAAATGCGTTGATCAGCAATTCAATAAACACACATAATAAATACGTCATCGTCATTCCAAATCCTTTTTATAAATACTTAATTTTTCACATTACATTTTACTTAAACTAGCATTTTCACAATTCACGTATGTCATTTTCTTATTATCCTAGAACTAAAATTACAGCTTCTTCACAAAACAAAAGCAACCTTCTCGGTTGCTTTTGTTTTATCCGTTTTTCTTCGCCATGAAGAAAATACGCTCTGTTTGTTCTGTAACTTCAAGTCGCTCAAAGTCACCAGTTACACGAAGCACTGTAAAACCAGCTTCTTCAAGCCATTTCGTTAACTCTTCAACCGGATATGCACGTTGTACGTGACATTCGTCAAAACGATGGTACACATCTTCTTCTGGGTCTTGAACAAAGAATGTTAAATCATGTTCTACACTGTTTGAATCTTCACCAGGGAAGCAATTCCAAATAAGAGATATTTCTTCTCCATTCACTGTGTATGTTTCATTTTGAAATACATGATGTATTTTATATAAAGAATGTACATCAAATAAAAACAAACCATCTTGACGTAAATGATGAAACACTCTTCGGAATGTTTCTTGCACTCCATCCTCTTGCAATACATAGTTTAATGAATCACAAAAGATCGTTACACAGTCAAACTCACCTGGAACATCAAGCTCCCGCATATCTTGTTGGTAAAAAGGAATAAAATATCCTGCCTCGCCTAGTTTTTGCTGTGCGACTGCTAACATTTCTTCCGAAAGATCGACACCGATTACATCGTAACCCTTTTGTACAAGCGGAAGCGTTACATTACCAGTACCACATGCTACATCAAGAATCTTCGCCTCTTTCATATCCGCTTGCTGCAAGCTTTCCTCTGTGAATTCCACCCATTTATCATAAGGGACATCATTCATTAGTTCATCGTACAGCAACGCAAATTGCTCGTAGTTCATTGGCCTAACTCTTCTGTAATATCTTCACGTGGCACATCGCCCCATAGACGCTCTAAATTATAGTGATTACGCTCATCTTTATGGAATACATGAGCAACTACATCTCCAAGGTCAACTAATACCCAGCGAGCTTCGTCAAAACCTTCCATACGTTGTACGTCGATTTGGAACTCGTGTGCTTTCGCTTTAATTTCACGTGCAATTGCTTGCACTTGCTTATCTGAGTTACCGTGACAAATAATGAAATAATCTGCAATTGGTGAAATACCTTGCATATTTAGGACAACCATATCTTCTGCTCTCTTATCATCAGCTGCTTTTGCTGCTAATACTAATAAATCTTTATCTTTCATTTACTCATTTCCTCCTTGATAACTGCATTGTATGTTTGGAATGTTAATGGATAAATCGTTTGATCTTTTTCCATTAAAAATTGAATTGTTCTCTTTAGCGCAAATAATAAAGCTTGATCTATATCCGTATATGCGAGTTTACGAGCTTCCTCCACCCCTGGAAACTTTCGCCCAGGCTCAATGTAATCAGCTACATAAATTACTTTATCTAACATCGTCATTTTCTCATGACCACTTGTATGATATGTAATAGCTTGCAGGATTTCAGAATCTGTAATACCTACTTCTTTTTCTACTAAGTATGCCCCAACAGGTGCATGCCATAACTCTTTGTTATAACAAAGTAAATCTTTCGGCAAACCTTCACTTTTAATGATCTCTTCCATCTCTGAAATCGCTCTACACTTCGCATAATCATGGAATATAGCTGCAACTTCAGCCTTTTTTTCATCCACACCGTATAATTTAGCAAGTTCAATTGCCGTCTCCATTACACCAATTGTGTGTATATAACGTTTTTCATGCATTTGTTGTTTCACAATATGAAGTGCTTCCTCACGATTCATACAACCCATTCCTCTCGATATATACCTGTACTTTTTCAGGAAGTAAATATTTGCATGTTTTCTTCTCTTTATATCTCTCACGTAATAAAGATGAAGAAACTGCAAACTCCGGAATTTCCACAGTGGTGATAGGATAAGGTGTATGCAATGTATAACCTGGTCTTGCAACCCCAACAAACGTTACAAGATCAAGTAACGCTTCAATGTTATACCACTTCGGTAAATACTCAACCATATCTCCACCAATAATAAAGTGAAACTGCACATCCGGATGCTTCTTCGTTAATTGTAGCATAGTGTCATACGTATAAGATGGGCCCTTCCTGCTTAGCTCTTCTAAACAAATAGAAAAATGTTCCTCTTCCTCAGTCGCAAGTTCTAACATTTGTAAGCGACTTTCTACACTTGTAATATTCCGCCCTTGTTTATGCGGCGGAATTTGGTTCGGTAAGAACCATACTTCTTCTAAATTCAAAGCATGATATACTTCATTTGCAATGAGCAAATGTCCATAATGTGGCGGATCAAATGTACCGCCAATGATGCCAATTTTTCTCAAAAGAAACGCCCCTTCCTTTTACATACAGCAACTCTCTTCATTTCCATCCGAAGAGAGTTTACTGTTAATAAAAGTTCAATTGGTTTCGATCTCTACACCATTGCTAGTGATAAAAATAGCATATGCTATTTTTATCGAGGAAGTTTAATTTGCTTGTTTTCTCTTGATTCTTTGTATAAAACAATTGTACTTCCAATTACTTGAACGATTTCCGCACGTGCACCTTTTGCAAGCTCTTCTGCAACTTCACGGCGATCGAATTCACAGTTTTGTAGCACACTTACTTTAAATAACTCACGAGCTTCTAAAGTATCTGCAATTTGTTTAATCATATTTTCATTTACTCCGCCTTTTCCTACTTGAAAAATTGGTGTTAAATGATGTGCCTGTGCACGTAAAAATCTTTTTTGTTTTCCTGTTAACATATATGTTAGCCTCCAAGCTTTCTTATAACTAATTGTTTCATTCGTTCGATATTTGGCGTGCGCCCTGTCCACATTTCAAATGCAAGCGCTCCTTGATAAACAAACATATCAATACCATTTTGAATCATTGCACCTTGCTCTTTCGCCTCACATAAAATTTTCGTTTCAAATGGATTATAAATTATATCTGATACAATCGTTCCCTTTTTCAACGAAGAAATTTGTAACGGCGTATGTTCGACACGTGGATGCATACCTATCGTTGTCGTCTGAATGATAATATCATAATTCTCTTGTTCTTCTGTTGCTTCCTCTAACGATAAAGCAACAGAATGAACAGTAGCCGTACATGCAGTAATAAGTTCTTTCGCCTTATCTACTGTACGATTCGCTACATCAATCTCTTTCACACCTACATCAGCAAGTGAAAAATAAATAGCTCGACTAGCACCACCTGCGCCAAGCAATAAAATACGTTTCTCTTGAAGTGGTTCACTACTAATTGACTGTAGCGCTTTGACAAAACCAATTCCATCTGTATTGTAGCCAATCAATTTCCCATCCTTATGAACCACCGTATTTACTGCACCAATTTGTTTTGCTAGCGGGTCAATCTCATCCAAATAATCCATAATCGCAACTTTGTGCGGAGTTGTTACATTAAATCCTGAAATACCTAACGCTTTTAAACCTCTTACTGCTTCCCCTAGCACTTCCTCTTTAACAAGAAAGGCATGATAATGGGCATCCATATTCAAGTGTTCAAATGCATCGTTATGCATAACGGGTGATAATGAATGTCCAATTGGATTTCCGATTACACCATATAATTGTTTCATAAATCCCTCTCCATATTAAATTAAAGATTTACGCAATGAAACACTTACTCCTTTTGGTACGTGTGCAACAATTTTTGCTCCCGGTTCGTTCACAGTAACCCATCCTAATCCAGAGAATACAACATCCGTTTTTGGTTCACGAATATTAAACTCGTATTTCACTAGCTCTGGCATATTTTCTAATTCTTCTGGTGTTGGCGGGCTTAGTAAATCCCCTGCATGATTTTTATACAATTCATCTGCTTTCTCAAGCTTTGTACGATGGATTGTTAAACGATTTGAGAAGTGACAAGTAAATGCGCGACGACCGCCACTTACGTAATCAAAACGTGCCAATCCGCTAAAGAACAATGTTTGTTCTTCATTTAATTGGAATACCATTGGCTTAATTTCTTTTGTTGGTGTAATAAGCTTTAAGCTTTGTTTTCCAACATAATGAGCCATTTGATGGTGGTTAATAATACCTGGCGTATCATATAAAGAAGATTCTTCGTCTAACGGGATATCAATTAAATCAAGCGTTGTTCCTGGGAAATGAGATGTTGTAATTACATTTTCAGTCTCATCACTAAATTCTTTAATCATACGATTAATGAATGTTGATTTCCCTACATTTGTACATCCAACAACGTAAACATCTTTTCCGCCGCGGTAATACTCAATCGCATCTGCCAGCTCAGCAATCCCTTGTCCTTTCGCTGCACTAATTAAAAAGACATCTTCTGGCTTTAATCCTAGCTGCTTTGCACTATAGCGCATCCAATGCTTTACTTTATCATGTTTTACTGACTTAGGAATTAAATCCGCTTTATTCCCAACAAGTAATACTTTATTATTTCCCACGAAACGATGTAAGCCAGGTAACCAGCTACCATTAAAATCGAAAATATCTACAATTTTAACTACTAACGCATCCGATTTTCCAATACCGTTTAGAATACGTAGGAAATCATCATCTGTTAATGAGACATCTTGAATTTCGTTATAATGTTTCAATCGAAAACAGCGTTGACAAATTACTTGTTCTTTTTCTAAAGATGAGGCAGGAGCATATCCCACTTCATTTTTATCTTCTGTTTGAATTTCTACACCGCAACCAATACATTTAATTGTTTCAGTCAAACTTTATTCCTCCCAGTTAATTAAACCTTTTTTCTTCATGTTTCTCATAATTCTTCGTTCAATTTTTCGATTAAAGCGCGTTACTAATCCGTCTGTTTGTGCTACTGGTACAACTAAAATTGTATGCAGTCCAACTCGGTTTCCACCTAACACATCTGTCAGTAACTGATCCCCAATTACTACAACTTCATCTGGTTGCAACTGCATCTCTCGTATCGCACGCTTAAACGCACGAACAAATGGCTTACGCGCACTATGAATAAATGGAATGCCTAATGGATCAGCAAAATCTTTCACTCGTTGCTCATTATTATTTGAAACGACCGTTACTTGAATGCCTTGCTCTTTCATTTTCAAAAACCATTCTTCAAGTTGTGGCGTTGCATTTGGACGATCCCATTCAATTAAA
Source organism: Bacillus sp. FDAARGOS_527 (assembly GCF_003812125.1). Taxonomy (NCBI): domain Bacteria; kingdom Bacillati; phylum Bacillota; class Bacilli; order Caryophanales; family Bacillaceae; genus Bacillus; species Bacillus sp. FDAARGOS_527. Next base: position 3,434,143 of record NZ_CP033795.1, read on the forward strand.
GTGTTATCTAAATCAGTAATAACACCTTTAATTCCACGTTTCTTCAAATCTTCTGGTTGAACATGATATACATTTTTCACATATTCATTTGGTAAAAATAGTTTCAATTTCTTTCACCTCTTTGAGGAGTTTTCATAAAAATTTTTCGACAACATATTTCGATATATGGCCTGTGGATAAAATTGTACACATTTTCCACATTAATATTTCAGTTAATTTGGAATTTACTAACAATCTATACACATTTTATCCACCTAGGTATGTGGATAACCACCCGTTTGTGACTGTCATATTTTTTTGGTACATTAAATGCAACAACGAATCAATCCTTATATTATTAGGAGGTGACTCACCTTGAAAACAAAACATATGGAACAGTTATCTACTGAGTTACTCACTGAGTCTTATTATAAAGCAAAAGAACTAAAATTAAATCCCGACTTCATTTTACTTATAAAACAAGAAATTATTAGACGCTCATTAGAGGACAAGCTTGTCAAATCGTCTTGATTACATATAAAGAGGAATTTTAATTAACTAACTTGTAAAAAGAGCCATCCTGCGATGGCTCTCGAATAAACAAGTACTCCCATCTAGGGAATTTCATCATTACGCATCTTTGTCCATAAATCTTGCTTACAGTTATAAAATCTTTTTTACTTATGAGCCAATCGAGTAGCAATCTTTTCACCAAGGCGAAGCTCTTGTCCACTCTTCAATTCTTGCACTACTTCTATCATATCTTTTTCAAACAATAACACAACTGTTGAACCGAATGTAAAGTATGCCATTTCTTCACCTTTTTGAACAGTGTCTCTTTCATGCAGCAGCTCAATACTATTTACAAACATAGCTCCTACTTTTACAAGCGCCATATGTTCACCGTCACTATTCACTTCTGTAACGGAGCGATAGTTTTTTGACAATGGTTCTTTCCCGTATTCCATACCAGCTGCATTTACCGGATATGATTTTCTACCGAGTACAAATCTTTCAGTCACAGAACCAGAAAGCGGACTATGAATACGATGATAATGACTTGGGCTTAAATAAATAACCATATATGTACCACCTGCATATCGCTGTGCACGTTCTTCATTACCTAGCATATCCACAATCGAATAACGCTTGCCTTTAATATCAAATGTTTTTGTGTCCTCAATAGGACCGTGATCAGCAAAAACACCATCAACAGGACTAACGATACTCGATGCATCTGTATCAATACTACGCTTTCCTTCTTTTAGCTTACGTGTAAATAATTCATGCAATGTTCTATATTCCTTCAAACCCTTTTCCATCTCATCTTGATTAATTTGAAATACTTTCGCATACGATGGAATAATGATAGAGCTCAAACGAGATTGTGCAAATTTACGTAATATATAAGAAGTAAAACGACCATTTGTAAGTTCGATCATAAGTCGATATAATGTACGTCGCAAATTGCGGAACCTCCTAATCAGTCTATAACTTTAGCTTCCCCTTCTTTTCCTTCTATATCATATGTAAAATTAGTTCTTATTCCCACATATCATATAGAACCGCCATATTATACATGCAGAAAACTAAGTACGGTATCATTCTTAAATTGTTTAGCACCTTCTAATATTACAGATAGAATCCGTCATTTTCAACAGTGAACATGGATTTCTTCTGAACACAACTCTTTTTCTTTCCTTATTTCCAAAAAGAAAAGCAGCCCATTTTAAAATACAGCTGCTTGTAATGTACATTATTCTTTTGCTTTTTTCTCTTTCTCTGCTCTTACAAATTCATGGAACATTTTCATTAAAGCGCGCTTTTCAATTCTTGATACGTAGCTTCTGGAAATACCAAGTGCCTTCGCAATCTCTCGTTGCGTCTTCTCCTTATCAAGCCCCAGTCCAAAACGCTTCACGATTACTTCTTTCTCTCGTTCGTCTAAAATATCGATATACTCTTTAATCTTTTCTAACTCCATACTAAGCTGGATCATATCAATTACATCTTCAGACTCCGATTTTAATATATCAATAAGCGATATTTCATTCCCCTCTTTATCTTGCCCAATTGGATCATGAAGTGAAACGTCCTTTTTCGTTTTCTTTAATACACGTAAATGCATCAAAATTTCATTTTCAATACAGCGTGCTGCGTATGTTGCAAGTTTCGTTCCTTTTCCTGCCGAATAGCTCTCGATTGCTTTAATGAGCCCGATTGTACCAATTGAAATTAAATCTTCTGCATCTTCCCCTGTATTTTCAAATTTTTTAACGATATGAGCTACAAGCCGTAAATTATGTTCAATTAACAGATTCCTCGCTTGAGCATCACCTTGCTCCATTAACTCTAAGTACTTTCTCTCATCGTCTGATGATAATGGCTGCGGAAACGCATTGTTCTTCACATAAGAAACAAAAACAAACACTTCTCGAACCATATATCCAATTGCGGCGAATAGACTCAAACCTTTCACCTCCGCCAAAATAGTGGTCTTTACTAAGTGTATGTGGGCATGAGGTTGTTTGTGTCTGTACAGTTTATTTATAAAACTCAACACTTCCAACATTTAAAATATTTTATTGTTATATTATAATTATATAAAATTGTTATTTATATATGAATATGCTATTAAAGGGGACACTATTCATGCTCACATTAGATCGATTATTAAATGTAACAATTTATTTAGGGGTATTTTTACTTTTCATTTCATTCATTACTTTTGTTATTAAGAGAGGGCCTGATTTATTATTTTTTCAATTTGGAATTTCCTTGTTTTTTGGAGCTCAAATTATAATTGGAATGAAATTTTTTCATAACTATGGTTTCTCCTTTCACTCAAAATTAGAACTACTTATCTTTATTTTCTATGTAATTGGATTTATTACATGTATACTATCGTTCTTTCACTTTCAAAATCCCTATCGAATTTTTTTATTAATTTGTAGTTTTTTATTTTTAACTGGATCCAATTATTACTTTAAAGAAACATTTAAGTTTAGTAAAAAAATTCCAAAGCAACATAAAACTTTTTTAAGTACACAAGAAGAAGACTCTTTCCCAAAAGAAGTCCGTAAATTTTCAGAGGATTACAACAACATAATAAGGAATGATTTTTATGAAATACCGATGATTCCTACTGAATTACAGATTACAAGCAAAAAAGATTCTTCCCATAGTACATCTTTCTTAGTTGAACTTCATAATATGGAGGATGAAATTACTGATGACTCTGTACAATTAACTCCATCAGACCGTTTTTATATACTGTTAAATACACAAAAAACAAAAATATCAAAAATAGTATATGAAGGGCGAGATTTTTTCACATTAACAGTCACACTAAAGGCTCTTAATTTACAGCAGGAACCAGAAATTCATAATATGTTTTTAGAAATAGATAAACGTAGAGCAATGAATCTTCTTGATTTCGAAATTAAAGCCCACTCTAAAGAATGGAAAGTAACATTTAAAAGTGATAGTTCTCCTTCCAACCTTCCTATCACATTTACATTTGAAAAACGAACAGGCAAATTATAAAAATAAAAAGAGTTATTTTACTTGCTCCAAATTTTCTCCCCAGTATGCGCATCAATATAACGAATTTCTCGACTACCGTCGAAGAATTCGTTATAATTTTCACCCGTTATTTGTTTATACAGCAATTGATATACCGTTTCCTCTACATCATGATCTATAGACCATTCTAATTTAACTCGGATAGCATCTCTGTATATTTCTAACGCTTCTTCTTTCGTTACTTTTGGTGTTGTTTCGTATGTAAGTAATTCTTTTATAAATTTGCTAGACTCTCCAGAGTAGTGCATCACAGCACCGTTTTCCGTATTGATGTTAATCATAAATTGGTTATACTCTGCCGGAATATCATTTATATATACAGAAAAAATAAATCTTTCAATCCCATCTTCAGCTTCTTCACGTTCCTCCCAAAGACGCAGATATTGTGTGATATCTGGAATAACTTGTTCCAAAAATTGAAGTGCTTTTTTTAAACATTCCTCTCTAGGCAGTATTTGCTTTACTTCTTTATCATCTGTCAATTTTATAAAACCAGTTAATTCATTGGTTAATTTATCAATTGTAACGCTGACTAAATTATCATATTTCAGCATCGGTAAATGCTTTTTAAAGAATTCATTCATTAAATATGGATTCTTTTCTTTCTTTATCTTTTTGATTCATCATACCGCTCCCTTTATTACAATTTAAGGTAATTATAACAAACAAAAGAAATATAAAGTGAAACTTTAATCAGCCCTCACCAATCGGGCTTTTACGGGCAAATAGCGGGATAAACGAAAGAAGACTAGAGATATCTCTAGTCTTCTACTTCGTTTCACGATGTAACGTTACTCGCTTTAATCGTGGACAATATTTTTTTAGTTCGATGCGCTCTGGATTGTTTCGTTTATTTTTTTTAGAAATATAATTACGATCACCGCACTCTGTACAAGCTAATGTAATATTTACACGCATATGTAATTCTCCTTTCTTTTAAAGATCGCAAACTAAAACGTAATGATTACGATTTAAATATTATATAACTTCATTCTATTTGTCAATTGCAAAAAAAGACAAAAAGCTGAAACAATTAGTTCATACGAAATTCACACGAATCTATTACTATAGGAATTGTACATAGTGAATTTATTAACAATCACGTTTATTCATATAGAATTTTTATTGGAAAGGAGTTGAAAGTATGAAAACTAAATATCGCTTTATGATCTCATCATTTGCTGCTTGCGCCTACATGATTTGGTGTTTAGTATAATAACAACCTCACTTGTAAATAGGAAAAGGTGTGTATATAAATGGAATATAATCAATCAACAGTTAACTACTGGAAAGCTTTTGTACTACCATATACATTTGCTTTAGAAGAGTTAAAAACTAAATTTGAAATTATGAACCGGGAAGCCCAATTTTTAGAGGATTACAACCCGTTTGAACATATAAAAACAAGATTAAAACAACCTGAAAGTATTATTAAAAAACTTGAGCGTAAAAATTTATTACCGACAGTTGAAAATGCGCAAACGCATTTACAAGACATCATTGGCATTCGTATTACATGTTGCTTCGTAGAAGATATCTATCATTTGAAAGAAGTCATTCAAAAGCGTGAAGATATGGAAATCATAGAGGTAAAAGATTATATCGCTAATCCAAAACAAAATGGATATAAAAGTTTACACATGATTATTAAATATCCTTTATCACTGAATTCTGGTACAAAAGAAGTCTTTGCAGAAATTCAGTTACGTACGCTCGCAATGGACTTTTGGGCAAGTTTAGAACATAAACTTTATTATAAATATGAAGGAAAAATACCTGAGTATTTAAAAGATGAACTACATGATGCCGCAATGAAAGCTGAAGATCTTGATAATAAAATGGCAACCATTCGCCAAGATATTGATGATATCGAAGCATGCTCAGATCAAATTATGTTACCACTATAAAAAAAGGTTCTCGTCAATGAGAACCTTTTTGCGCTATTTACGGAAAATTTCACTTTATTTCTTCTCTATCGTGCGAACCTCTTCAATTTTCCAGCCATCCTCTTCTTTTCCAAGTGCATACTGTACTTTTTTCTGAAGAGTGATTTCTCCATCTATTTCCTTTTCTTTTGTTTCAACAACAACATATCCTGGTTTACTAGCTTTTATGTCTATATGTTCCAATTCAATTTTTTTATTTCCCTTTTGAAAAGCTGCTTCTTTTTGCGTTTTTAAGTCTTCAGCACTAGGCATGTTCTTTGAAAATAACTCCATATGTTCAGTAAGATTTTTTTCATTTGTCGTCCGTACAAATTTCTCTATCACACCTTGAATCGTTTTCTCTTCTTCTTTCGTTATTTGTACCTTTCCTTCAGCTTTTGTAGTAGCTTTTTGTTCTATCTGATTCTCTTTGGATTGACATCCAACTAGCAATAATACACCTATTAGAAAGGGTCCTATCCCCCTGAAAAAAGCTCTCATCTTCCCATCTCCTAAAAAGAAAAGTGAGGCATTTCGCCTCACTTTCGTTTATAATTAGCGTCTTCCTTTATTCGGGTCGCCACCGCCAACAATATCAAAGACACGTTTCGCGATATTTGTATTCTCTTGAACGCCAGAGAACAAGTATTTACCAGGGCCAAATGCATATACGTTTACATCTTCTCCTGTATGTCCACCTGTTGTCCATCCTGTAACCGAACGCTTATTGAAAATATCTTCAATCGCATTATCAATCTTTGTTACATCTTTTGAAGGAGCAATATCATTTACCGCTTTAATTTCTTCAGGTGTTAATTGTAAATCAATATATTTTTTCAATGTTTCTTCTACATTTGCACCGTTTGCAATCTCATTTGCCATAAAGTCTGGTGTGCGTTTTGCAGCTTTAATTGGATCTACTTTAAAGTTATACTCACCATTTGCACCTAAAGATAATCCACCAGTAGCGTGGTCTGCCGTTGCAATAACTAACGTATTTTTATCTTTTTTCGCAAACTCAATCGCAGCTTTAAATGCTTTTTCAAAGTCTTCCATTTCACTCATTGCACCAACGATATCATTATCGTGTCCTGCCCAGTCAATTTGACTTCCTTCAACCATTAAAAAGAAACCTTTTTTATTTTTGTTCAAACGCTCAATTGCTGCATTTGTCATTTCTTCTAATGAAGGTGTCTTCTCATTGCGGTCAATCATTTTATCTAAACCGCCTGGTGCAAATAAACCAAGAATTTGATCATTTTTATCATTTAACAATTGATCTCGATCTGTTACGTAACTATAACCAGATTTCTTAAATTCTTCTGTAAGATTGCGATCTTTTCTAACAAAGTTTTTTACGCCGCCGCCAAGCATAACATCTACTTTATGCTTCCCTTTAATTTTCTCATCAAAATAATCATTTGCAATTGCGTCCATATTTTTACGACTAATGTCATGCGCACCGAAAGCAGCTGGTGTTGCATGTGTAATTTCAGAAGTAGCAACTAGTCCTGTTGATTTCCCCTTTTCTTTCGCTTGTTCAAGAACAGTCTTCACTTCTGCTTTATCATTATCAACTGCAATTGCCGCATTATATGTTTTAATTCCTGCTGACATAGCTGTTGCTGCAGATGCAGAGTCTGTGATATTTTCATGTTCATCTTCTGGATATGTCTTTTGTGTTCCTACAAGATGTTTATCAAACTCTGTAGATTCCATCTCAAAAGTTTTTGGATTATCTTTCATATAACGGTGAGCTGTCATATATGAAGGGCCCATACCATCCCCAATTAATACAATGACATTTTTAATCTTTGTATTGCTTCCGTTCTCATCTGCACTCACTTCACTAGAACGTGTAAAATTCCATGTTGCTACCGAAGTAACTGCTAATGATGCCACAACTGCAAATGGCCATGCTTTTTTCACAAACTTTTTCACTGTCTTGTCCCCCTAATTAGGTTATTCATTTCCCACTATCAAATTTAATAGAAGACTATTAAGAGAAAATTAGTTATATGTAAATTTTTTGTTAACTTATGTAAATATCAGTTATAATTTGTATAAGTTTGTCTTTTCATATCAACCATCTTCACCTTTACAATCAAAATATAAACAAGTTGGATTTCATTTAACGTAAATCTCTTATTTAACATTTTCCATCTACTTTTATGCAAATTAATAGAAATGTGGTGAGCATTTATGAAAATAATAAAGCTTGATGAATCTTTTATTTTTGATTTACTCGACCTTTGTAAAGCTATTGGATGGTTACAAAATAAAGCATTTATGAAAAAACAATTCGAAATGTATCTTTCTCTCGGTACACTTGTCGGTTATATGCATGAAAATAAACTGATTGCAGCTGGAGGAGTCTTTTCTTTTAAAGAAAGTTTTTCTACTATTGGCATGTTAATCGTCCATCCTCATTTTCAAAGACAAGGCATCGGGCGTATTTTGCTTAATCACTGCTTAGAACACACTCTTACAAAACAACCAATTGCACTTATTGCAACAAAAGCTGGCGAGCCTCTGTATACATCATGCGGATTTCAAACAGTAACGACGATTCATCGTTTTGAAAAACAAACTACTAAGACACATATCACTCATACAAAACAAATAAAAGAAAAAGATCTTATATCGCTTATTTCCCTCGATCAAATTACAACTGGTGCCGATCGTTCTTTACTTTATTCATTACTATTACCAAGAACGAGCCACTCTTTTAAAATTGAGAGACATAACTGTATAGAAGCTTTTTCCTTATGCATACAAAAAGATAATATATTATGTATCAATCCACTTATCGCCAAAAGAGAAGAAGATGCTATTCAATTACTACAAAACATATGTGAATGTTGGAATGGTACAGTAAGAATTGATGTCCCACATTCACAATTTTCATTTCGCAAATTTCTTCAAATAGAAAATTTCCAAGAAACGCTCCTTTCACCTCTTATGATAAAAAATGGTAGCGAACTTCCTGGAAATCGTAATATGCTATTTGCTATGATAGATACAGCGTTATGTTAGAAAGGGGACACCTAATTGAAGCGATTTAGCTATTTTATGGTAGGTTGTCTTACTCTTACACTATTAGTAGGATGTAGTGCAGCAGAAAAGCCAGTAGAACAAGTAAAACAAGTTAAAAATACACTTACAGCAAAACTAGCTACCGAGGAAAAAATGGTAGAAATAGATGGTCAAACCATTTACTTCAAAAAGATTGGCAATGAAAAACCACCTTTACTTATGATCCATGGATTTGGAGGATCGTCAGATGGTTTTCAAAAGATTTACTCAGACTTAGCAAAAGATCATACAATTATTTCTGTAGATGCTTTAGGATTCGGGCGCTCATCTAAGCCGATGGATTTTTATTATTCTTTCCCAACTCATGCAAATTTGTATTATAAATTAATGAAAAAACTAGGTTACGATTCGTTTGCAATATTGGGCCACTCAATGGGCGGAGAAATTTCTCTTAATTTAACATATTTATATCCAGAATCCGTTACCCACCTTATTTTAACTGATGCTACGGGCGGTCCTCATACACTCGTTAATAAACAAGGATCACCAAGACCACAGTTGTCGACTGATTTAAATACCGTTTCTGCCATTGCAGATTATGATGAGAGCAAAGTGAAATTTAAACGTAATGATGAAGAGCATTACAATAAAATGAAATTATGGCCTAGACGTCTTCAAATCAACGCAAATGAAATAAAACAACCGACCTTAATTATATGGGGAAGAAATGATAGTAGCGTTTCGTGGAAAGAAGGAGAAACGTATCATCAATTCTTAAAAAATAGCACTTTCCATATTATCGAGAAAGGCTATCACGCACCATTTCGTCAGGAACCACAGGAGTTTGTAGGGTATGTGAAAGATTTCTTTGGCAAAAACCCTATAATAACTGAAAAATAAACGGGTATCTCATTTTGAGATACCCGCTTTCATATATTAAGCAGCTTGCTTTTGGCGTTTTTGAGTTTTTGAACCTAATACTTTTGGAATAGCGAAACCATCTATTCCAAATTTCCCAGCGTTCATACCGGACACAAGAACAAACATAGATAAGATAACCATTTCAGGGTTCACACCAATTGACCCACTAAACATATAGGAAAAGTTCATTACAAGACCGAAAAAGACCGCTGTTTTTGTTAAACAGCCTACAATTAAACCAATTCCGACTAAAATTTCTCCCCACGTTACAAGTGTATTAAATAGATCAACGTTTGGAATTGCGAAATCTTGTAAAAATGATGCCCACCAAGATTGAACAGCCGGTTGTGCTCCTTTAGATTTTTCAATTGCACCTTGTAAATAACCCGTTGCATCGAATCCTTTCCCTTGTAGTTTTCCAATTCCAGCCATTAACCATGTGTAACCAAGATACACTCGAATTACCGCTAACACAAAAGAAACTGCTTTGTTTTCTCTTAAAAATTGAATAACCATATATTCCTCCTAAATTTGTAATTAAGTTAGTTACAAGTTATAAAATAACATTAGTTACTTATTTTTTAAAATGTTAATTATGAATAATTCGTGAAATGTGTAGGAAACATCAAAAACTAACGTTTATATAGTAACTTTTATTACCTGTAAAAACTTGAACATATCATACCATAAGTGATAATGGTTTTCATTGAAGAAAATGTAAAAAAAATGTGAGTTAAATGTGAAACACGTTTATTCGAATATAGAATAAACGTGTTTCACACTACTTATATAATCGAAATGTATGTGTCTCTTTATCAATTAACCGTGCTTCTTCAAAAGCCTCTCCTAACGTTTTTTCATGGTTAATAAGCCCGTAAAATAAGCGTATTGTAAACATAAGTGCTGCATTTGCATCTACATAATCTATCGATCCAATATACGATTTCGCTCCACTGCGTAAAAAAGATTCTGCTAGTTTTTTCTCCCCTAACGTACACCCGCTATTTACAATATTTGTATTATGCAATTTTGCATATTTATAAATTTCTTCTGCACCAAAGTATCCGCTCGGTTCATCTTGTTCATATATATCTTCACCTAACTCTTCCATGACAAACTTGCCTTCCTCACCATGAAAGCAAAAGACGACATAATTAATATCGTTATATAAACCCTTTCCAGAAAGAATATCGATGAATTCTTTCGGTCTACCAATCCAGTACGTTATAACTTTCGCCCCAAAGTATTCAAGTGATGCTCGGATTGATTGTGCCTCTAAATCAGAATTAAAGCCAACTACTAGTGCAACATTCCACATACACCCACCATCCTATAATTAGATCTCCTCAATCAAAATTTTAAGGGATACATCCATTTCATATATACCCGTTTCTTGCAAAAAATCAGCTCTAGTTAAAACGACTTTTTGTAAATATTGCCGATACGCAGTAATTGTCCCGTCGTGAGATACAATGCAAATTCTTTCAGCGCCTAGCTGACAACACCAAAGAAGAAATTCATCTACGATTTGCTGAAAACGATTCTCTGGAATAGTATTTATACCTTCCGTCCATAGCTGTTTATTTGTACTTTTCTCTATCAGAAAATGTGGAAATAAATTTGTTATTACCCCCTGATCTACTATGTGGTCACATGGTAATGTTTTTGCTCCTTCTCGATAAGGAAAAATACGTGGGGATGCATATGGATGGACGATTTTTTGACAAGCTACTTTCTCACTCCATATCGCCGCCGTTTGTAAAGTTCTAATTGTAGGGCTAGCGATTAATATATCCGTTTCCTGTAATGGTACATTGTATTGAATGAATCCAGCCTGATTCCTTCCCTCATCCGTTAATGGTGGATGAAGCACTTTTAAACTTGCCGGCAAATCTTTTGTATGTTCTCCTTCACCGTGCCGAACAAAGATGAGTTTCATACCCATCCTCCTCTCACTATAAAATCCTCTTACATATTTCTTCCCTATTCCATCCTTTATTCCTGCTATATGAAACATCGATATGTAAAAAATATTTGACACAACGAATTGGAAAACATTACAATTATATGTGTAAAATACTTTTTACAAGAGAGAGGAGAAACATGCATATGAAATGGCTAACCATCTTAATTGGCATGATTATATGGGGATATATAAACGGATTTTTTAGCAGTGATAAAACTGCTAACCCTTGGATTACAGATGATGAACGCGAAACAAAAATTAAGCAAAAGGCAATCATTGCAAGCTGGTCCGGTGTTTTTATGTTTTGTACCATTAATCTCTTAAACAAATGGTTAGGTATAGAAACGAGTAATACATCACCATACTTACCAACTTCTGTCGCAACTATTTTAAAAGAAAATGTAGAGTTACAAATTTTATTTATGCTATTTATTACGTATGGCATATTTTACGTATACTATCGAAGAAAATTAAGCGCTTAACTTTTTATCTCATGATTATCCTCCTAAATGGTTATAGTAATTAGGACAAGATGAAAGGAAAGGAGCGATAGAAAAATGAGTAACTCGAATGACTTTTTAGATACACTGCATGAAAAACAAGCAAAAGATGAACAAAATAGAAAACGTCAGGGAAACGGAAACCCAGCGAAAAAGAAGCCAAATAAAACGCATAAATAATAATAAAAAATCTGCTTAAAATTATCTTTTAGGCAGATTTTTTATTGTTATTTCACCGATATAACATTTCCCCAATTCCATTTCTCATAATACCACTCTGGTACATCTATATTTTCAATCCACTTCATTTCATGCTTTCCATCTCTATGAGCAAGCCATACATCTGCTTTCTTACGGTCTGAACGTATCCATATTAATTGATTGCTCTTCTTCATAAAGATTGGATGATAATCACCCTGCTTATGAGGTGGCTTTGTGATTCGATGCTGTACATTGCTTGTACTATCAACCTCATATAAAGATGGTAGTGGCCTTTTTTCTGGCAATGTTTCAAATCCTCCCTCTTTTGCTCGAGAGACGATAATTACGTTATCGTTCTTCCATGCAAAATCCCAATCAACATATCCTTGCGGCGTAAATGTGTTCTGCTGAAGTGCTGGCAGTTCTTTTACTTTTAAATGTTTATTCTCTAACGCAACTCTCCCGCTTCCTTCAATATAGGCCAATATATTGTTGGCTGGCGCCCATTTGAACCATTGTGTGTTTAATAACATTTGATCTACCTTTTCAAAACGACTACCATCTGCACGAACTAAGCAAAGCGTATTGCTATCAGCTGACCATGAAGCTGTCGGTACTGCTAAAAATGAAATCCACTTTTGATCTGGCGACCACTGAAAGCCACTTGCAACTAATGCTAGGAAATCATCATGTTCATTTGGTAATGCATACAAATGCTTCATTTTGTGAGGATTCATATGTGCATCTTTTTGCACTTCATATAGCTGAGCCCCTGTCCATCCTGTTGGAAGTAAGTGTGCTTCAGAGGATACAAAAAACTTCTTTCCATCAGGATACCATGCATAATCTCCTACACCTGCCGATACATTTTCAAAATCTGTATTCTTTTTTTCTACATCAAATGTATGTAATGTACCTGTAAATATAAATGCAATTATATTTTCTGTTGGTGACCATTGATAATTCGATGCTTCTGAGTGAAACGGCGTAACTTTCTTTCCATCTTTCAGCCGATATAACTCAAGACTACCTTGTTTCTTTCCTTTTACATATGCCAGCCACTCTCCATCATGAGACCACTTTGGCCCTGTTATATACTCTCCTTTTGTAAGTTGTTTTTCTTTTCCATCAACTTTAATCCAGAGGTCATGATGACGAATAAAAGCAATTTTCGCTTCATTATTTTCTGCGCTACTATTAATGGATGAACATAAAAATACGACTAACATTGTACCAACGCTTACTATGAACCGTTTCATAACACCCCTCCATTTCCCTCATAGCATTCCTCAATGTCCACCTACAATATGTAAAAAATACCTATTCGACATAATCAGAAAAAATTTCCCAAGAAATTTTAAATTCATAGAGGATTGGTATGAATTATGTCGAAAATATAGTTTAGCTAACATCCGATTATGTAATTCGAGATAAATTTGTAAGATTATTTTTCGGAATATTAGCACTTTTTATTAGGGGGAGTTTCAATGAAAAAAACTACATCTACACTATTAAGTATGGCGCTCGTCTTTTCCAGTTTTGGAGCTTTAAGCGCACATGCTGAATCGCTACAAAAGGAGAAGCAATTTAGTCCACAGTTAAAAGCGAACATTGAACAATGGGGAGAAAACAAAATTGCGCAAAATGTTGAAACAAAAACATCAAAAGAAATTTCTGTCATTGTAGAATTGCAACATGCTCCACTCGCTTCACAAAGTAACATTCAGCATGCTCCAGATTTACAAAATAATCATGCACAGTCTTATCATACCGAGCTTAAAAAAGCACAAGAAGATACGACTAAGAAAATAAAAGAAAAAGCACCTGGTGCAAAAATTAAAGAAGTGTATAATACGTTATTTTCTGGATTCTCTATTTCAGTTCCTGGAGATCAAATTACCGCTCTTGCTTCTTTACCCGAAGTAAAAGCAGTCTACCCGAACTTAACATATAAATTACATGAAACATCAAAAAGCACTACTAATGAAGAGGCACCAAATATCGGCGGACCGACAATTGGTGCAACTGAAGCATGGAATTTAAAAGACCCATCTGGCAAACCGCTTGATGGAAAAGGTATGAAAGTAGCGATTATCGACTCTGGTGTAGACTATACACACCCTGACTTAAAAGCAAATTATATCGGTGGATATGACACAGTTGATGAAGATAACGATCCAATGGATGGTAACGTACATGGTACTCATGTAGCTGGAATTATTGCTGGTAACGGAAAAATTAAAGGCGTTGCTCCAAATGCTTCTATTCTAGCCTATCGTGTAATGAATGATGGTGGAACTGGTACAACAGAAGATATCATTCAAGGTATTGAACGAGCAATCCAAGACGGTGCTGACGTTTTAAATTTATCTCTTGGACAAAGCTTAAATACACCTGATCAGCCTGTAACATTAACATTAGAACGTGCAGCAAAACTTGGGGTTACTGCAGTTGTTTCAAATGGAAATGATGGCCCACATCCTTGGTCTGTTGATGCACCTGGAAATGCAAGCAGCGTTATATCAGTTGGAGCATCTACTGTTTCTATTCCGTTTCCAACGTTCCAAGTAGCTGGTTCCAGCAAAACATATCAAGGGTTACCGTTATCAAAGTCCGATTTCCCAATAGGAAATGATTCCCCTCTTGTATACGTTGGCTATGGTAATCCAAGTGATTATGCAAAACAAGATGTGAAAGGGAAATTTGCACTTGTTTTACAAGGTACTTCTAGTACGTTAGTAAAAGCAGAACAAGCGAAACAAGCTGGTGCAGTTGGTGTACTATTCATTTCTACAGAAAAAGAAATCAATATTATGCCAGAATATTTTATGCGTGAAAATCTAGCCCTTCCAGTTATGCAATTATCAAATATAAACGGTGAAGAGTTGAAAAACTTAATTACAAAGCGTAAGAAAAATATAAAAATTGGCCAACCAAATCCAACCGAATTGATTGCTAACTTCAGTTCCAGAGGTCCGTCACAAGGAAGTTGGCTTATAAAACCAGATATAATTGCACCTGGCGTACAAATTACGAGTACAGTACCGAGAGGCGGCTATGAATCTCATAATGGTACAAGTATGGCTGCTCCACAAGTAGCTGGAGCGGTTGCCCTCTTGCGTCAAATGCATCCTGATTGGACGACAGAGCAATTAAAAGCATCCCTTGCCAATACCGCAAAAACTTTAAAAGATGTGAATGAAAATACATATCCTATTATGACACAAGGATCTGGTTTAATTAACATCCCGAAAGCAGCTCAAACAGATGTATTAGTCAAACCTAACAATGTGAGCTTCGGTCTTATTAAGCCAAACAGTGGTAAAGTAAAACTGACGCAAAATATTACGTTACAAAATCTATCTAGTAAAAAGAAAAGTTTTTCAACTCGTGTGGAATTGCTAGATACAAACACAAAAACAAAAGTAAAAACTTCTGTACCTTCATCGATTAGCATACAGCCGAATAGTAGTACCGAAAAACCATTTACTATCACTGTCGATAGTTCGCTACCCCAAGGTGTCTATACTGGAAATGTGTATATAAAAGAACAAGGTAAGAAGGAAGAAACTCGCATTCCATTTACATTTAGTATCGATCCTAAAGATTACAAACGTATAGATGGACTCGAAATTATTAATTCTACATTTAGTCCAAATGGTGACCAAATATTAGACGATAATCTCATCAACTACTATTTAGTTGCACCTGTGGATGATGTAACATTGCATGCAAATTTAGTTACAAAAGAACGTGTAACGTACCAAGGGATTATCCATCAAGCTAAAAATGAAACAGCTGGATACAAACCTTTCAAATGGGATGGTACAAAAGCAGATGGTACTCCGTTAGCTGACGGTCTATACCAAATCGAAGCAGTTGCCTCTAATTCTGGTGGGGAAACAAAACAAACAGCTGCTGTATTTCTTGATAGAACTGCACCTAAGTTAACATACGAAATTGACCAAGAAAACCTTGTAATCACAGGAAAAGTGGATGATATCTTACTAGATTGGATGACAGAATCTGGTTGGGTAGCACCTGGAATTCCAGTGAGACTACAGTATGAAATCAACGGAAATGGTGTATGGGAAAGTGCATTCCTAAATCCTTGGGAGAAAAATTACGGCATTTATTTAGATCGTACTCAATTACAAGAAGGTAAAAATACAATTCACATTGTAGCAACAGATGCAGCTGGAAATACATCTAATTTAAATGTTGATTTAGATGTGAAATAAGGTAGTAACCCGATTCTTTCGCCCCTATCGGATTTTCCGATAGGGGCTTTTTCTATTTCTCACAGAAACAAATGTTAAATAATTCCGAATCTTATGATAAAATTTTATAAGCGCTTACAATTTTGAAAGGGGGTGATACAAGCTATACGAAACCGATACTTAATTTTATTTAAAAAAAGGAGGATGTCTAAATGACAAAGAAAAGAGAAATTCCATCGCATTTAAAACCATTCGTATCCACACAGCATTATGATCAATACACACCGGTGAATCACGCTGTGTGGCGTTACATTATGAGACAAAATCATAGTTTCTTAAAAGACGTTGCTCATCCAGCCTATGTAAACGGATTACAATCATCTGGTATTAATATAGATGCAATTCCAAAGGTAGAAGAAATGAATGAGTGTTTAGCACCAAGCGGCTGGGGTGCTGTAACGATTGACGGGCTTATTCCTGGCGTAGCCTTCTTCGATTTTCAAGGACACGGATTATTACCAATCGCAACAGATATTCGCAAAGTAGAAAACATCGAGTATACACCTGCTCCAGATATTGTACACGAAGCTGCAGGACACGCACCTATTTTACTTGATCCTACATATGCAAAATATGTGAAACGATTTGGACAAATTGGTGCAAAAGCTTTCTCTACAAAAGAAGAACATGATGCATTCGAAGCTGTTCGTACATTAACGATTGTAAAGGAAAGCCCTACTTCTACTCCTGATGAAGTTACAGCTGCTGAAAATAATGTACTTGAAAAACAAAAGTTAGTTTCTGGCTTATCAGAAGCAGAACAAATTTCACGTCTTTTCTGGTGGACAGTAGAATATGGATTAATCGGAAATATAGATGCTCCAAAAATATATGGTGCTGGTCTCCTTTCTTCTGTTGGCGAAAGCAAACATTGCTTAACAGACGCTGTAGAAAAGGTTCCATTCTCTATAGAGGCATGTACAAGTACAACTTATGACGTAACAAAAATGCAACCACAACTATTTGTTTGCGAATCATTTGAAGAATTAACAGAAGCACTTGAGAAATTCTCTGAAACGATGGCCTTTAAAACAGGTGGTAAAGAAGGATTAGAAAAAGCAATTCGCTCTGAAAATCATGCAACTGCTGAATTAAATAGCGGATTACAAATTACAGGCACATTTACCGAGACAATTGAAAACGATGCAGACGAATTGATTTACATGCGAACGAATTCGCCAACAGCATTAGCAATTCACAATAAACAACTAGCGAATCATTCTACGTCTGTACACAGTGACGGGTTTGGAACACCAATTGGATTACTCACTGAAAATATTGCATTAGAAAATTGTACAGATGAACAATTACAATCATTAGGAATTACAATCGGAAATAAAGCAGCATTTACTTTTGCAAGTGGTATTCATGTAAAAGGAACAGTAACAGATATTGTAAAAAACGATAAAAAAATTGCGCTTATTTCCTTTATCAATTGCACAGTTACTTATAACGACCGCGTTTTATTTGATGCTTCATGGGGCTCATTTGATATGGCTGTTGGTTCAACAATCACTTCGGTATTCCCAGGTGCCGCAGATGCTGCAGCATTTTTCCCAATGGATGAAGAAATCCAAGAAATTCCTGCTCCACTTGTACTGAATGAACTTGAACGTATGTATCAAACCGTTCGCGATATCCGAAATGAAGGTATTTTACACGACGCGCATATCGAGCAATTAGTTGCAATTCAAGAAGTATTAAATAAATTGTATCCGAAAGAATGGTTACTTCGCCTTGAAATATTAGAATTGCTTTTAGAGCATAACAAAGGGCATGAAACATCAGCAGCATTATTACAACAACTTTCTACTTTCACAACGGATGAAGCTGTAACACGTCTTATTAACAATGGTCTTACGCTACTTCCAGTAAAGGATGTGAAAAATGATGCTACGATTAACTGAAGAGGAAGTTCAAGAAGAATTATTGAGGTTAGATAAATGGGTAGTAAAAGATGAAAAATGGATTGAAAGAAAATATATGTTTTCCGACTACTTAAAAGGAGTCGAATTTGTCTCTGAAGCCGCCAAACTATCAGAAGAACATAATCACCACCCATTTATCCTTATCCAGTATAAAGCAGTCATTATTACTTTGTCATCTTGGAATGCAAAAGGTTTAACGAAACTCGATTTTGAGCTTGCGAAGCAATTTGATGAACTATTTGTCCAAAATGAAAAAGCCATTATAAGAAAGTAAAAAGGAGAAGCCTTTATTAGGCTTCTCCTTTTATTTTGAAATGGATACAATGTCCAAATGGATCCTCTACTTGTAATATTCCATCTTTGTACGTAGCAATCTTGCCAATATTTTTTAAGCTTTCACATACTTGCTCTTTTTGTTTTTCATTTGCTAATACAATTGTGAAATATTTCAAGCCAACGGAATTTGGCATTTGCGGTAGTATTCCTTCACCTTGCCACGTATTTAAACCGATATGGTGATGGTAGCCACCTGCCGATACAAAGAGCGCCCCATTACGAGCTGGGATCGTTACTTCAAAACCAAGACCATCCACATAGAAACGTTTCGCTTCTTCCAAATCAGCTACATGGAAATGAATATGTCCCATCACAGTACCAGCTGGAAATCCATTCCATGTAATTCCTTGCTGCAATAATTCTTCACCAGCTAACGGGTTACTAACAAATGGTAGCTCTCCATTCTCATCACGCCAAACTTCTTTTTGACGATCATGATAAATTTCAATCCCGTTCCCATCTGGATCAGCTAAATAAAGGGCCTCACTAAAGTAATGGTCAGCTCCGCCGTGCAGTGGATATACCATTGCTACAAGATGACGAAGGATATTCGCTAAATCCTGTCTACTCGGTAATAAAATTGCGTAATGATATAAACCAGTTCTCCCTCTTTGTTTTGGTAAAGCTTCTTTCTTTTCTTCAATGATCAGGAGTGGTTCGTTATTTTCATTCCCAAATGTAACGACCATTTCATCTTCTTTTAGTACTTTCATACGTAGTACTTCTGTATAAAACTCTAGTGATTTCTTTATATTTGATACATATAAATGAACAACATCAAGTGTTGTATCGGGATGAAGTTGAAAACTCATCTTGTTAGCCTCCCATTTAAATTAGTTCTTCTTTGACATTTTCTCTTTTAAGAAATTATCTACAAAACCATCCGCTTTCGCAACAAATAAGTAAACACCCATCGCTAACAACGCAAGCTCTAATTCGAAGCCAGGATTTTTTCCATCTCCTAATAAACCAGCTGACCATTTTACTTTTACAATTGCTCCAACCATAACTAGTGCAAATAATAATCCAATATATCTTACACCTAAACCTAGAATTAATAATAGACCGCCAACTAATTCAACTGTTGCTACACCGTATGCAAGTCCTCCTGGTAAACCAATGCTTGTGAACCACCCTGCAATATTGTCAATTCCCGATTGGAATTTTGTTAAACCGTGCATAAAGAACGTTACCCCTAACACGATACGAATAATTAAGTTACCAATATGTTGATTCATTTCTTTCTCTCCTTTATAGTTTTCTTATACAAAACTTTTATTTACATTACAAAACATACACTAATTTTTTTTATTCGTCAATTCATTTTCACTGGGAAAATATATATTTTTTTTGCTATGATACAAATAGTTGTTTATAAAAAGGAGCTTGATTTTATGAATATTGGTTCTGCAATACGTGAAATTCGTCAACGTAGAGGCATAACAATTGCACAAATTTGTGAAGGAACAGGTCTTTCTAAAGGATTTATGAGTCAGGTTGAAAATAATAAAACATCACCATCTATCTCAACTTTAGAAACAATCTCCAATTTTTTAAACGTTCCTCTTCCCTATTTATTGTTAGAACAAAAAGATCGATTGAAAGTTGTCAAAAAGGTAGAGCGTAAATATAGTGTATACGGAAAAGATGAACAAAGAATTGAACATGTTGCAGAGCAAGGTGGCCTTCGCCTAAATCTCGTAGAAATTCCTGCTGGGTTTCCGAAAGAAAACACACCAAATGCCCATGAAGGGGAAGAATGTCACCTTGTATTACGCGGAAAACTAGAAGTTCAACATGGTGAAGATATTGCAATTGTAGAAGAAGGGGATTCTTTCTCCTGGAATGCATGTGTTCCTCATATCGTTCGTAATATAGGAGAAGAAACTGCATTATTACTCATCTCTAGTCATGCAGAAAATCGAAAACGTGTTTATTAAATAAAAAAGAAGCCTGTAAATCAGGCTTCTTTTTATCCTCTTATAACTCCATAGCTTGTCCCAACTAGTACAGTCTTTTCGTGTTGATTACGATAAACTGACTCGATTGAAACCTTTTTGTATCCTTCCATCTGTTCAACATTCGTTAAAGTTAATTCACAAGTGATCGTATCTCCTGCAAAAACTGGTCTAATAAACTCACTTACTAATTCTCTTGCTATGTAATGTAATTCTTCTCCTACTTTCGTTCCAATACTAGCAGTCAATAAACCATGAACCATTAAACGTCCATTTTCATCATATTCCATATGATGCCTACCTTTATCCCCTGTAATGTTTGCAAATTCAAAAACTTCTTCCTCAGTAAATCTTCTTTCATATTTAAATACATCCCCAACTTTTATACTCATTTTTATCCTCCTAATAATAAACAGAATTTTCTTTCATTTTATCATAAAATGAGTCTCAATTCATTTTCTATTATAAAAAGAATGAAAAATACTTATAGCTGTACTATTTTTTTTGCTTTTCACTCCTTTACCGATGCCCATCCCTTTTTGCGGCTTGGTATCCATAGTACGCACATGTTCCATTTCTCGATAACTCTCTCACCTCAAAACCACAACTTCTATAAAAATCAAAATTACTCGCAGAAGTATGCGCAAACCAGTCACCATGTGGCAATTTTTGCAAACAAAGAGCAACAAGTTTCTTACCTAATCCCTTCCCTCTATATTCACATTTCACAACTAAATTTACTATGTTGGCGACCATGATTCCATCAGAAATGACTCTAACCATCGCAATCATCTCTTCTTCATCCCAAATTGTGAATGCCCATGTTGAATTTTCAAATGCTATCGTGAATTTTTCAATTTGCCAAGAAGGGATATTATCATTGCTCCAACCGGCATCTTCGAATAAAGTTTTAATTGCATATGCAGGTACACCATTCGTTCCCTCACGAATAATAAGTCCATTATGATAAATGTACATGTAATCCCCCCTTTATTTTTATATACCATTCTTCAAAAGATGCAATTAACCTTTTTTCATCCAACGCGCTTAATGGAATAAACGAGAACATCCATCCCATGAAATGAAGTTGTTTTCTCATAACTAAGCCCCGTTTTTCTAGCAACAAAGATTGAGGCGGGGTGATCCGGATTAATAAGAGAAATTAATTTATTCATTCGTAACGCTTGGAAGCCATAATCTCGAAATGCTGCCGCTGCTTCTTTCGCATACCCTTTTCCCCAATATTTAGGTAATAACCAATAACCAATTTCAATTTCCTCTTTTCCATTTATTTGCTGCTTAACTAATCCTGCATGACCAATTCGTATTCCCGTTTCCTTTTCAATCAATACAAATAAACCGAGACCGTTTTCATAGCTAGGAATCACCCACTCTTCCAAACTTTTTTTACACTGCATATATGTTTTTAACGTCCCATTTCCAATATAGCGCATTACCTTCTCATTTCCCCATAATGAAGCGTAGAACTGTAAATCATCCATTGTATATTTGCGAATTTGTAAACGATCTGTATGAAACATTTCTGCACTCCTTCCCACGAATTTGTACTTACCTATACGATCATGTTTTGGATATATACTAAATGTTACTATCTATTATAAAGGAACTAAATAATAAATACAGAATATTCAATCTCTAAAGAATTAAAAAAAGGCAGTAGACAAATATTGTCTACTGCATCCATATCATAACTAGCATAAAGAAAACTACAATTGAGGGGGGTGTAGGATTTTCAAATACACTAGGTATTTATCCCGTTCTAACGGGCGGTAAACTTTCCAATTATATGAAAGTGAAAAGTTTACCGCACATAAGAACTTTGGCGGTCATTGAGAAAGCACCGTTAAGTAGTCAAATACACGCTGTGCTTTTTCTCCGCCCATTCGTGCATGTTGAAGAAGAGAAATACCATGGGGGCCAGATGCATGTAATGCTTCTGGTTGTGCTACTAAAATAGCTTGTACAACTTCTAATTCTCCAAGCATAGCGGCCGCGAAAATATCCATTCGAGCACCCTTTTCTAGTAAATAGAGAGCAATATCTTTACGACCTACATGTGCCGCTGCTCCTAACGCACTTTCCCAATCTGATCCGCCCCAATTGTAAGAGGCATGAAGTAAAATTGGCGATTCAGCTAACAGTTCTTGTACTTTTTCTAAATCTCCGTGAGCTGCCATAACAAATTCCCTTACTAACTCAGTGGTAATACATTCTTCTGTTCGCATCTTGCTCCTCCTTTTTTAGAAATTCGTTTTGGTGTAAAAAATGGCTTGTCGCTTTCTTGAAAAATATCTACATCTATGCCAAATACATGCTGAAACATTTCATGACATAACACTTCTTCTGGTATACCGTCATACTGAAGCTGCCCTCGCTTTAATACGAGTAAACGATCACTATATTGAGCCGCTTGGTTAATATCATGTAAAACCATTACAATTGTCATGCCAAATTCCTCATTTAATCGTTTCACAAGTTCCATTACTTCCAACTGATGAACGATATCTAAAAAAGTTGTTGGCTCATCCAATAATAAGATGTTCGTACGTTGTGCTAGCGTCATTGCAATCCAAGCACGTTGTCTTTCTCCTCCTGATAAAGATTGTAAAAGACGATATTCATACCCTTCAAGATTTGTAACAGACAATGCCCAATCAACAATTTCTTCATCCTCTTTATTTAAACGATCTCTCCATGATTTATGAGGGCCTCTTCCAAATTCAATTAATTCTCTCACTGTTAAATCTAATTGATGATCATGCATTTGTGGTAACATCGCTAATTGCTTCGCTACATCAGCACTTTTCATCGTATGAATACTTTTTCCATCTAAAACGATATCTCCTTCGCTTTGTTTAAGTAGTCTTGCCATTAAACGAAGCAAAGTAGATTTCCCCGATCCATTCGGTCCAATTAAACTAACGACCTCTCCAGCTTTAATATGTACATTCATATTTTGCATTTGAAATCTTTCAGAATGTGCGTAAAACACTTTATTAACGGAAATCACGCTGTTTTCCCCCTCTATGAATTAAATATAAGAAGAACGGACCACCTAAGAAGGATAGTAAAATACCGACAGGTAATTCAATTGGATCGAACCAACTTCGAGCTATCGCATCTGCGAAAACAAGTAATATACCTCCGCCAAGGCATGATAATGGCAGTAAATATTTATAGTCATTTCCAACCAATAAACGTAACATATGTGGTACGACAAGGCCGACAAATCCAATAAGACCAGAAACACTAACTGCTATTCCAGCTAATAATGTGCTTACTACTATTAAATAAAAACGGCTTCTCTCCACGTTATGACCTAATAATTTCGCCATTTCATCCCCAAGCATTAATACTCGAATATGCTTAATACCAAAGAAAGCCAATACAATAGCGAATATTGCATAATAAATAATCATGTTTAAATGTGCCCAACTCACGCCACCAATGCCACCCGCTAACCACGGTAATACGGATTGTACTTTGTCACTATGTAATAACATTAATGCTGACGTCGCTGCACCAATTAATGCATTAATTGACACACCTACTAAGACAATTCTTGAAGGTGGTGCCCCTTTTTGCCATGATAAAGCATAAATGATCATCGCCGTTATGAAAGCTCCTAAAAACGCACCGAGTGGTAAAAACGCCATATGCTGAGGGAATAAAATCATAATTACAATTGCGACAAGGCCTGCTCCAGATGACACCCCGATAATACCAGGGTCTGCAAGAGGATTTCTCATCACCCCTTGCAGGAGTGCGCCAGATGCAGCTAAACATGTTCCTACTATAAATCCAACGAGCACTCTTGGTATACGAAGGTCCCATACAATTCGATGAACTGTCGAACCTTCATCTTGTATCCCTGTTAGAATATCACGTAAAGAAAAGGATAAGCTTCCTGCGAAAAGGCCGTAAAAAAGACCTAAAATCGTTAATAGCACTAAACTAACTGCTATGATCCACCTTTTTTTGGCAAAAGGATGTTCCTTTTCCCTTACTACTTCACTACTTTCCATACTTATCATTTCCTTACATCTTGTATACTTTTATACATAAAGTCCATCGCTTCTGTAACTTTTGTTCCAGGATTTGATCCAAATAAGTCTGGTGGCAAAATAACTACGCGATTTTGTTTTACTGCATCTAAATTTTTCCACGCTTCATTTTTCATCATTTCGCCTTCAAATGCTTTTTTAACGCTATTTGGATCTCCATGTGTAATTAAATAAATCACATCAGGATTCGCCTCAATAATGCGTTCTACACTTAGCTGTGCATATTGCGGATATTCCTTCATTTCTGGAAAATCAGCTGCAATATTTTTCCCACCTGTTTTTTCTAAAATATCACCTGATAAAGAGGTTGGTAATGCTGCTAAATAAGTACCAGGTGCTCCATACACTAGCAATGCTTTCACATCACTCTTTTTCTCATATGTCTTCATTTGATTCGTAATTTTTTGGTTAAGTTCTTTCGCTTTATCTTCTTTCTTCATTATCGTTCCGTATAGTTCAATATTCTTTTGAATATCTTGTACAGAATTCGCAGAAGAAATCATTACTTTCGTTCCTTGCCCTTCAACCGTTGGAACATTCTTTTGGAACCCATTATTAGCAATAAGTACATCTGGCTTTAAGCTAGCAATTTGCTCAAAATTCGGCTGATGTGCATTCCCGATTACTTGTACTTTCTTTATATCCTCTGGAAGAGTTATTTTTGCATCCGGACGACCCACTATTTTTCCGCCTAAAGCATGAATAATATTCATGTCTCCCATACTTAATGTTGCAAAACTCTCTGGCACTTTATCGAATGTTACCTTTCTTCCTGACAGGTCGGTAACTTCTATTTTCTCTTTTCCTTTTTCTGTTTTTGTTGCCGCTGTTCTTTCGTCTCCTTTTGCACTGCAACCTATTAATAAGAAAAAAACAGATAAAATCGCTGTAAATAGCGTAATAGATTTTTTCATTCTTCCACCTCTAATTGATAATGATAATCATTAACTACTATTCTACTTTAATTGATAAGGATTATCATTGTCAATATAAAACGCATACATTTTCTAGAAAAAAAACAAAAAGCGTTACAAAAAAGATTCCCTCTTTTTGTAACGCACTATTTACCAATATTATTCACATTCGTTTCCCTCTAACTCGTCTCGCATCACTTTCACACGCTGAAAGAAAAAGAAAGATAAACTTAAAAATATAACAATGCTTCCCATCATAACAAAAAATTGTATCGTTTCTTTTGCTCCAGTCGGGATCAATAAGCCAACCATTAACAATGTACTTACAGCGAGAAGAATTTGTCCGAACCGAGTATAATCTTCTATCTTTTCTTGTAATTCCTTCATTATATTCTCACTCCTCCATTTCACTGTATCATATTCTATTAAACTGAAAGACAAGTAAATACAGCCATTCGGGGAGATGTTTTCCAAAAGAAAAAGAGCCGCTTTATTGCGACTCTTTTATAACCATTACTCACCTTTATATGCTTTCATATAAATTTCTTTCAGCTCTGAAATGAGAGGTAATTTGGGATTAGCTGTTGTACATTGATCTTCAAAAGCTCTTTCTGCTAATAATCCAACAACCTCTTCAAATTGGTCTTTAGCAACTCCTTGTCCTGCAATACTCATATTTATATTTAAACTTTTTCCGAGCTCAATAATTGCTTTGACAAGTGATTCCACACCTTCTGCAGTCGAACTTGCTGGAAGCCCGAGCATTCTCGCAATATGTGCATAGCGTTCATCGGCTACAAAGTGCTCATATTTTGGGAACAATGCGTGTTTTCTTGGCTTAATAGCATTATAGCGAACTACGTGCGGCATAAGAATTGCATTCGCACGCCCATGTGGAATATGAAATTCTGGTCCAATTTTATGTGCTAAGCTGTGATTAATACCTAGAAAAGCATTTGCAAATGCCATTCCTGCGATTGCAGAAGCATTGTGCATTTTTTCTCGTGCTTCTTCATCATTTCCATCTTTAAATGCTCTTGGTAAATATTTAAATACGAGATCAATGGCCTTTAATGCTAATCCATCTGTATAGTCATTTGCTAAAACAGACACATACGCCTCGATTGCATGCGTTAATACGTCCATGCCAGTGTCTGCTGTTACATGTGGTGGTACTGTCATTACAAATTGTGGATCAACAATTGCTACATCTGGCGTTAATTCATAATCCGCGAGTGGATACTTTATATTATTTTTCTTATCTGTAATAACCGCAAATGGTGTCACTTCTGATCCTGTTCCAGATGTTGTTGGAATGGCAACAAACTGCGCCTTACTTCCTAATTCCGGATATTTACATGTACGTTTTCTTATATCTAAAAACTTCTGTTTAATTCCATAGAATGTTGTTTCTGGGTGCTCATAGAAAAGCCACATCCCTTTTGCTGCATCCATCGCTGAACCACCACCAAGTGCGATAATTACATCCGGCTGAAAACTTCTCATCATTTCCGCACCTTTAAACACAGTTTCATCTGATGGATCTGGCTCAACCTCAAAGAAAACTTCAACTTTCACATCATTTGCATGTTTACGTAAATAATGCGAGACCGTATCTACATATCCGTGCTCAACCATTCCTGGATCTGTTACAATAAATGCACGTGAAATGTTAGGCATATTTGCTAAATATGCTGTCGCATGTTTTTCAAAATAAATTTTTGGTGGTAATTTGAACCACTGCATATTCTTTTTTCTATTTGCCAACCTTTTTATATTTAATAAATGCGTCGCTGTTACGTTTTGAGAAACCGAGTTTTTCCCGTAGGAACCGCAACCAAGCGTAAGTGATGGAATAAATCCATTATATATGTCACCGATTCCACCTTGTGATGAAGGGGCATTTACAATAAGGCGGCAAGCTTTCATACGTAATCCAAATTGCTTTTGCACTTCTTTATTTACAGAATGGATAACTGCTGAATGTCCTAAACCACCGAGGTTTAACATTTCTTCACAATATGTAAATCCTTCTTCTAATGAATTTGCTTTTACACAAGCTAATACTGGACTTAACTTCTCACGAGATAGTGGATATGCGGCTCCGATGCCTTGTATTTCAGCTACAAGCATTTTTGTATTTTTAGGTACAGTAATTCCAACTAATTCGGCAATATACTGTGCGGGTTTCCCTACAATATCACTATTTACTGCACATGTATTTTCATTAATAACAAGCTTTTCTAATTTACTTCCCTCTTCCTCGGTTACAAAATAACAATCATTTGCAATCATTTCTGTTTTCACATCATCATAAATTTCCTTGTCTACAATAATTGCTTGTTCTGATGCACAAATCATACCATTATCAAATGTTTTAGATAAAATCAAATCATTAACCGCTCGTTTTATATGCGCTGATTTCTCTATATAACATGGTACATTACCAGGACCTACACCTAACGCTGGTTTTCCAGTAGAATAAGCTGATTTCACCATACCAGCCCCTCCAGTTGCCAAAACAAGAGCAACACCTTCATGGTTCATTAATTGTTTCGTTGCTTCGACAGAAGGTTTTTCAATCCACTGTATACAATGTTTTGGTGCCCCCGCCTTCACCGCTGCATCATATACTGTTTTTGCGGCTGCAATAGAACAGTTTTGTGCTGAAGGATGAAATGCGAAAATAATTGGATTTCTCGTTTTTATCGCGATTAATGCTTTAAACATTGTTGTCGATGTTGGATTCGTTACTGGTGTTACCCCAGCTACTACACCGACGGGCTCCGCAATTTCTATTATTTCTTCATGAGGATCTTCGTGAATAATCCCTACTGTTTTATCTTTCTTTATGCTATGCCAAATATATTCAGTAGCAAAAATATTTTTAATACATTTATCTTCGTATACACCACGACCTGTTTCTTCAACAGCCAACTTCGCAAGCGGCATATGTTGATCAACACCTGCTAATGCCATTTCATGAACAATGTTGTCAATTTGCTCTTGTGTAAAACTTTCTAATGCTTGTAAAGCTCTCTGACCGTTATTCACTAACGTATCAATCATCTCTTTTACTTCCTGCATTTCATTTACAACTTTCTCTTTGACTACCATGTAAATTCCTCCTACTCTGCTATCTTGGACTAAATAAGACCCTACAGGTCATAATTAGTCCTGATTAGCGCAAAAAAATAGAATTGCTTTCCTACATGAACCTCATCGTTTGTGAAACATTTCACAAGTTTGTTCGTGGGTAACACTTCATGAATTCAATATACATGAAATCATTTCATTTGTGTATGTCTATTTTGTGAAATGTTTCACAAAATAGACGTAATAAAAATGCACTGCCTATATTAGCAGTGCATTTTTATTATGCTAACGCTTGTGCTAAATCTTCAATTAAATCTTCTCCGTCTTCAATACCGACAGAAATTCGAATTAATGTATCTGTAATTCCTAATTCTTTACGACGATCTGCTGGAATTGATGCATGCGTCATTTGAGAGGGGATAGAAATTAAACTTTCTACTGCTCCTAAACTTTCAGCCAGCGTAAAGTATTGTAATCTCTCAAGTACTTTATTTAATGTTTCTTCGCTATCTACATCAAATGAGATAATAGCACCAAATCCATTTGCCTGTTCTGTTGCCAGTTCATGGTTTTGATGTGACTCAAGGCCTGGGTAATATACTTTATTTACTTTTGGGTGGTTATTTAAAAACTCAGCAATTGCACGTGAATTCGTTTCATGCTCTTCCATTCGAATTCCTAATGTTTTTAAACCACGAAGTAGTAAGAAACTATCTTGCGGACCAAGAATGCCACCTGTTGAGTTTTGTACAAAGTGAAGGTCTTCTGCTAATTGCGGGCTATTTACAACTACTAGACCTGCAACTACGTCACTATGACCTCCTAAATATTTCGTTGCACTATGAAGTACAATGTCTGCTCCTAAAGAAATCGGCGACTGCCAATATGGCGTCATGAATGTGTTATCAATAATTGTTAATAAATCTTTCTCTTTAGCAAGAGTAGATATTTTTTTAATATCAGTAATTTTTAGTAACGGATTCGTTGGTGTTTCTACATAAATCGCTTTCGTATTTGGACGAATCGCTTCTTCAACTTCCTCTAAGTTTGTTGTATCTACAAATGTATGCTCAATACCGAAGCGGTTTAACACTTTCGTAATCACGCGGTACGTTCCGCCATACACATCATCTGTTAAAATAACGTGGTCACCTTTTGAAAACAACATAATTGTAGCTGTAATAGCCGCCATTCCTGAACCAAATGCGAAACCAGCATGGCCGTTTTCTAATACCGCAATCATTTCTTCTAAAGCTGCACGTGTTGGGTTTCCTGTACGTGAATATTCATATCCTTGATGCTTACCAACTGCTTCTTGTTTGTACGTACTCGTTTGATAAATCGGTACATTTACAGATCCAGTTGAAGGTTCTCCTATGCGAATACCATGAATTAACTTTGTCTTTGCTCTCATTTTTTATTCCCATCCTTTGTATATGTCTTTACTTAAATAGCGCTCACTACTATCAGGAAAAATCGTTACAATATTTGTACCTGGCGCCGCTTTCTCTGCTTCAAGTAAACTTGCATGAAATGCTGCTCCTGAAGAGCTCCCAACAAGAAGTCCTTCTTTTTGCGCTAATTCTTTCACTCGTAAAAATGCATTTCGATCAGAAATCGTATGAATTTCATCAAAATAAGATGTTTTCAAAAATGGCGGGATGAATTCAAGGCCAATCCCTTCTGTTTCATGTGAGCCAGCTTTACCACCATTTAAAATAGATCCTTCTGGTTCCACAATAACCGTTTTTATATCTACATTTTTTTCTTTTAAATAAGATGCAGTCCCCATAAACGTACCGCCAGTTCCTGCTCCAGCAACAAATATGTTAATCTCTCCATTAAGTGCCGACCAAAGTTCAGGTCCTAATGTTTTAAAATATGCACGAGGATTTGCCTCATTTGCGAACTGACTTGGAGAGTATGAATTCGGTATCTCATTTACTAACTCTTTTGCTTTTGCAATTGCACCGGTCATTCCTTGCTCAGTCGGCGTATGCACGACCGTTGCGCCTAGTGCTTTCATTAATTCTTGTTTTTCAATGCTAAATTTCTCTGGTACACAAACGATAACGTGTAAATCATGTTGTAACGCTGCGAGTGCCAGTCCAATACCAGTATTTCCAGCTGTCGGTTCAATAATTGTTCCGCCCTCTGTAACAAGCCCTTTTTCTAGCGCATCTTCGATTAATTCTCTTCCTAATCGGTCCTTAACGCTTCCGCCTGGGTTATAAAATTCAAGCTTTGCAAATAAACGGACCCCTTCTGGAAGTGAAAAACGAGTAATTTCCACAATTGGTGTATGACCAATTAACTCATGAACTCCACGATATACATTCATCGTGTTCTCCCCCTTATTTGCCAATAAAGAAAAGGCAACTGTATGTATTTTCTTTATATGAGACAGTTGCCTTTTTGTTACATTACTTTAACTCTTCTAATACTTTTACGATAAAGTTTGTAGAATGAAGAGCTGCTTGATCTAAAAATTGATCAAATGAAACATTTGATTCTTTACCAGCAATATCAGAAAGTGCACGAATGATAACAAACGGAACTTCATATTGGTGGCATACTTGTGCAACAGCTGCTGCTTCCATTTCTACTGCATAAAGGTTTTCAAATTTATCACGAATGGCTGCAACTCGGTTCGGATCACTCATAAATGAATCACCTGTTGCAATCATACCTTTTACAACTTGAATATTTTCTTCTGCCTGCATACATTTTTCAGCTAATGCAACTAATGCTTCATCAGCTTTAAATCCAGGCGGCATTCCTGGTACTTGACCATACTCATAGTTAAATGCTGTTACATCTACGTCATGGTGACGAACTTCTGTTGAAATAACGACATCCCCAACATTTAGAGAATGATGGAATCCACCAGCTGAACCAGTATTAATGACTTTTTCAGGCTTATATCTTTCTAATAAAATTGTCGTTGACATCGCTGCATTTACTTTACCAATACCAGACTTTAACAAGATTACTTCATGTCCTGCTAATTGCCCTTTCGTAAATTCACAACCCGCAACCGTTTCTGTTTCTGCTTGTTCTAATTTATCACGTAAAATACGTACTTCTTCTTCCATTGCTCCAATTACAGCAATTCTCAATCTAATCCCTCTTTCTATTGCTTAGTTGCCTCCATTACCCACACGAAATGATTTAATCTCGTAAACGTTACATGGAAGCCATTGTTTTCAAAAATAGTCTGCATAACTGGAATACGTGTATAGTATTCCGTTTGCAAATCGTTTGCTAACTGATGAAAACCTCTTTGTTTTGCTGCTTCAACAGTTTTATCATATGCATCTTGATCTGCAAATATCGTATCAGCAAACACTATTTTACCACCTTTGTTTAGCAATTGACTATACTTCGCAATCGCTACATTTTTTTCATCATCTGTTAAATGATGAAATGCATAGGTGCTTACTATGGTATCAATGGAATTCGGGACTTCAAACGAAAGAAAATCACCTTCTGTAATGGAAAACTCTTTTGGCAATTTCTCTTTTGCAATCATGCGCATTTCACGTGACGGTTCTATACCGTAAACTGTGCGGCCAGCAAGTAATAATTTATTTGTTAAATTACCTGTACCGACACCAAATTCTAATACGTTACCAAATGACTTGTTAACTACATCCTCTAGAATGTCCTCATAATGGGCGAAAACTTCTTTATATTGTATATCTTCGCCTTGTACAAATGAGTCGTACGTATGAGCCCACTCATCAAATAAACCATTAAATTCTGTACCCATAAAAATTCCCCTTTTTCTTATCGGTTTTATCAGTATGATATTCCCTCTTTCTAAAAATGTCAATTGAAATGTACATGGTATTTCCTTCTTTTCTTTGTTACACTATAGTTGATTACATAGGAGAGGGGCCGTCTTCATGTCATTTACCTTTGAAATGTTAGAAGATAAAGTAGAATTTTTTGAAGCGGGAGACTTAGCTTCTTTAGAACGTAAAATCAGTGAACAAATCGATAATAATAAAGCACTTATGCTTGAAGTTCATCACATCTCGCATCAAATGGTTATGGATCCTGAAAGTAAAAGACCATATTATAGCGCGGTTGTTCATTTTAAATTAAAGAAATTACGCTAACTAAAAAAGAGAAGCTCCTAAGGAGCTTCTCTTTTTTAGTTTAGAGTTTGAACAAGTACTGGTTTCCAGCCTTCATTGTCTACCCAATCAATATTTACATAATATCTTTTACCTGTTTGTTTATCTTGTACGTTACCGTAAGCTTTATTCTTACCGTTATTTCCGATTCGATGAATAATTAATTGCTCTACTGGAACGTCAATTGCAGCTGAAATCGCTTGATTCATCTCATTCCAATCTGCTGTACCTTTTTTAAACGTCATCGCAGGTGTTGCACCTTGCTCTGTGCCTACTGGCTTCCAAGAAGGTTTCGTATAAGCGTCAGTTGCCTTTGGCTGTGTTTTTTCAGCTGGTACTTTCTCGTTAGCTTTCGCTTCTTCTTCAGCTTTTTTCTGTTCTTCTTCAGCCTTTAGCTTCTCTTCTTCTTCTTTCTTCTTAGCCTCTGTTTTCTCTTGTTCATTCTTCTTCGTCTCTTCTTTGCCTTTAGCTTTCTCAGACTTATTCTCTTTCGTTGTTTGCTGAGCTACCTTTTTATCGCTAGAAGACGCTTGCTCTTTCGTGTCAGGAACAAACAATTGATATGCTACAATAGCTACTGCTACTAGTACAATAGCGATTGCAATATTTAAAACACCGTTTTGACGACGTTTTTGTTGTTTCTGTTGGAATCTAGATCCTCCTGCCATTCTTCAAACCTCCATGCAGTTTTTCATACTTGCTATTGTAACATTAAATCTAGAAAGGTTGAACATTTACAATAATATTTTCATGAAATGAAAACATTTTACCATGAATTGCAAGATTACTTTTCATTCTCTAATCGATAGATTGATTCTACGATTGCTTTAAAAATAGGTGTAACTGCATTTACATTGCTACTCGTTTCTATATCCACGACAACTAAAGCATATCTTGGATTTTCATATGGAAAATAACCTGCAAACCAACGATTCTCTTTCGTTCCTTTTCCTGTTTGTGCTGTCCCAGATTTTCCAGCAACGCTTAATGGTAATGAACTAAATGCTGCTCCTGTGCCTTTCTCCGTTGTTACAACGCTCCTTAATAACTGTTGTAATGTTTTCACTGTTTCATATGAAAGCTGTTTTCCACCTAATGTATGGTCTTCAAATGTATAAAAATCCGTTCCATTTTTATACATTATTTTTTCAACAGCTTTCACTTCCATCTTTTCTCCCCCTCTAGCAATCGTCGCCATCATATTTGCAATCGCTAGAGGTGACATACGTACATCTTTCTGTCCAATTGCTGTTTGCGCTACCGCTTTTTTACTATTCTTATTTCCTTCACTCCCCCAAATCGTAACACTTTTCTCCTCTGGCATTTGCTCAAAATGAGTTGTATGAAATACAGAACCTCTCCATCCAACCTTCTCAGCGCCTCCTAAAGCCTCTACATAAGTTTCTAACACCATCTTATCCTTTTGTATTAGCTCATTTCCTAACTCTGAAAATGTCCTGTTACAGCTTCTAGCAAAGCTCTCTTTAAAACTAAGTGTCCCCATCCTAACTTGTGGGTGATCTTCACCATATAAATCTTTATTACAATTAAATACGCGATTAAAAACATTTTCATTTTGATCAATCGCTGCGGCCGCAATTATTGTTTTAAAAACAGAACCGGGAAAGTGTGGTGTTAACATTTGATTTTCAAGTGTAGTTTTATATAAACTCTCATCTTTCACCTGTACAGATGGTTTGCTAACCATTGCTAAAATTTCATTTTTCTTTACATCAAGTAGCACTACTCCTCCCTTCTTAATTTCACTTGCTTCAACTACTTCTTCTGCTTTTTTCTGTAACTCGTTATGTAAAGTAGTTTGAATCGTCACTGGATAAAACGGATTTCCAGGCGATGTATATTTCGCTTGTTTTCCAAAAATCGGTTCTCCTTGCCGATCCACTTGATACAATACTTTTGCCTCTCCATCGGTCAAAAGAAATTCATCAAATGATTGCTGCAATCCTGAAATGCCAATCGGTGTTTGTTTTGAAATTTTTCTAACTTCTCCGTATCGTTTTTGAAATTCTCGTTCATTCTCACCCACATCACCAATTAAATGATTCATCACGCTAGTTTGCCGCAAACGAACTTCAGCTGCTACAATGCCTAATACATTTAATTGATTCACCTTCTCCATCTGCTCTCGTTCCAAGCGAAGTGGTTCATTTCCTCTTTGCAGGATAAATGCACTTTTCTTATGTTTCATTTGACTTTCAATCTCTTGTCTCGACATACCAATGATATGCGCAATTTTCTCCAACATGTTATTTTTTAATTGTAGAAATGGAAAAACAATTAAAACAGGATACTTTTTCTCACCTATCTCCTTACCATTACGATCTATAAAATGGCCGCGTCCATCATCTACCGTAATGGATTGCGTCCGTTGTGTAACACTTTTTTCAATTAAGTTAATCTTACGATCCGTAAATGATTCCGTATCGATAATTTGTATTTGAATTAAACGACAAAGTAACATAAACATGACACATATAAAACAAATTAAAACAATTGTAATTCTCCGTTTTATTTCCATAAAAAAACACCTCGTCTAGTATAGTTTGGACGGAGTGTTTCATCTTTTATACAAATAAAAAAATCACTCGCTTTTACACGAGTGATTTTTAATTATTTTACAGAGATAATCTCTACTTGCATTTCTCCACCTGGAGTTTGGATTGCTACCTTCTCGCCAATTTGCTTACCTAATAAGCTTTTTGCGATTGGAGAATCGTTAGAAATTCTCCCTTCAAATGGATCTGCTTCTGCGCTACCTACGATTGTGTAAGCTTCTTCATCTCCATCTGGTAGTTCTTTAAATGTTACTGTTTTACCTAATGTAACAACTGTAGATTCTTCACCGTTATCTGTGATGATAACTGCGTTACGAATCATGTTTTCTAATTGTGTAATACGTCCTTCTACGAACGCTTGCTCATCTTTCGCTGCATCATACTCAGAGTTCTCAGAAAGATCTCCGAAGCTACGTGCAATCTTAATGCGCTCTACAACTTCTTTACGTTTTACCGTTTTTAAATCCTCAAGTTCGTTCTCTAGCTTTTGCTTACCCTCTTGCGTCATAGGGTATGTTTTTTCTGTTGCCATATTTTCCACTCCTTTTATATACCAATCCCCCGAAAAAAAGAGGAGTTCCATATGAAAACTCCCCCGCTTATATGTAAAGCGGAGGTTTCTAGCACGCCTGTACTAGCGGAGTTGTCACATACAACCCCGTATTCCCAATTCTTCTTTATATAAAGAAGATATGTATGGAAAGTTGATATAAATATGCCCTCACCTATATATAGATGAGGTTGCATGTTTCATTGTATTCGATAGGAAGGGAAAAAATCCCTTCCTACCGTATATCTTTTACTATGCTATTACAAATTTACTTTTTGTTCAAGAATTGTTGCAATTTTTGTAACCATAATATCAATTGCAACGTGGTTTTGTCCACCTTCAGGGATAATAATATCCGCAAATTTCTTAGAAGGCTCAATAAATTGATTGTGCATTGGACGTACAACATTTACATATTGATCAATAACTGAATCCATCGTACGACCACGTTCTTTAATATCACGCTGCATGCGGCGCAGGATACGAAGGTCAGCATCTGTATCAACGAATAACTTAATGTCCATTAACTCACAAAGACGTGGGTCTTCTAAAATAAGAATTCCTTCTAAAATGATTACATCTTTCGGCTCAACTGGAATAATTTCATCTGAACGCGTATGCAATGTATAGTCATATACAGGTTTCTCTACTTGTTTATATGCAAGCAACTGCTGCAAATGTTCAATTAACAAATCATTATCAAACGCTAATGGATGATCATAATTTGTTTTTAAACGTTCTTCCATTGGTAAATGGCTTTGATCTTTGTAATAATAATCTTGCTCTAAGATTAAAATGGAATGACCTTTAAAATGGTCAAAAATCGCTTTCGTTACACTTGTCTTACCTGACCCTGAACCACCAGCAATTCCAATTACAACAGGCTTATTCGTCCCCATTCGACTATCACTCTTTCTTATTGAAGTATGCTTTTGCGCATCATATTATTCACATACACTGGTTGATCCACTTTGAATTTCACGATCTGCAACGGATGTCTCGCTGCATCTAATTCGTTTCCATCCTCATCCCAAATTTTCTCCACCGTCTGCGTAAAGTTTTCTATTTCTGGTCCAAAGAACTCCACTTCATGTCCTGGTTTGAAATGATTACGTTGCTCAATCGTTACGATGCCCGTTTCTTCATTATAATCTAACACTAAACCAGCGAAATCATACGTTGTTTTCTTACTATGATTTCCAAACATTTGCTCTTGATGTCCTGGAACCCCTTCAAAGAATGCAGGAGCTGTATCACGATTTGCACATTTATCAAGCTCATCTAACCATTCTTGTTTAAACTCAAAGTTATCAGGATCCGCACAATATGCATCAATTACTTTACGGTATACTGTCGCTACAGTAGCTACGTAATGGATTGATTTCATACGTCCTTCAACTTTTAAGCTATCAATTCCAATTTCAATCATTTTCGGAATTGATAAAATTAAATTTAAGTCTTTTGGACTCATTGCAAAGTGAGCATCTTCTTCTTGAAATAGAGGAAGCTCTTTTGCATCTTTATGTTGTGATACTGTTTGAACTAAATCATAGTCCCAGCGACAAGATTGACAACAACCACCACGGTTAGAGTCACGCGCTGTCATATGGTTACTTAGCGTACATCTTCCTGAATATGCGATACACATTGCACCATGGACGAATGCTTCAATTTCAATATCCACTTTTTCTTTAATCTCTTTCATTTCTTCATAGCTTGCTTCACGAGCTAATACAAGACGATGTAAACCTTCTTCTTTCCAATACTGTGCTGCTTTCCAGTTGGATAGTGATTGCTGTGTGCTTAAATGCACCTCAACAGAAGGCGCTACACGTTTACAAGTCTCAATGATAAGCGGATCAGCAACGATAATTCCCGTTACGCCAGCTTTTTCAATCCCTTTTAAATATTCCTCTAGC
Organism: Bacillus sp. FDAARGOS_527; assembly: GCF_003812125.1. NCBI lineage: Bacteria > Bacillati > Bacillota > Bacilli > Caryophanales > Bacillaceae > Bacillus > Bacillus sp. FDAARGOS_527. The sequence goes on from NZ_CP033795.1 coordinate 3,472,040, forward strand.
CCGTCCATATTTTCATTATGTGCAAAGATATTTGTTGTTACATATATTTTTGCTCCATATTTCTTTGCAAATTCCACACCTTCTGCCATTTCTTCCAGTGTAAAGTTACCTGCATTCGAACGAAGACCAAATTCTTGTCCACCTAAATATACAGCATCTGCCCCGTAATGGATAGCTACTTTTAATTTTTCTAAGTTACCCGCAGGGATTAACAGTTCAGGTTTCTTCACAATAACGCGTTTGCCATCGATCACTCGTGAAATTTCTTGTACAGTCATTTCCTACACCCTCCTCGTTTAGTAAACCGTCTCTTTAAAGAAGAATCCTGTATCTAACGGACGATTCACCGGTTGCATTTCTTCTATCTCTTTATATAAGTCGTCTTTCACGTCGTAATACGCATCACGATCTTCTACACATAAATCAATTGCTTTACGATATTTCTTCGTTACCTCAATAATGTATGCAGAGCTTTTTAGTACACCATCAACTTTTAAGCTATCAATTTCAGCATCAATTAGCTCTTCTAACTCATCGATGAAACAAATATCATTTGGACTCATAATGTGAGTACCATTTTCATCTTCATAAATTGGATATTTATTGTTACGCTCTGGGTCATATAAGAACATATTCTCTTCATATTTTTTCTTTTCAATGTCAAGATGACGTCCTTGATACTCAAAGTAGTTTCCTACTAACGAACGCTTCGACTGGAACATACAAGTCATACCGTGAATTTGCACTTCAAGTTCCACTTCAGCATTTTCTTTTAATTCAACAATTTCATCTAAGCTAAGCTCGCGAGCTAATACAGCACGTTTTGCTCCTCTTTGTCCCCAGTAGTTACAAGTAAACCAGTTTGTTGCTGTTGTTTCTGTATTCCAGTGCAATTGCATATTTGGCGCTACTTCGCGAACCGCCATTAATACTGCTGGATCTCCGAAAACAATTGCATCTACATGTACTTCGTTTAAAAATGCAACATAGTCTGTTAATTCTTCTACTTTATCGTTGTGGAACATAGCGTTCATTGCTACGTATACTTTTACACCATTTTCATGTGCAATCTTCACAGCTTGTTTCACATCTTCACGTGAAAATTCCCCTGCTAAACGTAAACCAAACTTTTGCTCACCGATCATTACCGCATCTGCTCCTGCTTTCGCAAGAGGTTCGATATCCGCCACTGCTTTTGGTGTTACTAACAATTCTGGTTTCTTCATACCTTGGTCACCCTTTCTTTTTACTAACAGCTACTCCATCACCAATTGGGAAAATCGTTGTATCATATCCTTCATGGTTCATAAGCCATTCATTGTACGTCTTAATACGACGGATTAAACCACGTGTACGTCTGTTTTCAATTTTCTCTTTCGTCGTTACAAGGCCATGGTACATAACATTATCTGAAATAATTACGCCACCAGGATTTAATAACGGTTCATATAAGTCAAAAAAGCGACGATATTGTCCTTTTGCTGCGTCAATAAAAATAACGTCAAATGTTCCATGTTCTTCTACTTGCTCGCCTGTTTCTAACGCATCACCGTAAATAACGGAAATACGTTCTTTAACTGGTGAACGTTCTATATATTCAAGTGCTTTTTCATATCGATCGCGATTGCGCTCAACTGTCACAATGCGAGAATTTGGAATAGCTTGCATCATACGAATACTAGAATAGCCAATTGCTGTACCTAGCTCTAAAATGCTCTTCGGTCCAATTAAACGTAAAAATTGCAACATAAATTCCATTCCAAGTCGATCCATAATTGGCACATGATTTTCTTTCGCATAGTCTTCCATTTCAAGAATTAATTTATCTTTCGGATCAATAAATGATAATAGGTACTCGTTAACTGCATCCTCCATAATGGTCCTCCTTATTTACATGGAGAAGTGCCTCTATGACGTCTTTTCACACATAGAATGCAATAAAAATACAAGCCAGCTTTATCCTTAGCTTGTACGTCCCGTTTTGATATTAAAAACGATTCTTCTGCCAGTTTTTAACCCGATATATTTTACCACAAAAAAGAGGGATGTGCGACCTTTTTCGCTATCCCTCCCCATTTCACTGCTTTTTCGTAATATATTTTTGCTTTAGTGCATTATGCTCTTCCAATGTTTTCGCATAGTACACTTCACCAGTTGGTGCAGCTAAGAAATAATAATAATCTGTTTGCGCAGGCTCTAGCGCTGCTTCCATTGAATGTTTACCAGAGTTTGCAATCGGGCCCACCGGCAATCCTTTCACAACGTACGTATTGTACGGTGAGTTTATCTTTAAATCTTCGTATAATACACGTTGTTTATGCTTTCCAAGTGCGTATAATACCGTTGGATCCGTTTGAAGCGGCATACCTTTTGCTAAACGATTATAAAAGACACTAGAGATCTTTTGACGATCTGTAAAGCCTGTTGCCTCTTCTTCAATAAGTGAAGACAATGTTAAAAGCTGATGCACATCCCAGTTTTTCGCTTTCATTTTTGCTTCGTTTTGAACAATGATTGCATTCGTTTTCTCAAGCATTTGGATAACAATTTCTTCTAAAGTTGTATCTTTTTTATAGAAAGAGTACGTCGCAGGATATAAATAACCTTCTAATGGATATTTAATATTGCTATCAAAGATTTTATCCGTTAACAGCTTGGGATACTTTTGCTGCATTTTTTGAATAAATGCTTTATCGTTTAATTGACGTACAACATCATCTTTATTCCACTTTAATTCGTTTGCAACCGTTTCTGCAATTTCAGTTACTTGTGCCCCTTCTTTTACCGTCACTTTATAAAGAGCTGGACGATGTACATTACCAGATGACATTTGCTCAATAACATCTTTTGCACTCATTGAAGGATTTAATAAATATGTACCCGCTTGTAAATTTTTAGATTTAGCCTTTGTATAAAAACTAAAAACTGTACCGTTTTTCACAGCACCTTTTTCTTCTAAAATCTCACCAATTTTACTAGTAGATGATCCCTTTGGAATTTCTACTTCAATCTCTTTTTTATTCCCGCTATCAACCGGTCCTAATGCGGATGAAATATACGCATAGACTGAACCACAAACTAAAAGCAGTGCAATAATCGAAAATAAAAAAATGCGTCTGCGCTTCTTTTTCACTTGATTCTCTACCAAAACTCTTCCTCCTTATTCAATTGTAGGCCATATGTACATCTTTCTATACAAAACGATGAAAAATCACAATACATTTACCTATCATTTTTGACAGATACTTTATTTTCTACAATCCGTCTCATTATACTACAAAGGATTACGCAGTTTCGACAAAAAATCTTTCATTTTACATATAAAAAAGGCGGACGATATACCGTCCACCTTTTCAGTACTTATTATTCAGCTTCTTGCTCATCAGCAATAGTGTTAAATGTTTCTTGTACCATTTCCCACTCTTCTTCAGATTCGATTGGAAGTAATACTCCGCCCTCTTCTTCATTTTGCTCATAAGCCATTGCATCATAAATTGGGTCTCCATCTTCGTCTACTTCACCGATTGGAGAGAAGATTACGTATGATTTTTTACCAAATTTTTCAGCATCAAAAGTGAAAATAATTTCACATAAATGTTCGTTACCTTTTTCGTCTACAATTGTAATTTGACGTTCTTCCATTTTGGTCACCTCTTATTTTCTATCTAAAAATCCTTGTAAGATTACGACTGCAGCCATCTTATCAATTACTTGCTTTCGCTTCTTACGGCTTACATCGGCTGAAATGAGTAGACGTTCCGCTGCCATCGTTGACAAACGCTCGTCCCACATTACAACGTCTAATTGTAACAGCTCTCGTAGGTTTTCTGCAAATTGTTGGCATGCTTCACCACGCGGGCCAATTGTACCATTCATATTTTTAGGTAAACCTACTACTATCTTGTCCACATCATACTGTTTTACTAACTCAGAAATGCGGTCAAAACCAAATTGACCTCGTTCTTCGTTAATCTTGATTGTTTCAAGCCCTTGCGCTGTCCAGCCCATTTCGTCACTAATTGCAACTCCGACTGTTTTTGTACCTACATCTAAACCTAATATCCGCATAAATTACTCCTCACGATGATGTTTCAAGTAAGACTTCACAAGCTCTTCAATTAATTCATCACGTTCAAGCTTGCGAATGATGCTTCGTGCATCTTTATGGCGAGGTATGTATGCTGGGTCTCCACTTAATAAATAACCGACGATTTGGTTAATCGGATTATAGCCTTTTTCTTGAAGTGCATCATACACAGTTAAAAGTACATCATTTACATGGACACTCTGTTTTTCATCTTGAATGCTAAACTTCATTGTTTTATCAAAACCGTCCATTTCAAGCACCTCACTTATATAGTAAGTATAGGGAGAAGAACTTCTCCTCTCCCTACCATTGTACACTACTATCTGTTTATTTTGAAACAGATTTAACGTACTCTTGTACAAATGCTAAAGCTTCCTCAACTTGCGCTGGGTTTTTACCGCCCGCTTGTGCCATATCAGGACGGCCACCACCGCCACCGCCACAACGAGAAGCTACTTCTTTCACAAGTTTACCAGCATGGTAACCTTGGCTAATTAAATCTTTCGTTACGCCAGCTAAGATGTTTACTTTGTCATCATTTACAGACGCTAATACGACAACCGCAGATTCTAATTTATTCTTCAGATCATCCATCATCGTACGTAAGTTATTCATATCTGCAACATTTACTTTCGCTGCTAATACGTTCACGCCATCAACTGTCATTACAGAATCCGTTAAGTTTCCAGCTTCGATATTGCTTAATTTCGCAGCAAGAGATTCATTTTCTTTTTGCAATTGTTTCACTTCAGCAAATAGACCATCAACTCTTGTTAAAATGTCTTTTGGATTTGTTTTCATTTTTCCAGCTGCTTCTTTTAATAAACCTACTTGATCGTTCATTAATTCATAAGCAGACTTACCAGTTACTGCTTCAATACGACGAGTTCCTGCACCGATACCAGACTCAGCAACGATTTTGAAAATACCGATAGAAGCTGTATTATCAACGTGACAACCACCACAAAGCTCTAAGCTGTAATCGCCAACTTGTACAACGCGTACAACATCACCGTATTTTTCACCGAATAATGCCATTGCGCCCATTTCTTTCGCTTCTTCAATTGCTTTTTGAGAAATCTCAACATCAATACTTTCCCAAATTTTCTCGTTTACGATACGCTCAATTTTTTCTAATTCGTCAGCTTGTACTTGACCAAAGTGAGAGAAGTCAAAGCGTAGACGTTCAGAAGTTACAAGAGAACCTGCTTGGTTAACGTGTGTTCCAAGTACGTCTTTTAATGCTTGGTGTAGTAAGTGAGTTGCTGTATGGTTCTTCACAACGCTACTACGGTTTTTCGTATCGATAATAGCTTTTACAGCCGCATCTTTCGTTAATGTACCTTCTTCAACTACAACTTTGTGCAAGTTTTGGCCGTTTGGTGCTTTTTGTACGTCTTTTACAAGAACTTTCACGCCATCAGCAAGAAGATAACCACGGTCTGCAATTTGTCCACCGCTCTCAGCATAGAATGGTGTTACATCAAGCATTAATTGTCCTTCTTCACCAACTTGTAAGCTGTCTGTGTATTCACCGTTTTTCACAAGTGCAACAACATTACTTTCTGTTGCAACTGTACCGTAACCAACGAACTCGCTCGCTACTTTCACTTCTCCAAGGACACCGCCTTGAACTTGCATAGAATCAACATCTTGACGAGCAGCACGTGCGCGCTCACGTTGTTTTTCCATTTCATTTTCAAAACCTTCATGATCAACAGTCATACCAGCTTCTTCTGCATATTCTTCTGTTAATTCAATTGGGAAACCGTATGTGTCATATAGACGGAACGCATCTACTCCAGAAATAACCGTTGTTTTTTCTTCTTTAGCTTTTGCGATAACTTCAGCTAAAATTGCTTCACCATCATGAAGTGTTTCGTGGAAACGCTCTTCTTCATTTTTCACAACTTTTGCAATGAAATCTTTCTTTTCAAGTACTTCTGGATAGAAGTCTTTCATTACTTCTCCAACAACCGGTACTAATTCAAACATGAATGGACGGTTGATGTTTAATTTCTTCGAATAACGAACCGCACGGCGTAATAAACGACGTAATACATAACCACGGCCTTCGTTAGATGGAAGAGCACCGTCACCAACAGCGAATGTTACTGTACGGATATGGTCAGCAATTACTTTAAACGCCATATCTTTTTCTAAGTCACCATTACGATATTTCTCACCAGAGATTGTTTCTGTTGCACCAATCATTGGCATGAATAAGTCTGTGTCAAAGTTTGTAGGCACATCTTGAACGATAGATGTCATACGCTCTAGACCCATCCCTGTATCGATGTTTTTCTTAGGAAGTGGTGTATATGAACCGTCTGGATTATGGTTAAATTGAGAGAATACAAGGTTCCATACTTCTAAGTAACGCTCATTTTCTCCGCCTGGATATAATTCTGGGTCACTAAAGTCATTACCGTAAGCTTCTCCACGGTCATAGAAAATCTCTGTATTCGGTCCACTTGGTCCTTCACCGATATCCCAGAAGTTTTCTTCTAAGCGGATGATGCGCTCTTTTGGAACGCCCATTTTCTCATTCCAAATTGTGAATGCTTCTTCATCTTCTGGATGGATTGTAACGGATAGTAATTCTTTATCGAATCCGATCCATTTGTCGCTCGTTAAGAATTCCCAAGCCCATGTAATTGCTTCTTCTTTGAAGTAATCACCGATTGAGAAGTTTCCTAACATTTCAAAGAATGTATGGTGACGAGCTGTTTTCCCTACGTTTTCAATATCGTTTGTACGAATTGATTTTTGAGCATTTGTAATACGTGGATTTTGCGGGATTACACGTCCATCAAAATATTTTTTTAATGTTGCTACACCACTGTTAATCCATAGAAGAGATGGATCTTCATGTGGAACTAGTGATGCACTAGGTTCTACTGCATGTCCTTTTTCTTGGAAAAAGTCTAAAAACATTTGACGAATTTGTGCGCCTGTTAGTTGTTTCATTGTATTTTCCTCCTTAAATATAAAAAACTCCCGCCCCTATAAAAGGGACGAGAGTTAACTCGCGATACCACCCTAATTATGAATTGATTGCTATACGAATCAATTCATCACCTCATGGTGCCGTAACGTGGCAAGACGGCAGTGATTAGCTGCTCTCAGGATTAGCTTTCTGTTACCCTTCATTTAAAGCTTCTTTCAGCCATATGGAAGCTTCTCTCTATAAATGGACTGTAACGTACTTGTTCCGTCATTGATTTAATGTATTATATGACTAAATATAATAGAATTCTCTTAAGTTTGTCAATGTAGATAATCATTTATATTATATCAATTACTTATTAATCATAACTATTCTACTATTCATTTTTAACAGCCATTTCATATATTATGCATGTATTAATAAATTGTACTACCCCTAAATTTTTTTCTGAATATTTTATTTTTGTTATAATTAAATTATCAATAATAAAGGAGCGATTATAATGACAACCTTATTGGATAAAGCTAAAAATATGTTAACGACTGACGAAACAATACTATTTTACACAGCATGTTCACTAGATATATTTATTTATCGTTCCGTCGCAAGGCCGGGATTGTTAATTTTAACGAACAAACGCCTCTTCTTTTATGGACCAGATGTAAGTAAGAACCCATTATTTGAAGAGTACTCTTTCGCGAAAATTTCTAATTTAAAAGAACAACAGCGACTTTTCAGCAATCAAATTGTATTTATGTATGATAATGAATGGAAAAAAATAAAACATATTCAAACAAATGATGTAAGCTCTCTCGTTCAAAAAATAAACGAACAACTCTCTAAATAATGATAAGCCCTCTACTTTTATAAGTAGAGGGCCTTCCTATTACACATCTTCTTTTTTCCAAAGAGGCCTTACATGAACAATCACTGTACGAATGACCGCTAAAACAGGAACTGATATTAATAACCCTACAATTCCTGCCACTTCTCCCCCAACTAGTAGTGCAAGCATAATAACGACAGGATGCATGCGAAGCGACTTACCAACGATATAAGGGGATAAAATGTTACTTTCTACGAATTGCAAAATAGCAATCGTAATCCCCGCTTTAATGAGTAAACTTGTTGATACCGTTGCTGCAATCATCAACGCTGGAATCGCTCCTAAAATAGGGCCAAAGTATGGGATTATATCTGTTATCCCGATGATGATGCCAAGTAATAATGGATATTTCATACCGATAAACCAAAAAGAAAGAACCGATACTCCTCCTAATACTAAACAAACGAATAACTGTCCGCGAATATAACTTCCAAGTGATTTATCTATTTCTTTCGCCAGTATTTGCCCCGTACTACGCCACTTACTCGGGACTAGTTTCCAAAAAATATGATAAAATTCGCCGTAATCTTTTAATATGTAAAATACAATGAACGGAATCAAGAAAATAATGAGTAACGAATCCAGTACACCACGAGCTGTGCTCATCACTTTATTTAAAAGCGCTTGTATCTTCGTCTCTACTCCAATAAAAATTTGTTTCACCTTTTCATGAATAAATGATGGAAAATTCGCTGTTTGTTCTGTAACACCATCCATCCAAGAATCATACATTTTTGTAAACTGCGGGAATTGTTCATTGATTTCTTGTAATTGCTTAATCACAACCGGCGTTCCTTTATAAATTCCATAACCAATTCCGCCAAAGAAAAGGATGTAAATGAGCAAAATAGCGAGTGTGCGCGGCATCCCTTCCTTATGAATTTTTTCAATTAAAGGATGCAATAAATACGCAATGAAACATGCAATAAGAAACGGTGTAATGGCCACTTTACATACAAAAATAATCGGTGCCCATAGCGGCTTAATTTTTAAAAAGACGAGCAAACAAAGAAAAACAAGTAACAATAACCCTAAACGATATATCCAAATGATTTTAAGATTCTTCACACGAAAAACCTCCTCCACCTTTATTTTGAAAATAAATAGGGTAGGTTATGTGCAAAAGTTTTAAAATCTTTTCGTGCAGACCATACTGTTTTGTAAAGATGTACATATACATAACATAACAAGGACAACCACCCCTAAGAATGCAGCATGAAACATTATAATCAGGAGGGCTCATAATGGTTTTATTTATGCTCATATTATCTGCACTTTTTATGATTCTTGAATGGATTTGTATCGGGTTTGGTATTTGGAAAGGCTTCTTTATTCGTTCCTCACGAAAAGAAAAAGCGAAGCAATTATTTCATTACGGAATGCTTGGCGTTGGATGTTACGGCCTATCTTATCTCTTCTCTGAAATTGGACTTTTATATTTGCATACAAGTGCATAAAAAAACTCCCTTATCATGAAGGGAGTTTTTTACGCTTATAAATAAGATTTAATCATCTTACGTGCTTTTTTCATATTACGTTTTGAAAATACATCTTGTTTGCGAGCATATTGATATGCTGCCGCTCCAACACCTAATGCGATTAATGAATTGCGTAGATTCAAAGTAAATCCCCCTTTTCGTTATCCGATCGTTCTTTCATTCTCATCAAATAAATCATCAAGAGAGCTTAGTGAACCATCTTCTTCTACTTGATGCGTATGGATTTTCCCCTTTGAAACCGATAATTCGATATAACAATTCCAGCAATAAAATTGGTTGACACCTATTTTTCCAATGTCTTTTCCTTTGCAATTTGGACAAATAAACATATGGCGTTCATCTCCTTACAGTCTCCCGGATTCTATTCGCCATTATGTCCAAACTGCATTCATTTATACATTGCTGGATCCTTTCAACGTTATACGTTTGAAAGTTTCACTATATAATTTCACCTTGTTACATGAAATCATACGGTGAAATGTTTTCCACGTCCATTTCTTCGCCGTTAACCGTTACCATCTGTACTTCTCCTTGTGATTCTTGCAATCGACTAGCTAAAGTCGTTTGACGCATTGCATCATCAAGGCGATTTACACCAGACTGGAAAGCAGCTTCCTCCCCGCAAATAATAAGGAACTTCTTACTTCTTGTAATACCAGTATAAATTAAATTACGACGTAACATACGATTATAACTTTTTACTATCGGCATAATCACAATCGGAAATTCACTACCTTGTGATTTATGAATCGAACAGCAATAGGCATGTGTAATTTGATTTAAATCTGGTTTTGTATATGTTACCTCAATTCCATCAAATGAAACGATAATCATATCTTGTTGCTCAACGTTCTCTTTCGCATAAAACACCGAAACAATTTCGCCGATATCACCATTAAACACTTGGCTCTCCGGCTGATTAACAAGTTGCAAGACTTTATCGCCTCTTCGGTATACAACATCACCGTAAGCAATTTCTTTACTCTTTTCCCTTTTCGGATTAAACACTTCTTGCAACGCTTCGTTTAGTACATTAATACCCGCCGGTCCACGATACATCGGGGCTAATACTTGTACATCTCTTGCGCTAAACCCTTTTGTCTTCGCATTCTCACAAACCTTCTTAACAACCTCAACAATTTGAGCTCCTGTACAACCGATAAATGAACGATCTTTTTGGTTTTGCGCTAAATCTGGTGGGAGCGTTCCATTTTTTATCGCATGGGCAAGTTGAATTACTGATGAACCTTCCGCTTGACGATAAATCTCAGTAAGCTTTACTGTTGGAACTGCACCTGCATTCAATAAATCTTTTAATACTTGTCCAGGTCCTACAGATGGTAATTGATCTTCATCGCCTACAACGATAACTTGAATGTTAGTCGGCAATGACTTAAACAGCTGATTTGCAAGCCAAATATCAACCATTGAAAATTCATCAATAATGAGTAATTTCCCTTGTACCGGATCTGTTTCATTCCGCTGGAAAGACCCTTCTGGCGTCCAGCCAAGTAAACGGTGAATTGTACAAGCTGGAAGCCCTGTTGATTCACTCATTCGCTTCGCTGCCCTTCCTGTTGGAGCCGTTAATAATATCGGAAATGGATTATCATCACTGTATTCATTCGGATTTAACGATAGCCCGTGAAGTGACGCATACATTTCAACAATTCCTTTAATAACTGTTGTTTTTCCTGTTCCTGGTCCACCTGTCAATAACATCATCGGTTTATGAAGTGCCGTTTGAATTGCTTCTTGCTGAAACGGTGCATATTGTACGTTCAGTTGTTCTTCAATTTCACCTAATGTTTTTAACACTTCTGCCTCTGGAAATGAAGGTGTTTCTTCTTGATTCATAAGCCTGCGAATGGACTTTACAACACCTTTTTCAGAGTAGAATAACGTTGCTAAATACACTCGCTCTTCTTCTATGATGACTTTCCCTTCACTTTGCATCGTTTCAATACAACCTACAATATCTTCCTCAGTCACTCTTCCTTCTTGATTGTTTAAAAGTGACATCGTTTCTCTTACAAGTTGGTCTTTCCTCATATAAACGTGACCAAGTTGTAATGAGACATTCTCTAACGTGTAAAAACATCCTGCGCGTACACGGTCGTCGTGATTACCCGATATCCCTAACGCACGCCCGATATCATCCGCTCTTCCAAAACCAATTCCGTCCACTTCTTCAATAAGTTGGTACGGGTTATTACGAATTACTTCTAATGTCATCTCTTTATATTGCTGATAAATCTTAATAGAAAGCTTCGTTCCAAAACCGTAGCCATTTAAAAAGCTCATTACTTTCTCTAGCCCTTGATGTTCAACAATTGTCTCATAAATTTCTTGTGCTTTTTGCTTGTTGACAACACCATTTAAAGCCTCAGGATCATCCATAATTTTAGAAATAGCATGTTCCCCCAGATGGTCCACAATTTTTTCAGCTGTACGCTTTCCTATCCCTTTAAATAAATCACTCGCTAAATATTGCACCATACCGGCTTTCGTTTGCGGCAATTCTTTCTTAAACGTTTCAACTAAATATTGTTTCCCATACTTTGGATGGTCTTTAAAATGACCTGTCAACGTAAACACTTCATCTTCATGCATGCGGGGAAAATGACCGTTTATCATCACTTTTTTTTCGTCGTACGTTTCATTCGTTTCAATGACTTTCATACTGACAACGGAATAGAGGTTTTCTTCGTTGTGGAAAATGGTATGAAGAACTTGCGCTTTTATAAACTTTTTCTCTTCCTCAAACAAATCCATTGCATGTTGATTTCCCATCTTTCCTCTCCTTTCCGGTTTCGTTTCACTTTAATGAGCAGTACATCCCCCACCTATTTAGATGAGGGATAACTACCCATTAAACTACATTTTCCTTATTCAGCTTCTTGCTCTAATAAACGAACACCATTACCCGCTAAAAAGTGATCCGGCTGAATTTCAGTTGCTTTCTTAAATAAAGCGAGAGCCTTCTCATTTTTTTCCTCAAATACGTAGGCAACACCTAAATTATAATACGCATCTGCATGCTCTTCATCCATTTCTAATACCTTTTCAAAATAAGGTTTCGCCTCTTGAATATGTTCTAGTCGTGCAAAGCAAAGTCCGCACTGGAACAAAGCTTCTACATCGTTTTCGTCTAATTCTGTTGCTCTTTGTAAAAACGGCAGTGCAAGACGATCATTTCCAAGTTGCACATGTGTAATACCTAACATAAACGTTACATCAGCTGATTGTAATCCAGCTTGCATCGCTTGTTCAAATACAGCTTTCGCCTCTGCAAATTGCTCTTGACCGTAATATACGTTTCCTAATCCATAATACGCAGCCGCTGATTTATCATCTAACTCTAATGCACGTTTATAAAATAAAATTGCTCTCTCACTGTCACCTAGTACATCTAATAAGTTCGCAAAATTAATATATCCAAGCGCATCTTTCGGATTTTCTTCGATTGCTTCTGTGAAATTTTTAGCAGCTTCTTCCCAGTTTCCTTCTTGCATATATTGAATACCTGTTTCAAGTTTGTTTGACATGTCCTTCACCTCTACAACAAATTATAACAAAGAATGTATTTTCCAAGCGAACGAAAATTCGCCTTATGTAAAAGAAACCTCTAACCGCGAATCGGCAGAGGCTTCTCTTTTATCCTAAATAATCCAATTTCTTACCGCTACGGTACACTTCATCAATTGTAGCACCGCCTAAGCACTCATCTCCATCATAGAAAACAACTGCTTGTCCTGGTGTAATTGCACGAATTGGCTCGTCACAAAGAATACGAACTGTATTTTCATCAACGATTTGAACCGTTACTTTATTGTCTTCTTGACGATAACGGAATTTCGCTGTGCACTTAAATTCTTTTTCTTTCGCTTCATTACTTACCCAGCCAACATTCGTAGCAATAACTTCATCGCCATATAGAAGTTCGTTATGGAATCCTTGATCAACATATAAAATGTTTTCTTTCAAGTTTTTCCCAACAGCAAACCACGGATCACCGTTACCACCAATACCAAGGCCATGACGTTGTCCAATTGTATAGTACATTAAACCGTCATGCTTGCCTTTCACTTCGCCAGATAATGTTTGCATCACACCTGGTTGTGCTGGTAAATAGTTACTTAAGAAATCTTTAAAGTTACGCTCACCAATGAAGCAAATACCAGTACTATCTTTCTTCGCCGCTGTCGCTAAACCAGCTTCTTTCGCCATTTCACGAATTTGTGGTTTCTTCAGTTCCCCCAGCGGGAACATTGTTTTTGATAATTGCTCTTGGCTTAATTGATTTAAGAAATACGTTTGGTCTTTATTGTCATCAACGCCGCGAAGCATTTTATATTCGCCGTCCATATAAGCAACGCGTGCATAATGACCTGTCGCTACATAATCAGCACCAAGCGCTATTGCATGCTCTAAAAATGCTTTAAATTTAATTTCTTTATTACACATTACATCTGGGTTTGGTGTACGACCAGCTCGGTATTCATCTAAGAAGTACGTAAATACTTTATCCCAGTATTGTTTTTCAAAGTTTACTGCATAATACGGAATACCAATTTGGTTACACACTTCGATTACATCATTGTAATCTTCTGTTGCTGTGCAGACACCATTCTCATCTGTATCATCCCAGTTTTTCATAAAAATTCCGATTACATCATAACCTTGCTCTTTTAATAAAAGAGCCGCTACAGATGAATCGACGCCACCGGACATCCCGATGACAACGCGTGTTTCGTGAGGTAGTTTGTTCATCATGTCACCTCCCATGCTAATTTTGTGTTAATCGCTTCACGATTTTCACTGTTTCGTACGCCGCTTTCTCAACTTGCTCTTTCGTATTTCCAAGTCCGAAACTAAAGCGTACGGATGAACGTATTTGATCGGAGTCTTTTCCGAACATCGCCACTAATACATGTGATGGATCAATTGAACCAGCTGTACAAGCCGAACCACTTGATACTGCAATGCCAGCTAAGTCTAAGTTCACAAGAAACGGTTCAATGTTCATTCCTGTAAAACTAATATTAAGCACATGTGGTAAGCGATATTCTAAGTTTCCGTTTACCTCGAAAGTAATGTCTTCATTTTTGAAGACAGATACCATTATATCTTTAAACTCTTCATATTGGGCATTTTTTTGCTCACGAGTTTTTTCAGCTAGCAAAATTGCATGATGCAACCCAACGATACTCGGCACATTTTCAGTACCAGCACGGCGTTTTCTTTCTTGCTCCCCGCCTATTAATAACGGTTCAAATTTCACATTTGCACCAGCGTATAAGAACCCGACACCTTTTGGCCCGTTAATTTTATGAGCTGAAATTGATAATAAATCAATACCAAACTCTTTCACATTAATTTCTACTAAACCGTAAGCTTGTACCGCATCTGTATGGAAATAAGCTTGATGCTCTTTTAGCAGCTTACCTATTTCCGCAATTGGTTGCATCGTCCCAACTTCATTATTCCCAAACATAATAGATACAAGAATTGTCTCTTCTGTTAATGCCTTCTGTATGTCAGAAACTTGAACTCGTCCTGTTTCATCAACAGGTAAATATGTCACTTCAAATCCTTCACGCTCTAACAATTCACACGTATGCAAAATTGCATGATGTTCAATTTGTGTCGTTATAATATGGTTACCTTTATGACGGTTCGCACGCGCTACACCGATAAGCGCTAAATTATCAGCTTCCGTACCACCGCTCGTAAATATAATTTCATTCGGATTCGCATGAATGCTACGTGCACATGCGCGTCTCGCCTCATCTACTGCATGGCGCGTTTGACGTCCATAAAAGTGAATACTAGACGGGTTTCCGAATGTTTCTGTCATATATGGAATCATCTTTTCGACCACTTCTGGGTGAGTCGGAGATGTCGCAGCATGATCTAAGTAAATGCGTTCCATTAAATCTCCTTCTTTCCAAATCGTTTCACAAGGAATTAAATGTAAAACATATAGCCCCCGTGATTTTCTTCCTCATAACGTACTAAATCTTCTAACGTTGTACTATCTAACACTTCTTGCACCGCATCACGAACACGCATCCATAATTGGCGTTGTGCTGGTTCTTCTTCTTCTATCATTTCTACAACACTAATCGGACCCTCTAATACACGGATTACATCTCCAGCTGTAATGTTAGCCGGCTGATCTGATAGTACATATCCGCCATATGCCCCGCGTGTACTCTTTACTAGACGCGCGTTACGAAGTGGTGAAATTAATTGCTCTAAGTAATGTTCCGATAAATCATGTGCCTGCGCAATTGATTTTAAGGAAATTGGACCTTCACCAAACTTTTTTGCAAGATCGATCATAATTGTTAAGCCGTAGCGGCCTTTTGTTGAAATCTTCATCTATTTTGCACCTCTTTTCAAATTTTCACTTCTATTGGTTATATCTTATTTGTAAAAGAACACAATTTAAAATCCTATGAAATTATAGCATAATATAGTATTATAAGAAATTTCAACTTGTGTATCAAAATGATAACATAAAATCACATTGAAAAACTCGGAAATTATTACAATTGAAAGAAAAATGAAAATATTCACATTCATTTTTCCCACAAAACAGCATCCTATTTCAAATTCCACTAAAAAAAATGATACGATAGAAAGAGATTATACATTAAGGGAGACGGTAAAAATGAAACAACCACTCGCACATCGAATGCGCCCTACAAATATTCAAGAAATTATCGGACAACAACATTTAGTTGGTGAAGGAAAAATTTTATGGCGAATGGTCCAAGCAAATCATTTTCAATCTATGATTTTATATGGTCCTCCAGGCACTGGAAAAACATCCATCGCGAGCGCAATTGCAGGAAGTACCGGAACCCCTTTTCGCCTATTAAACGCTGTTACTCATAATAAAAAAGATATGGAAGTTGTCGTACAAGAGGCAAAAATGCATCGACACCTCGTTTTAATTTTAGATGAAGTACACCGTCTAGATAAAGCAAAACAGGATTTTCTATTACCTCATTTAGAAAGTGGACTCCTTACCTTAATTGGTGCGACGACGAGTAATCCGTTCCATGCTATTAATTCTGCTATTCGAAGTCGGTGTCAAATCTTCGAATTACACGCATTAACAGAAGATGATCTTTTAATTGGCTTAAAACGAGCACTTGAAGATAAAGAAAAAGGTCTTGGGGAATATGATGTAACTGTTACGCCTGAAGCATTACATCACTTCGCAAATGCATCAGGCGGAGATATGCGTTCCGCTTATAATGCACTGGAACTAGCTGTTTTATCTAGCTTTACAACTGATGACAAAGCTGCGGAAATTACGCTGGAAATCGCCGAAGAATGCTTACAAAAAAAGAGCTTCGTTCATGACAAAGGCGGAGATGCTCATTATGACGTATTATCGGCATTTCAAAAATCGGTGCGCGGAAGTGATGTAAATGCAGCACTTCACTATTTAGCACGTCTTATTGAAGCTGGTGACCTACAAAGCATCGGTAGACGTCTTCTTATTATGGCATATGAAGATATTGGACTTGCTAGCCCGCAAGCTGGACCGCGTACGCTAGCAGCTATAGAATCAGCGGAACGAGTTGGATTCCCAGAAGCACGCATACCACTTGCAAATGCCGTTATTGAGCTTTGCCTATCACCAAAATCAAACTCAGCTTATAAAGCACTTGACGCTGCCTTACACGATTTACGTAACGGGCAAACAGGTGACATCCCAAGTCATTTAAAAGATAGTCATTACAAAGGCGCAGAGGCACTTGGAAGAGGCATTGGCTACTTATA
Source organism: Bacillus sp. FDAARGOS_527 (assembly GCF_003812125.1). Taxonomy (NCBI): domain Bacteria; kingdom Bacillati; phylum Bacillota; class Bacilli; order Caryophanales; family Bacillaceae; genus Bacillus; species Bacillus sp. FDAARGOS_527. The sequence continues at coordinate 3,489,265 of NZ_CP033795.1, forward strand.
TCCACACGACCATCCAAATGGTTGGGTACCGCAACAATACTTACCTGATAAAATAAAAAACAAACAATATTATAAACCGAAAATGACAGGGAAATTTGAACAAGCACTTTCTACTGTATATGAAAGATTACAAAGTTCGAATAAAACGAAAAATAAAGGGTAACATAAGCGAAAACGTCACCATTATGGAGGCTTCGCTTATGAAAACACGTCAAGATGCATGGACAAAAGAAGACGATCTCCTTTTAGCAGAAACTGTTTTACGACATATTCGCAGCGGCAGTACACAAATAAAAGCATTCGATGAAGTCGGCGATGCTTTAAACCGCACTTCCGCAGCTTGCGGTTTTAGATGGAATGCTGAAGTAAGACCGAATTATGAAGATGCGGTGCAGCTTGCGAAAAAACAACGTAAAGAATTAAAGCGTTCTGAAGCTAAAATAGAAAAAGATCAGTTCACAAAAACGAAACAACTCGTAATCGATGCTGAGTTTTCAGAAGATATTGTACCAAGTAAACAAGAACTTACAATGCAAAATGTCATCTCGTTTTTGCAAAACTTAGAGCACAATAATCCTTCACTCGCAAAGTTACAAACTGAAAATGAAGTATTACAAACTCAGCTCACTTCCTTGCAAAAAACGAATGATGAGCTTGAAACTAAATTAGCCGCACTCACAAAAAAACAACAAGCAATCGAAGAAGATTACGCAATGCTCGTTAGAATTATGGACCGTGCTCGAAAACTTGTTTCAGTTGAAGAACAAGAAGAACAAATCGCTCCCATTTTTAAGACAGATCAAAATGGTAATTTAGATATTATTTATTCTGCAGAGAATTAAAAAAGATGTCACCTAGCCCAATTTTCCGGCTAAGTGACATCCTTTTTTTGTCTCTTCGGTGGATAACATATTGGTAAATGAAATTATATCGACGATTTTTCGAATATATCTATCATAACTTACAATATATCAACGATTTTTTAATTATATCGACTATTCGACAAGGAATATCGATTTACCGACAAATATTTACAAAATAAGCAAACCCGCTATACAAAGAACTCCCTGAATCAACTGGATATTTTTTACTTAAATGTTACTATAAACATATACGATTGAAAGGAGCTGATTGCCATTTCATTAGTAGCCTTCAAAATAACACTCGGTATTCTCGTTCTAACGTTAGGCCTTTTTACCATTCACAGTTTAAAAAAGACCTCAGGTTATAAATCAGACAAATATGATTATTACTTACTGACCTTGCTTGCATTTGAACTAGTAGCAATGCAAATCCCCCTATTTCTTTAGCACATCTAAAAAAGCATATATCCAAAAATGGATATATGCTTTCACTTTATTCTTGCCCTACACGTTTCACTTCTACATTTTTAATGCGTTCACGTACAACGTGACTTGCCATAATTAAGCCTGCCACAGATGGTACGAATGCATTTGATGAAGGTGGTAATTTCGCTTTACGAATTTTTGCATTTTCGTCTGGTACGATTTCTTTACGTACTTCTTCACGAATTACGATTGGATTTTCGTCAGAGAAGACAACTTTTACACCTTTTTTAATGCCCTCTTTACGAAGCTTCGTACGAATGACTTTCGCAATTGGATCTGTATGTGTTTTAGAGATGTCCGCAATACGGAAACGAGTTGGGTCCATTTTATTTGCTGCACCCATACTTGAGATAATTTTAATTTTACGACGTAAACATTGTTTAATTAAATGAATTTTGAACGTAATCGTATCAGATGCATCCACTACAAAGTCTAAACCGTACTTAAAGAACTCTTCATATGTTTCATCTGTGTAAAACATTTCTAGTCCAATTACTTCACACTCTGGGTTAATGTCTGCAATACGCTCTTTCATTAATTCTACTTTTGAACGTCCTACAGTAGATACTAAAGCGTGAATTTGACGGTTTACGTTTGTAATATCTACAACATCTTTATCTACTAATACGAGACGCCCAACTCCAGAACGTGCTAACGCTTCAGCTGCAAAAGAACCTACGCCGCCAATTCCTAAAATACCGACTGTACTATTTTTTAATATTTCAAGTCCTTCTTTACCGAAGGCTAATTCATTACGTGAAAATTGATGTAACATTCAGCTCTACACTCCTATTACAAAAATGGTCTACCATGTATTCTAGCGTTTTTCCGACTATTTGTATAGAAAAAGTTATAGAATTCCTAAAAATACATATTTCAAAAATAAAAACATAGTGTAAACCGGGATTTTATTTCTTCCTAAATACACGTTTAAAAAGGAGGATTTAGAGAACCGAGCAGATCGAGGCGCTGAAGCCAGGAGGAGCACAGTGTAGCGTTACTACTCGAGCACCGGACTGGCGAAGCAACGATGAGATGCGACAGTTATCTGAACCGGACTTTTTAAACTCCCTTCCAATACACGTTTAAAAAGGAGGATTCAGAGGGCCGAGCAGATCGAGGCGCTGAAGCCAGGAGGAGCACAGTGTAGCGTTACTACTCGAGCACCGGACTGGCGAAGCAACGATGAGATGCGACAGTTATCTGAACCGGACTTTTTAAACTTCCTTCCAATACACGTTTAAAAAGGAGGATTCAGAGGGCCGAGCAGATCGAGGCGCTGAAGCCAGGAGGAGCACAGTGTAGCGTTACTACTCGAGCACCGGACTGGCGAAGCAACGATGAGATGCGACAGTTATCTGAACCGGACTTTTTAAACAACCTCTCAAAAAAAGCCTAGATGGTATTAGTATAACCATCTAGACCCTATTCTTACTTCTCTTCTTTTAAGCTTAATTTTAAGTTTAACTCTTCAAGCTGTGCTTCTGCAACTGGGCTTGGAGCTTCTGTTAATAAGCAGCTTGCGCTTGCTGTTTTCGGGAATGCAATTGTATCACGAAGGTTCGTACGACCTGCAAGTAACATAACAAGACGGTCTAAACCTAATGCAATACCGCCGTGTGGTGGCGTACCGTATTCGAATGCTTCTAATAAGAATCCGAATTGCTCTTGTGCTTCTTCTTGTGAGAATCCAAGCGCTTTGAACATTTTTTCTTGTACGTCACGCTCGTAAATACGAAGTGATCCACCACCAAGCTCATAACCGTTTAATACAAGGTCATATGCTTGCGCACGTGCTTTTTCTGGTGCTGTTTCTAATAGCTCAACATCTTCACGGAATGGCATTGTGAATGGGTGGTGAGCTGCGAAGTAACGATCTGCATCTTCATCGTACTCAAGAAGCGGCCAATCCGTTACCCATAGGAAGTTAAATTTACTTTCGTCAATTAACTCAAGCTCTTTACCTAGACGTAAACGAAGTGCACCTAAGCTATCTGCAACAACGCTCTTCTTATCTGCTACGAATAGTAATAAGTCACCAGCAGTAGCTTCTAATGTATTCATTAACACGTTTGCATCTTCTTCACCGAAGAATTTCGCGATCGGTCCTTTTAAGCCGTCTTCTTCCACTTTAAGCCAAGCTAAACCTTTTGCACCGTATACTTTTACGAATTCAGTTAATGCATCGATGTCTTTACGAGAGTATTTGCTCGCAGCACCTTTTGCATTAATTGCTTTTACTTGTCCGCCGCTTTCTACAGCACTTGTAAATACTTTAAATCCACAACCTGCTGCAAACTCAGATAAGTCTGTTAGTTCCATTTCAAAGCGTGTATCTGGCTTATCAGAACCGTAACGAGCCATTGCATCAGCGTAAGTCATACGAGGGAATGGTGCACTAATCTCTACACCTTTCGCATCCTTCATAACTTTCGTCATCATGCGCTCCATCATATCTAAAATTTCTTCTTGTGTTAAGAATGAAGCTTCAATATCGATTTGCGTAAATTCTGGTTGACGGTCTGCACGTAAATCTTCATCACGGAAACAGCGTGCTACTTGATAGTAACGTTCAAATCCGCCGACCATAAGAAGCTGTTTAAATAGCTGTGGAGATTGTGGTAATGCATAGAATTCACCATCATGTACACGACTTGGTACTAAATAATCACGAGCTCCTTCTGGCGTGCTCTTCGTTAAAATTGGTGTTTCCACTTCTAAGAATTCTTCTGTGTCTAAGAAGTTACGAATTGTTTTTGTTACGTCATGACGCATTTTGAATGTGTTGAACATTACAGGACGACGTAAGTCTAAATAACGATATTTTAAACGCACATCTTCTGATGCATCTGTATCATCAGCAATAATGATTGGCGTTGTTTTCGCTGCATTTAATACATTTACTTTCGTTGCTTGTACTTCAATACGACCCGTTGCCATATTGTCATTAATTGCGCCTTCACCACGCTCAACAACTGTACCTTCTACGTGTAGTACGTATTCGCTACGAATTGTTTCTGCTACTTCTAGCGCCTCTTTTGATGTTTCTGGGTTAAATACAACTTGTACGATACCTGTACGGTCACGTAAGTCGATAAAGATTAATCCACCTAAATCACGGCGTTTTTGTACCCAACCTTTTAATTGAACTGTTTGTCCAACTGCTTCTACTGTTACTTTTCCACATGCATGCGTTCTTTCAGCCACTGTAAGTTCCCCCTATATTAATTTCTCTGCTACGTATGAAGCAAATACATCTAATGCTACTTCTTCTTGTTCGCCTGTTGCCATATCTTTTAAGTTGATGATACCTTTATCTAACTCATCTTCCCCTAATACAGCTACAAATTTCGCTTTTAGACGATCTGCTGATTTAAATTGTGCTTTCATTTTGCGATCTAAATAATCTTTTTCAACTGATAATCCAGCTTTACGAAGATCAAACGCAACTTTTGCAGCATGGTCTTTTGCTTTTTCACCAAGCGCTACAACGTAACAATCAATGCTATGTTCGATTGGCAATTCAATGTTTTCAGCTTTTAGTGCCATAATTAAACGTTCAATACTCATCGCAAAACCGATACCTGGCATTTCTGGTCCACCGATTTCTTGTACAAGTCCGTTGTAACGTCCACCACCGCTTAATGTAGTAATAGCACCGAAACCTTCTGCCTCACTCATAATTTCAAATACAGTGTGTTGGTAGTAGTCTAAACCACGTACTAAGTTCGGATCTTTTTCAAATGGAACATCCATCATCGTTAATAGTTCTTGAACTTTTTCGTAGTATACTGCTGAATCTTCGTTTAAGTATTCTGTAATAGATGGTGCTGTTCCCATTAATTCATGGTTACGGTCCTTCTTACAATCTAAAATACGAAGAGGGTTCTTTTCTAAACGAGATTGACAGTCAGAACAGAATTCGCCGATACGTGGCTCAAAGTGTGCGATTAATGCATCACGGTGTGCTTGACGGCTTGCTGCATCACCTAAGCTGTTTAATACAACTTTAATATTTTTTAAGCCCATGCCGCGGTAAAACTCTACAGCAAGTGCAATGACTTCTGCATCAATTGCAGGATCGTTACTACCGATTGCTTCAATACCGAATTGTACGAATTGACGATAGCGACCTGCTTGCGGTCTTTCGTAACGGAACATTTGACCGATATAATATAATTTCGTTGGTTGCGTTGCGTCACCGAACATTTTATTTTCAACGTAAGAACGTACAACAGGTGCAGTACCTTCTGGACGTAATGTTAAACTACGCTCTCCACGATCTTGGAATGAGTACATTTCTTTTTGTACGATATCTGTCGTATCACCAACACCACGTAAAAATAGCTCAGTGTGTTCAAAAATTGGTGTACGAATTTCTTTGTAATTGTAACGACGGCAAATTTCGCGTGCTTGCCCTTCGATATACTGCCATAACTCAACAGTACCTGGAAGAATATCTTGCGTTCCGCGTGGGATTTGAATAGACATATTCAGTTCCTCCTCAAATTGTTTTAATCTTAATAAAAATAAAAAAACTCCCGCCTCTACTGTTTGAACAGTAGGGACGAGAGTATTATACCCGTGGTGCCACCCTAATTGAAGCACGTATGCTTCCACTTTTTTTAATAACGCTTAAATGTGCGTTCATCCCTACTAAGCGTATACGCCGTTCAAGTTGAAACCTCTAGAGTGTCATTCAATCAGTCATCATGTAGAAATGTTTTCAGCCTAAGACATTTCTTCTCTTTCCATGTGTGTCTCATTTACTCTTCTCTATCAAAGGTTATATTCATATGTAAATATAAAATTACTATACGTTTGTTCAGTAGGATTGTCAAGTGCTCTAAGAGCGTTCAATCTGCTTCTTTAGACGCTTTACATCTTGAAGAGAAATCCCAAACTCAGAAGCAAGCTCCATCGAAGTATTGTTTTGCTCTTTTGAAATAAAATCATGAAAATTTACGTTAAACAGTTGATTTGCACCATTTGTAACAGAATGCCCTTTTTCATTCATACGCATACGTATATCCCTCACATTCAATATGGATGTTTTACTTTTTATTGTTCCATATTGATTAGAGAGTTATACATAAACGAAAAAGCTATTGACTCAAAATAAACATTAGTATTGGATTTATAACAATGAGCTAGTCCACTTGCTAGCATATGATGCTTCAAATAATATAACGATACCTACCCCAATTACGAGAATTTCTAACATTACATGTAATACAACTTGCGCGGCCATTTCTTCTATAGGAAGTAAAGCATACATTAAATTACTTCTACACTCTGATTCAATATACGGACCAATGCCTCTGGATTAGTTTCCATTACCCAATGCCCACCAACTTCAATAGAAAAAACCTCCCATTTTCTATCTCTTGCTTTTTTTGCTGATTCTAAAAAGATAGACGTCATTGGCCAATGTTCTGGATTATCCTTTACTTCTACGTATATATGCGGTATACATTGTGCTTTAGAGTTTTTTATTTCAACCGATTGTGTAAAAGCCAACAATGGCATCGCTGATTTTCTTTCATCTATTGTATTTCTAGGAAGAACACGCCATCCCTCCCCGTATACTTTTACTTCTTCTATAAAATGCGCGGCCATTTCCGGTCCAGAAATATCCATAACAGAATCACCATCTTCCGGAAGCATTGCATCCACGTATACTAGCTCCTTAATGAACTCGGGAATCACTTCTGCCACCCCTGTAATTACCATACCAGAATAACTATGTCCTACCAAAATTACATCTTTTAGACCCTGATATTTAATAGTATTAACAATGTCTTGAATAAATGTCTTCAACCCTATATTAGGTTGCATAAGATGTGTTCGTTCCCCAAGTCCAGTTAATGTAGGAGTATATACACTATGACCCTCTTCCCTTAAAAGTTCAGCTAGTTTTTTCCAAACATAACCGCCATCCCATGCTCCATGAACGAGTACAAATGTTTCCATAAGTTTTACCTCCCATAATCCCCCGATTATATCGTTTATTTTCTTAACTATCATAACAATAATTAACAAAATATACCATTAAAAACCATAAAAGAAGAGAGGGGCTCATCCCCTCTCTTCTTGCAACACTATTTACTTTCCACAATTAAGGTAACCGGACCATCATTGATTAAAGAAACATCCATCATTGCTCCGAACTTCCCTGTTTCTACATGCAATCCTTGCTTACGTACTTCTTCATTAAAGAAATCATATAAACGCTCTGCATAGTCAGGTTTAGCTGCATCCATAAAGTTTGGACGTCTTCCCTTGCGGCAATCTCCGTATAATGTGAATTGCGAAATGGATAGAACTTGTCCTTCTACATCAAGTACAGAATGGTTCATCTTTCCGCTCTCATCTTCAAAAATACGTAAGTTCGCAATTTTTTCTGCAATGTAAGTTGCATCTTTTTCTGTATCTTCATGCGTAATGCCAACTAGTAATGTTAAACCGAACGGAATTTGTCCTACGATCTCACCGTCTACTGTGACAGACGCTTCTTTTGATCGTTGTAAAACAACTCTCATCTTTTCTACACTCCCTATTAATGCATCATGCGTCGTACTGCATAAATTTCTGGAACACGTTTAATGCGTTCTACTACTTTTTTCAAGTGCTGTAAGTTACGAATAGAGATTGACATATTAATTGTTGCCATCTTATTACGGTCACTTCTACCAGAAACTGCTGAAATGTACGTTTTCGTCTCTGTAACAGCTTGTAATACTTCGTTTAATAAACCACGGCGATCGTAACCTGAAATTTCAATATCAACGTTATACTCAATTTCTTTTTCAGGGCTACCTTCCCACTCTACTTCTAATAAACGTTCTATAGCTTCTTCTGTATGAACATTTACACAGTCACGGCGGTGAATCGATACGCCTCGGCCTTTCGTAATATACCCAACGATATCATCACCAGGTACTGGGTTACAGCATTTTGATAAACGAATTAATAAATTATCTGCACCACTTACTTTAACGCCAGAATCCCATTTTCGAATTTTCATCGGTTTACGAACTTCTTTAACTTCAACAATCTCTTCTTCTTCACGTTGCTTACGGAACTTGTCCGTTAGTCGCGTAACAATTTGCGATGCAGTGATACCATTATATCCAACTGCCGCAAACATATCTTCTTCATTTGCAAAGTTGAATTTTTCAGCAACTCGTTTTAAATTGTCAGGCGCTAACACTTCTTTCATCTCATACTCTAGGCTACGCACTTCTTTCTCAACAAGTTCACGGCCTTTTTCAATATTTTCATCTCTACGTTGTTTCTTAAAGAACTGACGTATTTTGTTTTTTGCATGAGATGTTTGAGCAAGTTTCACCCAATCTTGACTTGGTCCATACGAATGTTTCGATGTTAAAATCTCAATGATGTCACCTGTTTTTAATTTATAGTCAAGTGTCACCATTTTCCCGTTTACTTTTGCACCAATTGTTTTATTCCCAATCTCTGAATGCACACGATATGCAAAGTCAATTGGAACAGATCCAAGTGGTAATTCCATTACATCGCCTTTCGGTGTAAAGACGAATACCATGTCAGAGAATAAATCAATTTTTAACGACTCCATAAACTCTTCTGCATTAGAAGCTTCATTTTGCCATTCTAATATTTGACGGAACCATGTAAGTTTCTTCTCTAATGTACCTGTTGTTTCTGCTGTTTTTCCTTCTTTATACGCCCAGTGTGCCGCGATCCCGAATTCTGCAATCTCATGCATTTCTTTCGTACGAATTTGCACTTCAAGCGGATCACCTTTCGGTCCAATTACAGTCGTATGAAGAGATTGGTATAGATTTGCTTTCGGCATTGCAATATAATCTTTAAAACGACCTGGCATCGGCTTCCAGCACGTATGAATAATTCCAAGTACTGCATAACAATCTTTAATACTATTTACAACGACACGTACAGCTAATAAATCGTAAATTTCATTGAACTGTTTATTTTGCAGTGCCATTTTACGATAAATACTGTAAATATGTTTTGGTCTTCCAGAAATTTCAGGTTGAATTGCAACTTCGTCTAATTTCTCACGAATACCAGTCATTACTTCGTCTAAATACTCTTCACGTTCTGCACGTTTACGCTTCATTAAATTTACAATACGATAATATTGCTGTGGATTTAAGTAGCGAAGTGACGTATCCTCTAGCTCCCATTTAATAGTACTAATTCCGAGTCTATGTGCTAAAGGCGCAAAGATTTCTAACGTTTCATTCGCAATGCGACGCTGCTTCTCTTGAGGCAAATGTTTCAATGTACGCATGTTATGAAGACGATCAGCTAGTTTAATTAAAATAACTCGAATATCTTGAGCCATTGCAATAAACATTTTGCGATGGTTTTCTGCTTGTTGTTGCTCATGAGATTTATATTTAATCTTTCCAAGCTTTGTCACACCATCAACAAGCATAGCAATTTCTTTATTAAATTCCCGTTCAATATCTTCTAATGTAATCTCTGTATCTTCTACTACATCATGTAAGAAACCTGCTGATACTGTAGCTGGATCCATGTGTAAATCAACTAAAATACCTGCAACTTGAATTGGATGAATAATGTATGGTTCACCCGATTTTCTGTATTGTTCGCTATGCGCATCGCGTGCATATTCATAGGCACGTGCTACTAGCTCAATATCTTCATCCACTAAATATTGACTTGCTTTCTCGAGTACCTGTTCAGCTGTTAGTACCTGCTCATTTGCCATCGAATCACCTTTTATTGAAAATTGACTTTATCTTTATTAAATAGAATAAATTATATTCTATCATTATAACCCAATGATTGTGAATTGTGAAAAGGAAAAGATTTTACTGACATTTCACTATAATTTTTGGTTCAATTATACAAAAGTACCCGCTCCTCTCCAAGAGATTCACGGGTACTTTTTATCACCGTAGTTCTACCTATATAGTGATTAGTATTTTTCTAATACTAATACATCGTAACCATCTAACATTTTACGACCATCTAAGTAAGTAAGTTCTACTAAGAATGCAATTCCTGCTACAACTCCGCCTAGCTCTTCAACTAACTTAATTGTCGCTTCAATTGTTCCACCTGTAGCTAATAAGTCATCTGTAATTAATACGCGTTGACCTGGTTTAATTGCATCTTTATGGATTGTTAAAACATCTTTACCATATTCTTTACCGTAGTCAACTGTAATTACTTCACGTGGTAATTTTCCTAATTTACGAACTGGCGCAAATCCTACTTCTAATGCGTAAGAAACTGGGCAACCAATAATAAAGCCACGAGCTTCTGGACCTACTACAAGGTCGATGTCTCTCTCTTTTGCATACTCAACGATTGCATCTGTTGCTGCTTTGTATGCTTTACCGTCGTTCATTAACGGTGTAATGTCTTTAAACACAATACCTTCTTTTGGATAGTCCGGTACAATTGCGATATGTTGCTTGAAATCCATATTTCTGAATCCTCCTCAGATCTAAAAGGTTTGTAAATACAAATCCTTTACCCTAACTGTTCTACTTCTTTATGATTACGAATCGTTTCAAACCATGTATATAGTTGCTGATATGTGCTATAAACCAATTCTTTTTCTAATTGTAAGTGGTTCATTTTCTCACGATATGTGTTCGATTCAATTAAATCACGCTTTTGTTTTTTGTCTGCCATAAAAATGACGCCATCTTTTATTGTAACAAATTCTAACTCAAAAAACACCTGTGTCATGAAATTTACTGTATCTTTTGACCAACCTTTATGTTGACATAGTTGTTCTCCATATTGTCTTAAAGAAAATGGTGATTTTTGGCTCAAGAATGAATAGTACCATTTAAAGTGATCCCTCGTTGGAACAGTACTAAATAAATGATTATTCTCTTGATAAAATAGCGTATAAATTCGCGACGGGAACCCAACTTTAAATAGATCTCGTAATTCATCTGTTCCTTTTGGTAAATCAAGTAACACGATGTATTGCTCATCTAACTCGGTTACTTCTGATGCATGCATCATATGCTCTTTATAGTCTTCTAAAGAAAATTTATGCAATACCTCTTTAGAAAAATACACCATCGTGATTTTTTCTTTCGGAAGTTCTGCTAAATTTGCTTCTACGTTACGCATACTACGCCAATCAAATAATTGCCATGCCTCTACAGCAATATCTTGCACCATTAATTGCGGCTTCTTAAAATTATTCCATTCATTGATAGACGCTTCTCCTATTACAGATACTTTTGCAACTGGAGAAATTTCTTTCGCGTACGCACCAAAACCGAATCCAATTGTATCCAATGTTGCTTGTCCATCACGAAGAGACATCTTTAAATGAGAACCGTCTGATCCGATTGCACGAATACTTTCTAACTCCGCATCTTTCACTGCAATACGTGGCTTTGGATTTCCAACACCAAATGGCGCTAACTTTTGCATATCTTCAATTGCTGCAAGTGTTACGTCCTCCACTTTGCAAAAAGCATCGACAGCTGTAATTGGAATAAAATCTTCTTCCGTTAAAATTGTATCTGCCTGTTCATTTAAACGGCGGCGTAATTCATCTACATCATTCATATGTAGCGTCATTCCCGCTGCCATCGGATGTCCCCCGAAGTGTGGCAATAACTCTCTACAATCTGACAAGTTTGCAAACAAATCGAATCCTGCAATACTACGCGCTGAACCTTTTGCAGTTTCTTTTACAGGATCAATGCATAATACAATCGTTGGGCGATAAAAACGTTCAACTAATTTAGAAGCAACAATTCCAATTACACCTGGATTCCACCCTTCTTTTGCAAGCACTAATACTTTATTGTCTTCAGGCGGGAAATTATTTTCCACCTCAGCGATAGCTTCTTCTGTAATTTGCTTTACAATATCTTTTCGCAGTTTGTTCAGCTCATCAATTTCTTCAGCCAGCTCTTTCGCTTCTTCGGGATCCTCTGATAATAAAAGATGTACAGCCGGCGTAGCATCTTCTAAACGTCCAACTGCATTAATACGAGGTGCGATTGAGAAGCCAATACTCTCTTCTGTAATTTCACTTTGCGAAACGTTAGCAACTTTAAATAGCGCCTTTAGTCCAATATTTTTCGTCATGCGCATATGTTTTAAACCGCGCTTCACTAGCAATCTATTTTCACCGTGAAGTGATACTAAATCGGCTACTGTACCAATTACTGCAATTTCTAATAAATGTTCTGGTACACGGCCCAGTAGTGCATGCGCAACTTTAAACGCAACACCAACGCCCGCTAAATAGTGAAACGGATACACACCGCCATCTAATTTCGGATGAATAATCGCAAGTGCTTCTGGCAATTCTGGTGGTGGCTCATGGTGATCTGTAATAATTAGATCTATCCCAAGTTCCTTCGCTACTTTCGCTTCATGTACAGCTGCGATACCAGTATCGACAGTAATAATTAATGAGAATCCTGCGCTATGCGCCCAACGGAATGCTTCTTCGTTTGGTCCATAACCTTCTGTAAAACGGTTTGGGATATAAAATTCTACGTCTGCACCTAATTCTTGTAAGGCAAGATATAATACAGTCGTACTACTTACTCCGTCCGCATCGTAGTCACCAAATATTAATATTTGCTCTCCATTTTGAATCGCCTTATTTACACGTTCTACCGTTCTATCCATTCCTTCTAATAAAAATGGATCATGAAATTCTTGATTTTCTGTATTTAAAAAATCTAAAATCTTATCTTCTGTATCTAGTCCTCTACCGAGGAATAACGAAACGACAAGTGGTGATAATTGTAATTTACTTGCTAATTCACTCACTCGCTCGCCATTATATTCTTTTTCTTTCCAACGCGTCTTCGGTTGTAACACGAAATCACCCCTTAACCTGTTCATTATACAAGACAGATTAAGGGGTGACAATATAATGCAAACTACGATGCAATATCTATATACTAAAATGTTAATAATGTTTAATTTGGAGAATACGGATTTATATGTACAAACACATTTTGTACGTTATCTTGTTTCATAAGCGTTTCTTTCACATGCTTTCCAATGCGATGCCCTTCTTCTACAGTAATGTATGGATCTACAGAAACTTTAATATCAACAATAACGTAATGACCATGTTCCCTTGCGTATAAAGAACCAATTTTTTTTACACCATCTATTTGAAGTACTGCTTCTCTAAGTGGAATAACATCTTCCTCATGAAGAACATGATCAAGCGTTGCATGAATTGCTTCTGCCCCAATACTCCATGCCATTTTTGCAACAAGAAGTGAAACAAATAATCCTGCAATTGGATCGGCATACACAAGCCAATCTAACCCGAACTTACCACCAATAATCGCTGCACAAATACCGATTAAAGCTGCAATTGAAGAAAACACATCTGAACGGTGCTCATATGCATTTGCAATAATTGCATCACTATTTACCTTTTTCCCTAATCGGAATTTATATTGAAACATTCCTTCTTTCACGATAATTGAAAGAACGACAGCAAAAATTGTAATCCCTTTCGGCGGTTCTAGTTCCTGTGAAAAAGCTTTTATGGACGAAATCGCTATCTCGATTCCCACAATAAATAATAATACTGCAACAATAATCGCTGAAATCGATTCCGCTTTACCATGACCATACGGATGATCTTCATCGGGCGGCTGCTTTGCTGCTCGTAACCCAAACAGTACAGCTAGCGAACCAATTACATCTGATGCAGAATGCACCGCATCTGCTAATAGCGCTTTACTGTTCCCAATATAACCAATTACCGCCTTTATAATCGCTAATATAATATTACCAACGATCCCGACAATAGCACCAAACTCGGCCTGTTTAAAACGTTCATCTTTTTCCATCATTAAAATCCCTTCTTTTCTTAACCTATCTTTTTATCCCACTTTAATGGGCAGTAAGACCCCTACCTCAAAATTCAGTGAAAGCAAAAAATTTAGGTGGGGGTCGGGCTGCCCATAAAATTCCGATTGGTGAAGGCTAATAATCAGTGGGGGATGAAGAAAACCCCCACTGATTAAAGTTTCACTTTATTGTAACAAAAACAGCGATAACATCACCACTTTCTTCCATTTCATCATTTCAAAGTAACTATCTTATTGTATCCACAAACGAAAAAAGAGATGCCTCATAAAGAGACATCATCTTTTTTATACTTGCGGTTCAGATTCTACTTTCTCAACCTTTTTCTTGTTTTTGCCCTTTTTCAAACGACGGTTTTCAAGCATTAACCAAATTTGAGAAGCAACGAAAACAGAAGAATACGTACCTACAACTAGTCCAACAAGTAACGCAAACGAGAAGTTACGTAGTGACTCACTACCGAAGATAAGCAGTGCAATTACTGGGAATAACACTGTTAATACGGTGTTAATCGAACGACCAAGCGTTTGGCGAATACTTGCATTTACGATTTCTTCTAAGTCTTTTATATCGCGAACTCGTTTTTTCTGTTTGTATAATTCACGGTTTCTATCAAACGTAACAATTGAGTCATTAATAGAATAACCGATGATTGTTAACACGGCAGCGATAAACGTTAAGTCTACCTCCAATTGGAAAATACTAAATATAACAATCATAACGAATGCATCATGTAATAATGCAAGCACTGCAGATAATGCGTACGTAAATCGGAATCGAATACTTACGTATAAAATGATAACTGCAGAAGCAATTAATACTGCGATAAATGCATTTCTTGCAATTTCTTTACCAATTGTCGGCGAAACTGTACTTACGTTTGGATCTGTACCATATTTATCGTGGAAGAATGTTTTTGTTTTCGCAATTTCATCTTTTGATAGAACACCTAATGTACGAACTGCGAATCCCTTATTGTCATCTCCAGTCGGTACAATGTTTTCTTCCTTCACGTCAATGTTCAATTCTTTAAAATCTTTATGAACATCAGACACAGTAACTGATTGTTTTGATTGCAAGTCGATACGTGTACCACTCGCAAAGTCAATACCAAGATTCAATTTGAAAATTGGTAAAATAATTGCACCTGCAATTACAACTACCAGCGAGAAGATAAGGAATTTATGACCGACATTTACGAAGTTAATACGATCAAATCTTGTCGGTGGATGTACTACACCTTTTGTTAATGGAATAATATCCTTTTGTTTCACACCAAAGTATCCTGGTTTTTTATCGAAGTAACGGCTCTTTACAAGTAAACTTAGTAAGAAACGAGTACCGAATACGTTCGTAATAAAACCGACTAAAATACTTACGATTAAACTTGTTGCGAACCCTTTTACAGAGCTATTACCATAAACGAATAATACACCAGCTGCTGCAAGTGTTGTAATGTTCGCATCTAAAATAGTTGCTAATGAACGATGGTTACCAGCACGGAATGCCGACATCATTGACTTACCAATTTTCAGCTCTTCTTTCAGTCTCTCGTACGTAATAATATTCGCATCAACCGCGATACCTACCCCGAGCACTAACGCCGCAATACCTGGCAACGTAAGAACTGCATGCATCCAGTTAAAGACAAGTAATGTAACGAAAATGTATAAACCTAACATAATAACCGCTACAAGTCCTGGTAAACGGTAGAATACAAGCATAAATAAGAAAATAAGAGCGATACCAATCGCACTAGCGAAAATTGTTTGCTCTAACGCTTGTTGACCAAACTTCGCTCCAACAGATGTTGAATACATTTCTTTTAAATCAACAGGAAGTGCACCTGCATTTAATAAAGATGAAAGTTGTTTCGCGCTTTCAACTGTAAAGTTTCCACCCACGATAGATACTTCAGCTTGGTTAAACACTTGGTTTACTGTTGCTGCTGATAAGAACTTCGGATTCGGTTTTGCAGATTCTGCTTTGTACGAATCTTTTCCTTCTTCAAAATCAAGCCAAATTACCATTAAATTCGTTGGTGGTGGCATTTTTGAAATTTTTTCAGTTACTTCACGGAATTTTTCAGCGCTTTTTAGTGTAAGACCTACACTCGCACGACCTTGCTCATCAAATGTTTGCTTCGCTCCGCCGCCTTTTAAATCCGTTCCATCCATAAGAAGGTTGTCATCTACATCACGGAATGTTAATTTCGCTTGTGTTGATAACATTTCACGTGCTTTTTGCTGATCTTGTACACCAGCAAGCTGTACACGAATTCGGTCTTGCCCTTCAATTTGAATGTTCGGTTCACTTACACCAAGTACATTGACACGATTTTCAAGAGCACCTACTGTACTTACAAGTGCCTCTCGGTCAATTTTATCACCTTTTTTGGCTGGTTTTACTTCATAAAGAATTTCAAAACCACCGCGAAGGTCTAGTCCTAGACTAATTCCTTTTGCTATGTCTTTTCCTGCCGCACCAATTACTCCACCGATTAATAAAACGATGAGGAAAAAGGCGGCAATTCTCGTACCACGCTTTGCCATATGTACCCTCTTTCCGCTACTAACACTTCAAATAAATCTTTTACGATTCACCTTCACACGTGTGCATACGCCTAGTTAGTAGACTTCCTTTCTATAATTTTGCTAGTTCCTCACCAGCTGTGTCGGTAAGTTTTTCACATTACCTACACTTTCATTATTTGTTTTCTCTCTTCACTACCTCCTTTATATATGATCTTAGACATAATTATTTCCTCATTATCAATACCTATCATTATACTGCAAAAGGAAGAACAAACCAATTGCAGTCGGTTATTTATTTTCATATTCATCAAATGACCAAAGCGGGGCTTGATATGCTTCAACAGTTAAATACGTCATATATTCATTAGCTGTTACTGTTAATACGTCATTAACTAATTCATACAATCTAACGTCACTGTCTATCTTCTTCCACTTTTTCACTTTAAGAAACTTCCAAATGTCATCATCTGTTACTCGGTCGTAGCCGAACATTTGGAACTCTTCTACTTTACTTTCTAAAACGACTTGTAACTGTCCGCGGTATGATTCTACCAAAGCCTCTCTATCTAACATATATAACATCTCCTTCTTATTTCAGCACGAAAAGTCGCTTTTAATCCCGCTCTAATGGACAGCAATAACTACTTTCAAGAGTACTCTCTTAAATGCTTGTCATTCTTGTCTCGTACGTGCATATAAATTATTGTAAATCATTCCACTGATTTTGAGAAGGTAGGAGAAGACCATGACGAGACAAAGCTTTTTAAAAGGCGCATTTATTTTAATGATAGCCGGCTTTATTACCAAAATTCTAGGATTTATTAATCGTATTGTAATGGCACGTATTTTAGGAGAAGAAGGCGTTGGCCTTTATATGATGGCCGTCCCTACATTTATTCTAGCAATTACATTAACACAAATCGGTCTTCCTGTCGCAATCGCAAAATTTGTAGCAGAAGCAGAAGCTGTGAATGATAAACAAAAAGTTAAAAAAATATTAACAGTATCATTAGCTGTTACATCTGTTATTAGTATCATTTTAACAATTGGAATTATGCTCCTCACACCTATTTTAGCAAAAACATTATTAACTGATGAACGAACGTACTATCCATTAATGGCCATTTTGCCTGTCGTTCCTGTTATTGCTGTTTCTTCTGTTTTACGTGGCTATTTCCAAGGGAAACAAAATATGAAACCTAGCGCTTACGCCCAAGTGATAGAACAAATTGTCCGCATTACAATTATCGCTATATGTATTCAATTATTTTTACCTTACGGCGTAGAATATGCTGCAGCTGGTGCTATGTTATCAGCCGTTCTCGGTGAAGTGGCATCGTTATTATTTTTACTCACTTTATTCCAGCGCGAAAAACATTTATCTATACGCTCGGGATTTTTCACTACTGTAAAGGAAAGCAAGGGGACATTTTATTCTCTTATGGATATTGCACTTCCAACTACAGGAAGTCGTTTAATCGGTTCCGTTTCCTATTTTTTTGAACCTATCGTCGTTATGCAAAGCTTAGCGATTGCCGGCGTTGCTGCCTCCGTCGCAACTCAGCAATACGGTATATTAAACGGGTATGCATTCCCGCTTCTTTCACTACCAGCCTTTATTACATACGCTCTTTCGACAGCACTCGTTCCATCTATTAGCGAGGCAATGGCAAAAAGACAGCATAAATTAGTAGAACACCGCTTACAACAAGCTCTTCGGATCTCACTCATTACTGGCGGGTGGTCAGTCGTTATATTATACGTATTTGCTTCTCCTGTTTTAACTCTTATGTATGGATCGGATAGTGCAACAGCGTTCATCCAGCTTCTTGCACCTTGCTTTTTATTTCATTATTTTCAAAGTCCACTTACCTCTGTTTTACAAGCTTTAAACTTAGCACGTGCGGCCATGATGAATACGTTTATTGGTGCAATCGTGAAATTAATCGTTATTTTCGTACTAGCTTCAAGGCCAGAGTTTCAAATGATGGGGGTTGCCCTTGCAATTGCAGCAAATATCGTAACGGTAACATTTCTTCATTATGCTACTGTTTTAAAGAAAATTACATTTACCATTTACGCAAAAGACTATATTTTTGGCGGACTTACCATCGGTATCGCAGGCTCCTTCGGTTTTTACCTTCATAAGTATATAGTTTTCTCTCATTCACTTGGCATACAAACATTATGGGAAATCGCTTTAACAACACTCGTTTATATTGTGCTCCTCTTCATTTTCAAGCTCATTCGAAAAGAAGAGTTAAGTCGTCTCCCTATCATTCGAAAACTTTCATTTTTGAAGTAAATAGGCTTACTATTCCATATAGTAAGCCTCTAGTTTTCTTTCAAATCAACAAAAAATTGTCCATTTTGAAAGCTACAGTATAAAATTTGTGTTACATCGTTATAGCCTAAGTTTTTTAATTTTCCAACAAGCCACTCATCTGTATGTTCAATCATTTGCAAATGATTCGATTGAATTTCGCCATCGATAATAAGAGGAAGAGTAAACTGTAATACATCCTGCCCGCCTTTTTGTTTTTGAAAGACAGATAACTTCCCAGATGGTTCTAAAATAGCGTATTCTACATCCCGGATGTCTCCAACTCCTTGTTCCCTTAATTGCATCATTAAATCATCTATATTATAACGTTGCTTTCTCATCTTCTTTTCATCAATCTTTCCCGCATTTACAAGAATAGCCGGCTCACCTTCTATTAAATGCCGAAATCGTTGATACTTTAACGAAATAACTGACAAAATAATTTGTATACACATGAGAAAAGTCATCGGAACTAATTGGTGCCAAAGTGATTTATCGGTATTTTCAATTGCGACTACTGCCATTTCACCAAGCATAATGAATACGACTAAATCTAATACACTTAGCTCTCCAATTTCACGTTTACCCATAAGACGAAAAATAATTAAGATGATGATATACAAAAGCATCGTCCGGCCAATGATTGATACCCATTCCATTTCTACATCTCCTTTTTACGTATAGACTCCCCTATAAAAAAGAAAATAGTCTAACTTAGGCAAAAGGAAAATATGCTTGTATTAAAAAGGGGGAATGTATAAATGGATGGAACGAAAAAATTATCAACTGCAATCGGCTTCGGTATCGTTATCCTATTAATTCTCGCAACAGTTACTAGCATGATTATGGCTCTTTTATTAAAATTTACAGATATGAATGAAGGAACATTAGCTGTTACTATTTTTATACTAGCACTTTTATCTATGCTTATATCCGGGTTTACTGCCGGCAAAAAAGCACAAGGGAAAGGTTGGCTAGTAGGCTTCTCAACAGGACTTACATTCACTATACTTGTTTTTCTAGTTAACTATTTAGGTTTCTCTCAAACTTTATCGAACTCACAGTTACTTTACCAATTAGCATTAATGGGTGCGAGTACACTTGGTGGCATTTTCGGTGTAAATATGTCCAAACAAAATAACTAAAAAAAGCCCTGCACATTTCATGCAGGGCCTTCCTCATTAGTTTTTCACAACTTCACGAATCGCATTACGATCGAAAGTTAAGTGTGAACCACCAGATTTAATAACGATTTTCGTCTCATCTACTGATTCGATTGTACCGTGTAAGCCACCGATTGTTACGATAGCATCACCTTTTTTTAACTCACTTTGCATTTGAGCAACTGCTTTTTGACGTTTTTGTTGCGGGCGAATTAATAAGAAATAGAAAATCGCAAACATCGCAACGATCATAACGATATTCATCATACCTGGATTCATCTTTTGTTCCTCCTTTTAAATTATGTATTAGAAGTTTTTAGCATTCGGTTTATTAAAGCCATACTGTTCAAAGAATTCTTCGCGGAAATCGCCAAGACGGTCTTCACGAATAGCTTGTCTCACCTGCTCCATTAAGTTTAACAGAAAATGAAGGTTGTGATAAGACGTTAAACGAATTCCGAACGTTTCATCACATTTCATTAAGTGACGAATGTACGCACGAGAGTAATTTTTACATGTATAGCAATCACAGTTTGGATCAAGCGGACCGAAGTCTCTTGCGAATTTCGCATTTTTGACAACTAGACGGCCTTCACTTGTCATACATGTACCATTTCGAGCGATACGAGTTGGAAGTACGCAGTCAAACATATCGATACCACGAATTGCACCATCGATTAATGAGTCAGGAGAACCTACTCCCATTAAGTAACGTGGCTTATTGTCTGGAAGAAGTGGTGTTGTAAACTCAAGTACACGGTTCATAATATCTTTCGGCTCACCTACAGATAAACCACCTACCGCGTAACCAGGGAAGTCCATTGAAACAAGGTCTTTTGCACTTTGACGGCGAAGCTCTTCAAACTCCCCACCCTGTACAATACCGAATAAACCTTGATCTTGTGGACGTTCATGCGCTTTTAAACAACGCTCTGCCCAGCGGCTTGTACGCTCTACAGACTTCTTCATATATTCAAAAGTAGCTGGGAATGGAGGACATTCATCAAATGCCATCATAATATCTGATCCTAATGCATTTTGAATTTCCATTGCTTTTTCTGGTGATAAGAATAATTTATCTCCATTTAAGTGATTACGGAAGTGAACGCCTTCCTCTTCAATACGACGGAAGTCACTTAAACTGAATACTTGGAAACCACCAGAGTCCGTTAAGATTGCACGATCCCAGTTCATAAATTTATGCAAACCGCCTGCTTCACGAATGATTTCGTGACCTGGACGTAACCATAAATGATACGTATTACTTAAAATAATGCCAGAATCCATTGCTTTTAATTCTTCTGGTGACATTGTCTTAACTGTTGCAAGTGTACCAACTGGCATAAATGTTGGTGTATCAAATGAACCGTGCGGCGTATGTACACGTCCTAAACGGGCACCTGTTTGTTTACAAGTTTTAATAAATTCATAACGAATTGCTGTCATAATTTACTCCTTTTATTTGTTTCCCATTTTAGCGTGAGAGGCAACGAACATTGCATCACCAAAGCTAAAGAAACGATATTTTTCTTTTACTGCTTCATTATAAGCATGAAGTACATTATCTCTGTTTGCAAATGCACTTACAAGCATAATTAATGTTGATTTCGGTAAATGGAAGTTTGTAATTAAACCATCAATTGCTTTAAATTCATAACCTGGGTACATGAAAATGTCTGTCCAACCAGAAGCAGCACAAAGCTTGCCGTCATGATCTGTCGCAATTGTTTCTAACGTACGAGTTGAAGTCGTACCTACCGTAATAATACGTCCACCATTCTCTTTTACACGGTTTAATAATGCCGCCGTCTCTTCAGACATATGGTAATATTCTGCGTGCATATGGTGTTCTTCAATCGTATCAGCAGAAACTGGTCTAAATGTTCCAAGCCCTACGTGAAGTGTAATGAAAGCTAACTCAACGCCTTTTTGTTTTAACTTCTCCAGTAACTCTTCTGTAAAGTGAAGTCCTGCTGTCGGCGCTGCTGCTGAACCGATTTCTTTCGCATATACTGTTTGATAGCGATCGCGATCTTCTAGCGTCTCTTTAATATATGGAGGAAGTGGCATTTCTCCAAGTTCATCTAAAATTTCATAGAAGATGCCGTCATATGAAAATTCAAGCTGACGTCCACCTTGATCTGCAGTTCCTGTGCAAGTTGCTTTTAATTTTCCTTCGCCAAAAGAGATAACAGTTCCTTCTTTTACACGTTTCGCTGGCTTAACAAGCGTCTCCCACTTATCGCCTTCTTCTTGTTTTAAAAGAAGTACTTCAATGTGTGCGCCTGTATCTTCTTTCACACCGTGCAGACGAGCAGGCATTACTTTCGTTTCATTTAAAACTAAGCAATCCCCCTCATGTAAGTAAGAAAGAATGTCCGTAAAATGTTTATGCTCAATATCGCCTGTTTCACGGTCTAACACCATTAATCTTGATGTTTCACGCTCTTCTAATGGGACTTGTGCAATAAGTTCTTCTGGTAAATGAAAATCAAACAGATTAATATCCATAACTATATCCACCTATTTCTTATTTGAATCGATTTATTATATACATAATAAAAGATAATACAATACTTAACACAATACATGTAATGATAGGAAAATAAAAGGTAACGTTTCCTTTTTTCACAAAAATATCGCCTGGAAGTCTTCCAATGAACTTCCAAGCTAAGCCAACAACGATAAGTAAGATCCCTGCTGTAATAAGCAATTTTGGCATCTCCGTCATACTTTTGGCATCTCCATTCCGAAATGCTCATATGCAAGTGGCGTTACAATTCGACCCCTTGGCGTTCGTTGTAAAAAGCCAATTTGTAATAAATACGGCTCATACACATCTTCAATCGTATGAGATTCTTCTCCAATCGTTGCCGAAACCGTTTCTAATCCAACTGGACCACCACGGAACTTCTCAATAATACCAAGCAATAATTTATGGTCAATATGATCTAGACCTAATTTATCTACTTGCAGCAATTCTAATGCCATTTGTGTAATTTCCATCGTAACCGTTCCGTTACCACGAACTTGTGCAAAATCTCGTACACGTCGTAATAAACGATTTGCAATACGAGGTGTACCACGAGCACGTCTTGCAATTTCTAGTGCGGCTAACGAGTCAATTTCAACTTCGAATACTTCTGCTGTACGTTCAACAATCTCAGAAAGCTGATCTACTGTATAATACTCTAATCTTGAAAGCACACCGAAACGGTCACGAAGCGGCGCTGATAACGCACCTGCACGCGTCGTTGCTCCAACTAATGTAAATGGCGGTAAATCTAAACGTACAGACCGTGCTGAAGGTCCTTTTCCAATTACAATATCAAGGCAAAAATCTTCCATCGCAGGATATAGTACTTCTTCAATTGATCTATGCAAACGATGAATTTCATCAATAAATAATACATCCCCTGGTTGAAGCGATGTTAATACAGCTGCTAAATCACCTGGTCTTTCAATTGCCGGTCCTGAAGTTGTTCTAACATTTACGCCCATTTCATTGGCAATAATATTCGCAAGCGTCGTTTTACCAAGACCTGGTGGTCCATATAAAAGCACGTGATCTAACGTTTCTTCACGCATTTTCGCCGCTTCAATAAACACTTCTAAATTATGTTTCGCTTTATCTTGGCCAATATACTGACGGAGCGTCTGTGGCCGTAATGAATATTCTAAATCCGCATCTTCATATGCAGATTCCCCTGAAAGGAGACGTTCGTCCATTATACTCACCTCTTACCATTTAGTAAAAGACTAAGTGCCTTTTTAATATACTGATCCGTCGTCAATGATTCTTTTAATAACTCTGGTACAACGCGAGAAACTTCTCGTTCTGCGTATCCAAGTGCGCGCAGAGCTTCCAGCGCCTCATCAAGCTCAGCTGACGAACCTTTCTTCTCATCAAAACGTTCTTCGTCTGAGAATAAATCAACAAATGCATCTGGTACAACGTCTGCTAGTTTTCCTTTTAAATCTAAAATCATTTGGCGTGCTGTTTTCTTTCCGACGCCCGGGAACTTCACTAAAAACTTCTCGTCTTCATGTTCAATCGCTTGAACGACCTGTCCTGTTTGACCAGAAGCTAAAATTGCAAGAGCGCCTTTTGGTCCAATACCAGACACACCTAACAACTTTGTAAATAATAAACGCTCTTCACGTGTTTTAAACCCGTAAAGCGCCATAATATCTTCTCTCACATAATGATATGTATAGACACGGATTTCTTGCTTACTTCTTTGAAATACATACGGATTCGGTGTGAAAATTTGATAACCAATTCCATTATGATCAATTACGACATATTCCGGTCCTACATACTCCACGTAACCTGTAACATATTCAAACAAAATACGATCTCTCCCTCTTAAATCATGTATTCCATTTTAACATATTTAATGATAGAAAAGCGAGACTGCCCCAACAAATGTTCTCTATTTGAAACTTCTGTTATTTTCCTACGAAAGCTTTCAATCCAATCGGAAAAGATATGCTAATCGATGAAATCGCAAAACAAATTTTAGATAAAAATAAATAAGAAAAAAAGCAGCTCACCATGAGCTGCTTTTTTTCTTATTTTGCACTGCATATTGTTTCATTTTTTCAATCGTCTTCACAAAACCTTCTTTTGATTTAATACGAATACCACGTTTCAATTTCGCACGCTCATAACTCTCGAGCTTTTTCATATCAATTTGAAAGAAGGAATGAATCGCATTATCGCTTTTCGGTACACCTTTGAAAATTTGTAATATCCCTTCCTCTGACACTCCAAAATAACCGCTCGTTTTTAATAACGGAGAAATATCGTCAACTTTCTTTTGTAATACGATTTGTACATCATCACGATCAACGAGCTGCCATTCTTTATACTGCTGTAAAAACTTTTCTAAGTTTGCTACTTTTTCTGTAAAGATTTCCTCACTTACTTCTCCATCAACATACATTCGCTCTAATAAAATTGTAACTTGAGGGTCTTTCTCTGTTACTTCTGGTACTGGCCCTTCCGCCTTCGCACTCGTTCCATAAACGAAACAAAACATCATAACGAAAGCTTGCATCGCAATCAGTATCCATTTCATTTCCGTTCACCTCTTTTAGGCAAGATCATACTTTCATTAGTAGTTTTTCCGGAAATGGGGGTTTTATCCATATAAATGACCGTATTACATTTCTCTCAAAAATAAAAAAATGCAGATAAAGTTTTATCCTTATCTGCACTAGCATTTGTTTTATATAAAATGAAAGACGCCTGCAAAGCAGGCGTCTTGATGCGTTTACGGCGAGAGACCAGGCGACCACATTCGCGTGTTTAGCACTTAAGCATATCTCTCGTCTTACGTAAATTAGCTCATCGCTTTGCTAATATAACATTAATAAAAATAAAAAACAAGATATTTTTTATTATCTTTGTTTTGTATTTATTCTATATATATTTTCTATTCAATAAAAATGGTTTTATATGGAATTAAAAGCTTTAAAATGCAATAATTGATTAATCGAATTTTAAAATAGAATTGGAGAAAAGTTATTATGAACAAAATACTACAACTAACCTTACTTATTACATCTCTATTCATCTTATCAAGTTGCTCAAATGATTCAATAAAAGATGACATTTACGAAAACGATTCATATCTTAATACCAATCCCATTAATGATGAAGACAACGAAGATGATGATTCCGTTAATAACACCTCTTCTGAATATGATATTGATATTTCCAGTGAAAATAATAATTCAGAATACAATACTAAATCTTCCTCAAGTAACGGTTGTCCAGAGTTTCTAAATAGCGATGAATGTAAAGAGTATAACAAATGGGATTCCCATTATAAAAACAATCCTGATAAAATAAAAGAAGATGGTGAAAAAATGCTAGAAGAAGCACTCTATAGATAAAGTATATAGAGTTCAAATGTATACTATAGTCAAAAGCAATAAAGAGGCAGGGCTACCCTTCCTCTTTTATTTCGCTATCGTACTGTACCAGTTAAACCGTAACGAATGTCTCGGAACATATTTACTATGTCACGATTAAAGTCGTTTGTAACTGTACCGTTACGTAAGCGTGTACTCATTGCATCGACACGAGTAAACATGTCATTTCTTACAGAAACATATACGTTTCTGTTTCCAACTTCATTTGCAACAGCTTGACGAATTTCGTTCGCCATCGCCGTTTCATTTGTCACTGTGTTACGTGGTTTTACCGCAATCGCCACATCGTTTCCATATACAACTGTAGACACACGGTCTACGTTATTCATACGTTTCACACGATTTGTAATTCTTTCTGCAGTTTTACCATCATTGTTAATGTATGAATTGTTCATTGTAATATTACGTGTTGGATGCGGATTAGCAATTTGACCGTTGTAATTTACATCACGGTAATAGTTATATCCTGTATCGTTACGACCATTTCTATATGTTACATAGTCTGTATAACGATCGTTACGCGTCACATTATCACGATACTGGTGTGTATCATTATAAGATGTACGCTCGTAATTGTAGTTACGTCCATCCATTGCATTGTTTTTTGGTGTACCACATGCAGCTAATGCACTAGTAACTAACAAAGAAGCAGCAATCACTTTTACTTTCGTATTCAATACAAAAACCCCCTCTGTTAGAATGAACTTCTCTTCTGAAAAGCTCCCTCTTATGATGAGTAACAGAGAAGGTTTTTACACTGTTAATATTTCACTGGGGATTTTCTAACATTTGGTGTAAATCTTCCGTTTCCAGAACGAATCTACATACAAAAAAGGTGGGAATCATCCCACCTTTTTTAAACTTCTTCATCCTCTTCTTCTGAAACTGGCTCCCCAAATACATTTGGTGGATCTGGTTGATAATACATCGTTCCTGGCTGTGGTGCATATGCTGATTGAGTTGGTTGATAATATAAAGGATTCGCGTATTGTGGCCCTCCAGGTTGCGGACTATATAGCCTACTCTCTCCTCCGCATCCACAATCTTCCTCTCCTTGCACGAGCGGCGGCATATTATTATCTGTCGGCATCATATTTGGATTTGGCATAGACGTATATTGCGGTCCAAACGGTGCTCCTTGCTGATATGGCATTTGATATGGATTTTGTTGTTGATAATACGGATTCGGCGGCATCATAGGCTGTTGGTACGGCATTTGATATGGCATCATATTCGGTGGTTGATTATTATCCATAATCGGCATCATGTTTGGCATTTGATTGTTATCCATAATTGGCATCATGTTTGGCATTTGATTGTTATCCATAATTGGCATCATGTTCGGCATTTGATTGTTATCCATAATTGGCATCATGTTTGGCATTTGATTGTTATCCATAATTGGCATCATATTTGGTATTTGATTATTATCCATAATTGGCATTATATTTGGTGGTTGATTGTTATCCATGATTGGCATGATGTTTGGTGGTTGATTGTTATCCATGATTGGCATGATGTTTGGTGGCTGATTATTATCCATGATTGGCATGATGTTTGGTGGCTGATTGTTATCCATAATTGGCATTATATTTGGTGGCTGATTGTTATCCATAATTGGCATTATATTTGGTGGCTGATTGTTATCCAACATTGGCATGATGTTTGGCACTTGAATATTTGGCGGTATTACTTGCGGAATCACTACATTTTCTTTCGATACATTTGGTGACACTATATTTCCTACATTTTCTTTCTTTACTTGTGGTGATACTATGTTTCCTATATTTTCTTTCTTCACTTGCGGTGACACTATGTTTCCTATATTTTCTTTCTTTATTTGTGGTGACACTATATTCCCTACATTCTCTTTCTTCACTTGTGGTGACACTATGTTTCCTACATTCTCTTTCTTCACTTGCGGTGATACTATATTTCCTACATTTTCTTTCTTTACTTGCGGTGATATTATATTATCTTTTTTCGTTTGCGGAGAAATGATGTTATTAGGTTTCATTTTAGTAATTTGAGGAGCAATTAACTCGCTTCCTTTTTTAATTACATCTGAAATTTTATATTCTTTTTTCGTTTTTATTGGTGGTTGCGGCGGCTGCGGTAACACATTTACCGAAAACTTCGTATTTTCTTTTTCCGCTGGTTTTTGTTTTTCTATAACAGGTGGTTTTTGAATCACTGACGGTTTTTCAACTGGTTTTTCTTTTTGAATTGGCTGTTCTTTTTGCACCTCTTTTTGCGGTTTCACCTGTACTTCCTTTTGTGGCTTCACTTGTATTTCCTTCTGTGGTTTTACCTGTACTTCTTTTTGTGGTTTCACTTGCATTTCCTTCTGTGGTTTTACTTGCACTTCTTTTTGAGTTTGTTGCATAGCAGGCTGCTGCGTAATTGGCGCTGATTGATACGTAACTTCTTCTTCATCTTCTATTCCAAGCGGCGTTGGCGTTGCTGCAAATTCTTTTTGTTGTACTTCTTTTACGTATTGTTTTGGAGGTGCTGAGCCTGCACCAGCATGTTGTTTCACGTGAACACTGTTTGATGGTACTTTAATTTTCATACCTGGCATGATTAAATCTGGATTACTAAGTTGTGTATTTGTTTTTTTCAGCGTATCAAAATCCACTCCGTACTTTTTCGCAATTTTCCAAAGGGTATCCCCTTTTTGCACGATATGAATTTTCAAATTTTCCCCCTCCTGTATAACTTATCTATAAGTAACAAATCTCATGAAGTAACTCTTTCTACATAACGTTAACTTCTTTTCACTTTCATCACTTCTTCGATTTTCAATATCATTTGAATTGGAATAAGCATAAAAAAATCGCAATGATTTCTTCAAAACAATGTATGCCCATTTCGTTCTCGTTATGATTATGTGTATGAAAAAAAGCACCGGAATCCCGCTGCTTCATACACGCTCTAACATACGATTTAATGCAAGAACCGCTTCTTCGGTCACTTGTTTATCTACGCTAATAACGTTAATTTCTTCTCCTCTTTCTATCGTTTCAAGCGCCCATAATAAGTGTGGCAAATCAATTCGGTTCATCGTTAAACACGGACACATAAAGGGGTTAAGTGAAACAATTTCTTTATCTGGATGTTGTTGAATAATGCGGTTCACTAAATTCATTTCTGTACCAATCGCCCATTTACTTCCAGATGGGGCCGATTCAATCATATCAATAATGTATTTCGTTGAACCTGCATAATCCGAAGCAGCTACAACTTCATAGCAACATTCCGGATGCACAATAATATTCATATCCGGATGATTTTTTCGTACATTCTCTATATTTTTCACTGTAAAGTTTTGATGAACTGAACAATGCCCTTTCCATAAAATCACTTGAATTTCTTCTATATCTCCATCGTACTCTAATGAATCAGTATGCGGATCCCATACTGCCATTTTATCTAACGGGATACCTAAATCATACGCTGTATTTCTTCCTAAATGTTGATCTGGTAAAAAGACGAGACGCTCTTTTTGTGTAAACGCCCAAGATACCATTTGTTTTGCATTAGAAGAAGTTACTGTTGCTCCGCCATTACGACCGCAAAACGCTTTAATTGCAGCCGTAGAGTTTACATACGTTAACGGAATCATCGTATCTCCAAATAATTTCGTGAGCTCTTTCCATGCTCTTTCTGTTTGTTCAATATCTGCCATATCTGCCATCGAACAACCTGCACGCATATCTGGTAAGATGACAACTTGTTCATCTGTCGTTAACATATCTGCTGTTTCTGCCATAAAATGTACACCGCAAAATACAATATATTTCGCCTCTTTATTGCTCGCTGCAACTTGCGCAAGCTGAAGTGAATCTCCTGCTGCATCAGAAAATTGTACCACTTCATCTTTTTGGTAATGATGGCCTGGAATAAATAGTGTTTCCCCCATTTTTTCTTTAATTTCACGAACCCGCTTTTCCATATCTTCTGTTGACATCGTGTAATAACGCTCTGGTAACATCGTTTCAATTGGTTGCACTTTTTCTAAAATACTCATATTTCTTTCTCCCCCTCTAAACCACTTTCCTTACGCCTCAATATTGAAACTAATATCAAGTGCTTTCACTGAATGTGTTAATGCTCCAAGTGAAATATAATCTACCCCTGTTTTTCCGTATTTCGATAAATCTTCAATGGTAATACCTCCTGAAGCTTCGGTAACAATGGCACTTGGTACAATCTTTGAAAACTCTCGAATCTCATCTGGCGTACGGTTATCAAACATAATAATATCTGCACCAGCAGCTACAGCCTCCCTCACTTGTTCCTCAGTTTCTGTTTCTACTTCTACTTTCACCATATGTCCTAATTTTTCTTTCACCGATGTAACAGCTTTCGTAATAGAACCAGCAAAAGCAATATGATTGTCTTTGATCATGACACCGTCATATAAGCCGAAACGGTGATTAAATCCGCCTCCGCATACAACTGCATACTTATCAAACATACGTAGCCCTGGCATCGTTTTTCGCGTATCACAAATGCGTGTATGGCTGCTATCTAAAGCAAAAACAGCTTTATGTGTCATTGTCGCTATCCCGCTCATACGCTGGATAACGTTTAATATAACGCGCTCTGCCGTTAATAACGATGCGATTGGTCCTTGGACAGTTGCAATTATTTCGCCTTTTTCTACAAGATCTCCATCTTTTTTATGAAGCTCCACTTTAATTCTCTCATCAATTAATTTAAACCCTTCTTCAATGACTAAACGTCCCGCAAAGACTCCTGTATCCTTTGCAAGAAACGTTCCTTTTGAAAGTAAATTATCTGGAAAAATAAGCTGAGATGTTACATCTCTTTCTCCTATATCTTCTAGAAAAAATCGATTTAATGCTTCTTTAACCTTTATCGTATTCATAAAGCCCCTCTTCCCCTCATTACACAAGTTGTAGTTTTCTTTTCACTCGAACGATTTCTTTTTTTACGCTATTTCTATGTGGGTAATCACTTCGATAATGGCCACCAATGCTTTCTTCTCTTTGCAAAGCTGATACGACGATAAGCTCACAAACTGTTAACATATTCATAAGCGTTATCTCTTCATTTGTAAGAACATCATGTTGTAATATCATATTTCGAACACCGTACTTACTAAGCCATCTCTTTGCATAAGATAAACTCTGCTCTGTTCGCACAATCCCAACATATTTCATCATGCATTCTTGTATTTCTTCTTTCGTCGGCAAATGATTCAGAACGATAAACTTCTTTTCCTTCTCAGCAAAGTTGTTCAATCTGTCTTTTGTCGCTTTCGTTAAAAGATGCTGTCCTATTCTTTTTCCAAACACAAGACCTTCTAATAATGAATTACTCGCTAATCTATTTGCTCCATGAACCCCATTACAAGCTACTTCACCGACTGCATATAAATTTGGAATAGACGTCTCCCCATCAATGTTTGTTTTCACGCCACCCATATGAAAATGAGCACCGGGTACGACTGGAATGCGTTTTTTAGTAATATCAACACCATTCTTTTTACACAATGCTGATACAGTTGGAAAACGTTCTTCGAAATTTTGAATAGACTCGATATTCAAATACACTTTTTCACCCGACAAAAGCTGTTCATGAATCGCCCTTGCCACTACATCACGCGGTGCGAGATCATGATCTGGATGTATATCCATCATAAAACGCTGCCCTTTTCCGTTTATAAGGACAGCTCCTTCACCGCGGACTGCTTCAGAGACGAGACCGCAACATCGCTCGCTCGCGTATAACATCGTTGGATGGAATTGTACAAACTCTAAATCTACGAGCTCCCCACCTGCGCGGTACACCATTGCAAGTCCATCACCCGTAATTGTTTTGTCATTAGAAGTAAAGGCGTATAGACCGCCAATCCCCCCTGAAGCTAACACCGTATAATCTGCATCATAACGCTTCAACTTCCCTTCACTATCTCGCGTTAAAACTCCAGCACATTTTTCGTTTTCTATAATAAAATCAAGCACCATTTCCTGTTCCACTACCGTAACATGCGGAACTACTTCTTGAATGAAATGCTCTAATAAATTCTTTCCTGTCGCATCGCCACCTGCATGTAAAATGCGGCGTTTTCGATGTGCACCTTCTTTTCCAAGGTGAGGACCCGTTTCATCTCCATCAAATTTCATTCCACTTTCAATGAGATGATTCATTTCTTTCGGCCCTTCTTCAACTAAATAACGAACCGCATCTTCATTGTTATAATGACATCCTGCTACTAACGTATCTTCAAAATGATCATTTGGATTGTCATATGTAGCTACGGCTGCGGCAATTCCACCTTGCGCTAAATATGTATTATTATTACGATTTGTTTCCTTTGTGATAATAATCACATTCTTTTCGTGACAAATCTCTTTTGCAACACGAAGTGCCGCAACGCCACTTCCAATAATTAAGACATCTGCACTTGGCATAATTGTTGCCTCCTACTTTACACTTTTCAACTGTCTTGACACCTATATTTACATAGTTTTAAAATAATGACAAGAGTTTTTTTATAATTCTTATTTTCACTACCATTTAAAAAAATAAAAGAAATGTAACTCTTACTAGAGAGAGGAACTTACATGATGATATATCTTGATTATGCAGCTACTACACCTATGAGCGCGGAAGCATTACAAACATATACGAAAGCAGCATCGCAATACTTCGGAAATGAACAAAGTTTACACGATATTGGAGGAACGGCCTCTTCTTTACTACAAGTTTGTAGAAAAACATTTGCCGAAATGATTGGCGGAAAGGAACAAGGGATATTCTTCACGAGCGGTGGATCAGAATCGAACTACCTTGCGATTCAGTCCCTTCTCAATGCCCAAAATAAGAAGCATATTATTACGACACCTATGGAACATGCATCCATTCGAAGTTATTTTCAATCCTTACAATCAAAAGGGTATACAATTACTGAAATTCCTGTTGATAAAAATGGACTCATTCGTTTAATAGATTTAGAAGAAGCTATTACAGAAGATACTGTTCTAGCAAGTATACAGCACGGAAACTCTGAAATCGGAACCGTTCAAAATATCGCAGAGATTGGGGCACTTTTAAAAAAATATAACGTTTTATTTCATTCAGATTGTGTACAAACCTTTGGTAAACTTCCTATCCATGTTTTTGAGATGGGGATTGATAGTCTTTCTGTTTCAGCACATAAGATATACGGACCGAAGGGTGTTGGCGCTTGCTATATCAATCCGCAAGTTCGCTGGACACAAATATTTCCGGGGACTTCTCACGAAAAAGGATTTCGTCCAGGTACAGTGAACGTTCCTGGCATCGCAGCTTTTTTAACAGCTGCTGAGAATATATTAAAAAATCAACAAGAAGAAAGTTTACGTTTTAAAGGGTTACGATCTTACTTTTTAGAGCAAATACGAACACTTCCACTAAAAATTGAAGTAGAAGGTCATTCTACTTCTTGTTTACCACATATTATTGGGGTTACAATAAAAGGAATAGAAGGCCAATATACAATGCTAGAATGTAATCGCCATGGTATTGCCATTTCTACCGGAAGTGCTTGCCAAGTTGGTAAACAAGAACCTTCGAAAACAATGCTTGCAATTGGAAAAACGTATGAAGAGGCAAAACAATATGTCCGCTTCTCTTTCGGACAACAAACAACGAAAGATCAAATTGATACTACTATTCATGCACTACACACAATTGGAAATCAATTTTATAGAGGTGTTAAATCATAATGAAACAAAATGAACAAAAAAAGATTTTAGGTGAAGAAAGACGACAGCTTATCCTTCAGTGGCTTCTCGCTGCAAATGAACCGTTATCGGGGAATGAACTATCGAAAAAGACAAACGTAAGTAGACAAGTTATCGTGCAAGATATTTCCTTGCTTAAAGCACGAAACGAACCGATCATTGCGACTGCTCAAGGCTATTTATATTTAAAACCACAAGAAAAACAGCAAGCTTTCGAACGCGTAATTGTATGCCAACATAAGCCAGCAGAAGTACGTCAAGAACTTACAATGCTTGTTGACCACGGCGTTACAATTAAAGATGTAAAAGTAGAGCATCCTGTATACGGTGACTTAACAGCATCTATCATGGTAAGCAATCGCTTTGATGTAGAGCAATATTTACAAAAAATCGAAAACACAAATGCTTCCTATCTATCGCAATTAACAGACGGTATTCACTTACATACTATTGAGGCAGATTCAAAAGAAAAATTAGATGCTGCTTGCGAGGCTTTAGATAAAGCAGGATTTCTCGTTTATTAATGTAAAGCACAGAGTTTTTATAATTCTCTGTGCTTTTTTAATGCTATAATATTGTAATCAATTGTAAAGGAGATCAAATATGAGAATTGAACTCGTTCACTTTAGCATTGGCAAACCGAAACAAATGAAATATGGCGAAGATAAAGAAATGATAACAGGTATATGTAAAGATTCTACGGAAGAAGCTTTTCTCTCAAAAGATGGCTTCCTTGGTGATGACGTAGCGGATTTAAAACACCATGGGGGACCTGATCGCGCCGTTTGCGTGTATCCACACGAGCATTACGCACTATGGAAAGAAGAATTCCAAACAACACTCCCCGCTTCTGCATTTGGCGAAAACATTACCGTAACAAATATGTTAGAGCGTGATGTTTGCATCGGAGATACATACAAATTAGGTGAAGCAATCATTCAGGTGACACAAGCAAGAGTACCTTGTAGTACGATTTCAAAACGCCTCGGTATTCCTGGCATACTGCCGCGCATTGTAGCAACTGGATTTACTGGCTACCTATGCCGCGTTCTTCAGGAAGGTACTGTACGTAAAGATTCAAAAATCAAATTACTAGAACGTCAACCGGGTAATGTTTCTGTCTTGTTCTCTAACGAAATTTATTTTCATAATAGAAAAGATAGAGATGGCATCGAAAAGATTCTTGCTGTTCCAGAACTAGCTGACGTTTGGCGTGGTCAATTAGAAGAGCGTCTTGCGAAGTTAAAATAAAGAATCCCACCATCTATAGGTGGGATTTTATTAATCTATCACACGGTATAACCTAACTCCCCCTTATAACCAATAAGAAGAATAACTCCCCAGCACCGTCACAGAAAAACCGAGTGCTTCAAGTTCCATCGTTACGCCTGGCAATAATACGTCATCGTATGCTTTGTCGACATCGATTAAGAAAAAGTAATTTCCAAGTCCTGTTTTCATCGGACGCGATTCGATTTTTGATAAGTTTAGTTTTCTCCATGCGAAAGCTGATAACACTTGATATAGTGCTCCTGCATAATCAGCAGGTAACGTTATCATAAGCGTCGTTTTCTCTCCGCGGTTTTCTCCATTATTTGAGAGTATTGCTTTCTTTTTCTTATGGAGCACTAGGAAACGTGTATGATTATTTTTATGTGTATGAATGCTTCGCCTTACAATCGTTAATCCGTATTTCTCTGCAGCTGCTTCATTTGCAATGGCAGCAATTTTTTCTTCAGGATGTTCTTTTACATATTGCGCAGCAGCACTTGTTGATGTCATATCTCGGGCAGTTATTCCTTTTAATTCTTCATTTAAAAACTTATGACATTGTGCAATAGCGTGTGGATGAGAATGCACTGCATATACTTCTTCCCACACTTCTGCATACTGCGGATGTACAAGTAAATGTTGCTGAATGGGCACTGTAATTTCTCCTACAATAGAAAGTGGTTGCTCATGTACAAGATAATCAACCGTTATATTCACTGAACCTTCTATGGCGTTTTCCAATGGTACCACTGCATAATCTACATTTCCATTTGCAGCTGCATCCATACAGTCTGGAATCGTTCGATACGATACATGCTCTGCTTCCGGAAAAAAACGACTCACCGCCATATTTGTAAATGTTGCTTCTGGTCCTAAATATCCTACTCGAATCATCGTCTTTTCCCCTCTTTTTCGTTTTCTTACTGTTATACCATACTTTTTTATATTCTTCTATGTAAATTTCGAATATTAAAAAAAGACTAGCATTTGCTAGTCTAAATGTTTCCTATATTCTCTTTGAGCAAAAAAGAAATAAACGATGCATGCAACAATATAAAATAGAATAAACAAGCCTACTTTTCGTAATGAACCATCCATAAAGATTGTATTATGAAATGTATATAACGCAACCGCACTATGCATACTCCCGACTATAATAGGCGCAAAAAATAGCATACACAATTGCCAGCGAGAAATCTTCCACACTTCTTCTTTCGTCATTCCAAGCTTAGATAGCGCTTCGTACTGCTTTCTATCCGATGAAATATTATGAAACCATTTAAAATATACGATACTACATGAAGTAAGAAAGAATAATATACTAATGAATGAGCCTACAAATAGAGTAATATCGCCGAACTCTTTCATATTCACATATAACTCCATATTACTTCGAAATGCGTTATTATCATCTTGTTTTATATGTTTCCGTAAAGCTTCATTTAATTTTTTCGTATTTTCGATATTTGGTAATGTATATCCTCTATACATCATTTTTTCAGAATCCGGAACCTTATTTGCTATTCTGTCAAAATCTTCATCATTCATGACGAAAAACAGACCGTTAATGTGCGCAAGATGATAGTTAAATTGCACCCCTTCTTTCTGACCGTTAAATACGAATGGATACGTTTGATTCATTACTTGTAATTGAATCTCTTTTTGATTATATATATTCGAACGATTGTATTTATTATAAAAAACAAGTGTAACAGTTCCTTTTTTAGGATGATACGTTTTCTGTTTTTGTTTTCTTGCCTCCTGATTGTATTCACTTTCTTTAATGAGCGGCGCTACTTCTGCTTCTCCCTTGTTGGACTGAAAAGATGCATACACTCCAACAAAACTCATAAATTGAAAATCATCATATCCATATTGATGCAGTAATTGTTCAACCGTACCTTCCTCAAAGACTTCATGGGTAGAAACACCTTTTTCTATGTATGAAAATGAGTGTGCGCCCCCATCTCGCCACATATCTTGCATGCTAGAAAAATATAAGAACACCGTACCTGTTGCTGTAACTACAAATGTCGTTGCCATAGAAAGCATAAAGAAAAAGCGACCATTTTCCTTCATTCGATGTGACAATTGATTCACTATAAATACATACGGATATGTATACATAATCTTTTTATTTCGTTTTATTATTTCTAATATTTGAGCAGTGCCGTGTGTAAAAGAAAAATACGTTCCGAAAGAGACAAGTATAGACACAGGGAAAAAGTAGACCGCTATCGTTAGTATGGTCGCTTGTAACGCTAACGCATATCCTATACCTAAACAAATAAATCCGAATATACAAAGCCACATTGATGCTTTCTTCTCTTTTTTATCTGCTCGAAATTCTTTCAATAACCGAATGATTTTTATATTCCATATACGTAAAGCACTTATAAATGATAAGACAATAAATACGACCATATACGCAATAAATGTTCCCCCAATTGCTCTCAAGTCAAATATGACAGGGAGTTCTTTCGGAAGCCCCAGTAACATACTAAACACCATAAAGAAGAGCTTTAAAAAAATCATGCCAAGCCCAATACCAAAAATATTAGCAAATACCCCGATCAACATTTGCTCGGTCATAATTACACCAATTACGTTAGATTTCGTTGCTCCCATTAACATATATAATCCTAATTCTTTCTTACGTGCCTCTATGAAAATAGAAGTGGAGTACAAAATAAATATGACGAAAAAAGAAATGATAATAACATTACATATAACAAGTCCCCAGCGTACGTTTTGATACCACAGTGTCTCTTGCATATACGGATGTACAATAACAGACATGTATGCAAAAGACGCAAATATTGCAAAGCAACTACTTAAGAAAAACACTTTATAATTACGCCAATTTCCTTTTATATTTTGCAGCGCTAGTTGCCGAATGTTCATCTATCGTCCTCCTGTAACTTACTACATAGGCAAAAAGCTAGAGGTTCCCCTAGCTTTTTACGTGTTTTAAATATCCTCTTTGCGCGATCATAAAGTAAATCGCAGAAGCTAAAATGTATGCTCCAATTACAAGCGCACCTGATTTCCATAAATCGAGATAAAGCATTTTTCCTAACGTATGAAGAGCAAATCCACTATGAATGGCACCAATTACAATTGGGATAAAGAAGATAACGCCCATTTGTCGAATTGCAATTTTACGAATTTCTTTATCTGTCATACCGATTCTCTTTAACGATTTAAATTGAATACGATCTTGTTCTTTATCGTTAAACCATTTAAAGTATGTCATACTACAAGCGAAGAAGAAGAATAGTACAGCTACGAAGAAACCGATGAACATTGTAATTGCACCACCTTCTCTTATAGCCTTATACGCAAACACTGAATTTCTCAATTCCCCTTGCTTTTCTGGTGCAATTTCCTTTTTCAAATCTAGCACAAGATCTTCGGTACTTTTCCAATCTTCAATATAATAACCATAATATTTCGTCTTTTCTTCATCTGGTACAAGCTTTGCATATTTCTCAAAGTCTTGATCATTCACAATAAGATATTCGCTATCGTTAAAAACAGAATATGACGTTGGCTCGTTTAATTGAACAGACTGCTTTTGTCCGTTAATCTTAAATTCATACGGTTTCGTACGATCTATTTTCATAAGTTCATTTGCTGCATCAACCATAACCATCGTCGCGCTACCTGGTGCATTATGAACCTCTGTAATTTGCTCTTTCTTTTGTTTACGCACTTCCGCGTTATATTCTTTTTCTGAAATAATCGCCATTGGTACTTCACGTTCACTGTTAAACAACATTATTTTCTGTGTTGCAGGTAGTTTTACATAGGTTACTTTTCGTGCATCTTCAAACCCATTTCTTTTTACAATCTCTTGTACTTTTTCTTCATTAATAAGGCTATGCGTATTTAATCCCTTTTCCTCATATGAAATAGCATGTGGCGTAAGCTCTATCGTTTTCGCACTCATATTTTCAAAATATACGTACAGTGTACCTACTGCTGAAGATACTACCGCCGTAATGATAGAAATTACAAATAAAAAACGAGCATTATCCTTCATTTTATAAATAAGATTGCTAAGTACGAACATATTTGGGTATGTATAAAAAGATTGTTTTCGTTTTTGCAATGCTTTTAATACAACTGTACTTCCTTGTGTAAATAGTAAATACGTTCCGCCAATGGTCAATCCTACAATTGGTAAGAAATATATAATAAAATTCATAATGGTTACTTGGAAACAAAGAACATATGCAGCAATAATACATCCTATACCAACTATGCATAACCATGTAAATGCAAAAGGCTCTACTTTTTGTTTTCTTGCTTCTCTTAATAAATCAATAATTTGCAAGCGCCCTACTGTCCAAACACTAAACAATGATAGGATTAAAAAGAGAATAAAGTACACACCAGCTGTAATAAGAACTGCTTTACTATTCCATACGAGCGGTAGTGTTTTATCAATTTTTAGTAATACACTCAGTGCTTGGAAAAATAGTTTTGAGCAAAGCATTCCGACCCCAATACCAACTACAATTGCAATACTACCTAACATCAGTTGCTCTAATATAATCATTCGGCCGAGCTGCGATTTCGTTCCGCCTATTAATGTTAGTAGACCAAACTCTTTTTTTCTTGCTCGTAAAAACGTTGAATTTGCATATAAAATAAAGAGTGCCGAGAAGATGACGACAATATAATTCATCGATTCTAACCCTTTTGAAATCATCTCCCTCATACTAATATTACCGCCTACAACATCTGGATGATAAATGAAGGAAGCATACATGAAAAATACGACTATCGATAAACAACTACTTATAAGAAACGCTTTATAATTACGCCAATTT
Organism: Bacillus sp. FDAARGOS_527; assembly: GCF_003812125.1. Classification (NCBI taxonomy): domain Bacteria; kingdom Bacillati; phylum Bacillota; class Bacilli; order Caryophanales; family Bacillaceae; genus Bacillus; species Bacillus sp. FDAARGOS_527. Next base: position 3,529,311 of record NZ_CP033795.1, read on the forward strand.
CCTTTTACATTATTAAGCGCGAGCTGGCGAAAGTTCATGATATTCCCCTCCTAGCATCGCAAGTACGTCCAGAATTTCTTGGAAAAAGGCTTGTTTCGTTCTTCCCTTATGTATTTCTGAGAAAATCTCTCCATCACGTATGAAAAGAATACGTTCGCAATAACTCGCCGCTACTGGATCATGCGTTACCATTGCAATTGTTACTTTCTTTTGTTCATGCAAATCTTGCAACGCGCTCATTAATGATTTTGCCGACTTAGAATCTAAGTTTCCAGTTGGCTCATCTGCTAAAATTAGCGTCGGTTCATGAATAATCGCTCTCGCAGCTGCTGCACGTTGTTGTTGGCCACCGGATACTTCATATACCTTTTTATTTAAAATGCCCTCGATATTTAAAAACTTTGCAATCTCAAGCACTTTTGCATCGATTTCATTTACAGATTTCTTCGCCATTACAAGTGGTAAAATGATATTTTCTTTAATCGATAACGTATCAAGTAAGTTAAAATCTTGGAAAATGAATCCTAAATGTGTACGGCGAAACTCCGCTAATTTTGCAGCACGCATTTGATTAATTTCTTCCCCATTTACAAGCACATGACCTGAAGTTTGCTTATCAATTGTTGCTAATAAATTTAAAAGCGTTGTTTTTCCGCTCCCTGAAGGACCCATAATCCCTACAAATTCGCCTTCTTCTATTTTAAAATTTATATCATTTAAAGCAGTCGTTGCTACTGAACCTTTTGATTGGTACACCTTCGTTAATCCTTTTACTTCAAGAACACTCATTTCTAATCCCCCTATGTGTTTTCTTCTTACATTTACTATAAGAAAAATAAGAAAAAGAAACGAGTGATTTCCCTTACAAAACGTTTTGTTATCTTACAGTTTTGTCATTTTTCTCATTAATGTATGATATTCTTCATCTTTTGCAAATTGGAACGTGAATGTTGTCCCTTCCCCTTCAGCCGATTGCACATACATACCGTGATGTAAATTATCACAAATTTCCTTCGTAATATATAAACCCATTCCAGTCGCTTCTCTCGTTTTCCGGCCATTTACCCCTGTAAAGAATGGATCAAATATACGCTTTACATCTTGCTCTGGAATACCGATTCCATTGTCCTTAATATGTAATAACACCTTTTGATCTTTCTCTTCAATTTGAAATTGAATTTCCTTTTTCTCTGCTTCCGAAATTTTTGTATACTTAATTGCATTTACAACAATTTGTCCTATAGCAATACTGAGCCATTTTCTATCAGAGGCAACCATACAAGTATCTTCCTCAAACATCACTTTCGGAAATACAGACGATTGAATGAAAGACTTTCTATTTTCATTAATAATACCTCTAATAATATCTATCACATTTACTACTTCTACTTTATAATCTTTCGCAAACTGTTCTAACCTTGCCATATGTAACGCTAAATCTAAACCATTTAGTATGCGATTATTTTCTTCACGAATACTTTCAACTGTTGCCCTTGCTTCACGATGCTCTTTACCAAACTTCTGTAATAGTAACTCAATAACAGATACCGGTGTTTTCATTTGATGAATCCATTGGTTCATAAATATCATTTGCTGTTGTTCTTTTGCATGTTGTTTATGAACTTCATTCATATATTGCTGTCTTAATAGCGTAAACGATTCAACGACCATCTCTTGCTCTGCCGTATAAGAAGTATCAATAAGTAAGGAATCATGTAATGTATTTCCGCCAGTAACATACTTTTCAATCCTCTTTAAAAACACACTCCGTTTTCGGTAATCGTAAATGAGATATACAGTAAAAACAACTGTCCCTAATAAAAGTCCGTATAACCACGTATTCCAATCAATAGATCGCTTTTCTAAAAGACTTTGCAACTGCAAAACGAGCCCAAATAAACAGAGGCTAACAATGTAAGAAAGAATTAAAGAAAAGCGGTCCATGAGGTAATCTTTAACCTTCATGGCCTTCTCCCCACTCTGTAAGAAGCGCATAACCGTATCCACGTTTCGTTACAATTGCATTTTTAATGCCTAGCTCCTCTAGTTTCTTTCTTACACGTTTTACATTTACGGTTAATGTATTATCATCAACAAAAGCTACCTCATCCCAGAGGGCTTCTAACAATTCTTCGCGCGTTACATATTGATCTGCTTGTTTCATTAAACACTCTAATAAGTAAAATTCATTTTTTGTCAGTTCTGTTTGTTGCCCTTGCCACTCAACAACGTGCTGAGATGGGAATAACAACAGTCCATTTACACCTAAACAATCGCTTTCTGCCGCAGAAGCATACTCACCATACCCACGACGAAGTGCACTTTTTACCTTAGCCATTACAATGTCTAAATGGAATGGCTTCGTAATGTAATCATCTCCGCCATTTTCAATTGCCATTACTTGATCCATTTCCCCCGTTCTTGCAGAAACAAAAATAATTGGTGCATTCGATACAGTGCGGATTTGACGACACCAATAGAAACCATCAAAATACGGTAAATTAATATCAAGTAACACGAGATGTGGATTTACTTTTACAAACTCATCTTTTATATGTCGTAAATCACTTGCTCTAAATGACTGATAGCCATACCTTTCTAAATGTTCCTCTAATATCCCCGCGATTTTCTCATCATCTTCTACAATTAATATTTTATACATTTTCACTTTCTCCCCATAAAATGTTCTTATAAAACTACTTCTTTTTCTATTATAAATTGAAAATTTAATTAGTGGGGATTTTTTCCTGTATAAATCAGACTTTTACGATATAAAAAAAGACTGCCGTATTTCGGCAGTCTTAGTCGATAAATTCAAATTCATATTCAAGAATTTTTACAATATCTCCGTCTTTTGCACCACGTGCACGAAGCGCTTCATCAATACCCATTCCGCGCATTTGACGAGCGAAACGACGTACAGATTCATCACGTGAGAAGTCTGTCATCTTGAATGTTTTCTCGATATCGTAACCAGAGATAACAAACGTGCCATCACTTTCACGTGTAATTTCAAATTTAACACCTTCAGTATCAAATTTGTACATTACACTTGTATCAGACTCATCCGCAACTTCATGTATTGGGAATTCTGGTGTTGTTTCTATTAAGTTCGCTACTTCAAACAGTAAGTCACGAACACCTTGTCTTGTTACAGCTGAGATTGGGAAGATTTTTACTTCGTCTCCCACTTTCTCTTTAAATGCTTGTAAGTTTTCTTCTGCATCTGGCATATCCATTTTGTTTGCAACAACAACTTGTGGACGCTCCGTTAAGCGAAGATTGTATTCTTTTAATTCATTATTAATCGTTACGTAATCTTCATATGGATCACGGCCTTCTAAACCAGACATATCAATTACATGCACGATTACACGTGTACGCTCAATATGACGCAGGAATTGATGACCAAGTCCAACGCCGGCATGTGCGCCTTCAATTAGTCCAGGAAGGTCAGCCATAACGAAGCTGCGGTTATCACCAGTTTCAACAACACCAAGATTTGGAACGATTGTTGTGAAGTGATACTCTGCAATTTTCGGACGTGCTGATGATACGACAGATAATAATGTAGATTTACCTACACTTGGGAATCCAACAAGTCCAACGTCTGCTAGTACTTTAAGTTCTAGAATGACATCACGTTCTTGACCTGGTTCCCCATTCTCAGCGATTTCTGGCGCTGGGTTCGTAGCTGTTGCGAAACGTGAGTTACCACGGCCGCCGCGGCCACCTTTTGCAATTACAGCTGTTTGTCCATGTGTTACTAAATCCGCAAGAATTTGACCAGTTTTTTCATCTTTTACTACTGTTCCTGGCGGAACTTTAACGATTAAATCTTCAGATTTACGGCCGTGCTGACCTTTACTCATTCCGTGCTGACCGCGATCAGCTTTGAAATGACGTTGGTAGCGGAAGTCCATTAATGTACGTAAGCCTTCTTCAACAACGAAAACAACATCTGCACCTTTACCACCGTCGCCACCTGCTGGACCACCTTTTGGAACATACTTCTCACGACGATACGCAACCATTCCGTTACCACCGTCGCCGCCTTTTACATATATCTTGACCTGATCTACAAACATTATTTCACCACACTTTTTTCAATTGGTTGTAATATAACTGAGACTTCTTCGTCTCTTACTGTATAAGAAATGGAATACCATTTATTGTTTTGGTTCGCAAGCCAATTCTGTAGTTCTTCTACACTCGTTAGCTTACCACGAAAATCAAAAAAGAAACGAGCATTCTCCGCGTCACATTCAATTGTGATACAAACATAATTTTCAACATATACGTCTAAACTATGCTGAAGCATTGAGAAAAATTGATTCGTCCATGTACATACAGTCTCATCTAAGTGAGATAAGTTATGTAAATTCCCTAATACTTCGTACTCCAATAAGCACGGCTGCTGTTTCCAATTATATGTTAAAATCCACTCTGAAAATAAAGGCATTGATAGCCCCATCAGATTGGATTCTTGTCTCGCTTCTTGGACAAAACGATCGATGAGACTATGAATTTCTTCCACTTTTCCAAGGGAAAGGTTTCCTTTCACCATCTGCATACGATTGAGCCAATCATGTCTTGAATGGCGCAATGCATCTATAATTGTCCATTTTTTATTCATTTAGATACTCCTTAATATAGAAAAACTCTAACCTGCACTCAGGTTAGAGTTTTCCGTGAGTTCTTATGCTTCTTGAGCAACAGGATATACGCTCACTTGTTTGCGGTCACGGCCAAGACGCTCGAAGCGTACTACGCCGTCAACTTTCGCGTATAAAGTGTCATCGCCACCACGACCAACGTTAACACCTGGATAAATTTTTGTACCGCGTTGACGGTAAAGAATTGAACCACCTGTAACCGTTTGACCATCTGCGCGTTTAGCACCAAGACGTTTTGACTGAGAGTCACGACCGTTCTTTGTACTACCTACACCTTTCTTAGATGCGAAAAACTGAAGATCTAATCTTAACATACGTTACACCTCCTGCACTTTTTCTATTAAACGGATATACTTTCCGTAATCAAGTTCGATCGTCTTAAGCGAAACAACCAATCCTTCTAAAAGTATCTGTGCTTTTTCTGCTGTATGAACGTCTAAATCATTAGGCAATTCATACGTTAAGAATCCACCATCACTTCCGAGTTCAATAGTTGCCTGCACATTACAAAGTTCTTCCACAGCATTTATGGAACCAAACACAACCGCTGTAGTTCCAGCACAGACAAGATCTTGTCCATGTGGCGCATAATCGGCATGTCCAGTCATTTTAAATGATTGGATACTTCCTAATTTCGTGCGACTTATCGTAATTTTAATCATGTTAACCAGAATTAAGCGTTGATAGCTTCAACAACTAGCTTAGTGTAAGGTTGACGATGACCTTGTTTCTTACGATTGTTCTTTTTCGCTTTGTATTTGAAAACGATGATTTTCTTAGCGCGACCGTGTTTTTCAACTTTCGCAGTAACTGTTGCACCTTCTACAACTGGGCTACCAACTTTCACGTTTTCGCCACCAACGAAAAGAACTTTGTCAAAAGTAACAGTTTCACCAGCTTCAACATCTAATTTTTCAATGTAGATTTCTTGACCAGCTTCAACTTTGATTTGTTTTCCACCTGTTTCGATAATTGCGTACATACTTGCACCTCCTCTTAATTACTAAGACTCGCCAAAAACGAGGTAGACATAAATGCCTTTAAGGAACCTGTCTTGTGCGGTTGTAGCATATAGCCGTTTAGGTGCTATAAACTATAACATAAAGATGTTATCATGAATCATAGACTATTGTCAATGAAAGTTCTAATAACTATTTTTTCCGTTCTATAATTTCTTTTTTACTTCCAAAACGGATAATAGCGTACTTTTCGATCATATCATCTTTGAAATAAATTTCAAATGGAATATTTTTTTGTAATTCTTTTTGCAAAAATTGTTTTTGTAATTCTTTAGGTGCAGAGATTAATACTGCCTCATCTTCTATATTGCCATATGTAATTAGCTCTCTCTCTAGCTCATACGCAATCGTTTCATATGACATGACATAACCCGTCGCTTTGCACGGTGCACACTCTTCAAGTAATACGTCGCGTAAAGAATGTTTTTTACGTTTACGTGTCATCTCTAAAATCCCTAACTCTGTGAACCCGAGCACTCTTGTATATGTGCGATCATGTTGCATAGCAGCGATGAGACATTCTCTTATCTTTTCTTTATCTTCTCTTCTTTTCATATTAATAAAGTCAATTAATATCATACCACCAATATCACGGAGTCTTAATTGACGCGCTATCTCTTCAGCTGCTACTTCATTTGTACGAAGGACTGTATCTTGTAAATTCTGTTTTCCAGTAAACTTACCCGTATTCACATCAATTACAGTCATCGTCTCCATTTGTTCCACAATTAAATAAGCACCATTTGGGAGCCACACAATTTTTTGAAGTGCTTTCTCAATCTCACGCTCTATGCCAAAATGGTTAAATATTGAAGACTTTTCATTATAAAAAGATATTTTTTCTTTGCCGACTTTTTCTTCTAATTCTTTTACTATACTTCTTGTATCTACAACTACTTTTTCAATCGTTTCAATTGGATTCTCTTGAAATACACGATCTAAAAAGGTTGCTGGCCGATGGACTAGTAACGGTGCCTTTCCTTGGCCCTCTTTTCTTTTTAACTCTTCATATAACTGCTGTAACCTTTGCATTTCAGCTTGTATTTCTTCAATTTCTCCTTTTTCAGAAGCTGAGCGGAAAATATAACCTCCTTTCCCTTCTACTTCAATTTGGAGTAATTGTTGCCTTCTTTTATTGTTTTTTATTTTCCGAGAAACCGCACGCATTTCATCATATGGCATATAAACGACATATTTCCCGGTAAATTCTATATTTGCTGTCAATTTTGGTCCTTTCGTATCAATTGCCTCTTTTACAACTTGTACGAGTACCGCTTTTCCTTCATGTATATGATAAGAAGATGGTACATCATCGTACGAAAGATAAGCATGTTTTTCTAAACCTATATTTACAAAAGCCGCATTCATTCCAGCAATCGTTCTTACGATACGTCCAACATAAATATGCCCAACAATCTCTTGTTCTTCATTTCGTTTCCATAAAAACTCAACAATTTTCTTCTTCTCTTCAATTGCAACGCGTTTTTCCGATCCAGCGTAGTTCATATATAACGTTTTCAAAATACTTTCCTCACTTTATAATCTTCTTTGCTTTTACAATAATAAAAGGTTAGTGCTAACGTCAACACTAACCGATTAATTCTTCAACAGATGAAGTTGTTCGTTTTTCAGTAAAATACGCATAAAGCAATTCATTTTCATCCAATGTGTAATGTTCTTTATATTTTCCGCGGACGATAATAGAATGCTTATATCCTCTACGAAATTTTGTGAATATCTTATATAAATGATCTTCTGATTGCACCTCAATCGGTGCAATCTTTTCAATTCCTCTTTTGTTCCCATAATAACGTTCTAATAAAAAACGCATAAAGGCATACCGTCTTTGCTTCCATTCTTGATATAACGACACCGCTAAAAATATGAGTAGTACCCACATCATAATATTATTACTATTCCAAAGTAACTGCCACCCTAGTATGACACTAAAAAAAACACATGATAATTTCATCATCTTTTCATGTGCTTGTAAATAAGGAAAACGATATGATAGTACGTTAAACAATACTTTTCCACCATCAAGAGGCCAAATAGGTAGTAAATTAAACGCTAAAATAATTATATTATTCCACATAAAGAAATAATATAATTCCGCATGAAGCCAACCAGCTTCAAACAACATATAGCCTACCGCCATCATCCAAATATGTTGAATAGGTCCTGCAATTACAACAACTAGTTCCTCTTTCAATGATTTATTCCCATGTTCCTCAAGCTCAGCCACACCACCAAACGGCAAAAGTTGAATCTTCTTAATACGCCAATTATAGTGTGCCGCTGCAAAAGCATGCCCAAGTTCATGGATGAGAACGATACAAAATAACAGTAGTAACTCTTTAAAACGTGCCGTGAAAATACCAATGACAATAATAACCCAAAACAACGGATGTACTGAAATCTTTGTTAAAACATCTCTATATTTAATCAAATGAAATCACCTGAATCGGATCAATAAATTTTTCGTCCTTTTTTATTGCGAAATAAAACTTACCATTTTTATTATTCGCATCATTATTCACTGTTCCAATTTTTTGTTTCTTTGAAACATAATCATATAATTTCACTGACATATCATTTAAATTTGCATACCATGACTCCGTACCATCTGCATGCTGAATTTGAACTGTATTACCAAGTTCCTCTTTCTTGCCCGCAAAAACTACTAGCCCTTCATTCACTGACTCAACAGTTGCATTTGTAGCTGTTTGTACAAATACACCTTGGCCATTTTTTTGAAACCCTTGCATCACCTTTCCGGAAGCAGGAATGGCATAATCTTTTTGCTGAATCATTTCTTCTTTTTTCTCATTAGGCGAATAGAACACGAGCGGTTTTCCAAACTGTTTTTCGTACCATTTCGCTACAGTAGCAAACTGAAATTCTTCTTTCATCACTTTTTCTGTAACAGCTTTAGCACCGTCGAAAGAAGCTGGTGCATTCTTATATAAAATAGCGACAGAAAGAACTAATATTGCTGATAACAATACTTTGAAGAAAAACACTTCTTTTCGAAATAAAGGATGAATTTCCTTTTCTCCATCTTCAATAAATACTGTTTCACTATCAAAATTCCCTCCAGTAAAATACTGCTCTTCCTCCATCCTTTCTTGCTCTGCCTTCCTCTTCGCAATCCGTTTTTTAATTTCTTCTACACGTCTATTCTTCATACTGTCTCCTTTCTTTCGTTAAGCTAATGTACATAGAAACAGTTGTATACAGTTTGTACATATGTATGAGCTAGGTATGGAAGATATTCGTGTGAAGAAAAAAGAAAGCACTCCGCAAATATGCGAAGTGCTTTTAACGGATTCCAAAGAAGTTTTTCATCTTTGTAAATACCGATACCTTTTCTTGTTCAAATGCTTGTAATGGGACATTCTCACCCAACAAACGTCTTGCAATATTACGATAAGCTAACGCTGCTTTTCCGCTCGGTTGCAACGCTACAGGTTCACCTGTATTTGTAGCACGAATAACTTCATCATCATCTTCGACAACACCAAGAAGCTCGATTGACAATGTACGTACGATTTCATCAACATCTAACATATCCTGTTCATGAAGCATATGACTACGCACACGATTAATAACAAGTTTCGGTGGTTCAATATCCTCTTTTTCTAAAAGCCCGATAATACGATCCGCATCGCGCATTGAGGATACTTCTGGCGTCGTAACAACAATTGCTTTATCCGCACCAGCTACCGCGTTTTTAAATCCCTGCTCAATCCCCGCAGGACAATCAATTAATATGTAATCATAATCTTGACGTAATACTTGTATTAATTCATCCATTTGTTCAGGTGTTACCGCTGATTTATCACTCGTTTGTGCTGCAGGTAATAAATAAAGATCATCAAAACGTTTATCTTTAATAAGAGCCTGAGGTAAACGGCAACGCCCTTCAACGACATCAACAAGATCAAATACAATACGATTTTCCAGCCCCATTACTACGTCTAAGTTTCGAAGACCGATATCTGTGTCAATTAAGCACACTTTCTTTCCAGATAACGCTAGGGCTGTCCCAATGTTCGCAGACGTTGTAGTTTTACCTACACCGCCTTTTCCAGATGTAATTACTATTGCCTCTCCCACAGCTATACAATTCCCCTTTCTAACTTTGTTAAATTAGGTCTAAGATGAGTGAGAAGTTGCAGTCGATCGACAACAATGTGATTGTTCTCATTAATATACGCACATTCTGCCGCCTCCGCTCCGTCTTCTTTCTCTTCCGGAGCCCGCATTGCCACATCACTAATTCGAAGTTGCATCGGGTTCATAACAGATGCAGCGATTACAGCATCTGAATCCCCATAATACCCCGCATGTGCAATTCCTCTTAATGATCCTACGACAAAAATATTCCCCCCAGCGATAACCGTTCCGCCTGGATTAACATCACCAATTAACAATAAATTTCCTTTTACATGTAAAACTTGTCCAGAGCGAACAATTTTGGAAATAGGGACGATTTCTGTTTCTTCTTTCCAAGCTATTGCTTCCTCTTTCGTTATAACATCACTTTCAATCGAATCCACAACGAGATTCTTTTTATTACGAATTAACGTACGAATCTCTTCTTGTTGGACTTCTGTTAAATAACGGTTTCCTACTTTCACATGCACTTCAATTAAAGAGCGTCCATCACCATCATAGTAATGTGTAGAAAGCTTTTCATCCAATTCCTTCAATAATTCAGAGAATGAACAACAATCATCTAAATGAAGGGTTATTCCGTCTTTTGTCCCTTTTATTGTTACATTTTGTTGCTTTTTTTCTTCCACTAAAGTTCACCCCACCGATTCAATTCGACATAAAATTAGAAAATCCTTTTTTCTTTTTCTTCCATCGCTTTTGAAAGACGCACTAAATATCGTCTCAGTGGGAAACAAACTATCAATAAGAAAATTGCATTTAGCAATAAAGTAGACAGGAGACGATCTGTGAAAAAGACATACGCCGACATATGAGTACGTCCTAACAAAGTTAAAAATCCATACACATAATACTCTAATGCTACTATGCTAGCTAGTACGATAGAAGTAACAATAAATAAATTCAATTGTAGTACCTTCATCACACTATAAACTAAATAAACTAAAATCGGATACGCAAAAATATATATACCAACAAGTTCCGTGTATACGGTATCAAATAAGAAACCAAATAATAGTCCGTAATAAATCCCTTGGACCGGACTATAGTACACAGTAATAAAACATAACACAATGATAAAGAAATGAGGTGATGCTATACTGTCTTTCCAAAAAACCTCTGTTGGAACAATAGTAGCAAACATATTTTCAAATAAAAAAGCAAAAAGGAGCAAAAGAGGAAGAGCTGCTCTTTTTAAAATCTTCATCATCTCTTCTCCCCCTCCTATTCTAATGGCGCTGAAGGCGTTTCACGTTTCGCAACTACAACATGCTCTACGTCATTTAAATCAGCGGCTGGCTTTACATAAGCTGTTTTTGTTAAACCGTATGGATCCTGCTGAACTTCAACGATTTTTCCAATTACAAGACCTTTCGGGAAAATATCACCGAGCCCAGATGTTACAACTAGTTGATCCTTATCTACCGGTGCATCAGAACCAATCTTTGTGAAAAGAAGTAAGTGCTTTTCTTTATCGTAACCTTCAATCAATCCAAAGATTTTCTCATTCCCTTGTACGATAGCAGAAACACGATTTGTTCGGCTCATAGAACTTAACAATTCTACTGATGATGTAAACTGAGATACACTTTTCACTCGTCCCACTAAACCTTGTGGAGTTAATACAGCCATATCTTTTTTTATTCCTTGCTGTGCCCCTTTATCAAGTCCAACTAAATCGTACCATTTATCTGGATTACGAGAAACAACAGTCGCTGGAATTTCAGTATAACCGCTATTTAACTTATCTTTACCCGTTAACTCTTGTAACTTCTTGTTATCATCTTCTAATTGTTTTACTTTCCCTGATAGACCTGCATAATTGTCTAATTTTGCTTTTAATTCTTTATTCTCTTCATACGTGCGCTTTACATCCTCTACATTTTCGAAGAATCCAGCTACGTATTTCGCTGGCTTTTGGAATACACGTTCTACAACACCGACAGTGTCTTTAACAAACTGCTCTGGCCATGTTAAACTGTTCCGTTCTTTCAATGAGATTCCAATCAATGCCACGAGAAGAATAATACTAACTAACAAAACAATTAATCTTTTGTTTAAGAAAAACTGTGGCACGTTCACACCCTCTTAATTTCATTGATTTTTATTTTGCAATATTATCGAGCAGCAGTTTTGAAAAGATCGATATTGTCTAATGCTTTACCCGTTCCAATTGCTACGCAATCTAATGGATCTTCTGCAACAAGAACTGGCATATTTGTTTCTTCACTAATTACTTTATCTAAATTACGTAGTAATGCTCCGCCACCTGTTAATACGATGCCACGGTCCATAATGTCTGCCGCTAATTCTGGTGGAGTTTTCTCTAACGTATTTTTAACAGATTCTACAATGGCATCTACTGTATCTTTTAATGCATCTGCAATTTCTTCTGGTTGAATTAGTACTGTTTTTGGTAAACCACTTACTAAATCACGACCACGAATTTCCATAGGCTCGATACCTTCTGGCTCGCCTGCAGAACCGATTTCTAATTTTAATGCTTCAGCTGTTCTTTCACCGATCATTAAGTTGTAGCTTTTCTTAATGTACTGAATGATTGAATCATCCATATCATCACCAGCAACACGAACTGATTGACTTGTTACAATACCACCTAAAGAAATGATTGCAACTTCTGTTGTACCGCCACCGATATCAACAACCATGCTACCAGTTGGTTCCCAAACAGGTAAGTTTGCACCAATTGCTGCTGCAAATGGTTCTTCGATAGGATAAGCATCACGAGCACCAGCTTGACGAGTCGCATCGATTACTGCACGTCTTTCTACAGCTGTAATACCAGATGGTACACATACCATTACATAAGGCTTACGTGAGAAGAATCCATTTGATTTTTGAGCTTGTTGAATGTAATATTTCATCATTGTTGCTGTCGTTTCGTAATCAGCAATTACACCGTCTTTCATCGGGCGAAGTGCCACAACGTTTCCTGGTGTACGACCAATCATTTGTTTTGCATCGCTACCTACAGCAACGATTTGTTTCGTATCAGTTTGTAACGCTACTACTGAAGGTTCACGTAAAACTACACCTTTTCCCTTTACATATACAAGCGTGTTCGCAGTTCCTAAGTCTATTCCAAGATCGCGAGTAAAGCCACCAAATCCAAACATATTATTTATCTTCCTTTCTTGTTTTCACGGACTCATTTTTTCTTACTTTATATTATAAAAACAGTACGTTTTTTATATCTTTATCCTTTTTGTAGATAATTTTCTACAAAAAACTCATAAATCACATTATAAAACAAAATAAGTAAAAAGCATAGTCTTAAATATGACCTTTTTCCTTTAAACTCACGAATTTATGGTCACCTATTATAATATGATCGAGCACTTCAATTCCGATAATCCTGCCGCATTCTACTAAGCGTTTTGTTACTTCAATATCTTCTCGGCTCGGCGCAGGGTCTCCTGAGGGATGGTTATGAAGACATATGATAGAGGCTGCTGCACGGCGAAATGCTTCTTTAAAAACTTCCCTGGGATGTACAATTGAAGAGTTTAAACTTCCAATAAAAATCGTTTGCCTATGTATAACTTGATTCTTTGTGTTCAAATAGAGACATACAAAATGCTCCTGCTGCAGGAAGCGCATTTCTTCCATCATATATCTGGCGCAATCTTCCGGGCTTCGAATGCTGTATCTATTTTGATATTCTAAACGCACCATTCTTCTACCGAGTTCAAAAGCAGCGATGAGCTGTGATGCCTTCGCAACTCCAACACCATGTATACTCACTAACTCTTCTAGCGTTGCGTCTTTCAACATACGTAAACCATCAAAATGATGCAAAATTTTATCCGATAACTTTAAAACTGTTTCGTCTTTAGAACCTGTTCTGAGTAACACTGCAAGAAGCTCCCGATTGGATAAACTTCCAGCCCCTTCTAACAATAAACGCTCCCGTGGCTGTTCTTCTTTGACAACATCACGAATACCGTTCATTTCTCCACCCCTTTATTTGTTCTCTCAAAGAAAATCCCATGCAGTTTTACGCATGGGTTACATCAATATTAAATTGTTTTAATTCCCGAACAAGACGTGAAATTGGTAACCCAACTACACTATAGTAGTCCCCTTGAATATGTTGAACAAAAATAGACCCTTTACCTTGAATCCCATAACTTCCTGCTTTATCCAAAGGCTCTTTTGATGCAATGTATGCGTCAATTTCCTCTTCTGTTAATTCCCAAAACGTAACTTCTGTACGCTCGTAAAAAGTGACTGTTTTGTCTTTTGCTATAATTGCAACACCTGTATACACTTCATGTGTTTTCCCTGATAACAATTGCAACATTTCTTTCGCCTCAGCCTCATTAGATGGCTTTCCAAGAATACGCGATTCATATGTAACAATTGTATCTGCACCTAACACAATATGATCACTGTTATATTCTGCTACCGCAGATGCTTTTTGCAGGGCGAGGGACATAACAATATCAGAAGGTGATGAATACGCACCAATCGTTTCTTCTACTTCACTTACAATAATTTCAAATGGTACACTCGCTAACTCAAGCAATTCCTTCCTGCGAGGTGATCCTGAAGCTAAAATAATTTTTCTCATATTTTCTCCTTCCTTTCTCACATGAAGCAGAATCATTTATATCAATCGTATCAAAGGAATAGTTTGTCCACAAATAAAAGAAATATTATTTTCTCTAAACAAAATAATACTTCCTTACTAAAACACGATTATATTCCTGTCATAGAGAAAGCACTTTACTCTAAATTCAAAAGAAAAGAAAGAAGCCTCTACACTTCTTCCTTCGTCATTTCATTATCCTATTATTTCACCTTTTGTGAAACAATTTTTTCGTATGAAAGTATACCATCAATGATAACTTGATTTAATTTCGCCAAAGACTCCTTATCACCTTTGCCGTCCTTCACTGTTTGCACAGCTACTGAAGTGTACATATACAATTTCTTTGCTTCCTCCTGCTTCATACTTTTCCCTTCTTTTTCAATCGCTTTCCACTCTTTTTCGATCGCACTTATATCTTTTGCATTACTTTTTTCACTAGCTTGTACGCTAGAAGCATATTTTGCTAAATGAGTATATAATGGCTGTACTTTTGTTAAAAACGCCCCAACTTCTTTATCATCTTTCAGTAACGCTTTATCTGTTATATCCCAGTCCTTTTTCAATACGGAGACATTATCATTTTTATACTGCGTCATTAATTGGTTTATGCCTTGTTCATCGCTAGCAATACCAACAACTAATGCATACTTATCACCGCTCGGTTTTAAGGCTGCTACACCTCCATTACCTTTCCACTCTTCAAGAGCGGCCTGTCCCTTTTCTTCAGAAGAATAGATTCCTCCTTGAACAAAAAATAATTTCATTGGATCTAATGACGTTCCTGTCTGTGCTTTTGTTTTTTCCTCTTTTGGTGCTGGTGTTTGTTCTGCCGTTCCACCCACCTTTGATTCTTCCTTTCGCATCTGCTTCGAAGCTGTTACTTCGCTTCCTCCTGTGGCACCTTGTCCTTTCAGTAACTGTAGCATCCCCATCCCAAACGCCGTACCAATAATAATTGCAGTTGCAACGATTGCAATTAACGTATTGCTCCACTTCTTTCGATTTTTTTCCGTAGACGCTACTTTCGATTTTTGAAACGGAACAACGTTTTTTGGCCTTTCACTTTCTACTACCATCCAGTCAAATTCATCTTTCTTCTTCTCCTCATACTTCGCTTCTGTTCCATTCACTTTCACTGAGATCGTTCGTGATTGCTTGTCCATACACTCACACCTCACCTCTTATCGTTGTCCGCATCATATCATATTCATTTCACAAAAAAACGAGATATTTGTCAGAGGAATTCGCCAAATAACCCTATATATTTATCTTATATGTATGCATTTGACTTCATTTGTAGAACAAAAAAACTAGATAGCAAAGACTATCTAGTTTTTTTCGCGAATATATTTTCGAACTTCCGAAATGAAATAAAGAGAACCTGTTATGATAAAAACATCATTTTCTCCAAGCATTTCAACCTTCGTATCAATTGCCTCTTTCCAATTGTCAAAAACTAATTTTGACTCTTCCTTTGCATACGATGCAAGCTCGCCTGCTGAAATAGCACGATCAAAGGCGAATGTTGTAAAAATAATTTCATCGGCGATGCTTTCTAATTGACCTACCATATTGTGCAATTGTTTATCACCAAGGGCAGTAAATAAAACTATTACATTTTTATCTTTGTAATGTGATTCTACCGTTTTCACAAGACTTTCAATACCTTCTGGGTTATGAGCACCATCTATAATAATATCCGGATTACTTTGCAGTTTTTCAAAGCGCCCCACCCAATACGCTTCCTGTAATCCAGTTCTTATTTCTTCTTCCTCAATTAAAAATGATAAGTATATTTTTACATACATGACTGCCATAAGTGCAAGTGCTGCGTTTCCTACTTGATGGCTGCCTTTCATTGTGATTCGCACATCTTCAAAAGAGGCGAAAGGACAAGTGAAATCGAACTGTTCTCCATCTTCACTAGACTGTTTATGTAACGATGTAAAATGGTTGCCCATCTCGTATAAGTTTGCCTGATTTTCCTTTGCAACTTTTTGAATGACTTGCAACGCTTCCTCATCTTGCACACCAGTAATAACCGGAACACCAGATTTAATAATCCCCGCCTTTTCATATGCAATTTCTCCTAATGTATTACCTAAAATATGCATATGATCGTGACCGATATTCGTAATAATCGTGAGAACTGGATGAATCACATTCGTAGAATCAAAGCGCCCTCCAAGCCCTGTTTCAAATAAAACAACATCACAGAAATTAACTTTACCGAAATAACAAATTGCCATAACAGTAATAATTTCAAACTCAGTCGCTTCCCCTAAATCCGTCTCATCTAGTTTTTCAACGACTGGCTTTACCATCTTTACAAGTTCAGTAATCTCTTCATCTGCAATTGGCGTTCCATTCACACTAATACGCTCGTTAAATGTTTCAATATAAGGGGAGGTAAATGTTCCTACCTTATATTTTGCATTTTCTAACATGTAGCGCATATATGTTAACGTTGAACCTTTTCCATTTGTACCAGCAAGATGAACACATTTTATGTGACGTTCTGGATTTCCGAGTTCTTCTAGCATCCATCTCATTCTTTCTAATCCTGGTTTAATACCAAACTTCAATCGGCTATGAATCCACCCTATCGCTTCTTCGTATGTATGTATCACGTATGCTTTCCCCTTTCAAAAAACAACCTTCATCATTCTATTATACGCAAAGAAAAGAGACTCACCAATATAGTGAGTCTCTAAAAAACATTTTTATTTCTCAAGATCCGCTAGACGTTGACGAACTGCTTCGCGTTTTTCTAGGTAATCTTGCTCTTTCGCACGCTCTCCTTCAATAACTGCTGCAGGAGCTTTCGCTACGAAACCTTGGTTTGAAAGTTTCTTCTGTACACGTTCTACTTCTTTATCGAACTTCTCAAGCTCTTTCTCAAGACGTGCTCTCTCTTCATCAAGATTGATAAGATCAGCTAACGGTAAGAATAACTCTGCACCTGTTACGATTGCAGTCATTGCTTTTTCTGGCGCTTGTAAGTCCGTTTGAATTGTTAATTCGCTTGGGTTACAGAAACGCTCAATGTAAGAGCTGTTTTTCGTAAGTTGAGCAAGTACAGCCTCGTCTTTTGCTTTAATTTGCATTTGAACTTTTTTGCTCATTGGCGTATTAACTTCTGCACGAATGTTACGAACAGAGCGAATGATATCAACTAGAAGGTGCATTTCTGCTGCAGCTTCTGTATCTTGTAAATCTTCGCGAACTGTTGGCCACGCTGCTACTGTAATAGATTCGCCTTCGTGCGGTAAATGTTGCCAAATCTTCTCTGTTACGAATGGCATGAATGGGTGTAATAGACGCATTGTTTGGTCTAATACGTAAGCTAAAATAGAACGAGTTGTTTTCTTAGCTGCTTCATCTTCACCGTATAGAGGAAGTTTCGCCATTTCAATGTACCAGTCACAGAAATCATCCCAAATAAAGTTGTATAATGAGCGACCAGCTTCACCGAACTCATATTTATCCATGTTACGTGTTACGCTTTCGATTGTTTCATTTAAGCGAGTTAAAATCCACTTATCTGCAACTGATTTTTCACCAGTTAAATCGATTTCTTCATATTTCATGTCATCCATGTTCATTAATACGAAACGTGATGCATTCCAAATTTTATTAATGAAGTTCCAAGTAGATTCTACTTTCTCCATGCTGAAGCGTAAATCTTGACCTGGTGCACTTCCCGTTGATAAGAAGAAACGCATTGCATCTGCACCGTACTTCTCGATAACTTCCATTGGGTCAATACCGTTACCAAGAGATTTACTCATTTTACGTCCTTGCTCATCACGAACTAAACCGTGAATTAATACATCTTTAAATGGACGCTCGCCTGTAAACTCTAAACCTTGGAAAATCATACGAGATACCCAGAAGAAGATGATGTCATAACCAGTTACTAGTGCATCTGTTGAATAGTAACGCTTGAAGTCTGCTGCATCTTCATTTGGCCAACCAAGTGTTGAGAATGGCCATAGTGCTGAACTGAACCATGTATCAAGTACGTCGTTATCTTGATTCCAGTTTTCAATATCTGCTGGTGCTTCTGTACCTACGTATACTTCACCAGTTTCTTTATGATACCAAGCTGGAATACGGTGTCCCCACCATAATTGACGAGAAATACACCAGTCGTGAATATTTTCCATCCAACGTAAATATGTGTTTTCGAAACGCTCTGGTACGAACGTTACTTTCTCTTCTTCTTTTTGCTGAAGCGCTACTGCCTTCTCAGCAAGTGGAGCCATTTTTACGAACCATTGTGTTGATAAGTAAGGCTCAACAACTGCACCACTACGCTCACTATGACCTACTGAATGCATATGAGGCTCGATTTCTACTAATACGCCCACTTCTTGTAAATCTTTTACTAACGCTTTACGGCACTCGAAACGATCCATACCGTTATACTTACCAGCTTTTTCGTTCATCGTTCCATCTTCGTTCATTACTAAGATACGTGGTAAGTCATGACGGTTACCTACTTCAAAGTCATTCGGGTCATGAGCTGGCGTAATTTTTACAACACCTGTTCCGAAATCTTTTTCTACATACTCATCAGCAATAATCGGAATCTCACGGCCTACGATTGGAAGTGTAACTGTTTTTCCGATTAAATGCTTGTAACGATCGTCTTCTGGATGAACTGCTACCGCTGTATCACCAAGCATCGTTTCTGGACGAGTTGTTGCAAGACGAATGTGGCCAGATCCATCTGTTAACGGATAGTTCATATGGTAGAATGCACCTTGAACTTCTTTATGAATTACTTCAATATCAGAAAGAGCTGTGCGTGTTGCCGGGTCCCAGTTGATAATATATTCACCGCGGTAAATTAAGCCTTTTTCGTATAATTGAACGAATACTTTATTAACCGCATCAGATAAACCTTCGTCTAATGTGAAACGTTCGCGAGAATAGTCTAGTCCTAAACCAACTTTCCCCCATTGTTGACGAATGTGAGAAGCGTATTCTTCTTTCCATTCCCAAGCCTTTTCAAGGAATTTCTCACGGCCAAGATCGTAACGTGAAATACCTTCTTCACGAAGTTTCCCTTCTACTTTTGCTTGTGTTGCGATACCCGCATGGTCCATTCCTGGAAGCCACAATACATCGTAACCTTGCATACGCTTCGTACGAGTTAAAATATCTTGAAGAGTTGTATCCCAAGCATGACCTAAGTGTAACTTACCAGTTACGTTCGGAGGTGGAATTACAATTGTATACGGTTGTTTCTTCTCGTCTCCTGTTGCTTCAAAATATTTGCCTTCTAACCACCACTGATAAAGGCCTTCTTCAACGGACATATGATCATATTTAGTTGGTAAATTCTTTTCCGTGTTTGACATTATTTTCCCTCCTTAAAATAAAAAATGCCCCTCATCCAAAAAAGGACGAGGGACATCGCGGTACCACCTTTATTTACAAACAAATTCAGGAATTTGCTTATACTCTTAATTTGATAACGGACAAATCCGTCTTTTCCTAATGAGAACTATTCCGTTCAGAAAAGATGCTCCAGGGCTACCTTCTAACATAACTATCTAGAGAATCTCCCAGCTAATGATTCTCCTCTCTGAAGACGTTTCTTGTTATACTCTTCCCCTTCAAGGCATTTATATGATTGTTAATTATTATATACAATAGTGTAAAAAACGAAACCTTATTCGTCAAGATAAATTTGAAACTACGACTTTTATCTCTTTATAGACTTGTTAAAAAATACAGATTTGTTATTTATCATTTTTCTCTAACTGTTCCCCCTTTTTTTGAATCCCTATTAAAAATATAATGATAAATATTATATATACAACCAATCCTTGACTAGAGAATAAAATTCCTTTTATCTTTGTATCTAACCAAATAATAAAATAAGAAAATAAAATTACATTTAATAACGCAACCAAAAGATTTAATATCGCTTTATTTCTAACACGAATACTATGTAGTAGTGATATTACCTCATATGGAATCATCCAAAAAAAAGTTCCAAGCGAAAAAAATACAATCGATTTCCACTCCAATATACGTATGCCTAAAAATGATATTAAACTCAATAAATAGATAAAAAAAGAGACACTAACTATATAAAAACAAATAATAATAAAAGCAACACTAGCAAAACTAAATATTTCTCGCATTATACTCCCCCTTATAAATAAAAACATAATGTTCCCCGTACTTTAATTAAGATACGGGAAACATTATGTTTTATAACACAAACGCTACTATAATTTTAGCCAAAGCTTTAGCTACATCATCAGGTAAGCCAACGGATCTAAGCCCACTTGCTACTACTAATATTGATACTTCTGTAATTTCATCTAACTTATCTGCAATGGCTTTAGATTTGGAACGAATTATACTCGCGTTTGCTTTACTAAAAGGTTTTATGATTTGTTCCAGTAACCATCCACCGCTTCTAAAAGCAACAGAAATAGATTTAAGCTTGACCCCATGAGCTGTATAATCACCTTGACTATTATAAACTTGATAAGACGAATTCACCGGAGTCTGTTCAATTTTTTTCGGAACAGATGCTGTTGCAGCAAAAGTGTTAGTAGACGGTATAACAACCAATGAAAACATAGTAGCAGCTGATAAAACGAGTATAGGTTTTTTGATTTTTTTCACAATAAAAGCAACTCCTTATAAAATGTTTTTATTACACGTGGTAAATTCTACAAAAAAAAAAACCATTTCTCCTTCTTTTTTTGAAAACAAATACAAAAAATTCTAAAAATTACCTTATCTTTAAATACAACCATAACGGCGTTAGAAATCCCTCTTATTTCGGATTGTTTCTCCCACCGTATCCCTCTCCTAAAGTAGATGAATATAACTATTAATCATCATATAAAAAAACAAAAACATTCCAGTAATATAAACGACTCTTTCAGCATTAATTAAATTGCCAGATGCTTTTATATTTCGATGATAATCCACATCCAAATCCTTGCAAGTCCTTTACACAATTAGAAAATGAAAAACTGTAAATCACTATAGATATCAACCCAATACAAAGAAGATGACTTCCGCCTCAACAGAAATCATCTTCTTTGTATTACATATTTTTTCGAAATATTCTTTAATAAATTAAAGCACCCTCTACTTACCGTTTTATCCGTTCCCTTGCTGGGCAGCTTGTAATTGCGAAAGAAAATATTCTATATTACTAACGAGCCAATGCGCTTGTTGCAAACTCTTTACTCCGAGAAGTTCATTTTCCTCATTACGCCGCTCTCTTCTTTTCTTATAAGACTGGATTTGCCGAATAAATTGCGATGGATACGTCATATACGCAAACATGAGTAGTTGCTCTTCTTTCGTAAAAGGGAAATTTTTTTGATACATTTGATACCATTCAAACCGATCACTTCGCGCAATTGGATATGTGTTTAAAGACCGAGAATAAAAGCCTACAATATCTTGCACAGGTGTTGCAAACTTCGATTTTTCTAAACTAATAAAATAGCCATTCCGTTCATAATCAAATAAAAAATGATTAAGCGATACGTTACCATGTACAAAAGTAATGCGCGTTGTTTCTTTTTCTTTCATTGCATCGTTCCACTCATTTAATTGCTTCGTTGCAAACTCACGCGCCCTCATTACATGATGATAGTACGTACAATATTGCAATTCAAACGGAGACATATACCACTTCGCTTCAGATTCTACAAGAAACTCTTCTAACATCTCTCCATCACTTTCCCAGCGATCGGATATATTTGTATAATGTTTTTCTAAATCCTCTTCTGTATACGTTTCTTCTTTTACCGTTTTTTGATGCAACGTTCCGAGAGTCTGAAACATTTTATGGTATTGATCATTATCCTCGCCGTTCCCTTCCGCACGCTCTAACCAAGGCATTAAATAATAATTATACGTACCGTCACTTAAAATATAATTTCCGTCCGTCGCATGATATATAGGTACATAATTTGAAAAGCCTTTCTCCTTTAAATATTGAATATGATGCAAAAAGTTATTCCGCTCTAACTTCCTGCCTTCTATTTTCTTGAGCGCATATGGACCTTGATTCGTATAAATTTTCGTCACGCTTCCGTGTTCTTCCATATGCTGTGTATCCAATCTATATTGCCTTACAATGGGTTCATAGCGATTTCGTAATTCCATATCCATACGAATAACCCTTTCTATTCAAAACATAGCCTTTAGAAAAATAAGTGAGTGAAAACACTCACTTATTTCGCTTTTGCTCTTGAAACAGGAATATAAATAATTTGTCCTGTAGTTAAATATATATCTTCTGTTTGATTGACACGGTATAAGTTTTGTACAGATGTTTCATAACGTTCTGCAACAGATTCAATCGTATCTCCTTCTTGCACGAAATACATTCTTAACTTTGTAAATTCTTCTTCCGGTTCTTTCGTAAATAATTTCGTTAAATAAAGCGCATTTTCATCTCGCTGTGAATACGTTTCTTCTTCTTGCTCTTCTTGTTTTTTCGCTTTTTCTTTCTTGAAATCTTTTCGTCCGAACAATTCAAATTGCGGCGTTGTTTCTTTCTCCTCTTCACGCTCTACAAATTCATGTTCTTCTATTTCCTCTTCTTCTACTTCCTGCTCTTTTCTTTCTTCTAGTTGGAACGGTTCAAACGCGTAATCTTCCCACTCATCTGATTCCTTATAAGCTGGTTCTTCTACTTGCGGCGTCGGTCTATTTTCATCCTCTTGCGCTGAATCAACTTCCAACTCAGCATACGCCGTTTCTTCCTCTTCCTCTTCATCCTCGATTCGTTCTTCATCACATAAACCTGTAATAGATATATCCGCTAATAATTGTAAGCAACCATTTTCCTTTAGTTCATAATCAAATTCCTCGATAGATACATATAGTTCTTCAATTACTTTCACACGGTTTCTCGGGATTGATATTTCAAGCGGAAAGGAATGAACAAGTTCATTAACCCCATCTTCTCTCGTTTCTACATAATCTATTGACTTCGCTGGCGATAAATCTCTTAATGAATAAGCTGAATCATCTTGCCTTGCAACATACTCTCCCGTTAAATCTAATTGCCCTCTCACAATTACCTCATGATCAAGCTCTTCTATCTCAACGTCTGGATCTAACGAAATTGACAAAAGTTCTTCGACTTCCTGTCCTTTTTGGAACCAAACAGATTCTTTTAATGAAAAACGTAATGAATGATCTGTTGCCACTTCTTTTCCCCCTCCCAAACTATATGTCATTACAGATTTATGTACGGAAAGCTGACTTTATGAATAAAAAAAATCGCCCCCCTTACGGAGAGCGATTTTCTTTATTCAATTAAGCTTTTAATTTTGACATGGCAATTTCAGCCGCTGCAATCGTCGCTTCAATATCTGCATCACTATGTGCTGTCGATAAGAATAAACCTTCGAATTGAGATGGTGGCAAGAATACACCTTGTTCTACCATTTCACGATAGTAAGCTGCAAAGAATTCTAAGTTTGAAGATTTTGCTGCATCGTAATTAATAACTGGTTCGTCTGTAAAGAAGATACCAATCATAGAACCCGCACGGTTAA
Organism: Bacillus sp. FDAARGOS_527; assembly: GCF_003812125.1. NCBI lineage: Bacteria > Bacillati > Bacillota > Bacilli > Caryophanales > Bacillaceae > Bacillus > Bacillus sp. FDAARGOS_527. Next base: position 3,553,363 of record NZ_CP033795.1, read on the forward strand.
TATGATGCGGAATGCCATGTTTTTCAGCCGCTTTACGTAAACCAGCTTCTAACATTTCAGCTTTACGCTCGAATTCTACATACGATTCTGGCGTTAACTGTACTAACGTTTCATAACCTGCTGCCATTGCTAGTGGGTTACCTGATAAAGTACCCGCTTGATAAATTGGTCCGCTCGGTGCAACTTGGCGCATAATTTCTGCTTTACCACCGTATGCTCCTACCGGTAATCCACCACCGATTACTTTACCTAAACAAGTTAAATCAGGTGTTACACCGTAATAACCTTGTCCGCAATTATAAGCAACACGGAATCCTGTCATTACTTCATCAAAAATAAGCAATGCACCATTTTGCTCTGTTACTTCACGAAGACCTTCTAAAAATCCTGGTTGCGGAGGAACAACACCCATATTCCCTGCTACTGGTTCTACAATGACACAAGCAATATCATCACCGAATTGTTCGAAAGCGTATTTCACACTTTCTAAATCGTTATACGCTACTGTAATCGTATTTTTCGCTACACCTTCTGGTACACCAGGGCTATCTGGTAAACCTAGCGTTGCTACCCCAGAACCCGCTTTAATTAATAACGAGTCACCATGACCGTGATAACAACCGATAAATTTCAAAATTTTGTTACGGCCTGTATAACCACGAGCTAAACGTAGTGCACTCATTGTTGCTTCTGTTCCAGAGTTAACCATACGTACAATCTCAATTGATGGTACACGCTCAATAACAAGTTTCGCTAATTTATTTTCAATTTCCGTTGGGGCACCGAAGCTTGTACCTCTTTCAGCAACAGCTTTTAAAGCCTCAACAACACGATCATTTGCATGACCATGAATTAAAGGACCCCATGATAATACGTAATCGATGTATTCATTTCCATCGATATCATATACTTTAGAGCCTTTTCCACGCTCCATAAACAACGGATTCATACCGACAGACTTAAAAGCACGAACTGGGCTATTTACGCCACCAGGCATTAAATCTTGAGCCTCTTCAAACGCTGCAATCGACTTATCAAACTTTTTCATTATTTAGCACCTCCTTCTTGTAACCATCTTGCTGCATCTTTCGCATGATACGTAATAATTAAATCTGCTCCTGCGCGTTTCATACTAATTAATTTTTCAAGTACAACTTCTTTTTCATTAATCCAGCCATTTTGCGCTGCCGCTTTAATCATTGAATATTCACCGCTTACGTTATAAGCAACGACTGGTAAATTAAAGTTATTTTTCACATCACGAACGATATCTAAGTAAGAAAGAGCTGGCTTTACAATTAAGAAATCTGCCCCTTCCATTACATCTGATTCTGCTTCACGGAATGCTTCCATGCGGTTCGCTGGGTCCATTTGATATGTTTTACGATCACCAAATTGCGGTGCACCATGCGCCGCATCACGGAATGGTCCGTAAAATGCTGATGAATATTTAACAGCGTACGACATAACTGGTACATGTCCAAAACCATTTTCATCTAATGCGTGGCGAATTGCTGTTACGAATCCGTCCATCATGTTTGATGGCGCAATAATGTCCGCTCCTGCTTTCGCTTGGCTTACAGCTGTTTTTGCAAGAACTGCAAGAGACTCGTCATTTAAAATAATACCATCTTCAATTACACCGCAATGACCATGGCTTGTGAATTGACATAAACATGTATCCGCAACTACTACTAGATCAGGGAATTCACCTTTAATTTGCTGAATCGCACGTTGCACAATTCCATGATCACAATATGCTGATGATCCAACTTCATCTTTTTCAGCAGGTAAACCAAATACAATAACAGAACGAATACCTAAATCAACAACTTCTTGCATTTCAGCTTGCAATAAATCTAAAGATATTTGATATACGCCTGGCATAGAAGGCACTTCATTACGAACATTCTCTCCTTCTAATACAAAAATAGGGTAAATAAAATCTTCCGTATGTAAAAACGTTTCACGCACAAGCGCACGCATGCCTCCACTTTGTCTTAAGCGACGATGACGATTAAATTGTAAAGAGTTCATAGATTTCTATCCCCATTCTTTTATTTTATAGATTCACAAACACATTGTAGTAATGCTTCTACAGTGTACTCTTTCGGCATAATAATATGCGAAAAATAAAGGCTCGCCTCTTTTTCCGTAATAGGCCCTATACAAGCAATTGTACATTTTTTTGTCCATTCTCTCCAGTTTGTATCCTCAAGTAAACGAACAAAACTCGTAACAGTGGAAGGGCTCGTAAATGTAATAATGTCTACTTTCCCTACTTCTAACGCTTCTATAAGCTCTTGCCTTTTCTCTACATTTTCTTTCGTACCATATACGATAAGCTCATCTAGAGAAACACCCATTTCACGAAGCGCAACTGGAATTACGTCTCTTGCTAAATTCCCTTTCGGAAATAAAATACGTTCGTTTCCACTTAATCTTTTTACAAACTCTTCTGCAAATACTTCTGCAACAAATGAAGTTGGAACAAAATCCACTCGATAGCCTCGCTTTTCTAACTCTAACTTTGTTTTCACACCTACTGCAGCAATTTTAGTCGTTACAGGTAGCTTCTGTCTCAAACGATCTAGAAAAAAAGCTACCCCATTTTTACTCGTAAAAATAACCCAGTCATACGAATGTAACTGCCCTGCTATATGTTGAATTTGCCTATGAGACATACCTTCCATACGCAAAAGCGGAATTTCCAATGGAATTCCGCTCTTTTCTTTCACCGCTACACTCATTTGTTTTGCTTGATGCTGGGCACGCGTAACCAATACCGTTTTGCCAGCGAGAGCGTTCATACTTATTGTTGCTCCTTATTTGCAGCAAGAATGAGTTCTTTTGCGCCTTGGTTAATTAAACGGTCCGCAGCCTCTAATCCTACTTTCTCTGGATCAGTTCCTACTACTTTCTCTTTCAATAAAACAGAACCGTCCATAGACCCGACAAGAGCTGTTAATTCGATTGCATCGTTTTCCGTAAGAGTTGCATATCCAGCGATCGGAACTTGGCATCCCCCTTCAAGTTTATGAAGAAATACGCGTTCTGCTGCCACTGTTTTTTCTGTTACTCCATCATTCATATGAGCTAACAACTGCAGTAAATCTTTATCATCCTCACGACACTCAATCGCTAATGCACCTTGTCCTACAGCAGGTACACATAACGTCTCATCTAAATGTTCTGTAATAACTTCATTATCCCAGCCCATTCTTTGTAATCCCGCTGTCGCTAAAATAATTGCATCGTAATCTTCTTCTTTTAATTTGCGTAAACGTGTATCGATATTTCCACGAATCCACTTCACTTGTAAGTCTGGTCTCGCAGCGAGTAGCTGTGCACTACGTCTTAAACTACTCGTACCTAAAATAGCGCCTTCTGCTAACTCTTTAAACGACGCTCCGTTTTTTGAGATAAAAGCATCACGAGGGTCAACACGCTTTGGTGTACAACCAATCATTAATCCTTCTGGAAGTACGGCCGGCATATCTTTCATACTATGTACAGCCATATCAATTTCTTTCGTAAGTAGCGCATGTTCAATCTCTTTCACAAACAAGCCTTTGCCACCTACTTTTGAAAGAGTAACATCTAAAATTACATCGCCTTTTGTGACGATTTCTTTCACTTCAAATTCATATGGTAAACCTAGCGCTTTTAACTGATCAATAAACCAGTTTGTTTGCGTTAATGCTAATTTACTCTTTCGTGACCCTACAATAATTTTGCGCATAATTTTCTCTCCTCATTATAAATACCAAAAGTGGAAGTTGGATAAACTGCTTAATAGAAAAATGTTAATTAGCATTACGAGAAATGCTCCGATGTTCCACTGCACGATTTTCTTCCCTAGCAATACATCTGCCGCTCGTAAATAAAGACCCGCACAATATACAAATAGAACGACAAAAGACCCGATTACTTTCGTATCATACCAATGGAAATTGTCCAATTTTGTATATCCCCATATGCATCCTAATAAAATAGCTAGTAAGAAAAATGGAACAGAAAATAAATTTAATCCGTAAGACATCGATTCTAGCTTCGGTAAATTCCCTAACCTTCTTAATCTCGCATTCCATTTTTTCTTTTTTAATAGGCGATATTGCAATAAATACATAATAGAAAAAATGAACGATACAGTAAAAGTTGCATAAGAAATAATAGCCATACCGACATGTACATATACAAGCTCCGAAACTAATTGCTCTGCAAGTACCGGCGACATCTTTCCAAGCGGCGTAAAAATAGAAAAAGCGCTTACGCCAAATGCAACAACATTTGTAAAAAAGACTAAAAAATCGATTCTCATAAATCGATTAATGACTAACGACATCGTAATCAATAGCCAAACATAAAAATAAATGCCTGATAATAAGGTTAAAAGGGGGTTCGTTTCTGAATCTGTAGCTCTAAGCAACATAAAAATAGAATGCAGAACCCATACAATCGAAAGTAACCAAAAAGCAAATCGGTTCGCCTTTCGGTTACTTTGGAAATAATCTATAAAATATAAACTAATGCTACAAGCATATAAAATAATTGCAATATGATAAATAATACTGTTATTTAAAAAGCTCATCCGATCATCCTTCCAAATTATAAAGATGGAACGGATGGTGTCCACGCTCTTTTATGTTCTACTTCTTCCGCACGACTCTCTACGTCTTCCATTTCTAAATCGAAAATCTTTGCAAATAACGCTAATTTTTCGTCTGCTCCCTCTTCAGCAGCTATTTCTTTCGCTACTAAAATTGGGTCTTTTAATAATTGATTAATAATACTTTTCGTATGCTTACTAATTACTTTTCTCTCACGATCACTAAGAGTTGGTATTTTTCGTTCCAAACTTTCCATCGTTTCACTTTGAATAGCAAGTGCCTTATCACGAAGAGCTGATATTAACGGAACGACACCAAGTGTACTTAACCACGTTTTAAATACAACAATTTCCTCTTCAATCATAAATTGAATTTTCTCTGCTTCTTTTAAACGTTCAGCACGGTTCGCTTCCACTACTCCTTGCAAATCATCAATGTCATACAAGAAAGAACCTTCTAGCTCATCAATTGCTGGATCAATATCACGCGGCACTGCAATATCAACCATAAATAATGGACGACCAGAGCGCATTTTCTCTACCTTGGTCATCATCTCTTTCGTAATGACATAATCCGATGCACCAGTTGAACTAATTAAAATATCAGCTTCTAATAATGCACATTGTAATTCACTTAAAGGTTTTGCGTGTCCCATATATTTCTCAGCCATTATTTCTGCTTTTGAAAGCGTTCTATTCATGACTGTTACTTTACGAGCACCACTTCCATATAAGTTTTGTAGTGCAAGTTCACCCATTTTACCAGCACCAAGAATAAGTACGTGACAATCTGTTAACTCGCCAAATATTTTCTTCCCAAGCTCAACAGCAGCATAACTAACAGACATCGCGCTTTCACCAATTGTCGTTTCTGAGTGAGCACGTTTCGCCAATGTAATAACTTGCTTAAACAATTCATTAAAAATTGTCCCTGTTGCTTTTACTTGTTGCGCTTCTAAAAAGCTATCTTTTATTTGACCTAAAATTTGCGTCTCTCCAACTACCATAGAATCTAAACCGCACGTTACGCGGAATAAATGATCGATTGCACCATCTTGTTCAAAAATAGTTAAATATGGTGCGACTTCTTCTATTTCAAGCTGAAACCAATCAGCTAAAAACTTCTTAATATAATACCGTCCCGTGTGTAATTGATCGACAACAGCATAAACCTCAGTGCGATTACAAGTTGATACAATGACATTCTCTAACACGCTCTTTTGATTTTGTAATGTAGTCATTGCTTGCTCTAGCTCTGCTGCCTGAAATGTGAGTTTCTCACGAAATTCTACAGGGGCTGTTCGATAATTTACACTAACAACAAGAATATGCACGCAGCATGTCCCCCTTCACCCGTTTTATCACTTTATCTACTATCATAATACAACTTTCCTCTTATGAATCTGACAATCGTGTGAACAACCGATTATTTTTTTATTTATTCTCCATATGTAAGAAAGGAGATTCAGTAAAATGAATAAAATTTTTCTACTTTATAATGATTATAAATTAATAACTCTATTTGTACGTTACCAAAAAAAGCCCTCATAATCAAGTGATGGAAACTATTCCATATAAATTATAACATCATCTTTCCTATCTTCTTTCATCATGAAGGAAAATATGTATGATTGTTCCAAATTGTAGCACAAACTTTCTCAATACAATGTATTTGACATTGTATTTCTTTTTCGTTATATTGATTTTACAAAATTAAATTGTGCACAACTTAATTAGAAAGGAGTCATTCATGACAGAAGATTCTTTGCATCTAGATAATCAACTTTGTTTTTCTATTTATGCTTGTTCTAGAGAGGTTACACGCTTTTACCGACCATATTTAGAAGAAATGGGCATTACGTATCCACAGTACATTACTTTACTCGTACTATGGGAGCAAGATGGACTCACAGTAAAAGAAATTGGAGAACGTCTATTTTTAGATTCCGGTACGTTAACACCTATGTTAAAACGAATGGAATCATTAAACCTTGTAAAACGCGTTCGTTCCAAAGAAGATGAGCGAAAAGTGTGTATTGAATTAACAGAAAAAGGAAAAGATTTACAAGATAAGGCTTGTTCATTGCCGACAACGATGGCAACAAATTTAGGAATTACAGAACAAGAATATCGTTCTTTATTAATTCAATTAAATAAACTAATTGAAACAATGAAAACAATTAATGATAGAAAAGGGGAATAAACATGGATAAATTATATACTGCTTCAGTAACTGCTACAGGTGGAAGAAATGGAAAAGTAGTATCAGATGATGGCATATTAAATCTTGATGTGAAAATGCCGAAAGCACTAGGTGGTGCAGGCGGAGAGGCAACAAATCCAGAACAACTATTTGCTGCTGGTTACGCTGCTTGTTTTGATAGTGCATTACAACTTGTCATTCGTACGAAACGTGTGAAAGTAGAAAGTACAGAAGTAACTGCTCACGTTTCTATCGGAAAAGATACAGATGGTGGTTTCGGCCTATCTGCTGTACTTGATGTACATGTCGCTGGCGTTTCACATAGCGAAGCACAAGAACTTGTAGAAGCCGCTCACGGCGTATGTCCTTACTCTAAAGCAACACGAGGAAATATTGAGGTTACATTAAACGTACACTAAAAGTGTATAAAGAAAAAAACGCGCGACATTCGTCACGCGTTTTTTGTTTTTGTAAATTTATGAATTGCTTTCCATGCTTCTTCTTTCCCAAGTCCTGTTTCAGAAGAGAATAGAACGACTTCATCGCCACTTTCAATATCAAGCGTTTCTTTTACAACTTTTAAATGCTTTTGCCATTTCCCTTTCGGAATTTTATCGGCTTTCGTTGCAATAATAATGGTTGGAATGTCATAATGCTTTAAGAAATCATACATCATTACATCATCATTTGTTGGTTTGTGACGTAAATCAACTACTAATACAGCTGCATCTAATTGCTCACGTGTTGTAAAATACGTTTCAATCATTTTACCCCAAGCCGCGCGCTCTGTTTTAGATACTTTCGCATATCCGTAACCTGGAACGTCCACAAAGTGCATCATCTCGTTAATTAAGAAGAAGTTTAATGTTTGTGTTTTTCCTGGTTTAGAAGAAATACGTACTAACTTTTTACGATTTAAAATTTTATTAATAAAGGAAGACTTCCCGACATTTGAACGACCTGCTAATGCAATTTCCGGTAAGTCACCGTCTGGATATTGTTCTGGTTTAACAGCACTAATTACAATGTCTGCTTTTGTTACTTTCATTGTTTCACTCCTACTAATGCGTGCTCCAATACTTCATCTAAATGAGATGCAAGCACAAACGTAAGGTTTTCTTTTACGCTCTCTGGAATATCATCTAAATCTTTCTCATTTTCCGCTGGTAAAATAATCTTTGTTAAACCTGCGCGGTGAGCACTTAATGTTTTTTCTTTTAAACCACCAATCGGTAATACACGACCACGAAGTGTAATTTCACCTGTCATCCCCACTTCTTTACTTACAGGAATACCTGTTAGCGCAGAAATAAGTGCCGTTGCCATCGTAATACCTGCTGACGGTCCATCCTTTGGAACTGCTCCTTCTGGAACATGAATATGAATATCATTTTTCTCATGGAAATCAGGATCAATCTGAAGCTCTTCTGCACGAGAACGAATATAGCTAAACGCTGCTTGCGCGGATTCTTTCATAACATCCCCAAGTTTCCCTGTTAAAATTAATTTCCCTTTACCTGGCGCTACAGACACTTCAATCGCCAGTGTATCGCCACCTGCTGCCGTATACGCTAAACCTGTCGCCATACCAACTTGGTCTGTTTTTTCAGCTTGCCCATAACGGAATATGTGCTTACCAAGTAAATCAACAACGTTTTTCTCTGTTACTACAATACGCTTACGTTCTGCTGTAACGATAATCTTTGCTGCTTTACGACAAACCTTTGCAATTTGGCGCTCTAATGTACGAACACCAGCCTCACGTGTATAATAGCGGATAATTTCAAGAAGCGCTTCATCACGTACTTGTAAATTACCTTTTCGTAAGCCATGCTCTTTTAATTGTTTCGGCAATAAATGTTCACGAGCAATGTGAACCTTTTCAAGCTCTGTATAGCCAGCAATCGAAATAATTTCCATACGGTCAAGTAACGGACCTGGAATACTTGAAAGTGTATTCGCAGTTGCTACAAACATAACTTTCGATAGATCATATGGTTCTTCAATATAATGATCACTGAAGTTATGGTTTTGTTCTGGGTCTAACACTTCAAGTAATGCTGCTGAAGGATCTCCACGGAAATCGTTAGACATTTTATCAATTTCATCTAATAAGAAGACTGGATTAACTGATTTCGCCTTTTTCATACCTTGAATAATACGTCCTGGCATTGCTCCAACGTACGTACGACGGTGACCACGAATTTCAGATTCATCACGCACACCACCAAGGGATACACGGACAAAATTACGATTTAATGATGTTGCAATAGAACGCGCTAACGAAGTTTTTCCGACCCCAGGTGGTCCTACTAAACAAAGGATAGGCCCTTTTAATGAATTCGTTAACTTCTGTACCGCTAAATATTCAAGTACGCGCTCTTTCACTTTCTCAAGACCGTAATGATCTTTGTTTAAAATCTCTTCAGAATGAGCAAGATCAATCATATCTTCTGTTGCCTCTGTCCACGGAAGTGCTAATAACCAATCGATATAATTGCGAATAACACCGCTCTCCGCAGAACTTGCTGGTAACTTTTCATAACGATCTAATTCTTTCAGTGCGGCCTTCATTGTTTCTTCAGGCATTCCTGACTGTTCAATTTTCTCACGAAGTTCTTCAACTTCCCCGCCCTTACCTTCTTTATCGCCAAGTTCAGTTTGAATCGCCTTCATTTGCTCACGTAAAAAATATTCTTTTTGCGTGCGCTCCATTGAACGTTTCACTTTTTGTCCAATTTTCTTTTCTAAACTAAGTAATTCTTGTTCATCTTGAATAATTGAAATAAGTGTATGTAATCGTTCTTTCACAGATATGATTTCTAAAATTTCTTGTTTCTGCTTCGTTTTAATTGGCAAGTGAGAAGCAATTAAATCCGCTAATCTTCCTGGCTCTTCTACATCAGCTACCGTTGCAAATGTTTCATTTGAAACCTTTTTCGAAACTTTAATATATTGTTCGAAATGCTCCAGTAATGTGCGCATAAGAGCTTTCTCTTCTAAATCAGCTTCCACTTCTTCCGTTATCGTTTTAATAGAAACTTGCACTACATTTTCTTCTTCGATAAACTCTACTTCTTCGATAAACTCTACTACTTCTGCTCTATGTAAACCTTCTACAAGGACACGAAGCGTACCGTTCGGCAATTTTAACATTTGCTTCACTTTCGCCACTGTACCTACACTATATATGTCATCTTCTTTCGGATCATCGATATTCATTTCTTTTTGCATTGCTAAAAAGATGATATTTTCATCCATTGCCGCCTGCTCTAGTGCTTGTATCGATTTATCACGTCCTACATCAAGATGCAGAACCATCGTTGGATATACGAGAACGCCTCTTAATGGTAGGAGGGGCACGATTCTTTCATTCGTATTCATACTAGACATAGCACCTCCATAATAAATTAAACTCCTGTTCAACTATTTTATATTACAATACATCTAGATGCAATTGCAGAGATTCTCCGCAACTGTAAATCTCTCGTTTTTTCTCCCTTATAAAAGAAAAAAGACTCCGCTTAAGCATACAAACTTAAACGAAGTCTGGCAAATACTATTATCGTTCATTCTCACATTGATTGTGCATCTGTTTCGTCTATCGTAGTATGTACATCGAGCTCTCGATGTATATTTTCCTGTATAAACGTTAGCTCAAATACTTCCTTCAACTTCCGAACAGGAATAATTTCAATTCCTTTTATTGTATACAAAAATGGTTGCATGTTTTCAGCAGGAATGATAACTTTCTTAGCTCCTGCCTTTTTCGCAGCTTTTATTTTTGCGTACACACCACCGATAGGTTTCACTTCCCCGTGTATACTTATCTCACCAGTCATCGCTACTTCATTATTCACATACGTATGATGCACTGCTGAATACACACCTGTTGCCATAGCAATTCCCGCCGAAGGCCCATCAATCGGGATACCACCTGGAAAATTAATATGTATATCGTACCCTTCTGGCAATACATCTAGAGATCGAAGCACTGTTAATACATTATCTACAGAACCTTTCGCCATACTTTTACGACGAATGGATTTCGTTTGACTACCAATACTTTCCTCTTCAACAATTCCGGTAACATTTACCGATCCTTTATCTTTCGCCTTGATTGCTGTTACTTCAATTTCTAATAACGCACCTGTATTTGGTCCGTATACAGCAAGTCCATTTACAAGACCGATTCTCGGAATAGGGTAAATGCGTTTTTCATACTTCGGTGTAAGTTGACTAGAGTGAACAACCCACTCTATATCTTCATCTTTAATGAAAGGACGTTCTTCATTTATTGCCATTCCAGCAGAAATTTGTACAAGATTAATCGCTTCTCGCCCATTTCTTGCATACATCCCGATCATTTCAATACCATTTTCACCGATTTGCATTTCCACTTTGTCAGCCGCATTCTTCGCTACTTTTTGAATTTCTTCTGTATCTAACTCACGGAAGAACACTTCTAAACAGCGCGACCGAATAGCAGGAGGAATCTCCTCTGGCGAACGTGTCGTCGCCCCAACTAAGCGAAAATCGGCTGGTAAACCTTTTTGAAAAATGTCATGTATATACGTTGGAATCATCGTATTCTCTTCACTGTAGTATGCACTTTCCAAAAATACTTTTCGATCTTCTAGCACCTTTAACATTTTGTTCATTTGAATCGGATGTAATTCACCTATCTCATCAATAAACAAAATACCACCGTGAGCATCTGTTACCGCACCTTTTTTCGGTTGCGGAATACCTGCTTGCCCCATCGCACCAGCACCTTGATAAATTGGATCATGCACCGAACCAATTAAAGGGTCTGCAATACCACGTTCATCAAACCGAGCTGTCGTCGCATCCAGTTCAATAAATGTTGCATTTGTGCGAAATGGAGATTTTGGATTTCGTTTCGCTTCTTCTAATACGAGACGTGCTGCCGCTGTCTTTCCGACACCTGGCGGACCATATATAATCACATGTTGCGGGTTCGGACCACAAAGAGCCGCTTTTAACGACTTAATCCCGTCCTCTTGCCCTACAATATCTAAAAAGGATGTAGGACGCACCTTTTCCGCAAGCGGCTCTGTTAAAGAAATCTCGCGCATTTTACGAAGCTGTTCTAATTCTTTTTTCGATTCTCGATCAATTGAAACTTTTTGTGTTCGCTGATTTCGAAGTAAATGCCAAAAATACAATCCGACAATTACACCAAAAACAAGTTGAACAAGTAAAAATATATTTGTCCAGCTCATCATTTATTTCCTCCCGCAATGTTTTATCTCTTAGTATTTCCGCGGAGGAACATAGCTAAACATAAAGAAAAACAGCAATTATAAAAATTGCTGTTTCTCCTTCGCATTATGCAGATGTTTTTGTATCAAGTACAGTACCGTCTTGTAACACCAATTTTGGTGCTGCATTATCAGCTACTGTTTCTTTTGTAAGAATACACTTCTCGATATCTTTGCGAGATGGTAGCTCGAACATTACCTCAAGCATTAAGCCTTCAATAATAGAACGAAGTCCACGAGCACCTGTTTTACGTTCAATTGCTTTTTTCGCAATCTCAATTAGTGCGCCTTCTTCAAACTCTAACTCAACATCGTCAAGCTCCAATAGTTTTTGGAATTGCTTAACAAGTGCATTTTTCGGTTTCGTTAAAATATCAACAAGAGCATCTTCATCAAGCGGCTCTAGGTTCGCAATAACTGGAAGACGACCGATAAACTCTGGAATTAAACCAAATCTTAAAAGGTCCTCTGGTAATACGTGAGATAAAACATGCTTCTCATTTACATCAGCATTTTTCTTCTCAGAACCAAATCCAATTACTTTTTCACCAAGACGACGTTTAATAATTGGCTCGATGCCATCAAACGCTCCACCACAGATGAATAAGATATTCGTTGTATCAATTTGAATAAACTCTTGATGCGGATGCTTACGGCCACCTTGAGGTGGAACGCTTGCTACAGTACCTTCTAAAATTTTCAGAAGTGCCTGCTGCACACCTTCACCAGATACATCACGTGTAATTGATGGATTTTCGGACTTACGTGCCACTTTATCAATCTCATCAATATAAATGATTCCTTTTTCCGCTTTCTCTACATCATAATCAGCTGCTTGGATTAATTTAAGTAAGATGTTTTCTACATCTTCCCCAACGTACCCAGCTTCAGTTAAAGATGTTGCGTCCGCGATTGCAAATGGAACATTTAAAATACGCGCTAACGTTTGTGCCAGTAATGTTTTACCACTACCTGTTGGCCCGATAAGTGCGATATTACTCTTCGCTAATTCTACATCATCAATTTTGCTGTTAGAATTAATGCGTTTGTAATGGTTATATACCGCTACCGCTAGTGCTTTTTTCGCGTTATCTTGTCCGATGACATACTCATCTAAAATTTCACGAATTTCTACCGGTTTCGGTACATCTTTGAATTCTACTTCTTCGTCTTTCGCAAGCTCCTCTTGTACAATTTCAGTACAAAGTTCGATACACTCGTCACAAATGTAAACACCTGGACCTGCAACTAACTTTCGGACTTGCGTTTGTGTTTTACCACAGAAAGAACATTTTAATTGCCCTTTTTCATCATTAAATTTAAACATATTTTCACACCCCTTACAAAGTGCTAACCTCTTGCCTTCGTATGTACACGATAAATGTATCGTATGTAAATACATATTATGTCACTACGTGGCGAGAAATACAAATAATATGACTAGTTATGTACAAATAAAAAGTTTTTAAAACTTTTGAAATATGTATATTCGACTTATTAAGGAAGTTTTCCTTCTTCATCGAAAAGTTTTATAAATATATTTCTATATTTATAAAACAAGGCACGATTAAAATCGCGCCTTGTTATTTTATTATGCAGCGTTTTCTACTAAGAAGTCTACAGCTTTACGAACTTTAAGATCTTCAGCTAAAGCGTCTACGCTTCCAAGAGCTTGCTTGATAGCGTCTACTGGCATACCGTACATTTCAGCCATTTTTTCAACTTCTGCAGTTACTTCTTCTTCAGTAACTTCGATGTTTTCAGCTTCAATGATAGCTTCAAGAACAAGGTTGATTCTTACGCGTTTTTGAGCGTCTTCTTTCATTTGCTCTTTTAACTTGTCAGCATCAGTACCTGTGAATTGGTAGTAAAGCTCAAGGTTCATACCTTGTTGGCTTAAACGTTGCTCGAATTCACGAACCATACGATCTAACTCAGTGTCGATCATAGCTTCTGGAATGTCGATTTCAGCGTTAGCAGCAGCTAATTCTACTACTTCGTCACGTACTTTGTGCTCAGCTTCGTGCTTTTTGCCTTCTTCTAAGTTTGTGCGAAGTTTTGCTTTTAATTCATCAAGAGTTGCAACCGCTTCGTCAGCTTCTTTAGCGAACTCGTCGTTTAACTCAGGAAGTTCTTTTGTTTTGATTTCGTGAACTGTTACTTTGAATGTTGCTGGTTTGCCAGCTAATTCAGCAGCATGGTACTCTTCTGGGAATGATACTTCAACGTCTTTAGACTCACCAGATTTAAGACCAATTAATTGCTCTTCGAAACCTGGGATGAATGTACCAGAACCGATTGCTAGAGAGTAGTTTTCGCCTTTTCCGCCTTCAAATGCTTCGCCATCAACGAAACCTTCGAAGTCGATTACAGCTGTATCACCGTTTTCAACAGTTCCTTCTTCTTTAACAACTAGCTCAGCTTGACGCTCTTGTAAAGATTTTAATTCGTTCTCTACATCTTCGTCAGTTACAGTTGTTTCAACTTTTTCTACTGCTAAACCTTTGTACTCACCTAATTTAACTTCAGGTTTCACTGTAACTTTTGCAGTGAAGATAAGGTTAGCATTTTTTTCGAACTTCTCAATGTCGATTTCAGGATGAGCAACTGGGAAGATACCAGCTTCATCGATTGCTTCACCGTATGCTTTTGGTAAGATGATATCTAAAGCATCTTGGTATAAAGATTCAACACCAAAGCGTTGTTCGAATAACGGACGAGGCATTTTTCCTTTACGGAAACCTGGTACGTTGATTGTTTTTACTACTTTTTTGAACGCAGCGTCGATAGAGTTGTTTACTTCTTTAGCATCAACTTCGATTGTTAAAACGCCTACGTTACCTTCTAATTTTTCCCATTTTGCAGCCATTTATTCTTTCCCTCCAACTATAATAATGTATGCACATACCTCTATAGATTAAGATCTTCATTATCTCTTTTTTGAAATAACAAAAGTACAAATAATCCTCTAGCAAAAGCTTTCAGATATAATGTTCCAATCTACTAATTGCCTAAAAGACAACTACGGTATATTTTGTTCGAGAATAATATGAAACATATTAAGTAAGAGAATTACACTTCTCTTCTCTTACAAACAGGCAGATTTCTGCCTTTTGCAACCCTTACATTATAACATAGAATATGCTCGTTTCAAGAACCGAACGATTCTTTTTCATAATTATACGGGCAAATATCCTTCTCTTTCGACACGTAATAACCATTGATAGGCAATATGAAACTCTTCTAATTCAATATTATACGCTGTCATAAGCTCTTCTTCATCAATAGTCAACCCGAAACGCTTCCTACCAATTCTCTCTAAAACAGCAGCCCAAATCTCCACTTTATCCATTAATAGAGCGAATGGGAAAATGCTAATTTGCAATTCTTTCCAATATGTAACCATCGCATCAAATATATCAGGATAATTTTGCTCTAATCGACTTGATAATCTATGTATAATGTTATCGGATTGCTCCTCATTATGACCTGTAAATGCCGGAATTACTTTGATCGTATTCCCAAACTTTTCTACCTCTATCTCTTCTTCTATTTGATTTTCTATCATTTTATACAAAATAGAAGTTTTCAAATAAGGGTGCTGTTTTTCGTCTATTAAAAATTTCTTTAAAATAGGTAATGCAAGATCCAAGTCTTTTAACGAAAGTTGCTGAATCGCTCTTAGCTTTTGCCCAAAGTTTTCTCCAAATATTTCATTAGTAAATTCATCTAACTCAAAATTCGAATCAACTCGTGATGTATCTACTTCATGTAACATACCTTCTGCAAATAAAGCGAGCTGTGCTAATTTTTCCTTTTGCTCAGGCATTACATCTTTCGTTTGCAAAACTTTTTCAACAGTTTCAATAACGCCTTCATAATCATTTGTTTGAACTAAAATTGTCACATACGTTTCAAGAATATCACCAAATAAGACCGCTCCTGTTTCCAGTAACTGTTCACATTTCTCTTTCGCTTCTTCCATATGTTTTAATTCTAACAAACAAATAACCGAAGCTAGTTCCGTTTGTTCCGTTTCTGCATTATACTGACGTAATATTTCAAAGCAGCGCAATGCATCTTCGAATTTCCGCTCTTTCAGCGCTAAAAAACCTTCATCAATATAGCGCTCTGATAATTGCGGAAACAATACGACCGTATTTTCTTTTTTATCCATACGTCCGCCTCTTTTTCTAGATTTTAATTATCTTTAAAGTAAATATATCAAATGAGTAATGAGAACACAACATCCCGAAACCCTTTGTTTGAAATATAGAAATATTTAATTTTTACATTTCAATACAAGTGAATTCCTACTCAAAATTAAAAATATGCAAATAAAAACCCTCAGCAATTCAAGCAGAGGATTCATCATTAATGGAAAGCTTTTATAATAGTGGGGTATATAACAAGGGTAATAATTTGGAGAACAATAATTGCCATAACAATCATGCTAAAGTAGAAGATTGGTTTACTTCGCTTCATTAAAAACATAATGATGAGCATTGTACAAGCAAACAAACTTAAGAAGAACAAACTCGTTGTCGAACTAAGTATACCACTTGGGACAAAGAACAATAACGCAACACTACAAGTACCTATAATTCCAAATAACCATTCCATTCATTCACTCATTCCCTTTCCCTCTCATGGTAGTTTCCTCTACGCGATTAAATGTTTTACAACATCAACTACATACGTTAATTTCTCATACGCTACAAATCCAAAAGCAACTGTTAAACCCGTTACGATTAATCCCTTCATTATTTCTTCCTCCTCGTTTTATCGTTGTTACCTTCATTATAGAGGATTAACAATTTGTTACCATCGAACTACCTTACAGTTACCTTACAGAATTGTAAGATTTCAAAGAGAGATTGAAAAACACCCCATATCGCTTGAGGTGCTTTCACGGAATTTCTCTATAATCACTTGCAAAATTAACTTTTTTCTCTTGTTTATTTTTCGGAGAATCCACTCTTAAACTAATAGATTTACTAAATAATTTCGGATTGAAATAATAACAACAATCCGTTTGAGGACAATATACACAATACACGTCTATTTCTTCTTTATTCACTTCTTTTGTAGCGACTCCGCTTGCTGTAGAATAACTAGATCGGAATCTTACTTCCAGTATCCCTCTTGCATTCAACTCTCTATATTTCACTTGCACCCTTTTAAATACCCCGCCCTTATATACTACAAGATCAAAGGGCGAATGCTCTGTTTGTGGTATTAAAATCATATATCCTTTTTCATACAAATCAACTTGTGCCTTTAAAACAGCTAAATCTCCTTTTGTTTTTGTATGATGGTACACTTTTTCTCAGCACCTTTTTACATATTTTCAAAATAATATTCGTTCCTTTTCTTAACTTACCTCCCAACATTTTCTCATTAAAAGAAAACTCTTTGTTAAAACCATGTTAATATATTTTTGTATAATTAAGAATTTAATTTACAAGGGGGATTATATATGTTCAAAAAAGTAGCTGCTGATGTTTTAGGGTTAAGTGATGTAGGTTCTGTAATTACACCGAAAGATTATGACAAGGTCGATGCTGATGATTACGTAATGCATGAAGATGGAGAGAAAATTTATTTTCTAATTAAATCGAAATCAGATGAATATTGCTTCACAAACAAAGGATTACTTCACCTAGATGGTACAAGTGCGACAAGCAAAAAACGTACACTACGCCGCTTTAGCTATAGTAAATATCAAATTAAAAACGTAGCGCTTGAAACTGCGGGAACGATTGATTTAGATGTAGAAATTAAATTTCAAATGGGAGATGAACATTATTCAATTGATGTTCATAAAAAACATATCGAGGAATTAAAAGATTTATATAAAGCTTTACTTAAAATCGAAGAAATTTCATACGACAACGACATTACATTGCAGTATGCACATAAAAGTTTAGATATGGCATCTAACGCTTTTAGCCGTATTTCAAACGCACAAGTAAATTTAGCAGAGCAGTTTAAAGAAATGAATGAGATTGCCTTTAACTGGCTTGTTGATACGAAGAAACAATATAATGTGAAAGATTATGGTTTTGTATTTGAGAAGTTTATTAATAACTAATTTAAAATACACAAAAAACCTTGTTATCAAAAGATAACAAGGTTTTTATCTCAGGAGAAAGTTAAATTCCTGATCCATCTATTACCTATGTTCTATTACAATCCAGCAAAAATTTCTTTCCTTCCGCACTAATCTTCTACTCAGATTAGTGATATATAATAAAATTAAATTTCTTATTATATATACAAATGAAATATACGTTACTTTATTCCTGACTTTCCATCTCTTTCATTTCATCTTGCCACGTACCACCGATACCACCGCTAGGCGTATTCCAACGTTTTTCCTGTCTTTTGATTCTCATCTTGTCTTCTTCAGATAGTTCATATTGTTCCATTTCTTTACGTTGTTGTTCCTCATATTCTCTTTCCTGTTGTTCTATATGCCTTCTATGAGCTTCCCTATCAATAATCTTGTCGCAGCCGTGTGCTAACTCCTTCGTTTCATCATGTCCGTGTCCACAATAATCGTTCGGAATTTTAGCATTAGATTTCGTAGCTGGTTTAGAATCACGCTCATGGTTGCTTGTAACTCGACCTTCGTTTCCTCCGTTAGCTGTCGCATCTTGAATCCTAGTATTTCTAAGGCCATCTTGCTCTTTCTTCGTTACACTACCATCAGGATTAAACGTTATAGTCATGGTACCTTCTCCACCATGACCTAAATACCCGTAAATAGAAAACGACTTATATTTCTCGATAAATCTAGGCGCACCCGCTATTTCTTTAACTTTATTCGCAGACATTCCAACCTTAATTCCTTCGTACTGTTCTAACGACACGGTTGGTGCATCATTATTCGCATCTTTATAATATGGACGCCTGTCGTTAATCTCCTTATCTTCTTTTGTCGTTTCCTCCACTTGTTGTAACTCCTCGTCCTTAGCAGGTTCTTCGTCAATCTTCTCGCCCTTATCCGAATTAGATGTGCCCTCTTCCCTCTGCGCATTTTCAACAGATTCATGTTTCTTATATGGCTCATAGTTCGCTTTTTCTTTCGCGGAGCAAGCACTAAGAGTTAATAGAGACATGGCACCTAGTAAAAACAACTTTTTAAATGCTTTCTTATTAAACATCACAGTATAATTCCTCTCTTTACCTTCTTTGAATCGAACTTCAAGAGTCTTCTTTCCTCTTTCGTATAAAATTGCCAATCCGTGCAGTAATAACCGTAGCGACTACAGCCATTGCTAACACTACCGCAAGCCCACCTAATATTGAATTTCCTATAATACCTGTAACTATTAGCATCAGCAATGCAATTGTCATTAGATTGATAGTATCCTTCTTTCCCTTTTTCATTGTAATTTTGCTACACCAACTTTTCTATTACTTCTTTTTCGTATCCTCTGGCCTAGATCCTCGCACCATACCTCTAGCCGAATCAAACAAGTAACTTAATCACGTATCTTATTCTACAGAAATAGTCGACTACTCCATTTAATCAGCAATATGTAATACGATTTTATTTTTTCTATATAATTATTATCACATATTCCATTGTGATAATCTTCCATTTTTAATCAAAAATCAATTTTTAAACAAACAGAAAACCTTGTTATCAAAAGATAACAAGGTTTTGTTAGCGCCCTAGGAGAGGTTCGAACTCTCCACCCGCCCATTTCCGTACTATTTTATATATTTTGATCGCAGTCTTAATATATCTTCCTCTTCTCGAATACCTGCCGATCCTTTCCTCACATTTTTTACGATAGTCCAATCCGGGTTGGTTTCATCACCGATGTTCTGTACTGTAAAGTTGCCATCACCATATTTTCGGTGACCTTCTGCCAATTTCTCCGTTAAATCGTTCTCATTTGATCTCGCCATCTTTGCGCCATCTCCCTTTTTTATACAACCTTCTTAAACTGTCTAACCAATCACAGGTCTAGTCAATTGGAGATTCTCGTTTTCCGCTTCTATTCATTGTAACACACTAACGGGGATAAGTTTCGATAACGGTTGCTCAATCGTACGAGGGCGGTAAAAAGTTTTATAATATTGTAAGTGAACAGTTAGGAGAATCTGGATATGGATTTGAGTTCCATCATAAACCTATTGATTCTTGAAATGAAATAAGAGGAATAGGGCGCATAAATGGCACTCTTTTCTTCATGCACTTTAATCCGTTACACATAATAATTACCACATATTACGTTACATTTTTTACACCTTTTGCACATACATCAATTTGTAGACAAACAAAAAACCTTGTTATCAAAAGATAACAAGGTTTTCTTAGCGTCCCAGGAGAGATTCGAACTCCCGACCGACGGCTTAGCTTACCACCATAGCTTTCGCTACCAGCAATTACTGTTTGTAGTCTGGACTATATCTTCACCATTTCAGGTGCGACACGTGTAGTCTCTACGGAACCTCACGATGATTTTCATCATACTTCAGAGTCTTTACCATTAAGTTTTACTTAATCATTCAAAACTCCTTAATCTTTTTCAAGATCGTAAGTTTCCTCGGTATTACCATCAGCCGAACTGTTAAGGCTTCACCGATATAGTGTCGTCCACTTTATAGGTTCTTGTTTCCCTATAAAGGCTCCTATTTTTCTTGAAGGCCGTTGCTCTATCCTGCTGAGCTACTGGGACATGGAGCGGGTGAAGAGAATCGAACTCTCGACCAGAGCTTGGAAGGCTCTTGTTTTACCACTAAACTACACCCGCATATGTTATTTTATTTTTCTTCGTTAGCGCCGTTGCCCTATCGACAATATTTATTATATGTATAACCATACATAAAGTCAACACCTTTTTTAAAAGAGGATAATTTTTCTTATCCTCTTTTAAAAACTGCTTGTTCAACTAGCTGTCCGTCTAGTGTTTCAAAACGAACTTCCATTTGATTTTCATCCATTTCTAATAAAGCAAATGTTTTTTCTACACGCTGACGCGGTAATAAAATACTGCCTGGATTAATAAATAAAACGCCGTCGATTAATTCCGCACCTAATACGTGAGAGTGTCCGAAGCATGCAACTTGCGCCCCTACCTCTTCAGCATGGTACGCTAATGTTTGTAACGTCATTTTCACGTTATGACGATGTCCGTGCACAACTATGAAACGAACACCATCTACATCAGTTACAATTTCGTCTTGAAAGTTAGCATAATCACAATTCCCTTTTACAACATGGAAACCTTGCAACTCTTCATGAGCAGGCGTTAGCTCTGAATCACCGCAATGAATCATGATATCTACTTTCCCTTCATACTTCTCTTTTAACTGCTGTAATTCCTTCACAGAGCTATGACTATCGCTTACGATTAAAGCTTTCATCAATCTCTCTCCCTTATTCTCCTAAAAACCATTCAGGGATTTTTTCTTCTAGCTTACGTAGAGCACGTCCGCGGTGACTAATAGCATTTTTCTCATCTGAACTTAGTTCCGCCATCGATTTTTTATATTCTTCCACATAAAAAATCGGATCATATCCGAAGCCGTTTTCCCCGCGGCGTTGTTCTAAAATAAAACCTTCGCACGTCCCATTTACAATGACAGGCTTTTTATCCCCTTCAGGGAAAGCCACTGCTAATGCACAGTAGAAGCGAGCTTTACGCTTATCAAACGGTATTTCATTTAATTCTTGTAAAACTTTATCAATATTTGCTTGATCATCTTTCGGCTCTCCAGCAAAACGTGCTGAATACACACCTGGTTTCCCGTTTAAAGCATCTACAATAAGACCTGAATCATCCGCAATTACAATTGCATTCAATTGTCTACTCAAACTGTCCGCTTTTAAGATTGCATTTTCTTCAAATGTTTCACCAGTTTCTTCGACTTCTTCAATATGAGGAAAATCGTGTAATGATTTCACTTCTAAATCAAATCGCTCAAATAACTCAGCAAATTCACGTACTTTCCCCATATTTTTTGTCGCTACAACAACTTGTTTCATTTTTTCCACCTCTACTCTATATGAGATACGATGTCACCTAACGCTTCTTTTTGCATAT
Organism: Bacillus sp. FDAARGOS_527; assembly: GCF_003812125.1. Lineage (NCBI taxonomy): Bacteria > Bacillati > Bacillota > Bacilli > Caryophanales > Bacillaceae > Bacillus > Bacillus sp. FDAARGOS_527. The sequence continues at coordinate 3,575,524 of NZ_CP033795.1, forward strand.
CAATCAGTTGGAAAATGCCTTGTTCTGCAGCATCAAGTAATTCATTTAACTGCGCTCTACTAAACGTCGCTTCTTCTCCAGTTCCTTGCACTTCAACGAACTGACCTTTTCCAGTCATAATTACGTTCATATCAACGTCTGCTTTAGAATCTTCTGCATAGTTCAAATCTAAAACAACACCTTGCTCTTCAACAATCCCTACTGACGTTGCTGCTAAATAATCTTTTACTGGAATTTTAGATACTTTTTCTGCTTGTAATAACTTCTCAAACGCTAATACCATCGCTACGTATGCACCTGTAATAGAAGCAGTTCGCGTTCCACCATCCGCTTGAATAACATCACAATCAATCCAAACCGTTCTCTCACCAAGCGCTTCTAAGTCAACTACCGCACGTAATGCTCGTCCAATTAAGCGCTGGATTTCCATTGTACGTCCTGTTACTTTCCCTTTACTTGACTCCCTAATTGTACGTTGTTCTGTCGCACGTGGAATCATCGCATATTCAGCTGTTACCCAGCCCTTTCCTTCTCCACGCATAAAAGGCGGGACGCGCTCTTCAATTGTCGCTGAGCAAATTACCTTTGTATCCCCAACCTCAATTAACACTGATCCTTCTGGATGTTTTAAATAATTCGTATGAATATGTATATGGCGTAATTCTGTTTTTTCTCTACCATCTACTCGCATAAAAATAACCTCCTCATAACTACTTGTTAGTATAGCCAAATTTAAATGTATGATATGTATACAATAAAAGAAGAGGAACCCAAAAAGCAATTCCTCTTTCTTACTTAAGTATATCAAATTATTGACGATTAAAAACTACCTGTATTCACGTTTTCTGGACGATCTACAGGTTTTATTAACTTTCCGCCCTTTTCATCTACAAGATTTGCTTTACCATTCACTTCAATAGAAACGCTTTTCACACCTTTCTTTTCAGTTAAAGATAAAACTAATGACTTCAATACATAATTTGAAACCATATTTTTATCTGGGTTTATAAATATATTTTCGTTAAAGTTTAATGTAAGATTTCCGTCTTGTAATTTTGGATTCGTAATCAGCTTAACTCCTGGATTAAAATCATTTAGGAGCGATTGATGAATCGGCCCTTTTACAAGTTCATCTACAATTGCTGCATAATCATTTTCTTTTCCTTCTACAACGCGGCGTGTTACTGGTACGTAGTATTGCTGTTTATTATTATTTTGTGCCATAAAATAAAGTGTTACTGGTTTTGTATTTGTTACATCCGCTACTTGCTCATCATCGAAGTTAATACCGTTCGCACGGCTCACCCCTTCACCAAGCGGTGTACCACTAACAGGCATCTTCGCTAATTTTTCACCATTTATTTGGAACTGCACTTGTTTTATTTCTTTAAATTGCGTCAACGTCCATGCAATAGATTCAACGATTTGACGTTCTTCTTCTTTTGCATAGTTTTTCATTTCTTTAGAAAAATCAATGACTGCCGTCCCATCTTTTTTCAAGTTTAGGGTCATCGATGTATTCGCCGGAATGACTGCACGGAACCCATTCGGTAACAAATTCGTTACCGGTCCATCTTTCACAAGGTACTCTAACGTTTGCTGAATAACCTCATTTGCTTTCGGAGTAGGTATAGCTAACGTTTGCGGTACAACATAGCCATTTTTATCAACAAGGTATAGTTCTCTATTCACCGTTTGTCCTTGCTTATCTTTCTTAGATACTTCTTTCTTTCCACCCTCTGTATACGTAACTTGTTTTGGCGGATCAATTTGCTCCGTTGCTTTCTCTTGATTTATAAAGCCACACCCTGTTAGTAAAACAGCGCTCACAGTAGCACCAACAACCCATTTAAAAGTGGATTTAGGCATGCCATTCCCCCCTAAAATCTAAGTTTGTACTATTATGTATACGAGCTGTTTCATGTTTTAGAACAAGCTGTGCTCCCTATAAACAAAAAAACTCCTGATTTCTCAGGAGTTCACTTATATGAATTCTATTATTATTCTTTTTCTAAATAAATATGTTTCACATTTTCAATCGGTTGACCGAACCATTTTGATGCAATTTCTTTAAATAGGCCTATTTTTCCTGTTGTTAAGAAGAGATGATCACTTTGTTCCTCTCCCTCATTCAACATTTTACTATGGTATAAAATGGTACTTACTTCACGTGCCGTTTCATCACCAGAACTAATGAGTTGCACTTTATCTCCCATTACTTGTTTAATAACAGGACCTAAAATTGGATAATGTGTACAGCCTAAAATAAGCGTATCAATATCAGTGTTTTTCAGCGGTTGCAACGTTTCTCTTACAACTTCATACGCCATTTCACTTTCGAAATTACCGCTCTCTACAAGCTCAACAAAAGGTGGACACGCTAAACTTTCTACCATAACACGATTATTAATAGACTTTAACGCTTCTTCGTATGCACCACTTTTCACCGTTCCAATCGTTCCAATAATCCCAACATGATACGTGTTTGTCATTTTTAAAGCTGTACGTGATCCTGGGTGAATAACTCCTACCACTGGAATTGGTAATTGTTTCTGCATCTCTTCTAATACAACTGCAGTTGCTGTATTACATGCAATAACTAACATTTTGATATTTAAATCTAGTAAATGCTCCGTCATTTCCCACGTAAATTGACGCACTTCTTCTCGAGAACGTGGACCATAAGGGCAACGTGCTGTATCCCCTAAATATATAATGCGCTCTTTCGGCAACTGACGAATTAATTCCTTCGCCACTGTTAAACCGCCAACTCCTGAATCGATAACACCGATTGCTCTATTCAACTTCATCACCCGTTTTCTCATTCATCATCTTATTTTATCATTATATTTTTCACACTTTAAGTTCGCTCACTTAAACTGCTTCTATATGAAAATTTTCATTTGTACCTGTATAGACTAGGACCTTTTTTATTTTGCTCCTTTTTTTCATAATTTGCAAGACAGAAAAACAACCGACCTTCTATATGAAAGTCGGTTTCTTCTATATAAAGTACATCTTTAATGCTCCATCTTTTTTTGGAAAGAAGACATTCCTATTAATAAGAAGAAATGAGCAGAAATTAACATGACGATTAAAATAAAATTGAAACGATAACTATTTGTAGATTCCATAATTTTGCTCGCAACAGCTGGTCCAAATGCCATACCGAAAAAGTTAATTAAATTATATAAGCCGAGACCGACTCCAACTTTAGCTGCATGTAATGTTTTCGGTATAAATGTGTTCAATGATACTTGAATGGCAGAATAACTCATAAATGTCAAAATAATCGCCAATACAATAACGACTATACTTCCATTCGGAATAAACCCTAAAATTAAAAAGCCAACAATCATAATGACAGACGCTACATAAATCATATTCACATTTCCAAACGAAGGGACAATCTTTCCAGTAATAAAACTAGACACAATACCAAAGAGTGATGCAACAAATAATACAATTCCGATAACAAATGGAGACAATCCGTGCTCTCTTCCTAACAGTAATGGCAACAATAATAAATTAGCACATAACGCCACATTAATTATAAATCCGACTGTTATTAAACGAAGAAATGCTTTGTTCGAAAACAACTCAATATCGATAAATGGATGCTCCGCTTTCTTCATACGAACCGTGAATAAAAATAAAGAAATTATCGATAACACAAATAGCCAACGATTCATATTGATACCTAGTAAAACAGTCGTAATGAATGCAAATAGTAACGCCGCTCCAATATAATCAAAATGAAACGTTTCATCCGTATGCTGCATTTCTTCTGGCATAAATTTTATAAGCAAGAAAATCCCCACTACTGAAATAACCATAAATAAAAATAAATATGGCCATCCTAGTGTATTTGTAATAGCCCCGCCAACTAAAGGGCCAATACCTATTGCTAATGCAATAGAAGAACTAATCATCGCTAACGCACCAGGCTTCTTATGAGGAACAACTAATTTTGCCACCGCGATCATACTAAGCGCAATAAACGCCGCACCCCCGCTCGCCTGCACTAATCTTGCAAAAATGACAATCGCATAAGATTGATTTACAAATCCAATAATGGATCCAGCTACAAATATGATGATTGAAATAATCAATAGTTTTTTTACACTGTAACGATCAGCAAGCTTCCCATATATCATCGAACCAATACCGACAACTAAGGAATAGCCTACTACAACCCAACTTACTTTCGATTGACTAATGGATAAATCATGAGCAATATCCTCTAACGCAACATTAAATAAAACCGCATTCATCGGTCCTAATAAAACGATAAAACATAATGTGAAAACAAACCATTTTGAATGATTGTTTATATCTTCCCCCATGTGTAACACCTCTCCTGATTGTAGTAATTGAAAACGAAAAATGAAGTTGTTTAGCTCTTCTATTATCACTAGACAACTTCATCAAATGTATACATTTATCGCGCGACAAATTGAATTCGAAACGAAACATGTACGTTGTTCGATATTCATGGAACTATCATAGTTTCAGCATTACAGTTTGTCAACGAAAAATATACAAAGTAAACTAATTTAGTGTTTTTAGTTTACTTTGTTCGAAAATTGTTATACACTAATTTCGAATCCGATATAAGGAGGACTAACACGGTTATTCAAATTTGCAATTTCTAACTTAATAAAATAATGAACTTGTATACGGAAGAAACATTACAGGAGGATTATGATGAAGAAAAAAATGTTAGTTGTATTAACGAGCGTTGAAAAATATCCAAATTTAAATCGAGCTACTGGCCTTTGGCTTGGTGAAGCTGTCCATTTCGTTAAAAAAGTTGAAGAAGCTGGTTACGAAGTAGATTATGTTAGCCCACAAGGTGGTTATACACCGATTGATCCGCATAGTTTAGCAATGGCGGAGAGCATCGATTGGGAATGGTATCAAAAGAAAGAATTTATGAATCGCCTCGGTTCTACAATGAAACCGAGTGAGGTGAATCCAGAAGACTATGCTGTTATTTATTACGCAGGTGGTCACGGTGTGATTTGGGACTTCCCTGAAAATAAAGAACTCCAAATGATTAGCCGTAGCATCTATGAAAATGGCGGAATTGTTTCCTCTGTTTGTCACGGAACTGCTGGTTTATTTCATATTACATTAAGTAATGGGGAACGTTTAATTAGCGGTAAAAAAGTAACAGGATTCTCAAATGAAGAGGAAAAACTAGCTGAATTAGATCAATTCGTTCCATTTTTAACAGAAGATGAACTTATTAAAAATGGAGGACTTTACGAAAAAGCAGCGCAGCCTTGGGACGCTTTCGCTGTAGAAGATAGTCGTGTTATCACTGGTCAAAACCCAGCTTCAGGTGGTCCAGTAGCTGAATTAGTATTACAACACTTAAAAAAGAACATGTAATAAAAAAAGCAGATTTTCCATTCATATAGGAAAATCTGCTTTTTTACGAAATCATTTGCAAAATAGCCATAACTTCTTTTTCAATTTCCGAATCATCAATTGCTTCTATATACTCCGGTTTAAACAGTTGATACTTCTTTAGTTGATAAAAATCAAGTATCGCTTTCTTTAACGTAATATCGTACTGAATACAAAAAGAATGATCTATAATACGCCTTAACATCACATCATCTTGCACCATAAATAATTGTGCGTTCATCTTATTAAAGTAGCCTTGTTCCATACCAGCTTCAAAAAACATTTGCAAATTATGATTACGATTTTGTTGTGCAGCGACTAACCGATCAGATAAGTGCGGATATGCCTCTTTCAAATCTTGTAAAAAGACATCTGAAATGTATGTCACACATTTTAAAGAGTGAATAAACGTCTTTTGGAAACGTTCTGCAAAAGACATACTTTCATCTTGATTATCCGCATCCCCTTCAAGAAGATAGTTCATAAAATCTTCTACCACAGCTTCAATAATCTCATCTTTTGAAGAAAAACGTTTATATAAAGTAGCTTTACTAATATCCATATACTTCGCAATTTCATCTATTTTCAATTGACTAAAACTCGTTTTTCTAATAACGGGCTTTATTTTATTAATATAAGTATTTGCACACGCAACTTTTCTCATTAAAAGAGCCTCCCCTTTTGTCCATACAAAATAGTATAGCAAATTCACGATTAATTATAAATGAAGTCACTATACTCAATACATCTTTTTAGTTTAAGGGGTCATTTATCCTATAGAAAAAGTGCCCGCTACCTTTATGAGTAACGAGCACTTTTTCTATACTTTATTTACAGCTCTTCTTATAGCTTTCCCTATTTCCATACTAGACTGCGGATTTTGCCCTGTAATTAAACGCCCATCTACTACGACGTGCGGCGTAAAGTTTGGAGCAACATAAAACAAAGCCCCTTCTTCTTTCAATTTATTTTCTAACAAAAACGGCACTCGCTTTTCTAAATGTACAGCTTTTTCCTCATCATTTGTATAACCTGTTATATGCTTACCCGCACTAAAAAACGAGCCGTCCTTATTTTTCACACCGACTAAAGAACTTACTCCGTGACAAACAGCCGCTACAATTCGGTTGTTGTTGTACATATTCACAATTAAGTTTGCAACATATGGATTACCTGGAAAATCTACAATCGCCCCGTGTCCACCACCAAATAAAACCGCATCATAATCCGAAAAATGAACATTTGAGATTGGCTTCGTATTTTGCAATAAAGAAGCGACATGCTTAAATTCACGAGGTATCCCGTTCGGAATAGAAACTCTATCAATCGGCACTCTACCGCCCTGTATCGACACAATATCAACATCGAACTTAGCTTTTTTAAACAAGTTATAAGGAGCTGCGAGCTCTTCCAGCCACAAACCAGTCGGGTGTCCATTCATATCATGAGCGCTTGTTGAAACTAACAATATCCTTTTCAACATATCCCCTCCTTACTACCTATTTATGTATGGAGTGTTCTTATCATTCATATAGCAAGCGAAAAAACGATAACAATAAGCTGACCTTTTGTAAAAAGTGAGCTTATTGTTATCGTTTGAATTCTTTCATACGAAGATGTTCACAACTGTATAGCTTTTATCTCCAACGCCACGCAATTGTTGTATCCTCCATATGAATAGCAGGTATATCAATCCCTAAATACCGCTGAGCATCCTCATCAAAAATAGACCAATTTTCTTCATATAAAAATTCAGGGTCTATGCTTTCAAAATCAAATATACTATCTTCGTCTACCATCTCACGAAAATATTTTTGGAAAGGCTTACTATTCTCGAATAAACGAATTGTTCCATACATCCATGGCATGTCTCCAAAAACATCTTTAATTTCACCTATCTCCATATCCTTAAAATACAACTTCATATTTGCACCTTCTTATCCATGAATGACAAGGACACCTCATCATATGTTAAAATGGTTATTTTTAACACATCTTCTCCCTCACAGTCTGAGATACCTTTTTTAAGTTCAAAATATAAACAGAAAAATAGCCGACTCTCTTATAAAAGTCGGCTTTCTTTTTATAACTCGAGCTCTCCCATACGAAGAAGCTCAACAACTGCTTGTGAACGTCCTTTAACCCCTAGCTTTTGCATTGCGTTTGAGATGTGGTTGCGAACTGTCTTTTCACTGATAAAAAGTTCACCTGCAATTTCCTTCGTTGTTTTATCTTGAACCAGTAATTCAAATACTTCTCTCTCTCTCTTTGTGAGTAAAGGTTTAGATTGATACGCTTTTTCCTTCAACTGGTATAACCCTCCTTGCTTAAGCCAGAGCTGTGTATGTGTAAGTTGGGTGTTTATTTAGTCAAGATATTGTATGAACGAAATGTGCGGGTGGTGAATGAAAATGGGCTTTATTTCACATGTTATTTTAGACTTTTATACAGTGCGTTCACTCTTTGTATCCACTTACTTTTCGGTACGCCATATTTGTTCTAGTAATATGCTGACAACTGTACCTACGAACAAACCATTTCCAAATATATATTGTATGACAGACGGCAAGGACTGGAGCGCCCCAGACGGTAAAAACATAACGCCGCTACCAAATAATACTGCAACGCCTAAAATTGTTACATTCCTTTCATTAAGCTCCACTTGTTTTATATTATTTAACCCAATTCCAATTAACTGTACGAAAGAAGCCATTAAAACCGCAGATGCGACAGCGGGTGGTAAAGATGCTAAATAACGAATAATACTTGGAAACAGCGACATTACGACTAGTAACATACATGCTAATAAGAACGAACGTATATATTTTTGTTTCGTTAAACGTATAAATCCTGCCGTTGCCGGTAACGGCACGACACCTACAGTTGAAAATATGGAAGAAATGATGTGTGAAATCCCTCCAACCCACGTGCCATCCTTTAACTGTTTCTGTTCAATAGTCGCTTTTTGAATGGTAGCTTGATTAATGGCTATAATAGCTGCCACTGTATTTGAAACTAAAATACATACCATAACGAAACTTGATACTGCCATACCTGTATTCCATTTTGGAAGTCCCCAAGCAAATATTTGCGGAAGTTGCACAAAATGAGTTACTTGAGATGGAATCGTCACTTTTCCTGCAATGAGAAAAAGAATCCACCCACTAATTAATCCTATTAAAACCGCATAACTTTTGACAAAACCTTTTCCAAAATTAGATAGTATAACAACGAACAAAAATATACTAAACGCGATTATCGCTGTAAATCCATCGATTTGCGAAGCAGTAGCAGTAATTCCTAGCATTCCCTTTAAAAATACACCGCTTAATTGTAAACATAATAAAAGTAAAAACGTCCCTGTCACAAGTGGCGTAAATAAAAATAAAATACGTCCGATGAAACCAGTTACTCCTAGTCCTATTAAAATAACACCAGAAATAATCATTCCTAATTCTAAAATTTGCAATGTACTGTGTAATTGATCTTGTCCGGCCGTTGCGTAAGCAAGTACAGTAAATACTCCAACCCAAGATCCAGCTGGTCCATCTGCAATTGGTAGTCTATGTCCAAGCCACCCTTGTAAAAAAGAAGATATACCAACTACAAAAAATGTACGCTGCATTAAATAAAATATTTCCTCCGTCGTAAGATGAAATAATCCGCCAACGACAATTGGTAATGCGATTGAATTCGCTAATAAAAATATAAACCATTGCAAAGTTCCCATAATATGATTTTGGTTATGTTGATTGTCCAAATTTTTCATCCCTTCTAGCTTCCTTATAAAAAATATATTGTAAGCATAAAAAAGAAGGGTTCTACACACACAATTAGAACCCTTCCAAAACATTTAAACGATTCCTTTACACAAGATTATTTAATTCCACCTCATTTAAACTTCCAACAACAATATTTCCTTTATGCACGACTAAACGCTTCTCTGTTTGACGCGCTACCGCTTCAGCGACACATGTTGCATTCGTCAAAACAAAACTCGCTTCATCTCCTACATTCGGCCAAACTCGCTTCCCATCATCGTTTAACGTTTCTTTTCCTCCCGTAATAAAGCGAAGTGCCTTTCCTAAAGACCTTTCATCACTCCATCCGAAACGTTCCGCTAATCGATTTGCCTTTTGCAGCATATCACCCGTTCCAAACGGTGACCAATGATCTGTAATACTATCGTTTCCTAATGAAACTTTCACACCTTTTTTATCTAATAACGGAATTGGAATTACTTGTTTCCCAATTGGAACCGTTGAAGTAATATCAATGTTTAAAGCAGCTAGTCTTTCTGCCACTTCTTCAGCTTCTTTATCCGTAACACCACCAAGTCAAAGCGCATGACTAACTGTTACGCGCCCTTGCCATCCCGCTTCCTCTGTTAAACTTGCCAATCTTTTCATCGTAAACGTTCCAAGATTGTTCGCATCATGCAGATGAATATCAACGTCCGCATTAAATTCTACCGCGATATCCATAATGGTATGTAATGATTTTTCAATATCATTATCCACTGTAGCTGGATCCACTCCACCAACTAGTTGCGCACCCATACGCATCGCATCTTTCACGAGTTGCACAGAATTACTGCGCAATAATCCATGTTGCGGAAACGCAACGATTCTACTAGAAACCTGATCTTTATATGTTTCCAACGCCGCTAACGTCGCCTCCAAATTACCAAGTCCAATAATCGGATCAACATTACAATGCGTTCTTATATTCGTCGCACCGTTTCGAAGCAATAACGCTAGCATATTTTCCGCTCTATCTTGAGCAGTTGCTAGTTGCTTTGGCAAAATCTTTTCTTCTTCTTTAAAACGTGTAAAGATACTTTCTGCTGGCATACAAGCTTTCCACGGGCCACTATAATAGGTTTTATCAATATGAATATGCATCTCTTCAAAAGCCGGTAAAATTAATAAGCGATTGGCATCAAGAATGAGTAAACCTTCCTCTTGAACAGTCCCTGCTATGATGTTTTTAATTCGTCCCTCTTCAATAAGTAAACTACATAACTCTGTTTCTGTTTTTGAAATTCTTCCCTCTTCATATGTATACCCCGATTCAAGCGTTACATTAGTCAACCAATATGCTGTCATCTCTATTTCCCCACCCTTTATTAAAAGTTACGTCTTACTATAATTTTAATATCAACTGAAAATTAAGACAATTAATATGACTGTCCCCTAAAAAAATGTAATACAACCTCATAGTTTCCTCATAGATTTCCATATAGAATAAAAGTATAGAGTTTGCTATAAAAAGGAGTGTATTGGAAGATGTCAAAAAGATTATGTAAATCCGAAACTGATAAAATGCTATTTGGTATATGCGGTGGTTTAGGAGAATATTTTGATATTAGCTCTACTCTCATTCGCATACTTTGGGTCATTGCAGTTTTATGTTTTGGGACGGGGTTTTTAGTTTATTTTATTTGTTTATTACTTATGCCACGCTCTTACTAATAACATTCTTTCGTATATTTGAGCATAGTGTATACAAAATCCCCTATAGATTTTTCTATAGGGAATTTTTTCATGAAGAATATTTCATCGTTAAATGTAATACCGCCACTTCATCTTCTTCATTCTTATAACTATGTTTCTTATTCGCTTCAAATTGAATCGAGTCAAACTCATTTAATTCGTATACATCGCTTTCTACTTGAATCGATACTTTCCCTTTCATTACCGTTACAAGCTCAATAGCACCTTCATGATGAGCTTCTGGTTCATATATACTATTCGACCTTAAACAAGCACGATGCATTTCCATACCCGTTTCTTTCGTATAACGGAACATTGTTTCTAAATGCCATGCTTGTCCTACGTCTACTGCAAATCCTTCTCCGCAGCGCGCAACCGCTACAGGTTCTCCAACGACCATCAATCTCGATAAAGGAATCGATAACCCTTTCGTTATTTTCCAAATGACAGCTAACGTCGGATTCGTTTCGCCTCTTTCAATCTTTCCTAATGTTAATTTACTAACCCCTGTTTTTTGAGCTAATTCTTCTAAACTTAATTTTTGTTCATTTCGAATTTGCCTTAATAACTGACCTACTTGCTGAATGACTTCTTTCGTTTGCATATCTTCATGTTCTTTCATCTATAAAACCACCTTAAAATATAAAATAGTTTACTTTTATCTAGATAAAGTATATTATACTATACATAATCATTAAATTCCGAAAGGAGTGCTATACTTCATGCGCGCAATTTTATTAGGCCTTTTATCATCAGCCTTTTTTTCCGCAACTTTTATTATAAATCGAGCGATGAATGTATCTGGAACGAGCTGGGCTTGGACAGCTTCCTTCCGTTTTTTATTTGCTCTCCCTATTTTATTCCTTATCGTTTTATTTCGCAAAAACTTAAGGGAGTTATGGGAAGAATTAAAGAAACATCCATTGGCTTGGATCGGGTGGGGTTCTGTTGCTGGTATTGGTTTCTATTCTTTATTAAGTTTTGCAGCTGTCTTTTCTCCAGCTTGGCTCGTTGCTGGAACTTGGCAAGTTACTATATTAGCAGGTTTACTACTCTCGCCATTATTTTTCGTTAAAATAGAAACGAAATCAGGTACGAAACTTGTACGCGGAAAAATTCCACTTCGTAGTTTATACGTTGCATTATTTATTTTACTTGGTGTAATTTGTATGCAAGCAACTGCAGCAGGTCACATTACAATAACTCAGTTTATTTCAGGGTTTTTACCTGTCGTGTTAGCTGCTTTCTTATATCCGTTCGGTAACCGAAAAATGATGGAACTTGTTGGTGGGCGCCTTGATACATTCCAACGTGTATTAGGAATGGCAATAGGCAGTCTTCCTATAACAATTTTACTTGGTATATACGGATTTTCTACTACTGGTATTCCAACATCAAGCCAAATGCTACAAGGATTTTTGTTAGCATTATGTTCTGGCGTTATAGCGACAATGACATTTTTCTTTGCTACTGACTTAGCCAAAGATAATCTCGCTCTACTTGGAGCTGTTGAAGCAACGCAAGCTGGAACGATGGTCTTTACCGTGCTTGGCGAAATTGTTTTCTTAAATGGTTCATTTCCTGGGGGGCTTTCCCTACTTGGAATGATTATTATTATGTTAGGAATGGTTGCAAATAGCATTTTAAACCGTTCTGTTCCAGTCGTTAAACAGAAAAAAACAGCATAAAAAAAGAGTATGGTTCTGTGACAAAGAACTATACTCTTTTTTATTGTCCCCCTATTGCGCCTTATCAGAATAGTATTTCATTAACGGTTTATACTAAAACCTATGTTATAATACGGTTCATGCGCAACAATAGGAGGTAAATTATGTTAAAAAAAGCAATCGCTGAATTTATTGGTACATTTGTACTAGTATTATTCGGAACTGGAGTAGCTGTCATTGGCGGCGGAATTGAAGGAATTGGAACATTAGGAATCGCCATGGCTTTCGGTCTATCTATTGTGGCTATGGCATATAGCATCGGAACAATTTCTGGATGTCACATTAACCCAGCAGTATCAGTAGCTATGTTCATCAATAAAAGAATGAACGCTATGGAACTTTGTTATTATGTATTAGCTCAAATTTTAGGTGGTTTATTAGGAACTGCAACGTTAGTAACAATTTTAAAATCTGCTAAAACACCTTTAGATAATTTAGGACAAAACGGTTTTGGAACTCTTGGTTTATCTGGAGCATTTCTAGTTGAATTTATTTTAACTTTCGTATTCATTTTAGTGATCGTTGCTGTAACAGGTAAAAAAGGAAGTTCTTCTCTAGCAGGATTAGTAATTGGTTTCACATTAGTTTTAGTTCACTTATTAGGTATTCCGTTAACTGGAACTTCTGTTAACCCAGCTCGTAGTATCGCCCCAGCTTTATTCGCTGGCGGAGAAGCCCTTTCTCAACTATGGGTATTCATCATCGCACCAATTCTTGGTGGTATCGTAGCAGCTATCGTAGGTAAATTCATTTTAAATACTGAAAAATAGAATTTTCAATATTTCTGAATAAAAAAAGGCGAGCCCTCATTATGAGGATGCTCGCTTTTTTACTCTTTCATTTTAGACTTTAAATTTGTAACTAGTTGATCTACCGTTACATTTGCAAGTACATTTTCCATCGCTTCTTGTGCTTGCATTAAAATAATTTCTAATACTGATTGAATATTAGCTCCTACTGGACATTCAATGTTGGGATTTTCATGGAAGGAAAATAGCTGTCCTTCTTCTACAACTTCCACTGCTTTATATACATCAAGTAATGTAATTTCTTCTAAATCACGAGCAAGTGTCGTACCACCTTTACCAGCTTGTACATCAACAAGTCCTGCTCTCTTCAACATTCCTGTAATGCGACGAATCACAACTGGATTTGTATTCACACTACCGGCAATCCATTCAGAGGTACAGCGAGAGTTTCGATCTATCGCAAGTAATGTCAGCATATGAACACCTACTGTAAAACGACTACTAATCCCCATCTGCACACCCTCCTTTTTATTCATTCTATTAAAAGACGACTCTTATTATTATATACTATTTTTAATTTATACATAAAGAAAAAGCATGATTTCAATAGGAAATCATGCTTTTCTCTCATTATTGACGCTTTATAAATTTCGCTAAATCTTTAAATTTCACTTTATCTGAGTAATTCATTACGCCGTTTACGTAAATGCGGCTTGTAACAGCACTTAATATACCGATTGTCGCTAAAAGCCCCGCCAATGTTATCATAATTTCTAACATACCAGTTTCGCCAGCTACAAAGCGTGAGAATGTAACCATCGGGGTAAAGAATGGAACATAAGAGCTTATAACAACGATAGTACTATTTGGGTCGCCTAATGATTTAAGACTTATAAAGAATGCTGCAATTATTAAAATTGAAATCGGTAGCATTACACCTTGCAAATCCTCAGTCTTAGAAACAACCGCACCAGCAGCTGCATACATCATCGCATACAGGAAATATCCTGTAACAAAATAAATTAAGAACATACCGATTATTTTTGCATCTAACTTTGTAACATCAATTACGCCAAATAATGAACCATTTTCTAAATCTATCCACCCTAGTAAATAAGGAACTAAATAACCACATGCTAATATGATAAGTTGCAATAACGCCGTTGAAACAACCGCTAAAATTTTTGCATACATCATCGTAAGAGGTTTTACTTTCGGAATCATAACTTCCATAACGCGAGAAGCTTTTTCAGAAGCAATATTCATCGCAATTGTGCTTCCGAACGCAACAATAAACATATATAAAGCGAATATGAAGAAATATGCAATTCCGGCAGAGGCAGAACGATCTTTTATTGCTTCTTGTTTCACGGAAATGTCCGTTTGTAATTGTTGTGCAATTTCTGGTGAAACATTATGCTTAGCAACAGTTACCGCCATATATTGTCCCTTTAAATAACTACCTATAATTGTAGAAGTTGTTTCACTAGCGAACCCATTAAACATATACGTAATTTCTGGAACTCCATTCTTTTCAGTTACACGAAACAAGCCGTCTAACTCGCCTTCTTCTACTTGTTTATGTAGTTTATTAAAATCTTCTTTTGAACCAATTGTTAATTTAGCTGATGGTAATAACTTAGTTAACTCTTCTTTTTGGATTTTATATGTAGAACTCTCTGACACAACTGCAATTTTATCTTTATCCTTATTTTTATCATTATTTGAAGTAAGATGATTGAACGCAAAAATTCCAAAAACAATTAAAAATAAAATTGCGCTCATAATTAATGATTTTTTAGATAAAAATGCTTCTCTAAAATAAAATGAAAATACGTGAGAAAATTTACGCATCGTTATTTCGCCCTCTCTACAAAAATTTCGTTTAACGTCGGCTCTAACATTTTAAATTGTCGTAAGGTAATACCTTGTTCTTGTAATTGTTGTAAAATGTTTAGAGCTTCTGCATCATCTTGTACTCGCACATAAAGAAGGCCTTGTTGTTTTTCATACGATACATGTATAGATTCTAATCCCTTCCCATTCTCTTCTGTATCTTCAATCGTTAAATTACGAAAACCATATTGTTTTTTAATATCACTTAACTGGCCTTTTACGACTGCTTCGCCTTTTTTCAAAATACATACATGTTGGCAAAAAGCCTCTACTTGTTCCATACGATGACTAGATAAAATAATTGTCTTTCCGCTCTGTACTTGTTCTTCAATAATGCTAGCTAACATTCCAGCATTCACTGGATCCAGTCCGCTAAATGGCTCATCTAAAATGAGAAGTTCTGGATTATGAAGAAGAGCAGCAATTAATTGAATTTTTTGCTGGTTCCCTTTTGAAAGCTCTCCTGCTGTTTTAAATTTATATTCTGGTATTGCTAATCGATCTAACCAGTGATCAATAGCAAGATCTACTTCTTTTTTCGTCATTCCTTCTAATCTACCAAAATATCGCAACTGGTCTATTACTCTACTTTTAGTATATAAACCTCTTTCTTCTGGTAAGTATCCTATCGTTACCCCACTAGTCCCAAATGGTTTTCCATCCCATGTAATAGAGCCTTCATTAGGCGTTAATAATCCGAGAAGCATTTTGATTGTCGTTGTTTTTCCTGCACCATTTCGTCCAAGTAATCCTAACACTTCACCTTTTGGTAACGAAATTTGCAAGCCGTTAACTGCTTTTGATTCCCCAAATTGTTTCGTTAAGTTTTGAATTTGTAAACTCAAAGTATAAAGCCTCCCCTTTAGTATCATTCATACTCTCTTTCAAAGACTATGTTTATTCAGGATAAAATATAGCACTACACTCCATCCTCTTATTATGTAGCATCTCTCTAATCCATCATTTGTTTCATTTAGTTAAAATTGTAAATAAAATTACATGATTTGTCAATTATTATTGTCATTTCGACAATTAAACTTGTCAAAATAATTCCCATCATTTTTTCTCATCTTTCTAATATAGGACATACTACTATATATACAAAAGACAATATGCAAATGTTCATACAAAAAATATTATTTTTCGATATATAATATTAACTGGTTTTCTAACATCAAGGAGGGTACATATGAAGATGAAAAGGGGCATTACCACTTTATTATCTGTAGCGGTTCTATCTACATCGCTTGTAGCATGTTCAGGAACACAAGAGAAAACAGTGGCGAAAGAAGAGAAAGTAAAATTAACAGACCAGCAATTAATGGCTGATTTATGGTATCAAACAGCCGGTGAAACGAAAGCACTGTACTACCAAGGATACAATATCGGTCAATTGAAACTTGATGCAGCTCTTGCAAAAGGAACCGAGAAAAAACCCGCTATCGTACTTGATTTAGATGAAACTGTTTTAGATAACAGTCCTCATCAAGCAATGAGCGTAAAAACAGGAAAAGGCTATCCGTATAAATGGGATGATTGGATTAATAAGGCTGAAGCTGAGGCCCTTCCAGGTGCAATTGATTTCTTAAAATATACAGAGTCTAAAGGTGTAGATATTTACTACATCTCAAATCGTAAAACGAACCAACTAGATGCAACAATTAAAAATCTTGAGCGTGTAGGCGCTCCTCAAGCAACAAAAGAACATATATTACTACAAGACCCGAAAGAAAAAGGAAAAGAAAAACGACGTGAACTCGTTTCTCAAACACATGATATCGTCTTATTCTTCGGTGATAACTTATCTGACTTCACTGGTTTTGATGGAAAGTCTGTAAAGGACCGAAACCAAGCAGTAGCAGATTCAAAAGCACAATTTGGTGAGAAATTTATTATTTTCCCTAATCCGATGTATGGTGATTGGGAAGGCGCTTTATATGATTATGATTTCAAAAAATCAGATGCAGAAAAAGATAAAATCCGCCATGACAACTTAAAATCATTTGATGCAAAATAAAAGAGGATGGCATGTGCCCTCCTCTTTTATTGCATATTTCTCGTTAAAGGTAAAATAAACACTTCTACACGTCTATTTTTCGCTTTTCCTTCTTGCGTATCATTTGGAGCAATTGACCGATATTCTCCGTAACCAACTGCACTAAATTTTCCTGGTTGTAATTCTTTATTTTGCAGTAATACTTGCATAAAATTAACTGCCCGCTGCGTACTTAATTCCCAGTTCGATGCAAATTGCGCATTTGCAATAGGAACATTATCTGTATGTCCAGATACTGTGATTTCACGAGGTGATGCTGAAACAAGTAAATTAGACATTTCTTTCGCAATACTTAACGATTCTAATTTTACGTCCGCTTTCCCAGAATCAAATAGTACATTTTCTAATATCGTTACCTTCAATCCCTTTTCTGTTAAATCAGTTTTAAAAGAAGAAGATAATCGATTTTCCTCAATATACTTATCAATACCTTTTTGTACCGCTTTTAATTCGTTCATTTCTTGTTGCTTTACTTCAGCTTCAGCATTCTTTTTAATCTTCTCAGACTCTAAACTACTTGCTGATAATTCCTTTTCATCATTTGGCTTCTGATCACTTAAAAATTCTTTGTTACCTGTTCCACCAGCTAATTCACTTCGAAAAGCAACAGCCATCTGTTTAAACTTAGCAGCATCTATACTGCTCATTGCGAATAAAACGATGAACAATGCAAACAACAACGTTAACATATCAGAATAAGGGATTAGCCAAGTTTCATCGATATGTTCTTCGTGTTTTTTCTTTTTACTTCTTCTATTTTTTTTACTCCGCATTTTTTTCTGCCCCTTTTTCAAGCTTTTTGCGCTCAGTTGCAGAAAGTGCACCTAAAATGCGGTTCTTCATAATAAACGGATATGTACCTTCTTGTAACATTAATAAACAATCAATAATTAAACGTTTTTTCTCTAATTCAGCTGCAGATTTTTGCTTTAATTTATTTGCAAATGGATGCCATAGTATATAACCTGAGAAAATACCAAAAATCGTTGCAATAAATGCACCCGAAATAGCGTGACCTAACTTTTCAATATCAGTTAAATTACCAAGTGCAGCTACAAGACCAATAACAGCACCTAAAACCCCTAATGTTGGTGCATATGTACCAGCTTGAGAAAAAATTGCTGCCCCCTTTGCATGCCTTTCTTCAATTGCTTCTAATTCAGCTTCTAAAATCTGTTCTAAATCTTCTGCAGATACGCCATCAATCACAAACTTCATACCACGCAAAAGAAATTCATCTTGAATTTTGTCTAATTGCTGCTCTAAAGACAAAATACCGTATTTTCTACTTTCAGATGTCCAATGAACAAACAATTCTAGCAACTGTTCATAACTTAAATCTTTTTTATTAGAACCAAAAAGAACTTTAAATAATTTTGGAATCTTTTTTAATTGATCCATCGGAAATGCGATACATACTGCAGCAAATGTACCTACAAAAATAATTAATGCTGCGGCAGGATTAACTAAGGCCATTACGTCAGCGCCCTTGACGACCATCCCTACAACTACCGCCACTACTCCTAAAATGATTCCAATAAGTGTTGCAAAATCCATTCCCATTCACTCCTAGTCTATACAAGAAGTTCTTTATTCTCGATAATCGCTACATCTTCTTATGTATATATATTACATAAAAAATGAATTTCATGAAAGATAAGAAATGAATTATATAAAAAAATACTACAATTCCACACATTTTCTGACATTTTCTTTGCATTTCTATTACGTTACGACTCTTATATTTCTTTTTCAGTAAACTAGACTTATAATAAAAAACGATACATATTTTATTAAGAAAGGATCGTGATTACAAGGCATCATGAAAAAAATAATCCTTATTTCTGCCGCTACTATTGTAATCGGTATCACTTCTTTCGCTTACTTTGATTCTAAATCGCCACTACAAAATGAGGCGAAAGCTGTCGAAAGTCAACAGCATAATAATCACCAAAAAGAAGAGATTCCTGCTTTTCCAAAAGCTGATCATAACGCCAAGAAGCTAGACAATGATTTTTCCGTTGTAACAAATCCAGATTCTAACCTTGTATTAGTTAATAAACATCGAAAACTACCAGATGGATACACACCTGAAGACTTAACAAGACCAAATGTACCATTTACTAGTCCAAAAGATAAAGAAAAAACATTGCTACGCAAAGATGCTGCAGATGCGCTTGAAAATATGTTTGCAGCAGCAAAAAAAGAAGGACTTGAACTTACAGCTGTATCTGGTTATCGTTCATACAAACGCCAAAAATCATTACATGATACATACGTTAGACGTCAAGGAAAAGCTGAGGCAGATTCAGTAAGCGCCATTCCTGGTACGAGTGAACATCAAACTGGTTTAGCAATGGATATTAGTTCAAAATCTGCTAAATTCCAATTAGAGCCTATTTTTGGAGAGACAGCCGAAGGTAAATGGGTTGCAAAACATGCTCATGAATTTGGCTTTGTCATTCGTTATTTAGAAGATAAAACAGAAACAACAGAATACTCATATGAACCGTGGCATTTGCGCTACGTTGGAAATCCATACGCTACATACATATATAAACATCATTTAACATTAGAAGAAGCGATGGAAGACAAAAAATAAGAGAGCATGTTGCTCTCTTATTTTTCTTTCACTCTATTATTGTAGTAATTTTTTCTTCCACTCTTCAGGCCACGGTTCGCCTCTTCCTGTTTTTTTCGACGCTTGGACCATCATTCCACGACCAACTAAACAAACCTCTCCTTCTGCATTCTTCACCATATAATGCAAATCTAATGAAGAATTTCCAACTGATCCCGCTTTTACATACACCTTCAACTGTTCATCAAAATATATTTGTTTAATAAAATTACATTGTAAATCCGCAACAACAATCATCGTTTCTGAAGATTCATGCGTCCATTCTTGCATAAATCCAAGTTCTTTAAACAATGCGATACGCGCTTCTTCAAAATAGGTGAAGGCAACGACATTATTTACATGTCCAAACATATCTACTTCACCAAAACGAACCTTTACAGGATTGTAAAACGAAAAACCACTTTCCCATTGCTCAAAGTCTTCAATATAAGAAATCCTCTTCATTGTTCCCTCTCCTTTTCGCTTTAAAATAAACAGAATAAACAGAAAAATACAGTTATAAATATTGCCCCTTCGAAATGAAGAGGCAATATTTTTTAATAGTTATTGTCGCTACCAAAGAAATCTTTGAACGATTGAATTGTTGTATCACGGTTTAACGCCGCAATTGAAGTTGTTAATGGAATACCCTTTGGACATGATTGCACACAGTTTTGAGAGTTACCACAGTTTGCAAGTCCTCCATCACCCATAATTGCACGTAAGCGATCTGCTTTATGCATTTCACCCGTTGGATGTGAGTTAAATAAACGAGCTTGTGATAACGGTGCTGGTCCAATAAAGTCCGATTTACTATTTACGTTTGGACATGATTCTAAGCAAACACCACATGTCATACATTTTGAAAGCTCATAAGCCCATTGACGTTTCTTCTCTGGCATCCTTGGTCCTGGTCCTAAGTCATACGTACCATCAATTGGAATCCAAGCTTTAACACGTTTTAGAGCATTAAACATGCGACTACGGTCAACTTGTAAGTCACGAACAACCGGGAATGTCTTCATCGGTTTTAAGCGAATTGGTTGTTCTAATTGATCGATAAGCGCTGTACATGATTGACGTGGTTTTCCGTTAATCACCATCGAACATGCACCACATACTTCCTCTAAACAGTTCATATCCCATGCAATCGGAGTTGTTTTGTTTCCTTTTGAATCAACAGGATTACGACGAATTTCCATAAGCGCCGAAATAATATTCATATTCGGACGATACGGAATTTCAAACTCTTGGTCAAACGCTTGCGCATCTGGTCCGTCTTGTCTCGTAATGATGAGGCGGATTGTTTTCTCAGACATGTTGTTTATCCCCCTTCTCTTCACTCTTAGCAGCTACATCGTGTTTTGAAGAATAATCACGTTTACGTGGTTTAATTAATGAAATATCCACGTCTTCGTAATGGAATGCCGGTGCATTTCCTTCTCCTTCAAATTTCGCCATCGTAGTTTTTAAGAAGTTTGCATCATCACGATTTGGGAATTCAGGTTTGTAATGCGCCCCACGGCTCTCATTACGGTTATATGCACCAATTGTAATAACACGTGCTAATTCAAACATATTTGCAAGTTGGCGTGTAAATGAAGCACCTTGGTTGCTCCATCTCGCTGTATCGTTAATGTTAATACGTTTGTAGCGAGCCATTAACTCTTCAATTTTTGCATCTGTTTCTAATAATTTTTTATTTTCACGAACTACTGTAACGTTATCTGTCATCCATTCTCCAAGCTCTTTATGAAGAACATACGCATTTTCGTTACCATCGAGCGTTAAAATATTGTTAAATTTCTCTGTTTCGATTAATTCATTTTGTTCATACACAGTAGATGAAACAGCATCTGATGATTTAGAAAGACCTTTCATATATTCAATTGCATTTGGTCCTGCTACCATACCACCGTAAATTGCTGATAATAGTGAGTTCGCGCCAAGACGGTTACCACCGTGCATAGAATAATCACACTCACCTGCTGCAAATAAACCTGGAATGCTTGTCATCTGCTTATAATCAACCCATAGCCCGCCCATTGAATAGTGAACAGCTGGGAAGATTTTCATTGGTAGTTTACGAGGATCATCACCTGTAAATTTCTCATAGATTTCAATAATTCCACCAAGTTTAATATCTAGTTCTTTCGGATCTTTATGAGAAAGATCTAAGTACACCATGTTTTCACCGTTAATACCTAGTTTTTGCTCTACGCAAACATCAAAGATTTCACGCGTTGCGATATCACGAGGTACAAGGTTTCCGTAAGCCGGATATTTTTCTTCTAAGAAATACCATGGTTTACCATCTTTATATGTCCAAACACGTCCACCTTCACCACGTGCAGATTCACTCATCAGACGTAATTTATCGTCTCCAGGAATTGCCGTTGGGTGAATTTGAATGAACTCACCGTTTGCATAATATGCGCCTTGTTGATATACAGCAGAAGCTGCTGTACCTGTATTGATAATGGAGTTTGTTGATTTTCCGAAGATGATACCAGGGCCCCCTGTTGCCATAATCACGGCATCAGCTCGGAAACTTCTAATCTCCATAGTTTGTAAGTCTTGTGCAACGATTCCTCGGCACACACCTTCATCATCAATAACAGCTCGTAAGAAATCCCAACCTTCATATTTCGTTACAAGTCCTGCTACTTCGTGACGACGTACTTGCTCATCTAATGCGTATAGTAATTGCTGTCCAGTTGTTGCACCAGCAAATGCTGTACGGTGATGTTGAGTTCCACCAAAACGACGGAAATCAAGAAGTCCTTCTTCCGTACGGTTGAACATAACACCCATACGGTCCATTAAATGAATGATACCAGGTGCTGCTTCACACATTGCTTTAACTGGTGGTTGGTTCGCTAAGAAGTCCCCACCATAAATTGTATCGTCAAAGTGGATCCATGGAGAATCCCCTTCACCTTTCGTATTTACGGCACCGTTAATTCCACCTTGGGCACATACAGAATGCGAACGTTTTACTGGTACTAAAGAGAACAGTTCAACATTTACTCCTGCTTCCGCCGCTTTAATCGTTGCCATTAAGCCAGCCAAGCCACCGCCGACTACTATAAGTTTCCCTTTCATGCTCTCCCACTCCTTACTGGTTTGCTAGCTGTGGATCGATGAACGCTAATAATGCACTCACACCTACATAAGATAGACCTAAGAAAATAGCTAATGTTACATAAGTAGAGATTCTTTGTGAACGTGGAGATACTGTAATTCCCCAGCTGATGCAGAATGTCCATAGTCCATTTGCAAAGTGGAAAATTGTTGAAACAACACCAACTAAGTAGAATGCAAACATAGCTGGATTGTTTAAAATATCTGCCATCATGTCATAGTTTACCTCTTTACCTAACGCTGCTTGAATACGAGTTTCCCAGACGTGCCAAGAAATGAAAATCAGTGTAACGATACCTGAAATTCTTTGGAAGACGAACATCCAGTTGCGGAAATAACCGTAAGAAACCGCATTGTTCTTAGCTGTAAATGCAATATATAAGCCATATATAGCATGGTACAGTATTGGTAAAAAGATAATGAAAATTTCTAGCGCATACCGGAATGGAAGGAGCTCCATAAAGCCTGCAGCTTTGTTAAAAGCCTCTGCTCCTCGTGTTGCAAAGTTGTTTACAATTAAATGTTGCGTCAAAAAGACACCAACCGGGATGACCCCCATTAATGAGTGCCACTTACGAAACGTATACTCGCGGCCTTTCATGTCCCCATTACCCCCCTTGAATGATTGACTGCTGTTTTCAGATTAGTTTATGGCAATAATGTTTTTTCACTATTGGCATAAGAAAAACTGAAAAAATTATTCGAAATATTTCAGCATAATTTGATACCAAGTTCATTTTACTCCTATTTTTGTCGAAGCGTCAAGAAAACGTATACATAATTTGCATATAATTTGCCAATTCTTTTTTTCTTCTTATATATTCAGATTTTCCCAAAGAAAAATCTGTTTTTATAAATGAGAAATGTTATATAATAATCCCTATAGAAAGAGGGGAATATTGTGAGTAAAAATACAATCGATACAACATCTTTAGAAGATGTTTCATTGAACGCCTTCGCTTACGAATTGCTACGTGAAGAATTACTACCTGATTTAATCGGTAACGATCTAGATGGTATTTTATACTGGTCCGGTAGAAACCTTGCAAGAAAATATCCACTAGACACAATTGAAGAAGTCATTCAGTTCTTTGAAAAAGCTGGCTGGGGCACTTTAAGCATTATTGAACATAAGCGTCGTGAAATGCAGTTCCAACTTAAAGGCACACTCATCGCTGAACGTCAAAAACAAAAAAGACATTCTTCTTATCAATTAGAAGCTGGGTTCATCGCTGAACAAATTCAAAAGCAACGAAACGTCGTTGCAGAGTCCTACGAAGAAAAGAAAAAACGTTCAGACTCTATTACATTTCTCGTAAAATGGGATATAAAAGACCTCATTGAAGTGTAGCATTACCCACAGTCAACTAGACATATCAGTTTAGTTGACTTTTTGCATTTTCATTCATTTGAATTTATTTTAAATCTTCAGAAATTATACCAAAAAATAGAAGACGTTGTAAACTACAACGTCTTCTTATCCGCTAAATAACTATAAATCGTCTCTGCGACATTTTTCGGCATACCCGCTTCGACAAATTCTGTTACAGAAGCCTCTTTCATCTTTTTTAGCGATCCGAAATGTTTTAACAATATCTTTTTTCGTTTATCTCCAATTCCAGGAATATCATCGAGTGCCGATTGAATGACAGATTTCCCGTGTAATTGACGATGGAATGTAATTGCAAATCGATGCACTTCATCTTGAATGCGCTGCAATAAATAAAATTCTTGGCTATTTCTCTCAAGCATCACAGGTTCAGGTGGATCTCCAATAATTAAATGAGATGTTTTATGTTTGTCATCTTTTACAAGACCTGCCATCGGAATATATAAACCGAGCTCATTTTCTAAAACATCACTTGCAGCCGCCAGATGACCTTTTCCGCCATCAATAATGATTAAATCTGGTAAAGGTAACCCCTCTTTCAGCGCCCTTGTATAACGGCGTCTCACAACTTCTCTCATAGACTCATAATCATCTGGTCCTTGAACTGTTTTAATTTTATATTTCCTGTATTCTTTCTTAGCTGGTTTCCCATCAATAAAAGCAATCATTGCCGAAACAGGATTTGTCCCTTGAATATTTGAGTTATCAAACGCTTCAATACGATAAGGCGTTTCAATTCCAAGCTGCTTCCCTAAATTCTCTACCGCTTTAATCGTTCGTTCTTCATCACGTTCAATTAAATAGAATTTCTCTTCCAAGGCAATCTTCGCATTTTTATTTGCCAGTTCTACAAGATCTTTTTTCTTACCGCGTTTCGGCTGTGTCGCTTCCACTTCTAAAAAGCGTTCTACTAATTCAGAGTCTATACTTCCTGGAACGACAATTTCCTTCGGCTTAAAATGACTGCTGTTTTCATAAAATTGACCGATAAACGTTAAGAACCCCTCTTCTGGTTCATCGTAGATTGGAAACATAGAAACATCACGTTCAATTAGCTTTCCTTTTCGAACGAAGAAAACTTGAACACACATCCACCCTTTATCAACTGCATAGCCAAACACATCACGATCCACTAAATCACTCATAATCATCTTTTGCTTTTCCATAATCGCATCGATATGAGCAATTTGATCACGTAACTCTTTTGCACGTTCAAACTCTAGTTTCTCTGAAGCTTCATACATTTTTGTTTCTAATTCTGAACGAACTTCTTTATGTCCACCATTTAAAAACTTAATAATTTCATCTACAATTTCTTTATTTTGTTCTTCCGTAACTTCTTTCACACAAGGTGCTAAACATTGACCCATATGATAATATAAACAAACTTTATCGGGCATATTTGAGCACTTACGAAGCGGGTACATACGATCTAGCAGTTTTTTCGTTTCATGAGCTGATTGTGCATTCGGATAAGGACCAAAATACTTTCCCTTATCCTTTTTTACATTTCGCGTAATGAGTAATCGCGGCTGTTTCTCAGCTGTAATTTTAATAAAAGGATATGTTTTATCATCTTTTAATTGAATATTATATTTTGGATCATGTTTTTTTATTAAGTTTAACTCTAAAATGAGAGCCTCTAGATTTGAGGAGGTTACAATATATTCAAAATCTACAATTTCTCCTACTAACCGAAGTGTTTTCCCATCATGCGAACCAGTAAAGTACGAGCGCACACGATTTTTAAGCACTTTTGCCTTTCCGACATATATAACCGTTCCTTGCTTATCTTTCATTAAATAACAACCAGGTTGATCTGGTAAAATGGCCAATTTTTCTTTTAAATGTTCGTGCACTCGTTACCCTCCATTTCTACATGCTTAGCATTTTTATTTTCACATGAAAACATACTATGCCAAAATACCCAACATACGTTCTTTCATTGTAACGGAAAGGTGTAAAAAAGGAAAATAAAAAAAGCTACCAAATGGTAGCCTTTTTTATTTTAGAAGTGTTTAGAAACTAATTCTACTAACGCTTCTTTCGGTTTGTAACCTAACGCTTGATCAACTACTTTACCGTCTTTTAATACGAAAAGAGCTGGAATGCTCATTACTTCGAATTGACGAGCAGTTTCTTGATTTTCATCCACGTCTACTTTTACTACTTTTACTTTTTCGCCTAGTTCTGCATCAATTTCCTCTAATACAGGAGCGATCATTTTACAAGGTCCACACCAAGGTGCCCAGAAATCTAATAATACAACACCTTCGCTAGTTTCTGCTGCGAAGCTTTGGTCATTTGCGTTTACAATTGCCATTTTATTTCCTCCTTCAAGTATATTCTACCAAGAGTATATCATTAACTTATATACGTGGCGAATAATATGTATCGTTATGTATTGTAACAAAAAAGTGTTCCTTTATACTATATAAAAATACGGATTAAATACTAAAAAGATGAGAGACAGGGGATCTCTCACCTTTTTCTATATATAGGGGTACTTCACTTGGAACTCAAGGGTACTCAAATCATGAATGTACTTTTAACTTTTTAAACTCTTCTGTTAAAAGAGGTACCACTTCAAATAGATCGCCAACAATACCGTAGTCAGCTACTTTGAAGATACTTGCTTCTGGGTCTTTATTAATCGCAACGATTATTTTTGAGTTAGACATACCAGCTAAATGCTGAATCGCTCCAGAAATACCGCATGCAATGTATAGGTCTGGCGTAACAACTTTACCAGTTTGACCAATTTGTAATGAGTAATCGCAATACTCAGCGTCACAAGCACCACGAGATGCTCCAACAGCGCCGCCTAATACGTCAGCTAACTCTTTTAATGGTTTGAACCCTTCTTCGCTCTTCACACCGCGTCCGCCAGCGATAATAACTTTTGCTTCAGAAAGATCAACGCCTTCTGCCGTCTTACGAACGACATCTTGAATGATTGTACGCAAGTCTTTCACATCTACTGTAATAGAAGACACGTCACCACTGCGAGACTCATCTTTTTCGAGCGTTGCGATGTTATTTGGACGCACTGTCGCAAATAAGATGCCGTCTGTTACAATCTTCTTCTCAAACGCTTTACCAGAGTAAATTGGACGAGTAAAGATAACATTTCCACCTTCAACTTCTAAAGCAGTTACGTCAGAAACTAGACCAGCTTCAAGCTTCGCTGCTAATTTTGGTGATAAATCTTTACCAAGTGCTGTATGTCCAAATACAATTCCTTCTGGATTTTCTTCAGCATATACAGCTAAAAATGCTTGTGCATAGCCATCAGATGTATATGATTTTAATTTATCATTTTCAACTGTCACAACGCGATCTGCACCGTAATGAATCAATTCATTTGCAAAAGAAGCAACGCTATCTCCAACTAGAAGACCTACTACTTCACCGCCTTCTGCAATTGTTTTTGCTGCTGCTACCGCTTCAAACGAAACGTTACGTAGCGATCCATCACGAACTTCACCCATTACTAATACTTTACGAGCCATAGATTTTCCCTCCTGCATATATAATTTCGTATTTTATTAGATTACTTTCGCTTCTGTATGGAGCAACGATACAAGTTCTTTTACTTGATCTTGCAGCTCGCCTTGTAACACTTTTCCTGCATCTTTCTTAGGAGGCAAATAGATTTCAATTGTTTTTGTCTTTGCTTCCACATCATCTTCTTCTAAATCTAAATCATCTAATTCTAATTCTTCTAGTGGCTTTTTCTTCGCTTTCATAATACCTGGAAGCGATGGATAACGAGGTTCATTTAAACCTTGCTGTGCTGTTACTAAAACTGGTAATGAAGTTTCAATCACTTCTGTATCACCTTCAACATCGCGCTCAATCTTCACGTTTGTACCGTCAATTTCAAGTTTTGTAATTGTCGTTACGTACGGAATATTTAACGCTTCAGCTACACGCGGACCAACTTGTCCAGATGCACCATCAATTGCAACGTTTCCGCCTAAAATTAAATCTGCATCTTTATCTTTTAAATATTCAGCAAGCACTTTTGCTGTCGTGAACTGGTCACCATTTTCTACATCATCTTCAATATTAATTAATACCGCTTTATCGCAGCCCATCGCTAACGCCGTACGAAGTTCTTTCTCACTATCTTCGCCACCAACTGTTACGACAGTAACTTCTCCACCTTGTGCGTCTCTTACTTGAATTGCTTCTTCAATTGCATATTCATCGTAAGGGTTGATGATGAATTCCGCTTCGCCATCGTAAATTGCACCGTTTTTAATTACGATTTTTTCTTCTGTATCAAATGTTCGTTTCATGAGTACGTAGATGTTCATTCCATTTACCCCCTTGTTTTTCAGAAAGATTCTATCAATTTTAATTTTCTGTTAATTTATATTAAAAAAATAATTGAACTACCTGCCGCTAAATGAAGGCTTACGTTTTTCTAAAAACGCTGCTACACCTTCTCTTCCATCTTCACTCGTAAATACTTCACCAAAGATTTGAGCTTCGCGTTGTACACCTTCATAATAATGAGACGATTTCGTCGTTTGCAATAACTCTAGTACAGCACGAGTCGTCGCTGGGCTTTTTCCAGCAATCTGTTTTGCAACTTTAAGCGTATCATCTAAAAATGTTTCTTCAGCAAAAACTCCGTTAACTAGTCCCCATTTTAATGCTTCTGCACCAGTAATCGGTGTACTTGTTAACATCATTTCACAAGCTTTCGCTTTCCCAACATAACGCGGTAATCGCTGTGTACCTGCAAATCCAGGAATTAATCCAAGTGTTAATTCAGGTAAACCAAGTTTTGCACTTTCAGTTGCAAAGCGCATGTGGCAAGACATAGCAAACTCAAGGCCGCCGCCAAGTGCCGCTCCATGAATTGCCGCGATAACTGGTTTTGAACATTTTTCAACGCGCTCAAACGTAACTTGTCCAAGCTGCGCTAATTCAGTCGCTTGTTTCGCTTCAGTAACAGATGTAAATTCTTTAATATCTGCTCCCGCCGAGAAGAAGCGCCCTTCACCGTGAATAACAACAACACGAATGTTATCATCCTTCTCCACTTGATCAATTAATTCAGTAACGTCATGCATAACTTGTGAAGACATCGCGTTAGCTGGCGCATGATTTAACGTAGCCACCGCGATATGATCTTCAACTCTTACAGATAGGAACTTCAACATGATCCCTCCCATTATTGACGATAACCACAAGCTGCAATAAGTAGCCCATGTACCGTTTTTGAAAGTGCGACCAGATCATACTTATGATCGCTCATTACCCAATTGGTCACAACTTCATCTACTGTTCCAAAGATCATTTGTCTTGCCACGCGAACATTTAAATCCGCTTGGAATTCACCTTGCTTTATACCTGTCTCTAAAATCTCATCCATAACTTGTAAGTAGCCTTTTAATACTTCATTTATTTTCAGGCGTAAGTCTTGATTGGA
Organism: Bacillus sp. FDAARGOS_527; assembly: GCF_003812125.1. Classification (NCBI taxonomy): domain Bacteria; kingdom Bacillati; phylum Bacillota; class Bacilli; order Caryophanales; family Bacillaceae; genus Bacillus; species Bacillus sp. FDAARGOS_527. Next base: position 3,605,462 of record NZ_CP033795.1, read on the forward strand.
CTGTCTCAGCTCTAATTGCGTAACGATAGCAAGAGGATCATTTTGCGACAACAGCAAGAAGTGCGTTTCTACCAACATGAATAACTTCGATACAGCGCTTTCAATTCCTGCTGTTTTTTGACGAATTGTTTCGACAAATTCTCCCATCTTCTCTTGGAATAAGGATATTAATATATCTTCTTTATTTTTAAAATATAAATAAATCGTGCCATCAGCTACCCCAGCTTGCTTTGCTATTTTAGAAACTTGCGCTTGGTGGTACCCATTCTCCGCAATCACAATGACTGCCGCATCAATAATTTGATTGTATTTCGGTCTATTTTTCTTCACTTTACTGTCCCCTTCAAGAAGATGACTGAATGAATAGTCATTCATATTCTTATAATACTGACTATTTAGAAAAGTGTCAATCCTATTTTTTCAAAAAGAAAGGGCCTTAGCCCGTTTGCTCATCCTCATTCTTTCTTTTCTCTTCATCAATTAGGACACGGCGTAAAATTTTTCCAACTGTCGTTTTCGGCAGTTCATCTCTAAACTCATATACTTTCGGCACTTTATAGGCCGCTAAATATTTACGAGCAAACTGATTTAATTCTTCCTCAGAACACTCCGTACCTTCTTTTAACACAACAAACGCTTTAACTGTCTCTCCTCGGTATGGATCGGGAACTCCAATCGTCACTACTTCTTGCACTTTTTCATGCTCATATAATACTTCTTCTACTTCACGAGGATACACATTAAACCCACTCGCAACAATCATATCTTTCTTACGATCTTTCACATAGAAAAAGCCATCTTCATCCATGTAGCCAACATCCCCTGTATGGAGCCATCCATCTTGCAGTACAGCTGCTGTTTCTTCTGGCTTATTCCAATACCCTTTCATAATTTGAGGACCTTTTACTACAATTTCACCGATTTCTCCCGGTGGTAATGCCTCACCAGTTTCAAGCGACATAATCATTGCTTCTGTATCTGGCCACGGAACTCCAATGCTACCTGGCACTCGCTTTTCCCATAAAAAATTACTATGTGTAACTGGAGATGATTCTGTTAAACCATATCCTTCTACTAGTTTACCACCTGTAACTGTTTCGAACTTTTCCTGTACTTCTACTGGCAGTGGTGCTGATCCACTAATACAAGCACGAATAGACGAAATATCGTATTCTTTTAAAAGCGGGCTATTTAAAAGAGCGATATAAATAGTTGGTGCCCCCGGAAACAATGTCACTTTATGCTTCTTAATCGCTTCAAAAACCATTTTCATATCAAATTTTGGGATAAGAACCATTTTGTATCCTTGCATAATACTTAAATTCATAACAGCCGTCATGCCGTACACGTGGAAAAATGGAAGAACCCCAAGAACGACTTCTTCTCCTTCTTTGCAATTATATAACCATTGAACTCCCATCAAAGTGTTAGAAACGAGGTTTTTATGCGTTAACATAACGCCTTTCGGAAATCCAGTTGTTCCTCCTGTGTACTGTAAAAGTGCTAGATCGTTTTCAGGATCACACGGCAACTCAACATCCGTATTCACTTCTTTTTCTACTGAGTTCCAAAGGTGAATCGTTTCACTCTCTGATACTTTCACAACTAAATTCGACTGTTTTTTCTGCACAAATGGATACAATAGATTTTTAGGGAAGGGTAAAAAGTCCGCAATACGCGTTACGATAATATGCTCAACTTTTGTAGCAGATTGAACATTCGTTACTCTTGGAAATACTAAATCGAGGCAAAGAATTACTTTTGCTCCCGAATCATGAAGCTGATATTCTAATTCTCTTTCTGTATATAGTGGATTTGTTTGTACTACGATACCTCCTGCAAGTAATGTACCGTAATAACCAATTACAGCTTGCGGACAATTCGGCAACATAATAGCAACTCTATCACCCTTTTCCACACCGAGCTTTTGAAGATAATTTGCAAACTTCTTCACCTTATCATGGAAGTCCGAAAATGTAATATCCTTCCCCAAAAAGTGAAGCGCTTTCTTTTCTGGATAGCGAGAAGCCATCTGTTCTACATATTTATGAAGCGGCTGAATATCATAAGAAATCGTACTTGGAATTTCCTCTGGATAATTTTTCAACCATGGTTTTTCCACCTTCATTCCCCCTTCAAATACATAAAAATAAATGAATGTTCATTCATGAGGTTGTTTTCATTATATTATAGTCACCATAACGTTACAATCATAATATTCTGACTTTTATATAACTATGCTTCACTCCATTAACTTCTTATTATATGTACAAACTCTCCTAATCTATAAAAAAATAAGAGAGTTATTATTTAGCTTAATCTTATTATCGTTAACACAGCTCCTGGTGTAGTTGTTGATAATGTTGCAACAGCTAACAAACCAAATAGTTGCAAACTAATAGCATCTCCTGCTGCAAGAGTTGTAATAATTGTTGCGCTAAATGATGTAGTTGCTAACGCAGGAGAATTGATCGTTCCAGCAAGTGGTGCTCCATTAATTGTAATACGAGAACTGACTAATAATGAAGCCGTTATATTAATCGTATATGAAATATAATAATTCCCAGCATTTGCAACCGTAAATACTGTATTTCCACCAGAAACAGTAATTCCTGGACCGATGTTTTGATTATTCGGAAGCGGGACATTCGTTCCACCAAGAAGTACCGATATCGCTGAACCCGACGTATTATTTGCAAATGCATACGTCGCCGTGATACTTGTACCTGTTATTCCCGTTGGGCCGGTTGAACCTGTTGAACCCGTCGCTCCGGTTGGACCCGTTGCTCCCGTTACTCCCGTTGCTCCCGTTATTCCTGTTGCTCCGGTTGGACCTGTTGAACCTGTTGCTCCGGTCGGACCTGTTGCTCCCGTTGGACCTGTTGCTCCCGTTGGACCCGTTGCTCCTGTTATTCCTGTCGCTCCGGTCGGACCTGTTGCTCCCGTTATTCCTGTCGCTCCCGTTGCTCCCGTTATTCCTGTCGCTCCGGTCGGACCTGTTGCTCCCGTTGAACCTGTTGCTCCCGTTGCTCCCGTTATTCCTGTCACTCCGGTTGGACCTGTTGCTCCTGTTGCTCCCGTTACTCCCGTCACTCCGGTTGGACCTGTTGCTCCCGTTATTCCTGTCACTCCGGTTGGACCTGTTGCTCCTGTTGCTCCCGTTGCTCCCGTTATTCCTGTCGCTCCCGTTGAACCTGTCACTCCGGTTGGACCTGTTGCTCCCGTTGAACCTGTTGCTCCCGTTACTCCCGTCACTCCGGTTGGACCTGTTGCTCCCGTTATTCCTGTTGCTCCTGTTGCTCCCGTTGCTCCCGTTATTCCTGTTGCTCCTGTTGCTCCCATTGCTCCCGTTATTCCTGTCGCTCCCGTTGAACCTGTCACTCCGGTTGGACCTGTTGCTCCCGTTGGACCCGTCGCCCCAGTTGGACCTGTCGCTCCCGTTGGACCCGTTGCTCCCATTGGACCTGTCGCTCCCGTTGGACCCGTTGCTCCCGTCGGACCAGTTGGACCTAGCTTAGGCACTGTCCCATCGCAACTAAAACAACACGAATCAACATGTACACCATTTTGATTATTACACTCACAATACCCATTTATATTATTGCGCCATGAAGACATGTTGATCCCCTCCTTCAAATTCAATCTTTTAAGTATAAGCAACAAATAAAAAAACACCTATCAAATACCCCAGAATAACTTTACTCCGTACATTCTAATAATTATTACATGCGATTTTTACCCCTTTTGCTTGTACTTTTGCCTTCTTACTCAAACGAAATTCTTTTTCTTAATAAAACCACTTGATGTTCTCGTACTTGGAGCACCTTATTTCTTATAGTTGATGAGGGAGAGTGGGAAGAAAGTTAATAAAAAAGAGGCTTCTTGTTAGGAGTCTTCTTTTTTATTTGTTCTTATAGGCCAAAAGGAAACTATCTTTTTTTCACGAATGTAACCTATGAACATAACTAGGAGGGATAACTATGTACCAAACAATTGAAGGCTTCTTACAATCGTGGACATACGAGGCTGAATCTACTCAAAAGATGCTCGATGTACTAACAGATGAATCTTTGTCACAAGAAATTGCACCTGGACATTGGACGTTAGGAAGAGTCGCTTGGCATATCGTGACGGCAATTCCTGTTATACTATCTGGCACAGGGCTAAAGTTTGAAGGAGAAACGAAAGATTATCCTGTTCCAACTTCTGCAAAAACAATTGCAGCTGAATACCGTAAAGTAAACGCGGCTTTTGTTGAAACACTTCAAAGTAAATGGACTGATAAAGACTTAGCTACTATTAATGACTTCTTTGGTCGCCCTATGCCGAATTCTATATTTTTAATGACACTCATCAATCATCAAAATCACCACCGCGGACAAATGACAGTTTTAATGCGCCAGGCTGGCTTAACAGTTCCTGGCGTATATGGTCCTGCAAAAGAAGAATGGGCTACAGCTGGAATGGAAGCTCCTAAAATGTAACTACAGAAAAAGACAAGGTGTTTACACATCTTGTCTTTTTCTGTAACTTGTTTCATGTGAAACTATTTTACGTATTCTTATCATACAGTTATATCTTCCTTCTCTATATTTTTAATTCCGTAATATGCAATGGCAACTCCAATTGCTGCCAATGCTAGTTGAAGGGGAAGAAAAGTTGCCGTTGAAAACATTGGGGTGTTATTAATTGCAATTGATACAACGATAATTGATGAAACAATTGTAGTTGGCACTGAACGTTTACGCATTCCGAAATATAGTGGGATTAAACTTATTCCCGCAGTTGCAACGGCTAAAGGAACAAGGTTTATCCCTTCTTGCATCAATTGATCTACTGTGAATGAATGAGGAAGAATTGAAAAATAGCTATCTATCCCAAAGAAAACTCCTACTACTAAAATATTAGATAAAATAACTGTTATAAATGTTAATGTTGCTGTAATAATCAACTTACTAACCATCATTTTCTTTCGGTTAATTGGATAAGAAAACATAAGTAGTATTGTTTTGTTTTTATATTCACCAATTATTAACCTTGCGATTAACACACTACCAAAAATAATAAACGTTGCTCTTACTAATGTACTAGCCATTAACAAAACCATCTGTGGATCTCTTATTTCTGGATCGCCTTCTATTTGAGAAACGATGCTCGTAAAGATCAGTAATGTCAGTATAGCGATATTTGCAATAATCGCTCCCCTTACATACCATCCAAGCTTAAACTTCTTCATTTCTAGCTTCATAAGACGTAGCATAATAGTCCTCCTTTCATTTGAAATTTAATCGATATAAATCGCTCCTGTTTTACTTAAAATCTTCATTTCGTTTTTCGCATCACCAATGGTTCCTGCTTTTACATGTTCTGTATTTTTATCTTTCTTAAGTCCTTTTACATTCACCATTACGTCAGACGAATTACTTTTAGCCGTAAGTTTTAAAGAAGTCGGAACACCTTTATACCGTACGCCAATATCTCCTGATTTTGTTTCTACAAATAACGATTTTCCTTCTTTCATATCCTTCAGTAATACTTCTCCCGATGTTGAAGTGATGTTCATATTTGAGTTACTTACATTTGTTATATAGTTATCACCAGTCGTAGACTTTATATTTAATTCTTGTACTGAACTATCTTTTACAGCTAACTCTCCACTTTGCGATATGAATTCACCTTTCTCAGCTGATAGTCCTACAACCATTTCATCTCCAGACTTGCTTTTTGTCACGATACTTTTTACTACTATATCGCTTATTTTCACATCACCCGATTTATTATTTAATACAATTTTATCTATTTCTTTCTTCGGAATAGCTATACATATACTATTTTTCTTCCTAAACGTGAAACCATTAAAAAATCTGGTCGCCTTTTGTTTTTGCTTAACTATAACTTTATTCCCTGCCTGTTCTATTTCGACAGGATCTACCTCTTTATCTAAACGTTTACCTTGAGCCGAAATGACTATTTTGTTAGCTTCTGTACTTTTAAATTCAATATCCCAGTTTTCATTGTCCACTTCTATTTCTTTTATATTATTTATCTCAAAAGACTTTTCTTTCTTAAAATCTTTCCCCTGAAATACTTTAAAACAAAAAAACGCACTAGCAATTGTAATGAATAATATTGCAATTACTATTATTTTTTTCACTATTCATACCCCAGTTCGTTATTGTTTTATGCTACATCGATCTTGTCGATTTTACGATACGATAAATAACTAATAAAAATTCCTAATAAACAGAGTACAATTGGGATAAATATAAAATCATACATACTTACTTGACCGCTTCCAGGACCTACGTTACTGTTCATTAGCATCCCAATTATTACTGCAGAAGTAATTGTTGTCGGTGTAGATTTCTTTCTCATCCCAAAAAATAAAGGAATTAAGCTTATACCAGATATCATAAATGCACTTATAAAGGTAGCTGGAACAGTAGCTATTATTTCACCCATCGTAATAGGTGTTTCAATTAACCCCATCATTGGGTTCATAAAAAATATGAGCAAACTAATAGTGAACGTAGCAATAATCATGCTGATAAAACAAAAACTAAAAACAATTGTTAATTTCGCCCTCATTAGCAATTTCCTTTGTAATGGGTACATAAACAATAGTTGCATTGTTTTGTTCTTATATTCATCAATTACTAAACGCGATAAAATGACTGCACTAAAAATAAGAAATGTCATTCTTATAAAAATGTTTGCTAAAGTCATATATTTTGTGAAATCAGTGAGGGCTGCGTCTACTTCACCTTTCACTCCCATCCCCATAAGACTTACCGCAGCAAAAATTGCTATAATACAAATTGCTACCCCTTTAAAATAACTAGATAATTTATGTTTCTTCCATTCAAGTTTCATCAATTTAAACATATAAACCAAGCCTCCATTACTGACATAACTATCTCTATGCTACTAACATTCTAATTCCAGCAGTAACTACGCTCATCATTCCTATCACTATTATAATTAACAACCATTTCCGCTTAGGTTTTCTATAATATAAAATTGCACTTATAAACATTACGATTAATCCACTCACTAGATTCACTAACAATCCATTAAGCATGAATGCCCTCTCCATCCATTACATTTAAGAAATACTCTTCTAAGGAACTATGTTTCTTATTCATACTTTCTATTTCCACATCGTTCATAATAAGTGCTTTTGAAATAGCCTGCTGTGTCGCCTTCAATTCATACACGCGAATCATATTTCCACTCATTATTTTGTAATTTTTTATACCGAGTTTATCTTCTAAAATATAAGCTGCACGCTTCACATCAGGAACAGTAATTTCAATGTACTCTGTTTGTTTTCCGTTAATACTCTGCATTGAAACTTCTTTTATTAGTTTTCCATTTTGAATTACACCAATTGTATCCGCCATTAGTTCCATCTCACCTAAAATATGACTAGAAACTAATAACGTAATGCCATATTCTTTGCAGAGCATTTTAAATAAGTCTCGTAACTCTTTAATACCAATTGGATCTAAACCGTTAATTGGCTCATCTAAAATGAGTAATTCTGGCTTTGTCATGATCGCCCTTGCAATACCAAGTCGTTGCTTCATCCCTAATGAAAAATTTTTTACTTTTTTATTATCGATCCCTTGCAATTTTACTAAATGTAAAGCATGGTCAATTGCGTTTTTATCGTAATAGCCCATATATTCACAATGTAATTCTAAGTTTTCTTTCGCCGTTAATTTATCATAAAAGATTGGATATTCGATAATTGTCCCCATGCGCTTTAATACTTCATAAGATGTATCCGTTAACTTCTCACCGAAAATTTCAATATCACCGCTCGTCGGTTTTATTAAATTTGTGATCATTTTCATAATCGTTGTTTTACCAGCACCATTCGGTCCTAAGAAACCGTATATCTCTCCTTTTTTCACATGCATGTTAACGCTAGAAATAACTTCTTTCCCCTTAAACACTTTCGTTAACTGATTCGTTTTTAATATATATGTCATGTCGTTTTCTCCTTTCGCACTACTTTATACTTCTATAATAGACAACGGAAATCTCTTTTTTCTTACCCGTTCCTTACAAATTCCTTACGCTGAAAAAAAAGCTTGTAGAATCTACTTCTCTACAAGCTAAAACTGCATCTTTGTTAATACAATTGTAAAAATTGTTTTTTCATATGGCTTACTAAAAAGATGTATTTCTCCGTCCATCGCTTCTACAAGCCTTTTCGTAATCGTTAAACCTAGACCGCTTCCTTGGTACAATCTATTTCTGGAATCTTCAAGTGTGTACATACGCTCAAACACTTTATCAATATGAGATTCATCAATTCCTTTTCCTGTATCCCATACATCTATATACACATTCGTTTCATCATCTCTTAACGTCATACCGAGCGTCTTTCCATCATCTCCATATGTAATTGCATTTGATATTAAATTATTCAATACTCTACCTAATACTTCTACATTTCCAAGTGCATATATATTTTTTTCTGGTATATTAATATGAACATGAAAACCTTTCGTCGTCACTAAATCATAAAAAGATAAAATTTTCTCACGGCAAACTTCATTCATATTTACTTTTGTCATCTCGATTGCCTTGTCACCAGATTCTAGTTTTGCTAAATCAAAAAACTTATGAATCAGTTCCATTACTTCTAATGTTTTCACATGCACCTTTTCAAGTAATATTTGTTGTTCTTCTTTATTTATCGTTTTATCCTTATTTAACATTTCTGTATATCCAAGAATAACTGTTAGTGGTGTTTTCAAGTCATGTGAAATATTTGAAAGCATTTTTCTCATCGAAATTTCTACTTTCGCATGATCTGCATTCGTTTTCTGTTTCGCATCTAACAATTGATTAATTGCCACTAACAACTTTTGCAATTCTAGATCATCTGTCATAACGAGTAACTTCTCGCCTGTTTTTTCATTAACAATACTTTCTAATTTTTCATATGTGTATCGCAAATTTTTGCTACTATTTTTCCTCATTTTATATTGTATGTAAATGATACATAACAATATAAAAATAATACCTATTAACAAATTGACCATATTACATCACTTCCAATTTATAGCCGATGCCCCATAACGTTTTAATATATTCTGGATTAGATGGATCACTTTCGATTTTCTCACGCAATCTTCTCATATGAACATTAATAACGTTATCGTCACCGTAATACTCTTCGTTCCAAATTAGCGTATATATTTGCGCTTTCGTAAATACACGATTTTGATTCTTTACAAACAGTTTTAAAATCTCAAATTCTTTTAAAGTAAGTTTGAGAGGCTTCCCGTTTTTTTCCACAGTAAAATTAATTGGATCGATTGTTAAATCGCCAATTTGAATCATCTTTTCTGTTGTTTCTGTAGCTGAATATTTCGTAGACCTCCGAATACCCGCTTTTACACGCGCCGCCAATTCAATCATAGAAAACGGCTTACAAATGTAATCATCTGCTCCTAGTCCTAATCCAACAGCTTTATCAACATCTGTATCTTTTGCCGACATCATTAAAATCGGTACTGCACTTTTTTCTCGAATAATTCGTACAACCTCTAAGCCATCTAACTTTGGCATCATAATGTCGAGGATAATCAAATCAAATGAACCTTGTAAATATGTGTTCACGCCTTCCTCTCCATCAGACGCGATTGTAACTTGAAAGCCCTCTTTTATTAAATACTTCTGCACCATCTCTTGAATTGAAATATCATCTTCCACTAATAAAATATGATGTGACATATATCTATCCCCTTTTTTACAAACATTAACATTTTAATTGTATCGTAACTACTACAGACTGGAAACAATTATATGAATTTTCAAACCAACTTCCCTTCCTTCCATAACAATGATATGATGAAATTTACTACGATAGTTCATAATTAACTTTATATAAAGGAGACTTATCATGTCAGAAAACAAAAAAGTAAGCTTAGCTGATTTAATGCGTGAACAACTTGCAAAGAAAAAGCAAGGTAACGGTAATGGTCAAAATACAAAAAACCAAAGCCAAGAAACAAAAAAACTACAAAACCAACAAACAAAGAAAACAAACAACCAACGTAGACGTACAGGTGTATAAATGAACGGACAAAAACGTTCTAATATCGTACCCGGCCTTGAAGTTGATATTGTATTAAAACAAAATCAACGAACTGGCAAATTAACACGTGGCATTGTAAAAGATATTTTAACGAACTCCCCTTCTCATCCGCATGGCATTAAAGTGCGCTTGCAGGACGGGCAAGTCGGCAGAGTACAAAATATCGTTCAATAAGAAAAGGAGCTCAACTAAACTCGAGCTCCTTTTTCTTTATTACCCTTTAATTTTCTCAATGAAAACTACTTTTAAATAGTCTCCTTCTTTAAATTGATCGATTGTACGGAAATCTTCTGGTAAAGAATGTTCTTCTAATATTTTATATTTGCCATTCATTTCTTTAAATGCTGTATCGATAAAGCCTTTAAACTTTTTCATATCGAATGCGTTACAATTTGTTGAAGCAACGATAATCCCGTTATTTTCTGTAATGGCAATTGTTTCTTTTAATAAGTTTTTATAATCTTTCGCTGCACTAAATGTATATTTTTTTGAACGCGCAAAGCTTGGAGGGTCAAGTACGACCATATCAAATTTCATTTTTTTCTTCGCTGCATATTTGAAGTAAAGAAATACATCTTCTACAATGATATCTTGCGCTTCATAATCAACTTCATTTACACTAAACTGCTCAATCGTTTTACTTAAACTACGATTTGCAAGGTCGACACTCGTCGTTTTGCTCGCTCCACCAAGCGCTGCAAATACAGAAAAGGCACCTGTATAAGAGAACATATTTAACACTGTTCTTCCCTTCGCATACTTATCACGAATTTGTTTTCGTACGTTACGCTGATCTAAAAATACCCCAACCATCGCTCCGTCATTTAAATAAACAGCAAAGTTCACACCATTCTCTTTTACGATAAGCGGGAACTCACCGCGCTCTCCTGCTACGAAATCATCGCCTTCAATGTATTTCCCTTTCGTATCAAAACGCTTCTTCTCATAAATACCTTTAAAATTTGCTACTTTTTGAAGAGCTGCTATAATCTCATCCCTGAAAGTATAAATCCCTTCGCTATACCAACTAACTACATAATAACCATCATAATAATCGATGATTAAGCCTCCAAGCCCATCACCTTCACCGTTTAGGGCGCGGAATGCTGTCGTATCACTTGATTTGTAAAATTGTTTTCGTTTATGTAAGGCAGATTTAATTTTACTTTCAAAGAAAGATTGATTAATTTGTTCACTCTCTTTTCTCGTTAAAATCCAGCCGTATCCTTTATTTTGTTTTCCATAATAACCTTTTCCGACAAAGTGGTTTTTCTCATCTACCACTTTAATGATTGTTCCTTCTTCCTGAACATCATTTAAATTTTGAATCGCATCTTTTAAAATAAGCGGATATCCACTTTTAATTTCTTTTATAAATTTCGGTTTTATTTTTACAGTTACTTCTGATCGCATATCATAACTTCCTTTCCATTTGCATGCTTTCTCTATAGGAAGCATTTGAAAAACGAGACTGAAAAAACAGCCTCGTTTCACTATACCATATTATTGCTTTGCTAGTACAACTAGCTCATCCCCTGGCATAACAGCTATATATTTATACAATGTTGAAAAAGTAAGACTACCATCTCTATGGCGAATAAATAGTATTAAATCCTCTGAATCGATTTCTTCTTTATTAATCTTTTGTTCTTCTACAACTTGTATCGTTTTAAACGTATAACCATCTTCAATTTTTCTATTTAATTCTTCATAAATTTCATTTTGACCAAACAGTAAATGAGCTTTTTTCGAAAGGGAAATGCGTTCTTGTTCGATCTTTTCCACATCATGGATTGGAAGTAAAAATGTATTATGATGTCCAAACTGCGGTACGTATGTATTTGCGACTAATACATTATAAGAATCCGTATCTGTAACTGCAATTAAGTATTCGTACTGATTCATATCAACTTCAAATTGTAATTGTTCAGAAAGTACTTGGCCATTATATGTATTAAGCCCTTTCACCTTTGCACATTGCAAATGCTCTTCTGATACATCTACAATTAAGCTCGGAATACCCATCTCTTTACAGTGCAATGCAAAAGCAGATGAGAATGTACTCGCACCTGAAATTAAAATTCCTGGTGGCTCCGTATTCGCCAATCCCAATCTTTTCGCTAAAAATCCAATTGAAAATCCATGAGCACAAACCGTCGTAATAACGAGTGCAAATGTAAGTGCCGTTAATATAGAAGCATCTTTATAACCTTCTTGTAATAACTCCGTCGCAAAGTAACTTGAAACCGTTAATGCAACAATACCTCGCGGCGCAATCCAGCCAACTAGCGCCCGTTCTGCTTTTGTTAACTCTGTGCCGATTGTCGATATCCAAATCGATAAAGGGCGTACAACAAATAGCATCATAAGTACGAAGCTTATAATAGGCCAGCTGAAAATCTCCATAATCGTTGTTCTTGGAAGGGATGCTGTTAATATGATAAAAACAGTCGACGTTAGTAGCACAGAAATATTTTCGTTAAAATGACGAATATCACCGATAGAAGAAATATATTTTTTCATCCGCGCAAGCGTAATCCCCATTACTGTCACAGCTAGCATACCTGTTTCATGCATCACTTCATCCGCAATGCCAAAACATAACAGTACCGTAACTAGCAAAATTGGGGCTTTTAAATATTCTGGTACTTTTCCCTTTAAAATCATATAGCTCATAAAAATACTAAATACATAACCGAGTACCATTGCAAATAATGAACCTGCAAAGAAGTACAGCAACGTATGTAATTGTACATTTTCTTTCGTTAAGAAATTTACAATTTGAAAGGCGAATACAGCAAGCAAAGCGCCAAATGGATCAACGATAATCCCTTCCCATTTTAAAATTGCAGCTGTTCTTGGTTTTAATCGCGCTTGGCGTAACAACGGAATAATTACCGTTGGACCTGTCACAATAAAAAGTCCTCCAATAATAAATGCAACCGCCCAATCTAATCCAGCGACGTAATGAGCTGCAAGCGAGCCAGCAATCCACGCGATAAACGCACCAAACGTAACGATACGAAATACTGGTTTTGATAGCCCCCTCAGTTCACGTATATCTAAACTTAAACTACCCTCAAACAATATAATCGCAACAGAGAGTGATACGAGTGGACTAAAAACATCCCCAAGCACCTCTTTTGGATTAATAATACCGAAAACCGGACCAATTAATAATCCAGCAACTGCCATAACAACAATCGCAGGAAGCTGGAAGCGCCATGCAGTCCATTGTGAAGCAATACCTAATGTAATAATAATAACGATACTAAGTAAAAGTGATTCAACCATAATGCCCTCCTTGTTCATAGTATTGCGACAGCAAAGTATAAACCATACTTTACTTCTATATATTTTCGATTGATTCTATTTTCATAATATATAACTAAGTTAAATATATAGTCAACAGGAGGATATTATACTACATAAAGTGAAACTTTAATCAGCCCGCCCTCCACTTAACTTCTTCGCTTTCGCTAAATTTTGAGGTGGGGGTCTTACTGCCCAACAAATAGCGGGATTAAAAATATTATCATAATTTAAGATTACCATTGACAATGATAATGATTTTCATTATCATTTAATGTATATGAATTCTCGAAAATAAAGGCTACAACTTATAGGAGGAATAAACATGATTATTGTTACAAATACAGCTAAAATTACAAAGGGAAATGGACATAAATTAATTGATCGTTTTAATAAAGTAGGTCAAGTCGAAACAATGCCAGGATTTTTAGGATTAGAAGTTCTTCTAACGCAAAATACAGTTGATTATGACGAGGTAACAATTAGCACGCGCTGGAATGCAAAAGAAGATTTCCAAGGTTGGACAAAGAGCCCAGCATTTAAAGCTGCTCACTCCCATCAAGGCGGAATGCCAGATTATATTCTTGATAATAAAATCTCTTACTATGATGTAAAAGTTGTACGTATGCCAATGGCTGCAGCACAGTAAAAACTGTTTTTTAAAGTATAGAATATGAGAAGCGTTACCACTTCTCATATTCTATACTTTTTTATTTACTGTCTTTTTACTAGTTTCGCATGTACGACTAATCTTCCTGCTTCTGGATCAAGTGCATAGTCACATGTAGAAAGTGTTATAATTTCATCATTAGCCGTCAATTTCGTATCCGTTTTGTAAAGGGATTTATCTTGAATCTGCTTTAAGAACGCTGTATACGCTGCATCGCTTTCAAAATCCGTTTCAATGTAATAAAAGTCCGTCGTTGTCGTATATACTGAAAAAACTTCAACGTCGTATCCTTCAAATAATGTATCGTAATACAATTTACGATGGGACATGAAGAAATCTTCATCCAACATCTTTTTTAAACTTCCAAACATAGAACCGTCCTTCATACGATGACCATATAAAATAGTATTTCGGTTTTGAGATTTCACATCATTACGATAATCCATAAAAATACTTCCCGCTCTCATATCCTCGCCTTTATAATTACGAAATAAATAGTAATCATTATCCTTCGCTTGAACGATTGGATAATTGATTTGTGTATCATCCATCGTAATCCATCCCACTATTTCTGGATTAATTTTTTGGAGAGCTTGAAACTGTTTACGTACTTCCCCATCTCCTGATTTTTCTTCCATTGGACTTCTTTTATAAATATGTTGCGCTTCAGCCATTACTTTACGATTTTCATAATAATCCATGAAAATCCCACCCAATTCATACATTGAATAGAAAAAGATTCCTAAAAATACAATTGTAAGTATTCGTTGAAAAAAAGAATTCTTTTTCCGTTCTTTCTTACTATTCAAATTATCACCTCAAAACGGATTATGCCCAGCCTTTAAATTCCCATTGGTACCATGTATAACCCTGTATCTTCGTCTTGTTTTACAACGACATCTACACCATATATTGCTTTAACCATTTCTTCTGTTATTACCTCATTAGGATTACCTTTCGTAACAATTTCCCCATCTTTCATAACGATAATATGATCACTATAGCGAATTGCCTGATTAATATCGTGTAATACCATAACGATCGTCAATCCATGTACTTCATTTAACTCTTTTACTAGCTCTAATATTTCAAGTTGATAATAAATATCTAAATAGGTCGTCGGTTCATCTAAAAAGAGCATTGGTGTTTTCTGAGCTAACGTCATAGCAATCCAAACACGTTGTCTTTCTCCACCAGATAAAGCATGAATCTCTTTATCACGTTTGCTTAGCAAATTCGTACATGCTAAAGCCCTTTCGATTGCTTCTCTATCTTCATCGGTTTGCGCGGAAAAAATATTTTTATGGGGCATACGACCAAAGCTTATTAGTTTTTTCACTGTAATATCTGCTGGCGCCTCATTTTGTTGATGGACAACAGCTAACTTTCTAGCAAACTCTTTCGGTTTATACTCACTAATCGTTTTTCCATCAAGTATTACTTCCCCACTATTAGGAGCATGATTTCTAGACATAACACCAAGTAATGTTGATTTTCCGCAACCATTCGGACCAATGATTGTTGTAATTTTCCTAATCTCTATTTCACTACTAACAGACTTTAAACGATTTGTTACATTATCGTATGAAAAGGTTACATTTTTAATTTCCATGAACTTTATCACTCTTTCTAAGCAAGAATATTAAGAATGGGCCACCAATAACTGCCATAATCGTCGCCGCTGGAATTTCGTTAGGTGGTACAATTAACCTTCCAATCGTATCCGCCGTCAAAATTAATAACGCTCCTGCAAGAGCAGAAAATGGAATTAATACTTTATGATCTGAACCGACTAATTGCCTTGAAATGTGCGGAACAAGTAATCCTACAAAAGCAATAACACCTGCAATCGCTGTTGATACTGCAGCTAAGAGTACTGCAATAGCAGAAATAATAAGACGAACTCTCGTCACGTGCAAACCTAAGTTTTTCGCAGTCTTATCTTGTAGCGATAATAAATTACACCAAGCTCCTACAAACAGTGCAAGAATAAGACCAATTGTTCCATACGTAACCATTATTTCTACATCGCTCCACGTCTTCATCGTTATATTAGAAGTCGTCGTTTGCTTAATACTCTTAATGAAATATCCACAAATCGTAATGAAAGATTCATTTAATCCAGTAAACATCGCATTAATAGCTATACCAACTAAAATAATACGAAGTGGACTTAACCCTGACTTCCATGAAAAGGCATAAACGAGATAACACGCAAACGCACCACCTAAAAAGGCGAATACTGGTGTCCAGAAAAAGAATTGCGGGAATAACGTAATAATAACAAGTGTCATAAAACTTGCTCCTGAAGATATACCGATCACTCCAGCATCAGCGAGTGGATTTTTCATAACAGCTTGAAAAAGCACACCAGAAACAGCAAGAGCTGCCCCAGTGAACAGTGCAATAATAATGCGCGGGAAACGTAAATCTTTAATGACCTCAACATCTTCATTTGCCCCTGTAAATATCCCTTGTAAAAGGTCAACGATACCAACCTCTAAACTTCCTTTCATCGCTGACAATGACGTCATAACAATAAGCAATACAGTAACAATGAAGAAACTCCAAGTTTTTTTATTCATTTCACTCTTCCTTTATATGAAAATGCATCACGGATACATCATTTTCTTCAATTCATCTAAAGCTTCGATTGCTGCTAAATTTCCTGTCGTTCCAAATAAACGCTCTTCTAAATCGTAAACACGATTATTTTTAACTGCAGCGAAGTGTTTCCAAATATCATTTGTTTTAAATTCTTTATCAAACATTTTTACAACTTCATCAGGCATACCATGAGCTGCTCGTAAAATAATATCCGGATCAGCTTTCTTTAAATACTCTGTATTAGAAGCTAAATATTCTACTTGTTCACCTTGTACAATATTTTTACCACCTAATTGTTTCACTAAATCTCCAATATAGGAATGCTCTGTTGCTACTAAATAGCTCCCCGGCACACCTAGTAAAATAAGTACTGTCGGTTCTTTCTTTCCTTTTACTTCTTTTCGAATGCTAGCGACTTTTTTATCTAACTTAGTTACAACTTCTTCAGCTTGCTTTTCGCGTCCATATTTCTTACCTAAATCGCTAATGGAATTTTGCATATTTTTCAAGCTTGTTAAATCTAAAAAGTTTGCTTTCATGCCCACGCCATCAAAAACCGGCTTTAATTCATATTCAAGTGTTGTCACAGATAACACTTCTGATGGCTTTAATGATTTTACTTTTTCCATATCTGGACTCATTGGATTCCCGACTTCAGGTAAACCTTTATATCGCTTCGGTAAGGTTTTAGAACTAGTTGGAACACCAACTAGTTCTACTTCTAACGCATCCATAATTTCAGTAACAGCGACTGTCGTTGCAACAATTCGCTCTTTACTTTCACTCTTTACTTGCTTCGCGGTTTCTTTTTTAGGTGATGAGCACCCAGCTATACTCATTAACAGAATGATAACCATTAGTACACTTGCAATTTTCTTCACTCTCAATCACCACTCCTTTCAAAACAATATGAAACAAGTCTTGATGCACGCGAACATGCATCAAGACTCCAAAAATTACAATCTACCTGCTCTATATTTACGAACTAGTAAAGCAAGTGAACCTAGCAGTAACACCATGTATAAACCAAGTTGTGCTGTATCTGCAGTTTTTGAGTTTTTCTCTTTTTTCGAATCATTATTTGTAGCTTCGTTTTTCTTTTTACCATCTGCATTTCGGTTAAAATCAGGAGTTCCTACTGTTTTTACATTATCTACTTTTGGTGTAGTTACTGGGTTTTTCGGTTCATTCTTTGGCTCTTCTTTTACCGTTCCTACAGCGCCAATCTTCGTCGTATCAAATTGAATTTGTACGTCGTAGAAATGATGGTAATTCATTGAATCGATATCTACTTTTACTTTTGCATTTAATTTTGCAAATAAATCATTAGCTTCAAATTCTACGACTCTTGTATTGGCAGCCTTATCTTCACTTACTACTTTTGCATCTGCAAATCCACCATTATTTTCTGTTTGGAATTTCGTAATCCAGTCACTATTTTTCAGTGTCATTGCAACATACTTCTTGCCATCTTTCACTGTTAATCTTGCTGGACTTACAACATATTGATTCATCATTGAAATTTCTTCTGTCTTATCTTTTAACACTTTAAAGGCAATATCGTACTGACCATCTTTTAAATTTTTCGGATCAACTGTTGGGTTTTCATTTAGATTATTCGTTCCACCTTGGTTGTCGTTTCCGCCTTGGTTGTCGCTTCCGACTTGATTACCATTACCATCTTGGTTAGTATCTCCACCTTGGTTACCTAAAGCTTTAATACTTCCTTTATCGAATGCAAATTGAATATCATAGAAATGATGATAATTCATTGCATCGATATCTACCTTCACTTTTGCATTTAACTTTTTCGATAAATCATCTACTTCCACTTCTACTACTCTTGTATCTTTCTCTTTATTTGTACCTAATACTTGCGCATCGACGAACGCACCATTCTTTTCAAACTCAAACTTCGTAATCCATGAGCTATTTGTTAATGTGAAGGATACATATTTCTTTCCATCTTTCACTTTTAATACACCTGGATTCTTCGTATATGTGTTCATCATTGAATTTTCTTCTGTTTTATCTTTTAACACTTTAAAACCGATACTGTATTCACCGTCTTTAAGAGCGTTTGGATCAATTGCTGTGTTATCGTCTTGGCTGTCGTTTCCGCCTTGGTCGTTATTTCCACCTTGGTTGTCGTTTCCACCTTGATGGTCATTTCCACCTTGGTTGTCGTTTCCATCTTGGTTGTCATTTTCACCTTGGTTGTTGTTTCCACCTTGGTTGTTGTTTCCACCTTGGTTGTTGTTTCCACCTTGGTTGTCATTTTCGCCTTGGTTGTCTAACGGTTGAATACTATCATTATCAAATGCAAATTGAATGTCATAGAAATGGTGATAATTCATTGAATCAATATCTACTTTCACTTTTGCATTTAGTTTCTTAGATAAATCAGCTACTTCCACTTCTACTACACGTGTATCAGCTTTCTTATCTTCACTTAATACACTTGCATCAACAAATGAATTATTCTTTTCAAATTCAAACTTTGTAATCCACGAGCTATTCGTTAATGTGAAGGATACATATTTCTTTCCATCTTTCACTTTTAATACACCTGGACTCTTCGTGTACGTATTCATCATTGAAATTTCTTCTGTTTTATCTTTCAATACTTTAAAACCAATATTGTATTCACCATCTTTAATGGTATCTCCGCCTGATTGTTTATCTCCGTCTGGTTGTTTGCCTCCGTCTGGTTGTTTACCTCCGTCTGGTTGTTTACCTCCGTCTGGTTGTTTGTCTCCGTCTGGTTGTTTATCTCCGTCTGGTTGTTTGCCTCCGTCTGGTTGTTTGTCTCCGTCTGGTTGTTTGTCTTCACTTTTAATAGCTTCCAATTTGTCTTGTTCAAATACAAGTTGTACGTCATGCGTTTGTTTATAATTTCTTGATGCCATCTCAATAAATACTTTTGTATTAAGTTTTTTCGATAAATCAGTTACTTCAAACTCTACTACTCTTGTATCTTTTTCTTTATCTTCACTCACTACTTTTGCATCAACAAATGCACCATCTTTTTCCGTTTGGAAATTTTTAATTAATGAGCTACTTTTTAACGTTACAACCGCTTTTTTCTTACTATTTTCTACTTTCAATACTCCTGGATTTTCCATGTAACTATTCATTTTAGATTCTTCATCTGTTTGATCTTTTAACACTTTGAAAGGAATGCTGTACGCACCATCTTCAATTGTGTTAGAATTTGGTTGTTGATCTGGGTCAGGCTTTTGGTCGGGCTTCTGACCTGGATCCGTAGTTTCATTTGGATCTGGCTTATTAGCTGGGTCCTCTTTTTCATCTGGTTTTTCTACATGAATTGGTGTAATGCTATTTTGATCAAATGCAATACGAACATCATATTTATGATGATAGTTCAGAAAATCAATATCTACTTTTACTTTCGCTTTTAATATCTTCTCTACATCTTCCACATCGAATTCTACTACTCTTGTATCTTTTTCTTTATCTTCACTAATTACATTTGTCTCAACAAGTTGACCTGCTTTGTCTGTTTCAAATTTCGTAATCCATGAACTATTTTTTAATGTAAAGGACACTTTCTTTTTCCCATCCTTCACTTTTAAAGTTCCTGGACTTACAGAGTATTCATTCATCATGGATACTTCATCCGATGCGTCTTTAAGAACTTTAAAACCGATTGAGTATTCACCGTCAGCTAATTGAGTAGCTGCTTGAACTGCAAGTGGTTGTAGTGTTGATACGAATGTAAATATCATTAAAAACATAGCAACAACAATCTTAAGATACCTGTTCAATGAAATAACGCTCCTTTTTATTTATTTACTAAACTTCACGTTACGAATTAAGAAAACACCTGAAATAAGAATTAACACCGCAAATAATCCGATACG
Organism: Bacillus sp. FDAARGOS_527; assembly: GCF_003812125.1. Lineage (NCBI taxonomy): Bacteria > Bacillati > Bacillota > Bacilli > Caryophanales > Bacillaceae > Bacillus > Bacillus sp. FDAARGOS_527. The sequence goes on from NZ_CP033795.1 coordinate 3,626,052, forward strand.
TGCTTCATCGCCTGTTTTAGGATTATCTGTTTTTTCAGCTTTACCATTTTCATTTTTTGTATCTTTATTTGTTTCTTTGTTCGCTTCTTTTGTTGTTTCTTTATTCTCTACTTTTGTTTTCTCTTCTTTGACTTGTGTACCTGTTTTCGTTTGATCATTGTTTTTTGTTGTAGCAGCCGCGCCGTTATCTCCACCTACAGCTTTTACATTTGCATCAAAAGCAAAACGAATTGTGTAGTGGTGGTCATAGTTTGCACTTGGTACGACAACATGAATTTTTACTCCTAATGGTTTTGATAAATCATCAATTTTAAATTCAACCGTTCTTTTATCAGCAGCCTCGTCCTTGCTAACTACTTTTGCATCAACAAAATTCCCGTTTTCAGGTGCTTTAAATTCTGTAATCCAAGCACTATGATTCATCGGGATTTGCACTCTCATCTCACCATTTTTCACAATTAGCTTAGCTGGTTTTTCAAAATAATCATTTGCCATTGAAGCTGAATCATTTTCCGCTTTTTGAATGACATAGTTAATATCATACGTACCGTCAGCTAGTTGTGCTGCAACTTTCCCATATGGCATGACAAGAAAAGCTAGCATACATACGAACGTTATAATAAAAGCGGGTAATACAGAAATCTTTCTCATTTGGCTTACTTCCTCCTTGTTTATCTTTCATCCATACTTTTTTTGAAAATGATAATTATTCTCATTATATTAGAAAAAAATAATAATCTTCTATCCTTATTTAATTGTAATTTGTTTATGTAATACAGATATTATTGATTATCATTCTCAATTCATGTTAAAAATAATATCCCTCTCTATTCTTTATAAAGAGCGATTCTTATTTTAACATAAGTCTCTATTTATTTTATTGATTATCATTCTCAATGAATCTCAAAAAAATAAAACTATCCATCTTCCTACTTGATCACCTCTATCTACAAAAATAATATTGTTATAGAAAACCTTATACCTTTCACTCCTCACTTTCCTTCCAATATTTCCACAACTAAGTCAATCTTAGCCTACTCATAATTTTTTTGTCAACTATATTACGTATAAAACTTTAAATATCTGAATTTCCTTATATGTGGCTTTTTCTACAAAAAAAGAGGCTTTCTTTCATAGAAAGCCTCTTTTCTCTATTTTTCTACAGCAACTTCTTGCTTTTGAAACAATGAAATGACATATCCAATTACAATACCTACTAGAGCAGGAACGAACCAACCAATCCCAACACTATATAATGGAATTTTATTTAAAATTGGTGTTAATGCTGTAATCTCAAGATTTGCATTGTGTAATCCATCAAAGAAGCTAATCATGAATGCTCCTACAATACCACCTACATACATTACTAAAGGAAGACGAATATAGTTTTCAACCAGTGATAATATAATTAGCACGATACCAATTGGGTAAATTGCGATTAAGATTGGTAATGCTAATGCATTTAACTGAGTTAAACCAAGATTCGCTACCATAAATGCTAATACACAGAAAATGAAAACAACTTTTTGATAAGAAAGCTTCGGTAATAAAGAAGAGAAATATTCTCCGCAAGCTGCGACAATCCCTACTGAAGTTGTTAAACATGCTGCTGAAATTGCGATTCCTAATAATAAAGTTCCGTAACTACCGAATAAATGATTTACAACGTTTGTTAAAATAATTCCGCCGTTTGCTCCCATTCCAAGAGAGACACTAGAAGCTCCGAGATAAGCAAGCGCTAAGTAAACGAGTAGTAAACCAAGTGCTGCAATAAATCCTGCAAAAATTGTTACTTTTGCAATGCTATTTTTATTTGTAATACCTTTTTCTTTTAACGCATGAATTACAACATTTCCGAATACAAGTGCTGCAAGTCCATCTAAAGTTAAATATCCGTCAATAAAACCTTTAAATAGCGGAGCACTATATGCTTCTGTTGGTGCACCAAATTCACCCATTGGTGTAATAAGTGCTTTCACTATAATAATTGCAATAACAGCTAATAAAATCGGAGTTAATACTTTACCGATGCGGCCCACTAATTTTGATGGGTTTAAAGCTAAATAAAAAGTTACAGCAAAGAAAATAAATGTAAAGATAACAAGTGGATACGATTGACCAGCTATCTCACTTGGTAAGAACGGTGCAACACTCATTTCATAAGCAACTGTTCCTGTACGCGGCACACTTACGAATACGCCTAAACATAAATAAATTGCAGTAATAAAAACTAGTGCGAATATAGGGTGTACACGCCCTGCTAGCTCATTAATATCTCCCTTTAAAGCTATAACGATAACTCCTAATAAAGGCAATCCAACGCCTGTTACGACAAAACCAAATAGCGCGATCCATACATCTGTTCCAGCGCCTTGTCCTAATGCTGGTGGAAAAATCATATTACCCGCACCGAAAAATAGTGCAAATAACATTAAACTTATTGCAAACATCTCAGAAAACTTTAAAGATGATTTCATTTCTACTAACCTCCTACATAATTATAAATTAACAAAATATTCTGAATTAAAATCCGTCACATATCCTCTTTCAAGCATACTTCCCCGTAAAAGAACGCAAAAAACACCCGTCCCTAACAAAGGGACGAGTGTTGAAATCGTGGTTCCACCCTTATTCTAATAAAATGAATTTATAGCGAAATAAGCTCATTTTATAGCTCGTGTAAATTGATAACGGTTTTATCCGCCAAGAATTACAATGCATCATGTATGCAGTTCACTCTTGAAGTTTAGAGGTGGTAAGCTTGTCTTTTCGTATTAGGAAGCTCACAGCCTAAGGCTTCCCTCTCTGAGAATCGTAAAAAACAACTCATGTCCTCATCATTACTTTTATAAAATATCTTGTCGAAACTTGTTGTTTTTTATTATATGGGCTATTTTTTAAAAAATCAATAGTTTTATTTTTTCTGACAAAAAAATATAGGGAGAAAATTTCCCCTCCCTATAACTGCCCTATTAAAATTTCTAACTCTTCAGCTGTAACGCTCCGCCACTTTCCAACTTCAAGCTCATTTAGCTCTATATTCATAATGCGTACTCGCTTTAACTTTGTTACAGTAAACCCGAAAACACGGCTCATTCTACGAATTTGTCTGTTCATTCCTTGCGTTAAAACGATGCGAAATGTAGACTGGTCCACTCTCGTCACTTTACATGGCTTCGTCATTCCATCTTTAATCTTTACACCGCTGGACATCTCATCAATAAACCAGTCCGTAAAAGGTTTATCGACTGTGACAACATATTCCTTCTCGTGCTCATGATCACCATGTAAAATTTGATTCGCAATGCCGCCATCATTCGTTAATAAGATAAGTCCTTCTGACGCTTTATCTAATCGCCCAACTGGAAAGATTCGCTCTGGGTAATTGATATAATCAATAATATTATCTTCAATATGATCGGCTGCTGTACAAGTAATTCCGACTGGTTTATGAAATGCGATATACACTTTTTCTTTCTCTTCTTTTACAATAACTTGCCCATCAATCGTTACCCTATCACCATCGCTTACGAGTGCACCGTGCGTACATATTTCGCCGTTAATAGCCACGCGTCCAGCTTTAATAAGGCGATCTGTTTCCCGTCTTGAACAGGATTTTGCTTCGCTTATGTATTGGTTGATTTTCATGTTTTATTCCTTTTCACATATATTAAAAGCGTCAATCTATGGCAATATCATTATGCCACGATTGACGCTCGTTTACTTCGCAAAAACAACTAAATAAATAACCCCAATCACCAAAAATATTCCGCAACAAGCTAACAATACTTTTGCAAGTTTGTCCATAAACATATAATGGTTTCCCCTTTGTTTCGTTGTTTTCTATTTTAATTCGACAACTGTTACGCCTAGGCCTCCCTCGCCCATGTCACCGTAACGGAATGTTTTCACACCGCGGTGCTTCTTCAAGTAATCTTGAACACCTTGGCGAAGTGCTCCTGTTCCTTTACCGTGAATGATTGATACGCGAGGATAGCTTGCAAGCTGGGCATCGTCTAAATATTTCTCGACGCGCGCCATTGCATTTTCAAATCGTTCACCACGAAGGTCAAGTTCTAGCGAAACATGATAGTCTCTACCCTTTACTGTTGCAACTGCTTTTTTCTCTGTTTGTTTCGGTGTATTAATGTATTCCATATTAGATTCTTTTACTTTCATCTTCAGAATACCGATTTGTACGCTCCACTCTGTATCGCTTACTTTTTCGAGTAATTGACCTTTTTGACCGAACGTTAATACTTTTACTTCATCACCTGCACGTAACTGTTGTTTCGGCGCAGTGTTTTTCACATTTACTTTTTGTTTTTTCACAAGCTCTGGTGCTGCGCCTTCTAGACGGCTCTTCGCTTCAATTAGCTCGTGATCTTTTACATTTGCAAGTTGGGCTTTACGCAATTGACGAAGTTCTTGAATAATGCCTTCTGCTTCTTTCTTTGCAGCTTCGACTTTTTCTTCCCCTTCTTTTTGCGCTTTTAACAATCGTTCATCACGCTCTTCGTTAAATTCAATAATTTGACGTTGTAATTCACGATGCAGTTTTTCAGATTGCTTACGAAGTGCTTCTGCTTCGTTCCAGTCACGCTCTGCATTCTTTTGACTTTCTTCTAACTTCGCAATCATATTTTCAATTTTGTTTGTATCTGTACTAATGTGATTGCGTGCTTGCTCAATGACGCGATCAGATAATCCAAGACGTTTCGAAATTTCAAAGGCATTACTACGCCCTGGTACACCGATTAATAATTTATACGTTGGGCTTAATGTATTTACATCAAACTCAACGCTCGCATTAATAACTTGCTCACGATTATATCCGTATGCTTTTAATTCTGGGTAATGCGTTGTAGCAACAACGCGAGCACCGCGGTTACATACTTCATCTAAAATTGAAATGGCTAGTGCAGCCCCTTCTTGCGGGTCTGTTCCAGCACCTAATTCATCAAATAAAACTAAGCTTTCAAAATCAGCTTTTTCTAAAATATCAACAATGTTCACCATATGTGAGGAGAACGTACTTAAACTTTGTTCAATCGATTGCTCATCACCGATATCAGCAAAGATATTTTTGAATACACAAATCTCTGACTCATCCATTACTGGAATATGAAGGCCAGATTGCGCCATTAATACACAAATACCAACTGTTTTCAGCGTAACTGTTTTACCACCTGTATTCGGTCCTGTAATAACAATTGTCGTGAAATCTTTACCTAGCATAATGTTATTTGGCACAATAATTTCTGGATCGATTAGCGGATGACGAGCTTGTTTTAAATCCATGTAACGCTCGTTATTTACGATTGGTTTCGTTGCTTTAATTCGCTTCGCATAGAAAGCTTTCGCAAAAATGAAGTCAAGATTTGCAACTACTTCTACGTTTGATAAAACGATATCGGCTTCTACTGCCACTTCTTCTGTTAACATTAATAAGATGCGTTCGATTTCTTGTTTTTCTTTCACACGTGCTTCTTGGAGCGCGTTATTTAACTCTACAATGACTTGCGGTTCAATAAATAACGTTTGTCCCGAAGCTGATTGATCATGAACAATACCGCCATATACGCCGCGGTATTCTTGTTTTACTGGGATTACGTAACGTTCATTACGAATCGTTACAATTGAGTCAGACAGCATCTTTTGCGCGTTTGAAGAACGCGTCATATTTTCTAACTTTTCACGAATACGGCTTTCCGCAGTACGAATTTGAGTACGAATACCACGTAGTTTATCACTTGCGCTATCGACTACTTCACCACCATCACCGATACAATTTGTGATTTTCTTTTCTAAATCATATAAAGATACAATTTGAGCGACATGAGTTGCTAAAATGGGAAGCTCGACACCATTATCAACCATATCTTCAATGAAACGTTTCATATTGCGACTACCATACATCGTATTCGCAATATCAAGTAGTTCATTTGGACTTAACATACTTCCAATCTTTGCACGCTTCACATTGGAGCGAATATCCGTAATACCACCTAATGGCGCACTACCTTTTAAACGAATGACTTTCGCTGCTTCATCCGTTGTATCTTGCATCTCTACAATTTCTTCAAAATCAGTGCTCGGCACTAAGTTCTTCACTTTGTCACGACCAAGTGAAGATGCTGTATGTTCAAGTAATTGTTCTTTTACTTTATTATATTCTAATACACGCAACGTTCTTTCTAACATGTTGCAGGTCCCCCTTGTGTTACTTATTACGTTTAATATAGTCTAATAAACGTTCAATATCCCACGTGTTAATCACGTTATCTTTTTGAATCCAACCTTTACGTGCTGCCGCTACACCTGTTTCCATATCTTCTAACATTTCAAGTGTATGAGCATCCGTATTAATCGCTACTTTTACACCGGCATCTTGTGCTTGTTTTAATAATTTTGCGCTTAAATCTAGACGGTTTGGATTCGCATTTAATTCTAAAACTGTATTTGTTTCTTTTGCGAGTTCGATTAATAAGTCTGTATCTACACCATAACCCTCACGGCGTCCAAGAAGACGTCCTGTCGGATGAGCAATCATTGTGACATGCTTATTCTCTAGCGCAGCACGAAGACGTTTCATAATCGTTTCACGGTCTTGTGAGAAGCTAGAGTGAATTGCTCCAATGACATAATCTAATTCAGCTAATACTTCATCATCAAAATCAAGCGAGGCATCCGGTAAAATATCCATTTCAATTCCACGTAAAATTGTAATGTCTGGATACTTTTCATTCATACGTTCAATTTCTTTCGCTTGTTCACGAAGGCGCTCTTTCGTTAAACCGTTCGCCACTTTCAAGTATTGTGAGTGATCCGTAATTGCCATAAACTTATATCCACGAGCACGGCACGCTTGTACCATCTCTTCAATTGAAAAGGCACCGTCACTCCATGTTGTATGCATATGTAAATCACCTTGTATGTCAGAGAACTGAATTAAGTTAGGATACTCTTTAATTAATTCAATTTCTTTTCCATCTTCACGCACTTCTGGCGGGATAAATGGAAGACCGAAATGAGCAAAGAATTCTTCTTCCGTCTCAAATGTTTTCACTTCACCTGTTTCCAAGTTCTCTACACCGTACTCACTAATTTTCTCGCCTTTATCTTTTGCGATTTGACGCATTTTTACGTTATGGTCTTTGGATCCTGTGAAATGGTGAAGAGTTGTAATAAACTCTTCTGGTTTTACTAAGCGAAAATCAATTGAAATATCATATTCATATTGAAGACGAACAGAAACTTTCGTATCCCCGCTCGCGATTACTTCAATCATATTATCAAATTGTAGTAAATGCTCACGTACTGCAGCTGGTTCTGTCGTTGCAATAATAAAGTCTAAATCTTTTACTGTTTCACGAACACGGCGCAAACTACCAGCGCGAGAGAAACGAATTACCTCAGCAATATTCGACAATTTCTCCTCTATTTCCCCGGCAATAGGCAATACCATCGCGATTGGTAAACGCTCTGGACGAGATCCTACTTGATCGATTGCTTCTAATATTTTCTCTTCTGTTTTTTTGCCGAAACCAGCTAAAGCTTGTACTTTATTTTCCTCACAAACCGCTTTTAGCGATTCCATATCAACAACACCAAGTTCTTTATATAACTTAGCTACCTTTTTACCACCAAGGCCTGGCAATTTTAATAACGGTAATAAGCTACTTGGCACTTCTTGTTCAAGCTCTTGTAATACTTCAGATGTTCCCGACTCTATATATTCTTGAATAACTGCCGCTGTTCCTTTTCCAATGCCCGGAATCTTCGTGAAATCTTCAATCTCAGAAAGACTACGATCATCACTTTCTAATGCTGCTGCCGCTTTACGAAATGCAGATATTTTAAATGGATTCGCGCCCTTTAGTTCCATAAAAAGCCCGATTGTCTCTAATAATTTGATAACTTGTTTTTTATTTACTTTCATCATTACCCCGCCTTTCTTTCATAGAAAAAAACTTCTCTTTCCGAAAAAAGAGAAGTTATACTCTGCTACCTGTCTGCCATAGTTCCTTCACCTTTTCAGAGAGAATCGGTGTATCGTCTACAATTATTTTGCTAATTGATGATTGTTGTAATGGTGTTTGTAATTGTTCAATCGGAAGAATGTTTCCAATGATAATTAAGACAAACAAAATAATATATACTTCTAAAAATCCGAGGAGTGCCCCCGCAAACGCATTTACTTGCTTTAAAACCGGTATTTCTGCAAACATATTTAACAAATTACCAAGTAATGAAAGTGCAATTTTTGTAATAATAAACAATATGATAAACGCAAGCGCTTGATAAAATACTGTCTCAATATTATTTGCATCAATCCATTCTGGAACAGATACGTTTTTATCAAATGGATACGGAATAAATTTCGCAAGTGCTGGCGCTAAATCTTTACAGTACCAGTATGCAACAAGGTATGCGATAATAAAGCTTGTTAACTTTACAAGTTGCAGAATAAACCCTCTGCGTAAGCCGAGGAAAAATCCCATAACAAGCAGTAAAATGATAATAATATCAATCATGTTATTCCATTCCTTTTTTTGTCATACTTTCTTTCAATTTCTCATGTTCTTCTTTTAATTTTATGTAATCGTGTATGACGTTTACCGCCGTCAATACCGCTAGTCTACTCGTGTCAAGCGAAGGATTCTTGGCATTGAGTTCGCGCATTTTATCATCCACAATCGCTGCTACCATGCGGATATGACTTGTACTTTCATCGCCAACAACTGAATATTGCTGACCATAGATTTCTACATTAATTCGACTTTTCTTTCCCTTTTGTTGTGACAACTCACCGGCCTCCAATCACGTACAGAATCCTAAAGTTTATCATACCATGAACCTTCATAATATGGAAACAGAAAGAACAATCCGATATGATAAAAATAACAATATAAAAAAAGGGGTGACCATTATGTCAAATTCTATCGTAATTCAAACAAATTCTACAGTAATTGAAGACATGAAACAACAATATAAACATTCGCTTAGCCCGAAAACTCCACAAGGCGGAATCTTCATGGCAAAAGTGCCATCTTGCACAATCACAGCGTATAAATCTGGAAAAGTAATGTTCCAAGGTGGACGTGCTGAAGCAGAAGCTTCTCGTTGGCAAACTGTCTCTCAAACACCGAAAACAGCTGTAAAAAGATCTGTTGATTCACACCGTTATGCACCGCCTGCTTCCATCGGTACAATGTCGATCGTAGGGTCAGATGAAGTGGGGACTGGTGATTTCTTCGGACCGATGACAGTCGTTGCTGTATATGTGGATGCGAAGCAAATTCCACTACTAAAAGAACTTGGTGTAAAAGACTCTAAAAACTTAAATGACGAACAAATTACTGCCATTGCAAAACAACTTCTACACGTTGTTCCTTACAGCTCTCTCGTTCTTCATAACGAAAAATATAACGAGCTATTTGATAAAGGAAACAACCAAGGTAAACTAAAAGCTTTGCTACATAATAAAGCTATTACAAACTTATTAGCTAAAATGGCACCTATAAAACCTGAAGGCGTCTTAATCGACCAATTCACACAGCCTGATACATACTACAAATATTTAGCAAAACAAAAACAGGTACAACGTGAAAATGTTTACTTCGCAACGAAAGGCGAAAGCGTCCATTTAGCAGTAGCCGCCGCCTCCATTTTAGCTCGTTACTCATTCGTAAAACAATTTAACGAACTAAGCAAAAAAGCTGGTATGCCCCTTCCAAAAGGTGCAGGTAAACAAGTTGATATCGCCGCCGCTAAATTAATTCAAAAGCTTGGTAAAGAACGATTACCTGAGTTTGTGAAACTGCATTTTGCTAATACGGAAAAGGCGTTTCGCTTACTAAAATAGTATCGACAAAAACAGGAGCCTACAAACTCCTGTTTTTTGTTTTACCCTACTATTATCCTTATAGTTTTGTTATAATTATAATATACAGATTATTCTAACATAGGAGGGGATCCCTATTGCTACTTCTACAAATGATTCTAAATATTTTACTAGGTAATCCACACGAAAGACAGTTCGAAATTAGGGAAAACATTCAGCTGCTAAGTGAACAACGAGCGTTCAACGATTTAATAGAGCGCTATGGCCGATCTTTCTTATTAAACTTTCGGATTCGAAGATTTATCGGGAAACACGATGCCCGCTTGTTAATACATAATCCAGCAAAACTACAACACTTCTGTGAGGAACTTGAATGTATGATTAGAAAAAGGCGGTCTTTCATATGAACGCTGTAAAAGTTAAAAAGGTACTTTATGCATCCGTACACATCGTAGGTCCTCTTTCTTATCTCACTATTTCTACCATTTGGGGCGCTTTTTTCACTACTAAATCTACATTTGAAAATATATCTGATAATCTTGGCGTGATGGCCATCTATTACGTGTTCATGAGTTTACTGTGGTTTTTCTATTTCGATCGATTAGACAAAGATGTAGATACTATTACAAAAGAGATTCATGATAAAAAGATGTAACACATAAAAAGGAGAGTCGCCAAGACTCTCCTTTTTATGTTAGCTTTGTTTCTGCTTCTTATTAGATGAAGGTACTTTATGAGAACCTGTTTCATGTGTCGTCGTTCCTTGTCCTTCTACTTCTGGAGAACCGAGGCCCGATCTTGAATGATCTTTTTTCACTTTTTTACTCATTTATATTCACCCCTTCGCGTTACTTTTTGCTACGAGGCAGTAAACTATACAAAATAAAAAGCGAGAGGAAATCCTCTCGCTTTTTTCATATTTTAGAATTCAGAAGAACCTGGAGTTCTTGGGAATGGAATTACGTCACGGATGTTAGCCATACCAGTGATGTACATTAGGAAGCGCTCGAAACCTAGACCGAATCCAGCGTGTTTTGTACCGCCGTATTTTCTAAGTTCTAAGTACCACCAGTAGTCCTCTTCTTTCATGCCTAATTCTTTAATTCTATCTACTAAAACGTCCATTCTTTCTTCACGTTGACTTCCGCCGATTAATTCGCCGATGCCAGGAACTAGAAGGTCAGTAGCAGCTACTGTTTTACCGTCGTCATTTAAGCGCATGTAGAATGCTTTAATGTCCTTCGGATAGTCAGTTACGAATACAGGGCGTTTGAAGATTTCTTCTGATAAGTATCTTTCGTGCTCTGTTTGTAAGTCAATACCCCATTCTACTGGGTATTTGAAGTCAGCACCTGATTCTTGAAGTACTTTAATTGCTTCTGTATAAGTGATACGACCGAAGTCAGAGTTAATTACGTTGTTCATACGCTCTAAAACTGTTTTATCAACGAAGCTGTTGAAGAATTCCATTTCTTCTGGTGCATGCTCTAATACGTATTTCATTGCATATTTCAGCATATCTTCTGTAAGGTTCATTACGTCACCTAGTTCAGCAAATGCAATCTCAGGCTCAACCATCCAGAACTCAGCTGCGTGGCGAGTTGTGTTTGAGTTTTCTGCACGGAATGTAGGTCCGAATGTGTATACATCACGGAATGCTAATGCATAAGCTTCAGCGTTCAGCTGTCCACTTACTGTTAAGTTTGTTTCTTTGCCGAAGAAGTCTTTTGATTCATCAACTTGTCCGTCTTCGCCTTTTGGTACGTTGTTTAAATCTTGCGTTGTTACGCGGAACATTTCGCCCGCACCTTCTGTATCACTACCAGTAATGATTGGTGTGTGAACATGTACGAATCCACGCTCTTGGAAGAATTGGTGAATCGCAAATGCTGCGATAGAACGTACGCGGAACGTTGCAGAGAATGCATTTGTTCTTGGACGTAAGTGAGCAATTGTACGTAAGTATTCAAACGTATGACGTTTCTTTTGAAGTGGGTAATCAGAATCTGATAAGCCCTCAATATCAATTTTTTCTGCTTTAATTTCAAATGGTTGTTTCGCTCCAGGCGTTACAATTACTTTACCTTCTACTTTAACTGAAGAGCTAAGTGGAAGTTTTGCAATTTCTTTGAAGTTATCTAATTCTGTATCGAAAACGATTTGAACGCTTTTGAAGAAGCTACCGTCGTTTAATTCGATGAAGCCAAATGCTTTTGAATCACGTAAATTACGAATCCACCCTGATACTTGTACTGTTTGACCTGCGTATTTATCTGTATCTCTATACAGACTTTTTACTAATGTGTTTTCCATAGTGAAATTCTCCTTTGCTGATATATTTAAATACAAAAAAACCTTTCATCCATAAAGGGACGAAAGGTTAAACTTCGCGGTACCACCCAATTTGTCATAAAGACCAACTTTAACTCGTATGTAATACATACTTCCCGGTTTGTAACAGGCCGGATTCCCGTCTAAGTCTACTCTTGAATACAAGATTCAATTTCGGTTAGCAACTCCAAGGTGTTCTTCACATATACCGCCTCATCAGGCTCTCACCGTCCCTGACTCGCTTTGGATTATAGTATATACTACTTTTCCTTATCATCGTCTTTCATTTTGTTAAACTAAAATTAATGTACTACATTCGAGAGAAAGATGCAAGATGTCGGAAAATATATCAGCGATTTTTGTAATATATCGATCGTAACTCCAAATATATCAGCGATTTTTATAATATATCGATCGTAACTCCAAATATATCGGCGATTTTTGTAATATATCGACTTACCGACATTTTCCGACATTTTCCGACAACCAATCCAATAAAAAAATTGCCGGAATAAATCCGGCAATTTCTTATTACTTACGTAACTCCGCACCAAATTTCTCTTCTACCGCTGTTAACACGCGGTTATGTGCTTCTGTTACTTCTTCATCTGTTAACGTACGCTCTGGATCGAAGTAGTTCATAGAGAATGCAAGTGATTTCTTGCCTTCTTCCATTTTTTCACCTTCGTATAAGTCAAATAGCGTTACGTCTTTCAGAAGTTCTCCACCAGCTTCAGCAATAACTTGCTTCATTTCGCCAGCTTTTGTTTCTTTCGTTACGACAACAGCCATGTCACGTGTCATAGATGGGAAACGTGGAATTGCTGAGTAGTAAGTTTCTTCAGCGTCTGCACCGAATACTTTTACAAGAGATAGTTCGAATACGAATGTATTTTTCACATCTAATTGTTTTTCTGCTTCTGGGTGCAATTGACCGATGAAACCAATTACTTCGCCTTCTAATACGATGTCAGCTGTACGACCTGGGTGCATACCTTCACGTTTTGCTGGTGCATATGTGATTTGGTTTGAAACGCCAAGTACGTCAAATAGACCTTCTAGTACACCTTTCACAACGAAGAAGTCTACTACTTTTTTCTCACCTTGCCATGCATGGTGAAGAGCAAGACCTGTCATAACACCCGCAAGATGTTGTTCTTCTTTCGGAAGTTCTCCTTCTTCTGTCGGTAAGAAGATAGAACCTACTTCGTATAAAGCAACGCTATCGTTTTTACGAGCGACATTGTATGAAACTGCTTCTAACAATTGTGGCACTAAGCTTAAACGAAGTTGGCTGCGTTCTTCACTCATTGGAAGTGCAAGAGCTACAGGCGCTTTTTCGTTTGGCTCCACCATATATTGTTTCGCTTTGTCAGCGCTTGTTAATGAATACGTGATTGCTTCATATAAACCAGCACCTTCTAAGAAGCGACGTACTTTACGACGTTTCGTTTGTGCTGCTGTTAATTTACCACGAGTCATTGTTCCAGAAGGTAATGTAACTGGAATGTGGTCATAACCGTATAGACGGCCCACTTCTTCTACTAAGTCTTCTGAAATTGTAATATCAGGACGACGTGCTGGTACATTCACGTGGAATGTTCCTTCTACTTCTGTGAATGGGAATTTCAAGTTTGTGAATATTGTACCCATTTCACTCGCAGAAATATTTGTGCCTAATACTCGGTTTACTTTTTCAGCAGTAACAGATACTGTACGCTCCTGTACTTGTAAGTTATCAACTTCTACGACACCTTCAAGCGCTTCTCCGCCAGCATATTTCGCCATTAAAGCGGCTGCGTGTTGAATTGCTTCAAATGTACGTGTTGGATCGATTCCTTTTTCGAAACGTGCACTTGATTCACTGCGAAGACCTAAGTCTTTTGATGTACGACGTACTGTTTGACCTGCAAAGTATGCAGACTCAATTAGAACGTTTACTGTCTCATTTGTAACTTCTGAATCCGCTCCGCCCATTACACCAGCAACAGCTAACGCTTTTGTGCCGTTTGTAATAACAAGGTGGTGGCTTTGTAACGTACGTTCTTGATCATCTAACGTTTCAATTTTTTCGCCTTCTTTTGCAAGACGAACAACGATTTCTTTTGAACCTAATTTATCGTAATCGAATGCATGTAACGGTTGACCGTATTCCATTAGAATGTAGTTTGTAATATCAACTACGTTGCTAATCGGACGAATGCCAGCTGCCATAAGGCGAGTTTGCATCCACATTGGTGATGGACCAATTTTTACGTTCTTCACCATTTTTGCAATGTATAATGGATTTTCTTCTTTCGCTTCTACACTTACAGAAATGTAATCGGCAGTTTTTTCTGCTGTTTCTTGTAAGTCGATAGCTGGAAGTTTTACTTCACGGCCGTAAATAGCAGCTACTTCATATGCAACACCTAACATGTTTAAGCAATCTGCACGGTTTGGTGTTAAACCAAGCTCAAGTACTTCATCATGTAAGTTTAAAATTTCAAGTGCATCTGCACCAACTTCAGCGTCACTTGGGAAGATGAAGATACCATCTGCGTATTCTTTTGAAACTAACTTTCCATCAATGCCAAGCTCTTGAAGAGCACAAACCATACCGTGAGAAGCTTCACCACGTAGTTTTGCTTTTTTAATTTTGAAATTACCAGGAAGTACAGCGCCAACTTTTGCAACTGGTACTTTTAAACCTTTTGCAATGTTAGCAGCACCACAAATAATTTGAACTGGTTCTTCTTCGCCGATGTCAATTAAGCATTTGCTTAACTTATCAGCTTCTGGGTGTTTTTCACATTCTAATACGTGACCAACTACAACACCTTTTACACCTTTATTTAATACTTCAACACCTTCTACTTCAATACCACTTTTCGTGATTTTGTCTGCTAGTTCTTGTGCCGTTACATCTTTAATATCTACATACTCTTGTAACCAACGATATGATACGAACATACTTATCCTCTCCTTCCCTTACGCTCGTTTGAATTGTTGTAAGAAACGTACATCATTTGTATAGAAATGACGAATGTCATCTACGCCGTATTTCAACATTGCGATACGCTCTGCGCCCATACCGAATGCGAAACCTTGATATTCTTTTGAATCATAACCAGCCATTTCAAGTACGTTCGGGTGAACCATACCTGCGCCTAAAATTTCAATCCAACCAGTTCCTTTACAAGTGCCGCAACCTTTGCCGTGACACATCATACAAGAAATATCCATCTCTACAGATGGCTCTGTGAATGGGAAGAAACTTGGACGAAGACGGATTTCACGATCTTCACCGAACATCTTTTTCACGAATACTTGCAGTGTACCTTTTAAGTCACTCATACGAATATTTTTATCAATTACAAGACCTTCAATTTGCATGAACTGGTGTGAATGCGTCGCATCATCGTCATCACGGCGATACACTTTACCAGGACAAATAATTTTAATTGGGCCTTTTTCTTTATTATTTTCCATCGTACGTGCTTGCACAGAAGATGTATGTGTACGTAGTAACGTTTCTTCTGTAATGTAGAATGTATCTTGCATATCACGCGCTGGGTGATCTTTCGGTAAGTTTAATGCTTCGAAGTTGTAGTAGTCTTTTTCTACTTCTGTTCCTTCCGCTACTTCATAACCCATACCGATGAATACATCTTCAATTTGTTCAACAACAGCTGTTAACGGATGGTGACAACCTGTTTCAACAGGACGACCTGGCAATGTAACATCAATTGTTTCAGTTGCTAATTTCGCTTCAATTACTGCTTTTTCTAAGTTGCTGATTTTGTCGTCTAGACGCGTTTGAATCGCTTCACGTACTTCATTTACTAATGCTCCCATACGTGGACGCTCTTCTGCTGATAATTTTCCCATGCCGCGTAATACTTCTGTAATTGGACCTTTTTTTCCTAAATACGCTACGCGTACGTCGTTTAAGCCTTTTAGCTCTTTCGCTTCTTCAATAAGCTCTAACGCTTTTTGCTTTAGCTCTTTTAAACGTGCTTCCATTTGGAACCCTCCTAATTTTAAAAATAAAAAAACCTCGCTCCCAAAAAGGGACGAGGTAAATTCGCGGTACCACCCTAAATTGACAGAACATGTCTGCCCACTCATTAGTTATAACGATCAATTCTGACCGGAACGCCTTTACATATACATGGTCCTGGCGTCAACTCCAGAGGTGAATTCACTTCCGTCTACCATAAGAATGCTTTCAGTCTACGGCATTCTCTCCCTATATGGCGATTTTGTAAGCTACTCTTCTCTATCAACGTTTTTCGTTATTTAACTTTTAATATAATGTACTTCAACTTATTATAAGAAGTTTTTTATTTGTTCGCAACCGGGCTTTGCAAATAATACGTTAAAATCCCTGCTGCAACTGCAACATTTAATGATTCTGCCCCGCCGTAAATCGGAATATACAAGTTTCGATCCGTTTTTGCAAGAATTTCTTGGCGTACGCCGTTTCCTTCATTTCCTACAATTAATGCAAAGCTACCAGCTGGTGTTACTTCCCCGTACGGAACTCCATTTTCAAGAGCTGTTCCATATACAGGAACGTTATTTTCTTTTAGCTTGTCTACCCATTCTTCTAAGTTCCCTTTTACAATTGGTAAGTGAAAAATAGAACCTTGTGTAGAACGGAGTACTTTACTATTATAAACATCAACACAACCTTCTCCAAGCACAACGGCATGAATACCAGCTGCATCAGCTGTACGAATAATTGTCCCTAAGTTACCTGGGTCTTGCAGGCCATCTAATAAAAGAAACTTCCCATCAGCAAGAGCTACTTCCTTCTCATGCTTTTCACAAACAGCAAATACACCTTGCGTCGTTTCTGTTTCACGAAGTACTTTTACGATTGCTTCCGGTACGATATACATTTCTACATCATTAACTGTCCAATCTTTCGGAAGGTCTGTCTGATCTGAAACGATAAGTTCTGTTACAACTCCTGCTTTTAAAGCTTCCTCCACTAAATGGAATCCTTCTACAAAAAATAAACCTTTTTTATCGCGCTCTTTCTTCGTTTGCAGCTTTTTCCACTGCTTCACACGCGGATTTTGTACTGAATCAATGTTTTTCATAATATGTATTTCCCTCTCTTCTTGTCTTATCATTATAGCCTATTTTTCATACATATTTACAGAAAAAAGAACAAAAACTAACGTCAGTTTCAATTCTGAAGAAGAGGTGAAAACAATGAGTTTTAATTTACGCGGTGCTGTATTAGCAAATGTATCTGGTAATACACAAGATCAATTACAAGAAACAATTGTCGATGCAATTCAAAGCGGTGAAGAGAAAATGCTTCCAGGTCTTGGTGTCTTATTTGAAGTCATTTGGAAAAACGCTGATGAAAATGAAAAGCATGAAATGTTAGAAACACTAGAGCAAGGATTAAAAAAATAAGCAATTTAAAAATCACCTTTGCATAAGCTAAGGTGATTTTTTTCTTCTCCTAAACATTTCTACTTTACTAACGCTACTCGATGGAGTACAATGTTCAAAATACATTTAAACCGATCGATTTTTCTTCATATACACCATTAGATAAAAGGAGTGAATGTTTTATGCACCGTATTACGCTTGAACAAATTTTTAAACACCACATTACACAAAAATACGTAAATCGTTCTGGGATGGTCCACGCGATCGCTGTCGCTTACCATGCGTTTCACTTAGCTAAAAAGCATCACGCCTCAGTCGATGCTGCGACAAAAGCCGGTTTCCTTCATGATATCGGACATCATACATGGTACACAGGCGGCGAATGGGACTATGATTTATATAAAAAGAATGATATACACGCAATTAAAGGAGCAGAAAGAGCTCATAAATTGCTTATTAGATTAGGAGAACACCCTAAACTAGCAAAAGAAATTTCTATCGCCATTCTTCTTCATACAGATTCTTTCTTAGTGGAACAAGAAATTGAAAGAACGTCTCTTCAAAATATTATTAAATGGGCAGACGAAGCAGATGAAGAACCGGGCGGAGCGCATCATTATCGAACAATTTCTTATGAAAAAGCACTAAAAGCAATTCAACAGTTAGATCGATTGGTAGAGCGTGAATTACAAATAGAGCAATCGAAATCAAACAACAAAACAGAACATAGTTATCAATGAGAAAGAGGCATCACTATAGGGTGATACCTCTTTTATTATTTTATGGAAAATACACCTTTATATGTAATATTTAAATGTTACATTCAAAAATCAAATACTTTATAATTAAATATACAAATATAAAGAGGTGGTTTAAACATATGCAACCTACTACACAACTTCCGCACGAACAAAAACAATCCATGTCATGGGGACAATTTATCCCCTCTACTCTATTTGCATTTTGGGGCACTGGTTTTATAACTACATTCCTTATACTCCCACTAATAATGTATAAAAGTATATTTGCAGATAAAACACAAATCGCCTTATACGAATCTATTATAGATACGACAGGTACTGCACTACAACTAATTATTCTATTGTTTTTCATATTTAAATACGAGCCTGCCAAAACATTATTATTACCATCATTTGACTTTAGTGTATTAAAAAAATATCGTACATACGCATACTTGTTCATTATCTTTTCATTAAGTATCCTTTTCAATTCATTCGTATTACAACACGTATTTCCAGATGCATCAGAAGAACAATCGTCTGCGTTAAACTTACATATTTTAAGCCAATATCAAATATTGTTACTTATCGGGTCCGCAATACTTACACCCATTTTTGAAGAACTCATTTTCAGAGGTTTTATGCTTCGCTTCTTCTCAGAACGGTTCCCATTCTGGATTGCTGCAATTTTGACAAGTTTATTTTTCGGAGTCGCCCATACATACTCACTGGGAATAATGGTGAGTGCGTTCTTCGCAGGGCTAATGATGGCTTTTTTATACAGGAAAACAAATTCCATCATTCCAACCATACTATTTCATATTATAAATAATATAGTAGCACTTTTAAGTTAAAGAGAGATATCATCACGATTTCTCTCTTTATTCTTTTATAACAACTTCAAATTCCTCTTTCTTTAACATTTTTCAATAATTTGGATCGTTATTTCTCATTTATTTATTAATACTATCCAAAATAAAAAGCAGGGAAATTAATTCCCTGCTTTTCTATTTGGTTTATTGCCTGATGGTAAGAAGAACGATAACACCCAAGCAATCCCTGCAAGTATCGTTGCAATTAAGAAGGCATCGTTAATACCGTTAATTGCAGATAACTTTGAAATTTGTCCGAATAATAGTTGCGTGCTCATCGCATCTCCTGCTTGTGCTGAGCCGGCTAAGGCCGCTAAGCTTTGCCCCATGCCGTGTACTTTATCAACTAAAATTGGGTTTGACGTTGTTAACATGTTGCCATAATCTGCTACGTGAGCAGTCGTTTGTTGCGTCATAAGTGTAATTAATATCGCTGTTCCAATTGAACCAGCTACTTGTCTTGACGTATTTTGCGTTGCTGTACCGTGAGAAATTAATTTCATCGGTAGCGCGTTCATACCAGCTGTCATAATTGGCATCATAATGAATGACATACCAATTGAGCGTATAATATAATCCGTCATAATAACGCTATACGGTGTATCCATCGATAATTTTGTAAATTCATATGTCGCATACGTCGTAATTGCCAATCCAATTATCGCTAATGGACGAATGCCATATTTATCG
Source organism: Bacillus sp. FDAARGOS_527 (assembly GCF_003812125.1). NCBI lineage: Bacteria > Bacillati > Bacillota > Bacilli > Caryophanales > Bacillaceae > Bacillus > Bacillus sp. FDAARGOS_527. Next base: position 3,645,926 of record NZ_CP033795.1, read on the forward strand.
AATAATTTACCCGCTACTGGTCCCATGATCCCCATAATTAATGATCCTGGAAGAAGTAGTAAACCAGATTCAATTGGCGTAAAGCCACGAATGTTTTGCAGATATACCGGAAGTAATAACATACCTCCGAATAATGCCATTGTAACGATTGCGTTAATTACTAAAGTGAAAGTAAATACTGGATATTTAAATACTTGTAAATCAAGCATTTTATTGTCCGTTGTTAACTCTCTCCAAATAAATAACGCTAAACCAATTACACCGATAATAAGTGAAATAACAACTTCTGCACTAGTCCAACTATTATTTCCAGCTTCACTAAATCCGTACAATAAGCTTCCTAGTCCAATACTTGAACTAACCACACCGAATATATCTAATTTTGTTTTAGACACCGGCTGAGCTAGTGTAAAGAATTTTAAAGATAGGAACGTAATAATTAAACCGATAATAAACATCGCATAGAACATTAAGTTCCAGCTGTAATTTTCAATTACCCAACCTGTTACAGTTGGTCCGATAGCTGGTGCTAAAATCATTGCTACGCCTAGTAATCCCATCGCTGCTCCGCGCTTATGAGGCGGGAATAGTGTCATGAAGATATTCATACCAACCGGCATTAAAATACCCGCGCCAACCGCTTGAATAACACGGCCCGTCATCATCATTGTAAAGTTTCCTGAAGTAGCACAAATGATAGATCCTACCGTGAAGAATAACATTGCTGCTACGAATAATTTACGATACGTAAATCGTGAAACTAAAAAGGCACTAATCGGTACTAAAATACCATTTACAAGCATGAAGCCTGTAATTAACCATTGTGCTGTTGAAGTTGATACGTTAAATTCATTCATTAACGGAGGCAATGCAACGTTAATGATTGTTTGGTTTAAAATAGAAACGAACATGCCGAGAATTAATACAGCTACCACTGCTTTTACGTTCACATTCTCTACAGGCATAGACATTTGTTTTTTCGGCACTTCTTTTTCTTGCTTTACTTCTTCTTGCTTTCCTGTTTCCAACTCAACTACATTAGAAATTTCTGGTTCTTGCTTTCGTTCAATGTCTTTCTCTTCTGTTTCAACTTTACTTACTTCTATTTTACTTACGGCTGGGACTTGTTCTTCTCCCATTTTCGTTTTTTTCTTTCGTAAAAGACGATTTACAAGGAAGAAGACGATTATACAAAATAGTGCATATCCTGCAATTACAATTGAGGACATCTCATCTCCCCCTTACTTATGAATACGAACTGTCACATTCATGCCAGGAACAATATTTACTGATTTACTATGATCTAAAGAAATTTTAACTGGTACTACTTGTGTTACTTTCGTATAGTTCGCTGTTGCGTTGCTTGATGGTAACATAGAGAATGTGTTCGCTGTTGTTAAGCCAACTTGTTCTACTTTTCCTGTTAACGTTGTATCTGGGTATGCATCTACATACACATCTACATCTTGACCTTTTTGAACATCATCAACATCTGTTTCTTCAATATTTGCTGTTACCCATAAATTGTTCATATCAAATGCATAAGCGATTGGGCTACCTGCTCCAACGAAAGCATTTGTTGTTGCGTTTGATTGTACAACTGTTGCATTTTGTGGAATTGTTACATCTACTGTTTGTTCTCCATTCGCTGCTGCTACAGTCACAGCACCTAATTTATCATTCTCGTTGTAGTTCTTACCTACTTCAGCTTTCCAGTCAGTTAATTTCCCTGCTACTGGTGATGCAATCGGAATTACCTTTCCATCAATTTTTGCATTGTCTGTTTTTAAGTAATTTTCCGCTTGATTGTAATAGTAATAACCGCCAATACCGCCGCCAACTAGTACAATTAATGTGATAATGTTGATAATCACCATTCTTCGAAACTGATTCATTGCATTCCTCTCCTTATATCGCATATAATTTTTTTCTAAACTATTTACGTCCTTATTGTTTAGATTGTTTAATTGTTAATTATATTAACTTTTAAACAAAAAAATCACACCATCTGCAGTGTAAATCGAAATTTATCTACCTGCGAGCGGTGCTGATTTCTGAAGGACTATCGTTTATAATTATAAATAATTATTTCAAATCTACAACCGACAATTTACGTATGAAATGTCGCTTAAACAACAATATGATACCGATATGTTGTTTAAATACAGAAAATTAAACGAGGTGAAGTAAAAATGTCTATTAAAAATACAAATGATCCACGTGTAAAACGGACGAGACAACTCATACAGGATGCTTTTGTCGCTTTAGTAGGCGAAAAAGGGTTTGAAAATGTAACTGTTCAACATATTGCAGAACGTGCTCCTGTAAATCGCGCTACGTTTTATAGCCATTACCACGATAAATATGACTTACTAGACAAAAGCATTGAAGAAATGTTAGAGAAGCTAACAGAAGTTATTAAACCGAAAAATAGAAATAAAGAAGATTTTCAACTTACATTTGATTCACCACATCCAAATTTCTTGTCTTTATTTGAACATATCGCAGAAAATGCGAACTTCTATAACGTCATGCTTGGTGATAAAGCTGCCGGAAACTTTACGTATAAAATGATGAAAGCCATTCAGACACATTTAACATTAAGCCTCTCTATTGCACAGCCTAACGATGAAAAACTAATGGTTCCACGTGATATTCTCCTTAGTTATGTTACTGGTGCCCATCTCGGCATGATTATGTCATGGCTAAAAAAAGGGATGATATATACCCCGCATTTTATGGCCATGCAATTAACTCGTTTAATCATTTTAGGGGCTCATACTGCCGCGGGATTAGAACGACCTTTTTAAAACACAAAAAAAGCGAAGGAGAGGCTCCTTCGCTTTTTCTATTAATTAAATGTAATGTTATGTACAGCCTCTTTATCAAGACGTTTAATAACTTCTACAATTAACTTCACTGCATTTTCATAATCATCACGGTGTAACATTGCCGCATGAGAATGAATGTAACGGGTTGCAATCGTAATTGCCATAGACGGAATACCATTTACAGCAATATGAATTGCACCTGCATCCGTTCCACCGCCCGCTACTGAATCATATTGGTATGGAATTTGTAATTCATCAGCAACATCAACTACAAAGTCACGTAAACCTGTATGACCAATAACAGAAGCATCATATAAAATGATCTGTGGTCCATCACCCATTTTACTTTGCGCTTCTTTTGACGTTACACCAGGTGTGTCACCAGCAATACCAACATCTACCGCGAACGCGATATCTGGTTTAATATAGTTTGCAGATGTTTTTGCACCACGAAGACCAACTTCTTCTTGTACAGTCCCTACGCCATATACAACGTTTGGATGCTTTTCATCTTTTAATTGTTTTAATACGTCAATTGCAATTGCACAACCAATTCGGTTATCCCATGCTTTTGCAAGTAACATTTTTTCATTCTTCATCACTTGGAATTCAAAATAAGGTACAACTTGATCTCCTGGTCGTACACCCCACTCCATTGCTTCTTCTTGGCTAGAAGCACCAATATCGATGAACATGTCTTTAATTTCAACTGGCTTTTTACGCGCTTCTGGAGGTAAGATATGCGGTGGTTTTGAACCGATAACACCTGTTACATCTCCTTTACGCGTTACAATTGTTACGCGCTGTGCAAGCATAACTTGTGACCACCAGCCACCAACCGTTTGGAAACGAAGGAAACCTTTGTCATCGATTTGTGTAATCATAAATCCAACTTCATCTAAATGACCTGCAACCATAATTTTCGGGCCGTTTTCTTCCCCTACTTTTTTCGCAACTAAACTTCCTAAATTATCAGTAGAAAGTTCGTCCGCAAACGGCTCAATATATTTCTTCATTACTTCGCGTGGTTCACGCTCGTTACCCGCAATACCACGTGCATCTGTTAATTCTTTTAGCATTGTCAATGTCTCGTCTAATTTTGTCATTGCCAACACCCTCCTTTTTCTTCAGTCACTTCATTATACAAAAGGAAATTGAAATATTCAAAAATTAACTTAGTATCCTTGTGTTTGACGCTGATGATTTACTTCGTTTTTATCTAAATATGCCTTTTCAATCTCTTCTTGTTCAAACTCAAGTGCTTGTCCAAGTCGAAGGTAGCTTGTAAATAATTCAATATAGTTCGTAATAGATGGTTGATCTGTAAAACGAATCACCTTCGCATACGTGTCTAAGAAAATTTCTACTTGTGTTTTATTCGTCTGTGCACACTTATAGAATAAGAAGTTTTTATCAATACCTAAATCAATTCCGATTGATAAAATAAAATGTAAACCATCTACGTATTCTTCTAGTATGACTTCACGTTCTGATGCTGGTTTGTTGCTCCAATATTTAAAACAACGTGTTTCATTTGCAAGTTCTCCAATTTCTACAAGAAGAGCTAACATTTTCTCTTTTAACAATTTTTTCGGTTGTAAGTCATGTTCTTTCGCAATACGGTCATCTAATTCTTTTTGTAATTTAAATAGTTGTAGTAAGTCCACTCTATTGTCCTCCTCCAACATCGCATTTTACGCAACAATGTTGTTTCATCTCAAAGTTCATTATTATTTTTCGTTTCTTATTAATAAGTCAGCCATTTACCTCTTTACAAAATAGCTTGTCCTTAATTTACAAATACGTTTCAATCATCACGATTAGATTGTTCACTCCGATTGGTGATAGTTAATAATTATCCAGGAATTGCCCACTATTAAAAATATTATTTTATCTGATGAAAGTTCCATATCATCTTTCCATTATAGCAGTGTCGTTTCAGGTAGGAAAGATACTCTTCTTTCCAGAGGATGATAATTAAAAGAAGCCAGGAGGATTCTCCTGACTTCATATGCATATTCTTCTATATTGCTATAACTTTTATATTGATTTTGTCATATCGATAACGACACACTTCTCTTTGCATACAAATAAAAAACCTTAGAAGAAAAATCTTCTAAGGTTTCAACTAATTAATTAGTTAATGTTGTTTTTTGCAACTGTTGCTAATTCAGCGAAAGCTTTTTCGTCATGAACAGCTAAGTCAGCAAGCATCTTGCGGTTAACTTCGATGCCAGCATTTTTAAGACCGTGCATTAAGCGGCTGTAAGAAAGACCATTCATACGAGCTGCTGCGTTGATACGTGTAATCCATAATTTACGGAAGTCACGTTTCTTTTGACGGCGGTCACGGAATGCATACATTAGAGATTTCATAACCTGTTGGTTAGCAACCTTGAATAATGTATTTTTTGAACCGTAGTAACCTTTTGCTAATTTAATTACTTTTTTACGACGTTGACGAGTAACTGTACCACCTTTTACTCTTGGCATAATATTACCTCCTAATTGTTCTATATATCAGCCGAACTTATTTTAAGTTGTCAAGCATTTGACGAATGCGTTTGAAGTCACCAGCGCTTACTACACCAGCTTTACGTAGTTTACGTTTAGCTTTTGTAGATTTGTTAGCGAATAAATGGCTTGTGTAAGCGTGAGAACGTTTCAGTTTACCTGATCCAGTCTTTTTGAAACGCTTTGCAGCGCCGCGATGAGTTTTTTGTTTAGGCATAGGTATTTCCTCCTCTATCTATTACTTATCGTTTTTCGGTGCTAAAACTAAGAACATACTGCGTCCTTCCATTTTAGGCTTAGATTCGATTGTACTAACTTCAGCACAAGCTTCTGAGAAGCGATCTAAAACACGTTGACCGATTTCTTTATGAGTAATGGCACGTCCTTTAAAGCGAATTGACGCTTTAACCTTGTCGCCTTTCTCTAAAAACTTGATAGCATTACGAAGTTTTGTGTTAAAGTCGTGTTCATCAATTGTTGGACTTAAACGAACTTCTTTCATGCTAATTACTTTTTGATTTTTGCGCTGTTCTTTTTCTTTCTTCTGTTGCTCAAAGCGGAATTTACCGTAGTCCATAATGCGGCATACTGGCGGTTTCGCATTTGGAGCAACTAATACTAAATCAAGATTAAGATTTGCAGCTAAGTCTAAAGCGTCATTACGAGACTTGATTCCAAGTTGATCGCCATTTGCGCCAACTAAACGTACTTCACGTGCACGAATTTGCTCGTTAATCATCATATCCTTGCTAATAGTAAGCCACCTCCAAGGTTTTCTCAGAACATAGTTTGTAGTCATAGAACCCGACAAAAAAAGTGCGGGCATACGACACCCACACTTGTAAAATCTTAAGTAAGAAATACATTTACCTGTAAACTGCGAATGCGTCCATCAGGTGAGAAGCGGGTGCTTCTACTTGTTCCACAAAACAATATTCTATTATCCTTGATGAGTTTATCATAGGACATGACGTCTGTCAAGAAGACGCGATGTGTTTTACTAACAACAAGAAATATTGTAACAAACAACTAACATACTTGCAATACTTTTTTACGATAAGTGTTACATGGTTTTTTTTTCTAATTTTTCTTACTCATATTACATAGAAAAGCCGCGGTATACCGCGGCTTTTTCTTATCGTTTTCCTTCTACTTTAATCATATCAACAAAAGCATCTAATGCGATTGTTTCTGATTTTTGTTCACCGTATTTACGTACGTTTACGCCGTTTTCAGTTACTTCATTGTCACCTACTACAAGCATGTACGGAATTTTTTGCATTTGTGCTTCACGGATTTTGTAACCAATTTTCTCTTCACGAGTATCTAATTCAACACGCATACCAGCACGGCGTAATTCGTCTTGTACTTTCTTCGCATAGTCTAAATGTACTTGCGGAGAAACTGGAATTACTTGTACTTGAACTGGAGCTAACCAAGTTGGGAATGCACCTTTGTATTCTTCAATTAAGAAGGCTACGAAACGTTCCATAGTAGATACAACACCACGGTGAATTACAACTGGACGATGTTGTTTACCGTCTTCACCAACGTAAGATAGTTCAAAGCGTTCTGGAAGTAAGAAGTCTAATTGTACAGTTGAAAGTGTTTCGTCTTTTCCAAGAGCAGTACGAACTTGAACGTCAAGTTTTGGACCGTAGAATGCCGCTTCACCTTCAGCTTCATAGTAATCAAGACCCATTTCATCCATAGCTTCTTTTAACATACCTTGTGCTTTTTCCCACATCTCATCATCAGCATAGTACTTTTTAGTATCTGCTGGGTCGCGATAAGATAGACGGAATGAGTAGTTCTCTAAACCGAAATCTTTGTACACTTCTAGAGTTAAGTTTACAACACGTTTTAATTCTTCTTTAATTTGATCTGGGCGTACGAAAATGTGCGCATCGTTTAAAGTCATTCCGCGTACACGTTGTAATCCAGATAACGCACCTGACATTTCATAGCGGTGCATTGTTCCAAGTTCCGCAATACGGATTGGTAATTCACGGTAGCTGTGAATATCGTTTTTATAAACCATCATGTGGTGAGGGCAGTTCATCGGACGAAGAACTAACTCTTCATTATCCATTTCCATTGATGGGAACATACCATCACGGTAGTGGTTCCAGTGACCAGAAGTTTCATAAAGCTCTCTGCTTCCTAGTACTGGAGTGTATACGTGATCATAGCCTAAGCTTGCTTCTTTATCAACGATGTAACGCTCGATAATGCGGCGGATTGTTGCACCCTTTGGTAACCAAAGTGGTAAACCTTGTCCTACTTTTTGGCTATTAGTAAATAGTTTTAATTCTTTACCTAATTTACGGTGATCGCGCTCTTTCGCTTCTTCAAGCATGCGTAAATGCTCATCTAATTCTGCTTTCTTAACGAATGCAGTACCGTAAATACGTTGTAACATTTTATTATTGCTATCGCCGCGCCAGTAAGCACCCGCAACGCTTAATAATTTAAATACTTTAATTTTCCCTGTAGATGGAAGGTGAACGCCACGGCAAAGGTCGAAGAATTCGCCTTGCTCATAGATTGAAATAACAGCATCTTCTGGAAGATCGTTAATTAAATCTAATTTTAACTCATCGCCGATTTCTTCAAAACGACGAATTGCTTCTGCACGTGGTACTTCATGACGAACGATTTCTAAGTTCTCGTTCACAATTTTTTGCATTTCTTTTTCGATTTTCTTGAAGTCTTCAACTGTAATTGCTTCTTCCATATCAATATCGTAGTAGAAGCCATTTTCAATTACTGGACCAATGCCAAGCTCAACCTTAACATCTTTATATAAACGTTTTAACGCTTGCGCTAAAAGGTGAGCTGTTGAGTGGCGTAAAATATATAAGCCATCTTCAGAATCTAATGTAATGATAGAAACTGCACCATCTTCTTCGATTGGTGTAACAAGATCAATCATCTCATCATTTAATTTTCCAGCCACAGCTTTTTTCTTTAAGCCTGGGCTAATAGAAGCTGCGATTTCTTCAGTTGTTACGCCTTTTGGAAACTCCTTCACAGCTCCATCAGGGAAAGTAATTTTAACTACATCTGCCATCACTGGTCACTCCTCTTTTTCTCAAAATAAAAAACACTCATCCCGTAAAAAGGGACGAGTGTTGAATTCGTGGTTCCACCCTTGTTCCAATTAACATAATTGTTAATTGCTCAAGTTCAACATAACGGTGTTGTCCGTTAGCAATTACTTGAAAAACCGTTCACTGCTAAAGTTTAGAGGTGGTAAGTAATAATCCCGTACTAGGAAGCTCACACCCTAAGGCTTCCCTCTCTGAAAATCGTAGAAAATTACTCATGTCCTCATCATGACATTTCAATATATTTCATTTATGTAGGTAATTATATGCTCAAAAACTTAGAAAATCAAGGGCGTTACCTTTATTTTTTAAATTTTTCACATTGCGCTCAAACTCATGTAATCCATGTAATTGTACCCGTTCTTGAAATACATTTCGCAAAGTAATAATCATATTATGGTCTTGTTCTTTCGTATATAAATAAATTTTTTTCGGCGAAATAGAAAGAAGTGGTGCAATTACTTTCGTATCAATATATACATCCTTTTGTTTTAATAAGTCTTCATCTATATATTGAACCAATTTCTCTTGTTTTAAACGTCTACCTTTATCATCATAGAAAATAAAACTTTCATCAAAAATAAGATGTACACATGACAAACGTGATTTCCGGCTACGGACTTGTTGCCGGAGCGTCTCAATAAACATTTGATATTCTTGTTCTAACTTATACTCATCAATCGCAACTTCAGCAAGCTTAGCTACCATTTCCCTATATGTACGAAGACGAAAACGAACATATGATGAAAACGAGAATGAAAGCGGATCACAAAGCCAGTTATTTAAAGAGGATTTAATATATGATTCAAATGTGTGACGTGTTAATTCACGAGCAATTCCTTTTCTTCTTCCTTTTAAAATCTCTTGTGCCATATGCAATATTTGATGGCACTCTTCCTCTTCTTCATAAAAAAACTTCTCTTTTAAGATTGTATATATCCACTCATTTTGTTTCACATTCACAATGAAATATACCATTACTGGCAATAAAATCTTTTCAATATAATTTGATTCACGTACTGGTATGTGAATCACCACTTTTTGTTCCTGTAAATACACACTCGTTTCCTTATATAACAGTTCCGCTCTTTTCAATAGTTGTCTATATACGTGCATAGCATCATTTTTTTCTTCGAAGCAAATTTCAATCACTTTTGTCCCCCCTTTTATCCCTGCTCTAAAGGACTGTATCTATACGTTACAAATCCTATAAGAGTCCGTCCCGCTTGAAAGTTCACTCTTAGTAGAATTACCTTTCCTATCGTTAGAAAATCTACTCGATATGGCTTGCTAATTTTATATATATTAAGGGAGGGAGAAAAAAATGATACAAGCTAATAGGAATTTTCAATAAGAACTTTTCATTTTATAATTCGACTACTTTAAAAAGCGTTTAACTACAAAAAAAGAGCAAGCTTTTCAGCTTGCTCTTTACTTATGACGACGGTTTTTCCCGCCAATCGGAATTGGTTTCGCCAAATATTTAATGCGTTCCATAATACGAGCTGCTTTCATTTCTTCCGCTTCACCGCGCTGCGTATATGTTAAATGATGTTCTAGCTGTTTAAAATCAAAGTTAGACGTAAAGAACGTCGGTAAGTTTTCTAACATACGGAATTGCAAAATTGCACCGAGTACATCATCACGCACAAAGCTTGACATCGCTTCTGCTCCAATATCATCTAACATTAAAACTTGTACGCGTTTCACCGCATCAATCTTTTCCCCAATCGAATTATCTTGAATTGAACTTTTAATTTCACGTAAAAATTCAGGGAAATATACGAGCATTGAACTTATTTTCTTTCGAGCAAGCTCATTCGCAATTGCTCCTAATAAATACGTTTTCCCTACACCAAATTTACCGTACAAATATAAACCTTGTACTTTTTTACCAGGTTCATATGTACTTAAAAATTCATTAGCTGCACCAATTGCATCAATACGCGCATCTAAATCTGAAGGATCTAAGTTTTCCATCGTTGCTTGTAAAATATCAGTTGGCATATATACACTTTGAACGAGCTTTTCATATTTCTTCCTCTCGTCATATGCTACTTTTCTAACGCAACGATCATATTGAATATCAATCATCTTCCCTTGGATAACGAGCTTTGGCTCATATCCTTGCAGCATGTTTTTACACGAACCTAGATCCGGACAATCCGCGCAACCTACACTTTGTCCAATATATTCGTATAATTTCACAAGACTGCGTTCAATCATAGACGTTGTTACTTCCCCTTTATGTTCGTCTATAAATTCTTTCACACGCGGATGTGCCATTACTTCCGCCTTTAATACTTCATATCTATTTTTAAAATTTTCATTTTCCATTAATTTTGCAAATGAATTTTGAATATGCTCCATTTCCTCACCTCAAAGAGCGTTCATTCTCTTCTATTAATCACGCTTATATTTTTTTAACACTTCTTCTAGTCGTTTCCGTTCATCCTCTAACGTACTTGCACCTTTTTCAGCACTTGCATCTTTTTTCACAGTTTCTTTCTCTTGTTCTTTCGGCTCTTCTTTCAGCCAATCTGGTACCATTTCTTTTCGTACCGTTTTCTTCGATGTACGGCCTTTCTTCTTCGTCTCAGCCCATTCTTGATATTGACGGTTTTCTTCTTTCGCTAATGCCATCGCTTCAGCTACTGTACCGACCTTTTTACGTGCCCAATGTCCAGCAATCTTCTCCACATACGTTTTCGCAAGTTTCATATCTGAGCGTAGCATAACGTAATAAATAAGTACATTCACAACACCTGGCGTTAATTTTTGATTGATCATTACATCTTCAACAATTTGCAAGTCAGCCTTCGTCGCCTCTGCACCACCAGAGATTTCTTTCAATAGTTGTTTTGGTGAGATTTCCTCTAGCTGTTTGATTAACATCTCTTCTTGCGTAGAAGGCTCTTTTTCTTTCATCATACGTGCAGCGTGAGGCTGTACTCTTTCACTTAATACAGGTAACGCTTGGCCGTTTTCGAACTGATACCAATCACGTGCTCCTTTTCTAAGCCTTTCGATATCAATTGTCTGCATCTCTGTCACCGCACCAAGAACGATATTTTGCATCGATAACACATCTACATCATACACGTAAGCAAGTGTAATGACACATTCTCGCACTTGATCTGTAATCGCCTTTTTAGGAACAAGAGCGGACAAGCCATCTACAAATAAGGAGAAATCAAAGAAATCATTCCAAACTTTTGGAGCGTCTCCCTTTTCATTACTTGGCATAGCTGTCGTTTTTGGAATACGAAGGTCTTCTTGCGCATGCTCAAGCTGCCCTGGATTAAACGAACCAAACACATCATTAAAAGAACGCGTAACATTTTCATAAGATGCAAAATCAAATTCTTCTTCTAAGAAATAATGCTTTACTTGATTATATTTTGTCCGACTCAATCGATTGTATAAAAAGATACTTAAAACAATATCATCAAAAAACTGCTTCGGAGATAAAGGTGGTTGCAGCTCATATATAAACATTCGAATATCTTTTTCTTTCTTAATATATACTTTCAAAAGTCCAATTGCCTCTAACTTTACTCGTTCCTCATATACTTCAGGAAGCTGCATTTGCATGGTCACCATAAGGGAATGATGCGTATTCTCTTTTCCAAATACACGATCTTGTTCTAACTCTCCCCATAGCGTCATGTACAAGCTAAAAGCTCTACTACCTATTAACGGCTGATATAACATCGTTAACACTTTTCGGTCGTAATTATGCAATAATCCTTTCGCACTTACTTTATAACGATCAATCGGCAATAGCTCCATCCATGACTGTTTTTCCATTCTTGCTTTCCTTTCTCTCATCCAATCTTCACTATATAATTTATTAGCGAAAAAGAGCTATTAGCTTTCGCTTCTAGCTCTCTTATCTCATTACTTACGGTATGTAAAGAGAATACGATACAGATTCTACTCTCTTTCTTTTTGCAGTATATCTTTTAATTCTTCAATAAATACATTTAAATCTTTAAATTGGCGATATACAGAAGCAAAACGCACGTAAGCAACATCATCGATATCACGTAGTTCTTCCATAACAATTTCACCAATCATATCACTTTTCACTTCTGATATACCTAAATTACGAAGTTCACGTTCCACACTTTGAGTTACTTCTTCTAATTGTCTTAAAGATACTGGTCTTTTTTCACACGCTTTAATTAAGCCACGTAAAATCTTTTCTTTATTAAACTCTTCTCGTGTTCCTTCTTTTTTTACAACGATAAGAGGTGACTCTTCCACTCTTTCAAATGTCGTAAAGCGGCTTAAACAGCTTTCACACTCTCTCCTTCTTCGAATAGAGCGCCCCTCGTCTACCGGACGCGAATCTAACACTCTTGTACCATTATGAGAACAGGATGGACAACGCAATATATTCACTCCTTTACACTATACTCTTTATTTTTTCTCTACTTACTTCATCTGACAATATATATACATTATTATATAACTCATTTTAACTCTCTTACCACTTTAAGTTTAAACGCATTATGTTATCATCTCGTTTTCAAAAATAAGATAGTAGATAGGGCGTTAACTCATTCGTAAGAGCTCCATTTATTCAACTAACGAGTACGTTATATTTTCCCTTTTTTATAAACTAAAAAAGAGGTGCATTATACACCTCTTTACATTTTAAATCAATTATGTTCTTTTTTAAAGAGCTTTTGTTTCTCTCTGCTTAATTTCGAAGCTACCAGTGCCTCGAGGAAGCTCGATGCTCTCACGCGTTTTCGCGCTTAAACCTTCTGCAATATATTCTGCAGCAACATTTGGATCAATACGATCCCCACAAGTATAAACATCAATACTTGCGTAACCGTGCTCCGGAAAGCTATGAATTGTTAAATGTGATTCCGAGATAATTACTACTCCACTTACACCTTGTGGTGCAAATTTATGGAAAGCAACCTCACGCACTTCAGCACCAGCTCTTAGTGCTGCATCCACAAATAATTGTTCAATATACGGCATGTCATTAAGCTTGTCGAAATCGCAATCCCAAAGTTCAGCGATCACGTGACGACCCATCGTATCCATAGTATCCATTCTACAGTTCCCCCTTGTAAATTTATTCTAACTGTTCGAATTGAAAACTAATTTGCAATTTGGCTTGCTCCACTACCACGGGGGAAAGTTAGTCCAGAGAGGTCCTAACCCTTTAAGTAGTGACTACGTACCTCAGCTCTTAAGTTTACGAGTGTTAGTATACTTTGTTTATTTTCATTTTGCAACAACAGTTTTTTCGATTTTCTGTCATATTTTCCTCTTTACTTTTCCCTAAAAAAAATAAATGATTCACAAATACAGTAACCCCAACGTTTCGTGGTATGTCCACTTTCAAAAATATACTCCTGTAATTTTTTTCCTTTTCAGAAAAAAATAAAAAAAAGAGGGCAAATATTCCACTTGCCCTCTCCCTTATTCACTTAAATATGTTGCACATTTTCTTGCTTCGCTAATTCGTCAACAACTAACGTTACAAGATCTACAACACGACGAGAGTAGCCCCACTCGTTATCATACCAAGCCAGCACTTTCACTTTACGATCACCCATTACCATTGTAGATAAACCATCAATGATAGCTGAGTGTGTATTTGTATTAAAGTCAATAGATACTAAAGGCTCTTCGCTGAATTCTACAATGCCTTTTAACGCACCGTTTGCAACAGTTTTGAATGCATCGTTAATAGCTTCAACTGTTACATCACGTTTTACATCTACTACTAAGTCAACAAGAGACACGTTTGGTGTTGGTACACGAAGTGCCATACCATGAAGTTTTCCATTTAAATGTGGAAGAACTTTTGCTAGCGCTTTCGCAGCACCTGTCGTTGTCGGAATAATTGATTGTCCGCAAGCACGTGCTCTTCTTAAATCTTTATGTGGGTTATCAATATTTTTTTGGTCATTTGTATAAGCGTGAACTGTCGTCATTAAACCGTTTTCAATTCCAAACTGCTCATCTAACACCTTCACAACAGGTGCTAAACAGTTTGTTGTACAAGATGCATTTGAAATAACAGTATGTTTTGTAATATCTAATTGGTCTTCGTTCACACCTACTACAATTGTTACATCTTCATTTTTACCAGGCGCTGTTAAAATAACTTTTTTCGCTCCAGCTTCAACGTGAAGAATTGCTTTTTCTTTTGAATTAAATTTACCAGTTGCTTCAATTACAACTTCAACACCTAAATCTGTCCAAGGCAATTCCTTTGGATCGCGGTTGTTTAAAAGGCGAATCATTTTCCCATCAACTAATAAGTGATCTTCAAATGCTTCTACTGTTCCGTCAAACTTGCCGTGAACTGTATCATATTTAATTAAATGTGCTAACGTTTCAGATGGATAGCTTGCATTGATTGCTACAATTTCGAATGCGCTTTCTTTTATTGCCTGACGAAATACCATTCTCCCAATACGTCCAAATCCATTAATTGCCACACGAGTCATAATATGTTATCCCCCTTGAATGCGTTATACTATTTATCTCCAATCCCAATAATAGTATAACACAAAAAGGGGATATGTCACTAAGCATTTTCATTAATTTCACAATTTTTTAGTCAATAACGTTCCAATTCTTTAAAATCACCTGCAATTGTGTTTTCGTTCCCATAATTGTGCCATCATTATTTATTACTTCATCTGCATGCTTCACTTTTTCTTCTAACGGCATTTGAGATTGAATACGAGCTGTTGCTTCTTCTTCTGAAAAATTATTTCGCTTCATTAAACGTTCTAATTGCGTATGCGGCTTAACTGCTACAACTAAAACGCGGTCAACGAGACTTGTTAATTTACTTTCAAATAAGAGAGGAATATCTAACACAACCGCTTGCATACCTTCTTTTATGTACATTTCCTTTTGCCTATTCATTTCCTCACGCACTGCAGGATGAACAATTTTGTTTAACTGCAATCGTTTCTCTTCATTATAGAAAACGACACTTCCTAATTTCGGTCGATCCAGTTCTCCATCTTCTTGTAGTACTTCCGTTCCAAACACTTCTACAATTTTGTTATATGCTGGCTTTCCTCGTTCTACAACTTCTCGCGCAATAATATCTGCATCAATAACTGGTATATTTAGCTCGCGAAACATTTGAGATACTGTACTTTTTCCGCTTGCAATACCTCCCGTTAATCCAATTACTACTGTCATCATATAATCCTCCTCATAATAAAAGGCGCGAAACTAATGTTCCACGCCCGTACTTACATTTTCCAAATTCCAATAATAATGAGTAATACCCCAGGCAGGAATGTAAATTTTTGCAACCATTTCATATTTGATAAAACCGTTCCAAGTTTCATTCCAATAAATAAAAACAAAGAACTCATCACTGCAACTAATATCGCCATCATAGCAGGTGCATACCCTAATAAAGATGCACCAATTCCAGCACCAAATGAATCTACAGAAAGAGCGATACCAAGAAGTAACGCTTCTCCTGCAGAAATGGTGCCTGATTTATCGAAATCTGCTACAGTCGGTTTCCGTAAAATTTGAATGACTAACCCAAGCGAGGCAATCTCTAATTTCCATACCTTCTCCTCTTGCTTCGGTTCTTCTTTTTTCTCACTTCGAAAAAATTGGTATAATACCCAAATCCCTATTCCAATAAGAACAAGCCCACCGATACGCGTTGCGATAACAGGTGAAAATACTTTCGCGATCATATGTCCAATTCCCATTGAAACAAGCATAACAGCCGCTGAACACATTCCGATAATTACAATTGATCTTAGTGGAATTCTTACGCTTCTTAAACCATATGTTAGCCCTACACTACAGCTATCTAAGCTTAATGTAAAAGCTAATAAAATAAGAGATAAATAAAGGTACATCGGTAAGCTCCTCCCTTATACATAGCTCTGCTGTATGTATATGACAAATGCCTATCCGATGTTATCTCTTTTCTATATTCTTGGCTGACAAATTGGGCAGTAATGCGTTCCTCTTCCACCAACAACTGTTTTTTCTAATATCGTACCGCAAGTCACACACGGTTCTCCTTTTTTTCCATATACATTTAGAAGTTCTTGGAATGAGCCAATTTGCCCTTGTGAGTTGATATACGTTCGAATTGTACTTCCGCCACGCTTCACTGCTTCGCCTAACGTTGTAACAGTCGCCTCATAAATTCGCTCAATTTCTTCTACTGTTAAAGATGATGCTTCTCGTTCTGGATGAATTTGAGAACGGAATAAAACTTCATCTACATATATATTTCCAAGTCCTACTAAAAGACGCTGGTCTAATAATACAACTTTTATTTTACGATTTGTCTTCTGCAATCTCTCTTGTAAATACTGTGGTGTCAATTCAGCATCAAATGGCTCCGGACCTAAGTCAGCAAGAGGCATTTGATTCATTTCCTCACCTTTTTTAAAGAGATGCATCGTACCAAACTTTCTCACATCTTTATAATGTAATTCAGTTCCATCTGTAAATAAGAAACGGACGTGCGTATGCTTATCAATTGGCTCATCCTCTTGATGCAGTAAAAACTTACCTTCCATACGCAAATGTGAAACAATGACATAATTTGTTACATATAAAAGCAAAAACTTTCCTCTTCGCTTTATATTTTCAATCGTCTCGCCTTTTAGCATTTCTTTAAAGATTTCTGCATCATCCGGTCGTTTCACTATTTTCGGATAAGTAACAATAACATCCTCAATCGTTTTTCCTGTTACAAGATTTTCAAGTGTCCGTCTGACGTTTTCAACCTCTGGTAATTCAGGCATTTCATCACTTCCTTATTTTGCGTCGTACCAAGTTGGACCGTAAGAATAATCAACTTTCAACGGAACTGCGAGTTCAATTGCATGCTCCATTACTTCTGGTACAAGCTTCTCTAATTTTTCAATTTCTTCTTTTGGTGCTTCAAATATTAATTCATCGTGTACTTGCAATAGAAGACGCGCTTGTAATCCTTCTTCTTCTAAACGATCTGCCATAATAATCATCGCTTTTTTAATAATATCTGCTGCAGTACCTTGAATTGGTGTATTCATAGCTGTACGCTCAGCAAAGCTACGCAAGTTAAAATTACGACTCGTAATTTCCGGAATGTAACGGCGGCGATTTAATAATGTAGCTACATATCCTTTTTGTTTCGCATCTTTTACGATGTCATCCATGTATTCTTGTACACCTGGGAAACTTTCTAAATACTTTTCAATAAATTCCGCTGCTGCTTTTCTTGTAATTCCTAAGTTTTGTGAAAGACCATAATCACTAATACCATACACAATTCCGAAGTTAACAGCTTTCGCTTGTCGTCTCATATTTGAAGTTACTTCATCTTTTTCAACGCCAAATACATCCATAGCTGTTTTCGTATGAATATCCATGTCATGTTGGAACGCGTCGACTAGCCCTTTATCATTTGCAATATGAGCTAATACACGAAGTTCAATTTGTGAATAATCCGCTGCGTACATAATCCACCCTTCTTCTGATGGAACGAATGCCTGACGAATCTTTCTTCCTTCTTCTAATCGAATCGGGATATTTTGTAAGTTTGGATCCGTTGAACTTAATCGGCCCGTTTGCGTTAATACTTGATTGAAACGAGTATGGATTTTAGATGAATCTTCATGTACAACTTTTAATAAACCTTCAATATAAGTTGAATTTAGTTTCCCTAATTGACGGTAATGTAAAATGTTTGGAATAATTTCATGGTGATCCATCAGCTTGTCTAGTACATCAGCTGACGTAGAATAACCTGTTTTCGTCTTCTTAATAACCGGTAAGTTTAAATTCTCAAACAGAATAACACCAAGCTGCTTCGGTGAATTAATATTAAATTCTGTTCCCGCCAGCTTATAAATTTCCTGTTCCATTTCCTTTAATCTACCTGCAAGTTCTTCTCCCATATTACGAAGACGTTCTGTATCAACTTTTACACCTTTTACTTCCATATCAGCTAATACACGTGCAAGTGGTAATTCTAACTCTGTAAACAGTTCATATTGCTCATTCTTTTCTAACTCTTCAACGAATGTTTGCTTCACATCATATAATACATGCACTTTACGAGCTACATGCTCCGCTACTATCTCTAGCTCTGGAACAGCACGCTTCGCACCTTTTCCGTAAACTTCTTCATCAGATTTCACAGCATGTGTTTCTTTCATTTTCGCTACAGTACGGAAATCTTTATCTGTATCAGCCGGGTCAAGTAAGTAAGCAGCAATTAATAGATCAAAGTCAATCCCTTGCATATCTATACCGTTCCATTTCAGTGCAACGATCGCACGCTTCGCATCAAATGTATACTTTCTCATTTCTCCATCTGCAAGCCACTCTTTAAAAGCATCTGATTTAAGTGCAATATCTGTCTGAATAAAGTAACATCCATTTTCATTTTGAATACCGAAACCTTGAATGTCTGCTTTATGATAATTATCTTCTTGTACTTCAACGATAAGCGCACTATCTTGCTGAAGCATTTCTTCTGTAACTTCTTCCACAATATCAAATGTAATATCATCTAATTCAGCTGGAGCCGTTTCTTCTGGAGTAACACCTAATTTATTTAAAAGAGATGTGAATCCTAAATTCTCGAACATTGGAATGACATCACTTGGCTCATATCCTTTATACTCCATATCATCCACATGCACAGTAATCGGTGCGTCTGTAATAATGGTTGCAAGATCTTTACTCATAAGAGCTTGGTCTTTATTTGCTTCCAGCTTTTCTTTTAATTTCTTCCCGCTTACTTGATCTATATTTTCATACACTTCTTCAACCGTTCCAAACTGTGTTAACAATTTAATCGCAGTTTTTTCACCAACTCCTGGTACACCTGGAATATTATCTGATTGGTCTCCCATTAAACCTTTCATATCGATAATTTGCTTCGGTGATAAGCTGTATTTCTCAAATAAAGCTTCTTTCGTATATTCATCTACTTCCGTAATCCCTTTTCTAGGAATGCATACAAGCGTGTTATCAGAAACAAGTTGAAGTAAATCTTTATCTCCTGAAATAACTTTTACACTAGCTCCTTGTTCACTCGCTTCTTTCGCTAGCGTTCCCATAATGTCATCCGCTTCATAATTTTCTAATTCATAACGCGGTACATTGAATGCATCAAGCATCTCACGAATAAATGGGAATTGCTCTGATAACTCAGGCGGAGTCTTTTGACGTCCTCCTTTATACTCACTATACGTTTTGTGACGGAACGTTGTTTTACCCGCATCAAATGCAACTAACATATGCGTCGGTTTTTCTTCCTCTAATATTCTCATTAACATCATTGTAAAACCGTAAATTGCGTTCGTATGTATACCTTTGTCGTTATTTAAAAGCGGTAGTGCAAAGAAAGCACGATACGCGATATTATTACCATCTACTAATACGACCTTTTTTTCCAAATCAGAAACCTCCCCATACAAATTTGAAATGATTTTTTTCACAGAAAAAAACCGTTTCTTTCCTCTCTCTATATTAACATGACTAATAGAGAGAAGAAAAATAACGGTTATTTTCTTTCATATATAAAACAGACTGATATTGGCATAAAGGGAAGTGACGAGAACAGCTTAACTATTCTCGTCCAAAATTACTCCTTGGATGAAGGGGTTTTCATGTATTATATTAACAGAGCTTTATTAATATTTAATTAAGCCATTGTTAATATATTGTAAACATCCTTCATCCTATTTTTCAGTTGCTGATTTTGGTAAAACAACTGTAAATGTTGTCCCTTCCCCAATTTCACTATCCACTGTAATTGTACCGTGGTGCGCCTCAACTAAATGCTTTACAATCGATAACCCAAGGCCTGTACCACCAGTATTTCTACTTCTCGCTTTATCCACTCGGTAAAAGCGTTCAAAAATACGTGGAATTTCATCTTTACTAATACCAATTCCAGTATCCGACACTTTTATATAAGCATTATATTTATCTTCTACTAATTCTACAGAAACAACGCCTCCAGCCGGTGTATATACGATTGCGTTATTCATTAAATTAATAAAGATTTGCTGCAAACGACTTGGATCTCCAATGACAGAGACACGTTTTAATGCATTTACTTGTAAAGAGATTTCTTTTTCTCCCGCTTTATTATCAAGCACCATATGAATATCTTCAAGAAGTCCCTTCATATCAACGGTACCCATATTCAATTTAAATCCTTGTTGCTCAATCTTTGATAAATCTAATAAATCTTCAATTAATCCTTGCATACGTTCACTTTCTTTTAAAATAATGTGCAAGAAATGTTCGCAGAATTTTTTATTATCCATAGCACCGTCTAAAAGTGTTTCTGAAAAACCTTTAATAGAAGTAATCGGCGTTTTTAGTTCATGAGAAACATTCGCTAAAAAGTCTTTTCTCATTTGTTCTAACTTTTTCAGCTCAGTAATGTCATGGAATACAAGGACAATCCCTTTCCATTCATGGTTCGTCCCGATAATCGGTGCTCCATATACCTCGAAATGCTTTCGCTCAATTCCAAGTGGCAATAACATTTGTTTGCGCACTTTCACTTCTGTCATAAAGATTTCTTCCACAAGTTCTATAATTTCCGGATGATGAAACGACTCATAATATAAACGATCTAAATATTCTTCATCTGTGACGTGGAAAGTTTCCTTATACGAACGGTTTACAAGGTTGATATAACCGCGGCTATCAATTAAAATCATTCCGCTTCCCATATTTTCAATTAACGTATGCAGACGATCTTGTTGCATTTCTTGCTCAAGTGTCATCTCTTGTAAATTACGAGCTAAAATATTAATCGCTTTACTTAACATTCCCGTTTCATCCGAATGACTTTCATAAGCGCGTGCTTTATAATTCCCCTTCGCTAATTCGATGGCAACTTTCGTAACGGACTCAATCGGCCTAATATATTGCCCTGTAATTTTCATACCTAAAAATACGACTACAAGACACGCAATAACAAATCCGATAATTAATAATCCCCACGTTTTTTGATGAACGTCTTTCAAAGGCTCAATTGTGCTCTTCACCAAAATGTATCCTTGTTTCCCTGCTACATCTTGCACGAACACCGCATGGTAAAATTCATTATTTTGATCTGTTTCTTTCGTAATGACTTTATTTCTTTGTTTCGTTGTTTCAGAGGAAAGTTCTTTTATTATCCCTTGGCTAAAAGCAGACGATTCTCCCCCGCTATATTGAACCTTCTTTTTTTCATCTACAAATGCAATTGAAGCCTGTATTTTTTCTTCTAACTTCTCAAATACATATGGATTTTTTAAAACATCATCAAAACCTTGTTCTTCTGCTAATACCGCAACATACTCTGTCTCTTTTACCATTCTCTCTTTCGCATGATCTATATAATAGTTTTCAAACACGGTTTCCAGCAATAAACCGAGTCCGACTAAAATAAAAACAATAAGAGAAACAAATGTAAAAAGAAGCCTGGAACGAAATTTATTCATCCCCTTTTGGCTCCTCTAATTTATATCCTAAACCACGTATCGTTTTAATGTACGTCGGTTTTTTCGTATTTTGTTCAATTTTATCACGCAAATGGCTAATATGAACGTCAACAATTCGTGTATCACCAGCGAAATCATAATTCCATACAGCACTTAATAATTGATCACGCGTTAATACGCGACTTTTATTTTTCGCAAGATAAACAAGTAGTTCAAATTCTTTTGGTGTTAATTCAAGCTTTCTTCCTTGGAAATAAGCCTCATAAAACTCTGGTAAAATTTTGAGTTCAGCAATCGTGATGCTCTCTTCATCTGACGTTTCTGTAACTTGCTCTTCTTGTTGTAATTTCGTACGGCGTAAGATTGCCTTCACACGTGCAACAACTTCCCTTGGGCTAAATGGCTTCGTCATATAATCATCTGCTCCAAGTTCAAGACCTAACACCTTATCAAATTCATCATCTTTTGCTGTTAACATTAAAATTGGCGTCATAACGCGCTGCAATCGTAATTCTTTACACACTTCCATACCATCCATTTTTGGAAGCATTAAATCTAATATAATTAAATCTGGGCGTTCTGTTGTCGCTTTTTGAAGCGCCATTTCTCCATCCATCGCTGTTATCACTTCAAACCCAGCTTGTTGTAAATTAAATTCAATTAAAGTTAAGATAAATTCCTCATCATCAACTACTAAAATACGATTGTTCATTCTTTTCCTCCAAGTTATAGACTTGAAACCTTCTTCATCCTAGTATTTTCCCCGTTATTCTCATCATACTAGAAAACAAGGTCCCTCTCAATATAATTGTCTATTCATGGATTCGGATTGTGCCATTGTTATTACTCATTCACTTCCATTAACGTGTTGTTATCCATACTTTATACACATCTATATTTTCATTCCATTCTACTTCCGTATGAATATTGAATTCTCGATTTTGCGCTAGAAAAAAAGAAAGAGCATACGCTATTTTATAATCTAGCGTTTCATATCCATCAAATAGTCTTCCATGCATTTCATTCGCAACCCCGTCCGCCCACACTTCAGCTTCTCTTATCGTTTCAAAGATAACGTCTTCTCTCTTCCACTTCATCTTAAAAAACCCCTTTAATTGACTTTAATTATCAATTTATATATTATTAATTTTAATATATAAATAAACACAACAAAGGAGCTATTATGCGAATATTACTACCTATTTTAACTTTAGTAGTAACATGTTTCCTTACTTTTAACGTACCGAGCTGGGGATACGATTAAAACGGGGTGTTCAGATTTTGCTGAAGGGTTCAAAGAGGGATTCTTTAACTAAAAATAGCGCTAGCTCCCTTATAAAAGGTATGCTAGCGCTATTCATATTTTCATGTTTTAAAAATTATCTAATGCTTTTTCCATAATAGAGACTGATTTATAAGGTGGCGTTACTGTTAAGGAACCTTTTACAACCGTTTCTCCTTTTTCATCATGAGCAGATACAAGCATATCAATTGTATGTTCCTCCTCAGAAACAGCCACAACTTCAAAGTGGATTTGTAACGTTTCATAATGGTGAACATGTTTCACGAATGTAAGGTCCTTTCTCGTAATATGACTTCCTGGACCCGGTAAATATTTCGTAACCGCCGTTGTAATCATTCCCGTTAGCATAATGCTTGGTACAATCGGCTTTTCATACGGAGTTTGGGATGCGTAATCATGCTGAATATATAATGGATTGGCATCATTCGTTAACCCTAAGTACAATAACAAATCTTTATCCTCAATTTTTTCAGTGATAGATAATTTCTCTCCTACTGTAATTTCATCCATTTTACGACCAATTTGAACTTTTTTCTTTAACATGTTACAACCCCCTCCGATTTTTTCACCTTATTATCCTACTAAAAGCGATACTTGATCCGACATTTACTATGATGAGGGCAATGTATAGTATAAATCTACAGTTTCATTATAGGATATTACAAATGATAGCGTTTTCATGTTATTTCAAAAAAACATTTGTATAAATAGTAGAAAAAGATTCGGGGCCCCGAATCTTTTTCTACTTAGATTTAATGATTAAACAAGAACCTTCATAACATTACGTACAGATTCTACAGAGCGATCTAACGCTTCTTTTTCATCTGCAAGAAGTTCTAATTCAATAATTTTTTCAATTCCGTTACCACCTAGAATTACTGGTACCCCTAAGTAAAGGTCACTATAACCGTATTCACCTTCAAGGTACGCAATAGCCGGTAATACACGGCGTTGATCTTTTAAGATTGCTTCTGTCATTTCAACTAAAGAAGCAGCTGGTGCGTAATATGCACTACCGTTTCCTAATAAGCCTACAATCTCGCCGCCACCTTTACGGGTACGTTCTACGATTGCTTCTAAACGCTCTTTCGGAATTAACGTTTCTAACGGAATGCCACCTGCATAAGAATAACGTACAAGAGGTACCATATCGTCACCGTGTCCACCAAGAACAAATCCTGTAATGTCTTTCACAGAAAGATTTAATTCTTGTGCGATGAATGTACGGAAACGAGCTGTATCTAATACGCCCGATTGACCGATAACACGCTCTTTCGGGAATCCAGCTTCTTTAAATACAGAATATGTCATTGCATCAACTGGATTTGTTAACACAACAATAATTGCATTTGGTGAATGTTTTGCAATGTCGCGCGTAATACTTTTCATAATTTTGGAATTTGTTGCTACTAAATCATCACGGCTCATACCAGGCTTACGCGCAATACCTGCTGTAATCACAACAACGTCAGAATCAGCAGTATCTGCGTAATCAGATGTTCCAATAATGTTAGCATCAAAACCTTGTACTGGGCTCGCTTCTAACATATCTAACGCTTTCCCTTTTGTTGGATTTTCCAGCTGTGGAATGTCCACTAATACAACATCTGCAAGTTCTTTTTGTGCTAATAAGAATGCTGTTGTTGCTCCTGTAAATCCTGCACCGATGACTGAAACTTTCTTGCGTTTGATTGTCATAATTTACCCCCCACTTTAATTATGCGTTTTTGATTATCGCTACATCCATGTTTTTAATAAGTTCATTAGCAAACTCAGAACATTTCACTTCTGTTGCACCTTCCATTAAGCGTGCGAAATCATAAGTTACTACTTTTGAAGCAATTGTCTTCTCAACTGAAGCAGTTACTAATTTCGCAGCTTCGTTCCATCCTAAGTGTTCTAATAATAATACACCAGAAAGAAGAACTGAAGATGGGTTTACTTTATCTAAACCTGCATATTTTGGAGCTGTACCGTGCGTAGCTTCAAAGATAGCATGTCCAGTTACATAGTTAATGTTTGCACCAGGTGCAATACCAATTCCACCTACTTGTGCAGCAAGTGCATCAGAGATGTAGTCACCGTTTAAGTTCATTGTTGCAACAACATCGAACTCACGTGGACGAGTTAAAATTTGTTGTAAGAAGATGTCTGCAATAGAATCTTTTACGATGATTTTTCCAGCCACTTCAGCGTCTGCCATCGCTTTATTCGCTGCATCTTTACCATCTTTCTCAACGATACGATCATATTCAGCCCAAGTAAATACTTTGTCGCCGAATTCTTGTTCCGCTACTTCGTAACCCCAGTTTTTGAAAGCACCTTCTGTAAATTTCATAATGTTTCCTTTATGAACTAATGTAACAGAAGAGCGTTTTTCGTTAATTGCATATTGAATTGCAGCACGAACAAGACGCTTTGTCCCTTCTTCTGAAATTGGTTTAATACCAATACCAGATGTTTCTGGGAAGCGGATTTTATTAACACCCATTGCTTCTTTTAAGAAAGCAAGAACTTTTTCTGCTTCTGGAGATCCTTGCGCATATTCAATTCCAGCATAAATGTCTTCTGTATTTTCACGGAAAATAACCATATCAGTATCTTCCGGACGTTTTACAGGTGAAGGAACACCTTCAAAATAACGAACTGGACGTAGACATACATATAAATCTAATTCTTGACGAAGTGCTACGTTTAGAGAACGAATACCACCGCCAACTGGAGTTGTAAGTGGACCTTTAATCGCGATTAAATATTCACGAATTAAATTTAAAGTTTCTTCTGGTAACCACTCGCCTGTTTGGTTGAATGCTTTTTCCCCTGCAAGCACTTCTTTCCAAACGATTTTCTTCTCACCATCATAAGCTTTTTCAACTGCTGCTTCTAGTACACGAGATGCAGCTGCCCAAATATCAGGACCAATTCCATCTCCTTCGATAAATGGAATAATCGGATTGTTTGGTACATTCATAACACCATTAGTTACAGTAATTTTTTCACCTGTCGTCAATGTGATAACCCCCATGTTTGAAATTTCATATGTATGAAACTGAGGGAATAACCCCTCAGTTCAAACCGTTAGTCAAATTAAAATATTCTAATCATTACATCTTTCCGAAAAAATCAGACTTTTGAAAGCGTATTTTCACTATCAAAATAGTGTTATTCGCTTATCGTTGTGCAATTGGAACATACACTTGATGTGTTGGTCCATTATAATCAGCACGCGGACGGATTAAACGGTTATTTTCATATTGTTCTAGAATATGAGCTAACCAGCCTGACATACGGCTAATTGCAAAAATAGGTGTAAATAAGTCATGGTCAATTCCTAAACAATGGTATACAGAAGCTGAATAGAAATCAACATTTGGTGGAAGACCTTTTTCTTTTGTTACAATGTCTTCAATTTTGATAGACATATTATACCATTTCTCTTCTCCTAAAAGCACGCATAATCTCTTAGACATTTCGCGTAAATGTTTTGCACGCGGATCACCCTGCTCATATACACGGTGGCCAAAGCCCATGATTTTCACTTTATTTTGAAGAGCATTATGAATATATGATTCTACATTTTCTTCTTCGCCAATTTCAGTTAACATCTTCATTACATTTTCATTTGCCCCACCGTGAAGAGGACCTTTTAACGCACCGATTGCTGCTGTAATGCCAGAATATACATCTGAAAGTGTAGCTACACAAACGCGTGCAGTAAATGTAGAAGCGTTTAACTCATGATCTGCGTGAAGTACAAGCGCCTTATCAAAAGCTTCAATTTCAACTTCATTTGGCTCGCGATCATTTAACATGTACAAGAAGTTTGCAGCTAATGATAAATCATTTCTAGGCTCAACAACATCTAAACCTTTACGGATTCTTGCATAAGCAGCAACTAAAGTACCCACTTGAGCCTGTAATTTAACCGCTTTCAAATAATTGGACTTTTCATCCATAATTTCAGCGCTCTCATCGTATAATGATAGCATGGAAATTGCAGTTCGTAAAACAGACATCGGATGTGCGATTTTTAAATCTACTTGTTTCAAATATGCTAAAATCTCACCTGGAACTTTATAGTATTCCGATACAATCTCATTAAATTTCGCTAGTTCTTGCTCGTTAGGAAGCTTGCGATGCCATAATAAGTACACTACTTCTTCAAATGTAGCATTCTCAGCTAAATCATCAATATTATACCCAACATAAGTTAATGTATCATCAATAATAGAGCTCACAGATGATGTTGTTGCTACTACCCCTTCTAAACCTCGAATAACAGTCATGACATTCTCTCCTTTTCCTGAAAATTCTCCCAACCTTGCTCCTTATATCTATTTGCTCCCCTTTTGAATTATGAACGCCCGTTCACTCTTTAGGCAAGCAAAATGCACGATCATGCAAATTTGTTGCGATGTTCCCCTCTTATTGTCCATTGTCTACATGGAAAGCATGAGCGTGAATGTCTCCCCGAATCCTCACGCTCAAAACAACAAGTTAGTGAGGAAAATGAATTCCGAAGAGTTTTATGATAAAAACAACATAAAACAATATCATTATAAAATTGTTTTATGTTGTTTTTATTTTATCTGGTGTAAAGTCTCTGCTGTTATGTAACTTTTCAAAGTTTCTAATCCTATTATAAACAATTATCTGACTTTTGTGAACAGAAAGAATTCAAAAATTTTATATTACTATAAAATTCCTTATTTAAACATCTGTATAATACTCATTACTGCATAGGCAATTCCAGCCCCAATTAATGGACCTACAGCGACCCCATTAAATAAAGCAACTGCTATAATTGTCCCGAAAACGAGCGCAGTTGTAATATGAGGATCTGTCGTTAATAATTGTACGCCACCTTTTGCTAACAGAGCAACTGCTACCCCTGAAGCTAAAGCAATCCATGCATAATACGATTTCGCTGCTTCTCCAAGTTGCTTAAACCCTATTTCCCCCGTCGCAATCGGTACGAGTACTGCTATTGTAATAACCGTAACACCGAGGTTAATCCCTTTCGTTTGTAGATAAGGAAAGACTTTATCCCCTAGAAATGTAAATTTTAATAGAAATAACACACCAATAGCTACAGTAAGCGATTGGTTTTTCGCAATAAGCCCTATAATAAGTAGTATGAATAAAAATAACGTTGACTGACTAATCATGTTTGCACTTCCTTTCTGAAAATAATGAACTCATTTCCAAACAAAAATACCTTTAAACCTATCGTTATACATGCTATATCGATGCCTATTCAACATGAATCACTTCATTTTTTTACGCATTTTAAAATGACAAACTGAGACTTTCACCATCCAAATGCAAGCATGTATACATTTTAAAAAACGGGCGTCTCTCCTTTCTTTTCTAATTAGAAACAGGTAAAATAAAAAGAAGAGAAAATGAAGTTTTTACCATATAGTAGAAGCATCAACACCAAGCTTTCACAGTCACTCACATACTGAAAAAGCAGGAAAATCCATCATTCCACTATAACATAAAGTGAAACTTTAATCAGTGGGGCACACTCGTTATAAGTTGAACGAATTAGGATAATCCAAATTGGAATGGGAGGTATACATCTTTGAATCGAAACTTACTATATATGATATTGCGACTCGTATTTGTCATTGTAGCGACGGTAGCCGGGTTCTATGCATTACTATATATGTCAGGACTTATCTATCCTTTTATTATCGCTTTCGCATTTGCTTATTTAATTAATCCTGTCGTCAATTTCCTGAATCAAAAACTACAATTTCCTCGCGCACTCGCAGTACTCGTTAGCTTAATTCTCGTATTTGGAGCTATCGTCGGACTCGTTACATATCTTGTAACAGAAGCAATATCTGCCACAACATACTTACTACAACTTGTTACAGTAAAATTTCCGGATATCGTTGCATTCGCTCAGCAGTTTGCACTTAATCATATTATGCCTCTCTACGATGATTTAATCTCTAAATTTAATCATCTTGGGGAACCGCAGCGCTATACGATTACACAAAACATTCAAAACTTAGGAACCGAAGCAACGACGCAAATGAAAGAACTTTTAACCGCTATTATAAGCGGGTTAACAAATTTTATTAGTGCACTACCAACTACTTTAACTGTACTTGTATTCGTTTTATTAGCCACTTTCTTCATTAGTTACGATTGGCATCGTCTTGCTCAGAAAGTAAGAAAGTTTTTGCCCAACCGTGTTCATGGCTATGGAAAAACTATTTTTGTGGATTTAAGAAAAGCTTTATTCGGTTTTGTTAAAGCGCAACTTACACTCGTATCTATGACAACTGTTATTGTACTAATCGGACTTTTAATATTACGCGTACCATACGCCATTACTATCGCGATTATTACAGGGGTTGTAGATTTACTCCCGTATTTAGGAACAGGAGCTGTCTTCGTTCCTTGGGTTATATACGTATTTTTCACTGGCGACACTGCTTTCGCCATCGGTCTTCTCATTTTATACATCGTCGTGATTGTCCAAAGACAAATTATGGAGCCGAAGGTACTTTCATCTAATATCGGCCTTGATCCATTAGCAACACTGATTGCTCTATTTGTCGGCTTTAAGCTCTTTGGCTTCTTAGGATTAATCATCGGTCCAGTCACCTTAGTACTACTTAATACATTACACAAAGCTCGTGTATTCCATGATTTATGGAAATATATTAAAGGCTCACCTTCAAAATAATAGTTTCTAATTCATACACAACCAAAAACTTACATGTAATCAGTGGGAAATTCCCACTGATTATTCCTTGTACTTATTTTTCATACTCATTACATAAAACAAGAGAATTGCACTCAAAAAAGATAATTCTCTTGTTTTTTTGCATAAAAAACGCATATTTCGTGGTGTTTTTACATATTTATTCTATTAATTTTATAATTATTACTTACATTTATTACTTTTTATGTAAATGAATAAATATACAAAATAGCGCAGAATGAGACTTAAACTGACCATTTCCCTGCCCTTATTTAACTTTTTTCATTCCAATTCATTCTTTTACATACAAAAACAATCTTAAGTTCAGATTCCCACTTTAAACACACTGATTAAGAGCTAATAACTCCTCAAATCGAAAAAATACACAACAAATACAACAAAGTAAAACTTTAATCTACAAGGATCCTATCCCCATCGATTATTAACCGTCACATTCGCCGCATATTAAAACACATCTTTCATTAACTGAACTTTAACCACTCTCTCATCCTTTTACAGACAAAAAAATAGTGCTTAGATCGCTATAATCTAAGCACTATTTCTGCACAATAATAGTTGAGTTTTTTCTAAACTTCCATTCCATCCACTTCATAACAAACGGCTTCAATAAAGCCCTCGTCATAGGGATAACAAAGATGAAACCTATTATATCCGTTACATATCCAGGAAGCACTAAAAGAATACCCCCTACAAAGATAAAAATACCATCTAAAACCGCTGCTCCTGGCATTTCTCCTCTATTCAACTTAGATTGAATCTCTCCAAGTACTTTAAACCCTTGTCTTTTCGCCAAATACACACCTACAACGCCTGTAAATACGATCATAGCGAACGTAGACCACAAACCTATTACATGACTCGATCCAATTAAGACTGTAATCTCAATAGCCGGTATTAATATAAACAAGAATAGTAACCACTTCATAGCTCTACACTCCTTTCATATCCTATCACTTTAAACACCCTCACAACGTCCATATACACCATATAAAAGCTAAACGCACTTTCCCATCAAACTTCATAATAAACAGCTTTTAAAAGCAATTTCAGACGTTTAAAGCTAGTTTCACCTCATTTTTGTGTAAAAAAAAAGAGAAGGACTCCGATCCTTCTCTCCGTATTACTTATAGCACTTCCGCATGTCCATTATAAACAATTCCGCGTGCTGCATCAACTGTTACTTCTTGGCCATTTTTTAAAGTTGCTGTTACGCCGTTTACACCAACGATAACAGGAATACCGATTGATACACCTACAACAGCCGCATGGCTTGTTAGGCCGCCTTCTTCTACAACTAGAGCAGCAGCTTTTTCAATTGCAGGAATCATATCTTTATCAGTGCTTGTTGTAACAAGGATATCACCTTCGTTTACGTTTTCTACAGCTTCAGCAGCTGTTTTCGCTACAACTACTTTACCTTTTGCAGCTTTACGACCGATCCCTTGCCCTTTAGCAACTTCTTCACCAACAACGTGGATTTTCATTAAGTTTGTTGTACCAGTTTCAGCAACCGGAACACCAGCAGTGATTACTACAGTGTCTCCAAGTCCGATTAGACCTGCATCCATACCTGTTTGAATCGCTGTATCTAACATTTCGTCAGTAGAAGCTGCGCGCTTCTCAGCCATAAATGCTTGTACACCCCAAACAAGTGCAAGACGACGTCCTACTTGCTCGTCAGATGTTACAGCTACGATTGGAGATTTTGGACGGTATTTAGAGATCATTTTCGCAGTATATCCACTTTCTGTTGGAGCTACGATTGCAGCTACATCAAGAGCAAGTGCTGTATGCGCAACAGATTGGCTAATTGCATCTGTAATTGTTGGAGTGAACTCTTTAATACGTTTTTTGAACATATCTTCATATTGTAATGATTTTTCAACACGTACTGCAATGTTAGCCATCATTGTTACTGCTTCTACTGGGTATTGTCCAGCAGCTGTTTCACCTGAAAGCATGATTGCGTCTGTACCATCGAAGATTGCGTTAGCTACGTCACTTGCTTCCGCACGAGTTGGACGTGGGTTACGTTGCATAGAATCTAACATTTGTGTTGCAGTAATAACTGGTTTACCTAACACGTTACATTTTTTGATTAGACGTTTTTGTACTAATGGTACTTCTTCTGGTGGAATTTCTACACCCATATCACCACGAGCTACCATTAAACCGTCAGAAACCTCTAAGATTGAATCGATGTTGTCGATACCCTCTTGGTTTTCGATTTTTGGTACGATTTGGATGTATTGAGCGTTATGCTCTTCTAGTAATTCACGGATTTCTAATACGTCAGCTGCTTTACGTACGAATGAAGCTGCGATGAAATCAACTTTTTGCTCGATACCGAAGATGATATCTTTTACGTCTTTTTCAGTGATACCAGGAAGCTTAATGCTTACGTTTGGTACGTTAACACCTTTTTTATTTTTTACAGTTCCGCTGTTAAGAACTTTTGTACGGATGTTTCCGTCAGCTTTTTCGATTACTTCTAGCTCGATAAGACCGTCATCGATTAGAATACGAGAACCTGGGTTTACATCGTCATAAAGACCAGCATAAGATACAGAGAACTTCTCTGCAGTACCTAATACTTGCTCAGTAGAAATAACTACTTCTGCACCTGTTACAAGCTCAGCTTGTCCGTCTACGAAGTCGTGAGTACGGATTTCTGGACCTTTTGTATCAAGTAAGATACCAACTGTTTTACCAGTTTTCTTTGAAGCTTCACGAATGTTTTTAATACGAGCGCCGTGTTCTTCATGGCTACCATGAGAGAAGTTTAAACGAGCAACGTTCATACCTGCTTCGATTAATTGCTCTAATTTTTCAATACTTTCACTAGCAGGACCTATAGTACATACAATTTTAGTTTTACGCATATTGCACCTCCGAAAATTATGAAACCGTTCCCAAATATCCGACATTACGCCGATTAGATGGATAATTCTTTAGATAATTGATACATATCTTTATCGATTGTATGCTTTTGAGCTAACGCTTCGATAATATCATGATCAACAAGTTTGTTATCTTGAATACCGACACAACGTCCACCTTTACCAGCAATTAATAATTCAACTGCTCTTGCACCAAGACGGCTTGCTAATACACGGTCTTGTGCACTTGGTGATCCACCACGTTGTACGTGACCTAATACAGTTACGCGAGTATCAAAGTTTGTTGCTTCTTCAATGTGCTTACCGATGTCAATTGCACTTCCAACACCTTCAGCTACAACGATAATACTGTGTTTTT
Organism: Bacillus sp. FDAARGOS_527; assembly: GCF_003812125.1. Classification (NCBI taxonomy): domain Bacteria; kingdom Bacillati; phylum Bacillota; class Bacilli; order Caryophanales; family Bacillaceae; genus Bacillus; species Bacillus sp. FDAARGOS_527. The sequence goes on from NZ_CP033795.1 coordinate 3,679,168, forward strand.
TACCACGTTCACTACCGCGCTTCAGACGAGCGATAACATCTTCCATGTCATACTCTTCTTCTGGAATTAAGATTGTTTCCGCACCATCAGCTAAACCAGCCCATAATGCGATATCACCAGCGTGACGTCCCATTACTTCGATAACATATGTACGTTCATGAGATGTAGCTGTGTCACGAATTTTATCAATTGCATCAATAACAGTGTTTAAAGCTGTATCGAAACCAATTGTGAAGTCTGTTCCAGGGATATCATTGTCAATTGTACCTGGTACACCAACACATGGGAATCCTTGTTCAGTTAATTTTTTAGCGCCTTGGTAAGAACCATCTCCACCAATAACAACAAGTCCTTCGATACCGTGTTTCTTTAATTGCTCGATACCTTTTAGTCGTACTTCTGGGTCTTTAAACTCAGGACATCTTGCTGTATATAATTTCGTACCACCGCGGTGGATAATATCGCCAACAGAACCTAGTTCTAATTTTTCAATGTGACCAGAAATTAATCCAGCGTATCCATGGTAAATACCATATACTTCAATATCATGGAAAATCGCTTTACGAACAACTGCACGAATGGCAGCATTCATACCAGGTGAATCTCCACCACTTGTTAATACACCAATACGTTTCATTTGTACTCACCTCATAAAGATTATTTGCCTTATAATAAAATAACACGAAAAAATATAAAAATACAATGGAGAAGATGTGTCTTTTCATAATAAAAACGTGCATTCGCGAAGTGGAACGCACGCTTTTCTTATTTTATCCAAATGGAAGCGTTTGAAAACGAAACTTGCCCAATTTTCATATATTTTTCATAACGTTTTTCGATTAATTCATCTTTCGAAATTCCGTTTAATTGTTCAAAAGTTTTTCTAAGCATTAAATCTATATTTTCTGACTGTTTCAAAACATTACGGTGTGCTCCACCTTTTGCCTCTGGAATAATTTCGTCAATTACACCTAATTCTTTCAAATCTGCTGCTGTAATTCTCATCGCCTCTGCAGCTTCCTTTGCTTTTCCTGCATCTTTCCAAAGAATTGCCGCTGCACCCTCTGGCGTAATAACAGAATAAGTGGAATTTTCTAGCATATGAATGTAATCTCCTACTCCAAGACCTAGTGCACCACCACTACCACCTTCGCCGATAACGATACAAATAACAGGCACCGTTAAGCCTGCCATTTCAAATAAATTGCGGGCGATCGCTTCACTTTGACCACGTTCTTCAGCAGCTTTACCAGGATAAGCTCCTTTCGTATCAATAAAACAAATAATTGGACGATTGAACTTTTCCGCCTGCTTCATTAAACGCAATGCTTTTCGATATCCTTCTGGGTGAGGCATCCCAAAATTACGGCGAATATTTTCTTTCGTATCTTTTCCGCGTTGATGCCCGATTACAGTTACAGGCATCCCTTTATACTTCGCAATGCCGCCGACAATCGCTGCATCATCGCCAAATAGACGATCTCCATGACATTCAAAAAAATCAGTAAATAAGTGCTCAATATAATCGAGCGTTGTCGGTCGTTCTGCATGACGAGCAATTTGAACACGGTCCCATACTTTCATATTGCCGTATATATCTTCCTCTAAATTTTCTAGCTTGTCTTCCAAAATACGAATCTCCTCACTGAAGTCCATCTGGCTGTTTTTCGTATAGTCTTTCAGTTCACGAATCTTATTTCTTAGCTCAACAACTGGTTTCTCAAATTCTAGCTCTGCCATACAGCCATTTCCCCTCCTTGATGAACTTCTAAAATCTTACGAAGCGATTCTCTCATATCATCACGATGTACCACCGCATCTAATTGACCATGTTCTAGTAAGAATTCTGCCGTTTGGAAATCTTCCGGTAGTTTCTCACGCACCGTTTGTTCAATTACACGTCTACCAGCAAATCCGATCAGCGCCCCTGGTTCTGCAAGATTATAATCACCAAGTGAAGCGAAACTCGCTGAAACCCCGCCCGTCGTTGGGTGAGTCATAACAGAAATAAATAATCCTCCTGCATTACTATGCTTTTTCAAAGCTACGCTTGTTTTTGCCATTTGCATTAAACTTAATATCCCTTCTTGCATACGGGCACCACCCGAAGCAGTAAAGATAATAAATGGAACTTGTAAGTCGTACGCCTTTTCAACCGCACGGGCAATTTTTTCTCCTACAACAGAGCCCATGCTCCCCATTCGAAAACGAGAATCCATTACTGCAACAACAACAAGCATGTCATCAATTGTTCCTTCACCAGTTACAACCGCTTCGTTCAAGTCAGTCTTCTTACGATCGCTCTCTAGTTTCTCTTCATAATCTGGAAACTCGAGTGGATTTAATGAAACCATTTCTTTGTCATACTCACGGAATGACCCTTCGTCCAATATACTATCAAGACGTTCCCATGCATTCATAGGATGATGATATCCACAATTCACACATACTTTTAAATTTTTTAGAAGCTCTTTCGTATACATGATTTTTTTACATTTCGGACATTTTGTCATAACGCCGTCTGGTACATCTTTTCGTACTTGTTCTGAAGGTATTGCAGCGTACTTTTTCTTTTTCACGAATAAATCTCTTAGCACAATTTGACCCCCTTCGTTGAGAGCTAAGGTTAGCGCAAGAAGAAAATTGGGCTAACACCAAAGTTTGATGTTAGCCTTATCTTCTCAATCTGTCTAATAACCTCACTCTTTACGTTTAACTTTAACCGCTACGCGATAGAATGTTTGTCATAACGTGTCATGGTCATTTCGACAAATTTTATACATTACGAGTGAAACTGTATATTCTCTACTAATTCATCGTAAATTTTTAGTGCATCATTTTCTTGTTTTTCTTCCAAAGTAGCATAAAGCTTTCTATACATATCGATAGAATCTCCTGAAACTTTACAAGAAAGCGTTGATACGTAATCATTTACGATCATCCAAATGCGATATAGTAAATAATTATCGACTTGTTCAATAAGTGTTTTAAAGAACGTTTGGTGAAGCATTGGAATTGAGTTTTCATTTCCTTCAAGCACTTGATGTAATTTACTTAGCACTTTAGAAAACGTTTCTTTCGGTAAATTACATACAATTCGAATCATATCTTTCTCAAGCAATCGTTTTGTTTGTAATAAATCACGAATTGTTTTCTCATCTTGCAGCAAGAACGGAGCAATCAATTGTACAAGACCGTTATCGTAAAAGTTTCGAATAAATGTCCCTTCACCACGTCTCGTTTCAATTAATCCTACAAGTTCTAAAGCACGCAACGCTTCTCTTACAGAGGAACGCCCTACATTTAAACGTGAACTTAACTCACGCTCAGACGGCAAACGATCCCCTGCTACCAATCCATCCTCTTCCATAATGGAACGGATTTTTTTTACAATTTCGAGATATACTTTTGTATTTGATGATGTCAATGGAAATTCCTCGCTTATTCTTTACCAATCAGCGCTAATTGTTTTGTTTTCTCAGCAACTTCATTTGGATCTACTTGACGGCGAGCTACTCCTGTCTCCATTGCAGCTTTCGCAACGTAAGCTGCCACTTGAGGCGCTACACGCGCATCAAACGGTGCTGGAATGATATAGTCTGCATTTAACTCATCTTCTGCTACAAGCTCAGCAATAGCCTGTACAGCTGCCATCTTCATTTCTTCATTAATTTGTGTCGCATGTACGTCAAGTGCACCGCGGAAAATACCAGGGAACGCTAGTACATTATTTACTTGGTTTGCGAAGTCAGAACGACCCGTTCCAACAACAGCTGCGCCCGCTGCTTTTGCCAATTCTGGCATAATTTCTGGAACTGGATTCGCCATTGCAAAAATAATTGCATCGTCATTCATTGTACGAACCATTTCTTCTGTTAATGCACCTTCTGCAGATACACCAATGAATACGTCCGCACCTTGTACAACATCAGCTAAAGAACCTTCGATACGATTCTTATTTGTATATTTTGCAACTTCATCCTTCACCGGATTCATACCTGTAGGACGACCTTCATAGATTGCCCCTTTACGGTCACACATAATAATGTCGCGTACGCCATAGCGATATAAAAGCTTAATAATTGCAATACCTGCTGCACCTGCGCCATTTGCGACAACTTTAATGTCAGACATTTTCTTTCCAACTAGTTTTAGCGCGTTCACAAGACCCGCTACTGTTACGATAGCTGTTCCGTGTTGATCATCATGGAAGATAGGAATATTTGTTTCTTTTTTCAAACGTTCTTCAATAATGAAGCAGTTTGGTGCTGCGATATCCTCTAAGTTAACGCCGCCAAAAGTTGGCTCCATTAATTTTACAGTTTCAACAATTTTATCTACATCGTTTGTATTTAAGGCAATTGGGAATGCATCTACACCAGCAAAGCTCTTGAATAATACAGCTTTACCTTCCATTACTGGAAGAGATGCTTCAGGTCCGATGTTACCAAGACCAAGTACAGCCGTTCCATCAGTCACAACTGCTACCATATTTCCCTTCATCGTATATTCATATACCTTACTTTTATCGTCATAAATTTCTTTACAAGGTTCTGCAACCCCTGGAGAATATGCAAGACTTAAATCTTTTGCATTTTCTACTTTTACTTTTGATACAGTTTCTAATTTTCCTTGATGCACTTTATGCATGTGAAGTGCTTCTTCACGAAGTGTTGACAAACTATCCACTCTCCTCAAATTATTCTTGCTGATATCAATTTCTCCAAGTGGTCTGACCACGAACACTACTACTATAATAATCGAAGTGTAGGGAAATTGTCCATTATATTTTCACAACCACATTTTCTTCCCCGACAATTTCACGAAGTGCTCCTAAACATTCTTCACTTGGATGAATCGATAAACTTCGTGATAATTGTACCATTTTATGTTCCTTTTCATAATAAATTAGTACTTTCGCAAAACCCGAATAGTCAAACAATATTTTAGTAACCTGATTTAAAAGCTTTTTCTCATATTGAGACGGCAATTTCACGTAAACAGACGCATCTTTCTTTTCTTCATACACATCCATTTCTTCTAACGGATATAGTCCATTTACAATCCATTGCAGCTTATGATTTCTAAGCTCAATCATGCCGTCAACTAAAACAATTGCTCCTTCTTGTAACTTATCTGAGAAATGTATATACGTTTCGGGGAAAAGAACTGCTTCCATTTCATCATTTTGATCACAAAATGTAATAAATGCCATCTTTTGCAACTTTTTCGTACGAATCACTCTCACGCTTGTTATGTACACGATAGCTCTTTGTACTTTTTTCTTATGTCGCATCGCCTGAGCGAGAGTTGGAATTTCTAATTCTTTCGCTAACTTCACATACTGCGCTGTCGGATAGCTTGATAAATAAAAACCTAGTACTTCCTTCTCTTTATTTAACTGTTCAATAAAAGAGAGCTCTTCTCCTTGTACGTATTTTGATTTCGGAACAGCATCTCCTAAATCACGTGCAAGATTGGCATACTCTAACGCTCCTTTAAGACTTTTCCATAAATTCGTTCTCGAAACACCGAAATCGTCAAAACACCCAGACCAGACGAACGCCTCTAAATTTCGCTCTGTTACAAACTTTGATGGCATGCGCAGACAAAATTCAAATAAATCTTCAAACATTTTTTTCTCTCGTTCTTCGATTAATGCTGTCACTGTAGCCATTCCGATGTTTCGAATGGAAAGTAAGCTGTAACGTATCGCATTTCCTTCTATTTGGAAATTGTAACCACTTCTCTGAAGAGACGGCGGCAAAACATGAAAACCTTTTCGCTTCGTTTCTCGTATATACTGCACAATCTTATCTTCATTTCCAATTGCACTCGATAATAGCGCCGTCATAAATTCCAACGTATAATTCGCTTTTAAATAGGCAAGCTGATATCCAATCATACTGTAGGCTACAGCGTGACTTCGGTTAAAACCGTAATTTGCGAATCTTACAATTAAATCGTAAATTTTCTCTGCAGATGTCTCGTCATAACCATTTTGTAAACAACCTTGCACAAAATGCTTACGTTCCTGGTCTAAAATATCACGATTTTTTTTACTAACTGCACGGCGTAATAAATCTGCTTCTCCGAGCGAGAAGCCCGCTAACTTCGACGCAATTTGCATAATTTGTTCTTGGTATACAATTACACCGTATGTTCTTTCTAAAATCGGTTTTAAGTCCGGATGTATATATTCAATTTTTCTTTTTCCATGCTTTGATTCAATAAAGGTTGGAATTTGTTCCATCGGTCCTGGTCTATATAACGAGTTAACAGCGACAATATCTTCAAATTCATTCGGCTTTAACCCGCGAAGTACATTTCGCATACCACCTGATTCAAGCTGGAATACACCTGTTGTATCCCCTCTACCTAACAATTGGAACGTCTTTTCATCTTGAAGTGGTAAATTTCTTATATCGATTTCTTTCCCTGTTTTTTGCACGATAAACTTTATAATATTTTCAAGTAACGTTAAATTACGTAATCCTAAAAAGTCCATCTTGAGCAACCCAAGTTCTTCTAACGCATCAGCTGGGTATTGCGTAACATACACATCGTTATGCCCTTCTTGAATCGCTACACTTCCCGTTAACGGTTCTTGACTCATAATAACGCCAGCTGCATGAATAGACGTATGACGCGGTAAGCCTTCTACACGTTTTGCAATCTCAAATACACGCTCATGTAAAAGATTTCCTTGAATAAACTCACGAAGCGATTGCGACTCTTCATAAGCATCTTTTAACGTTATCCCAAGCTTTGATGGAATAAGTTTTGAGAATATATCAATATCTCTCGGCGGAAGCCCCATTACACGCGCAATATCTCTAATTGCCGCTTTCGCTGCAAGCGTCCCAAACGTTACAATTTGCGCAACACGAAGCTGACCATATTTATCTTTCACATATCGAATCATCTCATCACGTCTTATATCCGGAAAATCGATATCAATATCTGGAAGTGTCACACGTTCGGGGTTTAAAAATCTTTCAAATAATAGATCGTATTCAATTGGATCAATATCTGTAATTTCTAATACGTAAGAAACGAGTGAGCCAGCCGCCGATCCACGGCCTGGTCCTGTTAATATATGATTTTCATGCGCATACTTCATAAAATCCCATACGATGAGGAAATAATCACTAAACCCCATACTAGAAATAACGTTTAATTCATGATTCAAACGGTTTATATGTACTTCTTTCGGCGTACCATAACGTTTCTGTAATCCCTCTTCACAAACGCGGCGCAAATACATATCATTCGTCTCGTTAGATGGAACAGGGAATTTCGGTAATTGATTTACATGAAACGGTATTTCTACTCTGCAACGTTCTGCAATTTCTACTGTGTTATAAATCGCTTCTTCTACGTGAGAAAATAGGGCTTCCATTTCATCTGATGATTTTAAATAATATTGATCTGTTTTCAGCCTCGGCCTATCGGGATCTGTCATTTTCGTTCCACTTTCAACAGATAATAAACATTCATGAACAAGTGCATCACTTTGATTGATGTAGCGTACATCGTTCGTCGCTACAACCGGAATATTTACCCTATTCATAAATGCAGGTAATTTTTCTTGCAGAAGCAGTTCATCTTGAATCGCATGATGCTGTAAACTCATATAAAAATTGCCGAACATATTTTGATATGCACGAGCTACTTCTTCAGCCTGACTTTCTTTGTTTTCTAATAATAATTGTTCAATTTCTCCATCTTTCCCTGGTGAAATTGCAATTAGCCCTTTCGCATAATGCGCAAGCCATTTCTTCGGAATACCTTCTTTTGACTTCGTCATAATGCTACTAGAAATCTTTAATAAATTTTGATAACCTATTTCATTTTCAGCAAGTAAGACAAGCGGATAAGACTTTTCTTCTTCTTCACTAAAAATAGAAGCTGTTAAGCCGATAATAGGATGTATACCATGTTTCTTACATGCTTTATAAAACGGAATCACGCCATACATAACATTTTCATCCGTAATAGCAAGTGATGAATAACCGAGCTCTTTCGCCCTAACTACAAGTTCATCAATTTTACAAGCACTTTTTAATAAACTAAAAACGGTTTGACATTGTAAATGCACAAACTTCACTGTTGTACCCTCTCTTTACCTATTTGACTACTTTTATTATAGGTGAAGAGGAAAGCGGAAATCAAAACATACTTCTTATACTTTGTCCATATATATGAAGAAGAAAGGGGAATGACGATGGATGTAAGAGAACATACTTTTTTCTCTCTGCTTATTATTAGTTATTTTATTGCCTTTGGGGTTATACTTGGTGGTTCATTAATTGGTGGATTTGGTGCGTTTCTTATCGGAAAACCAACTCTAACGTACATTAATCAATTCGCCCAAAATTTAAGAATTTGGGCACTCGTTGCAGCGATCGGCGGAACATTTGATACTTTTTATAGCTTTGAAAGAAGTTTCTTTGGCGGGGATATGAAAGATATCGTAAAACAAATTCTCCTTATTTTTTTCGCAACGGGTGGTATGCAAACCGGTCTTATTATTATTAAATGGCTAACGCAGGAACATGTATGAGAGTACCAAGTGCCAATACAGCAAAAAGATGGTATTTAGTTTTAGCTGGGGCTGCTGTTGGAGGCGTGTTGAGCTGGTTTATTTTTTTGTACATATACGGTGTTTTTCAAGAAGAACAAGCTAGTAAAATAGCAGAACAAAGAGAAATTATAGAAAAACAAGAAGCAAAGCTCCACGTCCTTCTCGAAGATCAAGAAAAATTAAATACTGAAAATAAACGGCTCTTAACCATTCAAGAGATTAAAATAAAACTTATAAATCGAGAAAAATACGATTTAGACAATCTTACACTCGAAAATATGACTACATCTATCCATAATGACCTCCAGCATCTTTTAACGAAAAACATACAAAGTATCGCAAAAAATAAAGACCTACTCAAAAAGGTAATCGAAAACAAGACGTACAAACATTACGATCGGCTATACCGTTTTAAAGTCGATACAATATCTTTCGATACCGTGCTTGAAATTAGCATTACGATAGAGAAAGAAAAATAAAGAAGGAGGGGTTTAGCGCCACTCCTTCTTTTCGTTCTAACATATAATTTCTTATTTACAAATCTCACGTAAATCAGCAAATAGACGATCCGCTTCTTCCCAAGAAGATGCTTTTGCACCAGAAGCCATCGGATGTCCTCCGCCGTTATATTGCATTGCTAATTTATTTATAACTGGTCCTTTTGAACGAAGGCGAACACGAATCACATCGTCTTCCTCTAAAAATAGAACCCATGCCTTTAATCCATCAATATTACCAAGTGCTCCAACAACGCCGGATGCCTCAGAAGGAAGTACATCAAACTCTTCTAATACTTCTTTCGTTAATTTAATGTAAGCTGCTCCTTCTTCTACCATCGTAAAGTTTTGTAAAATATAACCGTTTAAACGAGCGATTTTTTCTTTTGTCTTATACATTTCATTGTATAAATCTGTGAATTTCACACCCATGTCAACAAGCTCACTTACGTAACGAAGTGTTTTTGCTGTTGTATTCGGGAATAAGAAACGACCTGTATCCCCAACAATACCCGCTAAAATAAGACGAGCTGCTTCTTTCGTTATTTTTAATCCTTTATCTTTTCCATAATTATAAAACTCATAAATCATTTCACTTGTAGAACTTGCTGTCGTATCTACCCACGTAATGTCTCCGTATGGATCTTCATTTGGATGATGATCAATTTTGATTAACATCTTCCCTTTTGTATAGCGTTGATCGTCAACACGTTCTTGGTTTGCTGTATCACAAACGATAACGAGCGCATTTTCGTATATACTATCTTCAATATCATCCATTACTCGTAAATATGCTAATGACGGTTCATTGTACCCAACCGTATAAATATTTTTCTCTGGAAACGATTCTTGTAGAATTGTACTAAGACCGCCCTGTGAACCTAACGCATCTGGATCCGGACGCACATGACGATGAATAATAATTGTATCAAACTCTTTAATTGCTCCTAAAATTTGCTCATGCATATGTATAATCTCCTTTTTATTCAACTTCTTCACTTCAACGTGCAGTAAAAGCCCAATGAATGTGGGCTAATCATTAGCGCGGAAACATCCCTACACTAATGAAAGTCTCACTTTATCCTCCATTATAACGGAAAGTATTTCATACATGCGAACAATTGCTTTATAATAAAAATTAGAAAGTTTAGATATTTCTTTTTTCTCTACTATTTTTTCATAAAGCGATGGGAGTGTGCATGATGCCAGTATTAGTCTTCTGTATTATCGTCTCATTTATGTTGTACCTCTTCTACAAAACAAAATACTTTCGTACAAACCGCCCAATGGAGAAAGGTTGGCTCTCAGGAAAATCCGCAATGGCACTCGGTTCATTCGTCTTATTCTTCGGGATAAACCAATTCTTTTTAGAACTTTCAACCGCTCGTATTATCGTTGGTATCTTATTCGTTCTATTTGGCAGTGCAAGTGCCTTTAATGGATTTCGCCAATACAAACATTTCTTACCATTAGCAGTTGAAGAAGCCGAAGCTTATGAAGCAACGTAAAAAAGCATCAACATTGTGATGCTTTTTTACGTCCTCTAACTTTTAAAATCATATATGCGACAAACGCAGAAGGAATATTGAATGGATTGCCTTGCACATGGAGATGTAATTGTTCTTCCCCAAAAGACATTTTTTCATATAGCTCTCGCTGAGATAATCCTGTTTTTTTCTTTTTTTCATGTAAACCTTGTAAGTATAAATATTGAATCGGTATCATCACAAGGAAGTAAAATAGTGCGATACTACCAAAAAAGAGTACTGTTGATGACATCATGCATACCACCTTTCAGGAATCCATTTTCTTACAATTAAATTATAACATAGTCTAGAATCCAAATGAATTAATATTCTGTTTTTTATCAGACAATTGTCTTACTGCATAACTCCTCTTCCGCATACTGAATATATCGGCGAATGAAATAATCAGGATTCTTTTTAATAGGTTCAATATCAAGTCTTAATGGTATTTTCCCTGCCATATAAAAGATTCTTGAAGCAGTTCCAAGTCGAATGGCTGCTTCTGAAATATTTCCCCCATACAACAATGAAACTTTCTTATCGACTAATCACCAATTTTCTATCCGCACCGATACATATCCTGCTATTTTTTCACTTCTCTCCCAAAACTCTGACCGAACTTAAGTAATAGCTTCAAAATCCAATAAAACAAAATAAAGTTAAAGAAAAAACCTAATGGATTAAATAAAAATTCCCATCCGCCATAATAAACAAATGTTTCAGCTGGTACACCAAAGTAAAGAAAATCGCTCTTATTTTCTCCAGTTGTAGGGATAAAGGAACAAATAATAGCGAAAATCAAACTTATTACATACAATTTCTTTTTACTTAAATCCATTATTCTATGAGTTATCACATGAACAGTAATTACAAGTATGAAACCTAAAAAGAAAAATATGACTCCCATTCGACACCTCCACAATTATTGTTCGAGCATCTGCAAATGATTACACGCTTCTATTTATAAATATGAAACAGAACGTAATTTACCTTTTTCTTTTGCAATTCAAAACATAATAGATTCAGTTGATAACTAAATTTTAAAAAGCTCTACTATACCTTCTTAAAAAAAATGGAACAAACCAAAGCGGCTTGCTCCATCTTTTTATTTATCGATCAATTGCACCATAAGTAATGCTTTCCCAACAACATTACCTTCATGATGCACTTCTACATCAACCTTACCAAATTTACGTCCAATTTCTAATACTTTCGGATGAACCGATACAACATTATCAATTTGAACTGGTTTTACGAAATAAATTGTTAAGTTCTCAACAATTAAATCGCTCTTCTTTTGCGCACGAATAACGCGATTCGTTGCTTCTGTCACAATCGTTGCAAATACACCGTAAGATAACGTTCCGATTGAATTCGTCATTTGCGGTGTCACTGAAAATTGATATAGATGCTCATTTTTCGCTTCTTTCGGCGTCATAAATTGATTCGTTACAATATCATCAATTGTTTCACCGACTTGCGGTTGACGCTGAATCATTTGCAACGCCTGAAGTACATCTTGACGGCTAATAATACCTTGCAACTTATTTCCTTCATCAACAACTGGAAGTAACTCAATACCTTCCCACACCATCATACGTGCCGCAGCTGCGACAGACATTTTTCCATTTACCGTAATCGGATGTTTTGTCATCACTTTATCAATTGGTGTTTCTTTCGCTACACCGATCATATCTTTTGAAGTTACAATACCTAATACCTTTTTATTTTCATCAACAATCGGATATCTTCCGTGCATCGTCTCTTCGTTATACGCATGCCATTGCTGCACTGTATCATCTGGCTTTAAATATAACGTTTCTTCAATTGGCGTTAAAATATCTTCAACGAGTACAATTTCTTTCTTAATAAGCTGATCGTAAATCGCACGGTTAATTAACGTTGCAACTGTAAATGTATCGTAACTACTTGAAATAATCGGCAGTTTTAATTCATCTGCTAATTTCTTCACATGATCTTCCGTATCAAATCCGCCCGTAATTAACACCGCAGCTCCGGTTTCTAACGCTAATTGATGTGCGTTCGTACGATTACCGACAATAAGTAAGTTTCCAGCTTCTGTATAGCGCATCATCGCTTCTAATTTCATTGCTCCGATTACGAATTTATTTAACGTTTTATGTAGTCCTTCTCTGCCTCCAAGTACTTGACCATCGACAATGTTAACGACTTCTGCATATGTCAGCTTTTCAATATTTTCTTTCTTCTTTTGTTCAATTCGAATTGTTCCGACACGTTCAATCGTACTAACATACCCTTTATTTTCTGCATCTTTAATTGCACGATAAGCTGTACCTTCACTTACACTCAAATCTTTTGCAATTTGCCTTACAGAAATTTTATGCCCTACTGGCAGGCTATTAATATGTTCTAAAATTTGGTTATGCTTGGTAGCCAAAAGGTTTCACCATACTTTCTTTTCCCTAAATTCTTCATGTGTTGTATTTTCAGTATACTATATTTTCAAAACTGTTACACTCTCTCTTTGTATATCTGTACTATTTTTTTTATAACAAAATACACCTTACATTACACCACTTCTTCTATTACAACAATGTAATGGTATTGTCATCTCGTTCGATAGTTTGTCCAGCCACTTCCATATACAATGAAGACAAGAAATGAAACAAAGGAGCGGATACATGATGAAAAAATTATTAGAAGTTGTAGGTGCTGTATTGTTAGCTTTCGTAGACGGGAAAAAAGTTGCAATGGAATTGAATGAAACACCTGAACAGCCACTTCCAAAAAGAAAAGAATCATCAAAACAAGTACAACCTTTAAAAGCTGTCCTACACACGTAAAAAACCCTTCACTTGTCTTTTCAAATGAAGGGTTTCTTTTCTATAGTGTAATACTTTCTCCAGCTTCTAATACTTTCCCTGTACAATTTTGTAGCTTTTCTACAAATTGATATGGATCTTGTTCAATAACCGGGAACGTATTGTAATGCATCGGTACAACAGTTTTCGCTTGAACCCATTTTGCTGCTAAAACAGCATCTTCTGGTCCCATCGTGAAATTATCACCAATTGGTAAAAATGCTACATCAACGTTATTGAGTTCCCCAATTAGTTTCATATCAGAGAATAGAGCAGTATCCCCTGCATGATACACAGTTTTCTCTTCTGCTGTAAATAAAATACCCGCTGGCATACCTGTATATGTAATCGTCTTATTTTCTTCATCAATATAACTAGAGCCGTGGAATGCTTGTGTAAACTTCACTTTTCCGAAGTCAAATTCATGTGAACCACCAATATGCATCGGATGTGTTTTTACACCTTGCCAACTTAAAAATGTCGCTAGTTCAAATGGCGCCACTACAACTGCATTATTTTTCTTCGCAAGCTCTACTGTATCTCCAACATGATCACCATGACCGTGGGATAAAAGAATCGCATCTACTTTTACATCTTCAGCCTTTAAATCTGTTTTCGGATTTCCCGTTAAAAATGGATCAATTACAATCACTTTTCCATTCGTTTCAATCTTTACAACTGAATGCCCATGATAAGATACTTTCATTATTACATTCCTCCCCTATTCACATTCTCACTTTTTATTCTACATGATTTTTCAATTCCCTGTCTTTTCTAACATCTATTTACTTGTCATAACGCTTTCTTCCGAGTTAAAGTTATATTTGTAATTAAATATCTCGGGGGTGCCAATCGATGAATGCTAGATTAGAAAATTTAATGCAATGGCTAAAAGAAAAAAACGTAGAAGCTGCGTTCTTAACTTCTACACCAAACGTCTTCTACATGACAAACTTCCACTGTGAACCACACGAAAGACTTCTTGGTATGTTTGTATTCCAAGAAAAAGAACCTATTTTAATTTGCCCTAAAATGGAAGAAGGCCAAGCACGTAACGCTGGCTGGGCACATGAAATTATCGGATTTACTGATACTGACAGACCATGGGATATGATTGCAAAAGCAATTAAAGACCGCGGTATCAATGCAAATGCAGTTGCAATTGAAAAAGAACATTTAAACGTAGAGCGCTACGAAGAATTAACAAAATTATTCCCAAATGCAGCTTTCACGTCAGCTGAGGAAAAAGTTCGTGAACTTCGTTTAATTAAAGACGAAAAAGAACTTTCTATTTTACGCGAAGCAGCTAAAATGGCAGACTATGCTGTTGAAGTTGGTGTAAATGCAATTAAAGAAGATCGTAGCGAACTAGAAGTATTAGCAATTATTGAACACGAATTAAAAACAAAAGGCATACATAAAATGTCATTTGATACGATGGTATTAGCTGGTGCAAACTCTGCTCTTCCACACGGTATTCCAGGTGCAAACAAAATGAAACGCGGCGATTTCGTACTATTTGATTTAGGCGTAATCATTGATGGCTATTGCTCTGACATTACACGTACAGTAGCATTCGGCGAGATTTCTGAAGAACAAACTCGTATTTACAACACTGTACTTGCTGGACAACTACAAGCAGTTGAAGCATGTAAACCAGGTGTTACGCTTGGCACAATCGACAACGCTGCTCGTTCTGTTATCGCAGATGCAGGTTACGGCGACTTCTTCCCGCACCGTCTTGGTCACGGACTTGGAATTAGCGTACATGAATATCCAGATGTAAAAGCTGGCAACGAATCTCCATTAAAAGAAGGTATGGTCTTCACAATCGAGCCAGGTATTTACGTACCAAACGTAGGTGGTGTTCGTATTGAAGATGATATTTATATCACAAAAGACGGATCAGAAATTTTAACGAAATTCCCGAAAGAATTACAATTTGTAAAATAATAAAAAGGCAGCTTAATTGCTGCCTTTTTATTTCTCTACTATTTCAAATTTCTCTACTATCATTTTCGCTGGATAACTCTCAAGCGTTTGAGAAGACCATACTTTTATTTTATCCCCTGTTTTTAATTGATTATATGCGTCTTTATCCTTAAAACTCAACACTATATCTGATGGATGCTCTTTATTCATTTGTTTTTCCATATAATGTTGCAACTCTACTTTTGTATGAAACATTCTATCACCGACAAAAAATACCGCATCATTTCTTACTATGATATACCCTTCTTCAGGTACTTTTTTTACCTCTACTTGTTTTGTAGTACACGCTGATAATACGAGTAGAAATATACTAAAAAATATATACATAGAAACTCTCTTATTCTTATTCTTATTCATTTTCACCCCCTCACTCTATGCTATTTCCGATTTAAAACCATCTTCTCTTCATACTTATCATCCCATTTAATCACAATCTCTATCGGTTCATCTTTAGATAGAGGTGCACAACTTACACAAGAAGACTTCATTTCAATCTTTGCTCCTTTATGATTTTCTGACGTTTGTGTCATTGTGCTAAAGGCTCCATTAATAGCAATCTCTAAATTTTTAAATTCTGTATTTCCATCTCCGCCCTTATACCGAAATGTAAACATTCCATCTTCACTGTCATCCTTAATATGGCCTTTATATTGTCCCGTCCAACTTTTGCTCTCGCTAGAAAAAGTAACATACCAAATCGAGCAGCTTCCTAAAAAGAAAATACTAATGAAAAAGAAGGCCACTTAAAAAGTGCCTTCTTCTATTTCACTAATATTTAATTGAAATTTCACGATCCAAACTGAGAAAAGGTGGACAAGAAGCGCAAACGCCATACATGCTCCGCTTAAAAAAGTTAGTATAGGATGCGAATACACGTGCCCTAATCCATAAGATATCGCCACGAAAAACATTGTTATGTAAATATAAATTGCTCCATGTATTTGCCTCATATGAACCTCCTTTTCATATATTATAACATAAATTTTCTGATTATTCACATTAATAGACTGTAATTAATATTTCTCAACTGTTACACCTCTAACAGCAGCCTTAATATATGGTGCTCCTTGTAAACTTTGTAAATCCTCTGTTTTGCCTGTTACGACTACACCGTATATTGGTAGGTCTTTCGGTTCGAAGTTTTTCATTTCATTATAATTTTCCCTAAAATATTCTTGATATCCCCCTTTATTTTCGCTTAAAGATTTCATAGCATCAATAAACCCCATTGAGTTCCCTTCAATATCCTTGTACTCGTCTTCCTTCTTATCAGCATAACTACCCTCAAAGCCAAAAATGTTCATTGATACCTCTGCATTTAACACTGCTCCAGTTTCAGGATCCGTTAACCCAGTATACGTCTCTGCTTTCGTTTCATCATATGTATCTACCCAAAGCCACACAGGTCGTATTCCTTCAGGGAGCATTTTTACTACTTCCTCCGCTGTATATGCCTTATCAAAAGATAGAGCTACCTCTGCGACTTTATTCTGCAATTCACTAATTCTCTCTAAATCATTCACATAGTTTAAATACTTTACAAAAGGTAAATAAAACCGCATTTCTCTTTGCATTGTCTGTCTATTGTAATCTTGCCTTGTAGCAAATTCTGATTGTTTATTTATATTCTCTTCTTCTAAACCTGTATTTCCATTATCATTTTTTTGACTGTAACCAAAAATCGAATACTCATAAATTTCATCAATCCATTTAACTGGTTGTCCTTGAATGTTTTTATAGGAACTGTACATCATTGTACCGCTAGCTATTCCCATGCTTAACTTTGTATGTCCATTAAAAATAATATTAGGCCCTTGAACACTGTGTCTGAAATATACTCTCTGATCCATTTCCTGCTTATTCTTTTCATTAAAATAAATTAATAAACTAATACCACCTACAATCAAGACTACTGTCACAACTACTGAGATTACTAGATTTCTCCAAAACTGCTTCCTCTTCGCTCTCTTCATCAAAGCTTTCATCTGTTTATCATCCATATTCAAATCAAAGTCCTTCCGACTCATCATTTCTCCTCCTATACAATTTTTTAAATTGATTCCTTGCACGGTACAAACTTGTTTTCACTGTTTCTTCTTTCATATTTAATAAAATGGCAATTTCCTTATAAGATAGTTCATATTCATATTTCAACAGTAAAATATGGCGATATTCCTCCGTCATCGTCTCCAATATTTCTTGTACCTCGCCTTGTAGTTCACTTGTTAAAAGCACTTCATCTAATGACTTTTGACCAATAAGAACGACAGATTCAATCGCAATTGGATTTAGTCTTTTTTCTTTTCGGTGTAAATCTCGGTGCTGATTGATCGCAACTCTAAAGAGCCACGGTGTTAAATGTTCTAACGGTATTTCCTCCATAAGCAATAAAGCTTTATACAACGTATCTTGTACAATATCTTCTGCTTCTTTTCTATTTGCTCCAATCTTAATTAAGTATCCAAACACAGCTTTTGACTTCTCTATTAATAACGATTCAAATGTATCATGGCTCATCTAGCTCTCCTTTCTATATACTCAACGTTTGAGAGCGTAAAATGTATACAGCTTTTCTTAAAAAAATTTTAATAATAAAAAGCACATCCATTTTGATGTGCTTCTCTCAAAAATACTATTCTATTATTTCATCGCGTCCTTCACAACATCTTGAATCATAACGACTTCTGTTTTCATATCAACAGACGGTACTTCTTCATCAATACACTCATACCAAAATTCCAAGTGCTTTTTATCAATTTCATGATGAGAATTTTCGACAAGAGCCCCGCCTTCTCCTTGCACAGAATACCAATATAAGTACTCTTCCCCATCTCTTATTTCCCGGAAAATTGTCTCAACGTACATCTTTTCGTCGTTTAATGTCAAAAGTACTTCTTTCATATTGTCATTCAGAAGCTGCATCCATTCATCTACACGATGACTTTTATCTTGTTTCACTTTAAATCTCGTTAACTCCACATTCATTTTTATTCCCCCTTTTTCTTACGTACAAACAATCTATATTCTATTGGATTATAAAAACTTAATTTACTAGCTAATTTTTGCGAAGGAATATTGTCTACATAACAATCCCAGCACGGTATAATATCATTTTGTATGCAATGTTCAATAAAACTTGCTGCAACAGCTTGGGCTAATCCTTTCCCTTGATATGCTTTATGCGCACAATATCAATTTCAGCAAATCCGTTCCCACTAAATATTGAAACACATTCCGCTACAATTATTCCCTCTAGTTCTATACAAAATCCAAAACCACCGTTTAAAAACGTTTCTTTTGATCCCCAATATTCTTTGTAGTACTCCTCTGTAAATTCACCGCTTCGTTCTATATCTCTTCTATCAATACGCTTCACTTCATATATATTTTTGTTACAATCTCGTTTTCTCTCTTCAAAGGTTACGCTTTGAAATTTCATTCGCGGAATGTTTCGAAGTACATGACTAAAACGTTCTTCTATCATCATTTCCCACTCGTCACTCGAAGAGAACAATGTAAATCTCTTCTCTGTTTTTTCAATAGCCTTTTTTATAAACGAAAATAAATCTTCGTTATAATTTTGATCATCCGTATGACCAAATACATAATAAATACCGTTAACTGTACGAATTAGTCCTGCTGTTAATTTCTCGTTTGCAAAAACCTCACCATCTATTACTTGATCACATACCGCATAAGCAAACGTTGTCGTTTTTGTATGACTTTCTAAAATCGGAAAGATCTTTCTATACTCGGCTACAGATAATTTTTTCATAATTGCTCCACTTTAATCGTATCCGCCTCTATATGTTCAAAACAAAGATTTACCGTTCTCTTTAATGCTCTCGTTCTATGAATCGTACATGCTGGAATTAAAATAGAATCATTTGGCTTTAATACCGCTGTTTCTCCATCTTCAAAATCAATAAGTAATTCTCCCTCTAACACAATAAATAATTCATCTGAATTAGAATGATAGTGCCAATCATATTCACCAGTAAACACAGCGATTCGTAAACAATGACTATTTACATTTGAAACGACGAAGTTTTTATGTTGATCTTGAATGTCTTTTGTTAGCTCTATTAAATTTATTTTTTCCATAGAATCTCTCCCCTTTACACCCCTTTATATACTTATCTTAAAATTAGCATAAGAGGTATTTTACTAACAAGAAAAAAATCCCATATTCTGAAATCAAAAAAGATCCCTAATCTTTCCTAACTATAAGAAAAATTAAAGATCTTTTTTTATTTTATCGGAAATGTACTATCTCCAGCAGAAAGTACACCTTTCATATAACCTTTTGCAAAATCAGGCAATCCAATAATAAGTACTGCGGTTACAATTCCAATACCAATACCTCTTAGTTTCGGATTATTCTTCTTTTTACCTAAAATCATTGTAATAATTCCTGCTATAAGCAAAACAGATGACAAAATATCATAAATATACCCCATGTCGTGCCTCCCATTCTTATCCTAATTTCTCATTATTTATATTATAAGATATTTTTATTTTAAATAAAAGCCCTCCTAAAAAAAGGAAGGCTACATATATTTTAATTATGATAAAGCAGGAGCTTTTTCAAGAAGCTCTTTCGCATCAGCGTATTGTAAACCGTGAGCTTCTGCAACTGCTTCGAATGTTACGTATCCATCTAATGTGTTAATACCTTTTAGTAATGCAGTGTTGCCTAAGCAAGCATCTTTGTAGCCTTTGTTCGCAATTTGTACTGCATATGGTACTGTTACATTTGTTAATGCAAGAGTTGATGTACGTGGAACCGCACCTGGCATATTAGCAACTGCATAATGAACAACGCCATGTTTTTCGTAAGTTGGGTTGTCATGAGTTGTAATACGGTCAGTTGTTTCGAAAATACCACCTTGGTCAATCGCGATATCTACAACGACAGAACCTGGTTCCATTGATTGAATCATTTCTTCTGTTACAAGTTTTGGCGCTTTTGCACCTGGAATTAATACTGCACCAATAACAAGATCAGATTCTTTTACAGCTTCTGCGATGTTGTATGGATTAGACATTAACGTTTTTACTTGGTTACCGAAAATGTCATCTAGTTGACGAAGACGTTCTGCACTTAAGTCGATGATTGTTACATCTGCACCTAAACCTACTGCAATCTTCGCTGCGTTTGTACCAGCTTGACCACCACCGATAATTGTTACTTTGCCGCGTTTTACCCCTGGAACGCCTGCAAGTAAAATACCTTTACCACCCTTGTTTTTCTCAAGGAATTGTGCACCGATTTGTGCAGACATACGACCTGCTACTTCACTCATAGGTGCAAGTAATGGTAATGAACGATTGTCTAATTGTACTGTTTCGTATGCAATTGATACAACTTTGTTATCAATTAATGCTTTCGTTAATTCTGGTTCTGGAGCTAAGTGTAAGTATGTGAATAAAATTAAACCTTCACGGAAATAACCGTATTCACTTGCTACTGGCTCTTTTACCTTCATAACCATATCTTGATTCCATGCTTCTTCAGCAGTTTCAACAAGTTTCGCACCAGCTTGTACGTATTCTTCATCCGTAAAGCCAGATCCTAAACCTGCTCCTTTTTGAACAAAAACTTCATGACCATTTTGTACTAAATGTACTGCTCCCGCTGGCGTCATTGCCACGCGGTTTTCATTGTTTTTAATTTCTGTTGGAATACCGATACGCATTATTAGTTCCCCCTTGAGTTATGAAATGACCCCTGAATCATTTTTTAAAGCGCTTTCTACGCTCTTATATTTTAACATAATATCTCAATATTTGACAAAAAATAATACAAGTTTTCCGATAGATTTAATTTTATATTAAAGGACAGTATTATCCGCACCTCTTTGCATAAAGGATAAACTGTCCAATTATTCGAAACTTCTCTTTATTTTTCTCTATCGATGTCTATGAATAACATCAACTGCACCAGTCACTTCAATAATTGTACCGGTAATCATATCGGAATCGTCCTCACATAAAAACGCAATCGTTCTTGCAATATCTTCACCTGTTCCAGATCTACCAACTGGTGTGTTACGTTCTTTCAACTGACGTGCTTCTTGAATCGTCGCTTCTTTCATTTCACCAATAATATCACCAGGACATACCATGTTTGCAGTAATACCATATTCAGCTTCTTCGTAAGCCACTGTTTTCGTTAATGAAACAAGTCCTACTTTCGCTGCGGCAAAAGCTGAACGATAAATCCATCCCGGTGCGCTATCCGCCCCTTGAAATCCGTAATTAATAATACGGCCAAAGTTCTGTTTTCTCATAATCGGAACGACAAGTTTCAACAAATGAAACACCGCTGTTAAATTACCCTGAATCATTTCATTCCATTCATCTTCTTCATAATCGACTAACTTTTTTCGTTCAAATACATATGGACCAGCATTATTAACTAAGAAATCGATTTTGCCAAAACGGCTTATCGCTTCTTCTACTATTTTATGTAAATCTTCCTTTTTCGTGACATCCGCTTGTACGAATTGTAGACGCTCTTCCATATTTTTATATGTTTCTTTCATCTTTTCCATAGCCGTGATATCGCTATGATATGTTACTGTTACTGAATAGCCTTTAGCCAATAATTTTTCTGTTACTTGCTTTCCTAAACCTTTCGTACCGGCTGTAATGAGCGCGTGTCTCACAAAACGGCCCCCTTTTAAATTGCTATAGTTCATATGTAACAAGTTCTCGCACCAATTACAACTAAAATGAATCAAAACAGAGTTTTCGAAATTCTGTAACGTTTCCGACAAGCACATTACCAAAATTTGTTTTATAATAAAGTTGTAAACGGTAATAAAAATGATTGGGAGGAATTTACTATGAATAATACATATACAAATATTTTAATCGCGGTGGATGGTTCTAAAGAAGCAGAAAAAGCCTTTAAAAAAGCAATTCAAGTCGCAAAACGCAACAATGCAACATTAACTATTGCTCATATCGTTGATGTAAAAGCATACTCAGCAGTAGAAGCTTATAGCCGTGCAATTGCTGAACGTGCAAATCTATTTGCAGAAGACTTATTAGAAGACTACAAAAAAACTGCGCTTGAAGCTGGCCTTGAAAAAATTGAAACTGTATTAGAATTTGGTAATCCTAAATCAAAAATTTCAAAAGAAATCGCTCCAAATCATAAAGTAGATTTAATTATGTGTGGTGCAACTGGTTTAAATGCTGTTGAGCGTTTCCTAATTGGTAGCGTCTCTGAACATATTATTCGCTATGCGAAATGCGATGTCCTTGTTGTTCGTGGTGATGAGGAGCAAGGTGAGCTTTAATTTATAAATAAAACTTCAAATCAAATTTGTAATACTGAATCTAAAGGAATTAAAGATAAATACGCTAAATTACACGACAACACATGTTATTTTACAATATATTTTTAAGGCGTATCTAACAATGTTTTAGATACGTCTATTTTTTTATGCTTTTATCGCTTGTTTATTACTACATTTAGTGCTTTTTAATCCGCTCTATTTTCTGAATAAAGATCATCATTCATACTAATATTAGAAGGAGTTATGAACGACTAAAATAACAAAGAAATACTAAATCAAATGAATTTTTTTGTTTCTTATACAACCAAAGTTCATTTTTACCATTTTGGGAAAGAACGTGTTTCTTTATTTGATAGTGATGTAGTGGTACTCTAAAATGATTAATAACCATAACTGAAAATATCTCATTTTAATAAGTCGTGAAATTCATATAGATGTGATATGTATAGTCTATTAAAACCACAAAAAAAAAACGTTACTGTTTAAAAAAATTGACTGTTATGAAAGTTGATGATATACTAAAAAAAATTGGAAGGATGGTATTATTAATGAAAGAAATTTACATGATAGATAGCTTAGAACAACTTAAAAGTATTAGCGATCCTCTCCGAGTGAAAATTATACACCTAATTGGTATAAAACCTCTAACAAGCCAAATGTTGAGTGATGAACTTGAAGTTCCACGTTCTAAAATTCATTATCATTTAAAAGAATTGGAAAAAAACGGTTTAATAGAAGTAGTCAAAACTGAACAAGTCCGAAATTTCATACAAATGTTTTATCAGCCAATTGCTCAATCCATCATCGCTTCTCCTGATTTGCTACTTAAACAAAATGAATCTAATAATAATTTTATTAAAGCATTCAACGTTCAATTTGGTGAGAGTCTAGCTGAAGAATTTTATGAATCCCTTAAACAGCTTTGCAAAAATTTTGAAGAAAAATCATCTCAAAATGATTCTAAAATACAAATGCATATTTCTTTAACAAAAGTAGATTAGAAGTACTTATATAAGTACTTTTAATTTTTAATATACAGTTTATTTTTTTTTACTGTAACAAAAAAATAAACAGTATAAGAACTAAAACGAAGGGGACATGTGTTTTGAAAAAATCATCTTTATTTCAAATAATAAAAGTATTAACAAGCCACTTTATTAGTAATTTTGGTAGCCAAGTGTTTTCATTTGGTATAGGTTTATTTGTCTTAAAAGAAACTGGATCTGCATTAAGTTTTGGGATAACAATATTGATTGGACCTTTAATATCCCTTCTACTAACCCCCTTAGTGGGATATACGGTCGATAAATTAAACCGTAAAATAATTGTACAAGGAGCTCAAATATTAAGCATATTATCATTGATATTCTTTTTTATTTTTTCAAAATCATTTGATTCATATATGTATATTACAACTATATTATTATTAATTGTTTTACATACGTGTGATAAATTTTTAAGCGTTGCATTTAACGCTTCCATTAGTTCACTTGTCTTTAATAAAGATATTCAGAGGACTAATTCCTTTCTACAAGTATCATCATCTTTATCTATGATTTTAGCACCAGTGTTCGGCAGTTTGTTGTATGCCTACCAAGAATTCCCTTCATTTGTATTAACAATAATTTTTACAGAAGCACTTTCTTTTGTTGTTAATATCATTATTAATTTTAACTTTAATAAAAGTGTTAACGAATCCACTGAATACGAAAAAAATGAAGAGGGCATTTGGTTATCTTTTCTTTCAGGTATGAATTATATTAGGGGAAATTCTATTATTAAATTTGTTATTGGTATGGCGGTATTTGTTAACTTATTCATTACTGCTTTGTTTATAGGGTTACCTTTTGTAGCAATTAAAACCTTTCAGGTCAACGATATTCAATATGGATTAATTGAATCAGGAATCGCAATTGGGATATTTATTGCCGGTATTATTATGAGTATAAGAAAAGATATAGAAGATCCTTTAGGAAACTTACAACTTGGTATTATCGGTATTGGCATATTAGTATCTTTAATAAGTATTCCTTTCCTATTCTCGTTAAATAATACATGGATAACTGTATACTATTTTATAATAAATGCCTTAATTGGAGGTATAACTACAAGTGTAAATATACCAATTATGGTCATCTTACATAAAACTATTAAAGAAGAATTTAAAGGAAGGGTTTTTAGTATATTTTTTACTTCCGTTCAATTGTTTAATCCGCTAGGAATAGTTATTTTTGGTATTCTTTTTGAAAAGATAAATCCTAATATGATATTTATTTCTGTAGGAATCTCGATAATTCTAACAGTAAATCTTTCTACCTATCAACTCTTAAAAAAAGAAAGAAGATTAATCTTAGAGAAAAGTGTGTTACGTAAAGGTAACAAGATTATTTCTTAGTTGAAAATATATTTAAAATCCTTTCATATAGAGGAGAAAGCCGGATGGTATCTAATACCATCCGGCTTTCTCCTCTCGATTATTACTTATCATCCAGTCTATTAGTATAGAAAGTTATATATGAATATTATGTATAATCAACAGGAAGTATTTTGTAATAAAGAATTATCTTTAGATTTCATTGTTTGATTTAATTTTTTATAAAAATAGAGAATACCCGCTAATCCTTTTTCAAAATCCAAACCTAAATTCAGTAAGTCAACTCCTGGATAATAATGATTCCCTTCAAATGGCACCTTAAATGATTGTATACTCTGGAATATTTCATATGCTTTTTGTAGATATAATTCATTATTAAAATAATGGTAAGCATCAAGAAAAGCATCGCCAATACCAGCTAATCCATAGAAGTATGACGGGTTAGAGGCGAATTTACTATCTATTCCATCCAAGAGTAGGAGTAGATATTTTTCAAATACATCTTTACTTGCAGTACTATAGTTCAAATGCCTTATTATTGTTTTTACTAATCCGGCTCCACCATTGGCTAAATATGGTGAAAAAACATTTGAATTGGATTTAATTGGAAGTGAAATTCCCTTAAAAATATTTTTTTTATGAGACAGTATTTTTTTTATAAGAGATTCAGATAAAACTAAATATTTAGTTTCTAAAGTAAATTCATATAAATATGTATAGAAATATGCAACCCCCGTCAATCCATCTAACAATCCTAAGTTTATTCCTATTAAGTCTTTTTCAAGTTCAGAGATAACTAATTTCTGAATCCTTTTTTCTAAATCTATAGCTTTAGTAAGAAATGATTTATCTTGTGATTTTTTATACATGTGTAAGTAAGTAATACCAATACCACATAAACCATTGCGTATATTTATATCAGATAAATGTTTAATTTCATTATCAATTTTTTTTATATAGCTTTCAATATCCTTGAATTGACCGATTAAAGACTTGTAAAATAGGTATCCAGAAATACCATTAGCTAGACTTATATCATTAATTTTTAAAATTTGATCCTTCATATGATTTTCTTCTGAAATATGAATTCCACCCATTAAGGATATTAATGGATATCCGTATAATAAACTATAATCATTTTTCTCAGGAGAATTAATAGGATAAAAAGCTTTGCTATGTTTATTATAGTGGTATTGGATAGTTTTCTTTAAGCTATTAATTTCTTCTGATAAACAGGGATAAATTTCTTTTTTGATAGCATTATCATATGTAACTTTTAAATTATCATTTTCAAGTAACTTCAAGACATATTCAAGCTCAATATTTTTAGACTTTATCAGCAGATTTATGATTTCCACAAAAATTTTCGGTACTTGATATTCAATAGCAAAGGATTGGAAAATACGATCTGTCATCCCTCCGGTTCGATCTAAATAGAGCAGTTTATTACTATTACTAAACATATTTAAGAATAAATATCCTAACTTTTGTTTATCCTGATTTTTAAGGCTTAATTCATCTATTCCCTCATTATAAAATCCAACTGTTTTCGCATTAAATTGAGGCTTTTTATCAATTAATTGTGCATCTTCTAGATCAATAAAAGTAATACTCGTATTATTTACTATTATATTATCAGAAGAAATATCTCCTAATACTATTTCAGATTTATGAAATTCAATAACCGCTTTTAAAATATTTATAAATATTTCTTTAATTTTTTTATAACAATGAATAAGTTCTTGTTTATTTTCTTTATGCATCACCGCTGGTCCAGCTGATGCAGCATAATCACTGAAATTAATACCTTCAATATATTCTAGAGCTATATAGTAATGTTCCCACTCCCAAAATTCATCTATTATATTAGGAGTATAAGGAGACGAAGCCAATATTCCAAGATTTCTTTTCTCATTCTTCCGAAAATATATACTTGTTAGTTCTTCTGAAATTCCAACGTATGGACGTGCTTCTTTTAAGACCACTTTTTTATGCATCTCTTTTGCATAAGCTATATATATTCCTCCACTATTATTAATATTTATAGCACTTTCAACTAAATACTTTTTAGATAAATATTTAGGTTCCTGTATCAGCTCCTCACTAAAAGGAGGGGTAACAAAATCGGGCTGAAAATAGTAACAGTCTTTTAGATCCTTTATTGTCTCTCCATCAGGACCAATTAAATAATCTTGATAGGAATCACTTTGAGGATTAATTAAACCATATCTATAATATATAACTTTTGCGTCAAGATATCTTTTATCAGTCAATATGTATGGACCATTAAATAATTTTAATTCATCATATAAAGATTCCAATATGTATTTGAAGCTTTTTTCATCATCTGGATAAATTGTAATGTATTTACCAGCACTAAATCTATTAGCAGATTTCTCAAGAAGAGAAAAAAGAATATTCGTGTTATTTATGTATTTAAATGTAATTTTATTTCTAAAACAATAATCACTAACTATATTTAATATATCTTGATAGTTATCATAGTAACAGGAAATGTGTATTTTCCAGCCCTGTCTAGGTAATGGTTTAAGCGACAAATCAAATTGAGTGAAGAAATTATAATCACAAGATACATCTTTCATAAACGAGTTTTTTATATATATATTTTTTTCCGTTTTATTATTTTGACTATAATAAAAAAAAGAATCATTCATTTGCGATAAATCCCGTTCATTCAAATTATTCACACTACTTTCTATATTTTTTCTTATGCATTTTAACTTTAAGTTAACCAAGTAGAATATATTTTAAAGTCATAAAATTGATTATTTTTCTTTATATGTTTTTGAAAAGTACATTCATTTATAAACCCTTTTTTTTCTATAAATCGTATTGCAAGTGGATTATATTCAAATACCTCTGCTGAAATTTTAATAATAGCTTCTTTTTCTTTTAACTTCTCCATTAAAAAATTAAAAATTACGCTTCCAAATCCTTCGTTAGTGCAGTCTTTCAATAAAGATATTCCAATTTTTGCCCTTTGATGAAACTTGGAGTAATCGTAAATTATACCAACACCAATGGGTTTAGTATGATTTTTAACAATATAAAGGGCTCCATTAGATTCGTCTCTTAAAAATTCTATCGTATCTAATAAATTTTCAGGGTTATTTAACTTAATGTCTGGACTTAATGCCTGCTCCACAACTTCATCTGATGTATATAATTTAAAAAGAAAATCTAAATCCTTTTCTTCAGCTTTTTTAAAAGATATATTTTGATAATTCCCCATCTGAATTCCTCCAAAAAAATTATAGAAAAAATGGATAGATCAATATCTATCCATTTTCACTCTATTAATCAGCCATTTTGCATCTTTTAGTAATAATGATACCTTTTTTCTCAACTTCTACATTCATTTTTTGTAGGTTTAATACAGCATTCATTAGAATCTCTCCTAGTATTTGATTTATTAGTAATTTCTTTTAAATTAACCTTCGTATTTGCATTTACGAGTATAAATAATACCTTTTTCTTCAACTTTAGCACTAATTTTTTGTAAGTTTAATACAGCATTCATTAGAATCCCTCCTAGCATTTGATTTAAGATTAAATTTTTTCAGTAAATTCAATCTGTTGGTAATATCTTACCATTTCATTTTAACTTTATCAATAAAAAAAAATGAATAGTTATTTTTTTTTATTACTGTTTGTTTTTTTAAACAGTAATCTTTTTAAAACTCACATTTCCTATGAGTTAACTATGTTATAGAATATTAAATCACAATTTTAGTAAAATATAAAGGTGCATGAAGCTGGTTATACGACAATATCCGAAACTATCAATGAAGCTAAATTATTTTCTTTTAATATTTATAAAAATATATTAAACTACTTATCCTCTAAATTTCTTACTAATCTTGAAAATTTAATTAACATAAATACAAGGTTCATAACCATTTCTCTAAAAAATTACTTGTCCTCAAAAACGAAGAAAATGATTTAAATCTCTAAAAATAATTGTAAAGATATAAAGTTTGGTACTGTGCTAAGAATCATTTTTTTATCAAGGTCAAAAAAGCATAACCCCGCACTAAATTTAGTACGGGGTTATGCTTTTTAACTCTTCTATGTGAGATACTTCACTATAAATACAAGACAAACTACCACAACAATAGCAATCGCCAACACATAAGGCGGAAGAAACTTCAAAGACCATAATGCCATCATAATCGTAGCTACTGTTAAATAAGATTGCCTTGCATCTTCTGTCATTTTTTTACGAAGGCAGAATACATACAAATAACCGATTGGCGGCGTAATAAAGCAAAGAACATATATAATTTTAGATTTCAAATACCATTTTTGTTCCCCAAGTTTCTGTATATCTCCTTCTATTCTCTTATGCTCTTGTTCTCTCGCTTCTTCTACAAGCGGATCTTCCCCTTCTCCTCGCTTTTCTTTCATATAAGGAAGAAAATGCATGAAAAAATAGTATGCAAATACGAACGCTCCAAATCCAATATTTACTCTTTCTAATGGAATATGTTCACTAAAACAAGCAGCGGCAATCACTAAAGAAAAACAATACGTCGTTATCCAAAATGAACGTTTTCTCTTTTTTCGTTCCATTTCTTTTTTATCTTGTACAGGTTTTCTTTTCGAAAGCCATATCGAAATACAGCAGTCTACTACAAATAGAATAAAGATAAATATCCCGATATGTACTGTTTCTACATCCTCAAATGAAAAGATATTTGGGAATGCAACGTGCAATACAATTAGCGTATACAAAATTAACCCTATAAAATAAATACGTCTCATTTTCCATCCCCTTCTTATTTCCTAACATTAGGTTAACATACATTTTTTAGAAATAGACGGACAAAATATATATGTTTAAAAAAGGAGGATGCCACATGGATGATTCTGAACGTATTATTTTAGATGTGAATGGGAAAGAAATCGAAATGTTAGATACGATTCGTACTCATTTTAAAGAGAAACATGGAGTTGAACTAAGTAACGGTGCACTGCTTAGAGATTTGATGGATATTGAGTATATTCGAATTACGGAAGATCGACATAAGTATGATTAATCGATACATTTTAGGCCTAGAGCAAATTGCTCTAGGCCTACCTACATCCACACGAAAAATGCTATAATTAGGAAAAATGTGGAGGGTGTCAAAATATGAAATCCGAAAATATCTCAAAACATTTTCAAACATTACATGTACAAAGGAACGAGTTCCTTCCTCATCTCCATTCACTATCTCAAGAACAACTATGGTATCGCCCGCAGAATGGAAAATGGTCTATTGGGGAGCATTTTTATCACTTATATTTAATTGCAAAAATGCTCAAAGTAGCGATTAAATTCTCATTCACCCTTATCCCTTATGCAAAGCTAAGAAAAAATGCCTCATTTTCCACTGAAATACATGACATTTATGCCGAATATAAAGAAAAGCATGGCAAAGGAATGAAAGCACCTTGGATTTTAATCCCTTCAAAAAAAGTCTATCAATCTATGAATGTAACTCAATTAGAAGAATTACTTACACGTGAAACAAATGAAATAAAAAAACTCGTTCAAAATATAGAAGAAAATGTTGCAGGGCATATCGTATTTTTAGATCCAATTGCTCACTATCCTAATTTGATTCAATCTATTCAACTATTAGCGATACATGAGAAACATCATTTTATGATTATGAAAAATAATTATGAAATGATAGATACTCCCCTGAAAATCTAAATATAAAAAGATAAGGTGCTTTCTAAAAAAGCACCTTACCTTCTATCTCATACATCATTTAATTCCTACAAACTCTCCAACCAATCCCTTCGCCTTCTCCAAAGCTTTTTCAATTTGCTCAAATCCAGTCCCGCCAGCACTGTTACGACGCTTTACAGCTGCATATGGTGACAGCACTTCATACAAATCTTCTTCAAATAACGAGCTCATTTCTTTATACGTTTCAAGTGGTACATCTACTAAATAAATTCCTTTTTGTGTACAGTGCAGCACTAGCTTTCCAACAATTTCATGAGCTTGACGGAATGGTAGTCCTTTGTTTGCTAAGTAGTCAGCAATTTCTGTTGCGTTAGAGAAATCTTGCGTTACAGCTTGCCCCATTTTTTCTTTGTTGACAGTCATCGTCTCTAGCATGCCTGCCATAATATGAAGGCATCCTTCTACTGTTTTTACTGTATCAAACATTCCTTCTTTATCTTCTTGCAAGTCTTTATTGTAAGCGAGCGGCAATCCTTTCATTACTGTAAGTAAGCTAAATAAATTACCGTACACTCTGCCTGTTTTACCACGAATAAGTTCCGCCATATCTGGATTTTTCTTTTGCGGCATAATGCTGCTTCCCGTTGCGTATTGATCGCTCATTTCAATAAATTGAAACTCTTGGCTACTCCATAAAATAAGTTCTTCGCAAAAGCGTGATAAGTGCATCATAAGCATAGATGAGTTACTGAGGAACTCCAATATGAAATCGCGATCGCTTACTGCATCTAAACTATTTTCATAGATTCCATTAAATCCAAGAAGCTCCGCACTATATTCTCGGTCAATCGGGAATGTTGTCCCAGCTAACGCTCCTGCTCCTAATGGTGAAATGTTAATACGCTTTAATGAATCTTCATAACGATTCACATCGCGCTCTAACATCCAAAAATAAGCGAGAATATGATGCGCAAATGAAATTGGCTGGGCACGCTGTAAGTGCGTATAGCCAGGCATAATCGTTTCAATATTATTTTCTGCTTGATGAACAAGAACAGTTTGCAATTGTTTTGTAGCTTTTATAATATGCTCTACTTTTTCATTTAAATATAAGTGCATATCTGTCGCTACTTGATCGTTACGACTTCGGCCAGTATGAAGTTTCCCGCCTACTTCACCGATTTTTTCAATTAACATCTTTTCGATATTTAAATGAATGTCTTCCGCTTCAACGGAAAAATGCAATTTATTTTGTTTCGCTTCTTCTAATAAATATTGAAGACCTATCTTTATTTTCTCTGCTTCTTCTTTCGTAACGATGCCTTGCTTTGCTAGCATCGTTACGTGCGCAATACTCCCGTTTATATCTTGATTTACTAATTGTTGATCGAAGGAAATGGATGCCCCGAACTCTTCAACCCACGCTTCCGCTTCTTCTGTAAAACGTCCGCCCCAAAGTTTGCTCACGCTTCCACCTTCTTTTGATTCACTTGGCTGTATACTTTCGTCGGTAAACCGAATAATGAAATGAATCCAACTGCTGCATCATGATTAAATTCATCCTGAGCAGTATACGTTGCTAATTTTTCATCGTATAAAGAGTACTCAGATTTACGTCCTTCTACAATTGCATGACCTTTAAATAATTTCACACGCACCATGCCTGTTACATTCTTTTGCGTTTCTTGTAAGAAAGCATGAAGCGCTTGTTTTAAAGGCGAGAACCATAAACCGTTATAAATAAGCTCTGTTATTTTTTGCTCAATCATCGGTTTAAAATGTGCTACTTCTTTTACGAGTGTTAAATCTTCAAGTTCTTTATGCGCCGTAATTAATGTCATTGCTGCTGGGCATTCGTATACTTCACGCGATTTAATACCGACAAGACGATTTTCTACGTGATCGATACGTCCAACGCCATGTTTTCCAGCAAATGCATTTAACGTTTTAATAAGTTCTGAAAGTGGGTATGCAGTACCATTTAAAGTCGTCGGTACGCCTGCTTCAAAGCCGATTTCTACAAACTCTGGTTTATTCGGTGTATCTTCTAATGCTAATGTCATCTCATATGCATCTTCTGGCGGTGCTGCCCATGGATCTTCTAAAATGCCACATTCATTACTGCGTCCCCATAAGTTTTGATCGATTGAAAATGGGCTGTCTAAATTAATCGGAATTGGTACATCGTTTTCTTTTGCATAGGCAATTTCTTCTTCACGTGACCATTTCCATTCACGTACAGGCGCAATCACTTCTAAGTAAGGATTTAACGCTTGAATAGAAACTTCAAAACGAACTTGATCATTCCCTTTCCCTGTACATCCGTGTGCCACTGCAGTCGCTCCTTCTTGTTCTGCAATCTCTACTAATTTCTTTGCGATAAGTGGACGAGATAACGCCGAAATGAGAGGATATTTCCCTTCATATAACGTGTGTGCTTGCATCGCCATCAATGCATATTCGTTTGCAAATTCTTCTTGAACATCAATCATATATGATTTAATTGCACCTACTGAAAGTGCTTTTTCTTTTACAAATGCTAAGTCTTTACCTTCCCCTAAGTCTAAACAAAGCGCAATAATATCATAATTCTTCTCTTGTAACCATTTAATTGCAACGGAAGTATCAAGGCCTCCAGAATATGCTAATACAACTTTTTTCTTCTCCATTTTGCATCCCCCTAAAGAATAAATATTCACTTTCTTTTATAATAATTCACACTTTAACACCTTTTACAAAATGTATCAAGAGTCATTTTCAAATTTTTTCAAACAATTTCGTCGAACTTCTTTCTGTTTTTTTGTACAATATAAGCAGGAAAACGGGGGTGAACTTATGGAAAAGTATTTCTTATACGATGAACATCTCGGAATTGAAATTCCGCATTTACAAGAAGACTGGGAAGATATCCCCGAAAAAATGCAACATGCGATTTTATTAAAATGGGAACAAGTTCGCGGAAAGATTCCTGATCGTATAAAAGAACTCGAACATTATATTAATGCAAAACAGCATCATTTAAATAACGAAGAAGACTTCGAAATTTCTTGCAAACTGAATTCAGAAATTGCCGATCTCGCTTCCATCATTAATGACCTTTGGCTTTGGTATCGACTCACTCAAAATGTATCTGAGGGGAAAGCACACCAATAAAAAAAGCATGCCCCTCAATTACTTTGGGTCATGCTTTTTTGTCGTAACACGATTTACAATATATTTCTTGTGCTGTTTTTGCCAAACACACATCAAATGGACCAACTAATATACTTCTTTCTTTCGGCAACTTTACAAAAGCAACAAGCTCTTCTTCATATTGAATCTTTTTCTGACATGAAACGCATATTAACTCTTTTCTTTTAAACATGTCTTTTAGCATATTCTCACTCTCCTCTTCATCTATCTATATTAATATACTCTCATAATAGTTAAAACTTGTAAAAAAATGACACATTATAAAGTAAATGATTCATATACTATGTACAAAAGGAGGCCTTACACTTATGCGCGCTTTCGTTATTATCGCTTTAACTTTTTTAAGTGTGATTAGCTGGGATGCGTTTTTTAAAGATAAAAATACAACTGAATAGAAACTCTTCTTTTCTTACTTATTGGACAAACTAAAAAAACGGTCCAATTCTCCAAAATAACTTAGGCTTTTCTACAAAAATATTTAAACATAACAATTTTTGTAGATTTCCTCCGTTTATTGTCGGTTTCCATCCGCATACATTTTTTGAAAGTATGATATAATAATATAAATCTTGAAGGAAGGGATTTTGATATCATGATCGCTCGAAGGAGCATGTGGCATCGTATTGACGAATCATACACGTAGCGTATTTTCCAGCTCAGATACTTTAGTCTAGCGAAAAAAATACGAGAGTGGGGAAATTATGATTGCCCGAAGGATAATTTGGCAAAAAAAAGACTCTTCTTACACATAGCGTTTTGTTTAGGGCTTAATTGTTACTAGCTAAACAAAACAAAGAAGAGTAGGATTGCTAAATGAAGAATCCTACTCCACGTTTTGTTTAGTCGTTTTAAGACTTAAACTAAAACGAAAGTAGGGAGAATTGATGGACGAGAGGATTATTCGTTATTTCTTCAGCGACATATAGCGTAGTTAGTTTTTTCGTAAACTAACTGAAAGCTACATGTGAGCTCGTAGTTAGTTTACAACACAAAAAGGACTACTAACTACGGAAAGAAGGAATAACGATGAGGAACATCCAAAGTCGACAAATTATTAAAGAAATTTTTATGGTTTTAATCGGTTCATTTATTTTAGCAGCAGCGCTATATCACATTCACTTCCAAAACCACTTAACAGAAGGTGGCTTTGTAGGTATTGCACTATTCATCCAAAATTTTTATGATATTTCACCATCTATTTCAACTGTAATGATGGATATCCCAATTATTCTACTATGCGCTTCATTGTTAGGTAGAAAAATGGTTGGCTATTCATTCTTAGGTTCAATTTCATTCGGAGTATTTTATTCTCTTATGGAAAATTATTCTCCATTTACGGTCGATTTATCAAACAATTTATTTATAGCTGCAGTAGTTGGCGGTGCGTTAGCTGGTATTGGACTCGGTTTTATATTGCGATTTGGCGGTGCAACCGGTGGGGACGATATTTTAACAATTGTATTAAGTAAAAAAACACGTTTTACAATTGGGCAAATTTTCTTCGTCTTTGACGCGATTGTTCTTGCGCTTTCATTATATTATTTAAATTGGACAGAAATTGCTTTTACTATTCTTTCGATTGCCGTACAGGCAAAAACATTGGATTTAATTTATTATCCAAAAACAGAAAAAGCAGAAGAAAAGCAGCCAGTATCTATTCCAATGTCCAAAAAGCATGCAACAAATTAAAAAAGCGAAAGGCTTCGGCCTCTCGCTTTTTTTATGCTCTTTTTTCCTTCTCGACTATGTGGCGCACTTGATAAAATCTATTTGCAAATTCAGTAACGTTTCTTGTTAAACGATAATTCACTGTAGACCCGATTGCCATTCCAATTACCGGAATACCTTGGAATAATTTACGACGAAGAGCATAAATCGAAAATGTTTTCAAAATTTGTTTTAAAATAATTTCAGTCGAAGCTGGTTGTAACACCGCTTCATCTCCTTCGTAGAAGAAGGAATCTTCTTGTTCTAGCTCTTGCAGTAAATTGTACCATGCGTATTGCTGAAGTCTTCCTGGTAGTAATGACGCATGAAATACCTTTAACGCAAGCATCATTTCATAAGGCTTGTTCACATCATGCCCAAATGACGTTGCAATAAGTTGGACAGCCTTCACATTTAACGCAATCATAACAGGAAAATCAGCTGTTAATAATAATAAACCTCCAGCACCCGTTGCTCCGCCTTGTACGAATGAATATAGGCGATGGCGTGCTGTTTGCTGCTCTGCTATGTATGTTAATTGATCAATAGATAATGCTTTTAAATCCTCTAGTTGCTCAATCGATTCATCAAATAATCTCGATGTTCCTAAAATACGATTACGCGCCTCTAACTGTGATTGTGAACTTTGAATCAATGCATGCAAATGAAAGAGCCATCCATCTGCTTTCGTAAAGAAATCTTTTCGTTTTTTCTCAGGTAGTTTCGCAATTGTATTATGTACCCATTTATCAAACAGTTTTTGAAAATCAGTCGCTTCTTGCTCAACTAATTGCGATTCCCATTCTTTTATATTGTCTAAAATGGCTTGTTCTCGCTTCGATCGCATCGTAACAACCACCTCGTTCGATTTTTTTCTATTGTAACATATTTCTGCTTATTCTTTGCAAATATGCTTGTCTATCTTTATTCACATACCACTTTTAGTGACATAAAATATTAACAAAAAGGATGAGATAAATCACATGAATCTATCCGATATAAAAAAAGAATATCATGCAGTATTTAGTTTAGGACAAAACTGCTGGCCTGCTTGGGCGTTATATCAATTCAAATTATCGCCATTTTTTGGCGTTATTGATTTTATGCTAAGCCCATCATTAGAAAAGGTGAATATATTATTACAAAATCGATTTGACCGTTTTTTACAGTTAGAAAACTTATCCTTCATCTCATTTTGGGATGATGATGCGAAATTAAGACTACGGGACAATCTATATGAAATCGACTCCTGCCACGACTTTAAAACAGATGTAAACACACCAACTTCTTGGCCTTCTTATACAGAAATTAAGTTAAATTATGAGCACCGAATTAATCGTTTTCTAACAACAATTGACACAGCACAATCCATATTATTTATTCGAACTGGAGGAACATACGAAGAAGCACGTTCCTTGGAACACATTTTATCTCAAATCGTTACACATACATTCTCTGTCCTATTACTCATTCCTGAAGATGTACCAACTGTTACGGAAGAAGATTGGGGATTGCAAAATATTTGCGTTATAAAATGTCCTATTATGGATGTATTTCAGTACAATGAAGCATTTTGGAATGACTTATTTAATGGCATTGTAATTCGACCACATTCTTAAATACACGACACTTTTATTACGCAATACATTATAATCATCCTTATACAAAATAAAGTGAAACTTTAATC
Organism: Bacillus sp. FDAARGOS_527; assembly: GCF_003812125.1. Taxonomy (NCBI): domain Bacteria; kingdom Bacillati; phylum Bacillota; class Bacilli; order Caryophanales; family Bacillaceae; genus Bacillus; species Bacillus sp. FDAARGOS_527. Next base: position 3,716,584 of record NZ_CP033795.1, read on the forward strand.
AGTGGGGGTTTTGTTCATCCCCCACTGATTATCAGCCCTCACCAATCGGACTTTTACGGACAGCCCGACCCCCACCTAACTTCTTTGCTTCCGCTGAATTTTGAGGTGGGGGTCTTACTGCCTGTTAAAGCGGGATAAATAAGGAGTGATTGTATTATATGTATCCACGTGCAAAAGCTTTCGGTCTTGCTTTACATCACGAGCGGCTTCTCGTACAAGAATATCATACAGGCGATGAAACATATTACCGGCCTCTTGGCGGTTCAATTGAACTTGGTGAAAAATCAGCACATACCGTTATTCGTGAATTTCAAGAAGAGCTTCATACAGAAGTGGAGATCACTGCTTATTTAGGTTGCTTAGAAAACATCTTTCACCTTGATGGAGAAATTGCTCATGAAATCATTCAGTTATATTCTTTACGCTTATTAGACACGTCACTATATGGAATGGAAGTACTGAATATACAAGATGAACAAACAGTATCGTATGCGAAGTGGATTCCCATTACAGCATTCATTCAGGAGAAAAAAGCACTATATCCAGATGGAATCTTAAACTATATCCAAAAGAAAAAAGACGAAATCCTATAGGACTTCGTCTTTCTTTTCATATATTAACCGATGTTTCCAAGACGTAGTACGTCACGAGCGATCATAACTTCTTCGTCAGTTGGAATTACAATAATTTTTACTGGAGAATGTGGGAAGTTGATGAATGCTTCCTCACCGAATACGTTATTGCGTTTTGCATCGAAGTATACGCCCATGTATTCAAGGCCTTCTAATACGCGTTCACGAATAATCGCACTGTTTTCACCTACACCAGCTGTGAAGATGATTGCATCTACACCTTTCATACGAGCAGTGTAAGAACCGATGTATTTGTGGATACGGCTTACGAATACATCAAGTGCTACTTTCGCACGGTGATCGCCTTCTTCTTCTTTCGCAATGATGTCACGTAGGTCACTAGAGTAACCAGTAAGACCTAACATACCACTCTTCTTGTTTAATACGTTAACTACTTCTTCTACTGTTTGGCCTGTTTTTTCCATGATGTATGGAATTAACGCAGGGTCAATGTTACCAGAACGTGTACCCATTGTTACACCAGCAAGTGGAGTGAAGCCCATAGAAGTATCGATAGATTTACCGCCTTCTACTGCTGCGATACTTGCACCGTTACCTAAGTGACAAGAAAGTAAGCTTAAGCTTTCAAGTGGACGACCTAATAGTTCAGCCGCACGTTCAGTTACATATTTATGAGAAGTTCCGTGGAAACCGTATTTACGGATACCGAATTTTTCATAGTACTCATATGGTAAGCTGTATAGGAATGCAGATTCCGGCATTGTTTGGTGGAATGCTGTATCGAATACTGCTACTGCTGGTACGTTTGGTAATACTTCTTGGAATGCTTTAATACCAACAACGTTTGCTGGGTTGTGAAGTGGTGCTAAATCGCTTAATTCTTCGATATCAGCTAATACTTCATCAGTAATTAGAACAGAGTCAGCAAATTTTTCGCCGCCGTGAACAACACGGTGACCGATACCGCCAATCTCATCTAGAGATTTAACGATTCCGTTTTCAGTTAATTTTTTAAGAAGCATATTAACTGCTACTGCGTGATCTGGAATGTTTGTAATTTCTTTTTGTTTTTCGCCATCTACAGTAATAGTGAAGATACTATCTTCTAAACCGATACGTTCTACTAAACCTTTTGTTAATACTGTTTCACTTGGCATTTCAAATAATTGGAATTTTAAGGAAGAGCTTCCTGCGTTAATCGCGATGATTTTTGACATCTAGTCTTTCGCCCCTTTTTCTCTTGGTAGTTGTGTGGATGTTTCCACAAACCGCTCGATTTTATCTGATCAAATTTACTAAATATGAAAACGTTTCATCATTAGTAAATTTTATACTCACGATTTTAATTTAAACATCGTACGACATATATTTCAAGTGAAAAAATTGTAACACCAAGAAAAAAAATATATTACAGATTTCAAAAAAATTCAGTTAAATCTTGTATATATTTAAAAATATGACATATCATATAAAACTGTACTACATGAATTACTAACCCTGTTACATATACCTAGCCTTATTTATGCGTTGCAAACCAAGTATTTAATTGGTCCATAATGTCCTCCATCGCCTTCATGTTGGAGAATTTAGGTAACTCCACTAATAACGCCTGTTTTGGCATCGTTACACTAGGACCTTTCTTTTGGAGAACAAATATACTTTTTGCATTTTTCTCGTTTTTAAACATGGAAACAGGTAGCTGTAATAACCCCTGAATAAAGCATGTTTCTTTAATAAATGCATGTAATTTCGGTGCTTGATCACTTTCAAAAATGAAGTTCGGTACTAGGAAGAATAAGTATCCGCCTTCTTTCGTATGCTTCACACTTTGTTCAATAAATAGGTGGTGGGCATATGACATTCCTTCATCTGCTTTTAACTTATATTCACTTGCACCGATTTCATTTGGATAGTAACCAACCGGTAAGTCTGAAACGACTGCATCAACTGGATCGATATAAAGCGGTGCTAGTCCATCTTGATGGAAGAATTCGATTGCATGCTTTTGTAAATTCGCATTTACTAAAGCAAGTTTAATTAGCACTTCGTCCACTTCTACACCAAATCCACTCATCGTAACGTTTTCTTGAGCACTATTGAAAACTGTCGTCATCAAGTTACCTGTTCCAATTGCAGGGTCTAACACAGTAATTTCATTTTGACCCTTCATAAATTTATGGAATAAGTAACTCATGAACATACCAACTGCATCAGGCGTCATTTCGTGATTCGCTTGTACGCCTTCCTTCATTCCTTTTAAGATGGCTAACTGAAATGCTTTACGAATTTCTTCACCTTTATATGTTTCTTCATTAAACGTACTATATTCACGATTCAGCCTTTCAATTGCTGATTCTGATAATTCCTCTTGTAAAATCGCTCCTTCAAACAAGTTATCCCCTGTTTCTACAAGCGCCTCTAAATATGTTACATCTAATTCTTTACGTAAAACTACCGCAGAAGAATCAAAAATAGAAAATAAAGTTTCTACTGTCTGACTCACGTACATTCCTCCTTCTCTCTTTTACACATAACTTATATCATACCATAATCTGATTTTTTCCCAAAAGAAAAAGCGACCTCTTTTTAAGAGCTCCCTTTTTAGTGATGTATGATGTAACGTCTTCTCTCGTATATCGATTCCATATAGCAATATATGAGAGAAGACGACCTCTTACAAAGAGGTCATCTTCGTTCACATTATTTTGCAGCTTTTGCTGCTTCTAATGCTGCTTCATAGTTTGGATGGCTTGTACCTTCGCTTACGTATTCTACGTAAACTACTTTGTCATTGCTATCTACTACGAATACTGCACGAGCAAGTAAACGAAGCTCTTTCATTACTAAGCCGTAAGCTTCACCGAATGAAAGGTCACGGTGGTCAGAAAGTGTAACAACATTTTCTAAACCGTTTGCTGCACACCAACGTTTTTGAGCGAATGGTAAGTCAGCGCTAATCGTTAATACTTTCGCGTTTTCAATACCTGCTGCATCTTGGTTAAAACGACGTGTTTGTGCATCACATACACCTGTGTCGATAGAAGGTACAACACTAATTAATTTCACTTCACCTTTGTATGTTTCTAAACTTACTGGAGATAAGTCATTTGCTAACACTTGGAAGTTTGGCGCTTGATCGCCAACTTTAACTTCTGTTCCAACTAAAGTCATTGGGTTACCTTTAAAAGTTACGTTTGCCACTTGAAAATCCTCCCTTATTTAAACAAAATATGTACAATGTAAATGATAGTTTGTCCCTATCGATAATGCAAATAAAATCGCTTTATTTACAAAAAAATTAAAGAAGCTAATCTATTGATCAGCTTCTTTATTCGTTAAATTTGAAATTCAGGATCGTCTTCTTTTCGTTTATCCATCATTTCTTTCACTTTATCAACAGCTTGTGGCGCTAATTCAATTATTTTATCGATGACGTGTGTTTGCTTATCTAAGTGCAACACTTTTACGCCTTCTCCATTTATAACAAGAAAAGCAACAGGATTAATAGAAACTCCTCCACCGCTTCCCCCGCCAAATGGATGGCGGCCTGAATGTTCTATTTTACCAAATTCACTTCCACCAGCCGCAAATCCGAAGCTAACTTTTGAAACGGTAAGAATTACACTTCCATCAGCAGCTTTAATTGGATCGCCGACAATTGTATTTACATCAGTCATTTGTTTTAAATGCTGCATTGCAGTTGTCATTAAACCTTGAATTGGATGGTCCATTCTATATCCCCCCTATGCTTGAACAGATTTTTCTGTCGTACCAGATCTTTGTCTTCTCATAAACACGAGTAATTTCACCGCTGTTTTTATAGTACGGAATATACGAAAAGATGCTGTTAACTCACATCTTGATGCAAATCCTTTCCCTTGAAAAACAGGAGTAATTTCAAATTCTGGTACGTCGACAATATGCATATATTGTCCTACAACTCCAGCAGCCATTCCTTTTGTCCCCCATGCATATCCGGTGACAATTCCAGTACTAGCTGCGTCGCCTGCTCCAATTTGCGTATGCCATTTCCAACCATTGATTTTCACTCGTTTGAGAAAATCTTTAACGATAGTATGAACTTCTTGAAGCTTTTTTATCAGTTCCCCCATACTATCAAGTTGTGCCATAATTTTATTGTCTAGTCCGCCGTCCTCTTCAGCTTTTTCGATTTTTTGTCCTGTTTTCTTCTGCTGTTTCTCAATTCTTTCCAACACATCAAATGTATATCGAATCATCCATATTTTCACTTGAAGCAAACATTGCTTTTCCATTTCTGAATATAAAAATGTCACTTTAAGCTTTATTTTCGACAATAGTATAAACAAAATAAAAAGGAGAAGAATTATTATTCCAATTACGAGCCACTTCATACGTATCATCCTTTCACTCCGTACCCATTATCGACAACTTTATTCATCATTAAACAGCGTTTCATAAGATTGAATATAAAAATTTTTCTAAAAATAAAAAGGTATTTTGACAATTTATATCGAAATATATTATTTGAACATATCATCAGGGAACGGACTCTAATGATATGTAGCACGAAGCATAGAAAATTTAACTGCAGTGGAGGGATACATAATGGCAGATCGTCGCAATTTATTTTTCTTTTATGGTGATGACAAAGCAAAGCTCGTTGAAAAAATGAAACCAATCTATCGTATTTTAGAAGAGAATGGATTTACCATATTAGATCATCCAAAAAATGCAAACGCTATCGTCAGTGTTGGAGATGATGCAACTTTCTTACAAGCCGTTCGTAAAACTGGTTTTAGGGAAGATTGTTTATACGCAGGGATTTCTACGAAAGATGAAATTTCATTCTACTGCGATTTCCATATTGATCACGTTGATACAGCCCTTCAAGAAATTACAAAAAATGAAATTGAAGTGCGAAAATATCCAACAATTGAGGTAGATGTAGATGGTAGCACATCTTTCCATTGTTTAAATGAGTTCTCATTACGTTCTAGCATTATTAAAACGTTCGTTGTAGATGTTCACGTTGATGATTTATATTTCGAAACTTTTAGAGGTGACGGTTTAGTTGTTTCTACCCCAACAGGAAGTACAGCTTACAATAAATCGTTACGTGGTGCAGTTGTTGATCCGCTTATCCCTTGCTTCCAAGTAAGTGAATTAGCATCTTTAAATAACAACACATATCGTACACTTGGTTCACCGTTCATTTTAAATCACGAACGTACATTAACTTTAAAACTAAGACCAGACGGTAACGATTATCCTGTTATCGGCATGGATAACGAAGCGCTTAGCATTAAACAAGTGGAAAAAGCTGTTGTACGCTTAAGCGATAAACAAATTAAAACAGTTAAATTAAAAAACAACTCTTTCTGGGAAAAAGTACAGAGAACGTTTTTATAGTATTAAAATAACCGTAGAATTATGGTGGCCCATAATTCTACGGTTATTTATTTACCCTGATTGGTGCGAGCAACAACCTCTCGCTATCCGGCCGATATTCTTGTCAGTTTTTGTCGGTAAGTCGATATATTCTAATAATCGCTCATATATTTGGAGTTACGGTCGATATATTTCAATAATCGCTGATATAATTCAGGTTACGGTCGATATATTCCGATAATCGCTCATATATTTTTACGCACCTTTTCTATAGACGACTTTGCCATCTATTACGGTCATCTCTGCTTGTACTTCTTTTATTTCCTCTGCCTCTATTTCAAAAATATCGCGGTCTAATATTGTAAAGTCTGCCTCATATCCTTTTGTAATTCGCCCTCGCTTCGCTTCTTTTCCGATTGCATAGGCACTTCCTGTTGTAAATAAAGAAACAGCCTCATATACCGTTAATCTTTCTTCTGGCATATAACATAAACCGTCAATAAAACTTCTACGTGTAACAGCGCTATATATGCCTAGAAACGGATTTACTTGCTCGATCGGAGCATCAGATCCCCCGTTACAGTGTAATCCCGCTTCCAGTAACGTCTTCCAAGCATACGCATAACGAAGACGTTGCTCGCCTAGTTTTTCAATGACTGATGGAAAATCCGATGAAACAAAGACTGGTTGTATATCAATAATGGCTTGTAAGTTTTTCATTCTTTCAATCAACTCTTCACGAGCTAGCTGACAATGAATAATACGGTCACGTAATCCTTCTGCTGGCGGATACAATTCAAGTGCATCAATGACATATTCAAGCGATAAGTCACCGATAGTATGAATCGCAACTGGCATATATAAATCTCGTGCTTTCTTCACTAATTCCGCAAGTTCTTCACGTGAGAAAATCGCAACCCCATTCGTTTCCTTCGCATCTTCATACGGTTCACTTAATAATGCGGTTCTTCCGCCAAAAGAACCGTCAGAAAAAATTTTCATTGCCCCAAATTCAATATAATGCTCATTTTCATATTCCTTTCGTTCATGTGCTACTTCATGGTGAACGAGTAAATGTGCTTTAAATGGCATTTCCTTTATGACATGAGAAAACGCATTATGCGTCTTTCTAAAACCACCGTAATAATTTAAATCTTCCGTATGCCCGCCAACGAGTCCATATTGCCAGCAGTCTTTAATTGCTGTTTGCAAAGCACTTTGTAAGTAGGCTTCATCAATTTCAGGCTGGACATGTTTGATTAACTCTTGGCCTTGTTCATATAAAAGTCCTGTTAATTTATTGAATGAGTCCCGTCCAACTTTCCCGCCTTTTGGATCTTCTGCCTTTTCTGTTATGTTCGCTTCTTGCAGTATGTATGAGTTCACCCATGTAACATGGCGACAAACTCTCTTTAATAAAATGGGATGTTCTTTCGAAATTTCATCTAAATCACGCGCGTGAACATCTTTCGTATCCTTAAAATTATTTTCGTTCCAGCCCTCTCCGATAATCCAAGAACCTTTCGGCGCTTCTTCTACTCGCTTCCGAACGAGAGTCAGCACTTCTCTATAAGATGTGCAGTTTGATAAATCTAAACGAAGTAACCTCTCCCCGTGACCAATAAGATGCATATGGCTATCAACGAGACCTGGAATCATCGTTTTGCCTTTTAAATCGCGCAATTTAGCCACAGCATATCGGTTTTCTAACTCTTTTTTACTTCCAACATCAACAATCATACCGTTTTCAACGTAAATAGCGTCCACTTTTTCATTTTCTTCTCTCATTGTGTAAATGTTGCCACCATACCAAATTTCCCCCATATATTTCATCTCCTTTATTTTTTATTGTATAAAAAAAAGCACCATTTCAAAACATGGTGCTTTTCTAAACATTACTTTTGTTCAGTAGTAGACGTTGTAACTTGCCATTCAATATTAAATTTATCTTTTACTTGTCCGTATGCTGGGCTCCAGAACGTTTCTTGAAGGGGCATAATAACTTCGCCACCTTCTTGTAACTTATCGAATACTTCTTTCGCTTTTTCTGCGTTACTAATTTGAATTGCGATTGTTACTTGAGATCCAATTGCATGCCCTTGACCTGGGAATGTATCAGAAATCATAAGATCCGTATTACCAACTTTTAAAGTAGCGTGTAAAACGCGTTCTTTCGCTTCAGCTGGAACCGGGTATTCTGGATTTTCAGGCATATCACCAAAAGTTTGCATGACTTCCACTTTTGCATCTAACGCCTCTTTATAAAACTGTACAGCTTCTTGCCCACTACCATCTAAAACTAAGTACGGATTAATACCTAAAATCATACGGACACCTCTTTTTTCAATTTATAAAATCGAACTTGTGTTCGTTTTTATATTATCATTGTTTGCCATTTCATTCAACTATTTCCTTCACTGTTTTCAAATTTATTTTGACGGAATCTCCATCTCTTGTTTTCTAAGCTCAATACGGCGGATTTTTCCAGAAATCGTTTTTGGTAGTTCATCTACAAATTCAATTTTGCGAGGGTATTTATATGGTGCAGTAAGTTCTTTGACGTGTTGTTGGAGTATTGGAATTAATGTTTCTTCGTTCTTTTCTATATTCTCTCTTAATACGATAAATGCCTTCACGACACTTCCGCGAATTTCATCAGGACTTGCGACAACCGCACATTCTCTCACGTAAGGGTGCTTTACGAGCGCATCTTCTACTTCAAACGGCCCGATTGTATAACCAGAGCTAATAATAATATCATCACCGCGCCCTTCAAACCAGAAATAGCCGTCTTCATCTTTTTTCGCTTTATCACCTGTAATATAATAATCACCGCGGAATTGCATCGCTGTACGCTCATCGTCTTTGTAATATTGTTTAAAGAGTGCCGGCGTTTCAATGTGAACTGCAATATCACCAACTTCGCCTACCTGTACCGGAATACCTTCCTCATTTACAATATCAACGTGGTTACCCGGCGTCGGTTTCCCCATTGATCCTGGTCTAATATCCATTCCTTTCATTACACCAACAAGCAATGTGTTTTCCGTTTGCCCATAGCCGTCTCTTACTGTAATATGAAAGTGCTTTTGGAACGTTTCAATGACTTCTCTATTTAACGGCTCACCTGCGGATACAGCGCTATGTAACGCTTCTAAATTGTATTCACTTAAATTTTCTACTTTTGCCATTAATCTATACTCAGTCGGCGTACAACAAAGCACATTCACCTTATTATCGTCTAATAAATTTAAATACGTTTTTGGTTCAAACTTACCGTGGTATACAAATCCTGTTGCCCCCGAGCCTAGAGTTGCTAAAAACGGGCTCCAAATCCACTTCTGCCAGCCTGGACTAGCTGTTGCCCACACAACATCATTCTCTTCAATTCCGAGCCAATTTGGAGCGCTCGTACGTAAATGAGCGTATGCCCACGCATGTGTATGAACAACACCTTTTGGATTTCCCGTCGTTCCTGACGTGTAAGATAAAAAGACCATATCTTCTTTATCTGTCTTCGCCATTTCTAACATGTCACTTTCTGTTTCTAACGCTGTTTTTAAATTGATCCATCCATCTACTGGCTGCTCGCTCAGAACGAATTTTTGAAGGGATTCCATCGCTTCTATATCATCAAACTGTCCAATGTACGGCTCATAACTTACGATTGCTTTTACTTCCCCATGTCCAATGCGGTACTCGATATCCTTTTTGCGTAACATTTCCGAACTCGGAATTACGACAAATCCTGCTTTAATCGCAGCGATATACGTCATGTATGCTTCAATTAAACGCGGCATCATAATGAGGAGCTTGTCCCCCTTTTGCAGACCACTCTTTATAAAAGCGTTTCCAATTTTATTTGCACCTTTCATTAACTCCGCGTATGTAACTTCTCGGCGATTCCCTTTATCATCTTGCCAAATTAAAGCAAGCTTCTCTTTATCACCTGTATATTTCTCTATTTCAGAAACTAAATTATAAGACGGTGGTGCCAACAATTCCTCTCTCTTCATAAACATCCTCCTTTTTCTTTATGCCTCCCTTATATAATAAAGAATTTTCTGTTAATTTTGAACCCTCATCTTTTGACAAATTTTTTAGTTCTGTCGAATATATCAAACACAACTTAGAATATATTAACAAAAAATTAAATATATCAATTTACCGACAAATGGCGCCACAACATAAAAAAGAAAGAGCGGGAGAACCCGCTCTTTCTAAGCCATCATATGGGATTATTTTTGGTAACCGCCTAATTGTTGCTCAGCTAGTGAAACTAGACGTTTAGTGATTTCACCACCAACAGAACCGTTAGCGCGAGCTGTTGCATCAGCTCCAAGTTGAACACCAAACTCTTGAGCGATTTCGTATTTCATTTGGTCTAATGCTGATTCAGCACCAGGAACCGCTAATTTATTTGTGCTACGTGCCATGTTATATCACCTCCTTGTGAGTATAGAGTGTGATAAATAACATGACTTCATACACGGTTTACATATGGTAATTTATGGTTTTAGAAAAGTTCTTCGAATTTTTCTTCTTCCGCCACTACTTCTACCGTTTGTAATACCATAGTTTCTTTGTTCGCTACAGCTTCATCGATTAATGGTGTGAAATCGTATTTCGCTTCAAAACGATTCGCTTTTTCACGCTTCGGCTTCGTCGCTGGGCTTGCTGGTGTGAATACTGTACAGCAATCTTCGTACGGACGAATTGAAATATCATATGTGCCGATTTCTTCAGCGATTTTAATAATCTCTAATTTATCCATCGTAATAAGCGGACGAATAATTGGATAGTTTGTTACTTCGTTAATCGTATGCATACTATCTAACGTTTGACTTGCTACTTGTCCAAGACTTTCACCAGTCGTGATTGCTAGAGCGTTACGCTCCTCTGCGATACGCTCTGTAATACGCATCATCATACGGCGCATAACTGTCATTGAGTAACTAGATGGGATTTCTTTATTAATCGTTTTTTGCACTTCTGTAAATGGAACAAGGTGAAGTGTTACACGTTTACAGTATTTCGTTAACTCTTGTGCTAAATCGATTACTTTTTGTTTTGCGCGCTCACTTGTGAAAGGTGGGCTATGGAAGTGAACTGCTTCCACAGATACGCCGCGTTTCATCGTTAAGTACGCTGCTACTGGGCTATCAATACCGCCAGAAAGAAGTACCATTACTTTTCCGCCAACGCCAACTGGTAAACCGCCAGCTCCCATACGCTCATCGCACATAATGTAGCTATAGCCACTGCGAATTTCTACACGTACATTTACATCTGGATTATGAACATCTACAGTAATATCTTCTGTATTTTCTAGAATGTGTCCACCAATCTCAGGTAATAATTCCATCGTTCTCATTGGGAAATGCTTATAAGAACGGTGTACAGTAATTTTAAATGTTTTCACATCGCCTTTTACTTGTAAGAAAGCTGCTAATGCACCTTTTTTAATGTCTTCTAATTCTGATGGTACTTTCATCGCTAAGTTAAACTTATGAATACCAAACACATCTTTTAATCTTTCAGATACCGCTTCATGATCTTCGCCATTTAATTGGATATACATACGATCATGTGTTGCATCGATTTTAATATTTGGGAATTTTTTCAGTTTGAACTTTACGTTATCTTTTAATGTGCTTACAAATTTAGAACGGTTCTTACCTTTAGTCGTCATCTCTCCATAACGAACTAAAATATATTCATATGTCATCATATTCCTTTACCTCATCACTTCATATAATTTTGGCATCGTCTCTTTCACAATACCTTCAAATTGCTTTACTTCTTCCATCGTGTTTTCTGGTGCTAAACTAATGCGAATAGCACTTGCAGCAGCGGCATGTGGTACTCCCATTGACACTAACACTCTGCTCACTTCATTTGCTTTTGAAGAACAAGCAGATTTCGTTGATACATATACACCGTGCTCTTCTAAAGCATGAACGACCACTTCTGGTTTTAAACCTACAAATGATACATTTAAAATGTGCGGTGCTGCATATGCAAGCGACGTATTAATCGTTACATCTTCCATCTCTTTAAAGAAACGAACAAGCTCTGCTTGTAAACTTTGCAAATGAGCTACCTTTTCTTTCACTTGCTCCATTGTCATGCGAAGTGCTTTCACCATCGCTACAATGCCAGGTAAGTTCTCTGTACCAGAGCGATACTTCAGCTCTTGTTGACCACCTGATAAAATTGGATCTAACCTTACGCCATCACGTACATAAAGAAGACCCGTTCCTTTTACACTGTGGAATTTATGTCCAGATATTGAGCAAAGATCAATATGAGAAGCGTATAAATTAAGCGGTACTTTTCCTATCCCTTGTACATGGTCCACATGGAATCTTATTTTCGGATAATTCGATAATAACGTTCCAATTTCAGCAACAGGCTGAATTGCTCCAGTCTCGTTGTTCACGTGAATAATTGACACAAGAATCGTATCTTCACGAAGCGCTCGTTTTACATCCTCTACCGATACAACACCATGCTCATTAACCGGTAAATATGTTACATCAAAACCGAGATCTTCTAATTGTTTATATGCTTCAAACACAGACGCGTGTTCAATATTTGTTGTAATGATATGTTTACCGCGCGAACGATTCCTCATCGCTATTCCTTTAATCGCAAGGTTATTCCCTTCCGTTCCACCTGATGTGAAAATAATTTCAGAAGGCTTAACGTGAAGAAGCTGCGCTGCAATTGTTCTTGATTGTGTTAATAGACGCTCTGCCTCTCCTCCAAGCGAATGAATAGAAGAAGGATTCCCAAAATATTTCCCCGCAACCGTTACGTACGATTGAAGAGCTTCTGGATATGGCTTTGTCGTCGCACTATTATCAAAATAGATCATCGTTCTTCCCCTTTCAGCGCTGTCACATCATATAATCATATCACAAATACGTGTCATTACGCTAAGACTACTCAAAGGTTCCGTTATATTTTAAAACGAATAACCTTACTGTATTCCGCTATTCATTATAGCAACATCGCCTGCAAAATTACACAAAAAAACAAACCCTTATGAAAGGGTTTGTTCATTGTCTACATATTCAGCTATTTTTTGAACAACGCCAGGCTCAAGTTGCTCTAGTACAGAAGCCGCTTGTTCTAAAGCCGCATCGTATTGATATTCACGGAATAATTTCTCCGCATAATTTAAGCTATCTGCAAGGTTCTCATCATGACTGCGGTAACGATTACCGTATTGAATTAATTTTTCAACTAAATATGCCTGTCCAATTAACTCTTCTGTCATTTCAGCAACACCATTAACAGTTGTGTAAGCTTCTTCTAAACTACTATTTACAGCATTCATATTTAACGGCTTCACTTCTAATTGTTCATATACAGCTTGCATTGCCATTTGTCCTCTTTTTAAATCTTCCATAATACTCTCTGGAAGACCTGGCAAATTCGACTTTTGCATAAAGCGTTTCGTTTCGAAAATAGTATTTCGCATTTCTTGTAACTTCTCACGCGCTTCAAATTCTTCTTTACGCATCGTTTGCAGCATTTCTTTATATTCTGCATGAAGTACTTTTAATGTTTCACATTGCTCATAAATCTCTTCTAGTTCCTCACGAATAATAGAGAAGGCAATATCTTGTTCCGCAACCCGTAATTGCAACATTTCAAAACGTTTCATTAAAATGTGCATTTGCTTTTCAATTACTTTTTGAGACTCAATGTCCTTATCTTGTAACTGATAGCTTTGTTTCACGAGCTGTGTTTCTGCTTTTGTTTCAATCGTTTCAATGCGAATTTCTTCTAAGTCTTCATAAACAGAAAGTGTTTTTTGCTCCACATAATGTCTCGCATGTACTTCTTGTTCTAGTTGATCATAGAAGCTATCTAAACTTGTTTTTAAGTTTTCTACTTTTTCAGCCGCTTCTGTTATGTGAAGCTCCTGTATATCCATTAAACATATTTGTAGTTGTTTCTTCATATCGCGAACTTCTTTAGGAATTTCCAAATACTCTAATACATAACCTTGTCTTACCATATCATTATGTCCGTGTAATAAATCTTCCAACTGAACCGGTAACGTCGCTTGACACTCTACCAATAAATCTGGAATTTGGTGAATAATGATTTCTAAATCTGCTAAACCTTCTTCCAAACTAATAACAATTTCTCTCGCTTTTAAATAGTCGCCATTGTTTGTTGCTTCTTCAAAGGTTTTAAATTTCTCAGATTCAGCGTCTAGCATCTCTTCGATTTTCTGCTCTGCTGCTCCATACATATGTCTATGAGCAAGAACACTCTTCTTCATACTACGATATGTATCACGTAACCCTTCGATTTCCGAGCTATTTTTTTCATGGCTTTCTAACAATTGCTGTAATTCATTTAAAATGTCTGTAATACGATTATCAGCGTCATCTAAACCACTTATGGATTCATTCATCGCATGCTTTGCTTTTCGGAAGGAGAATTGCGAGGCGAATTTTCGCGCTTGCGCTAAATCTTTTTCAGCTTTCGGAATGGTTGTTGATACAATTTCATCCCATTCTTCACGCCATTTACCAAACAGTTCTTCTGTTTGACCCGTCATATTTAAATCTTTCACCCGTTTTAGCTCATCTGCCACAGGTTTATCTTTTATCTCTTGTTTCCACTGCTCAAGTGCTTCAATATCTTTATATGAACGATTTCTTATCACAAGCTCTATCATGAGCAGCACTAGAATAGAGCTTACTACAATGATAACGATCGTCAGGATAGAATCCATGCAAAAAAGCCTCCTAGTTATATCTCTTTTTTTGTCCGTTCCGTTTATGAAATGGAAGGCATTATGTATAAAAAGGGAATTCCCCTATATTTAACAACTAACAATGTACTAATCATACCATGTAATCGTTTGTTTTTGACCTAGTTTTTTTTAAAATTTCATGTTTCTTTCAATGCAATTGTAATCTTTCTCAATATTCCGTTTGGATTACCTCTCATCAGCAAATGAATGCAGCAAAGGGCCTTCTTCCATATGAGATGCGAAATATATTTTACGTACAATTGTCGGTTCAATAGAAATCGCATGCACATTTCCTTGTCTTACCGCTTGCTCTACTGCTATTTCTGGAAGTAACGTGATGCCAAGTCCAGCACTGACCATCGCAAGCATCGGTTCTGCATAAGAAGTTTCAAATGCAATAATCGGTTTCGCACCTATCCCTTGAAACAGATTCGTAATCATTTTCCTTACATCGCAGATTTCTGGGTATACGATTAACTTTTCATTTTGCAAATCTTCCATTCGAATTACTGTTTTCTCTTTATAAAGATGATCATTTGAAACGACACACACAATTTTTTCTTCTCGTATTTCTTTTATACACGTAGCACCTTCTACTACTGAATCGATGAACATCGCTTCAATCTTCCGTTCTTTAAAAAGTCCTATCAGTACTTTCGTATGCTCAATTTTCCATTCTATTTCGAACCCGTCACCTAATATATCTTTACATTTCGCTATGTAATGTGCTGCTAAACTTGGCAATATGCCTATAGAAATGTTCCGCTTCTCTTGAAATTTCTTCATTTCGGCTTTCACTTCATGTATGTGTCCCAAAATCGGTAACATTCTTGTTATAAATAGCTCTCCAGCACTTGTTAATTCGACTCCTTGCGCGGAACGTTTTAATAAAGTAACCTCTAAATCCGCTTCTAACCTTTGAATTTGTTTACTAAGCGCCGGCTGAGAAATATGTAAAATCTTACTCGCCTTTGATAAACTTCGCGTATTCTTCACTTCAATAAACGATCGTACTGCCTCTAGATCCATCGTACACACCTCTAACAAAAAGTTATAACTGTCATAAAAAATCGATATTTCCTTCTATAAACAATTACTCTTTATACTTATTTCATCAACTTACTATAACGAAATGTAAAGGGGAAAGATACTCTTGAACAAAAAACAAATGCTACTCGGGTCCCTCCTATGCTTACTTGCCGTAACGGCTTGGGGATTTATGTTTCCTGTCATGGCAAACGCCTTACAGTTTATCGATCCGTTCTTCTTCACAACGATTCGCTATGGATCAGCAGCTATTATTTTTCTTATTCTGCTATTACTTACCGAAGGGACAAAGTCACTCCGCTTAGAAAAGAAAACACTTTCGTTACTCTTTTACGGAACAGTCGGTTTCGCAGGATATGGTTTTCTCGTTTTCTATGGACAACAACTTGCCGGACCGTCTGGAGCCATCCATGCCGCGATGATTCAGTCTCTTATGCCACTCATCGCTTTATTATTGCAGTGGATAACAAAAAATAAACGCCCACAAAACTATACATTCCTTTGTATGTTTGTTGCATTATTCGGTGTTATGCTTGTCATTTCAAAAGGAAATATTCACTTATTATTTGGAGCTGCCAGCCATCTCTCAACAAATATACTTATGCTGTGCGGCGTTACTTGCTGGGTCATTTATACAAACGGTGGTGCTAGTTTTCAATCTTGGTCGCCACTTAGGTATACGACGTTAACTTGTTTATTTGGCTCAATTTCACTCATCACTATCGTCACTTTTTTAACTTATACAAACGTCGTTACTGTACCTTCACTATCGACAATTATGAACGTTCGTTTTGAACTCTTATATATGTCTATTATTGCAGGCGTTATCGCAGTATTTTGCTGGAACGCAGGAAATCGCTATATTTCATCCATTAATGGCATATTATTTATGAATTTAGTTCCTGTACTTGCACTTATCGGTTCCATCTTTCGAGGTTATACAGTCGACAAAATTGAAGTTGCTGGAGCCTCATTAACAATTATCGCGCTATTATGCAACAATTTATGGCAAAGAAAAGAAAGCACAAAAATCCCCACCTCAGTTCGTTAGGTGGGGATTTCTCACATATGAACAGCTCTTGGCCATTCATAATACATATTCGTTATACATAATGTTTGTTCCATCCATTGTTCAATTTCTTTCGTGTACATTTCTAAGAAAAAGGTCTCAGATGGAAAAGAATGCAACACTTCTGATATATATTGCGGATATAAAAACGGCATATTTATCATGCCTTTTAATTGCGTCATAAACATTGTAAAAGATACCTTTTTAAATTCTTGTTTCATTTGTCCTTGTCTAATCATTTGCTCTATATAATATCTTTCTTTAGAAAAATAAACGGTCATCACTTCGCGAATTAATGTCGTATCAAGCGACAGCTCTCGGTAAAAGAAACGTGTCAGCTCCCTATTATCAAATTGATATCGTAAAATCCCGCGCACCATTTGCACCATCACATCTTTAGCCGACAAATATTCTCTCTGTTCAAAGGACGTTTCAATCACATGAATATACCCTTCTAAAAAATTAGTAATAAGCTGCTCTAATAGGCCTTGCTTTCCAGCAAAATAATATGAAATATTCGCTACATTCACATCCGCTCGCTTTGCAATGTCTCGCACCGACGTTCCATCATAACCTTTCGTGTTAAACAACGATATTGCCGCATCAATTACTTTTTGTTTCGTCTGTTTCATGCGCTCACTTCCTCTCACTGAACAGCTATAGTGTAAATTTCTTGACTTTTAAGACAAATTCCTTTAATTTTCTATCGACAAAGTCATGTGAAATACATCGTATTTTGCTAATGTTTTACACATCTCGATAAAAAAGGAGCTGTTTCCATGTTTACTAAAGAAAGTTATACAGGATCTCGCGTGCAGCAATATGAGACAGTAATAAAACAACTGGATGCATTATTAACTGGCGAATCAAACGTAGTCGCAAACTTATCAAATGCGTCCGCATTATTAAACCAATTTTTGGATCGTGTTAATTGGGTTGGCTTTTACGTAACAGAAGGAAATCAGCTTGTTCTTGGACCATTCCAAGGAATGCCTGCTTGCGTGCGCATTCCATTTGGACGAGGCGTTTGCGGCGTTGCAGCTGAAACGAAAACAACACAGCTTGTAGCAGACGTTCATCAATTCCCAGGACACATCGCTTGCGACAGTGCTTCAAATTCAGAAATCGTCGTACCGATTATTAAGGATGGGAATGTCATTGGTGTACTTGATATTGATAGCCCTGAAAAAAAACGTTTCGACGAAGTAGATCAGCGCTATTTAGAAAAGTTTGTGGAAACACTCCTAAAACATATGTAACAAAAAAGAGCTAGTTATCGATTAAGTACATGACGTACAAAACCGATAGCTAGCTCTTTTTTTATTGATTACTAACAGTAGATATTTTCTTTAACGCTTGCTCTAAATCAGAAACAATATCCTCCCACGATTCTAAACCGACAGATAAACGTATTAAATTATCATAAATGCCCATTTCTTGTCTTAACGCAGCTGGAATCGCGGCGTGCGTCATCGTTGCTGGGTGCTGAATTAACGTTTCTGTATCTCCTAAACTTACCGCAATTGTAATAAAGTGAAGGTCATTAATAAACGCCTGCGTCTCTTCTTTCCCGCCTTTAATTGAAAAAGATATAACACCGCCCCCACGTTTCATTTGGCGAGATGCTAACTCTCCTTCTGGATACCAAACACCTTCTACCGCATCATGATTTTTTAGGAACGATACAATTTTTTCTGCATTATCACAATGACGATCCATTCTTACTGCTAGTGTCTTTAATCCGCGTAACAATAACCATGCGTCAAACGGTGCCATAATACCGCCGATATCTTTTCGCATCGGGCGGATTTTTTCAGCTAACGCTTTCGTTTTACAAATTGTTACACCCGCCACAACATCACCGTGACCACCAATATATTTTGTCGCACTATGAACAACCGCGTCACAGCCAAGTTCAAGCGGTCTTTGTAAATAAGGTGAACAAAACGTATTATCAACAATAACAAGTAACCCATTTCGCTTCGCAACCCGAATCACTTGTTTTAAATCAATTAATTTCATTGTCGGATTAATCGGTGTTTCAACGAAAATAAGCTTTGTATTCGGGCGAATTTTATTTTCCATATCAGCCTCTGTCTCCATATCACAAAACGAATGCGTAATCATAAATTTTTCTTCTAACACTTCTAAAAAACCGTATGTGCAGCCGTATAATCCATTTGAACAAATAATATGATCTCCAGCTTTTAGAAAACCAATTAACGTTGCGGAAATAGCTGCCATACCAGATCCGAAAGCAAGCGCTTCTTCTCCTCCTTCTAACACCGCCATACGTTCTTCGAATAATTTCACAGTCGGATTTCCAAGTCTTGAGTAAATATAAGATGGATCCACTCCCGCAAAACTCGCCTCTCCTTGCTGCGCAGTCTCAAATGTAAATGTAGACGTTTGAAATAAAGGCGGTGTTAAACTTCCTTTATGTGCCTCTGATGTATAACCGTGATGAATTAACGCTGTCTCCATATGCTTCTTTTTCATAAAAACATCCCCTTTTATGTTTTTATTGCCGCATATTCATCATTAAAACTTTGATGAACGTTTTACTTCATTTTATGTAAGCGTTTTATTTGTGTTTCTATCTCTTCTTTTATATCGTTTTAAATTCCTTCTTGTTCATTTCCAAAATTTATATGCATAAAACAAAAACGTACTCGCTTGACGAAACTCTCGGTAAAAGATATAATAGCGTTTGTGTAAAATAAAAAGGCAGCCTTGTAATGTGAGTTTATCGTTTGTATTTTGTTCCTCTACGGAGGTGTATCTCGTAACTCCCTGCTGCTGGAGCGAAGGTACATGAAAACAAAATGCCCGTAAATATCGATTACGTCTGTTTTTATTTTACGTAAATAAAAACATTTTAAAGGAGGAGTCAACTATGGCTCGTTATACAGGTCCAGCTTGGAAACTGTCTCGTCGTCTTGGAATCTCTCTAAGCGGCACAGGAAAAGAATTAGAAAAACGCCCTTACGCACCAGGTCCTCACGGTCCTAACCAACGTAAGAAACTTTCAGAATACGGTTTACAATTACAAGAGAAACAAAAACTTCGTCACATGTACGGCATGACTGAGCGTCAATTCCGTCGCACATTTGACCAAGCAGGTAAAATGCCTGGTAAGCACGGCGAAAACTTCATGATCCTTCTTGAAGCTCGTCTTGACAACTTAGTTTACCGTATGGGCTTAGCTCGCACTCGTCGTGCAGCTCGCCAATTAGTAAACCACGGTCACATCATGGTTGATGGCGCTCGCGTAGATATCCCATCTTACCGTGTAAAACCTGGTCAAACTATCAGCGTTCGCGAAAAATCTAGCAACCTTGTTGTTGTTAAAGAAGCGATCGAAGTTAACAACTTCGTACCAGAATACTTAACTTTCGATGCTGACAAATTAGAAGCTACTTACACTCGTCACGCTGAGCGTGCTGAGTTACCAGCTGAAATCAACGAAGCATTAATCGTAGAGTTCTACTCTCGTTAATGACAAAAAGCCAATCCTGTGGATTGGCTTTTTTCGTTTATATATAAAATTAAATTATTTATTTTCCTCTTTCTGAACATATACATAAGCATCTTTCTGCTCTTTATGTACATCCACCTTCGAATTCTCTGCAAGCTGACCCGCATTTAGCAAAGAAAAAATAATGAGCGCTTCTAGTGACATTTCGTTTTACCACTCCTTTCTAGTTGTTATACATTTATCATACCGCTTACATGTGATTTCCGTATGAACTCGAAAAGGAGATTACAACAAAATGGTTACAAGTATATGAATGCACGCTATAATAACCATAAAATAGGAGGTTGATTCATTTTGACAATAAACCAAATGGTTCAGTTAGGCAGTGCATGTATGTTGTTTATTACTTCCGCGCTTATTAATTGGTATCAGGGAAGTAATTTAATAGATGATCCTGATGAATGGAAATATAGCGCTAAGTTTACGAATTACTTCAAAGGCACCGTTTCAAATTACGAAGATATTTATCAAATCGATTTTTTTATATACGCAGCAAAATTTTATCCGACAGCATTTATCGTTATGCTAGTGAGTTTACTTTATATGCTCATATTAATTCTTTATATTCTATTCAAAAGAAAAGATACGGCGTTTTAAATCCATACATAAAAACCCCCGAATCATAAACTTTTCAGCCTACAATTCGGGGTACTATTTGTTTATATTCGTTTCGGATTAGTAACGAATTAAGAAATATTTCTTTTTACCGCGGCGAATGATTGTGAATTTACCTTCGATGCGGTCTTTTTCTGTTACAACGTAGTCTAATGCTTGTGTACGCTCACCGTTTACGTAGATTGCGCCGTTCGTTACATCTTCACGCGCTTGACGTTTTGATGGAGAGATTTTGCTTTCTACAAGTAAGTCGATTAATACTGTATCTTCTGCAGTGCGTTCTACAGATGGTACGTCTTTGAATCCTTGCTCGATTTCGCTTGCAGTCAGTTCTGCTACAGAACCGCTGAATAATGCAGCTGAAATTTTAATCGCTTGTTCTAATGCTTCTTCGCCGTGAACAAGTTTTGTCATTTCTGCACCTAATGCTTTTTGTGCTGCACGTTTTTCTGGTGCCTCGGCTACTTGCTTTTCAAGCTCAAGAATTTCTTCATGAGATAAGAATGTAAAGTATTTTAAGTATTTAACAACATCACGGTCATCTGTGTTAATCCAGAATTGGTAGAACTCGTAAGGAGTTGTTTTCTCTGGGTCTAACCAAATTGCGCCGCCTTCTGTTTTACCAAACTTCGTACCGTCAGATTTAGTAACAAGTGGAATTGTTAAACCGAATGCTTTCGCATCTTCTTCTGATTTACGGATTAATTCAAGACCAGCTGTAATGTTACCCCATTGGTCACTACCACCGATTTGTAAGCGGCAATTATGGTGTTGGTATAAGTTTAAGAAGTCGTATGATTGTAAAATCATGTAACTAAACTCAGTAAATGAAATACCAGTCTCTAAACGAGATGCTACTGTATCTTTTGCTAGCATATAGTTTAAACCGAAGTTTTTACCGATATCGCGTAAGAATGAAATGACATCTAAGTTACCAAGCCAATCATAGTTGTTAGCCATTGTTGCTGGGTTGTCCACGTTTTCGAACTCTAAGAAGTTTGAAAGTTGGTTTTTAATGCTTTCTGTGTAATAAGCAACTGTATCTTTCGTATTTAATGTACGCTCTGCTTTTTTACCACTTGGGTCACCGATCATACCAGTACCACCGCCAACAAGTGCGATTGGTTGGTGACCAGCTAATTGGAAACGACGTAACATTAATACTGGTAACATATGACCGATGTGTAAGCTATCCGCTGTCGGGTCGAAACCACAGTATAATTTAACGCTTTCTTTTTCTAATAATTGCTCAAGGCCCTCAGCGTCTGTTTGCTGATTAATTAGACCGCGAAATTCAAGATCTTGTAAAATACCCATATCCTACATACTCTCCTTTAAGTTCATTACTGGCGTGAAGGTTAAAAACATAAAAAAATCGCCCCTTCAAATAAGGGACGATTTTGATTATCGCGTTACCACCCTAGTTGCAGACCAAAAAAAGCCTACCACCTTATTTACATAACGGCTTAGCACCGTCTCTTCCCTTTTGAATACAATTCAATCGAAAAAAGATGCTCTAGGGGCGTAATTCGCGATCATCTATGTGCTGATTTTCACCGACCATCAGCTCTCTAAAACAGGGAAATGATCACTACTTCTCCCTTTCCACGCTCAATTATTCATATACTTTTCTTTATACCATCATTTATATAGGCGTGTCAAATAAGGTCGGGTTTCTCTTCTTGCCAATCCTTTACAACGTCATAAAGAGTATCGTAATAAGAGAAAGAATTGGAACCCCAACTAATAACGATACGTGAAACACAACTGATAAATCATTCCCAATCGTAGCCTCCACAGGATCTTTCGCCGGGGAACCAAGAAACCCGATTAATCGATCGAATCGACTTACCGTTTTTGGAAAGTCCGGTACTTCTACATGGTCACTATCTAAATGCTGTTTTAATTTATATTCACTCTTAAAGGGATTTTCGCTCAATTTCGTCCACCTCCAGCAATTGTTTCAATTTCTTTATCCCGTTATGAAGTCTCGACTTCACCGTTCCGACTGGAATATCTAATACCTCTGCAATTTCTTTTTGCTGCATATCATGATAATAAGAAAGGATTAGGACCGCTCTTTGCTCTTCTGGAACTTTCAAAATTGCTTCTCTTACTGTGAGCCGATCTTCGTGAGAAAATTCTTTTTCCTGAATCGGCACTAAAAATGGAAAAAGCGTACGCCACTTTTTTCTCCTATTTAATTTATTAATCATAAGACGATAACCAATTTGAAATAAATACGTTTTTATTTTTCCTTTTTCAAGTTCATACATATGTTTCTTACGCTCTAGCGTCAAAAACGTATCTTGGACAAGGTCGATACTCAATTGTTCATCTCGGTTAAATCGATATAAAAATGTGTATAGCGCTGGTTTGATTAAAACGTATAGTATTTCCCCAGCCTGCTTATCTCCACTTTGATATGCAAGCATAAGTTCCTCCTCAATCCCAATCTGCGCCATGATTTTTGATCTCCTTTATTCCTTTTAACGTTAATGAAATACGGGAAATTAAATAGCAGCTTGCGACAATAATCCATACTTGTGATTGATTCGTAAAAAATTGAACGTACGGGTTTTGAATTGTATGGCCAGTTGAAACTAAAATATTTAATGCTTGCACACATATGCATGCATACACTGCAAGACAAGCCGAAATCGTATCAAATACATTCCAGCGAAAATATACTTTTGTTTTCATAAAATCAATTTTATATCCATTTTTTCTTACTATATGTTTTCTATCAAATGGAATAATAATTGAAAACATAACAATCATCATAACGCCAGCTGTAATCATTGATACTTTAAATCCGATTGGCATCGGTAATAGCAAACCACAAGAAAATACGACTATAACTCCAATTAAAGCAAAAGTAAGAAGTAATTTATTAGACATAAAAAAGCCTCCCTCATCTATTCTTTCATAAATGTATACAGACGAGGAAGGCACTTCGTTCAAATATTATTTTATTTTTTTATAATCTTTGCAGGATTTCCGCCAACTACTACATGATCTGGCACATCTTTTCATACAACTGGATCAGTCGGTATATATATTTCTCCTAGTATCATTTTTTCTTTTTCTGTTTTCATTTTCTTCCCTCTTTATATGTAGGTTAAAGAGGGAAGAAAAAAGAAAGGCCTGAACACTATTTCGTTCAGACCTTTCTCTCTTAATCTTCCATCGTTGATAAGTCACCTGTTGGTAAGTTTAACTCCCACGCTTTTAATACGCGGCGCATAATTTTACCGCTTCTCGTTTTCGGTAATTTATCTCTAAATTCAATTTGTCTTGGCGCTGCATGAGCTGCTAGACCTTTCTTTACAAATTGACGAATTTCTTCTTTTAATTCTTCAGATGGTTCGTACCCTGCACGAAGCGCGATAAATGCTTTAATAATTTCGCCGCGCACCGGATCAGGAATACCAATTACACCAGCTTCTGCAACAGCAGCATGCTCGATTAATTTGCTTTCTACTTCAAACGGACCAACGCGCTCACCTGACGTCATAATTACATCGTCAATACGTCCTTGGAACCAGAAGTATCCATCCTCGTCCATATAGGCAGAATCACCTGATACGTACCAATCGCCCGGCATAAAATAAGACTCATATTTTTGCTTGTTATTCCAAATTCCACGCATCATAGCTGGCCAACCTTTACCAATTGCTAAGTTACCCATTGTGTATGGAGGCACTTCATTTCCTTCATTATCAACAATCGCTGCTTTCACACCTGGAATTGGTTTACCCATTGAACCTGGACGGATTTCCATGCAAGGGTAATTACAAATAACTTGTCCACCTGTTTCTGTCATCCACCACGTATCATGAATACGAAGTCCAAATGCGTTCATACCCCAGCGAATTACTTCTGGATTTAACGGTTCACCAACGCTTAATACGTGGCGCACTTGTGATAAATCGTATTTTTTAATTGCATCTTGTCCAGCACCCATTAACATGCGAAATGCTGTTGGTGCGCTATACCAAACTGTTACACCGTAATCTTGCAGCGCTTCATACCACGCTTCTGGACTAAAGCGTCCGCCTAAAATAACATTTGATGCTCCGACTAACCACGGCGCGAAAATACCGTAAGCAGTTCCCGTTACCCAGCCTGGGTCAGCTGTGCACCAATATACATCGTCTTCTTTTAAATCTAATACCCACTTCGCCGTTTGATAGTGCTGAACCATTGCGTTTTGCGCATGAAGCACACCTTTTGGCTTACCAGTAGAACCAGACGTGTAATGTAGAATCAAACCGTCTTCACGGCCTAACCATTCAATATGTAATTCTTTTGAAGCTTGTTCGAATAAAGGATTGAATGCTACCGTTTTACCGCCTTCTTCTACATTATCTCCAACAAGAAAGACTGTTTTTAAAGCAGGTAAATCATTTAATGGTACACGCTCTAACAATTCAGGTGTTGTAATTAACACTTTTGCTTCGCTATCTTCTAAACGATCGCGAACTGCGCCTTCCATAAATGCTTCAAATAGCGGACCAACAATTGCTCCCAACTTCACTGCACCAAGAAGTGCGAAATATAACTCTGGGGAACGCGGCATAAAAATAAAAACGCGATCGCCTTTTTCTACATCGCCATAATTTTTTAGGACATTTCCTGCTTTATTAGAAAAATCCTTCATTTCCTTAAATGTATACTTCTCTTTTCGAGATCCATCTTGATAATAAAGGGCTACTTTATTCTTCCGATCGGATTTCGCATGCTTATCAATTGCCTCATACGCCATATTCACTCGGCCTGTTTCATTCCAAGTAAAGTTTTTATTAACCTCTTCCCAGTTAAAATTCGCGTATGCCTCATCATAATTCGGCAAATTATTTTCTCCTTTAATGACAGGAAGCGTTTCTACTTTCATACTTTACATCCCCCTCCTATGTATTCTATTATCTATTATAATAACATTATTTAAAATTTTCAGTATATTTGTTGATTTTTAGACAAATTTTTAATGACAAATTTCGATTCACATCGCATATATTATAAAGTACGATATGAATAGATTCACAAACCCTCAAGGTGGTGAGCAATACATTGATCCATAAAAAAATATATAATGCTAGAAACTTAAAAACAGCGAAAGGCACTTTAATTATTGAAGGGCCTGTCTCTACACATAACTTAGAAATGTATGAATTTCATCCAGATTTAGTTGCGTTTCGTCCTGCCGAGCAGCAATATAAAGCAATTGTCGAAATTTCTAAATTGCCAGAAGCTCGTCTCATTATTGCTAGACATGAACAAACGATTGTTGGATATGTTACATACTTGTATCCTGATCCACTTGAACGATGGTCAGAAGGAAAAATGGAAAACTTAATTGAGCTTGGGGCAATTGAAGTGGTCCCAGCCTTCCGCGGGAGTTCTGTCGGAAAGAATTTACTAGAGGTTTCTATGATGGACGATTATATGGAAGATTACATTATATTGACGACTGAATATTATTGGCACTGGGATTTGAAACAAACAGGCTTAAATGTTTGGGAGTACCGAAAAGTAATGGAAAAGATGATGAATGCTGGCGGGTTACAATGGATGGCTACAGATGATCCTGAAATTTGTTCACATCCTGCTAACTGTTTAATGGTCCGCATCGGTAAACGCGTTGATACGGATTCTATTCAAGCATTTGATCGTCTACGTTTTCACAATCGTTTTATGTATTAATAAAGGGGGCAACTGGAATGATTGTAGAAGAAATTATGAATCAAGATGTGGTGACACTACATCCAAACGATACAATCGAAACAGCAATCCGAACGATACGCACGAAAGGCATTCGGCACATTCCAATTGTCGATCAAAATAATCATGTTGTAGGCATTATTTCTGATCGGGATGTAAGAGATGCAAGTCCGTCTATTTTAGATGAACAAGTTTCACTCGATATGCTGAAGCAACCGCTCGAACTGATTATGAAACATCCTGTTATGACTTGCCATCCTCTCGACTTTGTTGAGGAAATTGCTACTTTATTTTTTGAAAATAAAATTGGCTGTCTTCCTGTTACAAAGGCAGGAAAGTTAGTTGGAATTATTTCTGAATCTACTGTACTGCACACGTTAGTGAAATTAACAGGAGCACATCAACCGAGTTCACAAATTGAAATTCAAGTAAAAAATGAACCTGGCATTCTCGGAAAAGTCGTTGCTATTTTTAGTGAGTTACAAATAAATATCGTGAGCGTTCTCGTCTACCCAGCAAAAGATGAGAATGATAAAGTACTCGTTTTCCGCATTCAAACGATGAATCCGCTAAAAGTGATTGATGCACTTGAAACAGAAGGCTACCGCGTATTATGGCCAAACATCATGGGGATGCAAGCATGAGTAGCGCGTTTATTTATTCGGATGACTTTCGGGGCTATTCATTTAGCCCTGATCATCCTTTTAACCAACTGCGCGTCACACTTACGTACGATTTATTACAAAAGGGCGGTTTCATCTCTCCTTCTCAAATCATCTCACCACGGATGGCTACAGATGAAGAGATTGCCTACATTCATACAGAGGAGTACATAAATGCGGTAAAACGTGCTGGAGAAGGAAAGTTAGAAAAATCAATTGCGATGACATATGGACTCGGAACAGAAGATACACCGATGTTTCCAAATATGCACGAAGCAAGCGCATTACTCGTTGGTGGTACGTTAACAGCTGTCGATGCTGTTCTTTCCGGAAAAGTAAAACACGCACTTAATTTGGGCGGCGGCTTACATCACGGCTTTCGCGGCAAAGCATCTGGCTTTTGTATTTATAACGACAGTTCCATCGCAATGAAATATATTCAGAAGAAATACGGTTTACGCGTTTTATATATTGATACAGATGCTCATCACGGTGATGGTGTACAGTGGTCCTTTTATGACGATCCTAACGTATGCACCATTTCACTACATGAAACTGGTCGATATTTATTCCCTGGAACTGGCGCTGTAAACGAACGCGGACAAGGTAATGGCTATAGTTATTCTTTTAACGTTCCACTCGATGCTTTTACAGAAGACGAATCGTTTTTAGATTCCTATCGAACTGTCGTAAGAGAAGTGGCCGCATACTTTAAACCGGATATTATTTTAACGCAAAATGGTGCTGACGCGCATTATTACGACCCACTTACACACCTTTGCGCAACGATGAATATTTACCGCGAGATACCGAAGCTCGCTCGCGAAATCGCTAACGAATATTGCGAAGGTCGCTGGATTGCTGTCGGCGGCGGTGGCTATGACCACTGGCGCGTCGTCCCAAGGGCTTGGGCACTCATTTGGCTCGAAATGAACAACATCCAAAACATCTCAGGTTATCTCCCTCCAGAATGGATTGAAGCTTGGAAAGGACAAGCAGAAACAGAACTTCCTCTCACATGGGAAGATCCAGACAACATGTATAAACCTATCCCCCGAAAACCAGAAATTGAAGAAAAGAACGCATTAACTGTAGCGAAATCCCTTGAAATTATTCGGAATAATATGAAAAAATCTTTGTACTAAACGAAAAGGAGGCTCGTTTTTGAATAGCCTCCTTTTATTTATTGTCGATTTCTATCGGTAAGTCGATATATTTTAATAATCGCTGATATATTTCGAGTTGCGCCGATATATTTTGATAATCGCTGATATATTTTTATGTACTAACGGACTTTATGGGAAAAGGTCGTGATATTATGTGGAAACAACAAATGGTCAACACGAAACGCGGCACATTCGAGCTTTTTACTAAAGGCAGTGGCGAACCACTTTGCATTACACATCACTATTCCCAATTTAATGAAACCGGTGATTACTTTGCGGATGTTTTCACTTCTACGCATCGTGTATTCCTCATTAATTTACGAGACGCTGGTAACTCGGTAAAAGCCAATTCAGAAAAAGAATTAAGTATGATTGAAACGATTCACGATTTAGAAGCTATACGAGAAGCTTTACAACTTCCAACATGGCATTTCGCTGGTCATTCAACAGGTGGTATGCTTGGACTTCTATACGCAATCACATATCCCAAATCCTTACAATCACTAGTCGTCGTTGGAGCCGCAGCAAGTAATTATACTGAAACACCATTTTGTATTTATCATCCCGCACACCCAAAGTTTCATTATATGCAACAGCTCATCGAAAATTTAAAAAGCCCTCACCTTACAAATGAAGGACGGAAAGAACTATCTACTGAGAGAACAAAATTATCATTGTATAAACCAGAAAACTATAATTCTTATTTTTGTAAACCAATTGTAAAAACAATGTCTGCTAGCCGGATGAATGCTTTTTCTCACGAATATCCAGCATTTAATTTACGAGAACATTTACCTTCTATGAAAACAAAGACACTTATTATATGCGGAAGACACGATGTGCAATGCCCGATTCAGTATTCTATCGATATGCATGAGGATATATGCGATTCTACTTTTGTGACATTTGAGGAGAGCAACCATTATCCTTTTTTAGAAGAAGCTGCTCAGTTTACTTCTACTACTCAAACATTTTATAAATCGTTACGCCAGTACCGTTATTATTAAAAAAAGCTCACAGTCTCCATAAGACTATGAGCTTTTTTTAAAAGAAGTATTTCAACTAGTAACAATTAAAAGAAGAACACACAAAACCACTAAACCTAAATCAATAAATACTGCCTTTTTATCTCCTTCTTTTAAACTTATTAGAAAACTAGAAACTATTTTAATTGCAAAAAAGACCATCATAAATAACCAACCGAAATGATCATTTGTATAATCTTCATCATAAAACATTTGTATTGCACCAATAATTAATAAGATAAGTATAATATTAGTCCCGATTTTTAAAGCCTTGTTTGATTTATTATCTTTTAATATATCCCCCAAAATGTAGCACGCCCTCTCACACTCTCCTATGTTTTATCTCTCTTTATATTTTAACATGAATTACCTATTATTCCCTTTTGATCACATAAAAAAACCTGCCAAAGCTTTGACAGGTTCCCTACACGTTAAAACGATAACCAGCTCCCCATACCGTTTCAATATATTGCGGGTGAGCTGGATCTCTTTCAATTTTTTCACGTAGCTTTCTAATATGAACGACAACAGTTGCTAAGTCACCAGCGGAGTCTAATCCCCAAATACGTTCAAATAGCTGTTCTTTATTTAATACTTGATTTGGGTTTGTGACAAAGAATGTTAATAAATCAAATTCCTTCGTTGTAAACGCAACTTCTTCATTGTTTATAAAAACTTTCCTCGCCCTTTGATCAATAGAGATTCCGTGAATATATAGCGTATCGCGTTGCTTACTTACATTTCCTAATAATCTTTCATAACGAGAAATATGCGCTTTTACCCTTGCGACTAATTCACTCGGGCTAAACGGTTTCGTTATATAATCATCCGCTCCTAAACCGAGCCCGCGAATTTTATCTATATCTTCTTTTTTTGCTGAAACAAGTAAAATCGGAATATCTTTTATAGCTCGAATTTGCTTACAAATTTCAAATCCATTCATTTTCGGAAGCATAATATCTAAAATAATTAAATCGTAGTCTTCTTGCAGGGCCATTTGTAAACCTGTTTCTCCTGAATGTTCGACATCAACTTGAAAATCATTAATTTCTAAATAATCTCGCTGTAATTCTGCAATGCTTACTTCATCTTCTATTAGTAAAATTCTTTTCAATTTACTCACCACATTTCTCTACTTTTTCCAATGAGAAGAAAATGCTTGTGCCTTCCCCAAGCTCGCTTTCCGCCCAAATTTCCCCGCCATGTTCTTCAATAATTTGCTTCGCTATCGCTAAGCCAAGTCCACTTCCACCTGTACTAGAATTTCTCGATTGCTCTGCACGATAGAAACGTTCAAAAATATAAGGAAGTGTATCAGATTCTATACCTGATCCGTTGTCCATTACTTTCACAATCACTTTATTGTTATCACTCGATACTGTTACAGTAATTTTCTTTTCTT
The DNA here is from genome assembly GCF_003812125.1 of Bacillus sp. FDAARGOS_527. NCBI lineage: Bacteria > Bacillati > Bacillota > Bacilli > Caryophanales > Bacillaceae > Bacillus > Bacillus sp. FDAARGOS_527. The sequence goes on from NZ_CP033795.1 coordinate 3,747,577, forward strand.
CTTTATCCATGTATTTCACACTATTATGAATTAAATTTGATATCACTCTATTTATCTTTTCGCAATCAGCCTTTACATAAAGTGGTGATGCATGTAATTGTAAGTTAACTTCTATACCTTCTTTACTTAAATCCATCTGCATCTCTTCTATTAATTCTTGCATAAACATATTTAATTCAACCGTTTCAAACTGAAAGGGAACTCGATTCAAATCGAGCTTTGAGAATAAAAATAATTCATCAATGAGTGTATCCATATGTCTTGCTTTCGTATGGATAGTTGTCAAATACTTATCCATTTTTTCTGGCGTATTTGCTACTCCGTCTTTTATTCCTTCTACATATCCAATAATAGATGTAATCGGTGTTTTTAAATCGTGAGAGATGTTTGAAATGAGCTCTTTTCGATTTTCTTCATACTGCGTTTGCATCTCTATCGATTCTTTTAATTTCTTCCTCATTTCCTCAAATCCTTGATTCAATTGCCCAATTTCATCGTGCGATGTAACTGGTATTTGAAAATCTAAATTTCCTTCTTTAATTTTTTCAGTCGCATCTTTCAATACAAAGATTGGTTTTATAACACTTCTTGAGACGAGGTAACTTAATAATCCAATAAGTAAAATAGCTAACAGTAAAAGTGATACGAACAAAATCGGAAATAACTTTTGTGTAAGATCTACAAATGAACTTTGCTTCTTTAATACAAATATACTCCCCTCTTCTTCCTGAGGAAAATAAAAATCAAACTTTACATATCGATAAAATGTATCGCCGAGTTCCGTTGTACCACGACTATTAATATTTGCAGATTCAAATTTCGGAAGGGCTTCCTTTAAAGCCCCACTTTCAAATACTTTTGTAGCATAAGAAATGTTTTCTCCCTTTCTTACAACGATTTTCACCCCTTCTTTTTCAAGTGATGAAACGAACGATTCATCTAATAGTTGCGATTGATGTTTCTTTGCTGCCATCTTTAACTCAATATACGCATTCTCTTCTTCTGACGTAAGCGGCTTTTGAATATAGGAGCTTTTATAGAAATTTTTCACTGCTTCCAAATCACCTGTTATCGAAAAAACGATTAAAAATCCCGCGATTAATATAAGCGTAATGGAAACGAGAATGACAGCGATATAAGAAAATAAAAACCTTGTTTTAATAGACATATGTTACATCCTCACTTTATCAAACCTTATTACTCATAAGCATAAAAATATATGTTCAAATACTCAAGCGATTTTATAGTAATTTTAGCGTCAGTTTATAAAAATTTAATGTTCTTCTTTTACAGTTGAACACGGTGCAGATGTAAACATTCCAGATAATGATGGTGTTACTCCGCTAGAGCATGCTCGTGCTCATCACTTTGAAGAGATAGAGAAGATTTTGTTAGAAGAACATAAGTAAAACGCTAATTTTTGCTTTCCTTCCCCGCCCTATGCTACATTTAAGCCGTTATATCAATATGAATAGGTGGGAATACACATGAAAAAACCTAAAATTGGAATGATTGGACTTGGAAGTATTGCACAAAAAGCTTATCTTCCAACACTTACAAAAGAAACAGATTGGAATTTTGTAGGGGCGTTTACACCTAACGCAGAGAAAAGGAATCAAATTTGTCAGCAATACCGCATTCAAGAATTCCATTCTATTGAAACGTTAGCTTCAGAATGTGATGCAATCTTCGTTCATAGTTCAACTGCTACTCATTATGAAATCGTTTCTGAACTTCTGAAAAAAGGAATCGATGTTTACGTAGATAAGCCGCTAGCTGCTACAGTGGAACAGGCTGAAAAACTAGTCGAGTTGAGCGAAAAATATAACCGAAAGTTAATGGTCGGATTTAATCGCCGCTTCGTTCCTATGTATGTTGCGGCAAAAGAGCAAGCTCATCATATTTCATGGATTCGAATTGAAAAGCATCGTACAAATAAAGTCGGGCCCTATACGTACGACTTTACGATGTTAGATGATTACTTACATATTGTAGATACTGCTCGCTGGTTAGCTAACGATGAGCTTAACGTCGTTCATAATATGATGCAAATCAATGAAAAGAATGAACTTCTTTACGGACATCATACATATACAACGCCAAGTGGACTGTTACTTTCTACCGCAATGCATCGCCATGCCGGTACAAATTTAGAACAAATTGAACTTGTCACAACAGGAAAAATCATTCGCGTAAAAAACATGAACACATTTGAAGTTGAGCAAGAAAATGCAGTTTCTCAAATTGGTTCCCCATCATGGGATACGACGTTAAAACAACGTGGTTTTGAAGATGCTGTTCATCATTTCATTGAATGTGTGCAAGGAGATACAAAGCCTGTTGTAGATGGATTAGAAGGATTAAAAACGCAGCAGCTTTTGCAATCTCTGCTGAATAATGTAAACAAAAATTAAAACGGATACATTTTTCAGAATTTACTTTCATTCCCATTCCCTCTTTATTTCTCTCGAAAATTTCTATAGAATATGTTGATAGGAATTATAAATTTCATAATGAATCGTGGAAAGGATGGGATTAACACATGTGGAACGAGTTTAAGAAATTCGCGTTCAAAGGGAATGTCGTTGATTTAGCTGTCGGGGTTGTAATCGGTGCTGCATTCGGTAAAATCGTTAGTTCTTTAGTAAAAGATGTTATTACACCATTACTTGGTATGGTATTAGGTGGCGTTGACTTTACAGATTTAAAACTTACATTCGGTAAGTCATCTATTATGTACGGTAACTTCATCCAAACAATTTTTGATTTCTTAATTATTGCAGCGGCTATCTTTATGTTCGTTAAAGTGTTCAACAAACTAACATCTAGAAAAGAAGAAGAAGAAAAAGAGGAAGAAATTCCAGAACCAACAAAAGAAGAAGTTCTTCTTGGCGAAATTCGCGACTTGCTAAAACAGCAAAACTCTTCTAAAGATAGAGCATAATTGAACGGATAAAAAGGCATGTCCCGAGAGGGACATGCCTTTTCTATATGCTATAACGTTTCCGAATTCATATGAATAAATAAAATAATACCAGCAACCATAAGTACCATAATACTACTTGCAAATAGTGTAATCCCCATAAACATTAAACTTGTGCTCATATCCACCGATACACTTTCAATAAAAATAGAAATTACATACGTGATAAGGGCAATTCCTGCAAGAATACTTCCTGGAACAAATCGCTTTAAACCATTTTGTTTTAACGTCATATATGCAAAAATAGCAGTCATACAAAGCGTAATTATCCAAAGAACGATCATCTCTTCTCCCCCCTCACAAGCCTTTTCTTTCTATTATACATGACATTGCCCTATAATAGTTATTTTTACACTTATGTGACATATAACAAGGAATCATACAATCTATATAGAAGTCTTCCAGATAAGCTATAGTACTTGGGAAGGTTTCAATTGGAAGATGATATTGTAGGATACTTTAAACAAGTAGAGCGATATGATTATATTATAATTGACTTAGACAAAAAGTTTTTTTACATGGAAGTTGTACAACTAAAAACAAATATAACTTCGCTAAAAATATCACTTAACTTAGATAAAGATGAAACTATTATTGCTGGCAATGTGAAACAATATGATCCTTCTAGGTTAGAACAATTCATACAAAGCTTTAAACACACTGCACAAACATGTCTTGCACATAATTTACGAAGTCCTGAAGAACTTTTTGCATTTTGGAAAGGAAATTGACCACTAGAAACAAATGGATATTATTCGTATAATTTGATATAATTACCATATATAAATATTCTTTATAAGGGAGTGTTCATAATGATTTGGATTTCACTAATCGTATTAGCCTATTTCATCATTCTCGTCCCAATACAGTATAACTACATTAAAATACTCAAAGAAAAACAGAAGAAAATGAATGTGTCACAAAACGAATTATATGACAACATGTCTTATGAAGAATCTCAAGTACATTACCATTACCAAAGTAACGTATTTACAATACCTGCTTCGCTTGTCGCAAGTATTATTTATAAGGTGAAACATGCAGCATGATATATATGCTGTAAAATTATTGTTTGAATCTGTTCATTCTGGTGAGCCTGATCCTACGAAAATGGATGAGCATTATGAAAAGAATCACGATACACTTTTTGAAGAGAGTATTATTCTTGTTAAGGCACACAGTTTGGAAGAGGCCCATGCACTAGGTGAACAAATCGCTATACAGTCTGAGCATACGTACGATAATATGTACGGTGAGCAAGTAACGTGGACGTTTCGAAAACTATTACATGTGTTTGAATTAGACATTGCCCCATTTGAAACTGGAAAAGAATTATACGCAAGATTTTTACACGTTAAGAAAAATGAAACGGTGGATACTATAGTTCAAACATACTATCCTGAATATAAATAAAAGCTCACAGCAATCGCTGTGAGCTTTTTTATACTTACTTCGTTGAATCTCTAAATTGGATACGGTGAGGTAAGATAACAGTGTGATCTTCCACTTTTTCTTTGTTCATATACTTTGTTAATAGACGCATTGCTACTGCACCGATATCATACATCGGTTGTACAACTGTTGAAAGTTGCGGACGAACCATTAATGCAAGGCGTGTATTATCGAAACCAAGTACTTCTACATCAGTTGGTACATTTAATCCAGTGTCTTGTGCTGCGTGGATTACACCTAGTGCCATTTCGTCAGAAGATACGAAGATCGCTGTTGGCTTTTCATCAAGGCCCCAGAGCTTTTCGAATGCTTCGATACCTGAGTCATATGTGTAATCTCCATCGATTACAAGATTTTCATCATATGAAATACCTGCTTCTTCTAGAGCTTTTTTATAACCTTGTAATTTCTTCGCGCTTCCCGCTTTATCAATGAAAGGACCAGAGACGAAACCGATACGCTTATGTCCTTGTTCAATAAAGTGCTTCATTGCGTCGTAAGCTGCTTGTGTATAATCAATGTTTACTGATGGCGTTTCATTTTGCTCATCAAATGACGCTGCTAATACGATTGGTACTGGAGACTTTTTAAATTCTTCAATGTGAATGTCTGTAATATCTTCACCCATGAAAACAATGCCGTCCACTTGTTTTCCAAGCATCGTATTTAATAAATGGAACTCTTTCTCTTTGTTTTGGTCAGAGTTACTTAAAATGATGTTATATTTGTACATTGTTGCGATATCTTCAATTCCACGAGCAAGTTCTGCATAAAACGTATTTGAGATATCAGGAATAATAACACCTACTGTAGTTGTCTTCTTACTTGCTAGTCCACGTGCTACCGCATTTGGGCGGTATCCTAAACGATCAATTGCTTCTAATACTTTCTTTCTTGTTGTAGGCTTTACATTTGGGTTACCGTTCACAACGCGTGACACGGTAGCCATTGAAACGTTCGCTTCGCGCGCTACATCATATATTGTTACGTTCATCTCATCGCACACTCCTTCTATTTTTGCTATCTATTTTTATGTATCGGTTACTTGAATGAAAAAAAGACATCAACTCTATTTGCAGATGCCACCAATCGTCCCGAGTTCTTCCTTTTACTAATGATACGATAAAAACGCAGGGTCATACAATATTTTCCCGCAAAAGTTTCGAAAAAATTCGCTTCTTTTCTCGTATTTTCGTATTTTTCATGAAAAAAAGGGTATTTTTTGTAAAAATATAGATGTTTCATAAGTAGAAATCTTATTTTAAGCAGTACACTAGCTAGTAATTGAAATTTATATCAGCGATTTTTTGAATATATCGACTTACCAACAAAAATCGACAATGATAGGCATTTGATGCGCTGGATCTGGAAGTACTCTACAATTGGCAATAAGAAGATCCCATCCCCCTGTAGAATGCGTTACATCGACAATGCAAGGGGTAAATTGAAATTAGTACAGCGGAAATATAGAGCGTATTACGTGACGCCCTGTCCCATCGTCCCCTTTCATTTACAGTAAAAAAAGACAGTTTAAACACTGTCTTTTTTTATAAGAAGGAAACAAACGGTTTATCGCTGTTTTTCTCTTTTATAACAATTGCCTCAATTTTATTCTCGGACTTTATCTGCAATTGTACTTTTGCATCTTTCGGTAATTGGTCTAACATACTTTGAGCGGCGAGTTGAGTAAGAGCCATTAATTCTGTTTTACCGTTATATTTAATAACAATATCCATATTTAATGTATCCATTTGATTTTTCTTATAAGAAACTTTAGCATTTACTGGGATAAAGTCTCCAGGAGAAAAACCTTTCATTGCCTCAGCAAATTTATTTATTTTTTCATTATCTTCTCCATGTGCTTGTGTAAATTCATCGGAAGGATATAAATACGCTTTTTCTTCAATTGCATTCCAATTTCCAAGGTTCTTATCATTCTTTTGAACGGTAGCACTAGCAATATACGTGCCATTTTTTAAAGAACTTGTACTTTCTTGCTTAAAGATAGCAAACGTAATTGGGGATTTATTATACTTGTCATTTTTATGAATAGCTTCAATAAGTTGCTTAGCAACTTCAGTCCCCTTAGACATTGCCTCTTCATTGGATACACTTGAAGACATAGCTAACCCAATTACAACGCCAGATAAACTTAATTCATTTGAATTCTGTTTCCCGAAATAGTCTTGTTCTATAATATTTGTCAAAACGGGTGCTTCTACTTTTGCGACTAGTTCATCAACTAACTTCTCAGGAATATACTGATTTAATTGAAGCACATGGTTTTCTGTATCAAATTGCTCTTTTGCAATATTCATTAAACCATTTTCATACTCTGCTAAATCTAATTTAGAATTTGTTTTTACATTAGCTGTATTTATAACCTTTTGTTCTTTTAAAGGAATTACAGTTCTATAATAATCTTTAGAAACAGCAGTTCTCGGAATCATGCTTTTTTCTTTCGTATCTTTCTGTATAACTTCATCCTTCTTACTAATCGTATCATTACTACAAGCTCCTAGTAATAAACTTACGACTGCGAAGGATAATGCCATTTTCTTCATTACTTAAAACCTACTTTCAACAATCTAGTTATTTAGTTTGAACTATTAACAGTTTACCATTAAATATATTTCAACAAAAACAAAAAAAAGAAGCAAGCACCTTTTGCTTGCTTCTTTTTACTTAATATTCTCTTCTAAAGCATCTTTTTTAATGTTCCAATGAGACGTATTCCATACTACCATCCCATCTTTTATGTATAACACTTGCGGAGATTCATGTTTAATGCTGTACTGTTCTGCAACACGATTCGAAACATCTCTCGCATCTTGTACGTATAAGTAATACGCTGGTACCGCTCTTTCTTCACTACAATAAGCTTGAAATTCTGTATAGGCACCATGACTAATCGGGCATGTCGTACTATGTTTAAAAAGAACATAAGGCTCGTTTTTTTCTACTAGTACTTCAAGCTCTTCAATTGTTTCAAGTTTTGTCATATTCATTACGATTCACCTCTCATACGAAGTCTAGAGCGCTTTTCTTTCTTTTCAGCTTTTTTCTCGAGTCTTTCTAATTTACGTTCTTCTTTTTCAACCTTTTTCTCTTGTCTTGTCGCACGATAATGATTGTATACTTCAATTGCTGCGCTACTCCACTGTACAACTTGCGCTACTTTATCTGCATTATTTTCAATTTCATCCGTAACAGACTCTGATACATTACGAAGTTTCGTATTTAAAGAATGGATTGTCGTTCCAATTCCATCTACACCCGATACTACTTTATTTAATGATTGTGACTTCTGTTGAATGTCATCAGCTAACGCATTTGTTTTATGTAATAATTGCTCCGTCTCTACGCTAATCCCTTGCATTTGCTTTTCTAAACCTTCTAACGTGCTTGCAACGTTTTCTAACGTCTTCTGAACCGATAACAACGTTCTGCATACATACACTACTAATACAGCGAAAGCAACCGCGATAATAGCTGCACTTACATATAAAAGAACTTGCATTTCATCACTTCCTTTATCTTTTTCATACTTTCCCCTATTATACAATCATTTTCCGTTTCGTTCTAATCCCTATCTTCCCATTAGAATTTTCATACTTATTCGTTAACTTTAACATAAATGATTCAACAAATTCCACTAAGTAGGTTACAATAGGAGAGGATACATAATTAGTAGGGAGGCTTTACATATGAAAGATCCACGCATTGAAAAGTTAGCATACAATTTAATTAACTACTCTATTCGCTTACAAAAAGGCGAAAAAGTATTAATTGAAAACTTTGGCTTACAAAAAGAACTTGTAACTGCACTTGTTAAAGAAGCATATGCAGCTGGTGGTTTCCCATTCGTTTCTTTAAAAGATCATCAAGTAGATCGCTCTTTATTAATGGGTGCTACTGAAGAACATTTTGAACAAATCGCTGCATATGAAGCAAGCGTAATGAAAGATATGGACGCTTATATCGGTCTTCGCTCTGGCGATAACATTAACGAACAAGCTGACGTGCCAAGTGAAAGAATGCAAATTCACGGTCAAACAGTTGGTAAGAAAGTTCATAGAGACATTCGCGTTCCGAAAACACGCTGGGTTGTTCTTCGCTACCCAAATGCTTCTATGGCGCAGCTTGCTAAAATGAGCACAGAAGCTTTCGAAGACTTCTACTTCGAAGTTTGTAACTTAGACTACGGTAAAATGGATAAGGCGATGGATAGCCTTGTTACATTAATGAATAAAACAGATAAAGTGCGCCTAACTGGACCTGGAACTGACTTAACATTCTCTATTAAAGACATTCCAGCAATTAAATGCTCTGGTCATTTAAACATTCCAGACGGTGAAGTATACTCTGCACCAGTTCGTGATTCTGTTAACGGTACAGTTTCTTACAACACGCCATCTCCTTACAACGGTTATACATTTGAAAATGTACAACTTAAGTTCGAGAACGGACAAATCGTTGAAGCAACTGCAAACGATACAGAGCGCATTAACAAAATCTTCGATACAGACGAAGGCGCACGCTACGTTGGTGAGTTCGCAATTGGCGTAAACCCATACATCTTACATCCAATGGGAGATATCCTATTCGATGAAAAAATCGATGGCAGCTTCCACTTCACTCCTGGACAAGCTTACGACGATGCTTGGAACGGTAACAACTCGAACATTCACTGGGATTTAGTATGCATCCAACGCCCTGAATACGGCGGCGGCGAAATTTACTTCGACGACGTACTAATCCGTAAAGACGGACGCTTCGTTGTACCTGAATTAGAAGCTTTAAATCCAGAGAACTTAAAATAATGAAAAACGCTCGGGATTTTTTCCGAGCGTTTTTTTAATACTTTAATAAGTCTTTCGCCACATCTTCTGGCACTTTAAAACTCATTTTCTTATTTTTCATTTCAACTTCAACATACGGGACATCTTTATATACTGTCATCGTACCAATTTCATGTAATTCCTTTTTATCTTTACTCGACTCCGATAATTTTGTTGTACCTTCTTGATACATTTTAAATGTTTTCCCTTGCGGAGTATCTAAAGGAGCCGACTGCATTTCCCACTTATTCATTTTCATGACTTCAAACAGCTTTTCAATTTCTTTCTTATCGGTAATTACTTTCTTTTCACTTGAATCAGTAAGTGATTCAATTTCAACTTTTTGTGCCTTTTCTAAGTTTAGATTCGTCTTTTCCTTCTTCGTACTACATCCTAGTAAAAGAAAAGATGCGGTTAGCAGAAATACAAATAACATAAGGACTTTTTCATTTCTAATTCTCCTAACTATATAGAGCTACTTTTCTCGCCTTTCGTTTGCTGAAAATGAAAATAATATAAAAGCACCACTGCGATAGTACCTATTAATATTGGTACATATAAAGGCAGATCCCATTTCATATATACTCTAGTGCAACCAATAAGCACAAATAATATTTCTAAACAAAGGTTTTACATATTTCATTTCTTACCTGCCATTTCTATTTTCACATGTGGGTTCTCTTTCTCAATAAGCGCCAAGAATTCAGTCATATGTTGCGGCATCGCAACCATATGTACTTTGTATGCATTGGTCGTAATTTCAAGAGATTTCCCAACTTGACGAATGATTCTTATCTCTTTCAATACGATATCGTCATTTAAAACACCGTACTTTAATACACCATTTTCTACTTTATGCTTTTTAATAAACACTTCCCAAACGAGTGGTACATTAACAAGGAAGCATAAACCCATCCCAATTAACGCTGTCATCCACTGCTCTTTATTTGTGACAATCATGACAAGTGGATACACAAACATAAAAGCTAACGTGAGACAAACGAAAATGACTACTGACTTACTTCTTTGAATCGGAAAGTTCATACACGCACCCCCTAACCTAAATTATACCACTTTTTCCATTTTAGTTCATAAAAAAAGGCCATTTCTACATGACCTTCTTAAACAATATATCTATAAAATTTCTTATCTACCTGCAACACTGGAAAACTTTTTGGCAACTCATCTATACTCACACTTTGAAAACCATTCTTTTCATAAAAGCGATGTGCTGCTAAAAATTTAACTGTCGTTCCTAAGTAAATGTCTTTCAGCTTTTTATTCTCAGCCCACGAAATTGCTGTTTGGAGCAACTTATGTGATGCGCCCCAATCTTTTCCGCGAAATTCTTTTTTTACAAACATTTTTCTTAACGCTACTTGATGATTCTCAATATCTAATAAAGCTACTGTTCCAACTACTTTACCATCATAAATTGCTACCCAAAAGTTGCCATGATTCCTTTGATAAAATGTTTCTATTTCAAGCAAGTCCGGCTGCTCTTCTTTCGTAATGGGAACATTGTACTCTTTTTGCTGAATATGAACGATAAGATCTACTACTTCATCTTGAAACGTACTTTCATACGGAATAATGCGTATCTTCTCGTTCATCGAATCTCCTTCCACTCTGAAGCTAGTAAACTATATACTGCGACATCATGAAAATGATCATATAACCATTCTTCATCTCTTAAAACACCATCTAACTTAAACCCTAAACGTTCTGGAATAGCGCGACTTTTCACATTTTCAACACCGCATCTAATTTCCATTTTATTTAATTTTAAATTCTCAAATGCATAGTGAAGTACAGCCTTCACGCTACGCGTCATAATACCTTTCCCGCCAGCATCTTCTGCAAGATAATATCCGAGACTTGCCGCTTTCTTCCCCCAGCTCACTGGATGAATACCTACCATCCCAACGAGCTTTCCTTTATAACGTATGCCACTTTCAAAACCGTCTCCCTCTGCAAACTTCTTTAACCACATCGGACAAATCTCATTATAAGCATCAGCAGATTTCGTCCCATCTACCCAAGGAAGCCATCTTCTTAAATGATTACGGTTTTGATTTATTAATTGATATAGTTCCTCTTTATGATGTTTTTCTAGTAATTGTAGTTCGATTTCGTCGTCTACCCGGAGTGTGAACATGTTTTTTAGCTCCTCTTTTTATTTTTCTTATTATTCTAACATTTCTAAATAGAAAATTCCCATCTAATATATCAACGATTTTTAAAATATATCGACGATTCGACAAGGGATATCGACTTACCGACTAAATTCGACAACATTACTACACCCTACAACACAACAAAAAAGACGCACAGCCACCGCTATGCGTCTTTTCTATTACTTCTCTGCAACTTGAACTTCTTTTACGTAAGCTGCTTCGAATTTTTGGATGTCTCCTGCGCCCATGAAAATGAGAACGCCGTTTTTATGTTTCTTTAATACATCCGTTGTTGTATCTGTAATTAATTCTGCACCGTCAATACGCTTTTGCAGATCTTCGATTGTTAATTCACCTTTGTTTTCGCGCGCTGATCCGAAAATATCACATAAGTATACTTGATCCGCTTTGCTTAGGCTTTCAGCGAACTCATCTAAGAACTTTTCTGTACGTGAGAATGTGTGCGGCTGGAATACAGCGACAATTTCACGCTCTGGATGTTTTTGACGAGCGGCTTCAATCGTTGCATTAATTTCTGTCGGATGGTGTGCGTAGTCATCAATAATAACTTGCTCTCCCATCGGCTTCTCATTAAAGCGACGTTTTACGCCTTCAAAAGTTGTTAACTGATGCTTAACTGCTTCTACATCAACATTTTCATAATGGCAAAGCGCGATTACTGCTAATGCATTTAATACGCTGTGATTGCCGTATCCTGTAATTTTGAACGTGTCATAGTACGTATTACGAACGAATACATCGAAAATAGTACCATCTGTTCTCTTTTGAATGTTACGTGCTTGGAAATCATTATCTTCTCCAAATCCATAGAAAATAACAGGTACTTTCGCTTGAATTTTTTGAAGTTCTTCATCATCTCCACATGCAATAATGCCTTTTTTCACTTGCAATGCCATCTCTTGGAATGCACTGAATACATCATTGATATCTGTGAAATAATCTGGATGATCAAAATCAATGTTTGTCATAATCGCATAGTCTGGATTGTAAGACAAGAAATGACGACGATACTCACAAGCTTCAAATACAAAATACTTACTATTTTCTACCCCATGCCCTGTTCCATCTCCAATAAGGTAAGATGTAGGGTGTGCACCTTGCATTACATGGGCTAACAAACCAGTTGTTGATGTTTTTCCATGTGCACCAGTTACAGCAACACTTGTGTATTGGTTCATAAGGTCACCTAAGAAGTGATGGTAACGATGTACTGGGATGTTTAATTCTTTTGCTGCTACGATTTCTTCATGCGTATCAGGAAATGCATTTCCTGCAATAATCACTTGTCCTTCTTTTACATTACTTTTATCAAAAGGAAGAATCGAGATACTACGCTTTTCCAACGCTGTTTGTGTAAAGAAACGCTTTTCATAATCAGACCCTTGAACAGTATGCTTCATGTCATGAAGAATTTGCGCTAATGAACTCATTCCTGTTCCTTTAATTCCTACAAAATGGTAAACTGTCATCTTAAAGAACCTCCAACATTTCGAACTAATACAACGGCCTATCTATAAGACAGTATATGAATCTTTTCTTATTTTGGTAATCATCATACATTTTTGATGTAGTGAAGTTATTCTTCCCTTCACTTATCAGGATAAACTCGTACGTACTTCTTTTTTATGTCCATAACAAATCCATTATAGCAAAAAAGAAGCCGCTATACTATGATAACAGAAAAACTGATAGGGTCAATCACCTATCAGTTTTTCTCTCTCTTACATATCTTCTCTTTTTTCTAATTGAACACGTTCTAGACGTGGGTTTGGACGATATTTACGACCAGCTTTCGCTTCCGGTTTTCCATTTAATTCTACGTTATCACCAGTAAAGCCAATATTCATTTTTAATAAGCTACTTCCTACTCCGTATATATCAACAGGTACGTTTTGAGCTTCAAATTCACGAATACGTTTCTCATCAAATCCACCAGTTACAACGATGTCTACATGCTGGAATCCTTCTTCATCAAGTGCTTTACGAAGTGCGAATACAAGCGATGGGTTTACACCACGTGGATCGAATGTTCCAAGTACTTCTGGGTGGCGAATGAAGTATTGATCAATCATCGTGCGAGACGTATCTACACGTACACCTTTTAATGTTGATCCAAATTCACGTGCTACACGAAGTGCATCTGTAATGACATCATTGTTGTAATCAATTAATACAACTAATTCATCTTCTGGGAATTTTTTATGATATGCTTTTGCCGCTTCCACAACATCACCATTAAACATTTGAATTAATGCGTGAGGCATTGTCCCCATACCACTTTTGCCCCACCATTCATTCATCGCATGCGTCGCTTGTGCGCTCATACCACCGATGTATGCTGCATAACCGTCACCAGCTTGTTGTGTATAATGATCATCACGGTCTCCCATGAAAATAACTGGTTTTTCTTTATCTACGCTACGCGCAGCTTGGACAACGTTATATACGTTTGTTGCAACCGATGTACGACGAGCTAAAATCCCATCAATAACACCTTCTAAAAATCCGAAATTTTCATAAGGACCATGAATTGTTAACACTGTTTCAAATGGACTAATTTTATCGCCATCTTTTAAAGAGTTAATCTCAAGTTCCTCAGGATTTTTAGCGAATGTTTGTAGCAATGCAATAACTTCATCTGTTCCGCAAAGAACTGCATTTTCCTTTTGGAAAAATTGCATCGTTACAACACTTTTCGGGCGAAATTCTTCGATGATTTCTCTAGTCTTTAAAAAGTAAACGGCAGAGAACCAACCTTCTCCAACGCGTTCGTCAAATTTAAATGTTTTATTTGTTAGTCTATTTATTTCACCTTTTAATTTTAATTCAATTTCTTTCATGTCGCTTTACTCCCTACTTTACTATCCAACATTTTCTCTTAGTATACAGCAAAACCGTTTACTATACATTTGTTTCCTGCATAGCGGCAAATTCATCCTCAGAAATAAGGACATCTCTTGGCTTCGTTCCTCTTGCTTCAGAAATAATTCCTTGCGATTCCATCTCTTCAATGAGACGTGCCGCGCGATTATAACCGATGCGGAATTTTCGCTGTACAGAAGATGTGGACGCTCCCCCTTGTTCTACAACAAATTGACATGCATCAAGGAACAATTCGTCTTCCGACTCAGCTTGTTCTGTTTTCGCTAATAAATCCTCTTGCTTAAATAAGTAATTCGGCTTCATTTGCTTTTTCACATGATCAACTGTCTTTTCAATCTCATCATCCGATACATATACACCTTGTACACGAACTGGCTTAGATGTACCGTTCCCTAAGAATAACATATCACCACGGCCAAGTAATTTCTCCGCGCCCCCAATATCAATAATCGTACGCGAATCAACTTGAGATGATACAGTAAACGCAATACGCGTTGGAATGTTCGACTTAATTAAACCTGTAATAACATCTACAGATGGACGCTGCGTCGCTACTAATAAATGAATACCACAAGCACGTGCTTTTTGCGCAATACGACAAATCGCTTCCTCAACATCACCAGGTGCTACCATCATTAAATCGGCTAGCTCGTCAATGACAATAACGATATAAGGTAATGTCTCTCCCGGAATTTCTCGCTCACTTACAATCGTATTGTAACGAGTTAAATCACGAGCTCCTGCGTGCGCAAATAATTCATAACGGCGCTCCATTTCTTCAACTGCCCATTTTAATGCAGCTGTCGCTGCTTTTACATCCGTAATAACAGGTGCTACAAGATGTGGAACAGAATTGTATGGTGCAAGCTCAACCATCTTCGGATCGATTAACATTAACTTCACTTCATGTGGTTTCGCTTTATATAAAATGCTCGTTAAAATGGCGTTAATACACACACTTTTACCTGAACCTGTTGCACCCGCAATAAGTCCGTGTGGCATTTTTCGAATATCCGTTACAATTGGATCACCTGAAATATCAAGTCCAAGCGCAACCGTAAGCGGTGATTCACTCTTTGTAAACACAGGACTTCTTAAAATTTCACGAAGAAAAACTGGCTTACTTTCTTTATTGGGAACTTCGATTCCAATCGCACTCTTCCCTGGAATCGGCGCTTCAATACGAATATCTTTCGCCGCTAAACTTAGCTTAATATCATCACTTAAGTTTGTAATTTTATTTACTTTTACACCTGGATCTGGCTGTACTTCAAAACGAGTTACTGCTGGACCTTGCGATACATTAATAACATGTGCGCCAACGTGGAAATTATTAAACGTTGTATCTAATAATTCTTTCTGTTCTTCCAACCATTCCGTATTATCTAACGCTGCTTGCTGCGGAATCGATAGTAATGTTAACGATGGAATCGTATACGTCGGTGGCGTTTGCAATACATTTCGCACATCATTCTCTCTTTGATTTACAACATATGCTTTCTCTTCTACTTCCGTACTTGAAATTGGCTTTTGTACTTGCTCTGCCACTACTTGTTGTACTGGTTTTTCTTCCACTTGTGGTTCTACTACTACTACTTGTTGCATTGGTTTTTCTTCCACTTGTGGTTCTACTACTACTACTTGTTGCATTGGTTTTTCTTCCACTTGTGGTTCCACTACTACTTGCTGCACTGGTTTTTCTTCCACTTGTGGTTCCACTACTACTTGCTGCACTGGTTTTTCTTCCACTTGTGGTTCTACTACTACTTGCTGCACTGGTTTTTCTTCCACTTGTGGTTCTACCACTACTTGCTGCATTGTTTTTTCTTCTACTTGATGTACAGACTTATTCTCTACTCGTTCACTCATAGAAGGTTGCATTGCATTTGTTCTAGCCGCATGTCTTTCCATTAATCGCGTTCTATCTTGTTTCAACATAACAACATTAAATGGTACGTGACGCTTTTTCTCACGTTTTGGTTCTTCTTTTTGTACAACTGGTTGTTCTTCTACAATCGGTATTTCCTCTGCAACTGGTTGTTCTTCTACAATCGGTGCTTCTTCTACAACTGATTGTTCTTCTGCGACCGGTGTTTCTTCTACAACTAATTGTTCTTCTGCGACCGGTGTTTCTTCTACAACTGATTGTTCTTCTGCGACCGGTGTTTCTTCTGCAACTGGTTGTTCTTCTACAACTGGTTGTTCTTCTACAACTAATTGTTCTTCTGTAATTAAAACATCCGCAAAGCTTTGAACATCTTTTTTCGTTTGTTCATCAGTCTCAGCAACATGTATGAATTCATTCTTTTGTTCAATTGCTTCATTTAACACCATTTCTTGCTGCGTTTCCTCAAGTACTACAGGTTCCACTTCTTCTGGTGCTTCTGTTTCTGCAATTACTTCTACTTCTTTTCGCTCTTCCGCTTCCGCAATTGCTTCTACTTCTTCTTGCTCTTCCGCTTCCGCAATTGCTTCTACTTCTTCTTGCTCTTCCGCTTCTGCAATTACTTCCACTTCTTCTGGTTCTTCCGCTTCCGCAATTACTTCCACTTCTTTTTGCTCTTCTGTTTCCGCAATTACTTCCACTTCTTCTGGTTCTTCCGCTTCTGCAATTACTTCCACTTCTTCTGGTTCTTCCGCTTCTGCAATTACTTCCACTTCTTCTGTTTCTTCCGCTTCCGCAATTACTTCCACTTCTTCTGACTCTTCTGCTTCTGCAATTACTTCCACTTCTTCTGACTCTTCTGCTTCTGCAATTACTTCCACTTCTTCTGACTCTTCTGCTTCTGCAATTACTTCCACTTCTTCTGACTCTTCTGCTTCTGCAATTACTTCCACTTCTTCTGACTCTTCCGCTTCCGCAATTACTTCCACTTCTTCTGACTCTTCTGCTTCTGCAATTACTTCCACTTCTTCTGACTCTTCTGCTTCTGCAATTACTTCCACTTCTTCTGGTATTTCTACAACAATTGTTTCTTCAAGTTTTTCTTCTGCTTTGACAATCACTGATTCTTCTGGTGCTTGTTTTTCTACTTCAATAGTAGGTTGTTCTATTTCTGTACTACGTTTAATTTCTTCTGATAATATTGTATCCTCGTGCTCTACTTTAGAATCTACTAATTCCTCTTGTAGAATGTTTTTGTCCACTACATCACTTTCTTGCTTCGCACCTTCCATGCGCTCAGCAATTGTTTCATGAAGTAATTCAGCCGCTGGAACTTCCTGCGGTGCACTCATTTCTTGAACCACTTCTTTTTCTTCCACTATAGGCTCTTGGCGTTCGATTTCATAACCGTTTTTCTCTAGCCATTGATCAACAACTGACTTTTCTTCCTTTTTACTCTCTTCATATTGTTGCTCTCCTTGCTCGTTAGCAGCTCTATGACTAGAAGAAGTCGGTGCTTGTCCTTCTGAGAAATCAGATAGTGTATATCCTTTTTTCTCTAACCATGCATCAACGACTGATTTGCCCTCTACAGATATTTCAAGGTCTTCTCTTTCCTTTACTTCCTCCTGCTTTTCTTCCTTTTTCTCTACTGAAGGACGGTTATATCCGTAAATTGGCGAAATCATTTCTGTTGGACGAAATGGTCTACGGTTACTTTCTTGCGCTGGTGTAGATGCTTTCTTTACGACAGGCTCTCGCTCCGGTTCATATTGTATTTCCGGCTCTTCATATGTAGAAACTACCTTCTCCACATACTGTCGTCTGCTTCTTTCCACTTTGATTCCTCTTTGAATAGGCTGATTCTCATATGTTACAGCTTGAACAGGTTGTTCTTCAAAACGCCCTGTTTCTATAACATCCTCTTCATCGAACCCATTATCCGGTACTAATGGAAAACGGCATTTACCTGCATTCCTACTTGCCATTTGTGCTTCTCTTGCTTCAGTGTAGTGGTTTACACGAGGAATTTTCGGCTGACTTTCAACTTGCTTTTGTACTTCTTTATTCATCGCTGTTTGTTCTTCCTCTTTGTTAAACAGCTTTTTCATCCAATCTAACATGCTTACCACTCTTTCTACTAAATAGTAACATCCTTTATTGTATCAGCATTCGGCAAAAAGTGCAGGTAAAATTAAGCATGTCATATTTATCCATAATATTCTAATTTACGAGTGTTTTCATATAGAAAAACGCATTCTTACATGTAAGAATGCGTTCAAGCTTTACTCTTCCGATACTCATCTACACTATCCGTTACACTTTGCACCGGTCTCAAAGTTTTTTATAATTGTTTTATAATCTCATCCATATTTCCAATATGAACGGGTTGCCACGCTTCTGTACCACGCTCTGCAGTATAAACGAAATACGCATCATCAGACACATTTACGAAAACTGGGTCCCCCATATCTGTTTCATATCCGATAACAATCCATTCTTCTTTCCATTTTCCGTTTTCTTCACTTATTAATGAATTTTTATGTTTATCATATCGATAGCCGATTTGTCCTTTTTCTAATTCAATTTCACTAAACAAATAGATTTCATAAGAACCTAACTCGATATCTTGCTGTTTTGAAGTTTCAATTCGTTTCAGAAGTTCTGCGATTTTTGGTTGTTGTTTCATACGTCTATCCCCTTCTTTTTTCTAAATTTTAACTAGTTTGTTTATAAAATACAATATAGATTCAAAGAAAAAAGGTGACATCCTTATAATATGAACGATTTTTTGAATATATCTATCACAACTCGCAATATATCAACGATTCAACACAGGATATCGATTTACTGACAAAAAAAACGAAAAGAGAGGTCATCCAAAAGGACAACCTCTCTTTTCTTATATCAATTAAAATTTAAACTCTTGTCCAACTTCAAAGCTATCTTCTAATACAAGAATACCTTTTTCTTGTGGAGCATCTGGAAGCTCTAATTCACGTGCTGAACAAATCATTCCAGCAGAAGGAACTCCGCGAAGCTCAGCTGGCTTAATTAACATACCGCTTGGCATTACAGCGCCGATTTTTGCAACGACAACTTTTTGTCCTGCATCAACGTTTGGTGCGCCACATACGATTTGTAATGTTTCTGTACCGATTTCTACTTTACAGATGTTTAGCTTATCGGCATTTGGGTGTTTCTCTTTTTCAGCTACATAGCCTACAACAAATTTCGGAGAAAGATCTGCTTCTACTGTTTCTTCAAAGCCGTTCTTCGCTAAAATTTCGTTAATTTTTTCTACAAGTTCTTTCGTTAATGTAAGGTTACCTGTTTCTTTTACTTCTAAGTAAGAAGATGCATTAAAGATGTTGAATCCTGCTGTTTCATTGCTTTCACGATCGTATACGCGTGCAACATCTCCTTTGCGATCAAAAGTACGGTTCTCTAAAGTAATATCTTGTAAGGCAACAATTAAAGTGTCACCAATTCCTTCAAGGTTGTAAAAAACGTTCACTTCGTTCATCCTTTCTCTTTTCCATCTGTCTTCTTCCGATTCTTCGCTAAAATAAAGATTGGTTCAAAGTCCCCATCTTCATATACGAATGAAAGTGATGTAATCGGAACATGCCCTTCGGCAAAAAATTTCATTGTCATTTGTGCAATAATATCATAACCGATTTCGTTGACGATATCAGCAATAATTAATACATCTTGGTGAGGAACAGCAACAACCATGTCACCAGAAATCTTTTCACGCATCGATTGTAGTAACGATTCGTTTAAAATACGAGTGGCATCATACCCATCATTTGTGTTTAAAAAGTAGAATGTATTACCTGCTACTGTGTCTTGTTTAAATTCATAACTTAATGAGCGAGCGTTGAATAATGCCATTTCACGTACTTGTTGCTCTGTAAGCCCTAATTTTTGTAATAAACGCTCGTCAATGAGACGATATGTTTTATTCGAATCTAGCGCATAGTAAATACGTGTTTCCGCCGTATGATCCGTCATAATAAACGGATTTCCTTCTTCTGCTTGTTTCGGGAAAGAAGTAGAGCGAATAACAGGTAAAATTTTCGCCGCGCTATTTTCTTCCTTATGCATCGCAATTAACGCTTCTTGTACGTAGTAGGCAACCTCTTCAATCGCCTTTTCTTTATTCACTTCCCATTTTGCTACAACTCCTGGAAGCGATACGTTAATACCTTTTTTTGAGTCTTTCTGTTCTATACGTAGAACTTCTTTCTCACTATCATACTGAAAGTCCCATTCCGGGCGAGATAATCTCTTCATTAACTCGTCTTTCATCTTTTTACTTGTCATCTTCATCTCTTTTTCCTCCCTTCCAAAAAAATAACCTCCCCCGCGAAGGTAGAGGTTGTTTTACAATTCAATTGGCAAATTGCCTTATTTTAAACCTTCAATGAACTCTTCGATTTGTTCTTGTGTTTTACGATCTTTGTTTACATAGCGACCTGTTTCTTCACCTTTATTGTACGCTACAAAGCTCGGAATGCCAAATACGTCTAATTTTACGCATAGATCAATAAACTCATCACGATCTACGTAGTAAAATGAGAAATCACTATATTTCTCTTCTACTTCTGGCATAAATGGATCTACGAAGCGGCAGTCTGGACACCATTCTGCTGAGAACATAAAGATTACATTCTCTTCATTTTTTAACTCTTGAAATTGCTCCATGCTTTCTAATGATTTCATCTATATTTCCTCCTCTAACGAGTGCATTTTTTCATGTTATAATCTTTCCTTTATACTACCATACATCGCGCACGGTGCAAGGTTTATGCTTGCTTTTTATCATACTTATATTGCCCAACAAGTAACTTAACAACGTGTACAAATAATTCCGTACGGTCCACATAATCATCCGTAAAAATACCGATAGCACCTTCATGACTACGAATATCTTTTCTCTGTACAAACTCTTCCATCACTTCACTTAACTCCTTGCCCTCTTCAAGAGGTGCTAAAAAATCATCCGGTAACGTAATACGCGCCCCGCCGGCAACGAATGTTTTACCATCACTTGTTGCTAGTGCGCCCCAATTACACATAAATAAACCGTACTCCGTTTTCATCACGCCGCCCTCTAGTCCAATGCCAATTTGAGCTTCCCCTTCCTCTAGCGCTCGCTTCGCTCTATTGATCGCTCCTTGCATCGTCTCTTCATCTGAAAACGGTTGTGCTGCTACTCCTGAAGGAACAGAAAGAGATGTAATTTCGGCATCTTTCCAAACCTTCTCCACAGCTCCAACCTTCGTTTTATTCTTCGATCCAACTACTACTTTCATTTCATTCACCTCTATAAAAATTTATCATTTTCCCTTAATCAAATTGTTCTTTATACACGGGAGCACGGCCACCACACATCGCTTGTTTGTCTCTTCACTCTGAAAAAGAAGAGTTTTTCTCACAACATTGCGGACCTCGAACTCAAAAGCAACCTTACTCTCACTTCCTACCCGGGGTTATAATCCCCCATGCGAGAATCAATTAAGCACTGACCGCTACCATATATCGCTCGAGCATCTATTCAATCTAAAAAAAGAAGGGTTTTTCGCCCTTCTTCTCTACGCGTTATTTTTAATTGTCTCTAACGTCGTTTTATCCGTTGCTCTTACAAGCTTCGTAATTAACTCTTTTGCTGCCGCATAGTCATCAACATGTAAAATAGAAGCATGTGTATGAATGTAGCGTGCGCAAACACCAATCACTGCTGATGGGATACCTGAGTTACTTGTATGTACACGGCCCGCATCTGTACCACCTTGTGAAATAAAGTATTGGTACGGAATGTTGTGTGTTTCTGCTGTATCTAAAATGAATTCGCGCATTCCTCTATGCGTTACCATCGTACGGTCATAAATACGAAGAAGAGCACCTTTTCCTAATTGACCGAACTGTGTTTTGTCACCAGATGCATCGTTAGCTGGACTTGCATCAAGCGCATAGAAAATATCTGGTTGAATCATATTTGCAGCAGTTTGAGCACCGCGAAGACCAACTTCTTCTTGTACAGTCGCACCAGAGTACAATGTGTTTGGTAATGTTTCGTCTTTTAATTCTTTTAGTAATTCGATTGCAAGGCCACATCCATAACGGTTGTCCCAAGCTTTCGCCATAATTTTCTTTTCGTTTGCCATCGGCGTAAACGGGCAGATTGGCACGATTTGTTGTCCTGGTTTTACACCAATTTCAATCGCATCTTCATAGCTATCTGCGCCTATATCAATTAACATATTTTTTATATCCATCGGTTTTGCACGTTGCGCGTCACTTAATAAATGAGGAGGAATAGAACCAACAACCCCAATAACAGGGCCATTCTTCGTCATAACTTGAACGCGCTGAGCTAATAGTACTTGGCTCCACCAGCCGCCTAAAGGTTGAAAACGAAGCATTCCGTTTTTCGTAATTTGCGTAACCATAAAACCTACTTCATCCATATGACCTGCTACAAGAACACGCGGGCCAGTTTCGTCCCCTTTTTTCAGACCAAATACACTACCTAAACCGTCTTGTACAATTTCATCTGCATATTTGCTTAATTCTTGCTTCATAAAACGGCGTACATCATGTTCGAAACCTGATGCACCTTGTAATTCTGTTAACGTGCGAAATAATTGTAATGTCTCTTTATTCACGAAGTCCCCTTCTTTCAAACCTTAGTAGAATACCTCTTTTATTGTAACGAAATTTTCGAAATGTTTCTAGTTTCTTCTTTTTTAGCTGTATTTGCTTTATAATTATTATCGGTACACTATTTTTATTTTATAGAATTGAGGTGAATATATGAGCTGGAAAGGTTTAGTAGCAGGTCTTGGCGTTGGGTTCGCAGCTGGTTATTTCGTTGCAAACAAAGTACAAGAACAATCCCATATTTCTTCAGAAAAAGCATTGAAAATGGTAAAACAAGCATTAAGTCATAAAGGTGAAATTACTGGCTCTTGGGTACATATGGTTCCAGAGACATTTGAAAAATATGATGTCGCGTATGAAGTGTATCGCGGCGGTCTTACAACGATGTTAAATGATATACAAGAACGATTTGAATTTTTAGTTGATGCTAAAACAGGTACTGTTTTAGAGGTTATAGCAGCATAAAAAGGAGGGTTCCCATTAGGTGAACCTCTTATTTTTTAATTGCAGATAGTGATTGAAATTATATCGGCGTTTTTTCGAATATATCGGCTGCAACTCCAAATATATCAGCGATTTTTGAAATATATCGACCGTAACTCAAATTATATCGGCGATTTTTGAAATATATCGACTTACCGACAAAAAACGACAACAAAAAGGAGACTGCTCCAACAGACTGCTGGAACACCCTCCCATTTTTATGCTTCTATACCCGTTTTCCGTTCTATTTTTTCTACGATATGACCTTCCTCATTCCACTTTACTGCGCGATAATACGCGTCATGATAAAAAGTGAACCAAGCATCGTTTTCAGCACCATACTTCATCCACTTTTGCTTATTTTCAATCGATGTCATCGGATAATCATCATAAGCCATGACCCATAATACATTTTGATGGGCGTGCGTCGGCAATAGGTCTGCTAAATGCAGCATCGTTTCCCCTTTGCTTTCTAAAGCGATCACTGCGTGTCCGTCACTATGGCCGCCCGTATGCGCCATTTTTATTTCATCCGTAATTTCTATTTCTTGCTGAAACGTAACAACTTGGTCTACAATCGGCTCCCAATTTTCCTTCCAATATGTATTACGGGATCTAATATTTGGATTTCTCATTTCATTCCACTCTGTTTCACTTACGTAAACTTTCGCATTTGGAAAAGTTGGTACAAGTTGATCACCTTCCCATTTCGTTAAACCAGATGCATGATCAAAGTGAAGGTGCGTCATTAAAACGTAATGAATATCTTCAGGCTTTAGTCCCATCTTTTCTAAAGAATTCTCAACTGACGACTCTTCCGTTACACCTTGATTCCGCTTCATCTTTTCATTCAATTTACCATTTCCTATACCAGAATCAATGAGCATGTTGCCATCTTTCGTTTGTAAAAGTAACGGATCTGTTCGTAAATAAATATGATTTGTATCATTATGTTTATATTTACGTGACCAAAGTACTTTCGGCACAACGCCAAACATTGCTCCTCCGTCTAAATGTGTGTTCCCACCTTTTAGCCACGTCACTTTTATATCTCCAACTTGTAACTGTTCCATTTTTCATCCCCCTTTTCTTTTAATACTAACATAAAATTCTGATTATTTTAGACACAAAAAAAACCTATGCATTACTGCATAGGCTCTGTACGATATTTTGCTTCTACTCGGTAAATGCGATGACCTTTACTAGAGAATTTCTCTTCGTACTCAGTCATAATGTTACCTTCAAAGTCGCTGTTATGAAGATCTAAGCTTAAGTAAGTTAGTAACATACCATACTCCGCCATACTCATAAGAGAATATTCAAATAAACCTTGGTTATCTGTTTTGAAATGAATTTCTCCGCCTTCTACTAACACTTCTTCATAATTGCGTAAAAACGTTTTGTACGTTAAACGACGCTTCGTATGACGTTTCTTTGGCCATGGATCTGAGAAGTTTAAATACACGCGATCGATCTCACCTTTTGCAAAGAAAACTGTTAAATCTTCAGCATCTTTATTAATTAACTTTAAGTTTGGTAATTCTTCTTCAATTAATTTATCCAGTGCATCTACAACAACACTTGTGAATTTTTCAATTCCAATATAATTAATATGTGGATTGGCTTTTGCCATATCATACATAAAGCGGCCACGACCTGTACCTACTTCGATGTGAATGGGCTGCTCATTTCCAAATACTTCTTTCCAGTTACCAGCGCGCTCCTCTGGGTTTCCGATTACGATATGTGAATACTCATTAATTCGATCCATTGCATATGGTTTATGTCTTAAACGCATAGATGTTTCCCTCTCTTTACATAGCTATTTTAAAGGAATAATTCCTTCTTTCTGT
Source organism: Bacillus sp. FDAARGOS_527 (assembly GCF_003812125.1). Taxonomy (NCBI): domain Bacteria; kingdom Bacillati; phylum Bacillota; class Bacilli; order Caryophanales; family Bacillaceae; genus Bacillus; species Bacillus sp. FDAARGOS_527. Next base: position 3,772,824 of record NZ_CP033795.1, read on the forward strand.
TTTTAATCAATCTACCAAACAAAAAACCAAGTACGTACGAGCACTCGGTCCGTTTCTTTCAAGTATAAGATGTACCATTTTGATAAAAACTACATACAGCATTAAACATTCCATGACGAAACAGCTTTTTCTCTTACTTTTCTAAGAAGAGAAAAACAATCGAAAGGATGATCCGTTCATGCCAATTAATCAACAACATCAATTAGAAGTGCTGAAAGATATTTTAGTCAATCACCAAAGTGATTGTTGCGGGACAGTTTCTGAATGCGAGCAATTAGAGCGTCTCATTCAATCGTTACTCGCAAACGATAATATAAGTAGTGACGCTAAAGCAATGCTAAACGATGTATATTCTTATAGTCAATCGGGTAAATCTTCCTCTAATTTGGACAACCACATTTCCAATAATCAAGAACAACTTACTCAATGGATTGCTGGAATGGACAATTTTTCTTAAGTATTACTCTGAAGCAAGTAGTTGCTGTAAATATTGATGCCAATATTCAGCTTCTGCTTGCTGTTTTTTTGTTGTATGCCATTGAATAGACAAAATCGTTTGTGCTATCACATACCATCTCATACGTTTAAGCAGCGATTCATCCATTTCAATATCATAGTAACCGAGCCACTCACTCCATTCTTGGCGCGGAATGTACCAATATAATAACATACCGAGGTCTAGAGCTGGGTCAGCAATTACAGCTCCATCCCAATCAATTAAAAACAACTCATCTTCATCCGACAATAGCCAATTGTTATGGTTTACATCACAATGGCATACAACGAATTCATTGTATTCAATATCTTTTAATGAATCCATTAAATATTGAAGACCTTGCTGAATTGTTTCCTCATCCCTTATATCTCCTCTTAAAACAAGTTGCAGTTGTTGTAATAACTCTTGTGCGTGAAGCGGCTGCTTCCCAAGTCTCTGAATCATCTGCACAAGTGCTTTAGAGGAGTGTATTTTCTTCAAAAGTTTCGCAACACGTTCTAGTTTCATATCCTCTGGCTCTAACTTCTGTCCCGGAAGCCATTTTTGAGCAGAAATTACATCACCGTTCGTTACCCTTCTTGTCCAAAGTAATTTTGGAACAATTCCTTCTGCTGACAATACCGCTAAAAAGGGCGATGTATTCCGCTTTAAAAATAACTTCTGTTGTCCGTTTTGCGCAATATATGCATCGCCCGTTACTCCACCAGCCGGTACAAGACTCCACTCTTTTCCTAATAATTGTTCCAACCATTCCATATTCATTACCCGTTAACAAATCCTTATCTTTTATAGTTATGAAAAGAAAAACCGCAACATTTCTACACATGTTGTGGATTCATATATATTTTACTGTAAATGAAAAGAAAACTTGGCATAAGCCAAAAATTCTCTATTTTATTTTACAAAACCAGCCATAGAATGACAACTTATCAAAATCGTCACCTTTGTCAATTCTACATTTATTACATTCTCATCGTCAAGTAGCGATTTGTCACATTATCGTCAATATATACGTGCTAATCGGAGCGAGCCTAAGTTCCTTTCCTCTAAATGAAGAAATTGGCTCTATTTTCGCTTGCTTTTCGTTTACTAACACATGCCACGTTTCTTCTTTCGGCAGTTGCACCGTTTTCGCTTCTAAACTGCTATTAAATAAAACGACAATTTCTTTCCACGGTCCAAACGACTCTACATTTTCTAAATGATATGCAAGTACTTCTGGGGATGTTTGCAAAAAAGTCATATGCTTTTTTATAAGGTCTGCATTTTGTAACCGGAATGCTCCGTGCTCTTTACGAATCGCAATTAAACCTTTTATATAGTTAACGGTCTCTATTTCTTTCTCTTTTCGATCCCAATCTAATTGATTAATTTCATCATTTGCATTATAACTATTTTCATTTCCTTGCTTCGTACGATAAAACTCTTGCCCAGCATGTAAGAAAGGGATGCCTTGCGACAGAATCACCATTGCAGTTGCTAGCACGTGACGTTTTTTCAAAATCTCTTCCGACTCTTCATTACTGCGCATTAGTTTATCCCACATCGTCATATTGTCATGACATTCTACATAGTTAATGCTTTGCACAGGCTCTAGAAACAAACCTGTTTCTTTCATACTCAAAAGGCTTCCTGATGCAATATACTGCAAATGATTACAGTCTACATACCCACCAAATGCAAAACCACGTTTATTTATATGAAAGGTACTCCCTTTTATCCCATCACGAAATTGATCATTAAATTGCGCAATATGCGGCATTTTCTTTGCGTTATTTAACGTTGCTTTTTCCTCTAGAAGAAGTGGTGTTTGTAAATCCCAGCCTTCTCCTAATAGCAGTGCATCTCGCTTTATGTTTCGCACTTCTTTTTCTATTATATTTATTGTATCAACATCTAAAATTCCCATTAAGTCGAACCGAAATCCATCAACATTGTACTCTGTAAGCCAATATAAAATAGACTCTACAATGAATTTCCTCATCATTTTCCGTTCAGATGCTATATCATTTCCGACTCCCGTCCCATTAGAAGGCATACCATTTTCACCATGACGAAAATAATATCCTGGAACAAGCTTTTCAAATGACGATAGCTCTCTTTCATACACATGATTATATACAACATCTATAATCACCCTAATGCCGTGCTCATGAAATGTTTCAATCAGCTGTTTACACTCTACGATCCTGTTATACGGGTCAGAAGGATTTGTAGCATAAAATCCCGTTGGTGCGTTGTAATATAATGGATTGTAACCCCAATTATACGCAGAGGAAGGGTTTGCCTCATCTACACCACCGAAACAATATAAAGGTAATAGTTCAACATGTGTAACACCTAAATCTTTTATATGAGACAAACCTGTTAACGTCCCATTTTGTCCTGTTGTTCCTTCTTCCATTAGCCCTTTATATGTTCCTTTTTTACTCACTCCACTATTCGGATGAATAGTAGCATCACGAATATGCAGTTCATACAATATGGCATCTGTCATTGCTTGTAAAGGTGGTAATTGCCCTCGCTTTGTTACATTCGTCTTTTCCAAATCAATAACAACGCCGTACTTCCCATTTACAGTCACTGATTTTGCATAAGGATCCACAGCTTCGTTCCATATTAAATTTATACAAACAAGAAATGTATACTTTTCACCGGCTAAATCGCCGTGCAATGTATGAGCCCAAACTCCATTTTCTTCTCTGTACATTTCGTAATCTGTATATTCTTTATCACTTTTATAAATTCTTACTTTCGCAAGCCTCGCAGTTGGAGCCCATACTTTAAATGTAGTTGCTTCCTTTTGGTGTACCGCCCCTAAATCTGTACCTTCGTAATAATACTTTTCATCGAAAATCGCTGTTCTTATGACAGCACCTATTTGTAAATCTGTTTCTTCATTCCGTTCATCTCGTACTGTATAATACTTCCCCACATCTAGCGGCTCTTCTATAAAGCACTCATACTTCGTTGCATCCGGAAGCGCAATTGTATGAGCAATCGGTAAATCTTTCACGTTACTTCCTTCTTGCAAACGAAATGTCCGACTTGTTCCATACGCATGTGGGAGCAAAATTGTAATTTTATTCATTTCATCTAAATAGGCATCAAATGGACGTTTTACTTTCAACATAAAAAAATCACCATCATTCTTAAAGTTAAAATGAAACGAGCTGCAAATGATAAGGCTTTTCTTATCAGCGAAGCCCTATACAGTAACACATTGTTCTTTATAGTATATTCACCTGTATAAAAAACGTTTTCATACATTCTATTTTTGTAATTTTATTTCAGCAATTGCTTTATATTTCGGTGTCTCCTTTACGTGAGATTCGTATAAAGTAATCGTATCCGCTTGAAATGATATTTCAGGCACTTCCTTTATATGTTCTAAATCAAACTTTTCTTCTCCTACCCATTTACGTGCAACAGTAATATGCGGATGATATGGGCGCGTTTCTAAAGAAAATCCATTCTCTTCACACATAACGTGTACTCGCTTTTGCAATTGAAACAAATCTTGATTTTCGCTTACCTTTGCCCAAAAAATACGCGGCCTGTCTTCCATACCAAACGTTGAAAATCCTTGTAATGTGAACGATAGTTCTTTCATTTGTATAAGTGTTTGTAATCCATTCTTTATTCCTTCTAATTGTTCCTCTGTCGCACTACCTAAAAACGAAAGGGTAACATGATAGTCTTCTTTATGTACCCATGAACGAAATGGTAATTCCTCTTGCATTTCCTCTTTATAGTTAGACAGCACTTCTTTTATATGATTTGGTAACGTAATCGCGACAAAATAATGCAGTTCCATGTACATCTTCTCCTTCTTTCTATTGTTGCTTTTCTTTCTTATCTCATTCCATTAAAAAGAATCCAACTTCCCTACAAGTCTAACCAAGTTCAGGTCGCGTTAATAGATGAAATGATATCGACATTTCGACAAGGAACATCTGCTTACCAACAAACGACACGTAATAGAAAACCGTCCCAAAATATGTATCGGGACGGTCTTTTATTATTTATATATCCATTACTTCGCTAATTCATAAATTGCTTGCGCGTAAATTGCTGTTGCCTTTAATAAGTCTTCAATTTCAATATACTCATCTTTTTGATGCGCAAGTTCTTCTTTTCCAGGGAACAATGGGCCAAATGCAACACCAGCTTTTAACGAACGAGCGTAAGTACCACCGCCAATTGCTAATAGTTCTGCTTTTTCACCTGTTTGTTCTTCATATACGCGCTGCAACGTACGAATTAATACGTGGTCTTTATCAACGTGATGCGGACGAGAGTTTGAATAATCAGCTACTTCAAATCCATGATTACCCACATATTCTTTTAACTTTGCAATCATTTCTTCAAAGTTAGTCGTAACTGGGTAACGTACGTTTAATCCTAAATTGCCACCATTTTCTTTCGTATAAGAAAGACGACCAACATTCACTGTTAATGGACCACTAATATCGTCTTTATAAGAAATACCAGCTTTCTCTCCTAAAGTATCTCCTGTAAATGTTTCTGTTGCAAACGATACAAACGATTCCCCTTTTCCATCAAGAGCAACTTTCGTTAAGAAGTTTGCCAGTAATAAACCTGCATTTTCTCCTTTTTCAGGAGTAGATCCGTGAGCTGAAACCCCTTTAATTTGCAACGTTACTGTATTACCTTCTACAATTGCTTCACCTATTTTTTTAGCAGTTTGTAAATACTCTTCATATGCTACTGTAAGTGCACTTACATCCTCTCCTGTAACAACCGCTTCTGCAAAATCAGGAACCATATTTAAACGGCGACCTGACTCAAATGAAACAAGTTCATATGTACCTTTCTTCTCTTCACTACCATTTTGCACAACTTGTATATCAGAAATTCCTTTTTCTGCATTAATAATTGGAAAGTCCGCGTCTGGCGCAAAACCGATTGTTGGCATTTCTTCGTTTTTAAAGTAGTGATCTACACATTTCCAATTGCTTTCCTCATCTGTTCCTAAAATCATACGAACACGTTTTGAAAGAGGTAAACCTAATTCTTTCACAATTTTCATCGCATAGTAAGCTGCCATCGTTGGGCCTTTATCGTCAATTGCACCACGTGCAAAAATCTTCCCATCACGAATATCTGCACTATATGCAGGAGTCGTCCAGCCATCTCCTTCTGGTACAACATCAACGTGACAAAGAATACCTACTAATTCTTCTCCTTGTCCCATTTCAAGATGACCTGCATACCCTTCTAAATTTTTAGAAGTAAAGCCTTCCGTTTCTCCTTTATGTAACATGAAAGATAAAGCTTTTTCTACACCTTCACCGAATGGTGCGCCCTCTTTCGCCGATTCTTCTTCCCATACACTTTTAATTTGTAAAAATTGTTGTGTATCACGAATTAAATTATCTTTTCGTTTTGCAACTTCTTCTGTCCAATTAATTGCTGACATCACGCATCCATCCTTCACTATATTGTTTCTTTCATCATAACAAACCAAAATCTCTTATGCCATACACGAAAACCAAATACCGAACAATTGTAATATTTCAGATATTTCTTATTAGTTTTTCTTTTATTTTTTCAAAAAAATTTGCAGGAATTTGGCGTTTTACGTAGAATTTTATGTGTTAGTTGACTGACCATATATACAATGTCAACTACCAATATTTTTCTATATAAATATTTGTTAAATTTCTGTAAAATTTAAGTAGATTAAAGCATGAATTTTATCATGTAGAGTACAATGGTAGTAACGACCTTCTTTCCTGAATGGGGTCAAAAAAACTAGTAGAGGAGTGGTTTTCTCTTGAAACCTACAACTACTCGTATGCTAACACGCATTAAATCAATTTATATGTACATCAATGAAAACGGAACGGTAACGACGAAAGACCTTGTAGATGAGTTCGGGATCACACCACGAACGATACAACGTGATCTAAATGTGTTGCAGTTTAATGAACTCGTGTATAGCCCTTGCCGCGGTAAGTGGACAACAACAGGAAAGAAAGTGAGAATGACCTCATAACGAAAAATAATTGTATGTAAATAAATACATACCCCTTTCTAACTCATTAGAAAGGGGTCTTTTCTGCGCCTAAAAATAGCACTATTTCTCAGTATCTACTTGATATGTTTTTAACATCTCTACTTCTTCATCTGTTAGCTCTCGGTATTGTCCAAGTTCTAGCTCTTCATCTAACACTAACGGTCCCATCTCTGTTCTCTTTAAGTAGACTACTTTTTTCCCTACCGCTTCAAACATACGCTTCACTTGATGGAACTTTCCTTCTGTAATGACAAGCTCGATTTCAGAAATATCATCGCTTTTTAATATTGTAAGTGCACCTGGCTTTGTTTCATAGCCATCATCTAAAATAACACCTTTAGCAAACTCTTTTACATCCTCTTCTGTTACTACTCCTGCAACGTGTGCATAATATTTTTTCGGCACATGTTTTTTCGGAGATAACAATTGATGTGATAACTTCCCATCATTTGTTATTAATAAGAAACCTTCTGTATCAATATCAAGTCTTCCCACTGGGAACGGATTAAAAATCGCATCTTCTAACTCTAATAAATCTATTACCGTTTCATGATTATCATCTTCTGTCGCTGAAATAACGCCTTGTGGTTTATGCATCATTAAGTAAACAAACTCTTTATATTCCACGACTTCACCGTGAATCATAACTTCTTGTTCTTCTACATTTACATGAACCTTTGCATCTTTCACTGATATGCCATCAATTTTCACAACGCCGTCTTTCAATAATTTCTTTACTTCTTTTCTACTTCCATATCCCATGTTTGCTAATAATTTATCTAATCTCACGTTTTTCACCTTCTTTATTTATCATAGAAAAGGGGACGTAATTACGCCCCTTTTGATTTCAACTTTATTTTGAATCTATTGCCAAGTTTACGTTGGATCTTCTCTAACGCTTCTCCGCCAAATACTCTTTCAAGTACTCCTGTGCGAATTGCTAACAATCCGTAAACGAGACCGCCAAGACCTGCACAAATCGCAACTGTAATAAGAGCGCCAACTCGGCCATCCGGCGAAATCATGAAGGATAGAATCCATTGTGATAGTTTTACGACCACAACCATTACAAATGTTAATACTGCAATTTGGAACGTTCTCTTATATACAACACCGAATGAATAGTGTGCGTATTTTTTAATTTGTTGATTTGTGTACCAAACAGAAGCTAGGAAACCAACAGCTGTTGCTAGAATCGCCCCTACTGTACCGAAATAACGAATAAAGATTACGTTACATACAAATTTCAAAATAACACCCATTATAAGTGCGATAATCGCATGCTTTTGTTGGTTAATACCTTGCAGAATTGCCGCTGTTACTGTAAATAAAGCAAATAACAACGCAACCGGTGCATACCACATTAATACTTGTCCACCTAATGGATCTGCATCGTAAAATGCAGTATAAATCGGATAGGCAAGTGATGAAATACCGACAACCGCTGGCAATGTTAAGAACATATTTGCCTGGAATGTTTGTGTAATCTGTAACTTTAAATAACGGTATTGCTTTTCAGTAAATGATTTTGTAATCGCTGGTACGAGCGTTAAACTAAACGCTGTCGCAAGTGATACAGGAATCATAATTAATTTATGCGTCCACATTGTGAAAATACCGAGCGCTCGCTCTGCAATATCACCTTGACCAATTGCTTGCATAATTGAGTTAAATGTCAATGTATCAATTTGTTGATATAAAGGAATTGTTAACCCAATTACAACATAAGGAATCGCATATGCAAATAATTCTTTAAATAATTGAACAGTACTCACTGTCGATTCTGGTACAGTTTGTTCAATTAAATATTGATCCAAATGTTTTTTACGTTTTAGCCAGTACCAAATGAGTACACCGAGCGCTCCAACTGCTGAAACGAATGCAGCAAATGTCGCTACCCCAACTGCTGTTGCAACTGTACCACCAAGTACTTTAATAACGATAAAACTACCCGCTAATAAAAAGACGATACGAATAATTTGTTCAATAATTTGCGAAACAGTAGTTGGTCCCATCGATTGGTGACCTTGGAAATAACCACGAATTAAACTCGCTGCCGGCACAACAATAAGCGCAAAACTTACAAGACGAATAATCGTCGTAACTTCTCCTATATTACTGTGTACACTTTGTTTACCAAGCATTGCTTCTGCAAACAACGGCGCCGTCATGTACAGTACTAGGAATGAAAGAACTCCTGTTACTATCATCATAACCATTCCCGAGCGGAACATTCTCCGGCTCGTTTTATAATCGCCAAGCGCATTATATTTGGAAACGAATTTTGAAACCGCAAGCGGCACCCCTGCCGTTGCAATACTTAAAAAGATCGTATATGGAATGTATCCATATGTATAGAGCGTTCCGCCTTCTGTCCCTACTAATGCATGAAACGGAAAGACGTAAATCATGCCTAAGAACTTCACTAAAAATGTCCCTAACGTAACGATGAGCGTTCCGCGCAGAAATTTCGAATCGGACATACAAAAATCCTCCTACATCTACATAAAGTGAAACTTTAATCAGTGGGGTGTTCTTCCCCACTGATTATTAGTTGACCAATCGGGCATTTAGGGGCAGTTAATCTCCCACCTACTTCTTTGACCTAAGCAAACTTTAAGGTGGGAGTCTTACTGCCCGTTAATGCGGGGTAAAGTGAAACTATAATAAATTGAACTATTCGAGCATTCGAGAACTATTAGACTTCCCCTAACTCTTAAGGTTTTAGTCCTATGGCCCACAAATAGCAGGATAGTGCTGAACTCTAACTTTTGTATTGTACCACAATTCTCTCCTTAAGCAGTACTTCACTCTATTTTTCTTTTAAGGGAAAACATGCTATTCTTTTAGGCAGGAAATGTAGAAAATGAGGTCGATATATTATGCATTATGATGTTATTGTCATCGGCGGCGGGCCTTCTGGGCTAATGGCTGCAATCGGTGCTGCAGAAGAAGGCGCAAGCGTCTTACTTCTTGATAAAGGAAATAAACTAGGGCGTAAACTTGCGATTTCTGGTGGCGGCCGCTGTAACGTAACGAACCGTCTACCACTTGATGAGATCGTTAAACATATACCAGGAAATGGCCGCTTCTTATACAGCGCTTTTTCTATTTTTAATAATGAAGATATTATTACATTCTTCGAAAATCTCGGTGTAAAACTGAAAGAAGAGGATCATGGCCGCATGTTCCCTGTTTCAAATAAAGCCCAATCGGTAGTAGACGCACTTTTAACACGATTAAAAGATTTAGGTGTAAAGATCCGCACGAATACACCTGTTGAAACGATTGAATATGAAAATGGTCAAACGAAAGCAGTCGTACTAAAGACTGGCGAAGTGCTAGAAACAAATCACGTCGTTATCGCTGTCGGCGGAAAATCAGTTCCGCAAACCGGTTCTACTGGAGACGGATATGCTTGGGCAGAAAAAGCTGGTCATACAATTACAGAATTATTCCCAACAGAAGTACCAATCCTGTCAAACGAACCATTTATTCGAGACCGTTCACTGCAAGGACTTGCTTTACGAGACGTAAACTTAAGCGTATTAAACCCGAAAGGAAAGGCTATCATTTCTCACAAAATGGACATGCTCTTCACTCACTTCGGTTTATCTGGTCCTGCTGCTCTTCGCTGTAGTCAATTCGTTGTAAAAGCACTGAAAAAGTTCAAAACGAATACAGTGCAAATGAGCATCGATACATTGCCAGAAGAAAATAGTGAACAACTATTCCAGCGCATGCTGAAACAAATGAAAGAAGATCCGAAAAAAGGAATTAAAAACGTGTTAAAAGGTTATGTTCCTGAACGTTACTTCCTATTCTTATTAGAAAAAAATGAAATTGATGGCAGCGAGCAAGCTGGACAAGTTTCTCACGAGAAGATTCGTGCACTTGTGAAAGACTTTAAAGAATTTACTGTAAATGTAAATGGTACGCAGTCAATTGAAAAAGCATTCGTTACTGGCGGCGGTGTATCCGTTAAAGAAATTAATCCGAAAGAAATGTCGTCTAAATTCACGAACGGCTTATATTTTTGCGGAGAAGTTCTTGATATTCACGGTTATACTGGTGGCTATAATATTACATCTGCTCTCGTTACTGGTAGAATTGCCGGAACGACAGCTGGAGAAAACGCGAAAATGCAATATTAAACTGAGAAACAGGGATTCCTGTTTCTTTTTTTATAGGTACATGAAATTATATCGGCGATTCTGTAAATATATCAGCGATTCTACTACTTATATCGGCGATTTTTCAAATATATCAGCGATTCTGCTACTTATATCGGCGATTTTTCAAATATATCGACTTACCGACAAAAAACGACAAATATCCCCTCCCCTTAACTTTCCATTGCTTTTTTGTTGCTTTATTTACCTTAGTACCTTTATATTTTATATTGTTGAATATTTGAAAAAGGGTAAGGGGAAAACATATGAGAAAAAAAGTCATGATGTCTTTAATGCTAATGACGTTTCTTTCTGCGGTAGAAGGAACGATTGTTAGTACAGCAATCCCTCGTATAACGAGTGATTTATCCGGCGTTGAACTTGTTAGCTGGGTTTACGCAATTTACATGCTTGCCACAGCGGTTTCAACTCCAATATACGGAAAGCTAGCTGATTTATTTGGCCGTAAAAAAGTTTTACTTATTGGAGCTACAATCTTTTTAGTCGGTTCTGCACTTTGCGGTGTCGTTACATCAATGGAACAATTAATCTTCTTCCGCGCTCTTCAAGGTATCGGTGCTGGTGCTGTTATGCCGATCACAATGACGATTATTGGAGACTTATATAGCGAAGCGAAAGACCGCGCGAAAGCACAAGGCTGGATGAGTGCCGTTTGGGGTGTCTCAGGTGTTATCGGACCGTTAGTAGGTGGATTTTTAGTTGATTCTCTTTCTTGGCGTTATATTTTCTTCTTAAACGTTCCTTTTGGAATTATCGCCTGCTTAATGATTGCCATTTACTACAAAGAATCTATTAAGCCTGCTAAACACCATATCGACTATCTTGGTGCAACAGTCTTCTCATTAAGTACGATTGCTCTACTATACGCGTTATTAACAGGTAGCAGTAAGCAAAACTGGGGAGACATAACAATTATTGGCCTATTAATCTTCGCCGTCGTTTCATTCATTATTTTCTTATTCATCGAGAAAAAATCTCCGGAACCATTAATTCCGCTAACACTTTTCTCTAACCGTACATTATCTACGATAAATATATTAACACTTATTGCTGGCGCAATGATTATTAGTATTACGATGTACCTCCCAATTTGGAGCCAAGGTGTACTAGGAAAAAATGCGACAGAAGCTGGACTTATTTTAATGCCAATCCCTGTTATGTGGACATTTGGAGCTATTTTCTCTGGTAACTTAGTAGGAAAATTAAAAACGAAACAAATCATTTTACTTGGGGCTAGCATTTTATCAGTCGCTACGTTCTTATTATTTACATTATCAACACATTCACCATCGTTCCTTATTTATGTGGCAGTCGGATTATTCGGCTTAGGAATGGGGCTTGTGACACCGATTTACATGGTAACAATTCAAGCAGCCGTACCAGCTCATACACGCGGAACAACCGTTGGTTTAAACACATTTATTAATACATTTAGCCAAACGTTAGGTGCGGCAATATTCGGTACAATCTTCAATACGATGATTCACGCACGTGGTATTAAAAACCTTGATCTTGTATCTGGCGGACATGGAGGTACTACAACAAACGTAGTAACCGAATCGCAATCCGCATTAGCATCAAGTGTACACGTCATTTATATGAGTACTTTTGTATTGGCAGTATGTACATTAATTATCGCTTGGCTTTTATTAAAGCCCGCTACACAAACAAGTGAGCAATAAGAAAGAGGATGACTATTTCGGGCATCCTCTTTTACTCTTCATTCTCCACAATATGTTTCAACATGGACAATTTATTATCCCAAAAACGTTCATAATACGAGAGCCACTGTTGTAATTCCTCTAATGGTTCTGGATGCAAGCGATATATTTTCTCTCTTCCGCTTTTTCTTCCACTTACTAAATTCGCTTCTGAAAGAATATGAAGGTGCTTTACAACCGCAGTACGACTCATCGGAAAATGATCCGTTATTTTGGAAATCGGTAACTCTTTATCACTTAATAACCGTATTACTTCTCGGCGGGTTGGATCAGCAATTGCTTGAAACACATCATATTTCGCTGCTGATGAGGACACTTAGCCTTCGACAACCTTTTTCAGTTTTTCATTTACAATCGCTACCCAGCCTCCGCTCATTCTGTCGCGAATAATAGAGCTCTTCGCATTCGCCTTCGGAAGAATTTCATCAGGGTGTTTCCAGCCGCCGTGAATTAACGTAAATTCTGTTTTATTATCTCCTAGGTCTTTCAGATGAAATGAAACAACCCAGCCATCTGTATCCCATGAAAAAGATAGATGATTTGGCTCATCGATTTCTAATACTTTACATGGTGATGGTCCAAATGGTGATTGTATATGAAATTCATGTCCTACCTCTAATACGAAATCATTTGGCATAAACCATGAGGCAATCCCTTCTGCAGTTGATACTACATTCCACACCTTTTGAATAGACGCGTTAAAAACGATCGTTTGTTTAATGTCAGTTAATGTATGTTGTCGTTCCATTTCCATTCTCCTTTATTCGGCAATCAAATATAACACCTTTTGGTTATACGTCGATAATATAACACCTTTTAGTTTCATGTCAACGCTAACTCTTTTTTACTGTTGAGAAATTCTCAACATTTTTTCAACAGGACAAACACCCTCCGAGCATTTCCTCATAATATACTCACAAAGGCAACAAAAAATAAAAACTTCTCTCAACATGAAACTCCATCATTCATCTTGGAAGAAGCGCCTTACGTATATCATGCGTATTTCGTCTCTCCTCCTTCCCTCAGGGACACTACGCGAGATATGAAAAATCAGAAGGAATATGCCCACCATTTGAGTAGGTAGTTATTTCTCTTCTCCTCAACATTTCCTTAGGAGCGAAATGACTACCGACTCACTTTTTTCAAACAAAAATAAAAAGGGGTTGAACGCTATGTTCTATTGCATTAACTGCTCTGATATTCACCATGAAAAACATCCGAATGATAAAGTATTCAAAAACGGTTTTTATATTGATCCATTTTTAGGTGATCGTTATCACCTTGGTATGTGTAAAGATGCCCAAAATCATGAGACAGGGGAGCCTCTTTTAACGACAAAGAAATTAGGCGCAACCCAATCTATTATGAACGTATTACCGACACATGTTGTCCCAACATAAAGCATAAAAAAGAGCTGGCTCATCCAGCTCTTTTTTATGCTTTATAAACGATCATTGCTGAAAAACAATAAATTTGGTTTTCGTCATCGTTAATAGAAACACCGACTTGGTACTTAATGTCTACAAAGTTACTATCATCAATCTTTTTCAAAAAAACATTTACAGCGTCTTCTAAGTCTTTTTCGTGACTTTCATCAAACACTTTTACACGAATCATGTTAACACCATCCTAGATCGCAGCCCTCCGCCGCTTGATTATTGCCACGGTGCGTATCTATGATGCGATAAAACTTTCCGTCTTCATATATATATCCGTCTTCTAACACATATTGTTTACCTTCAGTATAGACATAAAACTTACCTATCATAAATTTACTCGTATACAATTCCAAATAATCTGGTCTAAATTTAGCTACCACTTTATTTGTAATATCAATTTTTATTGTGCGCCCCACCTTCTCTCCCTCCTTTGCAAAGAACGGATTTAGGTATATTGTATTAGCGATTTTACATTTTATGCTTAAAAATAAGTGGATATGCCTCCTTTCTCCACCTGTACTATTTTTCTAAAAAAATCATCCATAAACAAAAGCAAAAAAAATATATATAAAAAGAGCTTTTACTTATTGACTCAAATATAATTATTATGGTATTATATAAAATTTGACATTCATATTCACTTATGCTATCATTAAAGATGGTTACCACATATGGAGGTGGATGATTTGTTTCAAATTGGTGATAAAATCGTTTATCCAATGAACGGCGCAGGAGTCATCGAAGCCATTGAAGAAAAAGAAATATTAGGAACAACACGTCAATATTGTGTAATACGTATCATTAGTAAAGATATGCAAGTAATGCTTCCGATGGATCAATTACAAAAATCAGGTATTCGTTATATCGTAGATAAAGGTACGTTAGATGATATACTTCTTGAATTTCAAAACGGGGAATCAGATACATCACTTTCCTGGAAACAAAGATATACAATGAATATGGAAAAAATGAAAAACGGCAATCTGCAAGATAGTGCAGAAGTTGTTCGAGATTTACTTCGCCGCAATAAAGAGAGAGCTTTAAATGCGAGCGAAAAACAAATGCTAGATAATGCCCGAAAAATGATGATTAGTGAAGTTGCACTCGTACAAAATGTTTCTGAACATCAAGCAACAGAATATCTTCAAGATACAATTAATCACTAAATTTAAAATAGCTGGCCGCTATTTTTTTTTGTAAAAAAGGACGAAGAGTTTTATCTCTTCGTCCTTTTCTATTACCCTCGCCCAGCTTGAAATGATGGGTATAACGTCATTCCACCATCTGCAAATAGCGTAATTCCAGTTACATAACTCGCCTCTGAGGAAGCGAGCCACGTTGCGACTGCTGCAATTTCTTCCGGTTTTCCAATGTAGCCCATCGGTATCATACTTTCTACGTCAGCACGTTTTTTAGGATCAGCAAACTTCTCTGCATTGATCGGCGTATTAATTGCACCTGGCCCTATATTATTTACTCGAATACCTTTTGGTGCATATTCCATCGCTAACGTTTCTGTCATTAGTTTCATACCGCCCTTACTAGCTGCATAATGCACGAATAGCGGCCACGGAATTTTCTCATGAACACTCGACATGTTAATGACAGATCCTTTAATATCATGTTCTACAAAATATTTAATCGCTTCACGGCTTCCTAAAAAAGCACCTGTTAAATTTGTGTTAATTACCCTATTCCAATCTTCAAGCGGCATTTCATGCGATGGTACCGCATTTTCTATCCCTGCATTATTAATCATAACGTCAAGCGTACCAAACTCTTTCACAGCAGATTGAATGAGATTCGCCACATCTGATTCGACCGTCACATCACCTTTTACAGCAATCGCTTCTCCGCCTACCTTTTTAATTTCTTCTAACACATCATTCGCTTCTGACTCCCGTGAGCGATAATTAATCACTACCTTTGCTTTCTCCGCAGCAAACCTTACTCCCATTGCTCTTCCAAGACCACTTGCTGATCCTGTAATAACGACAACCTTTCCTTCTAAATCACTATACATTTCCATACCTCCTTTAACTTTTTGCTATACCTAGCATAATTCCGGCTGCAATAATAAAAACGATACCAACAACGATACCCGTTAATTGGCGTTTCGTTTTTCTTTCACCTAATATAAGAATCCCGCCAAGTGTCGAAATAATAATTCCCATTTGCGATAACGAGAAACTTGTTGCCACTCCAACACGCGGTTGCGAAATGAATAAAAACATATTTCCAGCTGCCCAAATTAATCCTGGAATAATATTTCGTATTGCATATTTATTAAATGGATGATGTTTAAACGTAAGCAAAATCCCTCCTAACACCATACCAACTGCTTGTGGCAACAAAGCTGACCAACCATCTACTTTAAATAGTCTAATCACTACTACATAAACTAAATAACCGACTGTTGAAATCAATAAAATGATAATGCCCCTTTTAAAATTTCCCGCTTGCTCTGCATTCTTTTCTTCTTCACTTTGAAGAGATGTTAAAATAACACCAATAATAATACAAACGAGAGCTAATACACCAAGGACGACTGATATTGTTGTGGACCACTCATGAAATACGATGACTCCAAATAAAGTTGTCGCAACTAATTGAAGTCCTGTTGAAATGGGCATCGTCCTTGAAACGCCCATTAAATCAATACTTTTTAATTGATTCGCCTGACCAAGCGCCCAAAATAAACCTGACACAATACCAACTCCGATAACAGTAGGAGTCAATACTGGTTTCATAAAAATATAAACAACAATCGAGAAAATAAGCGCGCCAAGCGTTGTTCCGAGCGTTTGACTATACGGTCCCCCGCCCAGTTTCACGTTAAATAGCACAATACTTCCCCAAAATATAGCTGGTAAAATCGCTAAAAATATATCCATCGCTCATTACCTTTCTTTACTAAATGTCATAGGTTATCACTCTGAATCAGTAGAGTGAGCTTTTATTTTTTCTTTTTCCCTTTCACAAATCTTTTCTGCAATAGCACCAGAAACATTCTTTTCTCGCTCCACTTTCTTTATCCTTACGTGATCTAAATAATCTTCCAAAGTAAGCGTAACTTTATCATTCGGCGGATTATGTGCTCCTTGAAATGTAAGAAATTGTAGCGTCACTTCATATCTAGGAACAAACTCGCCATTCTTGCCGAGACGCTTTATATTTATAACTGCAGCACATTCATATTGATCTTCTGTCACTTGTCTAATAACTGAATAGTACCTATTCGATAATGCACTCTCTAAAAGCTGTTCTCTTGATTCTTTCGCGAAAGAATCACTTGGAGAAGAGAAAAAGGCCGCACATAGCATTGTCATAACTACACATATTTTTTTCATAATTCCCTCCTTGTTCTATAGATTAGTGTTCTCAAAACTGCCATAAAAAAACGACTTTCCCTATATAGGAAAGTCGTTTTAATGAATCCAATATTAACCACCACTCACTGGTGGGATTAGTGCAACAACATCACCAGATTGAATCGTATCATCTTCATTTGCATATTCTTCATTAATTGCAACCATAATTGGTGCCAATACTGGCACATTATATTCAGTTGCAACAATATCTTTTAACTCTGCAACCGTAATATTTTCTTTCTCTATTTGTAATTCACTTCTTCCTGCTTCTTCTTGCAAGTTCGCAAATAACAATACTCGAATCATACTTATAGCTCCTTCCCAGGCTCTCCCGCCGGATATGGCGTTTTTTCTAATTGATCGCCAATCCAAGAGTCTCCATCTTCCCAAAACTCTTTTTTCCAAATCGGAACAATTTGTTTTATGCGTTCCATAATATATTCATTTGCTTCATAAGCCGCTTTACGATGCGGCGTTGAAACGGCCACAACAACCGCAATATCAGAAATTTGCAGTGTACCGATGCGATGTGTAATCGCAACGTGTGTACCTGGCCATTTCTCTTTCACTTCTGATCCGATTTTCTCTAGCATCTTTTCTGCCATCGTTTTATAAGCGACATATTCTAAGTATAATGTACGACGCCCTTTCGTAAACTCTCTAACCGTTCCAATAAATGTTGTAACAGCACCACATTCGCGGCGAATAACCTTATTCGCTACTTCTTCAATTGAAATTTCTGTATCAATTACTTCATAATACGTATTTGTCATTTCGCACTCCTTACCGTTTATAAAAACCAGTCTATGTACAATTCGTCTTCTGCTATATGAAATACTTTATATTTTTCTCGTAAGTTTGTAGGAGCATCATACCACGTAATAACTGCTACTATATTTTCTACTTTATGTAAAAGTTCAACGTCTTCCTCAGAACGAAGTAACACCACTTTTGGATAGCTCTCTTTTTTATAGCCCTCAATTAAAATTATATCCACTTCAAAAAACTCGTATAAACGGATAATTTCTTGCAAGGACCATTCTTCTCTTAATGACGACAATGAAAGTAATCCAGCGCCTTCTACACTACTTACGACAGCACCGGCCTTTCGGTGCCTTTCACTATCTTTTTGCGCTACTTCTGGAAACCCTCCATGCCCGTGATGTTTAATCGTAGCAACTTTTATTTTCCGTTCAGCTAATGCATGTACAATTTTCTCTACAAGTGTTGTTTTCCCGCTATTTTGATACCCTACTATTTGTAAGATTGAAGGGGCTTTGCCCATGGCCAATCACATCCCTCAGCGTGCTCTAACAATAATACAGACACTTTCATCCCTGCCTCAAAGCCTCTCGTTCCTCCAGGCAACACAATAAAAGCATTCGCATCTGCAAGTGAAGATACCGCACTCGATTTATCTAAACCGACCGGCATCGCTTGTAATGCCCCGTCCACAATTGTCACCTTTGCTCTTACAAAACGAGTAAACGGATTCGGCTTTGGAAAATCTTTTTGTAAAATAGCATCTGCTCTATATACGTGAGGTTCTTTCGCATTCAAATATGTTTTTATAACTGGATGCACAAATAGCTCAAATCCTACGTAACAAGCTGACGGATTCCCTGATAAACCGAAAAGTAACTTTCCATCAACTTCAGCTACAGTCGTTACACTTCCTGGTCTCATCGCTATTTTATTGAAGAGTACATTCGCTTGTAATCTTTCATAAATAGCCGGCAAGTAGTCATAATCTCCTACCGACACACCGCCTGTCGTAATTAAAATATCCACCTCATCTATCGCCGATTGAACGGCTGTAAAACATGCATCTAACTCGTCAGCAAGTTGACCATAATAACGGACTTTACCTCCAGCTTTCATAATTTGAGCAGCAATCATATAAGAGTTACTATTTCTAATTTTCCCCGGTTGTAACGACTCATGTACTTCTAACAATTCACTTCCTGTCGTCACAATACCGACAACAGGCTGTTTTACAACTTTCACAGTACTATATCCAAACGTCGCTAATAAGGCCGCAACACCTGGATTAATTGCAACACCTTTCTGAACGAGAACTTGATTTTGTTTTATATCTTCCCCTTTAAATGACACATTGTCGCCACTATGAAAAGGACGCTTTAACTTCATATATGTTTTTCCGTCCTTCTCAAAACCTTCCGTCAGTTCTAGCATGACGACTGCATTACAATCCGCTGGAATAGCTGCTCCTGTCATAATACGAACCGCCTGAAAAGATCCTACTGTATCTAGAAAAACAGACCCCGCTCCGATTTCTCCTATTACTTCAAACTCAATTGCATTCTCTTGATTTGCTTCTTTCGTATCTTCCGCTCGAATTGCGAAACCATCATAAGGAGAACGATCAAAATGAGGAACGTCATGATCAGAGACAACATCCTCCCCAAGAATTCTCCCGTAACTTTCCGTAATAGAAACTTCTTCTACTTCACCAAATTTCGCATATTCCATTACTCTCTCTACTGCATCAGCAACTTGAATCGGAATTCGTTTTTCTACCATCGTTTCTCACCCCATATTTGCAATTTTTTTTATCTCGATTAAACTTTATATATTAAATAGAAATTACTTCAAGGAGGAATTCCATGTCTTCATTCACACACTTTAATGACCAAGGACGCGCGAAAATGGTTGATATAAGCGATAAAAAAGCAACCGTTCGAACAGCAATTGCGTGCTCTAGCATTGTCGTTACGAAAGAAATTTACGATAAAATCTCTCATAATGAAATCGGGAAAGGTGACGTATTAGCAGTTGCACAAATCGCTGGTATTATGGCTGCAAAACGCACTTCTGATATTATCCCAATGTGTCATCCTTTATTATTAAAAGGTGTTGACGTTTCTTTCGATTGGAAACAATCCGATGAACAATATCGATTACTGATTGAAGTAAAAGTTAAAACAGAAGGTAGCACCGGTGTTGAGATGGAAGCCTTAACAGCTGCTTCCGCTACCGCTCTTACCGTGTACGATATGTGTAAAGCTGTTGATAAAGGTATGATTATCGGCGAAACGTACTTACTTGAAAAAACAGGTGGAAAAAGTGGAGATTATGCGAGAAAGTCTTAACCTTCTCCTTGTTGAACCTAAAGGACTTCCCTTTAGGTTCAACCTATATATCTTGTATATAAACGTTTTGCTACATTTATATCATTCGTCCCATGAATAAAAGCTCTGCCATCTGTAAATAAAACAAAACGAAATTCCTCTACCAGAAACGATACTAAATACGGAGTAGCCTTTACATCCACACTTCTTTGTAAGCGCTTTTTAATTTCTTCTAAATTAAATTCATTCCGCACACCTGGACGGATTTGTACTGTATTTCGTCCACATAACACTTCTGTTTTCGTTTGTGCTTCAAATGTTAAACTCGGATATGTACGTAATCTTCCGCAAGATAAACACGTTTCTTTTTTCTGTCTATTCACTTTAAATGCCATCTGTTGATTATTCCAAAGATCAAACGATAACATCGTTTCGCGAAGTGCCCCATAGTCTTCTACTAATATTTTCAGCGCTTCCGTTATTTGATGCGCAACTACTAATTGTACTGCCGGCTGTATAATACCAGCCGTATCACATGTTGCTCCGCTTGCTGGATGTTCCATTAAACAGCGGAAACACGGTGTTTTTCCTGGTACAATTGTATACGTTACTCCGTAGCTTCCGACACAACCACCATATATCCATGGAATATTATACTTTTGTGAAATATCATTAATAAGAAGACGCGTTTCAAAATTATCTGTCGCATCTAATATTAAATCTACACCCTTCACTAACTCTTCCATTTCTTGTACTGTTACATCAGTTACAACCGGATTTATTTCCACCTCAGAATTAATCGCTTTTAAATGCTCTGCCGCTGCTACCGCCTTCGGTTTATACTGCTTTGCATCTTCTTCTGTATATAATTGTTGCCTTTGTAAATTACTCCACTCTACATAATCACGATCCGCAATTGTTACTTTTCCAACACCTGCTCTAACAATCGCTTCTGCATTTGCTGCACCAAGTGCTCCAGCACCAATAATAAGCACATGCTTCTCTCTAATTTTTCTCTGTCCTTCTTCTCCAACACCAGAAAATAATATTTGCCTTGAATATCGCTCCTGCATACGATAGCCTCCCTTCTTATCCCCCTATATAAGACATTTCAATTTTCGGACGATTTTTCGCACTTTCTTCTGTCCGTTCATCCGAATACCTATCTTTTCTATTCATCCATACATCTTGTATAACGCTTACTAACTCCTCATCCGAAAGATTTCCTCTAAGAAGTTCCCTTAGGTCGAGTCCCTCTGTCGCAAATAAGCAAGTATAAAACTTTCCATCTGCTGAAATTCTCGCTCTCGTACAAGAGGAACAAAAGGACTCAGAAACAGAAGTAATAAAACCGACTTCAACATTTGTTCCAACGTAACGATATCGCTTCGCAACTTCACCAAAATAATGCGCTTCAGCTGGCTCAAGCGGATACACGCGATGAATCATCTCAATTAACTCTCGCTTCGTAACAACTTGATCAAAATTCCATCCATTTGTACTACCAACATCCATAAACTCAATGAACCTAAGCGGGATTCCTTGCTCTTTAAAATACGCAGCCATCGGAAGTACTTGATGATCATTCATTCCTTTTTTCACAACCATGTTTACCTTTACATCAAGCCCAGCCTCTTTTGCAGCCATAATTCCCTTTATAACAGGTTTCGTATTAATATTTCGGCCATTAATAGCCTTAAATACATCATCATCTATTGCATCCAAACTAACATTTACTCTATGTAATCCAGCTTCTTTTAATACTTTTGCTTGCTTTGTTAAATGAATTGCATTGGTCGTTAACCCTATATCTAATAGCCCGTCAATTTTCACGAGACGTGCAATAAGTTTTGTTAAATCTTTACGAAGTAGTGGCTCGCCACCAGTAAGTCTAATTTTTCGTACACCGATGCTAACAAATAGTTTTGCTAAACGCTCAATTTCATCAAACGTCAGTAAAAACTCATCTTTTAAAAAAGCATAATCTGGCCCAAACACTTCCGCTGGCATACAATATGTACATCTAAAATTGCAACGATCAATGACAGATATGCGCAAATCTTGAAGTGGGCGTCCAAAAAAATCTGTAACCATCTCCTGCATCGCCACCCTCCCTTTCTGCCAAATTTCTTTCTTTTCATTCTATTATAATATATTTTCGAACTGCGATGTTTTTGCTCATGTGAATAAAGTAAAACTTTCCTAATCAATGAGACTACATACAAACAAGGAGATAAAAAACCTTGAAGCATAAAAGCCCCAAGGTTTTCTTCTTATTAACTCAATCTAATAATCGTTAGAGTAGCTCCTGGCGTTGCCGTAGATAATGTAGCCACTGCACCTACTCCAAATAACTGCAGACTGATAGCAGCCCCAGCAGGCAAGTTAGCAATGATTGTTGCACTAAATGAACCAGTAGCCACTGTCGGGGCGTTTATCGTTCCCGCAAGCGGACTGCCATTTACAGTTATACGAGAACTTACAACTAATCCTGCCGTTAAATTAATTGTATAAGCTATATAATAGTTTCCTGCATTCGCAACTGTAAATATAGTATTCCCACCACTAACAGTTATTCCCGGTCCAATATTTTGATTGTTTGGTAACGGAATATTCGTGCCACCTAACAAAACAGAAATAACACTTCCTGATGTATTATTCGCAAATGCATATGTTGCAGTTGTACTAACTCCAGTCGCACCGGTCGCTCCAGTGGCTCCAGCTCCGGTTGGACCTGTATCTCCAGTTGGACCTTGTGAACCGGTTGCTCCTGTTGCCCCCGTTGGACCTTGAATCCCTTGCGGGCCTTGAATTCCTTGGGGACCTGTCGCTCCGGTTGCTCCTGTTGCTCCCGTTGGACCTTGAATTCCTTGCGGGCCTTGAATTCCTTGGGGACCTGTCGCTCCGGTTGCTCCTGTTGCTCCCGTTGGACCTTGAATTCCTTGCGGGCCTTGAATTCCTTGGGGACCTTGAATCCCTTGGGAACCTGTCGCTCCGGTTGCTCCTGTTGCTCCCGTTGGACCTTGAATTCCTTGCGGGCCTTGAATTCCTTGTGGGCCTTGAATTCCTTGGGGACCTGTCGCTCCGGTTGCTCCTGTTGCTCCCGTTGGACCTTGAATTCCTTGCGGGCCTTGGATTCCCTGTGGGCCTTGTGGGCCGGTCGGACCTATGTCACCTTGCGGACCTTGGATTCCCTGTGGGCCTTGTGCTCCTGTTGCCCCCGTCGCTCCTTGTATTCCTTGAGGACCTTGTGGACCTTGAATTCCTTGTGGGCCGGTTGGACCTATGTCGCCTTGTGGACCTTGAATTCCTTGGGGACCTTGTGCTCCTGTTGCCCCCGTTACTCCTTGGATTCCTTGCGGACCTTGAATACCCTGTGGACCGGTTGGACCTATCTCTCCTTGAACACCTTGGATTCCTTGCGGCCCCTGTAAACCCGTCACTCCGGTTGCTCCGGTTGCTCCCGTTTCTCCTGTCGCTCCGGTCACTCCAGTTGAGCCTGTCGCCCCGGTATCTCCTGTTACTCCGGTTGCTCCCGTTGCTCCGGTCGGTCCAGGCGGTCCTCCTGAAGGACCTGTTACCCCCGCCGGACCTGATGGACCTGTTGGGCCAATCGGTCCTGCTGGTCCTCCAGATGGGCCTGTTACCCCTGTTGGACCGGTTACTCCTGTTGGGCCTGTAGTGCCTTCCCCTGTCGCCCCAGTTGCTCCCGTATCTCCTGTTGCTCCCGTCGGACCTTGTATCCCTTGAACCCCTTGTGGTCCTTGCACTCCTTGTGCACCTGTTGCTCCTTGAATCCCTTGTATTCCTTGCACTCCTTGTGCGCCCATCGGACCTGTTGGACCAATCGCCCCTTGTATTCCTTGCACTCCTTGAGGCCCCTCTGGACCCGTTGCTCCTATTTCCCCTTGTATCCCTTGAATTCCAGTTGCTCCTTGTGCTCCAGTTGCTCCCGTTATCCCTTGCACACCTTGTATTCCCTGAATTCCTTGCGGGCCTTGTGGACCTGTTGCTCCTTGCACTCCTTGAATGCCTTGTATCCCCTGTCGCTCCTTGGATTCCTTGAGAACCTTGTGGGCCTTGAATTCCTTGTGGGCCGGTTGGACCTATGTCGCCTTGTGGGCCTTGAATCCCTTGCGGACCTTGATCTCCAGTGGCCCCCGTTACTCCTTGAATTCCTTGGGGACCTTGAACACCTTGGGGACCCGTCGGACCTATCTCTCCCTGCACACCTTGTATTCCTTGCGGACCTTGCAAACCCGTCACTCCGGTTGCTCCCGTTTCTCCTGTCGCTCCTGTCACTCCAGTTGAGCCTGTCGCCCCAGTATCTCCTGTTAGTCCTGTCGCTCCAGTTGCTCCTGTCGGGCCAGGTGGTCCACCAGATGGACCAGTTACTCCCGCCGGACCTGATGGCCCCGTTGGGCCGGTCGGTCCTGCTGGTCCTCCAGATGGGCCTGTTACCCCTGTTGGACCAGTTACTCCTGTTGGGCCTGTAGCGCCTTCTCCTGTCGCCCCAGTTGCTCCCATATCTCCTGTTGCCCCCGTCGGACCTTGGATTCCTTGAATTCCTTGTGGACCTTGCACTCCTTGTGCACCCGTCGCTCCTTGAATTCCTTGTACTCCTTGCACTCCTTGTGGCCCCATCGGACCGGTTGGACCAATTGCCCCTTGAGCACCTTGCACTCCTTGGGGCCCCTCTGGACCCGTTGCTCCTATTTCCCCTTGTATCCCTTGAATTCCAGTTGCTCCTTGTATTCCAGTTGCTCCCGTTATCCCTTGCACACCTTGTATTCCCTGAATTCCTTGTGGACCTTGTGGGCCTGTTGCTCCTTGCACTCCTTGAATTCCTTGTATCCCCTGAGGACCCTCTGGACCCGTCGCTCCAACTGGCCCTGGCACACCTTGTATTCCTTGCGGCCCCTGAAGTCCCTCTGGACCTTCTGGACCTGTTGGTCCTATATCACCCATCGGACCTTGTATCCCTTGCACTCCCTGTGGGCCTGTTGCTCCTGATGGCCCTGGTACTCCTTGTATTCCTTGTGGACCCTGATCTCCGGTTGCTCCTGTTACACCTTGAGGCCCTATAACCCCCTGTATACCTTGCGGGCCTTGATCACCAGTTGCCCCCGTGATCCCTTGAATTCCCTGAACTCCTTGAATTCCTTGTTCACCAGTTACGCCCGTCGGACCAGGAATACCTTGAATTCCTTGCGGACCTTCTGGACCCGTTGGCCCAATTGGTCCTTGAATCCCTTGTATTCCTTGCAAGCCCTGTGCTCCTGTGCTTCCAGTCGGACCTGTACTTCCCGTTGCTCCTGTTATCCCTGTATTTCCTGTTGCCCCTGTATTTCCTGTTGCTCCAGTCGCCCCTGTACTTCCACTCGGTCCGCCCCCCGGACCTGTTGCTCCAGTCGGACCGGTTGGACCTGGAGGTCCTCCTGATGGTCCAGTTATCCCTGTTGGGCCTGTTATCCCAGTTGGACCTGTTATCCCCTGACCAGTCGCTCCAGTTGCCCCTGTATTTCCACTCGGTCCTTGTGGACCTTGTATCCCTTGCACTCCTTGTATCCCTTGTGAACCTGTTGCTCCTGGTAATCCTTGGACTCCTTGAATTCCTTGTGGACCCTCAGGTCCCGTCGCTCCAATTGGTCCCTGTAATCCCTGTATCCCTTGTACACCTTGTGCCCCAGTCGCTCCCGTTGGACCAATCGGACCTTGTAACCCTTGCACACCCCCCGGTCCTGTCGCTCCAGTTTCTCCTTGTGGTCCTCTCAACCCTTGTGGCCCCTGCTGTCCTTCTGGTCCCGTTGCGCCTATTGGTCCAACGGGTCCTTGAATTCCCTGCACACCTTGAGGTCCTGTCGGGCCCATCTCCCCCATCGGACCTTGAAACCCTCTCGGTCCTTGTGGGCCAGTCGGGCCTTGTGGACCGGTTGGACCAGTAATCCCAATACCAGTAAATCCCGTTGGAACGGGAGGAAAAGTGGGCCCAATAAGTTCTGGTGAAATTCTAAAATTAGGGTTTAACGAATGTTGTTGCCTTTTATTATCGCGCTCTCTCACACTTTCACCACCTACACACCATCTTTTTTACATTACAAACCTCTTCTTAATATGTATTTACAAAAATAATCTCAAAGACTATTTTTATTTTAAATAATAAAAACTCCCTTAATTCCTTAAGGGAGTCCAGCAACTGAATCCATATTATCTGTATTAGGGACAGCTTGTGCTATACCCGATGCATTTACACTTTGCCCCATATTTGTTCCTGTTACAGTACCAGCAGGAGTACCTCTTGTATATGTTGTCGTCACCGAATCTCCTGGCTGTAAACAAAGCTTTGTCTCCGTCCCTATTACTGTAACAACATCAACCCAAGTACACCCCATCGAACCACTATACGATTTCGAAGCAGTAAATGACGTATCACTCAGATTATCACCAGTAAATATATTCCCAGTGTTATTCACAATAACGAACTCTTTTATATGAGCAGGCATAATTACACTCTACCTTTCTTCTATGAGCCTAATGTACGTGTACTTGTTGCTAATGGCGGAAGAAACACCGATGTTCTAATGACCGCTTCTGGCTGTCTTTTCCCATTTAAAAAAATAGCCGCACTCGATCCTCCAGCACCTGCATACACTTTCGCTACAGCTAAAGGTGAGATATCATAACAATCGCCGACATTAACAGCCCCTGTATTATTTATAATTTTTACTTTCCGTAAGTTAATCCCCATTTACCTATCCCCCTTTTGTACACTGTATGCAAAAGAAAAAAACTTGAAACAGACTCGTTTCAAGTTTTTTAAACTACTTATTTGATTTCGCCTTCATATTGAAGCATACCGCCAACCATGTTCACTGTTTTAAAGCCTTGCTCATTTAAATAATGGCATACATTTTCACTACGCATTCCCGAACGGCAAATAAAGATATATTCATTCTCTTTATCAAAGAAATCTACTTTATTTGGGATATCGCCCATTTTAATATGTACAGCTTCTGGAATTTTCCCTGCCGCTACTTCTTCATCTTCCCTTACGTCTACTAGAAATAATGTTTCTCCATTCTCTAAACGTTCTTGCACTTCTTCTGTAGTAATTGTTTTCACTTCTGTCATATTTCGTTCCTCCTTATATACAATAAAAACCTTTAGTTTCTTCCTTGAATAATCATTCCTCATCAATTTTAGCATGCGAAAGAAAGAACGCAAAGAACGGAGAATTTATTTCTCAATTTTCTCGCAAAACTTATTCTTTACAAACATAACTCGTGCATTGTATCCTCAATATACTTGTTTGATGAAAGGAGCCAATGAAAATGACACTTTTTCTTTTCATTATGGGCATCATTTTCTTACTCGCTGCAATTATTGCACTTAGTATGAAAAATAATAGAAAGATAAAATCACCACAAGAAATGTCATTCTTATTTCTATTACTTAGTATTGCATTCTTCGGTATAGCAATTGCCACATATATTTTCCGCCTACAAATCATGTAAAAAAAGGTGCCTACTACATACATTGCACCTTTTTCACATCATTTATTTTCTACACAAAACTAGACACTTTCCGATTTAAAAATTCATAAACTTTCTTTTCAAATAAATGAATATCAAATACTCCCGCCATATGCCCATTTATACTTTCTATCTCATATACTTCCGCATACTTCCCTTGCTTTTGCAATAGGTCTACCATTTTATAATTATAACGTGACGGCTGAAGCAAATCTTGTTTACACGGAATCATAAGTACATTTGCTTCTACATTAGACAGCGCCTCTTCTAAAGACGAAAATCCATGCGCAATGTCATGTAATAAAACTGCTTTCGCAGTGTACATCCATGAATTTGCATCTACTAAATCTATACTTCTATTTGTCACTTTTTTAATTTCCTTCTCAAATGATGTTAATGTAGAAAATGTTTCATAAGGTGCTTTCTCTATACTATTACGAGGAAATGTCGTTTCATAAAAATGCTCATCAAACGCGTTCATAAACATCATTCTATTTGCTAAATGAAGCCCCTTCATTGGCTGCACTTCTCCATATTTTCCGCCCTTCCAACTTGGATCCAGCCGGATAGCCTCAATTGCATTTTGCGCTACATTTACCGATGTAATAATTGGATTTTGCGGGTTCGTAATCACACCAATCATCCGCTCTACCATATGAGGATAACGAACAGACCATTGCTGCGCAATCATCCCGCCAGCTGACGGTCCCATTACAGCATGTAGCCTTGCGATTCCCATATCTTTTATCAACTCATATTGCATACGAGCTACATCAAGAAATGTAAAAACCGAAAAGTCCATCGCATATTCATCTCCAGTTTCCGGATTAATCGATTTCGGTCCCGTTGTAATTACATAAGGGTTCTTCACCTGCACATTACAAAGATTATCAGTGCATATAACAAAGTATTTATTTGTATCAATTGCTTTTCCCGGTCCAATTAAACCATCCCACCAACCAGACTCCTCATCATGCGCTGTATATTTTCCTGCTGCGTGACTAGTTGCACTAAAATAATGACAAATCAAAATCACATTGGATCTCTCTCTATTTAAAGTACCATACGTCTCATACCCCATTTGAACAGGAATTGTCCTACCATTTTCAAATGTAAACTCCTTTAAAATAAACTTCTCCTTTTTTACAATTTTCACAGACTCGCCCTCTTCTCGTCATAGTATGAACTGCTTACTAAAAGATTTTTTCTATGCAAACCCATCTCCTCCTTCTTTTCATAAATAAATGAATAATATACAAAATTAGCCACAAAATAGCACTATATTACACAATTAAAGAGGGCATACATATGATTTGGAATTGGCTACGTAAGAAAAAAAAATCAAATACAACAGAGAAAAACGAAACAGATAATTCGGAGCAAAAACCTAACAATCAAGAGGACGACAACAAAGAACAGACTAGAAGTACGAAACATAATAAAGGTAACAATAGCGAGCAAAAAAAAGAGGAACACAAGGAATCTTCTCAAGATAATCAGCAAAATCAATCGAATCAAAATCAGCAACAAAGTGCTAAACAAGATGAATCTTCTCAAGAGCAACAGAAGCATTCTAAGCAGAACAACTCCGATCAGGGTCAACAGCAACACTCTAAGCAAGACGACTCGAATCAAGAGCAACAGAAGCATTCTAAGCAGAACGACTCCGATCAGGGTCAACAGCAACACTCTAAGCAAGACGACTCGAATCAAGGGCAACAGAAGCATTCTAAGCAGAATGACTCCGATCAGGGTCAACAGCAACACTCTAAACAAGACAACTCAAATCAGGATAAGCAACAAAATTCTAAAGGTAATAGTATTTATGATTTTTCGAAACCAGAAAAAGATCGTATTCATTCTTTACAAGATTTAATAGAGAAGCTGAAAAAGTCTAGTGATTTTGTGAATTATCATACATCCGACGACGAAACGATGCCTTATTGGATTTCTTACTATCGTCCTTCGCTTGATGGAGAGAAATTACAAAAATATTTAATGCCCACTCTTTTAGAACGACCTAACGCATCACTAGAAGAGCTGAAGGAACATATTCCGATGAGCGGCATTACAATTACGAACGATTTACAAAAAATTGAGGACATGGTTTTAAAGGGGCATGCGATTGTTCAAGTAAATCAACAAGATCAAAAATGTATGCTCGCAAATATTGCAATTGATAATTATCGTGCACCAACTCCTCCTTTAAACGAATCGACTGTTATTGGTCCGCAAGAAGGTTTTGTAGAGGATATTGATACAAACATAAATTTAGTACGAAAACGTCTTCCTGTTTTAGATTTACAAACAAAAGAGATGATTATCGGTGAGTTTTCCAAAACAAAAGTTGTCATGATGTATTTAGACAACCTTGCTGAAAAAGATAATGTTGATTTTCTAGAGGAGTCTTTACGTGCTCTTGAATATGATCAAATTAATGATAGTGCTTATTTACAAGAATTGATGGGAGAAAAGTCGATTTTCCCTCTCTATATCAATACAGAACGCACTGATAGAGTTACAAAAGCACTAATCGATGGGAAAATCGCTATTTTTGTGGACGGTTCTCCAAGTGTTTTACTAACACCTGTATCCTATTTTGATTTTTTCATTTCACCAGAAGACTACAACGTCTCTTGGCTATACGCTACATTCTCAAGGGTTTTACGTCTTATTTCCGTTTTATTCTCTATATGCGCTACACCGTTATACGTTGCAGTTTTAAATTATCATTATGAACTCATTCCGAGTGATTTACTTGAAACTTTAATTTTATCAAGGGCGCAAGTACCATTCCCGCCTTTAATTGAAGCACTCTTTTTAGAACTCGCAATCGATTTACTGAGAGAAGCTGGGGCAAGGTTACCGATGAAAGTTGGTCAAACGCTCGGTATTGTAGGCGGTATCGTAATCGGGCAAGCATCTGTACAAGCTGGTTTAACGAGTAATATTTTATTAATTATCGTTGCCTTATCAGCACTCGCTTCCTTTATTACACCTATTTATAAAATGGGTAATGCGGTTCGATTACTACGTTTCCCGTTTCTCATATTTGCAGAAATAGGAGGACTTTTCGGGATTTCACTTGGATTTATCTTCTTATTTACGCATCTATTTAGACTTACTTCTTTACGCAAACCGTACGCTTTGTTCTACCCAACAAGACAACAATCTGTTAAAGATTCTTGGATTCGTTTCCCTTTAACAATGATTGATACACGTGATGTACAAGCAAGGCCACAACATGTAAAAAAAGCAGCGAAAGGAATTTCAACAAAACATAGATCAGACTTTGATGATTGAGAAATGAGGTGCATTCGATGAGTAAAGTTCAAGAAAAATATCAAATATCTCCTGTCTTTGTTTTCTTCTTAATTCACGGTGCACAGTTCGGTGCTGGCGTTCTCGGATTCGCTCGAATCACCGCAAAGGCCGCTGGATACGACGGATGGATGGGCGTTCTAATTACAGGACTCTGTATCCATCTTCTTATATGGATGATGTATTTTTTATTAAAAGAAACAAATGGAAATTTAATTGATTTACAAAGGCAAACGTTTGGAAAGTGGATAGGGAATGTCTTTAATATCATCTTTGCAGCTTATTTTTTAATCGTCAGTATTTCGGTTATTCGAACGTATGTTGAAATTATTCAAGTATGGATGTTTCCTACCGCTTCCACCTTTATGTTAACACTCTTTTTGTGCTTAGTTAGCTATTACATTATCTCTTCTGGATTTCGTGTAATTACTGGTATTTGCGTCATCTCTATTGGTGGTACATTAGGATATTTATTTCTAAGCTTATTCGTTTTGAAATATTCACATTGGGATAATTTACTACCTATATTCACACATTCTTTTTCAGACATTTTAAAATCCGCTCAACTGTCAATCTACAGTATGACCGGTTTTGAGGTTTACCTCATGATTTATCCGTTTGTAAAAAAGCCTATGCAGTCTCATAAATTTGCTCAATACGGAGCACTATTTTCAAATCTTCTATATCTATTTAGCACCCTTTTAGCCTTTGCATTTTTTAGTGAAAAACAATTGTTAAAAACGATATGGCCCCAACTTTCTATGACCCAAGTCATTCAATTACCATTTATAGAAAGGCTCGAGTATATTGCAATTTCAGGCTATGCACTCGTTATTATTTCAAGTTTTATCCTCCCTTTATGGGCGTCAATGAGAGCAACTCACGAAATATTTCGTGTAAAACAAAGAGGTATTTTAATTGCTTTTATCTTTATTACGCTTATTGTTTCACAACTTTTAACAAACAGGCACGATATTAACAATTTTATTAGTAATGCAGCAAAAGTTAGTTTTTGGCTCATTTATGTATACATCCCAATTCTATTTATTATTGTGTGGGTGAAAAGAAAATGGAAAAAATCAAAAGCACAAGCAAATTAATACTTATTTCTTGTATAACATTCCTCAGTCTAACTGGATGTTTACAAAAAAATATTATCGACGATGTACAACTTATTCAAGGAACCGTATTTGACGTTGCAAAAGATCATAAAGTAAAAGTGACATTCGTTTGTCCCATTCAGAAAAAAGGAAATAAAGTTCAAGTTTTTGAAGGAACTGCAAATGCGGTAAAACAAGTAAAAGCAGACACATCGTTAGAGTCTTCTCAACCTTTTGCTAGTGGACAAATGCGTGTCGCTCTATATACGATAAAACTTGCTAAAACAGGAATGGCTACTTCATTCGATACATTACTTCGAGATGTGAATATAGGGAACGCTTTATATGCTGCTTTATTAGAGGGGAATGGTACTGAACTTTTAAAAGGCAAATATTCGACTTCATACAACGTTGCAATTTATATAAAAAAATTGCTAGAACATAATATGGAGACCGGACCTTTACCAGCGGATAATCTACATATAGGAGCATTTCGCTATTATCAAGAAGGAAAAGACTACTATATCCCCATTCTAAAGAAGCACGGTGATAAAATAAAAATTACCGGAATTGGTCTTTTTAAAAAAGATAAATATATCGGAAAAATTGCGGAAAAAGATATGTTCATATTTAAAGGACTATTAGAGAAACATAAATTAGATTCACATGAATTTAAAACAGATTCTGCGTATGTAATGATTAATAATATTCGTTCTGTTCCAACTTACGATATAAAAATTAAAAACGGGAAACCTTCCTTTTTCATTAACGTTCGTCTTGATGCACGTATTCAAGAACTATCAAAACAAATTAACTTAGAAAATAACAAGAACACAAAAAACATTGAAAAAGATGTCCAAAAACAATTAGATAAACAAGCTGCTAAGTTAATTAAGCACCTTAAATCTTTAGGCGTCGATCCTCTCGGGCTAGGTGCAAAGTATAAGCAACATTATCGCCCATTCAAATTAGAAGAATGGAGACAAATGTATAAAGATGTTCCGGTTCATATAAAATACACCGTAAATATTACAAATTCTGGTGTAATTGAATGAGAAATGATTGAACTCCTCTCTCCAGCATGATACAACGGAAAGAGGAGTTTTTATTTTAGATAGAGAGAGAAGATATTTATGGGGGAGCTTATGTCTAAAAAATTAGTAAAGCCTATTTTAAATGGTATTTTATTTCTCGGCGTCTTTTTATTTGCTCATACATACTTAAAAAATGTTTCCTTCACACGTTATTTACTTGTCGTTATACCAATGTTGCTCGTTGGTATGTTTGGCATCGACCTTATTTTATCCATTTTAATTAAGAAAGAAGAATAACAGGCGAGCATCTTATTTTCTATAAGATGTTCTTTTCATTTCATAATCACCTTATGTTACAATGAGATTCGGCACTAAGCGAGAAAGGATGAAACAACATGACAAACGAAAAAGGTTTAGATAAAGGGTACGAACTTGTTGCGAAAATGCATGAAGTATTCGGACATCCTGTGACAAATACTCCAACAAAATTAACAGAAGAACGCGCAAAAATCCGTGCGAGTTTTATGCAAGAAGAGCTAGAAGAATTTCTAGAAGCAACGACTGTTGAAGATCAATATGATGCACTGATTGACCTTATTTACTTTGCATTCGGCACGTTTGCCGAAATGGGCGTACGTCCTGATAAAGGATTCGAAATTGTAAATAACGCAAACATGGCAAAACTATTCCCTGACGGGAAACCTCGATTCCGCGAAGGTGACGGTAAAATTCTAAAACCTGAAGGCTGGCAAGCACCAGAACCACAACTTCGTGCTGAAATCGAACGTCAACGCCAAGAAGCTGAAAAAAACTGCTAGGAAATCCTAGCAGTTTTTTATTATGTCTTTTTTTCTAGCAATCATTAATGACCCACGTGTCCCGCATGTCCTGCTGCTCCACTAATGCTAGCCGCTCCTGCTGCTGCCCCTGCTCCTCCTGCCCCAATTCCACCTGTCCAAGGAGAAGATTGTTGTTGTTGTTGATACTGTTGATATTGTTGGTGTTGTTGGTGTTGTTGGTGTTGTTGACCTTGATGACCATGTTGGCCATGATGACCGTGCTGACCTTGATGGTGATGCTGGCCATGGTGACCGTGCTGACCTTGATGGTGATGCTGACTATGGTGACCGTGCTGACCTTGATGGTGATGCTGACTATGGTGACCGTGCTGGTGGCCTTGATGTGTTTGATAAAGAACAGCTTGCGGATGAATGTGGTGTTGACCGTGGTGATGTACTTGTTGTTGATGATGATGACCGTGTTGACCTTGGTGGTGGTGTACATGATGACCGTGTTGGCCTTGGTGATGGTGATGACCATGATGACCGTGCTGACCTTGGTGATGGTGATGACCATGATGACCGTGCTGACCTTGGTGGTGATGATGTACATGGTGGCCGTGTTGGCCTTGGTGATGGTGATGTACATGATGACCATGAACAGTTTGCGGATAACCACCTACTCCTCCTGCCACAACACCTACTCCAGGTACCGGAAATCCTGTTTGTACTCCTCCAACGAAAGATGGGAATGTAGTTGGTACGCCTACTGGTACTCCTCCCGCTGCTCCGCCTACAAATGTTGGGATTCCTGTTTGCACTCCAGCTACTGATGATGGAAATCCTCCTGTTAATGTTGGAATTCCAGTTTGTGCTCCAGCTACTGATGTGGAAAATCCTCCAGGTGTTCCACCCATCCAGCTCGGAATTCCGCCATATCCTTGTTGTCCGCCTCCCATTAACATCATTTGTTCATAACTATCCGATCCACCTCCGAAAAATCCGTGTGGTGCATTATTGTCCATCCCTTTCATTCCTTTCACCTCTTCTACTCAATTTAGCCTACCTTTTTTATCATATTTCCTATAGAAAAATAGGTGTTTGTCTGTATTGGAATTCCGCTCTTTTATTTGTACGTAGTGAAATAATTGAAAGCTTAGACTAAGGTGATCCAGAAATTATTTTCTACACAAAAAAGCTCAGAGCATAAATACTCTGAGCTTTTATTTAGAATACATTAGTTTGCAACAACGTTAACAAGTTTTCCAGGAACTACAATTACTTTACGAACTGTTTTCCCTTCAATTTGGTCCTTAATTGCTTCAAGTGCAAGTTGTTCCATTTCTTCTTTTGATGCGTCTTTACTCATTGTTAGTTTTGCGCGAACTTTACCCATAACTTGAACAACGATTTCAACTTCATCTTCTACAAGTTTAGACTCATCAAATGTTGGCCAGCTTGCATATGTGATTGTTTCATTGTATCCAAGTTTGCTCCATAGCTCTTCCCCGATGTGAGGTGCAACTGGTGCAATCATTTTTACGAAACCTTCTACATATTCTTTCGGAAGTGTTTCAGCTTTGTATGCATCGTTGATGAATACCATCATTTGAGAAATCGCTGTATTGAAGCGAAGCTCTGCATAGTCTTCTGTTACTTTCTTCACTGTTTGGTGGTAAGCTTTTTCAAGTTCTTTATTTGGTGCGTCAGTAATTTTCTCACTTAATTCACCGTTATCTTGAACGAATAGACGCCATACGCGGTCTAGGAAACGACGAGCTCCGTCAAGGCCATTTTCAGACCAAGCGATTGAAGCATCTAATGGTCCCATGAACATTTCGTATAAACGAAGTGTGTCTGCACCGTGGCTTGCTACGATATCATCAGGGTTTACAACGTTACCTTTTGATTTACTCATTTTCTCGTTGTTTTCACCTAGAATCATACCTTGGTTGAATAATTGTTGGAACGGCTCTTTCGTTGGAACTACACCGATATCGTATAATACTTTATGCCAGAAACGAGCATATAGTAAGTGAAGTACAGCGTGCTCTGCACCACCAATATAAATATCAACTGGAAGCCATTGTTTTACTTTTTCAGGATCTACAAGTGCTTCGCTATTGTTTGGATCGATGTAACGTAAGTAATACCAGCAGCTACCAGCCCATTGTGGCATTGTGTTCGTTTCACGACGACCTTTTTTACCAGTCTCAGGATCAACAACATTTACCCACTCGTCAATGTTAGCAAGTGGTGATTCACCTGTACCTGAAGGACGGATGTTGTCTGTTTTCGGAAGAACTAATGGTAATTCTTCTTCTTTTACAGCTGTCATTGTGCCATCTTCCCAGTGAATAACTGGAATTGGCTCACCCCAGTAACGTTGACGGCTGAATAACCAGTCACGTAGACGGTATGTTACTTTTTGATTTCCTGCGCTCGTTACTTCAAGCCATTCAATCATTTTTGCGATTGCTTCTTCTTTATTTAAACCATCAAGAAATGCTGAGTTTACGTGTTCACCATCACCTGTGTATGCTTCTTTCGTAATGTCTCCGCCTTTTACAACTTCCTTCATTGGAAGATTGAACGTTGATGCAAATTCATAGTCACGCTCATCATGAGCTGGAACTGCCATTACAGCACCTGTTCCGTAAGTTGCAAGAACGTAATCAGCGATCCAGATTGGTAATTTCTCACCATTTACTGGGTTAACTGCGTAAGCACCAGTGAATACACCAGTTTTTTCTTTCGCAAGTTCTGTACGCTCTAAATCACTCTTCATTTTTACAGAATTAATGTAAGCTTCTACAGCTTCTTTTTGTTCAGCAGTTGTAATGTCAGCAACAAGTGCATGTTCTGGAGCAAGTACACAGTAGCTTGCACCGAATAATGTATCAGGACGCGTTGTGAAAACTGTGAACTTCTCGTCTGTACCATCGATATTGAAGTGTACTTCGGCACCTTCAGAACGACCGATCCAGTTACGTTGCATATCTTTTAAGCTTTCTGGCCAATCAAGCTCATCTAGATCTTCTAATAGACGATCTCCGTAAGCTGTAATTTTTAACATCCACTGTCTCATCGGACGACGCTCAACTGGATGTCCACCGCGCTCACTCTTACCGTCAATGATTTCTTCGTTTGCAAGTACTGTACCAAGTGCTGGGCACCAGTTTACAGGTACTTCATCAACGTAAGCTAAGCCTTTTTCAAATAGTTTTAGGAAGATCCATTGTGTCCACTTATAGTAGTTTGGATCTGTTGTATTTACTTCACGGTCCCAATCGTAAGAGAAACCTAATGATTTAATTTGGTTACGGAATGTATTAATATTATGCTCTGTAAATTCAGCTGGGCTGTTTCCAGTATCAAGTGCATATTGCTCTGCTGGAAGACCGAATGCATCCCATCCCATTGGATGAAGAACGTTATATCCTTGCATACGCTTCATACGAGATAAAATATCTGTTGCTGTATAACCTTCTGGATGTCCTACGTGTAAGCCTGCACCTGATGGATATGGGAACATATCTAGTGCATAAAATTTTGGTTTTTCTGTCTCATCTGGCGTACGGAATGTTTTATTCTCTTCCCAGTACCCTTGCCACTTCTTCTCAATTTCTTGATGATTAAAGCTCATGAGATACCCTCCTTGAAATTCTATTTATTTTCACCGCCCAAAATACAAAAAACCTCTCATCCCTAGAAAGGGACGAGAGGTTATAGATTCCCGCGGTACCACCCTAAATTAATGTACAAATATACATTCGCTTAGATCCGTAACGTGGATTAACGGCAATTGCTACTATTAGTTTCACAACTGCAACTCAAAGGCGAGTTCATAACGAAACGTGGATTGACTTGCACCGACCGTCAACTCTCTAAACCAGCTTCTATTACTACTACTCCTTCTCACTGTTATTACACATATGAGTTAATTTGAACTACCCTCCACTTCGTATCTCTAAAGAGCTTACTTAAAGCGGGGCTTCTCGGTTAATCGTTACTTTTACTAACTAACGAATTCGTCTTAAGACAGCCGAGCAATCTCCCTTGTTCCAAAGGTTGTTTTATTTAAATATATTCTAAAACATGTGAACATGTTCCGTCAAACTAAACTGCAATTTTTTCTTCAACTGTTTCTTCTACTTTTACTCGTTTATCATAAATACTCGTTGCTATAAGCGCTACTACAAGCATTACCATGATTGCTATAAACAATACTTCCATATTGTATAAATCCACAATTGCTCCGCCAACGACCGGCCCGAACATTTTCCCTACAGTCGCCGCACTATTTACAACACCTTGATAAAACCCTAACTTATCTTTTGGCGCAAGTATATTTGCAATCGTTGGAACTGCTGGCCATACGAATAACTCACCAATTGTTAATGTTACCATCGCAACGAGGAACATCGTAAATTGCTGCGCTTGACTTAATACAATGAATGACACTGCAAAAATAAGAATCCCAATCATAATTTGTTGTTTTAACGAACGCTTCATCCAGCGAATTAACATACTAACTAGTGGCTGTGCACAAACGATCATCGCTCCGTTTATCGTCCATAATAAACTATAGTGACGAAGACTAATATTTAACTCTTGCATATGTGTTGCAATTGCTCCTTGCCATTGTACGTATGTAACCCAGCATAAAGCATATGCTACACATACGATAAGAAGTGCTTTGAATCCAGGTGTAAGCGACCAACCTTTTTTCGTTTCAACTTCTTTTTGCACCCCTGGCTCTTTCTTGTCTTCCATACCACGGAATCCAATAAAAGCAATTAAGAAGAAAACAAAGTATAAAATAAAGTTTGCTAAGAAAATATAATCAAAACGATATGATGCAACCAATCCACCACACGCTGTTCCAATCGCAATACCAACGTTTTGTCCAACATACATCGCATTAAATGCTCGTCTTCCGCCCTCTGGCCAAACCGTACCAACCATCGCATACATCGATGGAAAGACCATTCCAGAACCAAAACCGATTAACGCTAGCCACACAACATATAAAGGCCAACCGTGGAAGAACACAAGACCTAAAATCGATACGAGTGTAATGACAATCCCTACTAAAGTTGATTTATAGCCGCCCCATTTATCAAATAAAACACCGCCGAGCAAGTTTCCGATTACACCAGTAAGCGAGTTGATCATTAATACCATTCCGGCCACAGATAAAGATTTCCCTAGGTGATCATGCAAATAAATTGTATTAAAAGGCCATAAAAAAGAAGCACCCGTGACATTAATAATCATCCCAGCTACTAATAGCCATACTTTCCTTGGCATAGTTTCCCCTCCTATTCTATTTTTTTCGTTCATATATATAACAGTAAAATTGTAGTCGTTTTTAAATAGGAAGGCAACTGATTAATAGTTGATGAAATTCAGATAATGGTTTTGCGGTAAATGAAATTATATTGATTGCTTCTTGGATTATATCAGCGATTATCAAAATATATCGGCGCAACTAAAAATATATCAGCGATTATTAAAATATATCGACTTACCGACAAAAAATGACAACAGCAACAATATATAAAGAGGCTGCATGAAGTTCATGCAGCCTCTTTATACTATCCAACTTCCTTTTCTCGCTTTGCACGTTCTTTCGCACTCCATTTAAATACCTTATCTAGTAGAGAGTATATTCTCCCAGACTCTTTCGTTAATAACGGTCCTAACGATGCCAATATTAAAACATATAAAGCAGAGAACGGTTTAATCGCTGCCATTAAGCCACCCGCAATGCCGATATTAGCAACAATAATGGAGAACTCTCCACGCGATACAAGTGTTAAACCGATATTCGTAGAAGCCTTATGCGATAACCCGGCTTTACGTCCCGCCATCATTCCAGCAGTAAAATTGCCGATTAGAGTAATGAAAACTGCTCCTAATGCCAACCACACTGCTCCTCCAAGCGAAAACGGATCTATGCTTAAACCGAAGCTGAAAAAGAATATGGCTCCAAAGAAATCACGGAATGGGACGACGAGCTTCTCAATCCGATCACTATGCTCTGTTTCAGAAAAGACGAGTCCTAATAATAACGCTCCAATTGCCTCAGCAACATGAATCGTTTCTGAGAATCCTGCTACGAAGAATAAAATAGCGAATATTACGATAATAAAAATTTCATTTGAGGAAATATCTAATATTTTATTTAAGAACGGCGTAGCTTTTCTA
The DNA here is from genome assembly GCF_003812125.1 of Bacillus sp. FDAARGOS_527. NCBI lineage: Bacteria > Bacillati > Bacillota > Bacilli > Caryophanales > Bacillaceae > Bacillus > Bacillus sp. FDAARGOS_527. The sequence continues at coordinate 3,813,158 of NZ_CP033795.1, forward strand.
GCGATTACAAAGAATAGTAGCATATACCCTACTGCGATTAACACCGATGTAAGAGCACCTACAAATGATGTGGCACCACCGAGTACTAACCCTGAAACGACCGATAAATATACAGCTAAAAAAATATCATCAAACATGATGATTCCTAATATTAATTCAGTCTCTTTATTACCAGATCTTCTTAAATCAACAATGACTTTTGCAACAATTGCACTTGATGAAATTGTAATGATTCCAGCAATAATTAACGTCTCTAATAAGGGAAATCCCACCACATATCCATAAAGCAAACCTAATAAGAAATTAAGTGATATGTGAACAGTCCCCCCAAAAGCAATTGATTTTCCTGATTTAATTAATTTTTTAATTGAGAATTCTAAACCTAAGTAGAATAGGAGGAATATGACGCCAACACGGCCGAGGAAGGAAATAACTTCTCCGCTTTCAATAAACCTTAAATCGATAAGTCCTAAATCGGGGGCATGAGGCCCCACTAACATACCAAGTATAATGAGAAACGGAATAATCGAGAACTTTAACTTCGCAGCGAGGATAGCTGCAAAAGCTACTAATACTAACGCAGTTCCAACTTCAAAGATTAAAGTATCCATCGATTATGAATCACCTCCTGATGAAAGCAATTCATTAATAATTCTTTTCACTTCATGTCTCGCGCCCGATAACACGAGCATATCGCCAGCTTCAATAATAGAGTCTGGACCTGGATTAAAGAATTTCTTCATATTCTTTTTTAAAATAGCAATAATCGTTACGTTATATGTTTTTCTGACATGTAAGCTACCAATTGTTTTTTGTACGACTGGTGCATGATTCTCCACCTTAAACCATTCAATTGATAATCCTTCAAAAGCCATCTCAATTGTGTCTAAAGCTTGCGGTCTATATACCATTCCGCCTAATATAGCCGCAATTTGTCTCGCTTCAGAATCACGAAGAGAAATGCTTGAAATACTTTCATCATGATCTGCATCAAAATGATACATTTCTCTTCGACCATCATCATGAATAACGATAACCATTTTTTCATTACCTTTTGTTATAACTTCAAATTTACATCCAATGCCCGGTAGTTCACTCTCTCTAATATTCATAATTTCCGCCTCCTAAAGTTTTTAGTTACGGCTTTTACAAATCTACATCAATCTCAGTTTTAAACTTCTCATCTTTTGAGATTCCTAAATACTTAAGCGTCTCTGATGGAGTCGCGTGATGGAAATGCTTTTGCAATAGTGCAATTGCTATTCCTCTTTTATACGCATGAAATCCAAATGTTTTTCGCATTGAGTTCGTTCCAATCTTTCCAACAATCCCAACCGCTTCCGCTGCGTTATGGATTACACGATACGCTTGTTGGCGTGAGATTGAATTTGTCGTTTTATTAGATTGAAATACATAGTTTTCTCTTTTCACATCAATAGATTGTACGTACTCTAAAAGTGCTTCTTTTACTTTTGTATTTAAATAAATATCTTGTTTAAACTTTTCATCTTTCACAGGAAGAGAATAAAACTCTTTAACAGTTCCATCTTCATTTAATACTTCTTCGAATTTCATACTAAGTAGCTCAGTAATCTTTAATCCTGTGTTAATTCCAATAACAAATAAAAGATAATCTCGCTGCGAGTGCTCTTTTAAATACTTTTTCATAGCCTCAATTTGGCTTATATCTTTTAATGCCTCTACAACTTCCATACATGTATTCTCCTCATCTTATGAACGGTAATTTTCTCATCATGTTGTCCATTTTACCTTATCACGCTATGAGATTTCCATGTATTATCCATTATTTTTACAATATACTTTTAGGTTTGGAAATTTATAATTGTGCAAATACAGTAGGGGTAGGAATAATAGGGGGATACAAGTTCAACCTCTTTCTACAGATCGGATTCCTCCTTTCATTTTACAGCTGCTTCTACTTTTATATTATGTTACTTATTTATATTATATTATACATTTCAGTAACATTAAAGTGTTTTTTCTGAAAATAATAAAAACCGAGCAGTTTCGCTCGGTTTTTTTATTAATCTTCTTTCGGAAGAACAATTCCTTTATACAATTGAACGGTAATGAAGTAATAAATTGCATAAATAATTACGAAGATAACAATCGGTACCCAAATACGGAAGTACGGATCAACTAAAATAAACCCGAAAATATTCATACCAACTAATACGTGAGCAATACCTACAATTGCTGGGAATAGGAAGACTAAGAATAACTCTTTATAAATTGATTTTGTTAATAATTCACGGCGCACCCCGATTTTACGAAGCATTTGATAACGCGTAATATCTTTTGATGCACCAGAAAGAATTTTAAACATTAGGCAGCTTGCCATCATTGCTAAGAATGCAATTCCAAGGAAGAATCCCATAAATACTGTCCCGCTCGCAAGACCGTAGAACATGTCATACATTTGATATTTACTACTCATTTGTTCAGCTTTTATATTTTTATATTTAACTAGCTGCAACTCGTCAAGTTTTTTCCATTCTTTTGTGTATGCTACGAAATTGTCTGTTTTTCCAATAAATACGATTCCTTCTTTACCGTTTACAGTATCGTACATTTTTTGATCTACAATTTTAACGGCATGATCTTTGTATATATAGTATGGTTGAATTGTTCTAAATGCCTCTTCCCATTCTTCAGGCATTGCTTTTTCATTTTGATCTTGCACTGCTCCTGCTACTGTACCTACTGGAGCTTCTCCTGAAACTTCTTTATATTTACCGAAATTTTCCTTACCTACACCATCTCGAATAAATGGTTTATGTTTCTCTAAATCTTCTTTTACATAATAAATATATTTGTCGTCTACTTTATAACGATACTCAGTTTTATTTTTAAATGATATACCATCTAAAATTTTCTTCTCTTCAGCTGTTGGATTATGAATAATCGAATCATAAATTTCAGATCCATCAACCGTTTTGATAACGTTATTTTTAAACGCCATACCACCTGAAATTGCACCGGCTCCAAGCGCAACTAACATCGCTACTGTCGCAAGCACCTTTGTTAAGCTATTAATACGGAAGTTTAATTGTGCAAATGTAAAAGCATTAAGTCCTTTTTCACTACGCTTTTTATTGCTTTTTAACTTTTTAATAATAACCGGAAGAAGTGAGCCAAATAGCATGTAAGTACCAGCTGTTGTTGTAATTAATGCAATAAGGATTCCCATTTCTCTTAGTTTTTCCATGTAAATCATTGATGCATAGCCAATTCCTAATAAAATTACCGCAAGGAATGCAACTAAACCTGTCATTTTTCCTTTTACTGCAACACGTTCTGTTTGTGCATCTGCATGTACAAGTTGCAGTACAGAAATACGTGATAACTTAATACTATTCATAATTGCTGATAATACAAATAGTGCAAAGAAGAAAATACAAGTAACAGTCATAGATGGCAGGTAAAATGCTTTATAACCTTCACCAGCAAACTCTAATTGTTTCATTAATAACTGTCCGATACCTTCTGCAAGTCCTACACCAACTGTAATACCAATCGCAAGAGATGCAACACCTAATACAATCGTTTCAATAAACATAAGTAATGTAACTTTATGCTTTTTTGCTCCTAACATCATATACATACCAAACTCTTTTTGACGAAGAGATAATAAGAAAGAGTTTGCATATAAAATATAGAAGAACGTTATTATTGCTAATAAAAATGAACCTGCTTGGAATACGAATCCGATAGACCTAATTATTGAATTAGATTCAAGAAATGTTTTATTCAGCGCTAACGTTTGAAACATATAAAAAATCGAGATAGACATAACAAGACCAACAAGTAAGACGATGTAATCTTTCAGCTTACTTTTCAATCCTGACATGGAAAGTTTAAATAACATACTGGAGCCTCCTTTCTTACGCTTTTTGTGTGCCTAAGTCTGCTAGCACATCTAAAATCTCTTTATAAAACTCTTCACGCGTACCACCGCGGTGAATTTCTTTATATAGCTCACCATCTTGAATGAATAAAATACGCTGACAGTAACTTGCACTGTAAGGATCATGTGTCACCATCATAATCGATACACCTTGATCTTTATTTAAGTTTGTCATCGCATCAAGTAAACTCGTTGCATTTTTAGAATCAAGCGCTCCTGTTGGCTCGTCCCCTAAAATAATTGCAGGTTCATGCACTAATGCACGCGCCGCTGCTGAACGTTGCTTTTGTCCACCAGATACTTCAGATGGGTACTTTTGAAGTATTTCTGTTATTCCTAACATCTCCGCTACCTTCTCAACTTTCGGTCCAATGTTACGTGATGAAACACCTTGTAGTGAAAGTGGAAGTGCGATGTTTTCATAAATAGATAAGTTTTCTAATAAATTAAAGTCTTGGAAGATGAATCCTAACTTTTGTGAACGGAAATCTGAAAGCTCACCTTGCTTCATTTTTGTAATATCCGTTCCCGCAATTTCAACAACGCCGCCCGTTGCTTTATCTAGCGTTGAAATTACATTTAATAATGTCGTTTTACCAGAACCAGATGGTCCCATAATCCCAACAAACTCACCCTCTTGAATTGAGAATGATACACCTTTTAATGCGTGTGATTGGTTCTCACCTTTTTTACCGTACACTTTTTGAACGTTTTTCACGTCTACAACTGGTTTCGTCATATATATCCTCCTACGCTTGTTTTTCCATTACCTATTTTGCGCCTTTTGGAGATGAACTGCTATTTGTTAACATTACAATTACCTTACACTTTTGTAAGATAACAAAGGTGTACTTGTAAGCTTCGCTATTAATACTAGTGACACAGTGAATCGGTAACTGAAATTATATCGGCGATTTTTCAAATATATCGACGATTCTCCTACTTTTATCAGCGATTTTTTTAATATATCGACTTATCGACAAAAGCCGACAATATAAATAGGCTGTTCCACAAAAGGAACAGCCCACTTCTCTCTTTATTTCTTTAAAGGCGTTACCGTCCAATACGTAATAACACGCCAAATCCATTCTAATGGACCCATTTTAAAGATTTTCATCCAAATCACACTAAACACAATTTGAATTGCATAAATTGCAATACACACATATAACGTCTGCACGTACGTTAAGTTACCTGCAAAGTTACATACACTTCCTGCGATTAAAATCATTGCAGTTTGTCCAATATAATTCGTTAAAGCCATACGACCATAATATTTCAGTGGCGCTAACAATGTTTGAACTGGTTTTAATTGAAGTAGTAAAATTAATGCTCCAACATAGAAAGCTGAAATAATTGGGCCAACTGTAATACCAATTTTTAAAAATTGGCTTGCAGCATCCATTGTTCCATCTTCAGTTTCCATTATCCCATTTATAAATGGTTCAGCAGGAACGTGCCCATATTGATACCATACAGCTATTACGCTTAAAACAAACATAATACCTGTAAAAATAGCGACTTTCTTTATGTTCTGCGTAAGATTTTCAAATACACGATATTGTCCTGCAGCAAGCCCTAATAAAATTAAGCCAAGTGGTAATAGTTCTTTCGCTCCCATTACACTGAAGGTAATTGTTAAAATAAGCCCTAGTACTAGGTTCACTTCTTTTTTCGCCTTATAAAATGGTAAAACGATTAACCCACAAATTGCATATAACGCTAGTGCTTCTCCAGGCTGAAACATTTGATGAATCAAACCGAAAATAAATAGTGCAACTAAGCGGCGGAAAAATAAAACATATCCATTTTTGCCATTTGCAATTGCTCTAGAGATAAAGATATAGAATCCCACTCCAAATAAGAATGAGAAGATTGAGAAGAAACGACCTTCTACAAATAAGTATAAAAACCTTTGATAACTAGCATCCACTGTATTAGGATCCGGAATTTTAATGTTAAGTAGTGCAAGAATATTTACTAAAATAATCCCCAGTAATGCGAAGCCACGAATGTAATCTAACTCATCAATTCGTTTGTTTGTAATATTGTTCCCCATAAAGCAACTCCTTGTATAAAATTTAACCCTTCCTTACTCTACTGGAGAAAACGGCTCGCAACTATCGACAAACCTTACAGAAATCTTACATTATTGTCATATAACCAAATAAAACCAGGTCATATTGCGACCTGGTCTACTCTGATTGCTTCGATCTTTGAGGTTGTCCTTTTTTACTGTTACGCTGTTTCACTTGAACAACTGGATCAAGCTCATTCGAAAACTCAGCGTTATGTCCATTTTGCGTTTTTTGCTCTGGGTTATTTTGATCTGAACGTTTCGCCATTACATTCACTCCTTATTAGTGCGGTGTAATAATCATTTGATGTTGCAACTGGCGAATTGCCATACGCGCTCTATTTAACTGCTCACGTTGCTCATCATTCGCATGTTGTTGCATCGTTTGTAAATCGTTATATGCTTGTTCTAATTGTAACTGTGCATCTGAATACTCCATCGTATTGTAATGCTCTTGTCTCATACCAAGATCTAATTGTTCTTTCGCATATTCCACCGCTTGTTCCGCTTGTGTAATATACGATTCAAGTGATTGACGCTCTGCCATAATTGTCCCTCCTTGCTTCAATTCCCCTTTAGTGTGTCCCTTCCATATGAACCTTATGAGTATGTTATAATGGATTTTGTTTCATTTTGACTCGGCTTAGGAGGGAAAGTAATGAAGGTTCAAAACCCTTTTCCATATACAAACGACAATAAACGTTATCATACATGGAATTACCATTTACGAAATGAATTTGGTGAAAAAATCTTTAAAGTTTCATTAGATGCTGGCTTCGATTGTCCGAACCGTGACGGTACAGTTGCTTATGGCGGTTGTACATTTTGCAGTGCTGCTGGATCTGGTGACTTCGCTGGCGATCGCCGCGATGATGTTATAACGCAATATCATGAAATGAAAGAAAAAATGCGCTCAAAGTGGAAAGATGGAAAATGCATTGCGTATTTCCAAGCGTATACAAATACACACGCACCACTTGAAGTATTAAAAGAAAAATTCGAACCGCTTCTAGCAGAAAAAGACGTTGTCGGTCTTTCTATCGCAACTCGTCCAGATTGTTTACCGGACGATGTCGTTGCATATTTAGCGGACTTAAATAAACGCACATACCTTTGGGTTGAACTCGGACTACAAACTGTTCATGAACGTACTGCAAACCTTATTAACCGCGCTCACGATTATCCTTCTTACGTTGAAGGCGTAAATAAATTACGTAAGCACGGCATTCGAGTTTGCTCTCATATTATTAACGGCCTTCCACTTGAAGATTACGATATGATGATGGAGACAGCTCGTGAAGTAGCGAAGCTTGATGTACAAGGAATTAAAATCCACTTACTTCACTTATTAAAAGGAACGCCAATGGTAAAACAATATGAAAAAGGACAACTCGAGTTCCTTTCTCTTGAGGATTACGTAAGTCTCGTTGTTGATCAACTTGAAATCATTCCAGAGGACGTAATTGTGCACCGCATCACAGGTGACGGTCCACCTGATTTAATGATTGGTCCAATGTGGAGCTTAAATAAATGGGAAGTATTAAATTCCATCGATGCAGAATTTGTACGCCGCGAAAGCTGGCAAGGAAAATATGCAAATGAGGAGAAACAAAAATGAAATTAGAACGTGTATTACCGTTTGCTCGCACTCTCTTGCAAACGGCAGTAAAAGAAGGCGATTACGCTGTAGATGCAACTTTAGGAAACGGACATGACACTTGCTTCCTAGCTGAAATCGTTGGCGATAACGGAAAAGTATTTGGATTTGATATTCAAAAAGAGGCAATTGAAAGCTCAACAACTCGTCTAAAAGAAAAAGAACTTTTCGAACGTACTGTTTTAGTTCACGATAGTCACGATACACTGCTATCCGTATTACCAGAAGATGCAAAAGGAAAAGTAACAGGCGCAATTTTCAACTTAGGTTATCTTCCAGGCGGAGACAAGCATATCGTTACAAAACCGAACTCAACAATTTCGGCAATTGAACAATTACTAGAAGTAATGGCACCTGAAGGAATCATCGTCCTTGTTATTTACCACGGACATCCAGAAGGACAAGTAGAACGGGACGCTGTTCTCAAATTTGCCGAAGAATTAGACCAAAAACAAGCACACGTACTGCGCTACGGCTTCATTAACCAACAAAATAACCCGCCATTTATTGTGGCGATTGAGAAGCGATAAATATATCGACGATTTTTCAATTATATCTATCGTAACTTAAAATATATCAACGATTTTTTCGATATATCGACGATTCGACACACTATATCGACTTATCGACAAAACATAACAAAAAAAGACGTGCACTTACTGCACGTCTTTTTGTTATTCTCCTATATAATGGATATATACACTGTATAGGAGGATAGAACTTTGCTAGTAGAACTAAAGGGAATTCAAAAGAAGTATGGCAAATCACTTATACTAGACAACATTGATTTATCCATTCCAGAAGGAGAAGCACTCGCCATTGTTGGCGGGAACGGGACTGGAAAAAGTACTCTACTCAAAATAATTGCAGGCTTTATTTCACATACGGCAGGGACAATTCAGAGGAAAGAACATATACAAATCGGTTATGTACCTGAACATTTTCCTGAAGGGATTCGTTTTACATTAGAAGATTATCTATATCATCTCGGTCGCATTCACGGTTTATCAACAAAATATGTAAAAGATAAAATTCCGCTGCTTCTTGAAAGGTTTCATTTACTTCATGCAAGGCATTCCGTTGTACGAAACTTTTCAAAAGGTATGAAACAAAAAACAGGCATTATGCAAGCATTACTTACGGACGTACATTTATTAATTTTAGACGAACCGCTTTCTGGACTCGATCCGAACTCTCAGCAAGAATTAGAACATATTTTACTCTCATTAAAACAACAAGGTATATCTATACTCTTCACATGTCACGAAAAACAGCTACTAGAAAACTTCGCCGATAGAATTGTGACGTTAGCAAATCATACAATCACAGAAAATATCTCTGCACAAAAAGGAGCAGAACAAGTCTATATTGAAGCAATTGTTCACGAAACATTTTCAGCGATAGAACTACAAAAACAATCCGGTTTTATACACGTTGCACACAATTCAAATCAAAACCTTATTCAATTACAAATCGAAAAAGAATATACAAACGAAATGCTTCAGTTTTTATTGCATAAAAAAGCATCTATCACACTGCTACAACCTAACTTTTAAATCGAAAGAAGGTTTATTATGTTTGCTCTTATTCGTTACCATTTTCTCGACTATACAAAATCGTATAAGTACGTCCCTCCTATTGCGATGTACTTCATGAGCTTACTTTTTGTATATACATATAAACCGACTCCTATTGTACCGACATATTTAGAAACAGCAATTGCGCTTTATTTATTATCTGCCTGGATTACGGTCACAATTTTTCATACGGAAGATCCTGTACAAGAACAAATTACGATTTCTCACACAAATAATATTTCCGCACTATATGTAGGGAAATATATTACAGCTCTTCTCATTTGTACTGTTTTATCTTTTATATCCGTAATCTACCCAATTATTTTGCAAATGTTTAATGAAAAAATGACAGTTTCTTTATTTTTAGTCGGATTTCTCGCTCATATGTCTTTCTCTATACTTGGAATTTCAATCGCATCTTTATTTACTAGAAATATGATTCCAAAAGCAAGCACCGCTTGGCTTAGTCTTACATTTATATTGCTTATAACGATTGCATCTATCCGGTTTAAAAAAGAGTTACTATGGTTTTTACCACCTGTCGAAAGCTTTCTAATGCTTGGACAATACAAATATAATATACTGACTCACACGCTATGGCTCACAGCTTGGGCTATCGTATATTCATTTTTATTATTTACCTTATTTCTTTTTATCGTTCGCAAAAAACGTTTTTAATTACATATTGAAGGAGACGAAACAATGATCGGAATACTAGCAGGAATGGGGCCAAAATCAACTGGACCATTCGTCGATACAGTTGTAGCAAAGTGCCAAACAATATACGGAGCAAAGCATGACATGGACTTTCCTCATATGATGATTTACTCGTGCCCAACACCGTTTTACATGGATCGCCCTATTGATCATGAAGCGATGAAAAAAGCGATTATTGAAGGAGCACAAAAACTCGAGAGTACTGGCGCAAGCTTTATCGCTATGCCGTGCAATACAGCGCATCTTTATTTTGAAGAATTACAGCAATCTCTTTCTATTCCTATTTTGAATATAGTTGATGAAACGTTAAAAGCGATTCCTGAAACTGCAAAAAGAGTCGCTCTTCTCGCAACAGAAGCAACTGTTCAAGCTGGTATTTACCAAGATGGGATTGCAAAGCGTAATATAGAGTACATTCATCATGAAAAATGGCAGGATATGATTAATCAAATTATTACTTATATTAAAAGTGGAAAAGTTGAAGAAGCTCGCGAATTGTGGAATGCGCTCGTTTTACAATTGAGAGAGGAAGTTGATACTGCAATTATTGCATGTACTGATTTGAATGTGGTGGCGATTGAGGATTTTGTTGATTCCTCTCAATGTCTTGCGAAAGCGGTTGTTAGGATGTATGTAGAAAATATAAGGGGGTCCAAATGAATATACCTTTTGAAATGGGATACACATTTGATGAAAATCTTAGAGAAAAGCCTATATCCCTTGCTGAAATGAAGCAGGGGATTTTATTTTTGAAAGAGCATTTACATGAAAGATCGTTATATGGAAAAAACTGCGGATTAATCGGTGTTTATGAACGAATCGCTGGCAACCTTTCTGACAGTAAGTATTACTTACAGGAAGCCATTGAATATTACACACAAACAGACAACATCCAAGGGATTTTTATTAACAAACTTCGTCTCGCACATACATATCATTGGGAAAGCAATTTTTCTGCTGCAAATACAATCTTTGCCGAACTTCTACAAACACTACCAGACTTACCCGCTTATGAAGATTTTTTCTACCAACATTACGGAAAAAGTAAATTAGATGAAGGTGACTTCCAAACCGCCCTTACTTGTTTTCAAAAAGCACTTCAAATTAGGCTACAAAAAGGAAATGAAGAGCTAATTCATTCAACTAAGCTTTGCATTGCGTATTGTATGTCTCGCCGATAAAAATCCCCAAAACTTTTAACTTTCTTCACAATTCTTTCAAAGTAATCACACTTAATCTCGCTATATTAAATAAGTAGTTATTCATATAGGGAAGGTTAGGGGAACTAAGAGCATGAAAGTAAATCGTTCGCTTCATTACATTTTTTGGCGTTGGCATTTTTATGCTGGGCTTTTTATTACGCCGCTTCTTATTACGTTGTCACTGAGCGGAATTGGGTATTTATTTCGGGAAGAGGTTGAGGATTTCATCTATAAAGATTTATATTTTGGGAAGAGTGCTCAAACAGAATCTATTTCGATGGCTGATTCTATTTCCTTAACAGAGAAAAAATATCCACATTATAGTGTGGCGAAAATTAGTGAGTTTAATGGGGATTATAATACGAGACTTACGATTGCAAATGAGTATACTGGGCAACAAAAATATGTGTATTTAGATAGTAATAATCAAATTGTTGGGGATCAAAACGCAAGTGAAACGTTTGCCAATATCATGAGGGAATTACATAGTTCTCTTTTAGTTGGTGGCACTGTCGTTAACTATACGGTAGAACTTGCGGCATGTTGGACAATCTTTTTAATTGTAACTGGGTTGTACATGAGTATACGCCAATTCAAAAATACACCGGCATCCAATAAGCGAGAAAAAGCAAAACGACGTCATTCTATTATCGGTATTATATTTACAATTCCTCTCGTTTTGTTAGTTGCATCTGGGTTGCCATGGTCAGGATTTATGGGTAACCAAATTTATAAAATTGCATCGTCAAATGAATCACTCGGATATCCAAAATTGTATATGGCACCTCCTGAATCGAAGGTAAAAGAATTGCCGTGGGCAACTAGAAAAGAAGCACCTCCTGAATCGAATTCGAATGAGCCAAAAGCAATTTCTGTCGATGAATTGCGAAACGGAATTAAAATAAAGAAACCATATGTTATTTCACTACCAGCTGATCCAAAAGGTGTGTTCACTGTTTCGAAATCGAGCGGTTCTGGTATTACAGGTATGCATGTTGCACCAAATGAAGAAATAACAGCTTATTTTGATCAATATAGCGGAGAGCTCATTTCCAAAACGGACTATCGTGATTATGGATTACTTGCGCAATGGTTCACTTACGGTATCCCGCTTCACGAAGGTCATTTATTCGGATGGCCAAATAAAATATTATGCTTACTAACGACATTATCTTTATTACTTCTTATTTATTACGGAATAAAAATGTGGTTAGCAAGAAAGCCGAAAGGAAAATTAGCAGCACCGCCAAAGCAAAGAGATAAGAAAAGCATAATCGTTTTCTTTATCATGATGGTTATACTAGGCGCTGTCATGCCTTTATTCGGACTATCTGTTTTAGCTATTTTTGTGATTGAACTTCTTATATATGTATTTTCAAAAATACGATCATAATAAAAAGCATTTGTACTACCGTGTACAAATGCTTTTTATTTACTATTTTCTTTTTTTCTACCACTTATTAAAAAGACAATATCTACTATAATAATCAATACAATAATAACTTGAGCTACATAATCCATCGTTGTAGGACCACCGGCTTTATTCATCATTATATACATTCCGGTTACAAATGAAATGGAAAGTAGCACGAGTAATGTAACCTCAATATGGTCATATAGCTTTTGAAACAATCTCTTCATTTCTGCCACCGCCTTTACCATATTATAACAAAAAACCACTCTACATGAGTGGTTTTCTTCATCACTGCGCCGTTTTCTTTCGGTACATCTTCCCGTTCCAATAGAAGAATCGTGAAGTGAGACCACCGTATTTTACAATGCGCCGTGCCATTTTGTGCATATTCTTTTGTGCTGATACTTTTTGGTCTGATAAATAAATACCAAGTAATCCTCGGCTTATGAGACGATGAAACTTCGCATGAGGCAAATCACCAATGCTCTTCTCTGCTTCTTCTACAAAATGTTTCATACGATCTAATATCACTTGCTCGTTTTCATAATAACTACAGAAATTCAAATCCCCGCCGATGCGGTCTTCTTCTTGATCAATAAAATAATCAAGTAAGATATGAAGTCCTTGTACGTAAGGAAAATATCCTTGTCTAATTTTCGCAATATCTTCATCATGTAATTCATCATGAAAGGCATATGCGACAAGACAGAAGATTCCAAGCGTAGAACCGGCACATGCTGAAAATTCAAACCAACTCATCTCAGGTAAGTTTTCTTTATGTGCTTCAAACCATGTTTGTAATCGTGGTTCTCTTTCTTCTAATTTCACATGTTTATGAATTTGCAAATCACAATAATAACAAGCAAGTTCATGAAGAATAGGAGCAATTTTGTCATAGTGCTTCGTTTTCTTTAAAACATCTTGGCATGTTTCAACAAGTTCATCTAAATAACCACCATCATCTTGATCATCACGATAGCGATAATAATTACCGCCACCTTCTACTTCAGGTGATAATGCCATTAACATAGATTCATGCAGTGCGGCAAAATCATTCGGATCAAGTGATGTACTGCGATCACATAAATTATCTAAGTAGTCACTAATCGTTTGATATGCGACGATAAAACGAATACATTCCTCACGGTGTTCATTTGCTAATAATGCTAAAATGCCACCGCCTTCGCAATGAAACGTTTTATGCTCAATACTTGCGATTGCCTGACTATGAAGCTCATCATTCGGAATATGGTAGGCACGCTCTTTCCACATCGCTAGCTCATGGTGTACAACCGGAAACACATCACGGTATACTTTCGCCATGAGCGTTATGGGATTACTCGGTACGTTCACTTCTTCCTTCATCTCCTCTATTCAATGTACAAATAATTTACTTATTTGTTTCTATTATGTTATTGATGCGTATTTCAGTAAATGACTGAATATAATTCAAAATTTCGTCGCGCTCATACTCATTTAATAACTCATGATAACAATTCGGCCATTCTTTAAAAGCCTTATCACTTATTTTAACATTATCAAACCAAGTGCGGACACGTGTTTTATCTACAAGTTTATCCTCACATGCTTGCATTAGCAAGAGCGGAACATCTGGAAAATCGTTTATTTTCTTATGAGCCATTTCGATAGACTTAATCAATTCACTATACCAACGTACTGATACTTTGCGCAAGAACAATGAATCATTCTCCATCGCATCTCTCACTTCATGATTACGAGTTGACATTTCCACTGTAAGATTCGTTGCAAATTGCAATTTTGGAGCAATAATATTTAATATTTTTGAGGCAGCTTGCAGCGGTGCAGAAGGTCCAGCTAATACGCCTAAACATGGCGAACTTAAAATAATGCCATCTACATCTTCTCTTTTCGTTTCTTGCATCATACGAATGACGATAAGACCACCCATACTATGACCAAATAAAAAGATAGGCAACCTATACTTTCTTGCCTCTTTCACCCATAATTTAACTTCCTCTATGTATTCATCAAATGAATCAATATGTCCTCTATTTCTTGAAGTCGTTCCATGTGACGGAAGGTCCCCCATCACAACGTGGTAGCCGATATGATTCCACATTTCCGCAACGGCTTCATAACGCCCGTGATATTCCATTGCGCCGTGTACAATAACGATTACAGCCTTTGCTTCCTCCGCTTCATAATTCCACATACGGACCTCCTCCATTTCACTCTTTCTCATAATTTGATACACTGAAACTAGTCTCTAGGAAAGGAAGGCTTTACATGATATATCCTTACAAAGAAAAAAATCCGAAAATTGCGAGTAGTGCTTTTATCGCTGACTACGTAACCATTACTGGTGATGTGACAGTTGGCGAGGAATCAAGTATTTGGTTTAATACAGTCATCCGAGGCGACGTATCACCAACAATCATTGGTAACCGGGTAAATGTACAAGATCAATGTACACTTCATCAAAGCCCGCAATATCCTCTTATTTTAGAAGACGATGTTACAGTTGGGCATCAAGTGATTTTACATAGCTGTCATATAAAAAAAGACGCTTTAATTGGAATGGGATCTATTATATTAGATGGTGCTGAAATTGGCGAAGGAGCCTTTATCGGTGCTGGAAGCCTCGTTTCACAAGGAAAGAAAATCCCGCCGAATACATTAGCTTTCGGTCGTCCAGCGAAAGTCGTTCGTGAGTTAACAGAAGAAGACCGTAAAGACATGGAGCGAATTCGCACGCAATACGTTGAAAAAGGCCAATATTATAAATCACTACAAAAATGATTTTACAGCTGCCATAATACTGGCAGCTTTTTTATATAAAATCTAACTTTTTCTTTACAAAACATTATTACTCGCTCAACAAAATCTTATTAAAATAAAAGCTAATATCTCCATATATATGTAAACGAGGGAGGAGAATTTTCATGAAGGTCAGTGGACTGTATAAAATAGAATGTTACATTTTCAAAGGAATTAACCGCTACTTTGATCAAAAAACGTTAAATATCTTTTTCAGCAATATTACTCATATCGGTGGCGCGACTTTCTCTATCGCACTCACACTGTTCTTTTTAATTTTCGCAGATGGAACTTTGCATCAAGCTGCAATTGCAACTGCTATTTCGTTAGCAATTAGCCATGTCCCTGTGCAAATATTAAAAAGATGGTATCCACGAAAACGTCCTTATTTAACAATTCAGGATGCAAAATATCCAGTCCATCCATTACAAGACCACTCTTTCCCGTCTGGTCATACAACAGCCGTTTTCTCTGTCTTTATTCCATTTATTTGCTATAATCCAAGCTTACTTATTTTCCTATTACCGTTAGCATTATGCGTCGGTATTTCTCGCATTTATTTAGGGCTTCACTATCCATCTGATGTATTCGTCGGTATGTGCCTCGGCACTTGCTCTGGCATCATCTCTTTTTATCAATTCATCCCACTTTTCACATAAAGGAGTGATATGATGAGAGTCGCCATTTTTACCGATACTTTTACGCCACAAGTGAACGGGGTTGCGAAAACGTTAGAGCGGTTAACACGATATTTTCAGAAAGAAAATATCGCCTATTCTGTTTTCGCACCTCAGCATACAGCTGAAGATAATTTCGTAGCGAATGTGAACAAGATGAGAAGTATCCCGTTAACAATATTATATCCAGAATGTCGCTTTTCTTTTCCTACTCCGCGCATTAAACGAGAACTTCTTTCCTTTAAACCTGACATAATTCACATTGCTACACCTTTCAACATGGGACTTTGTGGATTGTATTATGCGAAAAAGTTAAACATACCAGTTGTCGGTTCTTATCATACTGATTTCGATGCTTATTTACGCTATTACAAAATCGAATTTCTCTCCAATATGCTTTGGAACTATTTAAAATGGTTTCATAGTCATATGCAAAAAAATTTCGTTCCATCCCCTGAAACATTACATCAATTAAAACATAAAGGTTTTCAAGCCCTCTCCATATGGGGACGTGGTGTAGATTGTAATCTCTTTCATCCAGCTTACAATACAGACCTATTCCGAAAAAAATATAATATTACAGCGAAGTACGTCCTTTCCTATATTGGACGGATTGCTCCTGAGAAAGATATTGATACGTTGCAAAATCTTATCGTTAAATCAACGCATACTCGAAACGATATTCATTGGCTTATAGCAGGAGACGGTCCTCTAGCAACAAATTTGCGTGAAACTGTTCCGCAAACAAATGTCACGTTTACTGGCTATTTACAAGGCGGGGATTTAGCTGAAGCATACGCTTGTTCTAACTTGATGGTATTTCCATCAGCCACTGAAACATTTGGAAATGTTGTACTTGAATCGCTTGCATGCGGCACACCTGTCATCGGTGCAAATAGTGGCGGGGTTAAAAATATTATTACAGATGGAAAAACGGGAGTTCTTTGCCCGCCAAAAAATGAGGACGCATTTCTATCATCCATTTATTTTTTATTGCAAAATGAAGAAAAATTGGAGCAGATGGGAGTAGCAGCTTTATCTTATGCGAAATCAAAAAGCTGGGATGAGATCTTTCGTGGCTTGCTTAACGAATATGAAGAAGTCCTTCAGCATAACGAATCAGAGTTGCTTGCTTAAACAGAAAAACTCCCTTCAAAAAACGAAGGGAGTTTATTATACAATTGTAAAATTTACTTAAATAAAGTGAAACTTTAATCAGTGGGGGTTTTCTTCATCCCCCACTGATTATTAGTTGAACCAATCGGACTTTTATGGGCAGTTGATCCCCCACCTAACTTCTTTGCTTTTCCTGAATGTTGAGGTGGGGATCTTACTGCCCATTAAAGTCGGATAAATGATACACAAGGTGAAATATTATATTATTTCTATATTCATTATAACAAAAACAAGCATAAACAAATAGACTTGTAATAAAAACCCATAAAAATTAATATATGGTTATACAGTATTTTAACTGTATAGTGATTTTAAGAATTCCCCTTAAAATCAACTTACTCACATACCTTTATACAGTAATTGTTCCCCAATTTCTGTATACAAAAAAACCTTTCATTCATTTGAAAGGTCTTTTTGAGCCTGCACATATTCTTCTTTCGTATTCACATTTATAAACCAATCCGCATTTGCTTGTATATCTTCACCAGCAATATATTTCACATTACATTGTGATAAAAGCTGACCCATACTTCTTTTTTCTTCTTGAAGCAAAGTATAAATCTTTTCTTTCACGCGGTTATGGTACGCTGCAAGTAGCGGTTGTTTCCTTCCATTAATAATAGGTACAACTGCATCATACTCATTGCTTGTTTGCTCCAGTAAAATGGTAAACCATTCATGCGAAACATTTGGCGCATCGCAAGGCATAATAGCGTACCAATCTGCTTCTATGTATTCCATTCCTGATACAATTCCAGCAAGTGGCCCGTTCCCTTTATAGTGCGGAATATCTTCGATAACAGGAACTTGTACGAGTTTCTCTACTCGCTCTTTTATATGAGAATGACTAATGACTACAACTTCTTGGAGCGTGCTTGTCATCACTTTCAAAATATGCTCAATAAACGTACTCCCTTGCCAACTCGCTAACGCTTTCGGCTCACCGAATCTACTCGACATACCACCTGCTAATACAATTCCAGCATACTTACTCATTGGCGATGCAACTCAAATGTAATATGACCTAATTCTGGTAAAATTAATTTATTCATCGCAAGGCGAACCGCTCCGCTAGATCCTGGCATCGAGAAGACTACTTTGCGCCCAATTGTGCCGCCGATCGCTCTACTTAACATTGCGCTGCTTCCGATATCTTCTAAATAACTAATCATGCGGAACAACTCACCGAATCCAACAATTTCTTTATGTAATAACGCTGATACTGCTTCAATCGTTACATCACGCTTCGTAATACCAGTACCGCCATTTGTTAACACGACATCAACATCTTCCCTATGATAACCAGCTAACACTGCTTGCTGAATACTTTCTTTATCATCTTTCACAATTTCATAAGAAGTCACTGTATGGCCTGCTTCTTTTAACAATTCATGTAATAGTTGTCCGCTCTTATCTGTCTCTTCTGTACGTGTATCGGAAATCGTTACAATCTTGCAGCGCACTTCTTTTGGCGCTTGTTTTTTATGTTCGGTTACGCTCATTTTTTCATCTTTCCTTTCTTAAAGACTTTTCTTCATTTTATCATACATATCTTTACACAATTATGTATGAAGCCAACAATGCGCCATGATACAATATAAGTATAATAACCCACAAAAAGGAAAGTGTACTTTCTTATACTCCTTAGACTACACACCTTTAGCTACTCTTTATATTTTCTACATACATAGAATTCAATTTTAAAACTTGTACTAAAAAATAAATTGGAGGTCTACCTATTATGGAACTATACAAAAAATTAACAACAACATTCATCCTCTTATTTATCGCTTCCATCACTGTCGGCTTTTCTCTAAAAGGCGCAATTCCATACGCTACATTAGTAAGTATTATATGCGCCACGCTATTTTTACTAAGCAGTGCATTTTGTGCGGGCAAAGCACGTCAAATGAAAAGTTAATTTCACATGTTTCAAAAAAAGCCAACTGTTTGTAAATCATGCCAAAAAGAAATACAAACATATGAAAAAGCATGGATTCATATGCCGCTTCCGGCAAATGGCATGACGAATATGAAAAAGTATATTGAGCTAGAAGGAGAGATTTATTGTAGCTCTTGTGTTGAAATAATGAACAAAAAATAGTAAATACAAAAGGGGGACTTACATTGTTTGAATCAAACCGTATCCAGTTACGAAAGTTTTCCGAAGATGATATTCTAACATATTATAAATGGCATAATGATATGGACGTTATGAGTTCAACTACTCTCACTCTTGATAAATATTCCCTTCAAGACACAGAAAAACTTTGCCAGCAATTTATTCATTCTCCGAACTCTAAGAGCTATATCATTGAAGAAAAAGCTACGCATCTTTCAATTGGTATTACTTCTTTAATTCATATTGATTCGTATAATCGAAACGCTGAATGTATTATTGATATTGGTAACAAGAGTTACTGGGGGCAAGGTTATGGGAAGGAAGCTTTCATCTTATTATTGGATTATGCATTTTTAGAATTAAATTTACATCGCCTTTCTTTACGAGTATTTTCTTTTAACGATAGAGCAATTAAATTATATAAATCGCTCGGTTTTCAACATGAAGGAACTTGTAAAGAAGCTATATTCCGCAATGGCACTTGGCATGATATTGAATTCTTCGCTTTATTCCAACGTAATTATATAAAAAAAAAGCTTTGCGCTCACTGCGCAAAGCTTTTTTTCATATATTATAGACCAGCTTGCTCTTTTAAAGCTGCAGCTTTGTCTGTACGTTCCCATGTTAGATCTACATCAGTACGTCCGAAGTGGCCGTAAGCTGCTGTTTGTTTGTAAATTGGGCGACGTAAGTCTAGCATTTTAATAATACCAGCTGGGCGAAGATCGAAGTTGTTACGAACTAGTTCTACTAATACGTCTTCAGATACTTTACCAGTGCCGAATGTATCAACTGAAATTGATACTGGTTGTGCTACACCAATTGCGTATGCAAGTTGTACTTCTGCTTTTTCAGCAAGACCAGCTGCTACGATGTTTTTCGCAACATAACGAGCTGCATATGCTGCAGAACGGTCAACTTTCGTTGCATCTTTACCAGAGAATGCACCGCCACCATGGCGAGCGTATCCACCGTAAGTATCAACGATGATTTTACGTCCTGTTAAACCAGCATCACCTTGTGGTCCACCAATTACGAAGCGGCCAGTTGGGTTAATGAAGAATTTCGTTTCTCCATCGATTAATTCTGCTGGTACTACAGCTTTAATTACGTGCTCTTTTAAGTCGCGATCGATTTCTTCCCATGTAACATCTGGGTGATGTTGTGTAGAAATTACGATAGTATCAACACGTACTGGTTTACCATTTTCATCATACTCAACTGTAACTTGCGTTTTTCCATCCGGACGTAGGTATGATAATGTATCATTTTTACGTACTTCAGTTAAACGGCGAGCTAATTTGTGAGCAAGCGAGATTGGAAGTGGCATTAACTCTTGTGTTTCATTACATGCGAAACCAAACATTAAACCTTGGTCTCCTGCACCAATTGCCTCAATCTCAGCGTCAGTCATTTGACCTTCGCGTGCTTCTAGCGCTTGGTCAACACCCATAGCGATGTCAGCAGATTGCTCATCGATAGATGTTAAAACTGCACAAGTTTCTGCATCGAATCCGTATTTTGCGCGTGTGTAACCAATGCCTTGAATTGTTTCACGAACGATTTTTGGAATATCTACGTAAGTAGAAGTCGTAATTTCCCCCGCTACCAATACTAAACCAGTTGTTACAGTTGTTTCACAAGCTACACGTGCATTTGCGTCTTTTGATAAGATCGCATCTAAAATTGAATCAGAAATTTGGTCACAAATTTTATCTGGATGTCCTTCAGTTACAGACTCAGATGTGAACAGATGACGTTTTTTTGTCATGTGGTAAACCTCCCTACAGTAATTGTATATATTGTACGGAACTCATCCTTAATTTGCCACAGATTGCGACATACATTTATTCTCCCACACAAGCATACAGAAAAACCTTTCCTACATAATAGAGAGGAAAGGTTTAATTTGCTACTTGCATACTGCTTTTTGCCCTTCGCTCTTATCGTTCGAGACCTGTAGCCTCGCACAGGTTTTAGCACCTATTCACTTGTGTTTACCAATACAAGTGAGGTTGCTGGGCTTCATCGGGCCTGTCCCTCCGCCAGCTCGGGATAAGAGAGTATCCGTCCCAACCTATACTAAAGAAATGATATTCATTTGTCAATTAATATTCACATTTTCGTGAAAGTTTTTCTCAATGCGCCTAAAATGAAATATTAATAAGGAAATAATGTATTCACACAAACAAAAAGAAATAAATAGTATACATTATTTATATAATTGTGTTATACTCTTGTTGGGGATTACGAGAAATATTTCATTAAATGAAAAGGATGGTATATAAATATGAGTACTGTGAATGTCCAAATTGGTTTACACGAATTATTGAACGGAAGCAATGCACAGATTCAACTAAGTGTTCCGCAATTAGTGGAAAAAGTATTAATGCGAAATGAAGGGAAATTAACTTCGACTGGTGCCGTTTCTGCTTCAACTGGAAAATATACAGGACGTTCTCCTAAAGATAAATTTATTGTGAAAGAAGCATCGGTTGCTGACAAAATTGCTTGGGGAGCAGTGAACCAACCGATTTCTGAAGAACATTTTAATAAATTATATACGAAAGTTTTAGAATACTTAAAAGAGAAAGAAGAGTTATTCGTCTTCAAAGGATTTGCAGGCGCTGACCGCAATTACCGCCTACCAATTCAAGTTATTAATGAATATGCATGGCACAATTTATTTGTACATCAACTATTCATTCGTCCAACTGAAGAAGAATTAACAACTCATGAATCAGAGTTCACAATTGTTTCTGCACCGAATTTCAAAGCTGATCCAGCTGTTGACGGTACAAACTCTGAAGCATTCATTATGGTTTCATTCGAAAAACGTATCGTACTAATTGGTGGTACAGAATACGCTGGAGAAATGAAAAAATCAATCTTCTCTATTATGAACTTCTTATTACCTGAACAAGATATCCTTTCTATGCATTGCTCTGCAAACGTAGGTGAAGAAGGCGATGTAGCATTATTCTTCGGTTTATCTGGAACAGGTAAAACAACATTATCTGCTGATCCAAACCGTAAATTAATCGGTGATGATGAGCACGGTTGGTCTGATAACGGTGTATTCAATATTGAAGGCGGTTGCTACGCGAAATGTGTAAACCTTTCTCACGAGAAAGAACCACAAATTTTCGATGCAATCACATTTGGATCTGTTTTAGAAAACGTTATCATTAATGACCAAACGCGTATCGCAGACTATAACGATACTACTTTAACAGAAAATACTCGTGCTGCATACCCTATGCATGCGATTGACAATATCGTACTGCCAAGTGTTGCAGGACACCCAAATACAATTATCTTCTTAACTGCTGATGCATCTGGCGTATTGCCTCCAATCAGTAAGTTATCAAAAGAACAAGCTATGTATCACTTCTTAAGTGGTTACACTAGTAAACTAGCAGGAACAGAGCGCGGTGTTACATCTCCGCAAGCAACATTCTCAACTTGCTTCGGTTCACCATTCTTACCACTTGATGCATCTCGCTATGCTGAAATGCTTGGTGAAAAAATTGAGAAACACGATGCGAAAGTATTCTTAGTAAACACTGGCTGGACTGGTGGCGAATACGGCGTTGGTAAACGTATGAACTTAGGTTACACTCGTGCAATGATTCAAGCAGCATTAAGCGGTGAACTTGCGAAAACTGAAACAGCTAAACATGACATCTTCGGTCTTGAAGTTCCACTTCACGTACCAGGTGTACCTGACGAAGTGTTAATGCCTGAACAAACTTGGGCTGATAAAGCTGCTTATAAAGCAAAAGCAATCGAACTTGCAAATGAATTCAAAGCTAACTTCAAAAAGTTCGACAGCGTATCTGAAGACATTATTAACTTAGGCGGCCCAATCGCTTAAGCGCAAACTTTCTGTTGGAATAACCCTTTACTCATATGAATAAGTGTCGTGTAACCGTAAAGTTTCGCGTACTCACCGACAAAACCCAATGCGGCTTAACGGTTACACACACTTACATAAAAAAGAAGCTTACGTTTTTTACGTAAGCTTCTTTCTATATCTTATATAAAGTGAAACGTTACTCTCTTCATCTGTGACTTCGTTTGTTAATTTACATAATTTTCACTTTATAGTTATTTGTTTTTAGTTTTTCATGATATAATTTACATATATAGGAAGGGGTGAAGCCTATGGAAAAATTTTCTTGTACAGGAAAAATTTTATTCAGTTATGGAGCGATTCAAATGTTTTGGGGACTTGTAATGCTTAACGTTCATTTATTTGAGCATACAAGTGAAACGATAAAATATATTATTCTAATTACCGGAATAGTTTTTTGTATTATATCCAACTTTTTTAAAGAACATAAAAGTCATACTAATACGTAATTTCATGTTAACTTATCGGAAGCAAAAACCTATATTTTATGCAACGTTTCGCTTCCTGTTGTACTATTCATCGCTGGATCCCTTATTCTAGGGTAAATTCATTTTTACACATACAACTTACGGATTCGAACATATAAATTACATCCCTCTAGTTTCACAACGTATGGAGCTAAAAAAGGATTTAAACGCTTCTATCCCTCGCTAGATCCTCTATTCCATCTAAAAAGAGGCTTTTTATCTTTTTGTTAGTTCCTTTTCATCTTTCATACTATAATAACCTAAGTTCACAACAATTAAGAAATAACCGCCCATAATCCCTACTGCAAATGCCCACATTACCATATGGTGCTCAATTTCGTACATAATAATAGCGCCTAAAATAGCAGCAGCAAAACGATTAAACATACCGAGCGTCGGCGCTTTCGTTTTCTTTACGATACTATCTCCAAGCTTCTCAATTCGTCTCCCTAAAAGCCAAACGCAATACATACTTACGATAAGTCCAATTCCTGCACCTAAAAAATGTGCTGAAAACGGCGTTACCATCCAGCCTAGTAAAAGAATACCTAGTATATAATACGATTGAATTTTAAACGACCTTAATGACATACTAATCATGATGTTCTCCTCTTCCGTAATTTTTATCTATCCAACAATAAATTTTTTCAAGTCTATACTACTTACATTCATTTCACTCAAATTAAAAACAACATAAACGGTATGTTTATGTTGTTTAAATATTTTTAGAAAATAATATTATACAAGATTTCAAAGATCATCCCCCCATAATTTGTGACGTTTTTTCAAACATTTTTCGTCCATTTATGAAAAAATTGATATCAATCTATGAACATACGGATATGATGTAATAAGTACACAAATAAAGGGGGCGTCTAATGATTTATTTTTTAATGGCTCTCATTCACCTTATTATCCCTGCACTTATTGGACTTTCATTA
Organism: Bacillus sp. FDAARGOS_527; assembly: GCF_003812125.1. Lineage (NCBI taxonomy): Bacteria > Bacillati > Bacillota > Bacilli > Caryophanales > Bacillaceae > Bacillus > Bacillus sp. FDAARGOS_527. The sequence goes on from NZ_CP033795.1 coordinate 3,837,828, forward strand.
TATTGGTACACGAAAAACCATAGTATTTTCTACGCTGTCCTCGGTGTCCTTCTTCCGGGTATTATTCTTATTACACTCTTCCGTATTCCATTTTTAAACTTAATTCCACTTATTACTGCGATCTTATTTCTCATCTTCTTACCAAAAATAAAAAAATAGGAAAGCAGATCATAGGTGATCTGTTTTCCTATTTTGATATAGGTTCCCCCACAGTAGAATGCAATTTTACTTTCTCCGATTTCACAAACCATAAACCGAAGAAAATAATAATTCCACCGATTATTTGTTGAAACGATACGTATTCATTTGCCCATACAGCTGCAAATAAAACAGCTACAAGTGGCGTTATATACATATATACCATCGTATGTGATGCTCCAATTTTTTGAACACCAACATACCACATTACTAAACCAAATACTGTTACAAAGAAAATAGAATATAGTAAAGCGAATAGTGTTATTCCATGTGTAATATGAAATGGCATTATAAATACGTATGGTCCACTTAAAAGCAAGAGTGGAATCGCGCCAACTAGTGCTGACCATGCGGTAACACGTAGCGCTGAATATTTTTTAATTAATGGACCAGCTAAAACAGGATAAAGCCCCCAACATATTGATGTAATGAGTCCAATCCCATTCCCGTAAAAAGAACTAGCCAGTGAATGCCCTGCTACTAAAACTAAGGCTGCACCACAAAAGGCAATAATCGAACCGATAAGCTTTCGAGAAGAAAACTTTTCTTGTTTTAAGATAATCGCAAATACAGTTGTAAAAATAGGTGAAATAGAAATGAGTAAAGAGGCATTTGTAGCGGATGTATATTTAACAGTTTCCATAAATAACGTTTGATACAGTACAATACCTACAACGCTAACGATGATTAATCTAGGTATATCTTTTCTCTCCATATAAACCGACTTTTCAATAAAAAATGTAAGGAGTAACTTAAGCGGTGCCGCCGATATCATCCGAAGTGCAGTAAACTCAATTGCTGTAAATTCTAAAAGTCCATATTTCGCAATCGTAAAATTAATCCCCCAAATAATAACGACTGCTAAAATTAATAACTCAATTCCCCATCTTCTCATGCGTATCCCCTCCGCAAATAAGATTATACAGAAAATTCAATCACATGTACATTTCATTATGTGAAAAAACCTTTGTATTGTATGAAACGTTTTGGTACATGAAATTATATCGGCGATTTTTTAAATATATCGACTTATCAACAAAAAACGACAATACTAGTACCTTATACAATAAAAAAGGTATCCCAGAAAACATTTCAGGGCTACCTTTCCTTTACTACACTCGAACGTGTAACTTCATATTTGGATTATAAAACTGACTCGGACTCTTCAACTGAAAAGTTCCTCCACCTTCATGCCAATCGACAGTCAACTTATCATCCATAAATACAAGCTTTGTACGATCAGCGATAAAGCTAAACTGGCTAGATTCAATATCTACATCGCGCTCATCTTTTTCTGCTACAGCTACTAAATCGATAATTCCGCTCATTACACAACCGCAACCTTCATTATCGTAAAATAACTTTATATATTTCGCTTCATTTGGAATCGTATCCACAATCTTTTTATATGCTGCTTCTGTTACAGTAACGTACATACTCTAATCTTCATCCTCTCTTCTCGTATCCTTCATATATTGTACCACCATTTTTCTTTTAAAATATATACAGAAAATTATGAACAATATACAATGTATGTAGTAAGTGAAAGAAACATTGATGTATGATTGGTTTAAAGAGAATTTTGAAGTGGATGTTACTTTGGTTCCACAGGAAAAATGGTGGTTATAAATTTTTAAAGAGATAGCTAATTTAGCTATCTCTTTTTACTAAACTTAAAATAGAAAAAAATTCGATATACAATACACTTTCACCCTACTGTTAAAATCTAAACACACTATACAATCAACCGCACAAAAATATAGAATTTCTAATATACATATAGTAGTTCTATTTTAAAAACTAGATTTTCAAAATATAGAAAGGAGAACATACATGTACCGACGTAATTGTTTTAGTTGCGATGGCAGACGCCCCAGTGGTTCTAACGGGAATACTGGACCCACTGGCATCACCGGACCTACCGGCATCACTGGACCTTCTGGCATCACCGGATCCACTGGCATCACTGGACCCACTGGCATCACTGGAAGTACCGGACCCACTGGAGCTACCGGCGCTACTGGGGGTACAGGAGCTGGTTTACAAAGTACTACCGCCTTTAGTCTTGCAGCCGCTCCAAACTATAAAGCCGGACAAGTTGTTACTTATACGAGCAGCGGCTATGTTGTAAAAAAGGATGCACCTCAAGGATTTCCTAATGTATCTCCAGATTATATTGTCTTAGTAGAAAGTGGGGCTACTGGAAGCACTGGACCTTCTGGTAACACCGGATCTACTGGAAGCACCGGACCCACTGGCATCACTGGACCTTCTGGTAACACCGGATCTACCCGAAGCACTGGACCTTCTGGTAACACCGGATCTACCGGAAGCACTGGACCCACTGGGAACACCGGATCTACTGGAAGCACCGGATCTACCGGAAGCACCGGACCCACTGGCATCACCGGATCTACTGGCATCACCGGATCTACTGGAAGCACTGGACCCACTGGCATCACTGGACCCACTGGCATCACTGGATCTACTGGCATCACTGGACCCACCGGCGTCACCGGATCTACCGGAAGCACTGGACCCACTGGCATCACTGGATCTACTGGCATCACTGGATCCACCGGCGTCACCGGATCTACCGGAAGCACTGGACCCACTGGCATCACTGGATCTACCGGAAGCACTGGACCCACTGGCATCACTGGACCTTCTGGTAACACCGGATCTACCGGAAGCACTGGACCCACTGGCATCACTGGACCTTCTGGTAACACCGGATCTACCGGAAGCACTGGACCCACTGGCATCACTGGGCCCACTGGCATCACTGGACCCACCGGGAATACTGGACCTACCGGAAACACCGGATCTACCGGAAGCACCGGACCCACTGGCATCACCGGACCCACCGGCATCACTGGAAGTACTGGACCCACTGGCTCCGCTGGTAGTGCTTCAGCAAAAAGTATTGTGTTTCAAGGAACAAATGCTGGTTTTCAACGTATAGCGGGCTCCCCTGGAATTGACTCTAATGTTATTCCATATGTCACTGCTGGATTTGGTAGTATAGTTGGGTTTACGGCGTCTATAAATGTAAATAACTTACCTGCTGCTGCTTATACGATTGATATTTGCAGGAATGTCCCCACAAACCTCACCGCTCCTACTTCCAGTTACATTCTAACTACTATTACTTTAACTACCACAAACAAAATTACCGGAACTATAGTATTTTCCATTAAACCGACGGATACTGGATCGGGACAAATTCAAGTATTTAATCCTACTCCCGTAGTAGGTCCCGCTACTGTAACTTGGACTAGTATTACCACTGGAAACCTTGTTTCGAGAGGAGATGCTATATCCCTTTATATTAACCCTGGAATTACTGCCAGTGCTGTATATTCTGTTTTTTTAATCACTGACATATAACTCACACTTAAAACAATTCATTCCACAAAAAAGACCCGAGATTCGGGTCAACAAATAACAATACAAATGAATTAAAACAAATAACAGACAAGTTCATTATATACTTTCACTGCAAAATAACCATATTTCGAATTTTATTTTCCATATACTGCACTAATAGTGTGAACAATTTTGAATTTTTATTCAAAAAAAAGGAGTTCACTCTCAAATAAGTGATCTCCCTTTTTAAAATAACTTTTCATGATATCGGCAATACAACCTTCACCGTCGTTCCAACCCCAACTTCACTTTCAAAACTCATTTTACCGTTGTGGTCTTTAATAATTTTTTCTGTAACTACTAAACCTAAACCTGTTCCAGTTTCTTTCGTTGTGTAAAATGCTTCATTTAGCTTCGGAATTTTATCTTTTGGAATACCGCAACCCTCATCCTTAACTTGAATAATGATTGCATCTTCTACAGTCACTTTAATCGTAATCGTTCCGCCAACTGACATTGCTTCAATCGCATTTTTAATTAAATTAAAAAACACTTGTTTTAATCGTTTTTCATCGCATGTAATCGATGGTATGTCTTTACTATAAATACCTTGTATGTGTACGCCTTGATTTAAAGCAGGCTTCCCCATAACTCGAATAACATAAGCGATAATTTCTTCTATATTATGAACTTCTGATTCTATTGATTTAGATTTCTCAAATCCACTAAGTTCTGTAGCGATTGTATGAATTCGTTCTACTTCTTGTTTCATAATATCACTATATATTTTATCCTCTGGATATTTACTCGCTTGCTTATTTACAAATTTATCTAAATTCGCTAGAGGTCTTCTAATTTTGTAACCAATAACTGTAGCCATTTTCCCAACAGTTGCTAGCTTTTCTGTTTGTTGTATTTCTTTATTCATCATCTCAAGCGTACGAACGTAAGATTGGAACCTTAAAAACATAATCCAACATATGATAGTAAATACGCTATATAATGCCATCGGAATTAAAACGAGTGATGAATGAATAATGATTCCTATAAGAGCATATTTGCCAACCAGTATGCTCGGAACTAACCAAAAATATCTTTTATTCACAAAGAGTGGGGCAAATAAAATAAAAAATCCTTCTACTATATTCCCACCATCAAACTCAGCATCACTACCGTAGTAAATCATAAAATTATGGATAAAATCTAATAGATTATATCCAATTAGAATAATATACTTTACTGCAAATGGATTTTTCCATTTCATAAAGTATATTCCAGTACAAAATAGAACCACCATCAGAAAATAAAGCCATAAACCTAAACCATCTTCAAATTGTCCTACTCCTTCTTGCTCTCCTCCTATTAAAGGTACAATAAATTCGTAGGCAAGATCGTATACAAAAAATATAATGAAAAATAAACTTAAATATATTTTCAGCGCCTTCATTTCTTCATTTTTAAATATATCGTCTTTATTCATATGGTAACTCCTAGCTTTTCTCCCCCTTGGATTTCACTATTTCCACGTTGCTTCGGGAGAATGATATCTATTCTAGTTCCAATATCTCTTTTACTTGAAATATGTAATTCACCAAGATGCTGCTCCGTAACAAGCCGATTCGCTACCGTAAGTCCCAAACCAATTTTATCTTGTTTCGTTGTATAAAAAGCTTCTGTAACACGAGCCAAATTTTCTTTCTTAATACCGTAACCAGTATCGATTACACTTAGCATTACATAATCTTGTCCTTTATTTTCTAATCGTAACTCTAGTGTGCCACCTTGCTCCATTGCCTCCAGAGCATTTTTTATGACATAGAGAAAGACTCCTCGTATTTTCCGCTCATCACATTCAACTTCTATTATCTTTTCTTCTATATTAGAAATAAGCTGGACACTAGATTCATTCATTTTTTCTCGAAGAATTGCTACTGCTTGTAATGCAATTTCACCTATATTATGTTTCTTATAAATAGAGGGTTTACATGTAGCAACTTCCATCAATTCACTTATCATATTATTCATATTTTCTATTTCAAAAATCATCTGTTTGTAAATAGGGTCCTCCCCATGCTTCTCTCGTTGTAATTGCGTAAATCCTTTTAATGAAGCAAGGGGATTTTTAATTTCATGTCCCACTGTCGCTGCCATTTTTCCGATTACTGCTAATTTTTGTGATTCACTAGCAATCTTAATACTTTCCTTTACCGCTGAAAGGTATTGTATAAATCGATTTAAAATGATGTATGCTGCTATTAATACGAGTGTATACATAATGAGGAACATAAATCCTTTTACTTCTTTTAATACAAATAAATAAATCACATATTTCACTACAATAGTTGAAAGTACAAACACAAAATATTTTTTATTTAAAAATATAGGTACAAAGAAGATGAGAATAATTTCTATTATATTTACCCCATCAAATGCCGCCTTATTATAAAGCATATACGAAAGTATATTAGCAATTTCTATTCCTATGTATGCAAATAAACATGCATATTTAACAAGATTCGCTTTCTCTTTTTTTATTAAATATACATTCACACCGAGTATTACAGTTCCCCAAATTACTTGCCATATTATGCTATGTCCCTTATCCGTTAGTGATTTATTCTCTAATACGATTGCATATAAAACTTGGTATGAAATAACAATGACGTATAGCACCCACAAAAAGATTTTGGCATTCCTTTCTTCTTCTTTATATGATAGAAAACTTTCTTTCACTTCAACACCCCTTCAACATAATATCTCGAAGAATACCATTTATTATAATAAATGATTTTCTTATACAAACAAAGATAAATCGAACATTTGAGGAAAATCATCCCAACGTTTTGATATTTTCAGACGATATGTAATCATAAAAATTATAAACAATAATACGTATATTATGTAGGAGAGATTTTATATAAATGGTAAAAAATGAAGGAAAGCTTGATGTCTTAATAGAACGAAATCCTACGCTTCTGGCGTATGAATAGGAGGCTCATTCATGTTTGTTACCGTCGAGAAAGATGTGCATATTTTTGTGCAAGATGTTAATCCCGGTCCTGGTAGTAAAACTGTGTTCTTCGTCCATGGTTGGCCTTTAAATCATCAAATGTACCAATATCAACTCAACGTGTTACCACAGCACGGTTTCCGCTGCATCGCTATGGATATACGCGGAAATGGGCAGTCTGATAAACCATGGACTGGTTACACATACGATCGTTTAGCAGACGATATCGCCATCGTTTTAGAAGCACTTCAAGTCGAAAATGCTACATTAGTCGGTTTCTCAGTAGGCGGTGCCCTTTCTATTCGGTACATGTCTCGCTATAATGGTCAGCGTATTTCTAAACTTGTATTAGTCGATGCCGTTTCCCCCTCTTTCGTTAAAAATCAAGAATCTCCCTATGGTGTCCCAAAAGAACAAGCAGATACTCTCATTAATCAAATGTATGCCAATCTCCCTAAATTTTTAAATGATGTATCTTTATCATTTTTTAATAGAAACTTAGGATCTGCTACGTTAGAATGGTTTTCTTATCTCGGTATGCAGTCTGCTTCCTATGCCCTCATCAAAATATTGCAAGCAGCTGCAAATGAAGATGTAACGAAAGATTTAAGTAAAATTAACGTGCCAACAAAAATATTCCACGGTATTCACGATCAACTTATCCCATACAAAAGCGCTGAACTTACACAAAAACAGATTAAAAATTCTCAGTTACATCCTCTCACCAATAGTGGTCACGGCTCCCCAATCGATCAAGCGGATGAATTAAACGAAGAACTTATAAAGTTTTTACATTCATAAAAACCTATGCCAAATCGTATCGATAGGAACGTAGTTTTCAAAAACATTAAAATTCACACATTTCTCACAAATCAGCTAATACAACGATTACATTTTCATTTATACTAAAGGTACAAGTAATACTCCCTAAACCCAGCTTGTCTGGTTACCCCGTTAAATACTATAAAAAAGAACTTGTATCGTTATACAAGTTCTTTTTGTTTCTTTTATTTAAAAAGGATATCTTTACTATATTGATTTCCGACGAGTAAATCATATTGGAGTATTTTATATTGTTCTAACATTTCTTTTTGTTTCTTTGTTAAATCATTGATTACTTCTCCATTTTTATCAACTTTTAATTCATCTCTAAGTACTGGTATTTCCTTGTAAAATGCCGATAAAAATTGATAAAATACGGATTTATTTAATCCTGCATAATCAAAAATAAGATTAGAAAAATAAATTGGACTTACTACACCTAAATTATCATTTGGCATATCAAAGTTTGCGTACATTAATAGCGGCGTTTGGGCCATCGCTAAACGTTCGCTCGGTGTTTTTTCATTCGTTATATACCCATTCTCTTTATAAAAAGATTTATTTGTTCCTAATGATGGAAGATGATCTCCAAAGAATACTAATAATGTAGGTCTATCTAAATTATCTAGTTGCTCTATTAAATATTGAAGGGCCTCATCTGAACGTCTTAACCCTTCTGTATACGTCTCTAATTCTCCCTTTGATTCTTCATTTTCTAGCCCGCTAATTTCTATTAGGTTTTCACCAAATCGGCCCTCTGTAAATGGAAAATGATTTTGCATCGTAACTGCATGAATAAATGTAGGTTGTTTTTGTTTCTCTAACTCAGCAATTATCTCTTTACTCATCGCTAAATCACTAATATAATCTCCATCAACATCTACATTTTCCATCGTATCAGCTGCATTAAATTTATCAAATCCTAACACCTTATATACATCATCACGTTTAAAGAATGTGCGACCAAATGAATGAATTGCACTTGTGTAATACCCTTCTTTTTTCAACGCCGTAGGGATTGATGGAATTTCTTTCTTATTTGTAATAACCTGCTGATATGGTATAGAACCTGGCTTTAACAAACTCATTGAATAACTCGTTAATGCCTCAAATTCAACATTCGCCGTATTTCCCCCAAATGTAGGAGAAATAGTTTGTCCACCAGGAAAGTTTTCTATATAATGATGTAAATTTGGTACAGGATCTTCACTAAAAGAAAGGTTAGTTGCTTTCGTCGGATCCCAAAACGATTCACTCATTACAAAAATAATATTCGGTTTCTCTTTTTTCTTTTGGCTCCCTATATTTCCACTATATTGTTTTTTTATATCGTTTGCTATTTGAAGCATATTTTCTTTAGAATAATTTTTTGGTTTTTCCATAACTGTTGTATCTAAATTGCTAATAAACCCAAGTACAAAACCATTTGAAGCATAGTTCTCATTTTGATCCCACAAAACAAAATCTACACCTGATTTTTGAAATACTTTATTCATAAATGTGTTCGCAAAATTACCGTACGCATATAGAACAAAAATAGAACCTACTACTAATAAGGCTCTTATTCCTAGATGAGTCTTTACATTTTGAATATACCTTCTCATATATATCCCTGCTACAATACAAGCCACGATACTTAAGATAATGACAAAAATATAACTCCAGCTAAAATAGTCCATCACCATCGGTATAACAGATTGCATATGCATAATTTGTGTGAAATCAGAAGGATACAGCGGATCACCTCTAAAAATAAGCTTTAAATAATTCACAATACCTAAAATGACTAACGTACAGCTCGTTAAAATCATACTTAGAAAAACCTTGCCTATTAAATTATAAACAAGAATGTATATTGCATAAATTACTACAAAACTTAATATAAACTGCATGTTATACAAGTAAATCCAATTCATTGCCTCTATGAAACTCATATTAACTTGCATGACAATATAAAATAACGCTACTGTATGAGCTAGTAAAAATAATACAAAATGCACTCGTAGGGATGCCCTAAGTGTAGACATCTCTTTTTTATTAAAATGTGAAATATAAAATGTTATGCCCCATATGAAAATCATCATAACAATTAAAACAAGATTTTGATTTAAATGAGCTTTCATTATGTCTAAATTAAAAACCTTTAAAAGCATAAACAGCATAGTTATTACTAATAAAGTCACCATACTACTTATAATGCTAGAAATTAATATATTTCTTTTTGGAAGATCAAAAAGTGTAGAACCATACTTCAATTCATTCCCTCGTTTCTATGTCTTAATTTCCCCCGCATCGAAAGAACTATTTCTATTAAAATAACATATATGACATATTTCGTCTGCATACTTGCTTCTATCATAAATGTATTGTCTTAATATTCCCTTAGTAAACAGTTAAATTATGGCATACAAATTACTCATTCTTGAAAAACTTAATTTCAGCATTCCACTTTATGATATAATAACTATGTTTTGGAAATCCTTAATATTATTAAAGATTTCACATGAAAATACGAAAGAATTAATAAAAAAGGAGTTGCTCATTTTTGCTTACTAAGTTTAAGAGTTTGCCTAAAGCGGTATATGCAATTTTGGCGCTTTCTTTCCTGTTGCACGTTTTTTGTTTAGTAAAACAGCCAGGATTAGATGGAGAGTTAGTCAAAGTAACATATGGTGCAAATGATGCCTTTAACTATTCGTTAACAGCTGAACAACTATTAAAACATGGTGTATTTGGTTATGTGTATTTAGAACCTAGTGAAGTTCCAGGGAAAAATGCATATATCACACCAGGTCAGCCATTACTATTAGCTGGCGCTATGATTATTTCTGATATTACATCAATTCCTTACTATTACGTAGCAACTGTTATTAACATGATTATGAACCTATGCACAGTGCTATTAGTATTCTTAATAGGAAAAGAATTGTTCGAAAAAAACATTTATGGAATTGTTGCAAGTATTTTATATGCTATCTATCCAAGTAACTATACATACTTCCGTACATTGCTAACAGAAGTTCCATCCATATTCTTATTAGCGTTATGTGTATATGTATTTGTTCTCGCATGGAAATACAATAAAGTGAAATTCCATATATGGTTTGGAATTGTCGTTTCAATTTTACTTATGTTCCGTCCAAATCCAGCTCCAATGATGCTCATTCCTGTTCTTGTTGTATTATTTACATATGGATTTAAAGACTCCATTCGAATCGGATTGTTATGGTTTATCGGACCTTTCTTTATTATTGGTGCATGGGTTGTTCGTAACTATTTAGCACTCAACCAATTTATTTTATTCTCAACCCAAGGTGCTGATCCACTAATTGCGGGTGCTGATCCATTTAATAAAATTGGATATGAAAATATAGTAAATGAAATGAGAGCCAAAGGCTTAGATGACAAAGGGGCATACGCAAAAGAATTAATCAAGAACGGCTTTAAGACGGACTTCACTTATTGGTTCTCTTGGTTCACTGTCGGTAAAACAATTGAATTATTCAAAACAGCTCCTGCTGTAGACCAATACCGTATTCACAACTTTATGCAACTATGTCATAGAGTGTTTATCATCGGTACATTCTTGAGCAGCTTCTGCTTCATGCTAAATTCATTTAAACATAAACGCGTTATGATGTTAGTAGCAAGTTCTATTATTTACATTATCTTCTCAAACTTATTCTTAGCAATTAATCGCTATGGATTTTTCATTAATCCCCTTATGTGCTTAATTCTTGCATACGGATTAATTCACATTGTGCAGAAGCTTCCATTCTTCCGCACGAACCAAGCATAATAAGAAAGAGGTCGTCCAACGGTGGACGACCTCTTTCTTATTACCCCACACTTTACAAACAGCCAATTTATCCATTCTGTAATCACACTTTAATTCCGTATGTATGTGTTTCTGTATTTGTCAAAATATTTGTCAAAATATCTTTCACAATACTACTCACTATTTTACTTATAAATGCAAGTTTTTTACAACTATTGCTATAACGAAAAAATCCTGCCACAAGACAGGTTCTTTTCGTTATTTTATGATAAAAGAAAAAATCATTAGCATGTATATTATATAAAAGGAAACAGGCATATTTTCCATACGATACATACGAGTACAATAACTACAAAATCAAAAAAATCTAATCTCGGACCCTTTTTCATATTCATCTCTAGCCACATATGAACCCATTTTATCTTTGTATATTTTTGGATGTTTTTCTTTGCAAATCGGTAGATGAGCACTTGCATAATAAAAAATCCCACTACAAAAATGAATAAGAAAATGAGAAAATCGACCACAAAATTCCTCCTTATTTTTGCAGCGATTTTTCTACTATATGATTTTTCAAAACCCACTCTTCAAATTGAGCACTTCCAAATTCCCAACTAAGATCACGAGCATGTACAGAAAAAACGTAATAACCAGCATATTCGTCCATAAATTTCCCCGTCTCAATCCCATCTTTCTGAAGACCATATGCTCCAAAATTAAAATATACATCCCACACGTCTTCATTCTTCCGTTTATAAGCAATCGATTCCATATCACATTCTGTTCCGAAATAGTCAAGATGTAAATGTACGCTATCATCATATTCGTACTCCATTTTATCACCCCTTATATTTGTACTTCTTTATCCCCAAAAAAATTCCTGCTATCTACACTCACATATGGGCACTTACCTACATATCATGCTTGTAGAGTGACTTCTAGGAGGTGTTATATAGTGAAAAAATTAATAGCTGTTTTTTGTATCATGTTACTAGCTGTCTTCACACTTGTTGCTTGCAGTAGTAAAAAAGAAGATACGAAAGAACAAACTCAAAATGTTCGAGTCGGCGAAGTTACCCACTCTCTCTTCTATGCCCCGTTATATGTCGGGATTGAAAAAGGATTTTTTAAAGATGAGGGATTACATGTTGACCTCCAAACAACAGCTGGAGGAGATAAAACGATGACTGCCTTATTATCTGGCGGGATTGATATTGCTCTCGTCGGTTCTGAAACGTCCATTTACGTTCATCAACAAGGCGCAAAAGATCCCGTCATTAACTTCGCACAACTTACACAAACAGATGGAACATTTTTAGTTTCGCGTAAAAAATTAGACTCTTTTAATTGGAATGACGTAAAAGGTGTTACGTTTTTAGGACAGCGTAAAGGCGGTATGCCGCAAATGGTTGGAGAATACGTTTTAAAGAAAAATGGCATTGATCCTCACAAAGATACAAATTTAATCCAAAACATCGAATTTGCTAATATTGCAAATGCCTACGCATCTGGTACGGGAGAATTTGTCCAGCTCTTTGAACCGACTGCAAGTATATTTGAAAAAGAAGGTAAAGGTTATATCGTCGCTTCGTTCGGAAATGAATCTGGTACTGTTCCGTATACATCGTTCATGGCAAAAGAAAGTTTCTTAAAGAAAGATAAAGCTGCTGCTGAAAAATTCACACGGGCGCTGTATAAAGCACAACAATGGGTTGATACTCATAGCCCAGAAGAAATTGCTGATGCCGTTTCTCCGTTATTTAAAGACACTTCAAAAGACATTACAGTAAAAGTAATTGAACGGTATAAAAAGCAACATTCTTATGCGACAAATCCGCTATTAGATGCTGAAGAATGGAAACAGCTCCAAACGATTATGAAAGACGCTGGCGAATTACAAAAAGAAGTTCCATATGAAGCGCTCGTCAATACGAAAATTGCCGAGAGCGTTATTAAGAAATAGAGGCGAAGTGTATGAGCTTTTTACAAATACGTAACGTTTCTCACTGCTTTTTCGCAAAAGAGAATGCCAAATTGATTCTCGAAGATATGAGTTTACAAGTGGAAGAAGGCGAATTCATTTCGATACTTGGTCCAAGTGGTTGTGGCAAAACGACACTCCTCTCCATTATTGCCGGGCTGCTTGATCCAATTGAAGGTATCGTCTTTTTAGATGGTGAGCCCATTACAACGAAAACTTCATCTATGGGATATATGTTGCAGCAAGACTACTTGTTCCCTTGGAAGACAATTGAAGAAAATATTATGCTTGGACTTCATATCCGAAACATTTACGATGAACAGACGAAAGAACATACTTTACAGCTTTTAAAGCAAGTCGGTCTACATGATGTAGAGCAGCAATACCCTCGTGAACTATCCGGTGGTATGCGTCAACGTGCCGCCCTCGTTCGAACATTAGCGACCGATCCAAAAATTTTATTGCTAGATGAACCTTTTTCGGCGCTCGATTATCAAACGAAATTGAAACTAGAAAATCTCGTTTTCAGCTTACTACACAAATATAAGAAAACTTCACTACTCGTGACGCATGATATTGAAGAAGCCATTGCGATGAGTGATCGTATTTATTTGCTACAAGCGAATCCCGGAAAAATTGCAAAAACATTTATCGTCCCAGAAAGCATCCGTTCCTTATCACCGTTAGAATCACGCCATCACCATGACTTCCCATCCCTCTTCCAAAATATATGGAAGGAGCTGGAGCGTCTTGGATAATATAAAACAACTACATGAACAGTTTCGGAAAAAAGAACGCAGGCGCGCATGGTTAGCACGCTCTTTGCAACTTTTACTGCTCATTCTTCTCTTTGCACTATGGGAGATAGCTAGCAAAAAGGAATGGATTGACCCTTTACTCTTTAGCTCTCCTTCAAGCATTTGGGATCTCTTCCTTAATAAATGGATGGACGGTTCGCTTTTGGTTCACATATGGACGACATTACTTGAAACGGGAGTAGGCTTCATTCTTGGAACAGTGCTCGGAGCTATTATCGCTACTTTCCTTTGGTGGCTACCCCTTCTCGCCCGCGTACTCGATCCATATCTCGTCGTCCTAAACGCCATGCCAAAAGTGGCACTTGGTCCGATTATCATTGTAATCTTCGGCCCAAATATTTCTTCGTCAATTGCAATGGGAGTAATCATTTCTATCATCATTACCATTCTCGTTATTTACAGCGCATTTCAAGAAGTCGATTCTAACTATATAAAAGTGATGGACACATTTGGCGCAAATAAATGGCAATGTTATAAACAAGTCGTTCTCCCTGCATCTTTCCCAGCCATTATTTCAACATTAAAAGTGAACGTTGGATTATCGTGGGTCGGTGTTATATTCGGCGAACTTCTCGTCTCTAAACAAGGCCTTGGCTACTTAATTAGCTACGGATTCCAAGTATTTAATTTCACACTTGTCTTACTAAGCGTACTACTCACATGCGTCCTCGCAACACTTATGTATGTGTTTGTTGAGGCATTTGAAAAACTTCTAATTGGGAAACGAAAAAGAAGCTGACTTAGAGCGATAGACTATAGTCAGCTTCTTTCTTTTACTTTTTATCACACATCTTTGTTTCATTTTTAACATTTCCATCCGCAACCGTAACTGTATGGAAACAATCTTTCACACGTACTGTAACGACATTATCTTTTCGATCTATTACATGATAATCACTAAACTTTTTATCCAATGCACTACGAATTTGCTCCCCTTCAAAAATCGGAAAACCGTGAGACATTACCCAAATGAGACCAGCGACAGCAAGAATCGTTTTCATACGTTTCATTACCTCCTCGAGAGTAAACTTATAGTCCCTATAACACGCGCATTATAATTGTGTCTAAATTGTGACATTTTTATACTAATTCTATTTTATAGTGATAGTTCCTTCTTCTTTTTAATAAAAATACAGAATTTTCAATTTTATCAACATGAAAAACGCAAAGAACTAAAATTCTTTACGTTTTCTTAACTAACATATATAACTCACATTAGTTTCCACTTTGTTGTTCTATCGTTTTCGAAATATCATATAATCCAGACAACACTTCCGCTCTCATTTTTACAAGCTCAGGGAATTGATAGAAAAAGGCGATTTTTTTATATTTTAACTCTGTTCCTTCCTTCACCTTTTTTGAATCTTGTAAAATAAACGCTGTAAACGTATCTGCAATATCTTCCGCTACATTTGACGTTCCATACTGTGAGACAAACTCATCATGCTTTTCTTTAAAAAATTCAATTTGCGTTTCTTCACTTTCTTCTACTTTCTTTTCTGTCCACTCCTGCTCAATAGACTTCCAGAAAGAATTATAAAATTGATTAATATAAGAGTTTTCCTCCGCACATCCCTCTTGTAAGAAAAGATTTCCACATTTATTTCTGTACGTTAAAATATCTTTATCCTCTTCAAAATCCTTTATATAGTTTTCATCTACTGGTATTTGCTTATGCCCGAGCGTCAACACGTGAGCTGTCTCATGAATTAATGTTTTCATCACTTCATCGATATTTACTGCAGAATCAAGCGTATCTAAGCTAAGAGTCCAGTCTTTCGGATTCTCTATACTAGGCATAACGTGAGCAACAACACCGTCATAACCATCCGTTATTAAATCAAATTCTGTTATATTCTCGCGATATTTAGCTGGAATGAGCGTGCGATACATATCCCACAAGTCTTCATGATACCCTCTATCTTGACGTTGTTGCAGTACTTCTTCTTTCGCTTCTTTATCTTCAGCAAATACTTTATTTAAACGTTTCCGTTCTATTTTTTCAAAATAAGGATCTACAATTTCATCACCATCAATATAATAAGAAGCTAAAAAGAAATAATTTTCATCATCATCTTCTTTTTTCTGCTCTGCCTCTTTCATATCCGCACTTTCATGCTCTTCTATTTCATAATCTTCTACTGCTTCAAGCTCAGATAATCCATCTATTTTTTCATATACTTTTTGAAGTTTCTTATCTCCTATTTCCACACATTCTTCGTCTGTTTTACACACTTCTTTTTCTTTCACACTCTTCATAGAACTTTCGCATCCTGCTAGTAAGCCGATTGCAACGATAACCACTACTAACTTTTTATACAGTCTCTTCATACAATCCTCCATCATTCCATTCTACAAAAATATAATAATCTCTTTTTAACGAATATGCGATAATTAATTATAAAAATTGCAAGGAGGTTACCCATGATTCGAGCAGTCCTATTCGACTTAGATGGAACACTATTAGACCGTCATCAATCTTTAGAACAATTTATTCATGATCAATATAATCGCTTTGCCTCTCACTTAATGACCATAGAAAAATCCGAGTATTGTTCTCGATTTCTCGAACTAGATAATAATGGCTATACGTGGAAGGATAAAGTATATGCTACTCTCCTTTCCGAATACAACATTACTACTTTAACGCAAGAGCAACTGCTGCACGACTACATTACAAATTTTCAACATCATTGTATCCCTTTCCAAAACATGCATGAATTACTTCGACGTTTAACACAACAAAATATTAAAATTGGTATTATTACAAACGGCTTTACTGACTTTCAAATGAATAATCTTCGCGCACTAAACATACATACGTATACAAATACAATTCTCGTTTCAGAAGCGGAAGGAATAAAAAAACCGCATCCTGAAATTTTCGAAAGAGCTTTAAAAAAGCTAGATGTGAAGGCAGAAGAATGTCTTTACGTTGGGGATCATCCTGAAAATGATGTACTGGGTTCTGAACAAGTAGGGATTCTTGGTGTTTGGAAAAGAGATTCATTTTGGGGTGATTTTGAGCATTCACGTGTGGTGGATGATTTGTTGGAGGTGCTTTCGCTTTTAGAGATAGAGACAAAAACAAGACAATAGTAAAAGGAGGCTTCGTTTCCCGGACGCCTCCTCTTCCTTTATGATTCATATACTGTAAACTGCGGTTTACTCGGATGATCTTTCACTAGCGCATCATCTGGAAACTTTGAAACTTTTTGATATAAGGCAATGTCACCGATACAACTCGCTGTTAGTAAAATTCCTAAAAATGAGAGTGGCTCCAGATTCATAACTAATCCCAATACAATTGGCAAAATTCCAGTCGGTAAAAACGGTAACATTAACACTTTCTTCATTTGCTTTACTGTAATCGCCTGTTTAGAATGAGCATATGCAACACCTAATTTCCAATTGACGCCCCATTTTAGTTCACTCCACGGAACACCTCCGATATAACGAAATCCAATTAAATGTATTGCCTCATGAATACAAACGAAAACAATCATTCCAATAATCAAAAGAAACATAACGGGCAATGTAAATTCAAATTGCACCCCGCCTGAAAGAAATATATGCAAATAACCAATTCCAAACGCCAAAGCGAATATTATAAGAAGTGCATAGATATTTAATTTAACCATCGAAACAGTAACAGTCGTTTCTTTTCTGTTATCCATCTTCCTCCTCCTAAAATGTAAATATATCTTTACAAAATTGTATAATATACCCAAAATAATGTAAAGATATATTTACATTTGATCTTATAAAAAAAGAAATCGGCCACTTTACTTCGTAAAACAGCCGATTTCTTCTATATGTTTCATCGTACGCGCCAATACATCGTCGCGCATTATAAAGCTAAATTTTCTATCCGTTTTAATGTTGTCAGGAATGTCTGTTAATAAAACAGAGCCTTTCGTTTCTTCGTAATGCGTATGTTCTTCTACCGCACTAATTGTTGCAAAATAAATGTTTTTAATGATTATTTTGTCTTTTCCAGATACTTTATATTGTCCTAAGTAAGTTAAATCAGAAACTATGCCGCCGGTTTCTTCATGAACCTCTCGAACTGCCGCTTCTTCCGGTGTTTCCCCTAGTTCTACTTTTCCACCTGGAAATTCAAGACCGCGACGTAAATGATGCGTTAATAACCATTGATCCCCGTACCGGCATACAACCCAAACATGCTTTGGCTCAGGAGAAAATGGATAACGTTCAAACGATAATTGTACAGTGTTGTGGTAATAATCTTTAAATTTGTACATGCCATTACTCCCCTATTGATGGTTACAAGTTTTTCCTACCACAAATTGTAGCATATTCTCGCTTTTCTGCATAATATTATCCAATTATAATCCATTGATTATTCCCATTTGCGCGACTAATTCTTTCGTCTCATGATTTCCTAAATCGTAAATCATTTTATATGCTTTTTGTAGTTGTTCATCATATCGGTCATTATTTGAATCATGATGATACTCAACAAATGGAACGTGGGAGCGTACAAATGAACCTAAATCCTCTACATACGCTTGATCAAAGTACTCTCTTAACTCCGTAATTTCCTCATCATTTGCGGAAATCTCAAAATTATACGTATCCGCTGTCTTCACTTGTGAAATTTGACCGTTTGCTATTGATATATAATATGTTTTTTTCTGCTCCATGTAACACCCTTCTTTCATCCTTTTTATTTCTATTGTTTTCATCAATTACAAAATTATGTAAAATAAAGAAAAGGAGGGATTCCATGTTTAAAATATTAATTATCGGTATTATAATCGTCCTAGTCATATTAGTACTCTCCGTCATGACGATTAATAAAGGCTACGCTTATAAACATTCCGTCGATAAACCAGAAGATAACCCGTATACAAAAAACAGCAAGAAGAATTCATAATACGCTTCGTATACTACTACTTATTTTAGGCCACATCATATCCAGTATTCGTTTACTAGCAGTTCAACATAACTTTCTACCACTTTCACAATTTCTATTAGGAGCTTTACTATTCCTTATTGCCCTTGAACAAATAAAGAAAAAAGATTCAGGAACCGGATTTATTTGGATTTTCCTCATCATTAGCTATATAAAATAACAGGGGGGATATATATGCTAAAGGGATTACAGATTATTTTTGCACTCATTGCATTATGTATAGTAATTTACGGATATTTTACTGGTAATAGAGAAATGATGCCTTATATGTTCATTTTCTTAGGATTAATGACTTTCACTATAGGACTAGGAGAAATAAAACAAGACAGAAAATCTAGTGGTATATTTGCTTTCATAGCTGGAGCTGGTGCTTTATTTCTTAGCTTCTCAGAAATATTCCGATAAATAATCTATTTAAGGGGGAATTACATGCTAATTGGTTTACGGATTGTTTTAGGACTTTCCACGCTTCTCATACTCACTCTTTGCACTTATATCCAGATTACCGATCATTTCTCACTTCTCCCATACGTACAATTTATTCTCAGTTGTTTCTTTATTCTTGTCGGAATTAACGAATTTATATCCGGACGAAAATCAATGAGCATTCCGTTTTTTTTCGTTTCTATTCTTACACTCTTCGTTCTCATATCAAACTACCTTCGCTACGTATAGAATGAAATCTTGAGCAATTTCGCATTTACAAGCACGTAATAAAATAGGGATGATTTTTTTGTCAGTTTTTGTCGGTAAGTCGATATTCCATGTCGAAACGTCGATATATTAAAAAAATCGTTGATATATTTCAAGTTACGGTCGATATATTCGAAAAATCGTCGATATAATTTTATTTATTATCATGACAAAAAAAAACTGCCCTTTCACAGGCAGTTTTTCTTCCTATCCAAATACTTTCTCAAGTTCATCTTTATCTTGGCTTAACCAGAAGTTCATTAAGCGTTTTGCTCCTTCTAAATCGTGAAGCTTCGCTTGACCACATTGCGTTTCATTTGCAGCTGGAATTTCTGTAATTTGAACCGCATCTTTTAATGTTAATTCTAATAAATCAATGATTTCTCGAACTGTCGGTGTTCCGCTTACTACAAGGTAGTATCCTGTTTGGCAGCCCATTGGTGAAATATCGATAATATCGAAATGCGGATAACGATCAATATATTTACGTAAATTAAATGCTAATAAATGTTCTAACGTATGAATAACATCTGGTTTCATCGCTTGTTTATTCGGTTGGCAAAAACGAATATCAAATTTATTTACAATACCGTCACTACCTACATTGTGAACTCCGCAATGTCTTACATAAGGTGCCTTTACAATCGTATGATCTAATTCAAAGCTTTCTACTGATGGCATACAACATCTCTCCCGCTTTTAATTTAATTCCGTTATATCCAATATGATATAACGGAAATGCACATTAGTAAAGTATTATGTACAGTCGTGCTATAATACTTTAAGAATATGCTGAAAAGGAGATCGTTATGAAACAGATTTTTATTGGGATTATACGCTTTTATCAAAAGTTCATTTCTCCGATGACACCACCCACTTGCCGCTTTTATCCAACTTGTTCTCATTACGGATTAGAGGCGTTTCAAAAGCATGGTGCACTCAAAGGCTTTTGGCTTACTTGTAAGCGTATATTAAAATGTCACCCTTTCCACCCAGGAGGATTTGATCCTGTCCCAGATAAAAAGGATGACAAAGTACATTCTTAATTGTCGTAACCATTCACAACTAAATCTAATTTTCCTGTATCAGGATCGATAACAAGACCGTGAACAGGTACTTCTTCCGGAAGTAATGGGTGGTTGCGAAGTACTGATACGCTATGTTCTACACTTTCTTCTACACTAGAGAAACCGCGCAAGAATTGTTCTAAATCGATTCCAGAATAACGAAGCATATCTAATTTCTCTTCTGTTATACCGCGCTCTTTCATTTTCTCAATCGTACTACTTGCTTGAATTTTTGCCATACCACAATCATGGTGACCAACTACACATACTTCATCAGCGCCAAGTTCGTATACAGCGACCAAAATACTACGCATAATACTTCCAAATGGATGTGAAATAACAGCGCCTGCTACTTTAATAATTTTCACATCGCCGTTACGCATATTCATCGCTTTCGGCAATAGTTCAACAAGTCTTGTATCCATACAAGAAATAATGACCATCTTTTTATTTGGAAATTTCCCCGCTACAAACTCTTCATACTTTTTCTCTTCCACAAATTTCTCATTGTATTGCAAAATCTCTTCTAATGACTTCATAGTAAAAGGCCCTCTTTTCTCTCGTTTACACTACATAAATAGTGTACCAAAATATGAAAAACTCAAAAAGGATATCGCTTTATAGTAAAAATAAGATATTTTCAGATAATCGACATAATTCTTTCAAAATATACACACAGCTTTGTAACAAGTCTCACATACTTTAAACGCATTTTCACTATAAACTGATTGTAGATAATGTAAAAAAGGAGTGAATATTTATTATGTCCGACGTTCTGTTACTGAGTCGTTTTCAATTTGCAATTACTGTTTTTTATCATTTTTTATTTGTACCTTTGACAATCGGACTTGTTATTTTAGTAGCGTGTATGGAGACTCAATACGCCCGCACATTGAATCCAACATACCGCAAAATGGCAAATTTCTGGGGTAAATTATTTACAATTAACTTCGTAATGGGGATTATAACCGGGATTACGATGGAATTCCAATTTGGAACAAACTGGTCTGAGTACTCCAAATATATGGGAGATATTTTCGGATCACCTCTCGCAATCGAAGCACTCGTTGCCTTCTTCTTAGAATCTACTTTCATGGGAATATGGTTATTCGGTAAAGACAAAATTTCACCAAAGTTCCGTGCCTTCTGTATGTGGATGGTTGCACTTGGAACAAATATTTCCGCCCTTTGGATTATTACAGCAAACGGCTTTATGCAAAATCCTGTTGGCTACGTCGTGCGTAACGGCCGCGCTGAATTAAATGATTTCTGGGCACTCGTTACGAATCCATACGCTTGGAATATGTTCTTCCATACTGTAGTTGGTTGTTATATTGTTGGTGCTTTCTTCGTTATGGCAATTAGTGCCTATCACTTATTACGTAAGAATGAAGTTGAATTCTTCAAAAAATCATTTAAATTTGGCTTAATGTTAGGCTTATTCGCCGCAACAATTACACCGTTTATGGGACATCAATCTGGTGTATCAGCAGCTAAATATCAACCAGCTAAAGGTGCTGCGATGGAAGCTGTTTGGGAAACTGGAAAAGGACAAGGCTTCTCGATTGTTCAAATTCCTGATGTAAAAAACGAAAAGAACTTTGAATTCCTAACGATTCCAAAGTTAGGAAGCTTCTTCTATACAAATTCATTTGATGGCGAAATTGTTGGTTTAAAAGATATTCCGAAAGAAGATCGTCCAAATGTTAACCTCGTGTACTATAGCTTCCGCTTAATGGTTGCCCTTGGTATGTTCTTTATGGCATTAACTTGGTACGGTTTCTACTTAAACCGAAAAGGAAAACTAGAAAACTCAAAACGTTACTTAAAAATGACAATATGGTCTGTTTTACTACCATATATCGCAATTAACGCTGGTTGGATTGTTGCCGAAGTAGGTCGTCAACCATGGACAGTTTATAAACTCATGCGTACAGCGGAATCTGTATCACCTATATCTGTCCCGCAAATTTGGTTCTCATTAATTAGTTTAATCTTGTTCTACACTTTACTTTTAATCGCAGACGTATACTTAATGCTGAAGTTCGCGAAAAAAGGACCCGCAGCATTAGAAGAACCTGCTACTGAAGGAGGTGCGGCTCATGTCTCATGATATGCTTGCAATCATCTGGTTTGGTTTATGGGGCGTGATTTGGACAGTTTACTTTATTCTTGATGGGTATGCACTTGGTAACGGAATGATTTTCCCTTTCGTTACGAAAGACCGACAAGAACGAAATCAATTACAAGAAGCAATTGGCCCGTTCTGGGGCGGTAATGAAGTGTGGTTAATTACAGCTGGTGGCGCAACATTTGCTGCCTTCCCAGTCACATATGCAAATATGTTTAGTTATCTATATACACCGTTATTCTTAGTATTACTTGCACTATTTGCTCGTGCTGCTGGACTTGAGTTCATGCATAAAGATGATTCACCAATTTGGCAAAAAACTTGTAAATGGGCATTTGCAATTGGTAGTTTCTTAATTGCTTTCCTATTCGGTGTTACATTTGCTAATCTTTATTACGGACTGCAAATTGGAAAAAATGGCTATGAAGGAAATTTACTTAGCTTACTAAACCATTATGGTATTTTAGGAGGGTTGTTCTTCACTGCTATATTCGTCGTATCTGGTGCCCTTTGGGTTATGATTAAAACGACTGGTGAAGTATCTGACCGTGCTTATAAAATCGCAAGACCATTTTCAATGGCAGCTGCTATCATTTTAGCTATTTTCTATGTAGCAACTGCAAATCGTACAAATTTATTCCAAAACTTCACAGAGTACCCGGTACTATTCATTCTTCCAGTACTTGCAATGTTAATGAGTGTACTCGCACTTATTATGGTGTACAAACATAAAATCGGTCTTGCATTCACATTCGTTTGCTTAACAATCGCAATGTTTATGACAACTGGCTTTGCGGGTATGTTCCCAAGAATGTTACCATCTCGTATTAATGATGCTTATAGTACAACGTTATACAACGCAGCTGGTAGTCAATTAAACTTAAAAATTATGTTCTTCGTTGCAATGGTTATGGTACCAATTGTTATTGGATATCAACTTTGGAGTTACAGTATCTTTAAAAATAAAATTCATAAAGACTCTGCTAAAGGGTATCACTAAAATGAAAAAAGACACTTCGGTTGAAGTGTCTTTTTTATACGTATGATTTTCGATAAGATGTTATATTTCTAATCTAACAACTATAATACAGAAGAATCATTAACAGCTCACAGCTAGATTGTAGCACAGGGTAAGTTCATCATTTGATGCAATTTTGCATATTTCTCTATAAAGTAAACTGCATTCCCTGATCATTCACATCGCTATCTCCTACATCCGCTGTACTAACCCCGCTAAATGTTTGTACTTTAATCCCTGTATTCGATGATCCCGATCCATTATAAGCTTTCGTTTTTTCAATCGGCTGCACGTTATATTTATCTCCTAAATTAATCGTTCCGTTGCAGTTTTCAATAATAACGCCTTCCACAACTGACGGCATTTTGTCACCCACTTTCATTTCCTTACTTTCATTTTATGAAAAGCTCCTAAAAAAATAGCATGTCTCCATAAGAAAAAGCACTCAAATTGAGTGCTTTTTCTTATTTACCTTTTTTCTTTTTCTCACAAGCAATTCCATCGCCATCACGGTCTAAATGCTTACCATAATACGGGCTATCTCTTGTAATGTCATAATATCCCGCATCGTTTGCTTCTTTACAGTTCGCAAAACGTTTCGGATCTGGTTTCACTTCCGGTTTTACTTCTGGTTTCGGTTGTGGCTGTGGTTGTTTTGCTCCTGGTCTTTCTTCAAATGGTAACGTTGCATTATATAAGAACTGAACGTATTGCTCACGACTTACATGCATTTTAGGTGCGAATTTACCATCACCAGTTCCAGCCGTAATATAATTTGATTTAATTGCAGTAATCGCAGGATTCGCCCATCCATTTCTATCTACATCCGGGAAATTATGATCCCCTCTAATTTGCAATTGGAATCCTCTTGTCAAAATTTGTGCCATTTCTTCACGAGTTAACGAATCTTTCGGTCTAAATTTTCCTGTGTTATCTCCAACAAATATACCCATCTCTGTTAAAGCAAGAATCTCTTTTTTAAACATAGTTGAACGATCCGTAATATCTTTATATGGATTGTTATACTGTTCTTTTACTGTCGGTTTTAAATGGCGGAACATAAGAGCTGCAACTTGCTCACGCGTTACATCATCACCAAATCCAAAAATCCCATTTCCGTATCCAGCAACAACGTTTTTATTTGCTAAATCCATAATTGCTTTATAAGACCAATGATTGTTTGGAACATCTTTAAAACCTGCGCTTGCCTCCGCTGTTCCAATTGAAGTAAATGCTGTAGTTGCAACAAGTGCACCTGTTAAAATTAATTTTTTAAATCTCATACTTAAGTCTCCTTCTCTTTCCATAATAACCATTTAACAATATAACAAATTATTCAAATGTACTTTGTCATATTCTGTCGAACACAAAAAAGAATCCTGCAGGATTCTTTTTTGCTAAGCATGAATGGCAATTTTGGAGACAGTTGACTTCTTCAAAAATTTATTAGGGGTAATATTTTGAAAAAGAAAGCCTTTCATATGTAGGTTAACACTACTGGAATATATAGTAAATTGATAATATTTATACGGAAGATTGCTAATGTTTAGTATAGATACTTTCCACTATACCAACAGTGAAAAGTATCTACATGAAACAACAAAAAAGGCGCCTTCAAAGAAGATGCCTTTCATAAACAGACACTATAAAACAGAATTATTTATTGTTATACGATTGTTAGATACAAAAAGTAGAGGGAAATGTTTGTATTACATTCTGTTTTATAAAGTATGTCTACCACTTATATTTTAATCCTCTTCACTTGAAAATAAATATAATATGCATAATTACATACGAAAAAGAAAAGACACTCCATAGAGTGCCTCTTCAACCATTTTACTTTTAATATATCGCTTTACATACATTGTAACATATGTATCCATATATTTTATTGAGAAAATTCTAAATCATTTTTTCTTTCGTTTTCAATTATAAAATCATGTAATATAAAAGGTATGTCAAATTCTTATACAAATTGAGGTGTACTATATTTATGTCTTTCGGAATCATTCCTCTTATATTGTTTATTATTTTTCTTATCTCCTATTTAAAAGATCCACGAAAAATAATAAATGGGTTTTTATTTAATACTTTTATCTGTTTTTTCCTTCTGTTTTGTATACTTGTCTCTTGGAACTCCAGTAATACTATCCTAGGCTACATAATAGTCTTACCTATTTTAGCACTTATCGTTATGATTCCTTTTGGTATTGTTGCTTTAATGTTTGGACTATTTCTGAATGCGAGAATTTTAATGAAACGAGAAGGCCGACGTTTTACTAACTGTTTAACACTTATTGCTGCTTTAGGTATTTTATTCTGTATATTATTCCTTTTCATAAGTCCAGCAAGTTTCTTCTCATCACATTTCCAGCCTATTTTCGCTGGTATTTCTCTTATAACCGTATATTTCTTTATACACTTATCTAACTTCTTAAGCGCTTATTTTCTATATCAATTCAACAGACCAAGGCGTAATCAAGATTTCATTATCGTTCTCGGTAGCGGCTTAATTAATGATAAAGTACCACCTTTACTTGCAAGTCGTATTCATAAAGCGATCGACTTTTACTGGAAACAAGCCACTGTGAATACGCCACCAACAATTATTTTCTCTGGTGGACAAGGTCCAGATGAAGGCCTTCCTGAAGCAGAAGCGATGCAAAAGTACGCTGTTGAAAAAGGAATTCCGCTTGAACATACAGTGCAAGAAAATCGCTCTGTAAACACATATCAAAATATGTTGTTCTCTAAAGAAATTATGGATTCTTTAAAACCAGACGGTAAGTATAAAAGTATTTTTACAACGAATAATTTCCACCTTTTCCGGGCTGGTATATATGCAAGACAAGCAGGGCTTAATAGCCAAGGAATCGGATCAAAAACAGCCTTTTATTATTGGCCTAATGCAATGATTCGTGAATATGTCGCAATTATTGTGATGGGACGTAAACGTCATATGAAAGTTTGCGGAGTTATTTTAGGATTTTCTTTATTCCTATCCTTACTTAGTTTTATCATTTCTTAATAGTCTCCCATCCTTTGAAAGGATGGGATTTCTTATACTCATTTCAAAAATATTTTAAAGTTAATATGGTCATAATATTCCCTGCATACATCCATTAAAGGAGAATTTTTTCAAATAAAATGTTAAAATAAAATTTAAGTGTGAATGACGTAACAAATAAGAAACTAGTTTGAAACGAGGAAATCATATGGAGAAAATTATCAAAAACAAGCCCAATAAGCTTAAAATCGCTTCAAAAGCTTTGATGATTATTATTGGGGCATTTATTACAGCGTACGGATTAGAGGCAGTATTAATTCCAAATAACGTATCAGACGGTGGTGTAACTGGTTTAAGTATCGTTAGTTCAAGATTATTTGGATTGCCATTAGGAGCTCTAATCGCAGTTATTAACATTCCTTTCGTTTGGTTAGGATATAAGCAAATCGGTAAAAGCTTTGCGATTTATTCTATTATCGGGATTGCTTCATTAGCAATAGGTACCGTTGTCATGCACGGAATACCAGCTATTATTGAAGGCGATACATTATTAGTTACAGTTGTTGGTGGTATTATCATCGGTTTTGGTATGGGACTAGCATTGCGTAATGGCGGGGCATTAGATGGAATCGATATGCTAGCTGTATTGCTTTCTCGTAAGTTACCATTTGGAACGAGTGACCTTATTTTATTCTTAAACATGTTCGTATTTATTTTCGTATCAACCGTATTCGGTCTTCAAGGAGCTATCCTTTCGGCAATTGCTTACTTTATTGCTTCGAAAGTGATTCATATCGTTGAAGTTGGTTTAAGTGGTTCGAAAGCATTTAAAATCATTACGAAAGAGCCTGAATTGATGGTAGAAACCATTCGTGATCGTTTAGGCCGAAGTGCAACATATAACGAAGTATACGGCGGTTATTCTAGAGAGAAATTCAAAGAAATTTCTTGTGTAATTAACCGTTTAGAAGAAAGTAAAATGAAAGAACTTATTAATGAAATCGATCCACACGCCTTTATTACAGTTTATGACGTAGCAGAAGTAAAAGGCGGTAACTTTAAGAAACGTGATATTCATTAATCATTATGAAAGAAGAGGGTGTGCCAATATGTTGGCACACCCTCTTCTTATTATTTGTCAGTAAGTCGATATATTCCAATAATCGTTGATATATTTTTACTCGCCCCATCTTCCCCCGCTCTTAATCCATGCCACGTATTTTTGAAAGGCTGGCACTTCTTGTTGAAAACGAAGCGGAACATATAGAAAAAGAGTACACGTACATAGTATCCATAGAATACCTACTACAAAGTGAAATTTCATCGTTGTGCTAATAAACAAACTTAAGAATAATACGAGGAACATAATTACACTAAATCTTTTATACATAGTCATAATAATCTCCTCCTTATAACTTCATTGTACCAGCTATAAGGAATTAATTTCCATAATAAAAAAAAGACCAAAAAGCAAATTTCACTTTTCGGTCTCTCTACTATCTTCTCTTCGTAATCTTTCCTGAACCACCGACCCTCGTTTTTGGGGGAGATGTATTCCTTGGCGGCGTTTTAATAGATGATTTCGGCTTCACATCTGATCCGCTCGAACCACCTGGTGTTTTCGTTATTTTCCCTTTGCTTCCAGTAGAAGGCGGAGGCGTGCTGCTTCCTTTTTTCGTAATACTTCCTGTATCTCCTACAGAAGATTTCGAATCTACATTATCGCCACGCTTAATGATAGACCCTTTCCCTTCCTTCGTAATTGGAGGCGGGGTTTTCTTTTCTTCTTTCGTAGGCGGTCTCTCTGGAATAACTGGTTTATGATTTTGTCTGTCATTATATCCGCGATAATCACCGTACGATGATTTTCGTGAACCGAATATATCATTTAATATACTACCCATAATATATCCTTGCAGGAAGGACGGTTGGTAATTTTGACGGACAAACTCTTTATTACTTATTTCAATTAACGTATCAGATGGCTTCTCTTTATCCTTTTGCAGATTATAAATCTTATCAGAATAAACGAGGAACATTTGATTTTCGTCTTCTTTAGATGCTTGCTGCGGTTCTCTTTCATTAATGAGTTCCTTTGCGACTTCTGGAACTGACCGATTGGCGGCCCTATACACGTAAGATTCTTGTTTACCTTCCTTTGCGACAGATTCAAGTGGATAACGGTCTTGAATCGACTTTGTCTGTCCGCCCTGACAACCTGATAAGGCATATCCAGCAACAACAAGTAATGTAACGATAGCAAGTATAGGGATCACGAACGATTTAATCATGGTAAACAATCGGTTTGACATGATTACGCCCCCTTACGTTGCTCTTATAATTTGTACATCAGCGGGAATAATTGCTTCTCCCTCATACATCATTGTGCGACCATTTTGCCATTCAATACGTAATAATTTTCGATTATCCGATTGGAACTCCCATACATACTGTTCTTCTGAAGCTGAGAATGGTGTTTTCCCCATCACAACAACACGTCCGTTATATTGCTCTTCCATATGGTACTCTGTATCATCCATCTCAATTGTCGTCGGAATTTCATCAATCGAATCTAAACGACCATCAATTGGTGTATATAATTTGTAATACGTATTTTCACGATCTTCAATTTTTAAATAACGAATATCTTTCCCGTCTTGCAGTGTTAAAACAATTTCTTTACGAGAATGCATACTCGTTTTCCCAATTAATTCATACATGACTAATGAAACTTCAACCATATCGCCAGGAGCTAACGTTAACAAACTTTTCTCTGGTTTCGGCGGTTCTGGGCTTTTCATTATATTTTTAATTCGTTTAAATAAACTCATGAGCTACCCCTCCTTCTCTCTTTATAAACAAGCACCTAAAATAAGTGCACCCACAATATGTAATGATCCGGCCAACATCGCGTGCGCAACACTGCCTTCTTTCGTACCTTCTTCTAAATCTAAACCAGCCATTTTCTTTAACACAAATTCGATAAACATTTCTACCACTAATAAAATAACGAAAGAAACTGCTGATGCAAGTAGCGCTTGCCATAAGTCATTTGCTTTCGTTATCGATTGAGATAAAATGTACCCTTGTGCGAATAATTTCATAACGAAACGAGTTGTTACAGCTGTATTCCCATTTTTTATTTCTTTTAAGTCATTGTATTTAGTAAAAATTGAATCAACCCACATAATTGCAAATAAAAGTACTGCACTCGCTCCAGTCCATACAAGCATGGCTAATACATTTGTCCATGTCATTGCAAAACCTCCTCTAAATATAAAGTGAAACTTTAATCAGTGGGGAGGTGTTCATTCCCCGCTGATTATTAGTTGAACCAATCGGGCATTTACGGGCAGTAGATCTCCCCCCACCTCTCTGCTTTCACAAAAAGTAGAGGTGGGAGTCTTACTGCCCGTTAATGCGGGGTAATAGAAAACCGACATGAATTTGTTTAGACATGTCGGTTCATTTGTCTCTATTCTATATTATTTCTCATACTGCTTCATAATACGAGCTAATTCATCGTCAACAGCAGAATTTTTGTTTAAGCTTGCGAATTCATCATCTAATGATTTTTCTTTCTTGTACACTTCACCGCTTGCTTCTGCTTCAGCCTCTAATTGAAGAGCTTTCTCTTCCATACGGCTTAAACCAGCTTTCGCTGAGTTTGAATCAAATCCAGACATCGCCTGATTAATATTCTTTTGTGCTTTCGCCGCATTTACACGTGCTACAAGTGTCTCACGTTTATTTTTCAGCTCAGTTAATTGCTTACGCATTTCTTCTAGCTTCAGGCGCAGATTATCAGCAGCAACTTTATTTT
Source organism: Bacillus sp. FDAARGOS_527 (assembly GCF_003812125.1). Lineage (NCBI taxonomy): Bacteria > Bacillati > Bacillota > Bacilli > Caryophanales > Bacillaceae > Bacillus > Bacillus sp. FDAARGOS_527. Next base: position 3,868,482 of record NZ_CP033795.1, read on the forward strand.
GCTCATAGCTTGCTTTATACTCATTCATCTTTTGCTCTGCATTTTGTTTTTCTTCTAATGCACGGCGCGCAAGATCTAAGTTGTTAGCTTGAACAGCCATATGAGCTTGCTCTTCACGTTTTTTCACAAGCGCTTCTTGCTCTTCAAATAAGATTTTGAATTTCTTCTCAAGTGCAATTTGAGCGGCTACACTTTTCTCAGCTTCTTGTACATCCGCTTGCATATCGCGTAAATATTGATCCGTCATCTTAACTGGATCTTCCGCTTTTTCAATTAATGAATATACGTTCGACATTGTTAAATCTCTTAATCGTTTAAATACAGACATCTAAATTCCTCCTATGATATACCTCATATTTCAAATTCACTACTTGGAAAACTGAAAAATCTCCCTTTACAGTAAAGAATATTCATTTTTACAGCCTATGTGTTTATTATAACAAAACTAATATGTCCTTACATGTTATTTCCAAAATACATCCATTATAATATGACATTCTATATATAATATTGTATTTCTAATATATTCTCATTATCCCTCTTTAAAATTAACTTACTTTTGTGCAATTTCACTAAATTACATAAGTGTAATGTTACTGTAAGCTAACTCGATAGTTGCGTCTCCCTATTTCTTATACACTAATACCAGAAGCAACAAAACAAGCTTCTCATCATTTCAAAACTAATACAAAAATTGTATTTACTATAAAACAGATAAAAGGAGAAATCATCATGAAAAAATTAGTAGGAATCGGATTAGCAGCAGCAATTTCACTTGGAGCATTATCAGGTTGTTCTTTATTAGGAGAGAAAGCAAACGGTTTTGTACTGTACGGAACAGAAGATCAAGTAACACAAATTGCAGATAAAAACAAAAAAGAAGTGAAAGAAAAAGACTTCTATAAAATGAAAATGACAACATTAGAAGGTAAAAAAGTTCTTGTCATGGATAAGAAAACTGGTGAAGAACTTGTAAAAAAAGAATTGCTTAACAAAGTGGATGAAAAAGACGATACGAAACCACTTGATAAATTACCAGCTGTAACAGCAGAGCAAGGTGTATTATTTGCTAAAGAAAAAGTAGAAAATGCTACACTTGATGGAGCAAAATTAAAATATGAAGGCAACACAATTATCGGCAGTGGCCGTGCATATGCCGACATGTTCGCAATTGTTGATGATGCAACTTACGGAAATGTAAAAGGTGAAGAAAAATCTGTAGGTGTATTAAAATTCGATAAAGATCCAAGTAAAGAGTTCCCTGGAAAGAATGGTGTAGAATCATCACAACTTGTAAAAATTAAAAAGTAAAACAAAAAAGCTTCACGAAATGAAGTGCACCCCAATTGTTAGACACATAATTAACAATTGGAGGTGCATTTTTTATGGCTAAATTTTCTTCAAAGGATAAAATACAAGCAGTAAATGGAACAATTTAAGCAAGAACTAGAAACTTATATTTATTACTACAATCATAAAAGAATTAAAGCAAAACTAAAAGGATTGCCCCCTGTGCAATACAGAGTTCAATCCTTAGTAGCTAGCTGCTTAATATATTTGTCTAACTTTTTGGGTTCAATTCAAATTCGAAAAGCTTTTTTCTATTTATGAGCAATTTGCTCCATATCCGGACTACAAGTATTCGACTGACACGACTTATTTAAAGAACATGCCGCGCATTTTCCTTTTTTACTTCTCTTTACAAAATTAACTAACGTGTATGCTGCATAACCAAAAATGATAGCTCCAATTATAATATTGACCATCATCACAATACATCTCCTTCTAGAATCCGAGTAGGGATCCAACTTGGTATATAATGAGCGTTAATACATAAGCAACTACGAGTGGATACACGACTGAGAAAATCGTCCATTTCGCTGATCCTGTTTCACGTTTAATAACAGCTACCGTCGCTAAACACGGAACATATAATAAAATAAAGAACATAAATGCATAAGCTGATAATGCTTTATAATGTGCTCCCATTACATTTCCAAGCACATCTTCTTTCACCGCATAAATAATGGCCATTGTAGAAACGACAACTTCCTTCGCTAAAAATCCTGTTAAAAGGGAAGCTGCAGCTTGCCACGTTCCAAAGCCAAGCGGTGCAAATAGTGGTGCGATAAATCCACCAATCATTGCTAAGTAACTGTCTCCCATATCAACACCAAATCCTGATGGCCCTGCATAATTTAATAGCCAAATGACAACAGAACCACCGAAGATAAATGTACCTGCTTTACGAACAAATCCTTTCCCTTTCTCCCACGTACTTAGCCATAATGTTTTCGCTTGCGGCACGCGGTAAGGCGGTAGTTCAATAACGAAAATAGATTTTTCCGCTTTTAAAATGGTAAGAGACATAATCTTTGTAACTAATAACGCAAGGACAATCCCTGCAACATATAGGGAGAACACAACAGTTGCCTGACTATGAGGGAAGAATACTCCCGCAAATAACGCATATACAGGTAAACGTGCCGAACAAGACATAAATGGTGTTACAAGAACTGTAAGTAAACGTTCTTTTTCTTGTTCAATCGTTCTCGCTGCCATAATACCTGGAACATTACATCCAAAACCGATAATCATCGGAATGAACGCTTTTCCGTTTAAACCGAAGAACTCCATAATTCTATCCATAACAACTGCAATTCGCGCCATATATCCTGAGTCTTCTAATAATGAAATGAAAAAGAATAGTGCAAAGATTTGTGGAACGAATACTAATACGGCACCAACACCAGCAATAATACCTTCTGTAACGAGTGCTTGAATAAAATCAGAAGCCCCAACACTTGTAAGCCCAGCTGTCACCCAATCCGTAAGCTGTCCAGCAAAAAACTCATCTAACATATCAGATAACGGTGTCCCAATCCACGTAAACGTAACCTGAAAAATAAAAAACATAACTGCTAAAAAGATTGGAAGTCCTAAAATTTTATGTGTAATTAATCTATCAATTTTTTCCGAAAAAGGAATTTTTCCTTCTTTCTCATGCTTCATAACATTTGTTTTTAACTTTTCAATATACGCTTCACGAGTCTTGTAAATGTGCTCTTCCAACGTACAATCAAGTTTTTCTTCTAAGCGAGATCGAATGGCTATGAGTTCCTTATAGATTGGTAATGCTTTCATTTCTTTTTCTACTACTTCGTTATTACTTAAAAATTGAAGAGCTAACCATCTCGGATGCTCATAATTCGCTGTCTCTAAAAGAGAAATTACTTCTCCAATTCCTTCATCCATTCGTACACCATATGAAATAAGGAATGGCTTTTTCTCGTTTTTGTCATTTTCTTTAAGAGTCGCAAGTAATTCTTCACAGCCTTTTCCACTTCTTGCAACGACAGGAACGACTGTTACACCTAATAGTTCTGATAATCGTTTTACATCAATGACAATTCCTCTTTGCTTCGCCACATCAATCATATTTAAACCAATTGAGACCGGCTTACCAAATTCAAGTAATTGCAACGTTAAATGCATATTTCGTTCGAACTGCGAAGAATCCACAATATTTAACATATGCTGAAATTCTTCTGTTAATAGAAAGTTTGTTACAACACCTTCATCACGTGAAACTGGATTTAAATCATAGACGCCTGGTAAATCAATTAATGTTCCTTGCTTATCTTTTAATTTACCAACCTTCTTTTCTACTGTTACACCACTCCAGTTTCCTACATACTCATAAGAACCAGTAAGTGCATTAAATAATGATGTTTTCCCCGTATTCGGATTCCCTAGCAAAGCTACCTTATTCACGCTAATTCCACCTTTATCATTTTCGCGTCACAATGACGAATACTAATTAACTGTCCACGACACTCCAATGTACAAGGACCTTTAAACATCGCCTTCTGTTTCAGGCGAAGTTCGCTTCCTTCAGCAAGACCGAAAGCAGCTAGTCTACGCTTTAATAGCTGATCTAAAGACTGAATACTTTTTACTAACACTTTCTCTCCAATTTTAATATCTACTAAGCTCATAACCTTCCCCCTCAGAAGAGAATGATAATTATTTTCAAAAAAATTATAGCATACTCTATTTCTCTTGTACTATACCCTTTTGCTTCATATTTATTAACATTTCACTACAATTCTATTTCAATTATTGTCATACTGTATTCGTTTGCCATTCTCATCCATTTCGCTTACAATAAACAGTAGCAAATAAAGAATCTCGTTATCACAGGGGGAGCCATGCCGCTGAGAGGGAACACTTCGTTCCGACCCTTCGAACCTGTTAGTTAATGCTAACGCAGGGATTGTGCAAACGTCCGAAATACATACCTCTTTTTTTATTTACGTATTTCGTATCCTCCTATGATATCTATTCTTTTTTGTACAACTTGGATTTAGGGGGAGACAACATGCGTAACACCAATTTACAAGCGATGATCGAATCTGCTATTCTTGCAGCCTTCGCCATGGTCATCGACATTTTACCATTATCAATCAAACTTCCAACAGGCGGTTCCATTTCATTTGCTATGATTCCTATTTTTATTATTGCATACCGCTGGGGCTTTAAATCGGCTTTCTTAGGTGGTTTAGTTTGGGGACTATTACAAATTGTTGTGGGAGATGCTTACATTTTAACACCTGTTCAAGCATTCATTGAGTACTTCATTGCCTTTGCTTTTATCGGATTTGCTGGCTTATTCTATCGTCCAATTCAAAAAGCACTTTTAACGTCCAATGAAAATAACTTAGAACAATCAAGTTTAGGTAGCCGTAAAGACAAACCTTCATCAAAACAAAACGAAGGAAAGAAAGTCCTTGCTTATATTATCCTTGCTACATTTATTGGTAGCTTTGCCCGCTACTTCTGTCACTTTATTGCCGGTATCATTTTCTGGGGACAATATGCGCCGAAAGGTCAATCAGCTGTGCTTTATTCATTAATCGTAAATGGTAGTACAATGATTGGGTCTTATATTTTATGTACCGTTTTACTTATATTTTTATTCCTCACTTCACCACGCTTATTCAAGAGCATCAATGCTTATCAAATAAATGCAAACAAAAAGGGCGCTTAATAAGCGCTCTTTTTTCATATCGTAATATCAATTAAAAATACAATAAATGCACAAAAGAAAATAAATACCATTATACTTAGCCAATTGCTATGCACGGTTCATCTACTCCTTACATAACCTCATTTTCTAAACAAATTATACTGATTAAAGATAAAGATTAGGTAAAGATAATATGAAAATAAATTAAAAAAGCATAGATCATATTGTCTACGCTTTTTTCAATAAGTAGAAATAAAATAATACACCATCTTCTGTATTCTTTACTCCATATTCAACTTCATGCAGTTCTAAAATATTCTTTGAAATGGCAAGCCCGAGCCCTGTTCCACCTTGCGAACGCTGACGAGCTGCATCCACGCGATAAAAACGATCCCAAATTTTATCTAATTGTTCTTCTTCAATATGAGTACCTTTATTTTCAATACACACTTTTATACGATTTTTTTCATCTATTGTAGAAATAATAATATCTTCTTTATTTGGTGTATAACGTATGGCATTCGTAATGAAATTCACGATCACTTGTTCAATCCGGCCTTGATTTGCGACTACTTCAAATGGACCTATATTTTTATGAACACGAAGCTCTTTTTTCTCTATTTCTACAGAAAGTTGTTCACATATATCTTCCATTACTGTATCGATATAAAATGAATCCATTTTCATTTTATATGTGCCTGACTCAAATTTAGCTAACTCCAGCATATCCAAAATTAATGTATCCATTTTGTCTACTTCTCGTTCCATCGCTTGAAAATAATACTCCTTTTTATGCTCAGCTACTCCATCTTTTAAAATAGAAATACAGCTTTTCATAATACTCAGCGGTGTTTTTAGTTCATGCGAAACACCAGAAATGAATTCTTTCCGCGTATTTTCTAATTTTCTTTCCTTTTCAATATCTTGTTCTAGCTGTCCAATATGTGAATGGAGCTTATTGGATAATACATTAATATTTTTCGATAAATCCCCAATTTCATCTTTTGAAGTAATCGGTATTTGTTCTGTGAAATCTAAATGCGCTATTTTCTTCGTTGTATCATTTATTTTTAATAACGGCTTTGCGATTTGTTTAGAGTAATAGAACGAAGCTAGAAAAATGAGAACGACTACAAATGCAATGATGTAAATGTAGTAATCTTGCACCATTTGTACAGCTTCATCTACAGGCTGTAAAGAAGCCATCGCATATATATATGTTACGGATCCGTCTTTTTCTTTTATTGGTTTCACTAATAATTTATATTTAATATCATTTTTTTCATAGTCCATTGTTTGTATTGCATATTGTATGTGCTTGCTCTCTTTTAATAATAAATCCTTTTGAAATTCTTTTATGTTATCTAAGAATATACTATTTTTATAAATTGGATTTACAAGACCTTTTACATCGGGAAATTGGACTTTCGTAACACGCCCTCTTATGTAAACATCTGGTTCTTGGGCAGCTGGCTCCTGAACGACCGGCTGCTTTTCCTTACCAACTTGTTCTTCAGCTACTTTCTTTTTCTCCTGATCTAATTTACTCATTTTTTCCTTAAACGCTTTTTCTAACGGTTTATTAGATCCGCTTAAATTTTGCTTACCTAACGTGAAAGAGAATGGAATATAACTATCATCTTTTTTCACGCCAGAAAAATAAATTTCTTGTCCTAAAAATGGATCTGATGATTTATTATCAATCTCTTCTATATTGACGAGATTGTATAAGGGAATTTTAAATATTTGTTGTCCAAAGCTTTTTTGTTGCCTACGATCTATCGTTACCTCAAAATAAAAATCATCCGCATGTTTTAAATTTCCATTTTGATCTAATGTCGTAATCCACGTATTATTTTCTCTTAAAAAGTCTTGCTCTAGCTTCTGAATTCCTTCTGCACTTCCTACATAGTTCAAATAATTCTTTTCGAAGGAATTTAAATTCACTTTAATATCTTCCACTTTTCGATTCGCATAATATTGTTTAAAAAATATCGTTTGTCCAATAAATATCGTCGCTAAAATTAACATACATAATGCTGTTGTAAGGGTAAATAATTTTAGTACAATCCCTTTTCTCATACATTCCCCTCAAATTTATAACCTGTTCGTACTACAGTTGTAATGTACTTTGCTTTCTCTCCTAATTTATTTCTTAAATTACGAATATGACTATTAACCGTTCGATCGTCACCAGCAAATTCATATCCCCAAATTCTCGAAATGAGTTGCTCTCTTGTTAAAACAATCCCCTGATTTTTCATCAAGTACGCTAATATTTCAAATTCTGTATGAGTTAAATTAATGTCTGTTTTATCTACCGTAACAGTACGCGATGGAAAATGGACATGAATACCATGAATTGATAATGTATCATCTTCATTCTCTAAAAGTTGTTTTGTTATTTTTCTACTTTCTAACAATCGTTTCGCTCTTGCTAATAAAATTGGTGGACTATACGGCTTCGTCACATAGTCATCCGCCCCAAGTTCAAAGCCAAGTAACGTATCATCTTCATCAACACGTGCCGTTAGCATAATGATAGGAACCTCAGATGTTTTACGGATTCTTCGGCAAACGGACCACCCATCAAGTTCTGGCAACATAATATCTAAAATAACTAAATCAACCACTTCTTCTTCAAATACAACTAAAGCTTCTTTCCCATCCCTTGCTTCAAACACTACATATTGCTCACTTAAAAAATAATCTTTTAATATTTCACGCAAAATATCTTCATCTTCTACAATTAAAATGTTTTTTGCCATAACTTATATCCCCCTCTCGCTTTCAGAAACTACAATTTCATTTTGAATAACTAGCAGTTAACTTCGCCTCGATAATATATCTATCTGGCGCATCCCCTATATAATTAAATGGATAGCAAGTCGTGAGTGTTAGTATCGGTTCTTCTTTTTTTATAATAACAGTACGATCATCCGCATGGGTAATCCATGTTTTTTGAATTTCATATGTGTAAGTTTTATTATCATACTCTAAAATAAGAGTGTCTCTTTCTTTTAACTCTCCTAAATCTGTAAAGACAGTATCTCGATGTCCACTTAGTACAGTATGTCCCCCTCCAGATGGTGTTGTCGTTACATCACTAACGAACATTCCAACCCCTTTTTTCAGCGTTGCATCATCTGCTCCCCAATATATAGAAAACTTCTTTTTTATTTTCGGTATATGTAACATCGCTACCTTTTCTCCTTCTTTATGCTCTGTTTGAGAAGAAGGCACTTGAGAAGTTACGGGTGTTTCATGTGAAAGTTGATTATGTTGTATATTGTTAAGACTCTTTATTTCTTCTTCTGTCAGTTGCTGAGCAGAGCTTTTTCCTTTATACCATTCCATAGCGTAATATGATCCCATAAATAGTCCTATAGCCATCAATATGATACCGATATAATTGAGTAACTTCATTCTTCATCCCTCCATGCCAAAAATGGTAGGAATAACCTACCATTTTTAATATATGAAATTATCCCATTCTTTATAGAGCAATATTGTAATTACGCCTTAACTTTATTGCGACGATTCAAACGGAATAATGTCCCTATCCCTATAAGGCATGCACTTAATGCCATCATTGCTCCATTGTTCGATGCTGTATTTGGTAATTTTTCACCTTGTACAACTGGCTTTGCTACTTCTTTTTTTACTGCGGCATTTTTTTGCTGTTCCTTAATTGCGGCTTCTTTTTTTGTCATATCATTTTTTTCTTGTACTTGCGCTGCTTGCTTTTTCTCCGCATCACTTTTTTGCTGTATCTTAATCGCTTCTTCTTTTTTAGCTTTATCTTGCTGCAGTTGCGCCTCTTCTTCCTTCGTTACTGTTCCAGTATCCGCGCTTGCTACTGAAGAATGTCCTACTGTTAAAAGTGCCATTGTACAGATTGATAATAGTTTCTTTTTCATTTCATTTCTCTCCTTTTATACGTTTTACATCACTTCGCATCGGATGTATCACTAGAATAAACAAGAGATATAAATATAAGATGCAGATGAAATATATTTCATTTAAAGATTTCATTGTAAAAAAGGTTATCCGAAATCATCTTCGGATAACCTTTTAAAATTAATCTACACTTAAGGCCTTCTTGCCCATTTGATTATAAATACTTGCAAACCGGCTCTTACTCACTTTTACATTTTTCGTTCCATAGAACGGATCATTATAGTATACGTAATTATCATCCACTCCTGTTAAAACAACCGCATGCGTATTCATTCTTGCAGAAATTGTCTTTCCACCTGGTGTTTTCCACGTTGTAATTGGTCTTGGATTATTTAAAGCGACAGTCACCCACGTTACTACTGGTTTTCCATTTCTCACATAGTCTTCTAAAACAGAAAGATCATTTCCAGTTAAATTCGTTCCTCTTGCATATTTATCTAACAAACGTTTTAGTGGTTCGGGATTAATAGAATATCCTGGCGTATTTCCTGTCACATCACCTACAAACCCTACATCTGGATCTCCCCAAATTTGTGATGATGTTTTATAGTTCTTTAATTTCGTTTGATCAAAAGGCATTTCAAAAGCAAATACTACTTTATTTAACGAGCGACCAATTTGATGTTCTACAAGCATTTGTAAAGAAACGACTTCACAGCCATTATGCAATTCTGGGAATTGATACAGTGACGGTACGTTCAATATAACTTGACTACGATTAATATTTCCTTCATTAACCCACTTTAACCCATTACTAGTTTGAATTTGAATCCAACCACCGTCTCTTTCACCATAAACCTCGACTGTCTGTGGTGCATACCTTCCTGATACACGAGATACAAAACTTGGACTATCATAAGCAAAGAACACTTTAGATAAATACTTCGCTTCTTTTTTCGTATCCAACCATTGATAGCCTGCATATGTACGTATACGAAGCCAAGTTCCTCTTTCCTCTACAACCGTTACTGCTTGAGGCCCATAATAATCTAGTATATTCGCAGACCTGAAAGGAGCATCATAAGTAGTAAAGTCTCTATCAATCTGAACTTTTTTGTCTATTAAGCAGACCCACTTATAGCCTAAGGCCGTATAAACTTTAATCCAATTTCCTTCTCTTTCTTCAATAACCGTTACACTTTGCGGAGCATACTCACCTGAAATCCCTGAAGATAAGGATGCCTCATTATATGTCAAAAAGTTTTTATTCATATTCACTTTCTTTTCAACTAAACAAACCCACTTAAAACCAGTATCCGTATGAATTCTAATCCAGCCACCATCTCGCTCTTCATACACTGTTACTTCCCTAGGGCCATATTCCTTTGAAATTCCAGATGATAAAGATGGTCCATTATACGTAAAGAATTTTTTCGAAATGCTTATCTTCTTCATCTTCAATTCATTGTCTTTAGACTTATCTGTAACTGCGACGAGCTGTGCTGCCTCTGCACGTGTAATGGATCTATCTGGTTGCCAACGTCCTCCATCAACACCACTTGATATACCCATGCTTACTAAAATATTAATGAATTTCTCACCCCAATGATCTTTTACATCAGGAAATAATGTTGATAATTCTTCATGAACCTTTTTCTCTAGTTGATAGGCTTGTACTAACATCGTTGCCATAGCAGCTCTTGTCATTTGACCATTCGGATTAAATTTCCCATTTCCTTCCCCTTTAATGACTCCTGCCTTTTCCACAGCAGCAATATAAGGAGTTGCCCAATGATCTTGAGAGTCTGTAAAAGTTGGTTTCTCCCCCTCTTTAACTTCTAATCCTAAAATTTTCGCCATAATTGTTGCTGCTTCAGCTCTGCTTAATACTTTACTTGGTGAAAATGTTCCATCTGGCATCCCAGAAATAACTTTTTTATTAACTAAATAATATACAGACTCTTCCGCCCACCTTGGAACGTCAGGAAATGATTGTGGTGCTGCTTGCATCGTAATGGTAGCTTGTTTTAACTCTGTCTCTCTCTTTTCTTGTTCTTCTTTTTGCTTCCATTCAAGTTCTTGTTTTGCTTGTTCCTCTTTTTGTTTTAATTCAAGTTCTTGTTTTGCCTGTTCTTCTTTTTGTTTTAATTCAAGTTCTTGTTTTGCTTGTTCCTCTTTTTGTTTTAATTCAAGTTCTTGTTTTGCTTGTTCCTCTTTTTGTTTTAATTCAAGTTCTTGTTTTGCCTGTTCTTCTTTTTGTTTTAATTCAAGTTCTTGTTTTGCCTGCTCTTCTTTCTTTGTTAACTCAAGCTCTTGTTTCGTTTTCTGCTCCAATTCTAGCTGTTGCTTCTTCAATTGTTCCTGCTGTTTTCGTAATTCCTCTTGTTGCTTCTTTAGCTCTTCTTTCTTTTTTTGTTCTTCTAATTCTTCAAGTTTTTTTTCTTCTTGGCTATTATTTTCTTTTATTTCTAATGCATTCTTCTCTTCAATTTCTTCTTGTTTCTTTAATTCAGTAGTTTTTTTCTCTTCACTATTATCCCGTACTTGTAATTGGTTCTGCTCTTCAATTTCTGCTTGCATCTTTTTCAATTCATCTAATTCCTGCTGCACTTCTTCCAATTGTACTTTCTGCTCACCATCTTGTTTCAGTAACTCATCTTTTTTCCGTTTTAATTCATCTACCTTAACAAATAATTCTTTCTGCTGTTTTAAAATTTCTTCTCTTTTTTCTAATTCTATTTGTCGTTCTTTTACAGCTTCTAATTGTTGTTGCAGTTCGCTTTTCTCATTGCTCTGTATATAGGAGAAAGCTTCTATACTATTTCTCGTTTTATTTTCAATTTCCGCTAGCGAACTAGAAGGAAAGGTTAATAGATTTGTCGCTAACAAACTCGCTACTGCAATTACACTATATTTTTTCATCATACACACACCTTTTCAAATTTTATTACGATCATACTTTCATAATAAATGTAAAATGTAAGATTCCTCCATAATCATAGCAAATTTTTCCTCAAACAAAATACTTTTTTGCAAAAAAGAAAAAGAGCACTGTATGATACAATGCTCTTTTCGGGTGTGTGTCTCAATTATTTACATGTTACTTTCGCGTGATTTAGAAGTAGAATGGGCCGGAGCGATAACTAATTGTCTCGGCTCAGTTTTCTTTAAGTGATTTTTGACGTTACACTTACGACGTTGAACAACCCACGCTTTAATAGGGTTTGTCAAAATAATTTTTTGCGCTTCGTTAGGGGCCTCTTCTTCAAACCTACAACTCTCGCTCCACTTACTCCATTTCATTGTAAATTTAGAAGAAGAATGATCGTCTTCTCGATCAAACAAGTGCAAAAAATCCATTTCGCCAGCTAGCATTACGGTGTTGCTAGTTGCTAAAAAAGAAAAAGTCGTCCAACGTTTCTCCATGCCCTCCTACTCCTTTTTCACATATAGAGTGCCTAAAACTGAATTTACCTAAAATATGCTTGCCTTTTACCTTACACCCATAGTTTATCCAAAACACTACTATGCAACTATCGATTTCCCTTACAACTACCTTACATTTTTGTAAGAAACAAAAAAAACCTTCACTATGCCTATGTGAAGGTCTCTTATTTCTTATCTATATGATCTTTCATATCATCAAGTCCAGCTTCTTGTAGCTGCGACATCATACCATGAGAAATTGCGCCTAATACTAAAGTCATTCCAATTAGTGAAATCCGAATCGCTGGTACATCAATTATATAAGCCAACAATCCAAGAACAATTGTTAAAAGTAATGCTTTTATAAATGTTACAGTTGTGTACTGTTTCTTCTTCATTATCATCACCCTTTATGGAAGCGTTTTCTTAATACAATTAGTATATCATATCATCAGATGATTTTGTTCGTATTTTGTAAAAAATTACTATCTCCTTTGACTTTTTCCTTTCTATCCTTTACAGTCGAAATGTTCACAAGTTTTACACTGTAGGAGGACTCCAATGAATATTGAAATAAAAGACACTTTAATTTCTGAAGAACAATTACAAGAAAAAGTAAAAGAACTAGCACTTCAAATCGAACGTGATTTTGAAGGAGAAGAAATCGTAGTAATCGCTGTATTAAAAGGATCTTTCGTATTCGCTGCTGATTTAATTCGTCACATTAAAAACGATGTAACAATCGACTTTATTTCTGCATCTAGCTACGGAAATCAAACAGAAACAACTGGAAAAGTAAAACTATTAAAAGATATCGATGTAAACATTACTGGCAAAAACGTAATTGTCGTAGAAGACATTATCGATTCTGGTTTAACACTTCACTTCTTAAAAGATCACTTCTTTATGCATAAACCAAAAGCATTAAAATTCTGTACGCTACTTGATAAACCTGAGCGTCGTAAAGTGGACTTAAAAGCTGAATATGTTGGCTTCCAAATTCCAGACGAATTTATCGTTGGCTACGGCATCGACTGCGCAGAAAAATATCGTAACTTACCATTTATTGCCTCGGTTGTAACGGAATAATCGTATAACTTAAAAAATCGATAGTACATGAAATTTATATCGGCGATTTTCAAAATATATCGACCGTATCTTAAATTATATCGGCGATTTTTCAAATATATCGACTGTAACTCAAATTATATCGGCGATTTTTTCAATATATCGACTTACCGACAATAACCGACAATCTTAGCACCCTATTAATAGGAAGAAGCTGTTCTGAAATACATCGGAACAGCTCCTTCTTTCCATTACAAAAAAACAGGGAGAGATGAAAAATGACAAAGACAAAATTTGAAAAAGTACTCCTCATCGTAAATCCAAAAGCTGGACAAGGCGACTTACATACAAATTTAACGAAAATCGTACCACCTCTTGCCGCAGCTTTTCCTGACTTACATATCCTTCATACGAAAAAGCAAGGTGATGCAACGAAATATTGCCAAGAGTTTGCTAGTAAAGTAGATTTAATTATCGTCTTTGGTGGTGACGGCACTGTATTTGAATGCACAAACGGCTTAGCACCTCTTGAAACTAGACCTACACTTGCAATCATTCCAGGCGGAACTTGCAATGACTTCTCTCGCACACTAGGCGTTCCGCAAAACATTGCAGAAGCAGCAAAACTTATCACAAAAGAACACGTAAAACCAGTTGACGTTGCAAAAGCAAATGGACAACATTTCTTAAACTTCTGGGGCATTGGACTCGTATCTGAAGTATCAAACAATATTGATGCAGAGGAGAAAGCAAAGCTTGGTAAAATTGGTTACTACTTAAGCACAATTCGAACTGTCAAAAATGCTGAAACATTCCCAGTTAAAATCACTTATGACGGACAAGTATATGAAGACGAAGCTGTTCTTGTCATGGTTGGAAACGGTGAATATCTTGGCGGTATCCCATCCTTTATTCCGAACGTAAAATGTGACGACGGAACACTTGATATTTTCGTAGTCAAATCAACAGGCATTCAAGCGTTTAAAGATTATATCGGAAAGAAACTATTTGAAGACTCAAATGAAAATGACATCTTCCACGTAAAAGCGAAATCCATTCATATCGAAACAGAAGAAGAAAAAGAAGTAGATACAGATGGAGAAAGCTCACTGCATACACCTTGTCATATTGAAGTATTACAAGGGCACTTTACGATGATTTATAATCCTGCGGTTGTGTAATACAAAAAGACGAGCTAAAGTTTTAACATTTTAGCGCGTCTTTTTTATTACAAAGATATTTCAATATGAATTTTCGTAATCAAACTCCACCCAATTTTTCCAGTGCGTATTAGCATCCTTCTTCACAATAATACTTGGATCTTTCTTCTCTATTGCAGCGGCTACTGATTGGAAGAATTCATTTTCACTTACTTTCTCTTCCTCAACATGTTGCCATTCTTCCGTTTCATACGCTACTTCCCAGTTGCCTTCTAAATCAAACTCTTCTAAAATCTCTTCTTTACTCCACCACAATAAATTTCGTGCTTCATTATTAGTAGCAAGCATACGCATGAAGTATGTTGGATAAGAATCTGTCGTTTTTACTTCTATTCCATTATTCACATAATCCTCTTCTGTAAATTCATACTCAAAATGATGATCACGAATTTTCACACTGTCATTATAAATATTTGGCATAAATTCACCTTCATCATCAAACAACTCATACTCTCCATCATTTAATTGTAAAATACCATCATCACCAATTGAATGATTTATTCTATCACCGTATACTTGAATATCATTACATACACCTAATGATCCTACACCGACAACCTGAAATACCATTAACCAATCTTTATTATCTTTAAAGAAAAGAGAGAATTTCACTTGTGAAATATCCATATATTCATTATCAAAGGCAGGAAATTCATAGTTACTTTGCTTTTTATCTAATAGTTTCAAAATATCTTTTTGCATCTGTAGCATCTTCACCTCTATATAAATTTTTCAAATTTACTAGAGTATAACATAGCTATACTTACCTCTGACATTATAATAATCCTACTTAAAAATAGCAGAATGGTCTATTTGCATCCTCTAGTTATTTTTAGATACAATTAAGAAAAGAAGCACCTTCATATAAGGGAGAGGGCATACTTTGTTCAACCAACAATTAGTGAATTTACGCATTGATTTTGCATTTAAACAATTGTTTGGTACGAATGGTAGTGAAGATATTCTCATTGCCTTTTTAAACGCGATGTTACAAGAGTCTTTAGAGTCACCTATTGCTTCTCTACAATTAGAAGATCCACATTTACACCGAGAACACGCAAATGATAAATTATCAATTCTAGACATTTCAGCAACATTAGACACAGGGACAAAAGTAAATGTAGAAATACAGCTTAATAATAATCACGATATGATGAAACGCAGTTTATCCCACATTAACGGGCAGTAAGACCCCCACCTCAAAATTCAGCGGAAG
Organism: Bacillus sp. FDAARGOS_527; assembly: GCF_003812125.1. Classification (NCBI taxonomy): domain Bacteria; kingdom Bacillati; phylum Bacillota; class Bacilli; order Caryophanales; family Bacillaceae; genus Bacillus; species Bacillus sp. FDAARGOS_527. Next base: position 3,884,341 of record NZ_CP033795.1, read on the forward strand.
CAAAGAAGTTAGGTGGGGAATCAACTGCCCGTAAAAGTCCGATTGGTTCAACTAATAATCAGTGGGGGATGAACAAAACCCCCACTGATTAAAGTTTCACTTTATATTATTGGGGAAAATTATACACATCTCAGTTACAAAAAGGTATGCCCTACAGTGCACTTCGTAAAACCATCACCATTAATTTATTGAACTTCATAATGTTTTTAGATCACAAAGAATTTCATACAAAGGGCACATTGTGGAATACACAACAACAGAAACTCTTGAGTGATGACATAGAAACTCACATTGTAGAAATTCCAAAGTTAACAGAACAGTGGCATGAAGAAAAAGTAAATCCGTGGAAAGACCCATTTGCTCGTTGGCTTTTATTGCTTTCAGCAAATGAGGATGAGCACTTAACTAAACTATTGGAGGATATTGCTATGAACCAAGACCCTATTTTACAAAAAGCAATAAACAAATGGGAACGTATGAGTCAAGATTCCTCTTTCCGACAAGCCTATGACGCAAGGGAGAAAGTTTTAATGGATGAAGCAGCAAAATTCGCCCACGCAGAGACAGAAGGTATAAAAAGAGGCATGGAAAAAGGTATGGAAAAAGGTATGGAAAAAGGTATGGAAAAAGGCTTAGAACAAGGTATAGAAAAAGGTCGAAAAGAAGGAGTTCAACAGGGAAAAATCCAAATGATTAAAAGTATGTATGATCTTGGTATACCACTTGAGACGATTGCTAAGGCAAGTAAATTAAGTGTACATGATGTTGAACGAATTTTAGAAAATAAATAATGATAAAAAGCGAAAGAGAACATAATTTTCACTATGCTCTCTTTCTCTCTTTTCTATTTACTAACGATCCCAAAATAAGCACGAACCGTCAACAAATAATAACCAATATAAATAACACTATACACGCCGATGCTAATTAACAACGGAACTGCAATTTCATACGGAAGTACTGTCGCTAATCCTGTTAATGCAAATAAAGTGTGTAATATGCCAACTACTAAAGGAATGAAGAAAATAAATCTCATTTGTTTTGCGATTGCCCTTTTCATTTCTTTTTTCGTGACACCTAGTTTTCGAAGAACAATGTAACGCTCACGATCTGCATGTGCTTCTGTTAATTGCTTGAAGTAAATGATAGACCCTGTTGCGAGTAAAAATACAAGTCCTAAGAACATACCACTAAACATCATTAAACCTGATACCTCAATACCATCACGGAAAATAGTATAGAAATCACTGAATTGTTCTTTACCTTCTGCATCTTCTTCCGGTATTACTTTCTTTAAATTCTCCGTTAATACTTTACTATTTCTTTCATCTTTCACATCAATATTTTTTACAGTATGAGAGCCAATTGTCTTCTTTGCTTGCTCATATACTTCGTCGGGAACAACAACTAGAAGTTCATATAAGTTTGTAATGTTTTTTGCTTGTACATCTTTCACTTGTACTGGTGCTACTTCTTCAATTGGGAATGTAGCTTTTCGATTTTTATATACCCCACTATCTCTCTTACCTTCACTGTACATACCATCAAATGCATACAATTCGTTCTTCTTTAAATCTAAAGTTTCTTCATTTAAATATTTTGCAATTTTATTAAATGATGATTGTGCGATAAGTTCTGTTGTTCTTGATTGTAATGAAGTTCCATCACCGTATTTTCCTACTACTTTTACTGTCTCTAATTCATATTGATGAATGACTTCATTCTTTCCTTCTTTTAAAATCCCACTCACCTTACGATCCAATTCTATATCTTTCTTTTCATATGAATAACTAACTGGGTGATATTTCTTCGCCTGCATATATGTGTTGTAATACATCGTAACAGACATTCCAACCGCTGTTAACGTTACTGCGCTTAATACAGCAATTGTCGCTAACGATTTTGCATTTCCTTTAATGCGGTATAGTAATTGAGATGTCGTCACCATTTTCATTCCATTATAAAATGAAGATTTTATATCTCGCGCTCTTTTTAATGCAAAAACAGTAAAGAACCTAAATAATAAATACGTTCCAAGTACTGTTGCTAATACAATATAAAGCGCAAGTGGCATAAAGTTATCGTTGCTTGCATTTTTAATAGCCGTTACTGACAAGAAATAACCTGATCCAATTAATAATAAAGACATGATAGCCATTATTTTAGAATCTTTTGGCATAACTTCGCCTTCGTTATCTGCACGAAATAGCTCGATTAACTTAAATTGATAAATAACGCGGTATCCTTTAAATGACGTATATAAAATAATGAAACAAAAAATAACTGCCGTATCTATAATCGCTCCAATTGGTACTTCAAAATGAACATTTACATGTAGCTCTAACATATTTACAAGTAGCTTTAGGAATCCTTTTGAAAGTAAGCTACCAATTACAGTTCCGATTACTAACGATAATAAACCCATTAACATATTTTCATAAAAAAGCATTTTACCTATTTCTTTCTTTCGAATACCGAGTAAAGAATAAAGACCTATTTCCTTCTTACGCTTTCGTGTAAAGAAACCATTCGAATATATAATAAATACCGCAACGAAAATAATGAGCATAACACTCGCGAGCTGGAATCCTCGTCCGATGTTATCTCCAGCTTCACTTATTTGTGAATTGTATTGCAACGCCTTAAACGTAAAATAAATGACGATGCTAAAAATCATAGAGGCAAAGTATATAAAATAATCTTTAAAATTTCGTTTTATATTACGAAGTGCAATACTAGATAAGCTCATTTGTCGCACCTCCAGATATGGAAGACATCATATCAATAATTTGCTGGAAGAACTGTTTTCGTGTCATCCCTTTACGATGTAACTCTTTATATAACTTTCCATCTTTAATAAATACAACACGTTTACAATAACTTGCCGCAAACGCATCATGCGTTACCATTAAAATCGTTACAAGATCTTTTTCATTTAATGTCTTCATACTTTCTAATAAATCCGTCGCTGACTTTGAATCAAGCGCACCAGTTGGCTCATCTCCAAAAATCATACTTGGACTTGTTACAATTGCCCTTGATGCTGCGCAGCGTTGTTTTTGTCCACCGGATACTTCATACGGATACTGATTTAAAATATGATCTATTCCAAACTTCTTCGCGATCTTCTCAACGCGAGATTCTACTTCTTTCGCCTTCACCTTTGACAAAGCAAGTGGCAATGCAATATTTTCTCGTACCGTTAACGTATCTAATAAGTTATAGTCTTGAAAAATGAACCCTAAATGATTACGGCGAAAGAGTGCCAATTCATCATCATTCATCTTCACAATATCTTTTCCATCAATTAAAATCTCACCCTTTGAAGCCGTATCAATAGTAGAAAGAACATTCAAAATTGTCGTCTTACCAGAACCAGATGGTCCCATAATACCGACAAACTCTCCTTCTTTCACCTGCAGATGAATATCTTTCAACGCTTCAAACGTATTCCCGCCTGTATTATATATTTTCGAAATCCCTTTCGCTTCTAACATCGTTTTCATCTATCTGTACCTCCTGTTATAATTCTTGCTGTTCGTTTTAAGCAACAGAATTCAGTATAGATGCATTTTCTTAACAAATAGTAATGGGGTTTCTTAATATTTTCTTAAAAGAAATGTAATAACCATAAAAAATTCTGCAGTTGTTACACTGCAGAATTTCAAATGTTTAATAAATGGATTAAGCTAAACATGTTCGTTGTGGCCTTTTACCTTCTTTAAAAGATTACATTACATTTCGAACAAAAAGGAGCAGAATTCCCTTTTCTAATTTTCGCATCACATTTTGGACAATATACGTATCGTTCTTCTATCTTTTGTCGTTCTATCATATGTAAAGATACTATCCTCATACTACACATAATCCCAATTAATATAAGACTAACAACGAGTAGCATTCCTCTCACTCCTCCCCTTTAAATTTTACCATAAAATAATAAACCCGATTCTCTCATCGAGAATCGGGTTTATATTTACAATCCTAACTTTGCCTTTGCACCGTCAGGAATTATTTCTTCTTCTATTTGTACCTTATCGTGCACAGACTTTCCTCTCGTAATTACATGCCAGTATGAACCTTTTTGCAATGTATCCACTCCATCAATTGTTATCTCTTTTTCGTTTCCATCCTTATCATATGTGTTCACTGTGTATACACGGCCTTTATTTCCACCTAAATCTTTTCCATCGTTATCAATTACGGCATAACGATATTCTAATTTAAGAAACGGGTTCATGGAATCTACTGTAGCACTCCCACTTAATAAATATGCCGCTCCTGCGACGATAACAAGTAATGATCCAAAAATAAATCTTTTCATTTATATTCCGCCTTTTATTATGTTTTCTTGAGAACATTTCTAAGTATAGAGCGCATTTCTTAATAAAAACTCGTACTGTTTCTTAACTTTTTCTTAATGTAGAAGAAATGTGGCGTTACATCTAGGTACATGAAATTATATCGACGATTTTTCAAATATATCGAACACAACTCAAAATATATCGACGATTTTTCGAATATATCGACGTTTCGACAAGGAATATCGACTTACCGACAAAAACTGACAGTAGAAACAACAAAAGAGGCTGTCCAAAAATATATTTTGGAACAGCCTCCGCTACTTACTCACTACTGCACTTCTTTTTACATAAAACAAACTACCAATTAAAACGACAATTACGCCAAAATATACGCCATACTCTATCGCAACTGCTACAATTCTTTCAATATGTTGTCCGAATAAAGAACCGAGCACAAAATAAATGAGCGTCCAAACAAATCCTGTCGTATAGGAATACAAAGCATATATCCGAAATGACATGTTATTCATTCCAACTACATACGGTACAATATGTCTTACAACTGGTATGAAGTAACTTGTAACTAACGCATAATGACCATATTTCTCTACCATTTGTTGAGATTTCAAAAGATATTTTGCCTTTTTCTTTTTCATTAGTTTATGAAGTACTTTTGTACCAAATATTTTCCCTAGTATATAACCTAAAGAAAGTCCGGATACAACTCCTAAATACGTTAATAAAAATGCAGGAATGATACTTAATATCCCTAGTGAAGAGACAAATCCGCCACTCATTACAATCATTTCGTCTGGAATTGGCATACCGATAATACCTAACCATAAACAGAAAAATAATGCCCAATAACCGTATTGTTCAATATAAGATAATAATTCATGTAATTCCATTATGCATACGCTCTCCTTAGTTCTTTTTTACAACTAAAGACGTAGGCTGGCGGGAAATTGAGCCACACTTTCTCTAGCGTAATTTCAGGAAAGAAATGCTGTATAAATCCTTTTTTCACAAGTGAATATTGAAATGTAATAAATTCACCATTCTCATGTATCGCTTCCATTACATTGTTTAAAATACGCTTTGAAACTTCTTCTGGTAAAGAGGTAAAAGGTAATCCCGATAAAACGTAATCCACGTATTCTATATGGAACTCTTCCATATACTTCTTTATATTTTCAGCTGAACCATGTACAACAATGACGTTCTGCTCATTTTTAAACTTTCTCTTTAACTCTTTGCAAAACACTTCATTAATTTCAATAAGAAGAAATATTGTTTCCTTCTTCTTTCTTTTCATAATTTCCTTCGTAAAAACCCCTGTACCAGGCCCTAATTCTACGATACATTTCGCCTTATTAAAATCAATTACATCGACCATTTTCTTTGCTAATATTTTTGAACTTGGCGCAATTGCACCAGTATGTTTCGGATGTTTAATAAATTCGTGTAAGAATGTTATGAGTTGCATATAAACCTCTCCTCATTCGTTCGATAGTTTTTAACTTGTTTTTAAGTATAACTATCGTTTCTTAACAAAAATTGAGGAGATTTCTTAAGATTTTATGAAGAATGAAACATTTCGTATTCCATATATAAATACCTCTTTTATATTTATTAATTTAGTATAATAGATATAAAAGGACTTTTATGGAAGGTACCATCACTACGTCTATTTTCATACAACATCTGAGGAATATTATTTGTAAATCACCTTTCATTATTATCCAATATATGTAATCCTTTTCGTATAACAATAAAATTCAAATAATAAAAACTTTATACTTTATAGAAACAAATGTAAATCTAATTAATATGTAATATCTCAAAACGATTGAAAAGGAGAAAATAATGAATAATTCCATCGATATACAGCACTTATGCGATCTTGTACATAGCACTTTTCATGTACCCGTTCAATTTTTATCTACTAATAAAAAAATTGTATATGAATCTACTTCTCATACGATTGTTAGTCCGTTTTATTCTTCTAAAGAGGAACATCTGAATGAAATTTATCAAGAAAATGCTCCTTGTAATTTTCCAATTTTCAAAGGGAATAAATATCTTGAGAATTTCATTAGCATTCATATAACAAAACATGAACATATAAAAGGAACAATTATAATCGGCCCTACTACTTATCCAAAAGTATCAGATGAAATGGCGATTAAACTTATGAAATATTTTAACTGTACGAATAACATGCAACAAGGAGTAGACTACTATCAATTTCTACCTGAGATTAAAAAAAGCACACTAATTGATATAAGTATTTGGTTACATTACGTCATTTTTAATGAAAAATTAGATCGCGATATTATTTGGAAAAAAAATAAATTGCTCGAAGACGTTTCTTATAAAATCGTAAATCCTGATCTATACATTTCAAAACGTCTTCGGCATGATCCGCAACATTATGACATATCATTGGAACGTAAATTTTTTTCTGCAATTAAAGAAGGCAATAAAGAAAAAGTCATACAATATGCATATTCCTTCCCGCAAGAAGATTCAGCAATTTCATCTAAAGGAGATCAACTGAGAAACCAAAAAAATAATGGCATTATCGCCATTACGCTAGCTATTCGATATGCGATAGATGGTAATCTTCCATCACATATTGCTTTTTCACTCGGTACTTTATATATTCAAACCATTGAAAAACTAGACAACATGTATTCCGTAAATAGATTAATTGAAGATGCATTATGTACTTTTGCAGAACGTGTGAAGGAATATAATAATCAAGCATATTCTAATTCCATTACTACATGCTTAAATCATATTCACAAACATATTTACGATGAAATAACTCTCAATGATCTTGCTAACCTTTTACATATTTCCCCTACTTATTTATCAAAGCTATTTAAAAAAGAAGTGGGAATCCCTTTAAGTGAATACATTCAGAGAGAACGAGTAGAAGAAGCAAAAAAGTTATTAACATTAACGACCTATCCTTTATCAGATATTTGTGCCTGGCTTAATTTTAATGATCAAAGTTATTTCACAAGAGTCTTCAAAAAAATTACGAGTATGACTCCTAGACAATATCGTGCAAATCATACTGTAATATAAAATAAAACTTTAATCAGTCGGAGTTTTGCTCATCCCTCACTGACTATTAATCCTCCCTCTACCTAACTGCTTTGCTTTCGCTGAATTTTGAGGTTAGGATCTTAAGCGGTATAAAAATGCTTTCCTAATAGAAGGTGAGATAGTTAGCATACTAGCTCACCTTCATTCATTTATTCTTCTTCATCCAAATTCACCTTAATAAAGTTTTAATCCCATTCAAAAAAGTACAAGAATGACAAATAATTACTATAAATAAGTGAATGAATTTGATAATTTTTTAGTGCTAAGCAAATTCGACTCCCAATCAGACATAATAAAACTAACACAAGGTACTTCTGAATAATCAGTAGTAGCTACTTCCATAGTGATTACCCTTCCTATATAGAAAATATATTGTTAGGAGAATAGAAAGCATGAGTAGTACAAATATATCAAAACCGGTTCAATTGACTATTATGTCTAAACAATCTGCTGACATGAAAGGATCGCGAAAAGCATCACCATACGATGATAGAGAAAGAATTGAAGATACTTTATTACGCTCATTCATTTCAGAAAAAGAAATATTGATCACTTGTTATAAAGATGGTTATTTCCCTACAAGCTATATGACTGTAATTGAATTAAATCCTTTAAAACGTTCTTTAATTTGCATAGATGCCTTTGACCGAAAACATACTTTTAGTTTCATCGACATAATCGATGCACGTTAATTATCTCTTCATTATAATTAGATCGTAAAAAAGCCATTCACCTCATAAAAAATGAGGTGAATGGCTTTTTTATTTTCTCACAGCTTCACTTATTATTTCGCACTCACAATCTTATAATAAGAACGAACTGTTAAGAAGTAATATCCGATATAAATAGCGCCGTATACTCCAATACTAATTAGGAGTGGGATCATGATTTCATACGGTAATATGTTCCCTAAACCTTTTAGTGCAAACAAGCTGTGCAAAATTCCGATTACTAACGGAATAGCGAAGATAAAGCTTACTTGTTTTGCGATAGCTTTCTTCATTTCTTGCTTCGTTACACCAACTTTATGAAGGACAATGTAACGATCACGGTCAGCACTTGCTTCTGTTAATTGTTTAAAGTAAATGATTGAGCCTGTCGCTAATAGGAAGACTAATCCTAAGAATAACCCAATAAACATCATTAAGCCTGTCGTTTCAAGCCCCATTTGGAATCCTGTATAGAAATCGTTAAATGGTTTTAAAATTTCTGATTCACCAGCTGGCATAACGCTTGCTAATTTCGCTGTTAACTCTTTACTATTTCGCTCACCTTTTACATCAATATTTTTTACAGTGCGCGTTTCGTTTACTTGTTTCGCCTGCTCATATGTTTGATCAGGAACGATTACAAATAGTTCATTTAAGTTTGTAATACTTCTACTATTTACACCTTTAATCTTTAACTCTTTCGATTCATTTCCAACAGGGAATACAGCTGTATTTCCTGTGTAAAGAGGACCAAAATCAAGTGTTTCAATATATAAGCTATCATATACAAAAGCTTCATTCGCACTTAAATTTACAGGTTCTATATCTAAATGTTTCGCGATTGTATTAAAGTTTGATTGAGAAATAAGCTGGTACTGCTTCGTCACATTATAGTGTGTGTTCAGAACTTGATCCGCTCTTTCACCTTTAAATGTTCCTTTCACAGGAATCATTTCAACTTCTGCTTCATATGTCACTGGATGATTCTTCTTTTCTCCAGCAAGTATTTCATTTACTTTTTTATCTAATGCTGTATCTTTTTTCTCATAGGAATAACTATACGGCGCAGCCACCTTTGATTGCGTGAATGTGTTGTAATACATCGTAACTGACGTACCAACCGCTGTTAATGTAACTGCACTTAAAATAGCGATTGTCGCCAGTGATTTCGCATTTCCTTTAATACGATATAGTAACTGCGATGTCGTTACCATATTCATACCATTATAAAATGCTGACTTATTATTTCTCGCACGTTTCAATATAAATACTGTGAAGAACATGAACAATAAATAAGTTCCTGCTACTGTCGCTAATAAAATGTATAATGCAACGACCATAAAGTCTGCATACATAACTGCTTTCATGTACATTAGCGCTAAGAAGTAACCTGAACCGATTAAGAAAACTGAAATGAATGCCATAATAACAGAGCCCTTCGGCATTGCTTCTCCTTCACGTTCTGCACGGAAAAGTTCAATTAGCTTGAATCGATAAATTAAACGATATCCTTGAAGTGATGTATATAAAATAATCACAAAGAAAATAATTGCTGTATCAATAATGGCAGCCATCGGTACTTCAAAATGAACATTTAAATTTAATCCCATCATATTTACTAATAACTCAAGGAATAATTTTGAAAGGACACTACCAATCGCAATTCCGATAATTAAAGACATTAACCCCATTAACATATTTTCATAAAAGAGCATTTTACCAATTTGTCTTTTACGAATACCTAATAATGAATATAAGCCAACTTCTTTTTTACGTTTACGTGTAAAGAATCCGTTCGAATATATAATGAACACCGCTACGAAAATGATAAGCATCACACTGGAAACTTGGAATGCCCCGCTAATTTTTTTAGAAGCTTCCGCTGCTTTTTCCATTTGTGAATTATATTGCAGTGCTTTAAATGTAAAGTAAATAACGATACTAAAAATCATAGATGCAAAATATACAAAGTAGTCTTTAAAGTTCCGCTGTATGTTGCGGAGGGCAATGCTAGATAAGGTCATCAGCCATACCTCCGGAAATAGAAGACATTACGTCAACGACTTGTTGGAAGAACTGTTTACGCGTTAACTCGCCGCGGTGCAATTCTTTATATAACTCACCATCTTTAATGAAAATAACTCTTTTACAGTAACTTGCCGCAAACGCATCATGCGTTACCATTAAAATTGTAGAGTTATCATATTCATTTAGCGACTTCATACTTTCAAGTAAATCTGTCGCTGATTTCGAATCAAGTGCTCCCGTTGGCTCGTCCCCGAAAATCATACTTGGATTTGTAACGATTGCACGTGATGCCGCACATCTTTGCTTCTGTCCACCAGATACTTGATATGGGAACTGACTTAAAATATGATCAATACCGAATTTCTTTGAGATTTCAAGAACACGACGATCAATCTCACTCGCTTTCACCTTTGATAACGCAAGAGGTAACGCAATGTTCTCTTTTACAGTTAACGTATCTAATAAGTTATAATCTTGGAAAATGAAACCTAAATGATCGCGGCGGAATAACGCTAACTTATCATCATTCATTTTCACAATATCTTTTCCATCAATTAAAATTTCACCGTTCGTCGCATTATCAATTGTAGAAAGAACGTTTAGTAAAGTCGTCTTACCAGAACCAGAAGGTCCCATAATTCCAACGAACTCACCTTCTTTTACTTGTAAGTTAATACCTTTTAACGCTGCAAATTTATTACCACCCGTGTCATATACTTTTTCAATATTTTTTGCTTCTAACACTGTTTTCATCTCGACATCCCTCATTTCATCTATTCTCTATTTTCACTATATACATTCTCTACTTTTTCCACTATCGATGTTTCTTACACAAACATGACAGTTATGTAAGACCAGTAAGCAAAGAAATCAAAATTTAACCTAATGAATCAAAGTACTTTGTTACTATAACATTGGGATATCATGCCATCCATTCATTCTCCTTACAGGAACATTACAATTTTGTAAGGTACAAAATGTACCCTACAAAGTTGTGCACGAAATGTCGGATGGAGCTATTTCGTTCCTGCTATTCTATGTACAGAGGAGGTCATCATATGGATTCACTTAAAAATATGAATGCTGCAATGCACTATATTGAAAACAACCTAACAAATGAAATTAATTTTAAAGAAGTTGCGAAGCTAGCTTACTGCTCGGAATATCATTTCAAAAGAATGTTTTCTTTTCTAGCTGGCATATCACTATCAGAATATATTCGTTGTAGACGTCTGACTCTCGCTGCTTTTGAACTAAAAAATAGCGATGCAAAAGTCATTGATGTCGCTATCAAATATGGATACAACTCACCAGATTCATTCTCTCGCGCCTTTCAAAACTTACACGGCATAACACCTTCAGAGGCCCGAAATAGTAGTCATTCCTTAAAAGCCTATTCACCAATGACCTTCCAATTATCCATCCAAGGAGGAAACGAAATGAACTATCGAATTGAAGAAAAAGAACCATTTCGAATTATAGGTATTACAAAACGAGTACCGATTGTATTTAACGGTGTAAATGAAGAAATCGCTTCTATGTGGAAAAGTTTAAATCCAAAGTCCATTCAAACGTTAAAGTCACTTTCAAACATGGCACCGAATGGAATCATTAGTGCTTCTACTAACTTTTCTGAAGGCAGAATGGAGGAAAAAGGCGAACTCGATCACTACATTGGAGTAGCCACAACGAAAGATTGTCCAGAGCAATTCGCGCAACTTGAAGTCGCAGCTTCAACGTGGGCTATATTTGAAGCTGTCGGCCCATTTCCTGAAACATTACAAAACGTATGGGGCCGTATTTATTCCGAATGGTTTCCTTCCTCAAACTATGAACTAGCGGAAGGACCGGAAATATTGTGGAATGAACAGAAAGATACATCCTCTCCAAACTTTAAAAGTGAAATTTGGATACCGGTTTTGAAGAAGTGATAAAAAAACAAAGCAGCTTTTCCTTGAAAGGAAAAGCTGCTTTGTTTACATTTTTAGTTCTTTTTTATAAGCAACATAAGAATATCCCATCGTTAATCCTACTGCCCCGACAATAATTCCAATGATTAGGAAACCTTTCCACGCTACGGGGGCAAAAATACTTAAAATCATAATAACCCCTAATACAACAAACACTTTTCCGCTAAAACGGTGTGTCTTTCTCCATACTTCCTCGTTACTTAATGTCCACGGTGTTTTTATACCTACAAAGTAATTTGGTTTACATTGTGGTAAATAGTTACCTATAACTATAAATAAAAGACCAACAAGAATATGCGGTGTACTATTCATTGGAATTTCATAACCTAATCCAGCTCCAATTCCAATGATATTTACTAAAAATAATAAGATCAATACACTATAATTTATTACATTATACCCCTTAGAAAACTTATCATAATTCTTATACTTCGGATCTATCTTAGGCAATACAGTCAATAAAGCATATATAAAAACCATAATTGCCACATCAAAAATCATACCTCCCATTTTAGACATATGTCCATCTACTTCACCCGAAACATTCCAGTGACTCGGAACTTCTTCTGGTAAATTCGGCCAAGCAACGCACCATGCAATAATCGTTAAAGCAATTAATAATAACGGAAATACATGTTTTCTCATTTCCCCTCTTCCCCCTTATTCGTAAACGTAAACACCCAAGTTAACAAATCTTGAAAGACAGTTGTGTTTAAAGAGTACACAACGAATTGGCCTTTCTTTTCATCTTGAATAAGTTCAGCATTTTTAAGTGCGCTTAAGTGGTGTGAAATACTTGGTTTTGTCATATTGAAATGTTCAGCAATCTCACCAGCGGTTAGATCACCTTCTTTTAATAAGTCTAAAATTTTTCGCCTTGTTGGATCTGCTAATGCTTTGAATGCTTGATTCAATGTCTTTCTTCCTTTCACTAATTAGACATTTAGATATTTATCTAAATGTTAAAATATTTTCAGTTAATTGTCAATTATATACGAGGCCCTTTTTACTTTCTCTGCTTTTGACCTATACTGTTTATTAGCTTATCTTTCAACATAATGAAAAGACTTGAAACACATGATACACTATATCTACAATTGTTTTTTTAGGAGGAATATACATATGTATAAAATTTTAATCGTTGAAGACGATCCAAATATTTCATCATTACTACAATCTCACATTCAAAAATATGGCTATGAGGCTGTTGTTGCAGAGAATTTCGATGATATTATGGAATCGTTTAACGCTGTGAAACCACATCTTGTTTTACTTGATGTAAACTTACCAAAATTCGATGGGTTCTACTGGTGCCGCCAAATCCGTCATGAATCTACTTGTCCTATTATTTTCATTTCAGCGCGTGCTGGTGAGATGGAGCAAATTATGGCGATTGAAAGCGGTGCGGATGATTATATTACAAAACCGTTCCACTATGACGTTGTAATGGCAAAAATTAAAGGTCAATTACGCCGTATTTACGGTGATTATGCACCAAACATTTCTGAACGTATCGTTGAAGTAGAAGGATTAAAATTATTCCCTGAACGTCCAGAAATTCATTTTGGATCTGAACAAGTTCTTTTAACGAAGAAAGAAGCCATTTTAGCCGAAATGTTATTATCTAAATTCCCTCGTACAGCGAGCCGTGAAGATTTGTTAGCTGCGCTTTGGGATGACGAGAGCTTCGTTGAAGAAAACACATTAAACGTAAACATTACGCGTCTTCGTAAAAAGTTCAATGAGCTTGGTATTGAAAATGCTATTGAAACAGTGCGCGGACTTGGGTATCGTTTTAACGCAACTTGGAGTGAATAAGCATGAAGCTATTTCTACGTGATCATTTTGCATTTTTTCTACTGTACGTATTAAACTTCGGTATCATTTTCGTTCTTTATGATGCAGTAGATGGATTTCAAAATAATAAATTTTACTTCGTCGTTTTAAGCTTATACTTATTTATTTGTTTCCTCGCTTACCGTTACGTTCGTAATCGTAGAATGTACCATAGATTAAGTGAACAACCAGAAAAAATGGAAGATGCATTTATTGAAAGAGCAACTGCTCCGATGCCTCACGGTGTAAATGAACTCGTGCGCACGCAGTATCGCCTATTCCAAAAAGAACTACAATCGTACGAAGTAAAACAACAAGAACATCAATTATTCATTAACCACTGGGTGCATCAAATGAAAACGCCCGTTTCTGTTATGCAACTTATGGTACTCGAAATGGAAGATGAACATTTAATTCCGAAATTCAAAAAAGAATTAGAACGTCTAAACCAAGGGCTTGATATGGCTTTATACATGGCAAGGTTAAATAACTTCCATGAAGACTTCCATGTTGAGACGATTTCATTAAAAGATACGGTAACGAAAAACATTAATGGATTAAAAGAACTATTTATCCGAAACGGAGTCTTCCCTGTTTTAGAAGTTCATTCTGATTTACAGGTTGCTTCTGATGCGAAATGGCTAAAATTTATCATCTATCAGTTAATGACAAATGCCGTTCGTTACTCTGGTGAGCGCGGCAAGAAAGTATTCTTATCCGCTTATCGAAACGGAAAAGATATTATTTTAGAAGTTCGTGATGAAGGTGTTGGTATTCCGCAAGAAGATATTCGACGAGTATTCGAACCGTTTTACACTGGGAAAAACGGTCGTACATTCGGAGAATCTACTGGTATGGGACTTTATATCGTAAGTAAAATTTGTGATTATTTAGGTCACTCTGTCAAACTAGATTCTGAAGTTGGGAAAGGAACGACGATTAAAATCATCTTCCACAACGCTGCAAATAATCAATCAGAACATACGGAGAAGGTGACCGAAGCATGATCGTAACATATGCTAGCAAAATGTATGAGAACTTACTCTCATACATTTTTTGCAATAAAACTACATATTTGTCTTCTAGCGGGAGGTACGTATTATGACATTTTGGCAGTTTGCCTTTAAAAATGTAACACGTAATTCCAGAGCTTATTTTGCTTATTTCGTAAGCAGTTCCTTTTCGATTGCTGTTTTCTTTTCGTTTGCTGTTTATTTATTTCATCCTAAATTACAAAATTTCAGTATGATCTCAGAAATTTCAGGATTAATGATTTTTTCAGAAGTTATCATTGTCTTGTTCTCGTTCTTCTTTCTACTTTATTCAATCGGATCGTTTTTAAAAGTTCGGAAAAAGCAATTTGGTGTGTTAACCGTTTTAGGTATATCAAAAAAGCAATTACATCGACTCATTTTCACTGAAAATATGTTAATTGGTATTTTATCTATCTTTTTCGGCATGCAGTTTGGACTTGTCTTTTCGCAATTTTTCTTATTAGTAACAGCGAAAATTACATATCTACCAGGACTATATTTATATTGGCCAACGAATGCTTTTATTTTAACAACAATTGTATTTCTCAGTCTCTTTATCGCCGTATCTTCATTTACACCAATGCTGATTCGTACGAAAAGGGCGGTAAACCTTTTAAAAACGAATAATAGTGGGAAACAAAAAGAAAGAAAACCATCCATATTCATCTCTCTATTTGGTGCGATTTGTTTATTAAGTGGTTATATTTTAGCTGCAAATCCTAAATATTTCTTCTCAATAAACCCACAAGTAGGCGTTATATATATGGTTTCAAGTATTTTTGTGATCCCATCACTTGTGACAGTTGGGACATATTTTTTCTTTTCTCAAATTAGTTTCTTACTTATTTATATTTTAAAGAAAAGAAGAAAGTTTTATATGAAACGAATTAATATGCTGTGGATTTCGGATTTAGCAAGCCGCATCCGAACGAATATTAATATGTTGTTTATTGTAGCGATGCTATCTACAATCGCTTTCACAATGATTACGTTCCTATATGGGGTCGGAAAGTTTACAAAGCTAGAGGTTACGCGAAGTTCACCTTTTCCATTCTCTTATTTTTCTTATGACGCAAATCCTTTTGTGAATGATCATTTAAATTGGCTTGAACAACAATTACGAAAAGAGAATTTCTCTTATAAAAAAATAAAAGCTGATTTATATGAAACACCACTGAAAGAAGATGAAGGCATAACAGCTTATAATGACATATACGCAATAAAACAAAGTGACTATAATAAACTCGCAGCTTCCCTGCAAATGAAACAACTATTCATGAAAGATAATGAAGCATATGTCTTAACAGGTAGCGCTTATGTAACATTATTCAGCGAATTTGAGCCAAGCTACAATAGAAAGTCTATTACACTTTCTAGTACAAATACGCAATTACAAGTAAAGGGCTATGAACAAGTAGGGGCCATTCCATCTAACTTTTCATACCAAACTTTAATTTTACCTGACGCTGTTGTAAACAACTTACCAAATACAACAAAACACGTAACAGCGTACAATTATAACGTACAAAATTAGGAAAAGACTTATGAAATTGCTGATGATTTTATGAAAAAAATACAAAGAGATCGACAGAAATTCCAATACGAAGGCCCTCTTATTCGCTCCTATGAATCAGCAGGTTCATTATACAGAATCACATCTGGTAGTGCCGCGTACTTCCTAATCGGGACATTCTTAGGTGTCATTTTCTTTATTGGAGCAGGGAGCGTTCTTTACTTCCGAATGTATACAGATTTAACGAACGAACAAGAAAAGTATGTAGCAATTTCAAAAATTGGGGTAACAGGTGCAGAGATGAAAAGATCTGCAACCATTCAACTTAGCATTTTATTTTTCGTTCCGTACGTTATGGCGTCCATTCATACAATGTTCGCAACAAAAATGCTTCAAGACGTAATTGCCTTATCACTATTCAAAGAAATTTCAGCTGTTCTTATTATTTTTGGCGTAGTTGAAATCGTCTTTTTCTTATTCATTCGTTCCTTTTACATGCAAAAGTTATCAGAGTATACAAATGGTTAAATTTTATGCATGTATTTAGTAGGGGGAAAGGGTATTTCTTATATCCTTTTCCTCTTCATCCTACTAGGAGGCTAGGCAAATGACATTTTGGCAGTTTGCATTTAAAAACGTGACGCGGAACGCCAGAGCTTATTTCGCCTATTTTGTAAGCAGTGCGTTCTCCATCGCAATCTTTTTCTCATTTGCAGTTTATTTATTTCATCCGAAATTGCATATGACAGACGTAAATTATTCTCTGAACATATTAATGACAATTTCAGAAATTGTCATCGTATTCTTTTCATTTTTCTTTTTACTATATTCAATCGGTACTTTCTTAAAAGTACGAAAAAAGCAATTTGGGATTTTAACAGTACTTGGCATATCCCAAAAACAATTAAAGAGACTCGTATTTCTAGAAAACATGCTAATTGGTGTTCTTTCCATCTTTTTCGGCATTCAACTTGGACTTGTTTTCTCGCAGTTCTTTTTATTAGTTACCGCCAAGATTACACATGTTCCTGGTTTATATTTATATTGGCCAACAGCTGCCATTATTTTAACTATGATCATTTTTCTAGGACTCTTCATTCTCGTCTCATCGTTTACGCCGATGCTCATTCGGACGAGAAAGGCTGTACGTCTTTTAAAAGAAGGAACAAAACAAAAAGAAAGAAAAGCATCTGTGCTCATCTCTCTATTTGGTGCGATATGTTTAATATCTGGATACGTACTAGCAGCCAATCCGCTATATTTCATGTCGCTCGGCGACGTAGTTGGGCTTTTGTACGCCGCCACCAGTATATTTCTCATTCCGTCACTTGTTACAGCTGGAACATACTTTTTCTTTTCACAAATTAGTTTTTTACTCATTCGTATATTAAAAACGCGAAGAACATTTTATATGAAGCGAATTAATATGCTTTGGATTTCTGATTTGGCAGCGCGCATTCGTACAAACATTAACATGCTCTTTATTGTAGCGATGCTATCAACACTTGCTTTTACTATGATTACATTCTTATACGGATTTAGTAAATTTATGAAGTTCGATACAGTAAGAGAAAATCCTTTTCCTTTTACATATTTATCACATACTGAAAATACGTTGGCGGATGAACATTTAAACTGGTTAGAACAAAAATTTAATGAAGAGCACTTTACTTATACAAAATTTAAAACGGATATATATGAAGTATCTTCAGCTGAAAATAACACGCAGCTCTATTATGCCATTAAGCAAAGTGACTATAATGTACTTGCTAAGGCTTTAAATTGGGAGACACTCACGGTAAATAAGAATGAATCTTATATTCTTATGAAAGACTTAGATGATCAAGTTATTGGAACGCTTCACAATAAAGACAAGAAAAATACTCTTACACTTACGCAAAACAATTTACAACTACAAGTGAAAGAATATAAAAGTTATAATCCATTCCCAAATCGCTTAATATACCAATTGCTCATACTATCTGATGAAAATGTAGAAGCATTATCCACTGTTTCAAAACAGATGAGTGTATATAGCTTTAAAGTTAAGGAATGGGAAAAAGCTAATAACATCGGCGCGGTATTCATAGACAAAATTAATACCGACGGGAACAACATTCAAGCAGAGCACCCGCCTTTCCATGCAAGTGAAGCGAGCGATTCTCTATACACAACAAAACAAAATGTCGCTTCGTTCTTCTTAATTGGTACTTTCTTAGGTGTTATTTTCTTTATTGGTGCTGGCAGTGTTCTTTACTTCAGGATGCATACAGATTTAACAAATGAACAAGAAAAGTATGTAACGATTACAAAAATTGGTTTAACAGAAGCCGAAATGAAACGATCTGCTACAATTCAACTTGCGATTCTATTCTTTGTCCCGTACATTATGGCATCCATTCATACGATGTTTGCGACAAAGATGCTGCAAGAAGTTTTACATCTCTCGTTCTTCGCTGAGATTACAGTCGTACTGATGATTTTTGGAACAGTTGAAATTTTATTTTTCCTTTTAATTCGTTCCTTCTATATGCAAAAATTATCACACCATATTAAGTTTTAAAGGATAGAAAGGTGATTATTATGGAAGAAGTGTTACACATTAAAAATGTCTCAAAAGTGTATGAAGGAAAGGTCCCTCATACTGCTTTAAAAAATATAAATTTACATGTAGATAAAGGTGAATTCGTTGCGATTATGGGACCATCTGGTAGCGGTAAATCTACATTTTTAAACGTTATTTCTACCATTGATTCTCCGACTGCTGGTGATGTCGTGATTAATGGAAAAAAACCGCACACATTTCGTAGAGAGAAGTTAGCTATTTTCCGCCGCCAAGAGCTAGGATTTGTTTTCCAAAACTTTAACCTACTAGATACACTAACAATCGGTGAAAATATCGTACTACCTTTAACATTAGATAATGTTCCTTTAAAAGAAATGGATGAAAAGCTTGATAACATTTCAAAGAAACTTGGAATTGATCATATTTTAGACAAGCGTATCTTTGAAGTGTCAGGAGGACAAGCACAGCGTACCGCAGTAGCACGTGCTGTTATTCATCATCCTTCACTTTTACTTGCCGATGAACCGACAGGAAATTTAGATTCAAAAGCGGCAATTGACGTGATGGAACTATTTACGAAATTGAACAAAGAAGAAGATGCAACAATTTTAATGGTTACGCACGATCCATTCGCAGCAAGTTATTGTAACCGCGTCATTTTCATTAAAGATGGCGAACTTTACAATGAACTACACCGCGGATTGTACCGTGAGAAATTTTATCAAGAAATATTAGATGTTTTAGCATTACTAGGAGGAAGACGTGGATGACATTTTGGCAATTCGCATTTAAAAATGTCTCCCGTAATTCAAAAGCATATTTCGCCTACTTTGTAAGTAGTGCGTTTTCTATCATGGTTTTCTTTTCATTTACTGTATACGCGTATCATCCGCGGTTACAAAGTGTACAAAGTTTCCAAGAACGTGATCCTCTAATGAACTTAGCTAGTACAGCGCAGTTGGTTATCGTTATGTTCTCGTTCTTCTTTCTCTTATATTCAATTGGAACATTTTTAAATGTACGGAAGCAGCAATTTGGCGTTTTAACTGTTCTCGGTATATCTCAAAAACAATTAAAACGTCTTTTGTTTACTGAAAATATGATCATTGGAATGCTTGCTATCTTTGCAGGTATTCAAGGCGGTCTTGTTTTCTCTAACTTTTTCTTACTCGTTACTTCTAAATTAACAAGTGCAAAAGGCCTCTATTTATATTGGCCAACAGAAGCTATTATCGTTACAACCGTAACTTTTATTATTTTATTTTTCATCGTATCTACGTTTACACCAATGTTTATTCGTACTCGAAAAACAACGCAGCTTATTAAGGGAGTTAACAAAGAGAAGAGCGAAAAAAGACCATCTATACTCATTTCACTATTTGCTTTAACTTGTCTAGGACTATGTTATTATATTGCCGGTTATCCGCAAGGCTACATAACAGAAAAAAATGCCCAAAATGGATCTGTATTCTTAATTATGTTATCTATTTTACCGCTTGTAGTAATTGGGACGTATTTATTTTTTTCACAAACATTTCTTCTCTTTATCTATATTTTAAAGAAACGAAGAAAGTTTTATTTGAAACAAATAAATATGTTATGGATTTCAGATTTAGTTTCTCGTACCCGCAGTAATATTAATGTACTCTTTATCGTTTCTATGCTATCTGCACTTGCATTTACGATTATTATCGGGTTATTTGCTGCAAACAATCATACGAAAGCACCCATACTAGAACGATATCCTATACCATTCACCTATACATCAGAAGGTATTAATGTATTTGAACAAAAGCATATTACTACGATTGAAACTGAACTTACAAATGCTAATTTTCAATATGACAAATATAAATTTACCGTTTTAAAAGATACAGCTTCAAAAGAATCAATTGCCATTATGAAAATGAGTGATTATAACGCAATAGCAAAGCAATTAAACAGGCCAGAAATCACTCTCGAATCTTCACAAGTTTATAATATTTCTCGCTATTCACCAGCGTTATTAAATCTCGTATCTAACCCATTTGCGAAGCAGGGCACGATTACACTTGGCTCTAATAAAAAGGAATTTCAAATTAAAGGTTTTATTAATAGAGGAATTGAGCCCCCCTTTGCATTACCTCACTTAATAGTGATTCGAGATGAAGTAATTGAAAATATGGTTCCTCATATTGAAACAATTACAGTTTATAACTACTTCGTGGAGAATTGGGAAAATGCAATTGTCCCAACAAAAAATATATTAAAAAGCTTAAATCATGATGAAGAAACTTTGTATGAAGCACATAAGGGTGAAGAAGATTTCATTAAACCATTTCATATTTATACAGCTACGGATGAACTGGTTCATAGTAAAGGAAATGCAGTTGCTCAATTCTTTATTTGGGCATTTCTCGGCTTTATTTTCTTTATCGGTGCAGCTAGTGTTTTATACTTCCGTATGTATAACGACTTAACGAATGAAAAACAAAAATATATTACGATTACAAAGCTTGGATTAACTGAGTCAGAAATGTTTCGCTCCGCAACGATTCAATTAGGAATTTTATTTTTCGTCCCTTACATTGTTGCTGGTGTTCATACATTATTTGCGGTTAAGTTTTTACAAAGCATGCTCGCTTTTTCTTTACTAAAAGAGCTATTAATTGTACTCACTTTCTTTGGGATTATCGAGATTATTTTCTTCTTCTTAATCCGATCTCTGTACATTAATAAATTATCACAACACATAAAAATATGAATAAAATGGCCTTGTGCGTATTGCACAAGGCCATTTTCAATAGTTTTTAATTAGCAGCAATATCCGCCGTAGCCACCATATCCGTAGCCGCCGTAACCGCCATAACCACAACCGCCTCCGCCACCGAAGCAGCTAGCACCGATGATAATTAATAAAATAAACAATACGATTAGAAGCGCAAAACCGCCTCCGCACCCATGTCTGCGGTTACAATCATCATGTCTGTGTTCACACTTTTCGCTCATTACTCTATTCCTCCTTTAGTATCATTCATAACAAGTTCACCTTGCTCTAAATGAGGGGATTCCATTTATATTATGTTTTCAGGGCGAATAGGAAGCTTGGCTTGCTTAAAAACGGGCTTGTTTTTAGAAATGGGCTTTATCAAAAAAAGATACCTGTTAAGGTATCTCCTAAATAAACATATTCAATAAAAGCGCAAAACCAAATGCGATAAATGATAACAATGTCTCCAGTACCGTCCACGTTTTAAACGTTTCCTTCACCGTCAAACCTAAATACTCTTTTACAAGCCAGAACCCTGCATCATTTACGTGAGAAAACATTAATGAACCTGCTCCGGTTGCAATAACAAGCAACTCTAAATTCACACCAGACATGTGCTGAATAACTGGTGAAACAATTCCTGCTGCTGTCGTTAATGCTACTGTCGCTGAACCTGTTGCGATTCGAATTAATCCAGCTACCATGAAAGCTAACACAATTGGTGATAACGATATATGTTCTGCCATTTGCGCAATCGCCGTTCCAACGCCGCTTTCAATTAATATTTGTTTAAATCCACCGCCTGCACCGATTATTAAAATAATGGAACCGACCGGTAATAAACTTTCGTCTGTTAATTTTTTAATCATCTTTTTATTAATTCCTTGTCTTATTCCAAGTAAATAAAATGCTGCGAAACATGAAATAAGTAAAGCGATTACTGGACTTCCAATAAATACAAAAAATTCAGTCATCTTTTTCGGTAATGAAATATATGGTGCAACGACCGATAAAATCATCAATACAACTGGTAATAAAATAATAAAGAATGAAACTTTACGACTCGGTAAGTCAGTTGAGACAGTCGTAACTCGAATAAGCTCTGGTTCATTTTCAGGTATAACCCTTTTATGTACCCACTTTGCAAATATCGGTCCTGCGATAATGGCTGTTGGTAACGCGATAAGTAATGAATATAAAAGTACCTTTCCTAAGTTCGCGTTATAAATACCGATTGCTGTCATCGCCCCTGGATGTGGTGGCACGAGCCCGTGAACAATAGATAACCCAGCAATAACAGGTAAAGCAATTAATAATATATTTTGCTTCGTTGTTTTTCGAATTGAAATAACAAGTGGTAATAAAATGACAATCCCTACTTCAAAAAAGACGGGAATCCCTATAACAAACCCTGCAAATAACATAGCCCACGGTAGTTTCTTTACACCGAAAAATCGAATAAAGAAATCTGCCACTTGCATGCCGGCCCCTGAATCGGACATCATTTTCCCTAAAATTGTTCCGAGAGCTAAAATACCAACTAAATGCCCTAGTACACTACCAACACCAGTTTCATAGGCAGTCACTATCTTCGTTAAGTTCAGTCCAGACATAATAGCTAAAAATAAACTCGCAACTGTTAAACTAATAAATGCATGCCATTTCCACCATGATACCCCTAAAATAACAATCGCAATTGCAAGTAACGTGACGATTAATAAGTATATATCCATCTCTCATTCCCCTTACTTTATAAAAAAAGAGGGCGAATACCCTCTTTTTATACGTCATAATTCACTACATAATGCTGCATTTCTGTATTGTAGTAGCCTTCGCTATATTCAATTACTTCGCCAACTTCATCGTAAGAATAGCGCATTCGTTTTAATAACGCTGTGCCCTCTTTTTCACCTAATGCTTCTGCAACGAAACTAGGCGCAAGTCCAACAGCGAATTCATCTCTAAAGTTTTCTAAATGAATGCCTCGGTCCTCGACTAAATCATAAAGCGATTGCAAATCAAAATCCGATAAATCTGTACTTGCCATTTTCGCTGAGAAATAGTGCGTATAATGAATGTACGGTGCATCATTTAACGTATATAAACGTTCAATACGAAAACTCTCTTTACCGAATAATCGAAATGGCACTGTTCCTTCTTCATTCTGAACAATTTCTGCTTTTAGCAATTTTTTCTGTACTTTATACCCTTCTTCCACTAACACTTCAGTAAATTTCTTACCCTTTGACAGTTTTGTCGCAGAAGTGTTACGGATGACTTTCGTTCCTTTACCGCTTTTCTTTTCTAAATACCCTTCTTGAGCGAGTTCTTTAATCGCATTTCGTACTGTAATTTTACTCACCTTGAACTCTTCTTCTAACTGCGGTTCGGAAGGAATATTTGTATGAATTGCATATACACCATGCAATATTCGATCACGAATAATGTTTTTTATTTGTAAATATAATGGTCCTTTTTTTCTCGTTACGTTCACCCTTACACCCACTACCTTTCTACATCACCTACTGATGCCGTCATTGCCCGAAGTATATCCTTCTCTGATGACATTGGCGTATCACCGACGATTGTATGTGCAAGCATTCCAGCTGCTGACGCAAATGAAACAGCTTTCTCTGGTGCAAATTCTTCTATCTCGCCATGAATAATCCCGCTCGTATAAGCATCTCCAGCACCTATTCTATCATATACAGAAAACGTAAGTGTTTTTGCAAAAGTGAACGCACCATCTTTACATATAAATCCGCGAAGGGAGTGTGTATTATCGCTATTAATAGTGCGATGTGTACCAGCGATTGTAGCGATACTATACGTTTCAGCTACCTTTGGAATAAGATCAACAAGTTGCGCCTCTCGCTCCGTTTCTTCTGTTTTCATTCCTAAAACAAACATTGCATCTTTTTCATTCATCATTACAATATCAGCTAGCCCTAACATTTCTTCATAATGCGGTTTCGCCTGCTCGTACCCATCTTCTCCCCAAAGTGATGGACGATAATTGCAATCAAAAACGACAGTGCCTCCGTTTTGTTTAACTGCTTTCGCTAAAGATTTCATATGATGGCGCACAGTATCATTCATCGCAAGTGTAATCCCGCAAAAATGAACGATATCAATTTCCTTCGCGATTTCTTCAAATTGATACATTTCTTCACATGCCGTATTAAAGCTACTTTCTAATCGATTCGAATATGTAACGCGGCTTGCACGTGCGCCAAATCCATTTTCTAAAAAGTACATGCCGACATATTTACCGCCTCTTGAAACAAGCGAGGTTTGCACGCCTAATTTTTGAATGTAAGATAATGCAGCATCTCCAACCGAATTTTCCGGTAAAGTTGAAATAAGAAGCCCTTCATGCCCTAGATGAGAAAGTGCTGCAGCAACGTTCACACCTGTACCAGAAAATGAGTATTTTAATGTATTAGCTTGCGATAACAATTCATATCCTGGTACTTGCAGGCGCATCATTACTTCACCGAATGCTGCAATTTTCTTACGCATATTGATCAACTAACTTCTTCACGACTGCTAATAATTCACGAACATCTTCTGTTTTCGTATTGCCAGTTTCTTTATCAATAATAGAAGAGTACACGTGCGGAATAACTTGCTCTACATTTGCTTCAAGCGCGATACGTAAAATTGTTTCAAAGTTTTCTTTATCAATTCCGCCTGTTGGCTCTAATGCGAATCCTTCTTCCGCACAAGCTTTCGCAACTGCACGATATTCTTCTTCATGAGCTAGCCCTTTCATCGGGAAGTATTTCAATGAATTTCCGCCCATATCACGTACAAGTGCGATCGCTGTTTTAATTGGAACGATTGCTTTTTCTTCTCCAGCTGCACTAATTGGACCAGTAGAAATATTTACGTACCCTACTTTTCCTGTTGGCGATACTAAACTATTAATCCAGCTATCTTTTCCACCAAGATTTGCACGTGTCGCTCCAACTGAAGGGAATACTTGGTTAATATGGCTACCTGGATAATGTTTCGCAATTTCAGCTACAACTGCTGCTTGGCGATTATCTCCTGCTCCTAGTCCGATCGATACAGCGTCATCAATTTCTTTTCCATATGCTTTCATCGCTGTAACAGCTTCTTCTACTGTTGGATAATCTTTTGATAATACACCTACTACTACATAACCTTCTGCTGCTTCAAAAATATCTTTCGCATTTTCGATATTGTTCGCTAATACATTTAATGCTACGCGGCCTTTATAAAAACGTTTTTGAATGTTTGTCATTTTAGTTTCCCCCTACAATTTCTCTCAATTTTTCTTCAATCACATGTATGTCATCACCTTGAAGTGGACGTGGATCAATATCAAAGAATCCTTGTCTTACTCCGTAATCACGTGTATAAATCGCGATTTCCCCTTCGCGTAATGCTGTCACAACGTCTTTTGCCGATTTATTTAACTCTTTTTCGTTAATATGAATACGGGCTCTAAAAATTGCTCTTCCCGCTTCATCTTGAACAATCGTTACATTTACACCGTTTAATTCTTTTAGCGGCATAAGTACTTGTAACAACTCTTTTTCTTGCTCACTCTTATCTTCTTTTACTCCGTACTCATCAAGCGCTTGAAGTAAGCCAAATGTTGTTTCTTTCCCAACTTTCATACTTCTTCCGATGCAATGTAATTGCACTTTCAGCCACTCAATATATTTTCGTTTCCCGCCAACAATACCAGAAGTAGGCCCTTCAATTGCTTTTGAACCGCTATAAATGGCAAGGTCTGAATACTTCACATATTTTTGAATATCTTCTTCAGCTGCCGCATCGACGATAAGTGGTACATTATTTCGCTGCGCAACTTCCCATGCTTCTTCAACAGAAATCATATTTTTTTGCACGGCATGATGTGATTTTACATAAAGAATTGCTGCTGTATTTTCACCAATTGCATCTTCAATATGCTCTGCTTTCCCTTCATTTGCGTAGCCAACTTCTACAAGTTTTCCTCCGCCTAAGTAAATCATCGTTTCAACAGGAGCACCGTATTGAACGTTATGACCTTTTAACATAATCACTTCGTTTTTCGCGATGACCTCTTGATGAAGTCTTTCACTTTTACGGCGATTTCCTTCTGTCACAATTGCTGCGATAGAAAGCGCAATTCCGCTCGATGCTGAATTCACAACAACCGCTGCCTCTGCATCTAGAATTCTCGCAATATGATCTCCTGCTTTATCTACTAAATCAGCAATTTCCACATAATTTTGTCCCCCATGTTTCATTGCATCCATAACTGTATCTGTCGGAGCGGATACACCTAAAATACTCATTCTACCGCTCGCATTTATTACTCTTTTTAATCCGTACTTAGCATTCAATGAATAACCCATTGACTACAACCCCTTTCGTATCAATTCTTCTTTCAGCAATACGCTGATCCCCTTCTGAATCTATTAACGTAATCTTCTCATCTTTCACCGTAAATAAAGTTAAATTTGCAATATCCCCTTCTTGAATACGGCCAAGCTCAGGTTTCTTAAGCCATTCTGCCGCATGTTTCGTCACCGCATCAATCACTTCTTCTAGCGGATAACCTAAGTAAAGGAATTTCGAAAGAACATGAGCCATACTATACACTGGACCGTGCACGCGATTCTTCCGGTAAATATCTGTACTAATTGTATTAAAGGCAATATCGTGACGCTTTGCTGCCTCTGCTACTTTAAAAGAAAAACTAGCATTACCATGCCCAACATCTAAATGAACGCCGCGATTCACTGCTTCTAGTAACACAGGTAGCGGTTTACCTTCTTCATCAAACAAATTATTTTCTTTCCCGTTTAAGTAATGTGTAATAACATCATCTTTTTCTAAAAGAGGTACAACTTCCTCAATGCGAGGAGGCGCTGAACCGATATGTACCATAATCGGTAATGATGTTTCACGTGATAAAGAGCGCGCTACATGCAGCGGTTCAATTCCACTATCACAAACGACGCTTTTACTCATTCTCGCCTTTAACCCAACGATTACATCTTTATACTTTTCTACTGCTTCTATTACTTTCTCTTTATCGATCCATTCCATATTGGATAATTCATCAATTCGTTTCAAACCGATGCGAGAAATATTTAAAAAGGCAAATAAATTCGTTTTCGCCTGCTCTCTACTTTTTACTAAATCTGCAATGCGATCAGCTCCGCAGCTACCCGCATCAACAATTGTCGTTACCCCTTGTTTAACGCCAATTTCATCCACCTCATCGCCATACGGATCAAACTCTGGAAAAGCATGAACGTGCAAATCAATCCAGCCACTCGATACGTAAGTACCCGAGTAATCAAGAACCTTTCCACCCTCTCCAGCACCTGCTTTCGTCACCTGTGCGATTTTATTATTTTCAATTACAATGTCAATCTCTTCCCCGTTCACACGTTTCACATTACGTAGTACGAATCGTTCTGTCATTGTACTTCACCCTTTTCTATAAGAAGCCATAAGAATACGCTTACATTAAAGTTTCATTTTATATCTCTTTCACACGTTTAGCGTAACACAAAAAAAGGGAGAAGTAAATATAACGTTATAATGTTTGGAAGTAAAATAAATAATACTCCTCAAAAGGCTGATAGTACAGGAGTTTATATCAACGATCTTTCGAATATATCTATCGTAACTCACAATATATCAACGATTCCACAAGAAATATCGATCCCTTTCTTATATACGAAAAGGCTGCTCCAAAACGGAACAACCTCTTTTTCTATTCCTGAACCGTCACAATAACCCCGTCCATATTGTTTCCCGAAATTTCATACTGCTTATTCACCGGAACATTCACTTTCCTATTCCCGGAAACTTTATAATAAGAAACCGTATATTGCTTACCTTCCACATCGGTTGTGATTTCTTTTTGTTCTTTTAAGAAGTCTAAGTATTCCTCTAATGTAATTTTCTTTTTTTGCATAATTGCACTATGAGGTAGGCCGACATAACGAATGTGCCATGGCTCATATTGAATGCCTGTAATGTTACTTTTATTTTTCGGATAGCGTAAAACAAATCCGTGCTTCCATACGTTCTCTTCAATCCATTTTCCTTCAGGCGCTTTTTCCATTTTCTTTTGCGTTGAACCAACGTCCAGTGATAACCCTAAATTATGTTCACTATATCCTGCTGGGAGTGCATAATCAGATCCCATTTTTTCATATAGCTGTCTTTGCTCTTGGAAATCTCGATAGCCGCTATTCATTAAGAAATGTTGTACGCCATCTTTTCCAGCCGCATCGACAACGTTCAAAAACTTTTTTACAACATCCTTTGATAAACGAAGATTTCTATCAAATATTACGTAGCCTCTCACTAATTCACTATTATGATTTACATTTATAATATCAGACCTAATGCTATCTTTTTTTAGTGGATAATCTTTGTTAACTAATAATAGATTCCCTTTATAAATTTCTTCTTTTGTAATCTCTACCTTTTCCATATTTGCATTCTTTATTGCGCTATTTTCCTCACCGATTTTCACATCAATTTCTTTTTGAAATAACGGTGATATATATAAGCCTACACAGATTGTGCATGCGATAAAAAGAGAAATAAATACCCACTTTTTCATTTCTAGTTCCTCCTTAACGTAACTTACGTATAGAATAGAAAAAACTATTAAAATAAAAAGTGGGGTAAAGTTTAAATTTTTATTAAATTGTTACGTGCTCGTCTTTTGGCAATCGCACTTCAAACATTGTTCTAACTATATTACTTTCAGCAGAAATCGTACCGTTATGCTGTTCAACAATATTTTTCGCAATAAACAGTCCAAGGCCTGTCCCGCCACGGTTCTCTGACCTCGATTTATCACCTGTATAAAACATATCAAAAAGATACGGTAAGTCTTCTTCTGGAATGCTATCTCCGTAATTCATAACTTGTACAACAACTTCTCCATTATCGATATACCCATTCAGATCAACAAATTGCCCATCATATCCGTAACGAACAGCATTTGTTAACAAGTTTTCAAATACTCTAGCTAACAATTTCCCATCACCGTTAATCGGCAAATGAGGATCAACATTCAATCTAGCTTCTAAATGATGTTTTTCTAATAACGGATACAATTCCTCATCTAGCTGTATAAGCAGCTCACTTATATCAATCGGCTTTTTATCCAGCTTTAGCATGCCATAATTCATACGTGTAATTTCAAATAACTCATCAATTAAACTTTCGAGCCTTTGCGATTTCGTATATGCAATTGTAGAGAAATGTTTAATTTGTTCTTTTGTTAAATTTTCATCTTTAAGAATTAAATCTAAATAACCTAACACAGATGTTAACGGCGTTCTTAAATCGTGAGCTAGGTTAACAATAAGCTGGTCCTTACTACTTTCTGCGAAGTCTCCTCGTTCCACTGCTTCCTTTAACTTTTCACTCGCAACATTTATTTCACGCGCGATGTCTCCAAATTCATCATTTGATGAAACTTGAACTCTATTCGTAAAGTTACCGTTCGCAAGATGATGAATCCCGTTAGAAATCTCACTAAAATACTTTAAATACGGTTTTGTCAAAAAGAAGAAAAAGATAATAGACAACGGGATAAAGAAAATTAAAAAGAAGTTAATGTCTCCAAATTCCCTTACGATCGACCTAAATTGTGCTAAAGGCTCTTCATAGCGAACCATCGTTTTATAATACAACTGCAATCCTTTATAAATTATATAAGTTACAGTTGCAGCGAGCACCATACTTAACGCAAATAAGGCAATCATTTTAAATCGAAAGCTTTTCATCATGTTATCCATTGAAAGTATACCCTACTCCCCACACTGTTTTTATTAACTTATTCTTTCTTTTATCCTCCCCAAGTTTTTTCCGCAATGTGCGAATATGTACCATAACTGTATTTCCGCCTTCAAAATAATCATCGGCCCATACTTGCTGAAAAATATTTTCCACATTGTACACTTTCTTCGGGTGACTCGCTAATAAATATAAAATATCAAACTCTTTCGGTGTTAATTCAACTTGTTCTCCGTACACATTTACCGTTCTTCGCTCAGGATCAATAACGACTCCTCCTACCTCTAAAGCAGATTTATTCTCCGCCACTTTCGGCTGATTTAACGTAAGAAATCGGCGTAATTGTGCATTTACACGTGCGACTAATTCAATCGGTGTAAAAGGTTTCGTCATATAATCATCTGCGCCTAGCACAAGACCTGTCACCTTATCAAAATCAGACGTTTTCGCACTTAAGAAAATGATTGGCATATGATGCTTCGCGCGAATTTGGCGCGTCACTTCATACCCATCCATTTTCGGCATCATAATATCTAAAACCACTAAGTCGATTGGCTGCGTTTCAATAATATGAATTGCCTCTTCTCCATCAGCTGCTTTCACGACGTGGTACCCTTCTTTTTCTAAATGTATCTCAATTAAATCAGCAATTTCTGCCTCATCATCCGCTATTAAAATGGAAATGCGCTTCATTTTACTCCCCCTTTTATACGCTCGATTGTAAACTAGTCTATCCAATTTGTACAATACGAAAAGGTTACTCGCGGGAGTAACCTTTGTAAATAAAATTATATCAGCGATTTTCCAAATATATCGAACACAACTTGAATTATATCGACGTTTCGACAAGGAATATCGACTTACCGACAATTAACGACGAAATTCGCCCACTATTTTAAAGAATCCATTCACCGCTCAAAAACAATCCGCTGCTTCGTGATTTCCGCCAGCCTTCCGCGATCTACTTCATACTCAGCGTCAACACTTTGCGGCACCATCACTTTTCCGCCCTCAAGCGTCACTTCTGGTGAAATAATATCCTCCTCCCAATGTCTACTAGAAGCGGATATATCTCCTGGAATCGTAAAGTTCGGCAATGAGGCAAGCGCAACATTTTGCGCTCGTGAAATTCCCATCTCCACCATACCGCCGCACCAAACTGGTATGTTATGTTCCATACAATAATTATGAATTTGGATCGATTCTGTTAATCCGCCCACTCGCCCCGGTTTAATATTAACGATTTGGCAACTACCAAGTGTAATCGCAACGCGCGCGTCTTCTAAACTATGGATACTTTCGTCTAAACAAATCGGCGTTTCAATCTTCTTCTGTAGCTGTGCATGATCAAGAAAATCGTAATCTGCTAGTGGTTGCTCAATCATCATCAATTGGAATTCATCTAGTCGTTTCAGACTCTCCGTATCCGCTAATGTATACGCTGAATTGGCATCAGCCATTAACGGGATATGCGGAAACTCTTTACGTATTTCTTTTAATAACTCATAATCATGCCCTGGCTTTATTTTCACTTTAAAACGCTCGTATCCTTCTTCAGCGTACTTCTCGATTTGTTTTAACATAACCGGAATCGTATTAAGCCCAATTACAACACCGACTTCAATTTCAGACTTCGTTCCGCCAAGCACTGTCGCTAACGATTTCTTTTGACGCTTCGCATATAAATTCCAAACAGCCCCTTCAATTCCCGCCTTTGCCATTCGGTTTCTTTTTATATGCTGAAACAAGCTCGGCACTTCATTCGGATGAGAAATGTCAGCCTTTAATAAATCCGGTATTAAAAAATCTTGCAGTACATGCAGCGCGGTTTTCACTGTTTCTTCCGTATACCACGGTTCAGAAAATGCAACGACTTCACCAAATCCAATATGTCCGTCCGTATCTTCTAATTCAATGACGATACTTTCACGCTTTTCATACGTTCCGTAGCTTGCAGCAAACGGGATTACGAGTGGCATTTCCGTTATATGAAGTGTCGCTTTTTTTATTTCCACTTACATCTCCTCCACTAATTGTCTTAACTCTCGTCTTAACAATTTTTTCGAAGCGTTTCGTGGTAATTCCTCTAAGAAACATGCTTTTTTCGGCACTTTATATTTCGCTAATTTCTCCTCGCAAAAGTGAATAATTTCTTCTTCTGTTACCTCTCCGCTTTTTACAACAAAAGCAGCGGGTACTTGTCCCCATTTATCATCAGTCATACCGACAACACCAGCTTCCGCTACCGCCGGATGAGAAAGTAACACTTCTTCAATTTGGGCCGGATATATATTTTCCCCACCAGAAATAATTAAATCACTTCGGCGATCTAATACGTATAAAAATCCTTCTTCGTCTAAATAACCGAGGTCGCCAGTATGAAGCCATCCGTTTTGAATTGTTTCGCGCGTCGCATCTTCACGGTTAAAGTAACCACCTGTTACGTTCGGTCCTTTTACTACGATTTCGCCTTCTGTAAATGCCGGCACTACGACGCCATCTTTTTCAATACGAAGTCGGCACTGAAATAGTGGTTTTCCAGCTGATCCTACTTTCGTTAACATATAATCTGCGGACAACGTACAAATTTGCGACGACGTTTCTGTCATACCGTACGTTTGATATACAGGAATTCCTTTTTCTACACACGTTTCTAATATTGGTTTCGGCGCTGGTCCTCCGCCAAGTAACATGCATCGTAAAGAAGATGGGTATGTCTCTGCCCCAAGTCGCTCTAATAAATCAGTTAACATTTTAGAAACGACAGAGATAATTGTTACGCCTCTCGTTTGAAGTGCTTTATGAATAAAATCAGCATCATATTTCGGAACGAGTAAAATGCGCATGCCGTACATAATGTTTTTCATTAAAAGAGATAGCCCACCAACGTGGAACATCGGCATACAAGCTAACCAGCAATCATCATCACGAAGGCCTAAATTAAGCGAAGAACCAACTGCGCTTGCCCAATGATTGCCGTACGTTAAAATAACGCCTTTCGGTTTGCCTGTCGTCCCAGACGTATAAATAATTGTCATTGCTTCTTCTAAAGAAAACTCTTCTTGTATAGAGGCTTCCTCTTTTGGTCCATTCATCACTTCAGCGAATGAATATACAGGAATATCTTTAGCATCAAAGTCTTGATCTGTCACTAAACAAATAACTTCAGCATCATCCATTTGCCAAAGTAGCTCTTCTCTTGAAAGACGCGTATTTAAAAGCACAGCTACTGCACCTACGTAAGATAGGGCGTGAATAACTGTAATCATCTCCATACCATTTTTCATCAGAACAGCCACCTTTTGCCCACGCTTCACTCCAACATGCGTAAGGTGTTCGCAAACAGATACTACTTTTTCATGCAGCTGCATAAAAGTAACTTTCTCTTCCTCTATTTCAATTGCAGTGCGATCTGGTGTTAAAAATGCACGTTGCATTAACCAATTTGGCATCGTCTCCATCACTCATTCTCCTTTCATGAAAGAAAGAGACTTGATATGACATCAAGTCTCTTAGTTGTTTTGTTTCCGATTGATTCCATCTAGCTACAGCGGCTAGAACAGTCGGTCGTTTCACGCCTTCCTACGAGGCAAAAAGCGCCTCTACGTCAGGAGTTCCAACGCCCTCTTGTTCTAAGTGAGCCGCTTTCGCTTTTAAAACATCCAGCTACAGCAGCTAGAATGTTCGGTGGCTTCACTTCTTCCTACGAGGCAAAAAGCGCCTCTACGTCAGAAGCTCCATCCCCCTCACATTCTGAACGAGCTGCTTCCGCTTTTGATCAAGGGAAACGAGGGAATTGACCGAAGTCTGGACGGCGTTTTTCTTTGAACGCGTCGCGACCTTCTTTTGCTTCGTCAGTTGTGTAGTACAATAACGTTGCATCTCCAGCTAGTTGTTGAATACCAGCTAGACCGTCTGTGTCTGCGTTGAATGCAGCTTTTAGGAAACGAAGTGCCATTGGGCTGTTTGCTAAAATTTCTTCTGCCCATTGTACTGTTTCTGCTTCAAGTTGTTCTAATGGTACTACTGTATTTACTAAGCCCATATCAAGCGCTTCTTGCGCGTTGTATTGACGGCATAGGTACCAAATTTCGCGAGCTTTCTTGTGGCCTACCATACGAGCTAAGTAACCAGCTCCGTATCCACCGTCAAAGCTTCCTACTTTAGGACCTGTTTGTCCGAATACAGCGTTGTCTGCAGCAATTGTTAAGTCACATACGATATGAAGTACGTGTCCACCACCGATTGCATAACCTGCTACCATTGCGATAACTGGTTTAGGAATTGCGCGAATTAGACGTTGTAAGTCTAATACATTTAAACGAGGGATTTGGTCGTCACCTACATATCCACCATGACCGCGAACTTTTTGGTCGCCGCCTGAACAGAATGCACGTCCACCTTCACCTGTTAAAATGATAACGCCAACATTTGCATCATCACGAGCATGTGCAAAAGCGTCGATTAACTCCATTACCGTTTTAGGACGGAATGCGTTATGTACTTCAGGGCGGTTAATCGAAATCTTTGCGATACCATTGTATGTTGAATAAATAATATCTTCGTAATTGCCTTCTTTTACCCATTCAATAGCCATTACAACTACCTCCTTGTATATTTCTGATCTCCTCTATAAGTGCAACTTCATTCTTAACTGAAAAAAGCATCACTGCATAGTTTTTAGAAATCCCTTTACTATTGTATCAAAATTTTCCGGTTGTTCCACATGAATTGCATGGCCAGCGCCATCAATTTTGACAAATTTCGCGTCAGAGACGCATTTTTCGATATTTTTTAATATGCGAAAGAACTTTTCATCATGCTCACCGTTCATTAAAAGAACAGGCATTTTTAAGTTTTGCAGCTCATTCCACCATGAAGGCTGAGCCCCTGTTCCCATGCCGCGCAAGCTATTTGCAAGCCCTTTTGGATTGTTAGCGAGTCGTTCTTTTCGCACTGCTTCTTGTACGTTTTGTGCTAAACTTTTTTGCGTTTCAAACAGCGGAATATTTTCCCACATCGATACAAAACTTTCGATGCCTTCTCGCTCAATTTTTTGAGCAAGTCGCTCATCTTTTTCACAGCGTTCTTTTCGCTCATCTTCACTTTCAAGCCCAGCTGTACAGTTTTCTAATAAAAGAGAACGTACATATTCTGGATATAGACACGCCATCGTAATCGCCAGTCTACCGCCCATTGAATAGCCAAGTATATGCGCCTTTTCAATATGAAGATAATCTAGTAGTTCTTTCATTTGCAATGCCGCATTTCGAATATCATAATGCGTCACATCTTCAGGACTTTCCGTTTTTCCGTGCCCAACAATATCTACTAAAATGACTTGAAACTGCTCGCTCCAAGAAGGAATGAAGGAACGCCACGTTTCCATACTTCCCGTAAAACCATGAAGAAGTAGAAGTGGTTCTCCGCTTCCGACTACTTCATATTCATACGATAAACCTTGCAGCGTTACGTTCATTTTGATTCACCTTGCAACGATGTAGTAATGACGTCCTGTGTTTTTGCCCATAACGTACGGTGCAACGTTAAGTTTTCATCACGGTTCGTACAAATTTCCACAACGTGTAAACCTTCTGTCGTCGTTCCTTTTTGTACCTCTTCACGGAATTGCTCCCAACCATTTACACGGCTAAATGAACCACCGTACATGTTGACAACATGCTCATAGTCAAGCCCAATTGGAGTTCCAAATAATGATTCGAAATGTTCCTTTTTCTCATATTGTGGTAAGAATGAGAAAATACCACCACCGTCATTATTTACAACAACAATCGTTATATTTAACTCATGTAATTTTGCGGCTAATAATCCGTTTAAATCATGATAAAATGATAAATCACCGATTACTAATACGAGCGGATCGCAAATCATGCTCGCTCCTAAAGCTGTCGAAATGATTCCATCAATCCCATTTACACCGCGGTTAGCCATCACTTGAATATTTTTATCCGATGTGAAAAAGAATGAATCTGTATCACGAATTGGCATACTATTACTCGCAAATAACGTTGCTCCTTCTGGTAATACGCGGACAATATCCGTAATGACTCTTCCTTCAAACGCAGTATCATATGTTTCCATTTCGCGAAGCGTTTCCTTCGTTTTTTCGTTTATATGTTGCCACATTTGGGACCAATCATTCTTTTTCATAACTGGCATTTTTTCTATTAGTGCACTGCAAAATGCAATATCACTTGCTTGGACAACTTCTGTTGCAACGAGAGCTGGATCTCTCCATTGTCCTGATTCATCAACAACGATATGAACAGCTTTCGTTTGTTTTTTGATGAACTGCGTTAATGCTTTCGAAACAGGCATACCACCGAAGCGAATTATAACTTCTGGCTTCCACGTTTCTTTTAACAGCTCATTTCGTAAAAATGTATCGTAACAGTCGATTACCATCGTTTTATCGTGGTGTCCACTACGAATGTTAGAAAGTGGATCCGCTAATATTGGATATCCCGTTTTTTCAGCTAGTTGCGTTGTAAACGTTGCGATTTCTGAATGACTATCATCTCCACAAATAATAAGCCCCTTTTCCATATGTGAAAGGCGCCCTACAAGAGAATCTACATATTCACTCGGCATCACCGCATTCCCTCGCTGAACTACTCCTGTATATTCTCCGCGTCCTTTATCCCATAAACTTTCTAATGAGAAGTCCGGGATAAGCGGTTCACGAACTGGAAAATTAAGATGAACAGGTCCTTGCGGTGCTAAAAGCGCGCTCGCTATCATGCGCTGCGTTGTCATGCGAGCGTAATGATACATCGCCTCATTCGCTTCTGGAAGTGCCATCTCTGTAAATTGCTTCACAAACGTGCCGTATAAATTAATTTGATTCATCGCTTGTGGTGCACCGACATCTCTTAATTCATGCGGTCTATCTGCCGTTAAGACGATAAGCGGCACTCGCGAATGAAAAGCTTCACATACAGCTGGATAATAGTTCGCTGCAGCCGTTCCTGACGTACATAATAATGCAACAGGACGTTTTTTCGCTTTTGCGATACCGAGCGCAAAAAATCCTGCTGATCTTTCATCTACATGTAAATATGTGTTCATTCCTTCATGTTGTTCCATTAGTAGAGCAATCGGCGTTGACCGTGAGCCTGGACTAATGACAACATCACATACATTTAGACGCGTCAGTTCATCCACGAACGCGCCTAAATAATATGATAATGCTTCTATATGATTGTTCATTTCATTAATTCCTCCAAAGCACCAAGCATCGGTCTAAACTTCAAACTTGTTTCTTCATATTCAAGTTGTGGTACTGAATCAATTACAATCCCGCAACCGGCGAATAAGGATGCTTTCTCGCCATTTAATAATCCGCAGCGAAGTGCAACCGCAAATTCACCATTTCCTTCATCATCTATCCAGCCAATCGGTGCACCATATAATCCTCTGTCTAACAATTCAACATCACGAATCAGTTTCATCGCTTCCAAACGAGGTGTCCCGCCAAGAGCTGGTGTTGGATGTAATTCTTCTACCATTGTTAAAAGACTCGCATCGCCTTTTGCCTCTACAGGCGTATATAAATGAATTAAGTTTTTCGTTGTTAATAAGCCCGGACTTTCCGGAATATTAACAGATTCGCAGTGCTCATTTAATACAGACCTGATCATGTTCACAACATAACCGTGTTCAGCTAAATTCTTTTCATCATGAAGAAGCGCATCACTATTTCGCTTACTTTCTTCTATAGATTGACCATGACCAGTTGAACCAGCAAGACACATTGAAGTAAACTTCTCATCTTCTTTGCGAATTAATCTCTCTGGCGTCGCTCCTAAGAAGCATGCTCCTTTATAATCAAAAGAAAATACGTAACAATCTGGTTGCCCAATGCGAAGCGCTTCTAAAACAAGCGCAGAATCAATATGATGATCCATCTCTACTTTTAGCTCCCTCGCTAATACAACCTTCTGCACGTTCCCCTGCTTCATCTCATCTTGCACTTTCTCAATAGCCTTCATCCAGCCTTTCGGATCCACTTCTACTTTAGAAGTAACTGTTAATTTCGATCCTTCTAGTGCACATTTACTCTCCTCCAAAATTTTCTCTTCTAAAGAAACAATTTCGTTATAAAGAGTTTCTGCACAATCTGTTGCTGAAACGAATGTATTCATTGTTAACCATGCTTTTTCATTTTTTACAGTTAATAAAAATGCTGGTAGTGAAAATGTCGTATCATCAAATTCTTTCCATAAGTCTGTTTTCTCTTTTTCTTGGTCAAATGAAAATCCACCAAATAAAAGAGGACCTGTTCCAAATTCATATTTTTCTCTTTGTACAAACGATTTCTCTTTTACTTTATCCCACTCGTCACGAGCAGTTTGAAAGCGTTTGTGAGAAGCAGTTGCTATAGTGAAAACAGAACCAATTCCAGCAAATATTACATGCTGAGCTGGGTCTGCAAAATAACATCTATTTTCGAATGAGATCCTTTTTCCTGCTGCATAAAACAGAAGTGGATCCATCCAGTCTATTTGTTTTACAAAACTAACCAATATTTTTTCATCAGTTGCATGCTTAATGGCTGCACTTAGAACTTCTTGCAAGCCTTTTTGTTTCGTTTGAATCACAATTGTCTCCCCCCTATGGGCGAAAAATAGTCATAATTACGCTTGATTTTAAGATACACCTCAAACGAAAGGCCTGTCAACGTTTAGCATTTCTGAGAAATTCACCTTCTCTTCCTAGAAAATAAACGTTGACACTAAATGATGCTTTTTCTACACTTAGTTGTGTACAATATGTGACCAAAGGAGGATTCAACATGGAAATGAACGTCGAAACGAATTCCTCTCCTACGGCGCCAAAGCCAAGCAAGCAAACAGGCTGGCGCATTTGGTGGAGTTTACTACGTCCCCATACATTAACAGCAGCTTTCGTTCCTGTTTTCATCGGAACAGCCTATGCAATGCAGGTCGGAGGTATAAATCAAATACATCTCCCTCTTTTCCTTATAATGCTTCTTGCTTGTCTTCTCATTCAGGCAGCAACAAACATGTTTAATGAATACTTTGATTATAAAAGAGGACTTGATCACGAAGGTTCAGTTGGTATCGGCGGCGCTATCGTTCGCGATGGCATTCAGCCAAAAACAGTGCTTAACTTAGCATTTGGATTTTTCGGCATCGCAATACTATTAGGTGTTTATATTTGTATGAATTCTAGCTGGTGGCTTGCTGCAATCGGTCTTGTTTGTATGGCCGTTGCTTACCTTTATACGGGCGGTCCACTTCCCATTGCCTATACACCATTTGGAGAGTTAACAGCCGGATTATTTATGGGTGTCATTATTATCGGGATTTCATTCTTTATTCAAACTGGAACTGTAACATCAGAAGTCGTTTTACTATCTATTCCAAGCTCCATTTTAATTGGTGCCATTTTACTTGCTAACAATATCCGTGACTTAGATGGCGATAAAGAAAACGGTCGTAAAACGTTAGCAATTCTCGTTGGACGCGAGCGAGCAGTTGGTGTACTTGCTTCTATGTTCATCGTTTCCTACATTTGGACAATTGCTTTAATTATCGTCGGCATCGTATCACCATGGATGCTTATCGTATTTTTAAGTGCACCGAAAGCATATAAAGCGACGAAAGGCTTTATCGGCAAAAGCATTCCAATGGAAATGGTACCTGCGATGATAGCAACAGCAAAAACAAATACAATCTTCGGTCTCTTAATGGGAATCGGATTATTACTTGGATATTTCCTTTAAAAGGAGCTGCTAATGCGGCTCCTTTTTCATATACCAATTTCAGCTCATAATTCCTACTCGCAACGCTCATACTATGTAAAGAAACTGAATTGTAGGAAGGTGGACGACTATGTTAACTCCACAACAAATAAATCAATTTAAATCCGTTTTAGAAAAACAAAAGCAAGAACTAGAGCAAACGATACAAACACACGAAAATGAAGATCGTGCATCTGAACGTGAATCTGTTGGAGAGTTATCTAGCTATGATAACCATCCGGCTGATATGGCAACAGAGCTATATGAACGTGAAAAAGACTTCGGGCTTATTGAACTTTGGCATAAACAATTAGAGGATACGAAGCATGCCTTGCAAAAAATAGAAGCGGGTACGTACGGCATTTGCGAAGTATCTGGTGAAGAAATTCCATTTGAAAGATTAGAAGCGATGCCGACTGCTACAACATGCGTTGAGCACGCAACAAATAAGTTAAATATGAATACACGACCAGTCGAAGAAGAAGTATTGTCTCCTTCTTTCCATAAACATGATGAAGATCATTCTGTTGAGTACGATGCAGAAGATGCATGGCAAGATGTAGCCAATTACGGAACATCTGAAACACCATCTGATTTAGAAAGACAAGATTCGAAAAACTATAACGGCATGTACGTAAATAGTGAAGAAAACGTAGGCTACGTAGAGGATTTTGAAAACTTTATCGGTACAGATATGTATGGAAAAAATCCGCAAGTTTTCGCTACGGAAGAACATGAAGAATATGAGCAAATGCTTGATGACTTTGAAGAGCGTACCTTTAAGGGCGAATTGTCTTCAAATGAGTCGAGTTCCAAAGAATAAAAAAAAGCATTCCGAAAATCGGAATGCTTTTTATCGCTAGCTAATTAGTTTTTTGTAACGTTAGCAGCTTGTGGTCCACGGTTACCTTCAACGATTTCGAAAGAAACTTCTTGACCTTCTTCTAAAGTTTTGAATCCGTCACCTTGGATAGCTGAGAAGTGAACGAATACATCGTCTCCACCTTCAACTTCGATGAAACCGAAACCTTTTTCGCTGTTGAACCATTTAACTTTACCTGTTTGCATGTCATGTACCTCCTAAATAAAAATGAAACTATGAATCCACATGAAAAGGTGGATATAAAGGACATGAATGTATAACAAGCTTACAGCCTTTAATTCAACGTGCTTTATTTCCGTACCACATTATGTAGCTCAATAGTGACTTCACTATATCACGCTATATCCAAAACGTCAAATGAGAACACTTTCATTCCATTATTTTTTTATAATTTTAATATAATGTTGAACTTCCATATTCATATTTTATCTCGCTATTTGCGGACTGCTCGATTGGTGAGAGCTGACAACCAATTTTGGGTGCTCCCACTTTATTTGAAAATTAACAAAACTAAAGTATTCTAATCCTATTAAATTCTGTACAATATAAATATCTATTACATACGAGGTGAAAAAAATGAGAGCACATGAAATCGAGTATAAATTATACGGCGATGATATGCAGTTTGTTGAAATTGAGTTAGACCCAGAAGAAAGCGTGATCGCAGAAGCTGGCGCAATGATGATGATGGAAGATTACATAGAAATGGAAACAATCTTCGGCGATGGTTCTGGCCCATCTGGAGGTTTATTCGGAAAATTAATGGGCGCTGGTAAGCGTCTCGTGACAGGCGAAAGCATGTTTATGACTGTATTTACAAATACAGGTCACGGCAAGCGTCACGTATCCTTTGCTGCTCCTTATCCGGGTAAAATTATTCCTGTAGATTTAACAGAATATCAAGGAAAAGTAGTTTGTCAAAAAGATGCATTTCTTTGTGCCGCAAAAGGCGTTTCTATCGGAATCGAGTTTACGAAAAAAATCGGAACTGGTTTCTTCGGCGGTGAAGGTTTCATCATGCAGAAACTTGAAGGTGATGGACTTGCTTTCATGCATGCAGGCGGAACTGTATATAAGCGTGAATTAAAACATGGCGAAAAACTTCGCATCGATACAGGTTGTCTCGTTGCCATGACAAAAGACATTAACTACGATGTCGAGTTCGTTGGAAAAGTAAAAACAGCTCTATTTGGCGGCGAAGGTTTATTCTTCGCAACGTTAGAAGGACCTGGAACAGTTTGGATTCAGTCCTTAACACTTAGCCGCTTAGCAGCACGTCTGACAAGCCCAGCAGCGCAAAGCACTGGTGAAGGCAGCGTTTTAGGTGGACTTGGTCGTTTATTAGATGGAAAAGAGTAAAAAGGGCCCTTATAGGGCTCTTTTTATTTAGGTGGACTATACAAACCACTTTGAATCATATAATACTCCATCGCTTCGTTAAGCCATGCCTCTTCTTCTTCCGTATAAGGAGATGGCATCATATTATTATATTGTTCTTGTGCATTCTCTAATTTACCTAGAGAATACATTGTCTCTTCACCAACATACTTAAGAGTCGCCTTCATATGTTCATCAACCAATTTTTGCACTTCTGAATCCTCAATTTGTCTTCCGAATAACCTTTTCACTTCTTTTGCTAAACGCACAAACTCTTTATCAAGTGCCAGACTCTCTTCTTCTGGTTTATTATATAATCCATCAACTGTTTCTTTTGATACATATTCTTCAAGCCATAAACGTTGTTCAGTTTCTTTTTGAATGCTGTTAATTAGACTCATTAATATGTCACTATCCAACTCTTCATCTTCCTTAAGACATACCATTGTTCGTTCAAGCGCCTTAATCGAAACTTCAATTTGTTTTCTTTTTTCTTCAAAGGCTTTTCTTTGTTGCTCCAATGTTTCTTTTAAACTTACATTCAAACTTGGCATTTTCAGCATGACGCTTATTTCTTCTAAACTATATCCTAATACTTTAAGGCTCACTATTTTTTGTAGCTCTAATATATCTTTTCCTTTGTACACACGGTGACCAGAGCTAACATTCTTTTCAGGTTTAAGTAATCCAATTTCATCGTAATATTGGAGCGTTCGTATCGTTGTACCTGTTCCCCTTGAAAACTCACCAATTGAATAGCCTTCTCTTTTGCTCATCTTACACTCCTCCTAACAGTATGTTTACAAAAATCATACTCCCTCACGTAACTGTAGGTTCAAGCTTTTTTTCTAAAAGAATGAATCAAGTCCCTCACTGCATATATTGAACTATACCTTTTCTTAAGGAGGCTCCCTTAATGCGTACTCCTTTATCCTTTGATAAAGATACCGCCATACTGTTAGCTTCTTGTTGTGAGTTAACATATGAACAATATAAACAAAATGGGATTTTTGAAATACCAGATGGTTTTCAATATGTACAAGGCTTTCAAGGAAAAACCATTCAAACGACAGAATGGTTCGGATTCATACTAGAATCTGAGGATACCGTTATTGTAGCTTTTCGCGGGACACAAACAGATACAGACTGGATTATCGATTCACTCGTTAACCAAAAACCATATCCATATGCTTTAAATAGCGGAAATGTCCATAACGGCTTTCTTTCCATTTATGAATCTTGCCGAGATTCTATTATGGATATGCTCGTATCGTTACCAGCCCATAAGAAACTTCTTGCAACCGGTCATAGCTTAGGCGGCGCACTCGCTACACTACATATACTCGATGCGCGTATAAACACTGCCTTCGCACAGTACGGTCTGTATACATTTGCCTCCCCAAAAGTGGGAGATATTGCATTTCGTAATTATTATAAACTACAAGTAGCTAGTAGCTTTCGTTTCGTCAACTTATTTGATGTCGTTCCACTTCTTCCTCCTCGAAACATAAATTTTAATGACCAAGACTGGGAATATGCACACGTTCATCACAACATGACTTTTACAAAAAACACAAAATCTATTACAAATAATCATGCCATGACAACATACAAAACATGTCTGACTTCTCATTTTTAACCAGTAAACAATTGGAAATTAAATATCCTTATACTATAATAATATATGAAGTTACTTTTGGATGAGGGGACCTTACATGCTAAAATTTATCTTCGCACTTTTTCTCATTGTAATTTTTACGTTTACAGGTTTCTTTACATTTTCATACTTTGCGACAGGAGAATATGGTGGAACGGGTGTAATATATACTGCGATCCCATTTCTTTCTTAAGCAAAAAAGAAAACCGAGCTTAATGAGTTTAAGCTCGGTTTATTTATTAGTGTCAATTTTTGTCGGTAAATCGATATATCTTAAA
Organism: Bacillus sp. FDAARGOS_527; assembly: GCF_003812125.1. NCBI lineage: Bacteria > Bacillati > Bacillota > Bacilli > Caryophanales > Bacillaceae > Bacillus > Bacillus sp. FDAARGOS_527. The sequence continues at coordinate 3,928,946 of NZ_CP033795.1, forward strand.
AATCGCTGATATAAATTTCATATAATCTTTTCCAACGTAGCAATCTCTTTAAATTTGCGTAACTGTATTACCAATACCCCAAATCTCATTACTATACTGTAAAATCGTTCGATCGCTCGCAAAATGACCAGATTGTGCAATATTTAAAATCGACATTTCGAGCCACTTCGTTCGGTTCTCATAAGCTCTACCAACAGCTTCTTGCTTTTCCGCATATGGGCCAAAATCTCGCAGAACGAAATATTCATCATTTTGAATAACGAGAGAATCGTAAATTGCTTCAAATTCAGCTCCCGACTGTGCAAAGAAACCATTCGTTAACTGGTCTACTACCTTCTTAATGTGCCCATTGTGGTGATAATAATCACTTGCACGATATCCACCATTTTGATAGTAATGAAGAACCTCTTCGGCCGTTAAACCGAAAATGAAACAGTTATCATCACCGACTCTATCTTTTATTTCAATATTCGCTCCGTCTAACGTGCCGAGCGTAATCGCACCATTCATCATAAATTTCATATTGCCTGTTCCGGATGCTTCTTTACTCGCCGTTGAAATTTGTTCACTTACATCGGCCGCTGGGAATATATCTTCCGCTACAGACACTCGATAGTTTTCTAGAAAGATAACTTTCATATATTGGCTTACGTACGGATCGTTATTCACTTTCCTTGCAAGTTCATTTATTAATTTAATAATTTTTTTCGCATAGTAATAGCCAGGTGATGCTTTCGCTCCAAAAATAAAAGTACGCGGATAAAATGTAAAACTAGCATCCTCTTTCAAACGGTTATACAAATATAAAATATGAAGAACATTTAATAATTGTCGCTTGTAAGCATGTAGCCTTTTTACTTGCACATCAAAAATAGAATTAGGATCAATTGTAATCCCCATTGTATTATGAATGCGCGCTGCTAAAATCTCTTTGCGCTCTTGTTTTACCTCTGCAAATTTCTCTTGGAAACTCGCATCGTATTGAACTAATTGTAGCTCTTGAAGCTTAATCGGTTCTTTCTTCCACTCTGTTCCAATCGCCTCTGAAATAAGGTTTGTCAGCTGTGGATTCGCCTTCATTAACCAGCGTCTATGAGCGATTCCATTCGTTTTATTATTAAACTTATCTGGATAAAACTCATAAAACAATCGCATTTCACGTTGTTTTAAAATTTCCGTATGAATTTTTGCTACACCATTTACGCTATGACTACCGACAATTGCTAAATGAGCCATTTTCACAAGATCATGCGCAATAATCGCCATCTCTTCAATACGATGCCATTCATACGGATAACGCTCCCAAAGTTCATGACAGAAACGTTCATTAATCTCTTCAATAATCATATAAATTCTCGGTAATAACGGTTTAAAAATGTGAATTGGCCACTTCTCAAGCGCTTCTGATAACGTCGTATGATTCGTATAAGAAATCGTTTGCGTCGTTATGTGCCAAGCTTCTTCCCATGCTAGTTTTTCTTCATCTAATAAAATACGCATCAGTTCTGGAATCGCCAAAACTGGATGTGTATCATTAATATGAATCGCAATTTTCTCATGTAATTGACGAAGGTCACCATATCTTTCTCTATGCATACGAACGATATTTTGCAAGCTTGCTGATACGAGGAAATACTGTTGTTTCAAACGAAGTATTTTCCCCTCATCATGCGTATCATCTGGATATAAAAACTCCGATACCGCTTCTGTTTCACGCTTATATTTCAAAATATCTTTGCAATTTTGTGGGAAAGGAACTGGTTCCGCATTCCAAAGTCTAAGTGTATTTACAGTACTCGTCTCATAACCTACTACTGGAACGTCATATGGTACGGCCATAATTACTTCTGCATTTGTATGCCTGAATTCTAAACGCCCATCAATGTAGAGCGGTTCAACATTGCCGAAATAACTTACTTCTACAGCTTGATCATGCCTTCTTACTTCCCATACATTTTCATGAAGAAGCCACTGTTCTGGAAATTCAACTTGATAACCATCAACAATTTTTTGATCAAATAAGCCGTGTTTGTAACGAATTCCGCACCCATGACCTGGTAAGTTTAAAGATGCAAGTGAATCAAGGAAACAGGCTGCTAATCGTCCAAGTCCACCATTTCCAAGACCTGCATCTGCTTCCACCTCTTCTAATTGTTGCAACGAAATTCCAAGCTCAGAAAGCCCTTGCTCACATACATCCTTGATGCCTAAATTTAATATGTTACTTCCAAGCAAACGCCCAAGTAAAAACTCAATGGATAAGTAATACATTTGCTTTCGCTCTCCAGACCGATAACTTTCATTCGTTGCAATCCATTGACTATTCATATACTCACGTACCATATACCCAAGCGTATTGTATTGATCACGAGTTGTAGATTCTTTGAAACTTTTACCATACATCGTCTCTAACTTTTCTAGAAAAGCTGATTTGAAACTTTCAACATGAGTAAACATCTCTTCACCACCTACATGTTATTCCATGAGACTTTTATACAATTTCTTATAAGCCAGAGCTGATTTTTCCCAGCTATAATCTTCAGTCATTGCTTGTTTTACAAGCTGCTCCCATACCGGTTTATCCTGATAAAATTCAATTGCACGACGAACAGTGTGCAACATGTCATGTGCATTAAAGTTCGTGAAACTGAAACCATTTCCTTCTCCAGTTTCTTCGTCATAAGATTGTACCGTATCATTTAATCCGCCTGTCTCTCTTACAATTGGAATCGTACCGTACGCTAATGCGATAAGTTGTCCAAGTCCACATGGTTCAAACAATGATGGCATTAAGAATAAATCACTTCCCGCATATACTTGGTGGGCTAATTCTTCATTAAAGCCAATATACACTTTTACCTTCTCAGGATACTCATATGCCATCCACTCAAAGAATTTCTCATATTCCGAATCACCTGATCCTAAAATAATACATTGTACATCTTCTTCCATTATTTCACGGAATACAGTACGTACTAAATCAAGACCTTTTTGCTTCGTTAATCTCGTTACCATTGAAATAATCGGCGTTTCTTCTTTTTCTGGCAAACCAAAATAACGCTGCAACGCGCGTTTATTTTTACTCTTTTCATATAATGAATCTGCATCGTACTGAGCAGTAATATACGAATCCGTTTCTGGATTATACACGCTCGTATCAATTCCATTTACAATGCCGCTAAGCTTACCATTATATTTTCGCAACAATCCATCTAACTTCTCACCGAAAAATTCATATTGAATTTCTTCTTTATATGTCGGGCTAACCGCTGTAATTTGATCAGAAGCGATAATACCGCCTTTCATAAAGTTCACATTTCCATAAAACTCTAACTGCTCACTATGAAAATATTCATCACCAAGTTCTAGCAAGTCGTACATTACTTCAGGAGGAAATACACCTTGGAACTGCAAGTTATGAATTGTATATACTGTTTTAATATGCTCATATAATGGGTTATCTTGATACTTTTCACGTAGTAAGAAATTTACCATAGCTGTATGCCAATCATGGCTATGAAGAACATCCACTTCAAAGTCAAGATGAGGAATACACTCTAAAACTGCTTTCGAAAAATAAGAAAAACGCTCTCCGTCATCATAATGACCATACAGAGAATCCCTCTTAAAATAATATTCATTATCTATTAAGTAATACGTAATCCCGTCTTGCTCACCTTTTAAAATTCCGCAATATTGATTTCTCCATCCAAGCGGGACGTTAATTACTTTATGTAGCGTACATCCATCCCTTAATTTTTGCGGAATAAGACTATAATTCGGGAGTATAATACGAACTTCCACACCTAATTTTTTTAGCTCTTTTGGGAGCGCACCTGCTACATCAGCTAATCCTCCCGATTTAACAAATGGTACACATTCTGATACTGCAAATAAAATATTCACTTGTTGTCCCACTGCACGAAAAGCTTATACTACTTCCCTTGCAGCTTCCTCCCTTCGAGTTTTCATTTAAATTAAAACTTTAATCAGTGGAGGAAAAACCCCCACTGATTCCTTAAGAATAACTATTAATCGTACTGTTTTGCACGCTTCCTTTTTCTACAACGTATGGCTCATCGGCGTTTCCTTTTAGTACAACACCGTCACCAATTTTCACATCTTTATCAATAATAACACCGTCTATTATACAGTTATCTCCAATTTGGCTCTTTTGCATAATAATGCTATTACGAACAATTGAACCTTTCCCAATTTTAACAGAACGGGAGACAACACTATTTTCTACTTCACCTTCGATAATACTACCATTTGCAATCATTGTATTTTTCACGACTGCACCCTTTACATAACGAGTTGGTGGCTCATCTTTTACTTTCGTAAAGATTGGTGCTTCTTTCTTAAATAGTTGCTTCCAAATAGCAGGTTGCAAAATTTCTAAGCTATGTTTATAGTAGCTTTCAATTGAATCAATAATAGCTACATATCCTGTATGCTCATACGTAGCAATATGTAGTGATTTTCCGCGCTTTTCTCTCACTACATCGAATAAGCTATATTGCTCCACATCTTTATATGAATCGAATAAATCTAACAGTAATTGTTTCTTTAACACGTACGTTTGAAGCGAAACCCCTTCATGGCAAACTTCCGTAATATCAGCTGCCGTATGTATATGTCGCTCTAACACCGCTTGAAAATTCAATGCTGTTACGAGATGGCTATTCGTAATAACGACGTATTCTTCTCTAGCTCTTAGAAAATAATCAATATGTCTTCTAAAATGTGCAAAAGATCCAAATTCATCTTGATCACATTGGCAATTTGGCGGGAATAAAAACAGTCCGTCTCTTTTTCTATCTAAATCCCACTGTTTGCCTGAACCAACGTGGTCCATTAACGAGCGGTTTTTATGACTTGTAAAAACCGCTACACTATGAATATTAGAATTCACCATATTTGAAAGCATGAAATCAATGAGTCGATAACGGCCCCCAAACGGTAACGCCGCTAGTGAACGATGCCCTGTTACTTTCTTTAAGGAAGGAAAACTTCCCGTTGCATTAATAATTCCTAACATTTTTTCTCCCATTCATTTCATCCCCCTTTTCTATTTCCCTTCAGCAATGAGTACTACATCGTCGACATTTTTTTCTGGACGAATAATTGTTCCATCTTCAATAACCATTTCTGATCCAACGATCGCTCTTTCAATCACAACATTTTTACCAATCTTCGCTCCCGGCATAACGACAGAATCAATAACCATACTACCTTCTTCCACCGTCACTCCTTGGAATAGTACAGAATGCTTCACGTCCCCTTCAATGACGCATCCTTCGTTAATAAGTGATTCTTCTACTTTTGCCTTTTCAGCGATATATTGAGGTGGTTCGTTTGGATTAACAGAATAAATACGCCAATTACGATCATTTAAATTCAGTGATGTTTCATCGCGAAGTAAATCCATATTCGCTTCCCATAAGCTTTTCACCGTTCCAACATCTTTCCAATACCCTTCAAACGGATACGCCATTAACTTCTTCCCTTCATCTAATAAAAGCGGAAGTACATCTTTTCCGAAATCATTACTAGATTCAGGGTTTCTTGCATCCATTTCTAAATACTCTTTCAAAATTGCCCAGTTAAAAATGTAAATTCCCATTGATGCAAGATTACTTCTTGGAAATTGCGGTTTCTCTTCAAATTCAACAATCTCCATCTCTTCGTTCGTATTCATAATACCGAAACGACTCGCCTCATCCCAAGGCACTTCAATAACAGAAATGGAAACGTCCGCTTCTTTCTCAATATGGTAATCTAGCATTTTACTGTAATCCATTTTATAAATATGGTCGCCTGATAAAATGAGAACATACTCTGGTTCATATTGACTTAAATAGTTTAAGTTTTGATAAATGGCACTTGCCGTACCTGTGTACCACTTCACACCTGAAGACTCCGCATAAGGAGGTAATACTGTGACTCCACCGCTTACTCGGTCTAAATCCCACGCATTGCCGATTCCGATATAATTATGAAGTTCGAGTGGTTGATATTGCGTTAAAATCCCAACCGTTTCAATACCAGAATTTGCGCAGTTACTTAGCGTAAAATCAATAATGCGATATTTACCACCAAATGGAACAGCTGGCTTGGCTAAATTTTTTGTTAATGCACTTAATCGACTACCTTTTCCCCCTGCTAGTAACATTGCTACGCACTTTTGTTTTTGAGCCATCTTGTTTTTTGCTCCCCTTTCTCGTCTTCACTGGTCGTAATATGGATACGCCAAATGGTGGAATTGTAATTTCTACATGTGCTGCTTGATTATGAAACGGCTCTTGAATCGCCTTCAGACGCTTCTTATTTACTTGCCCTGATCCGCCATATTGCTCAGCATCACTGTTTAAAACCTCGTTATAATACTCGAAATCTGGTACACCTACTTTATAGTTTTCATATGTAGCTTTCGTAAAATTACATACGACAACTAACGCATCTTCTTGTTTATCCCCTTGGCGGATAAAAGAGAAAATACTTTGCTCATTATTATTAGCATCAATCCACTGAAATCCTTCAGGCGAATGATCAAGCTGCCAAAGTGGTTTGGAGCGCTTATACAATGCTATGAGCTCTTTAAAGTAATCATGCATATAACGATGCATTTCAAAATCATGTAAATTCCAATCTAAATCTTCAAGGTCTTTCCACTCATCAAACTGCCCGAATTCTCCACCCATGAAAAGTAATTTCTTTCCTGGATGAGTAAAGAAATATCCATATAATAAACGAAGTTGAGCAAACTTATCCCAGTAGTCTCCTGGCATTTTATTTAATAACGACTTTTTCCCATGAACGACTTCATCATGAGAAAGCGGTAATATGAAATTTTCAGAGTAAGCATATAGTAAAGAGAACGTCATTTTCTCATGAATATATTTTCTGTACTCTGGCGCACACTCCATATACTTCAGCACGTCATTCATCCAGCCCATATTCCATTTGTAATTGAATCCAAGCCCACCTTCATACGTTGGAGCTGTTACAAGTGGCCAAGCTGTTGAATCCTCTGCTGTCATAAGGAAATCTTCATCCTCTGCAAATACCGCTTCATTTAACTCCCGTAAAAATGAAACAGCGTGCTCATTACTTTGCTCTTGTCCTTCTTTATTCCAGTACAGCATGTTTGCAACTGCATCCACCCTGAAACCATCAATGTGGAAATATCTCATCCAAAATAACGCATTTGAAATTAAGAAATTACGTACTTCCCTCTTTCCTAAATCAAAGTTAACAGTTCCCCATACTGGATTTTCTTGCACATCTTTATCTTTATATTCATAAGTCGGTGTCCCATCAAACAAATATAAACCGTGAGCATCTTTACAAAAATGCCCCGGCACCCAATCTAAAATGACACCGATTCCATATTTATGACATTCATCGACAAAATACATCAAATCATGTGGCGTGCCGAATCTACTCGTTGCGGCATAATATCCCGTTCCTTGATATCCCCAAGAACGATCATACGGATGCTCAACAAGGGGCATAATTTCAATATGTGTAAATTGATGTTCCACCACATAAGGAATGAGTTCTTCTGCCATTTCCCTGTAAGAATACAGCGTTCCATCTTCTTTCTTTTTCCAAGAACCGAAATGCAATTCATAAACTGTCATCGCTTCTTTATAAACCGATTTTTTCTTTTTCTTACGACTCCAGTTTTTATCATTCCATTCGTATCCCTTTATATCAAAAACTACAGATGCCGTATTCGGTCTTACTTCTGCATATACAGCATACGGATCTGCCTTAAAAATGACATCACCAGCCGTCGTTTCAATCGCATATTTATATATTTCTTTTTCTTCAATATGCGGTATAAATAAGGACCAAATTCCCTCTTCTGTCACTTGTAGCATCTTATGTTGCTCATAATCCCATTCATTAAAATCTCCAACAACACTCATTGCTTTCGCATGAGGAGCCCATACTGTAAATCGTACACCTCGCATCTCATCTTCCGTCACAATATGTGCGCCAAAGATGTTATAACTGTCATAGTACTTTTCTGTATGAAACTCATCTCGTTTCACTTCTTCACAATTTATTACACTCAATATGCTCACCTCACTAAGATGACAGAATTTTTTATACTTTACCAATTCTGCGAAAAACTGAAATATCCTTGTTAATTTATAAAAAACATACGTTTTTTTCTTAAAAATGTTGAATTTTTTTCACATTTCTATTTAAAATATCGAATTTTGACGAATATTCATTGAAAACGCTTCATTTTTTACTAGCTTTTCATCTTACTATTTATTTCTCAACATCTATTTTATTAGCTTTATCCCCTTTTTCATGCTATTTCCCACTTGAAATCGCAACAAAATAATCTACCATAAAAAAATGTTTCTCAACATTTTTCGTCACAATTTTATTGAAATGGAAAATTGATAAGCATATACTTGTTCTCAATAAAGAACAGAGACTTTTCGTAACTATAATTCATAGTGGACTACTATGTTTACTTATTTATCCTTGTTACGAACAGTCGCTATAAAAATTTAATTAGGGGGCTTTCTTATGTCATTAAAACAAAAGGTTGGAATGGGAGTTGTCACCGCAACGCTCGGCTTATCCCTTACATTCGGCGGTGTATTCGCCTACTTCAGTGATTCTGAAACATCTAGTAACTCATTTCAAGCTGGAACACTAGACCTTTCTATTAATCCCAATGTAATCGTTGATGTGAAAGATTTAAAGCCAGGTGATTTTATTGAAAAGAATTTCACGCTTGAAAATAAAGGGTCATTGGATATTGCAAAAGTAGCACTTGAAACATCCTATGAAGTTACAGATGCAAAGAAAAATAATGATGGTGAAGATTTAGGCGATCACATCATCGTCAAATTTTTAGTGAATGATGGAAAACCATCTAATCCAAACGATGATCATGAAATTTTGTGGGAAACAAAACTATCACAATTAAAGACTATGAAACCTGAGGATGTGGCTACTTCTTTAGAACGTCATAACTTAATAGACGGTATTAAATCTGGTGAAACAGATTATTTACACGTGCTCTTCTCCTTTGAAGACAACGAACAAGATCAAAATAAATTCCAGGGTGATTCCTTACAGCTAAACTGGACATTCCATGCAGAGCAAACACCGGGCACAGATAAAGTGAAACTTTAATCAGTGGGGGTTTTCTTCATCCCCCACTGATTATCAGCCCTCACCAATCGGACTTTTATGAGCAGTTGATCCCCCACCTAACTTCTTTGCTTTCGCTGCATTTTAAGGTGGGGGTCTTACTGCCCATTAAAGTCGGAAAAATAATTTTTAAAATATAAATTATCGGAGGCTTATACATGAAAAAGAAAAATCGTTTTGTTACCGGAATTGTAACGGCTGGCGTTCTGTTTTCAACTGCCCTTCCGTTCAATGTACTTGCTGAAAATCCTATTAACCAAATTGACTCTTCAAACGCCCAGTCTTTACTATCAAAACTTTCTAAAGAACAACGTCAGGCATTACAAACGTTAGATGCCAACCCTGGTTTTACTATCTCGCCAGATATTAATACAAGTAGTTCCGAACCAGTAAATATCATTGTAGAATTTCAAACGGCTCCAGTAAAGATTAATGAATTAAAACAAAAAGAAAAAGGGTTACAAGCTGCTCCTGAAAATATAAAGGCACGTATTGATCAAGAACATGAGGAATTTCAAAAAGGACTAAAACGTCTTTATCAGTTCAGCCCATCAGTAAAGTCAGGGAATTTCCAGTCCGTACAAATTAAACGTTCTTATAAACATGCGATAAATGGGGTTGCGCTGACGTTACCTGCAAATACAGTGGAAGAATTGTTACGGATTGGCGTTGTAAAACGTATTTGGAAAGATTACGAAGTGAAATTAAATTTACCAAAACAAGCAAAGCAGAAAGCACCTCAAAAACTAACAGATAGCATTCCGCAAATTGGGGTCGATAAGTTACATAGCGAAGGCATTACCGGAAAAGGAATTAAAGTTGGTGTATTAGATACAGGTATTGATTACAATCATCCCGACCTAAAAGACGTGTATAAGGGCTATCGCGCAAAACCTGGCGAAGACTCTAGCAAGGTAGATCCAAACTCAGTAAAAGGTTGGGACTTTATTAATAACGATGCAGATCCGATGGAAACAACTTATACAGAGTGGCAACAATCTGGTGCTCCTGAATTTGATGATCGTGGCTCTTCCTTCTACACCGCGCATGGTACTCACGTAGCAGGTATCGTTTCTGCGCAAAAGAAAAACACATCAGATTCCGCAGTAAAAGGTGTTGCACCTGACATTGAACTGTATAACTATCGTGTACTCGGTCCATACGGAAGTGGAGATAGTTCTGGTATTATTGCTGCAATCGATAAATCTATTTCTGACGGCATGAATGTTATTAACTTATCGTTAGGTGACGATAGCAACAATCCACTTGATCCTACGTCTATCGCTGTCAATAACGCGATGCTTTCCGGTGTTGTTACAGTCGTTGCTGCTGGAAACTCTGGTCCAAATCCAGCGACACTCGGATCACCAGGTGCTTCTCCATTTGCGATTACGGTTGGCGCAAGTGATAGCTCTATTTCCTTACCGAAACTATCAGGTCATGCTGGACAATTACAATTTCCTAACCTAATTTTATTCGGCAAAAACTTTACTGATAAAATAGAAGATTTCAAGGGACAAACTTTACCTATTGAATCTGTAGGAATTGGTACGCCTGACGAGTTTAGTAAAAAAGATGTAAAAGGAAAAATCGCTCTCGTTGCACGTGGTACACTGTCATTTGATGAAAAAATTGCGAATGCAAAACAAGCTGGTGCAAAAGCCGTTATTATTTATAACAATGTGGACGGAGAAATTCCTTTCTACGTTGGCGAAAGTACAAAATACATTCCCGCATTCCGCCTAACGAAAGAAGACGGTGAAAAACTAAAAGCTCAAATCGAACAAGGTAATACATCCTTTACCTTTGACGAACTTAGTTATATTCAAACAGAAGGCGATCATCTTGCAGACTTTAGCTCACGCGGTCCTGTTACATCAAATGATGATATTAAACCAGATATTACAGCGCCTGGTGTTGCTGTACTTTCAACAGTACCTGAATATATTAACGACCCACAAGAGGGCGAAAATTATGATGTTTCCTATGAGCGTATGCAAGGAACATCTATGGCTTCTCCTCATATCGCTGGCGTTGCTGCTCTTATTTTACAAGAACACCCAGAATACTCTCCATTCGATGTAAAGACGTCTCTTATGAACACAGCTGATGATTTAAAAGAAAAGTATTCCGTATATGAAGTTGGAGCTGGACGAGTAGATGCGTACAACGCCGTTCATACGGAAACTAGTTTTAAAGTGCTAGATACAACAAAAACAGTTGTAAATGATGAAGTAATTGAAGTACCTGAAGAAACTGGATCCATTGCATTCGGGAAGTTCTATCAAAAAGACGGTGAATCTCTTGAACAAAAACGAAATATAAAAGTACAAAATCATAATAAACAAGAGAAAAAAGAATTTAAAACAGAAATTTCTTATACACCAGCATCTTCTTCTATTAACGACGCTACCGCAAACGGTGTAAAAGTTTCTGTTCCAGAAACAATTACTCTTGATGCTGGCAAATCAGATGAAATTGAAGCAAAAATTAATGTTCCAGCCGGTGTAAAACAAGGCCGATATGAAGGATATATTCATATTACAAATACGAAAAATAAAGAAGAAACGTACCAAATTCCGTTCTCTATTCGTGTATCAGAACCTGGTATTGAAAATGCAATATTATCAAGAAAAGCAATTTCAACTGATACATCTAAATTCAATCCATACCGTGAATCGTATTTGCACGGGGCGTTCCAATTAAACAGCGAACTTGAAACGTTAGATCTTATCGTGAAAGATTCCAAAACAAATAAAGCTCTCGGTTTCCTTGGTACATTAAACACTAGTGGATTAAAAACTGATGTGTATTACTACTTAGATTCATTCTTTAACGGCAGGGTGTATCCTTTTACAAATGATCCTGCAAAACCAATTGGTGATGAGAAAATCGACTTACCAGAAGGTGATTACACAATTGAGTTTGTTGGCTACGATAAAGACGGTAAAGCACGTGTGAAAGGGGATTATGTCGTAATTGATAATACACCGCCAGAAGTGAAATTAACTGGATTACAGCCTGGTATTTATGAATTAAATGAAGAGAACTATACAGTAGAAGACGGTAAAAAAGCACTATGGATTAAAGGAAATGTGTATGATTCGAACGTTGACTACTTAAAAGGAAAAGGATTAAACATTACGCAAGAAGCAAACGGAGTGATGTACTATGATTATTCTCCATACTTGCATAAGTTTTTACCTATTAATGCAAATGGTGACTTTAAAGTTGGCATTACTCCTGAATCCTTTAAAGTGGAAGGTCCAATGAATACAGGCGTATATATTTTCGATTATGCAACTGCAGGAGCTGACTATCCGAGCGGTGTAAATAACTATTGGTTTATCCCGCAAGGAGCTCAATATGCGAAAACTAGTTATGATAAAAAAGAAGTATATAAAGGTGATGAATTCACTGTGACGCTAAACGCCAAACATGTGAAACAATTTGTTGCTGGGGAATTTAACGTAAAATTCCTAGAAAAGAACTTCAAATTTGCAAATGCGAAATTAAATCCTGCTTTTGAAAAGCTACTTTCCGAAAAAGGGGTGACCGCAAAAGTAAATGAACCGAAACTAGAAGAAGGTTCTGTTACAGTTGGCGGAGCTATCGATGACAAAAACTTCGCTGGATTAGATGGTGATTTCCCGTTCATTGATGTAACGTTCAAAGTAGAAAATGATGAGTTTTATGAAGCAAATGCTCAATTAGATTTATCAGTGTTCGCTTACTGGAAACAAGGTGAATCAGAGCCAAATAGAATGCGTGTCCTTCAAGATCAAACATTCTCAGTTATGTCTTTAAACTCACTAGTCGAAGGAAGTATTAAACCTGGTGCTTTCTTAAATGAACGCGGATATTTAGATGAAAAATTCGATTATACAAAGCATGGCGTAAAAGTATATGCAACAGATTCTTACCGTCATAAGTTTGAAGGCTCACTTGATAAATACGGATCCTTCAAACTAAATGGACTTCCTGTTAATAAACGCGACTATAACTTATATGTAGAAGTACCAGGGCATTTAACAAGCCGACTAACAACGAAACTTGGTACTGAAAAAGACGGTAAGCTACTTGGCCAATATTATTATGCACGCTTTGATGAAAACCTTGCAGGTGATGTAAATGGCGATAAAGTAATTGATATAAAAGATGCTGAAATTATCGCTAACAACTACGGTAAAAAAGGACTATCTGTGAAAGACGGTGACCTAAATAAAGATGGTATTGTTGACGAAAAAGATATTCGCTTCGTTGAAAAGAACTTCTTGAAAAAAGGTCCCGATGCATCTAAATCACAAACACCTGTTGAAAAATCAAAAAGCGGTACACTGGCAGATATTTTAAAGAAATTGGGATTAACGCCTAAAAAATGATAATAATAAAGAGCACTCTACGCAAAGTAGAGTGCTCTTTTCTATAAACGACCCTAATCCAGCAAAAGGGGTATATTGGGGATATACAAGGGAAACCGGAAAAGGAATTTATATTAAATTATATATAAATCCAGAAGTAAGAAGTAGTTCCCCACTTCTGGATTATTTAGCAATTATTATTATAGTACTGGTGCCATTGTTTCTTTTAATACTTTTACAGAATGAGCAAATTTCGCTTTTTCATCCTCATTTAACTCAAGCTCTACAATTTCACGTACACCTTCACGGTTAATTACAGCTGGAACACCTACGTAAGCATCTTTCTCACCGTATTGACCTTCAAGGTATGCAGATACAGTTAATACGCTGTTCTCGTTGTTTAAGATTGCTTTAGTTACACGAAGTAGTGACATACCGATTCCGTAGTAAGTTGCACCTTTACGCTCGATAATATGGTAAGCCGCATCACGTACGTTTTCGAAGATTTTATCTAAGTCTTCTTGTTTGTACTGTGCGTTGTTAGCTAAAATTGTTTCTAGTTTTTGTACACCGATAGTAGCGTGACTCCATACTGGAAGTTCAGTGTCACCGTGTTCACCAACGATGTAAGCATGAACGTTACGTGGATCTACATCTAAGTAGTCACCTAACATGTAACGGAAACGAGCAGAGTCTAAAGTAGTACCAGAACCAATTACGCGCTCTTTTGGTAGACCAGATTCTTTCCAAGTTACGTAAGTTAAAATATCAACTGGGTTAGTTGCGATTAAGAAGATTCCATCGAATCCGCTATCCATAATACCGCGAACGATTTGTTTAAAGATCTTTGTATTTTTCTCAACTAAGTCTAAACGAGTTTCACCTGGCTTTTGTGGTAATCCAGCAGTGATAACTACTAAATCTGCATCTTTACAATCTGCATAGCTACCGCTCCAAACTTTTGTTGGTGATGGAGAGAATGGTACCGCATGGCTTAAGTCCATTGCTTCCCCTTCTGCTTTTGCTTCATTAACATCTACTAATACGAATTCTTCAGCTACACCTTGGTTGATCATTGAGTAAGCGTAACTACAACCTACAGCTCCTGTTCCTACTAATACTACACGATTGATACCTTTTTTCATGGTAATTTCCCCTCTCTATTGTTCACATATATTTTTTATGATTGTTTAAGTAATTAATTAAAATACTAATTTAATGTTGTTTAACTTCTTTACACTCATATTGTAGCACGTATTATTGTGAATTACTTCACAAATTATGACCTATTTGTGAACTTTTTCACATAGAGTGTAAAGTTATTAGATCAGGTATGGAATCCATTTCAATGGAGGCGTTTTCTTTAGATTGTGAACGTGAAATAGTTCCGTTTTATCGGTAAGTGAAATTATATCGACGATTATTTAAATATATCAACGATTTTTATAATATATCGACCGTAAATCAAATTATATCGGCGATTCGACAAGGAATATCGACTTACCGACAAAACTCGACAATAATGACAACATAAAAAAGCTGTCTTCAGTAGATCACCTACTGAGAGACAGCTTCTTCTATATATTATTTATTTTCCGCGGTAGCTCCTAATGCAGCATGCTTGGTTTGAACAACCCGTATTTCGATTTTATTATTCAACGGTATCTAATAACTCTACAACTAATTCCTTAGGATTTTCCCAGCTATGATATATTTCTAAGTGCCATTTCGTTAATGACCTTGAGTATCTCTTTTTCTATCCAAAGTCCACTTTTACACAACAAAAAAGAGATAGCAGATTATGCTATCTCTTTTAGTATGACCCGTACGGGATTCGAACCCGTGTTACCGCCGTGAAAGGGCGGTGTCTTAACCACTTGACCAACGGGCCAATTACTGGCAGAGAAGAAGGGATTCGAACCCTCGCACCGCGTTCGCGATCTACTCCCTTAGCAGGGGAGCCCCTTGAGCCACTTGGGTACTTCTCTATAAATATGGCTCCGCAGGTAGGACTCGAACCTACGACCGATCGGTTAACAGCCGATAGCTCTACCACTGAGCTACTGCGGAACAATTATGGTGGGCCTAAATGGACTCGAACCATCGACCTCACGCTTATCAGGCGTGCGCTCTAACCAGCTGAGCTATAGGCCCATAATTGAAAAGCGGGTGAAGAGAATCGAACTCTCGACCAGAGCTTGGAAGGCTCTTGTTTTACCACTAAACTACACCCGCATTAAATTGTAAATGGTGAGCCATGAAGGACTCGAACCTTCGACCCTCTGATTAAAAGTCAGATGCTCTACCAACTGAGCTAATGGCTCATTTTGAAAGTGGTGCCGGCTAGAGGACTTGAACCCCCAACCTACTGATTACAAGTCAGTTGCTCTACCAATTGAGCTAAGCCGGCTTGCGACTTCAAAATGGTGGCTCGGGACGGAATCGAACCGCCGACACGAGGATTTTCAGTCCTCTGCTCTACCGACTGAGCTACCGAGCCTTTATGTAAAAATGGCGGTCCCGACCGGGGTCGAACCGGCGATCTCCTGCGTGACAGGCAGGCATGTTAACCACTACACCACGGGACCTTGGTTGCGGGGACAGGATTTGAACCTGCGACCTTCGGGTTATGAGCCCGACGAGCTACCAGACTGCTCCACCCCGCGACGATAAAATATTTAATTAAGAAAAAATGGAGGAGGTAGAGGGATTCGAACCCCCGCGCGACTCTCGCCGCCTGTCGGTTTTCAAGACCGATCCCTTCAGCCGAACTTGGGTATACCTCCGAGATATAAACTTCTAATGGTGGACCTTGTAGGACTCGAACCTACGACCGGACGGTTATGAGCCGTCTGCTCTAACCAGCTGAGCTAAAGGTCCTTTATGGTAGCGGCGGAGGGGATCGAACCCCCGACCTCACGGGTATGAACCGTACGCTCTAGCCAGCTGAGCTACACCGCCATAAATGATATTAAAATAAGTGGAGCCTAGCGGGATCGAACCGCTGACCTCCTGCGTGCAAGGCAGGCGCTCTCCCAGCTGAGCTAAGGCCCCATGTTTTTTGGGAATATCGGGAAGACAGGATTTGAACCTGCGACCCCCTGGTCCCAAACCAGGTGCTCTACCAAGCTGAGCCACTTCCCGTTAATAAAAGCGCGCCCGAGAGGAGTCGAACCCCTAACCTCTTGATCCGTAGTCAAACGCTCTATCCAATTGAGCTACGGGCGCATATGGTGCCGAGGGCGGGGGTCGAACCCGCACGGTGGTCACCCACCGCAGGATTTTAAGTCCTGTGCGTCTGCCTGTTCCGCCACCCCGGCATGTCATATTGAAAATTGGAGCGGAAGACGGGATTCGAACCCGCGACCCCAACCTTGGCAAGGTTGTATTCTACCACTGAACTACTTCCGCAAGACATGTATGAGTTATTTAATTAAAAGTGCGGGTGAAGGGAGTCGAACCCCCACGCCAAAGGCGCCAGATCCTAAGTCTGGTGCGTCTGCCAATTCCGCCACACCCGCATATTAATTTATTTAAGAAAAATGGGGCGACTGATGGGAATCGAACCCACGAATGCCGGAGCCACAATCCGGTGCGTTAACCACTTCGCCACAACCGCCATGATTTCTGGTGCCGACTAGAGGACTTGAACCCCCAACCTACTGATTACAAGTCAGTTGCTCTACCAATTGAGCTAAGTCGGCTAAATGGTGGAGGATGACGGGATCGAACCGCCGACCCCCTGCTTGTAAGGCAGGTGCTCTCCCAGCTGAGCTAATCCTCCATTTGCCTGGCAACGTCCTACTCTCACAGGGACAAGGTCCCAACTACCATCGGCGCTAGAGAGCTTAACTTCCGTGTTCGGTATGGGAACGGGTGTGACCTCTCTGCCATCATTACCAGACTGTATTCATTTAAGACAAGAATTATTGTAACTCATTTAACTTTGAAAGTCAACAAGTTTTTTTATATTCTTTCAAAACTAGATAACATTGCTTCATATTATATGGTTAAGTCCTCGATCTATTAGTATTCGTCAGCTCCACATGTCACCATGCTTCCACCTCGAACCTATCAACCTGATCATCTTTCAGGGATCTTACTAGCTTACGCTATGGGAAATCTCATCTTGAGGGGGGCTTCATGCTTAGATGCTTTCAGCACTTATCCCTTCCGCACATAGCTACCCAGCTATGCCCTTGGCAGAACAACTGGTACACCAGCGGTGCGTCCATCCCGGTCCTCTCGTACTAAGGACAGCTCCTCTCAAATTTCCTACGCCCACGACGGATAGGGACCGAACTGTCTCACGACGTTCTGAACCCAGCTCGCGTACCGCTTTAATGGGCGAACAGCCCAACCCTTGGGACCGACTACAGCCCCAGGATGCGATGAGCCGACATCGAGGTGCCAAACCTCCCCGTCGATGTGGACTCTTGGGGGAGATAAGCCTGTTATCCCCGGGGTAGCTTTTATCCGTTGAGCGATGGCCCTTCCATGCGGAACCACCGGATCACTAAGCCCGACTTTCGTCCCTGCTCGACTTGTAGGTCTCGCAGTCAAGCTCCCTTATGCCTTTGCACTCTACGAATGATTTCCAACCATTCTGAGGGAACCTTTGGGCGCCTCCGTTACACTTTAGGAGGCGACCGCCCCAGTCAAACTGCCCACCTGACACTGTCTCCCGGGTCGATAAGACCCGTAGGTTAGAATTTCAATACAGTCAGGGCGGTATCCCACCAGCGCCTCCACCGAAGCTAGCGCTCCGGTTTCAAAGGCTCCCGCCTATCCTGTACAAACTGTACCAAAATTCAATATCAGGCTACAGTAAAGCTCCACGGGGTCTTTCCGTCCTGTCGCGGGTAACCTGCATCTTCACAGGTACTATAATTTCACCGAGTCTCTGGTTGAGACAGTGCCCAAATCGTTACACCTTTCGTGCGGGTCGGAACTTACCCGACAAGGAATTTCGCTACCTTAGGACCGTTATAGTTACGGCCGCCGT